>CBDDJE010000001.1:0-1987168 GCA_965229435.1 Longimicrobiales bacterium
TCACCGTCACCACCGATGCATCACACGCCAGTCGTCGAGACGTTTCCGCGGAAACGCGCGTCCCGTCTTCCAGTTCCGACATCCCCGGCTCGGCGTCCTCGGTCAGCGTCTCGGCCTCCACGTGCAGTAGCACCTGATAGCGATCGGCCCGTGAGCCGCTCACCGGCGCGTCGGCTATGCCCATCCCCGCTGCAAGCGCTCGCTCCGAGATCAGCCCCACTGCGTCGGCTCGACGTTGAGCGGGATCGATCTCCGAGCGCTCCTCTTCGCTCGCCGCCTCGAACAGCGCATCACTCGCCGCTTCCACCGCACGAAGCAGTACCGCCGCCACTTCCGCTGTCAGACGGCCACGTACGACGTACATCCCCTCCCCGTCGGGCACCACGCTGAACCGGCGCGTCTGATGCAGAACCTCCCCGCGCTTCGCCTCGTCCGCACGCGACAGCCTCTTCCACGCCCGTACCACTCGCTCCAGATGCGCCGCCGATCCGGTTCGGGCCAGATCCAGCAGCTCGCCCTCGCTCTCGGCCGTCGCCACTCGCGTCAGCGCGCGCACCTTGCTGAACGACACCTCGCCCCGGGCCATCGCCTCCGACGTCTGCGGGAGACCCGCCAGCGCACGGGCAACGCGCACCCGCTCACGCGCCGCGTTCGGCTGAAGACCCACACGCCACGCCAGCCACTCCGCGCAGGAGCCGAAGCCTTCGGCTGCCCAGTCTCCGTGGCGATCACACTCCGCCACGGCTCGCAGGAACTCCCGCGTCGCCGCCGTGATCTGCGCGTACAGCACCGCCACCCGATCGACCCGCTCCGCACGCGCCTCCGCCTCCCGCGTCCCTCGATCCTCTGCACTCCTCATCATCCCCTCCTCCCCTTCCAAGTCTCGGGCGGGCTTCGGCTCCACGCTCCGGCGCTCCGCACCCTCCAATATACGCGCCGCCGAACCGGTCCCTGAGATGGCCACAGGAGCTGAAAACCCGCCCTCCGAGGCCTTCACACGCACCTCCACTGAACCGCGCTCGCGACACGTCTGTCACCGGCTCGACAGACCCGGCCGCGCCTCACACCCCCACCCACCCCACCTCCGAGCCCAGAATCCTGTCAAGGCTGAAACGCGACACCCACATGCCGGAAACGGCCTTCCCCAACGGCGACCCGCCACCGAGGTCTGCGAAGGACAAGACCCGACGAGGTCGCGCCGGGACCGGCCGTCCGCCACCACCACCAACCGCCTCCGCCACCACCACCAACCGCCTCTGCCGCGCCCGCGAGCGCGTGGCCAGCCCGCTCCGCAGCCAGGGCGAAACGCCGGCTCCGACGTTTCGACCGCGGTGCAGCCACCCAGGTGGACCCTCGGCGCCAACCGCCTCGGTCGGGATGCGCGAGGGCCCGACCGGCGACTCAGAAAGCCTTCAAGTACGTCAGCTTCACCACCCCCGTCCGCCGCAGCCAACGCGGATCCCTGGGGTCGAGTAGGTCCCCGGTGAGGTAGCCGGTATCGAACACCACGAAGAGGTCGCTTCCGGGGGTGTGGATCCAGTCGATCCGGATGTTGGCCTGGAGGACCTTCGAGACATCATCCCACTGGACGAGAGCATTGGCGAAGAGGCTCCGGGACACGGCGCCGAGGACGTCGAGACTCAGGATCGTGGTCGAGAACTCCCCGTCGGGGACCGGGAGGTCGATCTCGTTTCGGCTCACCGATCCGTTGAGGGTGAGGAAAGGCCCGGTCTTCCACATCAAGGAGCCCCCGTACCCGGTGCGGTCACCACTCCAGAACTCGCCGACGGAGAGGTTCGCGGCGCCTGAGATCGTGCGGCTCTGGTTAGTGCGGAAGCTGCCGTCCACGGCGAGGAAGTCGTAGTCGCCGGCAGGGAGGAGCCTGCCCTGGATAGGGCTGGGATCTTCGAGTCGCTCAAAGCGACGCCGCACATTGAGACTCACCCAGTCGCCGGTCTGGAACGACAGCATGTTGTGCGATAGCTGACTCGACGACTGCTGATCTCCCTCCTGGCCGTCGATGCGATCGGCGACGAAGGCCATCACGAGTGACCGTGCCCAGGGGCTCGATTCGAATCGCGGCGTCCAGGCGACGGTTCCACCGTACTTGACCATGTCCCGGCGCCGGACGAAGCCGAGGACGGGGTCGAAGTCCTCGTCCACCGTCTGGTAGTTGCCGGTGACCGAATACCACCGCTCGGGCTGAAGCTGGACCTCCACCGCGCCCGCCGAGGACCGTTCCAGATCGGAATCCCAGACGCTGGCGAACCACACGTCCACGCTGCTGCTGTTCCAGAAACGCACCTGGGCGTCGGTACCCAGTGTCCGGTTGTGCCCATCGGCATTCTGTCGGTTCGTCGCGATCCCGCCCCACGTCATCCGCGGAAAGACATCGGCACGCAAACGGACGACGGAATTGTTCGCGCCGGGCACGACACCCGAAGTGGTTTCGCGGTCGTCGGTGTGAAGGCTGAGGGCCCCGATGGAGAACGGACCCGCCTGTCCCGTGAGACGACCTCCACCGATGATGTCGTTGTCCAACCCGATGCGCCGGCTGAAGAAGACCTCGGTGTCACGAGACTTCCCGAACGAGAAGAGCCCGGCCCGCTCGAGGAAGAACTCGCGCTTCTCCGGAAAGAAGAGGTTGAAACGAGTGAGGTTGATCTGGACGTTGTCAGCCTCGACCTGTGCGAAGTCGGTGTTGTATGTGAGATCGACGGCGAGGTTCGACGTCACCGCGTACTTGAAGTCGAGGCCGACATCCTCGAGATCGTTGGTTTCCTGCCCGGCGATCTTCGAGCGGCCCGCGATGGCGAACGGCTTCAGCTCCATGTAGCGGCCTTTCCGCAGCTCCCTCAGGCCGGTGAGCGTCGCGTACTGTGAGACGTTGGTCATCCCGCCCCTGAACTGCTGGGGGATGTGGGGCCAGAACACCTCTTCGTTCTTCCGCCGGATCGCCCGCCGGAACGCGATTCCCATTGCGGGTGCCACGGCGTCACTGAAGCGGATCGTGGTAAAGGGGATGGCCACCTCCAGGGTCCAACCATCGTCGGTTATCCTCGCCTCGCTGGAGTAGACTCCCTCCCAGTTCCAATCGTCGAGGGTCATGGACTCGTCGTTGAACAGCGCATCACCCTGCGTGCCGAAGGGATTCAACTCGAAGAGATACGCGTTCCGGTCGTCGCCATACGTGTCGAGTCCGATCCAGACGTGATCGTCCTGATCGATGCGGCCTTCCCGATGGAGGATGCTCCGCCGGATGAGCTCGGGTTCCGAGTCGGAAAAGACGAAGCCGAAGTAGAGATGCGTTTCGTCGAAGGCGATTCTGACCTCGGTTCGCTCCGAAGGCACGCCTCCGTCCACAGGCTCGCGCTGCACGAAGTCAGAGATGACCGGGATGTCTTGCCACAGAGCCTCGTCGAGAACGCCGTCGATATCAGGCGGGTCGGCCACATAGGTCGCCCGGGCCACAGCATCCTGTTGGGCGGCGGCCGGGGCTGGGGCAACGCTGGCGAAGACACCCGCAGCTGCGACACAGGCGATACCGGCAGCGTAGGACCCACACTCCGACCGCATCACCATCCGCCTCATCCGCATCCCCTCATCACGAGTTCTCCGAGTCCGCAGGCTCGCTCGAGCCGGCCACGGACGGTGCTCCCGGCGGGACGGGAGGTCAAGTGCCCGTTTGGAGATGACCGACACGGCCCCTACACTTCGCGTTCACATTTGAGAGAGGGGGGACCGTGGGCTTCTTCCAACGACTGTTCGGGCTGGGAGACGATGACCCATCGAGGCGCACGGTGGAGGATGGTCAGATATGCGCCAAGTGCGGCGCACCCGTGCCGCGAGACAACATGGCCTTCGACTCTGGGGGTGGCCGCCCGATCCATCGCGTCTGTCCCGCCGCCTCCGAGGCTGCATCCGAGGATGGCTGACCACGGACTGATCAGCGTCGGACGTGGTCAGGACGATCTCCAGCGCCGACTCGCCGTCGGGCGCCACATGGATCCGAAGGCTCCCGGAGGTTTCTGAGCACCAGGAACGCGACCGGGATAGCCAGATCGTCGAAGCCGGTCACGAGGTTCATGTGACCGCATTCCATTCTGCGGTGCTCATGGAGAATCCGACGACCGGGCCGGACTTCTCGACGACACGGCCGCCCCCTCGTATCGTAGTCCCCATGCCCACGATCCTTCCGCGCCTCCTCCGGGCTACACCCCACCCCATTGGGGTGGTGCGCCTCATCGCCCTGGCAACGTTCGTGGTGGTCGTTCCATGCGAGGCGCAGCTGTCGGGCGTGGTCCTCGACAGGATCACCAACCAGCCCATCGCCGACGTCCGACTTCGGCTCACCCGGAGTGGCTCTTCGGCGTCGTCCACGGATGACGGGACCTTCGTGCTGAACACGGGAGGCTCGGCTTCCGAGGAACTCGAAGTGACGCACCCCTTCTACCATCCCTTCCACCTCACCCTCGGACCGGGGTCCGCTGACGTCGGTCCGCTTCGAGTGTTCTTGCAACGCGTCGAGCCGGCGGAGGGTGCGGTCGCCGAAGGACCCGACCACAGTGTGTTCGTGGAGGCGACCCAAACCCCCGGCGTGACCCTGTGGGTTCGAGCCGACTTCTGGCCCTACCTCGCTGGCGCCCGACACCCCCTGGATCTTCTCACCTCCTCCGGCTTGGTGCGCCAGCGACCCGACGGTGCCGACGGCGCGCCCTGCGTACGGCTGCACGGCGCCGACGAGTGTGCGACGCTACGGGTCGAAGGGGGGGCTGCCGGCGCCGGCGCCCTCGACCGATTCCCCTCCGAGGTGGCGGGATTCGTGGTCGTTCCACCCGGCCAGGCCGCGCCGGGATTGGGCTTCCCGGCCCAGCAGGAGAACGGGGCCGTCGTCGTGATCCTGGGAGCCGAGACGCGATGACGATTCGGCGCCGCCTCGCAGCGGCGGTGGTCTTGGCGAGCCTGGGCACAGGTGGATGCTCATGGCGCACGGAGCCTTTTACGCTCCCCGGCCCCGAGGACGAGCCCCGCCTGCAGGCCGAGTGGACAGCCGATCCCACGGACCCCCGTGCGGCCCTCGCACTCGCCGGACACCATCTCCAATCGGACGAGGTGGACCGAGCGGAGCAGCTCTTGCAAGCAACGTACGACCGGGCTCCCGGTGATGCCGCCCTCACGACGGTACTGGCACTCACCGAGCACCGCCTTGGACAATACGACGAAGCCGACCTCCATCTGACCGCCGCCCTGGAGTCGGCACGAGGTACGCCCCTCGAAAGTTACGTGCGGGGCTTGAGAGCGGGCGTGAGACCGTTGCTCCTTCGAGCCGACGCGGAGTCGAGGGTGGCCGCAGCAGCGGTGACGGGCGCTGGGTCGGCTGCAGCCGATATCGAGCGAGGGGAGTCGGGAACGGTCGTCCTCCCCTTTTCCGATGCCGGGGGCTCCGACTCCGAGCCCCTGTCCGTAGCGCTGGCGGCGGTGCTGGCACATGCCCTTTCCTCTATCGGCGTAGACGCGGCCGATCCGGCCGAGGCGCGGGCGCTCATCCGGGCCTTGGGCCGCCCTTTCGCGGCCCAGACCGACCTCGTCACCGCTCTGCGAATCATGTCCCTCGCCGGAGCAGACCGATTGATCGACCTGGCGGCGAACACCCTTCCGGGTAATGAGGTGGAGCTGAGCGCCCTCGTCGTCACCCGCCAGAACGGGGAGACCGTGTTGTCGGAGGTCTCGGCCAGGGGAGCGGCGTCCGACCCCATGACCGTGTACCGACGGCTGGCCATGGAGCTGACCCGCATTCTCGTCGGACCCGAGTCGAGGCACCTGGAGTCCGTAGCGGAGCTCGTTGCGTCGCCCCTGGAAGCCACACAGGAATACGGTCGCGGACTGTTGGCGTGGGACGAGGGACAGCTCGCGGAGGCGAACGCGGCGTTTCGTGACGCGGTGGAAGCGGACGCCGACTTCGCCTTGGCGGTCCTCGGCGTCGATGAGACGAACCGTTCGGTCGAGCTACTCACCGCCCCCATGACCGAATCCCTCGTCGACGCGGCGAGACGGGGAGAGAGGATTCGCGCCGTGCGGGCGCTGACGGGGCGAGACCGTCCGACCGCGGGTGAACCCACAGACGAGCGCTCACCGGGTACCACGGAGCTGCTCGGGCAGGATCTTCTCGGAGTCGACATGCTCTTCGACTTCATCCTGACACTTCCACCTTCGGGAGGCTGATGCGTGCCCGCGTGACACTCCTGGCGTGCATCGGACTCGTCTCGGCGTGGTCCGGAGCGGCCGCTCAGGAGGTCCGGTCGGAGACCAGGCTCTCGACCTTCTCCTTCGGGTCCGCCGGGGAGATGCAGGCCGACCAGGTACAGCTGGCGACCAGCACCTTCTCAGTGGGGTGGTCGCGTGGTCCGGTGTCCCTCGTAGGTCAGGGTGCGTTCGCCAGGGGCATCGCTACGCTGGGCGGCGAGGGGTTTTCGGAGATCTCGGGCCTGACCGACGCCACGATTCGTGTCACGGGTCAGCTCGGCAACCTCGCGGCCACCGGGATCGCCATCCTCCCAACCGGTGAGGCCACCCACGCCATCGAAGACATCCTTGTTCTCGGGGTCATGAACTCCGATCTCCTCCCGTTCCCCGTCACGCGCTGGGGGTCGGGTGGAGGCCAAGGGGCGGCCCTCACGTACGACGTTCGGGGCGCCTCTACCCAGGTGAGGGTCGGCGGTGCATACCTGCTGCCTGGCGAGCATTCGTTTCTCGAGGGTGAGTCGATCACGTTCCGACCCGGACGGGAGTTGCAGATCACCGCTGCGATGGCGGCTCGGTTCGGCGATGGTGTCCTCACGGCGTCGGCGGCGCTGCACGAGTCCCAGGCCGACGAGTATGGTGGGGTCAACCTCTATCAGTCGGGGCGCCGGGTCGCGCTCGGCGCCGGCATCGCCCACCCTCTGGGAGCCCGGGAGAGCGTCCGCGTGCACGCGACACTGACATCGCGGGAGGAAGGAGTCGTGCGGACGCTCACCGAGTTTCAGGCAGGCCGCCTCCTCCCGGGAGTCGCCGGGGCCGACAGTCGCTCCTTCACCACCCTGGAGATGACCCTCCTCGTCGATCGGGGCCGAGCGTCGTTCGTCCCGGAGTTGGGGTTGCGGCGCCTCACGACCGCCTCCGGGATCGGGAACGGGTGGCTGGCGACACTCGGGGTAGCGTCAGACGTGCGCGTCGTGGGGGGCGCGTGGGGCCGAGGGGTGACCCTCTCACCCCGGGTGACCGGCCACTACGGTTCCCACGCGGGGGTCCCGTCGGGATCGCGCCGGATCGTCGGATGGGAAGTGGGGCTCGGTATCACGTGGGGACGGCGATGAATCGGGTCGAGGCACCGATGATCCGGGCGGGGATCGCGCTCCTCGGGCTCCTCGTCTCGACCACTGGCTGCGATGTGATTCTCGCGCCTCCGGAGACCCATCGGGCCGACATCCAACTCCAGATGGTTCCCGACGAGTCCCTCCATGCCGTGCTGGGCCAGGCGGACCGGGTGTTCCTGGAGTTCCGGCGTGGTGAGACCGCCACCGACACCGTGGTACCGATCTACTTCGACGGATCCGCCATCCGCGCCCGCCTTCGGATGGCGCCGCCTCCCGGCGACGGTGATGTCCGGGTCGTGGCGGAACTCCGCCGCGTGGACGAAGCCCTCTTCCGGGGGGAAACCCTTCTCTCACCCGGCGGCGCCTGGACCGGGTCGGTGGTCCTGACGGGTGTGGCAGATCGGATCGTGGCTCCGCCCGGCCAGCCCTTCACCGGGCTGGGCCAGACCCTCGAGCTGTGGAGCGAGATCTACTTCGCCTCCGGCGATCTATGGGACGGAGTCGAGGCGACGTGGTTCTCGGAGAATCCGGACATCGTTTCCGTCGACGCGGGAAACCAGGCCCGCCCCCATGCGAACGGCCGCACGATCCTGGTCGCCTCCTTCCAGGAATTGGAGCGACGCATCGCGATCTCCGTCCAGCAGGTGCCATCCGCCCTCTGGGAGGCGTCCCCGTCCAGCGTCGTCCTGCAGGTCGGAGACACCGTCCGACTCGCGGTGTTCGGGGAGGACGTGACCGGAGCCCCACTCCTTCCGGGAGCGGCCCTTCAATGGAGCGCCCGCACCGGAGCCGCCTCCGTCGACAACCAAGGCCTCGTCACGGCAGTCTCGGCCGGAGCCGACACCGTGGTGGTACAGAGTGGGGCCTTGTCGGTTCAGGCGGTCGTCACGGTCGAGGACCCGCTGGAGTGAGCCCCGTCAGGAGGGGTCGGCGAACCAGGACACGTACCCCACGAATTCGATAGGCGTGTCGACGACTTCGTCGGTCACGACATCGATGACCTGCCCGTAGCGGCCACCGACGAAGAGATAGCGGCCGTCGGGGGACCAGTCGAACGTCCCGGGGCTCACCACCCGACCCCCGAGAAGTTGGCGCTGGTCCGTCCCATCGGGCCTGATGAGCCATAGCACGGAGAAACGGTCGCGGAAGGCGATCCAGTCGCCGGTGGGAGACCAACGCGAGTCCTGGGCCGGTACCCCCAATGAGGTCTCGGCCCCCGTGGCCAGATCGACGATGAGCAAGTCATCACGGTCCCCGGGAGCGTTGTCGGTGTATCGGGCCACCAACAGCTCGGTGCCGTCGGGTGACGGCTCGGGCCATCGGTTCAGTACGCCTGGAGGTGGGCCTGTGAGGACGGCTTCGAGCCCCGTACCGTCGGGGTGGATGCGCCAGATCTCGGGGTCCCCGAAGTAGATCCACACGCCATCGTCGGACATGCGAGGCGTCTTCGTGGCCATGGTTGTAATCGTGTCCACCGGACCACCGGGCACCCCCGCGTACAGGCCCGCTCGGAATCCGATGGTATAGATGATCTGATCGCCCGAGGGAGTCGTGTCGATCCAATCGGGGGACCGCTCCACATCGACCTCCGCCACGTCCTCCTCGTTGAGGCGGCTGCTCAAGAGATCACCGAACCACGTGTAGGCGACGCGGCCGACAGGCAGAACGGCCACCTCCACGGGATCCGACGGACCGCCGCCGCGGGGGTTCTCCACCACGATCTCGAGGGTGCCCAGAGAGTCGACGTCCGCCGACCCGATATTGATGGCCAGCCTACCGTCGGCCACGAATGTGGTCGGCCGAGCAGCGCCGTCCAGTCGAACGACGGCATCGGGGGCGAAGTCGTCGCCGATGACCTCCAGAGTTCCCCCCGCAACGCCGATCTCCAGGCCCTCCGGCCCGGTCTGCCTTATCACCGGCCGCTTCTCCCGTACCCCCACCGAGTCCACGTTGGAGAGGCCACCGCCGGGTGAGGGGACGGACACCTGGATACGTCCCCCACCCCGCTCGGGCTCGGAGTTCGGGTACGAGAAGGTGAGCCGCCCCTCGGTCAGCTCGGACGGGGTGTACTCCACCGTGTCCATCCACACCGTCGCGCCCGGTGCGAAGCCGAATCCATGGACGGTGATCTCCGCCGCAGTGCGTCGGGTCACGCTGTCCGGTAGCACGGAGTCGATGACCGGCACCGGATGGGTCACCGAGAATGGCACCGCGGTCGAGCGGCCGCCGCCAGGGGCCGGGTTCAGGGCAGCGATGCCCCAGGTGCGCGCGGTGCGGAGGAATGGAGCGCCCATCGTGGCCCTCAAATGTCCCGAGGATACGACCTGGGTGGGAAGGGCCACCCCGTCGAGGACGACCAGCGTGCCGGAACCCTCCGATGAGAAGCCCTCCCCATACACGTCGATGGCGACCTCCACCTCCTGGATGGCGACCGCGGACCCGGGAAGCACGCTGTCCACCGCCGGCGGCGGGTAGGCGGCGTAGACCGTCGTCGCGCCCGAGGCTCCGCCGCCCGGCTCCGGATTCACCACCACCACGGAGAGGGTCACCCCGACCGACAGGCCGTCGGTGCCGAGCGTGGTCTGGAGTAGCGTTTCCGACTGTACGTCGGCGTCGTGGAGTGAGCCATCGATCTCCACTCGGGCGCCGGGCACGAAATCCCGTCCGCGCACGGTGAGCACGACCGGGCCCGACGCTGGCACCACCGAGGCGGGCTCTACCGAGGTGACGGCTGGCAGCGGGTTCCGTAGCAGGGGCTCGGTACCCGACACGCACGAGGCGAGGGTCAGGAGCGCCATCAAGGCCAAGCGGTGCTTCATGGCTACCACCGGTCGTAGATGAGCCTAGCGGCTCGGCCGCACGGTGAGCCCCGCGGCGAACCTCCATGCGGTCAGGTCCCACTCGGGGTCGAACACTCCGAACTCCCGGGTCACACCCACCACCACCGCCACTGGGGAGTCGCTGGGCACAAGCTCCACGCCGGCCGCGAGATGGGGGGTCAGACCGGTGGCTTGTCCGCGCTGATCGTCGAACGCCGTGAGACAGATGCTGCTCCCCCGGCACCGGGCGTCGCTCCCGGTGCGGCTGAGCCGGTAGACGCCGAGGCCTCCACCGAAGAACGGCTGCAACGGGCCATCCGGCACCGCGAACCAACGCGCCCGGGCCTCCAGGTGGGTGGCTGCGGCGTCGGTGAAGAAATCGAACTTCTGGTACGACCCCATGATGCCGATGTCGCCCCGCTGGCCCGCCAGGCGTCCCTCCCAGAAGTAGCCACCTCCCTCGATGGCCACTCCTGACCTCGCTCCATCCAAGAGGGGCTCAGCGAAGCTGCTCTGGGCGTAGCGGAGTGTGCAGGACGACGACGCCAGGACGACGACGAGGGCGAAGACCGCGTTGCGGAAGACTCTCGGTGACAAGGGCCGGGCCTCGGATTCTGGGTGGGAGGAAGATCACTCGCGCCCCAAAGAAACGAACCGACTCGGCGATTCGCCAGATCCCCCTCACCGAGACCCGCGGGTGTCGACGGTCGGATTTCGAGAAGAACCGAGAGCCGACATCCAGTCAGAACGTCGCGTCGAGCATGACGTAGACCCACGTCATGTCCTGACCGAGGCGCCCGATTTCTGCGAGGCCTGGACCCTGGAGTACGTGGCTCAGTCCGAAGGTGGCGCTCAGATGGCTGGAGTACCGATGCCGTACCGTCAGATCGATCTCCTCGCCGAAACGAGTATCGGTCAGCCCCCCGCCTTCGGCGGCCCTGAAGCTGTGGAGGTCGAGGTTGAGCTGCAGGACGTCGGTGGGCCGAAACAGCAGCTTTAGAGCCAGATCCTGCAGCCCCGCACCTCCCGTGTGGGCAGGGATGTTCAAGAAGAGGTCGGCGAAGCCGTAGAACTTGTGGTTCGTGGCATAGAGCGTTCGGAAGACCTCCACCTCCGGGGTCGCCGGATCGTCACCCGACAGGTAGTCGTACCAGAGCGTCGCCGTCAGCCGCCCGCCGGCGAAGGTCGAGCCCACTCGGCCCCCGACGAGGAAAGCGCGGACATCCACACCATCACGGGTACCCAGGGCATAGGTGCCCTCCATCCTCCCCACGACGTCGCCGCCAAACACGTACCGAGCACCCACGAAGTGCTCATCGGACTCGACGGTGCCCGAGATCCGGTCGTACAGCCAGTAGAGGTCCAGTGCTCCCGGCCCGATCCCGTCGACGGTGCCGTACGCGCCGTAGAGCTCCTCCTCGTTGGTGACACCCGGGGCCGAGTCGTCACTCACCGCGAAGGCCAGGAACACCCAGTCCGATCGGCCGGCGTCCACATCGAAGCGCAATCCGTCGAAGCTCTGACCCTGCTGGGTCCAATCGACCGCGCCCAGGAGGCGCTGTCCGCCAAGGACCGATTCCATTCTTCCGACCGTCGTGGTCAGCCACCCCCACCCCTGGCCGCGAAAGCGTAGATACCCTTGGTGCAGGTCCAGGGCGTCGGCGGAGAAGTCGAACAACGGGTGTGACTCCTCCCCCCAGATCCTCACGTCCTGCACCTGCACGAACACCGCGAGCCCAGGTTCGATGAGGGCGTCGACGCCGAGACGCACCCGCATCGACGTGAAGTCGTCCAGGCCTCCCGCCACGGGATCGCGGAACTCGTACCGGGGACGTACCTGCCCTGACAACGCGACATCCTGGGCCGACACGGGGCTGGCCCCCACGGCCAGGATCAGCGTCGCCCCGATAGCCAGCGTCGCTGCAAGGGTAAGGGTCACTGCAAGAGCACGCGTCACTGCCGTGGTAGCCGACGCGCCGCTGGTGGGCGCCGCCCCAGGGGTGGAGGTCAGCTGTGGCGACGGTCCGCTCCCGGGGGCGGGCGCGGCGAGGCGAACTCGGGTGGGCATGGATCCCTCCGGTGTGGGCATCTCCTCATGTTGCGATCCCCGAGGATCGCGAGCCCAGGCCCACGGAGGTATCCGGGAAAACCGGCTTCAGCGTGTAGGAGTTTCCCCCCGCCGGGACCACCGGCGGGGGGGCGTGGGTCACCCTACCGGAGCGCAACGCTCGTCTGCACCGTCCCGCCCTTCACACTCGAGTACTCGACCATCATCGTGCCCGAGCCACGCACCAGGTACTCCAGGGTCCGGGTCGTCCTGCCCGGCGCCCCACTCCTCACCAGAATCCGGTCGAGTTCGGCCTGGTCGATCATCTGTGTCGGGCCCGGCCGGTGCTTGTTCGGCACCCACCCAGCCGCGACGACCTCGACGTTTCCACCGACGGTGATGATGTCCGGGCGCACCACACGGTTCTGTTGAGCCTTCACCGTAATCGTCGGGATGAGCCGCTCGTTCCTGATATCCACGCGCACCCGGTAGAGGTCGCCGCCGAGGCGCTCCACGCTCGTCTCACCCATGCTCATCATGGGCATCATGTCGGCGTGATAGAGGGTGAACGCCATGTTGCGGTGGAAGAGCTCCATGCTGAGGAAGCGCGGGTTCACCCGTCCCGAAAGCTTCTTCCAGCCACCCATCTCCACCTGACCGTACTCAGGGTGATCGAAGGGCGCCCATTCGACGAACTGGTCCCCGTACTCCAGGAAGTCGTCGAAGAAGAACCGCGAACGCTGTCCCGAGATGGGGCTGTTGGGGTCCTGTTGCTGGTTCTGGAGAAGAGGGCTGTTGAAGTACTGGCCTCCGTTCCAGAGCTCGTTGGCGTACGAGATGATGCCGAGGCCGTCGTTGGTCCAGTCGATGGACCCACCGTGCGTGGCATACAGCCCCTGCCACACCACGTAGTAGTTGTAGTAAGGCAGCATCCGCTCGCCGGTCTCGCCGATCTCGTCGTAGACCCGTACGTCCGGCGCCGGATACTCGCCGAACCACGCGGCTCCCGGGGGCCGCAGGATCATGCCCCCACTGTTATGGAACGATTGGAAGCCAGCGATGTTCGGCCGAGTCACCATGAAGTCGTTGATGGCCCGGGTCTCGGGGAGTTGGAACGGGTAGTCCATGCTCCCACCCTGGATGTAGTTCGGCTGCCAATCCGAGCCGTAGTTGCGGTTCGGGTCGTAGCCGCCGATGGGATCCTCGTTGACCAGGCCGTCGCCGTCGTCGTCCAGGCCCTCACTCCCGAGGAGCACCCAGTCTCCGAACTCGCCCGGGGGTACCGCTTCCATGATCCGGGGATCGTCGACGTTCACTCGGTGGGTCCCCTGTCCAGGGACGTACTTACGGATCTGTTCGATGACCCCGTTGCCGTTCAAGTCGTTCGGCGGATCCTCGTCGAAAAGGCCGTCGCCGTCCGAGTCCACGGGGATGTGCCCGGTGCGGGCCCCCGACCCGTGCTCGTCGAGGAAGTAGTCTCGACCGTCGGGGTTCACGCTGGGCAAGATGTAGAAGACCCGCTCATCGACCAGACGGGTGACCTCGTCGATCTCGCCGTAGTTCTCCATGAGATACCAGATAGTGTACAGAGCGACCTCGGCGCCCTGGATCTCGTTGCCGTGGACGTTGGCTTCGATGAACATCCCCGCCTTGTCCAGTTCGTCGCCGGTGGCCGGGTTGTTGATGGTCATGAGCCACATCTCCCGGCCGCCGTAGCTCTCGCCCAGCGACTGGAGCGACAGGAACTCCGGCCACGTCCGCTCCATGATCTGCATGCGCTCGCCGATCTCATCGTGATCGAGCCAGCGGTCCCAGGTCAGGGGCAGCGTGTGCTCCGGATCGGAGCCCCGCTGCTGGGCCTCGAGGGGGGTGGTCACGCCGAGTCCGCCGACGATCAGGGTAAGCGTGATGAGCTGCACGAGTCCCTGCTCGATCGTCTTCATCGGTCACCTCCCAACTGCACCATGCGACTGTCTCGACCGCCCTTCTCGGCGCGGACACGAATCTCCACCGACGACCCGGGTTGGCCCCGGATCACCCACGAAACGCGCTCGGTGGTACCCGAGCCCTCCAACCGCTGAATGCGGTGGGTCTTGGCCGCTCCCGTCACGATGGCGTCGGGGTCGACCTGGATCTGAACCGTGACCGGATCGACGCTCCGGGACACGACACCGTGCTGGGTGGACGACGGGAAGTATCCTTCGTTGGTGACATCCACCGTCACGGTATAGAGGTCGCCACCATGGCTCTCCACCATGGCGTCGGAGATGCGGACATCGGGCAGCATCGTCGAGAGTCGGGCGACGAACGCGGCGTTGGAGGCGCCGAGGTCGCCGAGCATGGCCGCGGGAGGAAGCACCAAAGCGTAGGGTCGGAACCCGCCGACTTCCACCGCTCCCAGGTCCTCGTGCTGCACCGTCGTCCAGTCGGAGAAGACGTCGATCCCCGCGCCCTCGTACGCCGCCAACAACCGACCGTCACCCGACGACGGTACGTCCGCGTCGTCGCCGGCGTCCGGGAGTCCCCATCCGGGGGTGCTGAAGGAAGGCACACCGAACTGGAAGTACCCGTACTGGAAGAAGGCACCCTCGGCTTCGCGGTTGAGGGCGACCTCCTCGATCCCGGTGAGCTCCTCGTACGCGTCGGAGACGGCGACGAAGTACTCGCGGTCGGCATTGTTCACCGTCATGGCAGGACGGCGGCCCTGGTTCGGATCGTTGTCCTGCCCGGGCTGAGCGCCACGGAGGTTGAGGCCCGGGGTGAACGGTACGGGATACACGCCCTCGTCGAACATCCCGCCGAAGGACTCGTAGGCGAAGGCGTCGAGC
Organism: Longimicrobiales bacterium; assembly: GCA_965229435.1. Classification (GTDB taxonomy): domain Bacteria; phylum Gemmatimonadota; class Gemmatimonadetes; order Longimicrobiales; family Gaopeijiaceae; genus UBA2589. Next base: position 15,050 of record CBDDJE010000001.1, read on the forward strand.
TCGGGCATCACCTCGTCGGCCAGAGCTCCGCGGCCGTTCGGAGGCGTCACGAGGTTGTCGGAGTGCCCGAAGGTCACGATGGCCGCGATGTTGCGTTGGCCGATGACGAAGTCCATGAGCGCCCGGGATTCGGGCTCGCTCACCATGTTCACGCCGGCGTCGGCCTCCCAGTACGGGTAGGCGTGTTGGAAGTTGCGGTCCAGGTCGACGCCCTGGTCCGGATCCTCATTGAGGTACCCGTCCCCGTCGTCGTCGCGGCCTTCCAGGTAGAGCGTATGCGTCCCCCGCTCCCCGGCTGCGCGGTCGGCCCGCTTCATGAGACGCGGCTCGTCGGGGTCCACCATGAAGTCACCACGAACGTCGGTGACGCGGAGGAGGGTGAGCGCTCCGTCACCGTTCAGGTCGTCGCTGCCGTCCTCGTCCGCGCGACCGTCGTTGTCGTCGTCATACGGAGTACCGTTGCCCCGGCGCCCGCCTTTCACGGAGCCGAAAGCGGCCTCTGCGCCATCAGGGTTCAGACGAGGGACGACGTAGAAGACGTGCCTCGTCAGGTCGGCCTCCGAAGCGCCGGAGACGAGGTGACGAACGGTCTCCACCGCCAGATAGCTCCCGAGGAGGTGGTCGCCTGAAAGGGTGCCCACCACCAGAACACCCGGGCGCTCATCCACCGGCGGCCCGTCACTCCCGGCGATCTGGACCATCCAGATGTCCCGGCCCTGGGCGGACGTACCGATGGCGCGCATCGTAGCGGCGTCCGAGCCGTCCACGACGGACCGGAGTTCACCCTGGAAGGCGTCGAAATCACGGTAGCCCTGGGTCTGAGCGGCCACGCTTTGGCCCATGGCCGTCAGCGCGGTCACCATCACCAGCGGACACGCAGAACGCCTGACGCGCATCGTTCGCTTCTCTTGCATCCCCTCTCGTCCTCGTCGTCGGGTCGAAGGCACGCTCGGGAATCAGATCCCCCCCGAGGCTCGCCTCAGAGAGTAGGGGCCATCGTGCAGACCGGCCACCCCGTGGACGAAGGTCCGCTACCCAGACACCTCGACCAGCTCGATGCTGAGCCCGTCGGGCCCTTCGATCATCATCGCCCGGCCTTCGGGGATGTCGTGGGGCTCCTCGAGGAACGGCACGTTCCGGAACCGAAGCCACTCGGCCCATGCGTCGAGATCGCCCACGGAGAACCCCACGTGATCCAGGACCTGTCCCCGCGACGGTACGAGTGGCTGAGCCGTTCCGCACCGCTCCCCGACACACTGCCGCGGATAGAACGACATCGAGCCGTTGCCATGGACCACCGATGCCCGAGGCTGCCGGATGGTGCCGATCGGCTCCAGCGAGGGCCATCCCGGCACACCCGGCTCGGCTTCACACGGCTCGTGGGGCGGCCGGACCGACTCGGTCCCGTCCTCTGCACGTACCGGCGGCAGGGACATCCCCAGGAACTCGACGTACCAGTTTGCCGCGCACATCGGCTGCTCGTGGAAGAAATGCACATGAGCGAGCGCCGGCGTGGTTCGCGGACCGCCCGTGAGCTCGAACAGGGCTCCGTCGGGTCCGGCCACATAGCTGAAGCCACCCGGACGAGGTTCACCGTCCGATTCCAGGACAGCGATCTGTTCCGCCGTCGCTACGCCGGGATAGGGAGAGAGGCCCGATCGCCAAACGCCCCTGATATCGTCAGGGCCGATGAATAGAGGGAGGTGGGTCATGCCGATGGCCGCGAGCTGGCTGTCCCAATCCGTCGTATTGGTGAACGCGCCGATATGCCAGAACGGGCTCTGCTCGGCCGGACGGCGAAGCTGGTGGTCCCAGCCCCCGGCCGGGGCCTCGTCCACCTCCTCGATCACAAGATCCATCTCCGCATCCACCGCGGGCATCCCTGCGAACGTGCCTCGCGAGGCGGCAGGCCAGAGACGCAGGTACCATTCCACGGCCGCTCCAGCGTCCACCGAGTTCAACCCCGTGTGATGAAGCGCCGGAGTCTCCTCCGGCATCGTCGGGTGGGACGGCGAATCGGATCCGTCCGAAGCACACGCCGCGGCAATCATCAACAGGAGCGCGGCGCAAGCCGCGCCGCGCGGTGCGTCGAGGCGACGGGCATCGCGCCCCCCGTGTCGATATTCTTCCATCCTTCGATCCCCCTATCCGATCCCACCGATGACGACTTCGACCTACGCCACCATCACGGGTTGGGGCAAGTGCATGCCGCCGGCCACGCTGACCAACGACGACCTGTCGACGTTCCTCGACACGTCGGACGAGTGGATCACGACGCGGACCGGGATGAAGGAACGCCGCATCTCCCACGTGTCGGCCACCGAGATGGCGACCCTGGCCGCGCGCCGTGCCCTCGCCTGCGCGGGCCTGGACCCGGCCGACGTCGACCTCATCATCTACGGAGGCGTGAGCAACGACGAGCTGTGCCCGAACAGCGCGTCGGGTGTCCAGGTCTCCCTCGGGGCGACCAACGCGGCGTCCATGGACCTGAACACGGCGTGCACCAGCTTCTGCTACGGGCTGGTCGCCGGCGGCGGGATGATCCGGACCGGCGCCGTGCGCAACGCCGTGGTCATCGGCGTCGAGCTCATCAGTCGCTACATGGACTGGAACAACCGAAGCGTCGCTGTCCTGTTCGGGGATGGCGCAGCGGCGGTGGTGCTCCAGGCCACCGACGAGGCAGAGGGCGTCCTCGACAGCGTCCTGGGCTGTGACGCCGAGGCTCGCGGAACCCTGCGCGTTCGCGGCTTCGGATGCGGCTATGCCGGCCTCGGCATCACGCTGGGCGACACCTTCTGGGACTTCGACGGCCAGCAGATCTTCAAGCGAGCGGTGAAGGCGATGGCCGCCGCATCCGCCGAGGTAATGGCCCGCTCCGGCCTGGAGCCCGACGACATCGCCCTCGTGGTGCCCCACCAGGCCAACCTCCGCATCATCGAGTCCGTGGCGAAGTACGCCGGGATTCCCATGGAGCGGGTCATGCTCACCGTCGAGAAGTACGGCAACATGAGCGCGGCCACCGTACCCGTGGCCCTGGTCGAGGCCCTGGAGGAAGGACGCGTCGAGCCGAACAGCTACCTGCTCATGCCCGCCTTCGGCGGAGGCCTCACCTACTGCTCGATCCTCGTGAAATGGGGTGACCGGGTCATGCCTCTAGATGTGTCCGACGCGGAGCTACCCCCGGTGACCGAGTCCGCGTTGGAGATGGTCAACCGGGTCCGTGAGCGACAGGACCCCCACGGTCGCTCGAAGGACGGCCTGTTGGCCCCGGTGTTTCCAGAGGTGGAGTGACGGACGCATATTGGCCGCCCTCCTCGGTACAGCCGCCCCGAGCACCCTCCACCCGGAGCCACCCGATGCGCCGCCCTGCAGCCTACCTCTCCACCCTCGCCGCCGCCCTCGTACTCATGGTCGCGGCTCCCGCTCCCGCCGCCGCGACCTGGTCGATCATCGCCGTCGACACGAACACCGGCCTCGTCGTCATCGCCTCGGCCACGTGCGTCACCGGCGAGGGGCTGCGCTCGAGGGGCGGCTTGATGAGCATCCAGGCCGTCATCGTCCCCGGCGTGGGGGTCGCCGCGGCGCAGGCGGGGGTGGACGGAACCCGTGCCAACCAGACCCTCATCTACGAGCAGATGCGGGCAGGAACGGACCCCGACGTGATCCTCGACATGCTCTCCACGGATCCGGACTTCCAGCGCCGCCAGTTCGGGATCGTCGACCTCCAGGGTCGGATGGCCGGCTTTTCGGGAAGCGGCAACGGCCACGCGGCCCTCGCGGTGCAGAGCGAGATCCGCGGCGAGGGTATCTACTTCGCCGTCCAGGGCAACATCCTCGAGAACAACGACGTCGTGCTGGATGCGGTGACCGCCATCATGGAGACCGAAGGAACGGTGACGGACCGGGTGATGGCGGGCATGGAGGCGGCTCGGCGCGCTGGCGGGGATGCTCGCTGCAACTGTCGCGGCGACGCCGTTCCCGAGACGGAGCGCCGGTGCACCCAGCGAACCGCCCACGTGGCGTACATCGCTGCAGCTCTGCCTGAGGACCCGCTGGGTGAGGGCCATAGCGACGGAGAATACTCGCTCTTCATCGATGTCGAGAACGAGACCACCGAGGCCCACGAGGACGCGAGCCCGGTGGCGACGCTCCGAATGCGATACGACGCCTGGAAGGCGGCAGGGGGCCTCGCCCGGCTAGGACTGGACGGCTCGCCCTAGCCGCTGTGGAGACGCCGCTAACCCCCATTGAATTCGCGCGCCGCGCCCGGAGCCTCTACGGCGACCGGGAGGCCGTGGTCGATGGCGACGTCCGGCTGACCTACGAGGACTTCCTCCACCGCTGCGACCGCTGGTCGACGGTGCTCCAGTCTCTCGGCGTCGGCCCAGGGGACCGCGTGGCGTACATCGCCCCCAACACCCACGGGCATCTCGTGGGCTACTACGCGGTGCCGCAGATCGGCGCGGTCATCGTTCCCCTGAACTACCGGCTGCTCCCATCCGACTGGGCATACATGCTCGACCACTCGGGAAGTCGTGTGCTTTGCGTACACGAAGATTTCCTCGAGCTCGTCGACTCCGTCCGCGACGAGCTGACGACGGTCGAGCACTTCGTGGCTCTGGAGGGGTCACGGGAAGGGTGGCTCGACTTCGAGGCACTCCTCGCTGCCGCCGATCCGGACTTCGAGGAGCCCTCCCTCGACGAGGGCGACCTCCTCGCCATCAACTACACGAGCGGGACCACGTCGAATCCCAAAGGCGTGATGATCACCCACCGCAATGCCTGGGTGAACGCCGTCGGCACGCTGGTACATCACCCGATGACCAGCGCCGACCGCTATCTCTGGACGCTCCCCATGTTCCACGCCAACGGATGGACCTTCGTCTGGATCGTGACGGCTGTCGGTGGTGTCCACGTCTGCGCGCGGAAGGTGGACGCTCCCACGGTCTTCGACCTCGCCGCTCGGGAGGGCATTACGTCCCTGTGCGCGGCGCCGACGGTGCTCATCATGATCGCCAGCGCCCCGGAAGAGCTCCGCAGCACAGCGCCGACTGGCGTGCGCGTCCTGACGGCCGGCGCCCCACCTGCCGCGCATACCATCCAGCGCGTCGAGGGGGATCTCGGGTGGACGGTGACCCACGTCTATGGGCTCACGGAGACCGCTCCGCTCATCAGCGTGTGTGAAGGGCGACCCGAACACGACGGCATGACCGTCGAGGAGCGAGCGAAACACAAAGCGCGCCAAGGCGTCGAGCTCATCACCTCCGGCGAGCTCCGGGTCATCGACGAGCACGGTGTCGACGTGCCTCGGGACGGCGAGACCGTGGGTGAGATCGTCGTCCGCGGCAACGTGGTCATGAAAGGCTACTACAACGACCCCGAGGCTACGGCCAAGGCCTTCGAGGGTGGCTGGTTCCACTCCGGCGACGCCGCCGTCGTCGACCCCGACGGCTACATGCTCATCCGCGATCGCATCAAGGACGTCATCATCAGCGGTGGAGAGAACATCTCGTCGGTGGAAGTGGAGGGCGTCCTCCTCACCCACCCCGCTATCCACGAGGTGGCCGTGGTGGGCCTACCCCACGAGAAGTGGGGCGAGGCGCCCCACGCTTTCGTGGTGACCCAGGACGACGCGGAACTCGACCAGGCCGAGTTCGTCTCCTTCGCCCGCGAGCGACTCGCCGGCTTCAAGGTCCCCAAGGGCGTCACCGTCGTCGACGAGCTTCCAAAGACCGCCACCGGCAAGATCCAGAAGTACGTGCTCCGAGGGAGACAGGCGGGCATCCACGCCCAGTAGGCGAAGCCGAAAGGGGCGGTTGCGCAGATCACCCGAGTCGGGTGATCTTAATTGGACAACCACACTCCACTTTCATCCTTCCCTGCCCAGGAGCGGATCGAAGCATGATGCGAGCGAAGGTGCTCGCCGTCCTGTTGGTATGGGCGGCTCCCCTGGCGGCCTCGGCTCAGGAGCCACCTCCACCCGATGACCGCGGGAACTCCATGACCGAGAGTCAGGAGAGGTTGGCGCAGCTCTTGGAGGCGCGGCACGAAGCCGCGGATGCCCTCGACCCCGTGGCCGAGCTACGCCCGGCCATCGAGTCCGGTGACGTGGTGCTCGAGCGGGACGAGATGTTCGGCTATCTCCCCGCCGTCCTGGAAGTGTTGGACATCCCCGTATCGTCCCAGACACTCGTCTTCTCCCGGACGAGTCTCCAGGTAGACATGATCGCACCGTGGGCACCCCGGGCCATCTACTTCAACGACGATGTCTACGTCGGATACACCGTCGACGGCCTGGTGCTGGAGATCGCGGCAGTGGATCCCGACGGCGGATCGGTCTTCTACACGCTGGACCAGTTCGAGGACGAGGAGATCGCCCTCCGTCGTGACGATCTCACCTGCAAGGGCTGCCACTCGACAGGCATCACAGGCGGAGTCTCCGGCGTCATGGTCCGCTCCTTCCTCACCGACCGCATGGGCAACACGGTGGCTCCCATCGAAGAGCGCCCCGTGGACGATCGCACCCCTATGGAACGACGGTTCGGCGGCTGGTACGTCACGGGATCCCACAGTCTCCCGCACGCCGGCAACGTCCGGGCAGAGGAGCTCACCCACGAGATCGATCAGCCCTTCGATTTCCTGGAACGCTTCGATGTCTCGGCCGGTGGCAATCAGCTCACCCTCGAAGGAAGCTTCGACGACTCCTTCTACCTCACCCCGGGCAGCGACATCGTCGCCCAGATGGTCCTCGCCCATCAGACCCGCGTGCACAATCTCATCACCCTCGCCGCCGAGGCGGCGGCGGAGGCGATGCGCGATCAGGAGTTGCTCCGACTCACCCGAGGGGCGGAGGCCGACGCGGACGAGCTTCCCGAGTCGACTCGAGCGAGGATCGACTACGCGGCCCAATCCCTCGTTCGGGGCATGCTCTTCTACCGCGCGGCCCCCATCGGGCAGGTCGAGGGCACGAGTACCTTCGCCTCCGACTTCGCCTCGAGAGGCCCCTTCGACGCGTCAGGACGGTCACTCCGGGCGTTCTCCCTCGATGGGCAACTCTTCGAATACCCCCTCAGCTTCCTCGTCTACTCCGATGCATGGGACGCCCTGCCCACCATCGTCAAAGAGGCCGCCTACGGTCAGATGCTGGCGGTTCTGCGCGGCGAGGATGATCCGGACTTCCCCCTCCTGGACCGTCAGGCACGGAGTGACATCCTCGAGATCCTCGAGGCCACGAAGCCGGACTTCGCGGCCTTCGTCCTCGGGAACCCGACAGCCCCGTGAGGTCCGCCGCATGCAACTGAACGACCACACCGACTACGGTCTTCGGATCCTCATGACGTTGGGGGCGTCGACGACCCGCCGATGGTCCGCCAGGGAGCTGGCCGATCTACACGGTCTTTCCTTCACCCACGTGCAGAAGGTCGTGCAGAGTCTGGAAGGAGCGGATCTGGTGAACACCTTCCGGGGTCGTGGCGGCGGTGTTTCCCTCGCACGGCCTCCGGCGGAGATCACCATCGGCGACGCCGTATCCCGCCTCGAGACGCACATGCATCTCGTCCGATGCTTCGCACCAGGGGACAGTGGGTGCGCCTTCGAGGGAGCCTGCGCCCTTGCCGGTGTCCTGCATCGGGCGAGGACCGCATTCCAGGCCGAACTCGATGCGGTCACACTCGAGGACGTCATCCGGCGGACCCCCATCAGCCTGTCCCTACCGGGCTGAAGACCCCGCGGCAATGGAGTCGCCTTACCGGAACGCCTCCACCGGATACTCGCTGTCGGGATTCCAGAAGAGCCACTCCTGGAGGCCAGCGTCTTCCACGGCCTGCATCTGGGCCTGCATCTCGTCGGCTCCATAGGTGATGCCGTTGAGCGTGAAGGCCTGGAGCCACGGACGGAGTGTGGCCCGCGTGGTGGACGTCCGCCCCATGCGCGCCACGGCGGTGTCCATGGCGGCACGGACGATGGCGTACGGCTCCGCGTCGGGGTCGTCGACGCCCAGGCTTCCCGGCCAGTAGAGAGACGGATAGACCATCGGGAGGAGGACGTCGGTGACCTGCACGAGCTGGTTCCAGTCCTGCCCGATCCCCGAATCGTCGTACGTCGTGATGACCCGGCCGAAGACGTCGGCGGTGACAGGGGCTCCGAAGCCGGCGAGTTCCTGGCGGGAGAGCGTGATGAAATCGCGGATGGCGTCGGGCGCCGTGGTGCCGTTCTGGGCCGGGAAGACCATCTCGGCCCTCACCTCTTCCGTGACGTCGGGGAAGCGCACGTAATCCCACTGGACCTCGGCGAATCCTGCCGCCAAGGCCTCACGCGCGAGGTCGATGTTGTACGCCTGCACCTCGGTGTTATAGGGGTCGACCCAGGGCTTGTTGCTCTCCGGATCCAACCAGACACCGCCGTCCGCCGTTCGGATGGCCAGGTCCGGACGTGCCTCGGCCAGAACGGCGTCGCGGAAGCAGACGATCCGCGCGATGGGATAGATCCCCGCTTCCTTCAGCGTCCGTAGGAGGCCCGGGAGGTCTTCGATGTAGCTGCGACCGGCATCCACGGCGTCGACCAGAGCCACGTTGCTCGCGTAGCTGACCTCTCCCCGCTCCTTCACGTCGACGACGAAGGTGTTCAGGCCGGACGACTCGGCGAGGGCCACGAGCTCCGCCACACGAGCGGCATCCCCGGCGGCTTGGGCGTTCACGTAGACGCCCTGAACGACGGCCGGCTTCGCCACGGGTTCGATGCGACCGCGGAGATCCGGGTCGACGATATCCGCACCATCGCACGCGGAGAAAACGGCCGTAAAGGCGACGCCGGCCAGCAACCAGAGGGCCCGAGAGCCGTGTCGGGGGCGAATACACATCTGTTTACTTGGTCGGATCGGCGGATGGCTGTCAAGCACTCCGCTGGACGGAGGGGATGCGCGCACCTCACCTTGTCGCGCCATGACGAACAAAGCGCTCATTGCGGCCCTGGCCCTGATCGTCCTCGGTGACGCCCTCGCGTGGTCGGTCCAGACCGACCTGGGGGACATCGATCTACACGACGTCCGATGGGAGGACGAGGCCGGCATGACCATGAGCGCTCTCCTCTACGTCCCACCGAGCGCCACGAAGGAGACGCCGGCGCCCGGGGTCCTCGCGGTCCACGGGTACATCAACTCCCGGGAAACCCAGGACGGCTTCGCCATCGAGTTCGCACGTCGCGGGCTCGTCGTGCTGGCTCTGGACCAGACGGGCCACGGCTTCTCCGATCCTCCGGCCTTCCGTGCCGGCTTCGGCGGTCCCGCCGGCCTGGCCTACCTCCGGTCCCTGGAGATGGTGGACACGTCCAACATCGGCCTCGAGGGCCACTCCATGGGCGGATGGGCCGTCCTCATCGCGGCGGCAGACGCACCCGACGACTACGACGCCATCGTCATCGAAGGATCGTCTACGGGCTCGTCCGGAGCACCGGACGCCACCGCCGATTGGCCCCGCAACCTCGCTGTGGTCTTCTCGAAGTACGACGAATTCTCCGGTGGGATGTGGGGCAGCCCCGTGGCCGCCGATGTCCCGTCCGGGGAGAAGCTCCGGGCCGCATTCGGCACCGAGAAAGCGGTAGAGGTCGGACGCGTTTACGGCTCCGTCGAAGACGGTACGGCGCGCGTCTTCCACCAGCCCCCTGTGACCCACCCCGCCGACCACTTCTCAACTCGAGCCATCGGCCACGCCATCGACTGGTTCCAACAGACGCTGGACGTGCCGCAGCCCCGGCCCGTGGACGACCAGGTCTGGTACTGGAAGGAGGTGGGCAACCTCATCGCCCTCATCGGGATGGTCGTGCTGCTGTTCGGAGTGGGGCTCCTGCTCCTCGACACGCCCTTCTTCGCGGAGCTACGCGGCGAGCCTCCGGCCGCGAAGGGCGCCACCGGTCTCGGCTGGTGGGGTGCGGCCTTCGTGTTCACTGTCCTTCCCGCCGTGACGCTCTTCCCCTTCAAGGACTTCGGCGGCGTCTTGCCCGTGGGCCCGCTGTTCCCGCAGTCCATCACCAACCAGGTCGTCGCGTGGGCGGTCCTCGTCGGAGTCATCAGCCTCGTGCTGTTCGCCGTCTGGCACTTCACTTCCGGCCGGAAGAGCGGTGCCGGACCCGACGACCACGGCCTCACTCCAAGTGGACGCTTCTCCGCGCCACATGTGGCCAAGGCCTGGCTCCTGGCCATCCTCGTCGCCGCCGCGGCGTACCTGACCCTGGTGGCGTCCGGAATCATCTTCACCGTCGACTACCGGTTCTGGGTCTTCGCCATCAAGCCCATGGCGCCACACCACGTACGGGCAGCTCTCGTATACGTCGTCCCCTTCACCCTCTTCTTCCTGGTGTACGGCGTCGTCCTCTTCGGTCAGCTTCGACGGGATCTTCCGCCGGCCCGGGAGGCGGTACTCGTGGTCGGCCTCTCGGTGCTCGGCTTCGCCGGCCTCGTCACCTTCCAGTACGTACCCCTCTTCATGGGCGGAACGCTGGCCGTCGCGTCGGAGGCGCTCTGGAGTATCATCGCGTACCAGTTCCTACCCATCATGACCATCGTCGGGCTTGTGACCGCGGTTTACCAGCGCTGGACGGGGAGCGTGTGGGTCGGCGCCTTCCTGAGTGGCATCCTGGTCACGTGGATCGTCGTGGCGAGCCAGGCGACACACTACGGCGGCTGACGCCGGGAGAACCTACCCTCAGCTCGGTCGCTTCTCTCCCGCCTCGACGCGGAAAGGCAACCAGTTCCGACGAGGGGGAAGACCGCACACCGAGTACGCCGTGAACACGCAGGGCGCGTTGTACGTCCGGTTGAAGTCGATGGTCGTCCAGCCACTTTCATCGGGAAAGTCGACACGCAGGTAGCGCCCGCCCTGGTACGTCTCCTTCACCGCCGTCGAGTCCCACATCATGACGAAGTACGAGGAGCTGTTCTCACCGGCGGTAGCGATGAGTCTGTGCTCGTCCCGGCCCCGGCGGAAAACCAACTCGCCCCGCGCCGTGAACTCGACCATCCCACCGGTCACGTCCGGAACCCGCAGCGGCTCGGGTTCGGCATAAGGCTCGAAGCGAGCCCGGACACGCCAGCCCGGGTCCACCGGGAAGTAGTCCGGAAGGCGGAAGGTCTCGCGCTCGGGCATGTCCTCATCCCACGCCCGAAGCCAGAGTCGATCCGTTCCCGGTTCAGAGTGCACGCGGAGTCCGAGGGAGCCGAGTTGGAGACGAGTGGGATTCTCCATCCGATCGTGCCTCAGATCGATGGGGCCGTCCACCAGCCCTCCCTCATGAACGTGGATCCCCGCCCCGGGCGCCGGCTCGAGGCGCACGGACTCCCCATCCCGGATCAACGACCCCGCCAGCGGCGGGGAGTCTTCGGCAGGGAGCACGATGGGCAGAGCGGAGTCGGCACCGAAGGTCGTCGCACCATCTCGAAGGTCCCACAATCCGATCCAGAGTACGGCTCCGCCAGGCGGCTCCACGGCCCTAGCCTCCCGCCTGCTCCGCCACTCTTCGTGGTCCTCTGCGAACACACCGGCGTCGACCGTCGGTGCCTCCGGCCACGGCTCCGCGCACCCGGCGAGGATCACCAGGATCAGACTGTGTCGACCGCGGCCCACGGGAGAGAATGCCATTGTCTGGAACTTCACCGTCTACATGGTCTCGGCCAGGAACTGGCGGGCTTCCTTCACGTCGTTCAGGTGGTCGCGGCCTTCACGGATCTCGATGAGCTCGCGGTAGGCCTCCACCGCACCCTCCTCGTCTCCGGTGATGGCACGCGCACGGGCGAGTCCCAGCACGGAGCGCGGACGCCGCGGCATGCGAACGAGGGAAGTCTCGAACATCTCGATGGCCGCCGCCGGGCGGTCCACCTCCAGGAGAAGCTCGCCATACAGCTCGTGGACGGGCTTGATGGGGTTGGCCGACCCACGGGGCGGCGCCATGGCCTCGACCATCTCCACGGCCTCGTCCATGAGTCCCGTGGCCACGTCGGCGTGGCCCATGCCGGCGTGGAGCAAGGCGCCCAGCTGCTTGTGCATGACCGCCGTGTAGCCCCCCTGCCCTTCGTCGACTCGTGCCCCGAGGGCGGTCTCGGCCTGGCGCAAGGTGGCCTGGTCGCCCATCCGGGCCGCACTCAAGCCCGTCGCCAGAAGCTCGGTCGGAGTGGACTCGTCCGTGACTGGGCCGACCGTCCACTCCTCGGTGTCGACGATATATCGGGCGCGGAGCAACGAGTTGGTACGCACGGCGCGGGCGACCCCCGCCTCACCGCGGGCGCCTCCCTCCATGAATCCGCCCCGCTCGGCCATCTCCTCGATGCGTTCGATCCAGACCCTCGCCTTCTCGTAATCACCCCGCTGCAGGTCACCGTACTGCCCCCAATCCAGGGCGTGGATGGCGTCCCCCATGCTCTGGCCGGGCTTCCACAGAGCCCGCGCGGCATCATAGGCGGACTGGTTGTGGTTCGAGACGTAGTCCCACATCCCATGCTGGATGAAGATGTGCGTCGGCATATGCCGCGCGTGGGAGACCGCCGGCGCGATGTCCGCGAACCGGTGCGCAGCTTCGAGGGCGAGGGGAGCGTGCAACGGGTCGTCGAACGAGTGAATCGTGTAATGGACGGCCCCGGGGTGGTCCGGGTTGTCTCTGCTCAGCTCGAGCGCGATGGTCCCGGCGCGGATGTTCAGCCGCCCGCTCAAGTCGCCTGTCGCGGCGACGGCGCTCAACATGGAGAGGGCGTAGAAGGCGGCGATCTCCGAGTCCTCGGGATACCGCTGGTGAAGGCGTCCCATGGCCTCCATGTAGCCCACGCGCCGATCGATATGGTCGCCATCGCCCCACAGGATCTCCACCGCCTCGAGCAGTCCCCTCTCGCGGTCGGTGGGCGCCATTGCGAGTCGTTCGGACCGTGTAGGCGCCAGCTTCTTCAGCACGCGGCTGGGCTCGGTGGCGTCCATCTGCGACACCAGCGGGTGATTGTACGCCAGCGATTCGCCCCAGTAGGCCAGCGCGAAGTCCGCGTCCGCCGCCTGAGCCGCCTGGAACTGCTCGATGGCCTGCTCCCAGCCGAAGCTGTGGAGGATGGCGACGCCGCGAAGGAAGTGCTGCTGGGCCTCACCCGTGGCCGACGTGGGGAAGTCGATGGATCCCACGGCGTCGAACTGGGCGGCAGCCGGGGCTGCGGTGAGAAGCGCCAGGAGGACCGGAAGGAGGATGCGTGAGCGGGTCATGGGTTCGCTCCGTGTAGAAATCTCGAGTCGGGTCCCTGCGGTGGGCTGCCGGGAACTCATAGGTCGGTCACCGCGTCCGCGATGTTGTCCAGGGCCTGACGGATGCGCGCCCGCTGCGTCCCCAGGTTCATGCGCATGTAGCCGACGCCGCCCGTGCCGAAGCCGTCGCCGGGGCTCAGGAAGACCCCAGCGTACTCGGCGAGCCAACGCTGGACCACGTCGCCGGGCGAGACCGTGTTCACCGAGGTCTCACTCTCCTCGGCGGCTAGACGCCGCGCATCGAGGGCATCCATGAGCTCCCGAACGTCTACCCAGGCCAGATACGTCCCTTCTGCTTTCGTGTAGCGGAGGTGCGGAACGTGGTCCCGGATGTAGGAGTCGGCGAAGGCCTGGTTCGCGTCGATGTACGGCAGCAACTGCTCCAGCCACGGCTCGCCCTCGGTGAGGGCCGCATGGTTCGCCACGAGCCCGAGGGTAGGCAGGTCCGCGCGGCTGTTCGCCTTGACCCGTTCCTGGTAGTCGGAGTTCGTGGAGTACCACCACGAGACCTTCATGGCGGCCAGGTTGAATGTCTTGCTCTGGGCCTTGAAGGTGAGGCTGTTGTCGACGATCTCCTTGTCGGGGAGCGCCGCGAAGGGCGTGTACTTCTGGCCCGCGTTCACGAAGTCGCAATGGATCTCGTCGGCCAGGACCACCGTCCTGTGGCGGAGGCAGATCTCGCCCATGCGGAGCAGTTCATCTTCCGTCCAGCAGTTGCCCGTGGGGTTCTGCGGATTGCAGAGGATGAAGACGTTGGAGCGCGCGGCCCTTCGCTCGAAATCGTCCCAATCGATCTCGTAACGTCCGCCGTCCACCCTCACCATCGGGCTGTCTTCGGCGATGGTACGCGTGAAGCGAAGGTCGGTGTAGAAGCCGTTGTAGACCGGCGTCGTCATGAGGACCCGTGAACCCGGCGGTGAGAACGTCTGCAGCGCAGCGATGAGGGCCGGGTGCACGCCCGTCGTCCAGACCAGGTCTCCCGGATCGATCTCCACGCCGTAGCGACGGAAATTCCAGTCGGCGACGGCCTCCGCGTACTTCGCCGGCCGCCGCAAATATCCCCAGTTCTCGTGCGCGCACCGCTCGGCCAAGGCCCGTGTGATGCACGGGGCGGCCCTGAAGTCGGTGTCGGCGATCCCCATACCGACCTCGATGGGGTGGCCCGTGTCGGCCACCGCGCCGTCCCACTTCGTGCAGTGGGTGCCGAAACGGTCGAAGGGCTCGTCGAAGTCGAAGACTTGCCGATCCGGGTCGAATCCGACCACGGGAAGAACCGACCCTCCCACCGGTCTGACGCCGGCAGCCCCCAGAAGCGCACTCGCTCCTGCACCTCGAAGGAACGTTCGACGATCGAGCTTCGGTCGCTGCGCCATAGATTCCTTCCTGAGCAGAGGTCGGATCCGATGGGGCAAAGTCCGACAGGGAAGGCGCAACCGCAAGCGAGGGTCCCATGACCGACCGTAGTGGGTTACCCGAGCACGCCTTCTATGAGGCGGACCACCTCTTCATGCCCGGCGAAGTCAGCCCAGCCGAGAGGCGTGGCATCGTGGTTCTCGTCACGGATGGTGGGATCGGCACCGGCCTCCAGAAGGGTCTTCGCCAACGGCAGATCCCCGTTCCAAGCCGCATGGTGGAGTGGCGTGCTCCCGTTGCCGGGGTCCCGGGCGCTGGGGTCGGCTCCGGCGCGGGTCAGTGCGCGCGCCCCCACCGCGCTCCCGCACAGACCGAGAAAGACATCCTCGACAGAGAGCGCGTCGAGAGCGCCCTCCCTCCCGAGAAGTTCAGACAGCGCCGCCTCATCCTCCTTCCTCGAGGCATGAGCGACCTTGACGCCCAGCGGACACCGCTCCCAGAGAAAGGCCTCCATCGCCTCGGCACCGCGGCGCCGTGCCAGTTCCAAAGGTGTGTCCGCGCCTCCGAGGGCCCAGACGTACTTGTCTCCCCCGCCCAGATGGGGATGCGATCGACCGAAGCGAACGCGGACGCTGATGGCTTCCGGTTCCCTCGATAGGATCGCCTCTCCGAGCTCCACGTCGTTCAGCAGTACCGCTTGGTAGAGGTCGGGTCTGCCCCCCCGCTCCAGGAGGAAGCGCATGACATCCTCCCGGCCCCCGGCCGCCCACATGGCCGGGGTGCTCCTATGATCCACACACCGCTTGTCGATTTCGGCCCCCCGGTCGAGGAGGAACGCCGCGACCTCGGGCGAGCGAGCCAAATGAAGCGGCGTCGCGCCATCGGGCCCGGGAGCGCTCACCCGGTCCGGCGCATCGTCCAGGATCTCCTCGATCCGTTCGATTCGTCCCAGGCCCGCCGCCGAATGCAGGTCGACGGTCGCACCTCGGGACACCAGGTACTCTGCGAAGGCGATGCGCTCGGGCGTTGCCCCATCGAGGAGCGTGTGCAAAGCCGAGTACGGTCCCGCCTCCCAATCCGACGTCGCATCGGGGTCGGCACCTGCGTCCAGGAGGGCATCCACGGTATCCCGGTCCAGGCGTCCGGCCGCTTCAGCCAGCGCCGGCTTACCGAAGGCGAACCAGGGGGCGTCGAGCACCCTCGTCAGCTCACCATGCTCGGCCAGTAGCGCTCGGAGTCCCGCCGCGTCTCCCTTCGCAACAGTCTCTTTGAACGCCCGAGCAGCCTCGTTGTTGGACTCCATCCCTCCCCCCGGGTACGCGACACCCTCGAAGGTCGACAATGCCACGGCCGTCGAGACTACGCCATCCGCCCCCGCGCGGAGCAGGCCGGGTCCAACACACGGCTGGACCGACACACTCCCTTCGACCGACACACTCGCGTCGACCGACACGCTTGCGTCCCTGGAGCACGGGGACGGAAGTTGAACCATCCCGTTTCCTCAGGAGATGAGGTGCAGCATGGTCGTTCGGGTTCTCGTCGTCGGATTCCTCGCCGCCGTTTTCTGGGTCTGGCTGGCGTTCCCCGTCTGCGGCTGCTCCACCCGTGCCGCTGCCTACTACGCAGCGAGCAAGTCCGACCTCAAGGACCTCGCGTCCCGGCAGGAGATCTACTATTCGGAGCACCTCACCTACAGCGCGGACCCCCAGGAGCTGGCATTCACGAACAGCGATGGCGTCATCGTGGACGTCCGACTTCACGACTCCAGCAGGGCGTGGTCGGCCAGCGCATCGCATATCGCCACCCGGCGCAGTGAGGACCCGGCCAGTGGAGAGAGTTGCGTCATCTACTACAACTACCCTGGAGATGTACCGAACGAAGCGGTTCCCCACACCAACATTCGAGACGAGGCACCGTCGCAGCCCGGAGAGATCGCCTGCGACTACAAGCGTCCGGTTTCGGTCAAACGGGCCCTGATGGGTTTCCTCTTCGGATGGATGTAAGGGGAGTCCGCAGCCTCCTCACGCGCTGGCCTCTGCGGTCGATCACCCGGAACCGGAATCGAGGTCGAAGGTAGCCCTCCGCGACAATCGACTTCGACGGGGGACGGGACATGAAACGCAGTGCCAGCGCCCGATGGACAGGCGGCATCAAGGACGGCAGCGGAGCGCTCACCACGGACAGCGGCGTGCTGGACGGGACTCAGTACTCCTTCAGCACGCGGTTCGAGAGTGGCATCGGCTCCAACCCCGAGGAGCTCATCGCCGCGGCCCACGCCGGCTGTTTCTCCATGGCGCTGTCCGGATTCCTGGGGTCTGCGGGCCATGGTCCGAAGACCATCGAAACGAAGGCCACGGTCACCATCAAGAAGGAAGACCTGGGCTTCTCCATCGGTGGCGTCCACCTCGACGTGACGGCAGACGTGCCGGGTATGGACGAGGAGACCTTCCGCGAAACGGCCACGAAAGCGAAGGAAGGGTGTCCGGTGTCGAGGGCGCTGAGCGTGCCCATCACCATGGATGCGCGATTGGCGACGTGAGGCCGGAGGCTTCGTCGGCGGAGGGTGCCTCAGGAGGGCGTTGGCCCATGGCTTCCGCTCCCTGCGGTCCGGACGCCCTCGTGGAGCTCTTCGGCCGCATCGACATCTACGTCTTCGACCAAATCCATCGGGGCAGGATCACGCCCGACATGCGCATCCTCGACGCCGGGTGCGGCGGCGGCCGGAACACCGAGTACCTCATGCGATGCGGCGCCGACGTATGGGGCGTCGACGCGGAAGTGCAGCATATCGAGCGCATGCGTGTGGTAGCGCACGAGGCGGCCCCGGGCCTGCCCGCCTCGAACTTCACCGTGGCCCGGCTCTCTTCCCTGCCCCACCCCGACGACTACTTCGGGGCAGTCATCTGCAGCGCCGTCCTCCATTTCTCCGAGGACTCGGCTGAATTCGAAGCCAGTATGACCGAATTGTGGCGCGTGCTCCGACCAGGCGGGATCTTCTTCGCCCGACTCGCCTCCACCATCGGCATGGAGGAGCGAGTCGACCACCTGAGAGACCGTTGGCACCACCTACCCGATGGGAGCGAGCGGTTCCTGGTGGACGAGGACTACCTCACCGAGATCGCCGCACGGCTCGGCGCCGCGCAGATCGACCCGCTGAAGACCACCGTCGTCCAGAACATGCGAGCGATGACGACGTGGGTGCTGCGGAAGTAGACTCGCTAGTCCGACGTCACCCGCGACACCACCACGGTCACGTCCTGATCGTGGTACAGCGCGCCATCGTCCCCGCGAGCCCTGAGGATGTATGTCCCGGGTTCATCGAAGGTCACAGTGGTGCGCCACACGCCGTCGTCGGGAACCGGCGTCCGCGTCCAGAGTGGCGCCCACGGCGAGTTCGCTCCCGACCGGGTGTCCTCCCAGGTCTTCACCTGAGGTGGATCGAAGCTCGGAGTGGCGTCGCCTTCGCCTCGGTAAAGGAACCAGGCGACGTGGTGCCATACGACCTTCTGGACGGTGATACGGGTAGGCGGACGTAGCTGAGCAGCGGACAGCCTGGGTGGCCCCTCGCGTTCCGCCGCCGCCTGCGCGGCCCGCTCCTGCCGGGTGTGCCAACTCTCGATGGCCCGAGTCAGGCCGTCGTCCTCCATACGCACCGCGAGTTCCAGGGGCTGTCCGACGGCGACGCGGTACTCGTTGCCGCCCTCGACGGTGATCACCGGGGGTTCGTTCGCCCGCGTCTCCGCGTCGCTCGCCCCGATGCCCAGGGCTCCCGTCTCCGACGCGATGACGATGTTGTCCAGACGTTGGTCGATCCCGAGAGTGCCGTACGCCCGCTCGGTTTGGCCGGCCGAGGTGAGCGTCCACACCATCTCCTGATCCTCATCGAAATCGGCGGGGACATCGACCGTGAACACGAAGCGGTTCCGCCGCGGCAGGAAGTGGGTGGGCTGCCCCTGATCCCGCGGTCCGGGCGAGAAGTGGTTGTCCTCGCCCACCGGCACATCGAGCTCTTCGGCCCAGTTCCGATTCATATAACCGAAGACCATGGTGTAGGAGCCGTCCTCGTTCTCCAGCCATCCCTCATAGGCCGGCGCCACATTCTGACCGCGCTGGTAGGAAATCTGGGCGTCGGCAGATGTAGGGGACCCGACAACGGCCACCGTGGCGGCCACCCCTACCCACCTGGCGACCCGCGACCTCGGCTGTGCGGATGGACGCAAACGCCTCATCGCCCCCCCTCCGGGATGACCAGGCACAAAGGACAACCGATGACGTGGTCGTTGGGCCCGAGATTCAGTCGGGCCCGTCTCTGAGCCATCTCGTCTTCGAACTGCTCCTGGGTCATCGATAGTCGCATGCCGAGATCGATGAACATGTTCGCCACCGACCGGTTCCCCGAACCCTGCCAGTTCCGGGGATCGGGAATGTTGAAGTTCTCCTCCGTGTTGTTCATGTAGCCGGTGATGTGGAGGACGGTACCTGCGGGCAGAAGGGGCTGGTGGTCGTCCTCGAAGATGTACGTCCGCACCCAGTTGTGGTCGTAGCCCACGCACGAGAGGGTCTCGACGTTGAAGCCCCAGATGGCCTCCAGGCACATCCGGTCGCCGGGCGCGTGGAGGTGGGGCTCGAAGGAGACGATCTTCGTCGGTGCCTGGAGTACCGTGTACGCGTGGAGTTCCTGGTCCTTCTCGCCGGCGCGGATATCGATGTCCGAGCCGTTGCCGAGGCCGAGGATGGACTCTCGGTACTTGGGCTCGTAGTCCCGGGGGTGAAAGCGGAATCCGAACTGGAGCCTGGCACGGGTGTCGCGCCCGTTGGAGTGGAGATGTGTGGAGTTCGAGACGAGGCGCGAGCCCTTCCGCAGGAGGCGGCCGGCGTCTTCGTCGAAGACGTCGCCGTTTCGTCCCACCTCGTGGACGGGCCACGTCGTGCGCCCGCCTTCACCCTCGTCGGTCCGAGTGCTCCACACCATATGGTGGATGACGAAGCGACCACCCACGGTCTCGCGCCCGGTTCCCGCCGGCGGCACGTCGTTGATCTCACGGATCTCCACCGACTTCACGTACCGGTCTTCCTCGATGGGAATCTCGATGGGCGTGATGTCACCCCACCAATCGGGCTCCCCGGCCTTCACCAGAAACTCGTCGGTGGTCACCACGACGTCCGGCTCCCCCAGCTGCCATGCACCCGAGTCGTCGAACTCCAGCGGCGCCGGCATGTCCGCCGGATCTCCCTCTGGACCACCGGCTCGGGCCCACTCTGCGATCATCGCGACCTCGGCGTCACTCAGCGACGGGTCGTTCTTGAAGTGCTGGATTCCGATGTCCTTCTCCACGTACCACGGTGGCATGGCGCCCATGCGGTCTCGGATGGCCGTCCGCCGCATGATCCGGAGGGCCATGGGCCGGGCGTCTTCGTATGTCTCGAGCGAGAACGGGGCTACGCCGCCTGAGCGATGGCAGTACACACAGCTCCGCTGGAAGACGGGAGCGATGTCCCGGCTGAAGGTGACCTCCGCGTCCTCACCACCCTGCTGGGCATGAATCACCGTGGGCCCTCCGAGGAGGAGTGCCGCCGTGAGGAAGCCGAAGGACGCGAGGCGACTGCGGGAAAGCGAGGGCATGGCGTGCTCCTGCCGGTTGAGGCGTGTGCCGGGATGCTGCCCCCGCAGGTTAGGCCGCGTCCGGCACGACGACAACCTTCACCCGTTGACCGAACTGAGCTCCTCGCCCTCGTCCACCGCTCCGAACGCGAGACCGGCGGCGATGGCACACCACTGCCCCAGGCGGTCCCGGGAAGCCACACGATCCACGTACGGCAGGTCGACACTTTCGATGCAGCCATCCTCGCAGTCGACGTCGAGGGAGGTCGCCCATCGGCTGCCCACGTGCAGATAGGTGAGCGCGTCGACGGTCTGCGTCGAAGACCTGGACGGCGTCTGGTGGAAGGCGATGGCTCCGACGATGGGATCGGGGAGACCCCACAGACCCAGGAGATAGGCGCCGACTTCGCCGTGGGGCACGTCGGCAGGGTCGGCGAGCAGACTCACGTCGCTGGCCATGACGAGCTTCCCGACGTTGTGCAGCATCCCGGACGTGAACGCGTCCTGGCAGATACACGGCTGGGCGCCATCCGACTTGGCGATCTCCGAAGCGATGCGGGCCGCGCTGGTGCTGTGGGCCCAAACGGCCTCCAGCGAGATGCCATGGAGAGCCGCCGGGTCGAACTGCTCGAAGACACCCTTGGTCAGCACCAGCACCGTGATGGTGTCGATTCCGAGGAGCGAGATCGCCTGCCGGACATCCGACACCCTGCGACGTAGACCGAAGAACGCAGAGTTCACGAGCTTGAGTATGTTGGCCATCATGCCTGGATCGCGTTCGATGATGGACGCGACGACGTCCATCCTCGGCTCCGGCCGGTTCAACTCCTCGGTGAGCGCCGCGTAGAGCCCGGGGAGGCTGGGTAGGGAGTCGATGCCGGTGACCAGCTCCGTGATGCGCGGACTCCGGATCGTGGAGCGAAGTGCAAGCGTCTGGTCGATGATCCCCATCAACTCTTCGGCGCTGCACGGCTTCGCGATGAACTGGTGCGCGGGGCTTACCGCCTTGAGTGTCTCGGCCCGGCTGGATTGCCCCGAGAAGATGATTCGGATGGTATCGGGATAGTCACGTCGCACGTGCTGTAGGAGCGTGGCACCGTCCATCTCGGGCATCCGCATGTCGGATACCACGACTTCGAAGGCGTCCTCGGCCAGCATCGCGAGAGCCTCGGGACCGCTCTGGACGAAGGTCATGTCCCACTCGTCGGCCCGGGGGCGGAGCATCCGCTCGACCGCCCGAAGCAGGTTCGGTTCGTCGTCGACGAAAAGAAGCCGGATCAAGCTGTGTCCTCACGCAGCGCGTCGGCCTTCATCGCGCCGACCACTGCCGCGGCCCGCTCCACGCCTTCGAGGGCCTGCTCGATGGCCACGGGAAGCTCTCCCAACAGGTAGTCGATGTCCGCCTCACGCCTAACGACGTCGAGGCGCTCGAGAAGCTTCGGATCCACGGAACCGGTCCGAGCGGCCTCCACGAAGTCGTCGACAGCGCGAAACCACCGCCCCAGCTCGGATAGTCCACGACCGGTGAAGCGGAGGTTGTCGCCGACGAACTGAAGAGGCGTGTTGAGTTCATGGGCGATGCCGTCGGCGTTCATGCCCTCCCCTCTCCACCGTACGTGGTTTCGCGCCGCTCCCGACCGCCGGGTGACGCATGTGGAGTATCGGCCGAAATGACGTGGGCTTCAGCGGGAGGCCACGAAACCCAGGGGTCCCGACGTCGTACAGAGGAGGGAAGTCGGTTGACGAGGACGTGATGTGGGGAGGAAGACGATGAGGGTGAGTGAGACGTGGAGAGGGCGTTACGCGTGCGGTTGTCCCACGCGAAGGTCGAGGGCACATCCCAGACGGCGAACGCCCGCCCCGTTCTGCCTTCGACACGGGGCGGGGTTCGGACCGCTGACCCAACTCATCCGTCGGGCCCAACGGTGGTCGCGGGAGCTCAGCCGGCTGAAGATCCCTTGAACGCCGGTCTCAGCCGCCGCCCACCGGCCGCGGCGTGAAGGTGTTCGTCATGATGTCGTCGTCCCACTCACCGGTCACGTGGATGAACGCCTTGGCGTCGAAGAGGAACGCCTTGATGAGGTTGTGATTCAGGTAGGCGTAGGTACCGGCTTGCTGGAAGGTGTACACGGCGGCCGCCGTACCTCCGGCGACCACGTCCCACGTCTCGAGCCCCTCGTCGGGTCGGTTGTTGAACTTCCCGTCTGGCCAGACCCAGTCGCCGTGTCCTCCGATGAGGTGCGGATACGACGGGTTGTTGGCCTGTGAGTGGAGCATCAGAACGGTCTCCCCGACCTCGGCCTCGAGACGGATGTCCTGGGTCAGCGCGCCGTAGCTCCCGTTGAACGCGATGTGCGTCGGTACGAGCCCCCGCATCACCTGCAGCATGTCGGGCATCTGCTCGACGAAGTTGCGGTAGCGCCTCGACGTCCCGTCGGCGTTCATGGGGATGTAGTAGTCCTGCTCGCCGAAGTAGAAGGCGCGGTCGTAGCGGATCGGATTCCCGTATCCGTCCCGCAGCCCCTCTCGGGGAAGGACCATGATGGCGCCGTTCCCTCCGGTTACGACGTGATACGGCACCATCTCACCCCCGGGCGCACAGTGATAGACGAACACGCCCGCCCTCTGGGCCCGCCACAGCAACCCCACCTCCTGCCCAGGACCGACTACCGTGAGCTCGCCGCCGCCGAGAGCGCCCGTGGACGCGTGGAAGTCGATGTTGTGGGCCAACTGGTTCTCGGCGCGACCAAAGCGGACCGTATCGGTGGTCGTGTTGACCAGCGTCAGGTTCACCCAATCCCACTGGAACACCACGGGAATCGGCCCGGGCACGCTGTTGTTGAACGCCATCTGCCAGACGAAGACCCCCGGCGCGATCTCGACCTCACGCTCGATGATCTCGAGACGGATGTTCACGATCCTCGGAGGACCGCTGGCCACCTGCTCGTGCTCGGGGAGAAAGGGTGGCGCCACCAGCTCCTGGGTGACCTCCTCGGCATCCTCGATATCGAAGGCGACGATGGCCTCGTCGGCCTGGACCTTCCAGCCGGAGTCTCCTCCGGATCCCGGACCGCACGCGGCGAAGGCCACCACGGCCACCAGGGTAGTGCGAAGATTCTTCTTCATTGTTCGTGTGCTCTTTATCGGGTGGGATTTCAGGAAACCGCCCGCTTCGCGGGCCGGGTAGGGCGGTGAAGGAGGAGGGGCACCGTGGAGCCCCGAAGGACCTTGTCGGCTGTGCTCCCAAGGAGCGCCCTGCGAAAACCTCTGTGGCCGTGCGTGGCCATGACGATGAAGTCGGCGCCCACGGCCGACGCCTCCGACAGGATGCCCTGGGCGGGCTGTTGGTCGGCGACGACCGAGGTCGTGACCCGGAGCCCGCGGCGGCGTAGGCGCTCGGCATGGGCCTCCAGGTATTCGGCGGCGTCGTCTCGCGCCCCGTCCAGCAGGGCCTCGGCGCCCCCTACCAACTCTGCGAGGTACGGAGAGGCCAGGCTCGGCACGGGAGGGACCACCCGCGTCAGGTGGAAGGTCGAGTCGCACCGTTCCCCCAGCTCGACGGCGTGCCCGAGGGCGTCCTCCGACAAGTCGGATCCGTCGAGAGGGATCAGGATGTCGGCACGGCCCACGGGAAGCGCCTCTCCCGATTCGCCGGGCCGAACGAGCATGACCGGCCCGTCATGCGTCCTGGAGTAGCGGTCGGCCACCGATCCGAGCCAGGCCCGAGCCACGGTGCCCCGCCCATGGGTCGCCATGATCGTCAGGTCCGCGCCGACACGTCGGGCCTCGTCGCTGAGCGCCTGCGTGGGGGAGCCCTCGGCCAGCGTCGTCGAAACCTTTCCTGGGAAGTTACCCCTCAGGCGTTCAGCGACGTTCTCCAGGTACACTTCCCCCCAAACTCTCGTGGCCTCCTCCCAGTTCGAGCTGGTGAAGCTCGACACCGGCTCGACGACCGTGACAAGGTGGAGGTCGGAGCCCGTTCGTTCGGCCAGGCGCACGGCCAGTGGGAGGGCGCCCTCGGAGAAGGGCGACCCGTCCAGGGATACCATGATGGTCTTGTACATGGGCGATTCCGGGTTGCGACCGACTTCGCCATGTAGCCTCGAGCGGTGGAATTCGCGGAGCCGGTTTCGTGGCTTACATTCTTATCGATCGACACACGCCCCGATGTCGGGCCCTCAGCGGCGCCGTCGGTCGGGGACCCTGCCCGTCGGGAGTAGGGAGATCCCCCACGAAGCCTTCCGCAGGTCGCCGTGCTCACTGAAGACGAAGTCCACGCCGTATTCGACGCCTCCCCCGACGGGCTCCTGGTCGTGGGGAGCGACGGGCGCATCCGCGGCGCCAATCGGCGGGTCGAGGAGCTCTTCGGTTGGAGCCCCGAGGAGTTGGAGGGAGAGCCCATCGAAGTCCTCGTACCCGAGGCTCTTCGTGGAACTCACGAGGGTCACCGAACAGCGTTCATCGCAGATCCCCACACGCGGCCCATGGGCGTCGGCCTCGACCTGCGCGCCCGAAGGAAGGACGGATCTACCTTCGCCGCAGAGATCAGCCTCAGCCCGTGGATGAAGGACACCGAGACCCTACGCATCGTATGCACGGTGCGCGACGTTACCCAGCAGAGACGCCTTCGGACCTTCTCCGCAGGCGCCCTGCAGGCGACCGAGGACGAACGACAGCGGATCTCCCGGGAGCTCCACGACGACATCGCCCAACGACTCGCCACGCTGGTGCTGAGTGTCAGGAGGCTCGCCGACGAGTCCGACCACGACGCCCGGTACGCTCTCGGGGAGGCCATCAGAAACGATGTCGTCGAAACGTCCGACGCGGTCCGCTTGGTGGCTCGCGGTCTGCGCCCCCCGGAGCTGGAAGAGGTCGGACTGGCCCTCGCCATCCAGGCCCACGCCCGCCGGATTCAGGAGTCCACCGGCTTCGAGGTCGCCACGGAGCTCGAGTCCGTGGGCAATCATCTGGATGAAGTCCAGACACTGGCGGTGTATCGTGTCGTGCAGGAAGCACTGTCCAACGCCAAGCGTCACTCCGGGGCGGACCGCGCGGTGGTCAGGCTCCGATCCACCGCCGGAGAGGTTGTGGCCGAGGTGGAGGACCATGGCAAGGGCTTCGTGACGCACCAAGACGACGCCGGCGACGGGCTGGGGGTGATCGGAATGCTGGAGAGAACGGAAATGATCGGAGGCAGACTCGACGTCGACTCGACCCCAGGACGAGGAACGCGTGTCAGGGTCGTGGTCCCGTGCAGTTCACCTGGCGAGAGGATCTCATGAGCCCGACCACTGTCTTGCTGGTCGACGACCACGCCATGTTCCGCGCGGGGATCCGGGCCCTCCTGGAGGCCGAAGGGGCCATCGAGGTAATCGGCGAGGCCTCGTCCGGCGACGAGGCCGTGGACATGGTCCGGGAACTCAAGCCCGATGTCGTTGTCATGGACCTCTCCATGCCAGGCTCCAACGGGCTCGAAGCCACCCGGCGGATCTCGGCCCTGGGGCTCGACACCCACGTGCTCGTTCTCACCGTCCACGCCGAAGAGGAGTACCTCCTGCCGGTGGTCGACGCGGGAGCGAGCGGCTATCTCACCAAGACCAGCGCCGACACCGACCTCCTCGAAGCCATCCGAGTCGTGGCTCGCGGTCAGGTTTCGCTTCCTCCTAAAGCCACCTCCCTCCTCCTGAAGCGCTACCGAGCGAGCGAGTCCGAGGACTCGGTGGGCCTCAAAGCGCTCAGCGATCGCGAGCGGGAGGTGCTGGGTCTCACCGCCGAGGGCTTCAGCTCCCGCGAGATCGGCGAGAAGCTCTTCATCAGCCCGAAGACCGTCGACACCTACCGAGGGCGCATCATGGAGAAGCTCGGCCTGGGTCATCGCAGCGAGCTCGTCAGGTTCGCACTCAGGGTCGGACTGCTGAAAAACGTCTAGCCGCCGGCGACATCCGGCCAGCCAGCGGAGGACCGTCGGCGGACCAGCCCGGACATCTCCTGGCCCGGCGCCGACGCGGTACGGTATTTCCCCACGCGTTCCCGGCGGTGTCCCGACGTGCTCCTTCGTCGGGCACCCGACAGCCAGGAGCCCAGCGTGAGGTTTCCTTGGAGGCGTTGGTCCTTTCACCTCTACGATGCATCAGGAGCTACGCGCATGAAACGCGCTTCGACGACGCCTGTCGCCTCCCTGGGCGCACCCGTTGCCCTCGCCCTCTGCCTCACGCTGGTCGGATGCGGAGGCGGCGAGGACGCCGGGAGCGAAACCGCCCCCTCGTCCACCCCGGCCGCGTCCGCCCCTGCGGCCGCCTCGAACGAGAGCTGGCCTTCCGGCCCCCTCTCGATGCCTGACTGGATCGCATACGACGAAGCGACCGGGATCGTCCAGATGGAGATCGTGGCAGGAGCCACGGACGCCAAGAACTACTGGAACTTCAACGGCTACGGTGACGGTGCCATCGCGATCACCGTTCCCGAGGGCGCCACAATCACCATCGACTTCGTCAACCAGGACCCGGTGATGGCCCACAGCCTGGGGATCTCCAGAGAGATCGCGAACTTCGCAATGCCCCCGGCGCCCGACCCGGCCTTCCCTGGCGCCATCACCGAGGATCCCACCTCGATGGTGTCGTCGACGCTGTCCGGCGAGTCGGAGACGATCCAGTTCGTAGCCGGAGAGGCGGGCCGCTACTCGATGGTGTGCTACATCGCCGGCCATACTGCTGTGGGGATGTGGATCTACTTCGAGGTATCCGACGACGGGTCCGTCGGGGTGCGCGGATTGTAGTGCGCAGCCCAACGCAGACGGTCCACCACGCCGGTCGGATGGATCGTCTGCGCCGCCGAAGTGTTGTTGCGGCCGGAGTGCTTCAATCCTGGTAGCCCACAGCAACCCAACGACACGACCATGGACGAAACAGCAGTCGAGAATGGGGGCGGATGCCCCGTCATGCACGGTGCCCTTCCTCCAACCCGCAGCGGCGGCACGTCGAATCGCGACTGGTGGCCCAATCAGCTCAACCTGGCCATGCTCCACCAGAACTCACCGGCGGGCAATCCCCTGGGCGAAGATTTCGACTACGCGGCGGCCTTCGGCGAGCTCGACCTCGAGGCGGTGAAGCAGGACCTCTACGACCTCATGACGGACTCCCAGGATTGGTGGCCTGCGGATTGGGGCCACTACGGTCCGTTCTTCATCCGCATGGCGTGGCACAGCGCCGGGACGTACCGCACCGCCGACGGACGGGGGGGAGCGTCGTCCGGCACGCAGCGCTTCGCGCCCCTCAACAGCTGGCCCGACAACGGCAATCTCGACAAAGCCCGCCGGCTGCTGTGGCCCATCAAGAAGAAGTACGGCAACAAGATCTCATGGGCCGACCTCATGATCCTCGCCGGCGACTGCGCCCTGGAGTCCATGGGTTTCGAGACCTTCGGCTTCGCCGGAGGTCGCGAGGACGTCTGGGAGCCCGAGGTCGACATCTACTGGGGATCGGAAAAGGAGTGGCTCGGCGATGAGCGGTATTCCGGCGAGCGCGAGCTGGCCAACCCTCTCGCCGCGGTCCAGATGGGTCTCATCTACGTGAACCCGGAGGGGCCGAACGGTGAACCCGATCCGTTGGCGGCCGCCGTGGACATCCGCGAGACCTTCGCGCGGATGGCCATGAACGACGAAGAGACCGTCGCCCTCATCGCCGGCGGGCACACCTTCGGCAAGTGCCACGGTGCCGGGGACAAGGCGCACGTGGGACCCGAGCCCGAGGGAGCTACCATCGCAGAACAGGGGCTCGGGTGGACGAGTACACACGGTTCCGGCCTCGGGGCCGACACCATCACGAGTGGCCTCGAGGGCGCCTGGACACCGACCCCGACGAAGTGGGACAACGGCTACTTCGACATGCTCTTCGGCCACGAGTGGGAACTCACCAAGAGCCCTGCCGGGGCGTGGCAGTGGACGCCGAAGGACGAATCGGCGAAGGACCTCGTACCTGACGCCCACGACCCGTCCAAGCGAAACGCCCCGATGATGGCGACCACGGATCTGTCGTTGAAGGAAGACCCTGTCTATCGCCCCATCGCCGAACGGTTCCACCAGAACCCCGACGAGCTGGCCGATGCCTTCGCCCGGGCCTGGTTCAAGCTCACCCACCGGGACATGGGTCCTCGCCCGCGGTACCTGGGCCCCCTCGTTCCCGACGAGGAGCTCATCTGGCAGGACCCCGTCCCCGAGGTGGACCACGAACTCGTCGATGCCGACGACATCCGGGCCCTCAAGGCCAAGGTCCTCGACACGGGCCTCTCGGTGTCGGAGCTCGTCTACACGGCATGGTCCTCGGCTTCGACCTTCCGCGGCTCCGACAAGCGCGGCGGTGCCAACGGCGCCCGGATCCGCCTGGCGCCGCAGAACGGCTGGGAGGTCAACCAGCCCCAACAGCTGGCCAGGGTCCTGGAGACGCTCGAGTCGGTTCGCAACGACTTCAACGGCGCCCAGGACGGCGGGAAGAAGGTCTCCCTCGCCGACCTCATCGTTCTCGGCGGCTGCGCCGCCGTGGAGAAGGCAGCTCGTGATGCCGGGTACGACGTCGACGTCCCATTCACGCCCGGCCGGATGGACGCCAGTGCCGAGCAGACGGACGCCGATTCCTTCGACCCGTTGGAGCCGGTGGTGGATGGCTTCCGGAACTACCAGCAGCGGAAGTTCAGCATGTCAGCTGAGGAGCTGTTGGTGGACCGGGCTCAGCTCCTTACACTCACGGCTCCCGAGATGACGGTCCTCGTTGGTGGAATGCGGGCACTGGACGCCAACTTCGAAGGCTCGAAACATGGTGTCTTCACCGACCGACCCGGGACGCTCACAAACGACTTCTTCGCGAACCTGCTGGACATGGGAACTGTCTGGGCGCCGGTCAGCGAGGAAGAAGACGAGTTCGAGGGCCGTGATCGCGCCTCGGGCGAGTTGAAGTGGACCGGCACCCGTGTGGACCTGATCTTCGGCTCCAACTCCCAGCTTCGAGCCATCGCCGAGGTCTACGCCTCCGACGACTCCAGGGAGCGCTTCGTCCACGACTTCGTGGCGGCCTGGGACAAGGTCATGAAGCTGGACCGGTTCGACGTGAGCTGACGTCGTAGCCCCGGTAGGAAAGCCCGGGCGCCGAGGAATTCGGCGCCCGGGCTTCTTGTTGTGGCTTGACCTGGACTCGGATCAGGCCTGGCGGGCCGCGCTGGCCTTGATTGCCCCGGCCACGTACTCCGCCAAGCCATCCTGGCGGTCGTCGTAGTGCGCCTTGAACCGCTCGTCCGACGTGTACATGTCCGCGAGCTTGGCATGCATGGCCGGAGGGCACGTGAAATACCACCGGTCAATGTGTTTCCGCGCCCGCTCCGCCAGGCCGAGCGTCTCCTCGGCGTCCACGGAAACGCCGCGCGACATCGCGTCGGCGAAGTCCGACTCGATGGACTCCAGTTCGGCGTGGATCACCGCCCAGTCGTCCTTCGAGTACGACGCGGTCCGCCGCTTCGACTGACGGTACTCTTCGGTATTGCCCCACCGGTCCTCCACCTCGGCCTGATATCCCTGGTTCGTTGAGTCGTTCATCGGATCCCCTCCTTCCTATCGGTGCTCGAACAGCAATCGGTACATGGTGCTGCAGCGGCTACAGCATAGGACCTCACGTAGCGTGAGGTGCAAGGGGCGTCTTGGAAGCCGGCGGGGCCGCACGCCGATGGCGACATCATAGTGTTCGCGCGGCACCACGCTCTCCCGTCGCTTGCCCGGTCCGCAGCTCCATGAGATGTTGCGGCGCCTTCTCGCCCCCTTCGCCGAGGCTCCCCCCTTTGTCCGACGTCATCGAGCGCCTGAACGCCGCTCTGCAGGACCGCTACCTCGTCCTTCGTGAACTCGGCGAGGGAGGCATGGCCACCGTTTATCTGGCCGACGACCTCCGCCACGAGCGGAAGGTCGCGCTCAAGGTCCTCAAGCCGGAGCTGGCCGCGGTCGTAGGAGCCGAACGGTTCCTCGCCGAGATCAAGACCACGGCGAATCTACAGCATCCGCACATCCTTCCCCTTTTCGACTCGGGCGAGGCCGACTCCTTCCTCTTCTACGTCATGCCGTATCTGGAGGGCGACACGCTTCGCGAGAGGATCAACCGGGAGAAGCAGCTGCCCGTCGACGAAGCCGTCGGCATCGCAACGGCGGTGGCGGCGGCGCTCCAACACGCCCATGACCGAGGAGTCATCCACCGCGACATCAAGCCGGCGAACATCCTGCTCCAGGATGGTCAGCCGGTGGTGGCCGATTTCGGGATCGCCCTCGCGGTAGGTGCCGCAGGAGGGAGTCGGCTCACCGAGACCGGCCTTTCGGTGGGCACTCCCTTCTACATGTCGCCGGAGCAGGCCACCGGCGACCAGCACGTCGGGCCCGCCAGCGACACCTACTCCCTGGCCGCCCTGGTGTACGAGATGCTCACCGGCGACCCGCCCTACATCGGGAGCACCGCCCAGGCGGTACTGGGCAAGATCATCCAGGGCACCCCCGTCTCCGCCACCACCGTGCGGGCGTCCATCCCGGCGAACGTCGACGCCGCCGTCCGGAAGGCGCTGGAGAAACTCCCCGCCGACCGCTTCAGCCGGGCCCAGGACTTCGCCCGGGCCCTCACCGACCCGTCCTTCCGGTACGGCGAATCGGTGGAGGTCTCAGTGACATCGGGTCGGCGCTGGAGTCCGGCGACCACCGTGGCTACGGTCGCGGCTGCAATCTTCGCCCTCATCGCCGGATGGTCCTTGAGTCGGCCGGGGCCGCCCGCGCCCACCGTGCAGCGGTACTCCCTGGCCGTCTCCGAGTCCCAGTTCCCCAGCGAGTGGATGAGCCTCTCGCCGGACGCATCGACGATGGTCATGACCTACTTCGATGAGCAGAACCAACCTCGGCTCTGGTCGCGTCGATGGACCGAACTCGCCTCGAACCCGGTCCAGGGCGCCGAGGGGACGACCGTCGATCCAGCCATTTCCCCCGATGGGACCGAGGTCGCCTATACGGAAGGGTCCGAGCTGAGGGTGTCTCCCCTGAGCGGAGGTATCGCCCGCGTCCTCACCGACGAAGCGAGCTGCTGCATCCGATGGGGGACCGACGGCTTCATCTACTTCGCGGCGGCCGACCAGACCATTCATCGCGTTCCCGAGGATGGCGGAGAAGTGGAACGGATCACCACAATGCGCGAGGAGGACGACGCCGAGCAGGGGTATTTCGAGATGCTGCCGGACGGCGACCGCGGCGTCTTCTCGGTCTTCACCGATCCGCCACGCCTGGAGGTCTTCACCCTCTCCACCGATGAGCGGCGCGTCCTGACCACCGGGCTCCGGAGCTGGATCACCTCGACGGGCCATATCGTCTACGGCACCCTGGACGGACAGATCCTGGCTGCACCCTTCGACCTCGACGCGGCTGAGCTTACCGGTGACCCCGTCCCCATGGTGCAGGGGGTAGGCGTGAGCGCCAGCGAGGACGTCATGTTCACCCTGTCGGCAAGCGGCACACTCCTCTACTGGGCGGCACCTACCACGGCGGCAGGAGCCGAGCTCATCTGGGTCGACCGCGCGGGCCGCGTCTCGCCCTTCTCCGACGACTTCAGCTTCAACCCCAACGGCGACAACCGTTCCTGGGCCCTCTCGCCCGACGGAAGTCGAGTCGCCTACCAGGACAACAGCGCAGCGGGTGGCGACGTCTGGATCACCGAGACCGACGGGGGCCCGACCACGCGGCTCACCTTCTCCGCAGTACCCGATCGGGCCCCACGGTGGAGCGCCGATGGACAACGGATCTTCTTCGAGTCCGATCGCGGTGACGATGGAGCGGGTGTCTGGGTGACCCGGGCCGACGGCGCTGGAGAACCGACGCTCTTCCAGGCCTTGCCTCGTGGGGCCGTCAACTTCGACGTATCGCCCGACGAGCGGTGGGTCGTCTACCGGGGTGTCCTGGACCCGGACCGCGACATCTACGCCATCGAAGTCGGCACCGACGACGAAATCATCGTTTCGGCCAGCGAGGGCGTGGCGGAGAGCGCCCCTGCCATCTCACCCGACGGACGGTGGCTGGCGTATTCGTCCGACGAGACGGGCACGGATGTGATCTACGTGAGGCCCTTCCCCGACTTCACGTCGGGCCGATGGCAGGTCTCCGACGGTTTCGGGGCTGTCCCGGTCTGGTCCAAGAACGGTCGCGAGATCCTCTATGCGACGGCGGCCGGGGTCTACTCAGCCCAGATCGAGACCGAGCCTACGTTCCGCGTGAGAGGGCACGAGCTGCTGTTCAATCACCCGGCAGGCGTCATCCCACAGACGACGCGCGGGTGGCTCGATATCGCTCCCGACGACCGGCGGGTGCTCACCGGTCGCGCCGCCCAGTTCGCCAGCCCCTCCGAAGGCGGCACCATCGAACTCATCCTGGTGCAGAACTTCCACGAGGAGTTGAAGGCCCGCGTACCGCGTTGATGGACGGGGGGCGCTCCCCTGCTAGGAGCCGAAGAGCGCCAACGACGGAGATGACGCTGTGCCGCCCCCAACCCGAAGGGCACGAGGCCGCACCCCATTACTCGGACAGGCTCCTAGAACCAGCCGTCGGGCATTCCGTCGATGATGAGCTCACCGAGGTTGAATCGGTGGGCGCCCGCCTCCGAGACGACCTCTTCCATGAAGGGAGAGTGCCTGAAGCTGCGAACGATGATCAACGCCTCGGGGTGACTCCTCGAGACGGCCAAAGCGGCATGGAGGTTGGTGCGGTCGTCCCCTGACCCGATGATGACCACTGGAGGACGACTCTCCAAGCTCACCGTTTCGCTGATATCCCTCCAGACGTCCGGATCGAGGATGTCGCCGTCGATGACGGCACGTTCGTAGTCGTTGGTGAAGCCCGGTTCTTCCTCGAAGGCTCGGGCGTTGCGGCTCGCCCGCTCATCGAGAATCACCACCGGGCCGAACATGCCCGGAGCGGCTTTCTGAAGCTCGTGGAGCACGGTCTGCCCGAACCTCCCGAAGCCCGCCATGACCACGAGGTCGCGATACGGCGTGCGAATGAAGCGGTCGGCCAGGTGCTCCCGGACGAGGTGCTTGGCGGCGAACTCGTGTCCATTGAAGACGTCGCAGTGTCTAGCCACGCTGGAGCCGGCTGTCTGTCGCAGGAATCCGAGTTCCGAAACGTGTGCGACGATCCGCCCGGTCAGGCCAGGGGCCAGCTTCAGAATGCGGGCGGCCGCGTCGAGGTTGGCGAAGTCGTCTCCCGTGAGGAGAAGCACTCGATGCGCCTCACCCAGATTCAAACCCCTGAGGACGGCATCGCTGGTGATATCCCCGCGCAGAAGCTGGACGCGCTCCTCGCCACGCAGATCGCCGAACGCTCGGTGATTTCGATCCTGCTCCACGAGGATCACGAACCGGTTGGATCCGCGCCTTCGCAACTCACGGAGGTACATGAGGCTCAGGCGGCCTGCTCCACCGAGCACGATGTGGTCGGTGGGCGGTCGGACCCGGCGAGCCAGGGGCACCAACAGGCGCATCGCCGTTTCCAGCAGCGCAGAAGCCGTGATGATGGGCGCCGCGAAGTAGGTGAACCAGAGCACCGAGCGAGGAACGGCACCGCCCCCGGTGGGCACACCAAGATCGAGGCCACCCAGGACGAAGAGCCCGAGGGCGTAGTACGCCCTGGTGAAGATGTCTGCACCGATCAGGTCTCGCTCACTGACGCCCACGCCCAAGGAGAGCGCCGCGACGGCGGCCACGTAGACCACCACAAAGGCCAGGCCCCGCGACACGATCGCCCGGCGCGGCGAGGCCGATTCCCGCGTCAAGGATCGGAAGAGCGCGTCGATCACTCCCGACCCCACAGGCGGGCTCGGCTCACCTCACGAGCTCCGGACAGCGTCCGCCCAGCATGCGTTCGTCCACCGAAGTCACCCTCCCCGAGGAGACGATGTCCAGCCCCGTCGTGAAGACTTCGCTCATGACGGCTCCTCGTCCGGGGGCGTGCCCGAGTCCCAGGGCATGACCCATTTCGTGGGCCAGTACGAGGACCAGGTCGTCGAAGCTGGAGAACTGGTAGATCCGAATCCGTCGGCGCACAGACACGGGGCGTCCGTTCTCCCATGTCACCGTCTCGTCGTAGGTGCCCGATTCCGACGCGGTCACCGGGAAATCCCGGGCGAAGGCCCGCTCCTGTTCCGCCAGGGACGTGACACGGTCATTGAAGTCGTCGACCTCTCGACGGAGGACCTGGGAGCGCTGGTCTAAGGCTCGTTGCCTCGTCTGAAGCTCCTGGGCCGAGGCATCGATCTCCCGTCGCCGCCGGTCGAGCTCGGCTTCGACGGCCGGCGGGATCTCCTGTCCACTCCAACGTTGCACGTCAGCGTTGTAGGCGTCGACGGCCCGGCGGTGCGCCTCGACCTGCTGCTGATACCGGGCGAGAGCGTCGTCGTGCTCGTCGGAGGCGGCCTCGAGGGCTCCCCGGCGGCGCTCGATTTCCGCTCGCCTCTCGTCGAGGGCCTCCTCTCTTTCCTTTCGAGCCACCACCGTGGCTTGCCGCTCGTCGTACTCGAGGAGAATCGGCGCGCCCCCATCGAATGAGATCTCGAAGAGGTCGGTGCCCGAGGCACTCTCCCACAGTGCAGCCGAGGCACGCGCCGCTCGGAGCGCCTCTTCGGCCGACACGTCGAACTGCCTGTCGATCCGTTCCACGGACCACAGCATGGGAACCGCACACGGGACGGCCGAGCCGAGCCCGGAGCGCGGGGCGCCCCTGGTGCTCTGAGCAGCGACGGGCACGGCCAGAAGCAGCCCGGCCAGCATGACGATGGCTTTCAGAGCGCTCGGGGTTCAGTTCCTGCCGAACAGCGAACGGCCCAGACCGCCCAGGAGATCGTCGGCCACGCTGCCGTCGCCGTCCCGGTCCAGGAGGCCCGCCAGTCCGCCGAGCTTCTGGCGGGCCGGCCCAGCCTCGCCTCGCAGCAGCTCCGTGACGCCATGTGCGTCGAGATTCCGGCTCCGCTTCGCCTGGCCCAGGGCGCCCATGACCAGCGGGGCCAGCTTCGCCAGCATCGCCGACGATTGATCGGAATCGAGCCCGGACGCCTGAGCGATTCCGGCCTCGGCCATCCCACGTCGGGCGCCGAGAACGTGCTTCAGGATGCCGTGCCCGTCCTTCTCGATGTCGTCGGAGAAGCCGGACTGGACTGCATCGAGGATGGAGCCGTCGTGATCACGGTCCAAGGCGTCGGCCAGTGCGCTGGCACCGTCGTCGCTCTGGGCGTTCTTGGCCAGGGCCGCGAGCAGCATGGGAAGGGCCGCCGCCGCCGCGGTCTTGGTGGCTTGAGCGTTCGATCCGAGGGACTGGCTGAGGGACTCCAGCCCGCCGTCCCCGAGTCGGTCGAGCAGCAGGTCGGTCATCGAGGACATGTCGATTTCCAAGAAGGGTGGATTTGCACCCGGACATTGGTGCCGACGGCCTGAGACGGCAACCCGTGTCTCAACCGCTGTCACCCCCGTGGAGGACCTCCAGCGGGCTCATCCGCGACGCCGAGCGCACAGGCGCCCAGGCTGCCGCCAGCGAGACCCCCACCAGGACCGCCGCGACGGCGATGTATGTCGGTGGATCCAGGGGCGTGATACCCACCAATGAGCCTTCGAGGACGCGCCCTGAGAACGCCGCCCCGGCGAGGCCGAGAGACAGGCCCATATGGGTCAGCTTCAGCGTCTCGCGGGTGAAGTCGCGTCGGACTCTATGGCTGGTCGCGCCCAGCGCGAGCTGGATCCCTATCTCGTGACGTCGCTGCGTCACAGAGTACGACACCACCCCGTAGATCCCCAGCGCGGCAAGCACCATGGCGAAGGCGGCGAAAAGCGTAAGCAGCGTGGTTACGAACCGTCTGGGGGCCATCGAAGCACCCACGATCTCGCTGACCCGCACCACTCGGTCCAGGGGGATGGCAGGATCGATGGCTCCGATCTCGCTCCGCGCTACGTCGATCAACTCGGTGGGCGTGCGTTCCCCACGAAGAATGAGATACACCGCGTTGTGGTCCCAGACCTGGCGGAAGGCGAGGAATAGCTCGGGGCCCGGTTCCTGATCGACGGAGAGCTGACGCGTAGGCCGGACCACCCCGACCACCGTCCGTTCGCGCCCGGACGACAACAGGGTCTCCCCCAACGGACTCCGGTCACCCCATAGCCTTAGGGCCAGCGCTTCATTGATCAGGGCGACTCCGGTCGTCCCCGTGACATCGGCCGACGTGAAGTCCCGGCCGGCCACGAGGGTCAATCCCATGGCGTCTAGATACCCATCGCTGACGATCCGCATGTAGGGAGAGACGCTGTTCTCCGTGTCCCCGTTCATCGCGCGGGTATCCCATCGGCGGTTGAAGGCCATGGGGAGGATGTCGCTGAGGCCCGCAGCGGAGATGCCAGGGGTACCCCCGACGCGCTCCAGAACGGTTCCGTAGAAGGCCCGGCGCTCCTCGTCGCTGTCGAACCGCACCGCCGGGTCGATCCTCATGGCGACCGCCCCTTCCGCGTCGTATCCGAGGTCGGTTTCCAGGAGGTGGAGCATGCTCCGTACGGTGAGCGTGGATGCCACGAGAAGGAGGCACGCGATGGCCACCTGAGCCACGACCAGCGTGCGACGCAACCGCTGGTGGCGACGACCCGACGAGGCGCCACGTGCGCCTTCCTTGAGTGCCTCGTTGAGCTGGAGGCGAGCCCCCCGGAGGGCCGGTGCAAGTCCGAAGACCACGCCCACGGCGACGGCAGAAACAACCGCGAGGGTCAGGGCATGGCCGTCAACGGTGGCGTGGCCCAGCATCGGGATCTGAAGATCGAGGGCCGACAACATCCGGGTACCCTGTACCGCCAGGAGGACGCCCAGGCCCGACCCCAAACCGGAGACGACCACGGTCTCGGTGAGAAGCTCCCGAAAGAGACGCCCACGGCCGGCGCCCATGGCGGCCCGGATAGCCAGCTCCCGCTCCCGGCCCGCTGCCCGGGCAAGGTGGAGGGTAGAGAGGTTGGCGCACACGATGAGCATGACGAGGACCACGGCGCCTACGAGGAGCAGCATGGCCGGCCGGAAGCCACCACTGACATGCTCGCGGAGAGGGCGGATCACCGGATGGAAGGTGTTCTCCCGCTCCGCCGCTTCTTCCTCGGAGACGGCGAACCCACCGATTTCGGCACGTGCGCTGGCCAGGGTGGCCCCCGGCGCCAGACGGGCGATGAGCCCGAGCGTGTTGCCGCTCCGGTGGCTCCGCTGCGAAAGCGGGTACGGCGCGAGGTAGTCGATCGTCTGGCCGGGAGCGAAGATCGTCGCGAAGTCGAAAGATGCCGGCAGCACCCCCACCACCGTGGCCGGAGCATCGTCGAGAAGGACGGCCGAACCGACTACCCCAGGGTCACCGCCGAAATGGCGGAGCCAGGAACCGTGCGTCAGCACGATGGCCCGCGGACCGTCGTCCCACGCCTCCTCGTCGGTAAAGAACCGCCCGACGACCGGCTCCACCCCGAGGACCGACAGGAAGTTCTCGGTGACCCTCAGGCGGGTCACCCTCGCCGGGGTGTCTCCCGACATGAGCGTGTGGTCACCATCCCGGTCGAAGAGATGGTAGCCGGCGACGTCCTCCAGCTGGCTGGATTCTGCGCGCATCCGCACCACGTGTCCCACCTGGACACTGATGGATGAGAGCTGCTGGCCACGGCCGAAGTCTCCGTTGGAGACCCACACCAGGCGGTCGGGCTCGTCGAACGGGAGCGGTCGGATGAGGAGGGCCTGGACGACGCTGAAGACCGTGATGCTCGCGCCGATCCCCAACCCGACGATGAGGACCGAGAATACGGAGAAGCCCGGATCTCTCCGAAGCGACCGCAGGGCCATCCGGACGTCGCGGGCGGGACCTTCCATGGCAGGTCCCTTCGAACCCGGAAAACGGTCGTCCACCCCTTTGGACCGCCGCGTGAACCGGTACCCCACACCCACGATCAGGAGATCTGCGGCGACGCGCATCCAAACCGTGGCCCGTCCCCACCATGACCGACCCGCTGCGTAGCTTGAGCCGAGCTCGATGATCTCTTCACCGTGCTCCGCCCTGAAACGCTCGGGCAGGACGGCCAGCAGAGAATGGATCCACCCCGGTGGGCGCCTCACGCCCCCGCATTCCCCAGACGCTCCTTGGCGACCTGCGCGAGCTCGGCCAGGCGCCCCGCTTCCTCTGCGAGTCGACGACGCCCTGCCGGCGTGATGGCGTAGTACTGCTTGCGAAGGCTTTCACCCTCCGGTCGCTCGTCTCCCGTCAGCGGCGCGGCGAAGCCCTCCTCGACGAGCTCGTCCAGGGCCCGGTACAGCGTGGCCGGCCAGAGCCGAAGTTCACCATCGGTTCGATCGAGCACGTCCGCTGCGATGGCCGAGCCGTGGAGGTCCTTCTCCGCCAGGGCGAGAAGGATGTGGAACCAGTTCCGACGAAGCATGACCGCCCCCACTATTGTATCATACGTTTATATCATATGTGATTATATCACACATGATGATATGCGGTCGCGAGATCAAGAGCGCAAGGGGCCGTGGTGCATGCAGGCTCTCGGGAGAGCCGAGGGCCCGAGGAGGGGCCAGGCGCGCCCGAGCTACCCCTCTTCCAAGCGGGCCTGCTCGTCACCCGGCTCCAACGCCGGGCTGGCTCTGCGCGCCATGGCGAGGGTCCCTCCCGCTGCACCTGCGCCCATGGTCACGAGGATGACCAGATTCCCGATGGCGTCTGCCGTGGACCACGCCGACCAGGCGTTCAGGGCAAGGAGGCCGAAGAGCGCGAGGCCGCCGACTGCCCCTAGGGCGGCCACGCGCGGGATGGAGATCTCGTCGAACGTCCGCTTCCCGGAGGTGAGGGCCAGCCCGCCGGAAAAGACGACACCCACGGGGAACGCCCAGGCCGCGGCTCGAAATCCCATGAAGATCATCTCCACGACCTCGGCCGATGACATGGCGCCGGGGAGGAGCCAGGCGACGCCAGCGACGACAGCGGACACGGCGGCGACGACCACGCTGAACGTCAGCCCCGTCCCCAACATTCCGCGTAGCAGTCTCAACCACCGGGGCATCGACGACTCCTTCTTCTGCTGGCTCGTGGAACTACTTTGTGTCGCAAAGTGCATGCGGGATCCGCCCAGTGTCAACGATGCCGGTCGGCGATCAACTCTTCCCGAAGTGCTCCATGATGGCCGCGGCGTACTTGATGCCCTGGAGGTACTTGTCCACGTGGATGTTCTCGTCGGGGGCGTGGAGGTTCGCCCCGGGATTGGCGAAGCCCGTGAGGACGCAGGGGATCCAGACATGGCGAAGGATCGCTCCCTCGGCGGAAACGCCGTTCACCACGGGTAGCTCTCCGTAGACCTCGGTAGCTGCGGCGATGATCGCCTGACTGATGTCCTCCTTAACCGAGATCTTGTACGGCGGTTCGGCGCCGTCGAAGGCCTCGACCTCGATGTGGCCGAAGCCGTGCTTCTCGAGATGGGCCTTCAGCTTCCGGATGGCATCGGCGGGCTGGATGTTGGGGATGAGTCGGAAGTCCATCCTCACTCTGGCCTCGTTGGGGATGATGGTCTTCCGACCGGGGCCGGTATAGCCGGCGATCATCCCCTGGATGTTGGCCGTGGGCTCGTACGTCCGGGCCCGGATGGCATCGACGCCGTCGCGGCCCAGGGCGAACTCGGAGATGCCCCACTCCTCCTTCAGAGCGCCGAGGTCCACGCGAGCCGCCTTGTCGGCGAGCTGCTCCTCGTCGTCGGGGCCCAGCTCCCAGATCCCCTCGTCCCAGTCCTCGATGAGGATCTTCCGGTTCCGATCGAGGATGGTGTTGAGTGCCCAGATGAGCTCCCAGACCGGTGACTCCACCAACGGGAAGTTGAGGGAGTGGACGTCCATCTTCGCCCCCCGGGCGATGAGCTCCACGAAGAGGACGGACTTCAGCCCGAGGGACACGTCGGGCACCTCGGTGCCGGTTTCCATGGAACCATCGAGGCAGTGCATTCCGTCGGCCTCGAGCAGCTCTTTGTTCTTCTCCGCCCACGCCGAGAGGTTGGGCGAACCGATCTCTTCTTCGCCTTCGATGAAGAGCTTCAGGTTGGCCGGGACCTCACCTCGGACCTCCAGGAATGCCTTGGCCGCCTTGTTGAAGGCAAGGACGCCCGACTTGTTGTCCGTCGAGCCTCGTCCGTAGAGCACACCGTCCACGACCTCGGCCGACCATGGCCCGCCGTGGGTCCACTCGTCGAGGGGCTCGGGGGGCTGCACGTCGTAGTGCGAGTAGCAGAGGATCGTCTTGGCTGGCTTCTTCGCCTTCAGGTGCCCGAAGACCACCGGCGGACCCTCTGGGAGGTCGTACAGCTCGGCCGGCAGGCCGTCATCGTGCATCATCGTGCGGACGAGTTCGGCGCACTCCCGCAGGCCGACTCCTTGAGCCGAGATGGAGGGCTGTCGGACCAGGCGCTGGAGATCCCGGACGCACTCGTCTGCGTGGGCGTCGATCCAGTCGTAGATGGGCTGCATGCTCACGATGTGGGGTGCTCCTGTGCGAGCTCCCATGCGCTGAGCCGCTGTCCGGACAGATGCATGGGGCGTGTGGCGAGAAAGGAAAAGGCCGAAGCGAGGCGGGAGGGGTCGACCCACTTCTCCCGGAGCTCCGGCGGATAGGTCGTTTCGGACATCGGGGTGTGCATGTACATCCCCGGGGTGACGGTGACGGACATGATGCCGTGCTCGACTCCCTCCAGGGCGACGCACTTGGAGAAGCCTTCCAGCGCGTGCTTCGCGGCACAGTACGCCGTCTCGTCGGCGAAACCTTCGATGCCCGAGCGCGAGGAAACGAAGACGAGAGCACCGCCGCGCTCCTTCATTCCTGGCCAGACAGCCCGGGTCAGTTGAAAGCCGGCCTGGATACCGACGTTGAGCGTGGCTTGGAATGTCTCGAGGCTCACCGCGTCGACGGCCTCCATCCTCAGGATCGCGGCGTTGTGGATGAGGGTGTCGACGGGGCCGTCCACGACTTCGTCGATGGCTCGGGCCGTCTGCTCGGCGTGCGCCAAGTCCACCACGGCTGTCCTCGCTCCCCGACAGACCTTGGCGGTGTCGTCGAGGCCCTCGGAGTCCCGGTCCATGAGGATCAGATGGGCTCCCAACCGGGCCAGATGTCGCGCGATGGCCGCGCCGAGGCCCTGGGCTGCGCCGGTGATGACGATGGTCTGGTCGGCGACGGGGCGCGGGAGGGAGGCGTCGGCCTCGGTCACCTGGCGTCTTCCCTGCCAGAGTTCACGTCGCCGGGCCGTACCCACCGCCGCTCCGCCTCCGAGACCCGCACAGCATCGAGGACCTGCTGATTGGCCAGACCGTCGACGAACGTCGCCCCGCGAGACGGCTTCCGCCCTTCCCGAATGGCCGTGGTCAACTCCTGCATGAGGGCCACCACCGAGACGTTCCATATACCCTGGTTCACACCATCCAGCTCGGCGTTGGGGTCGGAGGCGGTGATGTCCTCGAAGTCGTCGCCGGCACGAGCGAAGTAGAGGCGCTCGTCGTCGTTGGAGAGTGTGATGGTGCCCTCGGAGCCGAAGATCCGGGTGTGATTACCCATACCGTGGGCTGCCACGCCCGACATCATGACCTGGGCTACGGCGCCTGACTCCATCTCCACGGTGAAGTAGGCCATATCGTCGGCGGTGGCGGTCCACGGCTCACCGGTGCCCCGGTCGAGGCGATCGGGCACCATCGTCCGTGCGGCTCCGGTGACCCACGCCACCTCGCCGAGCCACCATCGGAGAAGGTCCACCTGGTGGCTGCCGTTGGCCCCCAAGCGCCCCCCGCCCTTCTCCGCCAGGCTCCACCAGTCACCCCTGGGCCGGCTCGCCGGATCCGACCACGTCGTGCTGACGTTGGTGATGTCGACGTGGCGAATCTCACCGAGGGCGCCCTCGGCAATGAGCTCGGCGATGCGCATGCGGTTCGGGTTGAAGCGCAGTTCGTGGTCGATCATGTGGACCCGGCCTGCCGCCTCGGCCGCGGCCAGCATCCGAGCTGCCTCCGCGGCATCCATGGCCGTAGGCTTCTCGCACAGGACGTGTGCGCCTCCCTCGATGGCGGCCAAGGTCTGGGGCTCGTGGAGGTCTGTGGGCGTCGCGATGCAAACAAGGTCGAGTTCGTGCTGCTCGAGCATGGCCTCCCAGTCGTCATACGCGTGGGGGACGCCGAACGCATCGGCTGCGCTTCGGGCGCTGTCCAGACGAGCCGACGCGATGGCCACCACCTCGGCGCCAGGCGTGTGACGCAGCGCCGGCAGGTACGCCGCCTTGGCGAAGCTCGCTCCGATGATGCCGACTCTCATGTTCGCTCTCTGAGGCGTGGGTCCAGGAAGTCCCGGAGCCAGTCTCCGAGGATGTTGAAGCTGAGCACCGTCAGCATGATGGCCACACCGGGAAACACGGCGAGCCACCACTTGTTTGCCACCAGCGTGTCACGGCTCTCGGCGAGCATGCTCCCCCAGGTGGGCACCGACGGAGGCACGCCGAGTCCGAGGAAGGAGAGCGCCGCTTCGGACAGGATGACGCTCGCCACGTTGAACGACGCGATGACGGTGAGCGGAGCCAAGATGTTGGGGAGGATGGTGCGGAAGATGATGGACGGCGTGCTGTCCCCCAGCGCTCGGGCCGCCTCCACGAACTCCTTCTCCCTGAGGGAGAGGGTATCCGCCCGGACGATACGGGCGTAGGTGACCCACTGCCCGATGCCCAGGACCAGGACCAGGTTCCAGACGCCCGACCCCAGCACCACCAGGAACATGATGGCCAGAAGGATGAACGGAAACGCCAGCTGGATGTCGCCGAGGCGCATGATGGCGTCGTCGACCCATCCGCCGAAGTACCCTGCCATGAGGCCGGCGATGATCCCGATGGTGCCCCCCACGGAGATGGCGGCGATGCCCACTGTGAGAGAGATCCGGGCGCCGTAGAGGAGCCGGGTCAGGACGTCGCGACCCAACGCGTCGGAGCCGAGCCAGAAGATCCCGCCGTCGGGCCCAGCCGTCATAGGG
This sequence comes from Longimicrobiales bacterium, assembly GCA_965229435.1. Classification (GTDB taxonomy): domain Bacteria; phylum Gemmatimonadota; class Gemmatimonadetes; order Longimicrobiales; family Gaopeijiaceae; genus UBA2589. The sequence goes on from CBDDJE010000001.1 coordinate 58,357, forward strand.
TCGGCCAGCCGAAGGACGAGGTTCTGCCGGTTGGGGTCGAAGGGCGCCAGAAGGGGACCGAAGATGGCTGCCAACGCCGTGAGGAAAAGGAAGACGACGGCGAAGACGGGCCAGCGCGCATCTACCATGACACGCGCCGCGCGTCGCACCTCACGTCGGAAGTCCGACTCCCGAGGCGCCACCAGCAGAGCCTCGGCTGGAAGGACTCCGCTCCTGAGCTCCCGGCCCACGCCGCCGTGGTCGCTCATCCCCGACCTCCCGCCAGCTTCATGCGCGGATCGAGCCGAACGTAGAGGAGGTCCACCAGGAGATTGAGGACGATGAAGATCCCCGCCAGGAGGATGACGCCGGCCTGCACCAGGGGGATGTCACGTTGGTTGATGGCCGCGAAGAGTAGACGCCCGATGCCCGGATAGCTGAAGACCGTCTCCACGACAACCACACCGCCGAGAAGGAATCCGAACTCGAGACCGATGACGGTGACCACCGGGAGCCACGCATTCCGCAACGCGTGGTGCAATAGTACGCGCTTCTCCGGGAGGCCCTTGGACCGCGCCGTGCGCACGTAGTCCTCCTCCAGGACCTCCAGGAGAGACGAGCGGACGAGCCGGGTATTCCTGGCCAGTGAGTACGTCCCTACCGCCAGACCCGGCAGAATCAGGTGGTAAAGGGTGCGCGGGAGGTTGCCGAAGGCCGTCCCGACATCGCCCGACATGAGAGGCGTGAGAAAAGGGACGTGCCCCGAGATGGGAAACCAGCGGAGATAAAGCCCGAAGATCAGGATCATCATGATCCCCAGCCAGAAGTTGGGGATGGACTGCCCGAGCATGGCGAACGTCGTCACCGAACCGTCCCAGGCGGTGCCGCGGTTGATGGCCGCCAGCACCCCAAGAGGGATGGCCAGCGAAAGGGCCATGAGCATGGAGAAGAGCGTCAACTCGATGGTAGCCGGCAGCGCCTCCAGGACGATGCTCATGGCGGGCTGCCGGTAGGACAACGACTGGCCGAAGTCGGCCCGGACGAGATCACCTACGAAGCTCAGATACTGGACGTGGAGCGGTCGATCGAACCCGAGGGCCCGCCGAGCCGCTTGGATCTCCTCCAGAGAAGCCCGTTCGCTGACGAAGAGGTAGGTGGGATCACCTCCGATCTGCAGGGCGAGGAAGCTCACCAGCGTCACGCCGATGATGACGACGACGCTCTGGATCAGTCTCCGCAGGATGTACGCGCCCACTGACCCCTACTGCCTCAGCCTCGCGTCGAACACGTAGACCCGCTCGTCCCTCCGCGCCTCCCACTCGATGCGATCCGAGACGCCGTAGAAGTCGGGCTGGAAGTACAGGTGGAGCCACGGACCGTCGTCGTAGAACACCTGGAGCATCTCGTCGATGATGGGTCGCCGTTCCTCCGCGGTGGCGGCCTCGGACAACTCCACCCACCGATCGAACCACCGCGGGTCGTCCCAGTGTGTGTAGTTCGTGCCGGAGTTCACGTCAGCCAGATCCGTCATGTCGTAGATGGGACTCCACAGACCTCCGCCCGATCCGAGGAAGAAGAGGGGTCCCATGCTCCGCTCCCTGAGCAGGGGCGTGTAGACCGACGCCCACTCCAGCAACTCGAGCTCGACGTCCAGGCCAACGTCTTCGAGGTATTGGGTGATGGCGAGGATGACGTTCACGTCGTTGACGTAACGGCCTCGCCCGGCCTGGAGGCGGATGGAGAAGCGGGTGCCGTCGTCGCCCCTCTCCCACCCCGCCTCGTCCAGCAGCCGTTCGGCCATGGCCGGATCGTACGGGTAGGGCGTCAGATTCGGATTCGCGTTGGGCGGATTCACGGGACCGGTGGCCCGCTCGCACTCGACGCTCAGGAGTTGGCGGCAGATAGTGGGCACGTCCACGGCATACTGGAGCGCCCGCCGAACCGCAGGATCCTGGATGGCGTCACCGCCCGGCATCTGACGCGACGCCTCCGAAAGGTTGAAGCCCAGGTACATGCGCCGGGTGCCCGACACCGCCTGCACCTCGGCCCGCCCCGACGCGTCGATGGCTTCGATCTGCTCGGGCACCACGTTGGTGATGATGTCCACGTTGCCGGCCACGAGCTCAGCCGTCCGGGTGGACGCTTCGGGGATGATGCGCCACACGATGCGCTCGAAGTTGCCCGGCTCCTTCACCTTCTCCAAAACCACCTCGGAGCCACGGGTCCACGATGCCAGCCGGTACGGCCCGGACCCGATGGGATTGGACGCCGCCTCGTCCAGCGACATCTGCTCGTAGCTGTCCTTGCAGTGGACGTAGATCTCGGTCATGAGGCCGAAGGCGATGGGGTTCCTTCGGGCGATGTTGATCTGGACCCTGAGGTCGTCGAGAGCCTCGGCGTGCTGGAAGCCGATGGATGTGAAGACGAAACCCGGCGAGTTGCCCGTGAACCGGTTCGCCGGGTCGGCGATGCGGTTGAAGGTGTACGCCACGTCGTCCGCCGTGAGGGGCTCGCCGTCGTGGCAGGTCAGACCTTCTTCCAGGGTGTAGATGTAGCCGGTACCGTCCTCGGTGATCTCCAGCGTGTGGGCCAGGCTCGGGATGTGCTCACCGTCGGCGCCCAGGCTGAAGAGACCGGAGAAGATGTGCCGCGCGATGTTGGCGTTGTCGCGACTCGAGATCATTCCGGGCTCGAACGTGGTGATGTCGGCGCTGAGACCCACCACGATGGTGTCGTCGTCACGCTGGGCGCACGCTGCCATAGTCAGGGCGAGGGCCAGCAGGCAGAGGCCAGATCGGATTCTCATCGGCAGGTGGTTCATAGGTGGATGGTCTCCCCTCGGCTCGACGCCTGGATGCAGGCGTCCACCATTCGCAACGACCGGAGATGATCGGAGCCCGAGCACGGAAGGGGTCCGTTCCCGTCCAGGTGGTCCACGAAGTCGGCGAGAAGTGAGCGCGCATCGTCGACCCACGGCTCCTCGGCCGGGAGCGTGACGGTGGTCAGCTCGTCGTCCTCTCTACGGGCGTAGTGGAGATCGCCGAACATGTCGCGCTGGAGGGCGACTCCTTTCCGACACTCCGTCCGCCACTCGAAGCCCATGCGCTGCCAGTTTCCCGCCCATGTGCCCTGGTACGTCACCTCGATGCCATCGGTGAAGCCGATGAGCGCACCCACGTTGGCATCCCCGTCGTACATCGACCACGAAGGATTGAAGGTCCGCGCCGAGATCCGGATCGGCTCGGCGTCGTACACGAACCGCATGAGATCGAAGTGGTGGATGGACTGCTCCCAGAGCATGGGCTGCTGCATGGTCAGGGGGTACGTGTTGAGGTGAGGGAGCCGTCCGTCACGCCACCGCTCGTAGGTGAAACGACCGAACTCCGGCGGGCCCAACCGGTCCGGGGCGAAGAGTTCCTTCAGCGCCCGGGTCACCCCGAGGTAGCGAAAATTCAGGCCCACGGCGAGTGGCACGCCGGCCTCGGCGGCGGTGGCGACGTATGCCTCCGCATCTGCCACGGTATCCGCCAAGGGCTTCTCGGCGAGGATGGCCGTACCAGCCGAACACGCCGCTGCGATCTGCTCGTGCCGTCCGGAGGGTGGGGTGCAGAGGAGCGCCACGTCGGCTTCGACCCGGTCCAGCACATCCGCGAGCGTGCTCCCAATGGCGGCACCCGGTGACGCCTCGGACGCGGCAGCGAGGCGCTCCGGATCCGTCTCCACGAACCCGACCACGCTGCACGACGGATGCTCTCCCAGAACGCGTAGCCAGATCCGGGAGCGAGCCCCCAGACCTACCAGCACGAATCGAATCATACCAGCGCTCCGGGCACGACTACCTGATCGAGGGTCTTCTTGAGATCACTCCAGTCGAATCCCTTCAGGAGCGGCACGTCGCTCGGTGCCATGGGAGGCTTCACGGGCGCTCCGCCCGGGACAGTGGTCAGAAGCGTCCCGGGGAAGCGGGCGGCGATGAGGGACGCGGCCTGGCTGTCCCGGTAGCGGTAGGGACTCCCGAGGTGGATGGGGCGGCGCGTCGACTCCCCCTCGACGACGCGAAGTACCGCCGAGGCCAGGTCACCGGTATACGTCCAATCCCGGACGGGATCGTCGGCCCTCACGGGAAGAGGTTCTCCCCTCACCGCCGCGGCGATCCACTCGGTGACCAGCGACCGTCTCGGTCGGGTGGGGCGCGGTCGCTCGCCTGGACCCCAGAGGTAGCCCAGTCGGACCACGAAGGGGTCCGGGCTGCCGGCGAAGTCGAGCGTCAGTCTCTCACCCGCCCGCTTCGCCTCCGCGTAGGGGGCCGTGCTCGTGGGCGTGTCGGTATCCGTCAACTCGTCGACTGCATCGTCCGCGGCGAACACGCCGGTCGAGCTCAGAAAGACGAAGGTCTTCGGTCTTGATGCCCGGGCCCACTCGAGGAGGTGTTGAAGTGGCTCGAGATTGCGAGCCCTGTACTCCTCCCTGGTGGTGCCGAGCGACCCGGGATCGGCGGTGACCCAGGCACCGTGTACCACGAGGTCGACCGGGGGCAGTCGTCGAACGAGCGCGGCGTCGAGGTCGCCCACGAGGCGGTGGACTCGGCCTCTGGCCAGGTCGGTTTCGGCGCCGGCCCTCGCGTGCGAAGGCGGACCCTCCGTCGAAAGGACACCACCCAAGTCATTGTCGAAGGCCCGGTCCACGGCGATCACGTCCAGCCCCAGCTCCGCGAAGCTCGCCGTCAGGCTCGACCCCACGAAGCCTCCGGCCCCGGTTACCAAGACGGTGCCCGTGCTCATTGCCCGCGCCCGGGAGTGTCGACCTCGCTCGCGGCGTTGGCCCCATCGGTGGCCCGGGTCGCCCCGTCGAGCCCGGCCGCCCCGTCGAGCCCGGTGGGATCAGCGATGCTGGCCGGGTCGAAGTCCGCCAGTGCGTTGGCGTGCTCCGATACGAGTCGTACGGCCCGCTCGAGGTCTTCGTCGGCCAGGGCCTCCACGATGGGAGGGTGGGTTCCGGCGATATCTCGAAGATCCACGGCTTCGTCGTTTCGAAGCGACATGATCTGGTGGATCCGCAGATACAGGCCGGCCCAGAGTTGGTCCAGCAGATGGTGGTCGGAGAGCCGGATCAGCGTCCGATGAAACGACTCATCGGCTGCGATGAGGGCATCCCGGTCTCCTGCCTCCGCCGCACGCTCCATGTCTTCGCACGACTCACCGAGACTGTCCACCGGCGTGCCTCGCTCCAGGATCCGGCGTACGGCCATCACCTCGAACAGCGTTCGCATGTCGCAGATCTCGGCCACCTCTCGAACGGTGAGCGGCTTCACCCTCTTCCGCTTGTACGCCACCGTCTCCACCAGACCGTCGTTCTCCAGATCCTGGATGGCTTCCCGGATGGGCGCGCGGCTCACGTTCAACTGTTCGGCGAGTGCGGTCTCCACCAGCGCCGCCCCGGGCCTCAGCTTTCCGGTCACGATGGCCGCCCGGAGACGGTCTGCGACCTGGACGCGCAGGGGCGTTTGCTCGATGGGGTCGAGAGCCGTATCAGCCACGGGGCGCTCCCTCGCCGTCCAGGATCTGGAGCGTCGGGATGTCGGCAAAGACGTCATCGTCCTCGGCACCGCGCCACATCATGACGGCGAAGCTCCCTTCCACATCGAGGGGGGAGATGCCGGTGTGCCACGTCCCTGGATGGTAGGCGACGCCCAGGGAGCCCGGGAGGATGAACGAGCGTGCCTTCTCGACGTCGGGTGCCCCATCGACATCCGAGGGCATGACGGTGACGAGGTAGCGGGACACGCACACGGGCAAAAAAAGCTGGGTGGCGTGGGGGTGTCGCTCCACCCGGTCGACGGTGACCGGGAGGGTCGACGCCGGCGCGCGGTTGAGGTGATACGACGGCGCCAACCCAGCTATGGGCTCCAGCCAGTCCTGGAAGCTCGCCCTGCCTCCCACCTCGCCGGGCGGCTCCAGGAACGCCCCGAACGGGGCAAAAACAGCCAGGTCGGGTTGGCTCGCCACAACGGAGATCGCCGCCCCTGACGTCATGACGCTTCGGGGGTCACGAGCGTTGCCGGGTCATGAGGGGAGGACGCCGCAGACGGCGGCACCTCGGCCCGCCAATGGGCGGCCAGATCCCCCCGTCGGCAGATCCACACGTCGTCACGCCCCGCCACGTGATCCACGAAGCGCCGGAGCCCCCGGATCCGGGCGGGCTGCCCGAGGATCCTGGCGTGCATCCCCACCGACATCATCCGGGGGTGGAGGTCGGACTCGGCCACCAACTCCTCGAAGGCATCGATGAGGAAATCGCCGAAGGCACGGCCCGTCACCAGAGGGCCACCCACGAGCTTCGCGTCGTTGGTCACCAGGGAGTACGGGACCACCAGGTGCGCCCGATCACCCACCCTCACCCAGTACGGCAACTCGTCGTTGTACGCGTCGCTGTCATAGGTGAAGCCGCCGTGTTCGACGACGAGTCGGCGTGTGTTCCCGGACGGGGCGTACCGGCAGTACCACCCTTCAGGCGCTCGGCCGACGAGGTCGCGGATGGAGTCGTAGGCCCGGGCGATCTCGTCGCGCTCCTTCGCCTCGTCCAGGAGGTAGTGCTCGATCCAGCGGCGACCGTGGGCCACGACGTCCCAGTCGCTCTTCGCCACGGCCTCCGCGACTTCGGGATTTCGCTCCAGGGCCAGCGCCGACGCGAAGACCGTGAGGGGCAGTCCCCGATCCTGGAAGAACCGGTAGAGCCGCCAGAAGCCCACGCGGCTCCCGTACTCGAACATGCTCTCGGCGCCCAGGTCCCGCTGTCCCGTGGGGACCCGCGGTTGAGCGACCTCACTGAGAGCAGCGTCGGACCGCCCGTCGCCGTCGGCCATGGAGTACTCGGAGCCCTCTTCGTAGTTGAGTACGAAGTTTAGGGCGAGACGGGCGCCCCCCGGCCAGCGGATGTCCGGCGGATTTTGTCCGTATCCGACGAAGTCTCGACCGCGCTCTGCCATCAGTCCCGGGTTCCTTCGACCTTGCAGAAGAAGCAGCACCAGTCGCCGGTGGTGACGTTGGGCAGCGCCCGTAGACCGAAGAACATCCCATCGGCCGGTGCTTCGAGGCTCGCCAGGGTGTCACCGAAGATGTTCACGATCCGGGCGATGGGGTCGCCCTTTTTCATCATCGTCAGGAACTGGACACCCGGTTCGGGAAGGAAGATGCCGGAGGCGGGCGCCAGCAGGGCTTCCTGCTGGCCCTTGTATCGCGGCGACGGATACGCCGCCTCCCCCGGATACATGTCGTAGTGCCGGAGGATGTTCAGGATGGAGTCGGCCAGCTCGCGGCCCACCCGGGCGAACGCCTCCGGAGAGGTCGCCGAGCGGCCGCCCAATTCCACCGTGATCCCCACCTTTCCGAGCCCCTTCATGTACGCCATGGGGCTGCCCGACGGGTTGAAGGACGACATGATGCATCCCCACCCCGGGCCCATGGCCGTGGCCAGTTCCACCGACTCGGGCCGTTCGTCGACGAAGATCGCCTTGTCCAGGAAGGAGTGGGCGCCGCCGGAGTGGATGGAGACCTCCAGGTCGGCCACTGGACCCATGGCCGCCGCGTGGGCCGCCGCCACCCGCTCGCTCAGGTAGCCGTCGGGCCGACCCGGGTAGATCCGGTTCATGTCGTACGTAAAGGTGTCGGCCGGGTTGCCCCGCTCCGCCGCCTCGAAGGCGGGCACGTTGATGACCGGGCAGAGAACCAACGTCCCGGACAGCTGTGCGGGATCGACCTCGGCCAGGGCGATCTGGCACGCCAGCGGCCCCTCGGGCTCATCGCCGTGGATGGCCCCGTTCACCCAGAAGCACGGCCCTTCCCCGGCTCCTCCGTTCACCACCACCACCGGAATCTCGAGCGGTGTGCCGCCGGCGAGGGTGGTGACGGGGACCACCCCACGGACAGCGCTTCCCGGCGCGGCTGTAGCGGTGCCGACGGTCACGGTACGGTCGTTGGTCATCTCAGATCCCCTGGTAGGCCTCGTATTCTTTCAACTGCTCGGGCGTGTAGACCTGCATGAACTCGATCTCGATGCCCCCGGCCTCATCGTCCAGGAAAGCCACCCACCCCTCGGGGTGCGGGTGGGAGCCGTGCACCTGACATGCCTGGCAGATCCGGAGACTCGCCCCCTCCGCCTCGGCATGGGCCAACGCGGCATCGATGTCGTCCACCTCGTAGCAGATGTGGTGGAGGCCCTCGGCTCCCCGCTCGTTGATCCACTTGGCGAAACGCCCGTCGGGCTCCATGGACTCGCACAGCTGGTACTCGATGCCCCCGAGATAGAAGAGAGCCACCCGGTTCTTCGACTTGGGATAGACCTTGATCTCGGTGTCGGCGGGGACGTGGAGGAAGCGGGCGTAGGCGTCCAACGCCTTCGCCGCATCACGGACCGCGAAGGCCATGTGCTTGATGCCGCGGACGTTGGGGTTGTCGGATTTCATCAGGGGAGGTCGGTGGGCTGTTGGGTGGGATTCGAGGTGACGCGCCAAACGCTCATGCGCCTGACGCCTCCTGCCGGATTGCGTCGACCACGCCCGCCATGCGCTCCAGGGCTTCGTGGATCCGCGGGATCGTCTGGGTCAACGACATGCGAGCGTAATCGTCGGTGTAGTCGCCGTAGATCCGGCCGGGGAAGATCATGACGCGACCCTCTGCCAGTAGGCGACGACAGAACTCCGTGGCCTCGACGCCTGTCTCGGCGACCCTGGCGTAGACGTAGAACGCCCCCTGGGGCTCGGCGTAGGGGATCCCCAGCTCGTCCAGCCCGACGCAGAGCACCTTCCGTCGCTCGTCGAAGGTCTGGCGAATCTCCTCGACGCACTCCTGTGGCCCGGTGAGGGCGGCCAATGCCGCATGCTGCCCCACCGCCGACGTGGAGATGGCGAAGGCGTGGTGGATCTCGGCCAGTGCCGGCATCAGATCCGCCGGCCCGGCGAAGTACCCTACCCGCCACCCGGTCATGGCGTACGCCTTGGACACACCCGATAGGGTGATGGTTCGCTCCTGCATGCCCGGTAGCGCCGCCACGGGGATCGCCTTGTTGTCGTCGTAGACGATGCGCGCGTAGATCTCGTCGGAGACGACGATGAGGTCGTGTTCCCGCGCCACCTGGCAGATCCGCTCCACCTCGTCAGGAGGTATCACCGTCCCCGTGGGATTCCCGGGGTTGATGAGGATCAGGACCTTGGAGCGCGGCGTGATGTGCGCCCTGACCATCTCCGCGGTGAGGGTGAAATTCGTTTCGATGGAGGTGCGAATCTCCACGAGCGTCGCTTCGGTGAGTTCCGCGGCCTGGAGGTACGGGTTGTAGCCGGGGCAGGGGATGAGGAGCTCGTCGCCGGGGTCCAGGAGGCCCAGGGCGATGATGAACATCGCCTGCTGCCCGCCGGGTGTGACGACGACCTGATCGGGCGTGTACCGGGCGCCACCATACGCCGCGATGTTGTCGGCGATGGCTTCGCGCAGCTCCGGCATGCCCATGGGATGGGTGTAGTGGGTCGCTCCCGCCCCCAACGCCGCCTGCCCCGCTCGGATGATGTGCTCCGGCGTATCGAGGTCCGGGTCTCCTCGACCGAGCTTGATGACGTCGGGTAGGTCCGCGGCGATGTCCATCATCTCGGTGATGATGTGCTTGTCCTTCGACTGGACCCGCTTGGCGAGGCGCCGCCGGCGTCCGCCGGCGGTGCTCTGGACCTCGGTCGTACTCACAAGTCGTAGACCTCGGTGTACTTGGCCGTGAGGTAGGCCACGTAGTCGGTTGGGTCGAGACCTCGCCCCGTGGACCGCTCCAGCAGCTGCTCCCGGGTGTACCGACGTCCGTGTCGATGAATGTGTTCCGTCATCCACTCCCGAAGGGGACGGTAGTCGGCCGAACCCAGCCCCTCCCGCACCTGGTCGTCCTTCTTGGCTTCTGCGAAGAGCTGTCCGGCCATGACGTTGCCGATGGTGTAGTTGCAGAAGGTGCCGACCTGACCCGACGACCAGTGGACGTCCTGGAGCACCCCGAGGGCGTCGTTGGGCACGTCGAGGCCGAGATACTCCTTCATCTTCGCGTTCCACGCCTCCGGCAGTTGGGCCACGCTGAGCGAGCCGTCCACCAGGGCCGCCTCGATCTCCACGCGAAGCATGATGTGGAAGTCGTAGGTCGACTCGTCGGACTCGACGCGGATGAAGCCCGGCCGCACCCAGTTCACCGCCCGCCAGAACGCCTCGGCGTCGATCCCGTCGAGCTGCTCCGGGAACGTGTCGTGGAGCTCTCCGTAGTTCAGCTCCCAGAACTCCCGACTTCGGCCCACCTGGTTCTCGAACAAGCGTGACTGGCTCTCGTGGGCACCGAAGCTCACGCCGCCCACGGCATAGAGACCGATGAGGTCGGTGGCGAGGGGCGTGCGGGTATACGCAGGGTCGCAGTACTGTTCGTACATCCCGTGCCCCGCCTCATGAAGGGTGCCGAAGAGGCTCTTCGCCATCCAGTCGTCGTTGACCCGCGTGGTGATGCGGACGTCGTTGCGTGTGAACGAGATCTCGAACGGGTGAACCGTGAGGTCCAGGCGTCCTCGGTTGGTGTCGTAGCCGACCTTCTTCGCCATGGAGAGGGCGAATTCGAGCTGCTTCTCGACGGGATAGGGTTGTTGGAGGAAATCCACACGGGGCGCTTCCTTCTCGCCGATGGCCTTCACCAGCGGCAAGAGCCCCTCGCGCAACTCGGCGAAGAGAGGTTGGAGCGACGACAGCGTCTCGCCGGGCTCGAACCGGTACATGAGCGCGTCGTAGGGGTGCTCGTCGTACCCGATGCAATCGGCCATCTCCCGATTCAGCGCCAGCGTCTCCTCCAACACGGGAGCGAAGGCGCTGAAATCGCTGTCGGCCCGAGCCTTCACCCATACGTGATGGCCTCGCGAGCCCACCTCGGCGCGCCTCTGCAACAGCTCCGACGGAATGCGGAGGTGGTAGTCGATGGCTTCCCGGACGTGAGCGCAGATGGTGCGCTCCACGCTGTCGTCGGCAAGGCTGGACACCTCCGCCTCGGCAGCATCCAGGAGTCGCCGCGTCTCATCGGCCACCAAGTGGTTGCGGGCGAAGACCTTGAGCGTGGCGAGCTGCTTCCCGCGGGTCTCGGCCCCACCCGGCGGCATCATGGTGCGCTCGTCCCAGCTGAGCACAGATCCGGCGCACAAGAGGTCGTTGACCTGACCCATTCGTTCCAGTAACGCGTTGTATCCCATAGAGTTGGCCTATCGGCGCTTCGAACTGTATGTTGTCGACAATCGGGGCCGCAACGTGCCCCGCCTCCAAGGGCGCTGTCAAGCAACGGGCCTCCGCCCGACGTCCGCGCCCTCGAATGCCCCTCGACCCATCCTCGAGTCCCCCCCTGACCCACGCACAATGAGCGAGACGTTGAGCTGGAACTTCGACGACCTGGTGGAGATGGCGGTCACCGGCCGGGTCAGCCAGCCGGCGCTGCGTCGCGGCGGCTATACCCCGTGGCCTGACGGGGTCGGCGTCATGCTCCCCGGCATGTCGGGCATCGTCTACAACGCCCGTGTCGGGGATCGAGCGTTCGGTTGGGCGGCGGATCATGTAGAGCCGGGCGTGTCCATCGCCAACGCCGACGAGCGCGCCGACTTCGCCCTCCATTACCTCACCTGCATCGGCAATGAGGCGAAGGTGACCACAGGGCTGGCGAAAGGAGCAAAGGGGATCGTCACCGGCGAGCACGCACGCCTCCTCGTGGACTTCGAGCCCGACGTCTTGGAGGCGATGACCATCGGCGATACGGTCCAGATCCGGACGCGCGGCCGGGGCCTCGTGCTGGAAGGGCATCCCGCCATCGAGTTCAAGAAAACCAGCCCGGCCCTCGCCGAAGCCTTCGGCTTGTGCGTCGAGAACGGTCGCGTGATCTGCCCGGTGGCCATGGAGCTGCCCGCCCGGATCATGGGATCGGGGGCCGAGCTCAACGCCGAGTTCGTGGACCAGGACCTTATGTCCGGGGACCGGGAGCTCATGGCCGAGTTGGGCATCGACCAGATGCGCCTCGGCGACCTCATTGGCATCCGCGATGTGGACCATCGTTTCGGGCGCTCGTACCGGAAGGGGTGGACCGCCATATGTCTGTGCATCCACGGAGATTCGGTCATGACCGGACACGGCCCGGGGATCCTGACGCTCATCACGGGCCCCGCGGATCAGCTGGACTTCGAGATCGATGCCGGGGCGAACATCGCGAACACGTTGGGGATCCGCAGTACGGCAGCCTCGGGAGGGGCAGCATGACCGGCTCGGGCGGTGGCACCGCCCGCGACGGGCGGGGCAACGAGCTGGCAACCAACGCAGCCGACCTCATCGCCATCTCCGTCGCCGGCCAGGTGGCCCACCCCGGCTTCCCCGGCCTGCCTGCCGAGCCGTACCGCCTGGCCGCCGACGGCACGCCCTTCCTTCTGCCCACGTACGGCGGGATCGTATACAACGTCTCGGTGGGAGACCGGGCCTTCGGGTGGGCAGCCGACTGCGTGCACCCCGGCGTGAGCATCCGGCTCCCCGACGACAACCAGAACCGGGGCCTCAACGTCTTCGCCTGCATCGGGAACCGGGCACGGGTAGTGACCGGAGATGCCGCGGGCTCCACCGGCTTCGTGACCGGCAAGTCGGGGCGATTCTCCGAACAGGTCATCGTCCACCTCCCGGGCGAGGCTCGTACCCGCATGGCCGTCGGCGACCAGGTCCTGGTTCGGGCCGAAGGGGCCGGCCTCGAGCTCACGGATCACGATGGGGTCTCCATGAAGGGGATCGACCCACACCTACTCGCGGCCCTTCCGGTCCAGGAGAAGGACGGGCGGGTCGCCTTCGGCGTCGTGAGGCGGATCCCCGCCCACCTCGCCGGCGCCGGCCTCGGGCTCACCTCGGAGGGTGGCAGCCTCCACATCCAATCCACGGACCGCGCCCTCATGGAGGAGCTGGGTCTCGACCAGCTCCGGCTCGGCGACCTCGTGGCTTTCGAAGACACGGACAGCCGCTACAACCACGGACATCTACGGGGAGCCACGGCCATCGGGGTCGTCTGTACCACTGACGGGCCACGGGCCGGGTATGGACCCGGCGTCGCCATCCTCATGACCGCGCCGGCGGGACGGCTGGGAAGCTTCGGGGAGCCTTCAGCGAACCTGGCGGATCTCCTGGGCCTGGGTACGTGAGCGTGGCGACTCCGATCCGGGCCGCGCTGGCCCCGAGGGCAGAGCCTGCGGTAGGGAGCGCCTCATGATCCACATGACCGCCGTCACCCTGGACAGCCTTCGCGTCTTCGTCCGGGACGTCCTCCTCGCCATGGGCCTCCCCGACGAGGAAGCCGACATCTTCGGCGGCGCCCTGGTCTTCTCCGAGCTGCGCTTCCACCCCGGGCACGGTCAGGGCGTGAAGAAGCTGCGCCGCTATGGAGACCGCTTCGCCGCCGGGCTGGTCGACGTGGCGGCCCCTTTCGACATCGTGAAGGAGAGCCCGGCACTGGCCCTGGTCGACGCGCACAATGGGATCGGAACCGTCATGGCCACCCGCGCCATGCGCCTGGCCATCGACAAGGCCAAGGAGTGTGGCATCGGTCAGGTCGTCGTCCGCGACTCGACGCACTTCGGCTCCAGTGCGGTACACGCGTATCTGGGGCCGGAGGCCGACTGCATCGGGATCGCCCTCACCAATGCCGGGCCGGAGATGGCGCCGTGGGGCGGCCGGGAGGGGGTGGTGGGCACAAACCCCTGGGGGATCGCCGTGCCCACCGGCCTGGGCTTTCCGGCTGTCCTCGACATCGCCCTGACCACTGCTGGGAAAGGGATGATGACGTGGCATGCCAAAGAAGGGCGACCGATCCCCAGAGACTGGGCCCTCACCCCCGAGGGTGAAGAGACGGACGATCCCACCGCGGCCATGGCCGGCGCCCTCCTCGGCATCGGTCGGTACAAGGGGTACGGCCTGGCCTTCATGACCGACGTCCTCACTGGTGTCATCGGCGGGGGTGGCTACGGCCTGACACCCTACGCCGACCCTGCGAAGTGGGACGTGAGTCACACGCTCATGGCCATCGACATCGAGTGGTTCATGCCGCTGGACGACTTCCGCGCCCGCATGGATCACTTCGCCGAGATGTGCAAGACGCGGGCGCTCCGACCCGGCTTCGACGAGATCCTCATCCCCGGCGAACAGGAAGCACGCCGCGCAGCGCGAAAGACCGCCGAGGGTGTGCCCCTGGAGGACCCCGTCCTGGTCGACCTGCGCGCCCTGGCCTCGGAACTGGGCGTAGGTGCCGAGCTGGTAGAGGTGGGGCCGTGGGAGCCCGACGCTCTGTGAGCGGGGCATGCTGAAACCGCTGCCGCCGAGTTTCTACGAGGATGTCCGAAGTCGCCTCCGCGCCCGGGCCGAGGCCGAAGCGCTCGACGGCCTTCTCCTCCTGGCTCCAGCCAACGTGCTGTACGCCACCGGCTGGCACTTCTCGGTGAACGAGCGGCCCGTCGGCCTTTGGCTCCCCACCGACGGCTCCGCGGTCCTCCTCGTCCCCGAGCTCGAACGGGAGAATGCCGAGTCCGTCGACGGTGTGGCCGTGCGCTGCTACGAGGAGTTTCCCGGCGAGCGGCCACCTGTCCTCTGGATGCTGGACGAAGTAGGAGCGCAGCGGGTGGCCGTGGACCGACTGGACGCCTCGCTCCTGGACGCCGCTCGGGCCCGCCTCCACCGTCTCGACCTCGCGGACCACGTCCGTCCGGAACGAACCGTGAAGACCGCAGGCGAGTTGGCCCTGACTCGCGAGGCCGCGCACTTCGCGGATCTCGTCCTGGAGCGCCTTCTGGCCGAGGGCGGTGACATCATCGCCCAGGGTGGCACCGAGACCGACCTGCTCCGCGACTGCACCAGCTACGCGCAGGCCGAGTTGGAGGCCACGCACGGAGAGGCGTTCGCAGGCACGAAGATCGGGATCACCTCGTCGATCCATTCCGGCCCGCGAGCAGCCCTCCCCCACGGATCCGTGACCCCCCGTCGGCCGAAGCCGGGCGAGCCCGTCATCGCCGGCATCGGATGCAGTCTCGGCGGCTACCACGCCGAGAGCGGCGCGACGCTCATCGTTGGCGAGATGGGCGAGGCCCAACGGACCGTCGTGGAAACCATGGCCGACGCGGGTGAAGCGACCTGCAGCGCCCTTGCTCGAGGGGCGCCTTGCTCGGAGGTCAACGAAGCTGCTCTGGCCGTTCTTCGAGACGCCGGGCTCGGCGACGCCATCCGCCACCGCATTGGCCACGGCATGGGGGTCGAAGGCCACGAGGCCCCCTGGCTCGCACCCGGCGATCCCACGCCGGCAACCGCGGGGATGGTCTTCTCGTGCGAGCCCGGCGTATACCGCCCCGGTCGCGATGGGTGGCGCACCATCGACACGCTCATCGTCGGTGACGGCGAGGTGGAGGTGGCGAGTCGCTTCCTGTCGTCCCACCCTCCCGACTCCCGTATCCTGCCCTGCTGAACGCGCGATCCCGTAGCCCATACGATTGACACGACCCACCCTGAGGAGCCTACCGAATGCCCGAACCCGCCGCATGGCGATACGACAAGATCACCAAGCCCATGTTCGACGTGCCCACCGAGCACGTCGTACTGACAGGGAGGGTTCTCACCATGGCCGGTGACGTCATCGAAGACGGCTTCGTGGAGTTGAAGGACGGCGAGATCGCTGCGGTGGGCCAGCGGGTCGCGCTCGGCAGGAACGGGGCGGATGAGGCGCGCGGTGGCGAAGGCGGCGACTCGGGTGGCGGGGCGCCCCTCGGCGCCACCGTCGAAGAGACCGGCGGGACCATCATGCCGGGGCTCATCAACAGCCACGCCCACCTCAACTGGGACGGCATCCACGACCTGGCCCGCCAATCCATGGACGACCCGCGGCCCATCTCGGCCTTCAAGGCGGCGGCGAACATGCTCAAGAGTCTGCGCGCCGGCGTCACCATGGTCCGCGATCTGGGCTTTCACGACATGAACCTCTTCTCCAAGCAGGCCGTGGAGCAGGGCATCTTCCCCGGTCCGCGACTCAAGGTGTGCGGGGCGGCCATCATCCAGACCGGCGGCCACACGTACTGGGTCTGTCGGGAGGCGAGCGGAGCCGACGAGATGCGCCGGGCGGTCCGCGAGCAGGTCCGCGGCGGAGCCGACCTCATCAAGATCATGGCGTGCCACGACACCCTCGAGTTCACGGACGAGGAGCTCGAGGCCGTCATCGACGAAGCCCACCGGAACGGCCTTCCCATCACAGCCCATGCCACTTACGACGCCTGCATCGAACGCGTGGCCCGGTTCGGTGTGGACTGCGTCGAGCACGGTGGATCCATGTCCGAACACACGGTGGCGCTCCTGCTGGAGAAGGGGATTCCCATCGTCACCACCTTCGCCCCGCTGGTGCAGCAGAGTCAGCCTGACATCGCCCGTCGTTTCGGTATCCCCGAGTGGAAGATCGAAGAGCGCAAGAAGGCCGTGGCCGATCCCTCCCGCTACGAAGGTCTCGTGCGAGCGGCGAAGGCGGGCGTTCCCATCGTCTTCGGCACCGACGCCGGGAGTCCGGCGGTGGAGCACGACGTCATCGCGCCGGAGCTCGCGCACATGGTGAAGGTCGGCGTCTGCGAGGACGCCCTGGACGCCCTGGCTTCCATCACCGTCCGGGCGGCCAGCGTGTCTCGTATGGAGGACCGGGTAGGGACCATCGAAGAGGGGAAAGCCGCCGACGTCATCGTGGTGGACGGCCGGCCCGACGACGACCTCTTCGCCCTGGAGCGGGTGCAAACGACGTTCGTCGGCGGACGGAGGATGTACGGATGAGCCTCCTGGCGGAGCGGACCGCGCCGCGCATCGTCGAAGAGGACGGCGCCTTCCGGACCCGCATGCTGGGCATCGCGGCGGGTCGCACCGATCTCATCGCACTCGGTCGAGGCGACCCGGACTTCCACACGCCGGCCCACATCGTCCAGGCGGCGAAAGACGCCCTGGACGCGAACCAGCACCACTACACCGGGCCCACGGGGATCCAGCCCCTGCGAGAGGCCATCGCGGCGAACTTCGCCCAGCGGTACGGCCTGGACTACGGCATCGACGAGATCATCGTCACCGCCGGCGCCCAGGAGGGCATCATGCTCACCATGCTGGGTCTCTGTTCGCCGGGCGACGAAGTCCTCATCACGAGCCCTCGCTTCACCACGTACGACACCGCCGTTCGCCTCTGCGGCGGAACCCCCCTCCCCGTCCCCACCTTCGAGGCCGACGACTTCGCCCTCGACGTCACCGAAATCGAGAAGCGTATCACGCCCCGGACGCGCGCCTTCGTCCTGGTGTCGCCCAACAATCCCACCGGCGCCGTCACGCCGCCTGAGGCCATTCGCGCGATCGCGGATCTGGCCATCCGCCATGACCTTCTCATCGTCGCCGACGAGATCTACGGGCGGATGATCTACGAGCCCAACGAGCACCTCTCCATCGCCACGCTTCCCGGGATGCGCGAGCGGACGGTGACGCTCAACGGGCTGTCGAAGACGTACTCCATGACCGGCTGGCGGGTGGGCTACCTGGGAGCACCGGCGGACTTCATCGCCAAGATGGTCGAAGCTCGCCACACCCTCTCCATCAACAGCTCCAGCATCAGCCAGTACGCGGCGGTAGCGGCCCTCACCGGCCCCCAGGAGCCCATCGAGGCCATGATCGCCGAGTACGCCGAACGCCGGGCTTGGCTCATGCCCGCGCTCGACGAGGCCGGCTTTACCTACGGGCACCCGGGCGGTGCCTTCTACATCTACACCAACGTCTCGTCCACAGGACTCCCGGCTCCCGACTTCTGCGAGCGACTTCTGAAAGAGACCGGCGTCATGCTCTTCCCCGGCACCATGTTCGGCGACGAGAGCACCGACTACATCCGGATCAGCTACCTGCAGCCCCTTCCCCTCATCGAGGAGGCCATGGGCCGAATCGCCGACTACGTCCAGAGGGCACGCAGCGTATGACCGACTCCGCTTCGAACTTCGTCGGCATCCAGATCAGCCCCATCAGCTTCATCGACGAAGGTGTCGACACCGTCCTCGAGACGCTCCACGACCGCGTGGGGGTGAACACACTCATGCTGGGGACCGTGAGCTGGCTGGGCCTGAAGTCAGGCCGATCCATCAGCCACGAGCTCGACGGCTGGCCCGACCACGGGGTGCCGGAGCCCTATCAGATGCGCGGGGGCGCGTACTTCGATCCCGACCCGCGCTTCTACACCGACACCTTCATGGCAGACTACCGGAGCCGGGATCCGGAGTTCGAGGGCAAAGACATCTTGAAGATGGTCATCCCCGAGGCCCACGAGCGGGGAATGAAGGTCTACATCGAGCTCATGGAGCCCTTCTTCAAGTATTCGGGCCACGGCTCGGCGGGCAACGTGGAGATCCCGACGCTCGCCCAGGCCATGGAGGTGGATCTCTTCGGCCGTATCGGCGACGCGCCGTCCACGTCGAATCCGGGATACCGACGCTGGATCCACTCCATGATCGAGGACCAGGTCCGCAACCACGCCATCGACGGGGTGATGTGGTGCAACGAGCGGTACTCGCCTCTGGACACGCTCATCCAAGGCGGCGCTCCGGGTGACTTCTCTCCTCCCGCACGACGGGAAGCCGTGGAGCGGGGCATCGACGTCGAGGCGTGCCGTCAGGCTCTCCTGCGACTCTACGACTTCATGCAGGAGGCCAAGGCGGGAACGTCGTTCGCCGACGGTACGCTCATCACCTTCCTTCGTGTGCTTCTCGAGAATCCGGAGGCCCTCGTCTGGGAGAAGTTCTGGCTCGAGCGAAGCAAGGATCTGGACCGGGAGCTGTACGGACTGGTGAAATGGTGCCGCCCCGACCTCCCGTTCGGCCTCAACGTCTGGAACCGGAACCACTTCAACCTCATCCGCCGGGCCCAGTGGCCGTGGGCCGAGCAGACCCGATACGCCGATTTCGTGAAGCCCATCACGTACCAACACCAGGGAGGAGAAATCTGGCACAAGGAGCTGGGCTTCCTCCGCACCACCATCCTTCGGGACTTCGAGCCCGACGAGGCGACCCGAGCCCTCTTCCGCATCCTGGGGCTGAACGAGGCGGCATACGACGATCTCATCTCGGCGGGGATGGATCCCGACACGTACGTCCGCGGCCAGTGTGAAGACGCGGTTCGCGGCGTGGACGGGAAGGCCAAGGTCTACATGGGAATCGGCGTCGACGCTCCCCGCACCCGCCCCGAAACGGCCAAGTGCTCCAAGGACATCGTCTACCGTTCGGTGAAGGCCACGTACGAGGCCGGAGGCGACGGGGTGGTCCTGGCGCCGAACTACGCGTCCATGCACCTGACCCACCTTGACGGCGTCGCCGAGGCCCTCGAGGAACTCGGTCTGCGGTGAGTTTCGAGCTGGCTGTGACCGACGGGCTGCTGGTCACGCCCGACGGGGTGCGCCCCGGCACCTTGGGGGTGAACGAGGGCCGTATCACCGCTGTCGCCGGACCCGATGAGACCGTCGACGCCGCCGCGACGTGGAGCGCCGCCGGGATGCACGTCCTTCCCGGTGCCATCGACATCCACTGCCACATCCGTGCTCCGGCCTACCCCGAACGGGGGACCGTGGCCACCGAAACGGCAGCGTGCGCGGCCGGTGGGATCACCACGGTCTTCGAGATGCCCATCACGGATCCCTGCTGCAACACCCCCGAGCGTGTGACCATGCGCCGGAACCACTTCGCCGAGACCGCTGTAGTCGACTTCGCCATGTACGCAGCGCCGGCGGAGTTGACGGAATCGGCCTTCGGGGCGCTGGCCGAGGCGGGGGTGGTGGCGCTGAAGATCTTCACCATCCCGGCGCCCGAGGGCCGCGAGCACGAGTTCGAGGGGCTCGCCTGGCCTGCAGCCCCCGATCAGCTCCAGGTCCTGCGCCTCGCCCGAACCGTGGGGTTGCCCGTGGTCGTCCACGCCGAACACCCCGAGATCCTGGCACGAAGCGAGGGCCGCGCCGCCCTCCTCGACCCGGCGGACGCCGCCACCCACGAGGCCGCCCGCCCCGCCGTAGCCGAATCCCTGGCGGTGGCGCAAATCCTGGCGCTGAACATGGAAGCGCAGGCGAAAGTCCATATCGCCCACGTTACGTCAGCGGCGACCCTCGCGGTGCTTCGAGCCTTCGCCGGCACATCCGACTTCAGCGCCGAGACCTGCCCGCAGTACCTCCGCCACACGTCCGAGGACGTCGGCCGTGTCGGGGTCTTCGGGAAGGTGAACCCGCCCATCCGCACAGCCGCGGACCGTGATGCGCTCTGGTCCGCGCTGGAAGACGGCACACTCGGCCACGTGACGACGGATCACACGAGCTTTTCCTTCGCCGAGAAAGCGGCCCACGAGGACAACTTCCTCACGGCGCCGCCGGGGCACCCCGGCACCGAGCTGCTTCTGCCCACCCTTTTGGACGGTGTGGCCGAGGGACATGTCACCCTACCGGCCGTCGTCGAACTGACCTCCGGCGCCGCCGCACGACGCTTCGACCTCCCCGACCGTGGCGTCCTGGCCAAGGGGGCGAGGGCCGACGTGGCGGTGGTGGAGCTCGACGGCGAGACGCGTCCGACCCCGGAGAGTCTTCAGACGGCGGCTCGAGGCCTGGCACGTCTCGCCCACGGGCGGACGTACCGCGGCCGCGTCGCGGCGACGTTCGTGGCTGGTCGGCAAATCTGGGACGGTTCGTCGGTGGACGCGCCGGCGGGCTGGGGACGCTTCGTCCGGCCCCTTGGCAGTGGCGGTGGCGACCAGAGAGTGGATCGGTGAGTGACAGCCGCCGGCCGGGTTCGACGCCCGGGAAGGAGAGGAGCGCGAACTCCGTGGGCAGGCAGCCACCGCTCCTGGAGGTCCGCGATCTCCAGACCAGCTTCCTCCTGGGCGGCCGTGATCCCCTGGTGGCCGTCGACGGCGTCAGCTTCTCCGTGGGCGCCGGCGAGACGCTGGCCATTGTCGGGGAGAGCGGATCGGGTAAGTCGGTGACGGCGCTCTCCATCATGCGACTCCTGCCGGCCCGCGTGGGCCAGATCACAGGCGGATCGATCCGCCTGACGGGCCGGGAGCTCACGGACATCCCGGAGGACGAGATGCGCCGCGTCCGGGGCAAGGACATCGGCATGATCTTCCAGGAGCCCATGACGAGTCTGAACCCGGTGCACACCGTGGGCGCACAGATCGCCGAGGTGATGATCCAGCACGAGGACATCACCCCGAAGGAAGGCCGGGAGCGTGCCATCGACATGTTGGACACGGTGGGGATATCCGAGCCATCCAAGCGGGTGGACAGTCACCCCCACGAGATGTCCGGCGGCATGCGTCAGCGTGCCATGATCGCCATGGCTCTGGCGTGCCGGCCGAGCCTCCTCATCGCCGACGAGCCCACCACCGCATTGGACGTCACCATTCAGGCCCAGATCCTGGACCTCATGGCCGACCTCCAGGACCGCTTCGGCATGGCCATCGTCTTCATCACCCATGACCTGGGCGTCGTAGCCCAGATCGCTCGGCGCGTCGTCGTGATGTACGCTGGTCAGGTGGTGGAGCGGGGCCCGGTGGAAGAGATCTTCAACCGACCCCGGATGCCCTACACGGCCGGGCTCATTGCCTCGATTCCGCGACTCCGCAGCTCACGTCGAGGCGAAAGGCTGCGCACCATCCCTGGAAACGTCCCCTCCCGGGCGGAGCTTGGTCACGGGTGCCGCTTCTCGAGTCGGTGTGGGCACGTGGAGGCCGACTGCCTGGAGACTTCGCCGGAGTTGGAAGGTGTGTCGGACGCCCACGACGCCCGATGCCTGCGGTGGCGAGAGTTGGACCTTGCAGCCGAGGTGTCGGCATGAGCAGGACCGGTGAGCTCCTCCGCGTCGAGTCCCTCGTCAAACGGTTCCCCGTCCGAGGGGGCGCTCTCAACCGGGTCGTGAACCACGTGCAGGCCGTCAATGACGTGTCCTTCACGGTGAATCGGGGCGAGGTCCTGGGCCTGGTGGGGGAGAGCGGGTCCGGCAAGACGACCCTCGGTCGGCTAGTCCTCCGCCTGGAGGAGGCGACGGAAGGCCGAGTGCTCTTCGACGGCGCGGACATCTTCCAACTCTCGAAGCCTGCACTGAGGCGGTTTCGGAAGCGGATGCAGATCATCTTCCAGGACCCGTACGCGAGCCTCAATCCGAGGGAGAAAGTCCGGACGGTCCTCGGTCACGCCCTCACGCTCCACAAGATCGGGACGCCCGACACCCGAGAGGGGCGCATGGCCGAACTCATGGAGCAGGTCGGGCTTTCACCCGACCAACTCGACCGCTTTCCCCACGAGTTTTCCGGAGGTCAGAGGCAACGTATCGGCATCGCCCGGGCCCTGGCCGTCGAGCCCGATTTCATTGTGGCCGACGAACCGGTTTCCGCACTCGATGTCTCCATCCAGGCCCAGGTCATCAATCTCTTGATGGACCTCAAGGAAGAACTCGACCTGACCCTCCTCTTCATCGCCCACGACCTGGCCGTGGTGGAGCACATCTCCGATCGGGTCGCCGTCATGTATCTGGGGCGCGTCATGGAGATCGCGCCTTCCGACGATCTGTACGACCGACCGAATCACCCCTACACCAAGGCACTACTCTCGGCTGTTCCTGCCCCCGAGCCGGGGCATCAGCGCCCGCGGACGAGGCTGACGGGCGACATCCCCAGCCCCATCGATCCTCCGTCGGGATGTGTGTTCCGGACCCGGTGCCCGATGGCCGAAGCGGTCTGTGCCCAAACGGTTCCGGAGCTGAAGGAGGTCGCGCCGGGCCATCTCAGCGCGTGCCACCTGACGACGTGAGATACGGACAAGCCGACCTGGGTCTTGGCCGCCGACCTGGGCCTCGATGCCCGGCTCTTCTTGGAACAGCCCCTTGCCACTAGAATCAAAGCCGCAGTGAACGAGCCGTGTGGGGGTCGCTCCCCTTCACCCGGACGGTATTCGTCGGAGCAGGGGGCACCGGTCCAGACGGTGCGGGCGGGGGATAGCCCCGCTAGGCATTCGGAAACCGAAGCATGTACACCCGCAGCTGCGCGCGCGTTTTCGCAGCCCTTGTCGTCCCAACCCTTTTCGCCTGCGGCAATGACCTCACCGGGCCCGGCGGCTCCTCCCCGGTACAGACACTCCTCATCGAGAGCCCGGGGCTCCCTCGAGGGTCACTCTACCTCAACGACTCGACTCTTCTCGCCGTACGTGGCGTAACCGAGCGAGGCGACACGATCCCGGTATACGGGGTCTCGTGGAGCTCCCGCGCGCCGGACGTGGCCGCGTTCGGATCCACGGGGTACCTCCGCGCGGTATCCCACGGGCGCGTCGACGTCACGGCGACGTCCGGCTCTCTCTCGACCACCAGGTCGATCCAAGTCGCCGGGACCCTGCACAACCGTCCTGTGACCTCATCCGAGGTCTGGAGCCTGGCAGGATCGCCGCACGTTGTCGACTCGGTCCTCATTGTCGGAGGAGATCCCGTCGCAACGTTGACGGTCGAGCCGGGTGTCTCCGTCTTCTTCCGCGATGGAGCCGAACTCAATGTCGGCGCTGTGGGCGAGGGACGCGTGATCGCAGACGGGGACGCGGCCGCGATTCGGTTCGAGCACGAGGACGTGCTGGCCGAGCCGGGGGCGTGGAGCGGCATCCAGTTCTCCGGCCCCTCGGAATCGGTGCTTGCCAACGTCACTGTGCGCGGGTGCGGTGCGCCCGCTTCAGGCCTCTGGCCCTACGCGGCGTGCGTGGCTACGCGAACGACCGACGGTCGAGCGTCGCCGAGTCTGCTCCTGCGTGATGTCACGGTGTCGGCGGCCGTAGGCTTCGGCGTCGTGGTCGAACCCCGCTCGAGGCTCGTCAGCGGGTCGACGCGTCTCTCGGTAGACGGGGTGGACGGATACCCCGGAATCTTCCCCGCGGCTGAACTCGCGCGTTTCCCGTACGGCGGGACCTTCACCGGGGCCACCTCGCCGTACCTGCTCCTCTTCGGAGACACGATCTCGGACGACGTCGAGTGGAAGAACCCGGGATTGCCCTGGCTCTTGGCCGGCGATCTGGTCGTCTATGGTGCCAGCGACCCGGTGCTCACGATGAGTCCGGGACTCCACGTCCTCTTCGACTATCCCGCGAACATCGTGGTGGGTCACGAAGGACCCGGCACGCTGCTCATGGGCGACGTGGGTAGAGCAAGGATCGTCCTGGCGGACGGCTACTTCAGCGGTGGGTGGGGTTGGGGTGGCATCCATCTCGGGCCGCAGGCCTCGGCCAGCTCCATGGCCAACGTCGAAATGGCCGGATGTGGCATCGGCTTCCGTCAGGGGTGTGTGACGGTCACCGGGGGCGGCACGTCCGAGCCGAGCCTGCATATGCAAGACGTCCACATCGAGGGCGCCTTCGCGTACGGAGTAAGCGTGACCGGAGGCGGACGGTTCGCACCCGGCTCTTCGAACCTCTCTGTGGAGGGTGCGGGCCTGGCTCCTCTCCGTGTGAGCCTCGGCGCCGTGTCCGGGATCCCTTCCGGCTCCTACACTGGCAACGCGACGGACGCCGTCGTGGCCCACTGGGATTGGGACGACTTGCTCGAAGGAAACCACCTCTGGGTGGACCACGGGGTCCCCTACGTCCTCGACGGAGGTCTGGCCATCGAGCACGACAGCCATCCCGTACTCACGCTCGATGCCGGTGTCAGCCTGCTGTTCGGACCAGGCGGCGGTCTATTCGTCGGGCGGCTTGGCCCCGGAACCCTGCGCGCCATCGGGACGGCAGTCGATCCGGTGGTGTTCGGGTCCTCCCTCCAGGCACCCGCGCCGGGAGTCTGGACCGGGATCAGCATCGAGGCGCTAGCAGGTGCGTCGACGCTGCTCGAGCACGTTGCCGTCGAGTACGCCGGGGTTCCGTGGAGGACACCTGAGCCGGGAGCCGCGGTCGTGTTCCATGTCGATCTGGGAGCGGCGTTCCGCAGCTCGACGGTGCGTTGGTCCATGGCCTGTGGGGTTTTCCGGGGAGGCGGGGGGCCGTGGTCGACCGACTTCACCGATTCGGTGCACGGAAACGCATTCGTCGGTAACGGGGGTCCCGACCAGTGTGACGGCTGACGGCGGGACGGACCGTCGCCAGAAGGGAGGACAGCACCGGCGCGCCTGTCGCGGTGGGCCCGGCGGCTTTACGATCCCGGCCGTGGGGCCCATCCCCTCCCTCACCCCGTCTTTCCACACCAGATCATCATGAAGCGCCCTCGACTCATCCCGACGGTCATCGCCCTCAGCCTCTTCGCCACCGCGCCAGGATCGAGCGAAGCCCAGTCGCCGCTGCGCATCGTGGCCGAGCCCGCCTCTCCGACACTGCAGGCCGGCACCTCCGTTCCGCTCACCATCCAGGTCGTGGACGCCGACGGCGAGCCGGTGGAGATGGACGTGCGCGTCGCAGCCCCCCGGGGGGACCTCCGCTACCGCGACGGTCGCCTCCAGGCATACACGGCAGGCGATTTCGAGATGGTGGTCACGGCCGTGGCGGCCGCCGGTTTCGATGCCGCACCCGCGCCCCTCACAGTTCCGGTGAGCGTCTCCTGGCCGGCCGTCGCCCGGGTGGAGCTCCACCCGTCAGGTGAGCGTCTGTACGTGGGCACCATCCTGACGCATGAACCGGTGGCGTATCACGCGGACGGCACCACCCGGCCCGAACTCGAAGTGGAGTGGGCGACGTCGAACCCGGCGGTGGCCACCGTAGATGGCTTCGGTACGGTAGAGGCGCTGGCCTCGGGCGCCGTCACCATCACGGCGTCCATCGACGGTTCGGTGGCCGCGACCACCTCCTACGACGTGGGCGCCTTCCCCGCCCGCTCGCTCCGCATCGACGGCGGCGCGGCCGAGGCGCGCACCGGCGACGTCCTCCGCTTCGACGCCGTGGCCAGCGGCCCGTCGGGCGCCATCACCGGCCTTCCCGTGACGTGGGCGTACACCTTCGTTCCCGACGACTCCATCAAGGCGCCGGGTGCGGCCGCCATCGTAGACGACGGGGCCTTCGTCGCCGAGGTCCCCGGGCGCTACACGGTTCTGGCCCTCTCGGGACCCCTCACCGCTCGCCACACGGTCCAGGTCCACGGGCGCGAGGCGGTCCAGGAGGTGGAGTTGCAGGGTCGCGGTTCGGTGACGGACCGCCACACGTCGGACCTCTGGGTCTTCGAGGGCGTGGACGGACGCGACTACGCCGTCACCGGCACCTGGGCCTCCGACGGATGGGCGTACTTCTGGGACGTGACCGACCCGGCGAACATCCTCAAGGTGGACTCGCTCCAGGTGGACGCCCGGACGGTGAACGACGTGAAGGTGGCCCCCGACGGGCGCTACGCGGCCCTGTCCCGGGAAGGCGCATCGAACCGTCGCAACGGCGTGGTGATCCTGGACATGAGCGACCCCGCCAACCCCGTCATCGCATCCACCTTCGACAGCAACGGTGTCACCGGCGGCGTCCACAACATGTTCGCCACCGACGACTACCTGTTCGCCCTCGCTGGAGGCGACAAGTACGTCATCATCGATGTGCGCGACCCCTACGACCCGAAGTTCGTCAGTGAGTACAACCACCCCGACAGCCGGATCCACGACGTCTGGGTCCACGACGGCGTGGCCTACTCGTCTGAGTGGCAGACCGGCGTCGTCGTCGTGGACGTGGGCAACGGGCGTTGGGGCGGCAGCATCGAGAATCCCGTCTTCGTCACCGCCGTCCCCTACCCCGTCGGAGCCACCCACGCCGCCTTCCCCTACCACCAGGAGTCGACGGGGAAGTTCTACCTCTTCCTCGGCGACGAGATGGGAGGCGGAAATGGTCGCGCCTGGGCCGGCGAGGGAACGGACAACAAGCCATACGACCCGGCCACCGGCGAAGGCGGCGTCCAAGGCAGGATGGACGGCTACCTCCACATCATCGACTTCACCGACCCGGAGAACCCCAAGGACGTCGCCCGCTACGAGATCCCAGAAGCGGGCACTCACAACAGCTGGGTGGAAGACGACAAGCTCTACCAGGCCTACTACAAGGGAGGACTCCGTGTCGTCGACGTTTCGGGTGAGCTCATGGGCGACCTCTTCGCCCAAGGTCGGGAGATCGCGGTCTACAAGTCCCAGGACCCGGCGGGCTACTACCCGAACCAGGTGAGCGTCTGGGGACCCCAACCGTACAAGGGCCACGTCTTCTTCTCGGACATGAACTCGGGCCTCTGGGCCGTGAAGGTGATGCCCAAGGGACGGCCCATCAGTTGAGCGTGCGTGCCCTCGCACTCCTTATCCTGGTTCCGCTCATGGCGTGCGCCGGGGAGTCCCGTCCCGACACGCCCGAGGCGAATGGCGACATGACGGGCTCCTCGGCCTCCGACGCCGTACCCGGCATCCAGGCCACGAACGCCTTCTACTACTACGTGGATGTCGAGGCCGCCCACGACTTCTACAGCCGCATCCTAGGCTTCGAGACGGTCGTGGACTACGGCTTCGCCAAGATCATGCGCGTGGCACCGGCCTCCTACGTCACGCTGGTGGACGAGGCCGAGGGGATGCACTCGTCGGAGGAGCCGAAGTCGGTGACCCTCGCCATCGTCACGGAGCAGGTCGAGGGGTGGTACGACTACCTCGTCTCCCAGCGTGTGGAGATGCGTGGAGAGTACAACTACCGTGAGGGCCAGCCCCACGACGGCTTCGTCGCCATCGATCCCGAGGGCTACTACCTCGAAGTGGAACGCTTCAATCCGCACGAAGAGAATACCCTCCTCATGCCCGTCCTCGACGGGATCGAGCCCCTGGGCCCGGTGGGGGGAACATCACGCCCGAGCGACCTCCTCGTCCAGGCGACGGTGCTGTGGCTCTACTACGAGGATGTGCCTGCCATCGAGGACTTCTGGGAAGAGCTTCTCGGGGTCGACCTCATGGTCGATCAGGGATGGGCCAAGGTCTACCAAGCCTCGCCTACCGGCTTCATCGGTCCGGTGGACGGAAGCCGCGGCCTCCATACGGCCACCGAGGACAAGGCCGTGACCGTGAGCTTCTTCACCGACGACGTGGCGGCGTGGCTGGATCGCGCGCGCACGCTGGGTCTCGATCTCCGGACCCCCGAACTCACCGACGAGAGCGGGCGGGTCAGCGTCTTCGTGGGGTACGATCCCGAGGGATACTTCCTCGAGTGGGACACCTTCCTCGACGTCGAGGGCAACGAGCGGCTCCTGGAGTTGACCGGAGGCTCGTCAGGCGGCTGAGGCGTAGCGCGCGGCGCACCTGCAGAGCCGACCCCTCGCCACGCCACCCCCCCCGGGCATATTGCCGCTCGTCGCTGGCGATCAGCGGCCCATCACCTCACCCCGCGTCCCATGATCCGTAAGCTCGTTCCGGCCCTGGTCCTCCTCGTCGCTGTGGCGCCACGACCTGGCCACGCTCAGCTCAGCAGCCCCCTCGACGCCCACATGGACGAGTTCGAGTGGCGTCAGATTGGCCCGCCGAACATGGGCGGGCGCGTCACCGACGTGGAAGGACTGCCGAGCCCGTCCAAGACGTTCTGGGTGGCAGGGGCGGCTTCGGGAATATGGAAGACGACCAACAACGGAACGACGTTCCGTCAGATGTGGGATGACGAGCGGGTGATCTCCATGGGCGACCTCGCCATCGCGCCGTCGAATCCGGACATCGTCTGGGTAGGCACGGGGGAGGAAGACTCCCGGAACTCCATCTCGCCGGGGGGAGGCATCTGGAAGACCACCGACGGCGGCGAGACGTGGCGCTTCATGGGCCTGAAGGACACCCAGGTCATCGCGCGCATCGTCATCCACCCTCGTGACCCGGACATCGTGTACGTCGCCGCCCTCGGCCACATCTGGGGGTCGAACCCCGAGCGAGGCCTTTACCGGACCCGGGACGGCGGCGAGAGCTGGGAGCTGGTGAAGTTCGTGTCCGACCGGGCCGGCTTCGTGGACCTCGTCATGGACCCCCGCGACCCCGACAGGCTCTTCGCGGCTTCATGGGAACGGGAGCGCGGGCCGTTCTATCTGCAGTCCGGCGGCCCCGGTTCGGCGTTGTGGAGGACCGAAGACGGTGGCGACACCTGGGCGGAGGTGGAGGGCAACGGGTTCCCCACGGCCGAGAAGGGGCGCATCGGACTCGCCATCGCGCCGTCGAGCCCCCGGACGATGTACGCCATGGTGGAAGCCAGGGGCGAGGGGGAGACGGACGGCTTCGCGGGCAACGGTCTGTACCGTTCGACGGATTCCGGCGAAACGTGGGAGAAGATGAACGACGTGAACACGCGTCCCTTCTACTACTCGCAGGTCCGCGTCGACCCCTTCGACCCGGATCGCGTCTACTTCTCCTCGACGCCGGTGCAGTACTCGGATGATGGCGGGGCGACGTACGGAACCACCACGAACGACATCCACGTGGACCATCATGCCATGTGGATCGACCCCAACGATCCTCAGCGGATCGTCGTGGGCAACGACGGCGGCGTGGCCATCTCCTACGACCGGGGTGGCAACTGGTCGTACCTGAACCATGTGACCATGGGCCAGTTCTACGACATCAGCCTGAACATGGATGTCCCGTACCGCGTGTGCGGGGGGCTTCAGGACAACGGGACATGGTGCGGGCCGAGCCGCCTTCCCAGCGGTGACATCACCGCGTACCACTGGGCGACCATCAGCGGTGGAGACGGCTTCGTCACGGCCCAGGATCCGGAAGATCCCGACATCGTCTGGTCCGAGTCCCAGGGCGGCAATATCGGTCGCTCCAACCTCGCCACGGGCGAACGGACCAGCCTGGAGAAACCCGACTGGGTGGAGGGGTGGACGGCGAAGCAGGACACCATCGTCACGCTTCTCGACGAGGGCGTCGACGAAGATGACGACCGCATCGAGCGGCTTCGCACCGAGGCCACTCGGGACTCGGCGAACGCCGTCATGCGCTGGAACTGGAACACCCCGTTCTTCCAGTCCGCACACGACCGCAGCTGGTTCTACGCTGCCGGCAACCGGGTCGTGAAGAGCACGGACTGGGGCGATGAGCTGACCATCATCTCTCCGGATCTCACGCATGCCGATGAGGAGAAGATCCGGGTCTCGACGGAGGAGACGGGTGGCATCACCCCGGACGTAACGGGAGCAGAGACGTACGCCACCATCGTCGCCCTGGACGAGTCTCCGTTGGTACGCGGGAAGCTCTACGCCGGAACCGACGACGGCCGTGTCTGGATGACCGAGGACGACGGCGAAGCATGGACCGAGCTCACGGACCGGGTGACCGGCGCCCCGGAGGGCTACTACGTGAGCCGCATCAAGGCATCGAACCACGATGCGAACCGCTTCTACGTGACGTACGACGGGCACCGAATCAACGACCTCGATCCGTACGTCTTCGTCAGCGACGACAACGGCCGGTCCTTCCGTGCCATCACGTCCGACCTCCCCTCGGGCTCCGTCGACTTCGTTCACGTCGTCGAGGAGGATCCGGTGAACGAGAACCTCCTCTTCGTCGGCACCGACGTGGGCGCGTACGTCTCCACCAACCGCGGCGGGAGCTGGCAGCGGTTCATGAACGGGATGCCGGCGGTTCCGGTCCACGACCTCGAGGTCCATCCTCGTGACCGGGAGCTGGTGGCGGGGACCCACGGTCGATCGATCTGGGTGGTGGACATCGCTCCGCTTCAGGAGCTGACCGACGCGGTGGTCGCCGACGGCGGCCTCTTCGCGCCGAAGCCCGCCTTCCAGTTCGGCTATCCGGCCCGAGGCGGTGAGTCCTATGGTCAACAGCACTGGGGTCGACCGACGCCGGGATCGGTGGCCGAGTTCTCGTACTGGCTCACCGAAGACCAGGCTGCCGCCCTGGCCGAAGAGGTGGAGTCGGAGAACGGTGACACGCCGGCGAATCGACGGCGCGGGGGCGCCCAGGTCCAGATCACGATCACCAGCCCGGATGGTGAGGTATTCGCCACGGCGAGCGGCCCGGCGGAAGCCGGCCTCAACCGGGCACGCTGGGACATGCGAGGCGCCGCTCCCGAGGGCGCCGGACCCTCGCCCTACGAGGCGAAGCAGCGCGCCGACATCGCCGCGCGTGCCGCCGCCGTGCGCGATTCACTCATCGCGGAGGGCTGGGCCGAGCCCATGCTGGATCGCATGATGGGCATTTTCACCGGCGAGGTCAGCCGCCAGCAAATGTTCGCCATGTTCGGCGCAGGAGGCGGAGGCGGCGGCGGAGACCCGGAGACCTTCCGCGAACGACCAGGCGAGTCTCCTCCCGGCGGCGGAGGCGGGATGAACTTCGGCCGGCTCCGTGAGCTCGCCGACGTGCTGGTGCCCGGTGCAGGCATGGGCCAGCTCATGCGGATGTTCACCGGAGGGGGCGGCGGTGAAGCGCCACTCGCCGAGCCCGGCCGCTACACGCTGTCCATGAACGTGGACGGTCGGACCTTCACCTCGGAGCTGGATATCGAGCGGATGGGTGACCTGACGGGGCAGAACTCACCCTTCGAGGGCGAGGGCGACGAGGAGTTCCTGAAAGTGCTCCGAAAGGCATTCCGAAGGTGAGGCCGTTCGATCTGAATTGACGGTGTCGCGAAGCCCGTTCCGCGGAGTCAGCCGCCGACACCGCCTCGTGAAGAGATCGCGAACCCCGCCCACGAAGCCGGTCGACCGCTCCTACTTGCCGGTAGACCCGTCGGGCTGAATCCAGGCGTCACCCCAGCTCGACCGGTCGTCCGCAAGAACTCTGTCGACGAGTCCGAGGAATTCTTCCTTCCCGAAGGGCTTGGCGAGGGCTGCGTTGGCGCCATAGTCCTCGGCGAGCATCAGTTGATCGGCGTTGGGGCCCGAAACCGCGATGATGGGGATCTGGTCCCCCGTGTCGCGGAGTGCTCGGATCAACCGCAATCCGTTCACGACCGGCATGCGAAGATCCGTGACGACCAGGTCGAGATTGAAATTCCGTGTCATCTCGATCGCCTCCGCTCCATTGCTCGCTTCAAGGACATTGTGCCCCCCCGAGCGCAAGAAGGACTTCAGCAGAAGCATGTCGGACTTCTGATCGTCGACGATGAGAATGAGAGCCATTGCCACGTTCCGGGGGGGTCAGGCGAATGCCCGGTGGAGTCGCGAGCGCCCTGGGGAGGGCCTCTTCTACAAAAAGTAGCAACGTGTCGAGCGAATGCCGAGAGCCTATCCAACCTCCTTCACGAACCGCAGGAGCGCCGACTCGAACCGTTCCTTGCATCGCTCCAGATGGGCCGCGTGGTCACATCCCGGCAGCACGATCCATTCCTTGTGGGCCGTGCTCAGGCCGTTGAAGAGCCGGTCCTGAACCGATGTGGGTGCGATGGGGTCCAGCTCGCCCTGCATGATCTGGGTGGGCACCGAGAGCGAGTCGGGGCTGAGGGCGTTGAGCTGATGACCGTTGCGGATGTCTACCCGGACCGGGTCGGCCTCCAGCGCAGCCCGGACGAAGCCCTCGATGTCCGTCGAGTCGATGCTGCCCGGCGTGATGAAGTCGCTGAGCGCTCCCTCCCGCGTCGTCGGTGAGCGGGGCGCCTCGCCGGGGCTCTCGGACGTCGGATACTGCGACGCCGGGTCCTTGAAGTAGCCGTACAGCGACACTCCGCTCACCAGCTCCGGCCACCGTTGAGCGGCGAGGTGTCCGACCGCGGAGCCGTAGGACCAGCCCATGATCACCGGAGGCGCCGCGTCGGCGTGTCGTCCGCGCAACCAGGTGAGCACCGATCGCACATCTAGGGCCATGCGATCCGGTTCGAGCCAGCCCGTCTCGTCACGAGGCGTGGCTCCGTAGCCACGGGCATCGAGACCGTAGACGGCCACCCCTTCGCGAGCCAGGAACTCCATGAGGGACGGCTGACCGCCGGTGCTCAGGTCGAAGTCCGGAAGGATGCTCCACGTCCGACCATGCAGAAGAAGGAGGATCTGTTCCGGCTCGGCCGGAACACGGGCCCAGACGGTGAGAGGGTGACCATCGCTGACAACCTCGAACGACTCCAGCTCCGGCGGGGGCTCCGCGACCCCCGCGGGTCGGTCACTGGAGTAGCACCCGGCGAGGACGGCGACGGTGCTGACGGTCAGTGCGATCGTCCTGGCGAGGCCCGGCCCGGTGTCGCCCACGCACCGCCGCGCGGCCCCGATCGTGCGCGCTTTCGCCCCGGGTTGGCCAAGGGGGCGCCGGAGCCACCATCGCTTCCTCACCGCCGCACCTCCCACGTCGCCAACAACCGGGTGTGCGGATCCACCACCAGGCCAGCGACTTCGGCACCGTCCGC
Organism: Longimicrobiales bacterium; assembly: GCA_965229435.1. GTDB lineage: Bacteria > Gemmatimonadota > Gemmatimonadetes > Longimicrobiales > Gaopeijiaceae > UBA2589. The sequence goes on from CBDDJE010000001.1 coordinate 91,690, forward strand.
GACGGTCAGCACGGCGCTCGCCCGATCACCTCCTCCTTCGAGGGTCAGCGTGGTCGTCTCGCCGAGACGGCCGCCCACGCTCCCGTCGCCGTACAGCAGCGCCACGTCGACCTCGAGATCGAAGACGTAGAGGTCCTGGACCTGGTCCGCCTCGACGACCACTCCACCACCGTTCTCGCGCCAGGTTACGTCGAGGCGGGGAATGCCTCCCTGGAAAAGCCACTGACGGAAGAAGGCTTCCAGGTCTTGGCCCGACGCCTCCTCCAGATGGCGTCGCAGATCGGCGGTGTTGGCATGCCCGTTCAGGTGGTGGTCGTAGTACGACCGGATACCCTCGTCGTACGCCTCGGCGCCGATCCGATCCCGGACCATGTGGAGGACCCACGCTCCTTTGTGGTACATCATCGACCCCGAGACGTTGTTGAGGTCTTCGATGTAGGGCCGCACGATCTGGAAGTCGAAGTCGTTCTCGTAGAAGTCCGTGACGGTCGCGCGGGACTCCTTCAACCCCTCGACGAAGTCGTCCTGGCCGTAAAGGTGCCGGCGGGCAAGAAGGGTGTAGTAGGTGGCGAATCCCTCGCTGAGCCAGACGTCGTTCCAGTGGTATTCGGTGACGGCGTTGCCGAACCACTGGTGGGCGATCTCGTGGATGATGACGTGCTGCCACCGCCGCTCTCGGTTCCCCGATACCGACTGGTCGGAGTACGCCGGTGTCGAAGCCGCCTCCATCCCCCCTCCCGGCGTGGCATTGGAGACGATATTGGCCAGCCGCCCGTTCACGTACTGCCCGATGAGATCAGTGTAGTACGCCATCGTCTTCTTCGACGGCTCGGCGAAGTCGTAGAACCCCGCGTCCCGGTCCTGCCAGTAGACCCATGTCTCGATGGGGATGCCGTCGTACGTGTCCACCTGTTGGACGGCAAACTGGGCCACGCCGACAAAGTAGAGCCACGTGGCGGTGGGCACCGGGTTCACATAGTGCGTCAGGCGGGTGCCGTCCCCTCGGTCCGTCACTTCGGCGATGGTCCCGTTGGACGCTACCTGGTAGTGGCTCGGCGCGACGACGATCATCTCGGTGGTCGCCTTGTCATAGGGGTGATCCACCACCGGGAGCCAGTTCCTGACCCTCGACGACCAGTTGTCACTGAAGAACGTCCGGTCGCCGTACTTGTTGGGTCCGATGTCGAGGCCGTCGGCGGGACGTCCCGAGTAGTGGACCTCCACCGTCACTCGATCCCCCGCCGGGACCGCGCCGCGGAGGTCGATGAAGATCTGATGGTCCTCGTGGCGGAAGTCGAGGGCTCGACCGTCCCGCTCCACCCGGGCTACCACCATCCCTGCCCCGTCGAGCGAGTCTACGGGCTGGATCAGGTCGAGACGAAGCTCACGCTGACCCGGCTCCGGGAAGCGGGCCGTGGCCGTCGTCACCCCGGTGAGGACGTCGCTCTCGTCGGTGAAGGTGAGCTCGAAGACGTACCCCAGCATATCGATGCCGGGGTTCTTCGGATACGAGTCCGTGTAATCCTGAGCGGCCGCGGGCGCGGCGAAGCCCGCCACGAAGAGGAGCGGGAACAGGTGGCAGGAGCGCGGGAGAGTGGATCGACGCATCACGACTCGGGGGCTGGGGTGTCGGGAGCAGCCACCATCGGCGTCGGGTCGGGGAGGCGCAACCGGACACCGCCCCAGCCCGGCAGTCGGTCCAGCCCCTCTCAGCCCGCCCGATCCGCCAGGATCTGCCGCGCCGCCAGCCGCCCCGGCCCACCCGACACGCACCCGCCCGGATGGGTCCCCGACCCGCACTGGTAGTAGCCCTCGATGGGGGTCCGGTACTGGTTCCAGCCCGGCGCCGGGCGGTTGAAGAAGAGCTGGGACTCGAGGAGCTCGCCGGCGAAGATGTTGCCCTCGCTGAGGCCGATGGTCCGCTCGATGTCCAGCGGTGTGACGATCTCCCGATGGAGGACCAGGTCACCGAAGCCGGGGAAGAACTCTTCGACGGTCTCCTGGACCGTGTCGCCGAGTGCGTCCCGCTGCTCATCCCACCCTCCTTCGGCCAGATGGTACGGCGCGTACATGACGAAGCACGACATGATGTGCTTTCCTGGCGGCGCCATCTCGGGGTCGAGGGTGGACTGGATGCAGGTGTCGATGAACGGCCGCCGGCTGAACCGCCCGGCGAGGCAGTCGGCGAAAGCCTCCTCGAGGTAATCGATGGATGGCCCGATATTCGTGAAGCCCCGATAGATGTCCTCGCGCCCCTCCAACCCGGGAAACTGGGGGAGCCCGTCGAGAGCGAAGTTCACCTTGGCCGCCGTGCCCTGGAACTTGAAGCCCTCGATGTGCCGGACCAGGTCGTCAGGCAGGTCGCCGGACTCCACCAACCGCAGGAACGTCTGGCGGGGGTCCAGGGCACTGACGACGAGATCGGCGTCGATGCGCGATCCGTCGGCGAGGGTCACGCCCACCGCCTGACCGTCGTCGTAGCGAACGGCCTCCACGGGAGCCTCGGTTCGGATCGTTCCTCCGAAGTGCTCGACGGCCCGAGCCAGCACCTGGGTGAAGCCGCCATTACCGTTCTTGTGGAAACCCCACGCCCCGGGGATCCCGTCGTAGTCGCCCATCTTGTGAAAGAGCCAGACGAGGCCCGACTCCTTGCTCCGCGGTCCGCAGCGGCTTCCGATGATGCCGCTGGACGAGTAAAGCGCCTTGACCAGATCGTGCTCGAAGTACTCGTCGAGGATCTCGGCGGCGCTGCAGTCGACGAACCTCTGGAGCAGGTCGCGAACCTCTCCGTCGAGACCCTCCACATAGGCCCGCAACTCGTGGATGGCGGATTGGTCCGCCGCACCTCCGCTCAGCGGATTGGGTGGGATCCGATCCATCCATGGCTTCAACGCCCGAGCCACCCGGGCAACACCATGGCTCAGCTCTCTGGCCGCCTCGGCGTCTTCCACCGAGTGGCGGGCGATCTCGTGGTAGTTGGTGTGGGAGTCGGCGCCCAGGAAGAGGTACTCCCCGTCGTAGCCCGGCTGGAAGGTGTTGGCCAAGGGCAGCACCATGAGCCCGTGCCGTACGAGGTCGAGTTCCTGCACGATCTCCGGTCTGAGGAGGCTCAGGGCGTAGGAGAAGGTCGTGAAGCGGAAGCCGGGCACCAGCTCTTCGGTGACGGCGGCGCCGCCCACCACGTGGCGTTGCTCGAGGACCAGTGTCTTCAGGCCCGCCTTCGCCAGGTACGCGGCGTTCACCAGCCCGTTGTGCCCACCACCAACGACGACGGCGTCGTACCGTTCGGTCGCGGCCATCAAACGGACCCTCCGGTGGGTGTCGGCCCGCCGGCCTCATCCATGGCGACCGTCCTCTCCATGGCGACCGTCCTCTCCATGGTGGCCGTCTTCCGCGGCGGATCGAAGAAGGGCAGCCGCTCCACCCGGGCGAGGACCGTCGTGGGCCGATGGAGGACCGAGAGCTCCAGCTCCACCTCCGAGCCCGGCCCGGCGAGATCCAGGGGCACTTTCGCGATGGCCAGGGGCTTCCGGAGGAGCGAGGACGTGGTGAAGCTCGTCGCGTATCCGGCGTAGTCCCACTCGACCTCACCCCGCCGGTACACGCTCATCGTCGTCTCCCGATAGATCTCGTGGCGGGGAGGCAGAAGGCCGACCTCGGTGTGGACGTGCTCGTATTCGTCCCAGTCCACGGCGAGGCCCACCGTCCTCCACCGACTCGTCTGCCCCTGGATCTCCTCTTCGATGGCGCCACGACCGATGAAGTCGCGGTCGTCGTCGTCGAGCTTCCTGAACATCCACGACCAGCCGAGCTCCAGCGGCGTGTCCCGCTCTTGATCCACCCACGCGAAGCGCGACATGTGGAAGTCCACGCCCATGAGAAGGAGTCCCGCCTCGATACGGGCCATCTTCAGGGGAGTCGTGCCCATGGGCGTCAGGTTGTAGTCGCCGCCCACGGCCACCAGCGCGTCCCAGACCGTCTCTGCATCCCCGGAAGGGATCCAGATTTCATACCCGAGATCCCCTGTATACCCGGTGCGCGACACGACCACGTCGCGTCCTTCGATGCGGGTCTGGCAAAGACCGAAGAACCGGAGAGGGGTGGCGTCGTCGGTGAGCCGCGCGATGACGTCGTGGGCGTGGGGGCCCTGGAGGGCGAGGATGCCGAAGTCGTTGGAGATGTCCTCGATGTGCGCCGACGAGCGCAGCTCGCGTGCGACGTTGCGGAAATAGCGAAGGGACGGCTCGGCAGCCGTGAGCCAGTACTCCCCGGGCCGAACGTGGAGGACAACGCCGTCCTGGAGTACGAAGCCACGCTCGTCACACCAGCAGGTATACTGGGCCCTGCCCGGCGGGCAGGCTCGTATGTCCCTGGCGAGGATCCGTTGGAGAACGGTCTCGGCGCCCGGCCCCGAGAAGCGGTACTTGAAGAGGGGCGACGTATCGAGGAGCGCCGCCGCGTTCCGGATGGCGTAGTACTCGTGGCTCAAGGAGAAGTGGTACTTCGGGGCCACGAGATAGCCGGACCAGTGCTTCCAGATGCCCGTCTCGTTGAGGGGCGCCACGCGTGCGTGGAACGGGGTGGTGCGGGGAGTCTGCGCCATGACACGGAAAGTCGTCTGACATGAGCCGCGCATCAACGAGGGACCCTCAGCCGCCTGGGCTGGTCCGACCGCACCGGTCCAGGGTACCTTCGCGGCCTTCGTCAGGGCCGCACGTCCCATGATCCCCGAACGCATGCCTCCCACACCTCACCGTCGTTTCCCTCGACCGCGCGTGGCTCTCGCCCTCATGTGCGCCTTCCCGGCGTGCTCACCCGACCATCGGACGCTTTCCCTCGATGAGTCGGTGGATCGTCTGTCCGTCGAGCTTTTTCTGACCCACCAGGCGGCGTTGTCCAGCGACGCCATGGCCGGACGGCGTCCTGGCACTCCAGGCTACGACGCCGCGGCGAACTACCTCATCGGGCAGGCCCGGGCGGCGGGCCTGGAGCCGGGAGGGGTCGACGGTGGGTATCTGCAGCCCATCGACTTCCGGACGGCACGAGTGGACCCGACATCGGTCTCGTTCACGATCGGAGGGACGACGCTCACCCGTGAGGCCGACTTCGCCGTTTCGCCCCGGGTTCTCACCACCACCGTCGACCTCCGTGCACCCCTCGTCTTCGCCGGCTTCGGCATCAGCGCACCCGACCTCGGCTACGACGACTTCGAGGGTCTCGATGTGCAGGGCAGGCTCGTCGTGGTCTTGCCTGGCGCTCCGGACAGATTCGGCTCCCTGGAACGAACGGTCCTGTCCAGCAGCAAGGTGCGCGACGCCGAGCTCCTTCGTCGCGGAGCCGCCGGCGTTCTCGTGGTCCAGCCCGTCCCGGTCGGCGGCAGACTCACGTCGCGACCGCGCACGGGCTACGTCCCCCCTGCGCCAGGCGCCTCCGAGGGCTCAGGAACGGGGGAGGAGTTGGCCGCGTCGCTCCTCGTGTCGCGTCGCGTGGCCGCTGCCTGGATGGAGGGCGTGGGAGCGAACCTCGACGACGCCATCGCCAGCCTCCGCGCCGGTTCACCGGCCTCCGTGGAGTTGGGGGTCGAGGGCGTCCTACGCGCCGGCTTCATCCACGAGCCCTTTGAAAGCGCCAACGTCGCGGCCCTTCTCCGGGGCACCGACCCCGGGCTCAGCGACGAGTATCTCGTGGTCACGGCCCACCTGGACCACCTGGGCACCGGCACGCCTCTGGGGGGCGACTCCATCTACAATGGCACCCTCGACAACGCGTCGGGCTCCGCCGCCATCCTCACGTTGGCGACGACCCTGGCACGCATGCCGCCCCCGCGTCGCTCCATCCTCTTTCTATGGGTCACGGCCGAGGAATCGGGGATGCTCGGGTCGGAGTACTTCGCCCGGTTCCCCACGGTCGACGGACGCGTCGTCGCGAACCAGAACATGGACGGTGTCATGGGAATGATCGCCGAAGCCACCGATGTCCTGGCCTTCGGGTACGAGCACTCCAACCTCTCCGAAGCCGTGGACTTCGCCGTGGCCCGTACGGGGACACCCGTGAGCCCCGACCCCACACCGGAGGAGAACCTCTTCATCCGAAGTGACCAGTACGCCTTCGTCCGCCAGGGCATTCCGGCCATCTGGGTGCAGGCAGGAAGGACCAGCGCAGACCCCGCCGTCGACGCCCAGGCAGAGCTCGACCGGTGGATCGTCGAGCGGTACCACAAGCCCACCGACGATCTGGACCAGCCCATGGACCTCGGCGGCATTCTGGACGAGTTGGAGAACAACCTTCTGGTTGCCCACTACGTCGCCTACGAGATGGAGGCGGTGGAGTGGGATACCACGAGCTTCCTCTACAGACTCCGACCCGGAGGCTGAGCCCGCCTGGCAGGACGCCGCGCTCGTCCTGGGCGCCGTGGGATGCGGGGCCACCCCGTACCGCTCGCGCCGACCCGCGGGCCGTTTCGCAGAGGCGGCCGGGACCTTATCGTGTGCCTCAGAAGCCCGTCGCGGCACGCCGTTGTGAACATGGAAGGAGGATCGAGCTTGCGTAGACGGACCACGCCCCTGGCAGTCGCAGCCCTCTTGACCGTAACGCTGCCGCTGGCGGCCGAGGCACAGGACTGGACACGACGGGAGTTCCCGCTCGCGCCTCCGAACGCCGGCGGCAACTTCGTCGCGCCGTACTTCGATGGCTTCTACCAGAATGACGACGGCACCTACACCCTCTCGTTCGGCTTCATGAACCGGAACGACGAGGAGCTCGTCGAGATCGCCCTCGGGCCGGACAACTTCATCGAGCCCGCCGAGTTCAACGGCAACCAACCCACCACCTTCCCCACGGTTCAGTACGGTGGCTTCGGCGGCTACCGCGAGCGAGGAGCGTTCGGCGTCGTGGTTCCGGCGGATTTCGAGGGCGACGTCTGGTGGACCCTGACGACGGACGGATACACCACCCGTGTCCCCGGTCGTCTGGAGTCGCCGGGCCGGATCGTGAAGGGCGCCTACGAGCTCAGCACCTCGCCCATGGCGGCGGGATCGCTCCGCCCCGGCATCCGCTTCACCGAAGACGGCCCCATGGGAGCCGGCGTCGAGGGCATCTTCCACCCCGAGACGCTGACCACCACGGTCGGGGAGCCGGTGGAGTTCATGTTCTGGGCTCATGACCGCGGGGACCGGGAGCTCGGGCCGGTGAACATCACGCTGTGGAAGCACCAGGGACCCATCGGAGGGAAGATCGCCTTCGAGTCCTTCGTGCCTGCGCCGCCGGAGGTCGAAGGCCGACGCCGGATGGGCCGCCCGCCAGGGCCCGGCCCCGTCGCCACCCGGGAGTCCGTGGAGCTCCTCACCGAAGGTCCTCTGGCGTACCAGGGTCATTTCTCCGCCACCTTCGATACGCCGGGCGAGTATGTGATCCGGATTCGAGTCGATAATTTCAGTCAGACCGACAGCACGCCGGGCAATCAGTGCTGTTGGACGAATGGGTACGTGAGTGTGAGCGTGAACGACTAATACGCAGTATCGTGTGGAAGGCGCGTCCTGGGCAGGACGCGTCCGATGCGCACCCGCAGAGGAGTAGCCATGCACCTGTCCATCCATCGCTCCATGACGCAGATCGTTTCGGCCGGGTTACTCGCCCTGCTCGTCACGTTCAGTACGGGCCACGAGCGTGCCCTCGAGGGTCAACAGGGAGGCGAGTACACCGACCTGACCTTCACCAAGGACATCGCCCGGATCCTGCAGGCCAACTGCCAGGTGTGCCATCAGGACGGCGCCATCGGGCCCATGCCCCTCACCGAGTACGACGTGGTCCGACGTTACGCCCGTCGGGTGCTCCGCATGGTGGAGACTCATGAGATGCCGCCGTACCACTATGACCGCGACGTCGGAGTGCAGGATCTGAAGTACGATCCGCGGCTGAGCGATGAGGACATCGGTAAGATCCGTGCGTGGGTGGAGGCCGGCATGCCAGAAGGTGATCCCGACGACATGCCGGATCCCGTCGAATGGCCCGATCCGGCCGAATGGCGTCTGGCGGATCGCTACGGTGAGCCGGACATCGTCATCAAGTCGGAGCCCTACGACGTTCCGGCCATCGGTCAGGATCGTTGGTGGAAACCCGTGACGCCCACGGGCATCGAAGAGGACCGCTGCATCCTCGCCATCGAGACCAAGCCGTCCGTGCCCGGCCGCGGGGTGACGCACCATGCCAACTCGTCGTTCCGGGTGAACGGTGAGACGGCGGGCCGCCTCTCCGAGTACGCGCTGGGCAAGCTCGGCGAGATCGTGCCGGAAGACGCCTGCCGTGTGGCGCCGGCGAACTCGGAAGTCGCGTGGGACATCCACTACTGGCCCAACGGCCAGGAGCTCACCGACGACCAGGTGGAGATCGGCATCTGGCTCCACCCGGAGGACTACGAGGGCGACTACCAGCAGACGCTCACCCTCTACATGCTGCGTGGTGGAAAGGGCTACGACATCGCCCCCCACGGCACGCTCATGACCCAGGGCTTCCACTCCTTCGATACGCCCGTGCGTATCGACAGCTGGCAGCCTCACGGCCACACGCGGCTGGTTGCCATGTCCCTACAGATCCTCCGGAAGAGCGGCCGCACGGAGATGGTGAGCATGGTCTCGAACTGGAGCGCCCTCTGGCATCACAGCCACATCTACGAGGACGACGTCGCGCCGCTCCTCGAGGTCGGCGACCAGCTCATCCTGACCGCCTGGTACGACAACTCCGAGAACAACCGCTACAACCCGGACCCGGATCAGTGGGTGGGCATCGGTGATCGCACCGCGGACGAAATGTCACACGCGTGGCTCGCCGTCACCCACCTCGACGAGGAGGGGATGCGGAAGATCAAGGAAGATCGCGCCGCCCGCCTCATCAGCGAGCAGGGGAGCAGTCAGCCGGACGGGTCGCACTAAGGGACGCACCGTTCACGAGATGCCCAAGCGCATGACCATCCCCGACCTCCGTCCGTCCGTCCACAGCATCGGCGGACGGAGCCCGAAGATGGTCCACTCACCGTTCACCAGCTTCGCGGCGGTGATGCCCACGAGGGCTCCCATGGCGACGTCGCTCACCCAGTGCCGGTTGGCGTGTAGACGGGCCCACGAGTTCAGACCCGCCCCGGTGTAGAGGACGACGCTCACCGGCGTCCGGTCCACGGCGTCGGCGAGGGTCGTCGCAAGGCTGAACACCACGGCGGCGCTCCCTGACGGGAAGGCCGCGTTCTCACCTCCGTCGAAGAAGTCGAACTCGTTCACGTCGCCGGGCGTCTGGCTGGGCCGGGTCCGTCCGAACGCCCACTTCAGCGAGATGTTCATCCAGCCGGCCATGCCGTAGGCGGTGATTACGTGGACGCCCGTGGCTGCCACCTTCGGTTCCCGTGCGGCGAGGCCGATGCCGGCCAGGCCGGCCGCCGTGTACCAGTAGACGGGACCGTCCTTGAAGCGGGCGGCGAAGTCCGAGAGCCCGTCAAGGGACTTCGGAGCGGGCTGCATCCAGTCTCTCACCGGCTCGTCGATGACCAGGATGGTGGCCGCCACAGCGCCACCGGCTGCGATGGGGTGCCACCAGTCGAGGTTGAACGGCTCGTCCTGTTGGGCGTGGGTCGGCACGCCGGCCACCATAGATGCCGCGATCAACAGGCAGGTCGTTCTGATCGCGATGGTGGATCGCCGAGGGACGAGGCGCGAGCGCCGGGCCGTGTGAGTGGTGCGTTCGGGCATGGGCCGTCGATTCAGAGGTGGGTTTGATCAAACATGGGCCGGAAGCGCCGCGTCGGCCACGCGGCCGGAGTCCCATTCCGTATGACCCCACGCCCCTGGCGCCACGTGGACGCACCCCTCCAATTGCGTCTCGCCCCGTCCGTTTACGGAGATGCCGTGTCCCGCTCATTGATCCCCGATCCGACGCGCCGCCGAACCCAGAGTGCAGCCGCTGTCGTCGGCCTACTCCTTCTCGCCTCCCCGGCCCTCGCCCAGGAGCTGCCCCCCGTCGCGCCCGAGGCCGTGGGGATGTCGGCCGAACAGCTGGAGCGTCTGACCAACGTCCTCGAGGGCTACGTGCACGACGAACGTCTCGCTGGTGCGACCGCCATCGTCCTTCGCGACGGCAAGGTCGCCTATTCGGAGGCCGTGGGCATGCGCGACGTGGCCGCCGGCGACCCCATGACCACCGACGCCATCTTCCGCATCGCTTCACAGACGAAGGCGCTCATCAGCGTCGGCATCATGATGCTTCAGGAGGAGGGCCGACTGCTCATCTCCGACCCCGTCTCCCGGTACCTCCCGGCCTATGCGAATACGACCGTCGCGGTACCACGGGAGGGCGGCGGCTACGACGTCGTGCCGGCGGAGCGGGCCATCACCATCCGCCACCTCCTGACGCATTCCGCCGGCATCGGATACGGATCGGGTCCCGGAGGAGACCGCTGGGAGGCGGCGGGGATCACGGGTTGGTACTTCGCCCACCTGGACGAGCCCATTCAGGAGACGGTGAACCGCATGGCGGCGCTACCGTTCCAAGCTCAGCCGGGAGAGCGGTTCGTGTACGGCTACAACACCGACATCCTCGGCGCAGTCATCGAGGTCGTGTCGAGCATGTCTCTCGACGCTTTCCTGCGAGAGCGCATCCTGGAACCCCTGGAGATGCGCGACACGCATTTCTACCTACCTCCTTCGAAGCGGGATCGTCTGGCGACGGTCTACAGCCTTCGGGACGAGCTCGGCCGAGCCCCCGACGGGCCCGGGATGCAGAGCCAGGGCCAGTACGTCGACGGACCTCGAATGTCCTTTTCGGGCGGCGCCGGCCTCCTGTCCACGACCCGCGACTACGCGCGCTTCCTGCAGATGCTCCTCAACGGAGGGGAACTCCATGGGAAACGGCTCCTGTCGCCGAAGACCGTCGACCTGATGACACAGGACCACCTCGACCACCTGGGAGGGGCGCCAGGATCAGGATTCGGGCTCGGATTCTCCATCCGCGAGGACGTGGGTGCCGGCGGCGAGCCCGGCTCGGTGGGGGAGTTCGGCTGGGGCGGCGCCTACCACTCCAGGTACTGGGTCGACCCGGTGGAGCGTCTCGTGGTGGTCTACCTGACACAGGTTATTCCGGCTACCGGCCTCGACGACCACGCCAAGCTGCGCGCGCTGGTGTATTCAGCCGTAGAGGAGACGTTCTCCGTCCCGGCGGGGGTACGGTAGCGGAGCGATTTTTCGCTTGCTCGGCCTTGAAGCCGTGTGACATCGTGGATTAGGCGTCCCCCCCCGAACATCAGGCGCGCATGATCCTCCTCAAGCCCGTCGTCGTGCTCCTCCGCGCACTCGCCACGCTCGCCTTCGTTGGCGTGCTCGTCGTGCTGGGTATGGCCGTGCTCCCGCTCTTTCAGGGGGCCGGCTCGTATCCTTGGGTCGCCCGGGTCATGGCATGGGACGCCGCCATGATCGCCGAGCTGCGCTCCCTCGCGCCCACCCGGATCGGGCAACTGGACATGGCCCGCCCGTTTCTCGCCCTCGTGTGCCTCCTGGTCGCCGCCGTCGTCGATGCAGGCGCCACCAAGGTCTCGGCCGTGACGTCGCCGGCAGCGAAACGGAAACGACTCGCAAAACGGATGTGGGCCAAGCGACCGAGGCGGTCGAAGAAGAAGTCGCGGGCCTCGCCGCCGACGGCCACCCCCGCGGTGTCGCGGTCGGAGAAGAAGAGCCGCGAGGATCTCGTCCGTCAGATGGTGGAGGCCAAGCGCGAGCTCGACGCCATGAGCAAGGACGTGGCCTTCCTCGCCCTGGACGTCGTGGAGTCCACCAACATGAAGCTCGGCGAGGACCCGGCAATCGTCGAGCACGACTTCAAGGAGTTCAAGACCATGGTGGAGGCCGAGACGTTCCGCGGTCTCCTCAAGTCTGCGTGGACGCCCGACGGTGCCATGATGTGCTTCGACTCGCTCGAGCGGGCGATCCGAGCCGCCCAGGAGATGCTTCGCCAACTCCCCGTCTTCAACTCCGACACCCGCATGATGGGGACGCCCTTCAGGGTCCGATGCGGCGTCAACGCCGGTCGCGTGCCGTACGATCCCGAGACACCCATGGAGGCGATGAGCCACAACGTCATCGACGTGGCCGGTCACATGCAGAAGTACGCCGACCCCGATACGATCTACGTGGCCGGAGACCTGGTGCGTCCGAGGGCGGAGAAATGGGGGTTTGACCCCGCCCACACGGAAGTCGACGGCTACGAGGTCTACGTTTGGCACGGACCGTCAGCCGATCGGAGCGCGGTCCCGACGTAGGCTCACCCGTGGGCGAAATGGAGGACCTCAGCCCCCCTCCCGTCGCTCCGCGTCTTCGTCGGAGAGGGCATGAATGAGCCATGCCCTGGCAAATCTCCAGTCTCGCTTGATGGTGACCGGGGAAACCCCGAGGGCCCGAGCCGACTCCTCCACGCCCAGGCCGCCGAAGTACCTCAACTCGACAATCCGCGCGGCCCGTTCGTGGCTTTCGCCGAGGCGCTCGATGGCCTGGTCGAGGGCCAGCACGTCGAGGAACGCCTCCGGGTCCACGGCGTGCTCGTCCCGCAGGGTGATTCGCCTTCCGCCGCCCCTCCGCGCGGACTTCCTCCGGCGTGCATGGTCGATGAGTATCCGACGCATGGCCTGGGCTGCGACGGCGAAGAAGTGAGACGGGTCCGTAGGAACAACGGATTGGGCCTGCAGCTTCACGTACGCCTCGTGAACGAGCGCGGTGGGCTGTAGCGTGTGCCCAACGCCCTCGTGCCTGAGGTAGGACGACGCCAGGGCACGCAACTCGTCGTACACGCGCGCCACGAGTTGAGAATCCACGCCCTCTCCGCCACGCCCTCCCGCGGCCAGGGCGGTGGATGGCTTCGACGACTCCGCCGCCCCCCGGGGCCCGCTCGCCCCGATCATCCGCCGCCCACCCGCCGGGCGCCGGGGTCCGCCAGGTGGTCGAGAGGAAGCTGCGCGGCAGCCTGCGCCGCCAGGGCCAAGTCATCCTCGGCACGGTGCCGGACAACCCCGCGGATGCCACGCCTCTCCATCTCCTCCAGGTTGTCGGTGAAGATCCCCTGCGACGACGCCACCCTTCCCTGACGCAGCTCGAGGTGTCCGCGTGCCGCCGCGAGCAACTGGTCGACTTCCCAGAAGAAACCGCGATCGGCGGCCGCGATGCGGTGTTTCATCCTCACCTCCAGATCTGCCACCCGTTCGGACGCCTCGCGGACCCGTCCCAAGCGCGCATCTACGTAGGCCAGTGCCGCCTCGGCTCTGATCGCCTCCTGTGCGGACACCGGCCGATTCTCCGACTCGGCACTCCACATCGCCGCGGCCTCGTTGAGCACCACGCGAGATTCCTCGAGTCGGCCTGCGGGGAGGTAGATCCGGACGGCGAGCCACAGTAGCTCGTGCGCGGAGAGCGGCCGCGCCGCCTCGGACCCCAGCACGCGGCGTTCGGCTTCCCGGAAACTTCCCTCCGCCGCAAGCACGAGCCCGCCCGCCACCTGCACGTCGGCCGCAACTGCCGGGTCCAACGCCTCCGCTTCCAGCCGCTCGAATAGAGCACGAGCCCGCCCCACGCGCCCCGTCTCCAGAAGCACGCGTACGAGACGGACGTCCGCTGCGGGGACGGTCGCGTGGTAGACGTGTCCCGGTCCGTACCGAGCCCGGAACATGTCCGCAGCTTCCGTCTGGATGGCCAATGCGCGGTCGACATCACCCGCCGCGAGCCTGAAGCTCACCAGACCCTGAAGCATGAACGGAAGGTTGTTGCCCTCGTCGCGGAGTCGCTGCATCGAGACCGCGTCCGCGAGTAGCGCCTCGGCGGCGGCCCACTCGCCGTCGCGGCTCAACGACACCGAGGAGTAGTACATCGCCTCGGCGAGCTTCGGATGAGGCGCCTCATAGATCTGCCGGCGAAGGGCGAGCGATGCGTCGAAGTGGTGCCGCATCTCTTCGTGCCGCAGCAGCGCGCGATAGGTATCACCCAGCGTGTGGTGGATGTCCGCTCGCACTTCCGGATCACCTTCGAGTTCGGTCTCCATCCGGCGAGAGGCAGCCTCGAGGGCTTCCAGCACCGTCACATCCGGGCCTTTGACCTCCTGCCCCACGTACCAACTGGGATTGGCCGTGGCCAGGACCCCTTGCAGGAAGGCGTTCACGCGCCTGGATCGCTCGATGGCCGCCTCGGCCTCCACCGCCCGTTGCCGGGCGACGCTTGCCTGCCAGGTGGTCAGCCCGAGTCCGCCCGTGAGGGCCAGAAGTCCAGCGAGAACGGCGGCAGTACCGATCCGATGCCGGCGGAAGTGCTTAGACAGGCGATACCAGACCGTAGGGGACTGCGCGGACACGGCATGTCCCCGGAGGTACCGGTGGAGGTCATCGGACAGCGACCGGGCCGACGGGTACCGACGACCCGGCTCGACCTCGAGCGCTCGCAGGAGGACGTTGCCGAGGTCCCTGGCGACCTTCCGCGCCCGGCCGGACAGAGTGCGACTCGGGTGGGGTACCTCGTTCCTCGCCGCGAGTCCCTCCGCCCCTGGAGCGCAAGAATCCTTCAACTGCAGCGGATGGACGCCGACGACGACTTCGTACGCCAACACCCCGAGCGAGTAGACGTCAGCCCCTGTCGTCAGGGGCTCGTTCCGCAACTGCTCGGGGGCGCAGTAGCCAGGCGTGTAGGCGGCCACCGTGTTGTTCGGCGCGCACATGGCACCGCCGGGATCCTGAACGAGAAGGCCCGCAATACCGAAATCGAGCAACTTCGGCACACCCTCGTGAGTCACGAGGATGTTCGACGGCTTCAGGTCTCCGTGCACCACGAGGTTCTGATGGGCGTAGTGGACGCCGTCACACACCCGCCGAAGCAGGTCCAAGCGAGCCGACGTCGACAGCCGATGATCGTCGCAATACTCGGTGATGGGCGTGCCGTCGACGTACTCCATGACCAGATAGGGGCGTCCGTCGACGTCCCCACCGCCGTAGAGCTGTGCGATGCCCGGGTGTCGGAGCTTGGCGAGGATCTCGCGCTCGCGGGACAAGCGTCGAAGCTCGTCTTCGGAACCATCCCATCGGGCGAACTTGATGGCGACGGATTGCTCGAATCCCCCTGCTCGCCGAGCAAGAAAGACCACGCCCATACCGCCGCCGCCCAGCTCCCTGACAATCTCGAAGTCCCCGACACGCTGCCCTGGTTTCGCCCTGGCCTCGGTCCACTCGCGCAGCAGCCGTTCGACTCCTGGCCGCAGCGACGCTTCGGACGCATCGGCCTCCAGCAGCCCATGCAGGTCGGCCGCCACCCCTTGGTCCACTCGGGCAATGCCCTCCACGAAGGCAGCCCGATCGTCGGGTGCCACCGAGAGGGCCTCCTCGAAGAGGCTCCGAAGATCGGGAAGGGGTGGCTGCATGGTTCTCGCCTGAGGGTGTCCGGTAGCCTACGCCGGGCGCTTCGTCACCGCAAAGCCCCCCGGAGGAGCGCGTGGCGATGATCCCCTTCGGCGCCGAATTGCGCGTACCAGGTAGCCCGTTCCCCCAGCCTGGTAGAATCCCATGACCGCCATAGAGCGCACCCGCCGCGGCACGCCCCCCCTTGTCCTCCTTCTGGTCCTGGTGATCGCGGCATGCAGCGAGGGCACCACGACCCAGCCACCCGCTGTCAGTGTGACGGTCTCCCCGGCGACGACGACGATCGGAGCCGGCGACACGGGCTCCTTCACCGCCACCGTCGCCAACGCCACGAACGACGCCGTCACCTGGTCGGCATCGGCGGGGACTCTCGCGGGCACCGGACCAAACGCGGTGGAGTGGACGGCGCCGGTTTCGGGAGGCACGGCGACGATCACCGCTACGAGCATGGAAGATCCGTCCGCGTCGGCGTCCGCGGCCGTGACCGTCACACCGGTTGTCGTGGCGGTGACCCCCCAGACCAGCGCGTTCTTCAGAGGCGAGGAGCGCACGTTCACTGCCTCGGTGACGGGCACGTCGACCACCGCTGTGTCGTGGGACGCGACGTGCGGCACCGGAACAGCCACCGGGAACACCTTCGCCTACGTCGCACCGACGACGGCCGGCACCTCGTGCACCATCACCGCGACGAGTGACCTCGATCCCATGGCCGACGCCGTCGTCACCGGCTCGGTGCGTCAGGCGTGGCTCGTGACCTCCGGTGACGACGTCGCCGACGGCTCGTGCACCTGGGCTCACTGCTCGCTCCGCGAAGCCATGAACTCGGCGAATAGCCTCACTGGAGTCGATACCATCCTCCTGGACCCGAACGCCACGGGCCCGAGCCCAGCCTCCGGAGCCTTCGGACCACCCGCGTCACCGGCACGCGTGACCACGGTCCAGCCGACTGCTGCGCTCCCCATCGTCACCGATGACCTGGTCATGTGGGGCGAGGGTTCATCGATCACGACCATCGACGTAGGCGCGACGGTCGGAGATCCGCGGCGAGGGCTGCACGTACAGGGTGACGTGACTCTTACGCTCTCCGGCCTGACGATCCAGAACGCCGTCGCTTCAGGCTTCGGCGGCGGCATCCTTCTGGAAGGAGGTGCGACGGGGGCCAATCTGCATGCGACCGACATCCACCTCCTGAACAACGCAGCGAATGACGGCGAGGGGGGCGGTCTCGCGCTCATCGGATCCGGAACGCAAGCGACGTTGGAGGAGTCGGTCATCGACGGGAATCGCACCATCGCCGGAACTATCGTGAGGCCTGGAGGGGGGATCACCGTGACCGCCGGTACCTCGTTGACGATGATCGCAGGCAGCATCAGCGGCAACCAGTCGGACGACGGATGGGGCGGTGCCATTCGGGCCATCGACTTCGGCACGATCACCCTCGATGGCGTCACCCTCGACGGCAACGAGGCTCTCGATCCCTCGGGCGGGTACGGCGGTGCGCTCCACGCCGAAGTCGCAGGGGCGGTCGTCATCACCGGGACGACCATCACGAACAACTCCGCCGCATTGGAGGGAGGCGGCTTCCGCTTCGTCGGGGGCGCGACCCTCTCGATGACGCAGTCGACAGTCGCGGACAACACGGCGGCGACCGCGGCCGGCGGCCTGTTCTCCAACGGGGCGATCTCCATCACCGAGTCGGCGTTCGAGCGGAACACCGCCACCGCTGGGGCCGGGGGGCTGTGGTTGGGAGTGGGCTCGGTCGTCACCGCCCAGTCCGTGGACTTCGTGGACAATGCGGGGGGCGCCCACTCCGGGGCCGTGGTCCTGGCGGGCGTGACCCACGACTTCGACGGGGGCCGCGTCGAGGGTAACCAGGCCAACTTCGCGGGTGGTTTCAACGTCGCCGACGGTGCCACGACCATCGAGAACATGGTCTTCACCTCGAACGAGTCATTCACGTCGTCGGCCGGGGGTCTCGCGAGTCAGTTCGCGGCGACGCTGGTGGTGAGGGACTCGGAGTTCACCGCCAACACGAGCGCCGTGGCAGGCGGAGGGCTCTGGATCGCGGGCGGTGCGGCCACCCTGGAGCGGGTCGTCGTGACAGGGAACAACGCCACCCTGAACGGTGGTGGCCTGACTGCCGGGTCTCCGACGAGTACGACCATCGTCGCTTCCACCATCTCAGGGAACACCGCCGGCGGCCGGGGCGGCGGAGTGAACGCCGGTGCCGGCCCGGTGACCATCGAGAACTCGACGATCTCGGGCAACGCTGGCGACTTCGGTGGCGGACTCGCCACCATCGGCCCGGTCCTGCTGACGAACACGACCCTCTACGGAAACACGGCCACCACCGATGGGGGTGGGCTCCTGGCCGACGGAACCGCCGGCTCGACGCCCGACATCACACTGCAAAACACCCTCATCGTCTCGAATACGGACGCGGCAGGTGCCGACAACTGCGCCGTTGGAGCCGGAGGAGGCTCGTTCACCTCCGGGGACGGCAATCTCTCCGACGATGCGACGTGCACCGCGTTGACCCAGCCCGCGGACCAGTCGAATACCGCCGCGGGCCTCGACACCGCGCTCGCCGACAACGGCGGCCCTACCCTGACCCACGCCCTCCAGTCAGGCAGCGCGGCCATCGACGCAGCCGTCGGCACGAACTGCCCGGCTGCCGATCAGCGCGGCGCGCCGCGGGTCGGGACCTGCGACGTCGGTGCGGTGGAGTTCGGCTCGACCCCGCCGGGAAGCTGACGCAGGACGGCCCGGGGCAGAGGGATTCGGTCGATTCCGACCGAATCCCTGGCGTCGACGAGATCCTCGTCATCGGGAGTCAAGCGCTGCACGCCTCTCAGCCGTCGCTCGTCATCCGTCGTCCCACCGGCTTCAGATACGTCTCCCACCAGCGCAACTCGTTCATCATCCGGTGGACGTTGTTCCAGTGTCCACGGATGCCGTGGGCCTGGCCCTCGTAGATGATGAGCTCGGCGGGAACGCCCTGTTTCTTCAGGGATGTGTAGAGCTGGATCGCGCCCTCGAGGGGGACGCGATAGTCCACCTCACCGTGCACGAAAAGGGTGGCCGCCTGAACGCCGCCGGAGTTCAGGTAGGCCGACTGCCGGATCATGATCTCGCGCGCCCGCGGTTCCCATGGTCGACCGAAGAACTCGAGCTCCTTCGTTCTCGCCACGTCCGAGTGGGCGTAGTTGCTCGTCCAGTTCGACGCGCCGGCACCGCTGACCGCGGCGCGGAAGCGGTCCGGGTACCGTGTGATGAGCCAGTTGGTCAGGATGCCGCCGTACGAGTGACCGGTGGAGCCGACCCGGTCGGCGTCGATGGGATACGTCTCGATGAGATGATCCACACCGGCGAGGGCATCCTCTCCGTCCTTCGTGCCCCAGGCGCCCCACGTACCCCACTTGAACTCGTCGCCGTACCCGGTGGAGCTTCGGAAGTTGGGAAGGAAGACGAAGTACCCGTTCGCGGCGAAGAGCTGGTTCTTGAAGCTGAACCCGTATCCGGACGCCGAGTGCGGACCTCCGTGGTTCACGACGATGAGGGGATACTCCGTGGATGCGCCCTCGACGTACCCGTGGGGGTAGAGGAGGAATCCTTCGATGGGTGTGCCGTCGAAGCTCTCGTACAGGACCCGCTCCCAATCGCTGGGCTCCACGGAGGCCAGGAAGTCGGTGTGGACGGAGGTGAGCTGGCGCTCGTTTGTGCCGTCGATGTCGGCCGTCCAGATCTCAGGGGGACGGTCGAAGTGCCCGACCGTGTACGCCATGCGCTCGAAATCCTCGTCGATGCTCAGGCCCTGGATCCGACGGAGTCCTGTGGTGACCTGCTCGACGGAGGCGCCCTCCGGCGAGACCCGAAAGAGGTGGGTCGCCCCACCGATGCCCGTGGTGAAGTACATGAACTCGCCGTCGGGCGCCCACTGCGGCGTGCCGGCATCGAGATCGAAGTCCGCCGTCAGGTTGATCGCTTCGCCCCCGGCCGTCGGCCGAACGTACAGATCTCGGGGTCCCCCATGGTCGAGCTTTCGTTCGATGATGTAGTCCGTGCCGAACGATCGGATGTACGAGATCCAATCGCCGTCCGGCGAGAATCGCACGCCCGAATACGTGAAACCGTCGTCGGTCAAGCGGGTGAGTCGGCCCTCGACGTCGACGACGAAGACATCGGTCCGGGCGTACAGCAACTCACTGAAGACGTTCGGATCCGCGGTGAAGAGCAGGCTCCGCCCATCGGGACTCCATGACACGTTCTGCGGCTGGAGACCCAGCTCCGTGAGCTGGACGGGCTCGGTGGAGCTGTCCACCGACTCCAGGAAGATCTCGGACGGGCTGGCGGCGCTGCGATCGGGCAGTGGAAACTCCTGGCCGTCGCGCACGAAGGGGTACCAATCGAACTGCACGCCTTCGAACCGCTCCGCGTGTCGTCGCTCGAAGTCGCTCAGCTCCGGCGAGCTGGGTGCGGGGCGGGGAATGTCACGCACCACCGCCCGCCACCGACCGTCGGGGCTCACGACCCCGTCGGGTTCGTCCGCGGGAGCGAGCGTGGGAGCATCCGAGAGCCGCTCGGGGTCCACGAGCCAACGCGAGCTGTCCTGGGCCTCGACGCGAAGCAGTCCGCCGGACCATGCGGGGTCTTCCACCTCACGTCCATCGACCCGCACGGCTGCCGGCTCACCCGATCCGTCACTGCGCACGATCCACGTCTCCACGTCCGTCGAGTTGTCGCCTTCGACGCGCGTCGAGACGGTGTAGGCGACCCATCGACCGTCCGGTGAGATGCGTGGCGAGCTCACCGACTTGAGGGTGTAGTAGTCTTCGAGCTGAAGTGCACGCCCGGACTGGCCCTCCACGCCGGAAACGGTGATGCAGAGGGCGGCGAAGGCGACGAGGGAGGCGGCCATACGGCGCATGAGTCCCTTCCGGTTGGGTTGGACGGTCGAGCAGCGAAGATCCGGGCCGGCCGGAGGGAAGGCAAGGCGGATCCAGAGCGGTGTCCACGGAGTCGAGTGCGACCGCCCCCGCAGATTCTCTCTCCTTCGGACAGCGACGGTCGAGGGTCCGGCGACCTGTTTCGGATCTGGACGGAGACCCTCGGCCGGCCTTACCCTGCCGACCCACCACCCCCGACCGACCCGCTCTGCCGGAGCCCTTCACCATGACGAAGCACCTCTCTCGACTCGCACTCGTCGCCCTGCTGGCGACCCTGGGACTTCCGGAAGCCGGCCACGCCTTCCAGGCCGTCGACGAACTCGCGCTCAAGGACCTCGCGTACCGGATGGTCGGACCGTACCGGGGTGGCCGCTCCACGGCCGCGGCCGGCTTTCTGTCCGATCCGGACAAGTGGATCATGGGCACGACCGGTGGTGGGATGTGGCAGACCAACGACAACGGTGTGACGTGGGAGCCCATCTCCGATGATGCCTTCGGCGGCTCCATCGGGGCCGTAGCGGTCGCCGCTTCCGACGAGAACGTGATCTACGTGGGGACCGGCTCTTTGGATATCCGCGGCAACACGTCCACGGGGCGCGGCGTGTGGAAGTCGTTGGATGCCGGACGGACCTGGCGCTTCATGGGATTGCCGGAGGCCGGGCAGATCGGTCGCATCGAGGTGCACCCTCGCGACGAGGACCTGGTGTACGTCGCGGCTCTGGGGCATCCGTTCGGCAAGAACCCCGAGCGCGGCATCTTCCGCTCACGGGATGGCGGCGAGAGCTGGGAACACGTGCTCGCCCTGAACGACTCCACGGGTGCGTCGGATCTCACGATGAACCCGGTGAACCCTCGCGAGCTCTACGCGGGCGCGTGGCGTGGTGAACGGAAGCCCTGGGCGATGATCTCGGGTGGCGAGGAGGGCGGAGTCTACAAGACCACGGACGGTGGAGACAGTTGGACGAAGCTGGCGGGCGGTTTACCCACGGGCGTCGTCGGCAAAGTGGGCGTCACGGTCTCGCCGGCGAACCCCGACCGCGTCTGGGCCATCATCGAGGCGGAGCCCGAGGGTGGTGTCTACCGTTCGGACGACGCGGGCGCGACGTGGACGCGCACCAACTCGGAGAACAACCTGCGCCAGCGCGCGTGGTACTACACGCACGTCCAGGCGGATCCGCAGGACCCCAACACCGTCTACGCCCTCAACACGGCCCTCTACAGGTCGGTGGATGCGGGGGTGACATTCGAGTCCATCCCGGTCCCCCACGGTGACGTTCACGATCTGTGGATCCATCCCGACGACCCGGACCGGATGGTCGTTGCCGATGACGGTGGTGGGCAGGTCACCGTGAACGGAGGCCTCACCTGGTCGACGTACTTCAACCAGCCCACGGCCGAGCTCTACGACGTCATCGTGGACAACGGGTTCCCCTATCGGCTCTACGGCGCACAGCAGGACAACACGACGATCTCCGTGCCCGCGTGGACGTCGAGCAACACGCTCTATCCGAAGGAGCATTGGCAGAACGTGGGCGGATGCGAGACCGGACCCGTCGCCCTCCACCCCGACCGACCGAACATCGTGTACGCCGGCTGCTACGGGGGCGTGATCGACCGATACGACATCGAGCGCGACCAGGTCGAGAACGTCAACCTCTATCCGCAGCTCCAGCTCGGCATCGCGACGCGCGACCTGGTGCACCGCTTCCAGTGGGTGTCTCCGATGCTCGTGTCGATGCACGACCCGGAGACCGTGTATCACGGATCGCAGTTCGTGAACCGCTCCCGCGACGGCGGGGACACGTGGGAATCCATGTCACCGGATCTCTCCACGAACAACCCCGCCCACCAGGACCAGTCCGGTGGCCCCATCAACGCCGACGTGACGGGCGTCGAGATCTTCGGCGTCGTCTTCTCCATCGCGGAGTCCCCGACGGACCCGACGGAGATCTGGGCGGGATCGGACGACGGCCGTCTGCACGTCACACGAGACGACGGAGCGACGTGGACCGACATCACGCCGCCGGCGATGCCGGAACTCGGCACCGTCGACGAGATCGACCTGTCGATGCACGCACCCGGTCGGGCGTATGTGGCGGTGCAGGCGTACCGGCTCGACGACTTCCGCCCCTACATCTTCCGCACGGACGACTGGGGTGCTTCGTGGTCACAGATCACGGACGGCATCCCGGACGACTACCCGGTCCGTACGGTACGCGAAGACCCCGAGCACGAGGACCTCGTCTTCGCGGGCACGGAGTTCGGGCTCTTCGTCTCCTTCGACGGAGGCGGCGCGTGGCAGTCGCTCCAGCAGAACCTTCCCGTCACCCCTGTCACCGGCATGCGGGTGGCCCACGACGACCTCATCATCTCGACCCAGGGCCGTTCCTTCTGGGTCCTGGACGACATGAGCCCGCTCCGGGAGATCGCAGCCGGGACCACCACCCGTGCGGCGCACCTTTTCACGCCGAGGGCCGTGTACCGAGTCAACAACGGAGGATCGGCCGGTGGCCTCGCCGAGCTCTCGCCGGACGCCCAGCCTCAGGGGGGGTTGATCCACTACTGGCTCGCGAGCCAGGCGGACGACGTCACGCTCGAGGTGCTCGACGCCCGGGGTTCGGTCGTCCGTGGCTTCGCCAGCGACTCGGCGGCGGCGGCAGAATTCCGGACCGGAAGGATCGCGGCCGATGCAGGGCTCAATCGCGTGTCCTGGGATCTCTTCTATCCAGGGCCTCGCACCCCTGAAGACGCAGTGATCTGGGGATACACCGGCGGCATCAAGGCGCCTCCGGGCACCTACGGCCTGCGCCTGACGGTGGACGGCACCGTCGTTGGGGAGTCGTCCATCGACGTGCTGCCCGACCCCCGCATCCCCGAGGTGACGCAGGCGGACTACGAGGAGCAACTTCGCGTCGGGCTCGCCATTCGCGACTCCATCAATCAGGTCACGGACGCCATCGAGACATTGATCAGCGTTCGCGAGCAGGTCGAGTCGGTGATGGCCAGCGCGGCCATCGCGAATCAGGACGGCGTACTCCAGCCTCTGGCGGATACCTTGTCGGAGAACGCTCGGGTCGTGCACGAGGAGCTCATGCAGACGAACAACCGCTCCGGTCAGGACCCGATCCGCTTCCCGCCTCAGCTCGATAACCAGCTCGTCGAGCTCTACAACTACGTGACGGGCGTGGACGGGTACATCTCGGGGGGCCGCGAGGGCCGACCTACTTCGGCGGCGTATCGGCGCTTCGACGACTTGAACGCCGATTGGAGCGCCATTCGCGGTCGCTATCAGTCGATCCTGGCCGACGAGCTACAGCGCTTCAATGAAGCGGTCGAGCAGCTCGGGCTGCCGGCCATCGTGCTTACCAGCGATGGGCGGCTGATCTCGTAGGGACAGAAGCGGTGTGCGTGGACAACACGAACTCGCGATGAGCGTGCTTCAGTAGCGCCAACTGGTGAGGTCGGCGCCTGGAGGGTGATCGGCCAGCATCCGCTCGAGCATGAGCGGCGTGTACATCTGCACGTACCGGAGGCGGCTGACGGCGTTGGGCTGGTCGTGGTCGCCGTTCCAGCAGTGCTCGTCCCGCGCCCCGTAATCGACCACTCCCGCGTAGTAGGGATCGGTCGTGCTCTCCAGGAATTCCTCGGCGAGGTAGACCGCGTTGTTCAGGTAGTAGTTGTCCATCTCACCGACGTAGATGTGGAGCTTGCCTTCGAGCTTCGGGCCGAGCGTCTCCCAATCGCGCCGCATGATGTGGGTCAGGTCATAGTTCTCCCTCCAGTGCGCGGCCACCTCGTGGTCGATGTCGCCGGTGACCTTGTCCCAGATGCGCATCGGGTAGCCGTCGTCGCCCACGGGCGAGTAGACCGACTCCCACACGTCCCACTGCTGCCCGGAGCGCGTCTTCGTGCCGAGCACGAGCTCCAGGTGGTTGGATTCTTCGAGGGTACGATCGATGTGGCCCAGGTAGTCCCGGCGGCCGGGTCGGGGTGTACGCTTGAAGGGAGCGTCGATCCAGTAGGCGTTGTCGTCCTCGTAGATGTCGACCACGGTGTAGGCGCGAAAGTCGATGGGGTCCGGGCACGCGACGAACGCTCCATTGAAGTCGTCGGGGTAGAACACCTGGACGGCCATCGCCTCCCATCCTCCGGTCGAGCCTCCGTATGCGAAGCGTGCCCATCCCTCGCCGATCCCCCGGTACCGGCGCTCGATCTCGGGAATCAGCTCCTGCATGATCGCGTCGCCGTAGGGTCCGTTGTTCGCCGAGTTCACGGCGTACGAGTCATCGTAGAACGGAGTCGGATGCTGGATCTCCACCACGAGATGCCGAGGGAAGTCGGGTGAAGTCCACTGCTGATAGAGCTCGTGCTGGTACTGCTCCTGGATGTGGTTGTAGCAGTCGAGGTCGAAGCGCGCGCTGTACACACAGGGCTGGGTCGTGTCGGGAGCCTCTGTGCGCATTGCGGTGAACTGGGCGGGGAAGTGACCGTGCCAGATGGCCAGCGGATAGCGCGCCTCGGGGTGGTCGTCGTAGCCAAGGGGAAGCAGGACCCAGGCGCCGAGGTACATGTCGGTGCCCCAGAACTCCGACAGCAACTCCGAGCGGATCCGGACGAACTTCACCCATTCGGTCTCGAGCGTGGCCGGGTCCGGCAGCTCCGGGATCACCTGGTCGAGTGTGATGCTCAGCTCGGAGCCGGGGCCGACCGTGACCTCGGTTGGCTCCGAGTAGAGGTTGCCGGGCTTTCGCGCCCACTGCTGACCTTCCCCGCGGTCGGGCGGGAGCTTGACGGTTTGGCCGTCGGATCGGGTGAACGTCTGGTATCGGTTCAGGATGGCCTGGACCCGATACGTGCCTTCCGGCAGCGCGCCCAGGTTGTCGACGGGGAATCCGAAGACGGAGTCGGTGAAGGTGGCGGCCTCCCCGGGTGACCATGCGTCGACCTCGATCCCGAAGACGGGCTGGGCTGCAGCACCGTCGGTGACGTGGAAGCGCGGCTCGCCGTCGTCCCGCTGGGAGAAGATGAGGATGAGGCGGCCGTCGAGCGGCTCCGCGCTCGTCCCTTCGGCGAAGGTGACATCAACGCGGATGTTATCGGGGGCGGGCTGACACGCGACGAGGAGCAGCGCGGCCAGCGTGAGACCAGGTGCGATGCTCCCGCGGTGGCGGAGATGCGAATGGTGAAGTCGCGGAGTCATTGGAGCGCCTAGGGTCGCGGGTCGACTGGACGTCTCACTATGAGGAGGGAAGAGAGCGGGCGCGAGTGTGCCTTCGTCTGCGCGAGGTGGCGCTCCGTTGGGAGCAGCCGGTCCTCGGTCGCCCTTCGATGTACTGCATCTTCCCACCGGCCCGCCCTGCGCTCGGTAAATCTGCGAAGCGTCGGGTACCCACGCCCCCCAACCACCTCGCGCCAGCGCGGGCGCCCCGTTATCCTCGCCGCCTCTTCACGCCCCACGGGGGCACCTCACCGCTTTGGAGTACCGCCATGAGAGTGATGGTCACGCATGACGTAGACGATGTTCAGCACTGGCTCGCGTCGCCGAAGCGCGACGAGTTCTTCCACGCCCACGGCATGACGGTGCGGACGTTCATCGACCCCAGCGGAGGAAACCGGGTTGGGGTGGTCATCGAGAACGTGCCCGACATGGCCACCTTCCAGGCAGCCCTCGAGACGGAGGAGGCCGCAGCCGCCATGAAGCACGACGGCGTGCATCCGGACTCCCTCGCTATGTGGGTGGAATCCTAGCGCGGGAACGAGCGACTCACTCGGCGACCATTGCCAACACCGCGGCCGGCGTGAGCTCCCTCGCTTCGGCTTCGAGGCCCTCGAGCGCCGCCTCCGGGATGGAGGCCTTCAGTGACTCGATACGCTCGGCCACACCGGGGTCCATGGCGTGGGTGACGACGACGCCGGCGCGTGCCGACAGTTCTCGCGCAACGCCGGCGATGGTGACGGCCCGCTCGGTCCTGCCCGCGGCCGTCTCCACGGCCGCGAGGCCCATGAGCGCCGTTCCGGTGCCTCTGGGGCTCCCGACCTCCTCGTAGGCGCGCACTCCCCGGACGAACGCGGCTCGTGCCTCACCCGGGTCACCGGCCCCCAGGGCCGCCCACCCCATCTCGACGTGGAGCCGCGCCACCTCCGGACGATCGCCCACCCTGCCGAACGCGTCGAGGGCTTCGCGGAACCGATCCATCGCGGCTGCGTGATCACCCTCGGCGAAGGTCATCTGGGCGAGGCAGCTCAGGGAGAGCCCCCGGCCCTCGTAGTCCCCGATGTTACGCTGCATCCGAAGCGCCGACTCGACGTGCTCCCGTCCCCCAGGCAGGTCGCCACCGAGGAACGTGGCCATCCCCAGCAGGGCGAGCACGACGGCAAGTAGAAACTCCGCGCCGGGTTCCTGCAGCCGAGTCCTACCCTCTTCGAGAGCCACCTTGGCCTCGTCTGGGCGTCCGCAGGAGAGGTGCACGTAGCCTACATGCAGGAGCGCCTCGCCGATGAGCGCGTCCTCAGCCATGTCCCGCGCGTGTTCGAGAGCCACGAGCGCGTCCTGCAGATGGCCGTCCATGTCACCGAGACTGCTCCGCGAGATGGCTTTGACGAGCAGCCCCTGAACACGTCCCTTGGTGGGTCGCCCCTCCTCTGCGAGCTCGAGAAAACGACTCGCCTCGGTGAGGCCGGTGAGGTGCTGCCCATTGATGTGCCAGGGCCAAAGCAGGTTTCCACAGATGGAGAGCCCTTTCTCGGCAGCATCCTCGGCGTCGGCGTGTGCCGCGCCACCGAGCCACTGAAGCGCGGCCAGCGTGTTGGCGTTGTCGTCACGGGCCCGTTGGATGGCGTCCAGCTGTGCGGGCCCGACGATATCGACGGCCATCCGCTCGGAGGCGTCCACGAAGTAGTCCGCGTGTGCCCGGCGGGCATCATCCACTGCGCCCTCCGCGTGCAGCTGTTCGGCGGCGAACGCCCGAATGGTCTCGAGCAGGCCGTACCGCTGCCCGGAGCCGATCACCCGCACGAGCCCCTTCTCGACGAGGGACTCGAGTTCGTCGATGGCTCGGTACGCTTCTGCTGCCGGATAGCACACCGCTTCCATCGCCTCCAGTGTCCACCCGTCATGGAAGACGGCGAGCCGACGAAGGAGGCGCTGCTCTTCGGGCTCGAGGAGCGAGTAGCTCCAACTGATCGTGGTGCGCAGCGTCCGCTGGCGGAGCGGGAGGTCGCGATCTCCGGACGTGAGCAGGTCGAGGGCCTGGTCTAGCCGGTCGAGCAGGGTAGTGGGCTCCATGATCCGGACCCGGGCCGCGGCCAGCTCCAGTGCCAGGGGCAGCCCGTCGAGACGCCGGCAGATTTCGGCGACGGCGCCCGCGTTGCCCTCGGTGAGTTCGAAGCTAGGCTGCACTTTGCGTGCCCGCTGCACGAACAGCGCCACCGAGGCGCAACGCATGAGGTCGTCGGGGGTCGCCTCGCCTGCTTCGGGTAGCTGAAGAGGTGGAAGGGCGAACTCCCGCTCTACGCTGACCTTCAAAGGAGCCCGGCTTGTCGCGACGATGGTGAGACCGGTGGATCGCCGGACCAACTCGGCCACATCGCTGGCCGCTTCGAGGACCTGCTCGAGGTTGTCGAGGACGAGAAGAACCTCGGCGCTGCCGAACACCGCGCACAGAGCGTCGACGGCGGTGCGGCCGTGGGCTTCCGGCATGCCCAGCGCATTGGCGACGGTGGGCATGACGTCGTCGGCTTGGGCGACCGCCGCGACCGACACGAAGGCGGCGCCGCCGGGGAAGTCGTCCGCAAGTCGCCTGAAGATCTCTGTAGAAAAGCGAGTCTTGCCCGTCCCCCCGTAGCCTGTGACGGTGAGGAGTCGAGCACCGTCTTCCAGCGCCGCGAGCGCCAGATCCAGATGCCGCTCGCGACCGAGGAGGGGTGTGGCGGGCTCGGGTGGCGGCCTGCTCACGATCACCGGCTCCGCGGCGACAGTACCGTTTCCCGTGGGTCCGGCCGCCGAGCCGATGTCCACCTGTTGGGTCCGGGCGTCCCGCAACGTATCCCGCCAGATCTCCACGGAGTCGTATCGCTCGGCCGGAACCTTGGACAGCGCCCGCTCGATCGCCGCGGAGATGCCGCCCGTCGCTTCGCGACGCACGGTCTCGAGGGAGGGCACCGGGTCCATGGCGTGTCGAGCCATCACCGACACCGCCGTCCGCCCCGTGAACGGGGGACTTCCCGCTAGCATCTCATAGGTCACACACGCCAGCGCGTACAAGTCGCTCCGGGCGTCGACACCCTCCCCGTTGGCTTGCTCCGGGCTCATGTAGTGCGGAGTACCGAGGGCGATTCCGACACTTGTGAGGCGGTCATCGGCCGTGGGCTCCACCGCGCGCGAGAGCCCGAAATCGGCCACCACTGCGTGACCGTCCTCCAGCAGGATGTTCTCGGGCTTGATATCGCGATGGATGATCCCGCGGTCGTGGGCGTAGACCAGGGCGCTGGCAACCTCGTCAACGATGCGCATCGCCTGGTCCAGGGGTAGCTGCGCTTCGCGCTCGAGCCGCTCGCGAAGCGACTCACCCTCCACGAGCGGCATCACGTAGTACAGGAAGCCGCCCTCGTCGCCCGAGTCGAAGAGGGGCAGGATGTGCGGGTGGCGTAGGTTGGCGGTCGTGCGGATCTCGCGAAGGAATCGGTCAGCGCCGACGGCCGACGCCAGTTCGGGCCGGAGAACCTTGACGGCCACCGGCCTCGAGTGACGTACGTCGTCGGCGAGGTACACGGTCGCCATGCCCCCCGCGCCGAGCTCGCGCTCGACGACGTAGCGTCCGTCGAGCGCCTCGTTGAGAGCGGAGATCACCGGTGCATTCATGGGAGCGGTCGTTCAGGGGCACGGGGCGCCGCAGGGTGCGGTGGGCGACGCCGCGGCGCAACCGCGAGGGAGGGCATCGCACCGTCGAGATGCTGCCTTCTCCACGACGGCATTCCTAGCACACATGCAGGACTCTCGCAGCGTTCCTGGATCGAAATCGCTGCCCGCCGAACCTTGGAATGTCACGACCATGCCCCTTCCCCGGCGGCGCGCGGTCATCGCGACCGTGGGGCTCTGCTTGCTGGCCGCATACGCCTGCAATGACTCCCCGAAGGCACACTGGAGCAGCCGTAGCCGAGTTCTGGAATCGACGGGTCGCTACAAGACGACGCGCGAGGAGAAGCTGGTGGGCCTAGTCTCCCGCCGAGACGTGCCCAGGGGCAGCAACGACATGATGCCCCGCAAATCTCTGCCCCTTCCTGCGGAGTTTCGCGGACCGAGCCTCTATCTCTCCGCGGTGGACACTCCACGGGGTGTCATCGGTACGCGACTGGACGACTGATGCGTGGAAGGCACCGTTCTGGAGGGAAAACCCCCACACGCGCCAACCGCCTACTCCCGACACCCCAGGGCGCGGCGTAACTCGAAATTCACCGGTCGGTCGTTCACTCGCCTCGCGCCGGTCTTGCATGCTCGAGCTCGTCGGAGTCGCATTCTTGATGGGGGTTGTCGGTAGTCTGCACTGCATCGGCATGTGCGGCCCCTTCGCGGTGCTGTGCGGCGGCAAGCGCGAGCACCTGGCCGGGTGGCACCTGGGCAAGCTCGCCACCTACGCGCTGCTTGGCGCTGTCGCGGGCGGGCTCGGAGCCATCGTCCCCGGGCCGGCGTGGCTTGCACCCGGCATCTCTGCCGTGCTCCTGACCTGGTTCGCGGCGTCCGCTCTCGGCCTGGCGCCGGAGCCGTCCGTCACCCTGCCGGGTCTGAGCCGCCTCGGGGCACGGCTCGTCGCGACCGACGGGCTCGGAAGTCGGGTCGCCTTCGGGGCCGTCAACGGTCTCCTCCCGTGCGGCCTCGTCTACGCCGGCCTGGGTCTGGCCATCACTGCTGGACGGCCGGCCTCCGGAGCCCTCGTCATGGCCGCGTTCGGTGCCGGGACCGCTCCTCTCGTCACGCTCTTCGCGCGCTCGACCGGCCTCCTCGAGAAGCGACATCCGAATCTCCACCGTGGCCTGGCGGTAGCGGCCGCTCTCGTCGGTCTCTGGGTCATCGCCCGAAGGGGCATGACGCCCCTCGTTCACTGACGCCCCATCGCAAGCAAAGGAAGATCTCCATGGTCGAAACCATGAGTCGAGTCGGCCCGGACACCCGGGTCGAGTACGACATGGACATCGTGAAGATGTTCTTCACCGCCACCGTCGTCTGGGCTCTCGTGGGCATGCTGGTGGGGGTGATCATCGCGCTGCAGTTGGCGTGGTGGCCGGCCAACCTCGGCCTGCCCTGGACGACCTTCGGTCGACTCCGGCCGCTGCATACCAACGCGGTGATCTTCGCCTTCGCCGGCAACGTCTGCTTCACGGGGATCTACCACTCCATGCAGCGCCTCCTGAAGACGCGCATGTGGAACGATACCCTGTCCCGCATCCACTTCTGGGGCTGGCAAGGCATCATCGTGGCGGCGGCCATCACGCTCCCGTTGGGTCTCACCCAGTCGAAGGAGTACGCCGAGCTCATCTGGCCCATCGACGTAGCCATCACGCTGGTATGGGTGGTCTTCGCGGTGAACTTCTTCGGGACGCTGGCCGTCCGGCGCGTGAAGCACCTGTACGTGGCCATCTGGTTCTACATGTCGTTCGTGCTGACCATCGCGGTGCTCCACATCGTCAACAGCCTGGCCATCCCCGCCACGCTCACCCGGTCCTACCCCGTGTTCGCCGGACTCACCGATGCCCTCGTGCAGTGGTGGTACGGCCACAATGCCGTCGGGTTCTTCCTGACGACGCCGTTCCTCGGCCTGATGTACTACTACCTCCCCATGGCCGCGCAGCGACCGGTGTACAGCTACCGGCTCTCCATCATCCACTTCTGGGCGTTGGTCTTCCTCTACATCTGGGCGGGCCCACACCACCTCCTCTACTCGGCCCTGCCGGAGTGGTCGCAGACGCTGGGCATGGTGTTCTCGGTGATGCTCCTGGCCCCCTCGTGGGGCGGCATGCTCAACGGACTCCTGACCCTCAAGGGAGCTTGGGACAAGGTCCGGACGGATCCGATCCTCAAGTTCATGGTCGTCGCCGTGAGCTTCTACGGCATGAGCACGTTCGAAGGGCCGATGATGTCCATCCGCGCCGTGAACGCCTTGGCGCACTACACCAACTGGGTCATCGGGCATGTCCACTCGGGCGCCCTGGGGTGGGTGGGCATGATCTCCTTCGGGATGATGTACTGGATGGTCCCGCGCATCTGGAATCGCGAGCTGGCCTTCCCGAAATGGGTGAGCCACCACTTCTGGTTGGCCACCATCGGCATCGTCATCTACACCATCGCCATGTGGGCCGCCGGACTCATGGAAGGGCTCCAGTGGCGGGCCCTCAATGACGCCGGTCAGCTGGCCAATCCGATCTTCGTCGACATCACGGCGCGGCTCAGTCCGTTCCTCTGGCTGCGCTTCATCGGCGGCACGATGTACCTCGTGGGGGCCGTCATGATGGCCATCAACTTCTGGAAGACGATCCGCGGCTCGGGAGAGCCGGTCCCGACAGCCGCCGTCCCCGTGGGCGCAGACTGAGGAGAGCGAACATGAGCGACGACAAGCAGGGTACGGACACCAGATACGGCCAAATCCATCGGCGTCTCTTCGAGGGCAAGGCCGCGGTCTTCGCCATCGCCACCACTGTGGCCATCAGCATCGGCGGAATCGTGGAGATCGTGCCCATGTTCACCGCGTCGTCGGCGTCGTGGGAGCGAGGCGACTGGGTCACACCGTACACGCCGCTGGAAGTGGCCGGGCGGGACATCTACATCCGCGAGGGCTGCTATCTGTGCCACTCGCAGATGGTCCGGCCCATGCGGGCCGAGATCCTCCGCTACGGCGACTGGACCCGAGCCGCCGAGTATCAATACGACCGACCCTTCCTCCTGGGGTCGAGGCGACTGGGGCCCGACGTACAGCGCCTCGGCGGCAAGTATCCGGACGCGTGGCACTACGAGCACATGCGCGATCCTCGGAGCACGTCGCCGGGATCGGTCATGCCGCCCTACCCCTGGCTCCTGACCGACAAGATCGACGCCGCCGACATCGCGGCGTCGGTGAGAGCGCTCGCTCGAGTAGGGACTCCGTACGCCGCCACGGACGACGCCTCTGTGGAGGCCAGCCTGCGCGACCAGGCCCAGGGCATCGTCGCCTCTCTCGAGGCGAGCGGCATCACCAGCGAGTGGGACGACGAGATCATCGCAATGATCGCGTACCTGCAGAGACTCGGCGTCGACGGCACGACGTACCTGCAGGCTCGCGACCGATCCGACGAAGGAGGCGACCGTTGAACACCCTCATGCGAGAGGCCGGAGCGTCCGTGGCCATGGGATGGCTCTCCGGCCTCATGACCGCCGTCTTCTTCGCCGCCTTCCTGTACTGGATCTGGTACGCCTACGCACCGAGCCGTAAGCCCCTCATGGATGAAGCGGCGCTGATCCCCTTCGACGGGGAGGAACGATGAGCAAGGACACCAACGAACTCCTCGGTCACGCCGACGAAGCCGACGGAATCGAGGAGTACGACAACCCGTTGCCCGATTGGTGGGTCGGGCTCTTCTGGATCACCATCATCTGGGCGATCGGATACACCGTGCACTACCACTTCATCGCGGACCGCTCCCAGGTGAACGATCTCGCCATGGAGATGGCCGCCGCCGAGGCTCGGTGGCCTGAAGAGGCCGCGGCGGAGGCGATGGCCGCCGCCGTCGCGGACTTCAGCGTCACCCCGAGCCTGGTGGAGGCGGGTGAGGCGATCTACAACACGCAGTGCATCGCCTGCCACGGAGCCAACCTCGAGGGGACCATCGGTCCGTCGTTCATCGACGACGAGTGGATCCACGGGGGCACGGTCCGCGACGTCTTCCGGATCATACGGGAAGGCGTGCCGGAGAAAGGGATGGTGCCGTGGGAGGGACTCCTGACGGCTCAGCAGATCAACGAAGTGACGGCGTTCGTCCTCCAGAGGCACATGGATGCCACGGGTCGGACCATGGACGACCTTCGCGGGGAGTCCGGAGGCGACTGATGCCCTCCGTCCGCCTCCCGGGAATGACGGGCACCCGAGAGTGGGTGTACCCGCAGTCCATTCAGGGGTCGTTCATGCGGCTCCGCCGGGTGGCGTTCTTCGGCCTGCACGTGATCCTTTTCGTTGCTCCGTGGATCACCATGAACGGGCACCCCCTGGCGCAGATCGATCTCCCGCATCGGCGGGTCTTCTTGTTCGGAGCGGTCTTCACACCCTCCGACACGATCTTCCTGGCGCTCCTCCTCTTCTTCCTGGCGTTCGCCCTCTTCTTCTTCACCTCCATCTTCGGGCGCGTCTGGTGCGGGTACGCGTGCCCCCAGACCGTGTTCCTCGAGACCTGGATCCGGCCCATCGAGATGTGGATCGAGGGCGATCGGTCTCAGCGCAAGCGCAGGGACGCCCAGCCCTGGTCGTTCGACCGGGTCTGGAGAAAGGCGCTGAAATGGACGGTCTTCCTCACCGTCTCGTTCCTCCTCGCCATGGCCATCATGAGCCTCTTCGCGGGGGCCCGTGCGCTTTGGACCGGGACGGCCAGCGCGACCTCGTACGCTCTGGTCGGACTCCTGACCCTGGTGTGGTTCGCGGACTTCATGTGGTTCCGCGAGCAGTTCTGCATCTATCTCTGTCCCTACGCCCGCTTCCAGAGTGCCCTCACCGACGCGGAGACCCTCCTCGTCTCCTACGACGAGCCTCGCGGAGAACCGAGGGGGCCGAAGCGAGGACCGGAGGGGGGCTGCATCGACTGCAAGAAGTGCGTCGTCGTGTGCCCCCAGGGCATCGACATTCGTGACGGCTTCCAGCTCGAGTGCATCCAATGCGCGCGCTGCATCGATGCGTGCGAGAGCGTCATGGCCCGCTTCGACCAACCGACTCTCGTCCGGTACAGCTCCATTGCCCGCGACGGGGGGGCGCCCCGACGCCGCTTCCGTCCACGAGCGGTGGTCTATGGTGGGCTCATGCTCTCCCTCGTGGCCACCGCGGTGGTGCTCCTCATCGGACGGGTCCCCTTCGAGGCGACGGTGAATCGGGCACCCGGCTCCCTCTATTCGGTGGATGCCGACGGGTACGTACGGAATACCTTCCTCCTGCAGATCACCAACAACGAGGCCGGCGCCGCCGACGCACTCTACGGCGTGCGACTCGACGGCCTTCCCGGCGCCCAGGTCCTCACGCCGCCGCTCACCCTGAAGGCCGAAGAGACCCGCACCATCCCGCTCATCATCCGACTCCGGGAAGACGACGTGGCCGACCGGACGGTTCCGTTCGTCGTCATCGTCAGCTCGCCGACGGCCGAACTTCAGATACCAACCACTTTCAAGACGGGAGCGGTCATGGGGGGACCTGCATGAAACCGATCCGCATCGACCCCCGGGCATGGTCGGACATGGTCTGGCCCATCGCCATCACCGTCGGACTCCTCATCGTCGTTGCGGTGAACGTGGTCTTCGTCGTCGTTGCCGTTGGCGGGGCCGATCCCGTGGCCGAATCGTACGAAGCCGGCGAGCGCTAGCGTGGGTCGGGGGGGTCCGGGCAGGTCGGAAACCGTAGGCCACGGACCTACCGTCTCGACCGTAGAGTGTCCGCACTGTGGGACTCTGGTCGAAGGAAGCGGGACCCTCTACTGCTGCGCCGGATGCGAAACAGCCGCAGCCATCATCCATGGTGCGGGCCTCGCCCGGTACTACGAAGAGCGCGACGCACTCCCTCCGCGGCCTGACCGCTCCTCGGTTCGGTGGGACTCGGTCCCGGCAACCGTCCGCGGTGACGGCACATGTGAAGTCGCCCTCAGCATCGACGGCCTCCGTTGCGCGTCATGTGTCTGGGTCACGGAACGAGTCCTTGAAAAGACGCCTGGCGTACTCGCTGCGACGGTGAGCTATGCCACAGGCCGAGCGAAGGTGCGTTGGGATCCCACCCGAACAGGGCTGGGCCGAGTGGCCGGCCGCATCGCCGCCCTCGGATACCGTCCTCGCCTCGAAGCTGCGAGGGCGCACAGAGACCGGGATCTGCTGATGCGCCTGGGCGTGTCTGCCTTCGCCATGGCCAACGTCATGATGTTCTCGGCAGCGCTGTACGCCGGTTGGTTCGGCACGATGGACGCTCGGTTCGTGACATTGTTCCAATGGCTGTCGCTGGCACTTGCGACGCCGGTCGCGATCTGGTGTGCCGCCCCGTTCTTCACAGGGGCGTGGTCAGGCCTCCGACACGGGGTGCTCCATATGGACCTCCCCATCGCCCTCGCCGTCGCGGTCCTCTGGGGGCATGGAGTCCTCGGGACCGTCGTAGGGTTCGACACCTACCTCGACTCCCTCACGATGCTGGTGACCCTCCTCCTTGCAGGCAGGGTTCTGGAGAGCGGAGGCCGGCGCCGGGCCGCCGAAGCAGCCACCTCTCTGGCCGCCACCGTTCCGACGACGGCCCGCAGGGTCACGCCCACGTCGCTGGAGATCGTCAGCACCGTCGAGCTGCGACCGGGTGATCTCGTCGACGTCGGCATCGGTGAGGAGCTACCGGCGGACGGTCGCATCGTCGGGGGCGAGGGGATGATCCGCCGTGCCCTGCTCACGGGAGAATCGGAGCCGGTCGCGGCGTCGGCCGGTGACGAGGTTTGGGCTGGTACCGTGCTGACGGAGGGCGCCATCCGCGTCGAGGTGTCGGTACCGTCGGGTGAGACCATGGTTCAGCGCATGGCCGACGAGCTAAAGCGAGCCGCCGACCGCAGCATGGCGCCCGGCGCAGGCGATCGACTCGCGCCGTGGTTCACGGCCGCGACGCTCATCATGGCGGCTGCGACCTTCACCGCCTGGTACTCCTTCTCGGCCCTCGGGACAGCCGTTACAACCACCGTGGCTGTCCTCGTCGTCGCCTGTCCCTGTGCACTTGCCCTCGCGCGCCCACTCTCGGCGTCAGCGGGCCTCGGGGCCGCCGCCCGGCGAGGTGTTCTCTTTCGCTCTGGGAATGCCTTGCTGACGGCGGCAACCGTCGACCTGGTCGCCCTGGACAAGACCGGGACGGTAACGGAGGGATCGTCCGAAGTGGTTCGCGCCAGCGACGGAGCACTTCGTATCGCCGCCGGCCTGGAGCGATTCAGTCGCCATCCCATCGCCGCGGCCATCGTCCGCGAGGCCGTCCGGCGGGGGCTTGCGCTTCCCACCGCCACCCAGGTGAAAGAGGAGGCCGGCGTCGGTATCGAGGGCATCGTGGACGGTACCCGCTGGCGAATCCGACGGGGACGTCCCGGGGTCATTCTGCTAGAGCGCGTCAACGGGACCGAGTCGTGGGAAATCGAATATGGGGACCGCCTCCGAGCCGGCTCGCCTGACGCCATCGAGGCACTACGTGGCCTCGGGGTCGAGGTCGTGATGCTCACCGGCGACGAGGCCGGACCGGCGGGTCGCGTCGCGGCAGAGTGCTCCCACGTCGATACGCAGTACGGACTCACCCCCGAGGCCAAGGCCGAACGCATCCGCGAGTGGCGAGACGCCGGTCGCCGGGTCCTGTTCGCAGGAGATGGTCTCAACGACGGCCCCGCCCTCGCTGAGGCAGATGTGGCCGTGGCGATGGGATCCGGCGCCACCTCCTCGATCCTCGCCGCCGACGCGGTCGTCGGGGTCGAATCCCTCGAGACCCTGGCGTCCGCCCTGCGGGTTTCGAGAACGTGTCTCGACGCAGTGCAGCGAAATCAACGGTGGTCCATCGCGTACAACCTCGTTGCCGTAGCCGCGGCGGCCGCGGGATACGTGAACCCCCTGGTGGCTGCCGTTCTCATGCCGCTGTCCAGCGGCGCCGTCATGTTCGGTGCTTGGCGAATCGAGGGCCGGGTGCGCCGCTCGGAGACTGCAGCATGAACGCTCTGCTCCTCCTCATTCCGGTTGCCGTAGGGCTCGCAGCCGTCTTCCTCGTCCTATTTCTCGGAGCCGCCCGCAGCGGTCAGTTCGACGATCTCGACGACCCGCCCACCCGAATCCTGCACGACGACTGACACGGACAGGCTCCTAGCGCCCTCCACCCAACGCGAACGTCCACACCGTCGGCGCGTCCACCTCCGGTCGCTCTCCCGTCAGCGCCCGACCACCGAGGATCGTCACGTACTGCACGCCGTCGATGGCGTACGTGACCGGGGATGCCGTCCCCCGCCCCACCTCCGCCGACCATAGCGGGACACCCGTCCAGGCGTCGAAGGCGACCAGGCTGTCGCCGGTGCCGAAGAAGACGAGCCCGCCTCCCGTGGAGAGCGTGCCGCCATTCTCTCCCTCGGTCGGAACCCGCCAGACCTCCCTCCGCTCCACCGGATCCCACGCGACGAGCATGGTGGTGGGGCCCCGGACTTCCGGGCGTTCCGGCCGCTCTCCACCGCGGAAGATGGTGCCCGTGTTCCACTGGCCCTGCTGGTATTCCAGTGTCTCGGTCATGGCGTAGAAGAAGTTGTTGTTCTTCGCCGGGAGGTAGACGAAGCCGGTCTCCTGGTTCCACGACATCGGTGGCCAGTTGTGGGCCCCGGTGGGGCCAGGCGAGAGGTAGGCCCCCGTGTTGGTGCCCGACACCCCGTACCTCGCCTGGGGTGTTTCCACCGGCCGGCCACTCTCATCGACGTGGGTCGCCCAGGTGACGTCGTCGGCAAAGGCCTGGCCCGAGATGAACTCACCGCTGACGCGGTCGATGACGTAGAAGAAGCCGTTCTTGGGTGCCTGGACGATGACCTTCCGTTCCTGGCCTCCGATCTCCAGATCGAGGAGCATGAGAGGCTGCGTGGCCGTGTAGTCCCAATCGTCGCCGGGCGTGGTCTGGTAGTGCCAGCGGTACTCACCCGTCTCTCCGTCCAACGCCATGATCGACGACAGGAAGAGGTTGTCGCCACCGCCGGGGCTCCGATGATCGCGACTCCACGGAGAGCCGTTGCCGGTACCGATATAGAGGAGATCCAGCTCGGCGTCGTAGGCCATTGCATCCCAGACCGTCCCTCCCGCTCCGATCTTCCACCATTCGCCGGTCCAGGTCTCGGCCGCCATCCGCATGGCTTCACTCTCGAGACCGTCGGCGGGATTTCCGGGCACGGTGTACGTGCGCCACAACTCTTCGCCGTCGTCCACGTCGTACGCCGTCACATAGCCCCGGACCCCATACTCGGCCCCTCCGTTACCGATGACGACCTTCCCACCGAACACTCGCGGGGCTCCGGTGATGCTGTAGTCCTGACCCGCCGGCGTCGTCTGGACCGCCCACTCCACGTGCCCGTTGGATCGGTTCAGGGCCACGAGGCGGCCGTCGAGGAGGCCTACGAAGACCTTGCCGTCGTGCATGGCCAGCCCGCGGTTCACGTCTCCGCAGCACGCCGAAGGCCCACCCTGCTCCTCATCGGGGATGCCCGGATCCCAGTACCAGAGCTCCTCTCCTGTTCGGGCGTCGAGTGCGAAGACGGTACTCATCGGTCCGGTGGCGTACATCACACCGTCGGCCACGAGGGGCGTCGCCTCGAGCCGCGCCCCACGCCGGGGGATGTCGTAGGTCCAGGCCATGGACAGGGTCCCGACGTTCTCCCGGTCGATCTGGTTCAGGGGGCTGTAGCGCTGCTCGGCAAGGTCCCGGCCGTGGGAGCGCCATTCGGCGTCAGCGACGGACGGGAGGGCGCTGTCGGCTGGGCCCGGCGCCCGGGTCTGGGCGGCAGCACTCGACTCGAAGCCGAGGCCGCCGACGGTGGTGAGCGAAACGGTCACGACGACAGTGACAGCGGTTTGCAGACGGCTCATTCGGGGTGCCTCCCTGGTAGTGAGGAGAAGATCATAAGGGATGGAGCTCGCGGATGCCCAGGGCCCTCCGTTCTCCGCCCCGCAACGGCTATTTTCCCTGCTTCGTTCCTCCTCCCATGACCACGACGTCCTACCATGCGAATCCACTCGAACCCTATCGGCGCCCGGGCACTCCTGACCCTGGGCCTCCTCGCCTTCGGCGGCATGGCCCCCGCCGCCGTCAGTGGCCAGCTCAGCTTTGAGGCGGCCGAAACGGCCATGGACGCCGCCGAGGCCGAAGCCAGAGCCAATGGGTGGAACCTCACCATCCTCATCACCGACGCCGAGGGT
Source organism: Longimicrobiales bacterium (assembly GCA_965229435.1). Taxonomy (GTDB): domain Bacteria; phylum Gemmatimonadota; class Gemmatimonadetes; order Longimicrobiales; family Gaopeijiaceae; genus UBA2589. The sequence continues at coordinate 131,204 of CBDDJE010000001.1, forward strand.
GTGCCGGTCTACCTCCGTCGGATGGACGGCGCGTCGCACCGGACGCACGAGATCGCATCCATGAAGTGCTTCACGGTCCTCACCATCGGCGGACCCTCTGGCGACTACGGCCGTGGTCTGGCAGCCGGCACCATGGACACGATTCCCGGCGCCATCGGTTTCGACGGGGGGCTCCCCATCATCGTGAACGGCGAGATCATCGGGGCAATGGCCGCCAGCGGCGCGCGGGGCACCGAAGACGCACAGGTGGTGCGAGCGGGCTTGGCGGCGATGGGGGCGGATCCGGTCGGCTGATCACCGCCGGAACGCTCCCAGTGGCCCCGAGTTCGATCCCACACCCACAGGACACACAGACAGATGAACACTTCGGCGGCGAACCGGATCGTCGGAGGCTCCGTGGCGATCACGCGTCTGTACGACGTCGCGTATGCAATCGATCTCGCCGGCGTCGGCGCCGACCTGGGCGTCGAGCCCACCCGGCTACGCCTGGCGCGCGCGCGACAACGCTCCGTCGCCTACTCCGAGCCCCCCGTCGACCTGGACCTGGGAGTGACCGCGGTCAGGTTCGGCGACCGCGAGGTCGAGGTCAGGAGCGCGGCACGTCTCTTCGACTTCGGCGCCATCCGTCTGTCCTACACCCTCGATGTAGGGGACGAGGCCCTCGATGCCTTCGCCGCGCTCGTCGACGAGTTCGAGGCGCTCTTTCACTCGGAGGAGCCCTGGGCAGGGCAGCTCGATGAACTCGTACGTGTCCTTCGACCCGTACTTTCGAAGCCCTCGTCTTCGGGCATCGAAATCGATCACACCTTCGTCAGTGTCCGGGGCTTCGCACCGTCACTCGGGTCCGAGGAGATTCTCGAGACCGTCGACCTCGTGCCCCTCATCACGGGAGAACAGGAGGCCCTGTCGAGGAAGGCCCGAGCGGAGGTAATGGAACGCGCCCTCACCTACTACACCGACGACCTGGTCGTCATCGGCGCGACCCGCTCGTTCATCGTCGAGCCGGACGCGGAGCCGGACGTGGCCGACGTACTCGGGATGGCCCACGCACAGCTCCTGGAGCTCAGGTACTACGATCAGCTCCTCGCCAAGGAGCTCATCACCCTCCACGACCGTATCGGCCGTACGCGCAGGGGCATCGGACCCATGGCGAGGCGCCGCTATGCGTCCCTCGCCCGGGCTCTCTACGCCCTGCATGCCGAGATCGCGTCGGTGTCGGAGCGTATCGACAACGCTCTGGTGGTCACGGATGATGTTTACCTGGCCCGGGTGTACGAGTCGGCACTCCAACAGCACCGTGTGCCGTCATGGAGGGCCGGTGTCCACCGGAGCCTCGAGTTGATTCGGGACGCCTACACCGCGCTCAACGACGAAGCGACATCGGCACGGGCAGAGTATCTGGAGATCGCCATCGTGCTGCTGATCCTCATCGACATCGTGCTGGTGCTGGCAGGAAAGATGTAGAACCGATCCACATCCGTGCGCGTTGCTGTGGGACGTTCCCTCGGGAACGCCGAAGCCGATGTCCTATGGCGGCGTGGACCGCACCCCGGAGCGGCGACGGGGTATCGGAGGCAACCAGGCAAGCACCGATCGACTCCCAAGGCACTGAACGTGCGTCAGGGCCGAACAGCGAAGGTAAGGAATCATGGCGGCAAAGAAGCGCGGCGGACCACGCCCCCAGGTAAAGGGCTTCCGGCCCGGCAAGGCCCCGGCCCACCTCAAGAAGCAGCAAGCCAAGGCCCAGCTCGGGAAGGACGCGTCGTGGGCGGAGAAGCAGACCATCGAAGCCGTCGCCGGGCGCACACCTGATGAAGTTCGGAAGATGGTCCGGAAGTGGACCGTCGGCCTCAGTGCAGGCGGTGCGATTCTGGGCGCCGGTGGGTTCTTCCTCTACGGGTGGTCCATGGCGGCCGGCGTGATCGTCCACGTGCTCGCGGGTGGAGCTCTCTTCCTGGCCTACAGGATCCAGAAGCAAGGGGCGGCCTTGGCGGAGATGGCTAGGTCCATGTGATGGCCTGGACCGGTCGCCTGGGGGCTCGAGGTTCAGCGCTCCCTGGGTGAGGAGACGTGTCCCCCGACGATTTGCCAGCCTTCCGGGCCGCGTTCCAACAAGAAGGACATGGCCCCGCCGAATGAGAATCCACCGGCCCCTTCGCCCATCTCGGTGGTGAACTCCGTGTGAGCGTGAGCACCGTCGGCCCCCACGGGGACGACGACGGTGCGGGCCAGCGTCGTCCGCATGGGCATCTCGGCGGGGAACGCGGCAAGGCCTTCCAGGACCTCGTCGGCCGAACGATATCGGACCATTCCGTCTTCGATCCAGACGAACCGGCCGTCATCGACGTACAGCCTTCGGATGGCAGCGCTGTCCCTCGACTCCACGGCGCGGAGGTAGCGGTCGAGGACCGACAAGACCTCGCGGGCCGGATCGTTCGAAGCCGGACCCTCGACAGCCTGATGCGGATCGCCGGTGGCCTGATCCGAGGGATCGCACGCCGAGGTGGCGAGTGCGAAGACGAGCATGGCGAGGGTGCTTCTCCAGATCGCTCCGAACACGGAGCACCTCCCGATGAGACGAGGACGCGGCGCGCGCAGGTCGCTCCCCGCCACCTTACCCGCCGGCGCCTCGCCGCGCCAACAGGGCTGGCCGCACAGTTGGCGGTGGGTCTACTACTCTCTCCACGCCGAGGCCGTGGGAGACACCACGGCCCCACTCCTAGAGGTGGTCGGCACGTGGCGTGCCCGGTTGTGATTCGATCAGCCGTCGCCCACTGTTCGAACTCCTCACGTGACAATACGCCGCGCGACCCAGACCCCCGCACCGACCATGGCCACAGTCGACGACGCACTGAGCACCCAGATCGAGAACCTCCAGACCCGCAGCGGCAAGACACTCGAGGAGCTGTACGCCGTCCTCCGCGATAGCGGCCTCGAGAAGCACGGTCAGATGCGAGACCTGCTGAAGTCCGAACTGGGGATGGGGCACGGTGACGCAAACACCGTGGTTACGCTGTTCCGGCAGCAAGGCTCCGGCGACACGGACACCGATCCCCTCGACGCCTGGTACACCGGCGCCAAGGCCGACCTCCGTCCGATCCATCTGGCCGTCATGAAGGCCGTCGAGGCATTCGGACCCTACGAAGCTGCGCCGAAAAAGGCGTACATGAGCCTGCGGCGAAAGAAGCAGTTCGCGATGGTGGGCCCGGCGACGAAGTCGCAGATCGAGATCGGATTGAACGCGAAGCAGCTCGAGGGGTCTGAACGGTTGAAGGAGCAGAAGCCGGGCGGCATGTGCCAGTACAAGGTGCGCCTCAGCCATCCAAGCGAAGTCGATGCCGAGCTCATCGACTGGTTGCGGGCAGCCTATGACGCTGCCGGCTGACGCTCCGCGGTGCCACACGACCTGAACTCGATCAAGGCTTCGACCATGACCCACGACGGCTCAAAAGCCGGCGACATCCTCCGCTACTCCTTCCTCCGCGTCTTCGCCAACGACGCCACCATCGACCAGGAAGAACTCGATTTCATGCAACGCCTGGCTCTGGAAGACGGAGAGGTGGACGAGGCCGAGCGTAGGGTGCTGGCCAGGATCTTCAGCCGGGTCACCGAAGACACGGTCGAGCCTGAGGTCTGGGCGGACATCGCGGCATTCAAGAAACGCCACGACATCAGCTGACCGCCGCGCGCCACGGGGGACTCCTCGCTCTCGACCCTTCGGGCACGAGATGTATTCGCACCCTCTGGATGGCGGATTGGTAGGACGTTTCCCGTTCTACAGGGACAGAGGTGGCTCATCGGAGCCATCAGAGCAACTGATCCTGCAGGGGGAGCGACATCATGCGCCGTTTTCCGGTCGAAGCCATCACCTTCTCGCTGTTCGTCGCTGCGCTGGCGGGCTGCGGAGTCACCGACCCTGGACAGCCTGACGTCGCCGGCGTCTCCGTCCAGGCCGCGACCAACAGCATCGGCATCGGCGCGTCGCTGCAGCTCTCGGCGATGGTCACCCCCTCGGGGGCGAACAGCGCGGTCACCTGGTCGAGCAGCGACGATACCCGGGTTGCCGTAAGCTCCACGGGACTGGCATCGGCTGCCGTCCTCCCCATCACGTCGACGACCGTGACGATCACCGCGACCAGCGTCGAGGACCCGACCATCAGTGGAAGCCTCGAACTCACCATCGTTTGCGGACCGCTTGCGTCCTCCGCCGTGTCGAACGGAGGCACGCTACCCGCGGATACCTGCTACTCGGTCGAGACGGCGCTTTCGGTCACCGGTGGCACGTTGGTCATCGAACCGGGCGTCGAGATCAGCTTCGGCACGGCAGGCTCCTTGTCCATCGGGAGCGGAGGCCGGCTCAACGCCGTCGGGACCGCTGGCAACGGCATCGTCTTCACCAGCATCGACCCCGTAGGGAGTTGGCGCGGAATCCGGTTCGACGACAGCCAGAGCGCCGACAACGTTCTCCACTACGTGACCATTGAGAACGCGGGCTCGAGCGGATGGAGCGGCGCCAGCTACTCGGCGTCCGCGCTACTCCTCGAGGGCACCAGCGTCGTCGACATCCAGAACAGCACGATCCGGGGGAGTGCCAGTCGCGGCATCACGCTCTATGAGAACGCGGCAATGACCTTCCTCGGCAACACGCTCGAGGACAACGCCGTCCCTGCATGGCTGCACCCCAACACCGTCCACTACCTGGACACGAACTCGACCTACGTGGGCAACTCCGACGATGTGGTCCGAGTGGGCTTCGGCAACGCCGACCGGGTATCCACCACCCAGACGTGGCCAGCGGTGGGCGTCCCCCTCGAATTGCAGGACCGGATGTTCATCGAAGCCCACCTGACCCTGGATCCCGGTGTCCACCTCGAAGCCCTGACCGGCGTAGGACTCATCGTGCGGAACCAGGGCGCCATCACGGCCCAGGGGACTGCAAACGACTCCATTGTCTTCAGCAGCTCAGAGGACCTCCGAGGGGCCTGGAAGGGCCTTCAGATCCAGACACAGTCCTCGAGCAACGTCTTCTCCCACGTCATCTTCGAGAACGGGGGTTCGGACCCCTGGACGGGTGGATCGGAGTCCCGCGCCATGGTCTACCTGGACGCCGCGAGCTCGGCGGTCTTCGAGAACACCACCTTTCGTGGCAGCGCTCAGTACGCCTTGTGGGTTCTGGCCGGCAGTGACATCACCGGCTTCGATGCCAACACATTCAGCGACAATGCCCGTACGATGATCGTCCACCCGGACCGCGTCGGGGCCATCGCCGGAAACACCCAGTTCCTGGCGAACGACGAGCAGTTCGTACGGGTGACCTTCGGCAACAATGACGCGGTGCAGACGACTCAGACGTGGGATGCGCTGGCCGTCCCGTATCGAGTCATGGACCGCACCTTCGTTCGTGCTCCGCTGACGATCGAGGCTGGCGCCGTCCTGGAGTTCGCGCAGAACGCCCACCTGATCCTGCGCGACTCGGGTACGCTGACGGCCGTCGGCACTGCGGTCGACCGCATCACCTTCCGGGGCGCCGACAACCTCTCGGCCTACTGGAAAGGCATCGAGTTCGCCACGCTCTCGGCCATGAACCGGATCGAGTACGCAGACCTGAGCAACGCTGGCTCGGCCGATTGGTTCGGAGGATCCAACAACGTCGGTACCCTGTACGTCACCGCCGACGGATCGGCTGCCCTGGACAACGTCACGTTCGCCAGCACGGGGGGGTACGCCGCGGTCATCGCGTGGGAGGGAGTCCTCACATGCACGAACACCGACGACGGCGGTTTCCAGTATTACGTGTACGAGCCCGGCAACGACCGGGCCCAGTCGACGTGCCCGTCATGACCCACCCTTCCGTGAACGTAGCGGCGGGACAGAAAGGGTAGCCGAAACCCCTCCCCCCCGTGCGTGGCGTGGGCCACCATGGGAGGGAGGCGCTCCCGTCTGCGGGTGTCGCTGGCCGGCACCGAACGGTCTACGCATGTTCGGTACCCTCCGTGTCTCCCCTCAACGGCCTGCAAGACCGTGCGCACCCACGCCCCCACCCGACAGACCACGTTCGTCCTCCCCGCTCTCCTCGCCGGCGCCGTACTGGCGGCGTCGACTTCGGCGCTCCAGGCTCAGGACCGTTTCGGCGCCGCTGTCACGGTGACCCCGGGTGGGGACGTGGTGGTGCTCAAGCCCGGCTCAGCCGTGGGCCCGGCGGCGGCCATCGTCTTCCGTCCCTCCAACGACGGCGGGTGGACGAGACTGCCCCCTCTCACGAAGCTCCCCGGGGCCTTCCCCGGCGAGGGACTCGTGGAAGGGCTGACGTCGGGGGGGGACCTCCTGCTGCTGGCCAGCGGCGATCCCCGGGGTCGGGACGCCGGACACCTGTACCGCCTCGAGAATGACCACTGGGCAGCGAAGGGGCGCGCTCCCATGGACCCCTCGGCGGATGGCAGCACCCAGGGGCTGCCCGCGAGCGGTCTCGACATGCCGACCCTCATGGCGATCATGGGCCCCCCGCCCCGGGCCCTCGCCCTCTCACCCGAAGGCGACCTCCTGGCCGTGGCCGGCGGCGCTCTTCCCGATGGAATCGTGCACGTCCTTCGCGGCGGAGAAGACGCCTGGGAGTTGGAGGCCGCGCTGGAGGTCGACCCGAAAGATAGCGGACCCATCACGTCCATCGCCATCGGTGAGCGGGTTCTGGCCGTGGGCGCCCCCCGGCAAGGTCCGGGTGGGGCGGTCCACATCTTCGAGGCCAACGGCGACGGATGGTCGCGCGCGGGTGGTGTCGTAGCGGACTCGTCCGAGGCGGCCGGCCTTCTGGGAGCCGCTGTGGCACTGTCCGACTCGAGGAAAGAGGTGTTCGCCGCGGCACCCGGACGCGACCGGGTGGTGAGACTGACCGCGGGAACGGATGGAGCCTGGACACGAGCCCAGGAATTGGCCTCGCCCGACGGGAACGGCTCGAGCCCATCGGTCTTCGGGGCCGCGCTTGCCGCCTCCGGTGACCGACTCCTGGTCGGCGCGCCGGGCGCAGACGGCGCACGAGGCCGCGCTTTCGTGTTCGAGCGGGGCGCGTCGGACTGGACGCTCTCCCGGACACTCACACCCGATGATCTGGACCGAGCCACCTTCGGAAGCGCCGTGGCCATGGGCGGGTCGGTGGCGGTGGTCGGTGCTCCCAATGCCTGGGGAGCCGACGGCCGCGCGGCCATTTTCGACCTCGAAGGCGAGATCGACCCCGTCTGGCTCCAGGCAGGCGAGTCCCTGCGCGCGGTGGCGGGCGCTGAGCCTGTCTCCTGCGCCGACGGCAAAGCCGCGGGCTTCTCGTGCGAAGCCGTGGACCTCGTCTCGTTTCTACCCCTCTCGGCTCTCGGCGCCGACCCCGGGGAACGGGTCAGCGACATCTGGGGCTGGAGCGACCCCCAGACCGGTCGCGAGTACGTCCTGGTGGGACGCACGGCAGGCCTGGCCTTCGTGGATATCACCGAGCCCGGCGTCCCGCGCCTGGTGGGCCTCATGCCGGCGAATCCGTCCGGAGCCAGGGACATCAAGGTCTACCAGGACCACGCGTTCATGACGGGTGACGGTGCCGGCGATCACGGCCTGCTCATCTTCGATCTCACCCGGCTTCGCGGGGTTGTCGGTGCTCCGGCCACCTTCGAACCCGACGCCCGATACGACCAGGTGGCCAGCGTCCACAATCTCGTCATCGACACCGAGTCGGGCTTCGCGTACACCGTCGGCACCAACACCGGCGGACAGTCGTGTGGCGGCGGACTCCACATGATCGACATCCGCGATCCCCTCCAGCCGTCGTTCGCCGGCTGTTACACCGACTCCGAAGGGCTCATATGGACCGGCCGGACACACGACGCGCAGTGCACGGTCTACCGCGGGCCAGACGAGAACTACCAGGGGAGGCAGATCTGCTTCGCCGCCAATGAGACCGCCATGCGGATCGTCGACGTGACGGACAAATCGGCTCCTCAGCCAATCTCCACGGCCAGTCATCCCGGCACCGCCTACGTCCACCAGGGATGGCTTACCGAGGATCACCGCTACCTCTACGTGAACGACGAACTCGACGAGATCGTCGGTACTACGGACAGGACCCGCACGCTCATCTACGATGTCTCCGAGCTCGACGACCCCATCCTCGTAGCGACGCATCACGGCCCCGATGCGGCCACGGACCACAACCTCTACATCGCCGGCAACCGAGCCTACCTGGCCAACTACCAGGCGGGCTTTCGGGTGCTCGACATCACGGATCCCGAGAGTCCCCGTGAGATCGGGTGGTTCGACACGACCCCGTACGGTGAGAACGAGCCGGGGTTCGGGGGCGGGGCGTGGACGGCTTGGCCCTTCTTCGAGAGCGGCATGGTGGTGGTGTCGAGCATCAACGAGGGGTTGTTCATCGTGAGGCCGCAGCGGCCGGTGATGTAGGGGGGATTCACTTCGTGCCATCCGCCGCCTGCGAAAGGTCGACGCCGCGATTCCGTAGCTACGAGCGGCAACCGACACCTGTTGTCGGAAGAGACCAAAGGGGATCCGGCGGAGGGCCACACCCATGACAAGAGCCGATACGCTGGGTGCGATCCTACTCGCTGTGGTAGCCGGGCTCATCATCACGCTCGTGACCAGCGGCCCCGACACGCTACCCCCGATCCTGGCCCTCTCCGGTCGTTGGGCGCTCGCCGCTCGGGTGCTCGGTGTCGCCATCGCCTTCGGAGGTCTACGAGTCCTCCTGACCCGGTACAGAGAGGCGCCGAGCGGAGCGCGGGCCGTCGAAGCTCCCGTCATCACCATCCGGACCGCAGCCATCATCATGGGGCTACTCGCCCTGGTGGCCATCTCGACGCGGCCCCCGAGCCCCGTTTCAGAGGCCACACGCACCGGTGGGCCGGCTGTCCCGTCCGGCTGGATGGACTTCGGGGAGGGGACTTCATCGTCCAGCATCGGTTCACAGTCGCGGGGGGGGACGTCGCCGCTTCGCGGCTCGCGCCTCGAGGGAGGTGAGGCCCCCCAGATCGTGCCCGGCGTGACCGCAACCGCCGAGTCGGCTGGCCCGAGCCTCCTCTCGCGGATGGGCCGCTCGCTCCTGCCCTTCCTCATCCTGGGCATGCTCGCGATCGTCGCCTACCGCGCCTTCATGCGACGGATCGCGCCCAGGACGCCCACGTGGACATTCTCCCTGGAGGTGCCTGAAGGGCGCGCCGCGGTCGCCGCCGTGGAGGAGTCCTTGGATCCGATGGTCTGGGACATGGGGTCCGCCGGGGACCAGATCTCGGCGGCCTACCGGCGCCTCCTCGACGCCCTGGCCCGAGCCGGCGCTCCGCGGAGGCCGTACGAGGCACCTCGTGAGCATCTCCGGCGGGTTCTCGGTGGGCTCGGCGTACGACTGGAGCCCCTCCAACGCCTCGCCGACCTGTACGTCATGGCGGAGTTCGGCGACCGGCCGGTGACGGACCACCATCGAGCCGAGGCCCGCCGGGCGCTGGAAGCCAGCCTAGACGATCTCCGAGCGGGAGCGCCGTCGTGACCTCCAGCACGCTCCGACCCCCAGAACTCGCGGCCGCGACGCTCTTCCTGGGTGGATTGCTCGTTGCCCTGGCGCCCGGTCATGTCCTGGCGATCGCCGAGCTGACACTGGTCACGCTCGCCGCCGGCGCCTGCGTGTACGCCCTGTCCTCCAACGTGCCTCCCACCGGATGGATCTCTCCCTTCAAGTGGCTGTCGCCGTTCGGGGGCGAGCGCCGATCCGAACGAAGGAGTCACGGCGCCGACGAGATCGAGGGAATACGCGCCAAGTTGGGTGGGCGGCGGCAACGGTTGTCGGCGGCTCCACCGCTGCCCCCCGACGTCCTGCGCATGCTGCAGCCCCTCATCGCCGCCACCTTGGACATGGACGCCGGCGACCCTGCCGAATTAGAGGCAGCCCACCACCGCCTGTCCGATCGAGCCTGGTCCATCCTGGCCGCCGAACCCCTTCCCCGACCCTACTGGCTCGCAACGGTGAGACCGAACCCCTGGGAGGTCGCCGCCGTCGTCACCGACGTCCTCGACGAGCTCCACCGTGTCTCCACCGATCCGGCTCCCCGGCCCGCACCACCCTCGCTCCCGCCCCCTGCCCCTTCCTCTCGCCCTCGCCGCGAAACATGACCGTGCCCCCCACACCCTCCGACCCGCGACGCCCCCCGGGTGACACCCGCCACGGTACCTCGCTGGCGCCCGATGCCTCGGCCCTTCCTCTCGACGAGGCATCGGAGCTGACCGAACGGATTCTCGACGAGGTGTGTCGGGCCGTCGTCGGCAAACGGGACGTCATCCGAATGATCCTCGCCGGGCTCATCGCAGACGGACATGTCCTCCTCGACGACGTTCCGGGCGTTGCCAAGACGCTCACCGCTCGGTCGCTGGCAGCGGCAGCGGGGCTGGACTTCTCTCGTGTCCAGTTCACGCCGGACGTCCTGCCCGCCGACATCACCGGAGCCCTCGTCCTCGACCTGGCGACGCATACGCCCGAGTTCCGGCCAGGACCTGTCTTCACCAACCTCCTCCTGGCCGACGAAGTCAACCGCGCGCCTGCCAAGACCCAGGCGGCACTCCTGGAGGCGATGCAGGAGCACCAGGTGACCGCCGACGGCGTGACCCACCCGTTGCCCCGCCCTTTTCTTGTCATCGCCACGCAGAACCCCATCGAGTCGGAGGGCACCTACCCTCTGCCGGAAGCCCAACTCGACCGATTCCTCCTTCGGACCACCATGGGCTATCCCGCCGAGGAGGACGAGGTGGCCCTCCTCTCGGCCCGCCTCGAGCGTCGCGTCGACGAAGTCGCCCTCAGCCCGGTCTGCGACGCGACGACCTTCAGTGCACTCCAGCGGGCCCTCGAGTATGTCCACGTCGACGAGCGGCTCCGCGCCTACGGCGTCGCCATCGTCCGTGCCACCCGGTCGGAGGGCCAGTTGGCCGTGGGATCGAGCCCGCGGGGCACGCTGGCGCTGGTGAAGCTCGCTCGGGCCGCGGCACTGCTGGACGGCAGAGACTACGTGGGGCCCGACGACCTCAGGGCCATGGCCGTCCCCGCCCTGGCCCATCGTGTCGTCCTCAGTGACGACGCGTGGGCTCGCCGGGTGGACCCGGAGGTCGTGGTCCGCGGCGCCGTGGACTCGATTCCCGTGCCGTCGGTCTAGCAGGGTGACGAGCCTACCCGCCGCACGGTCCGCGATGGTACGGAGACTGGCCGCGAAATGGTGAGCGGCGACGGCAGCATCAGGCCTGATCCGCGTCTGCCGGCCTACCTGGTCGCGGGCCTCGGTGCCGTGGTTCTCGCCATCACCACCCAGCGCCACGAGCTGGTGGCCCTCGGCGCGCCGTTCATCGCGTTGCTGGCGTTGGGACTCCGGGACAGGCGACCCCTCAACCTCCGGGGCCAGGTGACGCTGCGGACCGACAGGGCAACGGAGGGCGATGAGATCGAGGGCACCATCGACCTCGAGTGGGACGGAGAGGCGGAGGTGGACGTGATGCTCGCCGGAGGCCGGGGGATGGAGCCGGTGGAGCCGAGTCCCGTCCTGGGCTGGTCGCTGCCCACGGGCTCCGAGACCGAGCGACTCCCCTTCACCCTCCGCGCCCGGGCCTGGGGCGTCCACGAATCGGGAGCGCTGTGGGTACGTGCCCGGCGACCCGGGAGCCTCCTCACGACCGAAGTGAAGCTGGCCCCAGGCCCTACGGTTCGCGTCCTGCCCACCGAACTTCGGCTGAGCCGGCTGCTCAAGCCAGGTGAACCGCGGGCCATCGCCGGAATGCACACCGCTCGACTCCGCGGCCACGGGACCGACTTCGCCGAAATGCGCCCCTACCGACCGGGCGATCGACTCCGTGATCTGTCCTGGGGGACGTCGGCCAGACTGGGGATCCCGTGGGTTCGAGTGAACCACCCCGAGAGAACGGGCACCGTCGTGATCCTCCTCGATGCCATGTTCAGCGACGTCCAACGCACCGATGCCCTGGCGAGGGCAGCCCGGGCGGCGTGGGCTGTGGCGTCCATGCACCTCCGGGCACAAGACCGCGTAGGCCTCCTGGCCCGGGGTCGGACCACGGCGTGGCTTCCTCCCCGCGGCGGACGCCGGGCCCGCCTCATGGTCCTCGACGAGCTCCTGGCCGTGGGCGGAGCCGCCGAGGACCCCACCCTTCGCAGGTATCGACGCACACGCGCCACGATCCCAGCCGACGCGCTCGTGGTAGGCGTCACCAGCTTGAGGTCACAGACGTTCGTGCCTGAACTGCTCCACCACCGGCGGGTCGGTCACACCACCGTGGCCCTCGTCGTCGACACCACCGACCTGCTGCCTAAGAGCGAGGACGCGCTGGACGACGCCGCGAAGCGAATCCGCCTCGCCCAGCTCGAAGCCGAGCGGCAGGCACTGGAGCGAGGGGGCGTCCCCACCGCGACGGTGACGGCCGACCTCGGGGCGGGAGCCGCCATCCTGGCCTTGCGGCGGAAGCTGGAGTCCCTCGGTGGCACCCGGCGCGTGAGGGTTGGAACATGAGCGTCATGGGCGAGCTCGCCCGCCGGGCCCGGCCGTCAGCGAGGCTCCCCGACACGTGGTCGGGCGTTCGCCTTCGCTTCGCCGGTTACGCGGCGGCCGCCACTGCCCTCACAGTTTTCGTCGTCCTGACGTCGCCCATCGACGCTACCCTCGGCTACGGCGTTGCCGGATACTCTGCCCTCGTGGCTCTGGCGATCTTCGTCCCCGCCGCCATCACGCCACAGGTCATCGCCGGCGAGCTCCTGGCCGGAGTCCTGTGGCTCCAGGGGGGCGACGCAGCGGCCGTGAGCGCACTGCTCGTCATCGGCGCCGTTGTGGCCACCGCCGAGCTTCTGGCCGAAGTGGCCCGGCTCGACTCACCTCTCGGACGCCGCCCATCGGGCGCCCTCGGGCGTGTCGGAGCGGCAGTCGCCATCGCGTGCGTCGTCTTCGCGCTCTTGGCCCTCGTCGGCGAGCTCCCGGGCGTGACCGGGGTCGTGGGGGTCGCCGTCGGAGCGGCAGTCTGCACATGGGTCGCCGTCGGGTTCGTGCGTCGATCGGGCTGAACCGCACGGCTTGTCCTACCGTCGGCCGCCAGGCTGCCGAGTTGCAGGTCGTGACCTCCTGGCCAGGAGGCCCCTGGCCGCTACTTGTACGCGATGGCGGCGCTCGACGGCCCCGCCAGCGGCATCACCTCGAAGCGCGCGAAGCCCACCTCCCGGCACCATCGCTGGAAGTCCGCTCCGGAATAGTCGAACGCGTCACCGAATTCGATGAGCATGTTCAGCGACATCAGGAGACCGAAGGCGTTCTGACGCCGCTCGTCATCGATGAGGGCCTCGATGGCCACCAAGGCACCCCCTTCCGGCAGCGCCCGATAGGCCTTTTCGATGAGGTGCATCTTCTTCTCGAGATTCCAGTCGTGAAGAATCATGCCCATGGTGATGACGTCGGCCTCGGGTAGCTCGTCCTCGAAAAAATCTCCAGCAACGGCCTCGACGCGGTCACTCAGACCCGCCCGTTCAATCCACCGGTCGGCGATGGGCTTCACCTTCGGCAGGTCGAACGTCGTGCAGCGCATGTGCGGATTCTGAGCCGCGACCATGCACGACAGCTGTCCGGTGGCGCCCCCTACATCGCAAAGGGTCTCGTACTTCGAGAAGTCGAAGCCACCGGCAAACGCGGCGAAGTTCCCCGCCGAGATCCCTGCCATGGCGTTCATGAACTGGTCCAGGCGCTCGGGCTCGGCGTATAGCTTGGCGAACATGGGTTCGCCGGTTTCCTTGATCTCGTTCTGTGGCTGGCCCGTCTGGAGGGCCTCGGTGAGGCTGCCCCAGAAGCCGTAGAGGCGAGCGTTCGCCATCTCGAGCATGCCCCCGACGTCCCGGGCTCTCGCGATTCAAGAACAACGCCGTCTCCGGGGTGTTGGCGTAGCGGGCATCCCTGCCGCTGCCCTCCCGCTCGAGGAGTCCCAGAGCCAGGAGCGCATCGGTGAAGTCGGGAACGGCGCGCTGGTCCAAGCCGAGTCCGTCCCTGATCTCCGCCGCGGTCATCGAGCCGTCTCCGAGGGTGGTGAAAAGCCCCAACTCGACGGCGGAAAGGAGAGTCTTGGATGCCCAGAATCCCATCCCCACCTGCAGAATGTGATCGGGGGTCAGATTCGCATCGCTCATGGGCTGCTCCGCTGGGAGGAGGGAGGAGGCCCCATCCTGGAGACGAGAGGTGGGCCCGGCAAGGCGACGCCCCTCCGATTCGCTGAGGAGCAAGGGGTGAGAACTCCTCAGTGCCTCAAGGCCTCCGCGGCCCGAATGGTCCCCATGTGCAGCCGGGCCGTCTCCATCGGCAAGGGCGCGTACCCTCCGGCAAGGCTGACCGCCACGGGAATCGCACGCCCGGAGTAGCGCCCCAGGACCATCTCGTCGCGCCTCCCGAGCCCATCGGCGGTCAGGCTCAACCCTCCCAGCTGATCGTCCTTGTGGGGATCCACCCCCGCCAGGTACCAGACCAGGTCGGGCTCGAATCGGGCATCGATGGAGTCCAGATCCTCCATCAACTGGTCCAGATACGGCTCGTCCTCGATGCGGTCGGGCAGCCCGCGATCCAGGTCACTGCGCTGCTTCACCGGGTAGTTGTTCTCCTGGTGGATGGAGTAGGTGAAGACCGTCGGGTCCTCCCTGAAGATGGCCGCCGTCCCGTTGCCCTGATGGACGTCGACGTCCACCACCAAAACGGTTCGGCACCGGCCCTCGGCCCGCATTCGGGCGATGGCCACGGCGACGTCGTTCACATAGCAGAAGCCCTCCGCGTGGTCTGCGAAGGCGTGGTGCAACCCGCCGCCGACGTGAAAGCCGAGGCCGTGGTCGAACGCCAGGCCGGCGGTGGTGATGGCCCCACCCGCCATGTCGAGGAAGGCTGCGATGACATCGTCGCGGATAGGAAGCTCGCTGGGAAGCGTCCTCGGGCTACGTCGGGCCTCCATGAGGTCGTCGACGTAGCCGGGGTGATGGACGCGCTCGAGGTCCGCTCTCTCCACGGAGCCGGCCTCGTGCCATCGGTGATCCTCCACCCCGACATCGGACCGTAGCCATTCGTTCAGGATGCCGTACTTCTCCACAGGGAAGACATGGGGGCCGATGTCGATGGTCGGAACCGGATGATGGACGTAGTGGACTTCCATGGTCTCGAACGGGGTGATCTCTAGGGCAACGTCGTGCCCCCAGGCCTACGCGGCCAGACCGGGTCCGAGCCCGTGGCCAGACGCGGGTGGAATGCGCATGAGCGCGGGAGGTAGGTTGGTTAGCTTGGAGGACACCTCGACCACAGTCCGCGCTCGCCAGCCATGACCGATTCGAATCCGGAGTCCCGGGCCATTACCCGGTCGCCCTCCCCCGAAGAGCAGGAGACGGTGGTGAAGTTGCTGACGGCGGCCTTCGCAAACGACGCAATACCCGTCGACGAGTTCGAGCGAAGGGTAGCCGAGGTTTATCGGGCCGAGAGCACCACCGCTCTGGAAGCCATCACGCAGGACCTGCCCGCCACCACGGCGGAAGGCTCGCTTGTCCCGACAGACGAGAAGGCATCGGTCCCGGCGACGGCCTGGTCCGGAGGCCAGCTCACCCGACGTCCCCACCAGAGGGTGCAATCGGTCCTCAGCTCCGTGGAACGGAACGTCCCTGGCCCGATGCCAGAACGTCTCGACGTCCGTGCCGTCATGGGCTCGCTGGAGGTCGACCTCCGCCGCGCGGAGTTTCCGCCAGGGGTAACGGAGATCGTCATCGAGGCGATCCTCGGGAATATCGAGATCGAGTTGCCCGAGCACGTACAGGTGGAGGACGATGGGCACGCCTTCCTGGGCACGTTCTCCGTCCGGGGGCGGTCCCGTGCCCGAGGCGGTCCGTCGGCGCCCATCGTTCGGATCACCGGACGGTCCATCCTGGCGAATGTGGAGATCGAACTCGACGACTGAACGGCGGACCTCGGGACAGCGAGTCCCTGAAGGCCCGACCTTCACCATGCCACGCGCGGACCGAAGTCCTGCCCCGTGGTTTGACTTTCAACTATCGGACCGCCCAGTCTTCAGTGACTGCGACGCCATGGGGCTGTCATCGATCCCCGTTTCTCTCGTGCTCGACTGACGCGTGAGTCGCTTCGTCCGTGCCGCCAACCGGGTGGTACGGCATCTCGTTGAGCCTGGAGGCTCATGAAGCGACGATCGTTGGCGCGAACCGTCCGATATTCCGCGAGTTGGAAGCGCGGATCCTCGGGAATCGAGAGCACACAGGTCTCTGTGCTACGCGAAGGCGTAGAGACGCCCGCGACACTGGTCCGCCCCGTCGAGGCGACGGGACCCCTGCCCTCCTGGATCGCAATCGGCGGTGTCTCGCGGAAGGGGCGCTTCCACCCGCAACTCGTGCGCTTCAGCGAAGCGTTGGCGTCCACGGGAGCCGTGGTTCTCGTACCCGAATTGCCCGAGTGGCGTCGACTCTCGGTGAGCCCGAGGGTCACCCTTCCCACCGTCCGCGCCTCGGTGGAGTACCTCAATACACGGACGGATGTCGTGCCGAGCCAGTTCGGCTTGATCGGCTTCTCCTTCGGTGCCGCCAGCGCGGTCCTCGCCGCATCCGATGACGAGGTCGCCGAGCATGTACGCGGTGCGGTCCTCTTCGGGGGCTATTGCTGCCTGGAGCGGACCGTAGCCTGCATGCTCACGGGAGAGCACGAATGGGATGATCAGCGACACCAACTCGACCCCGACCCCTACGGACGCTGGATCGTCGCCAGCAACTACCTCACCTCGGTGCCTGGCTACGAAGACGCGACCGACGTGGGTCAGGCCGTAGGTCGATTGGCGGCAGAGGCAAGCGGTCGTCGGGTGTCAGCGTGGGAGCCCTACCACGACCCGATGATCTCGGATCTCAGAGAGACCGTCGCGGCGAACCGTCGACCGCTCTTCGACCTCCTTGCCACGGAGAGCACGAGGGAACGCCCCGACCCCGGAGCGTGTCGCGACCTCGCGAAGAAGCTCTCGGACACATGTCGTGAGCTCGAGCCGCTCCTCGATCCAGGCCATAGCCTCGAAAGCGTCTCCGTCCCGACCCAGGTGATCCATGGCCGGGGCGACCGACTCGTGCCTTTCACGGAAGGTGTCCGATTGATGGAGCACCTGCCCGAGAGTGTCCAACGAGGCATCACGGTCACGCACATGATCAACCACAGCAAGGACCACGTGCCGCCCAACCCCATCGAACATGCGATAGAGGCCGGGCGGCTTTTCCGGGCCCTACACCAGTTGGTGAATACGGTCTAGGAACCAGCGCCGGTGAGGCCGGCGCATCTCCCGACCGGGCGTCGGCTCAGCCGCGGCGCTTTCCGTAGCGTCTCCGACGGGGCCGTGACGAGCCGCTGGCCGCCTCACCGTTCGACGCGGCCTTCTTCTCCTTCTTGGCGGCCGCCCGCTTCCGGTCCTCGGCCCGCTTCTTCTGGATGGCCCGGATACGCTCTCCCCGGGGCACCTCCAGCGGCTCCTCCGCCGTCGCTTCATAGGCGAACCCTTCGTGCTTCACCCGCTCGATGGACGCGCCGACGGCGCGCTCGATCTGGCTGAAGTCCTGGTTCTCCTGTGGGGACACCAGCGTGAAGGCTTCGCCCGTCAACTCGGCGCGGGCGGTCCGTCCCACCCGGTGAATGTAGTCCTCGGCCACATTCGGCACGTCGAAGTTCACTACGTGCCCGAGAGCCTCCACGTCGATGCCGCGAGCGGCGATGTCGGTGGCGACGAGCACACGGAAGTCGCCGCGCTTGAAGCCGGCCAGCGCTTTCGTGCGCTGCGCCTGCGAACGGTTGCCGTGGATACGCTCGGCGTGGATGCCATTGCGATTAAGGAGCTTGGCCAGACGGTTCGCGCGGTGCTTTGTCCGCGTGAACACCAGAGCCTCGTCCATGCGCCCGCTCTTGAAGAGCTCGATGAGGAGGGCGCCTTTCAAGTTGGCCGGTACCGGATAGGCAAGCTGCTTCACCCCGGCCGCCGGCGCCGCCTTCCGCTGGAGGGCGATCTCAGCCGGACGGTCGAGGATCTCCCGCGTGAGCTTCTCGATGGCCCGGGGCATGGTGGCGCTGAAGAAGAGCGTCTGCTCGGGCTTCGGGACATGCCTCAGAATGCGACGGATATCAGGGAGGAATCCCATGTCCAACATCCGGTCGGCTTCGTCGAGTACGAGCACCTCGAGCCCCGTGAGGCGAGCGTAGTCGTGCTGGAAGTGGTCGAGGAGGCGACCCGGGGTCGCGACGATTACGTCGGCGCCCCGCCGAAAGGCCTTTTCCTGCGGCCCGATCTTCACGCCGCCGTGGACGGCGGCCGCAGTCAGGCCGGTGTAGCGGGCGAGATCCGTGAAGTCATCGACGATCTGACGGGCGAGCTCGCGCGTCGGGGCCAGAACGAGAGCACGGGTCGTGCCCCGGGGCTTCTCCACCAAGCGGTGGAGAATGGGGAGAAGAAACGCCGCCGTCTTACCGCTTCCCGTCGCCGCACAGGCGAGGAGGTCGCGCCCTTCCAGGGCAGGCGGGATGGCTTGGCTTTGGATCGGTGTCGGGCGGGTAAAGCCCAGGGAGTCGACCCCTTTGAGCAGGGTCGGATGCAGCTTCAGTGTGGCGAATGCCAATGTGATGTCCAGATGGGTGGCGCTCCGAAAGCCGGCCGTCCATGCGTGGCGGCTCGTTCAGGCGGGCGCAGAATCAAGATAGTGAGCGCCGGCCCCCGGAACCGAGGGCTCGAGGCGAAACTCACTCGTGAAGGTAACGGGAAACACTCCCTGGCAAGACCCCGGTGGCCCGCTGCTTCTGTTACAAACCAACTACGTCAGACTCCCCATCGAGGCGAGGACGGCGCTGGCACATCCTCCGTGCGTGACCATGAACACACCCGCACAGGATGAACACAGCCATGAGGACCACCGCCAACGCCGACCACACACGCAGGCGCCTCGCGATCTGCCTTGCCGCGGCCCTGACACTGCTCTTCGCTCCAACCACCGCGTCGGCCCAGAACGGCGCCTCCCCGTCGGACCCATTCGGTACCATCGCCGGCGGAGCCGTGGGTGGCACCCTCGGCTTCTTCGGCGGAGCGCTGTTGGGGTCCGCCGGTGATTGCTACGAGCTCTGCTGGGGAATCGTCATCGGCGCCATGGGCGGACAGGCCCTCGGCGTACCTCTGGGGGCGCATGCCGGAAACCAAGGCCGTGGGCACCTGCCCGCCACCCTCGGCGCCAGCCTGTTCTCGGTGGGCGTCGGAATCGTCGGCACCTCGGCCTTCGAGAGCGAGAACTTCTACCTCGTCTCCATGGTGGTCCAACTCGTCGCGGTCACCCTGACAGAACTCAAGACGTCGCCCGACATCTCCGTCGGCGCGGGTCCGCAGTTGGTGGGCGACGAGGTGGGCGTCGGGATCACCATCCAGTGGTGATCGTCGTCGCGGCGCTGAACAGCGATTCGACGGTGAGCCGGCGTCAGACGGGCGCCGGTGGTGGAAATATATTGCCCCCAGCCCGCACCCATCATCCGGCGGCTTCCAGGCGATCCCGGTATGGCCCGGCCGCTTCGGGAGCATTCTGAGCCTCGTGCAGCTCGACCAGCCGACGCAGCGTTTCCCGCACATACGGATCGTCATCCGTGCGATCTGATTCGAGCGTCTGAAGGGCCTGCCTGAGAAGCTGCTCCGCCTCGTCCAACTCACCGACGCCCGTGAGCGCTTCACCCAGCAGGCTGCGGGCCTCGGCTACCTGCCAATGCTCCTCCCCGTATGCCTCTTCTCGGATCCTGAGCCCCTCCCGGATCAGAGAAAGGGCCGCATTTGGACTCCCGGCAAGAAGCTCCAGCCGTCCGAGGGCGAGCACCGGCTCCGCATGGGCGAAGTGGCCGTCGGGAAACGCCGACGCGTACCCCTCTCGAAGCCCCAGAAGTGAAGCCCTGGCCTCGTCGTACTGCCCCTGGGCCGTCCGTAGGCGGACGACATACATGCGAGTCCGCAGCGAGTAGGGATGGTCGGCACCGAAGATCTCGACCTGTTGTTCGAGCCCGGCCGCTAGGGCGGAATCGGTCTCGGCCCACCGCCCCTGCTCGAGAAGGATGCTGCCCAGGCTCCCAAGGCCCAGGGCGACGTCGATGTTGCGATCTCCCTGCGTTCGCCGATGCAAGGCGAGGGCCTCACGCTGGACGGCCTCCGCCTCTTCGTAGTCGCCCTTGTCCCTCAAGAGCGCGGCGAAGTTGCTCTGCACGATGGCGAGGTTGGGGTGTTCACCCAACTGGCGCCGATAGCCCTCGATGGCTTCCCGATACAAAGGCTCTGCACCGGCGTAGTCCCCCTGGCTGTGCAGGAGGTTGGCCATGCTGTTCAAGCTCGTCGTAAGGACCGGATCGTCCGGCTCGAGAGCGGCACGACGAATCGCGAGGGCCTCCCTGAACACCGAGTCGGCCCCTGCGAAATCGCCGACGTTGAACCAGAGCAAGCCCCCGAAGCGCGTGAGCGTGATGGCGAGTGCCGGGTCACTGGGGGGCAGAACTTCCCTCTGGATCTGAAGCGCCCGGCGAAACAGCGCCTCCGACTCTTCCACCTCTCCCGTTTCCTGCAGGAGGTGGGCGAGGTCGGACGTGATCTCGCCCCGAGCCGCGTCCAACGGGGCTCCCATCGCCTCGTAGGCAGCCAGAGCCTCCCGTAGCAGTGGCTCGGCCTCGTCATACGAACCCAAGTTGAGGTAGACCGTCCCAATGACGCCGAGAAGTCGGGCCTGAACTTCCGGCTGATCGACCAATTCCTCCCGGACCCGCACCGCCCCTTGGGCGAGAGCAGCGCGGACCGTCATCTCCTCTCCATCACCCCCGCTGTCCCGGAAGGGGTCGGCGTTCTCGAAGAGCTCGGCAAAGACCGTCGTGACCTGCTCTGCCCGAGCTGCCTCGATACGGGCTCGGTCACGTTCGACGGCAATCTGCCGGGCCTGAGCCGTGACCGTGACCGCGTAGCCCGTGAGCAGCATGACGAACAGCAAGCCAGCCGCGACCCCGACGCGGTGGCGAGCGACGAACTTGGCTACCCGATACCGGACCGTCGCCGGCCGCGCGGACACGGGCAGACCCGCGAGGTAACGCTCCACATCATCGACGAATTCTCCGGCACCTGCGTACCGTCGCGACGGCTTCTTGTCCATCGCCTTGAGGATGATCGTGTCGAGGTCCCCCGAGAGAGCACGCTCGAGTGAAGCTCGATCCGTAGCGCGGGTGTCGGCAGCCGAGTCAGAGGCCTGGCGCGATGGCTTGGGCGGTTCGTCCTCACAGATGGAGCGTTCGATCTCGAACGGGGTGCGATCCGCTGTCTGATGGGGCCGTTCGCCGGACAGCAACTCATAGAGAAGAACACCGAGCTGGTAGACATCGGTCGCCGTCGTCACACCCTCTCCGCGAATCTGCTCCGGCGCTGCGTAGGCGGGGGTCAGGAGCCGTCCACCGGTTCGCGTGGCGGTGACCTCGGCGTCCGGCTCGAGGAGCTTCGCGATTCCGAAGTCCAGGAGTTTCACCTGACCACCGCCGTCGACGAGGATATTCGACGGCTTGAGGTCTCGATGGATGACGAGCTGCCCGTGGGCGTACCGGACCGCGCGTCCGACGTCGGCGAAGAGGGCGAGACGCGCTCGGACATCCAGGGATGCCTGGTCGCAGTACGTCGTGACCGGGACTCCGTCCACATACTCCATGGCGAGCCACGGACGGCCGTCCGCGGTGACCCCACCGTCGTAGAGTCGCGCGATATGCGGGTGCTGGAGCCGCGCCAGAATCTGGCGTTCCCGAAGGAACCGTCGGACCAGGGCCTTTCCGCGCACGTGAGAAGGGTGTACGAGCTTGATGGCCACCTGCTGGTCGAACTGGCCGTCGACCCGCTCCGCGAGATAGACCGCCCCCATGCCCCCTTCTCCGACCAACTCCACCAGCCGGTAGGGACCGATCTCTTGCCCCTCGCTCGTGCCCGCAACGTCGGGCCGAGCTTCCACGTCCAAGCGCACGCCTGGTGCGATGTGGTCGAGGAAGGAGTCGCCGACCTCGGCCGCCTCGAGAAGGCCCTCCACTCGTCGGCGTAACTCCTCGTCGTCGCCGCACGCCTCGTCCAGGAACGCCGCCCGCTCATCGGGTGAGCGTGTGAGCGCTTCATCGAAGATGGCGTCGACGCGCTTCCAGGCCTCGGTGGACATGCGTGGGTGGTTCCGCCTACAGAAGTGTGCTCGAGGATCCTTCCGTCAGCGCACGATAAAGGTAGGCCTTGGCGCGCGTCCACTCGCGTTCGACGGTGCGTCGGGAGACGTCGAGGGCTTCGGCGGTCTCGTCGACGGTCATCCCCCCGAAGAATCGGCACTCCACGACCTCGGCCAGGCGCTCGTCCTTCTTCGCCAGGGCTGTCAGGGCGGCTTCCAGATCGAGGAGTTGCTCCAAATCCGGTGTGGCAGCGGCCGCGGCGCTTCCCAGGGTCACGTGCACCTGATCGCCGCCTCTCTTCTGGGCACGCCGATGCCGCGCGTGATCAATGAGCACACGACGCATGACCTTGGAGGCGAGTGCGAAGAAGTGGGCGCGGCTCTTCGACTCTCCCACCGATCGCACGACCAGGTTGAGATACGACTCATGCACCAGGGCGTGCGTAGTGAGCGTGTGCCCGACACCCTGGCCGCGGAGAGCCCGACTGGCCAGCCGGCTCAACTCGTCGTAGACGAGGGCCACAAGGCGATCCAACGCTGCCTGGTCACCGCTTCCCCACGCCGACAGCAGTCGCGTGATGTCTCGATTGTCGGGCATTGCACAAATGTCTGCCTTGCCCCGGAGCCTGTCACCCCCGGGTCGGGGAGTGTCCAGAACCGGAGGTAGAAGTGGCCCGCACGACCTTGGCCGTGACAATCACCTGGCCGGCATGCCGCCGGGTGTGCTCAGCGATGTGAAAGAGGAGTCCTCGCACCGTGCTCGGGAGCGCGGCCCTGCCCACGGACCGGGGGGCGTCCAGGGTGGACGGATCCGTTGCTCGGAGGACATCGATGATCGCCGCGACAGTGTCACGGACCTGCCCGATGAGGACCTCGGCCACTACCGGGGGATCACCCGACTGCCCCTCTCCCCGTAGCGCCTGAAACTGCTCGGCGGTCAGGCCCTCGCCACGTGCGTAGGTGAGGAGCCGGTCGGCAGCTCCGCAGACGTGCTGAAGATGAAAGCCTACGGAAGCCGCCCCGTGGGGAGTGGCCCAGAGTTGACCCGGGTCGAGGTCTGAGGCGGCGGCCTCGAACTCCCGGAGGGCATCGGTGAGAGAGTGTGCGACGGGCATCAACTCCCCGGGCACCTCGGGAATGGGGCCTTCGAGCCAGGCTTCAGGCATCGGCGTCTAAGATTTCGGGGACACGTGGGGGCGAATGAGCACCATGGATGGCGAATGTGTACCGTGTGGGTGGTTCCGAGGTCGCTGAGACAGGGCAGCGCTGGCCGATCATATCGTGCGGTGGGTGGCGGAGGGTGCGAACCAGCCCGCTCTCCGTCCGACGGCGTAGATCCCCGCTCCCAACGCCAACGTGCCCAATGCCGCACCCGTGGGCACCGGAGCTCCCATGAGACCGTTGACCCACGCCGCCAGCGTGACGCCGATGAAGACGAGGGCCGGAAGGGGATGCAGTGGCGTCCGGAAGACCTCGCCGTTCCGCGCGCCCTCACCCTCGCTCGCAACCTCACCCTCGCTCACGGCCGCACCCTCTCTCGCGGCCTCACGCCGTCGAACGACGAAGAGCGTGGCGATGGTGAGGGCGTTGAAGAGCAGCAGCGACGAACCGATGTAGACCAGAAGCGCCGAGAACGCGCCCGTAAGGGCAAGCGCCGCGGCGAGCACACCCTGGGCCGCGATGGCAGCGACGGGCGCCACACCCTGTTCGGATTTCCGCGCAAGGACCTTCGGGGCCACACCGTCGCGGGCCATGGCGTAGTAGATGCGCGGCCCCACGGCCGTCATGGCGCTGACCGAGCCGAACATGGCCAATGCGATCATGCCGCTCACGGCCAGAGCGCCCCCGGGACCGAAAAGCCGCTCGGCAGACAGGGCCCCGATGGCGATCTCCGCTTCCCACTGCGCTTCGGGGACGGCGTAGAAGAAGAGGGCGTTGAGAAGGAGGTACGCTGCAATCACGAAGAGCGTCCCCCCGAGGATGGCCAACGGTAGATTCCTGCTGGGGCGCCTCACTTCTCCGGCGACGTAGGCAGCCGCATTCCAGCCGGCATACGCATAGGTGACCTGGAGGAGCGCCACCCACCAGCTGCTCTCCGGCTCTGCAGCGGCGGTGACGCCCGACCATTCGCCCTGCCCGCTCGCGAAGCCGGTGAGCAGGAAGAGCCCGATGGCTCCGAGCACCATCGTCGCCAGCGTCGTCTGAAAGCCCCCGCTCCACCGAACCCCGATGCAGTGCACGAGGGTGAGCGCGAGGACGAGCCCGGCCGCTCCGGCCGCGCCCTGCGTGACCCCTCCGACGAGCACCGCATCGGCGTCCCATCCGTCGACGAGCGGCGCGACATACGCCATCACCCCCAGGGACGAAGCCGCCACCGCTGCCGAGAAGCCCACCACGAACGACGTCCACCCGCTCAGGAAGCCCCAAAGCTGCCCGAATCCCTCGGTGAGGAATCGGTACTCCCCACCGGCCCGGGGCATGCGCGTGGCGAGTTCCGAGTAGCACAGCGCGCCGCACAGGCCGAGGAGGCCGGCCACCAACCAGACGCCCAACGACGCCATCGCACTCCCCGTCGCCACTCGCACGAAGGCCGGCACCGTGAAGATCCCCGAGCCGATCATGTTCGTGACGACGAAAGCGCCCGCAGCCCATGGACCGAGGGTGCGGATCAAGCCGTCGGGGTGGGAGGGTTCTGTGACCATCACGCGCCGGGGATCAGAAGGAGAAGAGCTTCGTCACCTTCGCCGTTTCAGAAAACGATTCACCACCATACCAGCCGCCGTGTCCCGCCGCTCGGTGAGGCCCAGATAAAGATCGGATAGAGGTGTGTGGATCCAACGGAAACGCAGATTCCTGACCTCGTTCATCCCCCGTCTCCCCGCCCCTCCGCCGGCCTGGGGAGCCCTCCCGTTTCCGGCCGAGGCTCCCCCGCAGGACGCGGAAGCGTCTCGCGCGTCGCCTCCGGAGAAGCCGCAGGCCGTGGCAGGGCCGCCCGCGCCTCCAGGTCGCGGATGGCTGCCAACAAGGCCACACCCCTGGGGGTTTCCTCGCCCACCACCCGGAGCGCCTCTCGCATCTCGGGAAGCACCTCCACGGCGTCCAACTCGGAGAGAGCGGCCGCGGCGTGATGGCCCGACGCGCTCTCCAGGCTGTCGGCGAAGGCCCGCACCACCTCCGGTCGACGTCCGCCCATGGCCTCGTCCAGCCGCTCCGGATGTCCCTTGAGTGCGTCGAGGACGGCATCGGCCAGGGCAGCCTCCCCGAGAGCGGCAAGGGCATCACGGGCCCAGGTGCGGAGTGGCCTGCCATCGTGGGAGCCGTCCTTGCCCAACACGCGGATCAGAGGGGGGACCGCACGGGGATCCCCGATCTCCCCGAGCGCCTCGCAGGCCCGGGCACGAACCGTTGGATCACCTCGTTGGAGCGCGGTCACCAGGGCCCCCACCGCCCGCCCATCACCCAGCGCCGCCAAAGCGCCGGCAGCGTCCCGCAACGCCTCCTCTCCACGCCACAGAACGAGCCCGTCTTCACGGACGAAGCCTCCTGGACCGCGGAGGGTGCGTATGTGCCGCTGGACCTCGTCCTCTTCGGGTCGCTCGGGGAGCTCCAACCTCGGAAGGAGCAGCTGGAACAGCTCGAAGAGCCGGACCAGCGGCCGAGGATGGTCGGCGGCGGGGATGGTGCACTCCAGTAGTGCGACCCCGGTGGGGAAGGGCTCGAGCCGATAGCTGCCGTCATTGGTCTCGAGAGTCATGTCCGGCTGTGCGAAGATGATGGAGCGCACGCGTCCTTCGTCGAACACCCGGCGCACCTGCATGGGAGCCGACGACCGGATGGCGAACCGTCGGTCGAAGGACCGGCTTCCGACGAGGCTGGCGCGAACCCCGAGCCACAGCGCGATTCGGTCCCTCAGCCTCGCGCCCCTCAGGCGTAGCTTCAGACCGGCGGCGTTGTGGAAAGGCGCCCGAAGCCGGTGTCGAGGGCGGACACCTCCCTCGTCGGAATGCACCATATCGAGGGTGAGGACCGTGTATCGGAAGGGGAGCTGGACGACCAGCGGCTGGGAGACGGGTGGCGCATCGGTCCGAGCTACGACGATCTCGGCGCCTAGCTCTTCGGCGGCCTGTCGCATGGCACGCCGCTCTGCCCACCCCCCGAACGTCCTTCTGGCGTATCTCACGCCCAGCCCCGCCTCCCTCACGTGTCTTCCGCCGGCCCACCCGACGCACGCGGCAGGCCCTCTAGGGTCACGTCCGGAGACCCCGTCGGCCGGGGGAGTGTGTCCCCGGCGGAGATTGGGGCATCGGCCGGCCGGGGCAGGGCTGACCGGGTCTCGAGCTCTTGAACGGCCGCGGCGAGGGCTTCGGCCCGCGTGCGCCTCGTTCTGCCGGTACGAAGGATCGCCCGCATCTCGGGAAGGACCTCGACGGCGTCGAGGCGCACCAGCGCCCTGGCAGCGTGATGTCCCGACGAGCCCGTGAGCGCCATGAGCAGGCCCTGGAGGACCTGGGGCCGGTACGATCCGATGCTTTCGCGCAGCGCGTCGGGCCGACCCTCGAGGGCCGCCCCGAAGGCCCTCGCCAGGGTACCCTCGCCCATTCCTTCCAACGCCTCGGAGACCACGACCCGCAGAGGTCTGCCCTGGAAGGATGCGTCGTCCCCGAGAAGAGGCACCAGGGAGCGCACCTTGTTCCCGATCCGACCAAGCGCCACCACCGCACGGGCGGTGAGAGCGAGGTCACCACGGTTCATCGCCGAGACCAAGGCGCCCACCGCCCGAGGGTCACCGAGCTCACCCAGTGCCTCGGCTGCCTCGTACAGCGCCTCGTTGCCACTCCACCTCACCAGTCCGCCGTCCACGATGCTCCCCCCCGGACCACGGAGCCTTCGAATGTGGCGCGCGACCTCGTCGTCTCCAAGGCGCCCATCCGCCGTCAGTCTCGGAAGGACCTCCTGGAAGAGCTCGAAGAGGTGGACGAGGCGCTCCGTGTCCTTGATGACCACCGGCGCGCGGAAGTGCAGCTCATCCACACGGTCGGGGAACTTCTTGAACGTCGTGCCCCCCTCGCTCACGCCCATGTGAAGTTGGGGTTGGATGCGCATGAGCCCTCGGATGCGCTCGTGTGCGAGGAGCTCCCTGACACGATCCTCCGAGGTGCTCTTGATGACGAAGTCGTCGTCGAAGCCCGGGTCGCCAATTGTGATGTCCTGCATTCCGAGGGCCACACCCAGGCGACTGAACATCGTCCGACGATAGATCTCGAATCGGAAGCCGTCGGGATTCACGTAGGGGGCCCGCATCCGCGTGTACGTGAGCGCGTCGTCGCCGCCCGACTCGACGTCCAGCGTCACGATGGAGTGTCCCACTTGGAGCTGTACGACATCCGGCTTTAGGCGACGGCCTGTTTCGTATCGCCCACCCACGAGTTCGGCCGCCCGCCTCCACGCTCGCTCGCCGCTCGACACGCCGAAGAGCCGTCGCAGGAGACTCAACGCAGCCGCACCACCGGACGCTGCTCGAACAGGTCCGTCTTCCGCCGCAGGTCGTGCACGGTCACGCAGAGCCAACGGTTCTCGTCGATGGAGTATGTGACCCGGAGCCGCGGCGCGGTCCCCGATCCAGGGGGGCTCAGCGGCAGACCCGGATCGGCCTCGTTGAGGCAGATACAGAAGGCCCGTTCTCCATCGGTTCGGGGGACGAAGTAGCGCGCGCCGCTCGCCCGCTCCTCCCACCGGACGCGCTGGCCCGCGACCCGACCGACCTCGCAGACGAAGAGGTTTATTTCGTGCTGGCCGTCGAAGCCCGCCGAGTAGTAGCGGGTCACGAAGTCCTCGCTCGTTGGGTACGACGTACCACCCGGAATCAGGAGTTCGTACTCCGCGTCGCCGTCACCTTCGGGGAGCACGCGCAACGCGTAGTCGTGATAGATGAAATCGTCGACCTGGGCTCCCCCGGCGAAGACGCAGGCTCCGCGAGCCACCGCCTCGAACGGCATCCACTCGCGGACCTTGTCGCGACCCAACACCTCTCCCACCACGTTGCGTACCTCGGGAAGGAGGGTCGATCCGCCCTCGAGGATCACGTCGTCGATGGCCCACACGCCCAGGTCGTGGCGGTCCTCCAACTCCTGGACGAGAGCGTTCAGCAGCTCGCGAATACGTTCGTACAGCCCCCGGGACCGCAGGATATCCACCAACGACGGGTAGTCCAGCGTGCCGAAGCTCTCGTTGCGGAACGTGAAGGCGCCCTCCCGTCCGGCGCTGGCAAGAAGCTTCACGCGCTCCGCTTCCCACCCCAGCGCGACGCTCCACTCCGGCCAGTCGTGCAGAGCGGTGGGCACGAGGGACTCCAGGATCCATCGGTCGACGTCGGTGCCGCCGAGCTGAAGGGTCTGCTTCGCGAGGACCTCCGCGCGACCGGTGGAGACGGACTCGCCTCCCCGGGATCGCAGGGCCGCCGCTTCCATCGTGCCGCCACCGAAGTCGAACGCCACCAGCGTCGCCTCGCGGGCCAGATCCACGCCGTATCCGAGGGCCGCGGCCACAGGCTCGTCGATGGTACGGAACACGATGTCGCGCCGTCCACCCGTGATCCGCGCCCAAAGTCGACCCCACCAGGTCGGGTGATCGATGCGCGTCACGATGTCCTGAAGGGCGGCCCGGTAGGGTTCGTAGACCCCCGCCGGCGCGGCGATGGTCACGTCGCGGACCTCCTTGCCGGACTGCTGCTCCAGCTCTCCGATGAGCTCTCGAAGGAAGAGCTCGGCAGCGCGCTCGGCGGTGACAGCCCGAGGCCCGACGCGGGCCAGCGTACGCCCCGCCTCCCGGCCGAGATAACGCTTGAACCCGGCCACGAATCCCGGAGCCCGCCCATCCCAGTTGTACTCGACCGCCTTCTGGCCGATGAGGACGTCTTTACCGTCGGCGGACATCACGCACACGCACGAGGGTACCACCGGCGTCTGGGTCACCGGCTCCAGTTTGACCAACTCGGGCAGGTTGACCACATGGGGGCGCCCGGAGCGGTCCTCACACACCACGGTGTTCGAGGTCCCGAGGTCGATGGCCCAATGGATCGTCATGAGGCGAAACTATGACGTGCAGCGCCCCATCCCCAACGCTTCCGCTGCGGCCCGCACCGGGACGGCATCTACCGTGAGCTCTTCTGGCTCGTCGAAGGACGCCGGCTCGTCAGCCGCTCGGTGTCATCGCGTCGAGGTCACGACCCTCCAGCAGGGGGGCGATGCTGTAGGAGAACCCTTCGGCCGCACCCTACGCGCCACTCCTACCCGCCGACATACGTCAATCGACGTGTGCGAGGTGGTTGCATCACCCTTCCCCCCTCCGACAGGCCTGCATACCGTGTCTGTATGCCCTTCTACGAGTACCACTGCCCTGAGAATGGCCGGACGGTAGAGGTCCGCCACGGGATGGACGAGCGCCTCACGACATGGGGACAGCTCGTCGAGCGCGCCGGTGTGCCCACCGACGACACCCCCGATAACGCACCGGTCGCCAAGCTGATCAGCGCTCCGGTGCCTCTCTCCTCCGAGGGAGGCGATGAGGGCTTTCCTGGCTGTGGAAGCGGGTGCGCCTGCGTGCCGCAGGGTTAACCCCTACACGGCCCGCAGTCGTCCTCACTGCGATCGGGAGACCCCTGGTCGTTGAGGTAGACCATGGAGTAGGTCCGGTCGTTGCGCTCCACCTCGCTCGTGTCGACGCTCGATCAGCACTTCGAGGCCATCAGCCGAGTCGGGTCGTCGTTCTCGACCCCGACGACCCCGCGTAGGCCTACTCCCCCTCCGGCCCCAGCCCTATGGGCCCCTCCTTGCTGAGCTCCTCCATGGCGCTTCGCAACGTCTCACCCACCCTCCGAACCTTGAGATTCGCGGTGTTGATGAGGCTGACCGCTCCGATCCACTCCTCGTCGCCCTGGGCGACGGTGATCACGGTCGCCGGATCGCCCCGGTCATTGAGGAGGTGCACCATCACCGCCGGTTTCCGTTCGTCCTGGGAGATGACGATGGAGAAGTCGGGAAAGCGCACCCGATAGGTGCCGGCAGCGCCGCCGGCTTCCCAGTTGATCTCCGACTTCCTGCTCTTCTCTACGAGCCCGTCGAAGAAGGGTCTCAGCTCCGTTGGGACTGGCATCCTCTGTACTCCTTTCATTTCGTCGCTCTGCTTCTTCAATGCTCTTCTCGCCCTACGCAACTGGGAGCGCGTTCGGATGAGCAAGCAGTCCCGCGGGCAGTCTTGCCCCGCCGGTCCAGTACCAGCGGACACCGCGACGAGGACCGAACCCGGCGTTGCCGTCTCGCACTTGCCCTCGACCCGCGACGCGCGTAATGCAGGGGCAGCCAGGACTCACCATACGCCCAGGCGAAACCCGGAGCTGCACGGTTTCGTCGGGGGGTCGGTGGCCATCGATCCCCGACGGGACCTTTCATGTCGACTCCCCTCATCGAGTTGGACGGCCTGAGCCAGACCTACGGCAGCCTCGTCGCTCTCGATGGAGTCAGCGGGGTGGTCCCTCAGGGTCGCATCGGTCTGGTGGGCGCGAACGGAGCCGGCAAGAGCACGCTCATCAAGGTGCTCCTCGGCATCCTGAGGCCGTCCCGGGGATCGGCGAAGGTCCTCGGGCTGTCGGCGGTCGACGACACCATCGCGCTGCGCTCGCGCGTCGGATATATGCCCGAGCGCGGCGGTCTGCCCCCGGACCAGACAGCGGCGGACTTCATGATCTACGCCGCGGAGCTGGCCGGCATTCCCCACAAGGCTGCCCGACAACGCGCCTCGGACGTTCTCACGCTGGTCGGTCTACACGAGGAGCGATTCCGGCACCTCGGGGACTTCTCCACCGGAATGATGCAGCGCGCCCTATTGGCCCAGGCCATCGTCCACGATCCGGACGTGGTGCTACTGGACGAACCGCTGGCGGGCCTCGACCCGGAAGGCCGGGACCAGATGCTCCGGCTCATCGGGCGATTGGAAGGCTTTGGGATTCACACCTTGGTGTCGAGTCACGTGTTGAGCGACATCGAGAGCACGTGCGACTGGATCCTCATGCTCGAGTCCGGTCGAGCTGTCCGCAACAGCGCCCTGGACGACCTCGTCGCCGAGGAGACGGTGGAACTGGAGGTGCTCCGGGACGAGGATGGCGTGGCCCGAGCACTCCGGGATCGGGGGGCCGAGGTCCGGGTTCGCGGACACAGGCTCGAGGTGACGACCGTCGAGTCCGACCCCTATGCCATGA
The DNA here is from genome assembly GCA_965229435.1 of Longimicrobiales bacterium. Taxonomy (GTDB): domain Bacteria; phylum Gemmatimonadota; class Gemmatimonadetes; order Longimicrobiales; family Gaopeijiaceae; genus UBA2589. Next base: position 162,706 of record CBDDJE010000001.1, read on the forward strand.
TCACGAGGGTTCTGGCCGAAAGGGGTGTGGGGTTGCGGCTCCTCCGACCCGGAGTGAAGACCCTCGAGGACGCCTATCTCCACAACGAGGCCGCTCGATGAGTACCACGGCGGCAACCACCTCGAACGCAGAAGTCGACGCCGGCCAGGGAGCCGTATACGACCTGGGCTACCGCCCGCACGATGGCGACCGGCTCGGCCGGGGTGGAGCCTTCCGCGCCATGATGATCGATGGCACCCGCCGAGCCCTGGGGCTCAGGCGCAAGCACCTCTCGAAGGTCATCCCCTGGGGGCTCATCACGGCAGCGATCGTGCCGGCCGTGTGGATCGTGGGGCTTACATACGTCGTGAGCGGATTCGGGCTCGAGGACACGGGGCCGTGGGGAGATCCTGCCGAGTTCTTCGAGTACATCGGATTACTGACGCTCATCTTCGTCGCGCTCGCCGCGCCGACGCTGTTGATCCCGGACCGGGAGCATGGCGTCCTGGCCATCTACGCCTCGCGACCGGTACGGGCGGCGGATTACCTCCTCGCCCGCGCAGCCACCCTCGCGGGGCTGACGGCCCTGTTCATGCTCATTCCCCAGGCCATCCTCTACGTGGGGATCTCAGGCCTGTACTTCGATGGCATGGTGGCGGGGTTGATCGAGAACGGGAAGAACCTCCCGGCGACGCTGGGCACCCTCGCCGCGTTCGTCTTCGGCTTCGGCGCCCCGGCGTTCCTGGTGGCGCTCTTCGCGAAGCGGTTGGTGATCGCCTCGGGTGTGTACGCGATGGTGATGATGCTCTCCTTGATGCTGGCCGAGACGATGCCGCGGGCTACCGAACTGCTGGTCTTCAAGCTGCTGGCCCCGCTGTCGGTGATGGGCCATCCCTACTCGGTCCGCGACTGGCTGTTCGACCAGGAGCCCGAGGGCTGGGCCTTGGATCGCGTCGGGCTACCGCCGTGGGTCGCTGCGGCCGTGATCGTCGGCCTGGTCCTGGCCGTCGGGATCCTGGCCCATCGACGGTACCGGAGGGAGTTTTGAGTACCTCCACGGCTCGCACCGGGACCGGCGCACCGGCCGCCGGTGTCCATCCGGTCCGGGACCCGGCCTTCGTCGACACTCCTACGGTCACGGTGGCCGGGGTCTCGAAGTGGTTCGGGACCAAGGTTGCGGTTTCGGACCTCTCGTGCTCCTTCGGGCCGGGCATCACAGGCCTTCTCGGTCCCAACGGGGCCGGAAAGACCACGCTCCTTCGGATGGTGACGGGGCTGATGCGGACCTCCGAAGGGCAGATCAGGGTCTTCGGCCAGGATCCGCTGGATGACCCGTCGGTCTACTCTCGTATCGGCTTCGTCCCCGAGGACGATGCGGTCTACGGCTACTTGAGCGCCCGGCAGCTCGTGCGTTATGCCGCGGACCTCAGCGGTACGGACGCGTCGCCGGAGGCCGTGGACGGCGCGTTGGACCGGGTCAACATGCTCGACGCGGCAGATCGACCTATCGGACAGTATTCGAAGGGAATGCGCCAGCGGGCAAAAGTAGCCGCGGCCCTGGTCAACGACCCTGAGTTGCTCGTCCTCGACGAGCCCCTGAACGGTGCCGACCCGGCGCAGCGGGCCGTCCTGATCTCGACCTTCCACGAGCTGGCTGCAGCCGGGCGGACCCTGCTGGTGTCCAGTCACGTGCTTTCCGAGGTCGAGCGGATGACCGACCGGGTGATCGCCATGCTGGATGGCAAGTTGGCCGCCGCGGGAGGCATCCGGGCTATCCGGTCGGCGATGACGCACATCCCCCACCGTGTGCGGATCGAGACCGATGACCCGCGCCGCCTGGCAACCGGCCTCATCGACACCCCGGACATCGTCGGCCTGCGCTTCGACGACGGCGGACTCGAGGTCGAAACGTCGAATCTGTCGAGTTTGGGGACCAGCATCCCTCGGCTGGCGGAAGAGATCGGCGTGCAGGTCACACGCTTCGAGCCCGCCGACGCGTCGCTGGAAAGCGTCTTCCGTCACCTGCTGAGCATCCGCAGATGAGGGCGTTTCGCGCGATCTTCGTAGCTACCACGCGGCAGCTATCGGATCGGAAAAAGGTTCTGGGGTTCGGAGTCCTCGCACTCGCGCCAGCACTCCTCCTCCTGGCGCTCTCACGTGCCGGCCACTTCGATGGGCTGGATACGGACCTCGGGATGCTGATCGTGGCTCCTTTCCTCAGCATGATCGTCCCTATCACCGCTCTCATCCTGGGTGGCGCGGCGTTTGGCGACGAGAGGCGTGACACGACCTTGTCGTTCCTCGTGCTCCGTCCCATACGCCGAGCCGAGATCGTCGCCGCCAAGACGGCCGGGGCGGCGGCGGTGTCGTCGGGCTTCGCCGTCTTCGGTTCGGTGACTCTCGTCGCGGCCTACGTCGCCGTCGGTGGCGACTTCACCATCCTGCCGGCGCTCGCGGTAGGTGGGGTCGTCGTGGCAACGATCTACAGCGCCATCTTCGTGCTGGTGGGGAGTGTCTTCGCCCGCTCGACACTCGTCGGCGTGATCTACGTGCTCTTCGTCGAGGGGGTGATGGTCGATGAGGTCAGTCGACTGCACACCCTCTCCCTGTGGCGACAAGGGCTCGGCGCGGCCATGGACCTCATGCCGGAGGCCTTCCCGGCGAGAGCACTCCTCGGCCCGCTTCGGGGCACGGTGCCTTCCGTCGAAAACGCCCTACTACTGACCGGGGGAGTCCTCTTCGTCACCATCGCCCTCGGCACCGTCCTGCTGCGCCGAACCGACTCCGTCTAGCCCCCGCCCGGCGGGTCGCGAAACCACCCAGCCACGGCACTCGCGAAGCCGTCCACCGAGTTGCCGGAGTTCGTCATCGCCGCCACCACGATGTCGTGTTCGGGGAGGATCATGAGGATCGCCCGGCCGCCGACCACGGAGCCGCCGTGCTGGATGGACGGAGTCGTCGGTCGCTCGTCGTTCCCCACCCGAATGTTCTCCCGGTACCAGCCGAAGCCGTAGCCCGTGCTCTCGCCGGTCACCAGTCGTTGTGGGGTCCAGAACATCTCCACGGTGGCAGAATCCAGGACCTCGTGGTCCCTCATGGCGTAGCCAAAGCGGACCAACTCCTCTGGCGTGGAGAGGAAGCCACCCGGGGCCATGGAACAGCTCATGTCGACACCGGCCGTGCGCCGGAGGGACCGAAACGCCGCCCGGTCGTACTTGGTCGACTCGTCGGAGCCTTCGTCGCCAAGGTCCGGCACCGTGGCCTCCATGCCGACCCGATCGAAGACTTCGCGATCGATGAAGTCGAGGAACGGTTCGCCCGCTGCGGACTCGACTGCAGCGCCCACCAATCGGTACCCGAAGTTCGAGTACGTGAAGTCGGTGCCCGGTTCGTAGAGCAGCGTGTCTTCACCCACGGCCAGCGTTGCAGAGAGCGCGTCCCCACACTCGCCCTGGCGCAGGATACGACCGAAGCCATAGGAGCGCTTCACCCCCGCCGTGTGGCTCATGAGCTGGCGGAGATTGAAGTTCCACCGCTTCTCGGGGAAGTCGGGCAGATACGTCTGGATCGGCGCCTCGAGGTCGAGCCGGCCTTGTTCCCAAAGGACACCGGCAGCCGCCGCGGTCATGGCCTTGGAGATGCTCCCCACGGGGTACAGAGTCGCGGGCGTCGCCTGTTCCTGGTGCGAGAGGTCGGCCCACCCGAAGGCCTCCGACCACACCACCTCGCCGCCCTTCCCGACCGCGATGGACGCCCCGGCCATGTACGCGTTCTTGATGAGGCGACGGGCGTAGGCGCGGGCGGAGTCGACAGCTTCGGCATGCTCGACCCCGGCGCTGACACCCTCCACCGAGGGGATCTCGTACAGAGGACTGTCGTCGACGCATGCGCCCGCGAGGACCAACAGCAGGACGGACAGGGTGCGGAGGGCACGAAACGCTGAAGTCGTGCTGCACAGTCTGGACATCATCGGACTCCGTATGGGACGACCCCGACCAAGCTACGGGTCGTACACGCGATCAGATACCCCGGCCCTACGGCGCCAGGACGGATTCTGATTCGGACGCGAAACTCTCTCAGCGCTCCCACACCAGCGGCGGGAGCACGTCTCCTTGCCGCTCGAACATCATGTCGATCAACCGCACCGCATTCCCGTACGAGTGGGTCGAGGGATCGAGAAGAAGCGCCTGGAGCAGCCGGTCCCGCGACTTCTCTGCAAAGGCATCGATGAGAAGCTTGTTGATGGAGCACTGGGTCCGGAGAAGAGCCAGGACAGGCTCGGGGAGCGGATCCGCAGCCGCGGGCTCGAGACGTCCGTCTCCCACGGACGCGGGCACCTCCACGACCGAGTCCAGGGGGAGCCCGTCGACGAAGGGCCGGCTGGTATCGGACTCGCCCTCTGAAGAGGCGGTCGCTGCCCTGTTGGGGACGTTCACCGCATCCAAGTCGTGGCGGGCTACGCCCACCAGGCCCTCGATGAGTGGGATGGCCAGCTCGCCCGATGGGCGCGGATCCTTCGGATCGGCGCTGCGGTTGGGACTCGGCTTCAGGCGCCCCTCACGCGGCGGGTGGAAGAGCGGGGTCTCCGTGGGCTTGTCCCTCAGGTTGTAGATCCACGGCGGGATGCTCTCGGTCTCCCAGGGATCGCCCTCCGCCGGATCGTGGAAGAACTGCATGTCCTGACTCGGCAGGAGATCCCCGGCCCATCGGATGTACTCGCCGATGTGATTCGTGCCGGGAGACGGGTACAGGCCGAACGACCGGAGGAGGAGCCGGCTCAACGCGATCTCGTCGAAGTCGTGGAGCCAGTGGGCTCTTCGTTCTCGCTCGCGGAGCTGGGGATAGAGATCCGCACCCGTCTCCCGGTCGCGAATCCGCGTGAACCATGTGAAGTGGTTCAGTCCGACGGACTGGAACGACAGAGTATCCACCGGACGTTGCAGAAAGGTCGCCACCTGGGCCATCCCCTCGAAAACCCCGTGACACAGGCCCACCGTCCGCACCGTGCTCAGGCGGCACTGGGCTTCGCAGAGCTTGGTGAGCGGATTCGTGTAATTGAGCATCCACGCATCCGGACACACGCGCTCCATCGTCCGGACGATGTCCATGACGGGGCCCATGTTCCGAAGCGCGTGAAAGAGCCCTCCGGGACCGCCGTTCTCACCGTAGATCTGCTCGAAGCCGAGCATCCGGGGGATGTGGAAGTCCTGGGACCAGTAGTAGTATCGGCGCCCTTCGATGGCGGTGACGACGAAGTCGGCCCCCTCCAGCGCCTCTTCCAGGACCGGGGTGCTAGTGAAGCGCACGCTCGACCCGCGCGACGCCGTCACCTGCCGAGCGTAGGCGTGTGTGGCTTCCACGGCGGTTTCATCGAGATCCATGAGCGCCACCGTCATATCGTGTCCCCCCAGCGGCTCGCTCAGGACGAGGTCGTTCACGGTGGGCGGTCCGAACTCACGGGATCCGGCGCCGATCAGCGTCACCTTCATCGAGGGTTTCGGACCGTCAGGAGCGTCCCAGCGAGCGTGAGGGTGACGGGTACCGACCGGCGTGTGAGCATCGCCCTACCCCGGATAGGTGTACGGCGCCTGCAATCCCAACGGAATCCCCAGCGCCCAATACCCCAGCAGGAAAATCGTCCACAGCACGATGAAGAACATCGAGTACGGTAGCATGATGGACACGAGCGTCCCGATACCGAGGGACTTCACGTACCGCTGGCAGTACACGACCACGAGGGGGAAGTACGGCATGAGCGGTGTGATGATGTTCGTCGTCGAATCACCCACGCGGTAGGCGGCCTGCGTGAGCTCGGGGCTGATGCCGAGTTGCATGAGCATGGGCACGAAGATGGGCGCCAGGAGAGCCCACTTCGCGGACGCCGAGCCCACGGCAAGGTTCACGAAGCCCGTGAGGAAGATGATGCCCACGATGGTCACGCCCGACGGGAGGGCGAGCTCACGCAGGATCGTCGCGCCCTTCACTGCCAGGAGGGCACCGAGGTTCGACGTGCCGAACGCCGAGATGAAGAGAGCGCAGAAGAAGGCCATGACGATGTAGTAGGCCATCTGCTGCATCGACTTCGTCATGGCGTCGATGACGTCCTTGCTCTCCTTGAAGGTGCCCGCCACATAGCCGTAGACCGTGCCCGGAATCATGAAGAGCAGGAAGATGAGCGGGACGATGGACTGCATGATGGGCGCGGAGAACGAGGTGATCTCCCCGTCCGGGGCACGCAGCGGGGAGTCGGCCGGGGCTGCGGCGATCCAGAGCAGTGCCAGTCCGAGCCCCATCACCGCCGTAGCCACCCAGAAGGCGGTCCGCTCCCGGGCTACCAGCTCCTTCATCTGGGGCATCTCCGCCGGGTCCCCGTCGATGCCTGTACCCGCGAGCCGAGGCTCGACGACCCGGTCGGTGAGGTACCATCCCACCAGCACGATGAGGATGCTCGACGCGGAGGTGAAGAACCAGTTGCAGAGCGGGTTCACCAGGATGTCGGGGTCGATGATCTGCGCCGCCGACTGGGTGAAGCCCTGAAGCAGCGGGTCGATGCCCGACGGAACGAAGTTGGCGCTGAAGCCACCCGAGACGCCGGCGAAAGCCGCCGCGATGCCTGCCAGCGGATGGCGCCCCGCAGCGTAGTAGATGACGCCGCCCAGGGGGATCACCAGGACGTACCCCGCGTCCGTCGCCGTGTGGCTCACGATGGCCACCAGAATCAGCATGGGTGTGAGGAGCGCCTTCGGCGTCACCCCCAGCACTGTGCGCAGCCCGGCGTTGATGTAGCCGCCGTGCTCGGCCACACCGATCCCGAGCATCGCCACGAGCACGACGCCCAGTGGAGGGAACGACGTGAAGGTGGTCACCATCCCCGCCAGGAACGCCGCAAGACCGGACCCCGTCAGGAGGTTGTTCACCACCATGGGATCGCCCGTCCGGGGATCGATCTCGGTGAACGCCACCCCGGCCAACAGGGCCGAGAGCCCCCAGACGACCACCAGGCAGATCACGAACAACACCGCCGGGTCGGGCAGTTTGTTGCCCACGACCTCGATGGCGTTGAGCATCCGATCGATGCCGCGTGGGGTCGCTTCGGTGCTGGCTTCCGCGGTCACGTGCCCTCCTGGGTGGTGATGAGGGGGCGCAACTTACTGTGGGAGGGCGCCGTGGGACGAGGGGTCGCGCTCGAGATCCCGGGAAACGACCATCGGCCCCGCCGGAGCGCTCTCCAACGGGGCCGATGAAGTGGTGGAGCTAGTCGTTCGTGGCTAGAGCCCGCTACCGATGACCGAGCCTTCGAGCTTCTCGAAGTCCATGTTGTAGGCGACACACACGACCTCCCGGTCGCCGCGTTGCTTCCAGGACCCCAGGCTCGGGTATATGGCGGTGTAGTCCAGGACGGACTCCTCGTAGCTCCGGCCGATGGCACTTGCGAAGCGGTCGTAGCAGCCTCCGAAGGCCGCCTCTTCCACGCCTTCGTCCCCGGGCCAGTCGCCCTTGATGTCGAAGGTCGCGTAGACCTCGTTGTCGTGAGGGTCGGCGCACGGCACGCCGGGCACATCGCTGATCTCGGAAGCCTCGAAGGCCTCGTCGTCGAAACAGTCGCCGACGCGCATCTCGAACGCGCTCACGGCACCGGCACTGGTGATCTCGCCCTCCGCGTTGCGCTCGGCAACGGCGTTGAAGCCGACGAAGGCGGCGACAGCGGCACCGATGGCGGCCAAGCCAGAACGTCCTTCGAACATGGTATCCCCCTGAGGTGAGCATCCGAATCGCGGGTCCGGAGTCTTCATCCGAGAGGGGCAAGGGTGGTGCCACGCGGAATACCGCCCGAAAACGGCCATTGGGGCCGTATTTTCGGAAGGGATTGCAGGGTAACAGCAACCGTTGCGGGGTCCTGAACCTCGGGGGAGGTTCGACGCGACTTCGTGAGCACGGCCAGCCCGGGGTGAAACCCCCGACTACCGCATCCACCCACCGGCAGGCGGCGGCCCGAAGTCCACGTACTTGAAGGGTCGGAGCGGCTCGGCCCGCGGCCAGACCATGTCCAGCGTGTCGCCGTCGTACAGTGACCCGGCCTGCATGACGTAGTCGATGGCCGTGCTGTTGCGGATGTCGTCGAGGGGATTCGCGTCGAGGACGACGAGGTCCGCCACCTTGCCCACCTCGAGGCTTCCGAAATCGGCGCCCATCCCCATGCCGGTGGCCACGTTGATGGTGGCGGCGCGGAGGGCGTCGTGCGGCGTCATGCCTGTCATCTCCAGCATCCACAGCTCCCAGTGGACGGCGAGACCGTGGACCTGGCCGTGCCCGCCCGAGGCCACCAGCCCTCCCGCCTCGGCGATGGCCGCCGATCCCGAGCCCCCATCGAGGAAGTAGTACTCGTCGGTCATGAAGCGCTGGCTCGTCCGGGACTTGTGATCGAGGGCGGCGTGTGTGAGGAAGTGGGCCAGCTTCTCGTCGGCGTGGACGTCGGTGTTCTGGTACCAGTAGAGCTCGCCCTGGTAGGTGCTGGGAGACGCGACCACGAGGGTCGGCACGTACATCGTGCCCGACCGGGCGTAAAGCTGCACGAAGTCGTCGTACATGTTCACCCAGTCGGTGGGCGCGTGCTCGATGGCGGTATACCCGTCGAGGATCATCGCCACCTGGCGCATGACGCCACCGCCCTCGGCGGTGGTGTTGATCCCGAGTTCGTCGCCGGCCTGGAGCATCCACTGGATCTGCCGGCGCTGAGGCTGCATGTACTGCTTCGTCGAGATGGACCCGCGATCCACGTACCGCTTCACGCCGGCGAGTGCGTCTTCGTAGCTGTCGACCTGTACGGCGCCGTACGTCTGGGACGGACCGGTCATGAAGATCCGCGGGCCGAGCATCCGCCCCGCCGCGATGATCTCGCGGTAATGGAACTGGTCGGTGGACGCGTTCACGTCCCGGGCCATGGTGACGCCGAAGGCCAGATTCACCAGTGGCTCCGGCGCGATGTCCACGAGCACGTCTCGAGGCATGCCCCGGATGTGGGCGTGGGCGTCGATGAGTCCGGGGATGATGGTCTTGCCGGTGACGTCGATGACCCGAGTTCCCGCCGGCACTTCGACGGAGGCCCGGGGCCCGATGGCACGGATCCGATCATCGACGACGACGATGGTCGCGTCGTCGATGACCTCGTCTCCCCGCATGGTGACGACGGTGGCGCCGGTCAGGGCCACCGTCCCATCAGGCTTGGGCATGGTGGCTACGAGACGGATCTCCACGGTCTCGGCCTGGTCGTCGAGACCCTCCTCGGGTGCGGCCGCCCCGAACACGTCGTCGAGGTCGAGGTGGGAGAAGGCGTTGGCGAACACCCACGTCAGGCCCTGCCCGTCGGGCCGCCAGGTAAGGTCCTGACCACCGTCCCGGGTCACCCGCTGGAGGGGCCCCGGCGCCGCGGACTCGCTGAGCGTCACCGTCTCCAGGGATGGCGGGAGGGCGGCCACGTAGACCTCTTCCCGGACGGTAAACGCCAGCCACCGACCGTCGGGTGAGGGCACCATCTCCACGGCATCCTCTACCGTGGCCACCTCGCGGCGCTCGGTGCCGTCGAGACGCACGGAGACCAACGTTCCTCCGTCGGCGAAGGCGAGCCGTGAACCGCCGTCCGTGAAGGTCAGCACGTTGTCCGAGGGAGCCGAGATGACCGGCTGTGGCTCACCCCCTCCGCTCGAAATCCACTCGATGAAGCCACGGTTGTTGGAGTTTCGGTTCCTGGTGGCCGCCGGGTCTTCCCGGATGTAGGCGATGGTGCTTCCGTCGGGCGACCAGACCGGGTTGGCGTAGTACGCCGGGACGGTCGTCAGCCGCCGCGGCTGGCCGCCCGCCGCCGGCACGCGCCAGAGGTGGCCGCCCTCCGTGGCATGCCAGCTCACGAAGGCGATGCTTCGGCCATCCGGCGAGAAGGTGGGCTGGTACTGCCCGTCTCCGCCGGTGATGAGGGGCCGGGGCTCACCGTCAGGAAGCTCCATCGTCCACAGTTGATTCAGTGAGCCGAAGACCAACGTCGACCCGTCGGGGCTCATCTCACCGTACCGGACGTTCTTCACCATGAACGACTCGTCCTCGTATGGCATCTCGTGGAAGATGCGGGGACCGAGCTGCTGCTCCACCTGAGCCGTGAACGGGATCGCCGAGACGTCGCCGGACGCCACATCCACTTCGTGGAACGACCCGTCCTTCACGAAGACCACGGCCGAACCGTCCGGTGCGAAGGCGAAGCGGGTGCGCTGATTGAGATGCTCGCGATCGATGGGGAATGCGAGCCAGTCGTCCTCGTCCGTCTCCAGATTCCGTAGGCGAAGACCGCTCATGGCGTCGATGTCGGCGACGTACACCATGAGCCGGCCGTCGGGGGAGATTGCTGGCCGGGCAGCGCCGGACGGCACCCGCGTGATGGGAGCGATGTCTCCCGTGTGCCGATCGAGGCGCATGATCTGCGCGGGCTGCGGCAAGCCGTTGCCTCGCAGCGAGGTGGCGCCAGCGCCTGCGACTCCACGATAGTAGACGTACCGGTCGTCGGGGCTCCAACGGAAGCCGAGGCCCCTCGCCTCGTCGTGCAACTCCACACCGCGACCACCGTCCACATGGATGAGCCACGGGGTCCGGCCTGCGTTCGGGCTTCCCGCCTCGTTGCGCCGCACGAGGACGTACTCCCCGTCAGTGGACCACTCGGGGTCATCGAAGTGGAAGTTGCCGCGCTCTGTCGTCAGGGGACGGAGATCCGTTCCGTCGGCGTCCACCACCCAGAGATTCTCGTTCCCACTCCGGTCGCTCACGAAGAGGATCCGCTGCCCGTCCGGTGAGAAGACCGGTTGCAAGTCGAGGGCCGGGCCGCTGGTGAGGCGGGCCGCATCTCCCCCGTTACGGCCGACGGTGTAGAGATCTCCCAGGAGATCGAAGAGCAGCGTTTGGCCATCCGGCGACACGTCGACGTTCATCTGCGTGCCCTGAGTCGTCGCGAACGAGATGGTACGCGTCGGGGTGATGCAGAGGGAGTCGCATCGGGCTTCCGTGTCGGCGTCCTGGGCGTGCACCGGCAAGACTGCGCAGAGGGCGAAGGCGACGGCAACGAAGACGAAGGGGCCTCGGTGGGCGCTGGGACGGGCTGAGAACATGAGGACGAACTCCGAGGGATGGGTTTCGAGGCGTCAACGTACGTGGGGTCTTCGTCGCCGGCACGTTGGTGGCGGTCGGAAGCGGGCTCGGCAATGAGGCACGGTCTCGAGTTGCAGAGCCGGTACGACGGTGTGCCCGAGTTGGCCGACTGAGGTAGTCGGCTCTCCTGGTCAGCACGGGGGACAGAACTTCACAGATGTTGCTGGTTCGGCCACGTCTTCGGTAACCTCCGCCCTCACGTTTTCACGTCAGAGATCCACGCCCGAGCCGACTTCTTCCATGACCCGTCTGACCCATCGCGCCTCGACTGCCGTCCTCGGTCTGGCCCTCGCCATCCCGACCCTGGCCACCGCCCAGACCACCCAGGACCCCTACGTGGGCTTCACCGCGGCGCGGGCCGCCGAGCAAGCCGTTTGCGAAGCGCGATTCCTGGAGCTTCCGTCGAGCGAGGCGTTTCGCGAGCACCTGCGCCTCATCACCTCCGCCCCGCATCCTGCGGGATCAGCAGCCCAGGTCGAAGTGGGCAACTACCTAACGCGCGTTATGGAGGCGGCCGGGCTCGACGTGGTGGGACACACCTACGACGTCTACCTCCCACAGCTCACCGATGACGTGGAGGCGTGGGTCATCACGCCCGAGCGGATCCGTCTCTCGAATCGTGAGCCGGCCGTGGAGGGCGACTACTTCTCCCACCACCCCGACCTCCTCAATGGATGGAACGCCTTTTCCGGCTCGGGCGACGTCACGGGTGAGGTCGTGTACGCCAACTTCGGTCGACGTGAGGACTACGAGGCCCTGGACTCCATGGGCGTGGACCTCACCGGACGCATCGTCATCGCCCGATACGGCGGCAACTTCCGCGGCTTCAAGGTGAAGTTCGCCGAGGAGCGCGGGGCAGCCGGGGTGATCATGTTCAACGACCCCGGCACCAACCGCGGGGAGGACGCGTACCCCGACGGACCGATGATGAACGGGGAAACGATCCAGCGCGGTTCGGTCCTGACGCTCCCCTGGACGGGCGATCCGTTGACTCCCTTCGAACCCGCCCTCCCCGTCAGCGGAGAGCGGGGCCACGTCGAGCGCCTCGACCCCGACGACGTGCCCATGCCGACGATTCCCGTTCTTCCCCTGGGATACCTCGCAGCCGAGGAGATCCTCAACCGCATGGAGGGGCGCGAAGCCCCGGCGGAGTGGAGGGGCGCCATCGAAGGTTCGTATCGCCTCACCGGTGGATCCGGCCTCACCGTCCGCGTCCGCGTGAATCAGCCGCGCGCCCTGACTCGGGCCGTGAACGTGGTGGGCACGGTCGTGGGCTCCGACTACCCCAACGAGTGGATCATCCTCGGCGCCCACTACGACCCATGGGGCTTCGGCGCCATCGATCCCAACGGCGGAACGGCCATGCTCCTGACGTTGGCCGAGGCGTTGGGACAGCTTGCCGACGAAGGGTGTCGCCCGCGCCGATCCATCCTCATCGCCCACTGGGACGCCGAAGAAGCAGGCATCATCGGCTCCACCGAGTGGGTGGAGGAGTTCATGGATCCGCTGACCGTCGACGCCGTCGCATACATCAACGCCGACGGCGCCGTCTCCGGTCCCAACTTCGGCGGCTCGTCCTCGCCGTCATTGAAGGGCACCATCGTGGACGCCCTCGACGACGTGGCCTATCCCGGCACCGACATGACGGTGATGGAGTGGTGGGCGGAGCGAGGCAACACGGAGCTCGGCAACCTCGGCGGCGGCTCGGACCACGTGGGATTCTACACCCACGCCGGCGTGCCGTCGGCGGGTCTGTCCACCGGCGGACGGAGCGGAGTGTACCACTCGAACTACGACAACTTCACCTGGTTCGAGAAGTTCGGTGACACCGAGTTCGTCTTCGGCCCCATGCTGGCACGGGTCGACGGTCTCGTCGCCCTTCGGCTCGCCAATGCCGATCTGATCCCCTTCGACGTCGTCCGTTACGCCACCGACACGCGTGTTCATGTGGAAACGCTCCTGGAGGTAGCCGAGCGGCGCGACGTCGATGTCGATCTCACCCGCCTGGTCGATGCCACCCGTGGACTGGAGGCAGCCGCTGCCCGGTTCGCAGCAGCCAGGGATCGCAGCCTGGAAGGCGACGCCGCTGCACTTTCGACGCCGGTCGCCGACCGGACCAACCGACTCCTCCGCCAACTCGAGGACGCCTGGCTCGACGACGAAGGACTCCAGGATCGGCCGTGGAGCCGCAACCTCTACGTCTCGCCCGATCCCTTCAGTGGCTACGCGTCGTGGATGCTGCCCGGCGTGCGCTACGAGATCGAGACGGACGACCCCGGCGAAGTCCCCGAGTGGGAGGCGAAGTACATCCGGGCCATCGATCGGCTGGTGGACGTATTGGACCGCGCGACAGCGGAGTTGGGGGGCTGACGGGGAGGCGAACAGGCCGGACGTCCGTGACGCTCAAGCGGCCAGCGAGGTCCTCGTCGGTACCGCCGACGCGGTCGCAGCCACCAGAGTCTCGCACACTTCCCGCTGACCCTCCTCGAACTCGCAATCATCGAGGACGGTGTCGAGTCGCTCGTCCGTGACGCGCAGTTCGTCGAGATCGAACACGGCCCGCGGAATCCTCGCAGCCCGGGCGAACGCGATCACCGTGGCCGTGCGTGAGTCCATGGGCCTGCTGCCGGCCAGTGCAGAGCGGATGCGTCCCACGAACTCCTCGCGCACATCGTCTGCCAGGTCCACGTATACGGTGCGGAGGAAGATCAGCCGCACACGCCCCTCGTGCTCATCCAGGGCATCCTTGCGACAGAGCTGACGGGCGACACGAAGATAGAGCTCATCGTCTTCAGCGAAGGACCCGACCCATGTCTCGGGGTCGGTTCGACGCGTCGCCCGATGAAGCTTGCTCAGGGCATCGTCCAAAGCCGGGTCCTCGGTGGGAAGACGGCTCACAGGTGTGACGAGACTGCCGCTCGTTCCCGGCTGGAGCTCGATGCGCTTACGAGCGTGGAGCTCGGCAAGCAGCGCGCCGCCGAGAGCGTACCGGAAAGGGGTCTCGTCGATGACGGAGCCATCCCGGTCGGTGAGAACCAGGGTCAGAATCTGCTCGGGAAGCGTCAGGTCGCAGTGGTCCATGTCGATCCAGTGTCTGGAGGAATGGGCTGGACCTCTTGGGTACGAGCCTCACCGCGGGATGTTCAGATCGGCGGCGCTTCAAGGCTCCCTCGAGCGAGTCAGTCCTACGGACTGGGGCGCTGACGGGCTCTGCCAACGGCCGGAGGCACGGCGCGACGACGCTAGCGCGCCATGGTCGCGTAGATCCTGAAGCTGCTGGTACGGATCACCGAGAAGGCCTCCTCCTCTCCATCCGAGTACCGAGCGTCCAGCACGTCGTCCTCGACGAGGTATTCGGAGATCTGGATGATGTACCGTCCCACGGGCTCGGGCAGATGAGATGCCATTTCGCTGAGGGCCGAAGGTGGAATCACGACCCGTTGCGATCTCCCCAAGAGCATGAACGCCGCACTCGCGAGGCGTCGGTCGTCCTCGGACACTCCCGCACCGTTGGGCGGTGCATAGAAGATCCTGATGATTGCCCGATCGCGCTCGACGGGACGATCAAGCTCGAGAACGAGGGGCCGGTCGTGTCGAAGCTCCGGCATGGAGTTCTCGAAATCGACGGTCTCGCCGTTCCAGAGGTCGACGACCTGGGGGCCCGGCTGCACCACGAACGAGGCCGAGGCCGCATCCACCTCGTCGGTGCCCTCGACAGCGAGGGTCACCGGCCGCCCCGCCACGATGTTGTCGTACGCTGGCTCGTGGCGAAACGAAACGTCACTCCCACCGAGAACGGACCGGTACGAGTAGAAGGCCGCGCGGAACGTCAGGTATCCTTCGAAGGCCCATACCGAGTCGCCCCTCTGCGCTGTGAAGGGGTTCGGGTTGACGAGGCGGTCGGCCAGCGTCCCATCCAGAGTCACGTCTCCGAAGTCGACCGCTCGCCGGAACAACGTGTCGGCGCGTTGCTCGATGGTCCGGCTGCGCCGGAGGTCCATGTACCAGCTGTCATCCTTCTCACGATCGTTGTCGATGTGCTCGAAGACACCGCGATAGACGTACCGGGTCTGGTGCGAGAAGAGGATGGCTCGCACGCCGTCCCCGAAATCGATCTGCGGAGTGCCTCCCACGAGAACGGCGTCGTCGGTCTGAGACACGTCGGCGGCAGCGAAAACGGCGACGTTGGGCTCGAGGGTAAGCTCCGTGGGAGTGCCGTCGCAGGCGGCTGTGCCCGCCACGAGGCTCAGAACGAACGATGCGGCACGAACGCGGCACGTTGGCATGGATGCGCTCCTCTCTCGAGCCTCCGGTGGACTACTGGAGATACGATCGAGGCCACATGCCCGTGACAGGGCACGTCCGCCTGCCCGACGCCTGTCTCAGTAGTGCCAGGGGAAGCGCGAGAAGTCCTTGTCCCGCTTTTCGACAAAGGCGTCCCGCCCTTCGCGTGCCTCGTCCGTTCCGTACGCGAGGCGCGTCGCCTCCCCGGCGAAGAGCTGCTGACCGACGAGACCGTCGTCCACCAGGTTGAAGCCGTACTTGAGCATTCTCATGGCGGTGGGGCTCTTCTCGTTGATCGTCCGGGCCCAACTCAACGCCGTCTCCTCCAGTTCGATATGGGGGACCGAGGCGTTCACCATCCCCATGGCGAGGGCCTCGTCGGCCGTGTAGTCGAAGCCGAGGAAGAAGATCTCCCGAGCTCGCTTCTGCCCCACCATGCGCGCGAGGTAGGCCGAGCCGTAGCCGCTGTCGAAGCTCGCGACATCCGGATCGGTTTGCTTGAAGCGGGCGTGCTCCTTGCTGGCCAGCGTCAGGTCGCAGACCACATGGAGGCTGTGGCCGCCGCCCGCCGCCCATCCCGGCACCACCGCGATGACGACCTTGGGCATGAAACGGATGAGCCGCTGGACCTCGAGAATGTGGAGTCGCCCGAGGCGAGCGGGGTCTACCTCGCCCTCCCCTCCTTCGTACTTGTAGCCGTCGGCGCCACGGATCCGCTGGTCACCGCCTGAAGAGAAAGCCCACCCGCCATCCTTGGGGCTCGGTCCGTTACCGGTCAAAAGGACGCAGCCTACCTGCGACGACGTCCGGGCATGCTCGAGCGTGCGGTACAGCTCGTCGACGGTCCTCGGACGGAAGGCATTCCTGCAGTCCGCTCGATCGAACGCGATGCGCACCGTGCGCTCATCTATCGAACGGTGATAGCTGATATCGGACAGGCCATCGAAGCCCGGGACGGCCTCCCAGGCGGAAGCGTCGAAGATCTCGGAAACCATGATGGGGCGGTGGGAGTCGAGTGCGGGGCGGTGGCGCCCGTTCGCTGGGAGGCTAGAGGGGCTGACTGGGTGTCACAAGGGCGATGCGAGCGAGACACCGCATCACCGGTCCGCTCCGGGTCCGTTCTTGTTCCATTGCAGCGTCCGTCCCAACTTCGGCAACGCAGAGTGGCCGTCGCACCAGCGGGCCAGCGCGACGGCCTCGGTCCGACTGAAAGACGGGATCCGACTCGAGGGGGGAGTGGTTTCGTGAAGTCCGCGTTCCTGGGCCTGGTGGTCCTCCACGGGCTGATCCACTTCATGGGGCCGGCCAAGGCCTTCGGTCTGGCTGAGCTTCCGCAGCTGTCGCAGCCCATATCCCGACACGTGGGCATCGCCTGGCTCGTGGCCGGACTCGCTTTCCTCGGGATCGCGGCTCAACTCGTTTGGGCGCCCCGGTGGTGGTGGGTCACCGCGCTCCTGGCCGTGGCCTTGTCACAAGGTGTCATCCTGACTGCGTGGTCTGACGCCAAGTTCGGCACGCTGGCGAACGTCGTGGTCCTGGCCGCGGCCCTCTACGGCATGGCCTCTCAAGGACCTTGGAGCTTCCGCTCGGCCTACGAGACCCAGGTGGAGCGGCGCTCGGACGACCCACCGGCTTCGATGCCGGTCTTGACCGAAGGCGATCTGGCCGACCTTCCAGACCCCATCGCTCGCTACGTCAGGGCCAGCGGCGCGCTGGGCCGCCCCCGACCCTGGCGCCTGCACGCTCGCTGGACCGGTCGGATCAGGGGCTCGCCCGACGAGGAATGGATGTCGTTCTCAGCGGAGCAGCACAACTTCCTTCTCGAACCGTCCCGTTTCTTTCTCATGGACGCCAGGCGGGCCCGCCTACCGGTCGACGTCTACCACGACTTCGAGGACGGACGGGCCCGGATGCGAGTGCGCCTGCTCTCGCTGCTTCCGCTGGTGAACGCCCGAGGGCCGGAGATGGACCGGGCGGAAACGGTCACGCTGTTCAACGACGTGGCGCTTCTGGCGCCAGGCGGCCTGGTCGACCACAGGATCGAATGGGAGGCCATCGACGCGCGTACCGCCAGAGGGACATTCACACTGGGGAGTCACGCCGTCTCCGCCGTCCTGCATGTGTCTGATGAAGGCGACCTCGTCGATTTCGTCTCGGACGACCGACTGGCGGCGTCGGCCGACGGGGAGAGCTTCGAGCCCCGTCGGTGGTCGACGCCGGTGTCGGACCACCAAGTCCTGCATGGGCTGAGGGTCCTTCGCCGAGCGGAGGGGCGCTGGCATCCAGATGGAGCCCCGGACTTCGCGTACGTCGAGCTCGAGCTGGTGGAGCTTTCGCACTGAGGGCGAGGGCTCACTCAGATCTTGATACGCGCTCCATGGCACCCAGGTGGTGATCGGTTCCTCCAAGCGGCGTCGACGAATGGCCCGCTGACCCCTTCCATCACTATTGTAGGTTCCGCCCCGCCCGGCACCGCGAATCGTCGTGAGGAGACATGGAGATGGCGCCATCGACACACTGCTTCACCGTAGTAGCCGCCGCAGCTCTACTCCTCGGTGCCGGGGCTCAGCTCCCGGCCCAGGTCACCGCAGAACTCGACGACTTCTGGGACGAGGTGTCGCGCACTGTCGAATCCGGTGACTTCGCGGGGTACTCCGCCACCTACCACCCAGACGCAGTCGTGATCTTCGGCGATACGACGCAGCCGATCTCCTCCGCGCTCGCCGGCTGGGAAGCGGGCTTCGAGGACACGCTCACCGGGCTCGTCGAAGCGTACGTGCGCTTCCGTTTCTCCCAACGCAGGAACGACGCAACGACTGCGCATGAGACCGGCATCTTCCGCTACGAGACGGCGACCCCAGCGGACGACGGGACGGTCCAGTACGTCCACTTCGAAGCGCTGTTGGTCAAGCGGGACGGCTGGAAGATGCTGATGGAGTTTCAGCGCGGGCCGGCTTCGGAAGCGGAGTGGACAGCGCTGGCGGGTGGCGGATCACGGCCTTAGAACCATGCCCGGCCCGAAGGACGGTCTTCAGCGCCCCCACACCTCAACGAACAGCCGGTACCAGTTTTCGCTCATGATCTTCTCGGCGTCGGCCGCCCTGTAGCCCCGATCCACGAGGCCTTCCCAGATGGTCTCCATCCGGCGGGGGTGGTTGAGCTCCGAGAGAAAGAAGGGCCAGCGCACCGGCGGCATCGTCGTCGGGTCCGGGTAAAGGCGAGAGAGCTCATCGACCAACTTCTGCCGCTCTTCTTCGGTGTCCGGGATGGTTCGGTGCTCGCGGTCACTTCCGATGCCGACGTGGTCGATCCCACACACGTTTACGGCGTGGTCGATGTGGTCGAGGTAGTCGCCGAGGTCGTTCCGCTCGCGCCGACCCAGGTAGGGGTTGAGCTGGACGATCCCGATGACGCCGCCCCCGTCCGCCATCCCGCGCAGCGCCTCGTCGGTCTTGTTGCGGGGGTGGTCGAAGACGGCCTTGCAGCCCGCATGCGTGATGGCCACGGGGTCTTCGGAGAATCGGATGGCGTCGAGGGTCGTCTGCTCCCCCGAATGCGAGACATCGACCAAGATGCCTCTCGCGTTCATCGCCTCCACAACCTCGATGCCGTAGTCCGAGAGGCCAGCATTCGTGCGCTCCGAGCTGCCGTCACCCAGAAGATTCCGATGGTTGTACGTGAGCTGCAGGATGCGGACGCCCATCTCCCATAGCGTTTCCACGCGCCCCGGGTCCCTCTCCAGAGGCGTAGCGTTCTGTGGGTAGTAGACCAGCCCGAGCCGACCAGACTCCACGGCCTCATCGATGTCCGCCACCGACCGGACGCGCATCAGTCGATTGGGATGGGCGTCGATGTGGGCTTCGTATGCGGCGATCTCCGCCGCCATGTCGGGAAAGGCATCCGAACCGTAGAGCCCCGGATTCCCCACGGTGACGACGCAGCACCGCATTCCGCTTCCGATGATCTCGTCCAGGAGCGCCGGCTCGTAGTCCAGCCGGATCTCGCCGAGGCCATCGATGGAGAACGGGTACTCCTGGTGGAGCCCCGAGCGTCGGGCGTCGGAGGCCCAGGCGGGGAGAGCCCGGGCGGGGATGGCTCCAGCGAGAGGGAGGGCGGCGGTGGCGCGAAGGAAGTGGCGGCGGTCCATGAGGTACGCGGGGAGGGGGGAGCTGGTGTGGGCGCGACGTCAGCTCGGGGTGCCGGTAGCTGACACGATCGCCTGGCTGCCCGGACACGAACTGTTGGGTCCGATCCACGACCAGTCTTCGACACCGTTCATCTGCTCATCTCCCGCGGAATCCGTGAGCGTGTGCGTGGCGAGTGTATGGATCAATATGGTTGAAGGCTAGTGCACGATCATGGTCAGGGTGGCCGCCGGCACCCCCCACGGCCCGCGGCTTGACGCCTGCCCGTCCAGCCCGATATACCTCCCTTCCTCCCCCTGTCCGCACTCCGCGGTCAGGGTGCGTGACGACTGGACTCCTCTGAGACCTCCATGTCCGTGCACCGCTCCGACCTCGACGATCTCTTCAGCGCCTGCTACGAGGAGCTTCGCGGCCTGGCGTCACGGGTCGGGGGTGCCGACGCCTCAGCGACGCTGAACCCGACGGCACTCGTCAACGAGGCGTACCTGAGGCTCGTGCGCTCGCGCGCCTTCCACGTGGAGTCCGAGCTGCACTTCAAGCGGATCGCGGCCCGGGCGATGCGTCAGATTCTGGTCGATAGCGCTCGCCGGCGCTCGGCGGAGAAGCGCGGCGGCGGCGCCCCCCTCGTGACCTTCGACGAGCGACTGGGCGTGGATCCGAGCTCCTCCGACGACGTCCTGGCGCTCGACCATGCGCTCGCAGAGCTCACGGAGCTGGCACCCAGGCAGGCGCAGGTCGTCGAACTCCGCTTCTTCGGCGGCATGGAGGTGACGGAGACGGCTTCCCTCCTCGGGGTGTCCGAGGCGACGATCGCCAGGGACTGGCGCGCCGCCCGCGCCTGGCTCTCGCACGCGCTGTCGGCCTGACCGATGCGGCGCCCCGAACGAGTCCCATGAACGAGCCTCCTCCAAGGGGCTTGGCGGACGGCGCCTGGGGCGAGGCACAGCGCATCTTCCTCGACACCGTCGAGCTGCCGGAGGCGGACCGGGAGCACGCGCTGGTGGTTGCGTGCCGCGGCGACAGGGAGCTTGCGGACAAGGTACGTGCACTCCTGACCGCAGACGCCCGTGGGCACCCCATGCTGGACGAGGATGTCGGCGCCCTCGCGGGCGAACTCCTCGACGGCTCCATGCCCCACCTCACGCACATCGGCCCCTTCCAGCTGACCGGGGTGCTCGGTCGGGGTGGGATGGGCGTGGTGTACCGCGCCGAGCGCCCGGATCTGCGGCAGACCGTCGCCATCAAGGTCCTGCGCGACGCAGCGCTGTCGCCCATGCGCAGAGACCGATTCTTGAACGAGCAGCGGCTCCTCGCGGGGCTTGTGCACCCGCTCGTGGCGCGTCTCTACCACGCAGGTGTCCTGGACGACGGGACTCCGTACTTCGTAATGGAGGTCGTCGAGGGCATGGCGCTCGACGCGTACTGTGCCTCCGAACGGCTCGGGGTAGTCGAGCGCCTCGCGATCTTTCGCGACGTGTGCGAGGCCGTCCGCTTCGCGCACGGCCACGCCGTGATCCACAGGGACCTCAAACCGTCCAACATCCTGGTCGGACCGGACGGACGGCCGAAGCTGCTCGACTTCGGCATCGCCAAGCAACTCGACGGGCTCGACGTCGGCGCGGAGACGCGCACCGGAATGCGGCTCATGACGCCCGCCTACGCGGCGCCGGAGCAGCTCACCGGCGAGGCCATCGGCGTGCGGACGGACGTATACGCCTTGGGTGTGATTCTCTACGAGCTGCTGACCGGTACCCCGCCCTTCGCCCTCGCCTCGCTCACGCCTGGCCAGGCGGAACGGGTCGTGCTGGAGCAGGCCCCAAGAGCGCCGTCGGACTGTGCGCGCGAAGCTGATGGGGGAGCTCCGCCCGATGCGGCGAGCCTATCCGCCTCGTCCTGGCGGGACCTCGACACGCTCGTTCGAGCGGCCATGCACCGCGATCCTGCGCGCAGGTACGGCTCGGTCGAGGCGCTCATCCGCGACCTCGAACACTTCGCGAACAAGGAGCCACTCGAGGCGCATCCGGACTCATGGTCCTACCGCACGGGTGCGTTCGTCCGGCGCAACCGTCGGTCGGTCGCGCTGGCCGGCGCGCTCGCTGTCGCGCTCGTGAGCATGGCCGGCTTCTACGGCTGGCGGCTGGCCGTCGCCCGCGACGCCGCGCTGGACGAGGCGGCGCGCACACGACGCGTCCTGGCCTTCACCCAGGAGCTCTTCCGGGGGTGGGACGAGGCCGCTGGACCGGCGGACACACTGCGGGTGATCACCCTCCTCGACCGGGGCGTGCGGGAGGCGGGCCTCCTCGTCCAGGACCCGACGGCCCAGGCCGAGACATTCCTCACCCTCGGCGGGATCTTCGGTCAGCTCGGGCGGTTCGAGCGGGCGGACTCCATGCTCGGCGTTGCGCTGGAGCTTCGACGCCGCGCCAGCCCACCCGACCCGCGGCTGGAGGGCGAAGCGGTCGCGGCGCTGGGTGACCTCCGCGTGACCCAGGGCCGCTACGAGGATGCGGAGGGGCTCCTGCGCGAAGCCCTGCGAGCGCACGAATCGGCCCGGCCGGCCGATCCGACCGCGATCGCCGTGACCATGACCTCCCTCGGCGCGGCGCTCGAGGGCCTGGGGCGATACGACGAGGCGACCGAGGTCCTGTCCGACGCGATCGCGGGGCTCGAGCAGCAGTCCGACTCCAGCGCGGAGCTGTCCGCGGCGCTCGCGGCGCTGGCTGCCACACGGTTCTATGCCGAGGACCTGGACGGGTCGGACTCGCTGAACCTTCGCGCGCTGGCCATCGACCGCCGGCTCCACGGTGACCGCCATCCGACGGTCGCCGACTCCTACATCAACCTGGGCGTAGCCGAGGTCCGGCGCGGCCGGTACGCGGAGGCCGAAGCGTACTTCCGGGATGCCGCCCGGATCTTCGAGTCGTACCACGGCCCCGAGCACCCGGAAACGGCGTCGGCGCTACGATTGCTGGGCAACGACCTCCTCTTCCAAGGCCGCCTCGACGAAGCGGAGCCGCTCCTGGAACGAGCGCTCCAGATCCAGGAAGCCTCGCTTCCACCCCTGCACCCCCGCCTCGGCAACACGCTCGGTGACCTCGCCTACATCCGACTCGAACAAGGCGAGTACGACCAGGCTGTCGGGCTCTACCGCCGCATCGTCGACATCTACCGCGCGTCGAACGGCGAGCGTCACTACTTCGTGGCCATCGCGCTCTCGAACCTGGCCAACGCCCTCAGCGAGGGCGGCCGGCTCGACGAAGCCGAGACCATCTTCCGGGACGTCGTCGATCGCTTCACCGAGACGCGCGGCGGCGACGACCCGGACACCGGGATCGCGCGCATCAAGCTCGGCAGCGTCCTCGCCGAGGCGGGCCGACCGGCCGAAGCAGAACCCGAGCTTCTGGCCGGCTACGACATCGTGCAGGCGCGGATGGCGCCGACCGTAAGCTGGCTCCGCTCGGCGCGTCGGAGCCTCATCGAGGTCTACGACGCCCTCGACCGCCCGGACCGCGCGGACACGTTCCGGCGCGAGCAGGCGGCCGCCGACTCGGCGACCACCGCCGACTCGGCGACCACCGACGCGGCGAGGTAGGCGACGGGGTCGACCGTCCCGCTATCCCGGGTTCGTCGAACTCGTCGTCGATACCGCCAGCCCGCAGACCTGTCCCGACTGGCTGTAGTCGTAGCTCGACACGCCGTTCGAGAACTCGGTCGTCATCTCCGTGAGCACGGCGATGGAGCACGACCCGGAGCGCCCCGAGTGCGACCATCCCAGTGTGCCCGACCATGTACCGTCGAGCGTGTACGCCGACGTTGTGGTGGTACCGCCGCTGGTCAGGCCGACGCCCGAAGTGGTCCCGGCGATGTCGTACGCGAAGGTGAGGCCCGGGTCGGCGACGAGGGTCCAGGCGCCACCCTGGAAGTCGCGGGAAGTGCAGTCGAGGTAGCTCGTCGTGGCCCTCGTCGAGCCGGCGTACGTGGTGTTCGAGACGAAGCTGGTGTCCGGATGCGGGTTCAGAAGTACGTCGACGGTGATCTCGGTGGAATCGGCGGTCGTGACGAGCACAGAGCCCCCCGCAGCGCACGGGAACGTCCTTTGTGTGCTGTCCGTGCGCACCGTGGTCGTCGGCGCGAGCGCCGCCCCGCCAGGGAGCGCCGCCGTCGCTGCCGGTGGCGTGGGTGTGGGCAGGTACGCGGCCGAGAGGGCCCCCAGCAGCAGCGCCGCCTCCTCCTGTGTCAACTCGCCGAGTGCCGGTCCCTCACCGCCACAGCCCGTGAGGATCCCCACCACCAACGCTACGGCCAGCGTCCAGCCTCGGGGGGCCATCACGGGCCTCCCAGGCCGAAGTCCATCCCGACGGTCAGGTACGATGCCCCGACGCCGAGAAGGGCCACGCCGGCCATGTTGGGCTTGAAGAAGTAGCGAATACCCCCGTGGCCGCCCAGGAAGAGCCTGCTGCCGCTCCCCGTGTACGTGGCGCCGGTCGTGCCGCTCGCCGACGAGCTCACGACAAAGTATCCGACGGCCACCCCGAGGAACGGATCGAGCTTCGGGTTGCTCTCCACGGGGAAGTGGTACGCCCCGGTACCGGCGAAGGACACGTAGCGGGTGTTCCAGCTCGTCGTGGAGCCGAGAACAGCGTACGACTCACCGTAGCTCCACGTGTCGATCCACGCGCCGATGGAGATCCGGTCGTTGTAGGCGATCTCGCCCTGGACGCCGATCGCCGCCGCCGAGCCCACCCCGCTCATGCCGAGGTGGAAACCGAGCCTGCGGCTGTCCTCCGTGAACTGCGCGCTCACCGCGTTGGGGATCGCGACGGCCCCCGCGAGGAGCACGGTGACCACGATCGAAGCTGACCTGCTCATGACGACCTCCCTCTCAGTGCGCACGCGGACCGAGGTCCGCGATGGCCGACTCCGGCCACACCTGCATTGCGTAGGAAGAGCCGCTCACCTGTCATCGAAGCCGGACGTCCACCTCGACCTCGTCCACGCGCACGTCGAGTACCGGTCCATGGACTCCCCAATCTTCCCGTTGCACGTTCCACTTGGACCATGTTGAGCGCGGCGTACCCCGGCGGCAGAGGTGGGACCTGGGAGGCACAGACTTGAGCCACCGCATCGGACGGTTCTTTGGCGAGCTACGGCGACGCAGAGTCATCCGTACGGCAGGGTGGTACCTGGGCGTGGCGTTCGTTGCCATGCAGGTGGTGGAAGCGGTGTTCCCTTATATGCCGCTGCCGGACCCGGACCGGGCCGGGACCATTGTACTCGGGCTGCTCGCCGCGGGCTTCCCTGTCGCCATCGTGTGTTCCTGGATCCTGGATATCACGCCGAAAGGGCTGCGCCTCGACGGACCGGGCGCAGCGACCGAGGACACGCTCACCGCGTCGGTGGATCCGCGATCCCCGGTACGGACAGACCTCGCACCCCAGCCGGGCACTCTGGCCGTCCTACCCTTCGACAACCTCAGCGACGATCCCGAGAACGAGTACTTCAGCGACGGGATCACCGACGACATCATCATGTCGATCGCCCACATTCAGGGCGTACGCGTCCTCTCGCGCGCGTCCGTGATGAAGTACAAGAAGCTGTCCCGGAGCGTGGGAGAGGTCGCCGACGAGCTCGGGGTAGGCATGGTCGTTCGCGGGAGTGTCCGGCGGAGCGGCTCACGCGTCCGGATCGTCGCCGAGCTCGTCGACCCACGCACCGACTCCCATGTGTGGTCAGATCGATACGACCGGGGGCTCGAGGACATCTTCGAAGTTCAGAGTGATGTCGCCGCCCGCATTGCCACCGCAGTGGAGCGGGAGCTATCGCTCGCGGATCGGATGAGGATCCAGAGGCGCGGCACGGCGGTCCCGGAGGCATACGATCTCTATCTCAAGGCGCGGCACCTCTGGAATCAGCGAACCGAGGGCTCCGTGAGCGACAGCCTGAAGTACTTCAGAGGTGCCCTCGAGATCGACCCGACCTTCGCACTCGCCTTCACGGGGTTGGCAGAGGCGCACGTGGTCCTCGCGATCTACGGCGCGCAGGCGCCCCGCGAGGCATCGGAAGCCGCGCGCGCGGCAGCTCAGGACGCGCTGGCAATCGATCCGCAGCTGGGTGAGGCGGTCGCCGCACGTGCCAGCGTCCAGGCGATCTACGACTGGAAGTGGCTCGACGCCGAACGGGGCTTTCAACACGCCCTCTCCCTTGCCCCGTCGTACGCGACAGCGCGCCAGTGGTACGCACTCAATGTCCTGACCCCGCAGGGGCGCTTCGAGGAAGCGACGGAAGAACTCGAGAAGGCCAGCGAGCTGGATCCTGCTTCGAGCTCGATCGCTGTCGGACGGGGCATCATCGCGTTCTATGCCAGAGACCTCCACAAGGCCGCTGGCAGCTTCGAGGTGGTTGTCCGGAGCCACCCGAGCTTCGCCCTCGGCCACTACTTCCTCGGCCAATGCAGAACGGCGCTCGGAGAACCGGCAAAGGGCATCGAAGCCTTCGAAGCGGCAGCCAGGCTTGCCGACGATAGCTCCGAGACGCTGGCAGCGCTTGGAAACGCGATGGCCCTGGACGGTCGGCACGCCGATGCGACGGACGTCCTTCGTCGACTCGGCGAACGGTCCAGTCGCGGGTACGTGTCTCCAGCATTGCAGGCCCAGGTCCTCGTTGGCCTGGGGCGTCACGACGAGGCTCTGGATCGACTCGAGCACGCCGCGGAACTGCGAGCCGCGGATCTGATCTGGCTGGGTGTGCGCCCGGCTTACGACCCGCTTCGTGGAGAGCTCCGGTTCCAGCACCTGCTTTCGCTCCTGGGGCTTGCCGCGACGTGAACAGGAGGGACGGGATCGGCCCATCATCGCCCTTGGCCCGGGACGCCCCGGAGGCTACGGTGGAGCGTATTGAACGCTCGGTAGCCCTCAGCGAGTCCGCTCCATGAGTGATCCCAAACCCCGGACCGCGGCGATCCGGACGCAGGTGCCGACGTCTGGCCAGGCCGAGCATTCGGTCCCCCTCTACCTCACCTCCAGCTTCACGTTCGAGAGCGCGGAGGAGATGAGGGCCACCTTCGCCGACGAGCTGCAGCAGAACATCTACAGCCGCTTCACGAACCCCAACGTGGCCGAACTGGCAGAGAAGATTCGGATCCTGGAGGGTGCGGAGGCGGCTCACGGCGTCGCTTCGGGAATGTCCGCCGTCTTCGCCGTCTTCGCTGCCTTGCTGTCCTCCGGAGATCACGTCGTCTCGTGCCGATCCGTCTTCGGATCGACCCACACGCTGTTCACGAAGATCCTTCCCCGCTTCGGGATCCGGCATAGCTACGTCGACGCCGCTGCCGAGGTCGAGGCCTGGGACGCAGCCATCTCCGAGGCCACACGCATGATCTTCGTTGAGACGCCGACGAACCCGGCGCTGGAGATTCTCGACCTCCAGCGTCTCGGGGATCTGGCGGCCCGCCGCGATCTCGTCCTCGTGGTGGACAACTGCTTCGCCACGCCGGTCCTCCAACAACCCTTGGAGTGGGGCGCGCACCTCTGCGTTCATTCCGCCACGAAGTTCATCGACGGACAAGGGAGAGTGCTCGGAGGGATCGTGGCTGGTCGCCAGGATCTGGTCGATGAGATCTTCGCGTTTTGTCGCTCCTCCGGACCCGCCTTGTCGCCCTTCAACGCCTGGGTGCTCTCCAAAAGCCTCGAAACTCTCGCCCTCCGAATGGAACGCCATTCGGCGAGCGCCCTCGCCATCGCCAAGGCCCTCGATGGTCTCCCCGGCGTCGGGAACGTCCGATATCCCTTCCTGCCGTCACATCCCCAGCATGAGGTCGCGAAGCGGCAGATGTCGGCTGGTGGGGGAGTGTTGACCTTCACCGTCGCGGGCGGCGTCGATCAGGGGCGGCGATTCCTCGACGCCATCCGCATGTGCTCGCTGACGGCAAACCTCGGTGACACCCGCACCATCGTTACCCATCCGGCCTCCACGACCCACGCCAAGCTCACCGAGGACGAACGGTTGGCCGTAGGCATCACGCCCGGTCTCATTCGTGTCTCGGTGGGACTGGAGGACGTGGAAGACATCGCCGCCGATCTCGAGCAGGCCATCGAAGCGTCGCGCTAGGCCCCCGCCACCGTCCCCATGCCTCTCGTCGCCCATTCCGGCCTGCCGACCTTCTCTGCCCTGAGTGAGCAGGGGCACGAGTTGTTGTCGCTGGATCGCGCACGGCACCAGGACATCCGGGAACTCCACATCGGCTTCCTGAACATGATGCCGGACGCGGCCCTGCAAGCCACCGAACGACAGTTCATCCGGCTCGTGGGAGCGTGCAACCGAATCGCCCAGTTCTACGTGTATCCGTTCTCGCTGCCAGGACTCCGGCGCGGTGAGCAAGCGCGCGATTACATCGCCCGTTACTACAGCCGCTTCGAGAATCTCCAGGAGGACGGACTCGACGCCCTGGTCATCACGGGCGCGAACATCCAGAACGCCGACGTCGCGGACGAGCCATTCTGGGAGCCTCTCGTCTCGGTCGTCGACTGGGCCAGGGACAACGTCACGTCGGTGCTTTGCTCGTGTCTGGCGACGCACGCCCTCGTTCGCCACCTGCATGGTATCGAGCGCGAGCCACTCGGAGCGAAGCGTTGGGGCGTATACAGCCATAGGGTTTGCGACCGTGAGCACCCCTTGCTGAGAGAGATCAACACCCGCTTCGATGTGCCGCATTCACGTTACAACGACGTGTCCCGCGAGCAGCTCGAGGCCGCGGGCCTTCCCATCCTCGTCGAGAGCGAGGAAGCCGGGGTCCACATGGCGGCAAGCCCGGATCAGTTCCGGTTCATCTACTTCCAGGGACACCCAGAGTACGATGTCCACAGCCTCCTCAAGGAATACAAGCGTGAAGTGCGACGATTCCTCGACGGAGAGCTTGCCGCGCCACCCCCCTTCCCAGAGCACTACTTCAATGAGCGAGTGCAGTCTCTGGCCGAACGGTGTGTCGAGGGCGCGATGCGAGACCCTGAGGCGGGCAACGGCCTACTCGAGAAGCTGGAGGAGGATGTCCTCCCCCTCCTCGACAACACCTGGGGGGACACCGCCAAGACCATCGTCAACAACTGGTTGGGGTTGGTCTACCAGCTCGCCGACATCGATCGGCGCAAGCTCTTCATGCCGGGTGTCGATCCGGACGACCCGCTGGGTGTCAGGGCGGCGGGTTGAGCGGACGGTGGGTCGGACCCTCGCTCGTCTCGGTCGCCCTCGGCTGAACTACCGATCTCAGCTCTAGATGGCGTGAGGCCGGTAGCGGGTAGGCATGACGAAACCGCAGCTGGTCAATCTGGGCAGATGGGGTCTCAGTGGGTCTGGGTAGATTTGAACTACGGGCCTCACGCTTATCGGGAGCTATCCGTTCGCTCGTGGACGCTGGTCGGCGCTGGAATCAGGGGCGCTTCGGCTACTCTGCGCTCGAGAGCGTCAGCCAGCGATGGTAGGCGATGTCACAGGTTGTGATACAGCTGGGTCACAACGGTCAGTCGCGTCCTTCGATCGCTACACACCGGCAACCCGCGGGGCGGCTTGCGGCGTCGTCAAGCCGAGCCAGCCCCTCCATCAGGGTCACCCTGAGCGCCCCGAGCTCCTCCATGCGTCGCTCGACGTCGTCGAGCCGCGCCTCGAGGGAGGCGCGCACGTGCTCGCACGGTTCGATCCCGCTCGCGGTCATGCTCATCACGTCCCGGATCTCGGCGAGGCTGAGCCCCAGCTCTCGTCCTTTCCGGATGAAGGTCAGGTCCTCGACCGCGGCCACAGAGTAGCTCCGGTACCCGTTCGCCGCGCGGGCGGGCGCCGCCAAGAGGCCCTCCCGCTCGTAGAACCGGATCGTGTCAGCCGTAACGCCGACACGGACAGCCAGCTCACCGATCCTCATGCGGCGGCCGCCCACTCATCTCACCAAGCTCGAAACGGCCAGCGAAGTCGTGGCGTCGCCCTCCGCCACGACTCCGCGTAAGGTCACGGTGGCACCCTCAGCGCGCTCGATGTCCGCGAGCACCCGCTCATCTCCGGTCAGCGTGAAGGCAGCTCGCGATCCGGCCGCCACGACAACGAGTCGCCCGTCGCGCCTCTCGATCACACCCGCCAGGGTCACGGTCGCTTCACGAGGCGAGAAGCCCTGATCCCGGATCGCCCGACGCAGCTGCTCGAGCGTGATTTCGTTGGCGGACTCGAGCTCTACTCTGGCCAGTCCCTCGTTGAGACTGACCGAGACGTCCGCGACCCCTTCCAACTTCCGTACGGCCACGCTCACGGCGTGGGCGCAGACGCTTCAGTCCATGCCGTAGATCGACTGCTCTACAGACTGGAGCTGGGCCGTCGTCGACCCCGGCAAGAGCGCGAGGGACACCACAGCGGCCACGGCGAATCTGTTCATTCTTCTCCTCCTCCTAGAACCAGAACGTCAGGTTGAGCGCCAAGCGCACCCCCTCCTCCGTCTGAATCCCGTTCAATGATTGATATAGCGGGAACGCGGGCCCGCCGGCTACTCCCCACGAGCCGTAGAGGCCGAGCACGGTCAGACCCGCATAGACCTGATCTCCGCCGGTATCGGACAGGTCGGCCGCCCCGAGTTGGTCACGTTCTACGACTTCTCCGACGACCTCAAGGAAACCGCGCCAGTCCGGGCTCGGATAATCGTCACGGAACGTGGCGGGCCGATACCCGATCACTATCGAGGCCATCGAAACGTCGCCGGCTCGATGGGCGCCCGGTCCAGCCGAGAGCGAGCGCTCGAACGCCCCACCCACCCAAAAGTAGACATCTCGTGAGGCGTAGCCCGTGACCAGGGATCCGAAGAAGCTGGGTGCAGTCTTGAAGCCCCCGCGCCGTCCGTCCGTGGGAATGTCGGCCGCAACCCAGAGCGTCGTCTCTTGGCGGGCACCGACGCCGGTCCCGCGCCGCTGAAACCGCCACCCCACCATCACTTCGACGTCCCGAGACGCGGGCATCCGAGTAAAGGCTCGGACGCCAGGAAGCTCGGGGTCCCGCTTCAGTGAGATCGGTACAGAGGTCGAGAGCTGTAGATCCTCGGTTACCCCGTAGCTGAGCATTGGTCGGATCATCGCCATCGCACCTCCGTCCAGGAGGCGACCCATGCCCGCCACGTCGAGGCTCCACCCGCCGCGCCCCAGGGTAGGTGTCGACAACCCGTAGACCGGGCCATGCCCCTGGGCCTCAGCCCCCGCGACGAGCGTCGAGGTGGCCGCGACGACGAACACCGCGTGGCGTGCTCCAACCCAGCGCATCAGGATTCGATGGTCAAGAGAATGGGGCCCAGGGCGAAGGCGACGAAGAAGCCAATGCCGTACACGACCACCGAGGTCCACCACACCCTCTGAGTCCATCGACCCAGAGAGGGCGGACAAGCGGCTCCCTCCGGCGTCAGGCGCGGCGAGAGCTTGAGCGCGTACCAGCGACTGCCCGCGATCAGAAGGCCCGCGAACCCGAAGACCCAGACCTTGTTCTGCGACAGAGTGACGAGCCCAGGCACGGCTGAAACGACTGCGGCGACCGTCGTTCCGAAGCCCAGGAGTACGAGTAGTGCGGGAAGCGCACAACAAATCAGGGCTCCGAAGGCTCCCGCGAGTGCCGACAAGACCGCGGCTCTCGGCTCAGCCATCGCTAGGAGTGACCACCCCCGACTGGATCAGCCGCACCAAGACGTTCCACTCGTCCCCCGTGAGTGTGACGATACTCGGCGTTTCGCCGATCGTGACGCGGCCGTCTTGGAGAAGGGTCAGCTCGGGGCACGCCGTGCACTCCGGGCACAGCGAATGTGACTCGCGCTTCATGGGGCTCCTCCTGAAAACGTGGCGGAGAGTTCAAGGTACACCTTGGAGTCAGCTCCAAGGTCAAGTCGGGCCGGGGGAATGAGCCATGGTGTGCGATGTTCCAGGCTCCGTTACAGGGCGGTTCGGCCCACTCAATCGGGCTACGAGACCGAACCTGGACCGCGGAAGTGACCGAGTGGCCGCTGCAGTCTCCCCCCGACGCAGATACAAGGTCCGTAGTGAATCTGTCGTCCGAGCGCCGGTCGTGCGTCTCTAGAAGCCCATGCTCCGAGAGCCACGGTGGTAAGCCACCGCCCGGCCGGACTTGGAGCTCAACGCCGTCGTCGCGCCTCCGATGGAGTCTGGTGGGGATCCGCGAAGAGTGCTTGAACTGTCCAAGATATTGCCCTCGAACCGGACCTCGACCAATCCGAGCGCTGGGTTGGCGTCGTATCAAGTGTAGCTCGCGACTCCCGACGAGTGCGTTCTCCGCCGCGTTGCGCGCAAGCGTCATGAACGATCTGGCGTCATTCGCACGCCGTCGAAGCACGCTGGAGCGTGCGGGCGTTGGACCACTCATGACCTACGTCACCTGGAACTCCAGCTCATGTACTTCAGACATCTTCACCTTCTCTCCGCTATCCGACGGACGCGGGGCGTCGAGCCATTCATCCGTCGGCCACGACATCGACTTCTCTGTGCTCTCGGGCCCGTCGGCCTCCTGTTCCTTGCGGCCACTTCACACGCGCTCGGGCAGGATCCCGGTGAGATACCCGATTCCCTGGTTCACGTCCTGGAGCCGCTCGTGGTGGAAGGCCGCATGGACGACCTCGTCGGCATCGCCTCCACGGCGTCGGAGGGCCGTACCGGATCCCTCGACCTTCGTCTTCGGCCCCTGATGCGCGAGGGAGAGCTGTTGGAGACCGTGCCCGGCCTCATATCGACACAGCATAGTGGCGACGGGAAGTCTAACCAGCTCTTCGTGCGGGGGTTCAACCTCGACCACGGGACGGACTTCTCGACGACCGTCGAAGGGATGCAGGTAAACTTGCCCACGCACGCGCACGGCCAAGGCTACACCGACGTCAACTTCATCATTCCCGAGTTGGTCGACCACGTCGAGTACAAGCTCGGCAACTACTACGCCGAGATCGGAGACTTCGGGGCCGCAGGAGCCGCACACCTCCGACTGCGTCGATCTCTGGACCGACCCTTCTTGGCGACGACGGTCGGTGAGAACGGCTTTCGCCGGGTCGTGGCCGCTGCATCGCACGGCCTCGGCCCCGGCGTGCTCCTCGCGGGGATGGAGCTGAAGGGATACGACGGCCCGTGGGTCGTTGCACAGGACCTGCGAAAGCGCGCGGGCGCGCTTCGCTATTCCATGGCGCGAGGGAACCAACTCTTCTCTCTGCTCGCCATGGGGTACCAAAATGAGTGGCACGCATCGGATCAGATCCCGCTTCGCCTCGTCGAAGACGGCACCATCAGCAGGTTCAGTCAGGTCGACTCGACCCTCGGAGGCGCGACGGCGCGCGCGAGCCTGTCGGCCACATGGTCCCGAGTGGGTGAGGGCAACAGCCAGCGCCTCGACCTGTACGGGATCACCTACGATCTCGATCTCTACTCGAACTTCACCTACTTCCTCGACGATCCCGATCGGGGAGATCAGATTCAGCAGGAAGACGATGGACGCACCGTGCTGGGCGCGAACTTCGCGCACGTCGAGACTATCCATCGACACACGCTGACCCTCGGCTTTCAGACGCGCGCCGACCTGCTGGACGTCTCCCTCCGGAAGACGTCGCAACGGAACGTCGATGCCACGGTGCGTCGTGACGAAGGCACCCAGTGGAGCTCGGGTAGCTACGCGTCCCTGGAGTCGCGCTGGTCGCCCCGCTTCCGCACGGTCCTGGGACTGAGGGGCGACGTCTACCGGTTCGACATGACGAGCGACCTCCAGGAGAACTCGGGAAACACATCGGATGCCATCGCCAGTCCCAAGGCCTCGTTGATCTTCTCGCCCACCACCGATCTCGAGCTGTACCTCAGCGGGGGTCTCGGCTTTCACAGCAACGACGCCAGAGGGACGGTGCACTCCACCGATCCGGCCAGCGGCGAGCCCGTCGAACCGGTGGACCCACTCGTCCGCTCCGCCGGCGCAGAGCTCGGCGCCCGCGCCACGTTCCTCGATCGGTGGCGCACGACGGTGACCGCCTGGACGATCACCCTCGACAGCGAGCTCCTCTTTGTCGGTGATGCCGGAACGACGGAAGCGAGCTTCGGAAGCCGACGGTTCGGCGCGACGTGGACCAACGCATTTCAGATCGCGCTTGGGCTCAAGGGGGACATCGACGTGTCTCTCGCCCACGCGCGCTTCTCGGGCGTGCCGCAGGGCGAGAACCGGATTCCCGGAGCATTGGAGAACGTCGTGACGGCCGGCTTGACCCTGGAGCCGTCCGACACGGGACTCTACACGGCTGTGCGTCTTCGCCACTTCGGGGAGTATCCACTCGTGGAGGACAACTCCGTGCGCGCCGACCCGACGTCGTTGGTAACCGTGAGCGCCGGTTGGAGCTTCGGCGCGTTCCGCGTCGGAGCGAGCCTGCTCAACGCGTTCGACACCAAGGATGCCGACATCCAGTATTTCTACGGCTCCCGACTCCCTGGTGAGCCGTTGGGAGGCATCGAGGCGCGACACATTCACCCGGTCGAGCCACGACAGGTGAGGGTCACGGTCTCCTGGGGGTTGTGAGGTCCGGCCGGAAGGGTGTCAAGTGAACATGCCGAGAACCCTAGCTCCCCATCCGCTCCAACTCGTCGCGCGCCTCGTCGGCGAATCTGTGATCCGCCCCGAGGGTCATAGCGAGTTTCGCCGCGCCCTGGGAGAGCAGCGGACCGGCGTCGTCGCGGCGACCGGAGCGGGCCAGTGCAGACCCTAGAAGGGCCTGGACCCGAGCGACCCGCCAGTGGTCGTCCGGCAGCGTCCCGTCCAACGCCCGCAGCGCCCGCCGCAGAGGCTCTTCAGCAGCTGCCGGCCTGCCGCGCGAGAGCTCGTGCATGCCCAGCTCGAGGTGGGGCAGACTCCGGTCTGGATGGCCGTCGGGAAGGTTCGCCTCGGCCTGAGTCGTTGCCTGCTGGAACGCGGCGCTCGCCTCCGCGTCGCGTCCGGCGAAGGAGTACGCCCGGCCCAACCAGAGCGTGGTCTCATAGGCCAGCGGATGACCGGGCTCGGCGGCCGCCCGGAAGATGCTGTCACCCGACATCACCTCACGAATGCCCTCCTCTGTCTCTCCGGCCTCGACGAGGAGGAGACCCCGAAGGGCCAAGCTCCGAGCGAGGGGCTTCACGTCCTCGTTGAGGATCGCCCTCTGGGTGCTGATGGCGCTGTCGACCAGGGCGAGTGCCGCGTGGCGATCCCCTTCGAGGCGTTGAAGTTCCGCCAGCGTGACGTGGTCCTCCGCGATGGACGGATCCCCCTCCGGAAACGCGGCCCACTTGTCGGCCACGGAGCGGCGAAGCATGGAATCCGCCAGCGCCAGTCGCCCGGCGCCCCAGAGCGCGCGTGCATGGTTCGCGAGAGCGATGGCACGGTACTGATGCTGTTCACCCACCGCCTGGGTGTACACCTCGGTCGCCTCGGCCAGAACGGGGGCTGCCTCCCCGTATCGTCCCATGCGCGTCAGGTGCTTGGCGAGATTGTTGAGGGCGTACGCGACCGCAAACGGATTGAACTCCGGATACGTCCGGGACCATGCCACGGCTTCCCTGAAATAATCCTCCGCCTCGGCGTAGCGCCCCAGAGCAGCCAACGTCGTACCGAGGCCCGACAGGTTCTGGATGATCTGGTCGGAGACCGCACCGTTGGAGGCGCTCACTTCCCGCTCCAGCGCCTCCTTCAGGAGGGGGACGGCCCGCTCGTGCTCGCCCCGGGTCCGGAAGTTGAGGGCCAGGTTGGTCAGAACCCGGGCATGGGCCGCCGGATAAGGCTCCAGAACCGCCGCCTGCTCCACGGCCACGTCGAGAAGCTCTCCGACGGTGGGCTCCCGGGCGGAGGAGAGTCGGACGCGCAGCGGACTGATTTCCTCGAACACCGTGGTGTAGTACCGGGTCACCGCAGCGGACTGGTCGGCTTCCTGACGCGCTCGGTTGCGTTCCTCGGTGAGCCGCACGGTGTACCACCCCACGGTCGCGAACAGGAGCAGAACGGCAGCCGCGGTTCCGGCTACAGCGGCCCGGTGCCGCGCGACGAACCTGGACGTCCGATATGCGAGGGTGTACGGGCGGGCCTCCACGGGCAGGCCGCGGCGATGGCGGCGGATATCCTCCAGGAGTTCACCTGCCGTTGAATACCGGCGGGCAGGATCCACCTCCAGGGCCTTGAGGCAGATGTTGTCCAGGTCCCCGCCCAGTCGCCGTCGCAAACGCTCGGGTGTCGATGCCCGCGACGCGCTCACCGTCTGCTGCGTCGACACCACCACGTCACTGGGCCGCTGCGGCGCCGCGCCGGGTCGCGCGTCGCTCGGCCGCACGCCCACCAGGAGCTCATAGAGGATCGTTCCC
The DNA here is from genome assembly GCA_965229435.1 of Longimicrobiales bacterium. Classification (GTDB taxonomy): domain Bacteria; phylum Gemmatimonadota; class Gemmatimonadetes; order Longimicrobiales; family Gaopeijiaceae; genus UBA2589. Next base: position 198,665 of record CBDDJE010000001.1, read on the forward strand.
AGGGCGTAAACGTCTGTCGCCGTGGTCACCGTCTCGCCCTTCAGCTGCTCAGGCGCGGCGTAGGCGACGGTCAGCGCCTGCGGTCCCCCCGGTATGGACGTGGTGCTCCCGTCGGCGTCGGAAAGGACGCGAGCGATCCCGAAGTCGAGGAGCTTCACCGACCCGTCGTCGGCCACCAGGATGTTCGAGGGCTTCAGGTCGCGATGGACGACCAACCGCTCCTGGGCGTGCTGCACGGCCGCGCACACGGTCTCGAACAGCTTCAACCGATCATCGACGCCGAGGTCACGGTCGTCGCAGTACCGAATGAGATGGGTGCCCTCGACGTATTCCATGGCGAACCAGGGCAGCCCGTCGTCGGTGGCGCCGCCATCGATGAGCCGGGCGATGTTCGGGTGTTCGAGGCTCGCCAGAATCCTCCGCTCGTTGTGGAACCGTGTCAGGATCGACTCGGTGTCCATCCCGCGGCGGAGCACCTTGAGGGCGACGCTCTTGTCGAAGGCGCCGTCGGCTCGCTCGGCGCGGTACACGACCCCCATTCCGCCGGCGCCGAGGCGGTCGGAGATGTCCCACACACCGATCCGTGACCCCACCCGTGTGTCCTGCGCCCGTTCGCCGTCGTTCACCGGGACCGCCTCCCCGCTCAGGCCGAGATAGGCGGCCGGATCGCCGTCCACGACGTGCGCGGTCTCGGCGTCGGCGGTGAGCAACGACACCAGCTCTCCGTGGAGATCCGCGTCGCGCACTTCCAGCTCTTCGAGAAAGGCTCGACGCTCCGCGCCCCCCACTTCCAGGGCCTGTTCGAACAGCCCTTTGAGGAGCTTCCAGCGTTCGGCGTTCATGCGTCTCCGGGCAGGCGACCAACGCGGCCTGATGAGCGGGCGAGCTGAAGAGTGGCGGGCCCGGACCAGCCGTGCCAGGCTCGGACGACGAGTCCGCGGTTCAGTAGCGTCATCCAGCTACGTCGCGCGACCAGGTCACGTCATAGTACAGGGTCCCTCGGCAGTTGCTCTGGGCTCCGAGTGTCACGCGCCGGGTCCGGGTACCCAACTCGTACGGAACGTCGACCGTCGCGCTCCGGTCCTGCATTCTCGAGTCTTTGGACAGCCCGTCCCATTCGGCGAGACGGAATTGGACTTCGATTCCCGCAGGATTTGGGAGGTGTTCCCAGCCGTACGTGCGATTTTGGAAGTTGATGTTTGTCCCGGAGTTCCTCTGGTAATGGGCTCCCTGAACCGTGTTGTAGTCGCGCGTCTGATGCGCGGCGCGGGGGCCACCCGGTCCGTCGACGACGATGCGGAACTGAAACTCCCCAGCCACCGCATCCCCGAAGATGTCGGTGTCACATGAGCCCACGATGTCGATGTAGCGGGTCTCGACGACGGCGGAGTAGACGTACGTTGGCTCTGTGGGCTGCTCCGCCGGCGCCTCCGGGGCCATGGGGCTCCCGCACGCGGCGAACAGAAGCGTGAACAGGGCGAGGGAAGGACGGCGGAAGCCGGGTGGATGTGTCGTGTGTAGCATGGTTGCCTCCGTGGCATGGGTGTCGATGCCCCAGACGCGGAAGAGCGACGAAAAACGTGTCACGTGAGGGCCGTGACACGAACTCCGGGCGGTTTCCGCGTCAGCCGATGGAAGGACGTCTCACACACATCGGAACGGGAGCCACACCATGAAGGTCTCACACATCCACCGGACCCACCTCGCCCTCGCAGCCGCCCTGGCCGCCATCGTCGTCTTGCCTGTACGTGCCCAGGCCCAGCAATCGACCTCCGCCGAACCGGCACCGGTCCAGGCCACCCGCGGCGGTCTCCACTTTGCACTCGGCGTCGGGAGCGGCTCGGTCGGCGTGACCTGCCCGGGCTGCCAGACCGACTTCTTCGAAGACCGGCTCGCCGGCCTGTCCGGGTTCGTACAACTCGGTGGATTCCTCAATCCACAGCTGGCCCTCACCGCGGAGTTCATGGCGTGGATGAAGAACGACGACGTCGCCGACCGGCGCGTGGCGGCGTGGGGAGCGGCGTTCCTCGGATACCCGAGCCCCACCAGTGGATTCTTCATCAAGGGTGGCCTCGGCGGCATCCGGGCCATCGCCGAAGACAACCAGTTCCTCCTGCAGACCGACGCGTGGATGGCCACCACGGGGATCGGCTACGACATCCCCGTGGGGGACAAGGTCGGGATGACCGCTTACGCCAACTACGTGCGCTCCTTCGGCGCGGGGACGTGGCTCAACGGCTACTCGAGCGACTTCGTCGCGACGCCCAACCTCCTTCAGTTCGGGGCCGCCCTCACCGTGCACTGAGCGGAGAAGGCGCATAGCTTCCATGCATGAGCGACGATCGGGACGTCACCCAGCTCCTCAACGCGATGAGTCACGGCTCGCCCGAAGCGGCTGAGCTCGTCTACCCGAGGGTCTACGCAGAACTCAAGGGTATCGCCCAGTCCCGACTCCGTTCGGAGCGGGACGGGCATACCCTGAGCGCGACGGCCCTAGTCCACGAGGCGTATTTGAAGCTGGTGCGCCAGTCCGACGTCGACTGGCAGAATCGGGGCCACTTCTATGCCATCGCTGCCCGGGCGATGCGACGGGTACTCCTCGACTACGCCATCGCTCGTCGAGCCGAGAAGCGCGGTGGAGGCACACCCGTCGTCACGCTTACCGACGACACTGCGGGCCAGCTGACGAAGATCGACGAGGTCGTCGCAGTGGATGAGGCACTTACCCGCCTCGCCACCCTGGACGAACGCCCGGCTCAGGTGGTCGAGTTGCGGTTCTTCGGAGGGTTGACCCTCGAAGAGATCGCCAAGGCCCTCGACGTTTCACTGGCGAGCGTGAATCGGGATTGGAGGATGGCGCGGGCCTTTCTTGCGACGGAACTGGCCGAATGAGACGTAGCGGTGGCTTCGGTCGCCTCGTTGGTGACCGGCATTCCCTACCCGTGGTTCACCATCGGCTGCGTGATCATCTACTTCCTCTTCAGCTACCGGATCCCCTAAATCCCGTAGGGCAGCGCACTCGCGCCAAGTGGGCCTGGGTAGATTGGAGCTGCGGGCGATACAAGCAGACTGAAGATGCCGCCGTCGCTCCGCTCGGCGGGCACAAAGGGGCCCTCGCTCGTCTCCGGCGCTTCGCGCCTCCGGCTGAACTACCGACTGCATCGGGGAGATAGCGTGAGGTCGGTAGCGTGTAGCAATGGAAAAACCCTGCCTGCTCGATCTGAGCAGACAGGGCGAAGTGGGCCTGGGTAGATTTGAACTACCGACCTCACGCTTATCAGGCCGATAGCAGCTTAGCCGTATTCCGGCAAGAAACCGTGTAAACCCAAGGCGGGGCGCACGATCTGCCGTTCTTGGAACCTCGCTGCCGGAAGCTGCCGTACCAAAGAAGGCCCAATATCGGGCTCAAATGGACACAGGAATGGGCCCAGAAGCAGAGCTTCTTACGAGAGCCGTTGCGTTAGCCCGCGCGGCCACCCACCATTGGGGTGACCTTGAGTCTCCTACGGAAGTGCAATACCGTGCAGCACGGTCTCCACTGTAACTGGGAATAGATTGGCAGCTGCGGCGTGGGTCGGATGCCGGCCGATCGAGAGCTGGTCGCATTCGAGTTGGGATGCGGCCTCCAGTTTCTGGAGCTTGTCGGTAAGGTTGGCCCAAGGCTTGTAGGTTGGCGATCCAATGGGACGAAACCGTGATGGGGGACCCCGGCATCGTCCTCGCAACCTACAAAGCCCTTCGACGATGACATTCACAGGTATGTCCTTCGTGCAAGCCAAGCCCTAGCTCACTTCGATCGAAGTGTAGATTGGACCCAATTGGCCCGTTTCTGGACTGCCGAGAGTGCTGCCGATTCGCAGGAGGCGTAGAGGGTCCCCGCCTTCACGGCGGAGTCCAGGGGTCTCGCGGAACCGACGTTTCTTCGGGCCTGATGTAGGAGTGCTGGAACTCGATCGCCCATGGGCGATCGGTCTTAACGTCGGCCATGTGTCGTTCACCGTCTTTCGCCGTTTGGACGACCTGTGACCGACGATCCTCCCGACTCTTCCGCTCGGCGGCCGTCCTCCGTAAGCTCGACCCACCGCAAAGAAGAATGCTCCCAACCGGACCAGAACGATTCGATTGCGAGTGTGGTGGCCTCTTTCCAAAGTGTGCATGCACCTAGCAGAAGCGCGCCGGTACTCGGCGCGACCGCCCTTGGCGGCGGGTGAGGAGTTGGTCGGGCGCTTGGCAGGGGCTGTCGAAGCGTGAAGCGCTCCTTGGTCGTCATCGTCTTGCTCGGGGCTCCCTCGGCATTGGCCGGCCAGTCCGTGACCCCAATCAGTCCACCTGAGGGGACGGCGTTCGTGGCGTCGTCCCGAGGGCAGGTGTACTACCCCGTCTCCTGCGAGGCATGGAGCGATCTTTCCAGGCGCAATCTCATCTTCTTCGATACCGAGGATGAAGCCGAGAGCGCTGGTTACCGTCCGACGGAGAACCGTTCCTGTCGCGTTTCGGAACCCCCTCCCGTATCAAAGGTCGGCGAGCGGGTCGGCCCTGTCTGCGTAGTGGAGCATATCGTCGACGGCGACACGCTCGACTGCGAAGAGGGCGCGAGAATCCGGCTGCTGCTCATCGACGCTCCTGAGACCGAGCAAGGTGGTTTCGGCCTGAGGGCGAAACTCGCACTCGAGTCGCTGATCCCTGTCGGGACCGCCACCGCCCTGGAGATGGACACTCAGACGCATGACCGGTATGGGCGTCTGCTGGCACATCTGTACACTGCTGATGGCACCTGGGTGAATCGTCGGCTTGTGCGATCGGGGTACGCAGTTGTGCTGGTTGTTCCCCCAAACGTGGCTCACGTGGACGCTCTCCGTGCCGCAGCGGACAGCGCGCGTGTTGAAGGCGTTGGACTCTGGCCGAGTGAGGCCTTCCGGTGTTTGCCCGCCGAGGCTCGAGCTGGGCGGTGCGGGAATGGTCGATAGCGCGGTGGGCTCCTGGGGATATGAGTCAGAGGTGGAGAGCCCCCCCCTTGAGTAGACCACTGCGCAGTCTACGTGTGTCGGAGATGAAGCTGCTCGTCCATGAGTGGATTCGTCTTGGTGACCGGGCGAATCTGGAGATAGCGAAAGATGAGCTGACCAAACGCACGACAAACGCCGCGGCAGCACTTCTGCGGACGGTTCGTGCAGCGCTAAGGAACGTCGAGGCAGCCCCAGGCAGCCCGTTTCCCGAGCCGGCGGCGCGGCCACCGACGTCGAGCACCGTCCCCAGTAGACGGCAAGCGAGCAGATCCCAGGCCCTCTCGCTCTTCGACGATGAGGATCGAAGCGAACATGACGACGCGGCAGGCTATGAGCGCCCGCCTCAACCAATCTTCAAGGGGGATCTGTCCTGGTTGCATGAACTGGCAAAGCGAAGGGGCGGAAAGGTCCGGTTCAGCTTCTCGGAAAAGGACGTCAGGCGCTTCATTGGGCGACTGGAGGACCACACGGGTCACGTTGACGGATCCCAAGCCGCCGCGGACTGGTTCCGACTCCGCAGTGCTGCCGAACGGCTCGCACTTCGTCCTGGGTTCGACGAACTCATCGCGTTGGACGCGAACGCGATCGACGAGCTCCCCCACCAAACTCAGACCGCGGTTCGCGTCCTCAAGCACATGGGGGGGCGCGCGATCCTCGCCGACGAGGTCGGCCTTGGAAAGACGATCGAGGCCGGGCTGATCCTCAAAGAGCTCCTGACCCGCCGGCTCGCCCGGCGCGTTCTCGTGCTGAGCCCCGCTTCACTGGTGGACCAATGGATCGAGGAAATGGCGGACAAGTTCTACCTCCAGTTCGGAGCCGTCGAGGATCGTTCGGATTGGACGTCGCGAGATTTGGTCATCGCAAGCCACTCCCGGGCCCGTCACAAGATCCACCGATCCAAGGTCACGGAGCGCCCCTGGGACGTGGTGATCGTTGATGAGGCGCACAAAGCGAAGAACCATAGGACGCAGCTCTACCGGACTCTGGAAGAGATCGAACGGGATTTCATACTCCTCCTCACAGCCACGCCGCTGCAGAACGATCTCCGCGAGTTCTTCAACCTCGTAACGCTCGTTCGGCCTGGTCAGTTCGGCACGTGGCGAGGGTTCAAAGGCCGTTACATGGGCTCGGATCCTCGGGTGCCGCGAGATCCGGCTGGAATTCGTGACGTCGCGTCAGCTGTTCTGATCCGTAACAAGCGGTCGAACGTCAATCTGCATCTTCCGCGCAGGAGACCGCACAGGCCTCAGATCGTCCTGACGGACCCGGAAGCGAGTCTCTATCGCGACGTGACGAGCTTCGCGAGAGCACTCTACGCCGTGGGGATGTACCCCGACGCTGCATCCAAGGGGGCACAGTCTTTCGTGCTGACCCTGATCGCTCAGCGAATCTGCTCTTCGAGTCCAGCGATTGCCGACACGCTCCGCCGCATCGCAGGGAACCAGGATGTCAGGCCGGAGTTCCGAAGCCGGGCGGGCGAACTCGAGCGAGCCGCCCGCGCGGTCACAAGCCATACCAAACTGCGGGCACTGGACGCCGCGCTCCAAGCTCACTCGGGCGAACGCGTTGTAGTTTTCAGTGAGCACCGCCCGACGATCGAACTCATCCAACGACACGTGGAGGCGCTGGGGCGACCAGTGTTCCCCTACCATGGAGGAGTCACCAAGGCACGGCGTGCTCGGCTCAAGCGAGAGTTCCGAGACACTCCGCGTGGAGTGTTCCTCAGCTCCCGTGCGGGCGCTGAAGGTCTGAATCTTCAGTTCGCCCACGTCTTGGTGAACTACGAACTCCCCTGGAATCCGCTCTTGGTGGAGCAGCGGATTGGGCGACTCCATAGGATCGGTCAGAAGCACGAGGTAGTGATCTACAATCTTGCCGCGGCCGGAACAGTTGAGGACCGGATTCTCGAGGTTCTCCAGAACAAGATCCGGCTCTTCGAACTCGTCGTAGGGGAGCTTGATCTCATTCTGGGGCGATTCGACAATGCCTCTGAGCTGGAAGCTCGCTTCAAGGAAGCATGGCTCAGCGCATCGAGCGAACAGGCCTTCGAGCGGGACATCCAGGCGATTGAGCACGAGGTCGAAACTGGCTTCGAGGCCGCGCGCCAAGCAGAGCAGATGTCGAACGAGATCGCACCGGAGGACAATGCAGAGCGGCTTGAGCGCGAGTTCCGCGCCTTGACGATCCCAAAACGTGTGTATCTGGCCTACGGCACCCAGCACATGAATCTCGCCGCCGGAACCAACGCGGAACGGATGCGCATCGGGCTCTCTGTAGCTGAGATTCAGGCAGCATTGACGTATGCGTCCGTGCACGACCTGGTGGACGCTGGGGTTAGCGACTACGGCCCTACCGTGTGGATCCATTCAGCGACGAGTCGTGGACGCGGCGTTTCCTTGCGAGTAGCGGCGGATCGCCTTCCGATCACCCTTGTAGAGATTGCCGGTGACGAGCAGGCCCCACTCACGAATGAAGTCAGCCTGTGAACGAGGTCCTTCAACTTCTCGAGGCCTACGTAGAGCTGGCCGGTGGCGGGATCACACGACCCGAAGAAGGCCTGCTCCGGTTCTCGCCCATAGAGGAAGATCGGGCCTGGTTCGGGTCATCGAGCAGGCTTCTGGCTCTGGATACGGAGAGCATGGACCTGCACCCGGACGCCGAAGTTGCCATCCTCGGGAGTCGCTTCGCTGAGGACCTCCTGACGGCCATCCGGGCGCGAGGGACTCGGCTCGACCGAGGCTTTCTCAATCCGGCCGTGCCGGTGCAGTCCGGGGACCGGCCTCCCTCCCTTCCGCTTCGACGTGGCGTCGTGTCGGACGTTTCGGTTTCGACGCGTTGGATCCCCTACGGCCGATTACATGCCTCGGCTTCGGTGCGGATCGGCCATGAGGTCCAAGACCAGCTCGTGTCCACCGGCTTCTTTGCCCTCACCAGCGGGCGAGCCCTGCCCCCCGCGCTGACCGATGCCGTGTCGGCCGGACTCTCCGGCGGCTTCGTGAGGACCAATCCAGGAGCGTACGACACGGCGCCCGCTCGTGCCCTGACCGAGCTGTTACCTGCCATGTTGGGTGATGTCGAAGAAGGGCTGGCTGACACTGTGGCCGCGGCCGAGGCTGAGGCGAAGCGTTCGCTCGATCGAGAACTAGCGCGGCTAGAGCGGTACTATGGTGAGTTGATCGCCGAAGCGCGCCGTCGGAGAACGGCGGCAACAGACGACGCCATCCGAGCCTACCAGGGAGACCTCGAGCGCAGGCGGGCAGAAGAAGTCGCGAGGAACGAGGCCAAGGTCGACCTCCGCCCGACCCAGATCGAGGTCTTCCATGCGCTTGCCCAGCAGGCCGCGTTCACGCTCCAGGACAACGGCCACTCGGGCGTTCTCAATGGCCATAGACTCCTGCTTGGTGATTCGCTCTGGGCAGTTTCTTGCCCAAACTGCCATTCGAGTCCCGATGAGTGGGCGGTCTGCACGGGTGGACACGTACTCTGTGGGTCCTGCTCAATCGCCTGCAGCGCATGCGGTGCCACCAGCTGTGATGAGCATGGAGGCGGGAGCTGCTCTGGTGGAGAGGGGGCTCCACATGGTCTGTGCGCCGACCACCTGCTTGACTGTCCTTCGTGCAATCGCGGCCACTGTGCGGAGCACTCTGGTATGTGCGCGACCGACAAGCACCCCGCCTGTCTCGAGTGCTTGGGCGACTGCGAGGTATGTGGAGCCAAGGTCTGCCAGAGGCACTCGACCGCCACGACTCCGGGGATCTTCCTACCGACTGAAGAAGCGCCTGCCCAACGGGCCCGTACGCTCTGTTCTGACTGCGTCAGGCATTGTCGAGGCCTGAAGTACGAGATCCGCGGCCGAGACGAGGTCGAGCTGTGTCAAACGTGCGGCAGCTCCGTATGCCACGAGCACTCGGCGGTTTGCGACGCGACCAATACCGTGCACTGTGAGACACACCTGGCCCGCACCGATCGATCAAGACGCCTGGTGGGGCCCCTTCACCAAGCCAGATGCGGGGCCGAGCCAGAGCTGCTGTTCGCGTCGGACGAACTCGAAGCATGCGGTAGCTGCGGAGATAAGTTCTGTCGCGACCACTCCGTGGCCTGCTACTCCGACGGGGCTGCTTTTTGTCTCGATCACGCGGTCGGCCTTCGAGAGGGCGAATACTCGTGTGCTGAGCACCACGGCGTCTGCGTGGTCGATCAGAGGGCGGAGAGATCCTCGGCGCTGACCCGTTGCCCGGTATGTGCGTCTTCGGCTTGTTCTCAGCACTTGGTAGAATGCAAGTCCTGTGGGGCAACCGTCTGTGACAACGACTACGATGCGAAGCCCAAGACCTGCAACACCTGCGGTGCGCTTCGGGCTGTGGCTCAACCGGATGACGCTCTTCTGGACGCGCTGGCAGAGCTCGTTCCAAACAGCGGTTCCCCACTGCGGTGGGAGGTCGCTCGGGATGCTACACGCCGCGTTTCGCGCGTAACTCTGTCGCGGTGGGGAAAGGCAGTGACCTTTGCCGTTGATCACGGATCGGCCTTCGCTGGTTCGGCCATCCAGCACGGACTGGTGCTGTCCAAGCGGCTACGCTAATCGGCTGGACTGTGGGCGAAGAGCCGATATACGCGGCCAGGTCGATCTCACTCCTGGCTGACGGCAGTCTGCCGCCACGACATACTTCGCAGGCACCGCAGCCCGTCGCCCGCACAGCCTCATCAGACCGCGGACGGCTCGCGCCGCCAGCGTGAGAGCATGCTACTGCACTCCCAGGGCCTTAAACACCGCATCCTGCGGATCGGCGTAGAAGCTCGTTTGGAACTTGGCAAAGAACTCTGTAAGTAGCAGCCGTTTCGCACCCGCATCGGCAGCGACTTGAAGCGACCCCGCCAGATTCTCCACCGGGACGATGTTTCCACCTAGGCTCCTCGTACCGAGCACCACCAACTGCGGGCTCCACCACCTTGCTAAGCAGACCCGCACACAGCGCCACGTACCCGGCGAGCGTGAGCAACGTGGACGGTCCTGTGTTGTGAGCCTCCACGACGTGCAGGTGGTAGTCGTGGTCCCCCGGCTTCGCGGGCGCCTGGACTTGGTTGGCATTGGCACGGAAATAGTCGAAGCCAACCTTCACCGACTCCTTTGACGCGGTGTTGGACCCAAAACCTGACAGCTTGAGCGAGCCGTTGCCGGCCGTGACTTGTGTCTCCAGCCGGTACAGGCCGAGGTGCGAGCCGTCCCCGGTGCCCCTCGCGACGGTATGCAGCGCGCCCGGACTGAGCGGGCTCTCGGGAATGAGTGACCCGCCACCCTGTTCGACGACGACGACGAACTTTTCCTCGTTCGTCTCCAAGTCGACGTAGCTGAAGTGTCCGTCGTAGAATTCCAAGCCCCCGATTCGCTTAAGCTGTTCCCAAGGACGCTTCGGTCGCCGTCTCGCGGCACCTTATGCGAGACTGGTGGAAACGGGCCGAGGAGAAGGCGGGACTCGCACCGAAGCGGGGCCGAGGGTGGCATTCGTTGCGGCGGAAGTTCGCGTCGGATCTGATGCACGCGCCGCCCAAGGAGCTCTGTGCACTCGGTGGCTGGAAGGACTACAACACCATCCTGAAGTGCTACCAGTTCCCCGATCAGGACCGGTTGGCCAGTACGCTCGCCCACGCGCAGCGGAGCCACCGGGCCGGAAGGTGATGGAGCGAACGGGCCCAATCTGGGCCCGTGGAGGAGGCCCAGCCTGAAACGCCGAAGCTCCGCCTGATCAAGTAAGACCAAGCGGAGCAACGATTTGCTTCAGTGGGCCTGGGTAGATTTGAACTACCGACCTCACGCTTATCAGGCGTGCGCTCTAACCAACTGAGCTACAGGCCCTACGACTCCGAAGTGTCGTCGCCGACGACTCGGAGCCGGGAAACTTAAACAGGGCGTGGGATGGGCTCAACCTCAGCACCACCGTCCGAAACCGCTAGTTGGCGCGCTGAACCGCGAACGACCCGGCTGTCACGTGGATACCTGGCTGACCAACTGCTTCGAGGCGCCCGTTGGCGGAAGTGTGCATCGGCAATTGTCCGTCACATCCTCCCGTCCCGTTCGTTCATCCGGTAAGAAACCGACCGCCATGGGACGAGCGAATGCAGACAACGCCTCCGAAGGTCGAGCTCGCCCTGCTCGCCCTGCTCATCGCGAGCCTGGGCCTCACCGCATGCTCCGAGGTCACGGGACTCGGCGACCGCACCGGCATCCTCGGGACCTTCGTTCTACAGTCTGTGGGGGGCGCACCGCTCCCGGTCCGGGGCACCATAGACCAGATCCCGACCACAGCGGAGATCCTGGCCGACACCCTCGTCATCCTGGACCGGCGCTGGGAGCAAAGCCGGCACATTCGGTCGGGCGACCTCGACGGCGGCGGGGAGTTCTTGGCGTGGGTTCAGCTGCGCTCCGGCCCCATCACCCGACTCGAGGACGGCCGCTTCATGCTCGGAACACTGGAGTGTGACGACACCGGAGACTGCCTCCCCAACGAGGTCTTCGAAGCTCGCGGGGACACACTCCTCATCGACATCACCGCAGACTTCCTCTTTCGGGACCTGAGGTTCGTCCGAATCCACGAATAGGTGCTCACATGCGTCTCCACCCCCGCACGGCCCAACAGCGTTCACTCGGCTGTCTGATCCTCCTGGCCCTGGCCACCCTCGCCGCCTGTTACGAGGGCGCCAGCGAACCCATCCTTTGCACCGACGAAGCCCGCCCCGGGATCATCCTGCGGGTCTTCGAGGTGGCCACGATGGATCCTGTGACTGAAGGCCTGCAGGGCACACTGGTCGACGGCGAGTACGAGGAGAACCTGGCGGTGCTCGGAAACGACAACGTGCTCTTCGGCGCGACCGAGCGATCGGGGGTCTATACCGCCACGGTTCAGGCTACGGGGTACGAAGAAGCACAGTTGTCCAACATCGTCGTCACCGCAGACGAGTGCCACGTCATCACGAGGGACATGAACGTCACGCTGGTTCCCTCTGAATGAGGTGGGCGTAGCGAGGCCTCCGATGCGAGGCCTCCGACCTCCCAATTCGCGGAGGCCCGGCAGCAGGTCCGGCAACACTACAACAGTCGGCCTACGCTCACACTGAACCGCCCACCCGACCGCGTCGACGCCTTGCTCCACTCCACGAGAACAGGCCCGACGATCGTGCTCGCGCCTGCGCTCACGTTCCAGCCCCACACCTGGTCGTCCAGAGGAAGTTGCCAGATATCGGCCATTCCCCCGACGTCCATCCCGACCCGCAGGTAGACGTTGGGTCTGGCGGCCCAGCGGAGACCCACTCGTCCGACCTGCGCTACCGTCCCCGCCAGCGCCGCGGACCCCAGGCCGTTGAACGTGGGCTGGGTCCGGAGAAAGATGGCCGAGCGATGGGATCCACCCAGGTAGAGGAAGCGGTGGGAGGGCAGGTCGAGACCACGCGCGACCCCCAGGAAGCCGCCGAGATCGAGGGTCGACCTGCGATGGAGTGGCAGGTAGATCCGGCCTCTGGCAGTGAAGAGTGAGAATCCTTCGTCCGGCGTGAGATCCGTGGCTCCCCACTCCCACCGTGCGTGGAGATCCGCCCCGCGACGAGGGAAGTCGATGCGGTCCAGGGACTCGTGGTCGAGCACGGCTGAGCCGGAAAGGAGCAGGACGTCGGGCGTTCCGGCGAGGTCCATGACGGCGGCTTCACCGAGGAGCTCGAAACCCACGTAGGTGTTCCTCGCAGCGACGAGTCCCACCGACATGGCGAGGCTGGTGACCTCGATGCCGGAGTCGGAGCGAAAGGAGTCGGGCAGAAGGAGGTGCCCCTGGCTCCAGCCCAATGTCGCCCCAGCCTCCAGCCGGCCCGTCACGCCCCGCCGTCGCAGGTAGGAGACGGCCGCACGAGTCTCCTCCCCGACCCGCAACTCGAAGCGAGTCACGGATCCGTACCGAACGAGGTTGTGCAGCGTCATCGCGAAGAGGAGAGCCGCCCGCCGTTCATCGTCGTACCGGAGCCCCACGGCGAAGCGATCCTGGGCCCGCTCCTGTACCCGGACGATGAGTGACACCGCGTCGCCGGAAGGATCCAGACGGTACCGGACGAGGCCGAACAGCCCCGTGGCATCGAGGTCGCCGAGGCGGTAGGAGAGGATCTCGGGCGTCACCCAACTCCCCGGAAGGATCCCCAGCTCTTCCCGAACGAGGCGTTCGATCTGCGGGCGAGAAGTGCCTTCGATGACGACCGATTCGACCTGGACCGAATCCCCGAGAAAGTCCGAGGCGAGCGGGAGGGTCGCCGGGCCCCGCCGCCGCGCGATGGCACGAAGGTCGTCCACCCGATCCAAAGCCGCCGATTGCCCACGCTCGATCCACTCCGGATAGCGGTCATAGGCGAATCCCGAGATGCCCTCGACCGGTGGTCGGATGAGGACGTCGCAGAGCTCCCGCTGAAACACCATGGACGGTCTCATCCCCAGCGTGAGGACCTGGTCGAGAACATCCACGAGGGAGCCCAGGTCGTCCCGGGTCGAAAGCTCGTCGGAGACGTCGCTGCAGATGACGATGTCGGCGCCGAGTTCCACGGCGTCGGAGGCCGGGAGGTTCCGGACCACGGCGCCATCGACGAGAAGACGACCATCGAGGTCGATAGGCTCGAGGGCGCCTGGGATCCCGACGCTGGCTCGCATGACCTCCGAGAGGACGCCACCGGTCATGGTCACGGCCTCGCCGGTCTCGATGTCCGTCGCCACGGCGGCGAAAGAGCGCGGCAGTTCGTCGAAAGACCGGATAGAGGCACCCGGCCACGTGGTGAGCTCGGCGAGGCGAGTGAGGTTCGAGCCGGTCGTGGCCCCGGCAGGTAGGCCGATGGACCCGCCTTCCACGGGCAGCGTCAGGACGGTGCGTTCGTCGAGTCGTCGCTGATGCAGAAAGCGCCGCCTCCGCTCGATGCGGTCTCCGAGCACCACCGGCCAGTCGACACCGGCGATGATCGAGCGGATGGAGTCGGTGCTCAAGCCGAGAGAGTAGAGGCCTCCGATGACGGCGCCCATGCTGGTGCCGGTAACGATGTCCACATGCACTCCGGCGGACTCCAAAGCCTCGAGCACCCCGATGTGGGCGAGACCCTTGGCGCCGCCGCCGCTGAGTGCGAGACCGACGCGGACCTCGCCGGAGGGTGCCGCGGTTGTGCTGTCGTCGGGCTCCTGCGCCGCAACAGCCTGAACGGGCGCGATCGCCATCAACCCGAGCAACGCCGCCCACCTGGCCAGACCGCCCGGCCCGTGCGTCGCTAGTGTCGACCGGGCCACTCTCTTCAACCCCACCACCTCAGTCATCCTCCGACCGCTCACTCCTGCGTCGCGTGGGGAAGCCCGCCTCTTCGAGACTGGCGATGATGGTGTCGGCGTGGGCCGCGTCCCGGGTTTCGACGAGGGCGTTGAGCTCGGCCCGCTTCACGGGGATCCGCGAGAACATCCTCTGATGATGGATCTCCACGATGTTGCCGCCGGCGTCGCCGATGACCTTCGCCACGCGAGCCAGCGTGCCGGTCTGGTCGGTGATGGAGACGCGCAGACTCGCCAGGTGCCCAGCCCGGCTCATCCCCCGCATGACGATGGACGACAGGATCCGAGGGTCGATGTTCGCACCGCACGCCACGAGCCCCACCCGCCGGCCACGGAACCGGTCCCTCTGCTCCATGACCGCAGCCAGCGGCGTGGCGCCAGCGCCCTCGACGAGGAGCTTGGCATCGATGAGTAGCGTCTGGACCGCGGCTTCAATGGACGCTTCGGCCACGACTGCGATCCCGTCGACGAGAGCTTCGACGATGGGCCGGGTCAGGGCGCCGGGGGACTTCACCGCGATGCCGTCGGCGAGGGTATCGCCACCCAAGCTACCATCGATGCCGTGGATGGCGTTGTACATCGACGGGTAGGTCTCGGACTCGACACCGATGACCTCGATGCGGGGGTTCGTGGCCTTCGCCGCGGTCGCGATGCCGGAGATGATGCCGCCGCCTCCGATGGGGACCACGATGATGTCCAGATCGGGGACATCGGCGAGCATCTCGAGACCGACGGTGCCCTGCCCTGCGATGATGCGGTCGTCGTCGTACGGATGGACGAAGGTGTAGCCGTGCTCGGCGGCGAGCTCGTGGGCGTGGGGCTCGGCTTCGTTGAGCGTCTCTCCTTTGAGCACCACGTCGGCCCCGTACGCCTGCGTACGGCGGATCTTGTTGAAGGGTGTGCCCTCGGGCATGAGGATCGTAGCGGGAATCCCCAACCGCTGGGCGTGGGCCGCTACCCCCTGCGCGTGGTTCCCCGCGGACACCGCGATGACACCCCGCTCCGCCTCGGCAGTCGTCAGGCTTTTGAGCTTCACCAGCGAGCCCCGGTCTTTGAAGGAGCCCGTGCGCTGGAGTGTCTCGAGCTTCAGGTAGACGTCGGCGCCGAGGTCCGCGCTCAGAGACTGCGCGGGTACGATGGGCGTGCGGACGACGTCACCGGCGATGAGCTCGGCGGCGTCGCGGATGTCGTCGATGGATACGGCCATACCGAATCCTACCGCCTCGCAGGCCGATCCGCGTCAACGGTGTCCCTCAGGCCGGCGTCATCCACCCACCGGCGGACCCCGACCCACACGGCAGCGGCCACCAGCGACTTCGCCACACCACCCCAGACGAAAGGAAGGACGCCGGTCTCCCATGCCACCGCCGGTCCGATGAGCGCTCCCAGCCTGGCCCACCCCAGAAGCAAGATCACGCCGTGTACCACCACGCCTCCCGCGAAGGCGCCGACCGCCCCCCATCCCCAGGTCTGGCGGACCCACCATCCCATGAGGGAGGCCCCGACGACGAATCCCACCAGATACCCGAGCGTCGGGCCGGCGAGATGGGTGGGGCCACCGGCGCCGTCGGCGAATATGGGCACGCCCGCGGCTCCAAGGACGACGTAGAACGCCAGCGCCGAGGCTCCGTGGCGAGGTCCGAGCCATGCCCCAACGAGAACCACCGCCAGCGTCTGGAGAGATTGGGGCACGGGCGAGCCGGGCACAGGCACGCTCACCTGGGCGGCTGCGGCTACGGCGGCAATAGCGGCGAGGAAGGCGGCACTCTGCCTCACGAAGGGCATCGTTCGAACTGGGCTCACAAGCAGTCCCGCGAGAACAAGAACGGCGAAGACGTCGACTTCCGCGAAATCGACAACAAAGCGTCACGGCCCGCACCCCCTCATGAGGATGCGGGCCGCTGTAGGTCCGCCCGGACACTTGGGCCGGAAACCGAGGTGCCGTCAGCGGTTTGCTTCCACCACGACCTCGATGTCCACCTCGTGGCCGACGACTGCGGCGGCGGCCCAGCTACCGGACCCGACGCCGTAGTCTCCGCGATCGATGGTCAGGCCGGTCTCGAAGCTCGCGACGTGCTCGACTCCTCCGAGCATCTCCCGCATCTCATCGGGGATGTCCTTTACACCCAGGATGGAGATGGGCAACTCCACGGTCTGCGTCCGATCGCGAATGGTAAGGGGTCCCCGAACGACGATCTCGTCACGGCTGACCCGACGGACTTGTTCGGACGTGAAGGTGATGTGCGGATACCGCTCGGCGTCGAAGAAGTCGGCTGAGAGGAGATGCTCGTCCCTTCGCTCGTTGCCCGTGTTCACACTGGCCACGTCGATGCGCACCTCGACGGAGCTGTTGGCCGGGTTGTCTCGATCGAACACTAGGTCGATCTCGTAGTCGTCGAATTGCCCCTTCACCGGTGTGAAGAAATGCTTCACGCTGAAGCCGATGCCCGTGTGCGACTCGTCGACGCTCCACTCCATGGGCGCCGGGCCGGCGGCAATGGTCAGTGTAGCCAGCGCGAGTGCGGCCGTTGATAGCAGCTTCTTCATCATCCCTACCTCATCAGTTGAGACTCTCAGGTCAGGGCCTTTCCCCTTCCCGGGGGATCGGTCCTGTTGTCTTTTGGGGCCCAACCGGCTCCCGCCGCGCTGGGTTCCAGGGTGGCCGGGGAGTGCACTCTGGCCGCCGAACGACAGCGCCTCTTAAATACCGACATGTCAATTGTTTACGTGACGTTCATAAAGGCCCGCCTTCTCGCCGCTGTGCTGGCAGCGGCAGCGGTCGCCCCAGCCCTAGCGATCCCGACCACGGTCGCCGGCCAGAGCCCGCCCGACGAGAGAGTCCCAGTCCTGGCGAGCCTCGGTGAGCTGACAGCCACGCCCGACTCCGCCGCCACCCTGTTCCTCCGATCCGTTCGGGCCATTCGCTGGTCGGCCGCAGCGCAGTTCATGCACGACGACACGCTGGGCCGGTTCTTCGAGACGACCCGCATGCTGGCAGCCGCCGACGTGTCCGGCGAGATCAGTCACTATCTGGTGGCGACCGACTCGATGACCCTGCGCACCCTCGAGCCGTCCGACTCCTTTACCCGCTCCATCGGCGCCACCATCGACGGGATGCCGGGATTGATGCACGCGCTCTACGACCGGGACGACGAGGTGCTTGGCCACGTCCCCGACGGCAGCGACGACGCCCACGTGGTCTACAGGACGACGGCGCGCATCAGCGGGGCGGTACCGGAGGTGAAGGTCATGCAACTCCGGCGCGCAAGCGACGGGGGTTGGCGCGTGCTCTGGAGCGACGAACTCGAGGTGCTCGATGCGGCACTTCGTGGCGTTGGACGATAGGGTCTTCGTCGAACCGAGGTCGAGCGCCCGCCCATGGCGCCCTCGGCTCGAGAACGCAGTCCCACTGAAGCGGGTGCCCCCTACTCGATGACGATCTCCCGGATGACCTGACCGTTGCTCTCCCAGTACGTGATCTTCTGAACCAACGCCGGATCGTCGGGCGCCGGTTGGACCTCACCGTCGGTGCCGACGGCCCTGGACGTCACCGTGTGCGCCCCCGGTGCGGCATCCCAGTCTAGAGACCAGAACATCCACGTAAGGGGATTTCCCCGGCCCTCACCGAGCTGCGCCCGCCGCCAGGGCCCATCGTCGATGCGGACCTCGACCCGATCGATGGACGCGCCCCACGCGGCGCCGTGGATTCGATGTCCGGACTCGGTGCGCATGACCTTGGCGGGGATGGAGTTGATGTTCGTCCGCCCCACCGACGTCTCCGCCCACACGGCATCCTCGTCGGGGCCCTCCTGGCGTAGCGTGACATAGTCGCGCGCCATGAACTTGCCCATGAAGCGAGTGTCCCGGACTTCGATCTGGGTGAGCCACTTCACATGGGCGACACCGTACCACCCGGGCACGACCAGCCGCAGCGGAAACCCATTGCCCACCGGGAGAGGCTCGCCGTTGACCTCGTAGGCCAGGATTACGTCGTCGGCCATGGCGTCGTCGATGGACAGGCTCCGGGCGAAGTTCTGAGTCACCTCGATCTCACGGATGGTCTCCGTTCCTTCGTCCGCCCCGAAGAAGACCACCTCGATGCCCCCGGACTGCAGACCGGCTTCGGAGAGAACTGACGCGAGAGGCGTCCCTGTCCAGGTGGCATTGTGGACGGCACCCATGAACGTCGCAAAGCCCCGGTTGCCCGCGCATTCGATGAGGCACGTGACATCCTGGCTCGGACGGCTCCGGATCTGGTCCAGGGTCAGCCGTAGTGGGCGGTTGACCAGACCACCCACCTCGAGGGACCACGTCGTCGCGTCGATCTCGGGCGTTCCGTAGTGCCCCACGCTGAACAGTTCGTGCGTGGGGGTCACCCACGACGTGAGGGCCTGCCAGTCCAGCGTGTTGGCGCGGCCCCCGGCCGGTGGAGCGTTCGTCCACGGAACCACCGACTCCTGTGGGCCCAGTCGCGCGAGTCGCTCGGCGAAGCCACTCGGGAATAGTGCCATGCCCGCGGCGACAGCACCGCCACGCTTCAATGCCTCGCGTCGTTCCATGATCGCCGCCTCCGGCCTTGGGTGAGGGGGCCAAGATGCGGGGCGGCGGCACCGACCAACAGGGGTCGCCCGTGGCCCCATGTCCACCAGGGTCAAGCCGTCGCTGATTCGGGACGAGCCCCGAACTCGCTACTCCGGCAGCCTCAAGGAGAGGTGAAGGTGGTCGGCCGTCCCCACGTGGCGCAGCGAGTGGAACCCGAGGGCCCAGAAGCCCAACTCGACCACCCGGTTGCGGAACTCGGAGCGGCCGTTGGTCCGGAGGTCCAGGGCGTGGACGTAGCCGGTCTCCTGCTCGAAGTGGAGCGACGCCTCGTTGGTGGGCAGCCCCATGAGCCAATAGTCCTCCGGCGTCCGGTCGGCATCCGTGATGACGGCATCCGGGTCCACGAGCACGAGGGCGCTAGCGGCGATGCGCAAGAGCGGATGTACCGATGCGTAGCCGGCGCGAACATCATCGCTCTTCACGTTCTCGCTCGCGATGAAGACGAGCCCATACGCCGTGTAGGCGATGGCGACGGCCATGGCCCCTCGGGTCAGGACCTTACGCGTCCGGACCCCTGCTCCGAGTCGCTTGCTGACGAGGAGGGCATACAAACCCAGGAGTGCGGCGGTGGCGGCGACGGCCAGGGCGAGCGCCGGCCACGTGCCCACGTCCCACACCCGATAGGCGAAAACGCCACCCCGTAGGAGGATCAGGAAGGGGAGAACCGCAACGGCGAGCCCGATTACCGTCCATTTGGCCGCCGTCCAGGCGAGGCGACGAGGCATCGACCGGAGCCTGTCCCGACGCTCCCGGCGGTCCTTCGAGGCCTTGGCCCCTTCCTCGACCAGCCCGTGAAGCCCCGAGTAGTCGACCCTCAAGTCACTCATCTCGTCCTCCCAGCACGATCCACCCCCACACCATACACAGACGAGCCGGGACGGGGAAAAGTTGCCGAAGGAAACATCGCCTCCTGGCCCCACGTCTCTCCATGACCACCATCGAGTCTCCGAACCACCATCGAGGTCTAGCCAGCTCGCCAATGGGGTGGGAGGAAGACAGTGGGCGACCCAATGACTACTGAACCTCCGGCACCGCCTCCAGCAACATGGGCCACATGGCGTCGAGAGCGTCGCCTCCCTCTCCGGCGCCCGTGTACTTGCCTATGCGCACCACGACGAGCTCGTGGGATGGAATGATCGTCGTGCTCTGCCCGCCGGCGCCCCGCATGCTGTAGGATGTCGTCGGCAGTCCGTCGGCCCCCTCACCGTTCACCCAGAAGAAGGCACCTCCGTAGACCCGCCGGCCATCGTCGATCCAGGCAGGCGCCACGGTCGAGGCGTACTCGACGTACCCTTCGGGCAGGATCCGCTCGCCAGCCCACACACCGTCCTGTAAGTAGAGGTTGCCTAGCCGAGACCAGTCCCGCGCGGACATGAAGGCCAGGCCCTGGCCGAGGAAGTTACCGTGGGGGTCGGTCTCGATGAGGCCACTGCGGATCCCGATACGGTCGAACAGCCCCCGTTGGGGGAAGGAGTGGTAGTCGTCGCCGCGAGCTTCGACGCCGAGTCGCACGAGGTAGCTGGTGAGGACCGGATCGGTGTTCCGGTAGCGGCCGACGGTGTTCGGCGGCCACTCCGGGGGGCGGGTCGCGGCGTACTCGTAGGAGTCGACGGTGCCGGTGTACAGGTAGTAGTGGTCGGCGTACGTGTCGGGATCGTAGTCGGGGTCCGACGGAGCATTGATCATGATGCCGCTGGACATCCTCATGATGTCGCCGATGCGGATCTCCTGGCGGGGATCCCCGGGCGCCTGCCACTCGGGCACCGGTGCCGGCTGCCATAGCTCGTACGTGCCCTGCTGGATGAGGACGCCCATGAGCGTGCCGGTGAGGCTCTTGGTCATGGACCAACTCTCGAGCGGGGTCCGCACGTCGACGTCGTCTCCATAGCGCTCGCCGACGATCCGGCCGCGATGTGTGATCACCAGGCCCAGTGTCTGGGCCTCCGGCGGACCGAACCCAACGTCCAGGGCTTCACGGATGAGGTCCATGTCGACGTCTGCAGGGAACGGCGCGTCGGACAACACGTCGCCCATGGGCCACGACGTCGTTTCGGCAGGAGGCAGGTCCGGCTCCACCACGGACGGTGCGTAGTAGATGCTGTCCTCACCGATAGGATGGGCCACGCACCCCTGACTCCCGTAGCGCTTCGCCGTGCGGGTGACGCCGTCGGGCAGCGTCAGCGACACCATCTGCCTCTGGAAGTCCACCACCGTGTCCACCACGTGACGGCGTTCGCCGAAGGGGGAGATGAAGCCACCGACGTTGGCCGCGGCGTCGTCGGGGTCGAGACCCGTGATGAAGACGCCGGAGCAAAGAATCTTGGCAAAGCCCGCCGTCTGGTGATGGAGGGCCTCCCCCGGCGGCGGCACGTACTCGTTGCCGAGATCGAAGTAGGCCGCGCGAGCGATGACCTCTTCCCTGGAGCCGTCGCTGGACGGGGCCGCGGGGATCTCCTCCCGGTCGGCGCCACAGGCGGTAGAAGCGACAAGGGTGAGGAGTCCAAGGCTCCTTCTCACATGGTCATTCATCTTCACTTCCTGCCCGAGCATCGATGGCCGCCCCCCACGCCCTCACCACGAGGGGCCAACCTGGGGACTGGTGAAGGCCTCGACAAGGAACGGTGGTCGGGGGGGCGCGTGTAGCATATCGTTGCACGACTCGACCGGACGTCGGTCGAAGCGATTTCCTGAACCGATCTCCGACGGAGTCTCCATGCGCGCCTCCTCCCCGTCTCTCTTCCGACTGATGTCGGTCCCGGCGTGTCTCGTCCTGGCCGTCTCCCAGGTCGACGCCCAGACACCTTCCCCCGACGTGCAGATCGCCGCCGCTCTCCAGGCGGCGCCCGAAGCGGAACGGGCAGGCGCGACGGTGCTCGGGTACACCGCCGACGGATCCGTGACCACGCTGCGCGAAGGCTCCAATTCCCTCATCTGCCTGGCCGACAACCCCGCGCAGGAAGGGTGGAGCGTGGCGTGCTATCACGAGTCCATCGAGCCCTACATGGCGAGGGGCCGGGAGCTTCGCGCCCAGGGAGTCACCGACCCCCAGGAAGTCACGCAGCGGCGGTTCGCCGAGGCCGAGTCCGGCGCCCTCCCCATGCCTGACGAGCCCGCCATGCTCTACGTCATGACGGGCGACGGGTACGACGCCGGGAGCAACACCGTCAGCAACCCGTTCACTCGCTGGGTCCTCTACACCCCATGGGCGACACTCGAGGACACAGGCCTTCCGCCGCGTCCGGCGGCACCGGGCCAACCGTGGCTCATGTTCCCCGGTACGCCCGGTGCCCACATCATGGTCACTCCGCCACCGCCGGGTGGCTGAGGCGAGCTTGGGCAGCCGCCGTTCCTTCCTGCGCGCCGCACCGGCGTTCGCTGCTCTGGGGCTCCGGCCGGACCTCCTGGTTCGGCTCGAGTCGTCGGTGCCGCGGGCAGTCGTCCACCGACCCGGCTCCAGCCGCATCGTTCATCCCGACC
This sequence comes from Longimicrobiales bacterium, assembly GCA_965229435.1. Taxonomy (GTDB): domain Bacteria; phylum Gemmatimonadota; class Gemmatimonadetes; order Longimicrobiales; family Gaopeijiaceae; genus UBA2589. The sequence continues at coordinate 221,084 of CBDDJE010000001.1, forward strand.
CGCGGCCGGGAATCGACGCCTCGGAGGTCATGAGTCAGGAACGGCTGGCCGCCTTCCCTGATGGGGTGAAGGAGATCTATGACATGGTGCGTGAGATGCCACACATCGCCGACGGGATCGGCTGTTCGTGCGGCTGCTCCATCCTCGCGGACTACCGGTCACTCCTTACCTGCTACTACCCGACGGGGATGGCCATGGGATGCCAGATCTGTCAGGGGCAGGCGCGGCTGGCCTACGGCCGTTTCAAGGAGGGGCAGACGCTGGAGCAGATCCGGCGGGCGACAGACGCTCGCTTCGGATAAGGAAGCACGCACGCTCCCCCATGGGAGACCCCAGATGACCGTCGCTCCGGAACTTCCATGACCCCGCTCCGGTGGCGGGAGCGCGCAAAGCAACGCACATCGGATCGACGACGCGCGCGTCAGGAACTCGCGGACCGTCTCGGGGGACGACTCCTCGTCGGAAAGCGCGACACCGCCGATGTCGTGGTGGTGAAGCACGGGCCGTGGGCTGTCCGTTTCGACACCCATGTGGTGAGCACCGGCTACACGACGATCATCCAGACCCGTGTCCGGTGCCTGGCCCGCAGGCGACAGCCGTTCAAGTTCGTCGTGCGCCCACGCACCGCCGTCGACCGCCTGGTCGAAGCGCTCGGCTTTCGCGGGATGCCCGGAGGAGACCGCGACTTTCGCGCGCGCTACGTCGCGATAGGCAAGCCCGACTCCCTCCTTCGGGCCCTGCTGGCCACGGACCTTCCCCTCGCCTTCCAAGCGCGCGACGGCCTGCGTCTGGAGGTGAAGAAGGCTTCGCGCAAGGAGCGCAAGGCGTACGGGGTGGCCACGGTGGCGTTGAGCGTCCAGACCCTGGGAATCCTCACCGACGTCGACGCCCTGACGGGCCTCTTCGACGTGGCCACGGTGGCTCTGGACGAGCTGGCGCGAACTGGGGTCCTGGCGGCGCTGGAGGCCGCCATCCCTCAATCGACTTCGCGGACCCGGGCCTGACCGCGGGTGAGATCGACGATCCTCGACCGGAGCACTTCGACTTCGTCGACAGGCGCGTCGATCCGGATGCGGATCTCGGCGCCGAAATCCTCCTGGAGCACCGGGAGCTCCAGGTCGGCGACGAGCCTCTGGAGCGCGTCGATGTGGGGGTATCCGGTAACGATATCCAGAGCCTTCCGGTCCACCCTCTCCTCGGTGGGTAGCGTGTCCAAGGCGGAGGCCACACCCGAGCCATAGGCGCGCCCCAATCCACCCATCCCGAGCTTCACGCCGCCGTAGTAGCGCGTGCACACGGCCACCACGTCGCCGACGCCTCCGTGGAGGAGCGCCGTGAGCATCGGGCGGCCAGCCGTCCCGTGAGGCTCGCCATCGTCGCTCATCCCGATGTGGGCCGTGCTGCCCGGCGGGCCGGCAACGAATGCCCAGCAATGATGGGTGGCATCAGGCATCTCGTCGCGAATAGCCGCAACGAAGGCATGAGCCGCGACAGCGTCCGGAGCGTGAGCGAGGGTCGTGATGAACCGGCTCCTCTGGCACGTCTCCTCCACACGGTGCACGCGTGCGGGAATGGGATAGCGGCTCACACGATGATCCCTGCGCTCAGCCTGATGCCATCCGGTCCAGGAACTCCCGTTCGGAATCCGAGAGGCTGCCAGGCCCTCCGGCCTGCACCTTGTCCAGGAGCCGCTGGACCTCCTCCCGGTTGAGTTCGTGGAGTGACTCCACGGAGATCCCCTTCCACCTGGCCATGGCCGCCCGATCGCCGACGAATCCCGGCTTGGTCCGCCCTCCTTGCATCTTCTTCTTGAAGCCCCTCTGACCGGAGCCGCGTCTCCACTCATACCACTTGAGGAAGCCGAACCCTACGGCGGCTCCACCGAGGTGGGCGAAGTGGGCGACACCGCTCGCCGTCCCCGTGATCCCGTTGTAGATGGAGAGCACGACGTAGGCCGTGACGAGGATCCACGCCTGGACCGGGATGGGGATGGGGAACAGAAGGATGGTCTCCCGAGGGTAGTAGTACGCGAAGCCCACGAGGACCGCGTACACGCCGGCGGACGCACCGACCATGGGCGCGGCGGTGGCGAAGACCGCCTGGCACAGCGCGCCTCCGATTCCGGAGAGGATGTAGAAGCGCATGAAGACCGAGCCGCCAAGCTTCATCTCCAGCCGCGGCCCGAAGAAGAAGATGCCGAGCATGTTGAAGAAGAGATGGCCGAAGTCGGCGTGGAGGAACATGTACGTGACCACCGTCCACGGCCGGAAGAGCGCCACGGGCGGATAGAACGCCAGGTCCTGGTAGAGCCCTCGGCTCGTCTGGATCACGACGAAGACCGCGAAGTTCGCGACCAGGATCCTCGTCACCCACGGGGTCAATGCAAACATGCCCTGCCCTACCCCTGCCGGCAGCCGAAGTGTTTCAACTCGTCACCGTGCGGTCTCCGACCCGGGTACGCCGCTACGGGCTCGTGCGCTTGTTCTACGGGGGATCCGAGGTCGGGACCAGTGCGCACCATCAACGCCCGTTCCCCTCCCCCGACTCGTCGCCCTCCTCCTCCGGGGCACTCCAGAACGCAGCGTTGTCCGGCGCCTGATCGGCGACTGCATCGGAATACAGAGCCGCGTTGAATAGGATCTTGAACGTCCCGAACGGCTGTCCACGCCACTGAGGCCGCAGGCCCAGCAGGATGACCCGACCATCGCCGTGTTCGACTTCGACCGCGGCGGCATAGCCCTGGACGTACTCCTCACCGAGGAAGTACCCCGACAGGAGCGGGGTGCCGGCGTCGGCGTACTTGGCCAGCACCCGTCCCTCGAACCCGTCCTCGGTCGTGAAGACGGGGCTCGAGCCCACGAAGACCTTCGCCCGTTCAGGCATTCCGCTCATGACGGGATGCGAGGGATCGGTCAGGAGCTCGACGATGGCCCCGCCCACGAAGTAGTCTCCGCGCTCGAGGTCGTCGACCACGTCGCGCACCGGGAGATGGAGTCGCTCGATGGCGTAGTGGCTGGAGCCGTTGAGCGTGACCAGGGTCCCTCCTGCACGGACGAAGGCGTCGAGCTCCCTCGCCCCTTCGGCGCCGAGGCCCCCTTCGTACCGCGGAGGCACCGACCCCTTCGCGAAGCCGTTCTCGATGGTCCCCTGACCCATGTCGGCGATGACGATCACGTCGTACCGGGAACGCAGATCACCCGCGCGGACGTCGGCGTTGCGGAGGCTCTGGAAATCGAAGTCGTAGACCTCCATGGCCCACCGAGTCCATCCCTCGTCCATGGAAGCGCTCCACGGACGGTACAGGCCGATGCGCGGTCTCTGTACCGCGCCTCCCGAGGCCGAGCCACCGTCGGCCTGGAGGCGGAGGTCTGACACGAGGGTGTTGCGCTGGCCGCCGGACAATCCGTCGATGATCCAGGAGCCCGTTGTGCCCGGCGCCCCTTCCTCCGTCGCAACCACGCCGGGACGGAAGCGCACCTGGGCGCCCATGGCCCAGGCCCGGTTCAGCGCCTTGAAGGCGTTGTTCTCCGCCGCGTCGAGCACGAGGGCGGACCCACCTCCCTGCGCACGCCCCGGCAACGGCTCGATAGCCCGGGCCACGGGATGGCTGTCGAAGCCCACGCCCGGGGGGGTGTCCCAGGCCTGGGCGTCGGCCTCGCCGTCCCAAGGCAGCGCTTCCCCGCGAACCGGTTCGAGAGCCGCGCGGAATCCGTCGTCCAAGGGAGTGCGCGCTTCGACCACGCGGACGTCGAAGAGGTACTGGAGCGTCCACCCGGAAACGTCGTAGGGCTGCTCCGGAGGCCCCTCGGGGTACTCCCGGAGGTCCGGATACTCCTGCACCGCGAAGAGTTGACTCACGAAGTTGGCGTTGGGCTGATCCATGGCGATGACCCACGTTCCCGCCGCATGCGTCACGCCATCGTACGTGACGTCACGCGTCAGTCGATGCACGTCGATGCCGTTGAACGCAAGTCGACGCAGCATCTCCACCGGCGCCACCGGATCCGGCTGATCCGCCGGGATGAAGTACGCGTACGGGGGGCCCTCCCGGTACTGCTCGGTCACGTCCCGTGCTGCCTGGTACCGGTTGTAGAGAAGGTCCTCCCGGTACTTGGCGGCCACGTCCAGCACCGAGACCGAGGCCGTGAGCATGTAGTCGATGGCGTCGCGGATCCGCCACCAGCCCCCCTCCCACGGCGACGCATAGAGTGACTCGGGCCGAAGGCCGCGGGCATTCTGCGGGAAGTCGTTGACCGTGTAGAAGTGGGGCGTGGCGTAGCGGTACAGCGCGGTCTCGGTGAGGAACGACGCCACGTTGTGGAAGTTGTTGGCGTGGTCCATGAAGCCGGGATACCAGTTGTCGAAGCCGTCCATGTGCATGGCCCCTTTCTGGCCGCGCTCCTCCAGCGCCTGCGCCATGGCCATGCCGACCAGGTTCACGGTACGCCACATGAGGGGGTGGACGTTGGGACTGATGGGCTCCTGGAATGGCGGGATCCAGATCCTGGCAGGGAAGGGTGCCGTCTGGTGATGGTTGTAGATGATCTGGGGCTCCCAGTGCCGATCCACCCGGGTCACGACCCGCGACTCGATCTGATTGATCATGTAGCCGTCACGATTGTTGTCGTGCCCGATGTACTTCTGGTACAGGAAGGGCGTTGAGGCGACCTCGTACTGCGTTCCCACGTTCGAGGTGTACCAATCGGACACCATGGTTTGCCCGTCGGGGTTGATGCTGAACCAGAGGATCAGGATCACGTCGTCGAGGATGGCCGCGATCTCGGGATCGTCGTCGCCCGTCACCAGATCGTAGGCCAGCTGGATGGTGTGCTGGGCGTGGGCTACCTCGGTGGCGTGCATCCCCCCGTCGATGTGGACGATGGCCTTGCCTTCGCGGGCCAGCGCACGGGCGTCCTCATCGGTCATGCCGGGCTCGGGATAGGCCAGCCGCCGCGCGATCTCCCGGTAGCGCTCGGCGTTCCGGATGTTCTCTTCCGACGAGATGAGGGCCAGGTACCACGGGCGACCGAAGCTGGTGCGCCCGACTTCCTGGAGCTCTACACGGTCCGAGGCATCGGCCAGTCGCTGGAAGTACTCCAGGGACTGCTCGTACGTGGCCAGCTCGAAGTCCGCCCCGACGGGAAAGCCGAGGACCGACTCGGGTGTGGGGATCTGCGCGTCGACGCCAGGGGCCGTCCAGAACCCGCCTCCGAAGGCGAGCAGAGCGGCCGCCAGGACGGTCCCGGTGTGGCCAGAGACAGGACGGGCGGAGACGCGCGACGGGCGGATCGGGGCTGGTGCTGCGAGCATGTGGATCTTCTCGAGGAGATGCTTTTGGGCGAAGGTCGCCAAAGGTGTCCTGCTCGGCCGCCTCCGGCTACCCCGCCCCTCCCACGATCCAGCTTCTTGACCCTATGTAGAAACACAGCTATATATCGTTGCACCTATGTATAAATCGACTTATGTATGGGTGTACACGTCGGGCGACCTCTTCTCGGACCGCGCACATGACCAGCTTCTCCGGCTCCCTCAGCTACAACGCCGCCCTGGTGCTCCAGGCCCTGACCCAGGGATTCGGATACGGCTTCGAGATCATGCGGGCGGCTCATCTGCCTAGCGGCACCGTGTATCCGCTGCTGAGGCGACTCGAGGCCGACGGCCTCCTCGTGTCCAGTTGGGAGAACGCCGAAGAGGCCCATGCCGAGGGCCGGCCGCCTCGCCGGTACTACGAGGCGACCCGGGCCGGTAAAGCGGCCCTCGCCGACGCTCGTGAGCGACTTCGTGCCCAACAGGCACTGTTCGGCCCTGACACGGCCCTCGAAGGGGGATAGGGGGGGAAGGGACGATGATGATGAGAATGCCGCTCGCGCTGGCTCGACTGATTGTCCGGATCGCCTCTGGACTGGCGCCATCCAGCAGGCGTTCCGAGATGCGCGCCGAATGGAATGCCGAACTCGTCAAGGAGGCGCGGAACGAAGGCGCCGCCTCCGCGTTGCGGGCCTCTCTCGGGGCGTTTCAAGACGCCCTCGCCATGCGAGGGCTCGCCGCAGGAGAAGGCTCGCCAGGCCTCCTGGCCGACTTCCGCGTGGCGTTCAGAAGCCTCATGCGCACGCCGGGCTTCACCGCGGTCTCGGTCCTTACGTTGGCCATCGGCCTTGGAAGCATGGCCGCGGTCTACACCCTCCTGGACCGGATCGTCCTCGACGCCCTGCCCTATCCCGACTCGGATCGACTGGTTCGCCTCCAGAACCAAGTGCCCGGTGTGGGACCCGACGCCGTGTGGCATCTGTCCACGGCCCAGTGGGTACACTTCACCGGCCTGTCCACGACGCTGGACGGCGTGGCTCTCTTCCGGGGCGAGGGGGCCAATGTCATGACCCCGTCCGGGCCCGAGCGGGTCCGCGCGGTCCGCGTCACGTCCAGCATCTTCCCCCTCCTCGGGGCCGAGGCACAGCTCGGTCGCCTTCTCACCGCAGCCGACGACGATCCCTCCGCTTCGCCCGTCATCGTTCTCTCCGACGGGCTCTGGCGACGGGCGATGGGTGGCGACCCCGATGTCCTCGGGCGAACGCTGACCCTTGGCACCACCCAGCTGGAGATCGTCGGAGTCATGGCGCCCGGCCTCGGCCTACCGGGTTGGGGACGCGACCGGGTCGATCTCTGGATTCCTCTCCAGATCGATCGCAACGGCTCCTTCGGCAACAGCCACGTCTTCCCGGCCATCGGTCGCCTGGCGGCCGGCGCGACGCCCGAAGCCGTGGAGGCGGAAGCCGACCGGCTCCAGCCTCGGCTCATAGAGAGCTTTCCCACCGCGTACGGCGCCGAGTTCTTCGAGCGCTACGGTTTCCGCACCATGGCCACCCCCCTCAAGGAAGACATCGTCGGCGAGGTGAAAGCGACCCTCTGGGTCCTTTTCGGTGGTGTCCTCCTGGTGCTCCTGGTGGCGTGCGCCAACGTGACCAACCTCTTCCTCGTGCGCGTGGAGGGTCGTAGAAGGGAGCTCTCCCTGAGACGGGTTCTCGGGGCCAGTCGCGCCGCCTTGAGCCGGTACATCCTCTCCGAGAGCCTGATCCTGGCCGTTCTTGGTGGGGTCCTCGCCGTCGTGGCCGGCGTATGGGGCATTCCGGCGCTGAGGCGGCTTGCCCCCGAGGGGCTGCCTCGGCTCGAGAACGTCGCCCTGGGATGGGAGACGGGCCTGGTGACCCTGCTCGCGGCCGTGACGGTGGGTATCCTCGTGGCGCTCTACCCGATGGTGGGCCGCGCCGCTCGCGAAGGCGATCTGGGAAGTGGGGGCCGGGGCTCCTCCGTCGGGCGCGACCGGCAGCGTGTTCGGGGCTTTCTGGTGGTGTCGCAGATGGCGCTGGCCATCACCCTCCTCGTTGGCGCCGGGTTGCTCTACGAGAGCATGCGGTCTCTCCAGAACGCCGATGCGGGATTCGAGGCCGAGGGCGTCGCCACCGTGCAGCTCTTCGCCGACGCGTCGCGGTACCCCGACGACGTGGCGCTATGGGATCTCCATCGCCGCGTCCTAGAGGCCGTGAGGGCCATTCCGGGCGTGACCGAGGCCGGAATGGGAGAAGGCCTGCCCGTCAGCGGCCTGCAAGGCTGCACGGTCCAGGGCTTCGAGGACCAGATCGTCTACGAACGCATGGACGACGCCGGGATGACGACGTGTGCCTCCCAGGTGCGGGTCACCCCTGGATACTTCCAGGCCCTTGGGGTCCCCCTCGAGGCCGGCCGGTATCTCGAGCCCGGTGACAACGACGATCCCACGCGAATGGCCGTCGTCGTGAGCCGTGCCTTCGCTGATCGCTTCTGGCCCGGCGAAGACCCCATCGGCAAGGGCGTCGGTCCTAGCGGACGCACCGTCGCGCCCTTCTACCGGGTCGTCGGCGTCGTCGGCGACGTGGCACGGAAGTCCGACGACGGCGCTCCGCCCCTGAGCCAGACCGCCATCGCCATCTATTACCCCGGTGTACACAACGCCGACACCGAGGGCTGGTGGGGCTACTGGTGGCCTGGAGCCATGGACCTTGTGGTGAAGACCGAAGGTGTGGAGCCGACCTCTGTGCTTCCCGCAATCCGGCAGGTCGTGGGAGATATCGATCCCGAGATTCCGCTGGCGAACGCAGGCGAGCTGTCCGACGTCGTCGACGAAGCCACGGCCGGGGTTTCCTTCCTCTCCACGCTCATGATCGTATCGGCGTTGGCCGCACTGCTGCTGGCGGCCGTCGGCCTGTACGGAGTGGTCTCGTGGGTCGTCTCCCGGCGGACCCGCGAGATCGGGATGCGGCTGGCCATCGGCGCTGCGCCGGCGGAGGTCGTGCGAGGCGTCGTAGGCCAGACCATGCGCCTGGCGGTTGCCGGCCTCGTCTTCGGCCTGCCCCTGGCCTTCCTCACGTCGAGGGTCGGACGGAGCGTGCTCGTCGGGGTCGAACCGACATCGCCGGCGGCCTATGTGGCCGCCGCCGGGGTCGTCGCCCTCGTGTCGGCGCTCGCAGCCTGGATGCCGGCGAGGCGAGCCGCACGGATCGATCCGGCGGAGTCGCTACGCGCCGAGTAGGACCGGAGACCGAAAGTGACTGCGTCCCCCGGCCGAGGACGCAGTCACCGACTACCAGTCGTCGTCGTCCCACTCCTCGTCGAGGTCGTCCTCGTCGTCCTCCTCTTCGTCGTCCTCCTCGTCCTCTTCGTCCCAGTCGTCGTCGTCCCAATCCTCGTCGTCATCGTCGTCGTCGGGCAAATCCTCACCGTCGATCTCGTCGTCCTCGTCGATGTCGTCGTCGTCGGCGGCGACGATGGTCTCGAGCTCTTCGTCGTCCAACAGGTCCGACCCGGTCATCTACCTGGCCTCCGTGGGAGTCGACCCCGTCGCGTGAACCCGAGTGGTCCACTGTCAGGGCCTCGTCTGGCGAAAATAAATTTTGACGCAATCAAGTCAACGAGCTTGATATCGCCGTCGTCCCGCCAGGGCATGGTCATGGCCGCCTCGACAGGGCATCATCCCGTCGGCCCTGGAATCGGTCGGTGCGCCCGGTACCTTTCGAGTCTTTGGTGGAAGCGAACCTGGACGCCTGCTCATGAACGAAGGACCCAACCCACTCCTCTCCGGCACGTTCCGGATCCCGTTCCACGAGATCCGCGCGGAGCATGTCGAGCCGGGCATCCGACAGGCTCTCTCCGACGCCAGGGGCGCGGTCGACGCCATCTCCGGTGACGACGCGTCGCCAACATGGGAGAATACCCTCGGCCGCCTGGACGAGGCACTCGAGACACTCTCGGAGCGTATCGGACCGGTGAGCCACCTCGTCTCGGTCGCCGAGACGCCGGAACTCCGGGACGCCTACAACACCATGCTGCCCGAAGTCTCGGCCTTCTGGTCCAGCATTCCCCTCGACGAGCGGCTGTGGATGCGGGTCAAGGCCTATGCCGACACCGGGGAAGCGTCTTCCCTGTCCGGCATCCGGGCCCGTCATCTCGAGAAGACGGTAAGGGACTTCAGGCGGGCCGGCGCGGACCTGCCCAAGGAGCGCAAGGAACACCTGCAGGCCCTGCGAGTCGACCTCGCCCAGCTTCAGCAGAAGTTCAGCGAGAACGTCCTGGACGCCACCGCGGCGTACTCGTACCTCGTCGACGACGAGTCGCGCCTGGACGGAGTCCCGGAGGCGGCCAAGCGACGCTTCCGGGCCAAAGCCAAGGAGGGCGGCAAGGACGGTTGGCTGCTGACGCTGGACTACCCTTCGGTGGAGCCCATCCTCAAGTACTGCCGGGATCGTGAGGTCCGCCGGGAGATCCTCGTCGCCTTCACCACGCGGTGTCGGGACGGAGAGTTCGACAATCGCCAGCTGCTCGCCCGGATCCTCCGCCTCCGTGACGAGATCGCCGACATCCTCGGCTACGAGGACTTCCCCGACTACGTCCTCGCCGACCGAATGGCCGGGACTGGCGCTCGGGCCATCGAGTTCGAGGCCGACCTGGTGGAGCGGACCCGACCCTATTGGGAGCGGGACGCCGCCGAACTCATGGAGCACGCGCGGACGCTCGGGATCGACACACTGGAGCCCTGGGATGTCTCCTTCACCATGGAGCACCTCCGAAAGCAGCGGTACGACATCGACGACGAGGTTCTGCGGCCGTACTTCCCTCTGGGACGCGTCCTGACCGGGATGTTCGAGATCGTCCACCGGACCTTCGGGTTCAAGATCGTCGCGAAGGAGATCGACGAGGTCTGGCACGAGGACGTGCGCTTCTACGAGATCTTCGAAGAGGACGGAACCCGACTCGGGGCGTTCTATACGGACTGGTTCCCGAGGAAGGAGAAGCGCCAGGGTGCCTGGATGAACCACTTCATCACGGGCGGCCCTCGACCCGACGGGTCCTTCGAACCCCACCTCGGCGTGATGTGTGGCAACTTCACGCCCCCCGAGGACGCCGCCGACGCGCTGCTCACTCATCGGGAAGTCCAGACCACGTTCCACGAGTTCGGGCACCTCCTCCACCACTGCACGTCGAAGGTGGAGATCCCATCTCGGGCCGGAATCCACGTGGCATGGGACTGGGTGGAGCTGCCGAGCCAACTCATGGAGAACTGGACGTGGGAGCGCGACGCCCTCGACCTCTTCGCCCGCCATCACGAAACCGACGAACCCCTCCCCGACGATCTCTTCGAGCGCATGATCGCCGCGCGCCGCTTCATGGGCGGGTGGGCGCAGATGCGTCAGCTGTCACTGGGGACAGTGGACCTCGCGCTCCACGAGGAGCTAGCGCCCAAGCTGCGCCGCGAGGCGGGCGAGGACCCCGACCCGGACGTGGACGAGCGGCAGGGAGACGAGGTCATGGAGTTCGGTCGGGCCCGCTTCGCCGAGTTCGCCCCCGATCCGCGCTTCGCCGACCTCCACATCCTCACGTCCTTTTCCCACCTCTTTGCTGGTGGGTACGCTGCAGGGTACTACAGCTACCTCTGGTCGGAAGTGCTCGACGCCGACGCCTTCACCCGCTTCCGCGACGAAGGAATCTTCAACCGGGCCACCGGTCGCGCGTATGTCGACTCCATCCTGTCGCGAGGAGACTCGTCCGACCCGGACCACCTGTTCGAGGAGTTCATGGGTCGCGAGCCCGACCCTGAAGCCCTCCTCGAGCGTAATCTCGGCACCCTGGCCGGTTGAGGGGCGCGATGACACACGAAACGGCCATCGGCGTATTACTGGCATCGGAAAGCACCATACACGGGGGCCGGAAATGATCATCAAGACGCTTCGAATCGGGACGCTCTCCCTCCTCGTCACGATGGTCGGCTCCGCCTGCAACGAGGTCCCCATGGCCTACGGTGACGCGAACAGCGTCATCGCGGTCATGTCCGCCGATCAGTGGGAGGAGGCTTCGGACAGCGTCTACGGCGCCATCGAGCGGCGGATCAACACGGTTCGCGACGAGAAGACCTTCACCGTCACGTACCAGGAACCGATGGCCGTGTACTGGGACCGGCTTCGCCGCTTCCGTCAGATGCTCGTCGTCGGCAGCCGGTCCGATCCCTGGATGCAGGAGGCTCTCGATCGGGCCCGTGAGCCCATCACCGAAAACGGCATCCATCAGGTGTACGATGTCTGGTCACGCGGACAAACCGTGACGGTGGTCCTTCTCGACGAGGGTTGGGACGTGGACGACCTCGACCCGTACCTGACCGAGGTTTCGACGCTCCTCGACAACCAGTTCCGTCAATACGCGCGTAATCGGATGTACTTCTCGGGCCTCGACTCTGCGCTAACCGACACGCTGAGCATGCGGGCCGGCTTCAGCATCGAGCTTCCCGACGTCTATCGGTGGGAAGCCCGAGACTCGATCTATCTCTTCCGCAACGACAACCCGGACCCGGCGGAGCTCATCCGTCAGATTGGGGTGACGTGGACGACGCCTGCCATCGACACCCCCGATCGAGAAGGCATCCTGGCGTGGCGGGCGGAGGCCCTCGAGCCCGAGTACAACTTCCCTCAGGCGGTGGTGCTGGATAACGCCCTGGAGCGGACTTTCGACTTCCAGGACAATCCGGCCTACGAGCTCCAGGCCCAGTGGACGAATCCGCCTGACGTCCGTTGGCCCGCGGGGGGGCCCATGTTCACCCGGGTTGTGACGTGTGCCAGCCAGGATCGGACGTATTTGCTCGATGCTTGGCTCTACGCCCCGGGCAAGGAGAAGTATGAGTACATGATCCAGCTCGAGACGCTCTTGGACTCGTTCCGCTGCGACTCGTAGGGAAACCGCACCTCGTACTCGTAGGCGCCGGTCACGCCCACGCAATCGTCCTGAAACGGTGGGCGAAGCGCGGGCGCCCGGACGCCGACATAACTCTCGTCACAGACAGCGAGACGACCCTCTACTCCGGGATGATCCCGGGCTGGATCGCCGGGGAGTACGAGCGCGCGGAGCTGGAGCTGGATGTGCGGCTCATGGCCCGGCGTGCCGGGGTCGGCCTCGTCGTCGGCCGGGTGGTGGTCGTCGAGGCGGAACGCCACGCCCTCGCTTTGGCCGACGGCTCGCGAATCCCGTACGACCTGGCGAGCCTCGATGTGGGTTCGGCGACGTCCGGTCCTCCTGCTGGGACGCAGGGGTTCCACGTCTCGGCTCGGGAACCCGACGAGATCGTCGACGGCCTCGAGGCGCTCCGCCATGGAGCCGTGGTGGTCGTCGGAGGTGGGGCTGCCGGCGTGGAGCTCGCGGCGTGTGCCCGGGCTGTCGTGGAGGGTCCCGTAACCCTGGTGGAAGCCGGCGACCGGCTCATGGCGAACCACGATCCCTCGGTGTCGAAGCGGGTGCGTGAGGAGCTCGTGTCCCGCTCGATATCAGTCCGCCTCGACGATGAGGTGCAGGTCGAGGCCGGCTCGACACAACCAAGCCATCGCCTCACCATCTGGGCTACCGGAGCAGAAGGCCCCACCCTGCTCCGAGGCTCGGGGCTACCCGTCGACGACCTGGGCTTCGTCAGGGTGGACCAGCACCTGGCGGTCGTCGAGGTCGAGCGTCTCTTCGCCGTCGGCGACTGCGCGTCGCTCGAACACGATGCGGCACCGAAGGCGGGTTTTCACGCCATTCAGCAGGGAAAGGTCCTGGCAGACAACCTGGCGGCGGCCGTTGGATCGTGGCCCCGACCGGCGCCCCACCCCCGACGCTACCGTCCGAGGAGCGACTTCCTCACCCTGCTGAACCTCGGCGACGGACACGCCCTGGGAACGAAGTGGGGCGTCACCCTGGAGGGTCGCTGGGTCCGACGGCTCAAGGACGTCATCGACCGACGGTGGGTGGAGCGGTTCCAGTCGGGGTGATCCGACCGGGACCCCCGGATCCCGAACCGCAACCGAGCCGCGGCACCATTCGACTCCACCCCACCGACATTGCGGGCCTGGTCTACAAAGTGTACCGTACACGGTCGACATTGTAGACCGGAGATGCGTCGTGGCCAGCAACGGGTACCTGGGTGAGTTCGAACAGATGGTCCTCCTCGCCATCATGCAGGGAGGCGAGGACGCCAACGCCCTCCAGGTGCGGCGGGAGTTGGAGGAGAACGCAAACCGCTCCGTGACGAAGGGCGCGTTCTACACCACCCTCGATCGCCTGTCGAAGAAGAACTACGTGACGTGGGAAGCCCGCGTGCCCGACTCGGGGCGACGAGGTCTTCCCCAGCGGCACTTCAAGGTCACCCCGCAGGGCGTGGACGAACTGCGCCGGTCGCGCCAAGCGCTGCTGAAGTTGTGGCGCGGGCTTGAAGGACTCCTGGACGCGACGTGAACCCGACGCCGCGCGACCCACCCGCCGCGGCGGTGTCCCTCCTGCGGTGGGCGCTGCCCGACGACCTGGTGGGGGCGAGCATTCTGGGGGACCTGTACGAGGAGTATGACGAGATCGCCTCTCACGCCGGCGTCCGGGCCGACGCATGGTTCTGGCGAAGCGCCCTGGCGTTGAGTGCCCGCTACGCCCTCGTGGGCGCCCGGACGCGCCTTGTACGATCCGATTCCCTGGGAGGTGTGGTGATGGAAAGCTGGACGACGTGGTCGACCGACGTGCGTTTCGGAATCCGGATGCTGGCCAAGACCCCCCTTCTCTCCCTGGTGGCCATCCTCACCATCGGGCTCGGCGTGGCCCTGACGACCCACACCTTCAGTTCAGTGCACGGGGCGATCCTCCGTGGGGTCCCCGTGCCCGACAACGACCGCCTGGTCTACGTGGGACAGAACAACCTCGAGCTGGGCTTCACCGAGATGGAGATGTCTCTCCACGATTTCGAGGACTTGCGGGAGCAGCAGACGTCGCTCGACGGCCTCGCGGCGTTCTACCAGGGGACGATGAACGTGGCCGGAGAAGAGGGTCCGCCCGAGCGTTTCGCCGGCACCTACGTCAGCGCGAACTTCTTCGATGAAATCGGCGTGCGGCCGGCACTGGGCCGCTCGTTCCGGGGCGACGAGGAGGGTCCGGACGCCGATCGGGTCATCGTCCTGGGCCACCATGTCTGGCAGAATCGCTTCGCCGGCGACCCCACCATCGTCGGACAGTCCATCCGCGTGAACGGTGTCTCCACGGAGATCATCGGCGTCATGCCAGAGGGCTTTCGGTTCCCCTTCCTCGAGGACGCCTGGCTCCCCTACCGCATGGACGCAGGTGCACTCGAAAGGGGTGCAGGCAGCGATCTGGACGTGTTCGGTCGCCTGAAGGAAGGCGTCTCGATGAGCGTCGCTCAGGCCGAGGTGAGCACCGTCGCGAACCGCTTGGAGCAGGCCTACCCCGAGACGAACGAAGGCGTGGGCATGTACGTCCAACCGTACGCCGAGCGATTCATGCCACGGGAGATCCAGGCCATCATCTGGGTCATGTTGGCGGCGACCTTCGGGGTGCTGCTCATCGCCTGCACCAACGTCGCCAACCTGCTGCTGGCTCGCGCCACCACCCGATCGAAGGAGCTCGCGGTTCGTACCGCCCTCGGGGCCGGGCGGTGGCGGGTGGTTCGCCAGCTCCTGGTGGAATCGATGGTCCTCGCTGCCGTGGGTGGAGCCGTAGGTGTCTTCATGGCGTGGCTCGGCGTGGAGTGGTACCGGGCTGCGGTGGCCGATATCTACAAGCCGTATTGGATCGACTTCCGCATGGACGTGCCGGTCCTTCTATTCAGCGTGGGCGTCACGGGCCTCGCCGCCATTCTCGCTGGTGCGCTACCGGCGATCCGGGCCACGGGAGTCCAGGTGGGCGAGCGGCTGAAGGACGAGTCCAGGGGCTCTTCCAGCCTTCGCTTGGGGCGCCTGACCCAAGGCCTGGTCGTGACGGAGATCGCGGTGTCGTGTGCCCTGCTCATCGCTGCGGGCTTCATGATCCGGAGCGTCATCAACGTCAACACGCTGGATCTCGGCTTCGAGACCGAGTCGATCCTCACGGGCCGTGTCGCCCTCTTCGACAGCGACTACCCCGACGCCGCGGCCCGCGAGCAGTTCTTTCTCGAGCTCGAAGATCGCCTTGCGGCCGAGCCCGGGGTCCTGTCCGCCGCCCTCACGTCGGACCTGCCGGGTCTCGGCGCAGGCCTCTACTACTTCGGCGTCGAACGTACCAGCTACTCGACGGACGCGGACTATCCGTTCACGCGCACCGCGGTGGTGTCACCGGACTTCTTCGAGACCTTCGGCGTCACCCTCCTCGAGGGGAGAGGCTTCGACGCCCTCGAGGCCCGGAGCGGTTCCACCGATCCCGTCGCCATCGTGAACGAGAGCTTCGCGGAGACCTACCTGGAGGGGACGGAGGTCCTCGGCGAGAGGATTCGCCTCGGGCGTTCAGACTCGACGCGGCCCTGGCACCGCATCGTCGGCGTGGTCGCCGACATGCACGTAGGCGGCAACGTGGGAGGCATCGGCGACGACCAGGAGCGGCCGGAGCGCATCTTCATGCCCCGGGGATCCTTGGATCTGGCGTTCTCGTCGTTTGCGGTGAAGACCCGTGAGGACCCGTCTGCCTTCGCGCCGACCGTCAGAAACCTGGTGGCCGAGCTGGATCCCAACCTCCCGGTGTACGAACTGCGACCCATGGACCAGGCCATTGACGAGTCGACGTGGGCCTTCGGCCTCTTCGGCACCCTCTTCACGGTGTTCGGAGCCGTGGCCCTCTTCCTCGCCACGGTCGGCCTCTACGGCGTCATGGCCTTCGGCGTGACGCAGCGAAAACGGGAGATGGCCGTCCGACTCGCTCTCGGGGCCAAGCCTCGGGCACTCGTCCGGATGGTCGTCGGACGAGGGGCGGTTCAGCTGGCGCTCGGCGTCGGATTCGGACTGGCGCTGGGCGCGCTCATGAGTCGATCCATGCGGGTGGTCCTCTACGGCGTCGATGTCGACGACCCCCTGGTCTACGGAGCCATCATCGCGACGCTCGTAGCCACCGGACTTCTGGCGTGTGTGGTACCGGCCCACTCGGTGACCCGCACCGACCCCGTGCAGGCGATGCGGGGCGACTGACCGACACCACTTGGCACCCGGCCCGCCTCGGTGGGGAGCCAGAGCTCAGTGCTTCCCGAGAAGCTCCCTGAGTCCACGATAGTCGTGGTAGGCGAGTCCGGCGAACGCCGGGCTGGCGACCAGGCGTCGCACGATCTCGCCGGTGACCTCGCGCATCTTCTCCGGGCCGTGGTTCCGGAAGGACTGGGCGTCGGCGGCCACACGGATGGGCCGCCCCGCCGGCCAGTGACGCACGAGGCTGGCGCCGCGCACCCGCTCCTCCAACTCCGCCAGCGCCTCCTCGCTGTCCACCAGCCACAGGCGCACCGCCTCACCCCCTTCGCGCTGGCGAGCGGCCGGCTCGCCTCCGCCGACCGCATCGCCTCCGTCGACCAGCACGATCCAGCGAGCCTCGGCGTGCTCGGGCAGACCGTCCCGGATGGGCCCGAAGAAGGTGTGGAGATCCTCATCGACGAGTCGAATCGTCTCCACTCCGACGAAGACGTCCACCCCCATGTCCTCGCCCAACCGGAGTTCGTGGTAGGCGTGGGCCAGCGCCCCATTGGCCCCGAAGGCATCGGTCCGGTAGTCCATGATGGCCACGTCGTCGACGAGCGCCATGATGTGCTCCAGCATCGGTTTCGTCTCCCCATGGAGCGTCGCCTGCATGAAGTCACCCGTCTCTTCGTCCGGGGCGTCGAACCAGAAGGGGATGTCGACTGCCACGGCCAGGCCGCCCTCGCGACCGATCTCTGAAACACCTGCAAGGAGCTCGACGTAGCCGTCGAGGAGCTTCTGACGGATGGGCCCCTGAAAGCCCGGGGCCAGATACGGCTCGATGTCGTAGCGGACCCCGTGGAATCGTTGCTCGGCGGGTACGCCTCGGTTGTGCTCCACGAGACGGCGCACCGTGCGGAAGACGCCCGGATGGTTCTCCTCGCGAACGTAATCCCGGTCACCGTCGAGGGCGTAGGCCAGCGCGCCCCGCTCCCGGAGTTGAGCCAGAAGAGGACCGATCTCGTCACTCGAGAAGGGGATGTAGCCGGCGGACGGTCGCTGGCCCTCGGCGGCGGCAAGGTAGAGGAACACCCGGGTGATGCCCTGTGCTTCCACGAAGTCGAGAAACGCCACCCGCTCGTCCTGGTCCCGGAGGATGTCGGCTGTGGCCCACACCCAGAGCGCCGTCTCGCGGGTCTCGGGGCGGGGCCCGGGGACGGGTGCGGGCACAGGTGGCGGGTCGGGGTACGTGACTCGAGGGTGGACGGGATCGTCCCGGAGGTAGTAGATGGCGAGACGGGTCCCCTCCGAGGCGTACGCGACGGATATCCGACCCCGCCGGATCTCTTCCGCCGACTCCATCCCGTACGCAGCGACATCCACATCGACGGACACGAGGGGGAGCGGCTGTTGGGCCTGGGCGTCGTGGGCCATGGTCGCGGTGGCGAGGGCGACCAGCGTCGCTGGGCCGCGAAACATGCTGGAGATGGGTCGCATGGTATTCATGCTTGGTCCTACCCACCGCCGAAGGCAAGGATCGCGGCAACTGCCGGTCTCATCGGCGCCGTGAAATGTCGGCTACCCAACAGTCTCGCCGGGCCTCCGCGCCGTACCGCTTGCGGTGGCCGCCGATACCTGGCGCCCCAACCCGGTGAAGTTACGTTCCAATCCTTCTTCGAAACCCCAGCCTGGTCATCGCATCTCGCAGTGAGCTTCGTCCACCTCCACACCCACTCCGAGTACTCTCTACTCGACGGCGCGAACCGCCTCGGCGACCTGGTCCGGAAGGCCAAGGAGCACGAGATGCCGGGTCTCGCCCTCACCGACCACGGCTGCATGTTCGGCGCGTGGACCTTCCACAAGCAGGCGAGGAAGGAGGGCATCAAGCCCATCATCGGGATGGAGGCGTACGTCGCCCCGGGTGACCGGCGCGACCGATCCCGGTCGGGCCAGGGAGAACGGGCGTACTACCACCTGGTGCTCCTCGCGCGCGACATGCAGGGCTACAAGAACCTGGTGAAGCTGTCGTCCATCGGATACACGGAGGGCTTCTACCACAAGCCGCGTATCGACCGAGAAGTCCTGGCCAAGCACCACGAGGGGATCATCGTGTCCTCGGCATGCATGGCCGGTGAGGTCGCCCGTCACCTCCAGGCCGACAACTTCGTCGGCGCCCGGGAGACGGCCGAGTGGTACGCGAACCTCTTCGACGGTCGCTACTACCTGGAGGTCCAGGCCCACGACTCGCCGGGCCAGGCTGAGCTGAACAGCAAGATCTTCACCCTCGGCGACGAACTGGGACTTCCGGTGGTGGTCACCAACGACTCCCACTTCCTCCAGCCCGAGGACCACGAAGCCCACGACATCCTTCTGTGCATCGGCCTGGGCAAGGACCGCGACG
The DNA here is from genome assembly GCA_965229435.1 of Longimicrobiales bacterium. Classification (GTDB taxonomy): domain Bacteria; phylum Gemmatimonadota; class Gemmatimonadetes; order Longimicrobiales; family Gaopeijiaceae; genus UBA2589. The sequence goes on from CBDDJE010000001.1 coordinate 239,936, forward strand.
ACCCGAACCGGATGAAGTACGACGAGGGCTTGTACTTCAAGAGCGCCGAGGAGATGGCGGCGCGCTTCCCCGACCGGCCCGACGTCGTCGAAAACACGCTGAAGATCGCCGACGAGGTCGACCTCGTCTTCGAGAAGAAGTACTTCCTCCCCGAGTTCCCCCTGCCGGAGGAGCACAGCGACGAGGCGGACTACCTGGAGTTCGTGGCGCTGGAGGGAGCCAAGGAGCGCTATGGCGACCCGCTGCCCCCGGAAGCGCAGGAACGCTTCGACTACGAGATGGGGGTCATCAAGGGCACGGGGTACGCTGGCTACTTCCTCATCACCCAGGACTTCATCAGGTGGGCTCGGGAGAACGACATCCCGGTAGGACCCGGTCGGGGGTCGGCCGCCGGATCGTTGGTGGCCTATGCCCTGGGGATCACGAATCTGGATCCACTGGAGTTCGACCTCCTCTTCGAGCGCTTCCTGAATCCCGAGCGGATCTCGATGCCGGATATCGACATCGACTTCTGCTACGAGCGCCGGGGCGAGGTCATCGAGTACACCCGTCAGAAGTACGGCAAAGACGCCGTGGGCCAGATCATCACCTTCGGTACGATGAAGAGCCGGGCGGTCATCCGCGATGTGGGTCGGGCTCTGGGCTTCGAGCCATCGGAGACGGACCGGATCGCCAAGCTCATTCCCAACGCCCCGGGTCAGGCGTTCACCGTTCAGGAGGCGGTGGAGGGACTGAAGGAGGTCACCGAGCTCTACGAGCAGGACGAACGCCACCGCCAGCTCTTCGACTACTCCATGACGCTCGAAGGGCTGTCGCGGCACGCCTCTGTCCACGCCGCGGGCGTGGTCATCGCACCGGGGCCCATCGACGACTACGTCCCCGTGAGCGTCCAGACCGGCAAGAACGGCGGCGACGACGACCCCATGGTCGTGACCCAGTACGACATGAACGCGCTGGACGACGCGGGCATGCTCAAGATGGACTTCCTGGGCCTGAAGACGCTCACCGTAATCCACGATGCCGTGGTCATGGTTCGGGAGCGCTACGGCAAGCTGGCCAATCCCGAGACCGGAGAAGAGTACGACTCCATCGACGACGTCCCGTTGGACGACCCCGCCGTCTACACGATGATGGCCCGGGGGGGCACGGCCGGGATCTTCCAGTTCGAGTCGAATCTGGCGAACGACAAGCTGCGGGCCATGCGGTGCGACCGCTTCATGGATCTGGTGGCCACCAACGCTCTCATTCGTCCCGGGCCCCTCGACTCGGGAATGACGGACGTCTACATCGATCGAAAGCTCGGCCGGAAGGAGGTCACGTACCCCCACCCCGACCTGCAGGAGATCCTGGAGCCGACGTACGGCGTCATCGTCTACCAGGAGCAGGTGATGCGGATTGCATCGGAGCTCGCCGGCTTCACGCTCGGCGAGGCCGACGTGCTCCGGAAGGCGGTGGGCAAGAAGATCGCCGAGCTCATCAAGAAGGAGTTGGGCAAGTTCATCGAACGCTCTGTGGAGCGGGGTGTGGAGCGGTCCATCGCGGTGGACCTCGCCGACCAGATCGAGACGTTCGGCCGCTACGGCTTCAACCTGAGCCACTCCGCGGCCTACTCGCTGATCTCGTACCACACCGCCTGGCTCAAGGCCCACTACCCCGCCGAGTTCATGGCGGCTTTGCTGTCGTCGGTTCTGGACACCACCGACAGCGTGGTGAAGTACATCAGCGCGTGCAGGGACCTGCCCCGTTACCTGCCCAAGCTCGACGACTCGTTGGAGGTCCTACCGCCGGACGTGAACGAGTCGGGCTGGAAGTTCACCGTCACGGAGAAGGGTCGGATCCGCTTCGGGCTCGGAGCCGTGAAGGGTGTCGGCCATGGGGCGGTCCAGTCGGTGCTGGCCGCCCGGAAGAACGGCCGCTTCACCTCGCTCTTCGACTTCCTCGAGCGCATCGACATCCGTGCCCTGAACAAGCGGGCCTGTGAAGCTCTCATCGCCGCCGGCGCCCTCGACGACTTCGGCCATCGAGCCCAGCTCCTCGCTGGCCTCGACACCGCCTACGGTGAGGTCCAGGCACGACAGGCAGAAATCGAGGCGGGACAGGGATCGCTCTTCGGCGACGCCTCGGCCCTCCCCCGCTCAGCGCCGTCCCTGCCCAACCTCCCAGAATGGGACGAGCACGACCGGCTGGCCCGGGAGAAGGCGGCCCTCGGCTTCTTCATCTCCGGCCACCCTCTCGATCGCTACCGGGAGGTCGTGCGGGCCTTCGAGCCCGTCTCGTCCCAGACGCTGGGCGAGCGGCCCGGGCAGTCCGTCGACCTGCCGTGCGTCGTGACATCCGTGGCGCGGCAGATCTCCAGGCGTGACAACTCGGAGTGGGGCAAGATCACCGTCGAGGACTTCCACGGTACGGCCACCGTCCTCGCCTTCCGGGAGACGTGGCAGACGTACAAGGACGTCCTCGAGCAAGACGCCGTCGTCCTCGTCACCGGAAAGGTGAGCGGGCGAGAGCGGGACGAAGAGGACCCGCCCATCTTCCTCGACGCCGCACGCCTCCTCGAGGACGTGACCGAGACCGGTGAGCTCGCCATCCAGATCGAGCTGGAACTCGACTCCGACGTGCCCGTCGCGGCGTTCGAGAAGGCGAAGGAGGTGTTGGTCGACCACCCCGGCGCGTCCCCCGTCTGGCTGCAGCTCGGACAGGACAATGGAGAACCGGCCCCGAAGCTCCGGAGCCGGAGTCTCAAAGCCACGCCCGACGCCGAAACCATGGACGGGCTGCAGAAGCTCTTCGGCCGCGGCAATGTGCGGGTGGTCCGCGCGGTGATTCCCGAGGTGGACACCAGCGCTTCGGACCGGCGGGCGTTCTGGCGGGACAAGGCGAATCGGGCCTAGGAGCCTGTCCGAGTAATGGGGCGAGCCGCCACCCATGCTTGCGCATGGGTACCCGGAGCGCCACAGCGTCAGATCCGAGGCGGCGCGACGAGCGCGTAGCCGTGTGCTACGCCGAGGAGCGCCAACGACGGAGATGACGCTGTGCCGCCCCAACCCGAAGGGCACGAGGGGACCACCCTTCGGGCGGTGCCCGCGGCGTCATACCCCTCGTGCGCGGCCGCACCCCATGACTCGGACAGGCTCCCGACGGAAGGACGCTACCGGAGCGTCGATGGAGGTCGGTCTGACGTCCAGGCCTCCCCGGCCTACTCCGCCCGCAGCACCGTGGCCGGGTCGACCTGTGTAGCGCGCCGGGCCGGTATGTAGGCCGCCGCAAGAGCGACCGCCACGAGCAGGAGCGGTGTGCCGAGAAACGTGATCGGATCCACCGGCGAGACACCGAAGAGGAAGCTCGACAGGACCCGTCCGGCGAGGCCGGCGACGATCAGCCCGAGGATGCCACCCGGAAGAGCGAGCAGGAGCCCCTCCCGTAGGAAGCCAGCGCGGATCTCCGACGGATCAGCGCCAAGGGTCATCCGGACGCCGATTTCGCGCACACGCTGGCGGGCGGCGAGCGCCGCGACCCCGTACACGCCTACACAGGCGAGGGCCAGGGTGCTACCAGCGAAAAGCACCAGGAGAAGCGATAGTAGCCGGGGCCCCGCCAGGGAGTCGCGAAGAAGCTCCGGATAGGTGGCGAGCTCACTCACCGGCATCCGGTCGTCGAAGGCACGACTCCCTCGCTGGAGCGCGGCGAGGGCAGCCGAATCCTCACCTGAGGATCGCGCCACTGCCACGGCATTCCCCACCGTACCCCCCGCCATCTGCGAGAGCGGAAACCACACGGTGGGCTCAGGAGGGCGGGCCAGGTCCACATCGGCGGTCGCGCCGACGACGCCGACGATCTCGATGTCCGACGCACCACGCCACGGATACCGCACCATGCGCCCCAGCGGGTCTTCACCGGGGAAGAAGCGGGCCGCGAAGGTCTCGTCGACGATGGCCACAGGCGGAGCTTCGACCCGGTCCCGTTCGTCGAACGACCGACCCGCCCGGAGGGGGATGCCCATCACATCGAAGAACGCCGCGCTGACCCTGCGCTGCTGGACCACCGGGAGATTGTTCGGGTCGTCGGTCACCTCCGGAATGAAGACCGCCATGCTCTCCGTCTCGGAGTCGAAGGGGATGGAGCTCGCGAGGGCCACGCCGGCGAAAGCCGGCTCCGATGCGAGGGCCGCCTCGATCTCGGCGAAACGAGCGGTGCGGGCCTCGCGGGTGGTGGGTAGGCCCGGCGGGAGGTCGAGACGCGCGGTCACTCGACCTTCGACCTCGAAGCCCGTGTCGACACGGGTCATCTGCATCAGGCTCCGCCCGAGGAGACCGGCCCCCGCTACCAGCGTCACCGCCGCTGCCATCTGGGCCCCGACGAGAAGGCGCGTCGTGCTTCTGCTGGCTCGGCTGACCGACCGGGCCCGGCCGGACTCACGAAGGAGCGTGGCGGGAGCCTGCCGTCCCACCCGGAGCGCCGGAGCGAGGCCCGCGAGGGTAGAAACAAGGACGGCCACCGCGGCAGTGAACCCGACCACGCGCACGTCGATGGCGACGTGAGACGCCCCTGGCACCTCCACCGGAAGCAACGGCCGCAGGAGCTCGAGGCCGGCGACGGCGAGGGCAAGGCCCAGGACCGAGCCGGCCAGGCCGAGTACGCCGATCTCCGCCAACTGCCCAGTAGCGAGGCGGGTGCCGCCGGCACCAAGCGCCTTGCGCACCGCGAGATCACGGCGACGGGCGAGGCCTCGCGAGAGCAGGAGATTGGCCACGTTGGCGCAGACGACCAGCAGGACGACGCCCACGGCCCCCAGGAGGAGCAGGAGGGAAGTCCGCGCTGCCTGTCCGCGTGCGTTTCGAAGGGGGGTGACGACGCCGTCGTCCCAGAACCCGGCCGGCGGCGTCCAGAGCGGGTTGGCCAGCCGCGTGAGCTCGGCGAGGGAGACCGTCTCCACCCTTACTTCCTCGGGGGTCGCGCCTGGGCGCATCCTCGCGATGATCGAATAGGCGCCGAGCCCCCAGTGAAGACCGACGTTGGCTTCGGAGCCGTCCATCGTTGCGGGGATCCAGAGGTCGTTACGGTCCGACGGAAGATCGAATCCTGGCGGCAACACGCCCACGATCTCGAAGCGCTCCCCCTCCAGGGCGATGGTGCTCCCGAGGACTTCGGAGTCGGCTCCGTACTCGCTGGCGAAGAAATCCGATGAAAGGAGCGCGACCTGACCCCGGCCCGGTTCGGACTCATCCGGGCGAAAGAGCCGCCCGAGTCGGGGCTGGAGGCCCAAGGCCGACAGGTACTCCGGCGAAACGTGTGCCACGGAGACCCGCCGCGCCGGCCCCACGTCAGGCTGCAGCGTCGAGCCCACCGCGTCCCAGGCACCACCGATCGTCGCGACGGTGGTCATCTCGCGCTGAAGGATCTCCAGGGAGCCGAGGGACGTGCCCCATCCGTCGAGCACCGATACCAATCGATGGGCCTCCGGGTAGGGAAGCGGCCTGAGCAACGCCCGATCGGCGATGGCGAAGACGACGGCACTCGCCCCGATGCCGAGAGCCAAGGTGAGCGTGGCCAGCGCGGTGAAGCCCGGCGCGCGCGTCAGACTCCGCAGCACCATCCGAATCCCACGCACTCCCTCCATGGCCCTTCCTCCCCAGTCAGTAGACACCGCCCGGAGCCCCCCGCGGGGCGCGAGCATGACGAATGCCATCACTTCTTCCCGGTACCACCGGCGAGCGGAGCCGGGGCCCTGCTCCTGAGCCATGCGCTCGAACATCTGATCGAGCTCGTCCATCAGCCCGTCGCGATCCCGGCCTGGCAGAACGCGGCGCAGGAGCCATCGCCACGAGGCGGGCGGGCGCTTCGGGTCGGCCATCAGCCCTTCGCCAGCACCTTGTCCAGACCCTCCCAAAGCGACGTATACGCCTGGCGGGCCTGCCTTAGCTGGTCGATGCCCAGCTCGGTGACCTGGAAGTATCGGCGGTCCCGGCCGCCCTCCTCACCAGGATCCTGTAGGACCGACTGCACCAGCCCTTTGTCCTCCAGGCGCCGAAGCACGATGTAGACCGCCGCCGTCGTCGTGCGCCGGCCCGTACGCGTCTCGAGCTCTTCAGCGATGGGCGCGGTGTACGCCTCTTCCTTCAGCCGCAGCAGAGCGAGCATCGTCTGATGCTCGAACTCACCCAAGCCATGCTTACCCACGTCGGTCCCTCCCGCAGAGGAGAACTAACAATGTTAGAACCATGCACTAACATTGTTGGTAACGAGCGACGTGACAAGACCCGACCGTCACGCGATGTGGCCGTGGGAGGGTCAAGCTGTGGCGGGCGTCGATCCAGGCTCTTCCCGATACAGCGACGCGCCGAGCATCGTCATGAGTGGAAGCTCCACCAGGCCCCAGCCGAGGTTCGCCAGCGGTACCGTCGTCGAGAAGAGGGGGATGGCGAGATGGAAGTCGGCGAAGGAGCCCGAGTAGATGAACCACACGGCCAGGCCGGCCATGGCGGCGGTCTTGGGGCCCGGCCCGAAGCGCGGGCGGATCGCAGCGTAGAGCCACACCGCGACGATGCCGAGAAGGAATCCGTACACGGCGAAGATCGGCACCGAATAGGGTGACTCGGGCACTCCGTACACCATCATCCGCTCGGCATACTGCGGCATGATGAGGTATCCGTTGAGGAGCGTCTCTCCGACGTTGATGCCCAGGCCGGTGACGAGTCCTCCCAGCAGGACCCTCGGCAGGTTGATACCACCCATGGTTCGTCTCTCCGCTTTGTGGGGGTTGAGCTCGTTCGCTCGAGCGGCAATATTAGTTAGTCAACCAACTAAGTCAAATCCTCTACCCAGTCAGAGGACCCGAGATGGCCAGCGAGACCCGAGACCGTATCGTCGACAGCGCCCGCCAGCTCTTCTGGGAGCAGGGGTACGAATCGACGACGCTTGCGGAGATTGCCGACCGGTCCGGCGCCATGCCCGGCAGCATCTACTACTTTTTCAAGACCAAGGAAGCGATCCTCGACGCGGTGGTCGATCACTACGACGAACAGCTGGGAGCTTGGCTCATCGACCCCGTCTTCGGTCGCACCGACGACCCGGTCGAGCGGATCTTCGGTGTCATCGACACTTACCGCTCCTTCCTCGTCGAGACCCACTTCTCCCTGGGATGCCCCGTCGGCGGCCTCGCCCTCGAGTTGGGCGAAGAGCTCGCGGACGTGCGGGCCCAGGTCTCGAAGATCTTCGACGATCTGACCGAAGCGATGGAGTCGTGCGCCAGAGAGGTCGTGAGCGCGGCAGGGCAGGACGGCCCCACCGCGGAGGAGTTGGCCGCCCTGTGCCTCACCGTCATCGAGGGCGGCATCGTCCAGGTGAGGGCCCTCCAGACCATCGAGCCCTTCGATCGGTCGGTCGCGTGCCTGAGGGACTACATCGGGCGGTTGCGCGCGGCGTAGGAGCTTCCCAGGCGTCCTCCGCCGACTCCGGTGCCCTCCTTGCATTGGTTCGAAGCTCGAACCAATATAGTTCGATGGTACAACCAACGGACGAAACGCGCCTGCTCTTCCAGGAACGCATGGTGGTGCTCACCCGGGCGTTCGGGTGGCATCGGCCGGGTGAGACCCCCTGCGGCCGGTCTGTTCCCATCGCGGAGGCCCACGCTCTCCTCGAGCTCAGCCGCACACCCCGCCTGACGCAGCAGGAGCTGGCGGAACGCCTGAACCTCCAGAAGAGCACGGTGAGTCGGCTCGTGTCGAACCTCCACGAGCGCGGCTGGATCCATCGCCACCGATGCGAGCGTGACCGTCGTGCCTACGAACTCTCGCTCTCGGACTCCGGGACCGCCGCCGCCGCCGATCTGGCCGAGGCGCGAGGCAAGAAGATGGCAGGCGTCCTGTCCCAGGTCCCCCCATCCCAGCGGGGGCACGTCCTCGCTGCCCTCGACACCCTCATCGAAGCGATCCATGAAAGCGATCCATAGCCTGATCGGACTTCTCATCCTCGTCGTCGCCTGCGCCGGCGAGCACTCCGACGCGCAACCCGGCGTGGACGAAGGCGCCACCCCTCCAGCGACCGACGAGCGACAAGCCGATGTGGCGGCTCGGGGGGCGGAGGTCATGCCCTTCGACCTGGATCGGACGATCCACGTGTTTGCTCCAACCGAGGACGGGGGGCTCCAGACCGTGCGTTCCGAGGACGGCGACCAGGAGCAGATCCGGCTCATCCGCGAGCACCTTGGCGATGAGGCGGAGCGCTTCGCCCGGGGCGACTTCCACGACCCGGCCATGATCCACGGAAGCGACATGCCGGGCCTTCACACCCTGGTCATGGGTGCTGACCGCCTGACGGTGGAGTACCAGCCGGTGGAGGGTGGCGGTGAGATCCGCTACGCGTCGTCGGACGAGGAGATCATCGCGGCCATCCACGAATGGTTCGCCGCCCAGGTGAGCGACCACGGAGCCCACGCCCAGGGCGGTCACGAGGGGGGCGCGGACGGAGAGGGCGGACATGAGGAGGGCACGCACCGACCTTGAGTGGACAGTCCGAGGCTCCGCACGATGAGGCCGACCCTCGGCCCCCACCGTCGGCAGCGGCCGTCCGCCTCGACCCCCGCTCGGCCCGGGAGCCCGGGGGGGTCCACGTGCTCCGGGCGGTGACCCGGATCGAGGCACCGAGGGACGACGTCTTCCCCTTCTTTGCCGACGCCGGCAACCTCGAACGCATCACTCCGCCGGAGCTGCGTTTTCGTATCGTCACCCCCCGGCCCATCGACATGCGGGCCGGAGCCCGCATCGAATACCGGCTGGGGCTGTGGGGGGTGCGGTTCGGATGGCGCACCGAGATCACCGACTGGGATCCACCCCGTACCTTCACCGACAGCCAGCTGAAGGGCCCCTACCACACGTGGATCCACCGTCACGATTTCGAGGCCGACGGTGACGCCACCGTCATGACCGACGAGGTCCGCTACCGGCTGCCCCTATGGCCGCTGGGCGACGTCGCGCTCCCGGTGGTGGCCCGGCAGCTGGAGCGGATCTTCCGGCATCGTGCCGCCGTCATCCGGAAGCTCGTGGGTTGACCCTCGGGGCGACACGCAGCGAGGGGTGGGACTCCTTGGGACACCCGGCGGTCCCCGCCTTCCATTCGCCGCCTTTCCCATAGAGACTAGAGGGCTCTCGACGACCGTCTGACGGCGCCGGGACCCCGACAAATCGGCTCCCGCCGCCAGCACGTCACACCCCAGCACAAGACAGCGCATGTCCACCGATCAGATCCTCCGCTCCCTCGGCATCGAAGACGACAACCCCGGTGGCTTCGCCGGCGACTGGGTGGGCTCCGGCCCCACCATCGACGTCCACACCCCCATCGACGGAAGCCGTCTGGCCAGCGTGCGGGAAGTGACCGAGGACGAGTACGACGCCATCGTCGACAAGGCGCACCGGGCCTTCCTCGAGTGGCGCACCGTGCCGGCGCCGAAGCGCGGCGAGATCGTCCGTCAGCTCGGCAACAAGCTGCGGGAGAAGAAGTCGGAGCTCGGCGCCCTGGTCACCCTCGAGATGGGCAAGATCCGGGCGGAGGGCGAAGGCGAGGTCCAGGAGATGATCGACATCTGCGACTTTGCCGTGGGTCTGTCCCGCCAGCTCTACGGACTCACGTTGGCCAGTGAGCGACCGGACCATCACATGCGGGAGCAGTGGCACCCCCTCGGGGCCATCGGCGTCATCAGCGCCTTCAACTTCCCCGTGGCGGTCTGGAGCTGGAACTCGGCGTTGGCCGCCGTCTGCGGCGACGCCACGGTGTGGAAGCCGTCGGAGCGGACGCCCCTCACCGCGGTGGCCGTGACGAAGATCGCCGCGGAGGTCTGCCAGGAGAACGATGTCGACCCGGCCATCTTCTCCCTGGTGGTGGGTCAGGGCACGACCATCGGTGAGCGCCTCATCAACGACTCGCGCCTGCCCCTCATCTCCGCCACGGGCTCGTGCCGCATGGGCCGGCGAGTGGGCGAGGTCGTCGGCAAGCGTCTGGGCCGCGCCATTCTGGAGTTGGGGGGCAACAACGCCATCATCGTCACGCCCCACGCCAACATGGACCTGGCGCTTCCGGGGATCGTCTTCGGCTCGGTGGGCACCGCCGGCCAGCGGTGCACCAGCACCCGCCGCATCATCGCACACGCGTCCATCAAGGACGGGCTCGTGCGCCGCCTCATCAAGGCCTACGAGGGCGTACGCATCGGCAATCCGCTGGACGACGACACCCTCATGGGTCCCCTCCTCAACCAGGACGCCGTGGACGCCATGATGGCGGCGAAGAAGCGGGTGGTGGAGAACGGCGGCGAGATCCTATACGGCGGCGACGTCCTCGGGGGCGACGACCATCCCGGCGGGCTCTACGTCACGCCGTGCATCGCGTCGGCGAAGAACGACTTCGACATCGTCCAGCACGAGACGTTCGCCCCCATTCTCTACATCCTGGAGTACGGGAGCGCCGACGCCTCTCTGTCGGAGGCTATCGCCGAGCTCGACGAAGCCATCGCGATGCACAACCGAGTTCCCCAGGGCCTTTCGTCTTCCATCTTCACCGACAACTTCCGCGAAGCCGAGTACTTCCTTTCGCATCGCGGGAGCGACTGCGGCATCGCCAACGTGAACATCGGCACCTCGGGCGCCGAGATCGGCGGCGCATTCGGCGGAGAGAAGGAGACCGGCGGCGGCCGCGAGTCGGGGTCCGACGCGTGGAAGGCGTACATGCGGCGGCAGACCAACACCGTGAACTGGAGCACCGACCTGCCCTTGGCCCAGGGGATCTCGTTCGGGTGACCTCCCTCGGGGCGAACGGATGATATACACCCGGAAAAGCAGCGGCACCCTGGCGGTCGCCCTCGTCACCGAGGTCTTCCACGACGATCCCGGCGGTGAGGTCCTGCGGGAGCATCTGCGGGAGGCGAGGGACCGCGGCGCCGACTTGGCCGTGCTCCCCGAGCTTCCTCTCAACGGCTGGGCGCCCGCCACGCAGATCGCCCGCGACGAGGACGCCGAGCCGGTGGATGGTCCGCGTCAGACGGCCCTGGCCCAGGCGGCCGCCCACGCGGGCATCGCGGTCCTGGGGGGCGCCATCGTCGTGGATGCCGATACCGGCGAGCGCCACAACACGGCCCTCCTCTACAGCGCCTCGGGTACCTGCCTCGCCCGGTACCGGAAGATCCACCTGCCCGAGGAGGCGGGGTACTGGGAGACGAGTCACTACAAGCCGGGCAATGCTGCCCCCGAGATCATCGAGGGCCTCCCGCTGCGCCTCGGGCTCCAGATCTGCTCCGACGTGAACCGACCGCAGGGCTTCCAACTCCTGGCCGCGCAGGGTGTGGAAGTGGTCCTCGCGCCCCGGGCCACTCCGCCGGAGACGTACGAACGCTGGCGCATGGTGCTCCGCGCCAACGCCATCATGAGCGGGGCCTACCTCGTTTCGGTGAATCGCCCGGGGCCCGAAGGTGGTGCGTCCATCGGGGGCCCGTCGCTGGCCATCGCGCCGACGGGGGAGGTTTTGGCCGAGACCACGGATCCCGTGCACGTAGTCACGCTGGAGCGGAGCGCGGTGGCCGAGGCGTCGACCGAGTATCCGGGTTACCTGAAGCGGTTTCCCGAGGTGTACGCCAAGGGATGGAGCGGGCTCGACGTTTGACCCTGGGATACGCGGTGCGGTAGGTTGCGGGGACGGATCCAGCGCGAACCCTCCGCCCATCATGAAGCGATCCGCCGTACTCGCTGCCCTCGTCGCAGTTCTCGCCGGCTGCCTCATCGAAGGTCAGCCTGCGGAACAGCCCTTCGATGCGGGGCTACTCCCCCAGTCGGTCCAGGCATCGACAGATGCCGTGGTCCTCGATGTGGGCGACACCGTCTTCGTCGAAGCCGAAGTGCGGAACGGCTACAACGTCGTCGTGCAAGGCAACATCGAGTGGGCGTCGTCGGACGACGGAGTCGCGACGGTGACCGACGTGAACGATCGCGGGCGAATCGTCGCAGTGGGGCCAGGGGCAGCGGTCATCGAGGTGACGGTGCTGGGCACCCGTGTCCCGCCTGACACGGTTCGGGTCGAGGTGAACTGAGCAGGAATCAGCGCGTCTTGCCCGCGAGGATCATCTCACCCTCGGCGCCGCATCGAGGGTGCGCGATGGTGTCGCACCACCACCAGCGCCACGCTCATCCATCGAACAGCTCCTTGAACCGCATCGCCATCCGCGGCCCGGCGCCCTCGTCCTCGTGCTTGAAGAAGACCATGGCCCGGTCCCAGCCGGTGGCCTGGACGCGCTCGGCCCACCTCGCGAGATCATCGTCGGAGTAGTCGGGTCGCCTGAGCCGCAGGTACCCCCAGGAGGTGGTCGTCACCACAGGCTCGTCGTCGTCCGAGTCCTCGGTGTCGGCGCAGACGAGTGCGACGCCGTGCTCCCGAAGCACGGAAGAAACCTCATCGTCCTTCCAACTGTCATGCCTGAACTCGAAGGCGGCCGGCGTGCCCTCGTCCAGGGTGTTCAGGAAAGCCGAAAGCCGCTCGAGGTCCTTCTTGAAGTTCGGCGGTAGCTGGAAAAGGACGACACCCAACCGTGACCCCAACGTCTTCACCGTGGAGAGGAGGTACTCCGTCGGTTCGGCGGCGGTCTCCTTGAGTCGGGCGAAGTGGGTGATCTTCCGCGATGCCTTGATGGAGAAGAGGAAAGAGTCGGGGACCTGCTCGGCCCAGTTCTCCAGGACGGAGGCCTTCGGGAGGCGGTAGAAGGTATTGTTGATCTCCACGGCGCCGAGGCGCTCGCCGTAGTACGACAGCATCTCTGCGTTGGACAGGTCCTCGGGGTAGAAGCTCCCCTTCCACTCCTTGTAGCTGTAGCCGCTGGTTCCCGTGTGCAGCTCCACATCCCCCTCCTTGTCCGAGACCTCCCGCTATTTCGGCGCGATCCATCGTCGCGGGCTAGATCGGCGCGTCATGCCACCGGTCCAACGCCCTGCGTCGCAAAGTCCCACGCCGCACAGCCGGGCGAAAGGCCTCCCGCCCCCACTCCTCTTGCGGGGCCCAACGCCCGTCGGTACCCGTTGGATCTCTGTGTACCGTCAGGAGGTCGTAGCATGAGTTCGAAGTCCGTCGCCTCGCTTCCCGTCGTAGTCCTCGGTGGCCTCGCCGCCCTCATCTCTTCGTTGGCCGTCACTCCGGTCTCCGCGCCGGCGCAGGAGCGGCAGCTCGGAACCATCGCTTTCCCCAACTCGGGGAGCCGGCAGGCGCAGAAGCCGTTCATCGAAGGCGTGCTGCTCATGCACTCCTTCGAGTTCGAGGACGCAGCGGAGGCCTTCCGACGGGCGCAGGAGATCGACCCCGACTTCGCCCTGGCGTACTGGGGCGAGGCGATGACCTACAACCACCCCCTCTGGCGCGAGCAGGACAAGGAGGCTGCCCTGCGGGTGTTGAACCGGTACGCCCCGTCACCGGACCAACGCATCGCAAGAGCCCCGACGCCGAGGGAGAAGGACTACCTACGGGCCGTCCACGCACTCTACGGCGACGGCACCAAGACTCAGCGAGATCGAGCGTACATGGCCGAGATGTACCGGATGGTGAACAGCTATCCGAATGATCTCGAAGCCCGAGCGTTCTACGCCCTCTCCATTCTCGGAAGCACCGATGGCGAGCGTGACTTCGCCACGTACATGCGAGCCGCAGCCGCCGCCCAGCCGGTCTTCGACAAGAACCCAGACCATCCCGGCGCCGCCCACTACCTCATCCACTCCTTCGACGACCCCATCCACGCACCGTTGGGCCTGGAAGCGGCCAGAGCCTATTCGGAGATCGCGCCAGGGGCGGCCCACGCCCAACACATGACATCCCACATCTTCGTTGCCATGGGCATGTGGGACGACGTCATCGCCGCCAACATCCGAGCTCGAGACGTGCAGAACGCGCTGCTCGAAGAGCGCGGACGCCCAGGGAACGTGTGCGGTCACTACACGTCCTGGCTCCACTACGGATGGCTCATGCGTGGTGACGCCGCCGACGCCGAACGTGGCATGGCCGACTGCTACGAGCGTGTGACGTCGGGTTCGGCCACGCCGTCGGAGGTGGGCTATTTCGTGAACATGCGTGCCCGCCACGTCCTCGACACGGAGGACTGGGACGCCCCCGGCCGACTGGCGGCGGATGTCGACCGCCCCGGGTACGATTTCGTCGACGCTTACGCGGCAGTCATGCGTGACGATCGGGCGTCGGCGGAGGCAGCCATGAGCAGGATCCGGGCCTCCGATCTGGCCAATGAGCACCCTCGGGGCACCATCATGCAGAAGGAGCTGGAAGCCCTCATGGCTCTGGAAGACGGTGACGGCGACCGTGCCATCACCATGCTACGCGAAGCCGCCCAGATCGAAGAGAGTCTCCCCTTCGAGTTCGGCCCCCCGGCCAGCCTCAAGCCACCCCACGAACTGCTCGGTGAGGTCGCCCTCGAGTTGGGGCGCCACGACATCGCCATGGCCGCCTTTCAGAAGGCGCTGGACTTCACACCTCAGCGGACGCCCGCGCTCCAGGGGTTGGCCGACGCGGCGAGAGCGGCCGGGCGAACGGCCGTGGCGAACGCAGCAGAGGCTCAGCTCGACGCCATCCGGCGCAGCCAGACCGGTCGTAACTGAGCCACGGATGACGAACCCGGACAGCCGCTTCGTAACCCATGACACAAAGGACGGACCCGCCGGAAACTTCTCGGCGGCGGTTCACGTCCGTGTTCGAGTGCACACATCGGGAGCGCGCGAGTCCCGAAGAGGATAATCCGCTATGGGACCCGAGGTCGTGATCGTCATCGCCGCCGCCTTCATCAGCGGCGGCGCGATCGGCTCGGCGGGCACCCTGCTGGCCCAGTGGATTCTCAAAGGGGTTGGCTCCGGCTCCGAGCCGCCTCGCCGGGCCCTCGACCCCGAGCGCGACATCTTGAGACACGAAGTCGCCGAGCTTCACAAGCATCTGCGCAACATGGACGCTCGCCTGGATTTCACCGAGCGCCTCCTGGATGGAGCGATCCCTATCGCTCCCCCACCTGAACGCATGCCGGCTCCCGAACTTCGGGAGCCGGATGTCGAATCGACCGAGTCGGCGGAGACCGACCAGCAGAACTAGTCGGAGTGGGCGGTCAGCCCTTCTTCGCCTTGCTCTTCTTGGGCTTGCGGCCCTGGTTGGGGTGATCCAGATGCTTCCAGGTCTCGCCTCGGCGCAGCATGTAGATGGTGCTCGGCGAGACGCCGAGTTTCCGAGCCCACTCGGCTCCGGACTGCTTCCACCGATCGGCCTTCTCGTCCCAGTCGTCGAGGACTTTCTTGGCCTGGCTCTCGGACAGCTCGCTGTGCGGTGAATTCTCACCTCGCAGCCAGACGTTGGATCCGTACCAGCGGTCGACGCGTTGGATGGGGCCCGCGATGTTGCGGCCGGTATGGCCCAGGCAATAATGGCGGACCTGATCGACCGAGAAATCCGGGTACATGCGCGCGATCTCCGCGTACAGATACCCGTCCTCAGCCATCTCCCGCCACTTAACGACGATCTTGTCGTCGGGTCTCGGCATGTGATTCTACTCCGGGGTGTTGATGAGGTGCGAAGGCCGTTCTATGCCTTCGGGAAGGATCGGTTCCAGAGCCGCACGCATTAGCCGCCATTCACGCTGATTTCAGTGGCAGCGGTCAGTCAGCCCTCGTCAGCTTGTGGGAAAAACTCTGTCTGAACTTCGCCACCTTCGGCGCGATGACCACCTGGCAGTACGGTTGGGTTCCGTTCCTTTGGAAGTACGCATCGTGATAATCCTCCGCAGGATAGAAAGTGGCGAGCGGCTCGATGGTGGTCACGATGGGGTCATCCCACGGTCCGTTGCCGTCGACTTCGGCTCGAACCGCCGCGGCCGTGGCCTGTTGCTCGTCGGAGTGGGTGAAGATGGCCGAACGATACTGGGTGCCGACGTCGGCTCCCTGTCGATTGAGCGTCGTCGGGTCGTGGATGCCGAAGAAGATCTCGAGGATCTCGCCATACGAGACGACGTCGGGATCGAAGTCCACCTGGACGACCTCGGCGTGTCCCGTCTGCCCGGTGCAAACCTGTTCGTACGTGGGGTTCTGGATCTGGCCGCCCGCATATCCCGATTTGACTCGGGTTACGCCGTCGACCATCTCGAAGACCGCTTCGAGGCACCAGAAGCATCCCCCTCCGAGGGTCGCCGTCTCCGAGCCGGCCATCAGGAGACGACCTTCGGCTCGTCCTTCTTCCCCTTCGGCCGCTCCCACGGTTCCCACTCGATGTCGCGGGCGTACTTCTGGATCCATCGGATCTCCTCGATGTCTCGAATACGCTGATGGCGCGGCTCCCGGAACCCGTGGGGCTCACGAGGGAAGCGGAGGTAGCGCACCGTCTTGTCCTGATCTCGGAGGGCCTGGAAGAACATCATGCTCTGTGGCTCGGTGTCCGTCCGGTCGTTCATCCCGTGGAAGATGATGGTCGGCGTCGAAACGTTGGCCACGTGGGTGAGGGGTGACCGGTAGCGCCACTCCTCGGGGTTGTCCCACGGTGTCCCGCCGATGTACCACAGCGACACGTCATGGTTGAAGCCGGGGCCGTACTCCGACGTCCAGTCGGCGACCATGGCTCCTACGGACGCGGCGTCGAACCGATCGGTCTGGGTGATGGTCCAGCCGCCGAGGATGCCGCCGTAGCTCCAGCCTCGTAACGCCAGGTGGTCGGGATCTGCGATGCCTGCTTCGATGGCGGCATCGACGCCCGTCATCAGGTCCTGATAGTCGCCACCACCGATGTCCTGGATGTTGCCACGGAGGAGCTCGTCCGTGTATCCCGAGCTTCCGCGCACGTTGGGAGAGAGCTGGGCGTACCCGAGACCGGCCCAGACGTGGGCCCGCCCGTTGAATGTGTTCGTGAAGACGCCGGCCGGCCCTCCATGGATGTGGAGCAGGAGCGGGTCGGGGTCGTCGTCGTCACCCACGGGAAGCGCCAGGATCCCCTCGATCTCCAGACCGTCGCTGCTCTCCCACTGCATGAGACGCAACTCCGCGAGGGCGATCTCCTCGGCGATCCACGGGTTGGCGTCCGTAAGCCGGGTGCCCTCCCCTCCGTTGGTCGGCCCGGCCCACAGATCCGGTGGGGTGTCCCAGTCCTGGAAGACGTACGCCATCCGGGTGCGGTCCCTGGAGAAGGACGCCGGAGCCAGCGAGCCCGTCGCCTCGGTGACCTTCTCCACGGCGCCGCTGGCGACATCCAGACGGAAGAGGTTGTTGTCGGTTCCCTGGAGGCCGCTGAAGAGGATGGCCGAGCCATCGGGAGACCAGACGAAGTTGCGGATATTGCCGTCATAGGCCGCCGATACCAGCTCCTTGTTCCCTGACTCCACGTCCGCGATCCAGATCTTGTCGAGACGGAGTTCCCACTCGCCGTCGCTCGGTGCTTCGTAGGCCAACCTGCGGCTGTCGGGAGCCCAGGTGAGCCTACCCTCCGGCGCCTGGTTTTCGGTGAGCGTCCGCACCTCGCCCGTAGCCACGTCCAGCAGGTGGATCTCGGAGCGGTTGCTCTGGTTGCGCCGGTTCTCCGTCCGGGCGGTATAGGCGATCCGCCGCATGTCGGGTGACACGTCGAAGGAGCCGATTCGGTGCTCTCCCTCCGTGACCCGGGTGATCTCCTTCGAGTCGACGTCGATCTTCCAGAGATCGTTCCACGAACCGCGCGTCTGACCGTTCGGTCCTTCGTCGACGAAGATCGCGTCGGCGCCCTTCTTCTGCTCCGCTTCCAGGGCGTCGGGCAGGGAATCCGCCGCGACGAAGACGATGGACCTGCTGTCCTCGGTCCACTGATACGAGCCCACCGCGGTGTTGTGTTCGCTCAACTGAAGCGCCTCACCGCCGTCCGTTCGCATGATGAAAAGCTGACGCGTGTCGTCCACTGAGCGGGTGAAGGAGAGCCAACTCCCGTCTGGCGAGAACGCGAAGCTGCTACCGCCTTCTTCCCCGATGTAGCGGTACGCCTCGGCGCTTCCGTCCGAAGGCACTCGCCACCAGGTGGTCTTCCGCTCGTTCTCGTCCCAGTCGAGCTCGGACTTGGAGAAGAGGACCCAGCTACCGTCCGGCGACATGAGTGCGCCACCCACGCCGACCATATCGAGGACGTCGTCGGTGGTCATGGGTCGACGCTCCTGGGCATCGACGGGGACCGCGAGGGCCACCGTCAGAGCGAACGCGATGGTGGCGGGACCCGGGGTCGAGAAGCGTAGGGTGGTGCTCATTTGGGCAATCCAGCGAGGGTGCGATCGGATCCGTCGCGGTTGGACATCGCGGTTGTCCTAACGTGCCTGACCCGCAACGGACGGGTAAAGTTGAGAAGAATCCCATTCGGGTAAAGCAAGGAGCCATGGAAACTGCTCGATACGTCGTCGGCGTCCTTCTCGTGACCTTCGTCCCACCGGGAATGGCGTGGTGGTTCATCGTCCACCCCTTCGTCGACTTCTGGCGACGGGTGGGGGCGCGGCTCACCCTATTCATCGTCGCCACGTTGGCTTTGGCGGGGGTCGCGATGCTCATGCCCGTCCGTGACCGGATGCTCATGGACGACCTGGGAACTCATTGGCCCCTCCTCGTCCTCGGTGCGCTCCTCATGGGATCCGCCGCGTGGCTCGCGGTCCTCCGGAAACGGCACCTGACCATGCGGATTCTGGCTGGAGTGCCCGAACTGGCCAACGAAGACACCACCCTTCTCGAAGAAGGAGTCTACGAAAGGGTGCGGCACCCACGCTACGTGGAAGTGGCCATCGGCGTCTGGGCCTACGCCGTCTTCGCCAACTACCTCGGCGCCTACGTGATCGCCGCCGCGACGATGCCCGTTCTGCATCTGATCGTGCTGATGGAAGAGCGGGAGCTGCGCGTCCGCTTCGGACGCCGTTACGAGGAGTACATGGAACGTGTGCCGCGCTACCTGCCCCGCGTGTAAGCCACCACTCGGAGGATCTCCTCGGCCACCCGATCCGGATCCTCCTGTTGGACGAGCGGGCCACTGCCCTCCGCGGGGACGTGTCGACCCAGGCTCAGTCCCTGGATCATGGACTCGTGGACCCGACGGGCGGCCTCGTTCAGAAACCGCGCGTCCCACCCGTCCCCGTCGCGACGGCGGGTAGCCGTAATCACGGTCACGGGGATCCGTGCCGACCCGAGCCGATCCGTCCGCTCGGCGATCCGCCGCTCGACGACGCCGTCGGCGTTGGGGCGATTTCGTCTTGCTTCCCACTCGTTCCAATCGGCCTCGGGCATGCCCATTCGCATGCGTCCGGGCAGGTCGCCGTGGGCCGGCTCGACGAGGATCAGACCTCCCACGTCGAGAGGTCGATCGCCGGCGTAGACCCGGGCATACATCCCCCCGAGTCCCTGTCCCACCATCACGTACGGAGGCTCGGCGCCCAGTGCCCGGTGGATCCGCCGTAGCTCATCGAGGAGCTCGTACCACCCCCTGGGCTCCGGTACCGGCCGACTCTCGCCCGATCCGATACGGTCGTAGGCGCACGCCCCTACCCGACCATCCAGGCGTTGGAGGACCGGCCGCCATGTCTCCGACGTCGAGTCCTCTCCATGGAGGAGCACGACCTCGGGGGTGCCTGGGGTGCAGAGGGCCCGCACACGGGCACCGCCCATCCGGACGATCACCTCGTGGACGCCGGCGGCCCCGGGGGCTTCCTGGGCAGTGTGGGAGCGGTGAAGACCACTTGAATCGACGACATGGGCCGGACGGGTCGCATCCGGAAGGCGGGACTGGCGAATCGCGTCCATCCCCACCGCCGCCGACGCAAGCGTGGGAAACGCGACCGCAATCAGGAAAAAGGGCACGGCGGCCCTCGTACCACGCATCATCTCACCCGCCGGAAACAACCTCGATATCGACGACATCGTACAAGGGTCTGTACCCCAGTCGCTCGTAGATGGCGTTCGAGGTGGGATTGCCGAGGTCGGTGTAGAGCATGCAGAAGTCGCTGCCCTCGTCGAGGAGGCGTTGGCTGAGGGCTGCCACCAGACCGCTGGCAAACCCGTGGCGACGGTGTGCCGGCGGAGTATAGACGTAGCCGACACGGACGCCCTTTGGCGTGCGTCCACTGGCCACGGCCATGCAGCGCGGCTCGCCTTCGATGTCCCAGACGAAGACATCCCCGGCGCGGATGCGACCAGCCATCCCGGCGACCGACGGTGGGGGGCCGACGCCGGTCTCTACGGTGAAGTCCCCGCCCCACCGTGTGGTCACCGCGACGTCACCCAGGTCGGCAGGACGGAGGCCGCCGTCCACGTCTTCGGGAGGGTGCACCTGGTCGAGGCGATACAGTCGTTGACGCATCCCCTCCGACCACTGTCCGCCCTTTCTCTCCACCCACGCGTTGGCGACTGCAACGGCCTCTTCCTTCGGGCCGAGCACCGACGGGATCGTATCGAATCGTGCCACCAACGCGTCCGCGATGGCCGGCGCCGCGTCCCGGGGCAGGTGCGTCAGAAGCACTTTGTGGGGCGGCGTTCGGATGACACACCCCACGACGCTTCCGCCCTCCTCCACCGAGGCGTAGAAGACGCCCGGCTCCTCCTGCTGCGCCGACGCCCTGGCATAGGCCAAGCTCAGGAAGAGGTTGTACGAATCTTCCTTCTCCAGCAGCCACGCCTCGGTTCGCGCCAGAAAGGCCTCGGCGTCGGAGTGGAGGACTACGGAAGACATGATGCCAGGATCTCCAACGATCGGGTCACATCGTCGGAGCCGACGTCTCGATGGATCACCGCCCGCAAGCCGTGGGCGCCGTTGGGGAGCATGTGGAGTCCGTTCTCGTGAAGTCGTGTGGCCAGCGCACCGGCATCGGTGTCGACCAGGAACCGAACGATGTTCGACTCGACACCCTCGACATCCACGGAGACGCCGTCGAGGGCCGAAATCGCCTCCGCGAAGCGTCGGGCCTCGCGCACATCCCTGTCGAGTCCCTCGCGGTGGTGCTCCAGTGCATACAGGGCCGCGGCAGCAACCACCCCGGCCTGCCGCCATCCGCCGCCGAGCTGCTGCTTGAAGCGGCGCGCCCGATGGATCGTTTCCCGAGAGCCCACAAGAGCCGAGCCCACCGGCGCACCGAGGCCCTTGCTGAAGCAGACGTAAACGGTGTCGAAGGGTTCGGCGAACTCGCGTTCGGACACACCCGACGCCGCTGTCGCGTGCCAGAGTCGGGCGCCATCGAGATGACACCGAAGTCCGGCGGTCCGGGCGGTGGAGCAGACATCCTGGATCTGTCGGAGGGGCCAAACGGTGCCCCCCCCGGCGTTGTGGGTGTTCTCCACGCACAACAAAGTGGCCGGCGACCCCAGCGTGTCGGGATTGAAAGGGTGTGGCCGTCCTAGCGCCTCCTCGATCTCCCCGTGGGTGAAGGTGCCGTCGGCGGAGTCGAAGCCGTGCATGGACAGTCCGCTGATGGCGGCGCCACCCCCGACTTCGTTGATGACGATGTGGGCCCGTCGGTGGACCAGCACCAGGTCGCCGGGTTCGGTGTGCGTGCGGAGGGCCACCTGATTCGCCATGGTCCCCGTGGGGACGAAGACCGCGTCGTCCTTGCCGAGAATCTCGGCGGTGCGCTCCTCCAGCGCGTTGACGGTGGGGTCGTCGCCGTAGACATCGTCGCCCACCGGGGCGCGGGCCATGGCCTCCCTCATGGCCTCGGTGGGGCGGGTCACCGTGTCACTCCGTAGATCGATCATCGCGCCACTCTACCTTCTTCCCGGCTATGGGGCATCCCCTCGCCGGCTGTCCGGCATCGCCTCTCGGCTGTCCGGCATCACCTCTCGGCTGTCCGGCATCACCTCTCGGCTCTCTGGCATCGCCTCTCGGCTCTCTGGCATCACCCCTCGGCTCTCTGGCATCGCCCCTCGGCTGTCTGGCATCGCCTCTCGGCTGTCTGGCATCGCCTGCTCGGCTGTCGGGAGTACCACTCCTTGACGCACGCCGGGCAAAGCCCGCACATGAACATCGTGATGAGATCCTTCGAGCATCCGAGTCGCATGAGAAGAATCGCCAGGGTCGTCCCCGCGTACGTCGTCGCGCTGCCCCTTCTGTTGGCCGGCTGTTCCGGCTCGTCAGGGGACGAAGAGGCAACCGTCCAGCGTCATCCGCTCCTGCGGGCCGACGACTTCAAGGAGACGGCGCCCGACGAGTATCGGGTCACCCTGGAGACCTCCGAGGGCGACGTGGTCATCCAGGTCTACCGTGATTGGGCTCCGTTGGGAGCCGACCGCTTCTACAGTCTGGCCAGAGGCGGCTTTTACGACGACGCTCGGATCTATCGGGTCCTGCCGGGTTTCATGGCCCAATTCGGCCTACACGCCGATCCGTACGTGAACCAGGTGTGGAAGAAGGAGTTCCTCGTGGACGACCCCGTCGTCGAGTCCAACACCCGGGGACGTGTGGCATTCGCCAAGGGAGGTCGCCACACCCGCACCACCGAGGTCTTCATCAGCTACAAGGACAACAGCGCCCTCGACGAAGAAGGCTTCGCGCCCTTCGGCGAGGTCATCGAAGGAATGGACATCGTGGACTCCTTCTTCGGCGAGTACGGCGACGGCCCGCCCCGGGGCGACGGGCCCTACCAGGCCATGGCCCAGGCTCGAGGCAACGAGTATCTGGACGCCGACTTCCCCGAGCTGACACGTATTCTGAGTGTGACGGTCACGCCCGGAGGCTGATGCGTCGCCTTGCCGATGGTCGGTTCCCAAGGGACGATCACTGCGTCGTAATCCGAGCCACGTTCTCCAGAGGGACGGCCGTGACCTCGTCAGCGCTCAGGTCGTAGAAGAAGATGAAGGTGCCCGTGGAGCCGAAAAGGTACGCGCTGAACGGCTGGCTCAGGTCGCGCCCCAAGTACGTCCCGCTGTGTAGCTGCACCTCCACCCTGGGCACCTCCCCGTTTCGCACCCGGTCCTCCATCCGGCCCGAGTAGAGACCGACGAAGATGAAGGCATACAGGGCGAAGTAGATCGCCAAGGCCGGAGCCGACCGACTCATCCGACGCAGCCCGCCGGTAACGTAAAGGTACTTGTACCAGCGGAAGCGTCGGTCGAACCAGGCGTCGCTCACCATGACGAACCACACGGCGGGGATGGCCACCAGGACGGCGAGCGTCGCCATGGGGTTGCGGACCGCCGCAATGAGGAAGTCCGACAGCTGCGCGTAGGCGAAGATGTCGATGCCGAAGCGGCTGTAGTAGGTCCAGCTCGACAGCATCCCCACACCGGTGGCGGCCAGGTAGCCTCCGCTCAAGAGGAGTCCAGGATGCTCCCGAGCGAAAGCCGCGGTCGACAACGCGGCGTCCCGCGAGGTCCTGCTCTCGTCAGCTCCCTCCATCCTCCACCATGTCGGAAGCACTCGACGGCCGCGCCATCAGCGCATTGAAGAGGAACTTGTACGTGCCGTGGGTCTGGGCACGGTGCTGGGGCCGGAAGCCGATCATGACCACCGAGCCCTCGCCCTTCTCCACCTCCACCATGGCGGCCATGTCGGCGATGCGCTCTTCGCCGAGTAGCCACCCGCTCTGGAGGATGTCGCGACCCGGGTAGGTGGCGACTCGGTGCACGTCCGGGCTTCGCTCACCGCGAACGGTCTCGTATACCTGGCCACCCGCGAGGTAAATGGCGAGCGCTCGCTCGGGCATCCCATAGGCCAGGGGGTGGGAGGTATCGACGTGGATCTTCAGCGATGAACCGGGCGACCAGAAGTCGTTGCCCCAGACGCCGCTCACGGCGTCGTTGACCGGGACGTCCAGATCCCCGAGGGCGAGTTCGCCGGCCTGGGACAGCGTGACCAACGTGCCTCCCTCCTGGACGAAGGCGTCGAGGGCCTCGAGTCCTTCTTGGCCGAAGCCGCTTCGATACGCCGGAGGCGTGTCCGACGGATCACCTCGACCCTCAACCATCATCTGACGCGAGTCGTTGGGCAGAATGATCACGTCCCACCGGTCGGCGAGGTCGCCGCGCTGGATCTCGGCGTCCATGATGGAGGTGTACTCGAAGGAGAAGTCCTCCAGGAGCCAGCGCGTCCACCCCTCGTCCATATTTCCCCCGTAGTAGCGCTGGTACATGCCGATGCGCTGCTGGGCCAGCGGGTAGACGGAGGCCGACGGATCGGAGTCCAGGGCCTGGAAGTCCACACCGGTGCTCTCGGCGATCTCCCGGACCATCGCTCCGTCGGCGTTCGCGCCGACGATGAAGTCGCCCCGCTGGAATCCCGCGCCGTCCTGGTGGGCCCGGCTGACCTGTGCACCGCCGGCGAAGAGCATGTTGGCCGCCTCGAAGGAGTCGTTGGCCCTGCCGTCCAGGACGTAGCCGTACGAGCCGACCGCCACCGTCCCACTTGGATCGATCTCCCCCAGGACACGCGTGGTCGCCACCGTCACCGGGGAGGCCGCCGGGTGCACTGCAACACCCATGAACTCGGCCAGGTTGTCGGTGGACATGTCGTAGGGCCGGATGGGGTCGCCATCCCGGTCACGGGTGTACGTGTTGTCCGGATAGTACGTCTGCCCCAGCAGCCAGCGGACCACTCCCTGCTTCGGCTGCGCCATGGAGACGATGTACGAACCGCTCTCGTACGCTCGCCCCTCGTGGGTGAAGTCCCGGCTCGCACGCTCCACGGTGATGCCCTGAAGGATGAGCTTGTTCACCATCTTCTGCATGGTGAGGCGATCGTGCTGGTCCGCGGGAATTACGTACGCCTTCACCGCCGCGTCCCGGCCTCGCTCCGTCTGACGCATGGCCTTGTTGTACGCATTCCGGAGCACCGTCTCCCGGTTCTGCGCCGCCAACTCCAGCGGCGAGAAGGTGGCCAGGACCTGACGATCGACGATGTCGCGAACGTGCCACCAGCCTCCCATCCACGGATTGGGGAAGGTGGTCTGCTCCTCGTATTCCGGAAGCTGGCGGGAGCCCGTGAGCTGGTCCGGGTGCACATAAAGGGGTGTGGCCAGCCGGGCGCTCGCTGATTCGGTGAGCATCCCGGCGATGTTGTGGAAGGGGGTGATCCAGTGGAAGCCGAAGTGGCCCCATCCCGAATAGATGGCCGCACCAATGGCGCCTTCCAGGCCCTGCTCGTCCATCTTCAGAGCCATGTGCCCGCCGTACCAATCCATCTCCCGCCATACCAGGGGATCGCCACCCGGGCGGATAGGTTCGGCGTAGGGTGGCAGGTAGATTCGCGCCGTGTATGCCCCCATCTGGTGATGATCGATAAAGGCCTGGGGCACGAAGTCGCGGAACATGATCTGCGCGACATACTGGGACTCAACCGTGTTCTGCATGAAGGCATCACGGTTGTTGTCGTGCCCGATGTAGTGGTGGTAGAGCTCCGGCGGACTCGACCCTTCGTACTCCGTCCCCACCCACTGGTTGTACCAGTCGGTGACGATGTGATTGCCGTCGGGGTTCATCCCCGGCACGATGATGGAGACGGTCTCGTCGAGGATCTCCTGCATGCCCTCGTCGTCGCGGGTGGCGAAGAGGTACATGATCTCCGCAGCGCTCTGGCTTGCCGCCACTTCGGTAGAGTGCAGCGCGTAGCCCTGTAGAAAGACGACCTTGCTCTCCGCGATGGCCCTTTCGATCTCGGCGCGGGTGTGGCCGCGGGGATCGGAGAGAATGGCATTCATCTCCCGGATCTCTTCGAGGCGAGCCAAGTTCTCCGGCGACGACACGTAGATGACCAGGAACGGGTTGCCGAGGGTGGAGAGGCCCACGTTCTCGACGATGACCCGATCACTCGATTCACCGATGAGTTCGTAGTACTCCACCAACCGGTCCCAGCGGGCGAGCTGGCGGTCGGCTCCCATGACGTGGCCGAAAAACTCCTCCGGCGAAGGAATGGTCTGGGAAGAGACCGGTGCCGCCAGGGTCATCGCCGCGACGCAAAGCGCGGTCAGGACGATGGGTCGACGATGGGTTCGGTGGTATCGCATGTGCCTCTCCGTGGACTGCGGTTCAGAGGGAACAGCCTAGAGGTCGGTGGCAACGGCGACAAGGCGGCGCTGCCCCCATGCACGTCGGGACGACGGGTCCCAGAGGGGGCGGAAACTTCATCGCCCGGTGTCCCCGGGCTCAGCCGGCCAGGCGGAGTCCCGGACCGAAGACACCGATCAACCCGGCCCCGGCCAGCACACCGAGACCGACGACGACCCACGATCGCGGGACGACGAGGGGCGCTCCTGGCACCGGCGTTTCGCGAACGGAGTCCGCGGCTGGGAGAAGCGGCCATGTCGTTCCGAACGTGCTGCCCGCGGCGATACCCACTGCCCAGAGAGGTGTGAGAGGGCTGAACAGGGCGGCGGCGACGGCTGAGCACCCCCCAGCGAGCCAAGCGTAACGGACGATGCGTCGGGCACGGACGGTCCTGTCGGCCGACGACCCGTTCCCTACCAATCGGGCCAGCGACGCCTTCGTCTCCTTCCAGAGGAGGCCGGCGACGAAGAGACCTGTGGCCGACAAACTGGCGCGCAGAGGGCCTCGATTCGGGAATTGGTCGATGATCGTCGCCCAGTCACCGACGCCGAAGGCCGGCGACACCACCAGGTAGGAGACGGGGATCCAAGCGCTGACGGCGAACGCGATCCACGACACGAGGGCCAGTGTCGAAGGGCGACCCACCTGTCGCCTGAAGACAAGCCACGCTAAAAACGCCACGACGCCGTTCACGGCTGAGCCGCTGCCCCCCACGAGTAGGACGTCCATCTCGCCGAGGCCCGACCAATCCCCCTGCGCGTCGGTGCTCGACACCGATGTGGCCTCGCCGCCCAAAGCCAGGCCGACGAGAGCGTGCGCGAGTTCGTGGGAGACGAGGGCAGTGGCGTAGACCAGGACCGAGCCGGCGATGATGGTCGGACCATCCAGGTTGGGCCTTGCGGCTCCGGCGGCAGCGACCCTCCGCCCTTCGGTCGTACGACCGGCCTGGGGCGTTTCGCTCCCATCAACCCCGCCCTTCAGCTGGCTTCTCCCCCATCCATCTCACCGCTGATCACCGGCCCTTCGACGTCGTCAGCTTCTCCCCTACTCAGCGACCCTTCGACGTCGTCAGCCTGTCCCCTACTCAGCCGCGCTTCGACGTCGTCAGCCTGTCCCCTACTCAGCGGCGCTCCGACGTCGTCAGCCTGTCCCCTACTCAGCGACCCTTCGACCTCGAGCGGGCCTTGGCCCGTCCCTCTTCGTAGGTCTTCACGAACTCGTCGACGGCGTAGGCGGCCACCGCGTCACCGATGACCTCCAGTGGAAGGTCATCGAGCTTCTTGAAGCGAACGCACGACTTGCCGACGTCGAGTCGCTTCCCCGTCGCGCGATACGCGTCCTCGAAGCGTTTACGCGCATCGTCATCGGAGTAGATGCCAGATAGATAGACGGCCATGTGGTTCTTCTGGGACGCCAGCGCCGCGTACATAAGCGGCTGCTGGTTGTAGGTCTCGGGGAAGAGATCCAGGGGGACCTGGTATGTGATCATGCCCCAGTTCATGACCTCCTCATAGCCCGCGGGGAGACGATCGAGGATCGTGGCGCGAACCGTTTCCACTGCATCTCGGCGATCGTCCGGTAGATCGTCCAGGTACTCTCCGACGGTTTCAGCTTCCGACCTCACGAGCTTCCTCCTTTGATTCAGTGACGGGCAAGGATGATCAGTGCGACGAGTCAGGTAGGATGGGTCAGGACTCCCCAGGGGTCGGATGCCACGGGACACATCAGGCCACACAGGAGGCGCACTCCGGGGCCTCCGGGAAGACGAATAGGCGCTCGAAGGGGATGTCGGCTCCGCAGTTCGTACACGCACCGTACTCGCCGGTGTCCATGCGCTGGAGTGCCGTGACGATCTGCCCCAGCCGAGCCGCCTCGCGCTCGCGGAGTCCAGCCGACAGGGCCTGGTTCTGCAGGGAATCCATCCTCGACAGCCGGCCCACCGCCGTCTGGTCGAGCTCCACGGTGCGCAGCGCCTCGTCAGTGATCTTCATGCTCTTCGTCAGGCGCTCGAGCTGGCGATTCAGCTCTTCAGACAGATCCGCCAGCTGCGTTGAGGACAGATGTCCCTTCCCTGCCCCGCTCACGTGTCGATCCGGGCCCGACGCCACTCGTCGACGCTGAACCGATCCCATTCGGAGGGAATCACGAGAAGGAAGACCACCAGGGCCAGGCGCGGCATGACGTGGGCGTTGAAGGCGTAGATCGGCTCGGCCACCAGATGGCCGAAGGTCACCGTTACCAGGACGGCCCCAAGGAGCACCAGTCCCGGCAGCCGCCAGAGTCCCGCCAGAACAAGGGCACCACCGACGAGCTCGGCGAAGGGGACTGCGGTTCCCGCGACCCAAAGCGACCACTCCGGGAGGAAGGAATCGGCGAACGGATCGACGAAGAAGCGTCGGGCGTGCTCCAAGGGGCCCAGCTCGAAAACGCGCCACCATGCGCCCTGGAAGAACATCAGGCCCAACACCAGCCGGGCGAACAGGACGCCCCACGCTCGGCGCCCCGTCGGCCCGTCATGTCCTGTCGAATCACCCACCCGCTTCTTCCTCCTCTGTTCGACCCCGGCAGGGGTCCAACCCTGTTGGACCCTGTTCTCCACCAAGTGGACCAGCCGGCCATCGGCCGTCCGGTATCGGCAGACCCGTGGTGGTCAATCTTACGCCAATAGGCGCCGTCGCAACTCACCAATGTCCTCGGGTCCCACGCGACAACAGCCTCCGAGGGCATCGGCTCCCTCTCGCCTGGCTTCGAGGACCCCGTGCAGCCACCGGTCATGCCGTGCCTCAGCGTCCGAGCGCTTCGACCACCTCCCCGACTCAGCGTCGTAGAGCTCTCCGGAGTTGGGATAGACGATGATGTGCCCCCGATGGACGGCCCGTATTCGTCTCACCAGCTCAGGCAGGTAGCGAGGCGCCGTACAGTTCACGCCGACCGCCACGAATCGGTCTACGCCGGAGGCCAGCGCCGCCGCCTCTTCCACGGGCGTCCCATCGTGGAGCCGGGCACCGTCGGCGCACGAGAACGCCATCCATGCCTGAGGCGGCGCCTCCAAGTGGGAGATGAGGTCGACCAGGACCTCGGCCTCCCGTCCGCTGGGAACCGTCTCGCACGCCAACAGGTCGACGCCCGAGTCCGCCAGGAGCTCGAGCCGATGCGCATGGAAGTCAACCAGATCGGACCGAGAGACGCCCTCGTAACGCCCGTCATACTCGGAGCCGTCGGCCAGGTATGCGCCGTAGGGCCCCACGCTCGCCGCGACCAGGGGTGGGGGCCGGGTCTTCGCTTCGCCCTCTCGGCCGCCAGCGGGTCCGCGAACCGCGTCGGGGGCGTCGTCGCGAACCGCGTCGGGGGCGTCGTCGCGAGCCGCGTCGGGGGCGCTGCCCAGGACCTCGTCGCGGGTGCTACCAGGGACCTCGTCGCGGGGACCGTCGCGAACGCGGTCGCGCACATACTGATCCCGGGCCTCCAGGGCCAACTCCGCCGACCGCACTAGTAGCCTCGCGGCTTCCCCCTTGCTCAAGCCCCAATCCACGAAGCCCGGGATCGACGCCTGGTAGCTTGATGTCGTGATGACATCCGCCCCGGCAAGCAGATAGGCCCGGTGGACGGCAGTTATAGCTTCGGGCGCGTCACGGAGCAATGCGGCCGACCAGAGTCGGTCGTCGAGGCTGTATCCTCGCGCTTCGAGGGCAGTGGACAACCCACCGTCCAGGATCACGCATCCGTGGTGGTCCAGGAACGGAGTGAAAGGGCTCATCCCATAAACAAAAAAAACGGGCCGCCCCCCCGAAAGGGGACGGCCCGTGGAGGTGTTGGATCCGGTTACGACACCGTCACCACGTTCTCAGCCGCAGGGCCCTTGGCGCCCTGGACGATGTCGAACTCCACCGTGGCGCCCTCAGCCAGGGTGCGAAAGCCCTCAGACTGAATGGCGGAATGGTGAACGAAGCAGTCCTTGCTGCCGTCCTCCGGCGTAATGAAGCCGAAGCCCTTCTGATCGTTGAACCACTTCACGGTTCCCCTGGTACGCATCACGCGCGCTCCTTGGTGTTGCGATCGTTGGAGTACGGGTGACCCGCCCTTTACCGACCACAGTGTTCTGCGCGGAATCCCCCGCGCGGGCTGGCGGACTCACCTCGAGCCACCAATCACGGCAACGGTCGCATTCGACGCGCCCATAGTCAACTTCAAATCAACGAATTGTGACATTGATGATGGAGTCGAGCGCTGGGTACGCGCGGTCGAGGAAGGCGTTGCCCACCGTGGCAATCGAGTCCTCCCATTGCATCGGCGCGTCACCGTAGCCGCCGTGGAGGGCGTCGATGGCCTCCATTCCCGAGATCACACGACCCACTGGTGGGAAGCCGACGACGCCGTTCCACGGCAACTCGTCCAGGTTCTTATTGTCCGATCGGTTCACGAAAAGAATAGCCGAGCGAGTCCCCGGACCGCCCCGTGCAAAGCTCACCGTGCCCCTTGTGTTGCTGGCTCGAGTGGGTTCGTCCGGCAGTCCGGCAGGGATCCAAACCGAGTCCAGCGAGGGGTTCCCCGAGTAGCCGAACTGGGCGTATCGGTCATTCACCCTGTAGATACGGGCTCCCTCCCAGAAGCCAATAGCCGCCAACTCGTGCACACGGGCGGCCGCCAACGGCGACCACTCCGGCACGAACTCAATGTCGACCGGCCCCTCCGTAGTCTCGAAGCGGACAGTAAAGGGCTCCGACGGGACACCGTCATTCGACGGGTCGTCTCCACCTGCCGCGCATCCAGCCAGGACCACGACACACAGCATATACGCTGAACGGTAACCTCCAGGTGAAAGATCGAGTCGGTCTGACGGTCGGCGACATCGTTCTGCTCTCATGTGGTTCGTTCCCCGATGCCAAGCTCGGCGTAGCGCTCGACGCCCCGGGCGGCGTGGCGGCGCAGTTTCTCGTCCGGGTCCGACGACAAAGCCTTCAGAGCCGGCAGTGCTCGAGGGTCAGCATAGTCCGTCCCGAGCATGATTGTAGCCATCCGACGTACCCGGATGCTCGCGTCGACCTCGATCCGCTCGATGAGGTGTGGAACCGCATCCACGGGGCACGCCACATCGTCCTTGCAGTGGTCGCACGCCAGGGAGTGTACCGCCCAAAGGCGCACGTCCGCCTTCGCATCGTTCAGCAGGGGCACCAGCGCCGCGAGGCTCTCCGCGTCCGCAACCCGATCGAGCACCATCGCGCTCCACTTCCGGACCTGCCAGTCGTCGTGTTCCAAGCCACGACGTACAGCCGGCAGAGCCTCATTTCCCAGCGCCACCAGCGCCTCGTAGGCAGGAAAACGCGTGTCCGCCGCCACCAGCTGATCCACCAGCGCCAGCGGGTCTGGATGCCGTTCATGCATAGTGTCCTCCGCAAAGAATCATCACCACCCGCTCCCTCTTCTCGCAAGCTCCCCTGCCCCTCGCCGCGAGCACTGTCCAGCTCCACCGCCCTACCCAATCCCAACCACCCCACAGTCAAGACGAAACGACCACGGAGTGCGAGTTCTCCGGATGAAATCCGTCGTGGATAACGGAATAATGCCGCGCAACAGACCCGCGCCTCACGCCGGACAGTTGCAAGAGGCGCGGCATAACTCCCATCCTGAAGCGAGAACTGCTAGAGAATTAGAGTTAGCCTGCGCCTGGCTCGGGACTTTCCGGGCTGCATCCTGAAGTGAGACTGGCGGATAGAACCCCGCCGCCGACCCCGCCTTCGAGTCGCGCGAACTCCTCGTTGCGCAGGTCCATGGGGAGGGTCTGGCTCCGTGCGCGCAGGCGCTGAGTTCGCGCGCTACGAAGGGCGCGCCAAAGGCGTGATGGTCGGCGGCTTACAGATGTCATCGGCCGACTCCGCGGGGGGCGCACGCTAACGAGGAATTGCTGCAGCGGCGAAAGCGTCGGGGGGAAGTCCGAGGAACAAGTGGCCGGGTGCGCACCGGCTTGCGCCTCGTCGTGCGGGTGCGCCTCTTCGGGTGTGCGAGCGGGCAGCGTGGGGGTGACTACCTCCGCGGGGGCCGCCAGCAGAATTCCAAGTACGTTAGAAGGCGCTTGGCCTGGGGCATCGTCCCCTTCTTCGGGAGATTGCCCATGGACTGGAACGCGGTTGGCGCGATCGGGGAGATAGTTGGTGCGGTCGCGGTGGTCGCGACTCTCCTCTACCTCTCGATCCAGATAAGAGAGGGCAACAAGCAGGCCGAGTTGGAGGGTTTCCGTCACACGCTGGATGGTTTCAACCAGTGGATGGGACACGTCATCGCTTCCAAGGAGACGGCGTCCCTCCTTCGGCGAGGTAGAGAGAGCTTGGCCAGCCTCGACGAAGATGAACGGGTGCAGTTCGAGCATCTGCACATCCGGTTCCTCAACGTCTTGGAGGGGTGGTACCGAAGCGTCGATCTCACATCTAGGGACGATGAATACCGATCGGTGCAGCTAGAGAACTTCGAGGCGGCCGTCCACTTCTTCTTGAGTCACCCAGGCACGAGAGAAGTCTGGAATACCTATCGGGTCGGATTTCCGATCGTGGCCGAAATCGTTGACCGAACGCTCAATAAATCAGACGATGGCCAGCTACGCGGGTAGCGCCTTCTAACAAGGAATTTCTGCAGTCCGCATGCGGCTGTTCGACATCTCTGGTAGCGCCTGTGGTTTGCTAAACAGGCGGGTGCGGCAGCAGAATTCCGGGACGTTATGTAGTCCCCTAAAATGCCCTCACTTGGAGTTGGCCAAGTGCTCCATGGCGGTAGGTATTCCGCCCGGCTCCAGGGCATCGACGTAGGCCACAAAGTCTTGGTTGAAGACGCGCTTCCGGAGTTGCCAATACCGCTGGAGGCCAGGCTGCCGGACATAGCCTTCGAGTATCATCTTGTTATCCCTCCAGCCCTCCGGGCCCAAGCTGCCGTCACGGTGATGGAGATAGAGGTTCTCGAAGAGCTTGATGAACGAGTACGCAACGTGGACGAAACGAGCCTGCTCGGCATCGTCGAATTCATCGAAGCCCATGGCCCCCCTTTGGAAGAGGAGAGGGAGCTTCTCGTCTTGGACCAAATGCAGGTTCCAATCTTGGAGCTGTTGGAAGGCTGAGTCCCGAACGTTCGTTCTCAACGCTTGCCTGCCAGAGCGGATCTGCGCCGCGAGGTAGGCAAGGGTGATAACGACGGCGCCGGCACCGATGATTTCGCCGATCGCTCCGATGGCCTCCCAGTTCATGCTTCCCCCAGGTAAGAGAATGGCTAGGCCGGGTGGCAGAAGAGGCTCTCCCCATCACTGCGTCGTCGCAAGTGGTGCGGGACTACATAACAAGGAATTGCTGCTGTCCGCGGAGGCGTCGAGGGCACCTCGGGTAACGCCCTGGGTTTGCGAACCGTGCGGGTGCGGCAGCAGAATTCCGGGACGTTAGAGAGACGGACTACCAGCGGGCGGCGTTCTCAGAAGCACTTTTTCGCAACCCCTCATACGGTTCGGCGCTTTGCCCTAGGACATACACGGCGGGGGGCTTGTTCTTCTCCCAAGGCGACCTTTCTGAGCTGGGAAGGCCCCGATATGCGCGCTCACTGATTCGTATTCCAGCACCGCGGCCGAGCAGGAAGGTCTGATTGACTGTTCGACCGATAACGTCGCGTGCCCGGCTTGGTCCGGTGCCCAGCTCTGCCAAGACCACAGGCCCCTGGTGGATATTGGCACCCAACCGCATCTCGATGCCCACTTCATTCACCAGGGCAGCGGCGTACGTCTCCAAGGTGACAGCGGCCGCGACTGCCTTTGGAGAATCGTTCTCATTGAACACTGCGAGGACGGCATCTCCGAGGAACTTGATGATTACTCCGCCCTCTTGAGCAATGACTTCCTCGCAGAGCGTATAGAACCTGTGGAGAAACGCGGCCATCTCCGCGTCACTGAGAGTCCGGAACCCGCGGTGGTAGCCGGAGAGATCGGCAACGAGGACAACGCGGTGGGTGCTGGGGAGGTCCCCGGCGTGGAGAGTCGAGGCCATTCTGCGCCT
The DNA here is from genome assembly GCA_965229435.1 of Longimicrobiales bacterium. Taxonomy (GTDB): domain Bacteria; phylum Gemmatimonadota; class Gemmatimonadetes; order Longimicrobiales; family Gaopeijiaceae; genus UBA2589. Next base: position 273,969 of record CBDDJE010000001.1, read on the forward strand.
CCTATGCCTAAGTGCCTGGAAGCGCGGGTGTCACTCCCGCCGGTCCGGTGAAGGATACCGCAGCTATACTGAAGTCTTTAGAAGGTGCCCGCAACCATGTGGGTCGTCTCTCTAACATGGAATTTCTGCAGTCCGCATGCGGTTGTTCGACATCTCTGGTGACGCTTGTGGTTTGCTATGCATGCGGGTGCGGCAGCAGAATTCCAGAACGTTAGAGAGCACTCACCGACGAGGAAGCCCTTGGTGCCGGACTCGCAGGGACTGGACAGGGCCGGAAGGCTCCTCGCCGAAGGCGTGGTCATTCTTGTCAGCATCTTGGCGGCCTTCCTACTGGAAGGGTGGCGCGCGGACCGTGAACTCGCCGGGGAGCTGCGGCAAGAGCTAGCCAGCGTCCAAAGAGAGCTCGAGACAAACCGCGACCTTCTTCTCGCAGAGATCGAGGCGACCGATCGCATTACGGTGGGGACCAACGCTCTGCTCGCGGAACTCAATGCCGCTCTAGAGCGCGAGTCGGTGTTCGTTCCAGACACTCTCGCGTTCCTCGGCGGCATGTGGAATACCACCTTCGATCCATCTCTGGGTGCCATCGAAGCGCTGATCACCTCCGGTCGACTGGCGCAGATCTCGAACCCGGATCTCAGGACGGGGCTCGCCGGACTTAGAGACCGAGTGGTTGATACGCGGGAGGAGCAACTTGTCGCTCGACTGCTCCTGGTCGAGCAGCTTCTACCATTGATCCGCAATGTGGTGGACATCTCTCCGTTGGCGGATGCCGGCGACCTGTTGATGGAGGCGTCGGAGGATGACGCACTCACACCGCAGGAGCGTGTTCGCCTGCGAGCTCTGGAGTCCGGGACCGGCGTATCCTTTCCGAACAGCCCTGCGATCCGCAACACGATTCGCTACAAAGCGGTGTATCTGAGTAGCGGCCGTTCTGAGCTCGCAGCGTTAGCAGCACACATTGAAGTCCTGATCGACCAAGTGGCTGCGGAGATCACTAACTCGTAGGTAGAAGCGGCTCGTCCGCCGTGCTCTCTAACAAGGAATTGCTGCTGTCCGCGGAGGCTTGGGGGGCCACGTGCAGTAACGCCTGTGGTTTGCTAAGCGTGCGGGTGCGGCAGCAGAATTCCGAGACGTTATCTAGTGCGATCACGTATGTGACTTCAGTCAGCGCGGCGCGCGTCGGGAGTCGGACGACGTCCAGGTGAACGAGATGAAGAGGGCTGTCCTTTCGGCATTGAGCGTTTTGGTCCTCATCGGCTGCTCTGAGGCCACCCGCTACGACCTCGTGATCAGCAATGTCGGGATGTTCGACGGCGTGGACGATCGCGGAGTCGTGTACCTCGCGGTCGACGCCGACACGATCGCCGCAATAAGCCAAGTACCCTTAGTCGCGGATTCGGTCATCGACGGTACCGGAAAGTACGTGATACCGGGCCTCGTCAACGCGCACGTGCATGTCTCGACTGAGGAGCAGCTTAAGGAGGGTTTCGGGTCAGGCGTTCTCGCGAACCTTAACATGCACACGGGGCTAGAGGATCGGGAGCGGGAATGGAAGGCGCTCACGCGGGCGGACCCGAACTATCCGCTTCTGTTCGGTGCGGGCCACGCGGCAACCGTACGTGGTGGGCATCCGTCTCAGCTCAGCCCCGAGATGGAGACCATCCGTGATGACCTGACTATCCAAGAGTGGGTGGACCGCCGAGTCGCTGGGGGCGCCGACTACATCAAGATCGTTCGCGAAAGCCAGGCTTGGATGGGAGCGCCTCCGCTTCCTACGCTGACCTTCGAGCAGATCGACGAGATCATCCGCGTATCCCATGCCCGGGGACTTCGGGTGGTCGTGCACACTTCGACTTTCGAGGAGACGGTGCGAATTGCTGGACTGGGTGCGGATGGGTTCGTTCACATGGCATCACTATCGGCCGACTATCCTCCGACCGCGTCCCAACTCGAGGCCGTGAGGGAGAGCGGTGCCTTCATCATCCCGACGGCCATCTTGGTCCCCCATGGGAACAGGTCGCTGACCGGCGCTCCCCCGCCGGTTAGCCAGTGGGTTGAGGAGAACCTGCTCGAGGAGAATGAAAACGTGGACTTCATCCGCCGGATCGCCGGGGCCGGGATTCCAATCGTGGCCGGCACCGACGCTCCGAACACGGGATTGAACTTCGGGGATCACCTCCTCGACGAACTGGCTCTTTACCACCAGGCGGGCCTAAGCAACATCGAGGTGTTAAGGACCGCGACGGGGAACGCTGCTCGGGCGTTTGGTCTTCCTGTCGGGGGGCTGGAGGAAGGCGCTACGGCCAGCTTCGTCCTACTCGAGGGGAACCCGCTAGAGGATCTCTCCCATCTTCGGTCGATAGCTGGAGTCTGGAAGAGTGGGGTCTCTAACTAGAGCTTGAGCGGCGGAAGGTGAAGGCTCCTAGCGATCCGGTCGAAGCCCGAGCATTCAGGTGCACTAGATAACATGGAATTGCTGCTGCCCGCGAAGGCGTCGAGGACCCCTCTGGTAGCGCCCGTGGTTTGCCAAGCGTGCGGGTGCGTCAGCAGAATTCCAGAACGTTAGATAGTGCCTTCGGGGGTGGGCAGATGGTCCGAGTCGTAGGGGCGATCCTTCTCTTGGTGGGGGTTCCCCTGAGCGTCGGCGCACAGGCTGTTGTGGACACGGTGGTCGTCGACGCAACGCCGACCTGGGGAGATGAAGTCGAACTCATCGAGGAACTCCGGATCGGCACTCTGCTGGGCGACCCGAATCAGGAGTTTGGGTTGATTGGTGGTGTCCTCGAGCTGGATGACGGCACGATTTGGGTTGGGGACCGGCATCTCGGGGCAATCAGGCGGTTCGGTCCTTCAGGTGAGTTCCTGGGACAGGTCGGCCGTGAAGGGCAGGGCCCCGGCGAGTTTCGATACCCTCAGGGAATGAGGCAGCTACCCTCGGGCCAGGTCGCGGTCTGGGACGACGGTCAGATCCGCGTGAGCTTCTTCAGTGCCGAAGGTGAGTTCCTGAGCTCGTTCACGCCTCCGACGTTCATGATTGGTACGCCTATGGAGGAGTTTGAGCTGGATCGGCCAACTGGGGACCTCTATCTCATGAGCGGTACGATCCCATCGACGGCGCCGGCAGATCGTCGCTTGTATTGGTTGCGGCTAACGACTACCGGAGAGGTCATCGACACCGTGGAGATTGAACGCTCGGAGGCGGAGGGCCTAATAGATCCACGTCGCACGGTTACCACGCTGAGCCCTCTAGGTTATCGCGTGACCGGCAGAAACGACGAGTACGCGCTCCTGCTGGAACGTTCGCCGTCACGTCACACTCTTCTGGTCCGGCCCTGGCGACCCGTCTCGTACAAGCGAGCCGAGCGGGAGGAGAAACAACGATTGGCCGAAGTGTCGTCCGATCGTAGAGGGCAACCCGCCGGCCGAGTGCCCGAGACCAAGCCGGCCTTCTCGACCGTCCATGTGGATGAGGTAGGTAGGCTCTGGGTGGAGCTGTACGCCGAGGGGGTCGAGGAGAACGAGTCGGAGGGAGAGAAGGCTGTGCGGGCAGACGCGTGCCAGTTCTTCGGGATCGCTGAGTCGGAGTGCGAGCGCGGCGCCCGGCGGTGGCATGAGCCCGCCGTATTTGAGGTGTTGGGCCCAGATGGGACGTTCTTCGGTCGTCTCGAGCTACCGAATCGGCGCACGACCTTCGTCGGAGCCCGTGCCGATCGTCTCTGGGTAGTCGAGACTGGAGTCCTTGGTGAGCAGTACGTGGTGCGGTACCGATTAGCCAAGAATTGATGTCCAAAGTGGTGCTTTGAGCCCGGCACTATCTAACATGGAATTGCTGCTGTCCGCGGAGGCGTCGAGGCCGAGTCTGGTGACGCCCTTGGTTTGCGAAGCGAGCGGGTGCGGCAGCAGAATTCCGGGACGTTAGGTAGGAGATTTCATCAGGGGGACGGTTGGGGCCTAAGCGGATTCCGTGGGCGCTTGTTGGGTGCACACCTCTAGTCGTAGCCGCATGCTCCAGCGAAGAGCCGAGTGAGGTAACGACGGTACTGGACAGCGCTGGCGTGGCTATCGTTACCGTCTTTGACCGGCCGGCCATCTCCACCATCGACGTCGACTCGATGCCCGTGCTACGGATCGGTGGAAAGGCCGAGGGGCAGACTCTCTATCGCGTCGCGGATGCGATCAGAGCCGGTGACGGCTCCGTAGTAGTCGCGGATGGAGCGTCTCGAGAGATTCGGTTCTTCGACTCTGATGGTTCACTCGAACGAGTAGTAGGAGGCGAAGGCGAAGGGCCAGGGGAGTTTGACCGCTTTGCCTCCCTTTCCCCCTACCGCGGCGACTCGTTGTTCGTTTTCGATTCGTGGCTGCGGCGGGCCACGATCTACGATGCCCAGGGTGAGTTCGGCCGAGTCCTGACACTCGACCCCGGCATCCAAGCGCGCGACCTCCTTCCCGTTGGCGGCGAAAGCCTTCTCGGCATCCTGTGGTCGCTCGAAACCTTCGACGAGGTCGAAGGTCCGTACCGCCTTCCGTACTACTTGGTGGTCATGACCTCGAACGGCGCCGTGACCGATACCGCCCTCACGGTCCCGGGCAGTGGCGGGTACAAGGTCCCCAATGAGGCCGGCGGGTATCGCGATCTGGCGCCGCTCTACATCCTCAACGCCCATGTGGCAGCGAGCGGTCTCGGCGGAGTCGTGGGATCCGGCGAGCGCTGGGAGTTCGCGCGGCTGGACGTGAACGGACGCGTCCGGCAGATCGTCCGCGTTCCGTGGATGGATCGCTCGTTGACGACCGAGGAGATCGAGCGGGAGAGAGCTGCGATGGTACGGCCCCAGTCGAGTGCGGACTACCGCGCCATTGTGGCCAGAATGGAAGCCCCTGAGCTTCGACCGGCCTACGGGGATCTTCTCCTCGCCAGCAACGGATGGGTGTGGGCTGCCGAGTATCGCAGTCTCCGAACGGAGGTCGACAACCCGGTGCGCTGGCTAGTGTTCGACGAGTCTGGCGCACCGGTCGGGAGAGCCACGACTCCCTCCCGTTTCACCCTGTTCGAGGTGGGGGACGAGCACCTCGTCGGCGTCCGAAGGGATAGCCTCGACGTCGAGACCGTAGAGGTTCTGTCGTGGGCTCTACGGCCTCCTACCTAACAAGGAATTGCTGCTGCCCGCGAAGGTGTCGAGGACCCCTCTGGTAACGCCCTTGGTTTGCGGAGCATGCGGGTGCGTCAGCAGAATTCCAGAACGTTAGATGGTGCGGAGATGATGCGAAGAAGCGCCCGCTCCTAGCCCTGGTGAGAGCGGTACTCGACGCCTTCGATGCCCTCAAAGTCTGCGTCTTGCGTCCAGACGGTGGCTTCGTGCGACCGCGCGGTGGCGAGAATGACGCTATCCGCCAAGGCGAGGCGGAGATCCGCGCTCAGGTCTGCCGCGGCCACTGCGAGATCCGCATCCAGATCGACCACTTTCCCCCGTCGCATCTGTGAGACAGCTCGAAGAGCGATCTCGGAGTCGCGCAGAGTGCGAATTCTCTTGAAGACCTCGAATAGGGTGATGCTGGGGACAACGAGGTTTGCCGTGTCCTGAATCGGCCCAGCGAACTCCTCAGCGTTGGGACCATCGGCGAAATACTCGAGCCAGGCCGATGAGTCGACGACGTTCAAACCCGATCATCCTCCCGGGGCACCGTGGTGTCGATACCTCTAAGGGACCCACGCATGGACTCTACTGGCTCTACGGGGATCAACTCCACACGTCCCCGGAAGGGGATGGCGTCGACCTGTTGCCCGGGCTTCAGATTGAGGCGCTCACGGACGTCTTTGGGAATGACGACTTGGAAGCGGGACGAGATCGTGACTACAGTCATTTTCCTAACCTCCCTTCGTTGGTGAATGATAATCACCTGAACGATGAGAGTTCCGCAAGACGGCTGTTTGTTTGAGCGCCGGGCCATCTAACAAGAAATTGCTGCTGTCCGCGGGAGCGTTGAGGGCATCTCTGGTAACCCCCGTGATTTGCGAAGCGTGCGGGTGCGGCAGCAGAATTCCGGGACGTTAGACGGATTCCCAGACGGGTGATCCACGGGTAGAATGGTGCATGATTCACGACACCACTCCTGAGGCTCAGCGGCTTCGCTGGCAGATCTTGGCTCGAATGAGTGGGGAGCAGCGCGTGCGCCAAGCGCTGGAACTGACCGACTTCATCCTCCGGGTCCGCGCCGATGGAGAACGCGCGCGGTCGACCGCCGGAGCGTCTGAAGCGTCAGCATTCTCGGCCGCGACAGAAGAAGCTCCTTGAGCGTCCAATCGGTCCTCCGGCTCGCGGTAGAGAGCTTGGAGAATTTGGGAATCCCGTACATGATCACGGGCTCCCTCGCGAGTGCGTTCTACGGTGAGCCGCGTTCTACCCAGGACCTCGATATCGTCGTCCGCGCCGAGGAAGAGCAGCTCCAGGAGTTGGGAGAGCGACTACGTAGTGCCGGACTCTACTGCGACTCCGGTGCTATCGGGGAAGCAGTGGCCGTCTCTGGGATGTTCAATGCGATCGATCCGGCCACGGGATGGAAGATCGACTTCATCGCCCTCAAGCCCACTCCCTTTCACCGTTCCGCGTTTGAGGGGAGGAGCACGTCGGAGTTGGGCGGCGTCCGTCTGCAACTGATTCGACCGGAAGACATAGTTGTGGCCAAGCTGATCTGGGCCAAGATGGGCAGCTCCGAGCGCCAACTGAGGGACGTTCTTGGCGTGCTGATGGTCCAGGGAACAGCTCTCAAGCGGGATGAAGTGGAACGGTGGGTCGAGGACTTACGCCTCCGTTCGCAATGGGAGCAGGTGCTCGAGTGGGAGAGAAGCACCGAAGAATCCATCTAACAAGGAATTGCTGCTGTCCGCGGAGGCGTCGAGGACAGATCTGGTAACCCCCGTGATTTGCGAAGCGTGCGGGTGCGGCAGCAGAATTCCGGGACGTTAGATGCCCCGGGAGAGAACTTCGTTTGTGAGAATCACAATCTCTACGGAGGTGGCGGCGCCGATCGGGGACGTTTGGGCCGCCTGGACCACTCCGTCAGACATTGAGGCGTGGAATACGGCGTCGGATGAATGGCACTGTTCGAACGCTGAGATCGACCTCCGTCCGCAGGGTCGGTTCTCTTATCGCATGGAAGCCCGCGACGGGAGTCTGGGCTTCGATTTCGCCGGGACCTTCACTCGCATCGTCCCACATGAGGTCATCGCGTTCCAACTCGATGATGCCCGGCCGGTGACGGTCGAGTTCGTCGCTGGTGACAATCAGGTGACCGTACGCGAGACGTTCAAGTGCGAGTCGGAGCACGGTGCGGAACAGCAGCGGCAGGGTTGGCAGGCGATCCTGGATCGCTTTGCCCAGCACGTCGAATCGAAGACCCGCTGACTCTCAGGGGCAGGGCATCTAACAAGGACTGCTGTCCGCAAAGGCTTCGAGGCCACCTCTGGTAGCGCCTGTGGTTTGCGAAGCGGGCGGGTGCGGCAGCAAAACTCTCCGAGTCCGTTAGGAAGAGCAAGAAACTGGCGGGCCATACTATTTATGGTACCGTTTAACGTACCATAAGGAGGTAGTATGGCTCGCCTAAGGCCCAGTACCGATATTCAGCCGCTTTCCGCATTTCGCGCGAACGCCGCCGGCTTCCTCAAGGAAATGCGCGATTCTCGACGCCCGCTCGTCCTTACTCAGCATGGCAAGAGCGCTGCGGTCGTACTCGACGTGGAGCAGTACGACGCTCTAATGGAAGAGCTCGAGGTGATCCGCGAGATCCGCGAGGCTCGAGCCCAACTCGCCCGTGGCGAGGGGATCCCGCATGAGAAGGCGATGGCTGAGCTACGAGCGCGCGTCTCGCGTTGAGGCTCGATTGGTCACCGCAAGCGCGGCAGCAGGCGGCTGAGATCGTGGACTACATCGGTGTAGACCGTCCTAAAGGCAGCCCCTGAGTGGCTAGATGGCCTGGAGCGCCGACTGACGGCGTTGCCGGGCCTGCCCGAGCAAGGTCGGGTCGTGCCCGAGTGGTACGAACCGACGGTGCGAGAGCTGATCTACAAGCGGCACCGCGTGATCTACGAGGTCCACCCGGACCGGGTCGAGCTCTTGTCCACCAGGCACTCCCCCGAGCAAATCGACGACGAGCATGACCACGCGCCGCTCTTTCTAACAGGGAATTGCTGTTGCCCGCGAAGGCGTCGAGGGCACGTCTAGTAACGCCCTTGGTTGCGAAGCATGCGGGTGCGTCAGCAGAATTCCGGGACGTCGGAACGCGCGTATCGAGGGGGTCTGTTGAGGCGTCTACTCACGGGGTGCGTCACGGTCCTGGTCTTACTGGGTGGAGACCCGCCCGGGGCATTAGCACAAACGCGGGGGGACACTGTCGATGTTGTCGTGAGGGTCCTTGGGGCATTGGCTTCTGCCGGTCCGATCACCCTGGCGACTGGCAGCGCCGCACTGGTCCACGAGTCCGCCCGTGCCTTCTCGGAGGCTGAAGTGGAGCCCCAGCACAGTGACCTCTGTGAAGAGAACGACCGCAGTGTGGTGCGAATCTCGCTCAGAGGCGGAGGGACACGGCCCCTGACCGATGAAGAGAGAGAGACGTTATCCGTGGAGTCCCCGGTGTCGATCCGTTGGTCGCGCTTCGAACTGGAGGGGGGCACAGCTCGCGTGCTGGTCGACTTCCTTGGGTGCGGGGGGCTTGGCTCCGCGACGAATACAGAAGGGGGCACGTTACTTCTCCCGATGTACGGCAACACCTACATCCTCGAGAAGCTGGGCGTCGGGTGGAGGGTGACCGACGTACAGATGGCCTGGATCAGTTGACTCGCAATCATCGGGTGGTGGATGGCGGGCAGGTGCGCGTTCCAACAAGGAACTGCTGCCGCCCGCGAAGGCGTCGAGGATTCCTCTGGTAACGCCTGTGGTTTGCGAAACGCCCGGGTGCGGCCACAGAATTCCGATCCGTTAGAGCGCAGTGGAGACCACACTGGATCGGAGCAACGTGCTCACCCGTATCCGCGCGGTACTGAGGATCGGTGCCCTATGGGGCGCCTTTGGTGCGGCTGTGGGCCTGGCCGTCGGCGTCGTGGCAGGCTTGGTAGGGGTGGCACCGCTGGCCGAAGCGCTCGTCGTCGGTCCGTTGAGCTTTGGCAGCTTGGGCATGCTGCTTGGCTCTGGATTCGCCACGGCGCTGACCCTGGGTGAGCGGGGGCGGAGTTTCTCCGAGATCACGCCGAGGCGGGCCGCGGTCTGGGGTGGCCTAGGGGCGGCGGCCCTTCCGATCCTTGCCCTGGTAATGTCCGGTGGAAGTGTTGCGGGAGAGGGGCTGACGCTCATCGAACTCGTCCTAGAGGGGCTGACAGGCGTTGTGGTGTACGCGGCGGTTGGTGCGGGCTTGGCAGCAGGATCGGTGGCCATCGCGAAGCGCGGAGAGAGATTGACGGGGGACATGGCGGTCCCCGTGCTCGGCGGAGGCTCGGACGAACCGGAGCCGGGCTCGATGGACTCACCGGAGGCTGCGCTCTAAAAACGAACTGCTGCTGTCCGCGAAGGCTTCGAGGTCACCTCTGGTAACGCCCGTGGTTTGCGAAGCAGGCGGGTGCGTTAGCAGAATTCCTAGACGTGCATTCGGCAACTTCCGATACGCCGGCTGTACACCGAAAGAGTGGGCGACACCATCCCATGCGCCGCGAGCGCGAGCAGAGCACCATGCCGGGAGTTCTCAAGGAGCCGAGGATTGACGCCGCAAGGTCGGGCAAGGTCGTTCGTTATCTCGGCTACGCGGTGGGTGAGATCGCCCTCATCTTCGTTGGCATCACCTTGGCGATCGCCTTCGAGAACTCCAACGAGAGACGCCGGTCGGCAGAAGCCGAGGCGGATGTGCTGTCGACTATACAGGAAGACCTGGCCGCCAACCTCGTGGAGCTCGAGCGCAACATCGCCTTCGACCAGTCCGTCATCGGCAGCATTGAAGTTGTGCGGGCACACCTCGCGACGCACAGCTCATGGCGCGACTCGCTGAACGACCAGCTTGGGCTCGCCACTCGATGGTCGAGCCCGTTCCTTGCCGCATCCGGCTACACCAGCCTTCGGTCCCGGGGTGTCCAGCTCGTATCTTCGCCGTCCTTACGGCGCTCGATCGTCGACCTCTACGAGAATACCTATGCGCGCCTAACAGGCGATGCGGACCGCACGCAATGGGCATTTCAGGAGTCGGTGTGGTATCCCCTCATCGTCCGAGAGCTTGATCTGGTGGAAGCCGACAACGACTCGCCTTCTGGCTATTCCATCCGCGACTACGCCGCTACGAGGGGCAGCGGTGAGCTTGATACGACTTTGGGCGAACACCGTCAGGCCTTGTTAATGGGCGTCGCTTGGCGGCAGGAAGCGCACGAGGAGACGGCGGCGGTGATCGGCGAGATCGGTAGGTTCCTCGAGGGGGGGCGGTAGGTCAGTGCTTGGCGACCGGCCGTGCGAGAAAGTTGCCTAACGAGGAATTGCTGCTATCCGCATCAGCTGCTGGGCGTTGCCGTGTAACGCCTGTGGTTTTGCGAAGCGTGCAGGTGCGGCAGCAGATTCCGGGACGATATGTGGCGCTAAGGTGCAGCATGTTTGTCGTTGACTGGGACCACGTGTATGACACAGCGCTCTCCGTCTGCAACCGGGGAGACACTGGTCTTCAGGTCGTACAGCTTGCCGCGGATGCGGGCCCTTGAAGTTCCCGCTTGGGGGCGTGGCCGGGGCCCGGTGTCCAGTTTCGCCAGGAGCTTCAGCCTGGTAGTTACGAGGGCAACCCAAGGGACGGGCAGCCGCCAGCGTTCCCGCAGCTTTCCATCGATCCGCGCTTGGACGACGCCAGTGTCCGACCGGGGACTGAGCCGAAGCTCGGAGGCCCCAGAGAAGATGGCATCGCTGATGATCGTGTTGGTTAGGTGTGACGCTCGGTTGCGGATGCCCACGGCCTGGCTCGGAGTGGCGGCGTCGGCCGCGAGTTGCATTGCGTCCCAGATCGCCATCGAATCGACCCCGAGGTCTGTATGGCTGTAGATGCGGCGCGGTCGTCCGGGACTTCTGCCGGCCTCATCGATGCGGGACTCGACGAGCCCCTTTTCCTCCATGCGGCGGAGAATGAAGTAGACGCTGCCCCTGGGGATGGGACTATGCTCGAGCTGGGTGAATCCAAGTGCGTGAAGGTCACCCTGTCCGACAAGCGTGTGCATCACGAACGCTTCTTTGTCGCTCAGTCGGAGATAGGGGTATGTGTCCATTGCCAATCCCTATCTGACTATGCATTGCGAGTCAAGCGGCACGTCCAGCACCGTCGGCCGGGACCGTGTATCGTGTCGGCCCTGCCCCATCTACCTTCTTGGCTCGCACCCGCCCGCCCACAGCCGTCCCCGTGGGACGAACCCCAGCGCCGCACCGCGGCCGGAGGATCCATGTTCGCCGACTACGTTGTGGCTACGCCGGAGTCCGAAGAGTACGACATGCTCGTCGACATTTCCCACAGCTAGGTCGGATGGGCACGAAGCTACGCGGCCTTCTCGGCCTCGGTCTTGTGGGCGCCGTCCTCGGATTCGCGGGTGGAACACTCTGGTCTATTGGCGCGAGCCTGCTCCGGCTGGGTGTGTTCGTCGACCGAGGCTTCTGGTGGGTGGTGGCCTCCGACGCGTTGGGCACGGCAACGCTATGGGGCCTCCTAGGCGCCTTCACGGCTACCGCGTTCGGATCATGCCTGGCACTCACCGATTCAAAGCGGTCGCTGGACCAGCTCCCGCTTTGGCGCATGGCGGCGCTGGGAGCGGTCGCAGGTGCCGCCTTCCTACCGGCCTTCGTCGGCATCCGATTCGGGGTCGCCACACTCATCGATGCGGCCCATACCCTGCCCTACGACATGGCGCTCCTCGGGACGTTCGGCGCAGCGTTCACCACGTCCCTCGTGGCCATCGCACAGCGCGCTCATCGTGCCGAACTCGAAGTCGTCGACGATTCGCGCGAGCTGTTGGAGCACGAAGTGACCGGAAGGCGATGATGGCGAGTCGACGTGCGATGGGTCGACCGAAGCGGAGCGGTCCCTGACGACGCAGGCGTTCTACTGGACCCCCTGGGGACTGGCAGGCCTCATCGCCGGCTTGGCTGCGTGGGGTGGAGCCGTGTTCATCTTCCGCACGGCTCCGGATCCGCAGGTGAGGATGCGGTTTACCGCGCTGCTGTTCCTCGAGGGCGTCCTCGTGCTGACGAGTTCGGCTGGGCCGCTCCTCTGGATCGGTTCGGAGCGCATCGTACGCGCCGGCTATCTCCTGCACATGGTCAACGACTGGCTCGTGGTCGCGTTGTACCTGCCGGCCGTGGCCGTAGCCATCGATTCGCCGCTGCTCAGGCCCTTTCGGCGCGGGCCAGCCCTCGCCCTGCCGGTCCTCGTCGGCGTCGGGGGAGCCCTCGCCGTCCTCATACGTCCTGAGGCGTTCCTGGTGGATCTTGCAGCCTCCACTCCCCGGCGATTCGGATCACCGCTCTTCCCGGTCGTCAGCGGTGCGCAGCAAGCCGGTTGGTTGCTGCTGACGGTGAGCTACACCTATGGCCTCCTCGCGACCATCCTCGCTTGGCGCGAGGCCGACACCTCGCTGTCGCGTCGGCGAGCAGGGGCTTTGTCGATGGCCTTCGGCGCTCGCGATCTCGCGTTCGGGGGCGTCTTTCTCTACGCTTCGCTCTTCTTCGACGGGACGCCGAGCTCCCTGTTCATCGCGGTACAGATCGCAGCATGGGCGCTGATGATCTACGTCGCCATGACAGCGTATGGCATCGCGGTCTACCACCTCTTCGACATCGAGCTTCGCCTCAAGTGGACCCTGGAACGCGGCACGCTCGCAGCCGCTTTCATCGCCGTGTTCTTCGTCGTCTCGGAAGGTGCCGCCACGGTCCTGTCGGACCGGCTCGGTGCTCTGGCAGGGCTCCTCGCTACCGGCCTACTCGTCTTCGCCTTGGCACCACTCCAGCGCTCCGCGGAGCGACTGGCCAGCGCAGCTCTCCCTGCCGTCCAGGACACGCCCGAGTACCGGGCCTACCGGCAGCTCCAGATCTATGGCGAGGCGTTGACCGACGCTCATGCCAAGGGGCCGATCACGCCCGTCGGGCGACTGGCTTTGGAGAAGCTCCGGGAGTCACTCGGCGTGGACGAGGAGGTGGCGGCCGAGTTCGAGGCCAAGCTCGAAGCCAGTTGACCCCGCACATTCCGCCTACGGATCGGTTCCTGGCAACGGACCCGAGTTCCAGATGTCCACTTCGACGCGCCACGACCCATCGGCGGCTCTCCGCCATACGTGGAAGTCACGGACCTCGTCTCGACCGACCGTTCCGTCGGCGTTCTCGATGGTGATATCTCCCCGGGCCAGCGTCCAACCCATGTCGGCACTCTCCGAAACTTCCACCCGAAGGATCTCGAACTCGAGGGACACGCCCGGGGTCTCGATAAATCCGAAGCGGTAGTCGCTCACGGCGGCAGTCCCCTCTACGAGCGCGGCGTTCGGCGGGACCATGACCGGAGACGCCCCGTACATGGAGACAACCTCGTCGGCACGCTTCCCGCTGGCTGCGGCATGGTAGACCTCTGCCGCCTCCCGGAGGGCGACGACCTCGGCTACCTGGTCGACCGAGTCCGAAGCGCAGCCGTTCAGGAGGAATGCGCCGGCCGAAGCAACGATCAGGTACTGTCTCACGGACGTATCCTCGCTCGTGGTGGCATTGCGGTTCTTCAGGGATTTGGGCGACCGATCTCAGTCGATCCAGACGTCTTCACACAGTCGAAGCCAGTTCCCGCCAATCACCTTCTCGATCACACGGTCGCTGTGCCCACGGGTCGAGAGAGCGTCCGCAATCAGTTCCATGCGGCGCTGCGAATTGAGGTCAGGCACGGTGAATAGAACGTCCGGATCCTCCGCCGGCGCCGCCACCCCAGACGCGATCCGCCTGGCGACGAACTCACGATGCTTGGACCAATACTCTTCAGAGCCGTCGATGGGGGTTATCGAAAGATCACTCCCGATGCCCACATGGTCCTCGCCGCAGACGTTCAAAGCGTGTTCGATGTGGGCGATGACATCGCTCTCCGTCGGCACTCGGCCCGGGGAAAGGAAAGGCATGAGGTAGATACCTACGACACCCCCGCTGTCGGCCGCCGCACGCAACTCGGCATCGTGCTTGGATCGCGGATGGGGAGCCACGGCGACACAGCCGGTGTGGGTGATGCCGACCGGAGCCGTCGAAGCCCGAATACCTTCGGCCGTCGTTCGCTGACCGCAGTGCGAGAGATCCACGATGCTGCCGAGTTCGTTCAATCGCTCGACGACCTGATGTCCGTATGTACTGAGCCCGGCATTACCCGGCTCGAGACACCCGTCCCCAACGAGATTGCGGACATTGTAGGTCAGCTGAACCACGCGGACGCCGAGATCGTGGAACGTCCCGATCCGTGAGAGGTCACCTTCGTACGGTGTGGTGTCCTGGAAGCCGAGCACGATGCCGACGCGACCCGACTCCTTGGCTTCGCGGAGCTGATCGACGGAGCGCACCAGACGGAACGTGTCCGGCCAACGCTCGACATTGGCGAACCATGGGGCCATTCGCCGAAGGGTCGAGGCCGTATCGCCGGAGCTCACGGTCACATTCATGGCCGTGATGCCCGAAGCACCAGCGTTCTGCACCATCGCTTCGTCGAGCGGTGGATTCTCGGGATAGTTGAAGTACCCGGGACTACCCAGGAAGTCGATGACGATGGCTTCGTCGTAGCCTGGCCAGGCTCTTGGGCGAGCGACGCGGTGAGCCGCCGCCGTCCTCGCGTCGCCGAGATGCGTGAACAACGAGGGTGAGACGCCGGCCATCGCGGCGTATCGCAGGAACTCACGACGCGGAACCTTCACGGGGCCTCCCAAGTGCGATTGACGGGCGCACACTGCGGAGGAAGGCCGGGCCGCGCCAGGGGGTGTGGCTTCGGATCTCGACGGTCACGCCCCACAACACGAGGGAGATCCCGTCAATGAAACGATGTCCACTGGCGAAACACGTGTCTCCCACGCAGGATCACGGTCGGTGGCGCGGCAATCGACTTCGGTCGGATGCGACACCAGGAGGCGCGACCGATCCCTGATCCCCGCGAGGTCACACCACGCCATGCCCCCAACGCCCTCGCTCTCCTGTTTTCATCGGTCTACTCGCCGGTGGCACAGGGGACACGACCCCGCGGGTACCGGCCGACGACGAGGCGACTCGCGCTACGCCAGACTCCGTCGCCCCGGGTCCCGTCTCGGCCGTCGATGACTCCCTGGAGCTCACCCGAGCTTGGATCCGTCGATGGTCGCGTCCGTGATTGATCGCATTCTGGGGCTGGCGACGGGAGCCAGAGCGGCGGCAGCCAGTGCGGCCCTCGCCATCGGTGGCACCCTTCTGTTTCGTCTGAGCCCATACGACGACCTGAAGAGCCGCCTGGACGGAGGCAGTCTCCCTGAAGAGACGCTCACTCCTCCGGGTCGACTCGCGGAGATTCTCGAGGCACTCGGTACCGTCGGGCGAGCGTCGTACCTGCAGTTCCAGCTTTGGGATTTGCTCAACCCCTTCCTCATGGGAGTCGCGGGAGCGCTTCTTCTCGGCTGGCTACTCGGGGAGACCCCACGGGCCGCCGCCTCCTGGCGGTTGGTCATCCTGCTCCCGCTGATCCTGCTGGTCGCTGACGTTCTGGAGAACGCCGTCATCGCGGTGGCAATCGGGGCTTTCCCCAATCCCGTGGCGCTGGCGAGCGCCCTCCGGCCGATCTCGGCGGTGAAGTTCGGCGCAGCCATTGCTACGATGGTTGCGTTGGTGCTTCTGGCGCTACTGCGGCTCCGCGACAGGCTCTCCCGCCGACGCACTCCGCCGTCCGCGTCTGGAGGAGGGCAATGAGCAAGAACCCGAACCGTCCGAACGCACCCGCCGCGATCGCAGCTATTGAGCGGCTCCGGCAAGCCGTCGGTGGACTGCCCGAGGTCGTGGAGAAGGTCGACACGTTCGGGCACGTCACGTTCAGAGTGCGCGACAAACCGTTCGTCATGATCGGGAACGGGACGGGCGAGGGGTCACTCGCGATCAAGGCAGACGCGCATACACAGCGGTTCCTGGTCGAGCATCGCGGCTATCATCGCACGCCCTACATCGGACAGCACGGGTGGACCTCCGTTCCGCATCTACCTCCTGATGATTGGGATGAGGTCGAGCGCCTCATCCTCGACGGATACCGTCTTGCGGCACCCCGGAGCCTGGTACAGGCGCTGGAAGATGTCTTCCCGTGATCGAGTCGTCGTTCATGTCCCGTCCATTGATTCTGCCCCTCGCAATCGGCTTCGCGGCCGCGTGCGGCCCGCCCCCCGAAACGGCTTCCCTGGCGATCCACGACGTCACGGTCATCGACCCGCTCAGCGCTCAAGTGCTCCCCGGACACTCCGTCTTCATTTCCGACGGGAGGATCGTCGGCATTGAGCCTGTGGGGCGCCGAGCCCGCCTCGTCGCCAGCGACACCCTGGACGGGTCAGGCCGCTTCGTCGTACCCGGCTTGCTGGACATGCACGTCCATCTCTTCAGGGACGACCGGGTAGCACCACCGACCCTCGACCTCCTCCTCGCCAACGGCATCACCGGTTTCCGGGAGATGTCTTCCGACTGTTGGGACGCGTCCGCGGAGAACGCTTTCTGCCCTGACGACCTCAGAGCGTTGGCGGAGAACGTGGAAGCCGGAAGGCGGGTGAGTGCACGCCCCTTGTCGATCTCGAGCCTGGCCATCAATGGCGTGAGCCAACGGTCAGGTCTTCCCGACGGCGCTCCGAGGTTTCTCGCCCCCGGAACCGCCGAGGACGGGCGGGAGCTTGCCCGTTGGCTGAACGACCGTGGGATCGACGTGGTGAAGGTGTACAACTCCGTCCCACGCGAGGCGTACTTCGCGCTCCTCGAAGAAGCGAACGAGCTCGACCTGGAGGTCTCGGGGCACTTGCCACTTGGGGTGTCCGTCGTCGAAGCCTCGGACGCCGGCCACGGTACCATCGAGCACGCCCGCGACCTCCCCGTCGCTTGCGGCAGCTACAGTGAGCCCTATCGGGCCATCATGGCTCGCGTCGTCGACGGCGAGAGGGGAGCGGAAGCGCCCTCCGCGACGGAACGACTCCGCTCGACGCTCGACGGCTTCGATGCGTCGAGGTGCCGAGAAGTACTGGAGACCCTGGTCGCCAACCAGACGTTCCTGGTGCCAACGCACGGCACCCGGGAGATGGACTACCGAGCGGGCGATCCCGCCTACCGCGCGGACGATCGGTTGAGATACGTCCTTCCACCGATTCGCGCAGGCTGGGAGGCGGACCTGGACCGGACGGCCCAGGCGCCGCCCGCCCTGGTTGAGCTGTTCGGAGCGTTCTACGAGATAGGCCTCCGAACGACTCGCATGGCTCACGACGCCGGCGTGAGCGTCATGGCCGGGACGGACGCCAATGACACCATGGTGATCCCCGGCTTCGCACTACACGACGAACTCGCGCGATTCGCGGAATCCGGGATACCAACGATGGATGTCCTCCGCGCAGCGACCACCACGCCGGCTGCGTACCTGGGTCGCTCGGGTGACATCGGCACCGTCTCCGTGGGTGCACGGGCCGACCTCCTTCTGTTGAACGCCGATCCGCTGGCCGACATCACGAACACCCGCGCCATCGAGTCGGTGCTGGTGGGTGGGACCGTACAGGATCGCGCCACTCTCGACGAGCTGCTCCGCGGTGTGGAAGCGGCGGTGGCCGCGTGGCGGGGCCCGGCTCAACCATGAGGCCCCGAAAAGACAAGGAATCCGCATGACATCTCGTCTATCCAACATGGCCCACCTGGCCGAGATCATCGGTGCCTTCGCCGTCGTGGTCTCCCTCATCTACGTGGGGCTCCAGGTGAACGACAGCGTCAGCGCGTCGCGATCCGCTTCGGTGAACGCCGCCAACGTCGCGCTCCAGACTTGGTACCTCGAGGTAGGCACCGACGAGCAAACCAGCAGCCTCTTCTACCGCGGACTCATGAGTGACCAAGCGCTGCCGGCGGAAGAGGAGTTCCAATTCCTGATGACGTTCCACGGCGTCTTCCTGGCGTTCCAGAACAGCTACTGGTTGGCCGAGGAGGGGACGCTGGATCGAGAGCTTCTGGAGGCACTCACGGCCGCCATCCTGGGCGTGAAGGATACGCCGGGCATGCGACGTTATTGGCGGCAGCGGAAGAGCTATCTGAACGCGAGCTTCGGCACCTACGTGGATCAACTGCTGGAGCGTGCGACGAACACCTCCATGGATATCTACCGTACTCCGGCCCCGGATTCGGCAGGGAGTTGAACGCCCGTACCGGGGAACCTCGACTGGAGCCGACGGTTCAGATCGAAGAGGCCAAAGCCACCAGCCCGGAGGCGACGTGGTGCCTGGAACAGTACTTCGCCGAACTCCGCGCGCGATTCGAGGGAGGCTTCGATGTCGCAAAGAGCGTGAACTCGGATCGCCGAGACTTCCTGCGCCCCCGGGGCGCGTTCGTCATCGTCTCCCAGGAAGGGAGACCCGTGGGGTGTGGGGGCGTGACCCTCACCGCTCCAACCGTGGGCTACATCAAGCGGATGTGGATCGACTCGTCGTGTCGCGGCCAGGGTCTGGGGCGGCGCTTGCTGACGACACTGGAGGACGCCGCCCGGGAACTGGGGTGCACCACTGCCCAACTCGAAACCAACAAGACCCTGACCAGCGCCATCCAGCTGTACCGGACTGCGGGGTATCGCGAAGTGCCGCCGTTCAACGACGAGTTCTACGCCCACCACTGGTTCGAGAAGCCGCTGACGTAGTCGCGGGGACACCGGTTCGGAAAACGGCCTGCGCAACGCGGAGCGGCAACCCGTCCCCCACCCCGCGCCTCCTACTCCGACGACTCCAGCCAGGTCGTCACTTCACCGCAGTTGATGGCCAAGTGCTCGCCCGAGCTGCCGGTGGCCGCCCCGTGCCAGTGCTCCTCATCGGCAGCGATGATGACCACGTCACCCGGCTCGAGGAGTAGCTCGTTGCCTTCCCTGTCCACCACGACGCAGAGACCGCTCAGTCCGAACAGAAGCTGGGAGTCGTCGTGCTTGTGCCAGAACGTCCTCGCCCCTTCCTCGAAGGCGACGCGGTAGAGTCTGACGGGTTCGTCGTCGGTTGCGCCAACCATCCTCTGCATCGTGCCTGGCAGCACGAAGTTGGCCGCATCGACAGGATCGACCTCCCGAGAGCCACGAGCGATCCGCCTCATCGCGAAGCCTCCATGGCACGGCGGATGGCTCGGGCGGTGATCTCGGCCCGGTACTCCACGAGTTTCCGCCCGTTCTCGATGGTCTTCTGGAGGGGGTTGAGATCGACTCCGTTGATGCTGAAGAGCCCGACCTCCATCCGTTGCTCGGCCCGGATGTGCTCCGGATCCACGGTGGCGATGATCGACGAGTAGTGGTAGTCGTCGTGGTACTCGTTGCGGGTGGCGACGCAGTTGTCCGGCTGCTGGTGGATGTCGAGCTCCATCTTCAGGTACTCGCAGCTGTAGATGTCCTCCGTGTAGTACTCGGGGATGAAGTGGACGCGGGACACCCGGTCGCCCCACGCCTTGTTGAGGGCCGCAGACACGTTCTGCATCCCCCGCACGTTGCCACCGCTGTCGCCGATGAGGACGATGTCCCGGAATCCGTGCGCTTCAAGCGACGCCACGATATCCGTGAGAAGCGCCTCGAACGTCTCCTGCCGGACACTGATGGTGGCGTGGTAGCGCATATGTCCCGAGGGAGGATCGATGGAGCCCTCGGGCACGAACTTCACAATGGGGGCCACCAGGGCGTTGCCGAGCTCCCGCGCGATGGCCTCGGTGGTGGCCTGCAAGACGAAATTGTGTTTGCCCGACGCGACATAAGGACCGTTCTGCTCCACCCCGCCGGTGGCGACGATGGCCGTGGTCCACCCGTCGGCCAGGGCGTCCCGCACGTCCATCCACGTCATCTCCTCGATGAAGACCGTGTTGGAGCCTTCGATGGGCCGAGGCGCGTCGAGGTCCTGAGCCTGTAGGGGCCCCGCACACGCGAGGGCCGCAGCCGCGAAGGCGATGTGGAAGACCGAACCGGTGGAAGCCGCGACGGATGGCGTCGCGGCGTCACGGACCGGGGAGACGACAGAAAGCGAGACGGGCCAGCGCATGGAGCCTCCAGGGACACGGGTCACCGGGCCACCATGCCGAGGGGCGCGCCTCCCTGCAAGGGATCGGGTTCGGATGAACCGAACCACCGCCAGGCGATCGGAGTGTCTGAGCGCGCCGGTGTGTGATCGGCTTCGCGCCGGGAACGCGCGCCCTACCCGACGAGTTCCGCCGCCCGCTCGGGATCCGCGATGACCTCGGCCCGTTCCTCTCCGGCTCTTCCGATTTTCAGCGCAACGACGGTCCAGAGGATGGCAGCGGGCGCCGCGGCGAAGGCAATGGAGCCGATGGTCAGCCCGACGAAGGCCAGCCCTGCGTAGATCCAGCCGCTCACCAGATCGCCGCCTCGGTATACGGCCGCGTCGATGAACGCCTTCGACTTGTACTTCTCCTCCCGTGAGACGACGGTGAAGAGGACCTCCCGGGCCGGCTTGGCCAAACCATACCGCCCGGCCCGATAAAGCACTTGGACCACCACCAGCGTCCAGAGTGTCGGCCAAAGCCCCAGGGCGACGAACCCGGCCGCCACGGCGAAGGGGACAAGGGCCAGCGTGACCGCCACGCCGAACCACTTAATGATGCGGGCCGTGAGGTAGACCTCGAAGCAGATGGTGAGGATGTTCACCACCAGGTCGATCCGAGCCAGGAACGCCCGACGCTCGCCGCGGTCCGTCATCGCCTCGTATACGAGGTCCGATTGGGCGAAGTAGAGGATCGTCGACGCGAACGTCATGAGGGCGATAAAGGCGGCGATGCCCATCAGGTAGGGAGACGCGAAGACGGCCTTCATCCCGCTCCACGCGTCGCCCTTGAGAGGTTGATCCGCCGTCTCCGTCTTCACGGACCCCGTGCCGAAGTTCCTGTGCAGACTTCCGGCGAACCACGACGCGGCCTCCAACGGGACGCACGATATGAGGAGAAGCGTGAAGACCGGCACCTGCACGGCCAGAGCCGCGGTCACCGTCGAACCGACGATGCCTCCCACCGAACTTCCGATGGCGATGAAGCCGAACAGTCGCTTACCCTGATCGTTGGTGAAGCAATCCGCGACCAGGCCCCAGAACACCGTCACGACGAAGAGGGCGAAGACGCTCGTCCAGACGTAGAAGACCCGGTCGATCCACGGACGGGCTGCCTCCGGCATGAAGACCAGGCTCGCCCAGAACGCCACGAGGCAGGCGATGAAGAAGCGGTTGGCCACCGGGACGAAGACGCCCCTCGGATATCGGGAGGCGAGCCAGGAGTAGGCCTGCACCGCCACGATCATCACGAGGAAGACCACCGTCCAGAGGATCTGGAGATTGCCCCGGTCCGCCGCCGAGATCTCGTCGCGCACGGCCCGAAGGATGTAGTACGCGAACATGATGAAGAAGCCGTACGCGGCGGCCATCAGCATGCCGCGGAACTCCCGATCGTCGCGGAAGTCGACGGCCCAACCCAGGAGGGGTTTCAGCACGAGCTAGTCCACGCTGGAGAGATCTGACGTCTGCGTAGTGAATGACCCCGAGCGACCCCGCTTCGTTGGCGACGGTAGCGCCTGGCGGAAGTGCACGGGTCGGCGACTAGGGCTAACCGATCGGCGCCTGGAGGCCACCGATCGCCGACTGAATCCGCCGTCAACCCTGGGCCGCGTGCCAGGCCGCCAACACCTCTGCCTCCCGCTCGCGACTCCAACCGAAACGTCGGTTCTCCCGTTCTTCCGCGGGCCGCATCTCGTCCCACGCCAGCGTATCGGCGGAGGTCTGGGCGAGGGGTCGGAACGTCAGACCCGCCGCAACCGCGTCGCTGACATCTACGAACATGAGCGGATCTCCCGGGATCCACGCCGGAAGGTCGCTCCATGGGGCGACGTCCCGGCTCTCCAGGAAGTCCTCGCTCACCCAGGTCAGCTCATACCGGTTCCGGGCAGCCTCGCCCACCTGGTCGAGGAACGCAGACATCGCCAGGCGATCGGCAGGACCGGTGGCGTTGAAGTCGCCGGTGGTGCCGTTCTCGGCCAGGCGTACGATCCACTCGGTGAGGTCGCGCTGGTCGATGATCTGGGTGACGTGCTCCGGGTTTCCGGGAGCCAACACCTCCCCCCCTTCGTCCAGACGCACGGGCCAATACGTGAAGCGATCGGTGAGATCACCAGGGCCGACGATGAGCCCGGGGCGGACGATGGTGGCCCGGCCGGGGAAGGCCGCGTGGACAATGTCCTCTCCGAGGGTCTTCATCAGGCCATATGGGGCGTCGTCGCCGAACTCCCAACCCTCAGGTCTGGGCACCCGTGGATGGTCCTCGTCGACCGCCGGCTCACGGAGGATCCGGTCGGCGTTGTCCCATCCGAAGCCCTCGAGGGCGTACGCGGAGATAGACGACACGAAGACGTAGTGCTCCGCAGCGCCGGCCAGGAGGTCGGTGCTGGTCTGTGCCCACCGATAGTCCTGGGTGTTGTTGTCGAGGACCACGTCCCAACTCCGGCCTTCGAGGGCCGAGTGGTCGTTGTTGCGATCGCCGATGAGCTGTTCGACGCCTTCGGGGAGTTCGACATCACTCCGACCCCGGGTGAACGTCGAGACCTGGTGGCCGCGCTCCACTGCGTAGCGAACCATGTGCGGCCCGATGAAGCCGGTGCCACCGAGGATCAGGATCCGCTTGGGGGTCGGCGTGCTCGACACCGCCTCGCCCTCGTCCGCGGGAGCGCAGGCGCTACCGCCCAGCGCCAGGCCGGCGCCGACAACGCCGGCGGTCCGAATGAAGTCTCGACGGGTCGGGGTCATGGTGCTCCTCGTATGCTCATCGTGGTATGGGGATGCCGAAGCGTACGACGGCCTCCCAGGAACGGTTTCTAACCGATACGAAGTCGCCGTCGTAGGCGTCGCCGAGACCGTCGAAGAGTCTCGCCTCCATTCCCACCCGCCTGCCCTGGCCGATGCCCACGTCCACGCCGGCGCCGAGGAGGACACCGAACACCGATCGCCCCTCTCGCTCGAGGATGGTCTCGAAGCCCGGCGAGACACGGCTGCGGAGAACGTTCTCAAAGGCCGGGCCGGCGGCTGCGTGGACGCGGGCCGGGCCGACGGCCGTGGCCAGCTTCGCCCGGACGCTCACTGAGAGATAGTCGGTGCGCACGGCGCCTTCCACAACGGCGGTACCCGAGTCGACGACGTCGCCTCCGCGCTGTGTGAGGGCGCCTTCGGCCAGGATACTGAATCCGGACACCGGGGTGGCCGCGTCCAGGAAGGCACCCACCACGAAGCCCGTCACCCTTTCGACTTCGGCGGTGGGACTCCACTCCTGCTCGTTGGCGGTGGCTCCGAC
Source organism: Longimicrobiales bacterium (assembly GCA_965229435.1). Lineage (GTDB taxonomy): Bacteria > Gemmatimonadota > Gemmatimonadetes > Longimicrobiales > Gaopeijiaceae > UBA2589. Next base: position 297,515 of record CBDDJE010000001.1, read on the forward strand.
GAAGGCGCCGACGCGGGTGGCTTGCGACGAGCCGGGGCCGGCGCCGATGGCAAGTCCCGCGAGTGCCGCGGCCACCGGGGCCAACGCCCTGAGCATCGACAGCGTCCGCCGGAGCCTCATGCCCTCCACCGGCCTGGGGACTCAGCGCTCATGGTGATGCCGCCCCCGGTGCTCTCTCAAGAGGTCACGACCGAAGTCTCCATCAAAGTCCCGCCAAACCGAATGGATGTGGTTGGCGCCATTCTGGGTGTTGTCGTACTCGATGAGGAAGGTGGGGCCCTGCACGCGATAATAGTGGGGTTGTCCGGCCTCGAGGCCTCCTGCCCATCCGAAGGTGATCTCGTCGATACCCGCAGCCCCTATGCGTCGACCGCGCTCGGACGCCAAGCCCTCAGACATCATCCCGAGGTAGACGTCCACGAGGTCGATGAGGAGGCCGCGCTGGTCCTCGGACAAGGCCGAGACAGCGATGCCTTCCGGGGACAGAGGGTCGATGTCCGACTCCGCGCCGGTGACGATGTCCCGTGGAGCCTCTGCGGCGATCATGGCCTGCTCGAGTTGATCGGCGTCCAACGATTGAACCAGCGCCCGTCCCGCATCCTCACGCTGGCCGAGCACCCGGAGGCCCTGGTGTGGCCCCTCGCGGACCTCCGCGGGATTTGCGCCCGCGAAGGCCGGAGCGACGACCCCCACGACACCATCCACGATGGTGAAATGGAGGGAGAGGTGGTGGCCCTCGAAACGCCATCCCCAGGTCTCACCAGGGCCCGGCGTCCCGAAGATGGCCAGGAAATACTCATCCCGGTCGCGAGCGAAACGCTCTCCCCCTTCCATGGCGAGAAGTACGTCTTCCAACTCCATGATCTGCGTAGCGGTGAGGTAGCCGCCTCGGCTCAATCCGGCGCGAAGCAGACTATGGGCTCCCTCGAGCTGGCTCCCGTCGAGGTCGGCGAGCATCAGCCCGCGCCGCGCGAACATCTCGTTGGGGATGAAGTGAAACCGCTGTCGTTCGTCGGCATCGAAATCGAATGTCGCCGCCGCACGCTGCGTTTCCGTCAGATCCGCCAAGAACGCACGGGCGGCACCGGTCATCTGCACCACGTCGCCACGGCTTCCGTACCCGCGCTCCACCGGGTCCGCCTGCGAGTCCCAGCCATACGCAGCTTGGATCCGCCTGGAGAGCTCACTGGCCACGACCCCGCCCGCCGATGCGTTGGTCATGATGGCAAAGCCATATCCTTTCACCTTGTGCGCCAGCACCTGGGCTCTGAATCCCCAGTTGCTTCCCCCGTGACCGAAGTACCATCCCTCGCCAAGAGACTGGATGCTGAAGCCCACTCCATAGGGCCCCACGCCCACAGGGCTCGTCATCTCCACCGCGGATGCCCGCGAAATCGCCCGGTCCGGCTCACCCGCGAGAGCCCGCTGCACCTCGATGAGGAAGCGAGCGAGGTCCGTAGGTGTAGTCCAGAGGCCCGCAGCCGCGAGCTCGGGGTATACGTGCCACTTGGCCCCCATGGACTCCCCTTCCCGCCCGTGGGCCCGCGCAGCGTTGCGATCGTGCTCGGGCGAAATGGGCTGGCGAAAAGAGCTTCTGTTCATCTCGATGGGACTCAGGACATCGTCCTCCAGGACCCGCTCGAAGGGCCGACGGCGGGCATCGGCCAGGGCCACCTGCATGACGGTGACACCGCCGCCCGAGTACTCGTAGAACGACATGGGCTCGCGTTCCATGAACACCGGTCCGACGTTGGAGAGTTCATGTCCGTCGAGAATCTGGATGGGCGTCGGGAGGAGTGCTTCAGGCTCGTAGCCAGGAAAGCCGAACGCGTCGCCGAGTCCGGAGGTGTGACTGGTCAACGTGCGGGGAGTCACGGATCGTCGTTCGGTGAGTCCCCCTCCATCGAGCCTCCACGACGTGAGAACTGAATTGATGTCGTCGTCGAGGGCGAAGAGGCCGTCTTCCACGGCGGCCATGACTGCCATGGCGGCGACGGGCTTACTGATGGACGCCGCCTGAAACATCGTCTCCGTATCCACCGCTCGGCCGTTCTCGACGTCGGCGACGCCATACCCTTTGGCCCAGTGGATCTCGAAGTCGCGGATGATCGCCACGCTCACACCTGGTACGCTCAGGCGCTCCATCAACTCCTGAATCGCAAGATCGCCGAACCCGTCCTCGCCTGGATCGACCTGAGGCCCTTCGATGAGGCGCTGGGCCTCGACGGCGGTGATGCCGGGGTCACCGCCCGACTGCTGTCCGGAGACGGCTCCCGGCGGGAAGGCCTGGGAGAGAACGGCCGCAGGCAACAGCAGGCACGAACGGAGCCGCCGGATCGGGATGGCGGTGAAGCTGTGGCGTCGCAGGCGCCGGGAACTGGCGTCAGGGTCTCGCGTCTTCTTCATGCGTATCGCTGGGACAAGGGGCCATCCAGATCAGGCGTCTCGCCGGCACGGGGAATCGTCCGGCGACATCGACGGGGTGGACAGAGTGTCGAGGAGCCGACCCCACTGCAACTGGCTTCCAAGCACGTCGTAGATATCGACCCGCGGTTGGAGTCGCTCCGGGGACTGGCCCCCGGCCGCTACCGCCGTAGCTTCATCGTCCCTTTCAACAAGGAGTTCGTATGATCCGTCGACTCTTGATGGCAGCCCTCGCCGTCCTGATCGCACTTCCCGTTGCCGTTCAGGGGCAGGAGGACTTCATGATGCGCGTCGATCGGTCCACCAACGCGGCCGACCCCGACGACGTGCCCGAGGTCACCATCACCAACGTGGATCGCGGGTTCGAAGTCCGTACCGGTCCTGCGGCCATCATCTGGGACGGAGGCCAGACGGCGTCCGGGGAATTCAACCTCTCGGCGACCTTCACCCTGGTCGAGCCCAGCGGCCACCCGAACTACTACGGCCTGTTCTACGGCGGCAGCCAGTTGAACGCGGACAGCCAGAACTACATGTACTTCCTCATCGCGCAGAACGGGACGTACATCATCAAGCACCGCGCCAACAACGACACCGTTCACGACATCATGGGCCGCACACCCCACGAGGCCATCAACAGCGGCGCGGCGACCAACGAGCTCGAGGTCCGGGTAGGCGCCGAGGAGATCGAGTTCGTCATCAACGGTCAGGTCGTGCACGCCACCGCAAACTCAGGCATGGCCGGTCGGACCGACGGGATCTACGGCGTGCGGATCAACCACGTGATTCCCGGTGTCCGGGTGGAAGGTCTCTCGACCTCGAACTGACCCGGCGTCAAGCGACACGTCGAGGGCTGACTCCTTTCGGAGACGACGTGAAAGCGCCCGGGGTACCGCGACGGTACCCCGGGCGTTGTTTCGTTCAGGCCCAGCCCGTCAGCCGAGAGTCGACTCCAGAAGCTCGGCATTGAACCCTACGATGACCTTCTTGCCCACCCGCATGGTGGGGGCGCGAAGCTTGCCGCTCCGTCCCAACATCAGGGACAGCAGTTCATCGTCGGAAGGGCGGTCCTTCGCGAGATCGAAGTGGACCGTCTTCCGGCCCTTGGCGACGTAGAGCTCGTCGGCGCCCTTCAGTACCGAGAGGGCATCTTCACCCTCGATGGGCTCCTTGCCCGCGCTCTGTACCTCGCCCTCGGCGATCTCGTTCTGCGCAAGAAACTCTTGCGTGCGTTTGCAACTCGTTCAGCCAGGGCGGTGGTACCGCCACTCGAGGCTGTCGGTCATGACGTACTCCTGAGCTTCGGTTCACGGTTTCGACGTCCGCGTCCCATTGCCCGGACGCGGCTTCGCTCACCTACCCGCGTCGTTTCGGATCGTGCGCCCTCGGCGCCCGTCAGTCGTGAGCGTCGTCGAGGAGGATCCTCTCCTCGGAGGCCGCGAGCTCGGCCCGCCGGGCCACGGCGACCGAGCCGGAGGCGAAGGTGCCACCGAGGGCCGCCGTCACGCCGATGGCCCCAAGGACGTCCAGGAGTGTGGTCCCGCCTTCGAAGAAACCAAGGGCACCGAAGCCGAGAGGGACGAGCGCCGAGCCCAGGATGCCCCAGAAGGCCAAGTGACCCCGACCCCCAGAAGTCCCCGGATCCGCCGCAGCATGGGGCTAGGCCCGCGAGGGACTCAGCACCGGCACGCCACCTTCCCGAAGATCGCCACGAGGATGGCGCCGGGGAGGACGAAGGCGACCGTCCGGAGGGCGTCGGTGCGGCGCACCTCGAGGAGGTGGATGTCTTCCAGCATGACGGCACCTGGCGCACCCCTCGCGACCATCGCGCCCGCCCTGATCTCGGGTACCACCAGGGTCAGCATTTCGCCGTCTGTCCGGGTAACCCGCACCTGAGGCGGCGCCTCGGCGGCCAGGAGTGCCTCCGGTGACATGCCGGCGGGCTGCCAGCTCCGGCAACCGGCCAGAGGAATGGTGAGAAGCAGGAGAAGCATCAACGGCCGTCGTCGACTCATCGCGCAGGCGCTCCGGGATCAGGGTCGTCTCGCGGGCCCGCCCGCCGGTAGATCCGACCACGCGCCTCAGACTCAAATTGCGAAACTCTCGTACGTCCCGCGACCATCTGGGCTTACGGATCCCGTCCCTCGTCCAGACGCCAGCTGTAGAGCACCGTCGACTCGGGTCGGCCTCCACGACCGGCGTACAGAGCGCGCGCCGCGTCGTTCTCGGGTTCCGTCAGCACCCACGCGGCCTGACACCCGATCTCGCGGCCGTGGTCGAGGAGTGCCTGCACCAACCGACGTCCCAGGCCCCGCCCCTGCACCGAGTCGGCCACACCGACCTCGTTGATCCATAGCTCCGGGGGCTTGTCCGGATGGACGTAGTGGACGGCCGAAGCCATCCCTGTCACCCGCCCTTCGATGACGACAACCGCCAGGTGGTGGCGTGCGTCGTTGAGGAACTCCTGCGCCCATCCCCCGTCGATCTCGTGGTCGAATACCCCCTCTGCTACCTCGTCCAGGACGGAGGCATCTCCTGGACCCAGAAGGCGGACGAGAGCCTGCGACACTCCGCCGTCGGGGACCGTCACCGGTAGGTCAGGTCCACCACGCCGTCGGTGACGAGGGTGAAGGTGCTGCCGTCGGGGGCCACGTCACCGTCGGTGCGGGGGTTTCCGCGGAACGAGAACGTGGCGGACACCCGCTCGTCGGCAACGGCGGTGAGGACGAACTCACCAGGGGGAGAGAGTCGCTCGGTGCTGAAGCCCTCGAAGTCCGGATCCCCGGGGTCAGGGTGGAAGAACCCGAACATCGTCATCTCAGCTCCGGCGAAGTTCTGGACAGTATAGGTCCCCGCCTCCAACTCGCCGGGAGCCTCGACCTCGACGGTGAGCTGGGGATCTTCGGTCGGGCATGTCGGGCACGGGCGCCATAGGCTCGCCACACGGAGGAAGCCGCCCTCGATGTCGATGGCGACCTCGATGTCGTCGAAGACGCGGGCTTCGCCATCGATGGTCGCCGAGACGGCGCCCTCCCACGACCCGAAGCCGTAGTCGACGCAGCTCGCGCCTCGGGGGACAGGCGTGAACAGGCGGACCGTCCTCACGGGGTCGGTCAGTGAGAGAGACGCCCCCTCCACGGAGAAGGTGAACCGATCCTGCCCCCCACCCGAGGCGGCATCGAGGTCGAGGACCAGCACATCATCCGAGACCGACCAGTTCCCTGCGTCACGACCACACTCCGTCTCGGCGAGGGAAGCGGTGACCCGCTGAAACACGCCGTCGGCATCCAGCTCCAGGGTCACCTCGCTGCCCGAATCCGAGTAACGCCAGATCCCCGTAGGGTCCTCGACGACCGGGACCGGGACATCCACCGCACTCCCGCAAGCCGCGAGAACCGCGACTCCGATAGACACGACCCCGCTGCGCGAAACCGCCCGCTGCCCTCGCCGCATCACGGCGTGGCCTCGATGTGGACGACCTCGGGATCTCCCAGCCCCGCCGGCGTCACGCGGACCTTCCCTACGGTCACCGGCAGGCTGAAGCGACGGTGGCCGGCTGCCCCCGGGTTGAAGTAGGTCACGCCCCCTCGCACGGCCACGTCGGGACGGTGGGAATGTCCGTAGACCACCATGTCGAAGTCCGCCGCGGCGGGGTCCAGATCGAGGTCCTCGATGTCGTGGACCATGTAGATGTCGGCTCCCTCCACGGAAACCACCTCTGTTCGGGGAAGGGTCGCGGCCCAGAGCCCGTGGTCGGTGTTTCCCCGCACGACATGGACGGGCGCAAGCTCGCCGAGGGAATCCAGGATGTCCTGCCCGCCAACGTCGCCAGCGTGGAGGATGACATCGCTGCCCCGAAGGGCTGCAATGGCCGATGGGCGCAGGAGTCCGTGGGTATCGGAGATCACACCGATGGTGAGGGACCCACTCGAGGTGGTGTCGTCGGCCATGTGTGCCTGGGCTCCGTGGTGGGACCCGGGACCGCGTGAGGGCGGCCGGGACCGGAATTCGGTTGCTGCCGGACCCCCAGGACGCACAGGTTCCCAGGTCCGATAGCCTGCTCTGACTCACAGAACCCCAAAATGACCCTGGATTTCCACACACTCGACGTGTTCACCGATCGCGTGTTCGGCGGCAACCCCCTCGGCGTCTTCCCCGCGGCCGCGCATCTCCCCACCGGACTCATGCAGCGCGTCGCTCTGGAGATGAACCTCTCCGAGACGGTCTTCCTCGGTCCGCCGGAGACGGAGGCCGGTACGGCGCGTGTGCGGATCTTCACCCCTGCACGGGAGGTCCCTTTCGCTGGACACCCGACGGTGGGTTCGGCACTCTTCCTCGCATCCGGCACCTGGACCGGACCCGACGGTCCACGGCTCCCGCCCCTGCCCGACGGCGACGGAGAGGTCCAGCTCGTCCTGGAGGAGAACGTCGGTCCGGTACCCGTCACCGTACGATTCGAGAGTGGCCGACCCGTCTTCGCGCGCTTCACCACGGCCATCCTCCCGGAGCACCGACCGTCACCCCATCCCGTCGCCGACCTGGCGGCCATGGTGGGTCTGAGCGAGTCGGACATAGGCGGAGAGGGACCCGAGGGATCCGACCTCCGCCCAGAGATGGTGTCGTGCGGCCTCGAGTACTTCGTCATCCCTGTGAGGACCATCGACGCCGTGCGGCGGTCTTCCCTGGACACGGCTCGCTGGCAGCGTATGCTCGCCGACGCCTGGGCCCATCACGTCTACATCGTGTGCATGGACGGAGAGGGCGACGGCGTGGACATCCGCGTTCGGATGTACGCACCCGGATCCGGCGTGCCGGAGGACCCGGCTACGGGGTCGGCAGCCGCCGCCCTGGGTAGCTACCTGTCCGCAGCCGACGGCCGCGAGGAGGCGTCCCTGAGTTGGGTCGTGGAGCAAGGCATCGAGATGGGCCGGCCCAGCCTCCTCTATGTGGAGGCCGATCGGACAGAGGGCGCCACTTCCGCCGTCCGTGTCGGCGGGAGCGCCGTGGCCGTGAGCCGCGGCGTCATGGCCACCGGAGAAAGGTAAGGCGGCCCTGCTCGTAGGTTCGATGGAAAGGAGCCTGGATCTGCGGAGACCGATGACCGGAATCCCCTACCGGAACCGGGTCGGGCGGACGAGTCTGCTCGCCCTCATTGCCTCGATCGCCTACCCGGCCGTGGCCGATGCCCAGACCATTCAGGGTCGGGTGCTCGATCAGGAGAACGAACAGCCCGTGGGTGGCGCCATCGTGACCCTCGTCGAACGCGAGGGAGACGAACGGGTTCGCGCTCTCGCCGACTCCGTCGGACGCTTCATCGTCACGCCGCCGGAGTCCGGTGAGTACTACGTCGTCGCCGAGCGGTTCGGGTACTTCGAAACCCGATCGCCCCTCATCGCGCTGAGCACCGAAGGGACGGCGGCGCTGGACCTCTTGCTCGTCCCCGAGCCCATCGGGTTGGAAGGGATCGAGGTCACCGTCGAGGAGCGTGCCGAGCTGGAGTTGGAGCAGTTGGGGCTGACGCCAAGACAGCTCGGCAACCGCTGGATCGGGAGAGATCGCATCGACGCGATCCCGGTGAAGCTGGACATGGGCGCCGTCCTCGAACGAACCGCCCAGGCCAACATCCGCGTGATACGCCCGGAGAACCTGACGTTGGGTAGCGACCCCTTGGGGCTATGTGTGGCGTTACAGCAAGCTCGGACCGCCGGCGGCATGGGTACCTGCGCCCTCATCGTCCTCGACGGCGTCCCGATCAGCGGCGTGGGCGCCATGGACATCGACCCCGAGGCCATCGAGAGCATCGCCATCCTCGAGCCCATCGAGGCGTCGACGTTCTACGGCACCGCCGGCGGATCCGGAGCGGTGCTGGTCTGGACCCGTCGTGGAGGATAGGCTCAGGCGCACCTAGGCCAGGCTCACACGCCTGCATGCAACCCGAATGGAGCATCATCCATGACGTCCGGCCCCCTTGCGCGCCTTCCCGCTGCCCTCGCGACTCTGGCCGTACAGGCAGGACCGACGACCCGGGGCTTCGCCACCCTTCTCGCCGTCCTCACCGTGGGCTGCACGATTACCGAAGCACCCCGGACCACTCAGGTGGAGAGCGAGGAGGAGCCCTGGAACTGGTCGGAGGAGACCGTCCGCTCCGCCGTCGACCAGGTCCGGGCGGGAAGGGATCTGAACCCCGACTCGTGGCCAGGAGGCGCCCGTGTCGCCGTCCTTCTTTCCTACGATGTCGACAACGAGACCGTGCAGGGGCTGCGTACCGGACAGGTGAGTATCGGACCCCTTTCCCAGGGGCAGTACGGGGCGCGCGTCGCCCTGCCCCGGGTGGTCGAGCTCATGAACGAGGAGAACGTCCCCTCTACGTTCTTCTTCCCCGCGTGGAGCCTGAAGCTGGCTCCCGAGCAGGGGGCGCTCATCCAGGAGTCGGGGATGCACGAGATCGCCGTCCACGGCTGGATCCACGAACTCAACACGGCCCTGGACGGCCCTACGGAGGAGCGGCTCCTTCGTCAGGCCGTCGATGCCGTCGAGGAGATCACCGGCGAGCGGCCCGTGGGCTACCGGGCGCCCTCATGGAACCACAGTCCCAACACGCTCCAGATCGTCCGCGACATCGGGTTCTTGTATGAGAGCTCCCTCATGCACGACGACCGCCCGTACGAACTCGTCCAGGACGGCGAGGCCACCGGGATGGTGGAGCTACCCGTGGAGTGGATCCTCGACGACGCACCTCTCTTCAATCCCCGCGGAAACAGCTACATGAACCCCAGGGATGTGATGCAGGTGTGGATCGACGAGTTCGACAAAGCGTGGGAGGAAGGCACCATGTTCCTCCTCACCATGCACCCCCACGTCATCGGGCATCGCTCGCGGATCGTGGCCCTCGAGGGGCTCATCGATCACATGCAGGCCAAAGGCGGCGTGTGGTTCGCGACCCACGCCGACGCCGCCCGTTACGTGCGGGAGCAGGCGGGGATGCCGGCGTGGGCGCCGCCCAGCTGAGCCGGAAGGGACTGCTGCCCTGAATCATGGCTCCACAGCCACCGGATAGCGAAGCAGAACGGGCTCGCCCGACTCGAAATCCACGGCGTAGATCGTGACGACGAAGTCGTAGTCGTCCGGCCATGTGAGCTCGATCTCGTGTCGCATGTAACCCAGGCTACCCGGACACAGCACGTTGGGATCGTTCTCGGTCTCCACGTAGGGAGTGAGGGCGATGGCGGACGCGTACACGTCGACGTTCACGGGTCCGAGTCGCGGCGGACACGGGCGGACGACCGGAATCTCCACCGCGAATGGAACGCCGGGGGTCACCGTCGACGGCACGGCAGGAGGCACCTCCGGCACGTTGACCGTGGCGACACTCAAGGCGATCTCGGGACCCGTCAGAAAGTCACACGCCCCCGTCACCACAGCGAGGAGGCACGACAGAAAGAGTCTCGATCGCCTCCGAACCGACAGCCGCATGGTCGCCCCCTGACGGCAATACTTCCCCATCGATGGTCTACGTCGGCCTAAACGCCCACGACTTCCATGTTCCGCCTTGACGCCTGCCCGACGTCCCGTCGAACGGTCAGGCGGCCGGGAATCCAGGACCGCGCCGAGTGGCGACGCGCGGCTTTCCGTGGACGGTTACTCGGACTTCAGCACGCGGACGGGATCCACACGCGCCGCCCTCCTCGACGGCAACCACGTCGCGACCAGGGCGACGCCGGTGAAGACCAGGAGCACGATACCGAAGGTCAGAGGGTCGGCGGGTTCGACGCCGTAGAGCAACGACTCGACCGTCCGGCTCAACACCAGCGCCAGGCCGGTCCCGATGGCGAGGCCCGCGCCGATCATCCCGATGCCTCGTTTCAGCATCAGCCCTACGACCTGATCCTGGACGGCCCCCAGCGCCATTCGGACGCCGATCTCGCGGCGCCTCCGGCCCACGGTGTACGAGACCACGCCGTAAACCCCCACCAGGGCCAACGTCAGAGCGATGAGACCGAAGGCGGTCATGAGCACGGCCATGAGTCTGGGCTGGGCAACCGACTCGGCGACGATATCGTCCACGCTCTGGACCTCCGCCACGGCGAGGCTGGGATCGAGTCGGCGAACGACGTCACGGATGGGTTCCACGAGGTCGTCGGGGTCGCCCGCACCCGCTACAACGATGCGCAGTGCCGTCGGGTTGCCACCCGTCGCCAGCGACCACTGGTTCACCGAAACGTAGAACTTGGGCGCGACATCGTCCGTCCTGTTGGTGTGGCGAACGTCTCCGACGACACCCACGACGCTGCCCCACGGCCCGTCACCCACGCGGATGCGCTTGCCGAGTACCTCCTCTCCCGGCCAGTAGCGACGACCAAGGGCCTCGTTTACGAGAACGGCGAGGGGTGCCTCGACGTCATCGGACCAGGTGAGGTCGCGACCGCGGAGCAACGGGATTCCGAGCGTCCTCAGGTATCCGGGCGTCGCGATCTGCCAATCGCCGTTCGCTCGTGGGTTCACGTTCTCGTCGTACCCCTCCAGGTCGAGCCCCCAGTCGCCCATGGCGCCCGTCAGGGGAAGCGACCGTGCCGCGCCGGCGGAACGGACACCCGGGACCTCTTCCAGCTGCCGGATGGCCTCCCGCCAGAACACCATCGACTCCGACGCGTCGGGATACCGCGAGGTCGGGAGACTGACGGCCGCCGTGAGCACCCCGCTGCCGTGGAATCCCGGATCGATGGCCGTCATCTCCTGGAGCGTGCGCGCCATGAGGCCGGCGCCCACGGCGAGGACGAGGGCCATGGCGGTCTGAGCCGAGACGAGCGCCGCTTGCCACCTCGACTGCCGCAGACCGCCGAGGGTGCGGATCCCGCTACGCGAGCTACCCCCCGCAGTGGCCCGCATCGCCGGCCAGACACCGAAGAAGAAGGCCGTTCCCAGCGTCACGACGAGGGTGAACGCCAGCACCCCCGCGTCGAGCCCGATGGCGTCGACGCGAGGTAGGTTGCCGGCCCCCAAGGCCTGGAAGACGTCGACACCCAGCGAGGCGAGACCCAGACCGGCCACCCCTCCCAGGAGCGCGAGGACGAGGCTCTCGACACACAGCTGCCCCACCAGACGCTGGCGCCCCGCCCCGAGTGCCGCCCGGACCGTCAGCTCCTGCTCGCGCGCCTCGCTCCGGGCGAGCATGAGGTTGGCCACGTTGGCGCAGGCGATGAGGAGGACGAAGCCGACGGTGGCGAAGAGGGCGAGGAGCGCCGGCTGTACATGTCGGAAGAGGTCGTCGGCAACCGACAGGACCAGCGGGCGAAAGCCGTACTCCGCCGGATAGCTTCCGAACTCGGCGTGAATCTGCCCAATGGCGCCCTCCACGTCGCGCTGCAGGGCCTCGGGCGTGGCTCCTGGTTGCAGCCGCCCCACGACGAACGAGAAGTGCGAGCCCCCCATCTCAGGGTACGCCGTGACGGGTGTGCGGGGGACCCATCGGGGGAAGTAGACGTCGATCCCATCCAACGTCCCGAACTCGGTGGGCAGTCGGAACTCTTCCGGAAGCACCCCCACCACCTCACGAAGGCGACCGTTGATCTCGGCGCGGCTCCCGACGACGGCCGGATCGGCGGACCAGCGACGCTGCCACGCGTCGTACGACACTACCACCACATTCGAGCTCGCCGTGTCGGCGTGCATGGCCTCGGCCTCGGTGAAGAACCGCCCCCGTGCCATGGGCACCCCGAGAACGTCCATCAGGTTGGCCGATGCGCTCGCTGCCGACACCCGCTCGGGATTCGACGGGTCGGTGAACGTCACGTCGACCTCGTTCCAGATGGCCATGTCCTCGAGGGAGGCCGACTGGGTCAGGTAGGTGCGGTACTCTGCGTCGGACACCCAGCGCCGCTCCGTATCGGGCCACTGGCTCCACACCGTGACGAGCCGATCCGAGTCGTCGTAGGGGAGAGGCGCAAGCAGCACACCTTCCACCACGCTGAACATCGCGGCGTTCGAGCCGATCCCCAGCGCCAGCGTCACCATTGCGATGAGGGTGAAGCCCGGCGAGCGAAGCAGTCCGCGGACAGCGAACAGCAGATCCTGTCTGAGAACGTCCATCGTCACCCCACCTCTTCCCATTCGTCCTTCGTCAGAGCGTCTTGAGCGCAGCGCGGGAACCCGGCTGCGTCGCGCCTCCACCATCGACCGGGCCCAATCCCAGCCGATCTCCCACCAGAAACGGAGCGTCCCCAGAACGCCCGCGTACTGCACCTCGTGCCGCTGCTCACGGAAGACCTCGATGAGATCCGCGCCGAAGCGGTCGCGGAACGCGCGAGGATAGAGTCGAAGCAGCGCGCGATAAACGCGCTCGCCCCACGGCACGGATCAGGCCTTCGAGAGCGCCGACCGTGCGCTCGTGACGAAGTCGCCCAACCGATCGACCTCCGCAGACAACGCGTCGCGACCCAGAGGAGTAAGCTCGTAGTACTTCCGCTGCCGGTGATCCTCCTCTTCCGGCGGCCGGTCGTCCGACTCACGGATCAGCCCCTGTTCCTCCGCACGCTGGATGGCCGCGTACAGCGTCCCCGGCCCCATCCGCACCACCCCGCCGCTCAACTCCTCCACCCGCTTCTTGACGGCGTACCCGTGCCGTTCTCCCTCCTGGATGGCCAGGAGCAGATAGAGCTGACTACGGGAAAGGGGCAGCACCGCGCCCACATCGGCCATCGGAGTCCTCCCGATTCATCATATCGAACTACGACCTATCGACTTTCGACATATCGAACTTCGACATGATAGCGCGAAGACCGACGGAGGCGCAAGTGGGAGCCTACCGGGAAGGTGGCGCCTACGGGCCGCAACGGGCCGCACCCGCCCTTCCTGCCCTATTCGTCATCGCCTTTGGGACCGAAGACCTTGTAGAGGACCCAGAGGACGGCACCCAGGCCGATGAGAACGGGCACCCAACCCATCAGATTCCAGAGGACGGCCCCGGCGATCACGACGCCTGCTCCCTGCAGCCATCCGACGAACTGCGCTGTATTGCGGGCCCGGTCCACCTGGGCCTCCGTATAGACCTTCTCGGGTAGATTGCTCATGTCAGTGGGCTCCGTATCAGAAGTGGAGGCCCGACGCGTCGCGCCGAACCCGACGCCCTGTCCCCACCCTACTGCATCCGCCCGCCCTCGGGTTTCGCCACCGACGGAAACAGGCGTCGCCCCCGCCCGCCGGCGGGAGACTCGGAGGGGGGACCCGGTCGCCCCCCTCCGTAGCGAGCCCCGACCCGTCGTCCTATCTGGACGCGCAGACGGGCGAGCGGTCTCCCGGAGGGGAGTCCACCCACGGCACACCCAGCGACACGACGAGCCGACCGCTCACATGCCTTCCGGCGCCCAGATCTCGGTCTCCTCGTCGAACGGATCCAACGCATCCATCCCCAGCTCCGACAACCGCTCGTTCGCCGCCTCCAACTCGTCGCTCCAGACCCCCTCGAGCGTGTCCAGATAGCCCTGGAGCCGATCGCTCATGATCCGGTAGACCTCCCGCATGCCGTCGTTGGGCGCTCCGTCACCTTGCTCCACCATGGAAAGGAGGTTGGCCAGACGGTTGTTCACCTTGATGGGGAAGTTCAGCGGGTCCTGCCCCGAGCGGTTTCGGACCTGGTAGATGTTTGCTTCCACCTCGCCAGCCACCGTCATGAGCTCGTGGAGTGCCTCCCGAAGCTCCTCATCGTCACTCGCCTCCGTGCGATCGATGACCTGGGTGCGTATCCGGCGAATGGCGATGACGGCCTGATTGGCGTCCTCCACCCGGTCACGGATCTGTGTGGCGAAGGCGAACTGGGCGCGCATGTCCGCATCACTCACATCTTCGATCCATGGGTGTCGCTGGATCTCCAGAGACGACGTCTCCACCTGTCCGTCCACCGTCAGACGGAGCGTGTACTGGCCCGGCGGCAGCGCCGGCGCGTTGGTGCGGACACCCCACAGAATCATCCTCGGAAACGGCGTCCACCCGTTGCCTGTGAGGTCCCAGCGCAGTGTGTTGAGGCCGGCCTCCACGGGAAGCGCGGCCCCGGACCATCGGTCCCGCTCCTCGCCTTCCACCGCCGGTTCGAAGGTCTTGAGCACTTCGCCCGAAGCATTCAACACCTCGAGCCTCGCGTCCGTAGGCTCGTCCCGGAGCCAATAGGAAAGCACCACGCCATCCGTGGACCGGAACGCAGCCGGCGGATCGAAGAGCCGGACTGCGTCGTCCGTCATCCCCGCCTCGGCCTGACGGATGGGCGCCATGTTGTCGAGGACCCAGAAGCCTCGACCGTGCGACGCGATGGCGAGCTCGTTGTGCTCCACCACAACGTTGGTTACCGGCAGGTCCGGGAAGCCGGGGTTCAGCTCCTGCCAGTTGGCGCCGTCGTCGAAGGAGACGTAGACGCCGTGGTTGGTGCCAGCGTAGAGCAGCCCGCGCCGGTTGGGGTCCTCCCGCACCGCGTTGACGTACGCGTCGTCCCGGATACCGTCGACGATCTTCGTCCAGGTAGCGCCGTAGTCCGAGGTCCTCCAGATGTAGGGCCTGAAGTCGTCGAGAAGCGGCTTCCGGACTGAGATGTAGGCACGTCCGGCGTCGAAGGCCGAGGCGTCGATCTGACTCACCCGGCCGAAGTCGGGCATGTCCGGGGGCGTGACATCCGTCCAGCTCTCACCACCGTCCCGCGTCACATGGACGAGGCCGTCGTCGGAGCCCGTCCAGATCACATCCATGTCCACCTTGCCGGGACCGACAGCGAAGATGGTGGCGTAGACCTCTGGCCCGTTCATGTCGCCGGTGATGGGTCCACCGGAGCGACCCAGTGTCATGGGGTCGGCCCGGGTCAGATCGGGACTGAGCTGATCCCAGGTGTTGCCGCCATCGTCGGTGCGCCAGAGGCGGTTGGACGACGTGTAGAGGACGTCGGGATCGAGGGGAGAGAAGAGGATGGGGAAGGTCCACTGCCACCGCTCCACCATCTCCAGGGCCGGCTCGCCGGAGTAGAACCACGGATACGGGCTCACCTCCCGCCGGGTGTCCAGCTCCTTGTTGTACTTGTCCAGGTAGCGGCCGTTGTTCGTGCCCGAGAAGAAGGTGTCCAGGTCCTTCGGGTCCGGCGCGATGTAGCCGGGTTCTCCGCCACCGACGACGTAGGCGAAGTTCATCGAGCCCTCTGTGATGCTGTTGGGCTGACCGGCGTACGGGTTCACCTCGTCGTCGCCGAGACGCCCGGCGTTCCAGTCCGATGGCAGGCATAGCGTGCTGTTGTCCTGCTGGGACCCGCAGACGTGGAAGGGCACGTGGGCGGTGGTCACCGCCTGATAGAACTGGGCCGTGGAGAACTCCTGGTCGGTCCATTCCTGGCCGGTGACGAAGCTCACCGCTCCCCCGCCGTCGTTGCCGTCGATGAGGTGGGCAGGATCATCGGGATCGATCCAGAGGTCGTGGTGATCGCCGTGGGTCCCGTTGTCGATGACCTCAAGCGTCTCGCCGCCATCGGTGGAGCGGAAGATCCGGGTGTTCTGCATGTACACGACGTCGGGATCCTGATGATCCGCGAAGACGTGGGTGTAGTAGAACGCCCGCTGCCGGATGCGTCGCTCATCGTTGACCCGTTCCCACGAGGCGCCGGCGTCGTCGCTGCGGAAGAGCCCACCTTCGTCGTGTTCGAACAGCGCGTAGACCCGGTCCGAGTCGGCGCTAGAGACAGCGAGCCCGATACGTCCGACGACCCCCTCCTGGGGCATCCCGGTATTCCGGGTCATCTCCGTCCAGCTATCCCCGCCGTCGGTGCTCTTGAACATCCCGCTGCCCGGCCCGCCCGACGACGCGGTGTACTCCTTGCGGAAGGCCTCCCAGAGGGCGGCGTAGAGGACGTTCGGGTTGTTGCGGTCGATGACCAGATCGACGGCACCGGTCTCGTCGTTCCGGTACAGGACCCGCTCCCACGTGTCGCCCCCGTCGATGCTACGGAAGACGCCCCGCTCCTCGCTGGGCGCCGAGTACTTCCCGAACGACGCGACGTAGATGATGTCCGGGTTGGTGGGGTGGATGCGGATCTTGCTGATGGCGTGGGAGTCCTCGAAGCCGACCTTCTCCCACGTGGCTCCGGCATCGCGACTGCGGTACACGCCGTCGCCAGGCAGGATGTTGCCGCGGATGCACGACTCGCCCGTCCCGATGAAAACCAGATCGGGGTTGGTCTCGCTGACCGCAACGGCGCCCACCGATGCCGACGAGATCTGGAAGTCGGTGACGGGGAACCAGTTCTCCCCTCCGTCCGTCGTCTTCCACAGTCCCCCGCCCGTAGCTCCGAAGTAGCCCACTTCGGGCTGGCCGACGACGCCGCTCACGGCAATAGACCGCCCGCCCCGATCGGGGCCGAGGTTCCGCCACTGGTAGTCGGCGAGGAGAACCGAGTCGAGGACAACGTCCACCGATCGGGACTGGGCCTCGAGGTCGGTGGGTTGGACGAGGAAGACCAATGCGGCCGTGACGAGGAGAACCTCTGGGAGGCCGCGGACGGCAAGGGGGAAAGGGCGTGTGGTGTCGTCGGTCATGCTCATTCGTGGAACCGGGTGGTGAAGATGAAACGGGAGGTCGGGCGGGAGCGACATCCCACGTGGTCGAGGGCGTCGAAGATAGCCCGACGCCTAGGACGCGACATCCTCCGGACCTTCGGGCACCGAGTCGGGAGGGCCAGCCACAGCCTCCCGGACATCGGCCACGCGAACAGCGGCGACCCCCAATGCCGTGGCCGCCCCGATGACCGGCCACAGCGACCACGTCCCGCGCAGCCCGAGGAGGCGCTCGCCCAGGTTGAACGAAGCCCACCGCTCGTAGAGGGCGCCGGTCACGGGCACCCCCCAGTCCCTGAAGGGGATGGTCGGATAGATGTGGAGGCTGCCACGGGACAGGGGTCCCCCCGGAGGCGGAGGCGCTTCGAGGCCCAGGTCCACCTGGAGGACGCCGAGCACCTTCGCCCAACTGAAGAAGAGGGGGGACCCACGGAAGGCGTCGGGCGCCATGGGTGAGACCGCTGCGATAACGAACATGTTGGCCATCGAGACGGCGCCGAGTCCCACGATGGCCGCACGCCCCCGCCGACCCTCGGGCACGAAGGCGAGGAGCAAGCCGAAGAGCGGAAGGGCGGTGATGAGGTAGCGAGGCCCGGCGCTCACTCCGCCCTGCCAGGCGTTGAAGCTCATGTTCATGAGCAAGGCGGCCACGACGTTGAAGAGTGCCAGCCACCCCAGGTCGGCTCGCGGGTGCCTCCGGATGTACGCGACGCCTGCCGCGGCGACGAGGAGGACGGGCATGAAGACGAAGAGCCCGCGGGCCGTGGAGAACGTCAGGCTCCAAAAGGCCGCGAGACGGGGGATTCCGAACAGACCCAGGATGTAACGTTCAGTGATCATCTCCGAGGGGCTGTACGAGCTGGCCAACGTGAACGGCGACCCGAAGAGAACCCAGTGGTATGCGAGGAAGACCACGCATGGACCTGCGCCCCCGGCCACGACCCAGGGGATCCGCTCCCGCATCTCGGGGCGCAGGGCAGCAAGGCCCACCAGACTCACGGCGAACGGGCCCGCGCCGTAGTCGGTGAGGACGGCGAATCCGGCCAACACGCCGGCGGCGAACCACGCTCCCCTGCCCTGGCCGAGGAAGCAGCCCAGGGCCATGACCACGAAGGCAGCGGCCGTGGTATGCCCCCACATCGCGGTACTGAACGGAAGGAGGAGCGTACCCGCGTAGACGAGGACTGTGAGCGCGACCGCCCGCCGGGGTTCGACGCCCACGCGGCCCAGCACTCGGCGGAAGAAGAGCGCCGAGAGCCCCAGCGGCAGGACGGTGACCCAGAGGTGAATCAGATACGCGTTCACCAGGACGGGCGCGGGCTCGAGGGGGTCGACACCCGCAGCCGACTCGGCGCCGTAAAGTGCCCAGTAGAAAGGGATCCCGAGAAGGGTCGTCCCAGGCGCCTTGTTGGCATAGTAGTGGGGACTGTGCTCTACGTTGTGCGCCCAATCCCCGGTGTTGATCCCGTTCTCGACGTCGGTCAGGAAGCCGTCGATTCGGACGGTGCCTTGGTCCGGACCAGGCTCCACGAACGCCCAGATCGCGTCGTACCGGGCGGTCTGATTCCAGCCCCATCCGTTGTAGAAGTAGCCCGCCAGGACGAGGACAAAGGCGAAGAGCAGGACGTCGACCCGGAGATCCGGCCGCGCCGAGGCGGCGTACGCCCGGAAACCCGCGTGTCGTTTCACCGCGGTGGAATGTCGAAGACCCAGATGGAGTGCCCCAGAATGACCCGGGGCTCCAGGTCCCGGAGGGGGTCGATGGCAGGTTGGCCGCCCCAACGCACTCGGGTAAGGAGGTGGGCGCTCACGGCATAGATGCCCGGCTCGGGGTCGGGGGATGCGAGGACGGGAAGCGCCACCTCCGGCGGGACGACCGTGCCCGGCACGCCGTAGAGGGCAGGATCGTAGAAAGCCATGGGCACCAGCGTCGCGTCGTCGATCTCGTTCGACACAAGCCAGTCCCGAAGGAGGGGAAGGTCCTGGCCCCAGTCGACATTGGAGTCGTCGAGCCATTCGATGGCGTTGGACGGACCACCGGCCAGGACGTTGAAGTACGGGATGTAGTGGGGGTGTGCTCGAAGGGACCCGACGGCGAAGAGGCCGACCAGCACCGTCACGACGACGCGTCCGACCCGGGCCAGGAAGAAGGGTGACGCCACGATTCCGCTCACGTAGATGAACAAGAGCGGATACACCGGGAGGATGTAGCGAATGCCGAACTGAAGGGCCGTGACGGTCATAGCCACGACCCAGATCAGGGCGGGAAGCCAGAGATAGAGCGCCTCATCGGGATCGAGCTTCTTCCGATGCACCTGCTCACCCACCCGGAGGGCAAGGAGGAAGAGGAGCGCCGTCGGCGCCTTCAGGGCGAATGCAGCGGGGAAGTAGTACCAGAGGCCGTCGGGGTGGAACCGCCCGTTGAAGTACGTGGGCAGATCGACGTGCACGTTCGTGTAGAGCACGCCCAGCCCCTCCACGAACGCCAGGGGGTTGCCCGGCGACCCGTACCCTAGGCTCACCACGAGGACAGCGACGACCAGGGCCAGCGCGAGACCCCCTCCGACGACCTTGACCGCCCCGGGTAGATCCTCGCCGATGGCCTCTTCGAGGGTGCCTTCGGCCGCACCCCACTTCGGCCGCCGACGGATGCGCCGTACCACGGACGCCACAGACCAGATGCCCAGAAGGCCCACCAGGAGGATCGCCGAGTATTTGCTGAGAAGCGCCAACCCCAGGGCAACCCCGGTGGCCAATGCCTTGCCCGGTGAGGGAGCGCGGGTGAAGAGGAGAAAGGCGTACGCCGTGGCTACGACCATGAACGCCTGGGGAAAGTCGGTGGTCGCCAGGCGACCGTGAGCCAGGAGGTTCGGCGAGAACGCACAGAGCGTCGCCGCCACGAGCCCGGCCCTGGGACTGTAGAGCTCCGTGGCGAAGAAATAGGCGAGAAGCACCAGCGCCATGAGAAGGACGACGAAGGGGGCGCGGGCCGTATCCACGAGTCGGGCCGTCGCGACGCCGGATGCCTCGAAGAAGTGTTCACCAAAGGCCCACTGTTCGGGCTCCTCCCAGCTCTCGTGGCGAAGGTCGATGGGCGGACCGATGGTCAGCAGCGCTCCCCCGGCCAGAAGCTTGGCCAGGGGAGGGTGCTCCGGGTTCAGGCGGTAGTCGCCGGTGACGACGTAGCTGTAGCCCGCAGGGATATAGGTGAGTTCGTCGAAGGTGAGGGACTTCGTCCGGAGGCTCATCCATGCCTGGGCGCCCGCACCCACGGTGAGGACGGCGAGGAGCACGCCGTGCGATCTCAGTAGCCTCAGCACGTGCGGACCAGCTCGCTCAGCCGACTTCCGGTTGCATCGCCTTGTTGATGGCGGAGATGATCCGCGCCTTGGGCGGGACCGGGATAATGGCGTCGCCGTCCCGATACACGCGGCACCGGGGACCCGAACCGGCCTCCCTGGCCTTCCACGGGTGTGGACCCGGAGCCACGTCCTCGCCGTTCACGAGGACCGAGGGCGATCCCAGATTCCGCGCACGGGGAGGGCAGTCGGCGGCTTCACTGTTCCACTCGGTCCACACGGCGGGCACATCGAGCTCCCTGCACACCTCACTCAGCACATCGCGTGCTGGATCGACGTTGGGGCACCCCGTGTCGTAGACCAGTTCGATCTGAAGCTTCAAAGGCAGGTGGAACCTCCGGGTCTCTCGACGCCCTCCGGCGAGCGGGGTGGCGGGGCCGTCGACTCAGGCCCAACGTACATGTCTTACCCGACCCACCGCCACGGTTCATTCCTCCCATGCTCGTGCCCAGTTCCGAACATCACTCCTGGACGGCTCTCGCCCGTCTCGCACTCGTCCTCGGGGCCATGGCTGGCGTCGGATCACCGGCCGTCGCTTCGGCCCAGGCGACGGGGGCCTCTCCTCCGCTCGATGAGGCGTTGTTCGAGCCCACGCCGGAACAACGGTACCGGGACTGGGTCCGGCGCCTGGACTTCCGACCCCAGGAGTATGCCTTCCGTCGGAGCAACATGATCCGACTCCTCCGGGAAAGCGGTGGAGGGATGATGATCGTGCCGTCGTCGGACGGGCGGACCCACGGAGACACCTTCAGGCAACTCGGCGATTTCTGGTACTACACAGGACTGGAGGTGCCCAACTCGGTCCTGGTGCTGGACGCTGACCGCGACCGCTCCATCCTCTTTTTACCGGCCACCGACTACCGCTTCGAGAACCCGGGCCGCCCCAACGACTTTCCGGGACGCCCCCTCCTCGACGACTTCCAACTGAGGAGCATCGCGGGCATCGAGGAGTACCGGGACGCTTCGGAGTTCGAGGACTACCTGGCACGTCGGGTACGGGGCCGCGCCACCCTCCGCGTGAACCTAGGTGCCCCCGGCGCGTTCGAGCCCCCCGAGATACCGTTGTTCGGAGGCCTCGACCCCCTCACCGCCATGCTCATCCGCGTCGGTCAGCGGCATCCGGAAGCGCGCGTCGTCAACGCGTTCGAGGAAGTGGCGATGGGGAGGATGGTGAAGAGCCGGTTCGAAGTGGAGAAGATGCGCATCGCTGCAGACGCCACGACCCAGGGAATCCGGGATGCGGCAGCGAGGATCCGTCCCGGGATCGACGAACGCACGCTGCAGGGCGTCTTCGAGGAAACGTGCCGTTCCCGGGGAGCCCAGACGATCCCCTTCACACCCATCGTGAAGTCGGGCCCGAACAGCCTCTGGCCGTGGCGG
The DNA here is from genome assembly GCA_965229435.1 of Longimicrobiales bacterium. Classification (GTDB taxonomy): domain Bacteria; phylum Gemmatimonadota; class Gemmatimonadetes; order Longimicrobiales; family Gaopeijiaceae; genus UBA2589. The sequence goes on from CBDDJE010000001.1 coordinate 319,248, forward strand.
GTCCTGGCCGCCCACTACGACCGCCGGAACCGTCCGGTGGAGAACGGCGACCTCGTCATCCTCGACGTAGGGTGCGAGATCGATGGCTACATCAGCGACGTGGGGCGGACCTTCCCTGTGAACGGACGGTTCGATGCCGTCCAACGGGAGAAGCTCATGGTGAGCATCCGGGCCGCCGACGCCATCATCGAAGCCATTCGCCCGGGGGTGACCTTCGCCGACCTCACCCGGGTCGCGTACGACGCGATTCCCGACCACGAAGAACGGTACATGCAGACACCGTCGTTCTTCGGCCACCACATCGGCCTGGAGGCCGGCGATCCGGCGCTGCCGGGAGAGCCCCTCCGGCCGGGGATGGTCTTCACCGTCGAGCCCTGGTACTACAACCACGACCTGGGTATCGCCGTCTTCGTCGAAGACGTCGTCCTGGTGACGGAGGATGGCGCAGAGGTCCTCACACAGGACCTGCCGCGTACCCCCGACGAGCTGGAATCCATGGTGGGGATCGGGGGCGGGAGATGACCGGCCAGCCAGCGCTCACCGCCGAGGACGGCGACGGGATTCTCTGCGTTCGCGGACCCGAGACGTGGCGTGGGTGGAACGGCATCCGCTACAAGACCGGGCTGTCGGCCAAGAACGTCGGGGCGAAGAAGCTGTCGATGAACGTCGCCACCGTGCCCCCCGGCGGCGTCGCCTACGCCCATACCCACGTGGACTTCGAGGTCATGCTCTTCCTCCTCGAGGGCCGGGTCCGGCACGAGTACGGGCCCAACCTAGAGCGGTCGATGGACAACCAGGCCGGCGATTTCATCTTCATCGAACCCGGCGTCCCCCACGAGGTCGTGAACCTGAGCGATACCGAGCCCGTGATCGCCGTCGTGGCCCGATCGGACGCCTCGGAATGGGAGAACATCGTGGACTACCCCTCAAAGCGGAGACCGGAATGAATGGGCGAGTCGAGGGGCTCTGGCTGAAGCGAGCCCACCGCGGGGTCATGGACGCCGCCTCGGAAGCCCGCTTCGTGAAGAACAAGGGCATCGCCGACGATGCCAACTTCGGTCGCTCCAGACGCCAGGTAACGGTGATCGAGAAGGAGGTCTTCGACCGGATCAGCGCCGAGCTCCCCGACGTGAAGCCGTCCATGCGGCGCGCCAACGTCATGGTGAGTGGCATTCGTCTGAAGGAGAGCCGAGGACAGACGCTCTGTCTCGGCGGCGTCCGGATACGCCTGGTGGGAGAGACGCGCCCGTGCGAACGAATGGACGCGCAGGTGCCCGGCCTCACAGCGGCACTCGACCCCGAGTGGAACGGCGGAGCGTACGGCGTCGTGCTGGATGACGGTGTGGTGCGGGTCGCCGACGAGGTGGTCCTGGAGCCCGCGGAGAATGGAGAGGAGGCGGAAAGGGACTGAGGCGCCACCTACGAGCGGGTCGCTACCCGGTAGCCACTTCCCCCAGCATCGCCATCGCCTCGGTCAGCTGATCGTCGCAGAGGTAGGGGGCGGGCCCGAATCGCAGCACGTCGCCGCGATAGTCGGTGCGCACCCCGCCCGCGAGCAATCCCTCGAACAGGCGACCCGCGTTTCGGGCCCTGAGCGCCAGAAAGCCGCCACGGGCCTCGGGGTCCACATCCGACTCCAGGCACACCTCTCCGGGATCCAGATCCAGCTCCAGAAACGTCTGTTTCAGGAGCTCGACCTGGTGCACGCTCACGGAGCGGAGCACGTCGGAGTCCAGTCCCTGGGCTTCGAAGAAGTCGAGCACCGCGGCTCCCCGGTAGGCCGAAGTAGGGTCGTACGTGGACCCGGCGAAGCGAGCCGGGCCGGTACCGTATGCCACCCGCCCCGGAACGCGCTCGCCGGCCAGCTCGGCGAACTCGGAGAACCAGCCGGTGATGACAGGTCGTAGCGTACACCCGGGAGGGACGCGGAGCACGCAGTTGCCCTCACCCAGCTGGAGGTACTTGTACCCCCCGCCCACGACGAAGGCCTGCTCCAACCCCTCGAGGTCGAACGGCACGACCCCCAGTGAGTGGTAGGAATCCACGAGCATCTCGGCACCGTGCCTCGCACACGCGTCCGCCACGACCTCGAGGTGGGGCACGATGAGTCCCGTCGTGAAGAGCACGGAGGAGATCATCACCGCCGCGGTGCCGTCATCCACCTCGGAAGCCACCCGCTCGGACAACGTATCGACGGGCTGAGCCGGCACCTTCACCACCTCGAGCCCTTCTTCCACCAAACGGTCGAGCTGTCGACGGATGGTGTGGAACTCGCCACTCGTGGTGACGATCCGGCCTCGGTCGCGGAGCGGTAGCGCCGAGAGGAATCGAACGACGAGGGAATGGGTGTTGGTGTCAAGGGTCATGTCGCCGTCGCAACCGCCCATGAGGGACCGGTAGCCCTCAGCCACACGCTCCACCTTCCCGGCGACGAACTCCCACTTGCCGTCCGCGTGCTCCGCCGCGTCCATCCACGCCTCGTTGTGCCCATCACGGGCGACATCCGGCCACGCCTGGTGGGAGTGGCCGGTCAACAGGAGCCGCTCGTCGACCCGGAAAGCCGAGTAGTGTGGCGCCAGCGCGTTCGGCCGGCGGCGAATTTCTTCCAAAGACACCGTCATCGCCGTCCCGACCTCACAGCTGGGCCCGGATCTCCCAGAGGTCCGGGAAGAGGGGCTCGTTGAGTGTCGAGCGTAGGTACTTGGAGCCGGCCGACCCTCCCGTTCCCCGTTTCATGCCGATGGTGCGCTCCACCATCTTCACGTGGCGGTAGCGCCACTCCTGGATCCCCTCGTCGAGATCCACGAGACGTTCACACAGCTCGGCGTCTCGAGGATCGTTGCGGTACACCTGCATGAGAATCGCCTGGACCTCCTCCGACGGCTCGATGGAGGCCGAGACGTCTCGCTGGAGCTGACTCTCGGGCACCGGGTGGCCCTGCCCCGCCAGATACGCCAGCAGCGCATCCCACAGCGTTCTCTCCTCCCACCTCCGTTCCAGATCGGCTCGGGCTCGGGAACCCGTCGCGAAGCGCTCGATGGCCGCGCGCGTCTTGTGCCCGAGCACGAACTCCAATTGCCGGAACTGATCGCTCTGGAACCCGCTTGCGCTCTCGAGTCGCTCCCGGAAGGTCAGGAACTCGGTGGGCGTCATCGTCTCGAGGATGTCCAACTGGGAGACCAGGACCTTCAGAATGGTGAGCACGCGCTTCAGCGTGTGCTGCGCCCTGGGTGCGTCTCCCGACGTCAGGAGCTGTCGGGCATAGTCGATCTCGTGGAGGACGACCTTGAACCAGAGCTCGTAAACCTGATGGATGACGATGAAGAGCATCTCGTCGTGCTCCACCGCATCCCGCGGCTGCTGCAGCGAGAGGAGCTCCTCGAGCTTCAGGTACTTCCCGTAGGTGACCGCTTCAGACACGGCAGCAAGCCTCTTGGACGCGCTCGTCAGACGATGACGGCAAGGGTTGTGAGGTAGGCGGCATAGGCGACCAGCATCGAGATCCCCGCCCTTCTTCCGACGGCTCGTCCCCGGATCGCGGCAAGTCCGAGCGCGGCGCTGGTTACCAGCATGAACGGAATGTCGAGAAAGATCATCCGGCTCGAAACCTGGATCGGTGCGGGGCTGATCGTGGCGGTGAGCCCCATGATCGTCAGGATGTTGAAGGTGTTGCTTCCGACGATAGCCCCGATGGCGACGTCGGAGCGCTTCTCCATGGCCGCCAGCACCGTCGTCGTCAGCTCCGGCAACGACGTACCCACGGCGAGAACCGTCAGCCCGATGACGGCCTCCGGCACCGCGAAGCGCTGAGCGATCTCGACTGCCGAATCCACCAGGAGGTTCGCCCCGAGAGGGAGCATGGCGGTGCCGAAGACGATGAACATCACGATGACGATCATCCGGCTGGGAATACCGAGGATCCAGTCGAGGGGTGTCGAAGGATCGGATTCCTCCCGCGCCTGGATGGTGGAGCGGGCAGTCGCGGCCATCATCACGAAGAACGCGGCCAGAAGGATGCCTCCGTCGATCGCTCCGATGTCGCGGGTGGCGGCGAAGGCCGAGAAGGCGAGGAGGGAGCCCCACATGAGGAGGACATTCCGGCGGACCTCCTTGTCCTCGTGGAGAAGAGGGTACACCACCGCCGAGGCACCGCCGACGAGGAGGACGTTGGCGATGTTGCTGCCCACGACGTTCCCCAGGATCAGGTCGGGGACTCCCGTGATGGTCGCCTGAATGGACACGATCATCTCTGGCAGGGACGTCCCGAATCCGACCACCGTGGCCGCAACGACCACCGGGGGAACGTTGAGCCGGCGAGCGAGTGCCACGGCCCCGCGCACGAGTAGGTCGCCGCCCATGAGGAGGTAGATGAATCCGGCAACGAGCCCGAGGTAGGTGAAGTCCGTCAGGGGGCGCCCCCTTCACCCTGTGAGGACTCCTTAGGCTGCAGCCGGGCGATGGCGTAGAGCCTGCCCGTCCCCTGCTCCGGTGTGCTTCGCCATCGGAGAACCCGATAGGTACCGTCCTTGTGGAGGTAGCGATTGTCGAACTGGACCGTCGGAATCCCTTTGTCGAGCTTGGCCACCTCGTCGATCGTCTTCTGCACGTCGTCAGGGTGCACGAAGGAGACGAACGGACGACTGAGCAATTCTTCCTCGGACCAGCCCAACTCCCGGGTCCAGGCCTCGTTGACCTGCTTGAAGTACCCGTCCGTGGCGGCGATGCACATCATGTCCAGAGACATGTCGAAGAACTGGCGATACTCCGTGAGAAGACGCACCTGCTCCTCCAGTCCTTCGGCCATCTCGTCGAAGGTCCTCGCGAGGAGGCCGACCTCGTCCTCCCGTTGGACACCCGACCGGGCCGACAGGTCGCCCCCACTGATCCGGTCGGCGGCCGCCGAGAGCTCGAGGATCGGCTGGGCCACTCGAAAGCCGATGACGAATGCGGCCACGATGGCGAAGGCCGCCAGGATGATGGCGATGCGCTGAAGTTGGTCCCGGACCTGCAGAATAGGCTCCATCTGCTCGGCGGCATCTACTTTGACGAGCACACCCCAGTCGGTGTCGGACAGGTACTCGGTGGCGGCCCAGACCTCCTGTCCGCGGTAGTCTGTGACACCGCCGGCGAAGCTGACTCCCGGGTCCTGAAGGGAGAGCGCCGCGGCGTCGCCGGGCCCGACGCGCAAGCCGCTGCCTTCGTATCGGCTGGGGTCGAAGGTGGAGTCGCCGGCGACGGGGGCGGCGCGCACGGGATGGATGATGCGCTCGACGTCTCCATCGAGGGCCACGACCATCGTCTCTCCCGTCCTCCCGAGTCCTTCGTGATTACGCGAGATCTGGATGATCTCATCGAGGCTCAAGAGGGCGTGGAGGTAGCCGAGGCGCGCGCCGTCCAGGTCGATGGGCGCCGCCATGCTGGCAAGGGGCATCTCACCGCCCTCGGGGAAGACGACACCGATGTACCACGGCCGGCTGTCGTCGAAGCGCCCGAGGAGATCCAGCTCGGCAGCCGGATGGCCGGGTTCGGGACCCGACCACACCAGGCGATTGCCCGTCGGGCTCAGCAGCGAGATCTCGTGGAAGGTGGGCGATGCGCGACGGACGTTGTCGAGGAGCGCACGAAGCCGGGCCGAATCGGCGGCCGCGGACGACTGGTTGTAGTCGGCGAGCGTCGTTCGGATCTGGTCACGGGTGGCTACGAGGCTCAGCAGGTCGGACCAACTCTCCACGATGCTCTCGAGGGAACCGACCTTGAATGATGCCAGACCCTCGAGCTGCGTGATTCGCGCGGCTTGGAGTTGTCCCGCCACCGTCTGGTACGCCGTGTAGGCGAGGGCGGCCATACTCGAAAGGGCGACCGCGACGAAGGTGAAGACCAACTTCGTGCGAATGTCCACGGACTACTCCCCACCGAAGTGGAACTCGAACCGAGGCGTGTACCGTTCCACGGACTTGTACTGGTCAGGCCAGGGCAGAGGGTAGCCCAGCATGTACGCCGCATGACGCGTCCAATACGGATCGAAAAGGTGCGCCCGGGCGATCAAACACAAGTCGGCACGTCCGGCGGCGACGATGGTGTTGACGTCCATCCACGACGAGATGTTGCCCACCGACATCGTCGCGATGCCGACTTCGTGACGAATCCGGTCGGCGAAGGGCGTCTGGAAGAGCCTGCCGTACCTGGGGCGCTGATACGGCACCGTCTGCCCCGAGGAGACATCGACCACGTCGCAGTCGTGGGCCTCGAGGAGTCTGGCGACTTCGACCGTATCTTCGGGCATCATGCCTCCCGGCGCCCAATCCACTGCGCTGATGCGGGCGGCCATGGGGAGGTCGTCCGGCCACACCGCCCGACAGGCATCGAAGACCTCCAATGGAAAGCGCATGCGGTCTTCGAGGGCGCCCCCATACTCGTCCTCGCGCTCGTTGGTGAGCGGCGATATGAACGAAGCCAGAAGGTAGCCGTGCGCCATGTGGACTTCGAGCAGATCGAAGCCGGCCTCCACCGCCCGTTCTGTGGCCTGGACGTAGTCGGCGACGACCTCGTCCATGTCCGTCCGGGTCATCTCACGGGGGGTCTGGCTTCGGTCGGGGAAGTACGGGATGGGTGAGGCCGAGACGATCTCCCATTCGCCGTCCTCCAGGGGCTCCGAGTCGCCCTCCCAGAGGTTCTTCGTGGCCCCCTTTCGTCCAGCGTGCCCGAGCTGCATGGCGATTTTTGCATGCGAGTGCCCGTGAACGAATTCGACGATGCGCTTCCAGGCGCCGACGTGCTCGTCTTTGTAGAGGCCCGCGCATCCCGGTGAGATCCGGGCCTCCGGCGAAACGTCGGTCATCTCCGCGTACACCAGTCCTGCTCCGCCGATGGCGCGGCTCCCCAGATGCTGGAGGTGCCAGTCGCCCACCGTGCCATCCACGGCGGTGTACTGGCACATGGGGGAGACGACGACCCGGTTGGGGACCACGAGGTCGCGGAGCCTGAACGGAGTGAACATCGGTGGCGGCGATGGGTCTCGAGGCACCGTCCATCCCGACTGGTCCGCGGCCTCTGCTGCAACCCACGCGTCCATGCGAGCGAGGAAGTCCGGATCCCGAATCTTCAGGTCCTCGTGGGTGATGCGCAGTGAGCGGGTGAGGAGGGTGAAGGTGAACTGGAGAGGGTCCAGGTCGATGTACCGCTCCGTGTCCTCGAACCACTCGAGGCTGGCCTGGGCCGCCCGTTGGAGGGACTCCACCGCCGGCCGACGATCGGCCTCATACGCTTCGAGAGCGGCGGCGACGTTGATCGATCCGTGAGCCGCTGCCTCGTCTCCGTCCACGAGAGCGTCGCGCAACGCAATGGCGTCGAGCATGCCCATCCGCGTTCCCGACCCCACCGAGAAGTGGGCGGTATGGGCCGCGTCTCCCACCAGCACGACATTGCCCTTCGACCAGCGCGCGCAGCGAACAGTGGGAAAGCTCCGCCACACGCTCTTGTTCGGGATCAGCTCGTGGCCGTCGAGCTCCTCGCCGAACAACTCGGTGCAGTACGCCAGCGTCTCGTCCTCCGACGCCTCGTCCATCCCGGCCGCCGCCCACGTCTCGTCAGTGCACTCGACGATGAAGGTCGAGCGACCTTCCTCGTACTGATACGCGTGGACGCGCCAAAGCCCGTGCTCGTTCTCCTTGAAGTAGAAGGTGAACGCGGGGAAGGGCTTCGTCGTCCCCAGCCAGACGAAGCGGTTGGGACGCAGATCCACTGTGGGACCGAAATCGTCGGACATCCCGTCCCGGACCGTCGAGTTGACACCGTCAGCGGCCACAACCAGGTCCCACTCGCCCGCGTCCAGGCGGAGCAGAGAATGCCCCCCCGGCGACGACACCGTAGGCCGGTCGTGCGAAGCGCTCCCTCCGACCTCCACGATCTCCGTCTCGAAGCGCAGGTCGACGCCCAGCCCGCGCGCCTCGCCCTGCAGCACGGTGAGGAGCGTCTGCCGGCTCATGCCACTGAAACCGTGACCCGTCGAGCGGATGAGCTCACCCCGGTAGTGGACATCGATGTCGTCCCACCGGACGAAATGGTCGGTGACCGCCCGGTATGTCTCGGGGTCGGCCCCCTCGACCTCTGCGATGGTGGCGTCGCTGAAGACGACACCGAAGCCGAAGGTGTCGTCGGCCCGATTTCGCTCGACGAGTACGACCTCGTGGGTGGGGTCGGCCCGCTTCATGAGGATGGCGAAGTAGAGACCGGCCGGCCCGCCCCCTGTAACGAGGATCCTCAAGACGGCGACCCGGCCTTGGCGTCGGCGACCATGCGCCCCCCGATGATGAGGTGCTGGATCTCGGTTGTCCCCTCATAGATGCGGAGAGACCGGATGGAGCGGTACAACCGATCGACGGGGTGCTCAACCATGACGCCCCTGCCTCCGAGGATCTGGACGGCGTCGTCGATGATCCGCTGGGCCGCCTCGGTGGCGAACGCCTTGGCCATGGCCGCCTCGGTGGTAATGCGGTCCGCTCCCAGGTCTTTCTCGTACGCCGCCCGGTAGACCAGCATCCGCGCGGCGGTGAGCTCGATGGCCATCCGACCGAGCTTGTCCTGAATGAGCTGAAAGTCGGCCAGCGGTTTGCCGAACTGCTCCCTTCCCACAGCGTGATCCAGGGCCTCTCGGATAGCACGCTCTGCCATGCCGCACGCGGCTGCCCCCACCGTCGGGCGAAGCTGGTCCAGCGTCGACATGGCCACCTTGAAGCCGCCGTTCTCGTCGCCGATGAGGTTGGACGTCGGGACCCGGCAGTCGTCGAAGACGAGCTCCCCGAGAGGGTGGGGAGCACTCATGACCTGGGCACCGGTGAACGTGAGTCCGGGGGTATCGGCCGGGACGACGAAGGCGCTGATGCCGCGACTTCCGGCCTCGGGCTTCGTGGATGCGAAGACCACGTAGAAGTCGGCGATGCCGGCGTTACTGATGAACCACTTGTGACCGTTGAGAAGGTAGTGGTCACCGTCCCTGACGGCTCGGGCCCGCATGGAAGCGACATCGGACCCCGCGGCCCGCTCGGTGATGGCGAAGCCTCCCATGAGCTCACCCGTCAGCGCCGGCTCCGCCCACTCCCGGCGCTGCGCGTCGGTTCCGGCGAGGAGGAACGGGGTGGTGCCCAATCCTTGCAACGCCCAGACGGCGTCAGCGAGGGGCGACGCCGCCGCTACGATCTCACGCGCCAGGCAGCAGCCTCGCAGGTCCCGTCGGCCGATAGGGGCGAAGAGCCCCTCCTCGCCCATGGATTCGAGCAGTTCGCGCGCCTCTTTACGAGCCCCCGCGTCGTCGTCGGGTTCGCTCCGTCCATGGAGTTCCCGGGCGGCATACGCTGCGACATCGGCACCCCAGGGATGGTGGTCTGCCTCGAGGAAGGCTCGGACGGTGTGGGTATCGGACATGGCGTCTGGTCAGCTGGTGGGCGCTACCGCGGCCAGTGGGCGTCGGCGCGGCCTTCGAATCACTCCGCCGCCACAGGCAACGGGCTGGTGAACATCTACAGGAAGTTCGGCTTGCGCTTCTCGACGAACGCGTCGTACGACTCTCGGAAGTCCGGATGCAGCATGAGGGCCGCCTGGATCTGGGCCTCGGCCTCGAGCGCGCCGGCCAGATCCATGCTCGCCTCACGGTTCAGCGAGTCCTTCGTGATCTCGAGGGCGAAGGACGGCCCCCGGGCGAGCTTCGTGGCGAGTTCGGTCGCGGCGGTCAAGGATTCGCCGTCTGTGACGACCTGGTTGTAGAGCCCGATGCGCCAGGCCTCCTGCGCGCTGATAAAGTCTCCCGTCATGAGGAGCTCGCTGGCTTTGGCGAGCCCGACGATACGCGGAAGCATCCAGGCCGCACCCATATCCGCGCCGGAAAGTCCGACGCGGGTGAAGAGGTAGGCGATCTTCGCGGACTCGGCGGCGACTCGGATGTCGCAGGCGGTGGCGATGACGGCACCTGCGCCGGCCACCGTCCCATTGAGTGCCCCGATGACGGGCTTACGGCAGCGGCGGATGGACAGGACCAGGTCGCACGTCATGCGCGTGAACTCCAGAAGTCCACGCATGTCCCGCTCGAACAAACGGCCGATGATGTCCTCGACGTCGCCGCCGGAGCAGAAGCCACGACCGGTGCCGGTGAGGATGACGACCCGAACGGCGTCCTCGTCGTGGATCGCGTAGAAGGCTCGGCGGAGTTCGTCGTAGACCTCGAAGGTGAGGGCGTTCAGTCGGTCGGGCCGATTCAAAGTCAGCGTCGCGACGCCGGTGGCCTCGTCCAGGTCATATCGAAACGATTCAGGTTCGAACACCCCGCATCCTCCCTTAGGGAACGCTGACCCGTATCGCGCCGACGCAGGCGTCCCGGGTCGTCGGGTTCACTCCGAGTCCACGAGCACGGCGGTCGCCTCGATCTCCACCTGCGCCCGGACATCGACGAGGCGAGACACCTCCATGAGGGCCATTGCCGGAAAGTGCTTGTCCATGTGCGCCCGCCAGACCGCCCCGAGCTCGGACCGCGCAGCAAGGTACGTAGCCATGTCGGTGACGAAGACGGTCATACGCCCCACGGACTCGGCATCGCCCCCCGCCGCACGTACCACGGCGAGTGTCTTACGGAGGGCGATGTCGAACTGCTCGACGAAGTCGTCGGTGAGGACCTCACCCTCGGCATTTGCGGCATCCTGACCCGCCACGAAGAGAACTCGTCCCTCGGCCGCCGCCACCATCCCGTTGTTCCACCCGCTGGGTGTTCCCAGTTCGTCGGGGTTCACGCGGCGAAAGGTCATGGAGTCTCCGATCCGTCGAGGACGACCAACTCCCCGGTGCGGGAGCCCGCTTCCTCCATACACAGCTCTACGATGGCCTCGGCAACCTCGTGAGCCCGAATGAGGCGCGGCTGTCCGGCCTGCTCGAGGAGAGCAGCCAACGACTCCTGCCAGGAGCGTTCGGTCTGGTGCATGATGCGAGCGATGGTCTCGTCCGTGAGAGGCGTATCGACGTATCCGGGACACACGGCGTTGAACGTGACGCCGCTGCCCCGGGCCTCGACGGCCATCGCCCGTGTGAAGCCCACGACGGCATGCTTCGCTGCGGTGTAGGCCGAGATGTACTTGTCGCCCTCGATGCCCGCGATGGAGGCGACGTTCACGATTCGGCCCCACCGGCGCTCTTTCATCTGGTTGAAGACCGCCTGGGAGCACAGGAAGGTGCCCGTGGCGTTCACATCCATGATGTGCTGCCACTCGGGGAGGGTGATCTTCGGCAACGGATTCGAGGTCGCTGTCCCGGCGTTGTTCACGAGGATGTCGATACGGCCCATGGCCTCTGTGGCGGAAAGGGCCAGATCACGAACCTGGTGCGGATCGGTGACGTCGCATCGGAAAGCGAAGACCTCGTGACCGTTCTTCCGCATCTCGGCCGCGATCTCGACGACCTGCGTCTCGTTTCGGGCGGCGACGGCGACCTTGGCACCGGCCTCCGCGAGGGCGATGGCTGCGGCGGCTCCGATCCCCCGCCCCCCTCCCGTGACGACGGCGTTGTAACCTCTCAGGCCCGGGCCGGTCACGCGGGGGCTCCCGTCTCGAGAACGGCCTCGGCGAGGAGCGCCCCCAGGGTCTCGACGGTCTCCCGGCCCTCCTCTGCGGTCGCCTCAGCCGGCGAACCGAAGTAGGCCCGATCACCGCCAGCTTCCTCGAAGGTCGACTGACCCTCCCGGATGGCCGTCGAAAGACTGTTTTTGTTCGGCTCCAAATCAGCCGCGATCTCGCTCCGGAACAGGTGGGCGGCTTCGGCCCGGACGATGCTGCCCTCGTACCGCCCGGCGTGGCAGGCACCTGTGCGGAACTCGTCGGTGAGTCGTTCGGCCACCGGGCGTCGGGTCAGGTCCACGAAGACCACACGCTGGCCGGGGTGAGCCGCGCGCGCCGCGTCGTGAAGGGAGCCCAGGTGGGTGGGATCGAGATGGGCGTTGGCCACGGCCAGGGTCTCGATGTCCTGCTCCTTGAGAGACGAGGCAATTTGAAGGACGAGGTCGCGCACTGTGGCGGCGTCCACGGCGACGGTGCCCGGAAAGTTACGAGCGAATGGCGCCGCCGTATACCAGATCGGCGGAAGGATGAAGGCGTGGCGCCCCTCGTCGGAAAGACGCGTGGCACAGGCCCGGGCCATGCCCTCGGCAATGATGACGTCGGTCCCGAGAGGGAGGTGGGGCCCGTGGGCTTCCACCGCCCCGACGGGCAGAATCGCCACCGATCCCGGACCCGTCGCGTCTCTGACCTCTTCCCACGTCATCTCTGCGAAACGATGGACCGGCATGGGTCTCCGAATGGGCGGTGAATTGACCACCATTCTACAGCCCGCGTATCGTCACGGCATGTCCTTCGACCCGCCGCACCCCTTCAACATCTACGACTACTTCCTCGGCGACCGGATCTCCGAGGGAGCCGGTGATCGCAGAGCAGTCCTCACCGAGGATCGTTCCTGGAGCTATCAGGAGGTCCACGATCGGGCCGGCGGCTTCGCCAGACTCCTTGTCGACGAGGGCGTCGAATCCGGCGACCGTGTGCTCATCGCCCTCCCCGACGGTGTCGACTATGTCGCAGCCCTGTTCGGGATCCTCCGGATGGGGGGCGTGGTCGTGATGGTCAACCCACAGCTACCCACCGACCAGATCCGGTACTTCTACGAGTACACCACGCCGGTGGCGGCCTTCGTCGCTGCGGACGCGGCCTCGACATTCGAGGAGGCGTGTGAAGGCACGACGCACGCGCCGTCCCGTCTGATCGTGGGCACGGTGCCCTTCACCGAGCGGCTGGACGCGGCCGACCCCGACGTCGATGTCTACGCCTCAGGCCCCGACGATCCAGCCATATTCCTGTTCAGCGGCGGCACTACGGGCCACCCCAAGGCCGTCGTCCAGACGCATCGGTCTTTCGCGAATACGACAGAGCTCTACGGGAAAGGAGTCCTCGGCTTCGGCCCCGACGACGTCACCCTCTCTGTGCCCAAGCTCTACTTCGGCTACGCCACCGGAACCAACCTGTTCTTCCCCTTCTCGGTGGGCGCCACCAGCGCCCTCTTCTCGGACCGCTGCACCGCCGAAACGCTCTTCGAGAAGATCGAAGCCTTCCGGCCCACGATCCTGGTCAACGTGCCGACCATGGTGAACCATCTGGTGAGCCACGAGAGCGCCTCGGTGCGGGATCTGTCGTCGCTGCGCCTCGCGACATCGGCGGGAGAAGCGCTCCCGGTGGAACTCCACCGACGGTGGGACCAGACCTTCGGTGTCCCCCTGCTCGACGGCCTGGGCACGGCCGAGATGTGGCACATCTTCATTTCGAATCGGCCCGACGACGTTCGGCCTGGCACCCTGGGACGTCCCGTGCCCGGCTTCGACGTGCGAGCCTGCGACGCCGAGGGCCACCCGGTGCCTCCTGGCGAGGTGGGAACCATGCGCGTTCGCGGGGACTCCCTGGCGCTGGCGTACTGGCGGAACGCCGAGAAGACGGCGGAAGCGTTCCGCGATGGATGGTACGTCTCGGGCGACATGATCAGCTTCGATGAAGACGGCTACGTCACCTACGCGGGTCGGGCCGACGACATGTTGAAGGTGAGCGGCAAATGGCTGTCCCCCAAGGAGCTGGAGAACTGCCTCCTCGAACATGAGGCCGTCCGCGAAGCCGCCGTCGTCGGCGCCAGGACGGCGGATGGCCTTGTGAAGCCGGCGGCCTTCGTCGTGACCCACCAGGGTGTGGCTGCGGGCGAGAGCTTGGAGACCGAGCTCCAGGCTTGGGCGAAGTCGCGACTCGAGCCCTACAAGTATCCGCGGACGGTCGTCTTCCAGGCCGACCTCCCACGCACCCACCTGGGCAAGGTCGACAGGGGAGCCCTGGCCCGAAGCCTGGGGGGCTGACCCACGGTGTCCTCGCTCTTCGAGATCGTACGCCGGATCATCCCTTCAGGGGGCGCGGTCGTGGCCGTAGGCATGGGAGTGTCGGCCCTCACCGCCACCCTGGCCGGGGTCGGCGACGGCTCGCCGGTCGAGCCGTCGCCGCCGTGGGGTTACCGGGGACACGAGATGGCCACCCGGGCGGCCGTGGCCATCCTCCCCGACGAGATGCCCGACTTCTTTCGTGGCGCCGGGGACCACCTCGTCTACCTCAGTCCCGAGCCCGACCGTTGGCGGATCTCCCGGTACCCGGAACTCGACGGAGCCGGTGACTACGAGCACTACGTGGACCTGGAGAACCTCCCCCAGGGAGTACTCCGCGCCCGGGATCGTTTCAGTTACCTGCAGCGACTGCACGACGCGGGGGTGAGCGCCCGCGAGGGGGGCCTCCTCCCCTTCCGGATCGTGGAGCTCCATCAGCGCCTGACGTCACTCTGGGAGCGCTGGCACGCCGAGGACGACCCCGATCGTCGTCGTTTCATCGAGGCGCGGATCATCGACGACGCCGGGGTCCTCGGCCACTACGTGACCGACGCTTCCCAGCCACACCACACCACGATCCACTTCGACGGTTGGGACGCAGACGCGCCGAATCCGGAGGGCTTCTCCGAGGAGCGAGGGTTCCACAGCCGCTTCGAGACCCGCTTCGTCAACGCACACATCACCGAAGACGACATCGCCCGCCTTCTGCCGGCCGAGCCACGAACCGTGGCCGGCCCTGTCCGGGCCGCCGTCCTGGACCACATCATGGCGTCCCATGGGCAGCTCGAAGCCCTCTACCGCCTCGACCGCGACGTGGGGTTCAACGCCGGCAGCCCACCCCACCCGGAGGCGAAAGCGTTCGCCGCGGAGCGCCTGGCAGAGGGGTCGGAGATGCTGGCGACCCTCTGGTGGTCGGCTTATCGGGCCGGCCGCGGCAGCCGCTGACTTCCCTTCCCGGAGACGCCGCGGCTCGCGCCGACGAGCGAAGGCGCGCCACGGACCCTAGATTCCCTCCCGTAGTCTGAGCGCGGCCCCGGGGGTCGCGCGTGGCACGACCATGGGACGGAGGACGGGATGGACGACGGGACGGCAAGGGAAGGCGGACACTTCGAAGCCATCGACTCGAACCTCACGGTTTTCGCCTTGGCCAACGGACTGGACCTGGCCAAAGCGGAGAGACACCGTCGGCTGGAGTGGTTTTCCGAAGGCCTCGAGCGGGGCATCGTCATCGAGCCGGCCGACGACGGGGGGTACGACGTCCGTGTCCTCACATGGCGGTCCGGGCGACCGGAGTCCCGAAACGAGCGCGTCGTCTCCGAAGGCCTGTCCGTTCAGGACCTTCGGTCCTTTCTCGCCGACGCCATCGAGACGGCGAACGGCCTCGAGGCGCCGCCGAAGGCCGAGTGAGCGTCGGCGCGTCGTGGCCGGCGCGTCGTGAACGCCGCATAGTGACCAAGGGCCACGCGACCGCGACGCCAGACGACGCCTTCGGCGCTCTCCAGGCCCGCATCGTCGAGTGCCGGCAGTGTCCTCGACTGGTGGAATGGCGGGAACGCGTCGCCCGGGAGAAGCGGGCGGCCTTTCGCGGCGACGAATACTGGGGCAGACCGGTGCCGGCCTTCGGTTACCCCGGCGCTCGGGTTCTCGTCGTCGGACTGGCGCCCGCCGCCCACGGCGCCAATCGCACGGGTCGGATGTTCACCGGGGATCGCTCGGGGGAGTGGCTCTTCCGGGCACTCCACCGCGCCGGCTTCGCGACCGAACCCGAAGCCACCGGCAGGGACGACGGCTTGGAGTTGAGGGACATCCTCATCACCGCCGCCGTCCGCTGCGCGCCGCCCCACAACAAGCCCACACCCCAGGAGCGCGACCGCTGCGCGTCCTGGCTGGCCGAAGAACTCGAGATCCTGCCCGACGTCCGAGTCATCGTCTGTCTGGGCGGCATCGCGTACGTGCAGACTCTGCGGATTCTGGCCGACCGCGGCATCACCGTCCCCCGTCCGCGCATCCGCTTCGGACACGGAGTCGAGGTGGAGCTGGCGAGCGGAGCCACGCTGATCTGCTCCTACCATCCGAGCCAGCAGAACACCTTCACGGGCAAACTCACCGAGTCGGCCTTCGACGCCATCTGGAGTCGCGCCCGGACGCTCGCCGGAGTGTAGGTCGGCCCCGTACCTTGGGCCCGCCTGGCGACTCGCTCCCGACAAAGGACCCATGATCTCCACCTCTACCCCCTCGCCCTGCCCCACTTCGGCTCCCGCTCCCACCTCGGCGTCCTCCCGCGCTTCGGCGCCCTCCCGTCCGTCGAGCCGACCCGACACGTGGACGACGAGCACCTGGACCGCCGTCGTGGTGGCAGCGGCCCTCGGCCTCGCGGTGCCCTCCCCGGGCCACGGTCAGATGGTGGGCGACGTGGAGCTCATGGAGCTGACCATCGCCGAGGCCCACCGAGCGATGTTGGCCGGGAGCCTTACATCCCGAGAACTGGTGGAGGCCTACCTGGACCGCATCGAGGCCTACGACAAACGCGGCCCACACATCAACGCCATCATCCTGCTGAACCCGAGGGCTCTGGCCCGCGCGGATTCACTGGACAACGAGCTGCGACGGACGGGCGAGCTGACCGGCGCTCTTCACGGCATCCCTTTCATCGTGAAGGACAACTACGACACCCACGACATGCCGACGACGGGCGGCTCCGCCTCGCTGGCCGGGTCGATGGCGGCGGACGATGCCTATCAGGTCCGAAAGATCCGGGAGGCGGGGGCGATCGTCCTCGCCAAATCCAACCTCGCCGAGTTCGCCTTCACCGCCCTCGAAACCGTGGGGTCCATGCTGCCTGGTTGGACATTCAACCCCTACGCGCTGAATCGGGTCACCGCGGGATCCAGCGGCGGAACGGCGGCCGCGGTGACGGCGAACATGGGACTGGTGGGCTTGGGCACCGATACGGGCAACTCCATCCGTGGACCTTCGAGTCACAACGCTCTCGTCGGCATCCGGTCGACGCAGGGCCTCACCAGCCGCGACGGCATCATGCCCCTCTTCGCTCATCGTGACATCGGTGGGCCCATGACCCGCACGGTGGAAGACGCCGTTCGGATCTTCGACGTCATCGCCGGAACCGACCCTGCGGATGCCGTCACTGCAGAAGCCGACGCCCGCCGGGCGGACAACTACGTGGAGTTCCTCCAGACCGACCTGGACGGCATGCGCATCGGAGTCGTGGGGCAGATCGCCTACAAGCGGACCGCTCATCCGGAGATCCTCATGCGCTTCGCCGAGTCCTTCGCCGACCTCGAGGGCCTCGGCGCCACCGTCGTCCGGGACTTCCACATCGCGGGGCTGGACTCCATCCGCCAGGGCACGGGGTGCCGGCGGTTCCGCTACGACATCGAGAACTACCTCGCCGACATTCCCGATCCCCCGGTAAGGACGCTGGAAGAGATCGCCGAAAGTGGGCGGGTCTACCGGACCGTGCTACCGACCGTTCAGGCCTTCCTGAGCTTCGAAGGCACCCCAGAGACGAACGAGCAGTGCATCCGCGGGCGGGAGCGTGAGGAGCTCTTTCGGCAGGCGGTGCTGGCGGCCATGGAGGAGTACGATGTCGACGCGCTCATCTATCCCTCCTGGAGCAATCCGCCCCGTCTCGTCGGCGACATGGCAACGCCCCACGGCGACAACAGCCAGTACCCCGCTCCGCCTACCGGCTTTCCGGCGATGACCGTGCCCATGGGCTTCGTCATGAACGGGACGCTTCCCGCGGGACTCCAGATCTTCGGGCGGGCGTGGGACGAGCCCACGCTGATCCGGATTGCGTACGCATACGAGCAGGCGACACATCATCGGAAGCCACCACCGACGACGCCCCCACTGGAAGGGTGATCGTGCGCTGAAGCACGGCGAGGAGTAGTCCAATGCCCGAAGGCGTGACCGATGGAGGCGAGCTGCACCAGAGCCTGGAGCCGGGGAGCGCGGCGAAGCCTGACGAGAATCCGGACGCGGTCACTGGCCCGGTCTCCGAAAGCGAGCGCATCACCTCTCTGGACGTCCTCCGCGGCGTTGCGGTACTCGGCATCTTGACCATGAACGTCGGCTCTTTCGCCATGCCGGCGGCCGCGTACTTCAACCCCACCGTGGGGAGCGACTATGCGGGTCTCGACCGGGTCGTGTACCAGATCACCCACGTCCTCTTCGACCTGAAGTTCATGGCGATCTTCTCCATGCTCTTCGGGGCGGGGATCGTCCTCATGAGCGAGCGGCGAGGGCGAGATGAACGGCCGTCGGCGGGGCTGCACTACCGGAGGATGGGGTGGCTCCTCGTCTTCGGGATGCTCCACGCCTACCTCATCTGGTACGGTGACATCCTGGTGGCGTACGCCCTCTGCGGGTGCCTCGTCTACCTCTTCCGTCGGCTGCGACCCCGAACGCTGGTGGTCTTGGGGCTCCTCGCCATGGCGCCGGCCTCCTTGCTGCTGCTCGGGGCCGGCCTGAGCCTGCCGTACTGGCCGGCGGAAACCGTGGCCGAGGTCAGTGCCGAGTTGGCGCCTCCCCCGGAGGCCGTCGAGGCCGAGTCGGCTGGGTATCGCGGTGGCTTCGACGATCAGATGCGGTACCGGACGGCCGCGGCCCTTCAGATGCAGACGGAGACGTTCTTTTTCTTCATGGCGTGGCGCGTCACCGGTCTGATGCTCCTGGGGATGGCCCTGTTCAAGCTCGACGTCCTGGCGGCCGCACGCTCAGACGGCTTCTACCGACGGTGGATCACAGCGGCCCTCTTCGTGGGCGTTCCCGTCATCATCTTTGGCTTGCACGTGAACGACGGAAGGGACTGGCGCATGCCCGAGTCTTTCTTCCTCGGGCTGCACTACAACTACTGGGGGAGCCTCCTGGTGGCCATGGGCTGGATCTCCGTGGTCATGCTCGCGTGCCGTCGGGACGTGCTTCCAGTCCTACGGGCGCGCCTCGCCGCCGTGGGACGCATGGCGTTCACCAACTACATCACCCAGTCCATCCTTGGCACGTTCGTGTTCTACGGGTTCGGGCTGGGCCTCTTCGGGCGGGTCGACCGCCTGGGGCAGACAGGCGCCGTCCTCGCCATTTGGCTCGCGCAGTTGTTCTGGTCGCCCTGGTGGTTGGACCGCTTCCGGTTCGGCCCGCTGGAGTGGCTCTGGCGGTCGCTGGTCTACTGGAAGCCCCAACCCATGCGCCGACGAGCGTGACCGCACGACATGCCTGAGCTGCTGCCTCGCCTTTGCGACTCTCATTTGAGCGGTGACCGACATCGGTGCTATGGTGAGGCGAGCTTCCCACCCTCCGAACCCAGAGCATCCGATGGACCGCCGAAATTTCGTTCGCACCACCGCCGCCGGTGTCGCCGCCGTCGCTACCCCTGCCGTCGTCTCGGCCGCGAGCCGACCGTCCCCCGGAGCCTACGCGCCCGCCGTCCATCTTCGGGCTACCCGCCCCGTCTGCGTCGCCGACGTCAGCAGCATACGCTATAGGAACGGCGGTCCAGAGAGCGCCATCGAACGGGCGTTTCGGGGGATCACGGAGGGCGAGGACGTCCTCGACGCCATCGTCGCGGGCGTGAACATTCCGGAGCTGGACCCCGACGAGCGTGGCATCGGCCTCGGCGGACTGCCCAACGCGGACGGCGTGGTCCAGCTCGACTCCTGCCTCATGCACGGTCCCCGTAAATGGGCCGGCGGCGTGGCGGGGATCGAAGGCATCCCGACGCCCTCCCTCATCGCCAAGGCGGTCGCGGAGCTCACCGACCACCATCTCATCGTCGGGCGTGGGGCCACCGAGTTCGCCCGCGACCTGGGCTTCGAGGTCATGGACGATCTCAACACGCCGGCGTCCCGGGAGCTGTGGTTGGAGTGGAAGCGGCGCATCGACCCTGGACACTGGCTGGATCCCCAGGAGCGACTCGACGGGATGAGCCGGACAGGCGACGAGACCGACCCCGACGTCATCGGACGGCGGCGACCCGGCGGCGGAGACTCCATGGCGCTTGGGCGTCACGGCGTCCCGAAGCAAGGTGCGCGGTGGAGGCGTGACCCTGAGCGGGAGGAACGGATCCGGCTCTTTCAGGAGGCGGCCCTCGCCGCGGGACTCTCGATGGTGGACGACGGGCTCATCGATCCCGACTCCTTCTGGGGCACCACCAGCCTCGAAGCCGTCACTCCCGACGGCGACATCGCCGGCGTGACCACGACAAGCGGACTCTCCTGGAAGATCCCCGGCCGGGCCGGCGATTCCCCGATCCTGGGAGCGGGCCAATACGTCGCCAACGAGGTAGGTGCCGCCGGGTCGACGGGTCGAGGGGAAGCCAACCTCTACAACTGCGCGTCCTTCCTCATCGTCGAGAACATGCGCAATGGGATGTCGCCCAAGGACGCCGGGATGGCGGCACTCACGCGCATCAAGGACAACACCGTCGAGGCCCGCCTCCTGAACGAGCGGGGCCTTCCGAACTTCGACGTCCGCTTCTTCGTGGTGAACAAGGCGGGCGAGTACGCCGGTGTGGCGATGTACGGCGCCAGCGAGTCGATGTTCGCGGTGTGCGACGAGAACGGCGCGCGCGAGGAGCCGTTGGAGGGGCTTCTGGCAGGCGCACCCCGGGACTGACGACTCAGAGCTTTCGGGCGACAACGACTCCCACAGGGCCGTCGTTCCAGACCCGCTCCGCCTGGAAGCCCACCCGACGCAACGCAGCCAACTCGTCTTCGATGGGGAGGTACGTATCCTCCTCCGCCCATTCGTCGAAGTGGGCCCAGGCCCGCTCTTCGGCGATGCCGTGTGCGACCTGGTGATCCGCCCAGTGGCGGTAGAGGCCGACCCGTTCGTCCCCATCCGCGGGCATGTTGACATCGGCGTTCACCAGGACGCCGCCAGGGGGCAGCGCCTCGTGTGCGCGTCGGTACAACGCCTCCTTCATGTGGAGTTCGGGAATGTGGTGCAGGGAGAGTGACGCCGCGAAGGCGTCGCACCCAGGGAGAGGCTCGTCGTAGGAACGGAGGGTGAACCGGGTACGGTTCTCGTGCTCGCCGAGACGCGCTCGCGCCTGGTCGAGCATCTCCGGGTCGACATCGAGGAGCTCCACGAGCCGGACGTCCCCTTCTCGAAGCAACGCCTCCGAGAGCCCACCCGTACCCGCGCCGATGTCCACCACATGCGCCGGTTTCACAGCAGCTACCGCACGGGCCGCCGTGGCGAGCATCGTCTCGTAGCCCGGGATGAACCGCCGGATGGTGGCGTCGTAGTCAGCGATCTCGACGCGGAGGTGGCGCCGCACGGAGTGGCTCATGGTCGGCTCGCGGGTCGGGCGAGAGTTGGGAGAGGCTTCGACGTCACCATGACCAGCGAGCCCCGTCGGGGCAACACCGCACCGCGCGTGCGGCCGGCGAGGACCGGCACCGACGTCGCCGGACCCTTGCCGGCTCCCGGCTGGCCTTCCAACGTCAGCGTTCCTCGCTCACCGGGAGTCTCATCCCAGGGCGATGGCGCCCCCAGACGAAACGCCCAGCACGGGATACCCGCATGAAGCTGCTCCGCCAGACTTTCTTCCTGGCCCTCGCGGTCGCCACCGCGGCCCTGACCTTGCCCGCCACGACCTCTGCGCAGAGCCTCGACGAGTCGGTCTTCGCGAACCTCGAGTACCGGGAGATCGGACCTACCCGTCAGAGCGGGCGCTTCGTCGACATCGCCGTTCCTACGGACGATCCCCACACCTTCTACATCGCCACGGCCTCCGGCCATCTGTGGAAGACGACGAATCGAGGCATCACCTTCGATGTCCTCTTCACCGATCAGCCCGACGTGTTTTCCATCGGAGCCGTCGCCGTCGCGCCTTCGAACTCGAACATCCTCTATCTGGGCTCGGGTGAGGCGAACAACTCCCGGTCGTCGTATTGGGGCAACGGGATCTACAAGTCGACGGACGCCGGCGAGACCTGGACCAACGTTGGGCTCCCCGAGTCCCAGCACGTCGGCCGGGTGGTCATCCATCCCGCGAACCCGGACATCGTCTACGTCGCCGCCCTGGGCCCCCTCTACTCCGAAGGCGGAGAGCGGGGCCTCTACAAGACGACGAACGGAGGGCGGACGTGGCAGCAGGTCCTGGCTCCCGAAGTCGAAGGGCGAACCATCGGCGTAGTAGACGCCGTCATGGACCCCACGGACCCCAACACGCTCTACGCGGCCAGCTACGACAAGGTGCGCCTGCCCTTCACCTTCGACCTGGGCGGGCCCGGAAGCCGCCTGTGGAAGACGACGGACGGTGGTGCGAATTGGATCCAGATCGGCCAGGGCCTCCCGGAGGGCATGCTGGGCCGCATCGGCGTCGACGTGTACGAGCGCGACCCGAGCATCCTCTACGTGACCATCGAGAACGCGAACAAGGAGGGGATGTCCGAAGAGGAGCGTCGGCAGGAGCTCCTGAACCACGAATCGAGCCGGGGGATGATCGGCGGCGAGGTCTATCGCTCCGACGACGCCGGCCTCACCTGGACGAAGGTCAGCCCCGACGATCAGTCCATCGGTGGCGCCCCGGCCTACTACTACGGCCAGATCATCATCGACCCCAACGATCCCGACATCGTCCACGTGCTGTCCGCAGCGTCCTGGGGCACGTACGACGGCGGCGAGACGTGGGAGCGGAGGCCGTACGGCTTCGGCGGCGACGACCACGCCCTATGGATCAACCCGGACGACTCCGAGCACATCATCCTGGGATACGATCACGGGATGGGCGTCAGCTACGACGGCGGTGAGAACTGGTACCACCCCGACTTCCAGTCGCTGGCCCAGTTCTACGCCGTGGGTGTCGACCAGTCGTATCCCTATCGGGTCGCCGGTGGCCTGCAGGACAACGGCTCGCACATGACGTACCACACCAACCCTGCCGGCGGCCCCGTCCGCTTCGAGGCGTGGGAGCGGGTCGGCGGCGGCGACGGGATGTACAACGAGTTCGACTGGTGCGAGAACCGTTACCTGTACAACGAGTCCCAGTTCGGACCCATCCGACGGACCGACCTGTGGACTGGTGAGGTGCGGGGCATCCGGCACCAGGACGACGAGATGCGCTGGAACTGGAACGCGCCCATTTTGGTTTCGCCCCATGATTGCGACGTCATCTATCACGCGGGCAACAAGCTCCTTCGGTCGGAGTTCCGCGGAGAGAGCTGGGAGGTCATCAGCCCCGACCTCACCAAGGCCGACCCGGCGACGCTCACCACCGGCCGCGGGGGCGACGGAAACATCCAGTACGCCACCATCACCGCCATCGACGAATCCCCACTGACGCCCGGACTCCTGTGGGTCGGCACCGACGACGGTAACGTCCAGGTGAGCCGAGACGGCGGGGAGAACTGGACGCTGCTGAACGACAACATTCCCAACAACCCCCAGTACTGGGTGAGCCGGGTGGAGGCGTCGCATCACGATCCTGGGACTGCATACGTTTCCTACACCGGGTACCGTCGCGACGACTTCCGACCCTTCGTCTACAAGACGATGGACTTCGGAGAGACGTGGACGTCCATTGCGTCCAACCTTCCGCCGGGTCCCATCAACGTCGTGCGTGAGCACCACGAGAATCCCGACCTCCTCTTCGTCGGCACCGAGTTCCAGGTCTGGGTCTCGAACAACGGAGGAGGGAGTTGGACGAGCCTCAAGCTCGACATGCCCACCAATCCGGTGCACGACATGAAGATCCACGAGAGGGACGATGATCTCGTGGTGGCGACCCACGGCAGGGGCATCTACATCGTGGACCTGGCGCCCTTCGCCGAACTCACGCCAGCGGTGTTGGCGTCCGATGTCCATCTCTTCGTGCCGGAGCCGGAGATCCGATGGGTCGCCAGTGACCGGACCAACTACGCCTTCTCCAACTTCGACGGCGAGAGCGAGGAGGAGGGCGCGTCGCTCTACTATTACCTGGGAGACGACGCTGCGGACGTCAGCCTGAACGTCTATCAGGGGGCGCTCCTGATCTCCGAGCTTGAAGCCGAGAGCGGCGCCGGCCTGCACAAGGTCCAGTGGGACCTTACCAAGCGTGTCGCGCGAAGCGCCTCGGAGCAGGAGCGGATGCGCGAGCAGATGGGATCGGGGGGTGGCGGTGGAGGCTTCTTCGGTGGCGGCGCCTCCCGGGAGGAGCGCATTCGCTACGAGATGAGCGACGCGCCTCCGGGAACGTATCGGGTAGTCCTCAGCGTCGACGGGCGAACTTTCGAGGAGACGGTCACGATCCTGAAGGACGAGTGGTGGGAGGGTCGGCGCTAGGCCATCGGTTCTCCGGGGTACGCCTCAGATCGGGGCCGCTGCATCATTCTGGTGCAGTGCGTCCCGAATACCCCGAGCAGAGGAGGCCCGGGTCAGTCGCCACCAAGGGGGGCCGTGGGCGGCTTCTGCCCCGACTCGGCTTCGGTGTAGGCTCTGGCACGTTCCGTGCGCGTCGTGCCCGCAGGCGCGCTCGAGACGAGAGGGGCGCCCGGCACCCTGAGATTGGACCACGACAATGCAGAAGAGCACCTCATCGAGCGCTATGCTCCTGGCCGTCGCACTCCTGACCGGTTGCGGAGGCAGCAACCTGATAGGACCCGAGAACGAGTTGGAGGTCACCAACGCGCTGGACCAGTTCCAGTTCCAGGTCTCCGATCTGGTGGAGGTCGACGACACCCGCTCCTACACATGGGAGAACACGGGCACTCAGGCCACCATCGATGTTTCCCAAGCAATCACCGGTGGGGTGGCCTTCCTTACCATCCTCGATGCCGACGGCACCGTGATGTACCAGGAAGACATCGCCGACGACAGCGACACGACGACCCCGGTTGGCGTCCCTGGTCAATGGCGGATCGAGGTCCGTCTCGAGTCGGCGACCGGCACCTTCAACTTCCGCGTCCAGAAGTCGACCTGACGTCCCGGGAGGGCGCTCGCGGTCTGCCTCGGCCCGGGAGGTCCACTTGCCCCCACCCTGTCGCGGAGCGTACCCTCAGCCGACAGGGGCCAGCGGTTGGGTCCCGGCTGACATGACATCCAGCCCGGGTGATGGGCGGTGGCCTCTCGAGCGGACCACGCTCGGTGGGGACCGCTCGGCCCTCGAGCATCGGAGGTGTCATGTCGAATCAGACCCGACTCTTCATTCTGGTCTTTCTCGCGTTCCTCCCGACCGTCGCACTCTTCGTTCACGCGGACCGGTCGCTGAACGAAGCGGCCATCGAGAGCCACGAGGCGGAGATGCTCCGACTCGCGAATCGCGCCGGCCGGGACTATCGGCAGATCCTCCAGGATACCGAGTCCCTCCTGGGCGCCCTGTCGGAGACGACGGAGTTCCGGGCTCCAAGCGCTCAGTGCAACCGCACTCTGTCGGCCATCATGGGCCACATGAACCACTACACGGCCATCCAGCTCATCGAGCCTGATGGTTTCGTGACGTGTGGGTCTCTGGCCATCGACCAGAGCCTCTTCGTAGGTGACCGCTACTACCACCGGGCCGCGATGGCGAGCGGCGAATTCACCGTTGGAGAGTTCGTGGTCGGACGACTCACCTCGAAACCCATCGTCGGATTGGCGCACCCAGTCGAAGTCGCGGGCGAGACCCGGGGCGTCCTCGCCGCCTATCTGGACCTGGACGAGTTGGCGAACCGGATCTACAGCACCGATGTACCCGAGGGCGCGTCGCTCACGGTTATCGACCGCAGGGGGAAAGTCATGATCCGCGTGCCCGCCGGTGTGAGCGCTTCGGCAGCCGACACCATCGGCGCCTACGTACCCGAGAGCTTCCCCCAACCCACGGGTGAGACGCAGAACGCCTACATGCTCGACGGGGTCGATGTGGACGGTGTGATGAAGCACTTCGCCGTCCAACCACTGGAGGCCGGAGGACAACGCGCGTCCGGACACCTCCTCATCGGCATGACCGAAGGAAGCATGCTGGCGAGCACGGAAGTCGTGGGCACCCGACGCCTCCAGCTGCTCGCGGTGGGCGCCCTCTTCATGTTCGTGCTGGCGTGGATGTTCGGGCACTACACGCTGCTGCGCGACAGACCGAAGGGGGCCTGATCAGCCGTCCTCCCGAATGAGACGGGGTCAGCCGCCCTGGCAGCCCCGAAGCCGGGCGGTCGCCAGAGCGCGTTGATCGCGTGTAATGCCGATCTGGTCTCCGAAGTATTGACCGTCAGACCCGAACCCGAGGTCCGACAGGGGCGCACCATACGTGGCTTCTATGGTGCGCCAGACCGGGCACGGGATCTCGGTGACCTCATCGGTCTGATCGAGGGCTCCCGAACCGTCCAGGTCATACTGTGCGAGGAGAGAGCCCTGGACCAGGGTCGCCCAGCGGAGTGATCCCCGCTCGGCGGTGGCGGCAGCTCGAGCGATCTGCGCGGCGGTGAGGCCGTCGAGGAAGTCCCGCAGACCCTCGGAGATGATGGGCACGTCGCCCCCGGCGAACTGGCCGTTCGTCTGCACACAATCTCCGGACCGTGCGAGCATCTCCTGACGCTGGGACGGGCCCACGCCGAGGTGGTCACCCGGATAGACGTCCCCGGCCAGGAATCCGAGGCCGTAGGCGTACTCCGGGTGCGTCGCCGCCATGGCCTGCCAGACGTCGCACGGAATGCTTCGGATTTCCACTGGCCGATCGAGAATGCCGGAGCGATCCCGGTCGAACCGCTGCTGGAGGATGTCCCTGACCTCTTCAGCCCACTGTTCCGATGTAGTACCCAGGCGTCCCGCCCTTCGGAGGATGTCACCCGCAGCCTCGAGCCTGACGAAGCGCTCCACGGACTCAGGAAGCACACCGAGTGAGGAGGGCTCGGCCACGTCCCGAGGGTCGGTGTCGGGCGGGGCTTCGCCGCGGAGGCAAGCACTGGCTCTCCGGTACGCCGGTGTGCGCACGTTCTCGCCGATGTCCAGAACGGCATCTCCCACGTAGGGCTCGCCGGAGTCATCGAACCCGAACTGCCGGAGGAAGCCGGGAAAGCCCTCATTCAGCGCCTCCCAAACGGCGCACGTCGGGGCGTCGATTTCCACGGCGCGATCGATCGCCCCGGACCGATCCAGGTCGTACGAGCCCAGAAGCACCGTCTGCGCCGCCAGGAGTCGCATGCGTTCCGTGGGTAGGCGGGTCATGCCCTGGAGAGCGCGGTCCACCGTCACGACCCCCTGTCCCCGTGACTCCAGCGAGATCCCGGTCCCCACGACGTTCTCCCCCGGCACATAACCGACTTCGCGCAGCATCTGAAGGACCGCGGACACGGCCGAATCGGGCAGGAGGTCCACCCGCTCGGTCTCGTTCATTGCAGGGCGGTTGTAGTCCCAGAGTTGGAAGGTGAAACCCACGGAGTCGCGCTGGAACATCAGCGCCACGGGGATGTCCCTGTAACTCCGCTCCACAGCCTGAACGACGTCGTACAGGATCGCTCCCTCCGCGCGATTCTGCGCTCCGCCCCCGATAAGGGACCCCAGGGCCTCGGCGGACATGTTTCCCGAGTCCATCCTGTACTCCACCTCGGGCGTCCACCCACTCATGATGGTCTGGACCGAATCGGGGATGAACTCCGGGATGACGAAGACCTCGACCGATGGGAACGCCACCAACACATCGTCGGGCCCGAAGCCGTTCTGAGTCACGTCGATGACCTGGAGCCTGTCGGGCGGCGCGAGAGGCTCGATGAAGAGCTCGAAGAGGAGGTAGTCGATGGTGGTAGAGTCCACGACCTCCACCACCGGTCGGGTGACCTGACTGAAATCGACATCCGACTCCTGAGCGGCGGTAGGCACAGGAGCCAGTCCCATGCCCAACGCGGCGGATGCGAGGAGCCAACTCCCGGTCGCGACCCCGTCGCACCTCATGTCACTATCCCCGAAGCGCCCGGTACGCGTCGCGGAAGCGGCGAGCCTCGTCGAAGTCCCCGGTCCGTCGGTGGAGCTCCATCAGGAGGCGGTACAGCTCGAGTCGCTGTTCTGTCGATAGGGCCTCCTCGCCGGCCAAAGCCTGGGTCGCGCTCTGAAGCGCGGCTTCCACGTTCCCCTGGACCAGGCGGGCCACCTCGTAGTGAGCCACGGCCTGTCCCGTCCACGACAGTTCGGTGGCCTGGGTGAAGTACTTCAGCGCCGTTCGACTGTCGCGAGCATCCACGCGCGCAGACCTGCCCATGTTCACGGTAAGCGTGCCGTAGTCGTCGAAGTAGCGCGCGTAGTCGGGGTCGACCGGGCTCCCCGTCGGGTCCTTCGGCGTCCGAGCGACGAGAGCCTGAAGGCGTTCGGCGGCGGCGGCCTGACTGCCCAGATTGTAGTCGACGATGGCGAGCCGCCACTCGGTCTCGTCGACCGCCTTCCGACTCGACAGCCGCGGAAGGAGCCCGGCATAGCCCTGTCGGGCCGCCTCGAGATCGCCTCCCTGCTCGAGGGCCAGAAGGGAGTCGCGGGCAAATGCGTTGGCGATGTTTCCGTCGTCCCACTCCATCCACTCCAACTCGCCCTGCACGTACAGACTGTCTTCCGCCGTGGGCGCGAAGGCGAGGGCGCGGGTATAGGCCGTCACGCCCCGAGCCGCGTCGAGTCGGCGAACGTGCATGTCGCCCTCGGCCTGGGCATAGGCGTACACGACAGCCGAATCGAGGACCGGCGCCTCATCCACCACGAGGTCGTACGTCTCCCGGTACACCTCCTCGGCCTTGGCGTAGTTCACCGCCGCCGCGTCCCAGTTCTCAACATAGAAGTAGTTGTTGGCCAACATGCCGAAGACGGTGTGCTGATCGGGGGTGAGGAGGGCGAGCTTCTCGAGTTCGTCGATGGCTCGGTCGTATGCCTCCGTCTGCCCCAGGCGGCGCGCCTGAAGTCCGTAGACCTGGGCGAGCCATACCCGATTGCGGGAATCGAAGGGGTTGAGTTGGAACGCCCGCTCCAGGGCCGTCTGAGCGCTGTCCAGGAGGATCTCCGTCCTCAGCGCCAGGCTCTCCACGTCCACGTCTGAAGTGCGTATGAGCTCGTCGAGCTCCACCAGCGCGGCGCCTCCCGCCGTACCCGCCGCCCGGGCCGCGACCGAGTCTTCCGCGGATACGACCCGACCCGTGTCGAGTGCGGCCGCCATGGCAAGCCAGAGCGAATCCGTGCGTTCGACGATGAGTTGGCTTTCTTCGCGCAGGGCCTCCGACGCCTCGGCTTCAGCCGGTTCCACGAAGGATGCATCGGCCAGCGAGTCGGCTTGGGCCGCCACCGTCGAGTCGACGCCGGCAGGCACCACGGTGGGACCCGCAGGAACGGGCGTCGGCGCCGGCGCCGGTCCGGAACCACACGCCGCCACCCAGAAGGAGAGACCGGCGATCAGGGCGAGTCTACGGGCGTCCAGCATCGTCGTTCACCGATTCCCACCAGGAAAGAAACACGTTGTAGAAGTCTTGGGCGCGCGCTCCCGACGCCGAGACCGAACGAGAGTCGACTGCCACGATCTGACCATCGAGACGTCGTACGGTTCCCTCTCTGAGGGAACGGCTCTCCTCCTGGAATCCGCGATCGATCATGTAGATGGACCGGTCGCCCTCCACCAGAACGATATGGATCTCGCGGAGGCTCTCGTTGAACATGAGGTAGAGCTCCCACTCCCGACCCTCGGCGCTGATGGGAACGGCCGAGGTCAGGAAGGAGGGCTGGAAGTTCACGTGGGCCCTGACGCCCACGGGCAGGGGCGCCGCGTGGTCCCGCATCCACGACGCCAACCGATCGGCGGCGGACCCGTCGAAGCTCTCGGCGTCGAAGTCGCCGATGACGACCTCACTCTCCACGGTGGCCGCCCGACGGGTCTCGGTCATGGCTTCGAGGGTCGACGGCACCTCCGTGGCGTCGGCGCTCGACGGCGCGGTGTCCGCCGGGGTCTCCACGCGCTCGGTGATCCCGAGCCCGACGCCAGCGCCCTGGCCGGGCCCACGTCCCGGGCGACGAGCCGCTGCCCCTGGCACGGCGAGGTCGGCGCCGCCGCCGAAAAGGGCTTCGAAACGATCGTCGGGAATGTCCTCTTCGATGCCAGGGGCCAATGCCCCGCCCTCGCCGGCTGGGCGGTCGACTACGGGAGGAGTGACGTCGTCCGTTGCGAAGAGCCGCTCGAGCTCCTCCATCGCGGCTCCCACCTCCTGGTCGAAGGACACGACCTCCGCGGGGGTCTCAGGCTCGGGCGCCTCGGTCTCCTCGGGTGGCGTCTCCTCTGGAGGAGGCGGGGACGCGTATCGCTCGAAGAGGAGTGGATCCAACTCGCGGATGACGTCTCTCCCCGAAGCGAACGCAGGCACCGCCAGTTCCTGTAGGCCCACCCACATTCCCAGAAGGAGGGCAGCGGTCATCACGGTGGCGGTAGCGCGTGAACCGAGAGGAGACGGTTTCGGCTTCGGCTTGATCACGGCGTCCCTCCCCCGTCGCCCTCGTTGCCGGCACCGCCACGTACCACCTCGATATCCATCCGGAGACTCTTGGTCAGGCCCAGCCGATCACTCACGTCCATGGCGTCGACGGTGCGCTGGACCGCCGAAGCCGGGTGGGGCTCGATGAGCACCACCGTCTCCCGTCCCGCCGACCGATGGGCGTCGACGAGGATGGCGACCGCACCCTCCAGTGCCTCGACGGTCCGCACCCGAACCGGGGCGGACGGCGTCGCCTGCTCAGGCTCCTCATCCGCGGAGGAGCCGGACGCGGTGTCCGGCTGCGCTCCAGTCACCGAGTCGGTTGGTGTCTCCCGAGTCCCTGTCGCCTCACTCACGATGAACGATCCGTCCGCAGCGATCTCGACCAGCACGAATCCCTGGTCCTCAGGAGTCTCGGTCGGCTCCTCCGCTGCTTCGGTGGCACCGCCCAGGTCCACACGCGACGAGGCCTCGATGTCGCTGATCATGAGGAACCCGAACAGGACGATGAGCCCGATGTCGATGAAACGGATGAGGAAGCCCCGCGTCGCCACGAATCAGCCTCCACCCGCCATGCGGACTTCCAGGGCCTTGGGGAGCCCCAGTTGGTCCGTGACGCGAGCCGCGTCGACGAGGTAGCGCATAGGCGTGTCGTGGCTCGCGCGGATGCGGACGGTCACCGGCCGCTGTCCGAGGCGTGCTGCCTCGTCGGAGAGGAAGTCGAAGAGCTGGCGAGCGCCGCGAAGGGCCTGCCGCTCGTCGTCGACGAGATACGTGCCGTCCGGCCGAATACCGACGAAAACGACGTCGTCCGAGTCGGGGATCGGTGCCGGGATCTCGGTGCTTTCCGCCAGGTCGATCTCCGTGGCGCGGACGCTGGAGATGCTGATGAACCCGAAGAGCAGGATCAGCACCACGTCAACGAATCGCACCACGAAGCCGGACTTCTGCATCGCCGTTCTAGGCCTCCGTGGCGAAGGCTACGAATTCGACGGCGCTCTTGGCGCCTTCGATGGCGGCCGCGACGACGTTCTGGCCAGCCACGCTCGAAACGATGAACGGCGTCGCCGCGAGACCCGATCCGTCGGTGGTCACGCTCTTCTCGGTGAGTCCCACGCCGAGCTTACCGTCTCCTTGCTTCACGGAGAACGATATCTCGAGTCCCGGCACCGGATTACCGAAACGGTCGTGGACACGGACGCCCAGAGGCTGGGGGAGGCGGGAGCCTGCGATGGCGGCCTGGTTGTTTCCTTCCTTCTGGACCCGTTGGGCCGCCCCCGGGCGCACCGGCACCTGAAGCAGCGTCGGCGAACCGGGCTGGTCGGGAAGGTTGGCTTCGAGAATGAAAGAGCCCACCCGCTCGGGAGCGCGGCACACGAAGCCCACCCGCCCCGACGCGTCCGAGCTCTCACGGAGGGCCCGCCCGCCTGACTCGAGGGCCGCGTCCCCGCTGGCGATCTTGACAAACACCGGGACGCCGGGAGCGGGGGCGTCGCTTCCGTTGCGCACGACCACGGCGAGCTCGATGGGCTCGCCCGCTCTCGCGACATGTCCCTTCCCCTCGAACTCGACGTAGCGCCACTTGGGGCTTTGGGACACCGAAGGTCCGCCGTTGCTTCCCGGCGTCACCCTTCGCGGAGACTCTGCCTCCACAGGCGCGACCTCCGATCCGGACGGCGCAGCCACAGGCGCAGCCATGGCCACCGGTTGCGGAGCCAGCTCCATGAGACGGAAGCGCAGCTCGTCGGACTTCGTGGAGACGCGCTCCAGGCGCTTGTTGAAGAAGGTGGACAGCTCGGTGGAGCTGAAGTTCAAGATGATGCTCACGACCAGACCGAGAAGCGTGGTGATGAGCGCGATCCCCATGCCGCGGAGGATGACATCCTGCTCGGCGGTTCCCTGGAAGAACACGGTGAACATCCCCCACACCGTACCCATGAGGCCCAAGGCGCCGGCGGTGTCGGAAAGGAACTCCATCCTCCGACGGAAGACGTCGAATTGGTCCTGCTGGAACTGGACGAAGTTGGTGATTTCGTCGTGGAGCAGCCCTTCCGCCGGCCGGGTCTGGAAGACGTTGATCATCGTCGCCTGGAGAGAGGCGAGCATGCTCGCGTCCTGGCGCGACACGAGCTCGGCGATCTCGTCGAGGGACATGTTGTCGTACTCGACGGACCGCAAGCCAGCCGAGACACGCCGGTCACGGAGCAACTCATAGAGCTTGGCGAAGACCTGGACGAGGCCGAACGCCAGCACGAAGAAGATCGGCCAACGAAGGGGGCCGGCTTGCTGCGTCAGACTCCAGAAGTCGCCGACGGCAAAGCCGGTCTCCATGCTCTGGAGCGGCGCCGCGAGCGACGAAATCGCCATCAATACTCCACTCAACGATCGGGTCCTGGACCGAGGGTTCGACAAATCACCCAGGACCTGCTGCAAATTCGGAGCCGTCCTGGGGGGACTTCGAAGATAAAAGGACCCGAGACGGCCCGACATGGACACGAAGCCATCGGTTGCCGCATCGCGGCTACTGGCCCACTTTTCGCGCTCTGCACGACAGGCTCCCCCGACGGGAGCGACGCATGTTCCCACCGAGGTCGAAGATGAAGATGATCCGTGCCCTTTCCGCCGCCGCCCTTCTCGCGGTGACCACCACGCCCCTCGCCGCCCAGGACGTTCCCTGGACGCCCCTCAAGCGGGGCAGCGACAACATCGAGGTGCTCGGGCACCTTCCCCTCGGACCTCGGCTGTCCGTCGCCGACATGGACGTCGAGCAGGAGCTGGACCGTCCCTTCGCATACGTCGCACGGATGGTCTACGGCTTCGAGGGCCCCAAGGGCACGGACATCATCAGCATCGCCGACCCCGAGAACCCCGAGTTGCTCTACGAGTGGCGCATCGAGAACCAGGATCTGCACCAGCGGACCGGCGGGATGGACGTGAAGCACTTCAAGTGGAACGACCGCTACTATCTGGTGCAATCGCTGCAGTTCGGGCAGGGTGGCCCCAACACGGACCTGGGTGCGGTGATCCTCGACGTCACGGGCCTGCCGGATCCGTCCACGGTTCGGGAGGTCGCCCGGATCCGCGAGCCCGAGATGCCCGGCGGCTTCCACAACATCTTCATCTACAAGCACTCGAACGATCGGGTGTATCTCTTCACGACGGCCCGCGCGCCTGGAGCCCTGGTCTACGATCTCGGCATGATCGTCGAAGGTGATCTGGACGACGCTCGCGTCGGCATGGTCCCCGTCCCCGAGACGCCCCTCGGCCAGGGCGCGAACCGCGGCTACCACGACTTCTACGTCGGGTACCACCCGGACACGGGTGAGGATCGCTTCTACGGCGGCGGCACCGGTGGCTACTTCATCTACGATGTCTCGGACGTGGTGAACCCCGAGCTCCGCATCACCCTCACAGGCGTGAGCGGCGTAAGTTACGGCCACACGTTCACGCCGAGCCCCGACGGCCGCTACGTCATCGCGGAGACCGAGTACCAGTACGCGCCGCTGCGCATCTTCGACCTACAGCCGGCCCTCGAAGGCCAGCAGACGAATATCCGCTCGCCCATCTCGGCGTTCACGGCGAACTGGAAGAACCTGGTCCACAACCACGAAGTGCGCTGGCCCTACGTCTTCGTCTCCGGCTACCTCGACGGTTTGCAGATCTTCAATCTCCAGGACCCCCTCAACCCGGTGACGGTGGGCTACTACGACACCTATATCGGACCGCCCAACCCGGTGCGGTCGGCCATGTTCAACGGCGCCTTCGGGGTCGATGTCCGCAACGAGGACGGCCTCATCGTCATCAGCGACATGTCGACGGGATTCTGGACCTTCAAGATGGACGGCTTCCAGGGCTGGAACGGCGAGCATTGGGGTGTGCCCAACATCTCGTCGGCGCAGAACTGGGACGGGCCGGTCGTCACGAGGCCGATCTCGGATCGCTGACCCAGGCCTACTCCGCCCTCGCGATGTGTCTCCGGGCCGGCTCGGCCTTCAAGGGGAGTCCACGAATCGGGTTCAGGCGCTCCGACGGCGTCGGGCCCACCGAACGAGGGCGACTGCGCTTACGGCCATCGTGGCGGCGAGGGCGTTGAAGGCGACGTCACGGTCGTCGTAGGTCCGCGTGGGTAGAAACCTCTGGATATTCTCGTCGATCAGACCCAGGGTCGACGTCGCGGCGATGGCGAAGAGAGCGGGTGCCGGAACTCGGCGCCCGCTCTCCTTGCGTTCCAGCAGTGCCTGGTAGACGAGCATTCCGACGAGACCGTACTCGAACAGGTGCGAGCGAGCCTCCGGTACGGGCAGCCGGATCAGGGTGGTGACATACACCGCCGCCACCCCGAGGCCGGCGCCCACCTCCAGCGTACCCGGCCGGGTCTTCGCCCACCGATAGACGACGACCGCTGCGAGGATCCCGAAGACGGCCCAGGTGGTCGGGCCCAGCATTCCGCGCTCGCGGAGGGCGGCGGCGAGGCGTTGCGCCGGGGACAGCGTGAGGTAGATGGCGAGGACGACGGCGCCGGTCCAAGCCCAGAGGCGCTTCTCCCGGTCCGAAGCGAACAGCCGGCTCGGATCCGATGCTTCCGCCCCGTGGCTCGCCCTTGCCGCATCACGGACGAGGAGCCATGGGACGACCAGGATGACGAAGAAGAACGCAACCATGACCAGGGCATTCTGCCAGGCGAAAGCATCCGAGGTGGCGTTCAACCGGGGTTGCGGCGCCGACGAGGCGCTCCGGCGGCACGGACCCTCAGCCAAGCGACGGAACTGACCAGATAGGCGATGGCGGCAGCGATCACGATGCTCACGTACAACACGTCGATGACTTCGTACCCCCACCAGATGCCGCCCGCCCCGTAGAGGAGTCCGGCGGAGAACACCAGCGAGGCCGCCCCGATGATGACGGCCAACGTGCTCGCGGCTCCGTCCGGTCCTCCGAGGGTCCCGTAGATCACGACGACGGCTCCGCACACGTACGCCCCCAGGGGAAGCAAGAACAGATTCGGCGGACGTTCGAAGAAGCCGGCCAGGAAGATGCAGGCGAAGGCCCCGAGCATGGCCCAGACGAGCCGGGGCTGCACACCGCCTGCCACGTCGGGCCTCGAGGTCATGTCGGCTCGCCTCCGCTGCAGGATACTGGTGGCCCCCGGTCTCGCGGGCTACCGTCGGGCCCCAACCCTTCGTTCCCTTCTACTCACGGGTAGAGATGTACGGACTCATCGGCAAGGTCACAGCCGCAGAGGGGCAGCGCGAAGCGCTCATCGGAATCCTCCTCGAGGGCGTGTCGGGAATGCCAGGCTGCCACGGCAATGTCGTAGCGAAGGACCCAAGGGGAGGCCACGGCCTCGACCCATGAGCTACGACCCCGATGCCGTGGTCCGGTATTTCGACGCCTTCGGCCCAGCCGAATACGAGCGCCACGATACGTCTCCCGAACAACGCATGAAGCTGGCGCTCCACATGCGGTGCCTCCGTACCTACCTGGACCCCGGGTCCCGGGTCCTCGAGGTGGGCGCGGGGCCCGGGCGCTTCACCGAGATCATGGCGGGGCTCGACTGTCAGATCACCGTCGTCGACGTATCGCCCACGCAACTGAGGCTCAACGAAGAGCGGGCGCGCGCCGAGGGATACGACGATGCCATCGACGACTGGATCCTGGCCGACGTCGTCGACCTGAGCTCGTTGGAGAGCCAGAGCTACGATGCCGTGGTCGCGTTCGGTGGGCCATTCAGTTACGTGCTCGATCGACGGCAGCAGGCCCTGGATCAATGTCTCGACGTGCTGACAACCGACGGCAGGATTCTCCTCAGCGTCATGTCCCTATGGGGCACCATCCACGCTTTTCTCGGCGGCGTCCAAAAGCTTGACGCCCGGGAAATCGAAGCGGTGGTTCGGACGGGTGACGTCACCCCGGCAACCGCACCGAGTAGCATCGAAGGAGGCCACTTCTGTCACATGTTCACCGCCGACGAACTCGAAGCCCTCCTCACGGGATCCGGCCTCACGGTGAGCTTCATGGGTGCCTCGAACGCCTTGTGCACCAGGTGGAGCGAGATCCTCGAGGACGAGGAGGCCTTCACGACAGTCCTGGCCCTGGAAGAGGAAGCGACCCTGGCCTCGGGGGCACTGGACATGGGAACCCATATCATCGCCGTCGCTGATCGCTGATCGACAATGAGGACCTGTGCTTCCTCGCCCTGGTCGGACAGGGTGGGTTCGGGTCGCCCCACCCCGAAGATCTCCCGGGCGATGCGGGGCGTCGCCCGGGGCGGTAGTGTGGTCTCCGCAACCACGCGTCGCCCCAGGTCTCTCGCATCCGGTGCGGGCGTGAGCCAAACGCGCCGTTATCTCGACTCCCTCTCTCGGTGACCGAATGAAGCCATTGATCTCGCACGGGGCCGTGGGGGTGGTCGCCCTGGGCCTCGGGATGATGCTGGGGGTGGCCGGCGCTTCCGCTCCGGAAGAGACTCCGTCCACTGGGGCGCCCCCCGCGGGCACCCCCCGGGCGTCCAAAGTCACGGGCGTAGGCGGGATCTTCGTGAAAACCGACGACGCCCCCGCTCTACGGGAGTGGTATCACACGCACCTCGGTGTGGGTGTAGCCGAGGGGACGTTCGTCTTCCGATGGCTGGAGGAGAGCGATCCGTCGGAGTTGGGCTACACGGTTTGGGGCGTCTTCCCGGGCACCACCGACTACTTCGCGCCGAGCGAGGCACCCGTCATGCTCAACTTCCGGGTCGCGGACCTCGAGGGGCTCCTGGCGTCGTTGCGGTCGGAAGGGGTCGAGATCGTCGGCGAGTTGGAGGAGTACCCCAACGGGAAGTTCGCCTGGATCCTCGACCCGAACGGCTGGAAGATCGAACTCTGGGAACCCGTGCCCTCGGCCGAAGACCCCTATATCAGTTGAGGTCAAGCAGCCACCGCGAGCGAGGTCAGCACCCCCGGGAGTAGTACCACACGGTGGGATCACCCTCGGCCCCGTATCCAGGCACCCAACCCGAGAGCCTGACGCGTCGCTCTCCACCCTCGCAGGGGCTCTCCGCGAGGACGTCCACGCGGAACCAGGGCACGCCGCCGAGGAGTCGCACTTCGTGCACCTCGACCGACACCTGGTCGAACTCGGTACTTCGCCGGGCACTCCGGCGGGGTATACCGGCGCCGGCATCCGGCCACACGTGTCCAGACCACGCCCCGGTCAGGTACGCGAGCCTGCGGACCGGGAGCTCGGCGTAGGGGAACCAGGTCCCCGCCGACTCCGGGGGGACCCAACCGGGCTCTCCGGTCGTGAGTCGCACCTTCGACCACCCCTCCCTGCGCTGGAAGACCATCGCCGCCGGGACCTCGTACCCCACCTCTCGAGACTCCACCTGAGCGTAGTCCTCCACCATGGCGACGACAGGGGCGTCCACCAGGGGTTCGTCATGAACAGGCACGTTGCCCCCGTGCGCCAGCGCCTCGAGGTCCAACAAACCCACCAGGGCATCCATCGACCCGTCCACCGCGGTCACCGTTTCGGACAGGGCATCCATCCCGCTGAGCGCATCGAGCTGGCTCACCACGAACCGGGGAGGAACGTCCTGGAAGCCACGCACTTCCCCGGTCCCGGCGGCGCGGTAGACGCGGGTCCCCGAGCAGGTGTCCACCGCCAGGAGGCCGTCCGCAGCGCTCTCTCCGGACGCGAAGATCGCGAGGACGTCCGACCGTTCAGCGCTCACGCCGCACGCCGCGGAAGAGGCAGCCGTACGGTACGCGACAGGGGCACCGACGCCGGCCACACGACCGAGCGCCAGCTTCCAGGGGGCCTCCATCACGACGCCCCTCAAGATCCGCGCGGACCCGTCAGCATCCTCCAGGGCGTCGACGCGCATGAGGAGCACCTCATCCGCGGCCGCGTAGTAATCGGCCAGCGATCGCTCGGGACATCGGCACGAGGCGACGCGCTCCGCCGCAGTGGACTGAGCCGCCAGCGCGGATGGCGGTCCCGCCGCACCCGGGGCCAGGCAGACCGCTCCGAGGAGGACCAATGCCGGCCTCACTTGCCCGTCCGCAGCATGAGGAAGCCGACCACGGCAGTGACAGCTACCACGGCAGGGGCGAAGAAGAGCGGAGCGATGACCAGCTCCAGCCCATGGGGAAAGCCGGGGCTGGTCCGGTCGGGCAGATAGAGGCGCCAGAACGACGCGTTGGCCCACACCTGGACTGCGAGGACCGCGGCAAGC
This sequence comes from Longimicrobiales bacterium, assembly GCA_965229435.1. Taxonomy (GTDB): domain Bacteria; phylum Gemmatimonadota; class Gemmatimonadetes; order Longimicrobiales; family Gaopeijiaceae; genus UBA2589. The sequence continues at coordinate 357,802 of CBDDJE010000001.1, forward strand.
CCCGCCCACCCGAGTGCGGGAAGCTGTTCGCCGTCAGAATCGAACCGTCGACCGAGGCGCAGTCCCAGAAGAAGGAGGAGGACGGGCAAGAGGAAGAGGACTCCGGCGGCCACGAGGCTCGGACGCCCACCCGTGGCCTGCTCCGCTGCCGCCCGTAAGGCGGCGCCCGGACCCATTCCTTCGACCACGGCAATCGTGAGAAAGACGACCACGGGAACCACGAACGGAGCGATGAGAGCCGCCAGGACGAAGCCGCGACGCGGTGCAGACAACCGACGAGACGGGGTCAGTGGACCCGCCCGACCTGGAACACGAAGCCTGTCGTCGACGAGATCCAGGCTGTCTCCGTCTGGGGGTCCCACGCGATGCCCGACATCCCGGTGACTCCCAGATGGCTCACGTCGACATCCGACACGAACGTCCCGTCGGGCCGGAGCGTCCGGACAACGTTCTGTGAACTGCTGACGATGAGCAGGTCTCCCGAGACCGGGTCGACTTCGATATCGCCGTAGAACACGTCGAAGGCCGGGGCTCCAGCGGGCAATGCCGTGAAGCTGGCGATCTCGAGCCCCGTGTCCATGTCGACCTCGGTGATGATGTCGGTGTTCCACGCGAGGCTGAAGAAGGTGCCGCGGCCCGGGTGGTAGGCGCCACCCACGGGGTTTCCTCCCACCGGCATGGGGATGGAATCGATGACGCTGCCATCCTGGGTATTCAGGGCGTAGAGCATGCCCGGCGTCACCTCTCCATTGTGCGCGAGCATGCTGTTCGCCGGCACGGGCGTCCCGGCGAGGGAGGTGGCGACGTCCGCCATGTCGAGGTCGATATCGTTGGAGCTGACGCCCGGTCGGAGGATGGTGTCGCCGGTGGCGACCCCTGCCGTCGTGTACTCGTAGATGGTCGGGTCGAAATCGGGATGAAGGTAGAGCGTCCGGCTGGCCCCATCGAAGGCGATGGACACCAGCGTCCCGAGATTGGCGTTGAAGGAGCCCAGGAGGACCGCGCCGACGCCGGTGGTGAAGCTCCAGGTCACCGGATCTCCGATGGGATTGCCGGCCAGGTCCGCCACGGAGCCCCCGAGCATTGCGGTGTAGCGGTGAAGGGAGTCGAGAGGAGCGCTGGGGGCCAAGGTTACGGCGGCACCTGACACCGAAAGGGTGGCCGGCACCCCGGCACCGAGGCTGTCGACGAGAGTGAAGCTGGAGCCCGTCACCGAAGTCGGCTCGATGTCCTCATCGAACTCCGCCACGACATTGACGCCCAGGAAGACGTTCGTGTCACCGGGAGCAGGCGACTGGGCCAGGATGACGGGCGGATCAGAGTCCGGCGGCTGCACGACGATGGTGGCGGTGTCCGAGTGCGTCCCGGCCGTGGCCACCACCCGTCCCGACCCGGCGCCGACGGCTATGACGACACCGTCGTCGTCCACGGTGAGAACGGATACGTCCAGGCCCTCCCAATAGACGGTCGGAGTCGCCCCGCCGTTGGAGACGACGGCAGCGGCAAGTGAAGCCGTTCCACCAATGAGCAACGTCCCGGGAGGGGACGAAATGACGATGGACGTAACGAGCAGGTTGGCGAGAGGGCCGCGAACCAGCGTCAGCTCCGGGACCATCGGCTCCCCGTCCCCGAGGGAGACGAGGATGCGGCCGCTGAACTCGACAGTCTCCGATCCGTCTTCGGCGAGGTGGATGAGCTCAACGGTCACCCAAATCTCCAGCCCCGCGGACGGAGGGACCGCGACGTCGATCTCCCATTCAGAAGCCGTCGGATCCACATCGAAGACGGCGTTGTCCAGGACGGCTCCGTCATCGGGTCGGGTCGCCACAGCCCTGATGCGATTGATGGGCAGCGCCACCGCCGATAGGAGCGTCTCACCCCCTGGGATCAGGACCGACGCCCTGGGCAGGGCGTCGCTGGCAGCGGTCGGGGAGTCCGCGACGACACAGCCGGACACCAACAAGGCGCCGGCCAGTGCGAGCGGGACGAGAACGGGGGGGCGATGCTGCATGGCCCGACGATGGTAGACGCCTGAGCGTCGCCCGGCAACGGCACCCGAGCGATCGAGCCGCCGCTCGCTCAACCCGTGGCGTCGAACTCGCCCCCTCGACCCACCAGAGCCCACGCGCCCATGAGGACCAGCGGGTACCCGATCAGCTGTCCGGCCATGAACCACATCGGGTGCTCGAACGCCATCCAGTTCGCGGCGCTCCCCAGGAGCGCGGCCCCGACAATGATCCCGCAAACCCACCGGGCCCCATCGCGGGCGATCTTGCCCGCCACGAACGCGCCCGCGAATGCGCCGGCGAGTTCCGAGGCGAAGGCCATGGCCCAGGCCCCGGCAGGCATGGCGGCCATATGCTCCCGGAAGGCATCGGCCTGGTCCGGATCGAAGGGGTCCAGCCCCTCGGGGATGGGATGCATGGAGGCTGCGATCTGTTGGAGACCCATGACCACCAGCCCCAACACCAGCAATCCCACCACGATCGCCCCGATCTTTCGCATCATCACCACCTCCAGTCCGCTCAGACGCCTTGTCGCGATCTCGGTACACGACTAGGCTCAATCATGTACACGATAGTACTGCTCGCAGCCCTTCTCGGCGCCCCCATGGGCGTGTGGCCGGCGACTGAAGCCCCGGCGGCCATGAAGGTGTGCGCCACGGCCGGTCCGGAGTACTACGCCTTCGAGCTCTTCACGACCCGGAACGTTCCCGGCAGCGGGCTGGCGGAGGCTCGAGCCGAGCTTCGGGTGTCGGGCAGCTCACCGTTCGCCGTCACCCTCGGCCCCGACGGCAGCTACGTCTACGATGTGCACGTCTCCCTCGACCGGATGAAAGCTCCCCCTCGCGGCCACCTCGTCGCCTGGGTCACCACGCCGGAGATCGATCAGGTGGAGAGGATCGGCACCCTCGACGAGAACCTGCGCGCGTCGGGCCAGGTCCGCTGGAACAAGTTCCTGGTGGTGGTCACGTGGGAAGCGGAGGATGACCCCGACGCAGCCATGTGGAGCGGGCCGGTGGCCTTCAGAGGAATGTCGCGGAGCGGCATGATGCACACGATGGTCGGGCACGGAGCGCTGCAGCAGGAGAACTGCGCGGCGTACGGCTACGGCAACTGAAGCCTGACAGCTTCGAGCACCCGAGGTTCGGAAGAGTAGGGCCGACCATTCTACGCCGGCACTTCCTCCATCGTCACGGTGTCCTTGCCCGACGACGGCCGCAGCGACGTCCGCAAGCAGTCTGCTACCGCCCGTAGGACCTGATCACCGGCCGCGTGCCCGTGCTCGTCGTTGACCTCCTTCAAGTCGTCGATGTCAGCCCGTAGGACGAGGACTCGCCATCGAGCGCGAAGTTGGGTCCTCGCCGTCTTGCTCACCTCAGCCGAGCCCACGAGCTTCGGAGCGGTGCCACCTCATGCGATGCGGTCGCTCAGGCCGCAACGCCGGGACGATGGGGCGGTCCACCGCTTGCCGTTGACGCGACGAAGAGGGCTGACTTTGTGAAGGATCGACGACGCTGGGGAGCGCTTGCGATGGTCGGCGTGTTGGTGTGCGCCCCCAGCGCCGCCCTCGCGCAGCACGAGATGCACGGCATGGCCATGGAAGGTGGGTGGCGCATGGTCCCCATGGACATGAACATGCCCATGCTCCCCGGCCTCGCCGGCGCCGTGCCCGTGGTCGGTCCGTTCCTGCCAGGCATGGGTATGGACCCTGGCATGCTTCCCGAGGCCCGCCCCTCGGAGATGGTGCCCATGACCGACGGCGATACCCTCGACATCTCCGTCTCCATGGTTCGACGCACCATCGACGGCCACGAGATGGTCATGTTCGGCTACAACGAGCAGTACCCGGGGCCTCTCCTCCAGGCGCCGAAGGACGCGACGATCGTGGTCCGGGTGACCAACGAGATCCAGATGCCCACCACCATCCACTGGCACGGCGTGCGGCTGGACAACCGGTACGACGGCGTGCCGGGGGTGACCCAGGAAGCCATCGAACAAGGCGAGAGCTTCACCTACGAGGTGCACGTCCCCGACGCCGGCATGTACTGGTATCACCCACACGTGCGCGAGGACGTCCAGCAGGATCTGGGGCTCTTCGGAAACCTCCTCGTCACGTCACCGGATCCCGACTACTACGGGCCGGCCCACCGCGAAGAGGTCTTCGTCCTCGACGACATCCTCATGGACGACCAGGGCGCCCTGCCATGGGGTGACAGCGCGCCGACCCACGCCCTCATGGGGCGATTCGGCAACGTCATGATGGTCAACGGTGAGACCGACTACCGCCTATCGGCCCAGCAGGGAGAGGTCGTCCGCTTCTATCTGACCAACGTGGCCAACTCACGGACGTTCAACGTGACCTTCGGCGGGGCGAAGGTGAAGATCGTCGCCTCCGACGTGAGCCGTTTCCAACGCGAGCAGTGGGTGAACTCGGTGGTCATCGCTCCGGCGGAACGGTACGTCGTCGATGTCCGCTTCGATGAAGCAGGCGAGGTGGCCATCGCCAACACCATTCAGGCCATCAACCACTTCCGGGGTGAGTTCTATCCCCACGTCGACACCCTGTCCATGGTCTCGGTGAGCGAGGAGTCCGCCGAGGCGTCGGTGTCCCAGGCCTTCGACACCCTCCGTGAGCATGACGAGGTGGTGGCCGACATCGAGTCGTTCCGGCCCCACTTCGGCGCGGTGCCCGACTACGAGCTCGAGACCACCGTCCGCGTCCGGAACCTCCACCAGTCCATCATCCTCTCCATGGAGGCCGACACACTGTATGTGCCTCCCATGGAGTGGAACGACGCCATGCCCATGATGAACTGGCTTTCCACCGGCGAACAGGTGACGTGGATCCTGAAGGACCGGAGGACGGGTGCCGAGAACGAGGAGATCCAATGGAGCTTCGACGTCGGCGATGTGGTGAAGATCCGCGTCTTCAACACACCCGACTCCTTTCACCCGATGAACCACCCCATCCACGTCCACGGCCAGCGTTTCCTGGTCCTCTCCATGGACGGGGTCGAAAGCGAGAATCTGGTCTGGAAAGACACGGCGATCGTGCCCGTGGGATCGGAGATGGACCTCCTCGTCGAGATGTCGAACCCCGGCGAGTGGATGATTCACTGCCACATCGCCGAACACCTCCACGCGGGGATGATGTTCTCCTTCACGGTGGGGGAAGGGCAGCCGTGAGCGTGCGCTCCTTCCCGCTTCGGAGCCCGCGACGGGACGGTCGGAGGTCGACGGCGTGAGTCCCGTCGTCCGGACGGTCCTCCTGTCCCTCTTCGCCGTCGTACTCGGGGGGTTGGTCATCGTCGGTATCCAGCGCATCGTCGAACGTCAGCAGACCCTGGAAGAGATCAACCGCCTTCGGGAGGATCTTTACAGGACGCGCCTCACGGCCGACCGGTGTCGAGGCACCCTCCAGACCAGCGAGGCGGCGCTGCGTAGTCTCAGGACCACGATCGATTCTCTGCGCGTCGAAGTGAGCGACTACGAAACGGCTTCGGGTCAGGTGCCCGAGTCGTTGTACGAGGAATACCTCGGCGTCTTCGAGGAGTACAACGACTCGGTTCAGGTCTGGGAAGGCCGCGAGCGGCGACTCAGATCGTCCGAAGCCTCGTGCCGTGCGACCATCGAACGGCACAACGCCCTAAGCGATACGCTCCAGAACGTGCTCACCGAGGCCGGGATCGAGACGAGCTGAAGACGGCGCCGGCGGCGGATCCTACCGCCCCGGCGCCGACACTGTACCCCGACCCCGACGGAATCCGGGGTCCGGAGACCCCGGGGAGCGGCAGTCCGACCCGGTCAGTTCTCCGGCGCGGTGTCCGTGCGATCCAACGTAAAGCGCTGCGTGTGCTCCTCCCCGTCGACGCGCAGCACCACGGTGTACACACCGGGCTCGACCAGGGCTCCGGGCTCCGACCGGCTGGGGAAGATGCTGCCCCCTCCGCCGAAGAAACGCCTCCGTCCACCCTGGTCCCCCGTCACGGCACGCCGGATCCGGTTCTGGAGCGAATCGCCACCCCCACCACCAAAGCCCCCGCCCCCACCCTGGATTTCGGGTCCCTCGGCAGGACGTTCGATGAAGTTGCCATCGGAATCGAAGGGCAGGCCAGCACCACCACCGCCTCCGAAACGGAACCCTCCGCCTCCGCCCTCGCGGAGGGACGCGACGGCTTCCTCCACCTCATCCCGGTCCTCGCCGGCATCGACCAGCGAATCGGCCACCTCCTCGAGGCGGCGCTCGATCTTGATGCTGTCGCGGACCTCCGAGGGGGACCGGGGAAGAGCCACACTCGGGCCTCTCATGTTCCACGTCTCCGCATGCATGCCCGGGCTGTCGGCGCCGGTCGTCGACCACAGCTCCTCGCCGTCGTCATCGAGAACGGCGATCTCCGCGCGCTCCTCCAGGTCCTGGCCGAGCCAGTAGGTGAAGGTGGCGCCGTACTGTGGGTTGTTCGCGATGAAGTAGTGCTGCGCCGTGAACTCGCCACCCGTGGGAGATGTCCCGTACTGGAACGCCGGCGCTGGCTCGAACAGATGGACGTCGGCGTCGGTCGTGACCCCGGGCAGCTGTTGCAGCGGCTTGATGTCGGCGATCCAGATGGAACGGCCGTGCGTGCCGGCGATGATCTCGCCCTCGCGGGGATGGATCTGAAGGTCGTGGACCGGCACGGTTGGGAGGCCCGTCATGAAGCGCTTCCACGAGTTGCCCCGATCCACCGACACATAGGCGCCGACGTCCGTCCCCACGAAGAGGAGGTTCGGGTTCACGTGGTCTTCACGAACCACGTGCACGAAGTCGGGCTTCCCGGTGGGCAGGTCACTCGAGATGGAGCGGAAGCTCCGCCCCCGGTTCTCGCTCACGAGGACGTACGGGGTGAAGTCGCCCCTCCGGTGGTTGTCGTACGTGACGTAGACCCGGTCCTGCACGTGTTTGGACGCCTCGATGCGACTCACGTACGTACCATCGGGCACCAGATCGCCCGTGGCGTCGGTCAACTCCATCCACTCGCCCCCGGCGTCCGGCGATACCCAGAGGTTGCCGTCGTCGGTGCCCGCGTAGAGGAGTCCCGCCACCATGGGAGACTCGGCCAATGAGGTGATGGTGGCGAAGGTCTCCGCACCGGTGACGTCCGGGGTGATGCCGCCGGTGGTCTCGGTGCTGATGGCGATCTTCTCGGGGTCGGCCCGGGTGAGGTCCGGGGAGATGGGGTACATGTCGTCACCCCGCCAGTCGGACTTGAGCACCCGGTTCGCCCCGGCGTAGATGACGTCGGGGTCATGGGGCGAGAGGAAGTACGGCGTGTTCCAGTTGTAGCGGAGTTGGAGGGCCAAGGAGTCGGCAGTGGCCTGCGCCTGGAGATCCTCGATCCGTGCCCGGTGTTCCTCCGGCACGGGCTCGCTGAGGTCCGGCCAAAGCAGCGCGATGGAGTCCTGATACTCACGGTATGAGGTCCGCCAGTCAGGTCGGTCGAAGGAGTCACGCTCACCCGTCTTCAGGTTCGACCGACCCATGTTGCCGCCCTGGGACTCGGAGTAGACCAACTCGGGATATCGGGGGTCCTGCTGCGAGACGAAGCCGTCGCCGCCGCTCACCCGGAACCAGTCGTGGTTCGTGATGTCTCCGCTGGCCTTCCGGCTCGGACCACACCACGTGTAGTTGTCCTGGAGACCTCCGCACACGGTGTACGGCACCTCCATCCCGTAGCTGATGTTGTAGAACTGCCCCAGGGGGATGACGTTGGGGAACCAGTAGTTGCCCCCCCGGTCGAAGCTCACGGCGATGCCGCCGTCGTTGCCGAGAACGATGCGCTCGGGGTCGTTGGGATCCACCCAGATGGCATGGAAATCCACGTGGACGGCCTGCGCCATGTTCCGCATGGTGCGGCCGCCATCCTCGGAGAAGCGCAAGGAAGAGAAGTACACGCGATCCGGATCTGCCGGGTCCACCACCACTTCGGAATAGTAGAAGGGGCGGCTGTTGAAGGTGTTGACTCGCTCCCACGTCTCGCCGCCGTCGTCGGACCGATAGAGCCCGTTGAGGTTGTCCTCATCGGAGCCCTCCGGCGCCGCAGCCTCCACCATCAGGTACATCACCCTGGGATAGCTGGGCGCGAAAGCCACGTTCATCTTGCCGAGCATGGTTTCGGGGAGGCCACCGCCCTCGACCTTCTCCCAGCTGTCGCCCCCGTCGGTGCTCTTCCAGAGGGCGCTGCCCGGACCACCGCTCTCGAGGTAGTACGGCCCGCGCTGCCGCTCCCAGCTGGTGGCGAAGAGAACGTCCGGGTCCCGGGGATGGAACTTCACATCGACGAAGCCCGCCCGATCGCTCACGAAGTTGACCAGCTCCCACGTGTCACCGCCGTCGGTGGTGCGGTAGAGGCCCCGCTCCGGGTTCGTCCGCCACAGAGCGCCCAGCGCCGCGACGAATACCACGTCGGGGTCGTCGGGGTGCACCTGGATGCGGCCGATATGCTCGGTGGCCTCGAGACCCTTGAGTTCCCACGTCAGTCCACCGTCCACGGATTTGTAGATCCCGCCGCCGGGCGAGATGGAGTTCCTGGAATCCTCCTCACCGGTTCCGGCCCAGATCTGGTCCGGATCGCTCGGCGCGATGGCGATGTCGCCGAGGGAGACGACCCGCTCATTCTGGAAGACGGGACGGTACGTGACGCCGTTGTTGGTGGTCTTCCATATGCCGCCGGCAGCCGCAGCCACGTAGAACGTCTTGGACGGACTCGGGAGTCCCTCGACGTCGGTGACCCGCCCCGACATGTTGGCCGGCCCGATGGATCGCCATTCCAGGGCGTCGATCCATTGATCGACGAGCTCGGAATCCTGTGCGGCCGCCGGAAGGGCCGCGACGAGGGAGAGGGCGAGGGCGGAGAATAGGGCGTAGCGAGGCATCGGATGCATCAGTGGTCCTGAGTTCCGGTACTGGATGTGGAAGCAGCCCTGATTGTCTGGGCAGCATCCGATTCGCGCCAGGGGGCACCCGAAACAAGAACCGGTCCTCGAGACCTGGAGCCCCGAGGACCGGCTGGAAAGGGCCGTCCCGCTGCTGGAGCGGACGCAGCCCGACCGTCTCCTACATCTCAGGCAGGATCACCTGATCGATAACGTGGATGACGCCGTTGCTGGCCTGGATGTCCGTGGCCATGACGTTGGCATTGTCGACCTTCACCGCACCGTTCTCCACCATGATGGAGACGTTCTGACCGGCGGCGGTCTCGGCGCTGGTCAGATTCACGACCTGGCTGGCCTCGACCCTACCGGGAACAACGTGATAGAGCAGGACCTTGCGCAGGGCATCCTTGTTCTCGAGAAGTGCCTGGAGCTGTTCCTGGGGAATCTTGGCGAACGCCTCGTCCGTGGGAGCGAAGACGGTGAACGGGCCCGCGCCCTGGAGAGTGGCGACGAGGTCGGCGGCGGTGGCGGCGGCGAGTAGCGTCTCGAAGCCTCCAGCGGCCTGGGCGACGGCCACGATGTCACCGTCCTGGGCCTGAACGCCTTCGGGCGCGGTCACTGCAAGCGTGGCTCCGAACAGAGCGAAGACGAGAATCTTCTTGAACATGGTATCAAACTCCGGCGTGAATCGTTTGTTTAAGTTCTGTTCAGCAACGTTCGCGCCCCAGTCACGGACTGTCAAGGGTGTGTTTAGAAAATCAGTTTGACAGTACCTGAACAACCGCTTACCCTTGGAGCCATGATCGACACCACCGAAGCACGCCACCCCATCCGAGTCGTCTCCCAACGAACAGGGCTGTCCGCGCCCGTCCTCCGGGCGTGGGAGCGTCGGTACGGAGCGGTCGAACCCTCTCGTAGCGACGGGGGTCAGCGGCTCTACTCGGACGCCGACGTGAGACGCCTTCAGCTGCTCGCTACCGCCGTCGACGGGGGGCGCACCATCGGCCTCATCGCGGACCTGGACGCGGACGAACTGCAGGCGCTCATCGACGAAGACCGTGAAACGCCGGTCCAACTCCAGGGCAATGCCATCGCCCCCGACGTCGACCGCGTCAACGCAGCCCTCGATCTCGTGGAGGCCATGGAGACGGAAGAGCTCGAGCAGTACCTCATGCGATCGGCCGTCGAGCTTCGGCCGCACGAGCTCGTCGAGGGCCTCATGGTTCCCCTCTTGCAAGAGGTCGGCCGGGCATGGCAGTCGGGACGGATGCGGCCGAGCACCGAGCACGTCGCGTCGCTGGCGATCCGTCGATTCCTGGAGTGGGTCTCCACGACGAATCAGCCGGACCCCGAGGCTCCCATGGCCCTCACCGGCACACCCGCCGGGCAGCGCCATGAGTTCGGCGCCCTCCTTGCCGGGGTCATCGCCGCGTACGAAGGCTGGCGTGTCCGGTTCCTCGGCCCGGACCTCCCCGCCGACGACATCGCCCAGGCGGCTCAGAAGCTCGGAGCGAAGATGGTGGCACTCTCGGCCGTGCATCCCCGGCTGGACGCCCGGGGCGTTCAGGAGGTTCTGAAAATTCGCGAGCTTCTGCCCCGGTCCGTCGATGTGGTCATTGGAGGCGCGGGCGCGGCCCCCCACGAAGAGGAGTGGGAAGTGGCCGGAATCGTGCACCCGGGAACGTTGTCGAACTTCCGAGACATCCTCCACCGCCGAGACGTCTGAGGAAGTGAGCCAAGCCCCGGAGACCTCGTGAGGCGATGGCTGCGTAAGATCCGCGGAGCGTTGGGCATCGCTTTCGCGTGGGCAGCCTCGTGGGCGGTCGCGGAAACAGTGATCGTCGGCGGTCTCGTCCTCGCAGGGGGGAGCACGCTGCCAGCCGGAGCGTTGGGGGCGATCGCCCTCTCCGGCGCAGGCGTCGGCTTTCTCAGCGGCCTGGCTTTCTCGGCCGTCTTCGGAGCCATCAATCGCCACCGTACTCTGGATGATATCCGGGTTGGTCCAACAGCCCTTCTGGGCGCGGCCGCGGGCGGCATCGTTCCCGCCCTCATCAGCGCCAGCACTATCGCCCCGGGCCTGGCCCCCGGGGTGTTCGTGCTCATGAACCTCTTCATCGGAGCCATGATGGGCACTGCGACCGCCGTGGGCATCGTGCGGCTTGTCCGGATGGACGCGACCGCCATCGAAGGGCCGCCGGAGTCGGCGTCGCTACCCACCACGGGTGACGACGCCGGAGCCTCCGGAGGGGAGGGAGGACTCCGCGACGATTGACGGTAGCGAAGGGTGTGGCGACCCGATCGGAGGCATTGCACCCGCGGAGGACGCCGGCGCCTCAGGTCAGAGAGGCCCGACTTCCGCGGGGGGACAGCGACCCGACGTCATCGTTGGCCAGGATTCGCTCGACCAATCCGGCAGTGCGGGCGGGTAGGATCCGCTCCGATGGACGAGACCAGAGTCGCACGGGGAGTCGCCGGAGATGAGCCTCCAAGAGCCGCCGTGGCGTAAGCTCCTCGTCGATGATGCTGGCCAACTCCTCTTCCTGCTTCCACAGGAAGGCGAGGGCGCGGGCCTCCATCTCCAACAGCCGACGCTCGACGGACTCGTTGAGCGCGATCTCGAGTCCGATGGTCCCGGTAGGCCCCATCTTCCACAACGTCTGCCGGTGGGACGTAACGCGGGCGGCGAAGTCGCCGGTGGAGCCCGCCTCTTCGATGGCTCGCGCGGCCTCGGTTATGCGACGCTCGCTGGCGCCACCGATGTTCTGGTAGGCGAGAAGTCGGCGAAGGACGTTCTCCGCTACGTCACCGTGGAGCTCGTAGACCTTCTCGGGCGTCCACGGATCACAACGCTGGCAAGGGACCCCGAGACCGATGCGCCCGTCTTCGCCTCTGAGGGGGTAGACCCACCACCCCAGGTCGTAGCGCAGGGCCCGGAGGGTGCTGTTGCAGTACGGGCAGGTCTCGCGCCCATGCCACGCCGCCCAGCCGAATCGGCGCCACCGGAGTACGTCGGCGACAGGGGTATCCTCCCAGTCGATGGCCATGTCTCCGTCGGAAAAGCCGATGGCGTCCCCGATGAATTGAAGGGCGCCGAAGGTGTACGCGGTGACCTTGGAGCGCCGGCTCTCGTAGGAGGCCTTCCGCTTCCGCAGTTCCCGGCCGTACCGCCACCAGGCCTGTTCGACGAGGGTGGCATCCCCCACCCGGATGAGGGTCATGGAGCTGGCTCGGAAGAGAGCCACGTTGGCGGTGGTCACCAACGGCCGCGCGTGATCGTGACAGATCCGCTCGAGCTCGTGGAGCGCCGCCTCCCGTTCCTCTATCGGGGCGAGATTCCAACGATGGCAGCTGTCGCACACGGCCCAGAGTCGGCCGCGGACGGGATCGAAGGCCACCTTTCTGCCCCGGGGCATCCGGTGGAGCTGGCCGTTCTCGGGGAATGGGGCACGACAAAACAGACACCGCGGGAATAGTCCAATGGTGCTGATCGCGTCCGTCGTCGTCATCTTCGCCCCTGAAGCGCTCTTCGAGGCGGGCCCCTGCCCGCTTGCGCTTCCTTCCCAAGATTATCAGAACCAAGGGGCGCGCGCCAAGTTCCCGCTCGCTGTGAGCACGACGCACGAACCGCAGTGAGTACGACCCACGAACCGAGGTGGCTGGTGAACGATGTGCTGGCAGGACGGGTGGCCCTGGTCACCGGAGGGAGCCGGGGGATCGGTGCGGCGACGGCCATGGCTCTCGCGGATGCCGGTGCGCGGGTCATCGTCACCCACCGGGACAGCGAGGAGGGAGCGCGCCGGGTTGTGAGGTCCCTGCCGGGGGCGGGGCATCGGTATCACCAGGCCTCGGCCACGGATTCGCGAGCCCTCAACGCCCTTGCCCAGGACGTCGCCGCCACCGAAGGTCGTCTCGACGTCCTCGTGAACAATGCCGCCATGACGAAGGTCATCCCCCACGACGACCTTCACGCCCTCGACGACGACTTCTTCGACCGCGTCATGGACACCAACGTTCGTGGGGCCTTCGCCACCATTCGCGCCTTCCGGAAGCTCCTCGACGGGGAAGGTGGCGGTGTCATCGTGAACATCTCGTCGCTGGCATCGCGAATGGGAAACGGCAGCAACGTCGCGTATTGTGCATCGAAGGCAGCTTTGGACAACATGACGCTCTCCCTGGCCCGAGCCCTGGCGCCCGGAATCCGGGTCTTGTCCGTGGCACCCGGCCTCGTGGACACCGAACTCACCCGGAGCTGGGATGCGGATCGCAGACAGGAGATGCTCGACCGGACGCCGCTGGGCCGCCTCGCCACCGTAGACGATGTTGCGGAGGCGGTCCTGGCAGCGGTGGTCTCCCTCCCTTCGACCACCGGCGTTTCCATTCCTGTGGACGGTGGTCGTCCCCTGGGCGGATGAGCTGGTCCACTCGCGCTGCGACCCGTCAAACCAATGAACTCCAACACCGGCCGACACGATGAAACGTCGCGACTTCACTCGACTGGGTGGCCTCGGTGCCGTGGGCCTGTGGCTTGGCGTGGGTGACAGCCCTCGCATCCCACGCGGGCTTCCAGCGCTCGATGCGCCGCGCTCGGGACCGTCCCATGCGCCGGCGGCCACACCGCCGCTGCAGCCCTTGCAGGTGGACGGGTCCCGCTTGGCTGCTCGCATGCGCACCCTCGCCACCTTTGGTGCGAACGACGACGGGGGGATCGATCGGGTGGCGTTCAGTGACGCCAACGTCGCCGCCCTCGAGTGGATCGAAGGACTCCTCACCGATGCCGGTTTCGCCGTGGAGCGCGATCTGGTAGGCAACCTGGTCGCCCGCAAGCCAGGCTCCGTGGACGGCCTCCGGCCCATTGTCTTCGGGTCACATGCCGACTCGGTGCCCGGCGGCGGCAACTACGATGGCCAGGTCGGCGTCATGGGCTCCGTGGAGGTGGCCACCGTCCTAGCCGATGCAGACCACACCACCCGTCACCCCCTGGAGGTGGCGATCTTCACCAACGAAGAGGGAGGCAAGACCGGTAGCCGGGCTCTGGTGGGTGAAGTCGAACCCTTCGAGCTGGAGATCGAGACGGCATCGGGACTTTCCATCGGCGAGGGCATCCGCAAGCTCGGGGGCGATCCCGGCCGGCTGGACGACGCGCGCCGGAGGGAGGGGTCGATGGCGGCCTTCCTCGAGCTGCATGTCGAGCAGGGAGCCGTCCTCGACGAGGACGGTATCGACATCGGCGTCGTCGAGGGCATCGTCGGCATCATGCGGTGGAACGTCATCGCCGAAGGGATGACGAACCATGCCGGTACGACGCCAATGGATCGGCGCACGGACGCGCTCGTGGGCTCCGCGAAGTTCATCGAGGCGGTCTATCACACCGCCCTCGACATGCCGGGGCGTCAGGTGGCCACGGTGGGAGTCGTGGAACCCGAACCGGGGGCTCCGAACGTCATCCCGGGACGCGTGCGGATGACGCTGGAGATAAGGGACCTGAGCATGGACGGAATCGGGTCGGTGTTCGAGGCGGTGCAGCGTGAGGCAGAAGCCATCGAGGCCGACACCGGCGTCGCGTTTTCCTTCGAGCGCTTCTACACCAGCCGAGCCGCCCCCACCGACCCCCGGCTCCGGGACATGATCGAAGACGCGGCCTCCGAGTTGGGCCTGTCCAACCGGCGCATGCCGTCGGGCGCCGGCCACGATGCCCAGAGCATGGCTCTCATCGGGCCCGTGGGGATGATCTTCGTCCCGTCCGTGGACGGTATCAGCCACGCGCCGGACGAGCGGACGGAGGACACCGACGTGGTCAACGGATCGAACGTCCTCTTGCGGACGCTCCTGTCTCTCGATGCGCGGGGAGTCGATTGATGAGGCTAGGGCTGACGGCCCGGGCGCGGCCCCTGGCGACACCTGCCCTCGTGGCGCTGCTTCTGGTCGTTGGGACCCGGCCCGGCGAACTCACAGGCCAGGACGTCTTCCCGGGCGAGGTCAGACAGCTCGTCACCTTCCAATTCGTACCCGGTGGCGCAGCGGCGGCGAGGACGATCTTCCAGGAACGCGCCCTGCCGCTCTACGAACTCGACACCGCGATGCGGTCCTTCCGAGCGTTCCGGGAGGTCGAAAGCTCCATCCCCCTGGACCTCGTCGTCATCAGCAGCTTCGACGGTATGGCGGGCATGGACGAGCACAACAGCGTCGTCTCGAGCCTGCCCGGACCCGACGGACTGGGGATCGGCGGTTTTTACGCCGCCATCGGCGAACTCATCGCCGCCCACGACGACCAGTTCGTCGAAATGCTACACGATCTGTCCAGCGGAGACCCGGCGGGGCGATCCCGCGTGGCGTTCGTCTGGTACCGTTTGCTCCCGGGACAGCAGGAGCGGTTCGAGGCCACGGTGGCCGAGGAGCTCGTGCCCTGGGAGGCCTCGGTGAACGTGCCGTCGGCCACGGGCCGCTTCCTCCTCTCCGACGGCTGGCACTATCTCCGGATCCTGGGCTTCGGATCGCTGGATGCCTACCAGAGCTACTGGAGGGACGCCGGACCGGCGGGCCACGCGACCCTGGACGCACTCACGGCGGAGCGGCGTGAAGTGATCCTTGCTCCGGTACCCGAGCTCTCGGTGAGGTGATCACCACGGGCCGGAGTCAGGCGGGCCGTCAGGCCGGTTCGGCTTCGCCAGCGACGGCCGGTGGATTGGGGACACGCTGCAGGAGCACGACACCGACGATGAAGAGGAGGGTCAGGACCAGGAAGGCCGGTCGCTGGTCGCCTCCAGCGAGTACGGTTGCCATGCCGAAGAGGAAGGGTCCCATCACCGACGACGACTTCCCGCACAGTGCGTAGAAGCCGAACATCTCCGACTCCCGCCCCTCGGGAATGAGCAGCGAAACGTAGCTGCGGCTCGCCGACTGAACCGAGCCGAGGCCGAAGCCCGCCACCACGGCAAGGCCGAAGAAGACCGTGGCGCTCTGGACGAAGAAGGCGGAAATCCCGGTGACGATCCAGAGCATGAGGACGCCGGTGAGGACCTTCTTGGGACCGGCCACATCCGTCGGCTTTGCCATGGCAAAGGCGCCGGCCAGAGCGGAGAACTGAACCACCAGGAAGAGGACGATCCGTTCGACTTCTCCGAACCCGAAGGTCTCCTCGGCCACCGGACCGGCCATGACGATGATCGTCAGCACCCCGTCGATGTAGAAGAAAAAGGCCAGCAGGAAATTCCTCAGATCCTTGAGCCTCCAAACCTCGCCGACGATGCTCGCCATGTTCGTGAGCCCCCACTTCGCCGCCTGAGGCACGGTCATGCCGCCGGGCTCGTCCTTGGGCAGGTAGAGGAAGGCGGGGATGGAGAAGACGAGAAAGAACGCCGCGGTGGCCAGCCACACCAGTTCGATGGTGTCAACCAGCGGGATGGCCATCATGAGGCCGAGGGCGGAGCCCAGGTAGCCGACGCCGAAGCCCAGCCCCGAGATACGGCCCTGCTTGTCCGGCGGTGCGATGTCGGGCAAGAACGAGTTGTAGAAGACGAGGGCGCTCTCGAAGCCGACGTTGGCCACGACGAAGAGGATGAAGCCGCGGAGGGCCATGCCGGCATCGAGGGTGGCGAACAGGGTCACGCCGAAGAGGCAGACCCCGGTGTAGAAAAGCATGAAGCGCTTTCGGGCACCTCCCCGGTCGGCGATGGCGCCCAGAAGGGGCGCAGTGAGCGCGACGATGAGAGCGGAGAGGGAAACGGCGTTTCCCCAAAGCTGGGTCCCCCGACCATCGTCACCGCCGACGACGAAACCGGTGTAGTAGCTCGAGAACACCGCCGTCGTGATGACCGCGGGGTAGACCGAATTGGCGAAGTCGAAGAGCGCCCAGGCGCCGACCTGCTTCTTGTTCATCCCCGCTCCCGTGCATGTTCGTCGCCTGCTGGGCACCAGGCTACCACACGCGGGACGACGAAAGAAGAGTCACGGCGACCCTGTGGGCGCGGGGCCGCTATCATTACCGCACCCCTTCATCTGCACCACTTCGACGACGTCGGCCACGATGAATCGATTGCAGGGAAAACGAGTGATGATCACGGGCGCTTCGGCGGGGATCGGAGCCGCCTGCGCGCGCCACTTCGCCGAACGAGGCGCCCATCTGCACCTGACGGCCCGAAGGTTGGATCGGCTTCAGGCGTTGGCCGACGATCTCTCCGGCTCCCACGGGATCGAGGCCGAAGCCCACGCCCTCGACGTCACCGACAAGAACGCGGTGTTCGACTACGCGGCTAGGCTCGTGGACAGCCAGCGCGTCCCCGACGTCCTGGTGAACAACGCTGGCAAGGGCCGCGGTCTCGATAAGCTCCACGAGGGATCGACGGAGCACTGGGATGAGATGATCGACACGAACGTGAAGGGACTCCTCTACGTCACCCGGGCCATCCTTCCCCATATGGTCGAGCGGGACTCGGGCCACGTCATCCACATCGGGAGCATCGCCGGCCGCTGGGTCTACCCCCGCAACGCGGTCTACAACTCCACGAAGTTCGCCGTGAAGGCGCTGACGGAGGCGATGAACATCGACCTCCTGGGTACGAGAATCCGGGTATCCAGCGTCGACCCGGGCATCACGGAGACCGAGTTCAGCGAGGTCCGCTTCGACGGTGACCACCGGCGTGCCGACGCTATCTACGCCGACACGATCCCACTGAGGGCCGACGATGTCGCCGACGCGGTGATCTACGTGGCGAACACACCGGAGCACGTCGACGTCCTCAACCTCGTCCTCATGCCCACCGCCCAGCGGTATCCCGGTTACATGGACCGGCGCGAAGATTGAGCGGGGTCGCGACCCCACCGGACATCGACGCGCCGCCACGCCCCGGACGAGGCCACGACGCGTCGCCCTACCTCATCGTCTTCACGTTGTGGCTCCTCGTCTTCTCGTCCGCCAGCCAGACGATGATCCTGTCGCCCATCCTGCCCATGATCGGCGACCAACTCGATATCGCCGACGCGGTCCTGGGGACCCTGGTCTCGGTCTATTCCCTCATGGTCGGGATCTTCGCCATCCTCGCCGGCCCGGTCTCCGACAAGATCGGCAGGCGGCGAATCCTCATCCTGGGGTGCGGGGCGATGACGGTGGCCCTCTCCCTCCACGGCTTCGTGACAGGCTACGTCTCCTTCCTCCTCGTCCGGATCTTCGCGGGATGTGCCGGTGGGATTCTCTCCGGAGCCGCCGTCTCCTACATCGGCGACTACTTCCCGTACGAACGGCGTGGATGGGCTACGGGGTGGGTGATGAGCGGGGCGGCCGTGGGCCAGATCATCGGGATCCCGCTGGGCATCGTCCTGGCGAGTCGTTTCGGCTTCCGGTCGCCCTTCTACCTCTTCGCCGTCACCATGGCGGCGACGGTCTTCCTCCTCTTCATGAGGGTCCCTCAGCCCGACGTGCAGTTGAGCCGAGGCGCCCTCTCGGTCCGGCAGGCCGCCAGCGACTACCTGGCGATGATTCGCCGGCCGGAGGTCGCTTGGGCCGCTGCGGCCTTCTTCATGATGTTCCTGGGCGTCTCCGTCTTCGTCATCTATCTGCCCACGTGGCTCGAGCGAGACGTGGGCGTCACCGGCGACCAGATCGCCATCATGTTCCTCGTCGGTGGCGTGGCCAACGTCCTCACCGGACCCCAGGCGGGAAAGCTCTCGGACCGAATCGGACGGAAGGGCATCATCCTGCTGGCGTGCGTCGGCCTCTCCATCATGATGGTGGCCACCGTCCGCGTGGTGACCGGCCCGGTGTCCGCGTACGTGTTCTTCTTCGTCACCATGGTTCTGGTAGCCATGCGGATCAGCCCGTTCTCCGCACTGCTCACGGCTCTGGTCTCCGACGAGCGCCGGGGCTCCCTCATGAGCCTCACCGTCGCCCTCGGGCAACTCGGATTCGCGTTGGGGGGCGCCGTGGCGGGTCCCCTCTACGCAGGGGCGGGGTACGGGTCCAACGCCGTGCTCGGAGCGGGGTTCGTCCTCCTCATGGGCCTCATCGTCTGGTTCTTCATACCGGAGCCCGACACCGAATCGACCTGACGGTGCCGCACGAGAACCCTGACGACGGCCGCCCCACACTCTATCTTCTCGAAGATCGCCCGTTCCTCTTGCCAGGCGCGTACTGGACGCGGGCGGTGACGCGGGGTTCCACGAGCCGCGTCGAGACGATCCCCGAACCCGGTCTTCGCCTTTGAGCACGGACTCTACACAGAGCTACCGCGTGCTGTATATCGAGGACGCCTTCGACCAGGCCCTCCTCGTAAAGGCGTTCTTCAACGCGCTGCCGGGCTTCACCGTGGTCCACGTCCAGGACGGCGACCGTGCGATGCAACGTCTCGAGATGGAGACGTGGGACCTCATCGTCACCGATCTCAACCTTCCGGGCGCCGACGGCTTCACGATCATCCGGCAGGCCCGGACCCGGTATCCCAGTCTCCCGATCCTCGTCACCACGGGATATACCCAGGCGCACTACGAGGAGCAGGCGCTTCGGGCCGGCGCCGATCAGGTCATGATCAAGCCCCTCACCCAGAACGACTTCGTGAGTCGTGTCTGGGCGATGATCGAACGTGAAGACCTCTTCGAGGTCGCCGAGTCCAAGGTGGTCCTGGCCATCGAGGGCCGCCTCGGCGATGCCGAGATGGGCTGCGGCGGCACGCTCATGCGCGCTGTCGAAGACGAAGCCACGGTCGTCATCGTCCCCATCCTCATGGACGCGGAGCACGCGTCGCCGGAGGAGTTGAAGGCCGCGAGCATCGCCGCCAAGGTCCTCGGCGTCGAGCTACGTGTGGACCGAACCCTGTTCGGGGACACAGCGGGGCAGAAAGACCTCATCGAGCGCACCATCAACGAACTGCGCCCGACGACGTTGTACCTACCGGCCCCCGACGACCGTGACCCCTCCCGGAGAGAGGCGTCCGTCGTGGCCACTGCGGCGGGCATCGAAGTGGAGAACATCTTCGGCTTCGAGACCGCCACCACCGGGCTCGACTTCACGCCGTCACACTTCGTGGACGTACGGGCCCAGATGGTCATGAAGATGGAGGCGTTGTCCACCTACCAATCCATGGGCGCGGCCCGGGTGGATCTGCGCCCCCGCATGGCTCAGGCGTACGCGCGCTACTGGGGGCGCCACCGCGACTTCACCGAGGTCGAGGCGTTCCAGCACATCCAGGCCGACGGGGCCTGACCCTGTAAGCGCCAGGTCGGCGCTCCTTCACGTGCCCGTGAACACGCGGCTCGTCGAAGCTCCGCTCCGACACTCGCGCGGACCTCCCCGGGCCCTTCGACGTAGACCAGGCATGATTCGCACACACACACCGATGGTCCTGTGCGCCGTCACTCTCCTCGGCGCGAACCTTCTCACAGTCGGAGCTTCCCTCCTCGCCCAGGAGCCCGCGCCCATCGAGGCAGGCGTGGCGCCTCCTTTCGGTCGCTACGCGCCCGGCGTCGACATCCTGCACTACGAAGTGGAGGTCGGCCTCGGATACGCCACCGACTGGTTCGCTGGGGAGGTCGACATTCACGTGCTCGTCGAAGACGACCGGCCAGTCCTCCCTCTGGACTTCACCGGGCTGGCCATCGACGGCGTCTCCATGGATGGCCGGCCGACGGCGTACGAGCACGTAGCCGGCGTGCTGCGGGTGCCGTTGGAGAGTGCCGCCACCGGGGACACCGCCATCGTCACCGTGGCGTACCGGGGGGTCCCTGACGATGGCCTGATCCTGCGGCCCAACGTCCACGGCGTGCCGTCGGCCTTCGTGGACAACTGGCCGAACCGGACACGTTTCTGGCTGCCCAGCGTGGATCACCCCGCCGACAAGGCCACGGTCAGCTACACGGTGCACGCACCTCGCCAATGGCGCGTGATCGCCAACGGCGCTCAGGTGGGGTCGCCGACGAACACGCCCCCGGATGCCTTGGGCCCCGCCGGCGAGCGGCAGACGTGGCGGTGGGAGGTGGGCGTCCCGATCTCTCCCTACAACATGGTCATCGGCGCCGCCGACTTGACGGTGCGCACGGTGGGGCTGGCTGCGTGCGGCCAGGCACCTGCAAGCCGGCGCGAAGACGGCTGCGTGGAGGTGACGTACTGGGTCTTCCCCCAGGACGCGGAACGCGCCGAGCCGTCCTTCCGTCGAGCAGCGGAGATGGTGGACTACTTCACCGACCTGTTCGGCCCCTTCCCCTTCGAGAAGCTCGCCAACGTCCAGTCGGCGACGCGCTTCGGTGGGATGGAGAACGCCTCGGCGATCTTCTATTCGGAGCAGGCCATCGCCAGCGGCCGCAACATCGAGGGTACCGTATCCCACGAGATCGTCCACCAATGGTTCGGGGACGCGGTCACCGAGGAGAACTGGCACCACCTCTGGCTCTCCGAGGGCTTCGCCACGTACCTCGGCGACCAGTACTTCGAGGCCGCCGACGGCGTGGAGATCTTCCGTAGGCTCATGGAGGAGAGCCGCCAGGGCGTCATCAACTCCACTGACGTCGAGCGACCGATCTACGACCCGGCGGAAACGAGCCTGTTCGCCCTCCTCAACGCCAACAACTATCCAAAGGGCGGCTGGGTCCTCCACATGCTCCGGGGCGTCGTCGGTGACAACGCCTTCTTCGCCGGCATCCGCGAGTACTACCGTCGGAACGCACACTCCGTTGCCGACACCGAGGACTTCCAGACCGTCATGGAGGGGGTCGCCGGAGACGACCTTGACTGGTTCTTCTCCCAGTGGATCTACCGCCCTGGCTTTCCCACCTTCGACTTGGAGTGGCGTTGGATCCCCGGAAGTGGATCCACCGGCGCGGTCGAGGTCACCGTTCGACAGACCCAGAGGGAATCCTGGCCGACATTCCGGGTGCCGACGGAGATAGCAATCGAAGGTCCCGGTGGAGAGACACGTCACGACGTCGAGCTCCTGACCCGTGAACAGGTCATCCGAATCGACGGTCTCGCGAACCGGCCCACAGAGGTCGTTCTCGATCCCGACGGCTGGGTCCTCAAAGGGGATGGCTGAGGCCGACTGCGCCCCCCCCGGTTGCGAAGCGGCCCCGGGGCCGGCGAGCTTACCGTCCTTCGAATTCCGAATCCAACGTCCGGTGACGATTTGCCGTGCACTTAGATTTCGAGCGTGACATCGTCGAGATCCAGGATCAGATCTCCAAGCTCCTGGACCTCGCCGAGCGAAGGGGTATCGACGTGTCCGACGAGGTGAGCGTCCTTAGAGAGAAGCTGCAGGATCTCAAGGAGCAGACCTACGACAACCTGACGCCCATGGAGCAGGTCCAGGTCGCCCGCCACCCCGAGCGTCCGTACACCCTCGATTACATCGAGCGGATCTTCACCGACTGGGTGGAGCTCCACGGAGACCGCAACTTCCGCGACGACGAAGCCATCGTCGGCGGGTGGGCCCGGTTGGGGAATCGCTCCGTGATGATCGTAGGTCAGCAGAAGGGCCGCGACATGAAGGAGAACCTGCGCCGAAACTTCGGGATGCCCCACCCCGAGGGGTACCGGAAGGCCCTGCGCCTCATGCGGCAGGCCGAGAAGTTCGGTCGCCCGGTCATATGCTTCATCGACACACCCGGCGCCTATCCGGGCATCGGCTCCGAGGAGCGAGGCATCGGCGAGGCCATCGCATTCAACCTCCGGGAGATGTCCCGCCTCAAGGTCCCGGTCCTGGCGGCCGTCATCGGGGAAGGCATGTCCGGCGGCGCCCTGGGCATCGGCGTCACCGACCGCATCCTCATGCTCGAGCACGCCATCTATTCGGTGATCTCTCCCGAGGGGTGCGCCGCCATCCTCTGGCGCTCCGCCGAGCACAAGGAGAAGGCCGCTACCGCGCTCAAGCTCACCGCGGAAGACCTCGTCACGCTGGGCGTGTGCGACGAGATCGTTCCTGAGCCCGTCGGCGGGGCCCATACCGACTGGGACGCCGCCGCCGGCCTCCTTTCCAAGGCCCTCGAGAAGAACCTGGGCAAACTGGCGAAGCTCTCGGAGACGAAGCTCCTCGAGCAGCGGTGGGCCAAGTACGAGTCCATCGGCTCGTGGAGAGAAGAGTAGGCCCGTCATGATCTTCGCCGAGCCTCCCCCCTTCTCGAGGTGTGACCGTGTCCGGCTTTGCTGAAGTCAGCTTCAAGGGCACGCGGAAGGAGTACTATGCCTACGCCGGACTCGACCTCCGGCCGGGCCAACGAGTCATCGTCCAGGCCGACCGAGGAGAGGACCTCGGTGAAGTGACGGCGGTCGGCGCCATCGCCGAGCGGAAATGCTCCTCCTCAGGAGGGTGCGCCACTCCGACGCCCGAACACGCCGTCGTACGCCACGCCCGCAACGACGAGGTCTCGCGCCTCGACGAACTCCGTAAGGACGAGAAGCGCGTCCGCAGCGAGACCCGAAAGCTGGTCACCCGCCACGGGCTGAAGATGAAGGTGACCGAAGCGGAGTGGCAGTTCGACCGCAACAAGTTGATCATCTACTTCACCGCCGAGAAACGGGTCGACTTCCGCCAGCTCGTTCGGGACCTGGCCCGGACCTTTCGCGCCCGCATCGAGCTCAAGCAGATCGGCGTCCGCGACGAGGCGGCTCTCCTGGGCGGTGTGGGGCGCTGCGGCCGGGAGCTCTGCTGCTCCACGTGGCTCCCGGAGCTCAAGCCCGTCTCTCTCCAACTCGCCAAGGACCAGCGTCTTTCCCTGAACCCGGCCCAGATCAGCGGATGCTGTGGCCGTCTCATGTGCTGCCTCATGTATGAGCACAGGACCTACGTGGAGGCTCGACGCCGGTTCCCCCGGGAAGGCCGGACCATCGCCACCGCCCTGGGAGAGGAAAAGGTGGTTGGCGTCGACATCTGGCACGACCTCGTGACGCTGCGTGGTCCCGACGGGGATCGCCGGACCGTGGCCCTGGACGAGCTCAAGGAAGAGGTGGGCGCCAGGGGCCTACAGCGTAGCCCGGGCGGTCGCGACGACGACGGAGACGACCCGTGAGCGACCGTCCTCGGACCTTCCTCACCACGCCCATCTACTACGCGTCGGGTGAGCCCCACATCGGACATGCGTACACGACGATCCTAACCGATGTCCTGGCCCGGTTCGCGCGCCAGGACGGGCACGAGGTGCTCTTCCTGACGGGCACCGACGAGCACGGACCGAAGATCGAGCAGGAGGCCGCCAAGCGGGGCATGAGCCCCCAGGAACTCTGCGATACCATGGCGGCGCGCTTCTCGGCGGCCTGGGACCGGCTGAGCATCAGCCACGACCGCTTCATCCGCACTACGGAAGACGAGCACAAGGCCGTCGTCACCGCCTTCCTGCAGCGCCTCTGGGAGCGGGACCAGATCTACTCGGGAACGTACTCCGGCTGGTACTGCATCCACGAGGAACGGTACTGGACCGAGAAAGATCTGGGCGCCAATGAGACGTGCCCCGACTGCGGCCGGCCGGTGACCCATCTGGAGGAGACGAACTACTTCTTCCGGATGAGTGACTATCAGGAGCGCCTCATCCGGCACATCGAGGAGAACCCGGAGTGGATCGTTCCCGAGATCCGTCGCAACGAGATCCTGGGCTTTCTGCGCCAGCCCCTGGCGGACCTCTCCATCTCCCGACCCAAGTCGAGGGTATCGTGGGGTATCGAGCTCCCCTTCGACGACGAGCATGTCGCCTACGTGTGGGTGGACGCCCTCATCAACTATCTGACGGCGTCAGGCGCCATCCATCCGTCCCGGGCTCCCGACGACCAGGGCTTCGACGATGTCACCGGCTCGTGGTGGCCGGCGGACATGCACGTGATGGGCAAGGACATCATCACCACCCACGCCGTGTACTGGCCCACCCTCCTCATGGGAGTCGGCCTCCCCGTGCCCAAGCGAATCCTCGCGCATGGTTGGTGGGTCGTGGGGGAGGCGAAGATGTCCAAGTCGCTGGGCAATGTGGTGGACCCGCTCCAGCTCCGTGAGGACTTCGGCGCCGAGGCGGTACGGTGGTACCTCATGAGGGAGATGCCGACCGGCGGCGACGCGTCATACACGCCCGAACGCTTCCTCACCCGCTACGACGAGCTGTCGAACGTACTGGGCAACCTCGCCAGCCGTGCCACCTCGATGATCGTCAAATACCGGGAGGGCCTCGTTCCCGACGCCGCCGGCGCCGGCCTCACGAAGGAGATCGAGGCTACGCTGGAGACCGTCCGGGAGTCGCTGTCACACTACAAGGTCCACGACGCTCTCGGCGCCGCCATGGACCTGGCGAGGGTGGCGAACGGCTATGTGGAGGACCGGGCGCCGTGGACACAAGCCAAAGACCCGAGCGAGGCCGAAGCGCTGGACGAGACGCTCGCCACGCTGGCCCGGGTCCTTGTTGTCCTCACGGCCTTGTTCAAGCCGGTCGCACCTGAGACCATGCATGATCTCGCCGTGCGTCTGGGCCTCGATGAGGTCCCGACACTCGACGAATCCGTTGTCGTTCCCATCTCGGGACGCAGCGTGGAAAAGGGTCAGCCCCTCTTTCCGAGGATCGACCTGGGATGAGTTTCGCGACGCCATTTGTTTGTTGACTTCCATTTCGAGCGTCCGATAACTTTTAGAGTTGGACCCGATGGGTCCGCGTCCCCCCCGCAGCGTGCCGTAGTCCGCAGCACTACTTCGTTACGATAGCCAGGCGGAATTATGGCCGGAGACAGGTGGACCTTCCTCGTCGTGCGAGGAGAGGACGACCCGGTCCGACAATACAGCATATCTTCGCGATCCATCCGCGTTCTCGGCGGGACGGTCGTGATGTCCGTGCTCGCCATTGTGGCGAGTGCCGCGATCCTGTTGAGCGACGCCGCCATGCGGGTTCAGGCCCAGAGCCTGGAGGCGCGCAACCAGGTCCTGGAGGAAGAGCTCTCCCAATTCCAGACGCGCATCGGCGATCTGGAGCAGACCCTCGACCGGGTGGCGTCGAACGACGCCCACTTCCGCAGTCTCGCCGGGCTCGAAGTCATCGATCCGGAAGTCCTTGAAGCCGGTGTGGGCGGGCCGGGCCTGGGAACGCCCGAAACGTCCCCTTTGTGGTCCACGGACCCGGTGACCACCAACTCGATCTTCGCCACCTCGTACGACCTCAGCGCACTCGAGCGCCGGGCACGGCTTCTCTCAGAGAGCCTGGAAGAGGCTACGGATTCGGTCCTCGCCCATCGGAACCTGCTCGAGTCCACGCCGTCGCTCCTCCCGACACAGGGCTGGCTCAGCAGCCGGTTCTCCCAGTCGCGGATGCATCCGGTGCACAATCGCCCACTGCCCCACGAGGGCGTCGACATCTCGGCGCCTACGGGTACGCCCATCATGGCCGCGGCCAAGGGGCGCGTCGTCCGGTCGGGTTGGGTAGTGGGGTATGGCCTCACCGTCGAGATCGATCACGGCTTCGGCTTCCGCACGCTGTACGGCCACGCGTCGAAGCTCATCGTGCAGGTCGGCGATGAGGTGCTTCGCGGGGACGTCATCGCCCAGGTGGGCAGCACGGGCATCACCACCGCCCCTAACCTGCACTACGAGGTCAAGGTCAACGGCGTGGCACAGGACCCGTCACGCTTCATCCTGCCGGACTACGTCCGGAACTGACGGGCCTCTCCCGGCGTAGATTTCACCACATCGGCGGTTGATCCCCATTTTGGGGACCACTACCTTCGTACGTTTCGCGCTGAATATTCGACGAATCACGGAGCCATCTATGAGAAGGACCGTCGCGTTCGCCTTGAGCCTCCTGCTGTCCGCAGCGGCTTGCGGCCCTTCGGAAGTCGTGGTGACCATCGAGATCGAGGTGCCGAACCCCGAGGGTGAGGGAACGGTCGTCCGAGCCCTCTCCGACGTCGAGGTTCAGCTGATTCCCTTTGATCGCGACGCGGTCTTCGACTCACTGACCCAGGCCTACGGTACTCCCGAGCCCGAGGTCCCTCAGGAGCTCATCGATCGCCGAGGGGTCGTCCAGGAAGCCCAGGCTCGGTGGGACGAGGCGAACCGGACGTGGAGCACGATCCGCGACACCTTGCAGAAGCTCAACACGGCCATGGAGCCCCTGGCTCGTGGCGAGGCCCGCTACGTCACGCTGTTCCGTGAGTGGCAAGAGTGGGAGAGCCAGCTCAATGCCGCCGAGCGCGAGGTCAACGCCGCCTTCGAGGAGTTCGACTCCCTCCAGCAGGGCACGATCCGTGAGTCCGACTCCATTCGCATCCTCCAGGACAACTGGGCGGACGACGCCTACGCGGACGTCGGGACGGTATTCGCCGAGAAGGCCCGCACCAGCGGCTTGGATTGGGTCGTCGACACCACCGACGCCAACGGCGTAGCCCGCGGCAATCTCATGGTGAAGCCCGGTACCTACTGGGTGCACGCCCGCTACGAGCTACCCTACACCGAGCTCTACTGGAACCACATGATCACGGTGGAGGGCGGCGAGCCCATGACCGTGCGACTCACCCGCGAGAACGCCCAGGAGCGAATCGCGCTCTAGTCGCGCTACCGACGCCGGCGGTCGCACCTCGCAACGCGAGGCCCGAGCCGGCGAGGTTCGAGCCGCCCGGGCACCTCGTGTGTCCGGGCGGCTTCCTTTTTCCCCCTCGACGCCACTCGCAAGACCCCGGCGTGCGGCCTACTCTACTTCCTCAACAGCCTTCCAGAGCCCGACTCATGGCCCGCAGCCCAAGCCCCACGTTCGAGATCGACGACGACGGCATCGCCTGGATCACCTTCGAGGATCCGGAGCGTTCCATGAACGTCCTCACCGAGGCGGTCATGCTCCGCCTGGGGGAGACTCTGGACGAGGCTCGAGGGGCGGCCCGTGAAGGCCGGGCCCGTGCGCTGGTCATCCGGAGCGGAAAACCGGGCTCCTTCATGGCCGGAGCCGACATCGACGGGATCGCCGGGGTCGAGGACCCGAACGTCGCCAAGGAGCAGGTACGGAGAGGTCAGTCCATCTACAACGACCTCGCCGCCCTTCCCATCCCCACCGTGGCCGCCATTCACGGGGTCTGCGTAGGCGGAGGCGTGGAGATGTCGCTCGCCTGCGACTACCGCGTCCTCTCGGACTCGCCGAAGACGAAGATGGGTCTGCCGGAGGTCCAGCTCGGCATCTTGCCGGCGTGGGGTGGCACGACTCGCCTACCACGACTCATCAGCCTCCAGGCAGCGCTGGACATGCTCCTCACCGGCCGCAACGTCGACGCCCGCAAGGCGAAGCGGATCGGCCTCGCCTCCGACGTGGTGCCCGCTGACCTCTTCAAGGCCAAGGTGCGGGACTTCGCCCTGGCCGTCGTGGCCGACCCGGCGACCGGAGAAGCGCGCAAGCCCGGGATCACAACGCGCCTCCTCGAGGGGACCCCGCCCGGACGCGCCCTGATACTGCGGATGGCCCGCAAGAACGTCCTGGCGAAGACTGGTGGGCACTACCCCGCCCCACTCCGGATCCTCGAGGTGCTGTCGGCGACCTTGGGCAAGAGCGTCGAAGAGGGCCTCTCGGCCGAAGCCGATGCCGCCGCCGAACTCCTCGTCTCTCCCGTCTGCAAGAACCTCGTCCATGTCTTTCACATGCGCGAGGCGGCCCGAAAAGGGAACGGCCTGCCGGACGGCGCTCACGCCGAGGCACGATCCGTGGACATGATCGGCGTCCTCGGCGCCGGCGTCATGGGCGGCGGCATCGGTCAGCTCGCCGCCTCCCGTGGCATTCGCGCCTACATGAAAGACATTCAGCACGAGGCCGTCACCGGCGGTCTACGCCACGCCCAGGAGTTGGTGGACAAAGCACTGTCCAGGCGAAGGCTCACGAAGCTGGAGGCGGCCCGTCAAATGGAGCTCATCTCAGGAGGGCTCGACTATCACGGGCTGTCCGCGGCCGACGTCGTCGTCGAGGCCATTGTCGAGAAGATGGCCGTGAAGAAGGCCGTGCTCGCCGAGACCGAAGACCACGTCTCGGCCGAGTGTATCATCGCGACCAACACCTCGTCACTCTCCGTCGACGAGATGGCCACCGCCATGCGTCACCCGGAGCGCTTCTGCGGGATGCACTTCTTCAACCCCGTCCACCGCATGCCCCTGGTGGAGGTCGTCCGAGGTCGGGAATCTTCCGATGTGGCGGTGGCCACGATCTACCAGTTGGCCCTGACCTTGGGGAAGGTGCCCGTCGTCACCGCCGATGGCCCCGGCTTCCTCGTGAACCGAATTTTGGGGCCCTACCTGAATGAAGCCGGCTTCCTCCTCGCCGACGGGTACTCCGTGCAAGCCATCGACAGGGTGGCCACGGACTTCGGGATGCCCATGGGTCCCCTCCGTCTCGTGGATGAGGTCGGCATCGACGTCTCGGCCCACGCGGGTGAAGCCCTCCATCAGGCTCTCGGCGAGCGACTCGCTCCCTCTCCTGTGCTCGTGGAACTGGGCAAGACCGACCGTCTTGGAAAGAAGGGAGGACTGGGGTTCTATCGATACGAGAAGGGTGAGGACAAGGGTGTCGACGAGAACGTGTACGCCCACCTGCCCAGCGTGTCTGGTCGCAAGAGTCCCGACGAGCTCACCGACGACGACCGCTCGCTCATTCGCCGTCGCCTCCTTCTGGCGATGGTGAACGAGGCGACGAGGATTCTGGACGACGGCATCGTCGCGTCGGCCCAGGAGGTCGACCTGGCGATGATCATGGGCACCGGCTTCCCGCCGTTTCGGGGTGGCCTCCTTCGTTTCGCCGACACACTCCACCCTCGGGGCGTCCTGGCTCGACTGGAAGAGATGCAGAGGGAGCACGGCGCCCGATACGCGCCGGCTCCGGCCCTGGTCCGCATCGCCGAACGCGACCAGACCTTCTACGAGGCCTTCCCCGGTTCCATGGCGGCGGCCCTCGCGTGACCACCGCACCACGATCCAGGGTGGTCGGCGTCGTGCCCGCCGCCGGAGCGTCCCGGCGCATGGGTCGCCCTAAGGGGCTTCTGGAGCTGGGTGGGCGGACCTTCGCCCAACGGACCATGGGGGCTCTTCGTGGCGGAGGGTGCGAGGAGGTCCTCTTCGTGGTGGACGAAAGCGACCACGCCCTGGCCGCGCACGTAGCCGGAGAGAAGGCGGTGGTCCTCACCAACCCGGCGCCAGGTGAAGGTCCCATCACCTCCCTGCGGATGGCCCTGCGGATGCTGTCGGACGACATCGACGCCGTCGTGTATCTGCCTCTCGACCACGCTCTGGTCGAGGCACGCCACGTGGAGCGTCTCATCGACGAGGCCGTTGGCGGCGACGCACCTCTAGCCCTCCCCATGCATGAGGGGAAACGGGGACACCCTGCGTTCTTTTCGCGCCGGCTCTTCGCCGAACTCGTCGATCCTGCGCTGGAGGGAGGGGCCCGCACCGTCGTCCACCGGCATCTGGCCGAAGCATGCCTCTTCGAGGCCGACGCGGCAGTGGTGGCGGACATCGACACCCCGGAAGCGTACGAGGAGGCCCTAGCGCAGTTCAAAGCCGTCTCCACGGGGAGCGCCACGTCATGACGCCCCCCAGCAGCGCCAGGAGCGAAACCCTATGACGGCCCGAATCGACGCCGCCGACGCCGCACGAGCCATGCTGGCCGCCGCCGAAGAGGGGAAGACGGCCGCCGCGGTTACCGTCGTGGGCGGCGACGCGACAGCCGAGCTCCTCGGCCTCCGACTCGTCCGGGTTCGTAGCGGCACCAACGCCCGGGAAGGTGGTGGCGACGAAGACGACGGAGGCACCGGAGTGTTGGGATCGCTCGGCGACCCCGCCCTCGAGGCCGCCGCGACCGCTCTGATGGACGGCGCAATCGCCGACCCCCGGGCTCGGGTCGGCCTGCGGGTGCTCCAACCCGCAGGCGTCAGCGACATCAGCGTCGAGGTTTACCTGGAGATCCGCCGACCCGTCCGGGAGCTGCTGGTGGTGGGCGCCGGCCACATCGCCCAGCCCATGGCCCACATCGGCGTGCTTCTGGGCTACCGTGTGACGGTTCTCGACGATCGGCCGGACTTCGCCACCCGGGAGCGCTTTCCCGACGCACACCGACTGGTGCGTGCCGACTTTTCCGACCCTTTCGCCGACGTAGCCATCCACGAGCGCTCGCACCTCCTGCTGGTGACGCGGGGTCACAAATACGATTACGAGTGCCTCATCCGGGCGCTTCGGATGGATCCGGCCCCGGCGTACATCGGGATGATCGGCAGCCGGCGAAGGGTCAGAGCGACCTACGTTCAGCTCATCGACGAGGGCGTGCCCGACCATCTCATCGAGCGGATCCACGCTCCCGTGGGCCTCGACATTGGAGCCGAGACGCCCGAGGAGATCGCCGTCGCCGTCGCGGCCGAACTCGTGCTGCTGGACCGGGGCGGCAGCGGGCGGCCGTTGAAGGACGTGGAGCGCGTGGCGGAGCGATTCTTCGGACGCTCCCGGGGTGAGCACCAACACGAGGAACAGGAAGCATGACCCACGAAGACGACCGCGCCCTCACCGTGGCGCTGGTGGCGGCCCGCGCCGCCGGACGGCCCTGCGCGCTGGCAACCATCGTTTCGACCAGGGGTTCGACACCGAGGAAAGTGGGGGCCCGCATGATCGTCGATCCCGACCAGGGTCTGGTCGGCACGGTGGGAGGAGGATGCGGCGAAGCCGAAGTCATCGAGTCGGCGCACCGGGTCATCGAGACCGGCACACCCGAGCGCGTCCGCGTGGATCTCACCGAGGACTTCACAACCTGGAGTCCGGCCGTGTGTGGAGGCGTCATGGACGTCTTCGTCGAACGGGTGGACCCGGCGATCGACATTCCGTCGGGCACGGAGTGACCACGACACCGAGGGTGGCCATCCACTACCGACGCCTTCCCGATCGCCTCCGGGTCTACGATCAGCGCGTGGTCCTCGAGCGCGACGACGTCGTCATCACGCTGTCCGAGCCCCTGGACCTGGACGAGCCCATGACCCTCGACGGGTCGGTCATGCTGGAGCGGGGCTCCCTGGCGGTATGGTTCACTTTTCCCGGGGCGTGGCACGACATCGGACGCTTCCACCGCGCCGACGGGCTGTACACCGGACTCTACGCCAACGTCATCACGCCACCCATCATGGAGGGCTGGGTGTGGGACACCACCGACCTCTTCCTCGACGTGTGGTGGCCCGAGAACGGAGCGCCCCGGCTCCTGGACGAAGACGAGCTAGCAGACGCCCGGTCGGCAGGTCACATCGGCGACGAACTGTCGAAGCAGGCGGAGGCCGAGGCGGCCCGGCTCATGGCCGCCGCGCAGGCCGGGGAGTGGCCGCCACCCGTGGTCGAGGAGTGGACGCTGGAGCGAGCGCTGGCCGCGCTGGAGAGTTGAGCGCCCGGTCTCAGACGGCCACTACCGAAACCGATGGTCTGGGCCTACTCGACCAGGTAGGCCGACACCAGGCGCTCCACGTCGACGTGGAGCTTTGCGAGGACGTCCGCGTCCTCGCGGAGGCAGTCGATGAGGCGATCGTAAGCCTTCACCGACGCCGCCGGAATCTTCGCCGTCTCGTGGTGATAGGATCCCTCGTCGGCGAAGAGGAGTCTGACCTCGACGGTTCCGCCCTTTTTCTTGGCCATGGCGTTGTCCCCGGCCCCGTCAGGAGCCGCCGCCCGTCATGGCGTCGATGGCGGCTCGGATGGACTGGATGTCGAAGCTGTTGAGGCTTCGGGTCTGTCCGCCGGCGCGGAGGAGCACCGTGGGGGTCGAGCCCACGCTCAGACGATTGCCCAGCTCCATGTTCGCCGTCACGACATCGGCGAAGCGATCGCTGTTCAGGCACGACGAGAAATCACCCTCGTCCATCCCGACCTCGGCCGCGTAGTCCTCGAAGGCGCTGGACGGAAGGTTCGCCGTCGCCCACCGTCCCTGGTTGCGGAAGAGGAGGTCGTGGTACTCCCAGAACGATCCCTGATCGGCGGCGCAGCGTGCGGCACGGGCCGCCAGGAAGGCGTTGGGATGGATGGAGATGAGAGGGAAGTCGTAGAAGATGAACTCGGCCTCACCGGTGTTCACCAACTGCTGCACGATGGGCGGCTTGGCCTGGAGAGCGAACGCTGCGCAGCCCGGGCACTGGTAGTCCCCGAACTCGAGGATCTTCACCGAGGCCGACGCATCACCCAACGAGACGCCCTGCGCGAGGGCGACCAGCTCCTCGTCGTTGGCGACATCGAGCTCGATGGGGGCCGTGGCCGCTGAGCTGAAGGCACTCGACCCGGCGTTGTACGCGACCACGCCGATCCCGATCACCGCCACAGCACCCAGCACATAGAAGAGCGTGTTCGAGCTTCCGCCCTCCGCCTCGCGCGCCTCTCGACGCTTCTCGCTTCTAGACACCCTGTACTCCCGTTGTTGGACGGCCCGGGAATCCGGGCACGATCGTGGGGCGCGCTGCGGCACCCCCGTTTCCCACGCAGCCCGAAAGATGCCGGCCCCCGGCGGGGGGATCAAGCGACGGTGGACGGCGGGGCTTCACCCGGGTTGGCGCGGCCCTTCTCTTCCCGGTCGGACCGTTCCCACTCCGAGTACTCCATGGACACCCCCCAGACCGTCCACGGAGCGGAAGTCTCCAGCCCCCTGGTCCGCGCGACCGACATCGAGATGTCGGGTGCCCTCGGAGTCGCACTTCCTGACAGTGGGCCTCAATCCAGGAGCACTTCCATGACCTCACTCGTGGACGAAAGGTCGACGAGTAGATGGTCGGGACCCGAAGGAGCCAGATCATCCACCGAGAACGATCCGGTGGCCACCGCCACCGTCCGCGTCCCGCCGGCCTTCCCGCACGCCACGTCCCGCGGCGTGTCGCCGACCACGACCGCTAGATCGGGGCGGACGCCATCTCCGTAGAGCCCCCGGGCCCGCTCCACGGCGATGGCCGGCAACTCGTCACGCTCCTCGTGGTCCGAGCCGTAGCTCCCGAAGGAGAAACGGCCCCAGAGTCCTCCCGAACGGAGCTTCAGGCGCGCACCGCCCAGGATGTTTCCGGTGAGGAGCCCCACGCCGACATCGTCATAGGCCACCAAGGCATCGAGGAGCTCTTCCACCCCCGGCAAAACGCGGACGGGGTCCGACGGGAGCAGCGACTCGAGATTGGCGAGGTAGTTGACCCAGAGGCGCTCGAAGCCGGCTTCGATCTCTGGATCGGGCATCCCGCTGCCCCGGAGCAACTCTCGAGCGATCTGTGGGTCGGTCTTCCCCGCGAAGCTCACGTCCTCGAGAGGGCCAGGGGTGCCGTATGTCGTCGTCATGGCCGACACGAACGCGTCCTTGGCCGGACCTCCCTGGACGAGGGTGCCGTCGATATCGAAGAGGATGAGTCGTCGCATGTCGGGTCCTCGTCGTGTCCGCCCTACCACCTGGGCGGACCCGGGCTACGTCAGGGGAGAGTGGAGAGGAGGCTCGGGTCGAGATTGCCGCCGCTGATGATGGCGGCCACCCGTCCGCCATCGGCCTTCACGGCACCGGAGAGGAGCGCCGCCGTGGTGGCGGCGCCGCTGTACTCGACGACGAGCTTCTGGCGATGAAAAAGCATGCCCGTCGCCTTGCGGATGGCGTCGTCATCGACCGTCACCACGTCATCCATGAGTTCCCGTGCATGCTCGAAGGTAAGCTCGCCGGCAATGACGGGCTTGAGCCCATCGGCGATGGTGTCGACCTCCCCGAGCAGCGTAGGGGCACCGTGGTCCAACGCCTTCCGCATGGAGGCCGCTCCTTCCGGTTCGACCCCCACCACCCGAGTGTGGGGCAGCAGGCGCTTCACCGCGGCGGCCACGCCGCTGGCGAGCCCCCCGCCACCGATGGGGGCCAGAACGAGATCGACGTCGGACCACGCCTTGGCGATCTCCAGGCCGACAGTGCCCTGGCCAGCGATGATGTGCCGATGATCGAAGGGCGGTACGACGACCAACCCGTCGGCTCCGGCGATCTGTTCGGCGCGGGCCTTCCGCTCGACCGAGGTCGTGCCCTCGAAGACGAGCTCGGCGCCGAGTCGCTCCGCGCCGTCCCGCTTCACCTTCGGCGCGTCGGTGGGCATGACCACGACCACGCGAAGCCCCCGGAGCCTGCCCGCCAACGCTACGGCCTGAGCGTGATTGCCTGACGAGTAGGTGATGATGCCCTCCGACACCTGATCGTCGGAGAGTTGGGAGACGAAGTTGTACGCCCCCCGGATCTTGAAGGACCCCGCCCGCTGAAGGCTCTCGCACTTCAGCCGGACGTTGGCCTCCACCGCCTCGGAGACGGCGTCGGCAGGGAGGAGGGGTGTCGGCACCACGATCCCGGCCAGCCTCCGCGAGGCGGCCTCGATCTCGGTCAGTCCGACCAGTCCCCTCCCCTGCACGACGTCACTCAAGAGCGGTCATTCCTCCTCGTCGTCCGAATCGTCCGGGTCGACACCGTCTTCACCAGCGTCCTCCTCGGCGTCCTCACCGGCCGCCGACTTGGCACTCGCGCCGGACTCTCCCGCCTCGGCGCCCGATGCCCCCGAAGCCTCGGCTTCCCCACCCTCGGCGTCCGAGGCGCCGGCCGCAACCTCGCGTTCCAACTCCTCATCCTCGTCATCGATGATGACGCGGGCCACGTCCATGACCTCGTCACCCTTGTCCAGGTTCATCAGCTTCACTCCCTGGGTGGCTCGACCGATGACGCGGATCTCCTCCACCCTCTGACGGTTCACCACGCCCTTCTTGGTGATCATCATGAGCTGCTCGTCGTCGGAGACAGCACGGATGGCAACCACCTCGCCGGTCTTCTTCGAGACCTTGAGGTTGATGACGCCGTAACCGCCTCGCTTCTGGAGGCGGTACTCGTCGATCTCGGTGCGCTTGCCCATTCCGTTCTCGGACACGGCGAGGATGGTCTGGCCCTCGTGGGCGACCACCATGCCCACGCACTCGTCTCCCTCCCGGAGCTTGATGCCGCGCACGCCCGCCGTGGCCCGGCCCATGGGGCGGGCATCGGACTCCTTGAAGCGGATGGCCATGCCGCTGCGGCTGGCCATGAAGATCTCGTCCTCACCCGACGTGATGCGCACTTCGATGAGCTCGTCGTCGTCGGCGATGTTGATGGCGTTGAGCCCCACAGAGCGGACGTTGCCGTATGCAGAGAGCTGGGTCTTCTTCACCACCCCGTTCTTCGTCCCGAAGATCAGGTACTGGTCCTCGCTGAACTCGCGGACCGGCACCACGGCGGCGATCTGCTCGTCGGCCTCGAGGTTCAGGAGGTTGATGATGGGCTTGCCCCGGGAGATCCGGCTGCCCACGGGAATCTCCCAGACCTTCTTCCAGTAGCACTGGCCCCGACGGGTGAAGATCATGAGGTAGTCGTGGGTCGACGCCACGTAGAGGTGCTCGACCCAGTCCTCGTCCTTCGTGTCCATGCCGCGTAGTCCGCGACCGCCCCTGCGCTGGGCCCGGTAGGTATCCACCGGCAGGCGCTTCACGTAGCCCTGGTGGGACACGGTGACGACCATGTCCTCCTCGACGATGAGGTCCTCGACGTCGAAGGCACCCACCGCGTGGGTGATCTGGGTCCGGCGATCGTCGCCGTACTTGTCCGAGACCTCCTGGAGCTCCTCCTTGAGGATACCCATGCGGACCTCTTCGGAGCCGAGGATCCGGCGCAGCTCGGTGATCTGGGCGCGGACCTCCGAGAGCTCCTCCTCGAGCTTCTCGATCTCAAGGCCGGTGAGGCGGGCCAGGCGCATGTCCAGGATCGCCTTCGCCTGCCGCTCGGACAGCTCGAAGCTCTCCTGGAGCTGCTGAGAAGCCGTCTCGGTATCGCTTGAGCTCCGGATGATCTTGATGACCTCGTCGATGTTGTCGACGGCGATCTTCAGACCTTCGAGGATGTGCTCCCGGTCCAGGGCCTTCTCGAGGTCGTACTCCGACCGACGGACGATGACTTCGAGGCGGTGGTTGATGAAGTGCTGCAGCATCTCCCGCAGCGGCATCACCTTCGGTTCGCCATCTACCAGCGCCAGGAGGATCGTCCCGAAGGTCGACTGCATCTGGGTGTGCTTGTACAACCGGTTCAGCACGATCTCCGGAACCGAATCCCGCTTGAGCTCGATGACGATGCGCATGCCATCGCGATCCGACTCGTCGCGGAGGTCACGAATGTCGGGGAGCTTCTTGTCGCGAACGAGCTGGGCGATCTGCTCGATGAGGCGCGACTTGTTCACCATGAAGGGGATCTCGGTGACGATGATCCGCTCGCTGTTGGCGTCGATCTGCTCGATCTCTGCCTTGGCCCTCATGACCACACGGCCACGGCCGGTGCGATACGCGTCCCGGATGCCTTCCCGACCGCACACAAAGCCGCCGGTGGGGAAGTCGGGCCCCTGGACGACTTCCTCGAGCCGCTCCTGTGGCAGGTCGGGGTCGTCGATGAGCTCGGTGGTGGCCTGGACGATCTCACGGAGGTTGTGAGGCGGAATGTTCGTCGCCATGCCGACGGCGATTCCCGACGAACCGTTGATGAGCAGGTTCGGAACCCGGGCGGGAAGAACCGTGGGCTCCTGCCGACTGCCGTCGAAGTTGTCGGCGTAGTCGACGGTGTTCTTGTCGATGTCGGCCAGGAGCTCGGTGGCCAGCGCCTTGAGGCGGGCCTCGGTGTACCGGTACGCCGCCGCCGAATCGCCGTCGACGGAGCCGAAGTTGCCCTGCCCGTCGACGAGCGGATAGCGCAGGGAGAAGTCCTGCGCCATGCGGACCATGGAGTCGTAGACCGCCGAGTCGCCGTGGGGGTGGTACTTACCCAGCACGTCACCGACGACGGTCGCGCTCTTCTTGTACGCACGGCCGGGGCTGAGCCCGGCCTCGTTCATGGCGTAGAGGATCCGGCGGTGTACAGGCTTCAGCCCGTCGCGGACATCGGGGAGGGCTCGCTGGACGATGACGCTCATCGAATAGTCGATGAACGATTCCCTCATCTCGTCTTCGAGTAGACGTGAGAGAACGGTCTGACCGCCTCCCTCACCGCCTCCGAACTCGAGCTCGTCACTCATACGGATGTGCTTCCTGTCTTGGATCGGGGCAGGGGCGCGTGGCGCACCGCAGAGACGTGTCCGGCCTCGGGCAAGGGCTTACTCCTGGGGTCAGGGTCACCGCCGTCCGCGGGACCACTTTTCGGGCACGTCGGGGGATTCACCGGGAGGCTACGCCCGGCAGTCTCCAGGGCCCCTGAAAATAACCCCGTCGGG
This sequence comes from Longimicrobiales bacterium, assembly GCA_965229435.1. GTDB lineage: Bacteria > Gemmatimonadota > Gemmatimonadetes > Longimicrobiales > Gaopeijiaceae > UBA2589. The sequence goes on from CBDDJE010000001.1 coordinate 395,899, forward strand.
ACGTGTCACCAAGGCGGAAAAACCCTTTAACCACAAGGATTTTCGCGATGTGGAGGAGGGGCAGGATCGCGCTTGCCGGACCGGCATCTCCGCGGGCCCCGCCAGGAGGTCGGCGCGGGCGCCTTCAGGCCACCGCGACGAAGTCCCGCAAGGGCTGCTTTCCGGCACCTTCCAGGAGGTCGTTGATGCGCTGGCGGGCCCCTTCCTGACCTACCGCGGCGAGGTGCAGCGGCGAACGTCGATCCGCCTCTCGGGCACGTGGGTCCACGCCTCCCGTACCACCGGAGCCCATCGCCAGGCCTTCCGCCGTATCCAGTACCGGCGCACCATGGATCTCCTGGCCGATCTTCCGGGGATCGAGCTCCACGAAGGCGGCCACCGCGACGTCTGCGTCCTGCAGTGCCCGGGAAAGGGCCTTGCCCACCGGCCCTGCGCCCCAGATGACGACACCTCGGAGTTCTGACGCGTTCGGCCCCGACGGGTGTGGCCCCGGCGGGTCCGGCTCAGCGTCGACGCCGTGGGTCCGCCCCACGGTCGCGACGTCGTCGGGCACGAGCAGCGTCCGGCGGAGATACTCCACCTTCAACGCCAGGAAGGCCTCCTGGGCGTACCGGGGGTCCGTGCGTGACAGGCGATCCTCCCCCTCGCGCCAATGCAAGAGCACGTCGGCGACCTTCCCGAAGCGGTGACCCCGGGACCACATCCGGAGGATGAGCTCATAGTCCTCCGGCCCAGCCGTCTCCCGGTAGCCGCCAACAGCCTCCAGGGCGGCTGCGCGCATGAAGAACGTCGGGTGCGGCAGAGGGCATTCCACGAAGACCCCCGCCTCGATCTCGGCAGGCTCCACCAGACCGTTGAGCCACTCCTCGTAGCGTCGGGCACCACCTCTGACCAAGTCATCGGGGAAGTACCGCACACCGCAACCACACCCGGCGAGCTCGGGGCGGCCCCGCAGGAGGTCGAGCTGCGCCTCCAGCCGACGGGGCTCGGAGACATCGTCGGCGTCCATGCGGGCGATGTACTCCCCCCGGGCCACCGCACGGCCGCGTTCGAGGGCTGCCACGATGCCACGGGCGGGTTGGGTCACCGCTCGGATCCGCTCGTCGTCATCAAGCCAACGGCCTACGATCCCGGGCGTGGCATCCGTCGATCCGTCGTCGACGACGATCACCTCGATGTCATCGAGAGTCTGCGCCGCCAGGGACGCCAGCGCTTCGTCGAGATGGGGCGCTCCGTTCCGAACGGGAAGGAGGACGCTGACGAGTGGAGTGGGTCGACCGCCCTCTACGCCGCCCACGTCAGACCCGTGCTTGGATCTCGCGGAAGGCCTCGGCGAGATACCGGCCGGTATGGCTCTCGGGGATGGAAGCGATGTCCTGGGGGCGTCCCATGCCCACGACCTCCCCGCCCCGCGCTCCGGCGTCCGGGCCGAGATCGATGACCCAGTCGGCCACTCGGACGACGTCGAGGTTGTGCTCGATGACCAGAACCGTGTTGCCGGCGTCCACCAGGCGACCGAGGACCTCGACCAGCTTGCGGACGTCCTCTCCGGAAAGGCCGGTGGTTGGCTCGTCGAGGATGTAGAGCTTACGGCCCTTCTTCCCCGAGGCCTTGGCCAGCTCCCGGGCGATCTTGAGGCGCTGGGACTCGCCGCCGGACAACGTCGTCGCCGGCTGGCCCAGGCGCAGATACCCCAGTCCCACCTGCTGCAACTGCCAGAGCGTCTTGCCGAGCTTCCGCTCGCGGATGAAGAAGCGGATGGCCTCGTCGACGGTGAGGTCGAGGACCTGCGCGATGGTGCGCCCGCGCACCTTCACGTCGAGGATCTCCCGCTTGTAGCGCTTCCCGCCGCACGCCTCGCAGGGCACGTAGACGTCGGCCATGAAGATCATCTCCACCTCGACGGCACCGGCTCCGCTGCACTCCTCGCAACGCCCGCCCTTCACGTTGAAGCTGAAGTGACCGGGCTTGTAGCCTCGCTCCCTTGAAATGGGCGTCTGAGCGAAGAGCTTCCGCACCTCATCCCACGCTTTGATGTACGTCACCGGATTGGACCGGGGCGTGCGTCCGATGGGGGACTGGTCGACCAGGACCACCTCGGCGAGATGACTGATGCCTTCCAGGGCCTCATAGTCGCCCACCGCCTCGCCCAGGTATTCCTTGGCGCTGGTCTCACCGGAGCCCAACTGCTGCTCGGCAGCTCGATAGAGGACGTCGTGGACCAGCGTCGACTTGCCCGACCCCGAGACGCCAGTGACGACGGTCATCGCGCCGAGGGGCACCTCGATGTCCACGCCTTGCAGGTTGTGCTGCCGGGCGCCCCGAAGCGTGAGGACCGGGCCGTCCAGTGGGCGCGGACGCTCCGAGGGCTCGATGGTCGAAGCACCGGAGAGGTATCGTCCGGTCGCGGTGTCCTGCTTACGCAGCTCCGACGGAGGGCCCTGGAAGACGATCTCCCCCCCCTGCTCACCAGACGCCGGCCCCAGCTCCACAACGTGGTCGGCGACCCCGATGGCCTGGGTGTCGTGCTCCACGACGACGACGGTGTTCCCCGACGCACGCAGTCGCTGGAGGAGGTCCAGGAGGGCCCCGGTATCCCTGGGGTGGAGGCCCACCGTGGGCTCATCGAGGACGTAGAGCGTGTCGACGAGGGCGGAACCGAGGGAGTTGGCCAGATTGATCCGCTGCGCCTCTCCACCGGACAGCGTCCGCATCTGACGGCTCAGAGATAGGTAGCCAAGGCCCACGTCCACGAGGAAGCTCACCCGCGCCTTCAGTTCACGGAGAATCGTCTCGGCGATCTGCTCTTCCATGGCGCTGAGTTCGAGCTCGTCGAACCAAGCGGAAAGCTCTTCGAGGGGCAGCTCACCCACCCATGCGATGGTCTTGTCGCCGACACGCACGTAGAGGCCCTGAGCTCGGATCCGGGCGCCACCGCATTGCTGGCACGTGGACGGGCTCTGGTACTGGCGGAGGAAGACCCTGATGTAGGCCTTGTATCGCTTCCGCTCTCGCGACACCAGAAATGGGATGATGCCCTTGAAACCCTTCACTCCCCGAAGGACCGCCTCGCGGAACTCCTGGGGCAGCTCCTCCCAGGGGGCGTCCGTCGAGATGTCACGATCACGGGCGAACTCCAGGAGTCTGCGGTGCTCCTTCTTGTATCGCGGCTTCGTCCACGGGTCGATGGCTCCCTGGCGAAGGGAGCGCTCGGGCATGGGCACGATGAGTGCTTCGTCGTAGTCCAGGGTGGCTCCGAAGCCCGTACACTCGGGGCAGGTACCGTACGGATTGTTGAAGGAGAAGAGCTGAGGTGATGGCTCCATGAACTCCACGTCCGGATGGTCCGGACAGCGGAAGTGCTCCGTGAAGAGGAGGCGGTCGGGCTGGTCCTCCACCTCGTCGGCCACGAGCACGACGCATTCGCCATCGCCCTCGACGAAGCACGTACCCACCGAGTCCGCCAGTCGGTCGGAGTCCTCCCGGTCGACCTTCAGGCGGTCCACGACCACCAGGATCTCGTCCGAAGCGGTGACGTCACGGCCCAGACCCTCCGGCGACTCCGCCTCGACCTCGGACAGGTCGACGTTGTCCCCGTCCACGAGGATGCGAACGAAGCCCATGGCTCGGAGGTTGGCGACCACCAGCTCATGCTTGATCTCCTCGCTCCTGGGCAGCGGGAACGTGACCTGGATGCGCGTGCCCTCGGGCAACTCGTGCACTCGGTCCACGGCGCTGCTCACCGTGTCGGGGCGGACCCACCGATCGCACTCCGGGCAGTGCGTCCGGCCCACCCGGGACCAGAGGAGACGCATGTAGTCGTAGACCTCCGTCGCCGTCCCCACCGTCGAGCGGCTGGACTTGGTGGGATTCTTCTGCTCGATGGCCACCGCCGGCGAGATGCCGTCCACCGAGTCGACGTCGGGCTTCTCCATGCGTTCGAGGAACTGCTTCGCGTACGTGGAGAGGGACTCCACGTAACGGCGCTGACCCTCGGCGAAGAGGGTGTCGAGGGCCAACGAACTCTTCCCCGACCCCGACGGTCCCGTGATCACCGTGAGGCTACGCCTCGGGAGATCGAGGTCGATCCCCTTCAGGTTGTGCTGGCGCGCGCCACGAATGCGGATGGGTTCGTCCATGTCCGGCTGGTGCCGAATCCTCGTCGAGCGAAAGGGGAGGGCTGGATTCCCGGAGACCGAGTCGAAGGTCCGCCGGGGTTGATGATGATAAAGTGTGCGTCCATGGGGCGGCATGGCACCGGCGGAGGGTGCCGACGGGACCAAACCCCCGGCGTCCGGGGTTGACGCTTTCCGGAGCGACGTCGAGCTTTCGCGTCCCATGACGAGTTCGATCCACCACCGCCATCACCACCATCACGCGGCCCATTCGGGCGGCGAGAGGCTGGTGCACGCCTAGGATTCGGATCCGAAGCAAGCATTCTCTCGCGGCCCGTCTGAAGACGGGGCGCGTTTTTTTTTGACCATCGACACTGCTGGCGACCTATAGCTTCAGATCGATGACGCCGAGTGGAGAGCTATCGTGAAAAGCACAGTGGAAGAGGGCGCAAAGCCCGGCCGAGATCGGCGCATCCGGGTCGCGCTTCCGAACAAGGGGCGACTCTCGGAGCGAGCGCTGGACCTCTTCGAGGAGGCCGGCCTACGGCCGGAGTTTCGGGCGGACCGGGCCCTCATGGCGTCACTCGGCGACGACTTCCAGGCCATCTTCGTCAGGGCCGCCGACATACCCGAGTACCTGGCCGACGGCGCCGCCGAGCTAGGCGTCACCGGCGCGGACCTCGTGGCGGAGTGCGGCAAGGATATCGAAGAAGTGCTGGACCTTGGCTTCGGGCGATGCCGACTGGCCCTGGCAGTGCGGGACGAGAGCTCTATCCAGAAGGCCGCCGATCTGCCGCCAGGGGCCCGGGTGGCCACGTCCTTTCCCCGCATCGCCCGACGCTACTTCGAGTCGCTGGGTATTCCCATCGAGATCGCCGGCGTGAGTGGCGCCGCGGAGATCGCCCCCCACCTCGGGGTCGCCGACGTCATCGTCGATCTGGTCTCCACTGGATCGACGCTGCGTGTGAACGGCCTCCGCGAAGTCGAGACCCTCCTACACTCCAGTGCTCGCCTCGTCGCCAGCCGCGCCGCCATGAGCGACGAGAGCCTGCGAAAGGCCATCGACGACCTGTCGACGGCCCTCGAGTCGGTCCTTCGAGCCCGGGCCAAACGATACCTCATGGCCAACGTCCCCCGGGACCGCCTGGACGAGGTACGTGAAGTCATCCCCGGCCTGTCGGGTCCGACCATCGTCGAGGTACTGGACTCGGGAGCATGGGTCGCCGCCCACGCTGTGGTCGACGCCGACCAGGTCTACCAGACCATCGCCCGGCTCAAGGAGCTCGGCGCCGAGGGCATCCTCGTCACCCGCATCGAGAGGCTGATGCCGTGAGTCGTCTCGTGGTGAGGGTGCGCGGCCACCTGTCGAGGCTGACGGACGCCGAGCTCTCTCCGCTCATCGACCGACAACCCATGGAGTCCGAGGGCGTCGCCGACGCGGTGGCCTCGCTCATCGCTGACGTGCGTCTACGTGGAGACGATGCCCTCCGGGACATGGCGCTTCGGTTCGACGGCGTCGACCTGGAGCATGTAGAGGTACCGAAGGAGGCGTGGCATGAGGCCGTCGAGGGGCTCGACCCCGGAATTCGACGGGGCCTGGAGAGGGCCGCTGAGAACATCCGGACCTTCCATGCAGCCCAACTACCCGAGGACGTGGTGGTCGACGTGGAGCCGGGCGTCCGCGTCACCCGAACGTGGGCGCCCCTGGCCCGCGTGGGGGTCTACGCCCCGGGAGGTACCGCCGCCTACCCCAGCTCGGTGCTCATGGGCGTGGTACCAGCGAAGGCCGCAGGCGTCGACGAGGTCGTCGTTTGCTCGCCGCCGGGGCCTGACGGACGTCCGCCGGTGGAAGTCCTTGCCGCCTGTGCCATCGCCGGGGCCGAACGGCTATTCGCCCTCGGTGGAGCCGGGGCGGTGGCCGCCATGGCGTACGCCACGGCCTCCGTCCCGCCCGTGGACGCCATTGTCGGCCCCGGAAACCGCTGGGTCACCGAGGCGAAGCGCCAGGTGGCGGGCACCCTCGTCATCGACTCTCCCGCAGGACCATCCGAGGTCCTGGTCCTCGTCGACGAGACGGCGGATCCCCGACTCGCGGCCCACGAGCTACTGGCTCAGGCCGAGCACGACCCTGATGCCTCGTGCGTCCTGGTGAGCACTGCCCGGGGCGTCGCAGAGGAGATCGAGCGGATCCTCGAAGACCTCCTGGAAGACGCCCCCCGGGGCCTCATCGCCCGACGGGCTCTCGCCGACCAGGGCGGCATCCTCGTCGCCGAATCCATCGAGCAGGCCCTGGAGTTCACGGACCGATACGCACCGGAGCATCTCTCGATCATGATGGCAGAGGCGGCGTCTCACGCCCGTGTCCTCCGCAACGCGGGAACGACCTTCGTCGGCGCCTGGGCTTCGGTGGCCTTCGGCGACTACATGACGGGAGCCAACCACGTACTCCCCACGGCAGGTCGGGCCCGGAGCTTCTCCGGGCTCTCCACCAGCCACTTCATCCGGACGTTCACCATCCAGGAGATCACCGAGGACGGCGCCCACAGCCTCGCCTCCGACGTCGAGATCCTCGCCAACGCCGAGGGGCTGCCCGGGCACGCCGACGCGGCCCGGGCCCGGAGCCGGCCATGAGCCCGTTCCCCCGCCCCGACTACGCCGGCCTCGACCGCTACGACCCGTCGCGGGCGCCGGTGCGCATCGACCTGAGCGACAACACCAACCTGTGGGGCACCCACCCCGCCGCCCTGAAGCGTATCCGCTCCGCCGACACCGACGACCTGGCCCGCTATCCCGAGCTCTACGCGGACACGCTGCGCGCTGCCGTCGCTCAACGCTTCGACGTGGACATGGCGTGCGTCACGACGGGCGCGGGCTCCGACGACATCCTCGACTCCGCCTACCGCGCCGTGTATTCGCCGGGTGCGACGCTGCGGTACGCCGCTCCGACCTTCTCCATGGTGGAGCCCCTGGCGCTCATGAACGGGATGGCAGCCCTCGGCGTGCCCTGGCCCCGGGCCCTCGAGGACCCGGCGACCTTGCTGAAGGACGAACCCGACCTGGTCTATGTCTGCCGACCCAACAACCCCACAGGCGAGCAGGCTCCCCTGGAGTGGATCGAGGAGTTGCTCCGTCTGCGAGGGGACGCTGCGACGCTGGTGATCATCGACGAGGCGTACGCCGACTTCGCCGGAGAGACCTTCCTCTCCCGCGCCCCGTCCTACCCCGGGGTCGTCGTCACGCGGACCACGTCCAAGGCGTACGGTCTGGCCGGACTCCGATGCGGGTTCGCCGTCGCGCGGCCCGAGGTCGTCACCGAGGTCGACAAGTCGCGTGGGCCCTACAAGGTGTCGGGGCTCGCAGCCGAAGCGGCGGCGGCGGCGATCCTGGACGACGACGGCTGGATGGAGGGGGTCGTCCAGTCGTGCCTCGACAGCCGCCAACGGCTGCAGGACGCACTGGCCGGACGGGGCCTCGAACCACTTCCCTCCAAGGCCAACTTCGTCCTCATCGCCGCACCCACGGGACGAGCCATGGACGACGCGCTGGCCCTTCGCGACGCCGGGATCGGCGTGCGTCCCTTCTCGGGGATTCCCGGCATGGAGGAAGGCCTCCGGGTGACGGTGGGTCCCTGGGATCTCATGGAGAGCTTTCTCTCCGCCCTGGACACGACCTTCCCCGAGCTCGCGACATCACCCAAGGTGGACCCATGAGCCTCCGTGTAGCCCTCTACGACTACGGCGCAGGCAACCTCCACTCCCTGGGTAAGGCGCTGGAGGCGGCTGGGGCGTCGGTGGACATCACGGCGGACTGGGACCAGGCCCTCGACGCGGAGGCGTTGGTGTTGCCGGGTGTCGGTGCCTTCGGACACGCGGCGAGGGCGCTTCCCGCTGACCGGGGCCCAATAGTCTCGGCCCTCGAGGCGGGACTACCCTGCCTGGGGATCTGTCTCGGCATGCAGCTCTTCTTCGAGCGCTCGGATGAATCCGTTGGCAACGGCATCGGCCTCATCGCCGGTGAGGTGCGCAGGCTGGAGGCCGACGTCGTTCCCCACATGGGATGGAACGACGTGGAGACCGAAGACGACCCTCTCTTCGAGGGCATCGACCGCCTGGTCGCCTACTACGCCAACTCGTACGTCTGCGCGCCCGAAACCGACGAGCCGGTCATCGCCCAGTCGACGTACGGGGGTGGCACCTTCGCCGCTGGTGTCCGGCGGGCCAACGCATGGGGTGTCCAGTTTCACCCGGAGAAGAGCTCGCGCCAGGGACGCCGGATCATCGGCAACTTCGTTCGGGAAGCAGAACGGATCGTTGGGGCACGGGACGACGAAGCGTCTCGGACCATGTCGGCGTCGGCACGCAAGGAGGGACACCGGTGATCGTGGCACCGGCGGTGGACCTCAAGGGCGGACGCTGCGTCCAGCTCGTCGGCGGCCGCCCCGAGGACGAGCGCATCTCCCTCCCCGACCCCGTCGCCGTCGCTCGGGGCTGGCGGGATCGAGGCTTTCCGACCCTCCACGTCGTCGATCTCGACGCCGCCCTCGGGTCCGGCGACAACGCAGACGTCATCCGGGCCATCGTCGGGGAGAGCGGCGCCGAGGTGCAGGTCGGCGGCGGCGTCCGATCGACGGAGCGGGCCGAGGCGCTCCTCGACGCCGGAGTTGCTCGCCTCGTCATCGGCACCCGGGCGTTGGACGAACCAGACTGGCTCGCAGAGTTGGCCACCGCCCACCCGGGCGCGGTGGTCATCGCCCTCGATACCCGCGAAGGCATCATCCTACGAAAGGGGTGGACCGAAGCCACGGGACTCCACGTCGAGGAGTATCTGCCGGGACTCGCCACCCTTCCCCTGGCCGGAGTGCTCTCCACCGACGTCGGGCGGGAGGGTCGACTCGAAGGAATCGATCGAGGCGGGTGCAGTCGGGTAATCGAAGCAAGCCCCCACCCGGTGTGGATCTCAGGCGGCATCACTACGATGGATGAACTGGACTTCCTGGAGACCTCTGGAGCCGCCGGTGTGGTCCTGGGGATGGCGGTGTATACCGGAGCTCTCGACGTACAGGCCCTGGCCCAACGGTGGGGCTCGAACGAGGACGAGGCATGAGCAAACTGGAACGAAAGACGAAGGAAACGACCATCGTCGCCGAGGTACGTGTCGGTGACGGCCCGTCGGACGTCGTCATCGACGACCGGTTCCTGGAGCACATGGTCCAGACGTTGGCCCGGTACGCGTCCTTGGAGATCGAGATGAAGGCCACGGGCGACCTCCGCCATCACCTGGTGGAAGACGTGGCCATCGTCCTCGGCCAGGCCTTGAAAGAAGAGATCCCCGAAGGCATCGCCCGCTTCGGATCCGGCCTCATTCCCATGGACGAGGCCTTGGCCCAGGCAGCCATCGACGTCGGCGGGCGGCCGTACTACGTCGGCAAGCTCCCGTCCAAGCTCTACACCCACTTCCTCCACTCCTTCGCCACGAATCTGGGGGCGACGCTCCACGTGAAGGTCCTCCGCGGAACCGATCGCCACCACATGATCGAGGCGGCCATCAAGGCGACGGGCGTCGCCCTCCGTCAGGCGCTGGCCGAGCGGGACGAGGTCTTCAGTACCAAGGGTGCAGTTCACCAGGAGCGGTTGGACTGATGCTGCGTCCCCGGGTCATCGTCTGCCTGGACGTGAAGGACGGGCGCGTGGTCAAGGGCACCCAGTTCAAGGACCTCCGCGATGTAGGTGACCCGGTGGAGCTTGCCCGTCGGTACGAAGCCGAGGGCGCCGACGAAATCGTCTACCTCGATGTCTCGGCCTCCAAGGAGGACCGGGGCACGCTCCTGGACGTCGTCCGCCGCACCGCTGAGACGCTCTTCATCCCCCTCACGGTAGGCGGTGGCGTCCGCTCCGCCGACGACATCGGGCCGTTGCTGCGCGCGGGGGCCGACAAGATCAGCGTCAACAGCGCCGCGGTGTCCAATCCCGACCTCATCACGGTGGGGGCCGAGCGCTTCGGGAGTCAGTGTATCGTCGCCAGCATCGACGCCGCGAAGGAAGGGGACTCCTTCCGGTGCTACACCCACGGTGGGTCGCGGCCTGCCGGACTCGACGCGGTGGTGTGGGCTGAAGAGTGCGTTGAGCGAGGCGCAGGAGAGATCCTCCTCACCTCCATCGATCGCGACGGCGCACGGACGGGCTACCGGCTGGACCTCACCCGGGCTGTGGCCGACGCCGTCTCCGTCCCGGTCATCGCGTCTGGCGGCGCCGGCGAGGCGAGTCACCTTCGCGACGCTTTCCTCCAGGGCCACGCCTCCGCCGCCCTCGTCGCCGGTATCCTGCACGACGGTCTCACCACCGTCGGAGCCCTCAAAGACGAGCTCACGGCGTGGGGGATCGATGTTCGGCCCGCAAACGGACGAGCCGAGGCAGCCGGAGTGGTTGCCGGAGAGGGCTCGTGACCGCCGCCGGGGGAGCCGCCGGGACAGATCGGACCATCGCCACGGCCACGGACCTCGGTTCCGTCCGTTTCGACGACAACGGCCTCGTGCCCGTGGTGGCCCAGGACGAGGACTCCGGCGCGGTGCTCATGGTGGCGTGGTCCAACCGGGAGGCCCTGGAGCATACCCTGGCCACCGGCGCCGTCCACTTCTGGTCGCGCTCCCGCGGTGAGCTCTGGAAGAAGGGAGAAACCAGCGGGAACGTCCTGGAGCTCGCGTCTCTCCACGCCGACTGCGACGGGGACACACTGCTGGCTCTGGTCCGCCCGACGGGCCCGGCATGCCACACGGGGGAGGTGACTTGCTTCGGGGAGGGCGCGCAGCCTGGGGCCGCCGACGCCGGCACCGTCGGAGACACCCTGACGCGACTGGACGCCGTCCTGGCGAGCCGGGCTGCCGAGCGACCTTCGGACAGCTACACGACGCGCCTACTGGAAGACGAGAACCTCCGCCTGAAGAAGCTCGGGGAGGAAACAGCCGAGCTCGTCGCGGCCCTGGCGAAGAACGACACCCCCCGGGCGCTGGAAGAGGCCGCCGACCTGGTCTACCACCTCCTTGTCGCCCTCCGCGCCGAGGGTGTGGGGCTCGACGAAATCCGATCCGCTCTGGAGGACAGGGCCGGGTGACTCAGCCTAGAAGGGTGATCGGAAAGGGGAGTGGGCCGCGCGCAGGCCGCTTTGCGCGTGTTCAGGCGAGGATCGACGAGGAGGCGTAGCCGTAGCTACGGTGACGAGGAGAGACGATGGATCAACCGCGCAACCGCCCTGCGCCCAACAGCAAGGCAGACAAGATCTTAGCCGGTCGTGGGTTGTGGTGGCACGGCCCCACCCGCGTCGTTGGCGCTCCTCGACGTAGCGACGGCTATGCCTTCGAAGCGCCGCCTACCGGTTGGAGCCGTGGCATCCACAACGCGGCCCGCTCCCCTTTCCGATCACCCTTCTAGAACCAGGACGGTGAGCTGAGATGGCCGACGCCGCGACGCTCCACGAAGAGGAGGCACTGGGGAAGGCGTACGACGCGCGGCTCATGCGCCGCCTGCTTCGTTATCTCAAGCCGTACAAATGGCACGTGGCTGGCGCCCTCCTGGTCCTTCTCCTCGGGTCTGGTATCGCCATCGTCGGCCCGTGGATCACCCAGCTCGTAATCGATGAGGCCATCCCTGGCAACGACCGGGACTTCCTCACCCTCCTCGTCGGCGCGTACGTCGCCTCCATCGTCCTCGGCTTCGTCCTCGAGTACGTCCAGGCGCTGATCACCACCTGGCTCGGCCAGTCGGTGATGTACGACCTTCGAAGGGAGATCTTCGAAAAGCTCCAGCGCCTCGACTTGCGGTTCTACGACAAGAACCCCATCGGGCGGCTCATGACGCGGATCACCAACGACGTCGAGACGCTCAACACCCTCTTCAGCTCGGGGGTGGTCTCCGTCTTCGGGGACGTGTTCACGTTGGTGTTCATCGTGGGCGCCATGCTCAGCATGAACTGGCAACTGGCCCTCGTCTCCTTCGCGGTCCTGCCTCTCGTCTTCCTCACGGCCTTCGTCTTCCGGGCCAAGGTGCGGGAAGCATACCGCGACATACGGGTCCGCATCGCCCGAGTGAACGCCTTTCTCCACGAGCACATCACCGGCGTCCGTGTCGTTCAACTCTTCAACCGCGAAGACGCCGACGCCAAGCGCCTCGCCGAGCTCAACGAGGACCACCTCCAGGCGCATCTGCGCTCCATCACGTACTACGCGCTCTTCTTTCCCGTCATCCAGTTCTTCACCGCCCTGGCCCTGGCGTTGATCCTCTGGTACGGCGGCCTCCGGATGCTCGATGACGCCATGACCGTCGGGGTCATCGCAGCCTTCCTCCAGTACGCCCGGCGCTTCTTCCGACCCATCCAGGACCTCTCCGAGAAGTACAATCTGCTCCAGGCGGCGATGGCCTCCTCGGAACGGGTGTTCAAGCTCATCGACGAGAAGGTCGAGATCCGCGACCCCGAGGAGCCCCTGGCTCTGCCTGAGGAGGGTCGTGGCGAGATCGTGTTCGAGAACGTCTGGTTCGCCTACGGCGACGACGAGAACGGCGAACCCGATTGGGTCCTGGAAGACGTGAGCTTCATCGTGGCACCGGGTGAGAAGGTGGCCATCGTCGGCCACACCGGCGCCGGCAAGACGACGCTCATCAACGTCCTCATGCGCTTCTACGATGTGCAGCGGGGACGCATCCTCCTCGACGGCGTACCCATCGACCGGGTCCGCCTGGACGACCTGCGATCGCGCATCGGTCTCGTCCTCCAGGATGTCTTCCTTTTCAGCGAAGACGTGGCGTACAACGTCCGCCTGGGTTCTCCGGAAATCGACGACGAGAGCATCGCCGAGGCCGCCGAGCGAGTGGGAGCAGCGGACTTCGTCGACCGCTTGGAGCAGGGCTACAAGCAGCCCCTGGGGGAGCGGGGAGCGACGCTGTCCGTAGGTCAAAGACAGCTTGTCAGCTTCGCCCGGGCCCTGGCTTTCGACCCCCAGATCCTCGTCCTGGACGAAGCCACCAGCTCGGTGGACTCGGAGATCGAAGCGAAGATCGAAGAAGCCACCGACGAGCTCCTCCTGGGACGTACGTCACTGGTCATCGCCCACCGTCTCTCCACGGTTCAGAACGCCGACCGGATCCTCGTCATGCACCACGCGCGCCTCCAGGAAGAAGGAACGCACGAGGAGCTGCTGGAGGCAGGCGGGCTCTACGCACGCCTGCACGAGCTCCAGTTCGCTACCGCCGCGGCCTGATCGTGTCCGCCTGAACCTCGAGGGTGTCGGTGGAGATCGTGTCCACCGGAGCACCAACGAGGGAATCAGGCACCGGTGGGAGCGCGGCCACCGAGTCCATCACTACGTGCCGACGCGAGACCGGGGCCAGAAGGCCGGCGACCCGCATGAGGGGCTCTTCCTCGAAGCCCTCGACTGGCTCGAGAGCACCCTCGGTGTAGCGGTTCGACGGATTCCACAGGATCCACTCCTGGATGCCCACGTCGTACGCCGCCTGGATCTGGGCGCGTACCTCGGGGGCCCCGTAGACGGGCGGACCGAGCGTGAAGTCCTGAATCCAGGGACGGGTGAGCCCGGCCCCCGGGACCTTCTCCGAGCGCAGAAGCGCGTCACGGAGCGCCGCCCGGACGACCTCGTACGGGTACGCGTTGGGTTCGGAGTAGCCGAAGCTCCCTTCCCAGTAGTGGCTCGGGTAGACCATGGGCAGAGCCACGTCGACGACGTCGATGAACGACTCCCACAGCTGACCCAGCCCGATATCGCGCCGAAATGAGGTGGTCACGCCGAAGACGTCCGCCGTGGAGCGCACTGGGAGGTCCGCGAGGCTCTCCTGCGCGTAGGCGAGGAAGCCACGGATGGCCTCCGACCTGGACATGCCCTCGCTCCCTGGGAAGACGGCCCGAGCGTAGTCCGACTCGGGGGCGTCGGGAAAGCGGATGTAGTCCCACTGGATCTCGGGGAAGCCCATCTCGGCCACTTCCCTGGCGACGGCCACGTTGTATTCCCAGAGCCCCTTCTGGAAGGGGTTCATCCAGACGATCTCCTTGGAGTCGATCCAGGTGCCCCCGGCGGTGTCCTGAATCGCCAGCTCCGGACGGAACGTCGCGAGAATGGGGTCCTTCACCACGACGAGTCGGGCGATGGGATAGATCCCCTCTTCTTCCAGTCGATCGAGGAGCGCCGGAAGATCCCGGATGCGACGCTCTTCGGTAGCCCCGATCTCGTGCGCCAGGGGCACCTCGGTGCGGTGGCTGATGTAGCCGGTGGCGTCCTTGATGTCGATGACGAACGTGTTGATCTCCGTGCGCCTCGCCAGATCGATGAGGGCTTCCATCCGGTTCGTAGAACCAGCAGCCCAGGCGTTCACGTAGAGGCCCCGGACGTGCTCCGGCCGGGGGAAGCGGGCGTCGTGGAATCGTACGCTGTCGTCGCGCGCGCGCTCCCGATCGCCGCGATGGTCGGCCTCGGTGGCCCCCTGCCCCGTTTCTCGGGCGGAGGGACCTGGCGTGTGGATCATCGGCCCCGACTGGTCCATGTCGACGGCATCGCTCCCCATGCCCAACTCGGGCAGGAGTGTGTCACCGGGTGAATGCGGCGCCGAGCCCTCCTGAACGCCCGAGCCACCGATGAGCGGAAGTTCGTCCCCGGCGAGATCCGAGTCGCCGTCTTCCCCGACCGTCGATCCGGAGTCCACGATCTCGGCGGTATCCAGGCCGACCATGGCCGGCTCGGTCGTGGAATCCGGCACACGGGCCTCGGCCTCGGGGCTGGCTGGACGGCACGCGGTGGCGACGAAGACGAGAGCGATCGCCGCCGAGCGGAGCAGGGACTGCAAATTGGACATCGAGAAGTTCTTCAGTAGGCCGTCAGGGAGGGATCGACGTGTAGCCGCCAGCCGAGGACACCGCCTTCGAGGTTGAACACCCGCTCGAAGCCGTTGGCGAGGAGAAACTGTGTGGCCTGGGCACTCCGGGCCCCACTTCGGCAATAAATGACCACTTCCGATTCGCTGTCGATCTCGTCGAAGCGGGCGGCGAACTCCCGACTGGAGATCCGGATCTGCCCGTGGTCTGGAAGGTCCGCGATCGCGATCTCGAAGGGCTCACGCACGTCGACGAGGAGGATGTCGTCACCAGCGTCCAGGCGTTCCTTCAGCTCCAACGGCGTGATCTCGGGGACGTTCGGTGCGTTCATCGTGGCCCTAGAAGGGGTTTCAGGTGCTCGGCGGTTCGGTCGGCAGCCCCCAGGTGTCCTTCAATATACCGGCGGCCAGTTCCGGCAGTATCGTCACGTTGGCGGGCATCCAGGAGCCAACTGGCGAGGATCTCCGTCAAATCCTCCGCAGATGCTGCAAGCTTCGCGCCGCCGACACCGAGGAGGTCGGCTGCGGCACGGGCATTGGAGTGGCGCGGACCGAAGACCACCGGAGACCCCGCCGCCGCCGGCTCGAGGACCGAATGGAGGCCCGCGTCATGGAAACCTCCCCCGACGTACGATGCCGTCGCCACCCGATAGAGGTGCGCAAGGACCCCGACCCGATCGACCACGACGGCGGTGGAGGCCGATGCCGCCCCGCCGCTCTCCACCCTGCCGAGAGTGCTCGCCGACCACCCATCGGCCTCGAGGCGGCGCAGTAGACCCGCCACCTCGTCGACACCGGGTTCGTGGGGAGCGAGGATGATCCGCAGGCCATCCACGCGATCCCGAAGCTCACGAAGGGCAGGCAGAAGGACCCGCTCATCGCTGGGCCAGGTGGAACCGGCCACCACCGTCGGGCGGGGGGAGTCCAGGAAGGGGCGCAGGTAGGGCGCATCCGTACCGGCCTCCGCCAGGCGGTGGGCGGCCGAGTCGATCCCGGGATCGCCCGTGACGTGCACCACCTCGGTCGCGACACCCAGCGCGACGAGTCGCCTCGCGTCGTCGTCGGAGAGGGCGCACGCCGCATCCAGGGACGCCCACGCGTCAGCCAGCAGGAGGCGGGCAGGGAGGCGCGTCCTTCCGGCCCCGTCGGGCACCGTGGCACCGACGATGGCCACAGGGATGGACCGGCGCTTGGCTTCAGCTACGAGGACCGGCCAGATCTCCGTCTTGGTGAAGACGAGGAGATCGGGCCGGACCCCGTCGAGGGTCCGGCCCACCGAGCCCCGCAGGTCCCAAGGCAGGTACGCAGAGGCATTCGCGCCGAAGTTCGCCGCGAGCGTCTCCGCCGAGGGTGAGAAGTGGGTGAAGACCACCTGCAGGTCAGGCCGACGACGCATGAGCGCGTCCTTCACCGCTCTCGCCTGGAGGCCCTCCCCTACGCTGGGGGCATGCATCCAGACCGTCGGACGTTCCGGGTCCCGCAGGGTGTTGCCCCAGGCCGCCAGCGCCACGTCGGCATGCCGACGTCCGGCCATCCCCTTGGCCACCTTGCCACCCCCCAGGGTGAGGACGGGAGATAGGGCACGCAGGGCGGCGACGGCAAGTTGGTAGATCAACCTCATCACGGAGGATAGGTACGGAGTCCGGCCATTGGTAGATTGCGACATGCGCTTCCAAGTCACCGTCCGATACGGCGGCAGTCGGCAGCGGTACCACACCTTCATCGTGGACGCCGCGGATGCCGCCGCGGCCCTTCGCGCCGCCGCGGACGAAACGCCACCCGAGATCGCTCACGACGCGGACCTCGTGGAGTTGCGTATTGCCGTGGATCCCGACGATCGGACGTACCTCGGCGAGGAGGGCACGTGACCCCAAGACGGATACGTCCCCTGCCGGACGCCCAGAAGAATCGGCGCATCTCGTCCGTATTCGATCTGAAACGACCTGCCATTCGGGAGTTCCCGCCGGCAATGCGCGGAACCCTTCATCGAAGGAGCTGAACGATGGGCCAAATCATCCTGGCGATGTTCGTCATCCTCATTGGCGGCGTGGTTCGCGCAGCCGGTGCGGCATCGGGCAAGCCCTCCGCCGCTGGCCCCACGAAGGTGGCCAGCTACGGCATCATGTTCGCGGGCATCGCCCTCATCATCGGAAACGCCTTCACCGTCGTGAAGGTGGGCGAGGTCGGGGTCAAGCACTTCCTCGGTAGTGTCGACCCCACGCCCCTCATGGAGGGAGTCCACGTGGTCAACCCGCTGGCGAGCATCGAGAAGATGTCCGTCCGCGAACAGAGTTTCCCCTCCGGCGGGGGCGTGGAGGTCATCGAGGCCCAGACCAGTGAGCAGCTCAACGTGACCCTCGAGGTCGCCATCCTCTTCCGCCTCGACGGCTCCAATGCGCCGGACCTCTACCAGCGGCTCGGGGCGGAGGACAACATCAAGAGCAGCATTGTCCTCAACGCCATGAGGAACGGCGTCCGCGACGCGGTGGCGACCAAGTCCATCAACGAGATCTTCTCGCCCAACCGTCGTGAGATCGCCACGGACATGCACGAGGCCATCCAGGACAAGGCCGGTGACCGCATCGAGGTCGTGGAAGTCTTCGTCCGCGATGTCCAGGCGCCCCCACGGGTGCGGGAAGCCATCGAGGCCAAGCTCGAGCGCGAGCAGGAAGTGGAGCAGGAACGCTTCCAGACAGAGATCATCCAGGAGCGCGCCCTGCAAGCCATCGAGGAAGCCAAGGGAATCGCCGAGGCCCAGAAGATCATCTCCGAGGGGCTGACCCCGGCGTACCTGACCTTCCACTACATCGAACAGCTCGGGACACTGCCTCCGGGCTCGGTGGTCTACGTTCCGACCGAGGGCGGCGTGCCGCTCATGCGGTCGCTGGGCGGCGGAGGTGGCGAGTAGAGGCGCACCCGGCGACACCGGATTGAACAGGGGAGGTGCCGTGGGCGGTGTGATCACTCCACCGAGGGCAAGTGAAGGCGGTGGGCGTCGGCGCGCGCGGTTCGCGCTCGTCGGCGCTCTCCTCGTAGCCGGGGCGGGCGCGTGCTCCCCGGTCTACGTCGTCAAGGCGGGGATCGCCGAAATGGGCATCCTGCGAGCCCGCCAGCCCATCCACCGGGTGCTGGCCGACACCACCGCGGACCCGGACACCCGGGCCAAGTTGGCGTGGATCATGGACGCGCGCCGGTTCGCGTCGGAGGATCTCGGCTTCGACGTCGGGGAGGCCTACACCCAATACACCCGGCTCGAAAGTGATACTCTGGCCCTGGTCGTCTCCGCGGCGTATCGCGATCGGCTGGTACCCAAGACGTGGTGGTTCCCCGTCGTCGGGCGCGTCCCCTACAAAGGCCACTTCTCGCTGGATGGGGCGCTGGCCGAAGCCGAAAGCCTCCGCGAAGAGGGCTACGACGCCTTCGTCCGTCCCACTTCGGCGTTCAGCACCCTAGGCTGGTTCAACGACCCCGTCGTTTCGGCCACCCTCCGCGTCGATGACGTCGAGGTCGTGACGACGACGTTCCACGAACTGACCCACCGGGAGATCTTCGTGCCGGGCCAGGTCACGTTCAACGAGAGTCTCGCCACCTTCGTCGGGCGAGTGGCTGCCATCCGCTTCTTCTGCACGCGGGAAGGAGGCGGCCCGGACACCGTCCGTTGCGAACGGGCCCAGGCCCGCTGGAGAGACGTTCAACGTTTCGGCGCCTACATCGACGACCTCGTCGCGGACCTCCGGGTCGTCTACAACGACGCGACGCTGGACCAGGCCGGCAAGCTCGCCCAGAGGGAGGAGGTCTTCGCAGCCGCCCTCCAGCGCTTCGACGACGATCTGGCCCCGGCCTTCGAATCGCTGACGTTCGGGAGCTTCCGCCGGGACCCGTTGAACAACGCGACGCTGCTGTCGCGGTACCGGTACTATCACCGACTCGCGGACTTCGATGCACTTCTAGCCCTCTACGACCACGATCTGCCGCGGGCGATCTCCGATCTGGCGGCCCGGGCTCGAGGCTCGGACGATCCGTTCGCGTTGTTGCCGGCCAGCTCGTGAAGCGTTGGCTTGACTGAGGGGCTGTTCGGCCTCGGAGCGGCCGGGGGCCAGAAAAGGACTCCCTGTCAGGCGTGTGTTCCCCCGGGTCCAGGATAGCAGGCTCCGCCCGAGCCTCACTTACAATGTTGTTGACACGGAGATGACCGCACCGTACCCTCACTCACAACGTGAGTAAGGTTCCCGGGGTCTTGGACGGAGGGGCAGGGAGATGGGGAAGAACCGACTGGGTGAGTTCGAGCACCGTCTGTTGTTGGCCATCCTGCGGTTGGGTGGCGAAGCCTACAGCGTACCCTTGGTCCTCGAGCTCGAGGAACGAACCGGCCGCGAGGTCTCGCAGTCGTCGGTGTTCATCGTCCTGCAGCGCCTCGAGAAGAAGGGGCTCCTCACCTCACGACTCGATGAGCAGACCAAGCCCGAGACAGGTCGCGTTCGTCGGTACTTCTGCCTGACTCCGGAAGCCATAAGGCAGTTGAGGGAGTCCAGAAACGACCTGTTGGCGCTGTGGGAAGGAATCAGCGCGACACTGGACGAGGCATGAGCAGGCCGGCGGGAGAGCATCCGACTCCAGGGCCGCTGGCGGGGTTCATCCTTCGGCGCCGGCTCGACCCGCTGCAGTGGGTGCGCCTCAACGATGAGCTTCTGGAGATGTACGAGCATCGGAGAGCCACGACCGATCCGGCCACGGCCGATCGTTGGCTTCGCCGGGAGTACCGGCGACTGGCTCTGAAGCTCGCAGCGGGGGCACGTCTGGACGGAGTACCTTCACCCGTTCGCCCGTCTCGCGGCGATGGACTCGTCTCCCTCGTGCAGGATCTCCGCCACAGCCTGAGAGGTCTGGCGCGGGTGCCGATGTTCACCTTCGCCATCGTGGCCACGGTGGGTCTGGGAATCGGAGGCACATCCCTCGTCTTCACCATCGTGCACTCGGTCCTCGTTTCTCCCCTGCCCTATCCGGACGGTGACCGCATGGTCCTGCTGCGGACCGTGGACGGGGAGCAGATGTGGAGCACATCCATGGCCGACGCGCATGCGCTCTTCGAGACACCGCCCGAGTCGTTCGAGGGCCTCGCTGTGTACTCCCGTGGAACGAGCAGGATCGCCCAGGGCACGGAGGTCGAACTGCTCACAACCAAGTATGTTACGCCTGGTTACTTCCCGCTTCTCGGCCATGACCCGGTCTCGGGGCGCCACTTCACAGAGGACGAAGGACGACCGGGCGGCCCTCCGGCAGTACTCGTCACCGAAGGCTTCCGCCTGCGCAGCTTCGCCGCAAACACAGAGGTCGTCGGACGATCTCTGGTGGTCGACGGGGAGCCTCACGTGATCGTGGGCATCCTGCCGGACCGGCTCGGCCCGCTGGACCGGGGGATCGAGATCTTCCCGGCGCTCGTGGTCGACGTGCCACCACGCAAGGGGCCCTTCTTCTACCCGATGATCGGTCGGCTCCGGGATGGGGCCGACCACGGCACGGCCCGCGCACAGTTGGCCGCGGTCTCCGAGCGGATCTTCCCCATCTGGCAGGACTCCTTCACCCAGGAGAGCGCCGTTCTGGGCTTCGTCGATCTCAAGGAAGCCGTCCTCGGCAACGTCGAACGGACCCTTCACATGGTCTTCACCGCGGTGGCGTTCCTGCTCGTGATCGCCTCGGCGAACGCATCCAGCCTCCTGGTGGCCCGGGGAATCACGCGCCATCGCGAGATCGGGATTCGGTCGGCGCTGGGGGCGTCCGCCGGTCGGATGGTGCGGTTGCTTCTGACCGAGGCGTGGGTCATCGCAGCGGCAGCAGGCGCGTTGGGCCTGATCGTCACCATCGTGGGCCTCGATGCTGTGCGGCGCCTGGGGACGGGCCGTCTGCCGAGAGTCGAGGAAGTGGGTCTCGGGCCTGAACCCATCGCCTTCTTCCTGCTCGTCACAGCCGCAAGCTGGCTCATGTTCGGAATGGTCGCAGCAGCGTCCGCGGCCCGGGGCCGGACGCGGGCCATTTCCGTTGGCGGTGGTCGCGCCACGGCGTCCCGGGGCATGCTCGTGCTTCGTCGAACCCTCGCAGGCACGCAGTTCGCGGTCACGATTCCCCTGCTGGTGGCCGCCGGACTCCTCGTTCAGTCGCTCCGCCAGGTGCAGGGTGAGAGCTTCGGGTTCGATCCCGACGGCGTCGTCTCGATGCTGGTCACGCTCCCGCAGGAGAGCTATCCGAACTGGTCGGACGTGCACGCGTTCTGGGCATCGACGCTCCCCGAGATCGAGGCCCTCCCCGAGGTCGTGGCCGCCGGCGTCGCCGACGCCAGACCCCCTCTGCCCATCGACGGAGGCAACAACTTCGTCCTGGAGGATCGGCCGGTCCGGCCCGGAGATCCGCCCATCACCGCGCCCTGGATCACGGCCGACCCCGGCTTCTTCCGGACCCTCGGCCTCCGGATCGTCGAGGGGCGGGTCTTCGACCCGATCCCGGCGGACACCATGCGCCACGCCGTCGTCGATGAGAGCTGGGTGGCCCGGTTCTATCCGGGTGAATCGCCGCTGGGCCGCCGCTTTCGGTCGGGCGGATGTACGGTGGACGGGTGTCCTTGGGTGGAGATCGTGGGGGTGGTTCAGGATGTGAAGACGTCCGGCCTCGATGACACCCGGAGGCTCGGCACCATCTACTACGACTTCGCTCGAGACAGCTATTCGGCAATGCGACTCCACGTGCGCGCCCGGGGCGAGGCGCTCTCCGCGGTACCGAGCGTCCGCGCGGCCATTCGAGCGCGGGACGAGGGGATCCCGGTAGGCGAAGTCCGTACGGTGGAGGACCTCGCCGCCGAATCGCTCGCAGGACGGCGGTACACGAGCACGTTGGTAGCGCTGCTCGCCATGACCGCCCTCCTGCTGTCCATCGTGGGCGTCTACGGGGTGATGGCCTACTACGTCCGTCAGCACGTCCGGGACATCGGGATCCGTATCGCACTCGGCGGCGGGCCGACATCGGCTCTCCAGATGGTACTCCGGCGTGGAATGGCCGTGGCCGGCGTCGGGACGATGGTGGGACTCCTGTTCACCCCGTGGCTGACGCGGCCGCTCTCCGATCTGCTCTACGGAGTGTCACCGGGAGATCCGCTCGTCCTCACCGCGGTGACGGCCAGTACGCTGCTGGTCGCCCTCGCGGCCACGGTGGTGCCGGGCTGGCAGGCCGCACGGACGGATCCGGCGGTGACGCTGCGGGAGGAGTAGAGGGGGAAGGTGGGCACGTTTCCGCGGAAACGCGGAAGGGGGTTTCCATGAGTCGCCGCAGCGCCCTTGTATCATGACACGCCGAGCCAAAGGTTGATCCTACGGTCCCCCCGACCCAGCACACCCGAGACTCGCGAGTCCCCATGTCGCGTCGCGCCTCGTGACCCTGCGCTGCATTCGGTACCGGAGCGGTTACAAGTACCAGCTCCGCGACCCCCACGTCGACGCCGTGGCCATCTACCCTGACGAGCCGATCTCCACGGAGTTCGTCAGCCTCACCCTCGAAGGCACTCTGACCATTCGGCGGAGCTACGCCTGGGACGGGCCCTCGGGTCCATCGGTCGACACGCCGAGCTTCATGCGGGGTTCTCTCGTCCACGACGCCCTATACCAGTTGATGCGGCTGGGAGCGCTGGACGCCGAGCGCTGGCGCGAGCCGGCCGACCGTGAGCTCCAGCGCATGTGCCGGGAGGACGGCATGTGGCGAATCCGCGCCTGGTGGGTCTACCAGGCCGTCCACTTGTTCGGCGAGCCGGCAACGTCGCCCTCGGCGTCGAAGCCCATCGAGGTCGCGCCGAAGGCCTGCCAGAATTGAGCCGGGGAGCCACGACGGGGGTGCGCGCACTCAGGGCCAGTGGGAGGTTGCCCTTCGAGAGGCATCAGGGCGGGGCGCCTCCACCGGTGGACATGATGCGGCCCGCCCCTCCCCGGCTTACCATTCCTCGATGAGCATCCAAGCGCAGTGCCCCGAGCCTCTGGCCACAGCCCCAATGCCCCGAGCGTCCGTCCTCGTAGGGGCCTTCCTCGCGGTCGCGACCCTTTTCGCCGCTTGGGCTCCCGTCGCGGGGCAGGCCTTCGCCGCCCCGACCGAGGGCCAGCAGGTCGTCTTGGTCACCGGGTCCACGAGTGGGCTGGGGCGCGAGGTCGCGTTGCGCCTCGGGGGCATGGGCGCCCATGTCATCGTGCACGGCCGGAACGAGGCTCGTGGACGGGCCGTGGTGGACGAGATCGACGCCACGGCCGGGAGTGCGCGCTTCATCCAGGCGGACTTCGCGGACTTCGCCGAGGTGCGCCGTCTGGCCCGCACCATCCTCGCCGACTACGAGCGACTGGACGTCCTGGTCAACAACGCCGGCTTCGGTTCCGCGCCGGACGAGCGCCTGGTCTCGGAAGACGGCAACGAGTTCCGCTTCCAGGTGAACTACCTGTCACCATTCCTCCTGACCCACATGCTCCTGCCTCTTCTCGAGGAGAGCGCTCCGTCGCGGATCGTCAACGTGTCGTCCCTCGCCCAAAGCCCCATCGACTGGGACGACCCCCAGATCCAGCACGACTTCAGCGGACGACGGGCGTACGGCCAGAGCAAGCTCGCCCAGATCGCGTTCACCTTCGATCTCCACGAAGCACTCGGGGACAAAGGCATCATGGTGAACGCTCTCCATCCGGCGACCTACATGCCCACAGGCATGGTACAGCGCCTGGGGGTGGAGCCACGCGCCACCATCGACGAGGGCGCCGACGCCGTCATGCAGCTCATCGTCTCCGAGGAGATCGACGGTGGCCAGTTCTTCAATCAGATGGAGCCTCAACGCGCCAACGCCCAGGCGTACGACATGGAGTCCCGGCGCCGTCTGCGTGAGATGAGCGTTCGTCTCACTGGCCTGGGTTCGGGCGGCTGATCCGACCCCCGCCGGAAGCGGACGCGGCACAAGGGGCCGCGGATCCCGACGTCACCCGCCGGGCCATTCTCGGCCTCGCATGGCCCATCGTCCTCGCCAACGTCGCGGTGCCCCTGCTGGGCCTGGCGGACACAGCGGTCATCGGCAACACGGGGTCGGTGGAGGAGCTGGGCGCCATCGCCTTGGGCGCCCTCATCTTCAGCTTCGTCTACTGGAGCTTCGGCTTCCTCCGCATGGGCACCACGGGGTTCACCGCCCAGGCGTCCGGCGCCGGCGACACGGCCGAGGTCCGGGCCACGCTCCTTCGAGCGCTCATCCTGGCGGGTGGTATCGGCGTTACCCTCCTCGTTCTCCAGGAGCCGATCGCCTGGTTGGCCCTCGAGCTGCTCGGAGCGACGGAGGACGTTGAGAACCTCACCCGAGGTTACTACGACCTCCGCATCTGGGGAGCCCCGGCTGCCCTGGGCATCTTCGCCCTTCTAGGCACCTTCGTGGGCCTGGGACGCACGCGGTATCTCCTCTTCACCCAGGTCCTCCTCAACGGCCTCAACATCGGCCTAGACGTTCTCTTCGCGGGTGTGCTGGGGTGGGGCGTTGAAGGCATAGCCATGGGCACGGCTCTGGCCGAGTGGACCACGCTCGGCGTGGGGCTGTTCCTCGCCGTGAAGGTTCTGCGAAAGGAACGTACGGACCCGGAGCCCATCCTACCGTGGGACCGGGTGCTCGACCGGGCCAAGGCGATGAAGACGCTGGGCGCCAACGGCGACATCATGGTGCGCACCCTCTTCCTCCTCCTGGGCTTCGCGTGGTTCACCAATCAGGGCGCCCTCTTCGGTGACGAGATCCTCGCAGCGAACCATGTCCTCCTCCAGCTCATCGGGCTGGGTGCGTACCTGCTGGACGGATACGCCCACGCCACGGAGATCCACGTGGGGCGCGCAGTGGGTGGGGGGCGTCGACAGCTCTTCGACGAGGCGGTCCGATCGGCCACGGAGTTGGCGGCGGCGAGCGCCGTGGGGCTCGGTATCGCGGTGGCGCTGCTGGGTCCTCTGGCCATCGGCGGACTGACGGATCTGGCCGCAGTGCGCACCGAAGCGCTGACCTTCCTGCCCTATGCCGCCGTCTACGTGATGCTCTCGTTCCCCGCCTTCCAGCTCGACGGGATCTTCATCGGAGCCACCGCCACGCGGGCCATGCGGAATGCGAGCATCGCCTCGTTCGCCACGTTCGTCGCTCTCTCCCTGCTTCTGACCGGCCCCTACGAGAACCTGGGCCTCTGGCTGTCCTTCATCGTCTACGTCGTGGCCAGGGCAGCCGCGCTGGGGGTCGCGTATCCCGGGCTGAAACGGTCGGTGGGAACAGCCTCTACCGCGTCAGCAGGTACGTCGCCTTCAGGATGACGCGACGGTCACGGTACTCGAAGAGGGTCTCAGGATCCCGGCGAACCTCGTCGTAGACCACGTAGAGGTCGCTTCCCGGGCGGTACGTCCACCGGAAGCGGGCGCTGGTGCCGAACTGATCCGACAGGGAGTTGTACTGCGTCACGGAGCGAAGCGTCATGGTCGGCGACAGTGCCAGATCGATGCGCAGAGCCGCCAGATCCACATCGAAAGAGCCGCCGGGTAGCTCGACGGAGTTCCTCGTGTACTGCGCCTCCGAAGAGAAGCGATCGGTGATACGGGCGCCGAGCCTGAGCTGGACATCGTCGCGGGTCCCGCCGTAGAAGTCCTGCGGCGAATACATGAGACCGTAGTACATGCGCCGCGCCGGGTTGCTGTCGAAGGAGAAGCGCCACTCGGCGAAGGAGTAGTCCCCCCCCGGGATCGTCACGCCGTTCAGGGTGAAGTCCTGGTCCACCCGGTCGAAGTGGTCGTTGAGCCAGATGTTCAGGTAGGCCCCGTTGTCGAATCGGGTGCCGAGCATGTAGTGCCACCGCTGGGCTACCCGTCGGCCGGTCTGATCGGTGGTGTACGTCCAGTTGACCATGGGAGAGAGGACACGAATGCCCCATCGGTCGGGTCGAGGATTGCGCTCGACGTGGAGCTTGGTCGTGCGGATACCCGCGCGGGGCAGGAAGCCCACCTCGGGGTTGAAGTCGTTCTCCAGGTCGACGTACTCACCGTAGAAACGCCAGTTCTCGTCAAGCCAGGTGGCGTTCAGGTAGGCACCCATCTCCCCGAACCCCTCGGCGTCGGCAGGCAGTGGCGTGGTGCGCGGCGTCTCGGTCTTCGCAACGAAGCCGAGGACGGTGAAGTTGGGGTGCGGAGCCAACGTCGCGTCGACGGCGTAGGTGCGATTGAAGTGGTCGCCGTCGGTTTCGGCCTTGTTGATGAAGAGCCCGCCCACCCGGGAGCGACCCCAGAGGTTCCGGCTGTATTTCGCCACGAGGAAGTTCTCGCCGGACTCGCCGAAGGCGTTGTCGGTCTGCACATCCATCACCGCGATGTCGTTGCGGCCGATCTTCCCCGTGAGTCGAGCGCCGCCGACGATGGGCACCGCCCCGTCCGACGACAGTCCGATGCGCCGGCTGAAGAAGAGGTCGACGTGGCGGTTGAAAGCGAGGGCCGAGCCGACGTTGAACTGCCCCGAGTTCTCCAGGAAGAAGTCGCGCTTCTCCGGGAAGAACAGAGGGAAACGGGTGAGGTTGACCTGCTCGTCGTCGACCTCGGCCTGGGCGAAGTCGGTGTTCACGGTAAGGTCGAGGTTGAGGCCAGCGGTGATACCGTATTTGAGATCGACGCCGACTTCCCGGTCCCAGTTGTCCACTTCGTTCTGGCTCTCCAGTACTCGACTGGCGCCGCTGGTGACGAAGGGCGTGACGCGAAGGTCCAGGCCCCGATCGAGCTCCTGCATCCCGTCGAGGCTCCCCGCCATGCTCACCCGGGCGATGGTGAACTCCTTGGAGATGGGGGCCCAGAACGACTGCTCGTTCCGACTCCCGATGTTGCGCATGACGTTCAAGCCCCAGCTCTGGATGCTGCGGTCGGGAAAGCGCAGCGTGACCATGGGAATCGCGATCTCGGCGATCCACCCGTCGTCGACGATCCGAGATGCGACGTGCCAGACGCCGTCCCAGTCGCGGTTGATGTTCGACGTGGGCAGACCGGGCCGCGCCCCCTCGCCCTCGTTGAAGACCTGCTGGTCCAGCTGCGCCCCGAGCGGGTTCGTGACGAACATGTAGCCGGATCTGGAATCCTTGAACGTGTCGAGGATGATCTGGACGTTGTCTTCCTCGAGGATCCGATCCGAGTCGCGCCTCATCTCCGTGGCGGTCACCCCGCGCGCCGAGGTGTCCCACGCTCGCACGCCGAGGTACAGGTTCTCGGCATCGTACAGCAGGTAGATCACGGTACGGTCCGACGATGGAGCGCCCTCGTCGGGCTCCTGCTGCACGAAATTCTCCAGGCGCTCCGCACGCTCCCAGATACCCTCTTCGAGAATGCCGTCGAGGGTCGGTGGAGCCGCGGTGCGGATGGCGTTCACCCGGTACTCGTCCCACGACTCCTGTGCGCTGGCGGGAGCCGCTGCCGCTACCGCCAGGAGCACTGCAGGGGCCCACACGAGGAACGACCGTAAAGCGGCGAGGGTGGCGCGTCGTAGCATGGAAGTCGAGTAGTTCGCGGAAGCGGATTGAGTGCGAGGGAGCGGAGCCAGCCCTGGCCTCGGAGTCGGACGTTCGATCCTGTACCGACGAATATGAAGAGACGGCCACGCCACGCCACCACACCCTCGACCCTGGCGGCGTCGCCGGGGCCTTCGGGTCTCCGTGCCGCCGCGGGTTCGGAGGTCGGTGTTGACGATGAACGGATGCTATATTACTATCTGTTCATATATTGATCTACTACACCGGGACCCATGCACCAGAGACTCCCCGCAGAAGTGCTCGAACTCGTCGCTGAACGCTTCCGCGTACTCGCCGAGCCGGCTCGACTCCGCATCCTCGATGTCCTGCTCATGGGTGAAAGGACCGTGTCGGACCTGGTGGAAGACACCGGCCTGAACCAGGCGAACGTCTCGAAACATCTCGCCATACTCCGCGCCTCGAACTTCGTCGAGCGCCGGAAGGAAGGGCTGTACGCCTACTACAGCGTCGCCGACCCCTCGGTGAGCGCACTCTGCGCCATCATGTGCAACCGCCTGGAAGAACAGGCCGAAGAGCAAAGCGCACTCCTGTCCACCGGAAGCTGAACCTATGGAATTTCTGACCCAGCCCTGGCCGTGGTACGTGGCGGGCCCTCTCATCGGGCTCACCGTCCCCCTTGTCTACCTCTATGCAGGCCGCAAATGGGGTGTCTCGTCCACCTTCCGTGACGTGTGCGCGGCGACCTTCCCCAGGAACCTCGACTACTTCTCGTACTCGTGGCGCGATCGGGGAAGCTGGCGCCTCACCATGGTCGTCGGGCTCGTCATCGGCGGGCTCATTGCCGGTCTCACGGGCCCGGCCGAGGTCATGATCTCTGAAGCGACCCGCGCCGACCTCTCCGCCCTGGGCATCACGGATTTCGGCGGGCTCGTCCCGTCGGAGATCTTCTCCTGGAGCGGGTTGGCGACGCCTGCGGGCGTGATCCTCATCGTGTTCGGTGGGTTCCTGGTGGGCTTCGGGACGCGCTACGCCAACGGATGCACCTCCGGGCACGCCATCTCGGGGCTGTCCGCCCTTCGGGTGACATCGTTCGTGGCGGTCCTGGGCTTCTTCGCCGGAGGGCTCATCGCCACGCACCTCCTCCTCCCACTGATCCTGGGAGGTGGCTCCTGATGTCCATTCACACCCAGAGTCCCTCCGCCGCCACCGGCGGCTCGCCCATGGCCACCGGGCCTGAGCGCCTGTGGCCATACCTTCTCCTGGGCATCGTCCTGGGAATCGTGTTCACCCGATCCGAGGTCGTCTCCTGGTTCCGCATCCAGGAGATGTTCCGGTTCCAGGCCTTCCACATGTACGGGATCATCGGTTCGGCGGTGGGCGTGGGCGCCGTCGGCGTCTGGCTCATCAAGAAGCTCGGCCTCCGGTCCGTCACGCACCGCCCCATGGAGATCCCCGAAGATCGATTCGAGGCGCCTGGATACCAGTATTGGCTCGGGGGCACGGCCTTCGGGCTGGGATGGGGCCTCCTCGGCGCCTGCCCCGGTCCCATCTACGTGCTCCTGGGCAACGGAGTCACCGTCATGATCGTGGCGTTCCTCAGCGCCCTCGTCGGCGTCTGGACCTACGGCGCCCTCCGCCATCGACTGCCCCACAGCTGACCCACTACAGAGACGACGCACCATGTTCTTCCGACAGATTTTCGATCCCGAACTCGCCCAGTACGCCTACATCGTCGGCTGCCAGCGCACCGGTGAGGCCCTCGTCATCGACCCCGAGCGGGACATCGACCGCTACGTGGAGATCGCCAACGAAGAGGGGCTCCGGATCGTCGCGGCCACCGAGACTCATATCCACGCCGACTTCCTCTCGGGCACGCGCGAGTTCGCCGAACAGCACGGCACGAAGCTCTACCTGTCCGACGAAGGCGACGAGAACTGGAAGTACGTCTGGGCGCAGGACAGCGACTACGACGTCCACTTCCTGAAGGACAACGACACCTTCCAGGTGGGCAACATCCGCATCCAGGCCCTCCACACGCCGGGGCACACGCCGGAGCACATGAGCTTCCTGATCACCGATCTCGGTGGAGGTGCGAACGAGCCCATCGGCATCGTCTCCGGCGACTTCGTTTTCGTCGGCGATCTGGGCAGGCCCGACCTCCTCGAAACCGCCGCCGGTGTGGCGGGTGCGCGGGAGCCTTCCGCGCGACGGCTCTTCGATTCGACGAAGCGGTTCCTCGCCCTGGACGACCACCTCCAGGTTTGGCCAGGCCATGGCGCGGGGAGCGCCTGCGGCAAGGCTCTCGGGGCGGTGCCCCAATCCACGGTGGGATACGAGCGGCGCTACAATGCGGGCCTCTCCTTCCGTGAGGAGCAGGGCTTCGTGGATGCCATCCTCGACGGCCAACCCGAACCGCCGATCTACTTCGCGAGGATGAAGAAGCTCAACAAAGGCGGTGTGCCGATCCTCGGCGACCTTCCCCTCCCCAAGGCGTGCAGCATCGACGAACTGGCGGAGAAGGGCGCCGAAGACGGCGCCGTCATCGTCGACACTCGGCCAGACCGGAAGGGCTTCATGGCCGGACACATCCCCGGCTCTCTGCATGCACCGCTGGGCATCAACTTCGCCATGATCGTCGGCTCCTACGTCGATCCCGACACGAAGATCTACCTGCTCATCGATCACGCGGAGCTGGAGGAGGCCGTTCGCACCCTGGTCAGGATCGGATACGACCACATCGCAGGGTACGCCTCGCCGGCCGCGCTGGTGGAGCAGGGCCTGTCGGAAGAGGTCATCGAGCGCATGGACTTCGCCGACCTGCCTGCCGACACCATGGCAGGTGAGCGGACCATCCTGGATGTCCGCAGTGCCGCCGAATACCGGTCGGGCCACGTGCCCGGGGCGATCAACATCGCCCACACGCGCCTGGCCACCCGGCTGGAGGAGGTGCCTCGTGACAAACCGGTGCTGACGTACTGCAGGTCCGGCAACCGCGCGTCGGCCGCCGCCGCGCTACTCGCCCGCGAGGGCTACGACGTGACGCTCGTCGACGGGCTGTTCGACGCGTGGCCAGGACGATCCGGTGCGGAGAAGGGCGAGCCGGCGGGAGCCGCCTGAGTTGAACGAAGTCCTCGCGAGCCTGCCCCTGGCGCGATCGCTCAGGGGGCAGGCCCCCGGCGCGGTCCGAGACGACTTCGCGGCCGGGGTGACCGTCGGCGTCCTGCTCATTCCGCAGGGCATGGCCTACGCCATGATCGCGGGGCTGCCGCCGGTCTACGGCCTTTACGCCGCACTCGTCCCGCTGGCGGTGTACGCGCTCCTCGGGACGTCGCGAGAGCTCGCCGTGGGTCCAGTGGCGATGGTGGCCCTGTTGGTGGCCAACGGCGTGGCCCCCCTGGCCCAGGGGAACGCCGAGAGGTACCTGTCGCTGGCCCTGGCGCTGTCCGCGTTGGTCGGCGGCATTCAGTTGCTCCTGGGGCTGGTCCGCGGAGGCTTCCTGGTGAACCTCCTGTCCCATCCGGTCCTTGCTGGCTTCACGTCCGCGGCAGCCATCATCATCGCCACGAGCCAACTCGGAGGGCTGACCGGGTTGGCATTGGCGAAGGGGCCGGCACACGAGATGGTGGTGGCAGCCGCCGGCCAGGCGTCCGCCGTACATCCGACGACGGTAGTCATGGGCCTCATGGCAATCGTGTCCGGCGTGGCCCTGCGTCGCTTCTGGCCGCGGCTACCCGGTGCCATGCTCCTGGTGGCCGCAGGAACCCTCCTCTCGTGGATGGCGTCGCTGGCCGACCGGGGAGTCGACGTCGTCGGGCAGGTTCCGTCGGGCCTGCCCACACCACTGCTGCCCGGCCTCACCGAAGGGATGTCCATCGCGCCGAGGGACGTCGTCGACCTCATGCCGGTGGCGCTTGCCATCGCCCTCGTCGGCTTCATGGAGTCCATCGCAGTGGCGAAGGTCTACGCGTCGAAGGGGCGCTACGACATCGATCCAGACCAGGAGCTCAAGGCGCTGGGCCTGGCCAACCTGGCGGGTTCGGCATTCCAGGCCTTCCCGGTGACGGGAGGCTTTTCGCGGACCGCGGTGAACGCCCAGGCGGGGGCCCGAACACAGCGGTCTTCGCTCATCAGCGTCGCCGTGATCTCGATCACTCTGCTCTTCCTCACGCCCCTTTTCTACCACCTGCCGAAAGCGATCCTGGCGGCCATCATCGTCGTCGCCGTCCTGGGCCTCGTGGACGTGACGGGGGCCCGTGACCTGTGGCGTGTGGACCGGCGGGATTTCGCCCTCATGGGGGCGACCTTCCTCGCTACCCTGCTATTGGGCATCGAAGAGGGGATCCTCGTGGGCGCGGCCCTTTCCATGGTCGTCGTCCTCCACCAGATCACGCGCCCCCACATCGCAGAGCTCGGCAGGATTCCCGGAACGCGCCAGTACAAGAACCTCACCCGTCATCCCGATGCGATCGTGGAGAAGGGCATCGCCATCATCCGTCTCGACGCCTCGCTCTTCTACGGCAACGCCGAGGCCTTTCGTAGTGCTGCCCGCGCCGCCTTCGCGCGCACCGCTGGATCCGGGCCACCGGCAACTCGCACTCTCGTCATCGACGCTTACCCGATGAATCGTGTCGATTCAACGGGACTCCACGTCCTGCAGCAGATCATCGACGAGGTCCACGGCGAGGGAGGGAGGGTCCACCTGTCCGGTGTGAAAGGCCCCCTCCACGACAAGCTGTCGGTGGGAGGGGTCGTCGACCGAATCGGTCCGGATCGGGTGTTCGATGAGGTATGGCGCGCCGTGGAGGCCGGCGCTGCTGGGCGGGAGACTCCCGAACCCGCCACGATCATGTGACTTTTCGTCTCCCGTTCGGTCGATGGGAGTGGGCACATGCCCCCGTAGGCCGCTCCGGATCGCAATCCGGGGTCGCAGACAGTTCGTTCCAAGCACAGGAGGACCCGTGGGAATCTTCAATTTCGTGAGAGAAGCCGGCGCCAAAGTCGGACTCGGTGAGTCCCCGAAAGAGGCGGCTGCCGAGGCGCAGAAGGACGAGGAGCTGGCCGAGCTCCGGGAGGGCAACAAGCTCCTCCGCTTCGTCCGCGACATGGACCTCGGCATCGAGAACCCGAAGGTCAAGTACGATGACGGTGTGGCCACCATCACCGGCACCGCACCGAGCCAGAAGGTGAAGGAGCAGGTGATCCTCGCCATCGGCAACTGCGCCGGCGTCTCCGCCGTCGACGACCGCATGGAGGTCGAAGAGGCTGCTCCGGAGGCGACGTTCTACACCGTCCAGAAGGGCGACACCCTCGGCGCCATCGCCAAGGAGCACCTCGGAAAGGCGAGTCGGTACATGGAGATCTTCGAGGCCAACCAGCCCATGCTGAAGGACCCGAATCTCATCTACCCGGGCCAGACCCTTCGTATTCCCGCCGAGTAGCGACGGCACCCTCACCCGTTTTCAAAGCAAGGAGCCGTCATGGCGAAGCATCAGGTAGCAAAGGTCATCGAGGTCGTAGGTACGTCCGAAGAAGGCTGGGCCCAAGCCGCGGACGCGGCCGTTCGGGTCGCCAGCAAGAGCATCGACCACATCACCGGTGTCCAGGTCGAGTCGATGACCGCGCAGGTGCGGGACGGCAAGATCTCGGCCTACAAGACGACGGTGAAGATCGCCTTCGGCGTGAACGACTGACGTCCAAAGACAACGCAACACGGAGTTGCTGATGACCCGGAAGCCAGGATCTCTTTATCTCGGTCAGGTCCTCGACCCCGCGTCGGGGGAACGCACGGACGACCGCCTGGAGCTCGACAGCGACCGACTCACGACCCACGGCGTGATCGTCGGAATGACCGGGTCGGGAAAGACCGGTCTGGGCATCGTTCTGGTCGAAGAGATCCTGGCTTCCGGGGTCCCCGTCCTCATTCTCGATCCGAAGGGAGACATGGGGAATCTCCTGCTGAACTTCCCCTCCTTCGATCCCGACGACTTCGAGCCGTGGGTGGACGAGGGCGAAGCCAACCGGAAGGGTATATCCATCGCCGAGTTGGCGACGAAAGAAGCAGCGAAGTGGGAGAAGGGGCTCGGGGGTTCAGGGCTCGGCGCCGACGACCTGCGCGCACTTCGAAACGGCGTGGACGTCCGGATCATCACGCCTGGCTCCACCGCGGGCATCCCCCTCAACATGGTGGGGAATCTGAGCCCACCCGACGTCTCGTTCGACGAACACGGCGAGACGATCCGCGACGAGATCGAGGGCCTGGTGTCGGGCCTCCTGGTGATGGCCGGCATCGATGCGGACCCCCTCACCAGTCGCGAACACATCCTCATCTCGAACCTGGTGGAGCACGCCTGGCAGGACAGTCGTTCGCTGGACCTGCCTACGCTCCTCCTCCAGATCCAGACCCCGCCCATGCGCAAGCTCGGGGTCTTCGAGCTCGACACCTTCTATCCGGAAAAGGACCGGATGAAGCTCGCCATGAGGCTCAACGGGCTCATGGCGTCTCCGTCCTTCGCCGAGTGGATGACCGGCGAGCCCTTGGACATCGGCAGCCTGCTGCACGCTCCGGACGGGCGCCCCCGGGCGAGCATCATCCACCTTGCCCATCTCTCCGATTCGGAGCGGATGTTCGTCGTGACCCTGCTCCTCACCAAGTTCGTGACGTGGATGAGAAAGCTCCCGGGGACGTCCGAACTGAAGGCCCTCATCTACGCCGACGAGGTCATGGGCTTCGCGCCGCCGACGGCCGAACCTCCGACCAAGCGCCCCATTCTGACGCTGTACAAGCAGGCCCGGGCGCACGGTGTCGGCATGGTCATGGCCACACAGAACCCGGTGGACCTGGACTACAAGCTCATGTCCAACGCCGGCACGTGGATGGTCGGGCGTCTGCAGACCCAGCGCGACAAAGCCCGCATCATCGAGGGCCTACGGTCGTCGTCGGGCGAGGTGGACGTCTCGGCCTGGGACGCCCGCATCGGCGAACTGGGCAAACGGGAGTTCCTTCTCAAGAGCGCCAAGTCGGCGACACCGGAGCTGTTCACCACCCGGTGGGCCATGTCGTATCTGCGAGGCCCCCTCACCCGGGCTGAGCTGCTGCGCCTCAAGCCGGAAGACGCCGTGTACGAGCCGACGACCACCAGCGCCGTGACCGACGCGCCCGAGCTGGACGAGGACGAGAGCACGGTGCCCCCGAAGGTGGCGTCCGGTGTGAAGGTCCGGTACCTGGACCCTGGTGCCCCCTGGGCGAGGGACGTCGGTGTGGACCACGCGGGCAGACGTCTGGAGCCCGGCGTCGCGACGCGAATCAGCATGCTCTTCGACGAACGTGTGGGTGACGTGCGTCACGAAGAAGAATGGGAGGCAGTGATCTTTCCCCTTGGCGCCGCCTTCGATGCCGACGACGCCGTCGGGGTCGATTTCGACGAGCGTGACTTCAGCGTCACGGCACCCGACGAGGCTCGGTACGCGCTACCGAAGCCTCCCATCGAGAAGAAGGCCTACTTCAAGGAGGCCGAAAAGGCTCTCGAGGAACGCCTCTTCCGCGACGAGACCTTGGAGCTGCTCCGCAACAAGACGCTGAAGCTCTATTCCCGGCCGGGCGAGTCGAAGGAAGAATTCGAGGAACGATGCCTCGCTGCGGCGGAAGACGCCGCCGACGCCGATGCCGAGAAGCTCCGGGACCGCTACGAACGGAAAGTCGAGACCGCCAAGAAACGCCTCGCTCAGGCCGAGCGGCGCATCCGCGAGCTCGATGTCGACGTGGGTCAGAGGCGTCAGCAGGAAGTCATCGCAGGCGCCGGCCAGGTGTTATCCATGTTTCTCGGCGGTCGCCGGAGGGTGAGAGGGCTTTCGGGGATGGCCTCGCGCCGCTCACAGACACGCCGGACCCAGGAGCGGCTCAAGAGCGCCCAGGAGAAGGCCGACGAACAGCAGGCCGTCATAGAGGATCTCGAGGACGAGCTCACGCAGGAGCTCGAAGAGATCTGGGACGAGTGGAAGGAGAAGGCGTCCGAGGTCGAGACCTTCGAGGTCCCCCTCGAGCGCACCGACGTCCGCCTCGACGAGTTGATGCTCTTCTGGGCTCCCGTACGCTGAACTACTGCTTGACCACGTCGTCCAGGAAGACCGAGTTGGCAACGGCGACGACCTGATCGCCCTGCTGCAGGAGCGTCTGGGTCGGCGTAATGGTCTTGAGCTCGCCGCGCTCTCCACGAATCTCCATCATCTCGCCGATCCTGAAGGTCTTCCGCGCGTAGAAGCCGGCGAGGATATTCCTCGTGAGGTCACGGCTTCCCAGCCCGAAAGTGAGACCGAAGGCCAGCGCCATGCCGGCCAGGATCGCCGACGTGACGACGCGGATGATCTCTGTGTCGATCTGGAGCTGGCTCACCGCCATGATGCCCAGCACGAACATCAGGACGCCGGAAACCACGGATCCCAACGAGCCGGCGAACTCGATGCCACTGTTGGCGGCCGACTCGGACACCGCGCGGCCGGCGAACTGGGCCGCGGTGCTTCCCAGCACCAGAATCAGCACGGCGGCTACCACGTTGGGCAGATACGCCATGAAAGCGCCGATGGCGTCGGAGATGGCGGCCAACCCCATGGAATCGGCGGCTGTTTTGGCGAAGAGGATCAGGAGCAGGTAGTAGACGATGCGCGGCACCACCTGATTCAGCGATTCGCGGACGCCGATCTTCTGCATCGCCTGGTCGAGACCCATGCGCTCGGTGAGCGTATCGAAGCGCAGGCGCGTCATGACGGCCCGCATGACACGCTCGACGATCTTCGCGACCACCATCGCGACGATGACGAGGACGATGGCCAGGAGTATCCGGGGGGTCCATGCGATGAGGGAGTCGATGACTCCCTGGTAGGTGGCGATCAACTGATCTTGGACTTGCTGCATTACTCGGGTCCTCCCTCGTCGCGTGGACTCGTTTCGAATACGGAGAAAATCAACTTCAGGAACTCGACGAAGACGGCGCCGAAGCCCGTCCAGCCTAGGGTAGTGAGCTGACGACTCAGGTCCCGGCGCCTTAGCCGGTCGAGAAATCGGGCCACGAAGCCTGAAGGGGGCTCGTCCCGCAGCTCCCGGAGCTCGGCGATGGGCTCGCCCAGGTCCGTCAGATCATCGAGATCGGGGGCGTCGTCGTCAGCCACGGGTCACCCCACCACCTGGTCGGCGTGCATCTCGTCGAAGAGACGTCGGAACTCCTCCCGACCTCGCTTGATGCGCATCTTCACGGCGGACAAGCCGACACCCAACTGCTCGGCGATCTCGTCGTACGCCAGGCCATCCATGTCCCGCAGGATGAGGGGGATGCGCAGCGTCTCCGTCATCTCGAGGAGGACGGCTCCCACGCGATCCTTCGTCGCCTGACGCTCCATCCGGCGCTCGGCTTCGGGCTCCTTGCGGGCCGCGTTGGCCGCCACCTCGGGCTCGACGTCCACCGTGTCCAGCCGCTTCTTCTTCACGAAGTTGATGCAATGGTTGGTCTTGATGCGAGTGATCCAGGTCTCGAAGGAGGCTCGCCCCTCGAAGCCCGCCAGACCGAAAAACGCCTTCACGAACACCTCCTGGGCCAAGTCCTCGGCGTCCGTCGGTGAGCCGGTGAGGTACCGGCAGTTGGTGAAGACACGCTGCTGGTGTCGGCGCACGAGCTCAGCGAAGGAGCGGTTGTCGCCCTCCGGCGCTTCGCGTGCGCTGTCCAGCAACTCCTCGTCCGTCAGGTCGGGTTCGTACGTCATCGCGCTGGAGCGTCCTCCTTGAAGCCATCGACCACCGGTCGGCGGGGAAAGTCACATCCCGGGGGCGAAGCGCAAGCGAGGCGCGCCCAGATCGACGCCCGGGCACGCCCACTCGACGCGCATCTCGAGACCGATGTGACTTTCACGGCACGCCTCGGTCTATCTCCGTGACAGTGCGCGATGAGAGGTGAGCCGAACGGGTCGGCCACCCGGTGGTCGCGACTCAACGGAGACAGATTTCATGCTGAAGGAGTTCAAGGAGTTCGCGGTCAAGGGCAACATGCTCGACATGGCCGTGGGCATCATCGTAGGTGCGGCCTTCGGAACCGTGGTAACCTCCCTCGTCAACGACGTCCTGATGCCGCCCATCGGCATGTTGATGGGGGGCGTGGACTTCACCGACCTCTTCATCACACTGCAGCAGGGCGCCGTCGCCGGGCCATATCCGACGCTCGAGGCCGCCCAGGAAGCCGGCGCGGTGACCATCAACTACGGCATGTTCGTGAACTCGATCGTGTCCTTCCTCATCGTCGCGTTCGCGGTCTTCATGGTGGTGCGCAACTTCAACAAGCTGAAGCGCCAGGAAGAAGAAGCGCCCAAGGCTCCGCCGGCGCCTTCGAAGGAAGAGGTCCTCCTCACCGAGATCCGCGACGCCCTGCGGACCCAGAGCTGAGGAACCGACCCATGAACCGTTCCGAACTCTCCACCATCGTTCGCCTCGGGGATCTACCGATCCTCGAGGTGGCGGGTGTCCGCACTCTCGCCGACCTGGCGAAGCAGTCTCCCACACACCTGTCAGCCAGGCTCGCCCTCGAAACCCGCCAGAAGCCCCACCCCGTGGGACCGACGTCCCTCTGCGTCGCAGCGTGGATTCGTCGAGCCCGCACGGAGCTCCAGCGCCGACAGATCATCTCGGGGCAGGCGCGGCCACGCACCTCCGGTGAGGGGGACATGCACCCGAACCATCCCTGGTCCTGGACCCGCACACGCGACGGGGATCGCTGGACGCGAAGGATGGCCGTCGCGCTGTTCGCGGCCGTGGCACTCAGTCTTGGAAGCGGGGTGGGACTCGACGCCCAGGAAGCCGGCTGGGTGTGGGCCAACAACACAGAGCTCAGCTTCGTGTCAACGTCCGGCAATGCATCGTCCAGCACCCTGGGGCTCAAGTCGGCCTTCGCGGGCAGCGACGACGCCAACACGTTCAAGCTCGAGCTGGGCGGCATCCGGGGCGAGACGACGTTCCGGAGCCTCACCGCAACGGGTACGGCGTCGGACTTCACCGTGAACGAGGCGACGAACTCGGAGCTCACCGCCGAGAGCTACTTCGCGCGGACCCGGTACGACCGCTCCTTCGGGACAGCCTTCGGCTTCGGTGGCGCGGGCTGGGACCGCAACACCTTCGCGGGGATCCAGAACCGGTACGCCCTCGTGGCTGGCCTCGGAAACGCGTGGGTCGATACCGAGACCGCGCGCTTCAAGACCGATCTCGGCGCCACGTATACCATTCAGAAGGACGTGAGCCCGGCGCCTGGAGCCGACGTCGGCTTCGGCGGTCTTCGATTCTCCGTGGACGCCATGAAGCAGCTCACGCCCACAACCCAGTTCACCTCGGTCCTCGTCGCGGACGAGAACATCGAGGACACCGACGACTTCCGTGCCGACTGGGTCAACTCCCTGTCGGTGGCCATGTCCAATCGGCTCGCGCTGAAGACCTCTCTTCAGCTCCTCTTCGACAACAAGCCGTCGTTGCTGAGCGTCCCGCTCGTCGACGGTGGAGGTTCGCCAACGGGCACCACGGTGTTCACGCCGAGCGACCAGGTGGACAGCGTGGTGACGCTGACGTTGGTCATCAAGCTGTAGCGTCTACACGTCTCTCGCCGGTCGCCCCGGCGGCACTAGTACACGTGCCGCACCACGGTGCGACCGGCTTCGTCGTAGAGGGTGGCCTCGTCTCCGTTCTCGTTCCAAACCCGTCGATCGTTGTTCATGAAAAACGAGACGCCGTCGGGCGAGCCGTACCCGGTGTAGACCACCACATCTCGGCCCGGACGCAGGGACGTTCCCGGAGGGAAACGGAAGCACCGAGTGGTGAGGTCACAAAGCCTCCACCCTGAAAGATCGAGGATCTCGTTCGAGCGGTTGGTGAGGGTGGCGTAGTCGCCATTGAGATCGCCGGGACGGGTGCCCGGCGCGTCGACGACGATATCGATGCTGACGGGGCCGACCGTGTCGATGACGGCCGAGTCGAGGGCGCCCTCCCCGGGACCTGCTGATCCGCGGTTGCCACCCGGCGTCGCCGCCCGATCCGTTCGCAGCTCGCGGTCATCCAGCGTTGGACCCGTGAGCACCTCGTACCTGCCGTCGGGGAAGCCGCGCACCGTAATGTGACCGTCCAGATCGGTTCGGCGCAGCTGGACGGCGTGTTGCCGGTACGCCGTCAGCGCCTCGGGTCGAGGGAGGCCGCGGGTGTCGACCGCGCCCACCGAAATCACCACCAGCTCCGGCGCCGCCGCGTCGACGAACGCGTGGGTGAAGCCGTCTTCACTGCCGTGGTGCGACGCCTTGAGGAGAGTCACGTCGGGGACCGCCCCTCGGTCGAGCCAGGTCGTAAGCTCCTCCTCCTCGGCGTCGCCGGGAAGGAACACGGAGAACGCTCCGTGCCGGATGACCAGCCCCACCGATCCAACCCGGGGATCGACTGGGGCGAGGACCTCCACGGTCAGCGCGCCGACGCGCAGCGTGGTGTCGACGGCGGCGGCCCGCTCGATGCCTCCGAGACGGTCGAGTGTGGCTTGGAGGCGTTCGTGGTCGGCCGACTCGGGGGCGACACCCGAATCGAGATAGCGGGCAACGGGGCGGGCGGTGAGCACGGCGTCCATCCCCCCGATATGATCGCGGTGGGGGTGAGTCGCCACGAGAAGAGCCAGGGAGTCGACACCCAATCGGGCCAGAGCCTGAAGGGGGCTCGCGCCGCCGGCGTCCACCATCATCGCAGCCCCGTCAGGGCCTTGGATGATGACGGCGTCGCCCTGACCGACGTCGACGAACGTGATCTCCATGGCCGCGCCTGGTGTCGCACCACCGGGCGGCGGCGACTGGGCGATGGCCCGGGAGTCGGAGGGCAGCAGGGCGGCGGACAGGACGACTGCAACAACAGCATGTCGGCCCAGGGCCACCCGCGCCCTCACCGCGAGGACGCGAGACCTCAGCGTGCGGCGGGACCTCAGGGTGCGGCGGGGCCTCAGGGTGCGGCGGGGCCCCAGCGCGAGGAATGGCCTCAGCGGGCGGGGATGGTCACGCTCAGTCCCCACGGGTCTTCCTCACCGGCGGAGAGAATGGGTTCGACCCGGACCCAACCGACGGAAAGCTTATTGACGAGGATCGCCGTGGCCGTGCCACCGATGACACCGAAGAAGATGGCGCCCCATTTCTGATCGGAAGCCTTCTGGCGGCGATCGATGTCTTCCTGCGTGGTCCGCGGCTCCCCCGTCTTGCACGAGATGTTGGAGCTGTTGATGAGACAACCCTCCACCTCACCGAAGCCGATGCTCGGCCCGATGAAGTACCCGGCCGCGCCGAAGGCTCCCGCCCCGAGAATCCCGCCGGCGAAGGTCCGAAGCATCAGGTGGGACTTCTGGGCTCGCTGTTCGACGACGACATCGCCGAGGTCCATCGTGTGCCGTACCAAGGGCGCCGGATCACAGATGGGGCGGTCACCGTGCATCTCGCCGGCGCGGCACCGAGGCGCTTCCCTGCTCACCACCGTGATCGTGGGGCCGGTGATGGAGAGGATGCGTCCGACGATCTCTCTGTCGACGCGGATAGAGTCGCCGGCGGAGAGGCGGACGGCCTCCTGGCCGGCCACGCTCGGCGCGCGGACGAGCGACGCCATGAGGGCGATCGCCACGAGCAAGAGTTTGAGATGCGACGGACGCAGTGACGATGTATCCAAGGTCAGAACCGGGGGAACGAAAAGAAGCCTCCGTTTCGGGAGGCGGGACGTTGTCGGAGTCGGCCGACAACTACAGGGACAACCGCGAGCCCTTAAACGTTGTGAATTCGGCGGCTACGGAGAAGAGCACCGGGGCTCCCATCGGGAGCGACAGCGTGGGGAGGCCGAGAGTCAGGCGGCTTCAGGCTCAGGCGTCGGCACCGGCCCTCTGGGTGCGTCGGTATACATAGACCCCCAGTCCTACCGCACCCACGGCCACCGCGACGGCAAGTCCGACGAGCAGGATCTTCAGCGCCATGGCCAGAAGGCCCATGACCCATGCCGTGATGGGCACCATGAGGATCTTGAGGGCTTCGAGCAGGAGGAAGCCGATGATTCCGGTAGCTGTGAGCCCCGCCGCGAACCTCATCATTTTCGTCTCCCTGTCTCCGCCTGATCCCCGACTGTCGCGCGCACCGCACTGCGGAGCGTCCGATGGGTCTTACGCGAAGATACGCCCCGCTGTTTCATGACACTACTCTTCTCTCAACGTCCGGGCGGGGTCGACTCGCACGGATCCTCTGGCGGGAAGGGCCGTCGCGAGGGCACATGTGGCTGCCACCGCCACCGCGACGAGGAGGGGGATCCAGGCATTTTCGGGTTGGCCGTCCCCAAGCCATGCGCGGGTCACCGGACCCGTGGCGTACCAGACGCCGAGGCCCACGGCCAGCCCGACCGCGGTCACGGTAAGCCCATGGCGGACCACGCTACCGAACACCCGTGAGGCCGTAGCTCCAAGAGCCAGCCGGACGCCGATCTCGCGCCGTCGCGCACTCACCCGGTACGCCACCAGGGCGTAAAGGCCTAGCGTGGCCAGGAGGGTACCGAGGGTGGAGAGGATGCCGACGATGACCAACTGGAGACGGAGACCGGCAAACCACTCGGTAACGAAGCGATCGTAGGACCCCAGGGGAGGCAGTCCCAGGTTGGGATCGACGGCATCGGCGACGGACGCCACAACTCCCGCCATGTCGGCGGGGTCGCCGGAAACGATGATCTGCGCGTGGGGCCAGGGATCCTGGCCGTACGGGGCGTAGATCTCCGGCGGGATGTCCTGGTCGGGCCCGAAGTGCCGGGCGCCCTCGACGACCCCGACGATCGTCTTCTCCGCGGCAACGACCTGGATCCGCCGACCTACCGCGTCGCCCTCGGGGAAGTGCTCCCGAGCCAACGCTTCGTTGACCACCACGACGCCGGGCGAGTTCTCGTCGTCGGCCGTCGTGAACGTTCGCCCGTCGAGGAGCTCGATGCCGATGATCGAGAAATAGTCGGGACTGACGATGTGGTACTGGGCGAAGTATTGGTCGTCGGTGGCCTCGATGCGATATCCCCACGGCATGTTCACGCCGGCCATGGGCGGGCTCGTGGCGAAGGATGCCGTGAGGCCGCGTCCGTCCATCTCATCGAGGAGGTTCCGCCAGAAGAGGCGTCGGACATCCTTACCTGGATACCGTTGCGAGCTGAGCATCACCTGCGTCGACGAGATTCCGTCGGGCTCGAACCCCAGGTCGACCCTCTGGAGCCGTACCGATGTCGCCAGTACGCCCGCTCCGGCGCTGGCGAGGAGCACGGTCAACGCGACCTGGCCGGCCACGACGGCGTTACGGCCACCAGCTCGTGCCGTCCCTCCCCTGCTCCGACGGGCGCTCACGGGTGTGCGCTGGGCGACGGTGTGGGACACGGCTCCGATGAAGATCCCCGAGGCGATGGCGATGCCCATGAC
This sequence comes from Longimicrobiales bacterium, assembly GCA_965229435.1. Lineage (GTDB taxonomy): Bacteria > Gemmatimonadota > Gemmatimonadetes > Longimicrobiales > Gaopeijiaceae > UBA2589. Next base: position 438,864 of record CBDDJE010000001.1, read on the forward strand.
GAGGAGGGCGCCGGGCCAGGCCAACTCCACAAGCTCCACCCGTGGGACGTCGGCGGGCACCAGGCGCTTCACGGCCGGCAGCAGCCACTGGGCCAGCCCCAAAGCCACAAGTCCGGCCGACGCGCTGAGGAGCGTGCTCTCCACCACGCTTTCCCGCATGAGTCTGCCGTGGGACGCACCCACGGCCAGACGGACCCCTCGGTCGTCGCCGGCCTCCACGCTCCGGGCCGTGACCAAGCCTCCCACGTTCACCACGGCGAGGAGGAGGAACGTCACGCCAGCGGCGAGGAGCATGGCCAGTACCCCGCGGTACGGCTCCATGAGCTCGTCGCCCAGGACCGCGGCGTCGCCACTCCATCCGGCATGGTTCGGATGGACCCGGCCGGTCTCCTCGATGATCCGTGCCATCTCATCGGCGGCATCGGAAACGGCAAAGGTCGGCCTCACCCGGGCGATGACGTCCAGGTAGCGAGCCCCGCGCATGCCCGCGGCCAACTGCTCCTCAGACCAGGACAGGGGGACGAGCACATCGCCTGGTCCCGGGTACGGCGATGGCAAGTCGACGACGCCGACGATGGCGAAGGGCTCGCCGTTCAGCATCATCGTCTCGCGTCCCACCACCGACGGATCGGCGCCATACGCCCGAGTCCACAGCTCGTTGGTGAGAACCACCTCCAGGGCGTCCGGGTCGTCATCGATGAGCCGCCCGTGGAGAGGGCGCACCGCGGTGATCTCGAAGAACTCCGGCGAGACGGAGATTCCTGTGACCCGGCTGAGTTCACCGTCACGCTGCCAATCGAAGGCATTGCGAGCGACGCCGGCCACCGCGCTGACCGTGGTCCAATCGCGATCGCGCAGATCTTCGAGGAGGGGTGGCGACAGGCGCCACCGAGTCGCTTCCGCCTCCGGACCGGCCTCTGGATCCGGCGGTTCGACTTCGAGGAGGCGCACTACCCGGTCGGGATCCGGGAACGGTAGTGGCGACAACCAGACGGTCCACGCCAGCGAACCCACAACGGTGGCCGACGCCAGGCCCAGGGCCAGTGTACCGAGCACGCCGAAGGAGTACACCGGCCGGCGGAGGAGCATGCGTCCACGAAGTCGCGCGTCGCCCCAGATCCCTTGCCAGCTCTTCCGGCTCAGGAGGTCGAAATCGGGAACGAGGCGATGGCCGATCCCTCGCAGCGCCTGCCACCAATACCATCGCCGCCCCGCCCCCTCACCGCGTTCCGACACAACCGCGAGGAATCGCTCCGCCAGGTCCGCGAGGGCGGCGGGGCGGTCTTCACGATGCACGCCGAGGGCAGCGACGAAACGGGCGAGGGCGGACGGGCGGGCACCGTTCGAGCGCCGCCCCTTTCCGGAGTGCCGAGGGCCGCCCGTGGGGTGCTCCGTCATGGTCCCGCCCCCTCGGTGAGGGAAACGCCGTCCCAGAGGCTCTCGAAGAGAACCCGAGATCGCTCGACGGCGCCTCGACCCTCGTCGGTCAGGCGATAGTTGCGCGTGGGGCGCGCCACATCGGCGTCGGAGTCGCCCACCGACGAGATCACGAGGCCCTTCTTCTCCATCCGCTTCAGGGTCACGTAGACCGAGGGAATGGAGACGTCGCGCCCCGTCCGATCGAGGATCTCGGTGTGGATGGAGGCGCCGTACGCCCCGGGGCCAAGGCGGGCGAGGGCCAGCAGCACGACCAGCTCGAACTCACCCAGATAGTCACGTCCCCCCATCCTGCGTCCTCCCGACACGGTTCGCGCACACTACCCGGCCGAGCCCCGGCCCGGCGAGTATTCTAAAACAATGTTTAGAAACATTGTTTAAGTCAGGGCGCCGGCGCAAGAAGGTGACGGCCCAAGAGGGCTACGGTGGCACGAGGGCCACGCCCTTTGGGCCGAGGCCCGACAATGCTCGTCGAGGAACGGTAGACGCGAGGCGCGCGTCACCGGCGTGGGTCAGAGCTCGACTACGACCCCCTGCGGTCCTGCGTTGACGATGGGGGTGTCGCCCAGCGCCGATTCCTGCTCCCAGCACGCGTGGATGTGACCGCAGACCACGAGGCGGGGGCGTGCCGACTCGATGGTCTCGACGACGGAACGACTCCCCAGGTGCTCATCCCCGCCCGTCGTATCCACGTGGCCGTAGGGCGGCGAGTGGGTGACGAGAACCGCGCCGTTCGGACACCCGGCGAGGAGCGAGCGGGCCTGCTCCTCGGTGAAGTCGTAGCTCCACGCGCCGAACGGTGTGACCGGGACCGCGCCGCCGAGGCCCCAGAAGCTCACGCCTTCGATGTCGCACCCGGTTCCATGGAGGACGTAGGCGTCGTCCCAGGCCGCACATGCCGCGTCCAGCTCCGGGTAGGACTCCCCGTTGCCCGGCACGAGCACGGCGGGGCACCGGGACTCCGACAAGATGTCGACCACCGGCTGAAGGCCCTGGCGCATGACTGCCAGGTCGCCGGCACAGACGAGGACGTCGACGTCGCGACTGCGCTCGACGAGTGAACGGGCCGCATCGTGGTCTCGGTGGACGTCACTACAGAGGAGGAGCTTCATGGCGCGGGCGGTGGGGGCTTGAGGAGGAGGTCGGCGACGAGGGGCCGATGATCGGAGGCGAGGGGCTCCTGGGTGACGAAGTGACGAACCGGCCGCAGTCGTCCGGCCGGCGGGATCATGACGAAGTCGATCTCCCGGTCCGGCTCGTCTGCGGGATAGGTGAGGCGCGCTCCGGCCTTGGGCAGGATCGACCAGCGACGACCGAGCGCCTGCACCACGGCGTCGTCGGGTCGGCCGTTGAAGTCGCCCGCCAGGACGACGGGGTGACGGCTCTCGGTGAAGAGCTCGTCGAGCACCTGGGCCTGGGCCATCCGTTCGTCGGGCGAACCGGCGAGGTGCACGGAGACCACCGACAAGGGGCCGGCCCTTGTAGCCACCTCGACCTCGAGAACGGCGAGGGCGCTGCCCGAGGCGGGAGGTATGGCATGGGTCGTCGTCCTCCGGATGGTCAGCCGGGTCAGGACAGCGTTGCCGTAGTGGCCGCCCTGATAGGGTCGGTGGGGTCCGTGGACACCCCGGTAGCCGAGAAGCGCCGCGAGGACGTCGACTTGATCGACACCGCCAGTGCGCTCGGTACGGTCGTCGACTTCCTGGAGGGCGATGACGTCGGCATCCAACCCACGTAGCACATCGGCGACGCGGACGAGGTCCACGGCGTCGTCCATGCCGCGGCCGTGTTTGATGTTGTAGGCGACGACGCGGAGGGTCGGGGCAGCGTCGGGGCGAGTAGGCGCTTCGTCGGAGAAGGCGGGTGTGGCGTCTGGGTCGGTGGCGGGCATCGTCGCGGCGGGTGGCAGGCCTGGGGCACAGCCTACCAGCGACAGCGCCGAGATCGAGACGGCCGTCCGGAGCACGGGTACGAGGATCGGGCGATTGCCCCGGATCCCGAGAAGGCGCATCCTCATCGCGCTGTCGTGCACCCTCTCCGCCTGTATCGTCGCGCCATTCCATGACTCCTGATCTCGTCGCATTCCAGCTTCCCTCCGAGGGGACCCGCGTCTTCCGCAGGGACAGCCGACCCTTCCTCGCGGCCCTCTCCCTCGTTGCCCTTCTCACCGTGGCAGGTTGCTACGACGTCGAGGAAGGCACGGACCTCGACGCTCCTCACATCGACGCCGCTCTGGCGAGCATGGACGCCGCGACCATCGAGCACCATATCCGGGTGCTAGCCCACGACTCCCTGGAGGGCCGGGCGCCCGGAACCGCCGGATTCGCAGGGGCGGCACGGTACGTCGAAGAGAGGCTGCGGACCATGGGGCTGCAACCCGCCGGAGTGGACGGCACGTTCCAGCAACCGGTCCCCCTCCGCCGGGCAACCGTCGTGGAGTCCGAAAGCGCGATGACGGTGGAGACGCCGGACGCGACGACGACTCTGGCCTACGACGTGGACTTCTACCTGGGCGCCGACCCGCTTCGAGAGTCCGTTCAGGTCCAGAGCGCACCCGTGGTCTTCGTCGGGTTCGGCGTGAGCGCACCCGGCCTGGGCTACGACGATTACGCCGACATCGACGTGGAAGGAAAAGTCGTCCTCTTCCTCAGCGGCGCGCCCTCGGCGTTTCCCAGCAACGAACGGGCGTACTACTCATCGGGGGCGACGAAGAGCGCCGAGGCCCTTTCCCGTGGCGCCATCGGAACGATGGCGTTCTGGGCTCCGGATGATCCCCGCCTACGGTGGGACGTGAACGCGGCCCGGGCCAAGCGCGGCAGCTTCGCCTGGCTCGACGCGTCCGGGACGCCGAATCGTGGCAACGAAGAGATGCGCGTCTCGGCGTCGCTGAACCACTCGGCGGTCGCGGCCCTCTTCGGAGCGTCACCCACACCGGTTGACAGCGCCGTGGTACGCGCGGCCCGCAGCGAGGCGCAGGCCTTCGACCTTCCCGCCGCGGTAACGGTAGTCACGACCACGGTCCACGAAGACGTCGACTCGTGGAACGTGCTGGCGAAGCTCGAGGGCAGCGATCCGACACTCGCCGCGGAGCACGTGACGTATGTGGCACATATCGATCACTTCGGCATCGGCGTCACGGTGGACGGCGATTCCATCTACAACGGCGCCCACGACAACGCGTCGGGAGCCGCCATCGTCCTGGAGATCGCCGAGGCCTTCGCGACCCTGCCCGAGGCGCCCGACCGCTCCGTCCTCTTCCTCTTTGTCACCGCCGAGGAGTGGGGGCTGCTGGGCACGGACTACTTCGTCCACAACCCCACGGTCCCACAGTCCAGCCTCGTCGCCAACTTCTCCCTGGACATGCCGTTCCTCTTCCATCCACTCCTGGACATCGTGCCCTACGGAGCCGATCACTCGAGCATGGGACAGTCGGTGGCGATGGCAGCGGAGCGATTGGGCCTGGGCATCGGCCCCGACCCCATCCCCGAGCAGGTGCTCTTCATTCGTAGCGACCACTTTGCGTTCATCCGCGAGGGCATCCCCGCCCTCTTCATCAAGAGCGGATTCGAGACCGGCGACCCATCCCTCGACGGTGGCGCCATGAACACTGCGTTCCGTCAGGAGCGGTACCACACTCCCTTCGACGAGGCCGACCAGGGCTTCCACTTCGAGGCAGGCGCGGACCACGCCCGCATCAACTTCCTGACCGGCTACATCATCGCCGAATCCGAGGCGCGGCCGACGTGGAACGAGGGTGACTTCTTCGGGGGGCTGTTCGGCGGAGGGTAGTGGAGGTCAGGCCTCCTCGACCACTTCCTCCGCCCAGTCGGGAGCCGAGGGCAGCAAGCCCTTGAACGCGGTTCCGTAAAGCCTCCAGGCAGTCAGGAAGAGCGCGCCGACCACCGGCCCGATCATGAAGCCGACGACGCCGAACATGGCCAGCCCGCCGAAGGTGGAGAGGAGCACCAACAGGTCGTGCATCTTGGTGTCCCGCCCGACGAACCGCGGTCGCAACACGTTGTCGACCAGACCCACGACCACGAGCCCCCAGAGGGCGAGGAAGATCCCGGCGCCCACACGGCCCGTGAGGACGAGGATGACCGAAGCCGGCGCCCACACGATCCCCGAGCCAAGGACGGGGATGATGGACAGCACCGCCATGACGGTGGACCAGAAGGCGGCGCCAGGGAGTCCGAGAAGGAAGAACGCCGACCCTGCCAGACCCCCCTGGATGAGGCCCACGAGGATGGAACCCTTGATGGTCGCTCGGGTCACCGACACGAACTGGTCGACCAACTTCTCCTCGTCCTCTTCCTTCAGGGGGGTGTAGTAGAGGATCCGGCCCAGGATCGACTTGCCATCGATGAGGAAGTAGTAGATGGCGTACAGCATCACGAAGAGCTGCAGGAATACGGCCACCGTCCCCGTCGTCGCGGCCCCTACGTTGTTGATGAGGAAGGAGCCGGCGCGGGTCACGAACTCACTGGCTCGGCCCACCAACTCGCTCTGCTCGGGCACCGTCGGTCCCACCACCGGGAGTCCCTGAAGCCAGGCGAACAGTTCCGGAGAACGGCCGAGTTGCTCGCTGATCCAGGGGCCGGCCTGGTCGCTGACCTCCACCGCCTGGGACAGGACGAGGGCCAGAAAGCCCGCGAGGGGAACCAGGATGAGCAGGAGTAGAGCGACCACGGTCAGCATCGCCGCCAACCGCGGCTTCCCACCCAGGTTGGCCTCCAGCCAGAGGTGCGTCGGTCGCGCCATCCCGGCGAAGATCCCGGCCAGGATCAGCGTGAGCAGGAAGTTCCCGATCATGGCCAGGAAGAGCAAGCTGATGCCGATGACGACCATAAGGAGGAAGCCCAGCTGCACCTGGGGGCCGGAAGGCATCCGCGCCTGGTTCTTCTTACGGGGCGTTTCCCGTGTGTCGGGCCGGGCACCGCTGGCTGCCTCCCACGGCGCGCCGCCCGGGACTTTTGAGGGCTCGTCGCTCAGCAGTCCGCCGGTGCCTTCGTCCTGCTCATCCGTCATTCAGGGTCTCCGTGGGAGAATCTGTCATCCGTGGGAGTGGAAGTCTCCGGAGGATGGGGGGAAGAGGCAAGGTGGGGGTGGGCTCGCCCACGCTCGGTCCAACACTTCGGTGCGCTGCGGTGATTCATCACGGGAGGGACGCTCCCACCCGAGAAGGCTCGCCGCTGCGTTACCGAATTCGATGCACCTGCACGTACGGCACGCCGAAATCGTCCCTCCAGACGCCGAGCACCTCATCTCCCCGGCTGTCGAAGAGCAGGAGCCCTGGAGGGGTGGCGACATCACCGAGCCACACACCCGACTCCGAGAAGACCGACCAGGAGGACGGGGGACCCTGGAAGTCCGGCCACGCCGGGCCCGAAACCCAAAGCCGCTGATCTCGATCGACGAAGGCCACGGCGAAGAGAGGGGCGGACTCGCCGTAGGACGCTTCTTCCAACGACCGACGGTACCTGGGGATGGCGTCCTCGCCCTCGAAGCGACGGACGCGCTCCAGCTCTGCTTCGATGTAGGCATCGATCTCGTCTTGTCGGACGGGAGGCGGCTCGACGGGACGGCGAATCACGCGACGCTTCACGCCGTCTACATCGAAGAAGTCGATCTCGTACCGGTCGGGAGTGGCCCAGTAGAAGCCGTCCTCCGCGACGGCCTGGATAGCATATCGCCCCGGAATCACACGACCGGTGTTGCCATCCGGCTCGACGAGTTGCTCTCGCTGTGGGAGTTGGCCGATCACCCGGGACGAGCCGTCGGCGGGATCCACCGCGACGATGTCGGAGAAGACCCATTGCAGTCCTGGCGGCAGATCCGGTCGATAGCCACCACCCGGACTGTAGAGCAGAAACGGGCCGTCCCGGGTGCGGCCGAACACGGCGTAGTTGCCCTCGAGCTGGTGGACCACGTTCCGCGATCCGCCGGAGGGGCGATGGAAGACCGTGGTCCGACGCAGCGACCAGTCGTAGGCGGCGATGGAGTCGTCTGAGTGCTCCAGCACCCACGAAAGACCTGTGAACTCGCCTGGCCCCTCCCCGCGGCGACCGAGCGTCTGCTCGTGACTGCCTTCGGCGCCGAAGATCCGGACTTCCTGCGCCCTGCCTTCTGCGATGGCGATGCCGCCGTCCTGGAGGAAGAGCGCCCGCCCGACCACAGCGAACTGATAGGGACCTTCCTCTTCTCGCCCGATCCGAAGGACCGGTTCGACCTCAACGCTCCGGGGCGCAGACCACTCCGGAGAGGTACTCTCGACGATCTCGATACCGGCGGAATCGCGCACTAAGGAGCCCTCGGCGTCGACGGCGGGCGTGCCGGAGCAGGCCGCGGTGAGGCCGACGCCCACGGCGAGAGCGACGGCCCTGGCGAGTGGTGGCGCTCGGGATACATCGGAGGCTCCTCCGCTCACGATCAAGCCGCCTTCTGCGCTCTCCACCGATACGTAGCGGCGGCGGCGACCCCCAGGAGGGACGATGTCAGCGACGGACCCTCTCCCTCGTCCGGGCCCCGCTTCCGCTCGACTCGGATCGCCAACCAGATTCCCAACTCGTACAGCGCGAGGAGCGGCCCCATCAACAGGATGGTCACCTGCCAGTAGTCTCCCGGCGTGAGGACGCTGCCCATGACGGCCATGAGAACCACGGCGTGGCGCCGCTTGGTCTTGAGGAAGTGCGACGTGACGAGGCCCAGCGAGGTGAGTACCAGCATCACCACCGGGACCTCGAAGGCCAGGCCGAAGGCCATGAGCAGTCCCAGGACCATGGACATGTAGTAGCCGGCAGTGAGGGCCGGAGTGAACCACTCCGCGCCGAACAGCAGGAGGAAGCGAATGGTCATCGGCAGCGCGACGAAGTAGGCCATCGCGACACCAGCGCCGAAAAGACCGGCGCCCAGCATGAACGTCGGGATGATGGCCTTCCGCTCCGCACCCTCCAGCGCAGGCGAGAGGAACGCCCAGAACTGATAGACCACGATGGGTGACGCCAGGACCATCCCGAACAGCATCCCGAGCTTGATCACGAAGAAGAACGGCTCGGTGAGGCTCATGAACGCCAGGCGCTCCGTCGACAGGAGACCGAGGAAGGCCGGGTCGTCCTGAGACAGATCCGCGACGACGGAGAAGAGCGGAGCCGTCAGGGCCGAGATCAGATCGAAGCGGATGGCGACGACGACGCCGATGACCGTTCCGGCCGCGATGGCGAGGAGGCTCCAGATGATCCGCCAGCGGAGCTCTTCCAGGTGGTCGAGGAAGGGCATCTCCTTGGGGTCGGTCATGGCCGGTCTCCGGTCGCGGGTGCGCTGGGAGTCTCCAAGATCTGGCTCGAGGTGCGATCGCGCGAGGTGGGGAGCTCGGCAACCTGCAGAGATCGGGCGTGCGGACAACCGGCGGCCTCCTTATCCTCACCGCCCCATCCTGACTGCTGTCCGTCACCCCATCCGAACTGCCCATGTCGCCCGTACGGTCCAACCCGTCACACCGATCTGTCACGCTCGTCTTCGTCCTGGCTCTCCTCGCCCTGACCGCCCTCGCCACCGACGCCGCAGGCCAGACCGTCGAGGAGAACGACAGCTCGGCCCGCGCGGCCCGGAGCGCCAACGCCCTGCCCCTCATCACCACGCGCACCCTCGACTTCACCACCGACGAGGGGACGTGGATCTCGCTGGATCTGTCGCCGGATGGGGGCACCATCGTCTTCGAGCTTCTGGGCGACCTCTACACGCTGCCCGTCGACGGCGGGGAGGCGACGCGGATCACCGAGGGCCAGGGCTACGACATGCAGCCGCGGTACTCGCCCGACGGTGCGCACATCGTCTTCGTCAGCGACCGGGACGGATCGGAGAACATCTGGATCGCCGACGCCGACGGCTCCGACGCACGACAGCTCACCGACGGGGAGCGGGAGAGCTACATGTCGCCGGTGTGGACGCCGGACGGCGACTACGTCATGGCGACGAAGGACGGGCAGCAGTGGCTCTGGCACATCGACGGGGGCTCGGGCGTCCAGGTCACAGGGCATGACGACGACGACGGCGCACCGGCCATGCACATCGGAGCCGCGTTCGCCGGCGATGACGATCGCCACGTCTGGGTGAACCTCCGGGGTCGCCTTCCCCGCGGCCTCGACGTCCCCGACGTCCGCCACGGGCACGAGCTGACCGGCGACTTCGCCACGGACGCGGCCATGGCCCTGCCGCCCCAGTCCTCCGCCCGACAGGTGGGCGCCTACCAGATCGGCATCCTCGACCGCGAGACCGGCGAGGTCCGCGTGCGGACCCACGAGCACGAAGGCGCCTTCCGGCCCATGCCCAGCCCCGACGGACGGTGGCTGGTGTACGCCACCCGCTTCGACGCCACCGAAGCGCTGAAGCTCCGCGACCTCGAGACCGACGAGGAGACGTGGCTGGTCATGGGTGTGCAGCGCGACGAGTCCCAGGGCGGTGGGACCCGGGACCGGGACGTCTATCCCGGCGCCGCGTGGACGCCGGACTCGCAGGCCCTCATCACCTTCTACGGCGGCAAGATCATGCGCGTGGAGGTGCCCTCGGGGGATGCCACGGAGATCCCCTTCACGGCGCGGGTGCAGCAGGACCTGGGCCCGCTGGTGCTCTTCGACTATCCCATCGACGACGAGCAGCTCACCGTCTCCCAGATCCGCGGCGCCCGTCCCTCCCCAGACGGCGAGCGACTGGCCTTCACGGCGCTGGACCGACTCTACGTCGCCAACCTACCCGACCGCGCCGGGACGCAGACGGAGGGCTACCCCGTCATCCGCGACGCCGCGCGATACACGGTCACGCGGGACGTCGAACACGCGCCGGTCTGGTCGCCCGACGGACGGTGGATCGCCTACGTCACGTGGAACGACTCCATTGGTGGCAACATCTGGCGCATCCGTTCCGACGGGAGCGGCCAGCCCGAGCTGCTCACGCCGGAGCCCGGCTTCTTCGACAAGCTGGCCTACTCGTCCACGGGTGATCGCCTCCTCGCCGTGCGCGGCTCGATGATGCATCGCATGCGCACGCTGGAGGACTTCGGCAACCACAACCCCGCGGCCGAGCTGGAGTACGTCTGGCTCCCGGCCGACGGTGGAGAGCCGAACCGGATCGCGTGGGTGGGCGGCGGCACGACGCAGCAAGGTCGCAACGCCCCCCATGCCGGACCGGATCCCGACCGCGTCTACGTCTGGACGGGGAGCGACGGCCTGGTCTCCATGCGCTACGACGGGACCGACATCCGTCCCATCGTGAAGGTCACGGCGCCCAGCCCCGGCGGCCCGGGCAGCTCGGGCACGCCCGACGAGGTGGTCCTCTCGCCCGACGGGCGGCGGGCGGTGGTGCGGGCCAACCGCAACGTCTTCCTCATCACCGTGCCGCGGGTAGGCGGCGCCGCGCCGACGGTCTCCGTCTCGTCTTCGTCGTCCATGCCCACCCGGCGACTCACCCGCGTGGGAGGGGACTTCGTGGGATGGAGCCCTGACGGCTCCATGGCCCACTACTCCATCGGCCGGAGCTACTTCCAGTACGACGTGGCACTCGGGGATTCTTTGGTGGCCGACTCGGTGGCCACGGCCAGGGCCGAGGACGGGGCAGACACCGACGAGGATGAGGAGGAAGACGCGGCCGACGAGGAGTCGGACGACGACGAGGGCGGTCCCGTCTACGAGGCCGACCGCTACACCGTCGAGATCATCGTCGAGAAGGACAAGCCGCAGGGCGTCCTGGTGCTGCGCAACGCCCGGCTCATCACCATGCGAGGCGACGAGGTCATCGAGCGCGGCGACATCGTCATCCGGGACAACCGTATCGAGGCCGTCGGGCCTACGGGCTCGGTGGGGATTCCCGGGGATGCGGAGGTCCGCGACATGACCGGGCGGACCATCTACCCCGGCCTCGTCGACATCCACGCCCACACGTGGGTCGGGTGGGGCGTGCATCGCAACCAGGTGTCGCAGTTCCTCGCCCAGCTCGCCTACGGCGTCACCACCCAGCGCGATCCCCAGACGTCCAGCCACGACGTCGTCACGTACGCCGATCGCATGGAGATCGGGGACTTCATCGGGCCGCGCATCTACTCCACCGGACCCGGCATCTTCGGCGCCGACCGCATCTCCAGCCTCGACGAGGCGCGCGACGTCGTCCGCCGGTACGCCGACCACTTCAACACCAAGACCATCAAGCAGTATCTCGCCGGCGACCGGAAGGTACGGCAGTGGGTCATCATGGCCGCCCGGGAGATGGGCCTCACGCCCACCACCGAGGGCGGCGCGAACTTCACCATGAACCTGACCCTGGCCCAGGACGGCTACGCCGGCCTCGAGCACTCCCTGCCCATCAGTCCGTTCTACGAGGACGTAGTGCAACTCGGTGCGTTCAGCGGCATGGTGTACACGCCGACGCTCATCGTCGCCTACGGCGGTCCATCGGGCCGTCAGTACTACCTCACCCGCGTCGACCTGGACAACGAGCCGCGCCTCAAGCGATTCACGCCCCACGACGAGCTGGACAAGTGGAAGGCCACCCAGTGGCATCGTACGGACCAGTATCCGCACTTCCAGCAGGCCGAGCAGCTGGTGAAGTGGATGGACGCCGGAGGTCAGGCGGGCCTCGGGTCCCACGGCGAGGTCCAGGGCCTCGGCACCCACTGGGAGCTGTGGATGATGGCGTCGGGCGGGATGGACAACCACACCGCCCTGCGCATGGCGACCATCATGAGCGCCGACGCCATCGGGCTGGACGGTGACCTCGGGTCATTGGAGCCCGGCAAGCTGGCCGATCTGCAGATCCTGACGTCGAACCCGCTGGACGACCTGGAGAACTCCACGGACATCGAATGGGTGATGAAGAACGGGCGGCTCTACGACGCCGCGACGTTGGACGAAGTCTGGCCGCGACAGGTGGAGCTGCCTACGCAGTGGTGGTGGCGGGTGGAGCCGGGAGGTGTTGGACGATAGGGCCGAGTGGCGGAACGAAGACACATCCGTGCGACGCTTGCCCCACGCCGATCGCCCGAAGAGGTTGGCCGATGTCCCATCTCTTCGTGAGAGACCAACCTCGTGAGCGACTCCCCCCTGTGAGAGGCTCCCCTCGTGAGAGACCTCCTTTCGTGAAGTCCACCGGCGCCATCGCCCTCGCGCTGGCCCTGGGCGCGGCCACTCCTGCATCGGGCCAGACCGAGGCAGAGATCTTCAAGCGACACGAGGAAAGCATCTTCAAGGTCGAGGTGGTGGAGACCCTGTCGGGCAGTCCCTACGTGGTGGGCACGGCGTTCGTGGCAGACGTGGACGGCCGACTCATCACGAACTATCACGTCGTCAACGACGTGGTCTTTTCGCCGGACGACTACTCCATCCGGCTCATGGCGGTGGATGGGTCGAGTCACAACGCTCGAGTCGTCCTCGTGGATCCGGTGAACGACCTCGCGGCCCTCGAGGCGGACGGAACCGTCGGCGACCCCATGGTCCTGGCCGACGACGTGCCCGCGGTGGGTACGGAGGTCTACTCCCTCGGCTTCCCCTCGGACCTGTCGGGGACGTTGGTGGCGGGTACGTTCAGCGGCCCCATCGAGCACACCCTGACGAGCCGCTTTCACTATTCGGGATCGCTGAGTCCCGGGATGAGCGGCGGCCCCACGGTCGATGCCAGGGGCCGAGTCGTCGGCGTGAACGTGGCGACCAGTGGCAATCAACTGAGCTATCTGGTATCCGTGGGCGCGGCCCGCGACATGCTGGCGGAGGCGGGTCGTGGTGAGGAGCTCTTCTCGCAGGTACTCCGCCGACTGGGCGACCTCCAGGCGAGCGTGCGGCAGCGCTTCTTCACGGGCGAGGGCATGGAGCCGCGTGACCTGGCACCCTTCGAGGTGGAGAGCCTGTCGGAGAGCGTCGCCGAGTGCTCCGCGTCGCCCCTGAGACCCGACGGATACGACTTCACGGGTGTCATCCGGGAGTGCGGCCCGCCCGACGGAATCTGGCTGGACCCCGACGCCGCGGTTCAGCCGGTGACGGTCAAGCATGTTCTCGTTGTCGCCGAGGGCATGACACGACTTCGTTTCTCGGGCCTCTACACCGAGTGGTATCAGGACGTGTGGGAACGCGAGGTACCGGAGTCCCGGTGGGCGTCGGAATACGTGTGCAGGCGCCGCAACGTCCAGAACTCAGCGGGGGTCAAGCTCCGCGTCTCCCAATGCTGGAGAGGGCGCGAGAAGCTCGACGGTCTCTACGATTTCGTGGCGAAGACAGCCGTGCTCGGAGTCGTCGATCGCGGGTTGATCAGTACGCTGACCATGGCTGGGACAACGCTGGAGAACGGTCAGGCCTTCCTGCACCGTGTAGTGGAGAGCGTCCGATGGCCGCGATGATCGAGGTCGAGATCGTGGATGCCGACGGGCAGGTCGTGGCCACGATGTCTCAAGCCGCCCCCCTGGTCATCGGTACCGCTCCCTCCGCAGGGCTTCGGTTGCAGGGTGAAGGCGTGGGAGCCGAGCACGTTCGCGTCGACCTGGACGCGAACGGCGGCTTCACCCTTCGGCAGCTCGATGAGGATCATTCGACGTACATCGGAGCGCTTCAACTCTCGGAGGCGCAGGTGCCGAGTCCGGCGTGCCTCCGCATCGGTGACCTCCATGTTCGTCTGACCCGAGCGGACGAGCCGTCTCGGCCCGTCGCCTCGACGGAGTCACCCCGTCGTGCCAGGGCGTGGGCCCTCTTCCTGCTGGCCATCGCCTTCTCTGGGGCGGTCGTCTATCTGACGGACTACACGGACTCCCCCGCAGAAGAGACGTCCTATCTGGCCATCGGTCTGGTGATCTTCGTCTTCCTCTGGGCGGGGGCATGGGCCCTGGGAAACCGAGTATTCCGCCATCCTCTGGCATTCGCCCGTCACCTCGAGATCACCTCCATCTACCTGATCCTCGGGGTCGCCCTGGCGAACGTCGAATCAGCCCTCCTCGCGGCCGTTCACGTCGACGGCCTGGAGACAGCGTTGAATCTCACCATATGGGGAGTGTGGTGGATCGCGTTCATGGGTTCACACGTCGCGGTGGCAGGCACGTGGCCCCCGAAGCGGAGGGCTATCGTCTCAGGTGCCATCTACTACGCGATCCTGGGGCTCGCCATGCTCGTCCCCTCGGACTCGACGCCCGGTGACCAGGTGCGGACGTCTCTCCTCAACCTCGGGTACCTGCCGGCGGCCCTGTACGTCACCAGCGATGTCGAAAAGCTGGGCGAAGATGCGGCGGCCCTCGTCGAGGAGGTGGAGGAGCTTCCGGCGACCCAGGACGGCGGCTGAAGTAGGGGCCGCTGATGCCGTCCCCCCGCATGGCACCCGTACCCCTCATGAGCACGATTCAGCAGATCGGGATGCGCCGGAGCTCGCCTCGTCTGGTACGGATGACGCGCTCGATGAACCAGCGAGTATACACGCGCACCTCACGGCCCTCCCGATAGACCTCCATCAACCAGAGATCGGACGGGGCGTAGGCTTCCAGCTCCCGCGCCCCGCGGATGGGGCTCGAGTCGTCGATGCACAGGCGGACTCGTCTGCCGAGTCGACACAGCTCTTGCAAGTCTTGGCATGCCTGCGCTCCGGCGACTCGCCGTACCAAGGAATAGGCGGACGGCTCATCGCTGGCTCCCAGCTCGACGTGATCGATCACTCGAAGCCTGGGAGTACGGCGCAGTCGACGACGCTCCTCGAGTTCCTCGTGCAGCACCGCGAGGCTCACCATCCCCACTGGGTCGGGTCGTAGCTCTATTGTCGTCGAGTTCTGCTCCGCTTCCGGCGACAGTGTGACGCTCCTGGACCCGTATCCCATGGCAGCGGCGACGAGGTCGTAGTGTGTGTCCTTGATGAACGAGATCTCGAACGACCCCAGCGAGTCGGTGACGGCGCTCATCTCGGAGAGGGGTGCGAAGACCTGGGCTCCCCGGAGCGGTTCGCGGGTGTCGGAGTCCAGCAGCGTTCCGGTCAGCACTACCCGGTCCTGGCCGGGTGCAGGCGTCGGAAGGACAGCCAGAGACAGCCCGAGCGCTAGCACCCGCATCGCCACCGAGGCGACGGGGGCCCATCCCCCGCTTCGATGGAATCCTTGTTTCACGATCGCTTCCTCTCCCCGGGCCTTCGGCTCCTGCCATCGGAGTTGATGAAGGTGATGGTCTCGCCCTCAGCGAGCCAGTGCGCCCCCGGGGGGGTGGCGGGGAAGAATCTGGCTCCGAAGGCCCGTAGCATGGAATGATGCCGTCGTCTCTACGCTGGCTCGACTTCCACGAGCACGGGGATGGTCGTGATCTCCGCGACATCGTCGGTGCCCAACTGGCCATGGGTGTTCACGCCCCAGCAGTAGGCCGCACCCTCGGCGTCGACACCACAGGAGTGTCGACGACCTGCGGCCAGATCCGTGAACGTCAAGCCACCCGAGATGGCCGTGGGGTCATCCGACGAGTCTCGGCTACCGTCTCCGAACTGGGCCCAGCCGTTGTGCCCCCAGCAGTATCCCTCGCCGCTCGGCGATCGGGCGCACTGGTGATTGTGCCCGACCGTGAGCCCAAGCAGATTGCTTCCCGCCGCCAGCAACTCTGGATCGACGTCGATGTCGGTCCAGCAGTACAGGTCGCCACTGCCCGTCAATCCGCAGAGGTCACCACCGACGGCCAGTTCCACGAAGCTGATTCCTTGCCCCACCTCGACCGGTTCGCTGGTGACTCCTCCCGGACCGCCGCTTCCCCAGCAGTACGTGTCTCCGCTCGCAGTCAGCCCGCAGCCCTTGGACAAGCCCACGGCGATGGCCGTCATCTGGAGGGCGCCCGACAGCATGACGGGAACAGTGCGATCGTCGATCGTGCCGTCGCCGAGTTCACCGTTGCCGTTGTGTCCCCAGCAGTACACCCGGTTCGCGGTCGAGAGCGCGCACGTATGGGTCGCACCCGCGTCGATGGCGGTGAATCGGACGGAGGTCTCTACGGGCACCGGTGTCGTGCTCTCGTCCGTCGATCCGATACCGAGTTGGCCGCTCCAGTTCGCCCCCCAACAGTAGGCTTCACCCACCTCATTCAAGGCGCATGTGTGGTAGTTGCCGGCCGTGATCGCCTCGAACTCCTGGTCACCGCCCACACGCTGCGTGGGTCCCGGAAGGAACCCGGGTCCGATGCCGAGCTGCCCTTCGGAGTTTCCACCCCAGCAGTACGCCACGCCGCCGTCGGCCAACGCACACGAGTGCTCGTATCCGGCGGTGACGCTTTCGAAGCGGACCTCGTCATCGAGCGGATCGCCCATTTCGGCCGGGGTGGTGCCACACCCGGCGACGAGCACCAGTGTCCATGAAGACCCCAGCCATGCGAGCCTCCGCCTGCACCACGCAACGACCGTCATGGCGCCGAGGGGGTCAGGACGATGTCGAGCGGATAGAAGGTGAGCACGTTGCATTGGCTCGATGGGATGTCCAGGTCGCCGACGACCGTCAAGGTACCGGTCGACGACGAGTACGACGCGGTGAAGGTCATGATTCCCTGTGGACAGAAGGTGTAGGCCACCTCGATATCGAAGACAGGATTCGGACCCAGCGGGAGCGTCGCCGTCAGCCCACCATCCGCGGAGCTGTCCGTTCGTCCGTTGATGGTCGCCTCAAGGTCGAAGGACCCCGTCACCATCTCGTCGGTCTGCGAAAGGGTCACCTCGAACGTGCCGACCATCTCGTCTCCACCCGGCTCTTCCGCAACGAACGCCCCGCTGTACGTGCCTGCCACCGGCGCGTACGCCAACGGGTCCGAGCCGCACCCCACGAGCATCAGAGAGAAGAGCGAAAGGGCGATTCGACGTGCATGCATGGACGGCCTCGATGACGTTCGGGAATGGTCGGAGTGCAGACTTCAAGGCATGCCTACCGGCCCGGGAAGCGTCAAGGCTCTTCGCCGGAGCGGACGGGCTCCGGTGTCGCTTGCCGGGCTGCGCGTCTGGCAGCTTAGGACTCTTCGGTGGGGAGCGGCGTCCCGTGGACGATCCGTTCCCGAAGATCCCGAGAGAACGTCGGGTGACCGAAGTAGTCCGAGTGCGCGCATGCCATGTCCACGTGTCCTCTCGAGACGTTCCCCGCGATGCACGAGCGAGTCGGGACCACACCGTCGCTGGGTTCACCATTCATCACCGCCTCGAGAATCCCTCGTTCGAACCCCGGGACGAAACCGTCGTCTACGCCACTCGAGTCGATCTCCGCGCCATGGGCGACGACCCGGTGGGCAAAGAACTCCGACACGCGGTTCTCGATGTACGGGCCGTGTGGATCCATGTCAGACACCCCCGCCGGGAGACGCGCTGACCCCAGGGCCCAGCCCGCCGCCCACCCCACGGGCTCGGCACCCATGCTGGAGAACGCCATCCGCGAGCCTACCCGAAGCAAAGCTCGCATCAGGGTGCCCACGGAACGCACATTCGCCACGAGGGGCGTCCCCGCGTGCGGAGTCCCGTACGTTGCCACCTCGATCTGGTCGGCTTGCGGCCCGCGTAGGGTTGGGTCCGATATCAGGCGCTTCGCCGCCTCGACTGCCACGAGCCCGCCCCGGCTGTGGCCAATGAACAGCACTCGACCCAGTCGCTTGTGACCGTCGGTTCCGAACGTGAAGGTGGAACCCCAGTGAGCCCTCACGAAACGAGCGAGCTGAGACGCATTCGCCCCGACACTCGGGAAGGTGTCGTGCTCGTACCGCACGACCACTGTCGCTGCGGTCATGTCCGTGAAAGCACCGCTCGCCTCCACATCGGCGACCATCCTCATTCCGCACGACAGGGTGCCGTGTACGAACACGACGAGCTCGCATGCTCCGCATTCGTCTCGCACCGCCGCTCGCTCCACATCCACCAGCCATCTCGAGTAGTTCGTCATGTCGAGTCGAGGTACGAGACGCGCCAAGTCCGGGTGCCGTTTCTCGAGGCGATCGACTCGATCACGCCAGAGTGGATCCCCACTCGTCGCTCGGCTCCCTGGGGTGATCGCATGGACGACCCGCCCCACAACCGTGCCCGCGGCATAGCCAAGCCGCATCCGCAGAGGCCTCCCCGCAGGGCCATCGCCCGACGTGAAGAGGGAGTTGGTTCCGAGGACCGCGAACCACTCCACGAACGAAGTAGAGGGATTTCGTTCGGCCGCCTCCATGGATTCACGGCGGTAGGTCTCGTCGTCGTCGTCCTCCTCGTACAAGACGAGCACTTCCTCGATCCCTTCCGGTTTGTCGAAGACGACGAACGAATCAGCCAACCAGACGACGGTGCCTGTCAGCCCACCCGCGTCGATGAGGCGGACGTACTGGGCAAGGCCGTCGAGGACCGATCCGAACTCGACTTCCTCAGGGCCTCCCCAGGCCTCGAGATCGTCGGGGACCAACCACGTCGGAACGAGCGACGAAAGCCTGTCCGCAAGCAACTCCGGCCACTGCAGGCGCTCTCCGACAAGGCGCAGCGGGTCGAAGCGGGGCATCGCCCCCCCGGATTCTTCGAACAGGCGAGACACCGAGAAATCGGTGTGCTCGATCTCGCGTTCTTCGCCCAGGGTGTCGCGACCGATGACCCTCCACATCTAGGGCGCCTCCTGTGGGAACAGGTAGAGGTGCGTCTTCAATGGAGTCCGCCAACCGGCGTTCGCTCACGTCCCGCCCGGTCGGAGGTCTCGCCAGGGCCAGGCATACTGGGCAACCTCTGACTCTCGCACTAGACCCGGCGGTCGTTCAGGAAACGCCCCCGCAGGCTCGCACCAGTCCAACGACGTGCCCGCTTCCCGCTACTCGGCTGCGATGGCCCCCACCGGGTCGACGGCGATGGCCCGCGACGCGGGTATCCACGCCGCCAGGAGCCCCACGGCCCCCAGCACCACGGCGACGGCGCCGTACACGGGAACGCTGACCGTGGCCACTCCGAAGAGCACGGACTCGAGGAATCGTCCGGCCAAAAGGGCCACCACGATCCCGAGAGCGAGGCCGCCGACGATGAGGCGTGCCGCTCGCGACACCACCATGACCACCAGGTCCGTGCGTCGAGCGCCGAGGGCCGCGCGGATCCCGATCTCGCGTCGCCTCCGGACGACGGCGAAGGCGAGGACGCTGTAGAGCCCGAGGGCCGCGACGATGAGGGCGAGGGCCCCGAAGACCGAGAAAAGGGTCGCACCCATCTGCCACGGCCCTCTCCACGCGTCGACCCGGGCCTCCATGGGCGCCACGTGCACGTAGCGGATCTCGGGCGACACCGCCGCCACCCGCTCGCGGATGGAGGCGACCACCGCGTCGGGATCGCCGTTCACGCGGAGGAGCATGCCGCGTAAGCCTCCGGCCTCGACGGGATGCGGCCACAGGACCGACCACGAGCTTCGGTCGGTGATGGCGCGCTTGATGTCCTCGTACACGCCGACGACGGGGCGGCACGGCTCGGGGCCCTCCATCTCCACGGGGCCCCGGCGGAGGGTGACGCACTCACCCAGGGGGTCCAGGCCGGGCCAGACCCCTTCGGCGAACGACCGGCTCACCATGAGCACGGGTGCGGCCCGAAGGTCGTACTCGGCGGGTTCGAAGGCGCGGCCGCGTAGGATGCGCAGGCCGGCGGTCTCCACAAACCCGTGGGTCCCGGCATAGGTGAAGGGCCCACCCTCCAGGACCGGAGGGACCGAGTCCACCCGACTCGCCCGGAGATCGTGCATCTCGTCCCAGCCGTACAGGGGGCGCTGCGAGGGAGCGAGCACGGCGCGCTCGACCTCGGGCATCGCCGCGACGGCCTCCATGGCCTCCTGATAGAGGACGTCACGTCGCTGGGCGTCGAGACCATCCTGAGCCTCGAACTCCACGTTGATGAGCGACTCCTGGTCGAAGCCGACGTCCACCACGAGGGCGTTCTGCAGGCTCTGGATGAAGAGGCCGGCGCCCACCAGAAGGATGGTGGACAGGCCGACCTGGCCGAGGGTGAGAAGCTCGCGCGCCCGACCCTCCCCGCCGGCGGCCCGTGCACGTCGAAGCACGTCGGCGGGGGCCGTCCGGACGGCCTGCAGCGCCGGCAGCGTGCCGGCCAGCGCGGTCGTGGCGACCACCACCACGGCCAGGAACGCCACCAGACGCAGGCTCACGATTTCCTGCGGGAGGGGCACGCTCGGCAGGAGGACCTCGTACAGCGCTACGCCGCTCCACCGGGCGATGAGCACGGCCGCCAGACCTCCCGCCACCGCCAGAACCCACGCCTCGGCAAGCGACTGCGAGAGGAGGCGCCGCCGGCTCACTCCGAGGGCGAGGCTCACTGCCCGCTCCCGTCGTCGATCGATCCCCCGGGCGAGCATCAGATTCGCCACGTTGGCGCACGCGATGAGCAGCACGAGCAGGCTGACCCCTGCGAGCCACAGCGTGATGGCCGTCTCCGTCTCGGCGTACGGACCGAGGGCCGTCATGAACGATCCCGTATGGACCGTAGCGCCCTCCGAGTCATCGTGGTTCTCCGGCGGTCCCACCTCCAGAGCCGCCGCCACGGCCGCCCCGTGAGCAGCGGTCAGTTGGCGCCCCGCCTCCGCGTCCGTCACGCTATCGGCCACCCGCACCACCACGCGATGCCAGGCCGCGCCACGCGACTCGAGGGCGCGCCACGACGACGTCAGCCTGACGTTCATCCGGAGAGGAATCCAGACATCGACGCCGTCGAGGTTGGCCCCCGTGAATCCCCGAGGAGCGACGCCGATGACCTCGTAGCTGTGGGATCCCAGGGTGATGGCGTCTCCGATGGCGGCGACGTCCCCACCGAACTCCCGCTCCCAGAACCCGTGACTCAGAACGGCCACCGGCGGCGAACCCTCCCGGTCGTCCTGGGCATCGAAGAAGCGGCCGTGCAAGGGAAGGACGCCGAGGAGCGGAAAGAACTCAGCCGTGGCGTCCTGTACCAGCGGCCGGCGTGCTTCGAGTCCCGATCCCATAGTGATCCGGCGCCGGGGCCGGTAGGCGGCCGCGCCGGCGAGCACCGGGACGTCCCGGATCGCCTCGTAGTCTGGGAAGGAGTAGGCCAGCGGGTAGTTCGCCGACCGCGCTCCCAGGCCCGACAGGTACAGGAAGCGAAGGTCCTCGTGGTCCTGGACGTGCTCCGGCGGGCTCAGCAACACGCGATCCACCGCGCCGAACATGGTGGCGTTCACGCCGATCCCGAAGGCAAGCGTGAGGATCACCGCCGCCGCGAATCCCGGCGACGTGCGGAAGACCCGCAGTCCCGCGAGGACATCTCGTGAGACGGCGCGGGGTGTGAAGCCTTCGGCGACGTATCCCAGACCGATGCTCGACGCCTGCAACCAGTACCACGCTCCAGCGAGGACCGTCCCCCGACGGTGAAGGACCGCGGCGTACTCCTGACGCAGGTCGCCGACGATGGTGTCGGATGCCGGGACGGACCGAAGGCACCATCGCAGGAAGCGCTCGGCGAACCGCGGGGGAGCCATCATGGTCATGCCTTCTCCAGTTCGGGCTCGATCCCGTCCCAGAGCTTGAGCAGAGCTTCCCGGGACACCCGGAGGGCGCGCCGTCCCTCGGCGGTGACGTGGAACCGGCGCATGGGCGCCCCGCCCCGCTCCGGAATCGGGTTCGAGTCGTCGAGCTCCCAGCGGAGGAGGCCCTTCGCCTCCATCCGGTCGAAGGTGCGATAGAGGGCGCCGCGGGACACGCTCCGCCGCGCGCTCTCCTTCAGGACCGCCCGAATGTTCGGCGCGTACGCCTCCTCACCGGCCTGCAGGACGGCGAGCAGAACCATCTGCTCGAACTCGGCGATGTGACCGTTGGACATGCTCGACCTCGGAGTCTGCGTTGTACACTCCGCGGAGTATACGACAGCGACTACGAAGGGGGCAAGGGGGGCTTGAGCTACGTCTCGGTGTCTTCGCGGAGGGTATGGGCGAAGACCAGACCGAACAGGGTCCCGCACGCCACCATGATGATCCATCCTTCCGCGGTGGTGGTCATGTCGCGAAGGTCCTCGCCCACCACATCCCATCCGACGTTCACGCCCGCGACCCACACCAGGCCCAGGAGCACCGCGAGATAGGTGTTCATGGCGAGCACCCCGCTCACGTAGGTACCGGGTGTGCCCGTAGCCCGCAGCCCTCGTGTCCAGTGGTGCGCCAGGCCTCCGGCTCCGCCGCTCAACACGAGAGCCACCAAGAGTCCGAAGGCGCCCGCGATCTGGCCGAGACTCCGGTTGATCAGCCCCATCCCGAGGAAAAAGAGCACGCCGACTCCGCCCAGCATGACGACGATGGAGGCGCCGGCGAAGGCCGACTGCTGCCACCCACTGAGGCGAGAGACCCGGTCCATCACGCGTACGACGAAACCGCCGGGAATGGGCGGCATGGGCTCGACGTGCTCGAGAACGAACGCCGAGCGAGCCTCGCAGACCTCACACGTCTCCAGGTGCTCCGCGAGGGCGTCGGCCACCGACGGATCCTCGTCTTCGGCGAGCTTCGCAACGACGGGACACTCGGGTAGGCCGCTGGCTTCCAGAGCGCGATCCCTCTTCACCGACCACAGGGTCCACCGAATGGCGATTCGATGCCGTTGAGGCACGTGGGCGTCGCGTTCCCACTGCCTCACCTGCTCCACCGGCAGATCAGAGAGGGCGGAGAGCTCCTCGATGGTCAAGCCGGCTTCGGCGCGGAGTCGTGATAGCTCCATGGGGTCACTGGCTCGGGCGGGGACGGGCACCTCCCAGCCCCCTCTGCCCGCGAAGGCTCTCGTTCCAAAGCATCGTAAACACCCCCTGAAGGCCCGCGGTCAAACCGGCCACGTACCTGTAACTTTGCGGAGGTCGGAACCCGGGTGAGACCTGTCGGAGCTCGTCCAGCGTCACAGGGTTCTCGAGAGCCATCGCGACACGAAGTTCAATCCCCACACCGGTCGCGGAGCCCTCGAAGTATTGGCGGTACTCACCTTCCGTGACGCCAGCCTCGGGCCCCACTTGGTTCCACAACGAGTCCGTGTCGGTTTCAACTACACGCTGTACGACAAGGAGGGCCCGGACCTCCCGTCGCGGTGAGCTGACATACATCACGATTATGTCTCCCGGAGCGACCTTGGGCCGGACGCGTCTCAGCTCCACGGTCTTCTCTCCTCGAAGAATCTTGTCGGCGTACCGAGGACGTATTGAGAGAAGGATGGAATCGGGGGTCATCCAAGGCCCGTTCCGCGCAGGTAGAGTCGCTCAAAGCAGCGTGGGGAAATCGCACTCGGACCGCGCACCGTGGGAACACTTCCCGCGCACGCTTCGATCTCGGACTTGAGAGTCGAATACGGGATCGGGTGGGGGAATAGTTCGGAATGCGAGAAGCGAAAAGCCATCACTTCGCCATGGGGTGATCCCTGCGCCACCTTCAGAACGTCCTGCCATTCGTAGACGCCGAGGCGCTCAAAGGTGCCGAAGACCTCTGTTGCAGTACCGACTACAACCTCACGGATGTAGGAGCAGCCCGCTACCTGCTTCGAGTGCGGGACGCCGGGTGCTGCTGAGACATACCATAAGACCCGCCCCGGCGCACGGACGCCAGGGCCCTGTGCTGATCGATAGTAGACGTTCTCAGTGCTAAGTATCAGCCCCGGAGGAGCGCCGAAGAGGTCGTAGTCGGCGATCCGCTCTTCGAACAGCTGTGACGCCCAGTGGGCCCGAATCGGTACGAGGAAGGTCGGTACCTGAGAGCCCTTCAGCTTCCCGGGCCATACCGCGAGTTCGAGGTCCACCTGGCGGCCCATGGTCAGGTGCTCAGGAGCCTCTTGAGCCACGGATGCGATACGGGAGAGGAACGGTTCATGGCGTGCGCGCTGAGACGTCGCTCGCAGGGCAGTCGCCAGATCACTGCCTGTCCAAAGGCCCGGCATCGACGCCTTGGCCCAGTCCTCCCCTTCCTGGTGGAAACCAAGGGGCTCGAATGCGGACCGAAGTGAATCGGGGTGGTGGGCATCCCGGAGGACCAACACCCTTTTACCACTGGCGCCAGCCCTGATCACCGCTTGCCATAGGAGATGCCGCGCAACCAGATCCGCAGCGCGGACGCGCTTGACCCGAAGCAGGGAGATGCTGGACACTCCCACCTCCGTGTTGTCGAGTACCAACAGTCCCGCCAGCTCGCCGGACCCGTCTCGAAAGATCCTGACGTCGCAATCCTCTGGAGCCGCTTCCGCGCGACGAAGGATCGCATTGAACGTCCGTTTCTTCTCGCCAGTCCCATGCGAGAGGAACGCTTGGGACAGCGAGGCGAGATCACTGACTTTGGCTCGCGCCTCGGTCACTGGCGTCCCCGCCAGCCTTGCCGGTCGATAGAGCCCCTCTCGCTTCTGCTCGTAGCTCTGGCCGATGAGTTCGGACGGGCGGAGTATGACCAACCCCCAACGCCTCGTGATCTCGGCCCCTTTGTCGAGGAGCGCATCATCCCTCGTCACTAAGAACTGGACCTCCGCAGAGATCGCCATGGCGACCTGGTTCAGGTCTGACTCGTCACTTGTCGATCGCGGCTCCGGGAACAAGTCATCCAGATCGGTCCGGACAATTGCCAGTTGCTCTCGGTCGTGGTGGACACATGCGAACCCGGACGCGAACTGCCACCGGCGCCTCCGCTCAAGCGGATCCGGATTCCGCTTAATCTCGATCGACAGTTCCTCAGTCACGCAGAGTTTGAAATCATCCGAGAGCCAGTCGGCTTGGAGCGCTATGGATTCCTGGGCCTTCTCGGAGTCAGGGTCCTGTAGGTCAAAGGCCACGCACGCATCGAGAATCACACGAGCACAGTCAGGTGCCTCAACGGAGAAGAGGGTCGGATGGTCGTGTCGCCTAATCCAGATGCGAAGAGTACTACCTCTCTTGCTCCTTCCCGGCCGCTCTCCCACTGGCAAGAAGCCGAGTCTCGGCCAAACGTCGTCAGCTGGAAAATCAACGCGACAGTGAGCAGTCAGGCCATCGGATTCAGCATGATCCGCGCTTAGCCGACCGATCAGGGACTTCGCCACCCCAAGCCCCCGGTGCTCAGCTGAAACGCAGAGGTGGACCAGCTTGATCAGACGCCGGTGAGGATAGAAGGCCGCGTAGCCAACCACCCGCCCACCGATCGTTGCGGCCAGAATCCTCCGGTCTACGGCCATCTGGTCGAACACCACGGCAGGAAGGAAGCCGAGATACTGGCTGTTCCTGTCACCCAGGACCCGCACAGCCTCAAGCTCCAACGATTGTGGCTCTACGTAGAGAAGATCCATCTGCTAAGGCGATGGTGCTCTGGGTAGAAATGCGGTCGGTTGAGACCCGGTCAAGGTACTGCCGGAGCGGTCCGAGCCGCCTGGGCCTCTGGCGGAACCGGCCCAGCATGCCGGTCGGATCGGCTGCCGTACGGGGTGAAGAATGCCCGCGGAACAGCCGCGGGTGAACGCGTGCAGAGGGCTAGCCTCCCGGGCCCACCCGGCACGTATCGGGCCGACAAAACACCAATCGACAGGATTCAGCCAAGCGGGGGAAGCCGACGAAAGTGGCAACATCCGGGGTTGCCACCAGCGTTCAAAGGTTGCGATCAACATGGCGGGTGAGGACGCACACGGGTGCGGGGTCGATACCGGGTAGTTTCCGCCAATCTCCTCGGCGCCGGGACTCGCAGCGATAGTCCCCGCTCGCCTGATGCACGATTCGCACTTCCCGATCACCGCAAAGTGCGTTCGCGGAGTTGCCATCCCACGACCAGTCCTTGCACGATGCTCGTACCCGGCGAAGTGCGTTGATAAACGCGCTGGTCCCGGCGAAACGTTCAGCCGGGTCCGCCTTGGTGGCGCGCCTAATGCACGTCTTGGCATTCGGGGGAACGGTGCCGGGCAATGCGTTGAGATCTAGCAGCTGTTGCCTCCTAGCCTTGCGCGCGATGGACCCGCTAACGCACTCCGAGCGCTCGAAGTCATTCAACGCCTCACCCCAACATCTCTTGCCCTCACGATCCAGCCATGCCTCCGCTTCGTAGGGAAGCGGACCGCCTAGTAGCTGATACAGGACGATACCGCACTGATAAATGTCCCCAGCCTTGGAATACTCGTCAGAATCGAATGACTCTGGAGGTCGGAACAGCACGCTGTGGCCAGAACCTCTGACGCTGCCATCGGCGTCTGGGAGAGCGATGACTGAACCAAAGTCGCCGATTCGAGCTCTGCCCTCGTCGTCGATGAAGATGTTGGCAGGCTTGAGGTCACGATGCACCAGGTTTGCGGAGTGCAATGCGCTCGCGCCAACGAGTACCTCGATCACATGGTCAATAGCTTGGTGAAGGGACAGGTGCGTCGCACCAACAACTTGATCGAGGTCACCGCGTGGGTAGTAGGGCGTCTGGAACATGGCCCATTCTTCATCAACGAGGCGGGCCGAGTAAATCGGAATGATGTGGTCCGAGTTGAGTTCTGACAGCAGCCGCGGTTCGTCGTGAGTCCGGGATTGGGCCCAGTAGTAGAACTTGATAGCCCGACGCTGCCGTAGGATCTGGTGAAGACCAAAGAAGAGGTACCCGTTGGCGCCCTTCCCAGAGAATCGCTGGACCTCAACCTCATCTTCGAGGTCTTCGACTGCAGCCCGGACCGCAGGATCGATGTCGAGATCGTCGAGGTCGAGCACCTAGAGACCATTCCCCCTGCGAACGAGCGCAACCGCCAGCTCATAGGCGGTTCGCTGGTACTTGTTCAGGCCATCCGGATAGGCCGGAGGACTCTTTCGCAGCGTCGCTGCCACGGTCTGTGAAGGAAGGAAATCGACCGGCTTCTCCGTCGAGACCTGCACCAGGGCTCCCATTCGAAATGAGGCGGCGCCACCTCCGAACTTTCCACCAGTGGGTCGCTTCTTGATAACGACCCGGTCGACACGGTTCTCGGCCAGGAAAGCCGTCACGGTCTTCAAGAACAACCTTACGTCGTCCGTGTCCCAGATGTCGTTGAGGGTGATCTTCTTGGTCTCAAGCTCTAACCAACTGCACTCGCCCTCCGAATCGTCGAGCACCACTGGGATCAGGTCGGACCCGCTGTAATCGATCCCGCACACCCGCATGTCACTCTTCCTCCTTTCAAACCGTTTCGGTGCTCCTGGGCAGGATCCTTCGGCGCAGCACACTTGGCGTTGAGGGTCAGGTCCCGACCACGTCGCGGACGAGGCCTTCAATCTTGTCGCGGTTCCACATGATGCAGACCGCGAACGGTGCCCCCCTCAACGCTCGCCCCACCCCCCTCCCAACCCTACCTTTCGCGCCCAGACTCCGCGCCACACAGCCTAAAGACGCTCCAGCGCCCAAATCCGTGCAAATCAGGACAGACAGATGACCCGCCTCACCCCCATCCTCGCCCTCGTCGCACTAAGCCTATTGGGCGCCCAAACCGCCCACGCCCAGTTCCCCCCCGCCACCCCCGAGCAGCGCGAAGCCGGTGCCCGCGTCGCCGAGATCCGCTTCGGGACCGAAGAGCTCACCATTCCCCGGGGTGAGACCGCCACCATCGGCGCCGAGCTCTTCGACGCCGACGGCAACCGGGTGGAGGGCGCGGTGGCCATTCTGTTCGCTCAGGGTGGCGTGGGGCCGACGTTCTCGGCCATCGAAGGACCGACGGCCGAGCTGCAGGGCATGGCGCCGGGCAACGGGATGGCCATGGCCATCGTCATGGTGCCGGAGGACGAGGCGGGCGTCTTCGGCGTAGCCGGCGCCCGGCCGGTGGGTCAGTTGAGCGTCACCGTCCTGGACTACCCGGTGGCGTCCATCGACATCGACGAGCCGGACTACACGGCATACACGGGCACGTCGGTGCAGATGGAAGGCCGCGTGCTGACGACGGAAGGCACGGAGCACGAGACGGCCACCATCCGTTGGAGCTCGTCGAACCCGTCGACGGCCATGGTCACCCGGGGCGGCATCGTCACGGGCATGCGGCCCGGCAACGTGACGGTCATCGCGGAGACCCAGGACGGCGTCCGGGCCGAGCACTCACTGGCGGTGGTGGCCAACCCGGTCGCCTCCATCAGCATGTCTCCCGAGACCACCGAGACCCGCCGGGGCGACGTCGTTGCCTTCGACATCGAGGCCCGGGACGCCAACGGCCGGGTCATCGACGACATCTCCCTGGACCTGGCGGTCTCGGGGATGGAGAGCACGGGCGGCTTCGTCTTCGACGACGGCACCTTCGTCGCCGAGGAGACGGGACCGTACCGGGTCATCGCCAGCTCGGGCACGGCGTCGGCGGCGGCCATCGTCGAGGTGACGGACCGGCCGGCCCCGCAACCGGTGGAGCTGCTGGATCACGGGCCCCGGGCCGAGGTGGCGACGAGTGACCTCTGGGTCTTCGAGGGTGTGGACGGTGAGGACTACGCCTACACGGGCACCCACGCCCAGGGCGGCGGAGAGCGCATGTTCGTGTGGAAGGTCACCGATCCGGAGAACATCCAACTGATGGACTCGGTGGTGGTGGACGCCCGCGTGGTGAACGACGTGAAGGTGAGCGAGGACGCCGAGTGGGCCATCATCACGCGCGAAGGCGCCAGCAACCGGCGCAACGGCATCGTGGTTCTGGACCTGGCCGACCCGGCGCATCCGACGATCCTGTCGGAGCTCACCGACGACCTGACGGCGGGCATCCACAACGTCTGGATCATGGGCGACATCGTCTACGCGGTGAACAACGGGACGAGTGCCCTGAACATCATCGACATGAGCGACCCGGCGAATCCGCAGCACGCCGGCCGCTTCGAGATCCGGCCAGGTGAGACGGACAAGGTGCTCCACGATGTGTGGGCGGAGGACGGATACGCCTACCTGTCGTACTGGGACGACGGACTGGTCATCGCCGATGTGGGCGCGGGCACTCACGGCGGGACACCGACGGATCCGGCCTTCGTGTCGAGCATCAACTACCCGGCGGGCAACACCCACGTGGCGTGGCGCAACCGCGACTACGTCTTCCTGGGTGACGAAATCGGGACGTCCGACGGGATGCGCGGCTACATCCACGTCATCGACGTGAGCGATATCGACAACCCGAAGGAAGTAGCGAAGTACGAGCTTCCCGAGGCCGGCGCGCACAACGTCTGGATCGAAGACGACGTCCTCTACATCGCCTACTACCAGGGCGGACTCCGCATCGTGGACGTGAGCGGCACGCTTCGGGGTGATCTGTACCGCCAGGGCCGGGAGATCGGCTTCTTCCGCACCGAGGCGGCCGAGGGTGAAGGGCTGGCGGCCAACTCGGCCAACGCGTGGGGACCCCAGGTCTTCAAGGGCAACCTCTTCGTGAGCGACATGACGAGCGGCCTCTGGGTCCTGAAGCACGTGAAACCGAGGCCCATCACCTGATGACCGCTCGGAAGGCATCGTGGACCCGGACCGAGGAGCTTCGGGCCACGCGCCCACCGGCGAGGACGACGCGGCGCCGACAGGGCCCCGGCGCCGTCGTGGCCCTGCTCGCCGCTCTCGCCGCGCTGCCCGCGCCGGCCCACGCCCAGGCGACCTACTGGGCCTACGTGGCCAACGAGTCGTCGGACATCGTCTCACTGGTCCGCTTCGACGGAAAGGAGGTCGTCGAGGAGAAGGCCATCCGCGTCGGCTTCCATCCTGCCGACCTGGACGGCGCCCACGGCATCCGCGTCTCGCCCACGGGGCAGCATTGGTACGTCTCCATCGCCCACGGTCAGCCGTACGGCCAGATCTGGAAGATGGAGACGGGCACGGACCAGTTCGTGGATACGGCGACGGTGGGGCTCTTCCCCGCCACGATGGCGGCGACGCCCGACGGCGCGTCGCTCTTCGTGGTGAACTTCAACCTCCACGGCGATCCGATTCCGAGCTCCGTCTCGGCAGTCTTCACGCCGTTCATGTCGGAGGTGAGCCAGATCGAGACGTGCGTCATGCCCCACGGCAGTCGGGTGAGCGCGGACGGCACCCGTCACTACTCGACGTGCATGATGTCGGACCAGCTGGTGGAAGCCAGCGTCTCCGGCTTCGAGGTGAGTCGCCGGATGTCCCTCACCGCCGGCCACGAAGGGCCGATGGACATGGGGCACGCCGGCCAC
The DNA here is from genome assembly GCA_965229435.1 of Longimicrobiales bacterium. Lineage (GTDB taxonomy): Bacteria > Gemmatimonadota > Gemmatimonadetes > Longimicrobiales > Gaopeijiaceae > UBA2589. Next base: position 469,356 of record CBDDJE010000001.1, read on the forward strand.
GACATGAGTGGAGCCGGGGAAGCTGGCGGCTCCGTCGGGGCGGCCGGCGCCATGGCGTCCGGCGGCGGCATGAGCATGGACATGTCCAGCCCCGCCATCTGCAAACCCACGTGGGTCGTTCTCTCCCCGGACGACAGCCGGATCTACGTGCCGTGCAACGGCCGGGGCGACGTCCTGGAGATCGATGCCGAGTCCATGGTGGTCCTGCGCCGCTTCGATGTGGGCGGCGCTCCGTACAACGCCGACATCACCCCGGACGGCTCGACGCTGGTCGTCACCCGGAAGGGCGCATCGTCGGTGGCCATCATCGACCTGAGGACCGGCGAGCACGACGTCGTAGAGACGACGCAGTCGGTGACCCACGGCGTGGCGGTGACGCCGGATGGGCGTTACGCCTTCGTTACCAACGAGGCGGTAGGCGCCACCAGAGGCACGGTGGATGTCATCGACCTGGACACCGGCACCTTAACCGCAAGCGCGCCACTCCATTACCAGCCTGGCGGCCTGGACGTATGGAAGATGGAGACACCGGGGTTCTGATCGGGTGTGTCACGAACACCGATTCAAGATCGTAGTATTAGTGACATCCCCCGCATTGTCTTCGGTTACATCGTCAGGTCCTATCCATGTTTTCCCGCCGCAGTTCTGTCGCTCCTGGAGTGGCGCTGACACTCCTCGTTGCCCTCTGGTCCACCCCTCGGTCCGCCACCGCCCAGGCCTTCTTCATCGATGCCCAGGTGAACCAGGGCTTCGCCGACGACCCCCTGCCCACTCCCGTAGGCTTTTCCTTCGCCATGGGCCGAACGAGTATGCTCGGGCCCTGGGGCGTCCATGCCGGCCTACGGCAGCTCTACGAGGACGGGGAGGAACAGTCGCAGTACTGCAACTTCGATTCGTGCACGCCGGGTCCCTTCGACCAGACCCACGCCATGCGGCTGATCTACCTGGGGCTGTCGTACGACTACCCGAACCCCACGGACGTCTACCTGAACCTCGGCGTGAACGTTGGGCGCACCCAACAGACGGAACGGCTGGCCCACACCACGTCCGGCGAGGAGATGAAGCTGAGCGGGGGCGACGAGACGACGCTGGGCGGAGCCATCGACCTGAGACTCCGGCCGTTCATCGGTCCTCTGAGACCGGCGTTCACCGCCCGCTACGACCGGATCTTCCAGGCCGACTGCGTCGCCGACGGAATCTGCTTTCCGGCGCGGGACCTGTGGAGCGTGTCCGTCGGCCTGAGCTGGGTGGCGCCGATCCACTGACGCGGAGGGTCTCGTGACGCCGGCGACGCAGGTCACCTCTCCGCTGGCGGCTGCGACCCCGGGCAGGGCCGCCCCCTCGGGTTTCGCCTATCTGGACAAAGCACGCTCCCTCGAGGTCGAGACGCCGGAGCACGTTCGACTGGGCTTCGAACTGGCGGGCATCGGGTCGCGATCGGCCGCCGTCCTTCTCGACATCCTGGTTCTCGGCACCATCGTGTCGATGCTCTTCCTCGCTGTCGGCGCCCTCCAGTTCTTCATGGGCAACGAGCTTCTCGCGAACCTCGGTTTTGCGGCGATCATCTTCCTCATGTTCCTCTTCCAGTGGGGCTACTTCTTCCTGGCCGAGGGATTCTTCGACGGGCGGACACTGGGCAAGCGGTGGATCGGTCTCCGCGTCATCGGGGAGGAGGGCGTCCCGGTCACCCTACAGGGCGCGGCTCTCCGGAACCTCATCCGCATCATCGATTTCCAGCCTGCGGGCTCGGCGCTTCTCGGTCTGGGCCTCATCGCCCTCCACCCACGATCCCAACGACTCGGCGATCTCGTCGCCGGCACCGTCGTGGTCCGGGACCGGGGCGGCGAGTCCATCCCCGAGGAGGAGGCGGTGGAGGCACTGGCCGAGCGGCCGAGCCTGGATCCTCGTCAGTTCGACGTCCTCGAGCGCTACGTCCAGCGGCGGGACTCCCTGACCCCGGAGATCCGCACCCGACTCGCCGGCCGGGTGTCGGAGGGTATGGGCAGCGTCATCACCGCCCACCCCCGTCGGCACAAGGAGACCCTCGACACCCTCCTACTCCAGCTCTACGAGGAGGAGAGGCCCCGGCAAACCCGTCGGGACGGCGTGAGCGTACAGGCCGTGCACTTGGTGCGGACGCAGAGCGAACGGTGGCGTCGCCTGGAGGCCCTGGTGAAGAAGGCCGGCCGGCGCGGGCTCACGTCCCTGCGTCCCGACGAGTTGGAGGAGTTCACGGTCCTGTACCGGGAAGTCGTCGCCGATCTGGCCCGCGCCCATACGTATGGTGGCTCCCTGAGGCTCTGTTTTCATCTGGAGCGTCTCGCCGCCGAGGCCCACAACCTCTTCTACCGCGATGCGCGGGAAGCCAAGGGCTCGTTGACCTGGCTCCGACGGGGCTTCCCCGCGACGCTCCGGGCCCACGGGAAGTACGCTGCCGCCGCCGCTGTCCTCCTCTTCGCTCCAGCGCTCATCACATACGCGGGGGTGCAGGCGAATCCGGAGCTCGCACGGGTCCTCATCCCCGTCCAGATCATCACCCGGGCCGAGGAAGCCGGTGATCGGTTGGCTCGCGGCGAGCAGTACGTCGACATCCCGCCGGTTCAGATGTCGGTCTTCTCGAGCCAGGTGATGACGAACAACATCCAGGTCGCCTTCCTGGCCGTCGCCGGAGGCGTCCTCGCCGGCCTGGGGACACTGGCGATCCTCGTATTCAACGGGATCCATCTGGGGTCGGTCTTCGCTCTCTACGGACTGAAAGGGGCCCAGCGGCTGCTGTGGATCTTCGTCCTCCCTCACGGTGTCATCGAGCTCACGGCCATCGTCGTGGCAGGCGCCGCAGGACTCTACATCGGACGGACGCTGGTGGCGCCGGGTCGCCGGAGCCGTGCACGTGCCCTCCAGGAGGAGGGGCGAACGATGCTCTCCCTGGTGTCCGGCGCGGCAGTCCTCCTGGTCATCGCCGGACTGGTGGAAGGGTTCGTCTCACCCGCTGCGGCCCCCGACGCCTTCAAGATCGGCTTCGCACTCTCGTTGGCCGTGCTCCTCTTTCTCTACCTCTTCGCCACGGGTCGAAAGGCGAGGGGCGTCAGAGCAGACCGCGCTTCTTGATTTCCACGTATTTGTCCAGGGAGGCCCCGGCGGCATCTCCAGGAAGGACATCGACGGTGTGGACGCCGGAGCGCCTCATGGTCTGCAGTGCCCGCTCCCGGGCCTCGATGAGACTCTCCGCCGCCGCCCGACGGTAGGGGGACGCGGGACCCATAGGCGTCGAGGCCACCCGTTCGACGTCCGGATTGCGCAGGGCGACGACCACCGGAAGGTGCCGGGTCACGGAGCTCACGAGCCCGTCCACCAGCGCCCGGGAAGCCGAAACGTCGATGACGTCGGACATGAGCACCACCAACGCCCGCTTGCGGAACGTCCGCTTGAGGGTGGCGAAGGCCATGGGGTAGTTGGGCTCGACGAGGCGGGACTCCACCTTGGCGAAGGTGTCGGCGAGGTCGGAGAGGCGAACCCTCCCCGCCGGGATCACCGTGCGTACGACCTCGTCGAATACGATGACGCCGACTCGGTCGCCGTACAGGCGTGCCCGCTCGGCGAGTAGGAAGGCGGCGGTCAGCGCGAAGTCCAGGCGCTCGCGATCTCCGATCCACTCCCGCATCAACCGTCCCGCATCGATGGCGAGGACCACCGTCTGGTTCCGTTCGACCTGATAGTTGCGGACGAGGAGTTGGGTCCGACGTGCCGATGCCTTCCAGTCCACCGTCCGCGGATCGTCGCCCCGCTGATACTCCCGGAGGCTTTCGAACTCCATCCCTTCCCCCCGCCTCCGCGTCCGACGAAGGCCCATGACGGCCAGGGAGGGGCGAAGCCCCGGGAGCCGCTCGCGCCTCAGCTCCTGGACGCCGGGGAGGACGCGGAGGCGATGCCGGGCGGGGATGGTCTCCTTCCGCCAGCCCAGACCCAGGGGCCCGAGGCTCCGCAAGTGAATGTCACCGATCTCCAGGTCACCCCGCCGGCGTAGGACCAGACGGTATCCCGCCACGACATCACCCTCGGGCGGGAGGTCGACGACCACGCCATCCGAACTCGACGCGTCCACCGTCGAGCCCTCCGGAGGAAGCCGCTCCAGGCCAGGTCCGACATCGTCGGTGATGCGCACCCGGCGGCCCGCGCCCGAGAGCGCGAGCTCCACGCTCACCAGACCGTTGAGGATGAGGTTGCCATCGACGCTGCGCCGGACCGTGGGCACGAACGCCCGTCGGCCGTCCAGCCACGACAGGGTCAGCACGGCAAGCTGAACGAGTACGGCCAATCCGACGTTGACGGCGCTCAGCGCGGTCGCCGCAATGAGGAGACCGCCAGACCGTCGAGTGAGGACGGGGATCAGCGGGGCGCCTCCAACGACTCGAGGAGACGACGCAGCTCCTGGTCGGAGGTACGGCCCTCCACCTCGGCATCAGCGGTGAGGAGGACCCGGTGTCGCAGTACGGGGAAGGAAAGACGCTTCACGTCGTCGGGCATCACGAAGTCACGACCCGACAGATAGGCTTCGGCCCGCGTCGCCAGGAAGAGGGCCACACCGGCCCGGGGGCTGGCACCCAAGGCGAAGGAGGGATGACTCCTCGTGGCTCGGACCACGTCGGTGATGTAGCCGCGGATGCGCTCGTCGACGTGGACCGCGTCGGCGCCACGGCGGTGCTCTTCCACCGCCGCGGCCGACATGGCCGCGTCGATGCCGAAGCTCTTCACGTCGTCGCTGCGAAAGCCGTCGGAGTACCGGTCGAGGATCGCTCGCTCTGCGTCTTCTTCCGGATAGTCGACGACGATCTTGAGGAGAAATCGATCGAGCTGCGCCTCGGGAAGCGGATACGTCCCCTCGTACTCCACCGGATTCTGCGTGGCGAAGACCGTGAACGCCGGGGGCAGCGGTCGGGACTCACCGTCGATGGTCACCTGCCGCTCCTCCATCGCCTCGAGGAGCGCAGCCTGGGTCTTGGCCGGCGCCCGGTTGATCTCGTCGGCGAGGAGGAGGTCGGTGAAGATGGGGCCTGGCCGGTACTGGAACGCGGTCCGCGATGCGTCGAGTAGGCTGACCCCCACCAGGTCCGTTGGCATGAGATCGGGCGTGAATTGGACGCGTCCGAACTCCAGGCCGAGTGTCCGCGCGAGGGCCCGAACGGCCAATGTCTTTGCCGTGCCGGGCACACCCTCGATGAGGGCATGGCCCCGAGCCAGAAGCGTCACCGCGATCTGGCGGAGCACACGGGGCTGGCCCTTCACCACCCGTCCGAGTGGCTCGAGGATGCGTGCTTCCAGATCGCTCTGAGTCCGGCCTTCGTCGAAGACCGAGTCGGTCACGGGGCCATCGCCCGCCTGGTTGGTGTCGGGTGCGTTCATGTGGCGTTTCGTGGGCTCAGGTGTCGTTGCACCAGATCGTCGAGGGCGGCTTCGAGGGCCGGAAGGTCGGGAGGCGACACCGCCAGGGCCACCAGCGCGGCTCCCGCGGGTTCGTCGAGTCGCGGCAGGTGGCTCCACCGACGGACGAGGGGTTCGGCGCCGTCGGCATCCATGGCAAGGCCCGCCCGCCGTGCCGCCGCCCTCACCAAATGGGTTGCGACGGTACGCTCCGACTTGGCGGCCCGATAGATGTGCGCCACCGCGTTGACATGTTCCACCGTCGAACGGCGGGGCGCCGGCGGAGGCGGGAGAGGCTGACCGAACCGCCGGGCCGCGAAGATCACCAGGGCTGCGGCCGTCACGAGAAGATGCAGGAAGATCCGCCCCACGGGCATCTCGGAGGCCATGGAGATGGACTCTCGCATGAGGCCCCGACTGGAACCGATCCCCAGGTGGTACTCCGAGAAGTAGAGCGTGCCGTCACCGATGAGATCGACGACGGCCCGGGTCGCCGCGAGGGCGATCTCCGAGTCTGCGAGGAGGCCGTTGGACAGCTCCCGACCGTCGGCCAGGAAGAGGATGCCGCCCTCACCCAGCCGCAGCCAAGAAAGGCTGCTCCCGCTCATCTCCCCGACAGCCAGAGGCTCCCAGTCGTCGACGAGCTCCTCGTCCACCACCTCGACGCGTACCACCCGACTCGCCTCCCAACCCCTCGCCTCTTCCGTCCACGGGTGCGCCACCAGCGAATCCCGGAAGGTGGTGAGCCCATACGGGTCGGCGGGCAGGGCCACGATCTCATACTCCAGGGAGTCGCGAAGCGGGGCGACGAATCCGGGTGCGAAGATCAGGGTGCCCCCAACGCGGACGTATTCGAGGGCGCGGTGGACCTCCCGCGCGCTGAGGTCGACCAGAGGCTCGAGCAGCACCAGGCCGGCGCCCTCGGGTCGGTCGGAGTCCAGGTCCGTGAAGCGAGGCTCGACGCGAACCCCCAGCGCCTCCAGCGACCTCGCCCATGCGGCGACGCCGTCGGGTGTGGTGCGGGAGATGCTGCGGCGCTGGTCGATGGCCACCGTCCCGCTCGGCGCCAGAAGCAGCGTGAGCACGACGCTCAAGCCGAGGGCGACGGCGCCCCAGACGAGATAGTCCCGGTGCCGGCTCAGGTTGGACACCCGAGTCGCTCCGCACGGGTGAAGAGACGGTCCAAGGCTTCGCCCGTGGGCTCCCGGGGTCCGAAGGCGATCTCGACGAAGAGGGCGAGAAAGGCCTCGAAGGGCACGGCCTCTTCCCGCCCGTCGATCTCATCCGCGTAGTCGCCGGGCGTCTTCCACTCGCCGAACCGGATGACGCCGCGGCTCTCCAGATGCAGGACGACGGCCTGATATAGGCCGGTCGCCGCAAGGCGCAGGTCGCCGCTCCCCCGGGCGCCCCGGGCCCAGTCCACCCACTCCGCTACTCCTCGGGGTCCTACGGCCGTAACGACCGGACCGCGCCGGGTCGACGCGCCCCTCCGACCGAGGGTTCGGTTCCAGGCGACGACGACGACGGCCACAGCCGCCGCAACGACCAGGAGGAGCGAGATCACCTCGAGGGGACCCTCATCCAGGGTCGGGAGCCAGTCACCGAAGAGACGGTCGATGGCCTGCCAGATGAAGCGAACCACCCGCGCGGCAAGGGACGTCCGCGCGGGCTCGAAGTCCGGGCTCGCCAGGACGGTCTCGAAGACGCTGCGGATCGCCTCGGACTCAGGGAGCTGGGCGATCATCAGCCGGCAAGAGCGTCAGCCTCCGCTTCCAGATCGAATGCCTCGAGGCGGACCCGCTGGTCGTAGTGGACCAGGAGGATACACGCAACAAGGAAGGGCGTCGTAAAGCCGCTGGCGACGACGGCGAGAAGCTGCTGGAGCGCCAACTGTCCCGAGCTGATGGTGCCGTTGGCCATGGCTTCCGGATCGATGAGCATCGCCGACGTGCCGGTGACGAAGTACGTCGCCATCAGGGGCACGAAGACGAGGATCCACGACACGACGAGCACGACGATGATCCGTAGGGTTCCGTTCTTGGAGAGGGCGAATCCCCGCTTCACGGAGCCGTACCCCGTCCGCTCCTCGACGACGATCCCTGGCAGGAAGAGGGCCGCGCCGGCTACGGCCCTGAAGAAGACGTAATACAGGAGCGCGAGGCCGACCGCGCCGGCGAGGAGCATGCCCAGGACAGGATTGACGAACCCGCCTGCCATCCCGGCGAGGCCGGCTCCCGCACCCCAGACGAGCATCGCGGCCGCCAGGACCACGTAGGCGATGATCGACGCCCATACGACGCGGAGGAAGAGGCTCAAGCCGCGTCTTATGGACCGGCCCAGGGAAGGCTGCGTGCCTTGGAGTCGCTCGTTCATCTGATGCATCAAGGCCGCCCACACCACCACGGTGAGTAGCAGTGCCGCCAGCATGAACAGGAAGGACACCGCCAACGCGCCTTCGGACTCCGACAGGCTTCCTACCATCACCACCGCCCAGGGCAGTGCCCCCAGTGTGGCCGTGAGGACGTATAGCCCGATGTCCTCCTTGTAGAGGCGGAAGGCGCCGTCCAGAATCTCCCCGATACCTCGGGGCCTGAGGGACATGGTCGTCACGGGGATGACCTCCAATGAGAGGGAGTCGGAGGGAGCGCCGTGACGGTACGTTCGGCCCTGGCCGGCGGCAACCAGGCGCCCCCTCTTTCGGCCCCGGCCTACCGTCCGCCCGGCCTCCTGTAACGCACCGGCGGCGCCGGTTCGGGCAGGAGCTCCACAGCCTCCGTCTCCAGGAGCCGGAGAGCCTCGGCCACCGCCGCCTCGAGCTGAGGATCACGTCCGTCGGCCACCGCTCGCGGCGTGTTCATGACCTCGATGTCGGGGGCCACGCCTTCCGCCTCCACCGCCCACTCCCCATCGACGTCGAAGAAGCCTCCGCGGGGTGCCACGAAGCGTCCGCCATCCAGGAGCGGTGGCGTGTCCCACGTGCCCACCAGACCACCCCAGGTGCGCGTGCCCACCAGCGGACCCACCTCATGGAAGCGGAAGAGGTACGGCATGAGGTCACCCCCCGACCCCGCCCGCTCGTTGATGATCATGACCTTCGGCCCCCACAGGCCCGCCATGGGCTGGGTCCACGGCTTCCGGTCGCCGGCGCGGGAGTTGAAGTAGCCCGTCAGGTCGCGGGCCAGGACGTCGACGATGTAGTCCGCCGCCGATCCGCCGCCGTTGTTGCGCTCGTCGATGACGGCGCCCTGCCGGTCCTGCTGGGCGAAGTACATGCGGTTGAAGTAGGTGTAGCCGGGCTGGCCCGTGTTCGGGACGTAGACGTAGGCCAGCCGCCCTCCGCTCATCTCGTCGACCTTCCTGCGGTTGTCCTCGATCCACGCCCAGCTCCGGAGCTGGCCCTCGCTGCCCACCGGCTCCACCACGATGTCCCGCGCGCCGTCCAGCGACGGAGTGTCGTTGACGCTCACCGTGATGGTGCGTCCGGCGGCACCCTCCAGAAGCTGGAAGATGTTGTCGGGTGCCCGCAGCGGGCGCCCATCGATGGCTACGATCCAGTCGCCTTCGGCGACGTCCATGCCGGGATGGGACAGCGGGCCGCGGAGCCCGGGATTCCAGCTCTCGCCCGAGTAGATGCGGTCGATGCGGTAGCGGTCGTTCACCACCGACAGATCGGCGCCGAGAAGCCCGGTCCGTGGGTTGGTGAGGTCGGGGTAGTCGCCGCCCCGGACGTAGGAGTGCCCCACCGCGATCTCGCCCGACATCATGTCCAGGAGGTGGTTGAAGTCCGAGCGATGCTGCAGGTCCGGCAGCCACTCCGAGTACCACTGCCAGACGTCGTCCCACGGCGCGCCGTGCTGGTTGTCCACGTACAGGAAGTCGCGCATGAAGCGCCATCCGTCGCGGAGCATCTGGGACCATTCGGCCGTGGGTTCGACTCGGACCCGTAGGTCTCCCAGGTCGAGGCGGCTGTCGCCGTCGCCCGACGCGCTGGCCCGTGAGGTGGGCGTCACCGACCAGGCCGAACCGGACCGGTGGAGGAGCGACTCCCGATCGTGGGACACGGTGACGTCGGACACGCCGGTGGCGTACTCCGTCGCTTCCCACTCCTCGAGGCCGTAGCGATGGACGGTACTGCCCGGCGAACCCGACCCGTTCTCGAGGACGAACACGTAGCCCTCCGGGCCGGCCACCAGCCCGGTGTAGTCGCGCAGCGGCAGTTCGGGCGCCGCCACGATGCGATCGGCCATGCCCGCCATGTCGATCCGGACGGTGGGCGCGTCCTGGCCGGACCGGGCACCGTCGGCCCCGGCACCGGCACCGCCTTCGGCTGCGTCGTCGCCCGTGTCCTCCCCTTCCTCGTCACTCCGCGGCGCGAAGGGCGTCGTCCCGTCCGCGGCAAGGATGGCCACGTAGAGCGCACGGGTCACCGGCCGGTCGTACGACGTCATGTCGAGCCAGCCCGTGTTCAGGCCGTAGTTCGTCGACGCCAGGAAGTAGAGGTAGTCGCCCGACGCGTCCCATACCGGCGAGATGGCGTCGGCCATGCCGTCGGTGATCTGGTGGCGCTCCCCCGTCTCGGTGTCGAACGCGACGATGACGCGGAGCTGCGTGTCGAGACGGCGAGCGTACGCCACGTAGCGCGAGTCCGGCGACCACACCGGGTTCATGCTGCGCTCCGGATGGGCGTACCGGTCGGTGTCGGCGTGTGTCACGGCGCCCGAGGCCACGTCCAGGACGAGGACGCAGTAGTGGGTGTCGGTGAAGGCGAGCTTCGATCCGTCGGGCGACCACGTCGGGACGAAGTAGAAGGAGGGCTCGTCGATGGCGATGCGACGCGGGTCGCGGCCCAGCTGGTCGGCGATGACCAGCGCGTACTCGCCTCCGTCGTCGTTGAACCAGGCGATGTGGCTGCCGTCGGGCGACCACACGGGGTGTCGATCGGCGACGCCCGGGCTGTTGGTGATGTTGCGCCAGCCACCGTCGTCCACCGGCACGGTGAAGATCTCGCCCCGATGCTCGAAGAGGGCCCGCTGGCCCGTGGGTGAGAGCCGGGCGTTCTCGAGCTGATTACCCCCAACGTCCTCCCACCGCGCCCGTGCCCAGTTCTGGTCGCCTCGTGCGTGGATGTTCAGGCGACGCGTCGTCCCGGACGCCGGGTCGAGCTCGTGAAGGTAACCCGCCTGCTCGTAGACCACGACGCCGTGTCCGGCGTCCAGACTCTTCACGTCGAAGTCGGCGTGGAACGTCTGTTGCTCCTCCCGGCCCGTGGCGGGATCGTACGACCAGACATTGCTGGCCCAGTCCCGCTCGGACATGTAGTAGACCACGCCGTCCATCCACGTGGGATCCAGGTGACGCTCACCCTCCCACGGTGGCGTTTCCAGCTCCAGTGAGGGCAACGCAACCACGCGGACCGGCTGGGCCTGACCGCCGCGGTAGTTGCGCCACTCCGGGTCCCAAAGGCCGATCTCCTGGTACGCCAGATACGATCCGTCGTCGCTCATCTCCCCCTGATACGCCTGGTGCACCGGCAGCGCCTCGGGGAAGCCGCCCTCCGGTGAGACCGTGTAGAAGGTCCAGAGGCGGGTGGGCACGCCCGCCCGGTCCGACCGGAAGAGCACGTCGCCGTCGGGGGTCCATCCCTGGGCCACGTCGCCGCCCGGGTGCCAGGTGAGGCGCCGGGGCTGGCCGCCTTCGGCTGCCACGACGTACACGTCCTGGTCGCCGCCGTACTCGCCGGTGAACGCCACCCATCGCCCGTCCGGGCTGAACGCCGGCTCCGTCTCCGAGCCCTCGCCGCTGGTGAGGCGTCGGGCCTCGCCCCCGTCCCGGCCGACGATCCAGATGTCGTTGGCGTGGACGAACGCGATCTCGGTGGCGCTCACCGACGGCTGGCGGAGGAAGCGTGTGGCGTCGTCCGACGACTGGGCGTGGAGGGGTGTCGCCGTCACGCCGATGGCGAGGGTCGCGAGCGAGGCCAGGCCGGGGGCGGCCCAGGCGAGTGGCGCCGGAGTGCGGCTCGGGGTGGGCGAGGGGGCGGGCGACCGAGCCATGGAAAGCTCCGGGGGAAGGAGACACGAACAGGGAGGACGTAGCGCGTCACTGTACGAGCCGCGGCTTCCCGGGAAAAGCGGCAGACGCGCGCGCCGTCGCCGGCCCCTGCGGCCGGGCGTCCGGACGTCGATTGACACCGCCGCGCATCGACACGCACACTGCCCCTCCGCAAGCGTCCCCAAGCACGAGGTTCGACATGCGCAGCCCCGCGATCCGCACCGCTTCCCACGACCCATCGACCCGGACCCGCGCGCCGGCCGTCACCGCCGTACTGCTGGCGCTGGTCTTCGTAGCCGTGGGCGCCCTCACGCCCCAGGCCGTGGGCGCCCAGACCGTGGTCGAGCCCTTCAAGGTAGGCACCTTCGAGATCGACGGCGTGCCCACCGTGTCCGTCGTCCTGCGGGATCAGCACATCGTGGACATGGCCCGCGCCAACCGGGACCTGGAGCGCAACGACCTGTATCCCACGGTGCCGCCACCCGCGGACATGCTGGACCTCATCGCCCGCTACGAGTACGGCATGAAGCACCGTCTGTACGAGATGGTGAACTGGATCGTCGACGGCGGCATGCTCGGCTCCGACCGGCCCGACTACATCCACGACCTCGACGACGTGCGGACGCTCCCGCCCATCATGTATCCCGGCAAGATCCTCAACGCCGCCGTGAACTTCTACAGCCACGTCAACGAGACCGGCAACGAGGAAGAGCGCGCCGAGGCCCGGCGCCAGCGGCGTGAGAACCGGGGCGTGCCGTACCTCTTCCTCAAGCCCAGCCGGGGCGCCGTCGTGGGCAACGGGGCGCCCATCGTCCTGCCGTGGGGTCGGACGCGTATCGACTGGGAAGTCGAGCTCGGGGCCGTCATCGGACGGGCCGGCAAGTACATCTCGGCCAACGACGCCGAGGCCCACGTCTTCGGCTACATGGTCACCATGGACATCTCGGACCGCGGCGGCCGGCCGCCGGGCGGCAACCCGCTGACCTCCGACTGGTTCGTCGGGAAGGGCCACGACACCTTCGCGCCCCAGGGTCCGTGGATCGTGCCCAAGGAGTTCTACGGCAACCCCATGGAGATCCTCCGCCAGAGCCTCGACGTCGGCGACGAGCGGATGCAGGAAGCCACCGCCGGCGACATGATCCACACGCTGTGGGAGCTCATCGAGTACGGCTCGTCCATCATCACCCTCTACCCCGGCGACGTCATCAACAATGGCACGTCGGGCGGCACGGGCATGGGCACGGCGTACCGGGGCGAGCAGCGCTTCCTCCAGGCCGGCGAGGTCATTTCGGCGACCATCGAGGGCATCGGCACGCTCACCCATCCGGTGGTCTCCGAGGAGGAGCCCCAAGGGCTGACGGGGGCGAACCTCACGCCGGTGTGCAACTACCGGAACTGCAACTGACCCGTGGTTAGCTGGCTGGTGAGGCGTCTCGGCGTTCGGGGCGCAAAGCGCGCCGGCATCGGCGCGGCAGGCGTCCTCGTCGTCGCGGTCTTCTCGCGACCCGTTCTGGCGGCGGACATGTCGGGCCAGTGGGAGTTGTCGTGTCAGGTGGAGAACGGCCATCAGCCCCTCGTCCTCGATGTGGTGCAGAGCCGCGGCGACGTGTCGGGGAGCCTGTCGGTCGTGACCGCGGCGGGCCGGTCCGTACGGACGGCCGTCGACGGACGGGCGACCCGGGACGGGCACTTCCGCCTCGGAGCCATGGATCCCGCGAGTCAGCCGCGTCGGGCAGCCGAGCTGACGGGCCGGTGGTACCTGGACCATGTGAGCGGTGAGCTCAAGGGCGCCTTCGGTAGCTGCGTCTTCGAGGGGGATCGGGCGGGAGGCGCGTCACCGGTGGATCGGTAGACCGGCCATGTCCGCCCCGCCGTCCCTCCCCGACACTATCCAGACCCGGCGCCTCCTGCTGCGGCCGTTCGAGCTGGGTGATGTCGACGACGTCTTCGCCTACGCCCGCGACGAGGAGTGGTCGCGCTATCTACGCATGCTCCCCCGTCCGTACGAGCGGATCCACGCCGAGCAGTTCATCGCCCGGCAGATCCTCCTGGACCGCGTCCAGCACGTGGCATGGGCGGTGGTGGTGGACGACCGCGTCGTGGGCGGCATCGGCCTGCGCTTCGATTTCGAGAACCGCCGGGCCGAGCTGGGCTACTCCATCGCCCGCGTCGAGTGGGGCAACGGCTACTGCTCCGAGGCGGCCCGAGCGGTCATCGACGCGGCGTTCCGAACCCACGGCGACCTGATCCGCGTCCATGCCCGCGCAGATGCGAGGAACGGCGCATCGCAGCGCGTCATGGAAAAGGTCGGGATGACGAAGGAGGGGGTGCACCGCCAGGGTCGAGTGGAGCGCGGCGAGGTGTTCGACGAGGCGTGGTATTCGATTCTGCGGGAGGAGTGGGTGGGGTAGGAGCTGGCTCCCCCACCCTCACCCCCCCAGCAACCACACAGTGTAGACCACGAACGCCGCCAACAACGCTCCCCCCTCCAGGCGCCCGAGGCTTCGTCGCCAGAGGAGGAGGACGGCCAGGGCGACGGCGACTCCCACCATGACGCCCAGATCGGTGGCGGTGATGGCCCCCAGGCTCAGCGGACCCACGACGCTGGTCACGCCGAGGATGCCGAGCACGTTGAAGATGTTGCTCCCCACCACGTTTCCGATGGCGATGTCGCCCTGGCCTCGGAAGGAGGCGACGACCGACGTCACGGCTTCGGGAAGGCTGGTCCCTACCGCCACGATGGTGAGCCCGATGGTGGCGGGCGGCACGCCCCACGCCGTCGCCATGGAGACGGCGGCTCCCACCAGGAGTTGCCCGCCGAACATCAGGAGGGCGAGTCCCCCCAGCGCGCTGAGCGCGCTCAGCCCCAGACCCGGGCGCGCGGTGGGCGCCGCGGTGGTGAACTCCTCCTGGATGGCTTCCGACTCTCGACTGCCCTCCCAGTAGGTGAAGACCACGAACGCAACGAGGCCGGCAAGGAGCAGGATCCCATCGCCGCGGGACGCTTCTCCGTCGGCCATCACGGCCACGAGGCACAGCGACGTGAAGACCATGATGGGGGCATCGAGGCGCACCACCTTGGCCTGGACCGTCAGGGGGTGGAAGAGCGCCGAAAGCCCGAGGATGAGGGAGACGTTGGCGATGTTGGAGCCCACCACGTTCCCGATGGAGATGTCCCCGACGCCTCGGCTCGCGGCATCGAGGGACACGATGAGCTCCGGCGCACTCGTCCCGAACGCGACCACCGTCAGTCCGATGGCGAGGCGCGAGACGCCCATGCGCAGCGCCAGCGACGATGCCCCCCGAACAAGGATCTCCCCGCCGCCGAAGAGGATGGCCAGGCCCGCGAGGACCTGCAGCATGGAAATCACGTCAAGCGTTCCCGAGTCAGGAGCCTACGCGTCCTGCCACAGACCCACCTGCAGACCGTCGAGGATGTAGATGGCGAAGGTGCCGGCGTCGCCCTGCTTGGTCGGCGGGTACGCAATGACCGCGCCGGCGGCTTCAGCATCGCGCACGGCGGCCTCGATGTCGTCCACCGAGAGGTAGGAGCGGACGATGGGCGTCTCGTGATCGGCCAGGGGCGCGCGGACTCCGATGCGCGTTCCGTCCGGACCTTCAGCGACGCGCGCGTTTCCGAGTTCGGCCTGCGGGGCGCCGAACGTGAGCCCCTGCGCCGCGGCCAGGAGTCCGCATTGCTTGTCGACGTCCGGGCAGACGAGCTCGAGGTAGTGCACGGTCATGGCGGATGGTCCTGTAGGGAGTGGTGGGTACGAGGTCGGAGGAGGATACGCGTCGGCTCAGAGCCGTCCCAGGAGCGCGAGCATCGGCCCAGCGGAGACCATCCCGAAGACGGTACGCGATGTGTTCCACCGGCTCCAGCGGTCCTCGAAGTCGGCCCTCCCCGAAGCGTGACCTCGAACGCAACCATGATCCCTCCTCGACTGCCGGATACCTGCTGACCCGGGACCCACAGCCCGTGCTGCGGAGGCCCGAGGCAGAACGCGTCCCAAGGTAGGGGGTCGGCAGTCTTCACCGCACGCCGAAGCGACGCTCAGCTTCCCACGCGCGTCCCTACATCCGGAAGCGGTAGCTGAGCTTCAAGAACAGACCGTCGGCCGTGGGGCGGACCTCCCGGAAGCCGAAGCCCGAGGTGTCCTGGAACTCCCGGGTGTAGCCGAAGAAGACCACGGTACCCGGCGACGGCTCGTACGCGAGGAGTCCCTCGAGTCGGAAGTCGTGCCGGTCGGATCCGGCGCGGGCGCGACAGCGGTCGTCGGAGCAGGTGTAGACCTGCTCACCGGTCACTGGGTCGAGGACGTCGCCCCGCTCCTGACTCGAGTACTCGCCGATGCCGCGCACGAAGAGGGACCGGGAGATCTGATACCGGCCCTGGATCCGCGGGATGGTGGCTGAGGAATACTCGGAACCGTCGCGGGAGCGGTAGATGCGCGAGTGACGCACTCCGACCTCGGCCTGGAAGGCGCCGGTGGGAACGAAGGTCAGACCCACGTCACCGCCCCAGCTCTCGCCCACGTCCACGGGAATGCCGCCAGCGAAGATGGGCGTCTCCCGCCACGAGGCGCCGATGGACCCTCGAATCCGCTCCCACGTGCTCACCCAGGAGCGCAGGCTCACCTGCTGGAGGCCGCCAAAGAGGGTCGGGTCCACGGTGAGTGGCAATAGTGAAGCCTCGTCGGGTCCGGCGAAGTAGTCGCCGTAGTACTCCTCGCCGAAGTTGTAGCTGGAGCGGCGGTAGTCGAAGAAGGTCCCGATGTTGCCCCGGAAGAAGGCCCTCAGCCCCACCTCGAAGTCGGTCTCGAGAGGACCGTTTCCGGCCCAGAAGTCGGACCGCTGCCAGTAGGACTGGGCTTCGACGGACGGGCCCCAGCTCTCCACCAGAGCGCCGCGCTTGCCGCGGAAGGTGTAGCTCGTGCGCCCTTCCACCTGGGTGATGCCGGTACGACGGATGAAGCCGCTGCCGGCCTGGAAGCTGTCCATGACGTCCTCGAAGGACGCACTCATGGAGAGCGATCGGCTGGAGCGACGCACCGATGCGCTCAGGAGGGAGCCATAGTCGGTGTCGAGTCCATCGACGCCATCGGCGCTGGCGGCGGCGAGCATCTCTACGGTGTAGCGGCCGCCGAGCACGAGTCGGGTGTCGGCTCCCACCACGCGATTGAAGCCCTCACCCGGGCGCGTCCGATCCGTGTAGACCATGCCCAAAGACGAGCTGGCCCCGACGTCGCGCTTCACGCGGACCAGATTGACAATGGGGTTGTCGCCGGGCCCGGAGACGTCATCGACGGCGCCGAGGTACGCGACGTTGAAGCTGCCGACCTTGCCGGAGATCTTCGCCGCCCCGATGGGATTCACGATGGAGCGCGTGTAGACGAGGCGCTTCGGCATGTTGAAGACGTCGGCCCCCTCGAGGAAGAACGGACGCTGCTCCCGGAGGAAGAGGGCGAAGCGCTCGTTCACGGCGATCTGCCCGGCGTCGGCCTCGATCTGGCTGAAGTCGGGGTTCACCGTCCCGTCGAGGGTGAGGTTGGAGGTGAGGCCGTACGTCACGTTCAGGCCCATCTCCGAGTTCGTCCCGCCGTAGGAGAGCCGATCGAGGTCGGAATCGAAGGTGCCCGACACCGAGCCCACCACCGTCGGGTTGATCTCCAGGAACATGCCCGGGTCGAGATTCGTCAGCCCGCGAACCTTCCCCGACTGCGCCAAGCGATTGGCCTGATCGGCGGTGATGGGCGCCCACGACTGCGAGTAGCCGGTGCGTCGAATGCTCCGCTGGATCTGCAGGCCCCAGTCCTGGGACTCGAGCTCGGGGAAGCGGAGCGATTTGATGGGGATGCGCATCTCCACCGAATAGCCCGCTTCGTCCATGCGTCCGTTGGACTGCCAGAGGAAGTCGGGGCTCCAGTCGATGGGATCTCCCCATCCACGGCCGCCACCTTCGGACCAGAGGCCGTCGCCCTGGATGCCGTAGGGGTTCACCGTGAAGACGTACGCCCGGCGCTGGTCGTCGAACGTATCGAGGATGACGCGCACGTAGTCGTCGGACCGGGCGTAGCCGTCCCGCTCCGTCATGGTGGCCCGGACACCACCGCTACTGTCGTCGGCGCGGATGGCGAAGTAGAGGGCGTCTGCAGTGAGGAGCATGCGCACCTCGGTATTCTCCGAGGCCGGCGCCCCCTCCACGGGGTCGTACTGGGTGAACCCCGTGAGAAGGGCAGCCCTCTCCCATGCGGCATCGTCGAGACGCCCGTCGATGCGGATCCGGGGATCGGAAACGACGGGGGCTGTGACGTCGAGCTGGCGGGCCGAGCCGTCGTACTCGACGGCGATCTCCTCACGGGCCGCTCCGCCGTTTCGCGTTTCAGCTGGAACGGGCGCTTCGTCAGCAGAAAGCTGGAGGACCGCGGCGAGAATGAGGGCTGATTTCAACATGAGATCCGATTCTATGTTCAAGAATTGTTCAACAATTCTATTGACAAGAAAGCGATTCGATCGATTGACCGCAAGGGTGACGTATGAGGGTGGCCCGGGAGACGGACCGATATGGAGGGCGGCCTGGGGCGCCGGATCCACTCTCTCAAGGGGCCCCTGAAGCAAGACCGGCCAAAGGAAGGGCGCTCGCCGTAGCGCGAACTCGGCGCCGGGTCGGCAGCGGCGCGTCAGCTCAGCGGCGCTTCGGCCTCCGCCACCACGCCCGTCTGGTCTCCGTGAAGAAACCGGACGTAGTACTCCGCCAGGTCCGCGGCCCAGATGCCCGGCTCGGGTGGAAGGCCGGCGGCCTGCCTCGACTCGGCGACCCAGCCGGGGCTGACGGCGTTCACCCGGAATCGTCCGTCGAGATCGATAGCCGCCGCTCGAACGAAGGCCTCGACGCCGCCTCCCACCATGGCCACGACGGCCGTCCCCGGCCCGGGCTTTGTGGTGAGCGTCCCCGTGGTGAGGGTGAAGGAGCCACCCGATGCAACATGTCCGAGCCCGAGGCGGATCAAATTGACCTGCCCCATGAGCTTGTTGTCGATGCTCGTGGCATAGGCGTCGTCGTCCAACTCGTCGACGGAGCCGAAGACGGCGAAGCCAGCGGTACAGACGACGGCGTCGACTGATCCCGCGACCTCATAGAGGGCCTCGATGGACGCCTTGTCTGCGAGATCCACCGTGTGATGGCCGGACGAACTCCCCACCCGCACCACCTCGTGGCCCGAGGCCGCCATGGCGGAGGCGACGGCCTTCCCGATCAGGCCCGAGGCCCCGACGTGCAGAACTCGCACAACCGCGTGTCAGTTCTGGTCGTTGCCGCCGCCGACGACGCTCGCCCGGTAGTCCAAGGGCGGATCGCGATCACCGAGGAGGGGGACATACTCGTAGTCTGGGCCACGCCGTTCGGCGAACTCCTGCTGAACCGCCTCCACCAGACTCGGCTGGGTGAAGAGGTCATGGGCCGTGTGGGCGAGCACCTTCGCGGCATTGATCATGCCTTTGGTCCCGATGCTCGTCCCTCCCGCTGCCACTGCCTGCCACGAGTGTGCGGACGTTCCCGGTACCCATGTGGCGGTGTTCAGGCCGGCCGTCGGCACAACCCAACTCACATCGCCCACGTCGGTAGAGCCACCGGAGCCAACCTCCTGAACGTAGAAGGGCTGGATCTCCTGGGCGCTCTCGATGGGCGGGACGTCACCCTCGAAGCTGTCCTGGATCAGCTCGGCGAAGCGGCGCTCCTCGTCGGTGTACACCACGCCTCCCACCGCCGTGAGGTTGGCGTGCATGGCCCGAGCCAGGGCCTCGTTGGGCAGCAGGGCATAGATCCCGTGGATCACTTCGTACTCCATCCGCGTCTCGGTCCCCATCGCTGCGCCTTCGGCGGTCTTCACCACGCGATCGAAGAGCGCCCGCGACTCCTCGGAATCGGGATGGCGGACGTAGTAGTAGACCTCGGCGAAGTCAGGGACGACGTTGGGCGCCGAGCCACCACTGGTGATGACATAGTGGATGCGGGACGCCGGCAAGGCGTGCTCTCGCATCATGTTCACCATGTGGTTCATGGCCTCGACGCCATCCAGCGCTGAACGACCGCGCCACGGCGCGCCGGCTGCATGCGAGGACTGACCGTAGAAGCGGAACATGGCCGACTTGTTGGCCAGGGAAGAGGTTGCGCTGGCGTTGTTGGACGAGCCGGCGTGCCAATGGAGCATGACGTCGACGTCGTCGAAGAGTCCCGCGCGAACCATGTACACCTTCCCTGCCCCGCCCTCCTCGGCAGGCGTGCCGTACAGACGGATGGTTCCCTCCTGCCCGGATGCCTCGAGCCAGTGCTTGACGGCGATAGCGGCAGCAACGGAGCCGGCGCCGAAGAGATGATGACCGCAGGCATGTCCGGCGATCTTCCCCGGAACGGGATCACGTTCCGGCGAGCGACTCTGGTTGATGCCGGGCAGCGCGTCGAACTCCGCCAAAATGCCCACCACCGGACCTCCCCCGCCCCACGACGCGACGAATCCCGTCGGCATCCCCGCAACGCCCGACGCGATCTCGAAGCCCTCGTCACGAAGCGCCGCCTGAAGCATCTCCGACGACTCGTGCTCCATGTATCCGACCTCGGCCAGGTCCCAGATGTCCTGGGCCAACTGACCGTAGTCAGTGGCGTTCTGATCGATGTACGCCGCCATCTGTGCCTTGGCGTTCTGGCCGAGGGCCGGCGAGGCCATGAGCATCAGGACGAGCAATCCACCCACCGCGGCCAGGAACGGTCCGACGAGACCGAGCGAGAGGGGCACCGAAGCGAGGGAGCGCCGACCGGACCAACGGGCGTCTCGTGTGCGGGCTGCCTGGGAACTGCGGAGGTCGGATTTCACCATGGTTCGCTCCTGTCGTCCATCGAGTGCGGCGGGTCATTACGCCGCGCGTGCGGGACCCGGAGGGTAGAACCCCTGCAACGCGACGACAAGACGGAAGCGGCTACGTAGATTGCGGTCGGCCCGGGTAGCATGATCGCCGCCCCCGTCCCCTCGCCACGGCCTCTCAGCCGACCGGCTTTCACGTCCGAACCTCGACCGATACGACACCGATGATCCAGATGCTCCTCCACCCCATCTCCACCGCCCCCGCACGTACCGCACGGCTGGCCTCCGCTGCTCGCCTGTCGCTTCATGACCGCCTCGCGCGTTCCACCGGACTGGCATTGATGGTCGGCTCGGTCCTTTCGATTGCCGCCGCCCTGTCCCCATCCGCGGCCGCGGGGCAATCGCCGGGCGACTACGACACCCAGATCCGTCAGCTCATGAACCACCCTGCCGTTCGGGCGGCCATGGAGCACATCGAGGAGACGGACGATCAGACCATGGCGGATCTGCGGGAGCTGACGCAGATCCCGGCGCCTCCGTTCATGGAAGAAGAGCGTGGGCAAGCCTTCCTGGAGAAGCTTCTGGAGATCGGCGTCGACAGCGCGTGGGTCGACGAGGTGGGCAACGTCATCGGGCTCCGGCGTGGCACCGGCGATGGTGAGGTACTGGCGCTGGCGGGACACCTGGATACGGTCTTCCCGCCGGAGACCGACGTGACCATCCGTGAGAGCGGTGACACGCTCTTCGCGCCCGGAATCGCCGACGACACCCGGGGCCTCGCGACGATCCTCGCGGTGCTACGCGCCATGAACGAGACCAACGTCCGAACCGATGGGGACGTTCTCTTCATCGGCAACGTCGGCGAGGAGGGCCTGGGCGACCTTCGCGGGGTGAAGCACCTCTTCCGGGAAGGCGGTCCGCGCATCGATACGTTCATCTCCGTCGACGGCACCAGCTCCGCCGGCATCACCCACATGGGACTCGGGTCCCACCGGTACCGGGTGACCTTCATCGGCCCCGGCGGACACTCGTGGGGTGCCTTCGGGTTGGCCAACCCCGCCCACGCCATGGGCCGCGCCATCCGCTACTTCCAGGACGGTGCCGACCCGTACGTCCGCAACGCACCCTTCCGTACCAGCTACAACGTGGGCCGAATCGGCGGCGGTACGTCTGTGAACTCCGTGCCCTTCGAGTCGTGGATGGAGATCGACATGCGCTCCGAGGGCGTGGAGACCCTCAACGACGTGGACGCCATCCTCCAGGGTGCCATACGCCGAGCCGTGGCCGAGGAGAACGACATCCGGACCCGGGGCGAGCCGCTGACGGTGGACGTGGACATGATCGGCGATCGGCCGTCCGGGGAGGTCGCGGAGGATCACCCCTTCGTCCAGCAGGCCGCCGCCGTGACGCGGGCCCTGGGCATGGAGCCCACCTTCGGACGGTCGTCCACCGACTCCAACATTCCCATCTCCATGGGTATCCCGGCCATCACCATCGGTGGGGGCGGTCAGGGCTTCGGCGCCCATTCCCTGGACGAGTGGTTCCGCAACGAGAACGGACCCACCGGCGTGCAGCGGGTGCTTCTGGTGGTGCTTTCCCAGGTAGGCGTGACCCAGGCGAGCTGAGCCAGGCGAACGGGCAGAGGGGCGCATGGATCGACGAGAGGCGCTGCACGCACTCGGGGCATTGGGCCTCGGCGGAGTCGGTGCCGCCGGTGACACCGATTCGAGGCTGCTGAGCAGCGCACCCTCTTCGAGCGAGCCGTGGCGTCCGCCTACGAGCTCGGACGGGCGGGTGGTCGAACTCGTGCTGGCCAACGCCTCGGCGTGGGTCCCGGGCCAAGGCGGGCATCCCGGTGTCGAGCACGGAATCCACCTGCGTATCTCCGGCGACCGGATCGTGGAGGTGGAGCGCTCGCCTCTGACCGGGCCCGACATCGTCGACCTCGAGGGGCACCTGCTTCTACCCGGAATCATCAGCGGCCATACCCACGTGGCGGGGGGATCCTCCACACGTGGGCTCATCGAAGGCGGGCGCTCCTTCGCCCGCCCCCTGGAGATCGTCGAGAACGAGTTCGACGACGACGAACTCGACGCCCTGACCGCGTACAACCTGGCTGAGCTCATCCGAAGCGGGTGCACGAGCCAGGTGGAGATGAGCCTGAGCCTTCGTCAGGCCCGCAGTTACGCCCGGATGGCCGGGCGCCTGGGCGCGCGGGGTTGGGTCGGAGGAATGATCCCGGGCATCGGTCGTCTCTTCCCCATCTGGTTCGGCTCCGATCAGGAGCTCGCCGCCGCCGAGGTCGACACACTTGCGGAGATCCAGGCGAACCTCGACTTCGCTCGCAGCCTCGCCGCCGGCGACGGTCTGGTACAGGGCATGATGACGCCCCACGCCGCCGACACCCAGACGCCTGCGACACTGACGGCCATCGCCACGGCGGCCCGTGAGTTGGGGACGGGGATACACACCCACCTCTCCCAGGGTGGTCGGGAGACCGAGACAGTGCGACGGCGTTGGGGCGTCACGCCTACACGCTGGCTCGCCGATGCCGCGCTCATGGATGGGCCCTTCTTCGGCGCCCACTTCACGGCTCCGGATTGGAGCGTCGACCCGGCCATCCTGGTGGAGCACGGGGGTGCGTACGTCACCTGCCCGTCGGCGGGCGGGGCTGGTGGAGCCACGCAACCCTACCCGGAGGCCCTGGCCGCCGGGATGACCGTCTGCGTCGGCATCGACACGCACTCCAACGACATGATGGAGAATCTCAAGCTGGCCGTGGTCCTCGGTCAGGCGCGAGCCAGCCTCCTGGCGGGCCGAGCCGACACACCGCCGCTGCGCTCACCCACCGCCGCCGACGCCGTTCTCGGCTCCACCCAACATGCCGCCGACGTCCTGCGGCGTCCGGACCTCGGGCGCCTCGAAGCAGGTGCTCGCGCGGACCTCGTGGCGGTGGATCTGAGAGGGCTGCTGGTCGGCTCGGGAGCGGCCCCACCGGAACCGTTGAACAACCTCCTCTACGCCAACGGGACGGCCGTGAGTTGGGTCCTAACCGACGGCCGGATCCAGGTATCGGACGGTGTCTTCGTCGCCGACGACGTCGACCGGATCGTCGCGGAGGGAGGGCGCGTGGCGCGTCGGCTCTGGGATCTACTCGACCGGGAAGACTGGTTCGGGTAAGCAGGGCGAGGGTGGCGGGCCGCTTCTGGACGACCGCCCCAGACACGGCGCGAGACCGTCGGCGGCACCGTGCTCCGTTCTGCGACAGGCTCAGTCCGAGTGGAGCGCCACCATGGGATCGACCTTCGTGGCCCGTAGCGCAGGAACGGCGGACGCGGCGACACCCGTGGCGATGAGGAGCACGAAGACGCCGATGAACGTCGTCGGATCCCACGGCTCCACCTGGTAGAGCACGAGCGTCAGGCCCCGCGCCAGCAAGAACGCGATGCCCGTCCCGAAGAAGAGGCCGATGGCGATCTGCCCGAGACCCTGCTTCAGGATGAGACCTACGACCTGGCTCGCCTGGGCCCCCAGGGCCATCCGCACGCCCATCTCTCCGACGCGGTGACTCACGCTGAACGACATCACGCCGTAGAGCCCCACGGAAGCGAGGAAGAGAGCGGCGAGGCCGAAGACCATGAAGAGGTTGCCGAAGATCCTGTAGAACCAGGTGTTCTGAGCCATCGCCTCATCGAGGGTCTGGACGAAGTAGATGGGCGTATCGGCATCGGCGGCCGCGACCGCATCACGAACCGAGGTCGAAAGCATCAACGGATCCCGGTCCACACGAGCGGCGATGGAGATGAAGCGGACGTCCCACTGGGCCAGCGGTATGTAGAAGCCCGGCATGTCCACGGCGGTGGGATCGTTGTTTCCGAGCCCTTCCATGCGGTGGTTGGGAACGACGCCGACGATCTCTCGCCAGTCATTCTCCGACCCCACGCCACCCATCCGGATCCGCCGCCCGAGGGCCTGCCCGTCGGGGAAGTAGCGGTCCGTGAACGCCTCGTTCACCACCACGACGGGTGGAGCATCCAGCCCGTCGGTTTCCTCGAGCCAACGACCCTGGACGACATCCACGTCGAAGGTCGCCCGGAACGATGGCGTCACGGCCGAGAACCGCCCGAAGGGCAGATCCCGATCGCCTTCGTAGCTCTCGCCGTCCAAGGAGAAGCGGCTGAACCCGGCGCCGGTGAGCGGCAGGTCCGTGGTGAGCGATGCCGCTCGGACTCCCGGAAGCTCAGCCACCCGATCTTCGACGTCCTCCCAGAACCTCAGCCGTGATTCGGCATCCGGATAACGCTGCTCGAACGCGGCGATTCTGGCCGTGAAGACGTTCTCCGTGGGGATCGCGTGCTCTTCGTTGTTGAGCGTGATGATGCTCTTGAGCATGAGGCCCGACGCCACCAGGAGCGCCATGGACATGGCGATCTCGCCCATGACGAGCCCTCGGCTCAGTCGGCCGATACGCATGCCGGACGAGCCCCGGGACTCGTCCTTCAGCACCGAGTTCAGATCGGCGCCCGACGCCTTCACCGCAGGGATGATACCCGCCACCACCGCTGCCAGCATGGTGATGGCCAGGACGAAGAGGAGAATGGGTAGATCGAGACCGAACTCCAGCCAGAAAGGCGGATCTGTGGGTCTCACGGCCCGTTCGAAGAGGGTGACGCCGACCTGGGCGATGCCCGTCCCCAGGAGAGCACCGACGATGGCCAAGACCGCCGCCTCGGACAGCATCTGGCGGATGACCCGCCAACGGTCGGCTCCCATGGCGCTTCGGATGGCCAGGTCGCGCGTTCGGACCGCCGCCCGTGCCAGGAGGAGGTTGGCTACGTTGGCGCAGGCGATGACCAGTACGAGGATCACCGTGAAGAGCATGGTATAGAGAAGGGTGCGCGGCTCCTCGCCGATGTACTCCTCGGTGTAGGGAGCGATAAACGCCGTGACGCCCTCGTTGGTCTCTGGGTACTCCGCGGCGAGCCGGGTGGCGATGCCGTCGAACTCGGCCATGGCGTCGTCGACGGTGAGGCCTTCGGCGAGGACGCCGAAGACGTCCAGGCCCGTGCCCTCACCTCGCCGCAGGGTCAGGTGGTCCAGCCGGAGTGGTACCCAGACCTCCTGGAGATACGGGAACTCGAAGCCCTCGGGCATGACGCCGATGATTTCGCCGAGTTCGCCGTTGACGGTGACCGTCTGGCCCAGGACGTCGGGTGATCCGCCATAGCGGTTCTGCCAGACGCGGTACCCGAGGACGACCACGGCCGGGGCGCCGTCGCGCTCCTCCGCCTCGGTGAACGTCCGACCCAGGACGGGCGTCACCCCGAGGATGTCGAAGGAGTTTGCGGTCATGAATCCGCCGTCGTACCGCTCGGCCCGCTCGGTCCCGCGGATGTTGACGGTGCCCTGGTACATGGCCCCCAGGTCCTCGAACGATCGCTGACGGTCTTGCCAGTCCCGATAGTCGTGGATGCTGACGCTCATGGACTGGATGCCCTCCGTCGGGTTGGCCCGACTGAGGTGCATGATCCGGTCTCCGTCCTCGAAGGGCAGGCCGCGGTGGAGAGCCCCGTAGACGATGGAGAACATCATCGTCGTGAGCCCGATGCCCAATGCCAGAGCCACGACGGCGATCCCGGTGACACCCGGGCTCTGGAGGAGTCCACGCCCTGCGTACTTCAGGTCTGTCAGAAAAGCATCCATGCGCCCCGGCCCCGTCCATCCGCTGTCGTCGGTGATGCGGGCACTACGGCCAAGCGACGGCGCTGGTTTCGAGTGGCGGGAGGGGCACGCCCTGACCTCGGGCCGGTCTGGCGGGCGCGGTCACGGACTCGGGGCGCCTGCGGGATCTCCTACCCGGTCAGAGCCCGTCAGGAATCACGACACCGACACGGGCCCGGAAGGCCTCCAGCGAATCGAGCAGTTGGGCGCGCTTCTCCGGAAAGCGGTCGGACACGTCGGTGGTTTCGCCCGGGTCGCTGGCCAGATCGAAGAGCTCGAAGGTCCCGGTGCCCTCGTACTGATCGTTGGAAACGAGCTTCCAGTCGGCGAGGCGCACATACGCGTGCATCCGGTGGGAGACGGCCAGGAGCTCGTCCGGGGGATGAATGCCGTCGGCGCTCCCAGCGAGAAGGGGCATCATGCTGACGCCGCTCATGGGTTGGGTCGCGGGCGACCCGCGGGAGCCCGGGTAGCCGACGCCGGCCACCTCGAGGATCGTCGGCGCCACGTCCGCGACGCCGACAAACGCTCGGTCGATGCGGCCGAATCCGCCCTCGCCTGGACCTGACGCCACGCCGGGTCCAGCAATGATCATGGGAGCGATGAGGCCACCCTCGTGGGCGAAGGTCTTGTGCCCCCGGTAGGGTGCGGAACCGGCCTCGGCCCATTGGGGACCGTACGAGACGTACGACCGTGGCGTGCCCATGAGCTCGTAGTCGTCGACGTAGTGTCGTTGAAGCCAATCGGCGAAGGCGCCCGCCTTGTAGAAATCCTCCGCGGCGGCGCCGTTGTCCGACATGAAGATGACCAGCGTGCTGTCGAGCTCCCCGGCCGCCTCGACCGCGTGCAACAACCGTCCGACGTGCTCGTCGAGGTTCTGCAGCATGGCTGCATACAGCTCCATCTTCCGGGCCTCGATGCGCTGCTCTTCCTCCGTCAGGTCATCCCACGGGGTGATCCAGTCCAGACGCGGCGGGAGCTCGTGGTCGGCCGGAACGATCCCTGCGGCCTGCAGCGACTCGAGACGCTTCTCCCGGAGGCGATCGTACCCCATGTCGTACTGTCCCCGATAGAGATCGAGGTAGTCTTCGGGGACCTGCAGCGGCCAGTGCGGCGACGTGTAGGCGGCGAAGGCGAAGAAGGGACGCCCGTCGCCACGGTCCTCCTCGATGAATTGGAGAAGGCGGTCGGTGTAGACCTCGGTGGAGTAGTTGCCCTCGGGCCACGTCGCGAAGTCGCCGTCGGCCCAATACGTCGACACGCTGTCCTGAGGCTCCAAGGCCACGCTGCTGAAGTGGTCACCGGCGCCCTGGAGCAGCTGGAACGAGCGCTCGAACCCAGCCGCGGTAGGGGTGTGATCCGCTGAGGTGCCCAGGTGCCACTTGCCCACCGAATAAGTGTGGTATCCGGCGTCCTGCAGGAGTTGGGGAAACGGGACGATCCGGTCAGAGAGATGACTCTCGTATCCGGGGTGCAGGGCCAACTCTGGGGGTGCACCGCCCTGCCACCCCATCCCCGCCACGTGGTTGTCGTTGCCGCTGAGGAGCATGGCTCGCGTCGGGGCGCACATGGGTGCGGTGTGGAACTGGGAGAAGCGAACGCCCCGCGCTGCCAGGGCGTCGATGTTGGGCGTATGGACGTCCCCGCCGTAGCTTCCGAGATCGGCATACGCCAGGTCGTCGGCTACGATTAGGAGGATGTTGGGGCGGTCATCTTCGCCCGCTTCCGCGTCATCCTCGGCGCAGGCGGCCAACGTGAGACATGCGAAGGCCAACCCGAGGTGCGCTGGCCTCGCAGTGAATACGCGGCTCGGCGCGAGTCGAAAGCCCTGGGGCGAAGCGGGCACGTACTGTCTCTCCGTAGCGGGTGGCGAGCCGGAGCTTACGAACCTTGCGAGAGGGGGGCAACGCGATGCCGGACATTGAACACCTCCGCTACGACGACGTCGCCTTCAAGGGGTCCCACAACTCCATCGATCGGCTCCGGCACGTACCGTGGGCCGAGTCCATCGAGCACCAGCTCTCCGGCACGGGTGGGCTGTCAGAACCGTGTCCGGCCCTGGAGTTGGATCTCGTCCAGGAGGAGTATCGATTCCGTTGGACGGTGAAGCACGGTGTGAACGACGACGGGCCTGCCCTCACCGATGTGCTGGATGTCATCCGGACGTGGGCCGATCGTCCGTCCAATGCGAACCACCCGGTCCTCACGCTGCACCTCGACCTGAAGAACGCGCCCCTCTCACATGACGGATTCGCCGAGGCCATCGACGACCTCCTCTCCGACACCTTCGGTGCGGCTCGCATCTACCGGCCCGGAGACGTCATCGGTGGTCGAGAGGACCTGGTGCGGGGCGCCCGAGCCGGAGGCTGGGCGACGTTCGGGGAGCTCAGGGACCGAGTCGTGTTCTGCCTGTCGGGAAGCGGCGAGCGGAAGTTGCGGTACGCCAGACGAAGTCCCCGCTCACGCGTCTGCTTCGCCGACTATCCGGGCTCACGCGGCGCCCCACGTCGTGGGCATCGGGTTTTCGCCAACCTCTTCGTCGAAGCCCCCGGGTACCGCGAGAACCTGCGCCGAGTGAAGAGGCAGATGGGCTTCATGGCTCGGGGTTACAACATCGTCCACCGGAGAAGCTGGGACGAGAGCGTGGTGGGGAGGGCCAACGTCCTGTCCGGCGACGCACTGGACTCCACGGACCTCTTCCTCGGTGGGAAAGGGTACGCGCCCGCTGGCGGCGAAGCATGAGGTCGGGACGCTACGACACGCGTACGAGCAGCTTGCCCACGCTCCGGCGCGACTCCATGAAGCGATGGGCCTCGGGCAGCTCCTCGAACGCGAAGGTCCTCCCGACGACGGGGCGAAGATCGTGCTCGACGGTGAAGGCGGTCAGAGCCTTCCAGATGGAGAGGAGGCGCGCCTCGTCGGGTAGGAGGTAGCCGATGTGGGTGGCCAGGAGCCCGATGGATCCCTCGGCCGCATCGGTCACGGACATCCGCGGTGCGTCCCTCCACGCTGTCCACCAGGACCAGGGATTCCACCAGGCGTAGTCGAGCTGGGCGTACCCCGCTACCACCACCCTTCCGAAGTTGTCGAGACGGTCGACACAGCTACGGTACACGTCTCCACCGACGACCTCGAGAACGACGTCCAACCGACCCTCCGGAGCGGCCTCCCCTAGGCGATCGGCGAAACCGGGCGCGCGGTAGTTCACCGCGGCGAGCGCCCCCAGGCTCCTGACCAGCTCCTGCTTCTCGTCGCTGCCCACCATGCCCACGACCTGACATCCGTGGGCCGTGGCGATCTGGACCGCCGCCGTTCCGACGCCTCCAGCGGCTGCGGTGATGCCCACTCGATCGGTGGGACGAAGGCGGGCCATCTCCACGAGGGCCACCCACGCGGTCATGAAGTTCACGCCGTAGGCCGCGTTCTCCTCCAGCGTGTAGTCGGGCAGGGTGGGCAGTGCCCTGGCCGCCGGTACGACGACGCGCTCGGCGTATCCGCCGTACTTCATCCCACAAAGCACCATCTCGCCCCGCCGTGCGGGGTCGACGCCCGCCCCGACCCCGTCGATGGTCCCGGAGACCTCCATCCCCGGCACGTAGGGTCGCTTCGGGGCCCACCCGTACAGGCCTCGTCGTGAGAGGATCTCGGCGTAGTTGATGCCGATGGCACGGACGCGCACCGCGACCTCTCCCGGGCCCGGCTCGGGATCAGCCACTTCCTCGAGCCTCAGGGCGTCCGGCCCTCCGGTCCTGTTCAGCCGCCATGCGCGCATGGGTGCCTCCTCGAAATCCACGATGGGAGTGCCAAGTTATCGTCCGCAGGACCGGGGGAACCAAGCAGGAGGATGGGCTGGTACAGAACGTCTATGAATCGTCGTCTTCTAGCGGTCGGTGCCGCGGCCCTCTCACTGGGGGTGTCGCCTCCGCTCGCCCTCGGGCAGTCGGTCCAGTCCCTCCCCCCGGGCCAGTGCATCGAGTCGGGCCCGTGCCACGAGTCGGGCAAGTCCATCGAGTCGGGCAAGTCCCTCGCCCCGGGCCAATCCACCGCAGCGGACCCTTCCATCGGGACGAGCGCGTCCATCAGGTGGAACGCGTCGTTTGGCCCGGGTGGCCGCGAGGAGGCAGAAGCCCGTCGATGGTACAACCTGGGCTCCCTCCCGTCGCACGAGGATCGCGTCGTTTGGGGCATGTGGACGACCCATCTCAATCGGGAGGACGACGGCTGGCAGAACGACCGGGCCCTCGGCGTCGTCTACCACGGCTGGTACGCCGCCACGTTCCGGACGACCCACGGGCCGCGGGCCATTTCCGTGGGCCTCGAGCGGACGTGGGTAAGCACCGACGAGGGGCCGGCCATGGCCATGGTGGGCTTTCGAACGGGACTGGTCTACGGCTACGACGAACGCCTGGGATGGGCGGCGGAGCTCTCGCCGGTGCTGCCCTTCGCACAGCCCGTGCTCTACACCCGCATTGGGCCCTTTACCGCCGACGTGACGTACACCTGGGTCGTCATCTCCGTCACCGCAGGGCTCCGATTCTGAGCCTCACGGTCTCCGTTCGGGCGACCCTCCAGGAGCGTAACCCTTTACAAATTAACAACATCCGCGATAGTACCTAGGGCCTGAACGGCCCCGAGCATCCCTTTCCCCACCCAAGGAGACGTATGGGTTCCAAGCACAAGACCACCCTACTCGACCGAGCTCGCGACGAGCTCTTCAGCCACGTCATTCGCTGTGAAGTCCTCGAAGCCCACATGGACGATCGGACCGAATGGCTTGCCGATACAATGGATTTCATGGCGCACCGCTACCCCCAGTTGGGTGAGCTCGAGCTTGCCCAGCTCGAGGTGATGGGCAAGCGCTTCATCAAGCCTGCCATCCCCCACGGGGCCGATGCCACGGCGACCAACCGGAAGAAGTGGCAGAAGGCCGCACCCGTCTCGGGCGCTGCTCCGGAAGCGGATGGTACGGTAGAAGGCGACACTCCCCTCGAAGGTGAGGCATCGGAAGCCGTCGAGCCCCAGCTCGCCACCGCCGCCGCCCCCTGACCGAGGCTACCGCGCCCGGTTAGACACCGAGCCGATTCCGAGGCCCTCGCCGGTTTGCTCCGGCGAGGGCTTCGTCGTACATGGAAGGCATCCAACGGGAGATATCCATGGAACCGTGGCTCACCCGATTCATTCCGGTCCTGCGCGTCCTGGCGCTCTCTGCCGTGGGCTTCGGTGCGCTGGTCTTCTTCGTCCAGAGGTGGATCGCCTTTCCCGGAGCCTTCGCCACCGTACCCCGGAGCAGCCCGACGTCTCCGGACGACGCGGAACAGCTCTGGATCGGAACGGAGTTCGGGCGTGTGGAGGCCTGGCTCTTCGGGGCGTCGGGGCCCGGACCTCATCCAGCCATCATCTACGCCCACGGCAACGGTGAGCTCATCGATCACTGGGCGCCGGAGATGTCGGATCTGGCGCGAAGCGGCGTGACCGCGCTGGCAGTGGAGTTCCCCGGCTACGGCTTCTCCACGGGCAAGCCGAGCCGAACGACCATCCGCGCCACCTTCCAGGCGGCCTACGATTCCCTGGCCTCGCGCCCCGGCGTGGACGGCGCACGAATCGTCGCCTACGGGCGCTCCATGGGAGGAGGAGCCGCGTCCGACCTGACCCGGGACCGACCCGTATCCGCCCTCGTGCTCCAGTCCACCTTCAGCTCCATCGCGGACGTGGCGCGCTCCATGCTCGTGCCCGGCTTTCTGGTCCGGGACCGCTTCGACAACGTCGCCGCGGTCCGGGAGTACGAAGGCCCGGTTCTCCTCATGCACGGACTCGAGGACGAGGTCCTCCCCTACCGACACGCCGAGCGGATTGCAGCCGTTCGTCCCGGACTCGACGTGACTCGAATCGCCTGTGGGCACAATGACTGCGCCAGAGTCTGGCCTGAGATCCGGGGCGAGGTGGTGGGGTTTCTGCAGCGCGAGGGCGTTCTCCACCCTGACTCCACGCCTCCAGGGGACTAGAAGGGTGATCGGAAAGGGGAGTGGGCCGCGCCACCCAGAGGGTACCCGGCGCTTGCGCGTGTTCAGGCGAGGATCGACGAGGAGGCGTAGCCGTAGCGGGCACCGCGGCCGTAGGCCGTGGTCTGACGAGGAGAGACGATGGATCAACCGCGCGGGCACCGACCGGAGGTTGGTCGCCCTACACCCAACAGCAAGGCAGACAAGATCTTAGCCGGTCGTGGGTTGTGGTGGCACGGCCCCACCCGCGTCGTTGGCGCTCCTCGTAGCGACGGCTATGCCTTCGAAGCGCCGCCTACCGGTTGGAGCCGTGGCATCCACAACGCGGCCCGCTCCCCTTTCCGATCACCCTTCTAGAGGGGTCAGCGGTCGGGCAGAGGCCACCGCCATGGGGGCCTCGCCGGGTCAGCCGACTTCGGCCCTCCGCGCCTCGAGCGCTTGGCCCACACGCCGACGCGCCTCCGCGGGGACGTCCTGTGCCTTCGCATAGTCGTCCCACCGGCTCAGGACCTCGGCGATCTCGTCGATGACCCTGTCGGGGTTCCGGATGCCGAACGTGCGGGCGACCTCGAGTAGGTCCTGTCGCTCGATCCAGGCGCGCTTGCCGTTGACCCTCATCTGGTGGGCGGAGGTGAAGCCCTGCCCGTGAGCGAAGGTCAGATCATAGGCCGGCGTGGGAGACCACGTCCCTCGCCGGTCCATCTGGAAGGAGAGGTTCTTCACGTGGTCGTCCTGGTTCACGGAGAGCACGTTGAAGACCATGCGACGAAAGCCCTCGACGACGGCGGCCGGCGGCATCTCGAGCTTCAGCATGGTTCTCAGGTACTCCTCGTAGCTGCTGGCGCCGGGGGTATCGTAGTCCACATGAAGGAGGCCTCCGAGAGTGTGTTGGTGGAGTCCGCCGTCCGCCGTCCGGTCGAAGCGCGGGATCACCAGGTGGGCGTGCCCTTGCTCGCTCTCCAACACGTCGATGGTCACGACGTGCAGGCCGGCGTCCTTCGCCAGGCGGGCGTAGGTCGCCTCGATCCGGTTGAACGGCTCTGGTTCACCGAGGGTCCCGGTGTGACCACCTCCTACACCATCGAACTTGAGGATGGCGTGGACGTCATCGTCCGACGGCTCGGCGAAGGCGGAGCGTACCTCCCGCCTCCCGGGATCGAAGAGCACCACCGCTTTGGGTCGCATGCCACCAGCCGAGGAGCCGATACGAAAGAGTTCGGGGATGGCCACGTCGGCGTCACCGGAGATGATCCGGCGGGCGTCGGCCACCAGGGCCGCCACCTCGAGCGCCTCCGCCTCCGCGGCCCGATGGGGAAGCTGCTCGGCCGGCTGGAATCGAAGTGCTCCCATGGCTCGGTCCCCGACATAGAGCAGGTGCTGGACCGGAGAGAAAGCCTTCTCGACCTCGCCGCGAGCCGTGAAATACGCTCGAATGACCGTCGTGCCGAAAGCGTCGGGAAGGGCGTCTGCGAGGAGGCCGGGAAGGCCCCGGAAAGCCGGCATCCTCCGTAGCTCCTCGAACCGTATCGGCCCGCGCGTGGAGAGCGGCAGGTGCACCGGCGAGACCTCGAGACCCGACGTCCGGAAGTCGGGGTCGTACTCGAAGACGATGGCTCCATCGTCGAGTTCGACCACGCCACCGAGGGTGCGCCCCCAGAGGATGACCTCAGCAAAGGCCTTGGGTTCAGCCACCGCGCCGCCCTCGGCCGGCACGGATCAACTCGAGAGGACTGACCTCGGCCTGGGGGAGGAAAGCATCGAGGGCGTCGAGGCGCCCATACACCCTGAGGAGGCGCACGACTGTGAGAAGAGTGGGGTTATCGCCCCGCTCGGCGCGGGAGACGGTCATCCGATCGAGACCTGCCCGCTCCGCCGCCTCGGCCTGCGTAAGTCCGCGACTCTTCCGGGCCGCGCTCAGCCGGTTGCCCACTTCGGCCACGATCTCGGGATCAGGCAATTCTGTGATGCGTTTTTGCATCATTTTCCCTATTTTTTGAACTCGATGACGTATTTATGTATCATACAGGGTCGTCATCCAACGATCAACGACACGATCCGGCCTCCTCATCACCCGGGCTTCCGGAACTCACGCCATGACGGGTATACTCATCGTGGCCTGCACGGAGATCGAGGCGGTGCCAACGAGGTCCTTGGAGCGTCCCTAGTTGTTGGGAGCGCCGTTCCGGATCCACGCCCGGACGACCTCGAGCTGGTCAGCCGTCAGGGGCTTGGGATGGGCACCGAAATCGCAGGCGCCAATAACCGAGAGCGCCGGATCCAAGTACCGGAGCAGAATGCTGAGATCGTCCGCCGCCTGCACTCCGCCCGCCGTGGAAACGCGGCGATAACTCGCCGGGAGCGCCGTACCGTCGTCGTCGCACGTCGGTGCCTCCAGTACGAGCTCGTCGTAGTCCGAGGCGGCGTCCCCGTCCAGGGAGAGCCCCGCGGCGGGGGGCACGCCGGCGTGGCAGCCCACGCAGAGCACCGGATTCACGTGCGAGGTGTACGAGTAGATCGCGGAGGCGGACAGCATCACCGACAACGCCGTGCCCTGTACTTCCGCAGTGAGGGTGTTGGGGTAGGTCCCGTCGTCCTGGAGCACGGTCCCGCCGACATCGACGGTCCACGTAGTGGTCGCCAGCCCGCTGGCATTGGTCACCGCGGAGGAAGCTCCGACCACCCCACTCCCCGACGGCACGAAGTCGACCACCGCCCCGCGCAGAGGCTGGCCGAACTGATCGAGGACGGTGACGGTGGGCGCGATGGGCAGGTTCAGGCCCGTGACCTGGGTCTGAAGGTCCCCGGACGCCACGGCGATGACCGTAGGCACCAGAAGCGGCGGATCGGAGTTGAGGGTGAGAAGGACGGTGACGCGAGCCGGGCTACCGTCGGCTTCGAACGCTGAGACCCAGACGGAGGCTTCGTAATCCCCCACCACCCCGATGGCCGTCGTCCGCGCCTCGATGATCAGCGCCGTCGGCGCCGTCGGCGATCGGAAGAGGCCGGAGATCCAGCCCTGTGCCCCTGGTCCATAGGAAATGGAATCGATCGCCAGGCCTGTCAGATCGATCTCTCCGCCATTGGTGACGAGAACCGAGTCGGGCGGCGGATTGAGCCCGATGGTCGAAGCGGTGAAGCTCACCGTGTCGGCCGAAAGTTGGAGTACGGGCGGCTGGCGCACCTCCACCACGGCCATCCCCGACACCGAGCCCGACGTCGCCGTCACCTCGACCACGCCCGGGCCCACCCCCGTGACGACGCCGGCCGAGTCCACGGCGGCGACACCGGGGATGGAGCTTGACCAGACCACCGTCTGTCGAGGGAGGAAGGCGCCACCGGCGTCGAGGGGCAGCGCCTGCAACTCGATGGACCGCCCCACGCCGACCGTCACGCTATCGGGGGTTATCCGCAGAGCCGTGACGTCGTCGGGTCCGACCTGCGTGACCGACTCACCACACGCCGCACTCAGCGCGATCGCCATGACGAGGACAGCGGTTCGCTCGAGGGGCTTCGCGAGCTCAGGGACGCGCACGGGCGTACCTCGATTCGGGTGGCAGGTACGGTGAATCATGACGGTACGGGTCCCCACCGCCTCCGGGCAAGCGAGAGATTGCTCGTCGAACGGTGAACGGCTTAGGTTCGCCCACCCATCACGAACTCAGGAGGAGCGGATGCTCGGTCGACGCTGCGCTACCGCGGGATGTGTCCTTTTCGCGGTCGCCTCGCTGGCCTGCGTGATCCCCCCCGTCCTCGAGGCTCAGGCCACGGGACTCAGGGATCGTATCGAGCAGGAGCTCTTCACGTTCGGGGACTGCGGCACGACGCTGTGCCTCGATCTGAACAACATCCACGGCGACCACTTCATTCCCGCCCTGGCCGAGGGCAACGACGCCGTTATCTCGTTCGTCACCGACGCCATCGGCAACGCCACGTTGAGCGTACCCCTGAGCGCCACCTCCAGTGGAGCGACCTTCAGCTTCGTCGGCGGCGTACCGGTGCGCACGTCGACCTCTGCCGGACCCATCTTCGGCGAGCGGACCCAGACACTCGGGCGCGGACGCTTCTTCCTCGGCGCCAGCGTCACCGGCGTCGACTTCACCTCCCTCAACGGAGTCCCACTCGACGCCATCCAACTCAACTTCAAACACGAAGACAATGAGCCGACGGGTTCTCTCGGCGATCCTGAGTTCGAGAACGACATCATGACCTTGCAGTTGGCCATGAACGTCAACGTCGTGGTCGGCACGATCGCCCTCACCGCCGGGGTCACGGACTTCATCGACATCGGTGTGGCCCTCCCCTTCGTCAGAACGGAGGTGAGCGGGCGAACCGAGGCACAGATCCTCCCCTTCGGCAACACGGCCATCCACAGGTTCGGCGGCGACGCCACCGACCCGGTCCTGGGGGCCGTCGCGACGATGGAGGGATCCGCTTCGGGGATCGGCGACATCGCCGGTCGCGTGAAGGTCAACCTTGGTCAGAGTGCGACCATGGGTGCGGCCCTCCTCGCAGAGATCCGGTTGCCCACCGGAGATGAAGAGAACCTTCTCGGAACGGGCGCATCCCAGATCCGGGCCATGGCACTCTACTCGGCCCAGCTCGGCAGCTTCTCGCCTCACCTCAACGTCGGCTACGCCGCTCGCAATGGAGAGCTTCAGAGAGACGCTGTCGTCGTGCAGACCGCGTTCGACAACTTCTTGACCGAGTGGGCGACACTCGCCGTCGGTGTAGAGGGCGAGTTGAAGGTGGGCACCAACCCGTTCGAACTCCCGGAGAGCATCAACCTTCAGAACCCCTTCGTCCGCCAGTTCCCCGCGACCAACATCCCCAACATAGACGGCAACATCCTGCGAGCGTCCTTGGGAGGTAAGTTCACCGTGCGCGGAGGTACGGTCCTTGTCATCAACGGGATCTTCCCTCTCAAAGACGTGGGCCTCCAGCCCGATTTCATCTGGACGGTAGGTCTGGACTTCCCCTTCTAGATCGCCGGGCCGACAGCGGTCAGTCGCCGTCCAACTGGTCCCATCGGGTGATCTGCCATTCGCCACCGGGCGACAGGGCAAACGCGGCATCCAGCACGACGTCCAACTCCTGTGATCCTGCGCGGGGATCCTCCAGGAGGTAGACGCCTCTAAGCACGGCGGCCACCGTCTCCCCAGAGGGAGTCATGGCTTCGATATCGAGTCGCACCTCCCTCATTCGGACTGCCGCGAAGAGGTCGTTGAAACGCTGCTCCGCTTCCTCCGTCATGGCTGGAAAGAGCAACTTGGCTGCGGCGAGGTCCTCACGCGCCAGAGCATCGGCAAACGCCGCCACCACCCGAGGGACGCCCGTCTCGGCGGCTTCGAAGACGACGACTTCGATGGAAGCGCTGGCGCCGTCCAAGCTGGCGAGGAGCGACGCCCGACCGGGACGGACACCCTCGACCTGGCCTCCGGGATTCACCCGCGCCACGGAAGAATCCGACGACGTCCATCGCGGCGGCTGCCCGCCCACTTCGGCACCCGCCGGGTCCACGCCCGTGGCTTGGACCCTTTCCCGCGCACCCACCATCATCCGGAGCGACGCCGGGCTCACCCTGACGGCCGTTGCGGTGGGAACCGATACATCCACCAACCATCGACCGACTTCGGTCCCGATGGTCGCCGCCAGCGTGGCGGTTCCTGTAGAGAGAGCGGTGGCAGCACCATCGGACGACACGGACAGAACGTCCGGGTTCTCGGACGTCCATCGGACGCCGCACTCGGACCAACCGAGGGTTTCGCAGCTCTCCACCGTACTCTCGGGGATGCGGTCCCCCCCTTGGTCCAGCGCGGTAGCTGCGAACGCCGCCGTTTCACCCACCGCGAGGGCCGTCGGCCCCGAGACGCGAACATCGGCCACGACGATCCGCGCGGCAGGCGTCGTCGCGCCCCCCTCCGGGGGATCGCCCCCTTGCGGGGTGTTGCCGACGCCGCCCGCCGCGGCCTCACCGGCCGCGGGCAGTCCCGTGTCGGGCTCCGTGGGGGCTCCGGTGGCGGCACTGTCCACCTCGCCAGACAGCTGCGCCTCCCTCGGTATGCCTTCCCGCCCCGCCTCCCCGTCGTCCAGACCGCCCCCACCGTCGGGGCCCGTCCCCGCCCGGGCGTCTACCGCGGGCGACTCCCCTGACGACCACGGCTGGAGTACCGCGACGGATCCCGCGGCACCGAGTAGGAGCACGACGGCCGCGACGGACCGGAGCCGCCGTCCACCTCCACCCTCCGCGGAAAGTAGTTCCGTCGCGTCCTCGGCGGGCGTGGAATCGGCGGCGGCTCGCCCCCCTGTGCTAAGCTCAGCGAGGCGCTCGAAATCGCCCTCTTTGGCGGCCTTGACCAGTTCCTTCCTGATCGGATCGAGATACGCCTCGCTGCTGCTGGAGACGCTGAGCTTCTGGATGGCCGCCTGCATGGACGGCCACCGTTCGGCGGGATCCTTGGCTACCATGCGGGCCACCGTGTCGACGAGGTCCGGGGGACAATCCGGCCGGTAGTCGGCGAGGGGAGGAAGTTCTTCGTGACAGTGTTTGTACATGACGGTCACGGCGCTGTCGCCCTCGTAGGGCAGGCGTCCCGTGAGCATCTGGAAGGCGACGATCCCAAGCGAGTATTGATCCGAGGCTCCCGTGACCTCTTTGGCTTCGCATTGCTCGGGGCTCATATACGACGGGGTCCCGATCGTCGTCCCCGTAACCGTCAGGCCCGTCGCCCCCGACATCAGCTTGGCAATGCCGAAGTCGGCGACGATGGGGATGCCTTCCTCATCGATCATGATGTTGCCCGGTTTGACGTCGCGATGGACGACGCCGCGCCGATGGGCGTAGCCCAGTGCGCTCCCCACCTTGATGAGGATGTCCTTCACCATGGCGATGGGCAGCTGGCCGGTCCGGGCGATGATCTCGTCCAGGGCACGCCCGTCCACGTACTTCATGACGAAGAAGAGGGTGGAGGCCGACTCCTTCACCGCGTAGATCGGGATGATATGGGGGTGGGAGAGCTGCGCAGCGGTGCGGGCCTCGAGCTTGAATCGCTCCGCCATCCCCTCTCCTTCCAGGAGATGCGGTGCCATGACCTTGATCGCGACTTTGCGGTCGAGAGAGATGTCGTGGGCCCGGAACACCGTTGCCATCCCACCTCGGCCCAACTCGTCTAGGATCTCGTACTCTCCCAGGGTCGCCTCGCGCAGCCGGGTCCTGAGGGTGACGCCAGAGTCTCCGGACGAGACCGGCGTACCACCGGTGGTCATGGCTACCGTGGCGTCGTCATCCTGCGCCACCGTGACATCGACGCCGCATCGGCCGCAGAACAAGGCCCCGACCTCCACCGGCGCGCCGCACCGTCCGCACTGCGCCTTCTCGTTCACGGTCGGTATCGGGACTTCATGAAGTCGAGCCCTGGAGCGGCGGCCTCCATCCAGGCGACCCTCACGTCGGCGTCGAACCGTGGATCCGTCTGCTCCACCGCCTTCATGAGACTGGAAACGAAGTGGTCGTAGAGTTCGGGCGGGACGTCGAGGCCCTCACGGCTGTGTCGCGCGGCGATACGCTCGAGGAGCGCGTCGTCCGGGCGCTTCGCATAGCTCAGAATGAGACCCAGGCCGTGCTGGAGGAGCTTGTGTTGCCTGGGAAACGCCGTGTTCTCGAACATGGGAGGGATCCGGGGATCGCTCGCCAGCAGCGCATCGTAGAGAATGGCGAAGAACTCGGGGTGACGCACACAGCGTGCGTAGCTATGCTGCGCCACCTCGTAGGCAGGGTCGGCCACAGGACGTCGTTTCCCTCTTCGATCGACGCGAGAACGAGGCTCGACGTCGAAGCTGGACGGCTTGTCGAGGACAGTACAGTAGGGCCCGGAGCATGGTCCTGCGAGTGTCCCGCGGGTCGAGCGAAGGGCCTGGCCCTGGCTTCAGGCCGGCTCCTGGTACGTCTTCCGCGAGACTCCGTCGCCGTCAGCGGGCTCGGGCAGGCCGTCGACCTTGGCGGCCACCACCGTGATGTTGTCCGGACCGCCGCGCTCATTGGCGAGATCGACCAAGCTCCCGCACAGGGACGCGCAGTCGGCGGCCTCACCCACCGCCGACTGGATCTCGTCGTCGTTGACTACCCCCGACAGCCCGTCGGAGCAGAGAAGCAGCACGTCTCCCTGCCGCAGCTCGTGGTACGTGACTGCCGGGTCCACCGACGGCGTCGGCCCGAGAGCCTGCAGGATCATGTTCCTGGCCACGCCGCGGGTATCTCCTTCTTCGAGGACGCCGGCGTCGATGAGATCCTGTACCAGAGACTGATCGCGGGTAAGGCGGCCGGCTCGGCGGTGGCGCACGAGATACGCTCGGGAGTCGCCCACCTGGGCGACGTAGACACTGTCGCCCAGGAGGCCGGCGAGGGTGGCTGTGGATCCCATCCCCGCATGGGGGCCCGTGCGCCCCCCTTCGTGGATGGCCGCGTTGGCGCGCTCCAGGGACGTCCGGAGACGCCGGGCGAAGTCCGCAGGGCTCCCGGCGTCGCCGTCGGCGGAGAGCATGGCGTCGCACACGGACTCGATGGCGAGGGCGCTCGCCCGGGCTCCACCGGCCCTCCCTCCCATCCCGTCTGCTACGAGGAGCACCGCCCCTTCGGCACCTAGATCGAACTCGAGGGACCCATGGTCGGGGGAGCTGCCATCGCCGTCGGGCACGAGGAGCGACGTCGGGTTCGCCAGGTCGAGGACGAGGTATCCGTCCTGGTTCTCCGTCCGGCGGACGCCGCGGTGGGTCCGTCCGCAGACCGTGATGCGCATCGTCACCTCATGCCTCCAAGGCTCGCGCCACGGTTTCGAGAGCTCCCGCACGGAGAGCCTGGACACGCTCGGGCTCGTCGTAGCCCTTGAGCTCGACGGAGTGGGCCGAAAACAACCCGGCCACGTCGTCGGACAACTCCAGGAGCTCGTAGGTCGCCCGGCCCACCACCACTTCGATGCCGATCTCCTTGGAGGCCGACTCCAGGCGGAACGCCTTGTTCACCGCGTCGCCCATGGCGGTGTGATCGGAAAGCGCGGCGCTTCCCATGTTGCCGGTAACGGCGACACCGGAGTTGATGCCCGCTCCAAAGGCCAGCGGCCATGGCAGGTCGTGGGAGGCGTTCAGGTCGGCGATCACCTCGCCCAACTCCACCAGCGATCGGAAGAGCAGTCCGATCTCCCGGGGGGTCCCAGGTGTCTCGCCGTGGACCCAGAAGGCCATGACCGCATCCCCGATGTACTTCTGCGCCCAGCTCCCGTTGCGCTTGAGCAGCTCCCCGGACCGATGGAAGAGTTCATTCATGACTTCGGTCACCCGTGCCTCACCGAGCTCCCGGGCGAGGACGGTATAGTTGCGGATATCCAGGACCAGGATCGTGATCATCTGTTCGACGACGAGGACGTCCGTCGGGTCCTGCTCGGCGTCATCCGGGGCTTCCGGGTCCACCACGTTGTGGAAGACGAATCGGTGACTACCGATGGTGAACGCGTCTCCGTCGTTCAGCGCCACGGGTGAGGTGACGGGGAGGCCGTTGCAGCGGGTCCCGTTTCGGCTTCCGAGGTCCGACAGGTAGAACTCGCCCGAGCTCCCCCGCTGGACCAGCGCATGCTTGCGTGACACCATGGGGTCATCATCGAGAACCACCGTCGACTGGGGGTTCCGACCGATACTGAGCGTCGGCTGGGTCGTGAGATCGAAGGTGCGATCCTCACCGTGGATCACGACGTCGATGTAGGTGTGGCTTTCGCCCAAGCTTCGTGATCCTCGTCTGGGAGGCCGTACAGAAGGCGCCACGCTAACGCGCTCGGACTGCACGGGCAAAGTCGAGGCGGTACTATCGCTGGACCCCACGGAACCAAAGGAGCGAGCATGGAGGACAAGACGAGCAGGCGTGACTTCGTCGAGGGTGCGGCGCGGGTGGCCGTGGGAGGCGCAGCCGCCGCTGCCCTGGGGGGCACGGCACTCGGGCTCTCCAGACCGAACCAGGCCTCAGCCCTCACGACAACGACGCCGCCAGGACCTCAGGTGAGTCCCGAGGCCCGTTTGCGAGAACTCGGCATCGAGCTCGCTCCAGCGACGGCCCCGGTGGCGACCTACGTCCCGACGGTGACGGTGGGCAACGTCCTCTACGTCGCCGGTCACACCCCTCGTATGCCGGACGGCTCGGCGAGGTACCGCGGCAAGGTCGGCGACGACTTCACCCTCGAGCAGGGTCGAGAAGCGGCGGAGTACGTGGGCACCCGCATCCTGGCCACTCTCCGCACCAACATCGGCTCGCTGAACCGGGTAGTGCGTCTGGTGCGGACCTTCGGCATGGTGAACGCCTCGCCGGACTTCACCGAACATCCGCAGGTCATCAACGGCTTCAGCGACCTCATGGTGCAGGTCTTCGGAGAGGAGGCCGGCAAGGGCACCCGCGCCGCGGTAGGCATGGGATCACTCCCCGGTGGGATGGCCGTGGAGATCGAGACCTACTGGGAGATTCGAACCTAACTCCCCGCCGGACGAGCTGGTGGCCTCGTCCTTCAACCCCTTGGCGACGAAGACGGCGAGGGCCGTCGGGGCGCCGGCGACCACGGCGGGAAGCATGGCCTCCATGCGAGGCGGCGGGGTGAGCTCGGCGGGGACTGCCGCGTCGAGGTCTCGACGTACACCTCCCCTGGGCCAGTTGGACGGAAATGGCCACCGGACATGCGAGGAG
Source organism: Longimicrobiales bacterium (assembly GCA_965229435.1). Lineage (GTDB taxonomy): Bacteria > Gemmatimonadota > Gemmatimonadetes > Longimicrobiales > Gaopeijiaceae > UBA2589. The sequence continues at coordinate 512,117 of CBDDJE010000001.1, forward strand.
CACAGCCGCCAGGCGGCGGAACGGCAATGCTACTTCGGGCAAGACGGGTCCTGGCTCTCGCTCCTAGGTCGGCTGGCCGCCCTCGTCGTCGTGGGCGGAGCTGACCGGTGGGCCGCCCTCGGTACTTGGTGCATGCGGGGCGGGTGTCTGAGATGGAGGAGCGGGTGGCGGAGGCGTGATGGCCCTGGGCATGAGGCGCACCTCCATGGGTCCCGCCAGTTGGTCGAGTACGGGCGTGAGGGCCGACAACGTCGTCGCGAGACGGTGATTCGCCTCCTCGATGGCTTGCATGTTCTTGGCCAGACGGTCGGTGGTCCCCCGGACGTGGTCGCCGAGCCCTTCCATGGTCTCGTTCACCGACTCGATCGAGCTCTCCATGCCTCGGCTGATGCGAGCGGACGCCTCGTTGAGGCTTTGGAGACCCCGCCGGACGGTGTAGGTGAATTGGTCCATCTCCGCTGACAGCTCATCCAGGTGTCCCCGGACGATGGCGTCGATCTCGGCGGAGTGGTCCGTGGCCGGCGCGGTGGGCTCCTCGAGGTTGAACGCCCGCTCCGACGGCGCCTCGGACATCACCTGGAGGCCGAGCTCTTCCACTCCGGTGATGAAGCGCTCCTCCCGTCCCTGGACGACCGACGCGAAGACGTTGGCTACGAGTCCGGCGAGGAGGCCGAGCAGGGTCGTGTCGAAGGCGAAGGAGAGGCCGGAAGCGACCTCACCCAACTCCGACGTGACTGCGTCGATCTCGTCGATGCTCACGTTGGTGGTGAGGAACTCGGAGAAGCCACCCACCGCCAGGCTGATTCCGAGGACCGTGCCGATGAAGCCGAGAATGGGCATGGCCCAAATGAAGAGCTTTACAGCACGGTAGCCGGATGCCGCGGAGTCGGCGTCGAGATCGGCCTGGTGGCGGACGAGCTCGTGGGCACGCCGGGCATCCACCGTGTCCAGATGTCGGAGAAGCCAGAGCATGCGCCGACCCACCGGGCGGGCCAACAGGCCTCGATCCCACGCCCGCAGACGGTGGAGCGTAGCCCGGGTGGGTTCATGCGCCACCATCGTGGGAAGCTGCTTCACCTCCGACCGCTCGAGGTCCTTTTCGTTGGTGAGGGCCACGCGGAGTTTCAGGGTCAACTCGGCGGCAGTCCATACGAAGACGAAGAAGATCAGCCCCGGTACGACGCCCATGACCCAGCCACCGGCGGGTCGGAACAGCCGGTAGACGTACGAATCCACCGGGATCGTCGAGTTGAGGAGCTGTTGGAGGGCGATAGCCAGAACGAGAGCCGCGAAGAACGGAATGATGGCTTCGCTGCCTCGAGACGCCGACGAACGGGCCTTGCGACGAGGCGTTCCCGGACCCGGTTGGCTCGGTGGAAGCGCCGAACTCGGAGGACCCGGCTGGCCAGACGGCGGCGGCGGGGTCTCGGGCCCGGGCCGGCCGGAAGGCGGGGTCGTGGGCCCGGGCCGGCCCGAAGATGTAGGCGGGGTCGCGGGGGCCGGCTGGCCGGCGCCGTCACCGGCCGGTTTCATATCGTCCAATTCAGATACCCGTGGGTTGCAGGTCGGAATTCGTGCCGACGGTCGAGGAGCGGTGCTCAATCATTGGTGTCGCCCTGGCTGTCCTTGGAACGTAGTAGATCGGTTACCGAGCCCCCGGCGATGACGTGCGTGAAGGGAAAGTCGATCTCCATCGGCGTCCATTGCACGGTAAAACCGTCGGCGATGGCCAGGTCCCTGGCTCGCCGAAACTCGACAACGCTGGCGCTGTCGACTTCGAAGGCGATCCAGTGCTCATCCGGGTCCAAGTCGGCGAGGAGGGTCGCATATCGTGAGCTTCGGTCAAGCTGATGCAGGCTGTCACCGACAGCGCCCGGCCGCACCTCGATCTCCAAGGATAGGGTCCGCATCGCGTCGCCGAACTGAGCGAACCGCCCGTCGTAGCTGAGGGAGTAGTCGAACCAGCCGTCGGATACCGATCGTGCGTTTGCTTGCTCCACGAAGATGGGCACATCCCGGGCCGGCACGATCTCGATGCCGCTCAGGAGCTGGCTGAGCGGGCCTCGTACGTCGACGGCGCGCACGGTGCCGCTCTCCGCCAGAACGACCACCGGGTCGCTCCCGGAGGGGATGGCCCGTACGACGGGGACCCTGGCCTCATATGAGGCAGACCCGAGCTCCAGGACCGTGTAGATGACGAGGAAGAGCATGACGCCGACGAGGCAGGACAGGATGTCCATGAGGGAGTCGAGGTCCAGCTCGCCGGAGCGGTCGCGGTAGCGGGGCTTTCGATACACGTCAGCGCACCTGGATGCGGCGAAGGTCCTGATCGATGGGTTCGGGCACGACGGCGATCCCCAGCAGCTCGATGTAGCTGCTGATCTTCGGCAGCGTCCGGAATCCACTCGGCCTGACCAGAAGCACCACGTATCGGTTCTCCGCCAGCGAAACGCCCGAGATCGCCCGGCCGATGTCCGTCCCGACGATGCGGTCGAACACGTGATCGGGAAGATCGTCGTTGGAGACTTGGGCGAGGTCGGTCTCGAACGTGACGCTCTCGCCGCCGGGAAGAAGGGCCAACTCGCTCCCATCCCACGTCATCCAGGTGGGTACGCGCCCCTGCAGCGGCCCCCCGACTTCCACGGGGACCTCGTCACTCACGTACTCCACCGCCTTGTCGGCGCCAAGTGAAACCGTCGCCACCGTGGCCAGGACGAAGACCATGACGCCCAGGGTGCACGCCAGGATGTTGAACATGGGGAAGAGGGAGACGCCCTCCTCGTCGTTGCCCTGCAGGTTCGCCATGGAGCTCCGTCGAGTACGGTCTGGGTCGCCGACACGGCGTCGGGATGAATCGTGAACGTACGAAGAAGATCGCGAACCCCTCAACAACCGGCACCTCCAGCCGTTGGCGGAGGGCTCGGCAGACCTCGCCGACTACTCGTACCGCCTCCCGGCAAGATGTACCGGATGAGGGGTCGGTAGCAGACCTCGGCGGGAAATCGCTCAGTCGCTGCAAGTCACCAGTGGGCAACGGCTTGAGAAGCTGGCAGGCCGCCTGGCATCGCCCTTGTTGAAAGGGGGCTCAGAAGGTGCGCGCGCGGCCCGGCCGAATCGGGGCGTCGTCGCGGCCGCTGCAGGTCCGAAAGCGGACCGCGGGCCCAGGGGGGGCCGCGTCCTCAGCGACGATGGAGAAGCTCGCAATGTCTGGAACCACACGAAGAACTCTCGGGCGTTTCGCCCTGTCCGCGGCCCTGCTCGGCGCTTTGGCTTGTAGCACCGACCCCATCGCCCTCGATCTCGTCGTGTGCGAGTCGGGCACGGGGCCCGAATGCGTCGATGGCACGCTGAACCTCATGGTCTCGGGACTTCCCGAGTCCATGAACGCATCGGTCATCATCAGCGGGCCAGACGGATTCAGCCTGACGGTCACGTCATCCCAGACCTTCCAGGTCCTCTCGGGCGACTACACCGTAGAGGCTCTCCCGGTGGAAGGCATCGCAGGAAGCTACGATCCGGAAACCGCCGTGCAGACGGTGTCGGTCTCAGGGAATGCCGAGGTGGAAATCAATTACGTGCAAGCTGGCACGGGAGGCTGAGTCCGGTTCGTCACGCCGGCGCCCGTTCCATTCCGACACCTCCGGTAGGGGACTATTCCCGGAGGTAGTGGCACCCTCTGCTGACCGTGTTTCGCCGGGCGGCCTCGGCTACGCTCCGGGCGGCGACGATGCCGTTTCGCAACTCCAGTAGCTCGCGGCTGAGGCGCGTCGATCGGTAGAACCGTTCGATGCGGTGACCCAGATAGCCCAGGTCGTCACACGCCCGCTTGAGGCGCCTCCGCGTGCGTACGATGCCGGCGTAATTCCACATCGTGGACCGGATGGAGTTCCAGTCCTGCTGGAAGAGGACGGGGTCGACCTCGTCCTCGGACCCCGCCGAATCCCATGCAGGGATGCGAGCGTAGACCGGATCCAACTCCTTGGAGGCGCCGGCCTCGACGTCTCCCACGCAAGCCGCGCCCGCCTTCCATCCCCAGACCAGCCCCTCGAGGAGAGAGGTAGAGGCCAGGCGATTGGCCCCGTGTAGCCCGGTGCAGCTCACCTCCCCCACGGCGTAGAGCCCACGCACGTCCGGCACCTTGCCGTCGAGATCGACGAGGACGCCACCACACGAATAGTGCGCCGCCGGGACCACCGGGATGGGATCCGAGGCGAGATCCAGATGACGGCTCCGAAGGAAGGCATGGATCTGTGGGAAGCGCTCTGCGATATCGAGCCCCTCACGATGGTGGTTCGCCAGATCCAGGTAGACGCAGGGATGACCCGTCGCCGCCATCTCCTCGTGGATCGCCCGGGCCAGTTCGTCCCTGGGGGCCAATTCCAACTGATCGGGCGAGTAGCGCTCCATGAAGCGCTCGCCTCGAGAGTTCAGGAGCCACGCTCCCTCACCTCGAACCGCCTCGGAAATGAGGAAGCGGTCACCCTGGGCGGAGAAGAACGCCGACGGATGGAACTGGACATACTCCAGGTTCCGGATGGGCAGGCCGGCACGGAACGCCATCGCCACCCCGTCACCCGTCGCCGAGGGCGGGTTCGTGGTGTGAAGGAAGATGTGGCCGAGCCCACCGGTTGCGAGGACGGTGCAACGGGCCAGTACGGTCTTCACCGCCCCGGTGTTCTCGTCGAGGACATAGGCGCCCAGCACCCGGTCGGGCGCGTAGGCCCGGGAGGGGTCGGGGTCGTGGTGCGAGCGGGTGATGAGGTCGACGGCCATGTGGGCCGTGACGACGTCGATGCGTTCGTGGGCCTCGAGCGCCTCCGTCAGCTTCTGCTGGATGGCGTACCCGGTGGCGTCACCCACATGGAGGATCCGGCTCCGGGAGTGCGCCGCCTCTACCCCTTTCGCCATGTCGCCGTTGGGCTCCCGGTCGAAGGGGACCCTCAGGCGGTTCACCAGGAGTTCCATGACCAGATCGGGCCCCATGGTGGCGAGCTGCTCGGCCGCTTCCGGCCACCCGATGTGATCGCCGGCCTCGAGGATGTCCTCAACCAGGAGCTCGGGAGGGTCCTCGTCACCCTCCGAAACGATTCCGCCCTGGGCCCACTCGGTGGCAGTGTTCCGCGGGTTGGACGCCTTCACCACCGTGAGGACGTTCAGGCCGCGGTCGGCCGCCCGTAGGGCGCAACTGCCCCCGGCGATGCCGCCGCCGATGACCAGGAGGTCGACGACTTCGACGTTGGCCGTCTCCCGCATCACGGCGTGCCGGACATCAGGACTCCGTCGCCTCGGCGACCTGTCGCTTCATGCGTGCGAGGATGGCACCCATGCCCCTGAGTCGGAGCGGAGAGACCACCTCGCCGAGGCCCATGGGGGCGTAGAAGTCGTTGGGCACGGCCAGGACTTCGTCGGCGGAGGCGCCCTCCAGTCCCTCATACAGGATCCCCGCGAACCCCCGGACGGTGGGGCTCTCTACCGGGGCGTCGAAGAAGAGGTGCACCGTCCCGTCGTTCTCCACCGATGTCGCGAGGAAGAACGGGGTCTGGCATTCGTGGACCTGCTCCAGTGCCGACCGATCGTCGGCGAGGTGAGGAGGCAGGGGCGGGACCTTACGGGCGTACTGGAGAAGGGCCTGGACCCGGAGGTCCTTGGGCGCCTGGGCGAAGCGGCGCACGACCTTTTCCAGCGCTGGTGGAATACTCATGGGTTGCAGCCTACACCCCCGGCCTCGCCTGTTCCAGGGATACCCAACGGACCGTCCGCCAGAAGCGTGGGATGCACGGGCGACACACGGGCAGGAGAGGGGGTCGAACCCGCGCAGGTTCAGAGGGTAGCCCCACTGCCCGTACCGCTATATGGAGGCACCATGTCCGTCCCCAACGACTCGAATCCGAAGTTCGGCCAGTACGCCCACGGCGAGAAGCTCGTGTCCACCGACTGGCTCGCCGACCACCTGGACGACCCCGACGTGGTGGTCGTGGAATCCGACGAGGACGTGCTCCTCTACGACACGGGGCACATTCCCGGCGCCATGAAAGTCGACTGGCACATGGACCTGAACGACCCCCTGACACGGGACTATCTGGACGGGGAGAAGTTCGCGGAACTCATGTCCAGCAAGGGGATCGGAAGAGACACCACCGTCGTCTTCTACGGCGACAACTTCAACTGGTGGGCGGCCTACGCCCTCTGGGTCTTCACCCTCTTCGGTCATCCCGACGTACGCCTTCTTGACGGCGGCCGGAAGAAGTGGGTGGACGAGGGTCGACCCATGACCACCGACGTCCCCGACCGGCCGAAGACCGACTACCCGGTCGTCGAGCGCGACGACGCGAAGATCCGCGCCTTCCGCAGTGACGTCCATGCCCACATCGACTCCGACGGTCGCCTGGTGGACGTGCGATCGCCCCAGGAGTACAGCGGTGAGCTTCTCCACATGCCCGACTACCCGCAGGAGGGCGCGATCCGGGGCGGGCACATTCCGGGCGCGGCCAATGTGCCCTGGAAGCGGGCGGCCAACGACGACGGAACCTTCCGCAACGTCGATGAGCTCGAGGCAATCTACCTCCAGGAGCAGGGGCTGAGTCCAGACCAGGACATCATCGCCTACTGCCGAATCGGCGAGCGATCCAGTCACACCTGGTTCGTCCTTCACCACCTCATGGGCTTTCCCAACGTCCGCAACTACGACGGCTCGTGGACCGAGTGGGGCAACCTCGTCGGCGTGCCCATCGAGAAGTAGAGCGACCCGCCGTGCCCCTGGAGATCGCAGTGCCCTGGCACGTCGCCTTCGCCGGCCTCTGCCTGGTGTTCTCGGCGTTCACCTTCCTGTGGATCGTGAGCGTAAAGCTGGAGGATGCGAGCATCGTCGACCCCTTCTGGGGGCCGGGCTTCCTCATCGCGGCCCTCACCTATCTGCTGGTGGACGGCAGCTTCGGTCTCCGCGGACAGGTGGTGGTGACCCTGGTGGCCGTGTGGTCGGTGCGCCTGGCCTACCACCTCCTGGTGCGGAATCGGAAGGAGGGTGAGGACAAGCGGTACCAGCAGATGCGTGAGGGTCGCGGCGATGCCTTCTGGTGGCAGAGCTTGTACAGCATCTTCTGGCTTCAGGCCGGCCTTCTCTGGGTCATCTCCGCGCCCCTCTTCGGGGCCATCGTAAGCGACGTGCCCCTGGGAGCCTGGGACGTGGCCGGCGCTCTCTTCTTCGCCGTGGGCCTCTCCTTCGAAGCCGTCGCCGACAGCCAGCTCGCGCGCTTCAAGAACGATCCGACCAACCAAGGGAAAGTCCTGGACACCGGACTCTGGCGGTACAGCCGTCACCCCAACTACTTCGGGGAAACCGTCCTCTGGTGGGGGTTGTACCTTTTCGCCGTGGGCGCCGGCCAGCACTGGACGGTGGTGGGCCCGCTGCTCATCACCTTCCTCCTCCTCAAGGTGTCAGGCGTGACCATGCTCGAGGAGAACCTCAAGAGCTCACGACCCGGCTACGAGGAGTACGTGGAGCGGACCAGCGCCTTCGTCCCCTGGCCGCCCAAAGGCAGCTGACCCCGGACGAGACGTGGCCGCAGGCTACCTCGGCGACGAGGCGACCTGCTCTCCGGCAGCCAGGGCATCGGGCTCCAGCGTCGGACCCTGTAGGGTCCCGCTGATCCGGATCCCCAGATCCAGGGCGCTGTCCGAATCCCGGAGCTGATCGAGGACGGTCTGAGCCACGCCCGTACGGCGGAGTGAGACGGCCTCCAACTGGCTCGCCGGAATCGACAGGGCCATGGCGAGGTCCACCGCACCCCCCAGCCCCACCGCCCCCGACAGGGTGGCCGATGCTCGCTGGCCCCTCAGGGCGGAGCGGGCCACCTGGAGGATCCCTTCCTCCAGCGCCAGTTCGGTCTCCCATTCGGTGAAGGGCACGCTGCGCCACCGCTCCTCGGCCAGGAAATCGGCCAGCGCGTGGTTCACGCCGGTCCCGGTCACCGCACCCTCCCGAACGAGGAACGTGCCGCCGCCGCGGAGGGAAGCCGACACGGGCATGAAGGATCGATCCAAGCTGCCGTCCACCGAGAGCGTCAGGTCGAGGCGGCCGACGATGGACTCGCCCAAGGGGGTGGTCTGGAGGAGCATTCCCAGGGCCTCGGCGTCGGTGGCCGTGAGGCGCAGCGCGAAGGGCTCGTCCAGGCGCTCTCCCACTCCGACCATTGCGTCGGCTTCGAATCGGCCGTCCCAGGCGCCGAACTCCGCCTCGCGCACGTGCACGGCGGAGTCGGTGAGCGTCAGTCGGAAGGAGACATCTGCCAGGTCGTGGACGCCGTAGAGGAGCCGATCGAGCTCCACATCGACCTCACCGAGCACGGGGAGGCTTCCCGGGCGTCGGTATTCTCCACGCTCCACCAGTTCATCCGGACGGAGGCCGTCGATCTCCCGGCCACCGAGATGCGCCAGGGCGACACGGGCGTACGTCACTCCGGCGGGGAGCTCGGGGGGTAGGGTGACCGCGGCCAGGTCCAGATGCTCGCCGACGAGCGACGCCTCGATGGTAGGCGTCCCGTCTCCGGTTACCAGCGGTGGCAACCAACCACCCAACTGGCCGGAGGTCGTAGCCGGCTCACTTCCCAGGAGGATCTCCATCCCGGTCCAGCGCACGACGGAGTCGTCGATGTCGAGGGTCACCGATGGGGCATAGACCGGCACACCGATCTCGGTGTGCTCCATCTGCACGCCGGTGGCCCGGACCGCCCCGTGGATGCGCAAGCTGTCCAGCGCCCGATACGGACCCTCCACGTCCATCACCAGGTCGGCACCTCCAGCGAGGCTCGCTCCGTAGGGCACCAACCCCAGGCTCTCGAAGGCGTCGAGTTCCGGTGACGCCACGACACCGAGCGACATCCGGCGGGAGAGCCGATCGATGTCGCCATCGACGAGGAATGGGCCATCCGCGAAGGTCCCGACGATGGAGTCAATGGCGAAGACGGCGGGCCGCACGCCGAGGCGTCCGGAGACGTCCGTGACCACCGGGTCTCCTCCCAGGCGGAAGCCCGCCCCGGCCAGTCCGATGGAGCCCGTGAGTATCGGCGATCCAGCCTCCCGCAGACTCCCTCGGAGCGCCAGACGCAGGTCTACGTGGCCCTCCAGCGCCGGAACGATCCGAGCGCGCAGGTCCTGTGGCATCAAGCGCACGAAGGGAGACAACTCCATGGACCGGTTCTCGAAGCGAAGGTCCAGGTGGGGGTCGACATCCGAGATGGCGTCCACCCGACCCTGAATGGCGATGGATTCCCCCCAATGAGTCAGGGCCCCGTCCTCGATTTCCATCCAGTCGAACGATCCGTCACCCACCGCCGTGAGCTCCAGGTCGGGGGCATCCGTCCGGAGGATCTCCTCGGTGATGCCCGGAAAACGCACGAAGAGGGAGTCGGCATCGGCCCGCAACCGGGCGATCCAACGACCATCGGATCGATCCCCCAGCTGTATCCGGCCAGCGGCGCCGGCGACGGCGAGGGAGCGGCCCCGCGGGCCATCGAACCAGGTCAGGCTGGCGTCGTCGATCTCGACCTCATCGATGCCGAAGCGCACGGGTCCGTCCCGCGGCACTTCGATGACCGACGACTCGGGGACCAGATCGCCGAAGTTCGAGATCCCGGCCTCGTTGATGGCGAGGTGGACGTCGAGTCCCTGTATCCGGAGGTGACGTGTCTCGACGCGACCCGTGAGGAGGGGGAACAGCGCCGCCTCGAGATGGACATCGTCCACCGTGGCAACCGACGGGAGCTCGGAGCCGTCTCCACCGCCGACGCGAACGTCGGTGAGGCGAACACCCGGGCGAGGAAGGACGACGACGGTGGCGTCGCCCACCGTGACCGATCGATTCATCGCCGAGGAGAGCTTGGGTTCCAGCCACTGCGAAACCTCCTCGCCATCGACGAAGAGCGCGATGGCGAGTGTGGCCAGGAGGGGCAGGCTCAGGATCAGCGCCACCCCAGCCAGCAGCCCTCCCCTCAACCAGTTCGTATCGGAGCGCGATTTGTCGGTGTTCGGTGCCATGGTCCCCCCATGATTCCATCGGTCTCGAAGACCTCTACCGGCCATCGGGGATGCAAAGCGGGTGCCAGTCCCGCCCTGGCCCGGCGCGTCGGGGCAAACATCCGTTTGTGCCCTTTCCGCCATCCCCCTGTCTCCACCGAGTTGAGTAGTTTGTGCCGAGCCCCGTCTCCAAACCGTCCCTCGACGATCCGCCGACGCCATCCGTGACCCGCAGTGACCCCCATCTCGTCCTCCGCGAGACCTTCGGCTTCGACGCCTTCCGGCCGGGTCAGCGCGAGGTAATCGACGCCGTCCTCGACGGTCGGGACTGCATCGCTGTCATGCCCACCGGGGCGGGCAAATCCCTCACGTATCAACTCCCGGCTCGGATCCTCGACGGCACCGTCCTGGTCGTGTCACCCCTCATCAGCCTCATGAAGGACCAGGTGGATGCCCTGCGGGAACTCGGCTTCGACGCCGTCGAGATCAACTCCACCCTGGATTGGAACGAGCGGCGATCCAGGCTGGAGGGCCTCCGCCAGGGCAGGTACGAGCTCGTGTACCTGGCGCCCGAAGCACTGGACGGTCGGCTCCGCGACTTCGTGGAGGGCTGCCCCATTTCGTTGATGGTCGTCGACGAAGCCCACTGCATTTCTCAGTGGGGTCACGACTTCAGGCCGTCGTACCGGCGACTTCGGGGCCTCAAGAACGAACTGGACGTACCGGTCCTGGCCCTAACCGCCACCGCCACACGGCCGGTGGCCCGAGACATCCTCAGGCAGCTGGGCATGTCCAAGCCAGCCGGCTACAAGGGCTCGTTTTACCGATCCAACCTCGAGATCGGGTGCAGAAAGAAGGGAAAGGGCGGCGACACCAAGAAGGAGATCCTCGCCCTCGTCCGCCGACGTCACGGCGAGTCGGGCATCGTCTACTGCCTGAGTCGTAAGACCGTTGAGCAGACGTGTCGGTTCCTACGTGCCAACGGCGTGAACGCGCTGCCTTACCATGCGGGCCTCGACGCAAGCGAGCGCCAGCGGAACCAGGAAGCATTTCAGCGCGACGAGGTCGACGTCGTCGTCGCCACCATCGCCTTCGGCATGGGCATCGACAAATCCAACGTCCGCTTCGTCATCCACCGGGACATGCCGAAGGACGTGGAGTCGTGGTACCAGGAGATCGGCCGCGCCGGCCGAGACGGCCTGCCCAGCGACTGCTTCCTCTTCTATTCGTGGGCCGACGTGAAGATGCACGAGCGCTTCCTCGACGACATCGACGACCCCGAGCTTTGGCGGCAGAAGCGGCAGCGGACCATCGACCTCTTCCGCATGGTCGAGGCCACTCGGTGCCGGCACCAGCTCATTCTGGCCCACTTCGACGAGATCATGGCGCCGTGCGGAACGTCGTGTGACGTCTGCACCGGCGTGTCTCCCGCCGACCTCGCGGCCGAGACCATGGCGTCCATGGGGCCCGTGAACGGCGGGGGGAAGAGCGGGAGCCGAGCGAGCCACGTGAAGTCGACGGTGCCTCTGACGCCGGAGGACGAGAAGCTCTTCCAAAGCCTTCGATCCCTCCGGAAGCAGCTCGCGGACGGGCAGGGCTTGCCGGCCTACATCGTCTTCAGTGACAAGGTCCTGGTCGAGATGGCGAGGTCCCGACCCACCACCGACGGCGAGATGCTCGACATCTCGGGTGTGGGGCCGACGAAGCTGCAGAAGTACGGGGACGCGTTCATGGAGGTGGTGAGGGCGGCGCGTTAGGGTCCACCATCGCTGCGCGCGGCTTGCGCGCAGCGTATGATGGGCACGCCACTCGCAGCCTAAGGCCTCATGACGGACCTCATCCAACGCCTCAACGCGGCCCTGGAGGGCCGCTACCGCGTCGAGCGGGAGCTCGGCGAGGGCGGAATGGCCGTGGTGTTCCTGGCCGACGACCTCCGCCACGAGCGTAAGGTCGCGGTGAAGGTGCTCAAGCCCGAGTTGGCCGCCGTCGTCGGGGCCGATCGGTTCCTCGCCGAGATCAAGACCACGGCGAACCTCCAGCACCCCCACATCCTCCCCCTCTACGACTCGGGTGAGGCCGATGGCTTCCTCTTCTACGTCATGCCGTACGTCGAAGGAGAGACCCTGCGGGAGCGTATCCATCGCGAGCGGCAGCTCCCTGTGGACGACGCCGTACGTGTTTCCACGGCGGTGGCCAACGCCCTGCACGCGGCCCACGAGGCCGGCGTGATCCACCGCGACATCAAGCCGGGCAACATCCTCCTGACCCGGGGCGAGCCCCTCGTGGCGGACTTCGGCATCGCCCTCGCGGTGGGAGCCGCAGGAGGCAGCCGACTCACCGAAACAGGTCTCAGCCTCGGGACGCCGTACTACATGAGCCCGGAGCAGGCCACCGGCGATCAGACCGTAGGTGCGGCCAGCGACACGTACTCCCTGGCGTGTGTCCTCTACGAGATGTTGGCCGGCGAACCTCCGTACCCGGGGAGCACCGCCCAGGCGGTCCTGGGCAAGATCATCCAGAGCGGGCCGGTATCGGTTCGCGAGTCGAGACCATCCGTACCGGAGCACGTGGACGCCGCCATCCGGAAAGGTCTCGAGAAGATTCCCGGGGACCGGTTCCGCGACGCCCGTGAGTTGGGGCGAGCCCTTTCCGATCCGGCTTTCCGCCACGGCGACTCGCAGCCCAGAGCCGGTACCGGGTCGGGTCGGCGCTGGAGCCCGGTGACCGCTGTGCTGGCGACCCTCGTCGTCCTTTTCGGAGGCTACACCGCATGGACGCTCCTCCCGCGTCCGGCAGACTCCACGTGGGAACACTTTCCGTCACCGTACCTGGAAGGTCAGGGTCCCATCACGGATGTCTGGGGCAACTTCAGCGTCTCGAGATACGACGGCTCCATGTCTGCGTTCGTCGGCCGGGGTGAACAGGGTGGCACCCAGCTTTGGTTGCGTCGATGGGCAGAACTGGACGCAAGACCCATCCCCGGAACCGAAGGAGGTCTCGACCCGGACATCTCACCCGACGGCACCGAGATCGCCTTCATGATGAACATCGACGTGCGCGTCGCGCCCATCGACGGCGGCCCGGTGCGGACGCTCATGAGGGGAACATCGCCGATTTGGGATGACGAGCAGGAGCACATCTACGCTCGCATCGGTGCCCTCGGCACCGCCAGGGTACCCGCAGGCGGAGGCCCCGTCGACACGATTTCGCGCGTGCAGGAAGGCGAGGTGATGCACTACCCGACCGACGTCCTGCCCGGCGGCGAGAAGCTCCTCTTGAGGGTGATCATGGAGGAGGGCCCGGAGGAAATCCGCGTAGTCGACCTAGAGTCGGGCGAGACTCGCTTTCTCGTCAATGCCTATTGGGCCAACTACGTGGCATCCGGACACCTCGTGTTCTACACCCAGGGTGCCCTCGTTGCGGCCCCCTTCGACCCCGATGCAGCCGAGATCACCGGACCCACCGTCCCCGTCGTAGGCAACATGGCCGGCTACTCCGTCTCTCGGGACGGTCAACTCCTGTATCGGAACTTCACTGGGAACCCAAACCCCATGCTGCAGCTGGTCTGGCTGACGCGAGACGGAGCCGTGGTACCGGTCGATACTACCTGGACCTTCGCCGACGGCGATGGCGGCCTTGCTCTGCGCCTCTCACCGGATGGTTCGCGCGTCGTCATGCGTGTCGCGGTGGAGGGGTCCATCGAGTTATGGGTGAAAGAACTCGACACCGGGCCCCAGTGGCGGTTGACCTTCGATGACGCGTTGGAGTGGTGGCCGGAATGGACGCCTGACGGTGAGTCGGTAACGTACGGGACAGGCCCGAACCGCCACGTCGCCATTCATACACACCGTGCTGATGGAAGGGGCGAGCCCGAGATGCTGGTGGAAAGCGACCAAAGCTTCGGCCGCGGCTTCTGGAGTCCGGACGGTGAGTGGCTGATTCTTCGCAGCGCGTCGGGGGTAAGCGCCGTACACGGCCGAAGCATCATGGCCATGCGGCCCGGTATCGACGAGGCTCCGCAGTCTTTGATCCCCGCGGAAGCTGACGAAGTCTACCCGGCCTTGTCTCCCGACGGTCGATGGGTGGCGTATTCCTCCAACGTGTCGGGCGAATGGGAGGTGTACGTTCGCCCCTTTCCCGACGCGGCTTCCGGGATATGGCAGATCTCGACTCGCGGTGGAATCGCGCCCCGGTGGTCCGCCGACGGAAGCGAGCTCTTCTTCGAGAATGGAGATCGAAGCATGATGGCGGCCTCGGTCGACGGCTCGGGCACGGCCTTCGCCTTCGAGCCGCCCCGGGTCCTGTTCCCCATTCCGGAGGGGATCGCCGGCACCGGCTTCGCGTTGCCGTTCGACGTGACGCCCGACGGGCAGCGCTTCCTGATGGCGCAGAATGTGCGGGACCCGTCCACCGGACGAGTTTCCGAGCTTGTCCTCGTCCGAGGCTTCGATCAGATGCTCAGGGAGCGGGTGGGGAACTAAGGCGAGCTCTGGTAGTCAGCCCAGGAGAGAGCCGCCGCGCTAGGACGCAAGCCAGAAGGCTTCCGGCACGCCACGCGAGGCGCGCAGCAACCCCATCATCGCTGCGCTCGGCGCTCCGGCACCGTATCATGGCCTCGCTTACGGGACGGGGGCACGGGATGTTTTCACAGCAGCACCACCATGACGAGGTACCACCCGTGACTCCACGCCGCGCTAGGCATCTCCGTCCCGCTTCCCCGCGACACCCATGAGCGCCGACACCGTCCCCCGCCTCAACGCTGCCCTGGAAGGCCGCTACCGCATCGAGCGGGAGCTGGGCGAGGGCGGGATGGCCGTGGTCTACCTCGCCGACGATCTCCGTCATGAGCGAAAGGTTGCGCTCAAGGTCCTCAAGCCCGAGCTCGCCGCAGTGGTAGGGGCCGAGCGCTTTCTCGCCGAAATCAAGACCACGGCGAACCTCCAGCACCCGCACATCCTCCCCCTCTTCGACTCGGGCGAGGCCGACAGCTTCCTCTTCTACGTCATGCCCTTCGTCGAGGGCGAGACGCTGAGGGAACTCATCGATCGGGAGCGGCAGCTGCCGGTGGACGAGGCGGTGCGTATCGCCACGGCCGTAGCCAACGCTCTGCACACGGCCCACGAAGCGGGGATCGTTCACCGGGATATCAAGCCAGGTAACATCCTCCTGACTCGCGGCGAGCCATTGGTCGCGGACTTCGGAATCGCCATCGCCGTCGGGGCGGCGGGGGGCAGCCGACTCACGGAGACCGGCCTCAGCGTCGGTACGCCCTACTACATGAGCCCGGAGCAGGCGACGGGCGATCAGGGCGTGGGCGCTGCGAGCGACATGTACGCCCTGGCATGTGTGCTCTACGAGATGCTGGTGGGCGAGCCGCCGTACCAGGGCAGCACGGCCCAGGCGGTCCTCGGCAAGATCATCCAGGGCGGGCCCGTCTCGGCTCGCGAGTCCCGGCCGTCGGTGCCAACGAACGTGGACGCGGCCATCCGGAAGGCGCTGGAGAAGATCCCGGCCGACAGGTTCGCGAACGCGCGGGCTTTCGCTCACGCCCTCGCCGACCCGGGCTTCCGCCACGGCGAGGAGATCGCGGCGGATGCGGCGCCAGTCGGCGGGCCCTGGAAGGGCGTCGCTGCGGCGCTGGGGCTCCTGACGCTGCTTCTCGGTGGCTACACCGCGCGAACCCTACTCACGCCGACCCCGCCTCCCACTGTCGAGCGCTACGGCTCTCCCTTCCTCGAAGGACAGGAGCCACTGGGCACGGGAGGGGGCAACTTCATCCTGTCGCGTGACGGATCCATGGCGGCCTACGTCGGGCGCGGCGTCGATGGGGGTATCCAACTCTGGGTCAGGCGCTGGACGGACCTCCACGCCGCGCCGATCCGGGGCACGGGGAGCGCGAGGGCCCCATCCTTCTCACCGGACGGAACAGAAGTGGCCTTCGACCAAGGAGGTGAGATCCACGTGGCGCCTATCGAAGGAGGACCGATACGCACCCTCATGACGGGGATCGTCCCCGTGTGGCCCGGCGACGGTTACATCTACGCCCGCTTAGGGGCTGTGGGGACCGTGCGCGTGCCTGAAGGTGGTGGGGCCGTCGACACGGTCACGGTGCTCGCCGAGGGAGATCAGAACCACTTCTTCGTGGCCCTCCTTCCTGGCGAGCGAAAAGCGCTCATTGGTGTGGACCGGAGTACAGGGGACCGCGAGCTGCGGGTCCTGGACATGGAGACTAGGGAGATCACACCCCTGGTCACTGCCGACTGGGCGTTCTACGTCGACTCCGGCCACCTCGTGTACGCCTTCGATGGCGCCCTCATCGCCGCGCCTTTCGATGCCGGAAGCGCGGAGTTCAAAGGCCAAGCCGTGACGCTCGAATCTGGCGTCCTCGCTTTCACCGTCTCCCGGAACGGGCGCCTTCTTTACTCCACGGGCATCTCCGGAGGCCCGAACCGGCAACTCGTCTGGGTGACGCGAGACGGGGAGGTGACCCCGGTGGATGCCACTTGGACCTTCACTCGCGGGGATGACAACCTGAGCTGGAAGATATCCCCCGACGGTTCACGGGTGGTGCTCCGGGAGATGAACGATGGATCGTACGACCTGTGGGTCAAAGAGCTGGACGACGGGCCGCGGTCGCGTCTCACCTTCGACGAGGCGGGGGACTACTACCCGCAATGGACGCCCGACGGTGAATCCATCACCTACGTGTCCGGGACACCGACCGGCCTGAACGTCTACACTCGTCGAGCCGACGGCACGGGGGAACCCGAGGAGTTGGTGGATGCCGACCAGAGCATGGCCCTGGGGTACTGGAGCCCGGATCAGGAGTGGCTCATCCTCCGGAGCACCACGGGAGCCGGCAACGTCTTCGGCCGAGACATCATGGTCATGCAAACGGGCGTCGACGAGGCTCCCCGCCCCCTGATCGCCGAGGAGTACGACGAGATGGATCCGGCGCTTTCGCCCGACGGACGTTGGCTGGCCTACGCTTCGAACGAGACGGGCCGGTATGAGGTCTACGTCCGGCCCTTCCCCAACGTGGACACGGGCCGATGGCAAATATCCACCCGAGGCGGAAACAGTCCCACGTGGACCCGCGACGGCCGTGAGATCTTCTTCAGCGACGAGAACGACAACATGGTGGTGGCTCGGGTCGACGGATCGGGAGCGGCGTTCGCAGCCGAGAGCCCGCAGATCCTCTTCGCCACTCCTGAAGACTTCGATCTGGGTGATCTCGGGGTGCCGTTCGACGTCTCGCCCGACGGCCAGCGGCTGATGATGGCTCGAGTCGTGAGGGACGAGACGATGGCAGCCAGCGGGCTGCCCGACTTCGTGCTGGTCAACAACTTCGGCCAGTTGCTGCGGGAGCGGGTCCCCAACTGAGATTGCCGGGAGGCCACCATGACCCGTGGCGCTCACGATGGTCCACCCCCGCTCTCGCTCTCGCGTGCCACCGGGTACTCCGCTTCACACGGCGTACTCCCTCAGCCGCGCCCACGTCTCTTCCAGAGCATCCCGCAACGCCTCAGGAGATCCCTCGGTGCTGGACAAGTGCAGCCCACCCTCGATGGCCGCGGCCGCGAAGCGAGCCAGTCGCTTGGGGTCGGCGTCATCGACCAGGAGGCCCCGCCGCTTCATCCGGCACAGCCCCCGGCTCAGGACACGCCGCCTGAGGTGCGCCGTCTTCTGGACCTCCCGTCGGAGCGACGGGTCGGAAGCCAACTCCGCTGGGAAGGCCCCCACCAGGTCGAGGCCGCCGCACCCCGCCTCGGCCGTGACCTCCACGAGGCGGTCGAACCAGCACCGGAGCCGCTCCCACGAGTCGAGGTGCCCATGCTCAGGATCTCGTCCCCCGAGGCTCTGGAGCCGCTGGTAGCGTAGAACCTCCCGTACGAGGTCGGCTTTGTTCTCGAAGTAGTGGTAGAACTGGCTCTTGCCGGTGCCCGACGATTGGAGCACGTCGCTGACGCTGGTGTCGGCGAAGCCCTTCGAGCTGAACGCGTCCACCGCTGCCCGGAGAATCTTCTCGCGGGTGCGGCGCCCCCTCGCCGTCAGTGTCGACATGGGAGCTCCAGCAGCTCCGACCGATTCACGCACCATCGGGCTCGCCATTCCCAGATACACGAAACCGGCGACCGGCCGAAGCCGGACGCCGGATCCATGACGAGCCTGACTCGCGCTGGGGGCGCGAGGGTCTGCTCGTTACGCATTTACGCAGTCGCCGTCTGCTTCTTGGACTCGGTCGACCACGCCCGCTTCTGGAACTGCTCGTCGAGAGGCGTCTCGATGAGATGGTTCGCCGAGTTGGTCAGCGTCTTGAGCGTCACGCCCACCATCACGTCCAGAGCGGACTTCTCGTCGAAGCCGGCGTTCTTGAACTGGGTGTGGACGTCGTGGGGCACGTGCCCGTTGTCCTTCACGACGCGCTCGGTGAAGGTCCGGAGCGCTTCGTAGCGCTCGTCGGAGACCTTCTCCCGGTTGCGGATCTTCTCCACGGTCTCCCACTCGATGCCGGCATTCTCGGCCGTCATGCTGTGGACCGAGGTGCAATACTCACACTCGTTGAGCCGGCTAGTGGTGAGCAGCACGATCTGCTGTTCGTCGGGCTTCAGCGAAGAGTTCTCGAAGTTCTTGGAAAGCTCGAGGTAGCTCTTCAGGAGCTCAGGTGAGCGGGCGATTCCGGCGACCAGGTTCGGGACGAACCCGTATTTGGATTCGATGCTGTCGAGCATCGACTTCGATTCGTTGGGTACATCATCGGTCTTGAAAGACTCGAAGCGTTTCATGGCATCTCCTGCTGGCGTGAACTGACTGTACCATGCGGTACAACTTACAGTTAATGTACCGATCGGTACAATTATGTCAAGCCCTGTACCAGGCCACCGGGATCCGCCCCCCACCACCCTTCTGGTGGTTCGGCGGCTAGTCCCCCCGGCCGTTCCTCCATCGCAGTGCCATGGCCTGGCGGTCGATGGCTTCGCCTCGGAGGTAGACGGCCTCGACGGCGCGGGTGTTGGTGATGTCTTCCGTCGGATCGGCTTCCAACACGACGAAGTCCGCGCTCATGCCCGGTGCCACGAGGCCGACATCATCGAGCTCCATGAGCCGGGCAGACGTAGAGGTAGCCGCGACGATGACGTCGGCCGGTGTCATCCCCGAGCGGACCATGTCCTCCATCTCCAGGTGCACCGCCCAGGGTGTGCTCCCGTCGGTGCCGAAGGCGATGGCCACACCGGCCTCGTCGAGACGGTTCAGGTTGCGGGCTTGGATACCGAACGCCTCCTGGGCCTGCTCGTTCTCCTGCTGACTCCCACGCATGGCCGAGAGCTCTGCGTCGGGTACGGTAGTGATCCAAGAGAGATCCACCGGAATGCCGGGTCCGGGAAGATTCGGCACGAGGACGACGTCGGGGTTCTCCAGCCACAGCTCCACCAGCTCGTCATCCACGTCCTGGTCGCGGATGCCGTGGGCGAAGGCGTCGATGCCGGCGCGGATGAGGCCCTTGGCGTCCTCGAGGTGGAAGATGTGCGCCGTGACCTCGAGGTCGTGCTGATGCGCCTCGTCGATGACGGCGCCGTAGAGCTCGGGTGAGAGGCGCTCGTACTGCCCGCCCCGGTCGTCCACCCAGATCTTCACGATGTCGACGTCCTGGGAGGCCAACTCACGTACCGCGGCCCGGGCCTCGTCCGTAGTGGTCACCCAGAACGGCACCTCGGAACGACCGGGCTCCGGCGTAGTGATGCCCCGTCCGGCTGTGTAGCTCCTGGCACCGTCGGATACGGAGATTCCTCGCATCTCTAACGCGGCATCGCTTTCATCGTGGCCCAGACTCACCACCGTCCCGGCACCGTAGTACGCCATATGGCGGAGCTGTTCGGCCCTCTCCTCCCGGTCGTTGGAAAGATGGATGTGCGCATTGACCAGCGCGGGGATCACGGTCCTTCCCGAGAGGTCGACTCGCGTCGCGCCGCGCGGAATCTCCACCTGGTCGGCGGACCCCACGGCACTGAACTCGTCACCTGCAACGACGAACACCGCGTCGTCGATGATCTGCCCATCGCCCGTGAGGAGTCGAGCCCCCTCGAAGACCGTGACGGCGGCCCCGTCCTGAAGGTCGGCGTCGGGTCCGGCACACGCTGCGACGAGAAGACCGAGGAGAAGCACGAGAGGTCGATACATGGGAGGATCTCCGGATTTCTGATTGCCACGGCTGTCCGCGCGACCACATTCCAACCCCCACGGTGTCGGCGCAAGCATGAGCGCCACCCCTGCGCGCACGTCAAACGCTCCCTATCATCGTTCGATGAACCGACCGCTCTTCAGCCGTTCCGCTTCCTCAGGCGGCACCGCCTTTCTCGTCGGCGCCGGACTTCTCGCAGCCGCCATCTCAGGATGCACCACCAACGACGGGCCCAGCGAGTCTGCTGCTGACCCGTCCATCGTCCGCACCGCCTTTCACGACTTCCGCGTCGTCGAGGTCGTCGACGGACTCGTCCACCCCTTCTCCATGGCCTTCACGCCCGAGGGCGATCTCCTGGTCACCGAGCGGCCGGGCCGTCTACGGATCGTACGCGACGGCGTCCTCCTGTCCGACCCGGTGGAGGGCATCCCAGAGGTTCTCTACCTCGGGAGCGGGGCGAAGAGCATGAACGGTCGGGAGCAGGCGGGCATGCGCGATGTCGTCCTCCATCCCGACTTCGACGAGAACCGGCTCCTCTACCTGAGCTACACCAAGCCCGGCGCCGACTCCCTGGGCAACATCGCCGTGGTGAGAGGGCGCTTCGAAGGCGACCGACTCCACGATGTCGAGGAGATCTTCCACGCCGACGCTTTCGGGGACGGAAGCGATCGCAGCTCTCAGTGGGGAGGTCGGATGGCCTTCGACCACGACGGCTACCTGATCGTCACCATCGGGGATCGCCAGTGGCCTTCCGCCGGTGACCTCGAGGCCCACCCGGCCCAGGACCTGGGCAACCACAACGGAACCACCGTGCGGCTCCACGACGACGGCACTGTGCCCGACGACAACCCGCTCGTAGGCCAAGTAGGCGTCCAGCCGGAGATCTGGACCTGGGGACACCGGAACGCCCAGGGACTCGGCGTTCATCCCGAGACCGGCGACGTGTGGCTCAACGAACACGGTCCACAGGGGGGCGACGAGTTGAACCTCGTCCTTCCTGGGCGGAACTACGGCTGGCCCGTAGTCGGCTACGGGGTCAACTACAGAACCGGCCTCGCCATCCACGGAGGCACACATCGCGAAGACATGGAGCCCCCGGTCCACGTATGGGTCCCGTCCATCGGCGTGTCGGGGATGCTCTTCTATACCGGGGACGCCTTCAGTGATTGGCAGGGAGACATGCTGGTGGTAGGGCTGGGTGGCCGTCAGGTGGTGCGGCTGGAGTTGGACGGCCAGGAAGTCGTCCGGGAAGAGGTCGTCCTGCAAACCGAGGAGAGGCTCCGCGACATACGTCAGGGGCCCGACGGACTCATCTACATCGCTGTCGATGGTGACGCCCGCGGCTTCGACGGAGATCCGACACCCATCGTGCGGCTCGAACCGACGGGTCGCAGATAGGTAGTAGGGTGGCGTCGACCGCCCAGAGCCCTCACCGCGCCCCACATGCTCATGACTGCCCGCCTTCCATGGACGATTTCCGCCTTCCTGGCCCTTCTCGTCGCTCCCACGGCAGCCGCGGCTCAGGTCGAGCTGTGCCTGGAGGCTGAACAGTTCATGCGCGATGTCATGGGGATGACGGCGCTCTCCGAGCCCGACACCATCGACGACTGGCGCACCCGGAAGATGGTGCCCGGCTGTCGAGTCACCGCTGCGGGAGGCAGCCGCCTGCCCGCGCCGCAGATCGTCGAGGGATTCTACGCCCAGATCGATATCGAGGGGTGGACGCGGACACCGGACCCCAGGGATGCGCCTGCCGAGGCCTCCATCCGCTATCGGAAGTCCGGCGTCGATTGCCTCTTCAACTTCTACGACAACTCCACCACGCTGGCGACGGAGGCCGAACTCGTCGTGAGTGACGCCGTCCCCCTGGGCCCAGGCGAAGTCCTCTTCAACTTCCTGGTGCTGTGTATGCCAGCGGCACCCGCCGCTCCCCGAGGACCACCCCTCTGAGCTGATCCTCCTGCCTCGCCGCCTGCGAGTCGCCTGTAGATCAAGAGCGATGAGCCAGGACGCCGCTGGTCTTCGAGGTCATCGAGCACCACCTTCGACTCACCTTCAGCCATCGACGTTCCGCCGCCGTGACACTCCGAACAACAACGCAGGTCGGCCGCGCCATCGGTTGGACTTCACGACTGCGCTGGCTCGTCCCGGCCGCGTTCTACCCGGTCGCAGTCCGGCGGGCAGCCATCTGCCTGGCCTTGCCATACATGGCTGTCGCGTCGGTCTGGCCAAGCCCGGTGCGCGGCCAGTCCATCGCTCAGGAGCCCTCGCCGGCGAAGAGCATCGCCATCTACGTGGGACGGAACCTCACCGACGACGGATCCGTCCTCCTGGGCGGCTTCGGACACGAACCTTCGAGTCACTGGTACGAGATCACTCCCGCCCGCTCCTTCCCTCCCGGCACAACCGTCGAGGTGGGCGTCACCGGCGAGGCCCGCTATCCAGGCCGACGCATGCGCATCCCACAGGTGGAGGAGACCCTGCGCTACGTCACCACCAACTACTCGGAGTTCGCGGGCTTCCCGCCTCCGCTCACCAACGGCGGGCTCAACGAGCGCATGGTGGCGGCCCGCGACGTCTGGTCTCCGTCCCGGGCCGGGCTCAGGGACATGACGCCCGGCCCACAGACGGGGCTCAGCTACAGCGACCTTTCACGCCTGGTCATGGAGCGGGCAACGACGGCCCGGGAAGCCGTGGAGATCGTGGGTGCCCTTATCGACGAGCACGGCTACGCAACCTACGGCGGCAACTCGCACCTCTTCGCAGACCCCAACGAGGGATGGGTTCTCATCGACTACGCCGGCGGCCAGGGACTCTGGGCGGCGGAGCGTCTGGGGCCCGACGAGGTACGTGTGAGCTACCCCGGCTACATCCGCGACTTCCCGCTGGACTTCCAAGACGATCCGGACTTCATGGGGTCGTCCAACATCGTGGACTTCGCCGTCGAGCAGGGATGGTGGGATCCCGGGTCCGGTGAGCCCTTCGACCTGCACCAGGTCTACGGACAGCCCTTCCCCAGTGCGCCGGGCCAGGACGACCCCCACACGCTCTTCCGGAATCCGCCTCTCCTCGAGGATCAGATCGCGGGCCTGGCGCCCGTAAGTCTCGCCGACATGATGGCGCTGGTTCGCGACCCTCGGTGGAGCAACGACGGCGCAGGGTACGGTCAGGTGGCCCATCTGCGCTTGGGCGTCCGCCCGGAGCTGGCCACCCTCTGGATGTCGATCACGGGAGCCGTGGCGAGTCCCTTCGTCCCGGTGCCTCTGGGGGCCGAGGACGTTCCGCCGGAGTACAAACAGCACCGCTACCTCACCTCCGATTCGGATACCGACTTCATCGACACCGACTTCGCTCCACTCGAGGGCACCACGTCGGCCTACCGCATCCACAAGCGTCTTCTCTACCACACTTGTGAGAACCCCCGCGCCTTCTTGATGCCGGTGACAGCCGCCCTTGAAGCCTTCGAGACCGACGTTATCGACGCCCACTTCGAGACCGTGCGGCGGGCCCGCCAACTGGTCGAGGAGAACCGGAGTCGGATGATCCCCGGCATCCTTACCGACCAGGTGGAGCAACACCTTCTCGACGCCCTCGATCTGGGTGAACGGCTGGTTGTGGGAGTCGAGGTGGAGACCCGGGCCGACGGCGGGATCCGCATGCCGGACGTCGACACGCCCGAGGGCGCGTCGTGGCGACCGGAGAGCGAGCCCATGACCCTCCGCCCCGGCCGGACCTACCACCGATGCTGGGTGGAGGGGCTCGGGGACTACCCCCGGCGTCACGGCAGCTACTCCGACCAGGCCGACGCCCTCACCGAGGTCGACGCATCCGAGCTCCGGCGGCGTGGAGGTGGAGCGACGGGTACGGACATCGGACCCTGGTTCGCCGGCGGGATCGTCGGCCTCCTTCTCGGCGTGGGCTTCGGGGTCTTCCTTGCCCGGAGTCAAAGAGCGGAATGAGCTCCTTCACACCCACCGCCCGAGGTGTACTCCGCCACTACTGGGGCGTGGTGGACGGGGGGTGGTGGCACCTCGCCATCCCGGCGGCTCTGGTTCTCGCCGCCGCAGCGTTCGAGGCTTTTTCGTACTCCCTTCTCATCCCACTCACCGACGCCGTCTCCCAGAACTCCTTCGACTTCCTCCGGGACTCCCGCTGGTTCGGCTGGATCTTGGCTTTGGTCCCCGAGTCGATGGCGGACTCGGAGTCCCGCGACGCCTACCTGGTGGTGGTCGTCGTCGGCCTGGTCATCGCAGGACGCATCGGCAAGCTGGTCCTCGAGTACATCAGCAAACTCTTCGTCGTCCGACGCAACGAGCGGTACCGGGTGAAGGTGGGCGAGGAGACCTTCGCCCGTGTCCTCGGCTTCGGCCGTCAGTACTTCGATCGGAACGCGGTGGGACGGGTGGACGCCGAGATCGGCTGGTCGAGCTCCGTTCTCGGGCTCCTCACCGCCGCCGAAGGGCTATTCCAGAACGCCATCGGGCTCCTGGTGAAGGGAGGGGTGATGGTCGGCATCTCACTGCCCCTCTCCATCGCCTTCATCCTGTCCCTGCCCTTCGTCCACTGGTTCATGAACACCATCAACCGGACGGTGGAGCGCATCGCCCGGGAAGGGGTGGAGGTCGACCGCCGGCTCCGGTCGCGCATCGTGGACATCCTGGGCTCGATACCGCTGGTGAAAGCCTATTCCCAGGAGCGAGCCACGGCCGCAGCCTACGCCGACGTCCTTCGGGAGGCCGAGGACATCGCGGTTCGACGGGGCCGGGTCATCAGTCTCCGCTACCCGGTGGAGGAGGTGGTCATCCTCCTCGTGATGCTCGTGGTCCAGGGCGCCGTGATCTTCTGGGTGGGTGATTTCCGGCCTGGAGACCTGGCGGCCTTCGGCGCCTTCCTCCTCATCCTTCAGCAGTCGCTCCGAGACTACAAATACGTAAGCGAGTTCAGCCTCAAGGTCTCCGAGGAGATCCCTCGTCTCGAGGCGGTGGCCGGCCTCTTCGTCGACGACGGCAAGTTCATCGTGCCCTCGGGGCCGCGTC
This sequence comes from Longimicrobiales bacterium, assembly GCA_965229435.1. Classification (GTDB taxonomy): domain Bacteria; phylum Gemmatimonadota; class Gemmatimonadetes; order Longimicrobiales; family Gaopeijiaceae; genus UBA2589. The sequence continues at coordinate 537,344 of CBDDJE010000001.1, forward strand.
ACTTCGAGGCCCTCCGGAAGGAGATCAGGGTCCAGGGCCTCGACTTCCGATACCAGGACGGCGTCGACACACTCAACGGCATCGACGTGACCCTCGAGGCGGGCAAGGTCACGGCCATCGTCGGACCCACCGGCGCCGGCAAGACCACCTTCGTCGACCTCATAGCCCGCTTCTACGACGTGCCGCCCGACACCATCCTCCTCGACGGCATCGACATCCGGGAATACTCCCTGCGGTCGCTCCACGCGACGATGGCCATCGTCAGCCAGGACGTCTGGCTCCTCAACGGGACACTCCGGCAGAACCTGACGTTCGGGCTGGACCGCCCCGCCGACGAGGCCGAGCTCATGGACGCCCTCCACGACGTAGAACTCGGGCGATTCGTGTCCGGGCTGCGACACGGACTGGACACCGAGATCGGCGATCGCGGCGTCCAGCTTTCCGGAGGGCAACGCCAACGGGTGGCTCTCGCGAGGGCGCTCCTCCGGGATCCGGACATCCTGATCCTCGACGAGGCGACATCGGCCCTCGACAGCGTCATCGAACAGCGGGTAGCGAAGGCCATCCTGGCCCGGGCCGAGGGGAGGACCCTCATCGTCATCGCTCACCGCCTCTCCACGATTCGCGACGCCGACAAGATCCTGGTCCTCCAGGACGGTCGCATCGTCGAAGAGGGCAGTTGGGACCGACTCGTGGCTCTCGGCGGACGGTTCGCCGAGCTGCATGGGGCGCAGTTCGGTGGAGGTGCGGCCTGGGAGGGCGCCCCGTAGAATGAGCGACGCCGCCTCGCCGTCAGGAGAGTCATGCCGTGTCCCCCCCTTCGATGAAGCCCGAAGCAAGGGATGTCTTCGTCGCCTTGCGGGGTCTGGACGGCAGAGGAACGCGGGGGGACCTGGTGTTGGCCACCGGCCACCCTCTCGCCGTCGTCGATGCAGCCGTCCACGCCCTCATGGCCGGTGGGCACGTCGAAGTGACGGTCTCGGAGACCGCGGTCCTCGTCTATCGTCTCGCGCCCGAGAGCGACGACGGACCCGACACCTCCGCTTCTCCGATACTGCTCGCGAAGGGGCCGGGTAGGCTCCGGGGACCGAGCCGGCTACTGGGACCCCGCCAGTCCAGCGCAGTCCCGCCGGTCGTCGACCGAAAGACCCTCCGCCTCATCCGCGCGCGAGAGGGCGTCGTCAGTATCGCCGAGCTGGTCGAGCACACGGGCCTTACCGTGGAGGCGACCAAGCGGAAAGCGGAGCGACTCGCCGCACTCTACGGGGGCGAGGCCCACCCCTCGTGGGACGGCCACATCGTGTACGCCTTCCCCGAGCTGGTAGCAAGTGCCCACGGCGACCTGCGCGTGCGCGAGCCGAGACCTTCGTGGGTATGGGACGAGCCCCCAACCGGGCCTGCCCCGCGACGCCATCGCTTCTCGGCCGCCGCCCTGTTGGGGGCCGCCTCCGCCCTAGGCTGGTTTGCCACGAACCCGCCTGGCCCGGCAGGTCGAATCGTCGTGCTCGCGGCCGTAGCGGGTGCGTCCGCCGGTGCCGCCTTCGCGGCGGTGGAGGCCGTGACGCGGATCGTCGGCCGCCATCCACGGATCAGACTGAGGCGTGAGGAGACCATCCGGCGACACCTTCTGGGCTACGTCTTCGAAACCGCCCTTCGAGGAAAGGGTCTCGTCTCCCTCAACCACGCGGTGGCATATCTGGAGTCGCGGACCCGAGGCCTACGCCTGAGTCGCCGGAGGGTCGACGGCGTCCTCCAGGGACTCGCCGCGGAGTTCGACGCGACCGAACTCACCCTCGAAGGAGATCGCTTCTACGGCTTCCGCAACGTCAAGCGGCAGTTCCTCGCCAGCCACGTCCAGCGAGTCCGACTGCGGTTGCAGCGGAAGGCAGCAGGGTCGGCCGTTTACGACAGCGGCGACACGGAGGAATCCGCCGCCGCCCGGGAATTGCTGCTCTTCGATCAGGATCTTGCCGGAGGGCACGACCCGCTGGGCGACGAGGACTCTACATCCGTGGGTCACCCGCGATAGCTTCCTGGGGTACGACGCCACCAGCCATCCAACCACGGAGCAGTCGAGAATGGAACGAGGGAAAGAGCGACTTCAGCAACTCATGCAGCAACTCGAGCAGGAGCGAGACGAGCTCAAGGTGAAGTTCGGACTCGCCAAGCTCGAGGCTCGCGACGAGTGGCAGCAGTTGGAAAAGAAGATGGAAGCGCTCCGCGGGCGGATGAAGGTCGTCGGCGAGGAAGCCAAGGACGCCTCGGGTGACGTGGGTGCGGCCCTCGACACCGTTGCCGAGGAAATCAAGGAAGGTTTCGCGCGACTCAAGAAGCTCATCTGACGCAGCCGCACTGAATGGACGCGTCGGCCGCGAGAGGCCTCAGCCGGCGGCCACGCCCTCAGTCGCCAGCGACCGCCTCGTCCTCTCCGGTCTTCCTCAGGATGAGCTTGTGCGCCCTCAGGCGCAGAGCGTTGATCCGGATGAAGCCCCTGGCATCCTCCTGGTCGTAGCCACCGGCGACGTCCATGGAGGAGAGCTCCTGGTCGTAGAGTGAGGACTCGGACCAGCGTCCTCGACAGATCACGTTGCCCTTGAACAGGCGCACGCGGACCTCACCGTCGATGAGGTGCTCGGACTGTCGGAACGCCGCTTGGATGAAGTCCATCTCCGGCGAGAACCAAAACCCGTTATAGATGATCTCGGCGAAACGGGGCGAGAGCATGTCCCTGAGGCGGAGCACCTCCCGGTCCATGGCGATGCCCTCGAGATCGCGGATGGCGTGGTGGAGGATCGTCCCACCGGGCGTCTCGTAGACCCCTCGCGACTTGATGCCCACGAAGCGGTTCTCCACCATGTCGATACGGCCGACACCGTGCTCGCCGCCCTTCAGATTCAGGTAGTCGAAGAGGGCGACGGGGTCCGTCAGGTCGACGCCTTCCGCCTCGCAGACGACCCGCACGGGGATGGCGTTCCTGTAGTGGATCACCAGCTCGGTGGCTTCGTCGGGCGCGCTCTCCAGCGACCGGGTGAGCTTGAACATGTCGTCAGGGGGCACCGCCAAGGGGTCTTCCAGGAGACCGGCCTCGTAGGAACGGTGCATGAGGTTCTCATCGCTGGAGTACGGCTTCTTCGCGGTGGCTTCCACCGGGAGCGAGTGTTTCTTCGCGTACTCCAGAAGGTCGGGCCGCCCTTGGAAGCGCCTCAGGAAGTCCGGGTCCTTCCAGGGGGAGATCACCTCCAGGCTGGGGGCGAGGGCCGCGTAGGCCAGTTCGAAACGAACCTGGTCGTTGCCCTTACCGGTAGCCCCATGAGCCACGGCCTGGGCCCCTTCCGCCAGCGCGATCTCGACCTGGCGTCTGGCGATGACGGGACGCGCGAGGGAAGTACCGAGGAGGTAACGATTCTCGTACACGGCGTTGCCGGCGATGGCCGGAAAGATGAACTCCGTCACGAAATCGTGTTGGAGATCCTCCACGAAGACCTTCGAGGCACCGGTCTCTCGAGCCCGTTGAGCAACGTCCTCGAAGTCCTCCTGCTGTCCGACATCGGCGACGTAGGCGATCACGTCGTAGCCACGCTCGAGGAGGTCCTTGAGAATGCACGCCGTGTCCAGACCGCCACTGTAGGCGAGTACAACCTTCTTCTTCGTCATGTCGTCATCGTAGTGGAATGCTCGCGCCCGGCGGGACCACGCGAGTCGGATGTTTCAGGGGCCGAAGGGTGTCCAATTTCCGGTCGTTTCGCCACCTCTGGCGGGAAGCTCCGGCGTCCGTGCACGGGAGACGAGAACACAGCATGCCAAGCGCCTCCCCCTACACCTCGTCTGAACGAGAGAACCCCGACCGGATCGCTCCGGTCGGGGCCAACGCTCGGTTTGACGGCAAGCAGCCGACGCGGCCTCTACGACTCGGTCAGCGGCTCGACCAGCTCGACGGTCAGGATCGAGCCGGCGGGAAGCTTGGCGCTTCCACCCTTCGTCGCCAGCGCGACCGCCGTTCCGACGGCGGCACCGACGCCAGCACCCTTGAGTGTCGACTCGGTGTCCTTACCGAGAATCTGTCCGACCAGAGCACCGGCGGCTGCACCGACACCGATCTTGGCCGCGGTCTCGCTACCCGAGTCCGGGTTATCCGTATCGAGCATGGCATCCGTCACTGTCGCGGTCGTCGGAATCCACTTCCCGTTCCAGTCGATGGACTCCATCTCCATCGCGAGAAGTGCCTGACCGTCCTCGACGGACGACCGGGTCACCACCCACCGGGACGGGGTCCCGGCCGCGAAGACGACAGTGCCGTCGGCATCGCGTACCGGCGTATCCAGCGTCGCGATGAAGCGGTCGCCCACGGCGTAGCTGTCGGTGGAGATCTCCTGATCCACGAAGAAGCGCATCGTGGCTCCCTCAGGGGCGAGAACCCTCACCGCGGGCTCATCCGTCGTCGCGGTGACCGGGGCCTCGTCCGCCACCTCCGCGACAGGGGCATCCTCCCCCTCCGGCGCCTCTCTGGACTCAGCGTCCGAGCAGGCGGCAGGGGCGAAAGCGACGAGCGCCGCGAGGCCCAGGTAGCGCGAGTATTCCATCAAAGTCTTCATGAGATGACTCTCCTTCTGGTTTCGGTTCGTATGTACCGAATGGGGTCGCGGAAGTCCGCGACTATCCAGAGGGAAATGCAACTGCCATGCCAGTCGCGAGTCGCTGCGACGATCAGGCCCGCGGCCTCATTTCACTGGCACTCTGGAGGCCGGCGGCCACCTCCGGGATGATACCCTTCTCCGCGTAGATGGGCCGGACGATAGCCCTGAGCGCGGGCAGCCGGCTGAATGTCCAGAGCGACACCGCCACACATCCCAGACCACCCAGGACGACGGCCGTCGGGCCGCCGACCCGCTCGGCGATGGCTCCGCCGACGAGGCCCCCGAGGGGCGTCATGCCGACGAAGGCCATGGTGTAGAGGCTCATGATCCGGCCGCGCATCTCCTCGGTCACCAGCGTCTGCAGGACGGTGTTGGTGGACGCCGTCACCACGATCATGGAGCAGCCGCTCAGCACCAGCAGCGCGCACGAGAGGACTACGTTCGTCGACACGGCGAAGAGGATCAACGACACACCGAAGATCCCGCTCCCCCAGGCGATCACCCGACCGAGGCCGCGCACCGAACGTCGCGAGGCCAGAGCCAGCGCCCCGATGAGGGAGCCCCCACCCGCGCAGGCGGTGAGCAGGCCCAACGTCTGCGCACTGCCTCCGAGAACGTCGCGGGCGAAGACCGGAAAGAGGACGACGTAGGGGATGCCCACCAGGGAGATGACGGACAGAAGAACGAGGAGGTCACGGATGGGGGGCGAGCGTAGGGCGTAGGAGAAGCCGTCGCCCATGGCCCGGAGGACCGAACCGGCTGGACGGCCTCGCTGCCGGCCCAGCTTCAGACGAGCCAGCGCCCCCAGCACGGCAACATACGACACGGCGTTGAGGACGAAGACCGGACCCTCCCCGACCCACCCGATGAGGACCCCGGCGAGGGCCGGCCCCACCAGCCGCGCGGCGTTGAACATGGACGAGTTCAACGCGATGGCGTTGGGGAGGTCCTCCGATCCATCTACCAGCCGGATCATGAGCGCCTGACGCGCAGGGACATCGATCCCATTGACCAAGCCGAGCACCACCGACAGGACGATGAGGTGAGTCACCGTGACGAGGTCGGTGATGACCAGGACCGCAAGGATCGTGGCTTGGGCCATGGCCAGGGACTGGGCCGCGACGACCATCCGGTACCGGCTCCACCGATCAGCCAGGGCACCCGCGAAGGGGGCCATGATGAACGACGGAAACTGACTGGCGAAGGCGATGACGCCCAGAAGGAGCGCCGAGTCGGTCAGCCGGTAGACCAGCCAACTGGTGGCCACCTGTTGCATCCAGGTGCCCACGAGCGAGATGGCCTGTCCGGAAAAGAACAGGCGGAGGTCACGGTGTCGAAGAGCGCGGAACGCGAGCCGGAAACGTGGAGACACCCCAGAGGCTAACTACGCCTGGACGTGGCAACCAGAGCCACGGAGGGACCTGCAAGTCGCTGCCCTGGAGCACGTTTTCGTTTATGCTGCGCATTGTTGCCTGGCACGCGGATTGCGTCTGATGAAAAGCGAACACCGCACGACTGACGTTCCTCCAGAATGGGAGTTTGCATCATGCTGACCGCCGCAATCTGGCTCTTCATATTCGCCCTCATCGCCGCCGTTCTCGGATTCGGTGGCATCGCCGGAACCGCCGCTGGACTGGCGAAGATCGCCTTCTTCGTCTTCCTCGTCCTGGCCGTCCTGGGCTTCTTCGCCGGTCGCACGCGAGCCGTGTGACGGGGAGGTCGACATGAAACGCTCTACTCTAATCACCGTGGGAATCATCGTCGCGCTCCTCGGGGTGGCCGGGCTGGTCTTCGAGCAGGTGCCCTACGATCGCGACACGGCAACCGTGGACCTCGGCTCGGTCGAGATGACGGCCGGAGTCCAGGAAGAGGCGGACATTCCTCCGATCCTCGCAGGCGCTGTCCTCGTCGTCGGCATCGGCATGATCGGCATGGGTGCCACGCGAAGCTGACCGGTTGAACGCAAGCGGCAGCGTGCCGCGGTCGAGGCCGTCGCCCTTCACGGGGTGACGGCCCTTCGTCTGCCCCCCTTCGTTCGTCCTCCCCCTCCCGAGCCCGATTCCGGATCCGGCCGCCTTCGGAAGAAGGGCCCCTCGTCGGTGCCTGTGGACCCTACGGAGGGGCGTCTCGTCAGCCGTCCGAAAACGCCGCGTCGAACGCCGTATCCGAGACCGGAAAGTCCATGGCCCGCACGAATTCGGCGGCCTCCTCCGCCCCGTGCTCGCGATCCATCCCCGAGTCTTCCCACTCCACGGAGAGCGGGCCGTCGTAACCCACCCGATTCAGGGCGCGGATCACTTCTTCGAAGGGCACGTCACCACGGCCCGGCGAGCGGAAGTCCCAGAAGCGGTCGGCGTGGCCAAAGGGCAGATGCCCCCCGAAGACGCCGGAGGGCCTGGGCCGCCCCGACCAGGCGACGTCCTTCATGTGGACGTGGTAGATCCGGTCACCGAACTGCCGGATGAAGTCGACGCAGTCCACACCCTGATAGGCCAGGTGACTCGGATCGTAGTTGAATCCGAACGTCTCCCTCCCCTCCAGAGCCTCGACGGCTCGCTCCGCCGTCACGATGTCGAATGCGATCTCGGTGGGATGGACCTCCAACGCGAAACGCACACCGGCCTCGTCGAAGGCGTCGAGGATGGGGTTCCAACGCTCGGCGAAGTCGGCGAAGCCCGCCTCGATCATCGACTCGGGCACCGGTGGGAAGGAGTAGAGTAAGTGCCAGATGGAGCTGCCCGTGAAGCCGCTCACCACAGGTACCCCCAGATTGGCCGCCGCCTGGGCCGTCCGCTTCATCTCCTCCGCCGCCCGCCTCCGGACGCCCTCGGCTTCACCGTCACCCCACACGTGCTCGGGTAGGATGGACCGGTGGCGCTCATCGATGAGATCACAGACCGCCTGCCCCACCAGGTGGTTGCTGATGGCGTGGACCGTCAGGCCGTGGGACGCCAGAAGCTCACGCTTCTCGACACAGTAGTCAGGGTCCTCCGATGCGGCCCCAACGTCGAAGTGGTCACCCCAACACGCCAGCTCGAGGCCATCATAGCCCCACCCGGCGGCCTTCTCGGCGAGAATGGCCAGTGGGAGATCCGCCCACTGACCGGTGAACAGGGTCACAGGCCGACTCATCGGCTCCTCGCTCCAGGGTCGTACGCCATGGCCATCCATTCGCTGGTTCGGCTGCTGGACACGGACTGGTGGATGAAGTGCACTCCGAAGGCGCCATCTTCCACTGTGGGGAAGTCGAGGGTTCTAGCCTCGCCGCGCACCGCCTGTGCGACACCTCGATAGATGTTGGCAAAGGCCTCGATGAAGCCCTCCGGGTGGCCGCCGGGAAGTCGTGTAGCGGAAGCAGCTTCGACGGACAGTGACGGGTCGCCTCGGTAGAGGATCCGCTCGCCTCCGTCCGGCTCGACCAACGTGAGCTTCTCCGGGTCTTCCTGGCACCAGTCGATGGCTCCGTCCGCTCCGTAGATCCTGAGCCGGAGATGATTCCTTTCACCGGTAGCGATCTGCGACACCACCATGACCGTTCGTATTCCGCCCTCCAGCTCCATCAGGACCGTGCCGTCGTCCTCCATGCGGCGGCCTTCCACCACGGTGCCGAGGTCGGCCGAGAGGCGAGCCACTTCGAGGCCGGTGACGTACCGCACCAGGTTGTGCGCGTGGCTGCCGATGTCGCCGAGAGCCGAGGACACCCCGGCCCGCTCGGGGTCACCGCGCCACGCGGCCTGCTTCTGGCCCTCTGCTTCGAGAAGTGTGCGGAGCCATCCCTGGGAGTACTCGACGACGAGCTTTCTGAGCGGTCCGAGTTCGCCCCGTCGTACCCGTGCCCGGGCTTCCTTCACCATGGGGTAGCCCGTGTAGTTGTGGGTCACGCAGAAGACCCGGTCTGCGCTGGCCGCGAGCCGGCACAGGTCTTCCGCGTCCTCGACTGTGGTCGTGAGGGGCTTGTCGCACACCACATGGAAGCCATGCCGCAGGGCGGAAGACGCCACCGCATGGTGGAGGTGGTTCGGCGTGACGATCGAGACGACCTCCATCCGTCGCTCGTCGGGCAGCTCCGCCTCCGAGCGCATCATGGCCTCGAACGCTCCGTAGACGCGCTGGGACTCGAGGCCGAGTTCCTCGCCCATCTCCGCCGACCTGGCTGGATCCGACGAGAAGGCGCCAGCCACCAGCGTCCACTCACCGTCGAGGCGAGCAGCCATCCGGTGGACCTCGCCGATGAAGGCTCCCGGACCACCGCCCACCATCCCGTAGCGTATGGGACGGCGTCGACTCAACGCTCGCCCCCGATGGTCTCCACCCGGTATCCACCGGCCTGTCGATCGCGGACGTACAGGGCGCCGAAGATCACCACCAGGATGGCGCAAAAGGGGACTACGTATCGAAAGGAGATCTTGCCGCCGTAGTTGTCGGCCGGCCCGAGGATCGCCTGAGCCTGGGACACGAGCTCGTCGTCCACGTTCGAAGCGACGAGGGCCCGGAGGGCATTGGCCGTCTCAGGAGACGGAAGCTCACCCGTGGCCTCATACACCCCGAGAGCGCCAGCCGTCGCCTCGAGGGCGACCACCGCGTCGACATTCTCCTCCATGAGGAGCGGCATTCCGGCCTCCTGGAAGAGCTGCACGGTCTCCTCGGTAGGGATGCGCGTGTGGGCGTAACGGTCGGCGATGCCCCCCATCTGAGGTGACGTGATGAGTCCCACCGTGGCCATGCCGACGGTGCCCATGAGCCCCAGGCCAAGAGCGCCGGAGCGCGGCACCCGCTCCGACACGACACCGAGCATCGTGGGCCAGAAGTAGCAGACCCCCAGGGCGAAGACCGTGGCCGCCGCGAAGGTGGCTCCGGTCCCGCTTGCGTAGCTCAAGGCCAGCAGCCCGACGCCCGACACCACCGCCGAGGCCACGAGCAGGCCCGTGGGGGCCATCCGGTGCACTACGTCGCCCGCCCGGTACCGCATGACGGCCATGAGTCCGTTGATCCATACGAGAACGAGGATGCCCGCGATCCCGCCGGCTTCCAGAACCGCAGGGACCCACCGGTTGGGACCGAGCTCGACGGACGCCGTCATCGCCATGGCCAGCAACATGATCCACATGAAGGGCGTCATGAAAGCGGCACGGAACATCTCCCCCATGCTGACGCCAGCGTCGACGCCTTCCGTGGGCGGGAACGGTTCGCGCAAGATGAGCCAACCGTACGCCAGAGTCGGCACAAGGATGAGCCCGATCTTGATCTGCCATCCGGTGATGCCCGCAGTGTCGAGGGCGAACGCGGCCAGTCCACCGATGACCACACCACCCGGAAACCAGACGTGGAACTGGTTCAGCTTCACCGTCTTGTTGTCGGGGTACAGCGCGGCCACCAGGGGGTTGCAGGCCGCCTCGACGAGGCCGTTGCCCATGGCGATGACCAGGGCACCGATGAATAGCGTCCCGAATCCGTCGGCGGTGATCATGGTGAGCGCACCCACGAGGTGACCGACGAACGCGAAGCGGAGAAGTGTCCGCATCCCCACGGAATCGGCGAGTGGCGCGAAAAGAAGTTGCGACACGGCGAACCCCCAGAGGGCCGCCCCACCGATCCACCCGACCTCCTCGTTGGTGAGAACGAAATCGCGCTTCAGGGCGAGCATCACCGCCCCGACGGTGGCGAAGGCCACGCTCGTGGCGATGAGAGCTACGCAGCTCCCGAGAAAGAGACGGTCGGCTCGGATCGCACCCGGATCCATCGCACTGCCCGCCGGCACGCCGCTATCTGGTCCGCCCCCCGCCCCCTCCTCGGGCGCAGCGCCGGCCCCTGACTCGCTGTCTGATCCTGGGGCGGGCCCCGGGGCACCCGGGCGTGAACCGTGAGGACCTTCCATGTATCGGATCTCCTATTCCAAGCCGATGTGGCGGAGGACTTCGGGTGGGGGCGGATTCCATTGCTGGAGGGGCACGTTGCCGATGTACTCCAGGTCGGCCATCCCCTCGGTTGTGGTCCAGAAGGCCGTCGAGGCGAGGTAGCGTACGCGGTCGAAGAAACGGGCCGCCATCTCGTACCCTACCGGCGCGTTGGGCAGGTAGCAGATGTCGTCGCAGATCACCCGCTGCCGATCGGCCGTCAGGTCAGCAAACGCGACCGTGATCTCCGGCTCGGGGCTACCGAACCGTGTCTCGGCTTCGCGATCGAGCCACAGGAGGCCTCCCCGGATCAGCACGCCGTCACGCTCGTTCGGCGGATACGGCGCACTCACCCACTCGTCGATGAAGTCGTGGGCTCCGACGGCGCTGGCCGAAGGAGACCGCTCGTCGGCGGGAATGATGATGTCGCAGAGCACGGCGAGGGCCGCCAGGTCCGTCTGGGACAGGGTGCGGGCCCACGGAACCGAAGGTGACACCAGGTCCGGATCCCACGCTGTGCCCGCCGCTCTGGGATTACTCGTGGGGCTCGGCACCTCGATGTCGACGTCAGGGTCGAGAGGGCCGCACGCCGCGGCCAGCGCCGGTCCTCCTGCGGCGAGGGCCATGACCTTCAGGGCATGCCTGCGATCCATGGGGGCGGAGGACCCTACCACGGGCAACGCGCGCTCGCCGCTCATCCGATGCTCCTGGAGGCCAGCTGCTCGACGATGTAATCCGAGGCCCTCCAAGCGATGGCCATGATGGAGAGCGTCGGGTTCTTGTCGGCGTTCGAAACGAAGGCCCCGCCGTCGGTGACGAAGAGGTTGTCCACCTCCCAGGCCTGGCAGAACTCGTTGAGTACCGAGGTCGACGGATCGTCGCCCATGATCACACCACCCACCTCGTGGATGATCTGACCGGGCGCCGCAATGGCATCGGCTCCGTCGTCGTGCACGGCGCTGGTGACCTGCCCCCCCATGGCCTCGATGATCGAGGCGAAGGTCCGCTGCATGTGCCGGGCCTGGTTGAGCTCGTGGTCCGACCATTTCCAGTGGAAGCGCAGCGTCGGGATCCCCCATTGATCGACACCATTGGGGTCGATCTCGCAGTAGCAGTCGTCGTTGGGAATCATCTCGCCCCGGCCGTCGAACCAGATGAAGGAGCCGTAGTACCGCCGACACTCCTCCTTGAAACGCTGGCCGTAGGCTCCGTCGGTGAACGGTGCGAGCCCGCCCATGAACCCGAAGCCGGGCATTTTCCGACCCCCACCGAACTCGATGTGATAGCCGCGGGCGAAGTCCAGTTCGCCCCGCCCCTGCTCCTGATAGAGCCACCACGGCATGTAGACGTGCATGGCCGAAGCTCCGTCGGCGTTGTGGGGCGGCATGTTCTCCAGGGCCGGGATCTGTCCTCCGACCCCCGCTCCGACGGTGTCCATGACGTACTTGCCCACCAGTCCGTTGCCGTTGGCGAGTCCGTCGGGAAAGAGACTGCTCTTGGAGTTGAGGAGGATCCGCGCGGACTCGCACGCGCTCGCCGCCAGCACCACCACCCGCGCACGTGCGTGCTCGTCGAGGCGTGTGCGCTTGTCGACGTAGTGGACGCCCGTGGCTCGCCCGGCCGCGTCGACGGTCACCTCCCGGACCATGGCATCGGTGATGATGTCCAGGTTCCCGGTAGCCAACGCCGGAGGCAGAACCACCGTCGGTGACTGGAAGTTGGCCTTGATGGAGCACCCTCTTCCACACGGCGTCGCGTAGAAGCACGCCGCCCGCGATCGCATGGAGTCGGCGGTCACCCGGCGGGCCAACGCGTTGTCCGGCCACAACGCTCTGGAAAGGCGATCGGCGTCCTGGCGCTGGGTCATGATGGCCAGGTGCGCCGGGATGACGGGGATATTCAGCTCGTCCCCACACACTTTCTGGGTGAGGAGCTCCTCGGCACGAGGAGCCGGAGGAGGCTGGAGCACGCCTGGAGACGAGTCCGGCGTGTTCTCCAGCCCCTCGTTGCTGCCATAGACGCCGACGAGCATCTCGGTCTTGTCGTAGTACGGCGCCATGTCTTCGTACGACATGGGCCAGTCGAAGCCCAGACCGTCCCGAGAGCGTGGCTTGTAATCGTAGGGTCCCATCCGGAGAGAGATCCGGCCCCAGTGGTTCGTCCGCCCCCCGAGCATCCGTGCCCGCCACCAGCGGAAGTCGGTTCCCTCGGCGCTGGAGTAGGGCTCTCCCGGTACCTGCCACCCGCCGTCCACGGTGGCGTCGTAGAAGCCGAAGGGCTTCTCAGGCGTCCCCGCGCCCCGCATCGGTGCGTCGCGAGGGAGCTGGAACATGGGCGTCTCCGAAACGGGGTCATAGTCCCGCCCGGCCTCGAGCATGAGGACGCGGACGCCCTGGCACGCCAGCACATAGGCACAGATGCCGCCGGCCGCTCCGGACCCCACGACGATGACGTCGTATTCGTCTTGGCTCTGAAGGCTCATGGGTGGTCTCCACACCCGGTCGCCACGGCTTCACCCGTGAGGGTCATGGAACCGCCTCCAGATTCAGGGCGGTGAGATGTCCGTAACTCCGACGAACGCTTTCTACCGAGTCGCCGGGTTGGTCGTGCTCGACGTACGCGTGGCGTAGAGCTCGGGCTGCCGCGTCGACAAGGATGTTGGCGAAGTCGATGACGCCGTCACCCACGTCGACCATCTCGCCATCCGCCGTGCGGTCCTTCACGTGGACGCTGGAGACCCGGTCCCCTCGCTCGGCGAGCATGGTCAGGGGATCGGCACCGCCGTGCACGGTCCAGAAGATGTCCATCTGCCAGTCCACCAACGCCGGGTCGGAACGGTCGAGAAGCAGATCGATGGGGCGAGTGCCATCAGCCATGGGCCGGAGCTCCCAGTCGTGGTTGTGGTAGCCCACGCGGATCCCTGCGGCTGCGGCGCGTTCGCCGGCACGGCTCAGGTCGTCGGCGACCCGGGCCAGACCCTCGGCGGTCCGGACTTCGGAAGGGATGGACGGAAGAACCATGAGCGACTGTCCCAACGCCGCAGCAGTGTCGACGCTCTGCTCCAGTTCTCCTCTGAATGCCTGGAGGGGGTAATGGCTCGACGTGGCGCGAAGCCCCACCGCGTCGAGCCGACTTCTCATGGCTGCCGGCGTCAGCCCGTGAAGCTGGAAGAGCTCGACCTCGGCGTATCCGACGGCGGCCACCGCGGCGAGTGTGGCGTCGAGATCGTCTTCGATTCGGTCCCGGAGAGTGTAGAGCTGGACCCCCCATCGGTCGAAGGGACTCGCGCCGGGGCCCCCTTCCGAGCCCCCGGAGGCCGTCGCCGAACCCGCCGCAGCGCCACCCTCACCCCGCCTCGCGTCCGACCCCGCGCCCGACTCCTCGGCACGCCCCGTGGAGCAGGCGGCAAAGGCCGCCGTCGTCCCCACAGCGAGAGCCGCCAGAAACGACCGACGTCCGATGACATCCGCGGCCGAGCCGTTCACTCCGTCGACCCGATCCGTCATTCGATGACCCTGACCTTGATGTTGCGGTACCAGACGGGGTCCCCATGGTCCTGCAGGCCGATATGCCCTCGGGGTGCCTGACCGTAAGCCGGCCACTGGGAGAACTTGCTCCCGTCCACCAGGGCCTGCCACTCGGCGCTGCCCAGCTCGTACTCGACCACGAGCGTCCCGTTGAGCCAGTGCTGGACATGGTCGCCCCGGACCACGATCCGGGCCTCGTTCCATTCCCCGACGGGCCGGACCACACCCGGCATCGTCGGGTGGAGGCCGTAGTTGGCTCCCGCGCTGGTGAGGGGACTCTGTCCGTCGGGATGACGCTCGTCGTCGAGGACCTGATACTCGGGGGCACTGTGGTAGACCCACTCCTCACCTTCGGCGGCCCGATAGAAGATGCCGCTGTTGCCACCCGCCTCGAGACGCCACTCCAGGCGAAGCTCGAAGTCCTCGAACTCCCTGTCGGTGATGATGTCTCCACCCGTGCCGGTCCGGGCCAGAGTGCCATCCACCGCGGCCCAACCACCTGGGAGGTCCGGGCGGTTGTAGCCCCGCCAGCCCGCCAGCGATTCGCCGTCGAAGAGGAGCTCCCACCCCGCGGCTCTTTCCTGGGCGGTGAGGGTGTTCATCGACAGCTCGTCGGCTTGGCTGCTGCCACCGCCCAAGGCGTCGCCGTCCGTCGGGGGCTCACCGTTCGCCGCCCCGGCACATGCTGCCCCGAAGGCCACGCAGGCCGCCGCGCAGAGATGCAGCCCCGGTCGGCGGCCGAGCCGCGAGCTTCCGCTTCTGGTGCTCAAAGTGTCCATCCTTCCCGGTACTCCCGGGTGAGGTATCGATTGGCTTCGACCGAGTTGACGACCCGCATGTTCTCGGCATCGTAGCGCATCTTGAATCCTTGCCCTGCCCGGAGGGCGACGAGGCCGAGGAGCATCACCTCGGTGAGAGGAGCCGCATAGGAGAAGGGGCTCGTCGCCTCCGTTTCCCCCTTGCAGGCCCTCACCCAGTTCATCTCGTGGCTCTCCTCAATGCGCTCGTACCTGGGTGGGACCGAAGCCGCCTCTTCGTGGAGCTCCGCGGGGTAGAGCTTGGGGTTCCGACCGTACGTCTCGTGCATGAGGACGCCGCGCTCGCCGACGTAGATCACGCCCCCCATTCGCTCCAGCTCCACCTCGTCGGGCAACTCCTCAGGCCGCTGGGGCATGAGGCCCCCGTCGTACCAGTGGAGGCTCACCGGCGGTAGTAGGCCTCGCCGCGGAAACTCGTAGTGGACCTTGGTCGCCGTGGGATACGAGACAGGGTCGTCGGAGCCGCCGCCCCAAGGCGTGGAGGTGGCCTCCACGGTGTCCGGGTAGCCGAGCTCGAGAGCCCAGAACGGATGGTCGATGAGATGGGCACCCATGTCGCCCAGCGCGCCCACACCGAAATCCACCCAGCCCCGCCAGTGGAAGGGATGGTAGATGGGGTGGTACGGCACGTCCCTGGCACAGGGCCCCACATAGAGATCCCACTCCAGACCCGCTGGGGCCGCGAAGTCGGCATGGAGGGCCGACGCCTGGAGCTCGTTCACCGAGCCTGGCCACCACCCACGGTCCGACGACGTGATGGGCTCCGATTCCGGATCCATCGCGGCAGGCCGTGGCAGCCCCTGCTTCCAGATGGGCCGATCGGTCCAGACGTGCACCTCGCGAACCGTCCCAATGACGCCTGCCTGGATCCACTCGTTGATGAGGCGCGCCTCGTCGGACGAATGGCCCTGGTTGCCCATCTGCGTGACGACGCCGGTTTCGTCGGCCAAAGCCCGGAGAGCCCTCGCTTCATGCACCGTGTAGGTGAGCGGCTTCTGCACGTAGACGTGCTTGCCCGCCCGCATGGCCGCCGCCGCGATGACCGCGTGGGTGTGGTCGGGTGTGGCGATGACGACGGCGTCGATCTCCGGCTGGCTGTCGAGCATCTCGTCGAAGCGGGTGTGCTTGACCGCCGCCTGGTACTGCTCCGCCCACCGATGTCCCTTCTCACGGGGATTGCCGTCGCCGTCGGTCATCCGCTCGGCGACCTTCCGCGCGACGAGATCCAGATCGAGGTCACACACGGCCACGATCCTCTCCGAGCCCAGTTCCTGAGCGTTCTCGGCCCCCATGCCACCCGCGCCGACGATGGCGACGTTGAGGGTGTCGCTGGGCATCTGGCGACCGCGCCCGGACAACACGCGACCGGGTACGATCATGCCTCCCAGTGCGAGCTTCGACGAAGTCGACACGAAGTCGCGACGCGTGAGGTCGTCGGTCACGGGGTCCGTCCTGTTCGAGGAACGATCGGGGGACAACTTAGGCCGACGGAGGATTTTTGCTACGCGGCTCGAAGCAGCCATGGCGTCGAAGCGTCCCAGACCCGAGAATGGGCCCCATGGACGATGCTCCGGATGTCACACGCATCCTTCAGGACGCCACACGCGGCCGCCGCGCCGCGGTCGACCGGGCGATTCCCCTCATCTACGACGAGCTGCGCCGAATCGCCCAGGGGCATCTATCCGGTGAGCGCCCCGACCACACCCTCACGACCACCGCGCTGGTCCACGAAGCGTACCTCAAGTTGGTGGATGTCCAGCAGGTGGAGTGGCAGGACCGGGCCCACTTCTTTGCCATGGCGGCTCGACAGATGCGACGCATCCTCATCGATCACGCCCGGCGGGCTGGACGGGAGAAGCGGGGAGGCGATGCGGTGGTGGTCTCCCTGGACGAGGCGACGGACCTGCCGGCCCTCCGACCGGAGTCGCTCATCCGACTGGACGGGGCCCTGGAGCGACTCGAAGCGACGAACGAAAGGCAATGTCGGGTGGTGGAGTGTCGGTGCTTCGTCGGCCTTTCTGTCGAGGAGACGGCCGAGGCGCTGAACACCTCCCAGACGACGGTGAAGCGGGACTGGGCGTTCGCGCGCGCGTGGCTCAACCGGGAGCTTGGCGGAGACACGTCCAACCCCGATGACTGACCCGGCGGGTGACGGGGGGAGCGCTCCCGTAGACCCGAGGGACCTCGAGGCCGTCCAGGCACTTTTCGACGCCGCCCTCGACCGACCCCTCGAGGCCCGGAGGGCATTCCTCGACGCCGCCGAGGTCGACTCCCGGATACGAGAGGAGGTCTGGAGCCTCCTCGAGGCCCACGCGGCGGAGGGCCCGCTCGACCATGTAGCCGCCGCCATCGCGCGCGTCACCAACCACCTGGGCGACGACAAGGGGCTGGATTTCGACTCCGGCCCACCGGCCCACATCGGACCCTACGCGGTGGACGCCACCATCGGTGAAGGGGGTATGGCCACGGTCTACCGCGGGAGGCGAGCCGACCAAGCCGACGCGCCTTGGGTGGCCGTCAAGGTACTCCGCCCGGAAGCCGACTCGGTGCGCGTGCGACGGCGCTTCATGGCGGAACGGCAGATCCTGGCCTCACTCGAGCACCCGAACATCGCACGGTACCTCGACGACGGCCTCACCTCCGAGGGCGTGCCCTACCTGGTGACCGAACTCCACGAGGGGGACCGGCTGGATCGGCACTGCGAGAGGGTGGGTCTCGACCTGGCCGGGCGACTGGCCCTCTTCCTCCAGGTGTGTAGGGCCGTGCAGTACGCCCATGGGCAAGGAGTCGTCCATCGGGACCTGAAGCCGGACAATGTGCTGGTCACCGACGGTGGCGATCTTCGCCTGCTGGACTTCGGTATCGCCAAGATCCTCGATCGAACGGCCTTTCCAGGCCTCGGTGGTCCGACCACCACCGGTGTACACGTCCTGACGTTGGGCTACGCTTCGCCGGAACAGCTCCACGGCACCCCCATCACTCCGGCCAGCGATGTCTATCAGTTGGGGTTGTTACTCGTGAAGATGGTCAGCGGCAGGGTACCACCGGTGCATACACGCAGCATCGAGCCCCTGGAACTGGATCTCGCCTCAGAAGGTCGAACCCCACCCGCTGGCATCGACGCGAAGGTCGACGCGCAGAAGCTTGCCCGGCTCCGTCCCATGGCGCTCCACGCGTTGAGGGTCCAGCCCGAACATCGCCCTACCTCGGTGGGCGAATGGATCGGCGAGATCGAAGCCGTCCTGGCCATGCCGAACGAAGCTCCCGCCAAAGCGGCAAGGGAGCCGGAAGCCGGCCACACAGACCGTCGGTCCGTCGCCACTCGACCACTCGCTCTGCTGGTCCTCGCGCTTCTGGCGGCGGTGGCGACGGCGGCGACCCTCTTGTTGGAGTGACGTCACGGCCAGGTCGGTGATGTCCTGATGGTCCGTGTCACGGCGTTTTGACGCCTGACCAATCGAGTGACACACCTGACGGACAAGGAGTACGATATGTCGAGAGCATGGATCACCACCCTGACCCTCGTCGCAGGACTGACCGCCTGCGACGACCCCGTGGCACCCGAACCCGCAGTGGCCAGCGACCTGGCCATCGCCGCAGCCCGGGCGGCGGCGCCCGGCGTTCCATTCAAGGGCAAGGGCTTCACGACCCTGGAATCACTGGCGCCCGATCCGAGTTGCGGGGCTCCGCCCCGCTTCCTCAACCAGCAGGTGGGTGAGGGTACCGCGACACACCTGGGTGCGTTCACCGTCCACTTCCGCTTCTGCGTCGACGCCACAGACCTCCTCGACGACGGCCAACTCACCGAGGGCGAGTCCATTCCCTACGACCAGGGTCTGGGCGTTTTCGTCGCAGCCAACGGGGACGAGCTGTACATGAAGGTCGAGGGCGAGGTTCTGCCGAGTCAGGATCCCGATTTCGACTTCCAGTTCCAGGACAGCTTCGAGTTCGACGGCGGTACCGGTCGCTTCGAAGGCGCATCGGGCCAAGGAATGAACGACAGCTACGTCACCCAGGCACCCGAGCGGACAACGCACGCGTGGTCGGGACGGCTGATCCTTCCTCGCGGCCGATAGGCCCACATGAAATCCTCGCTCTGGCACTTGCCGGATCGCATCTTATCCGGCAAGTGCCGGACGTCAGGTGCCGCCCGGCTCGACCCGGCGTCATCTCCCTCAATCGAAGGAGACGTACCAATGAAGAACCGAAACGCGCCCGCGAGACCGTCCGCCGCACTCGTCTTGGCTCTTGTCCTTGTGGGCGCGGCGGCGCCCGACACCCTCGAAGGTCAGTCGCCCGTCACGACGACGGCTGAACTGAACGCCCTCAGCGACTACTTCTTCGCCGGAATCCCGTTTGCGACCGGCGCGGTGTCGCAGGCGACAGTCTCCGTGGCGACACCCGGGGGATTCACCTTCAACGCCTTTTCCGTCTACGACTTCGACGCGAGTGCCGTCACCGAGTTCGATCTGTACGGTGACTACTACACCCAGGTGGCCCCCACCGTGGGTCTCTTCGTCGGGGCCGCTCTGTACAACTTCGATCTGGGGACCAGTTGGGAGGGCACGCCCGAGGTCTACGGGGGGCTCGTCTTCACGGCTCCCTTGAATCCGACGCTATACGTGGCGCACGACTTCGATCTGGGCGACGGAACCCACGCCACGCTCATGCTCTCCCACAGCGCACCACTGGGAGCCAGCGGAGCCACCCTCGACCTCACCGGCAACCTGGACTACAACAACGACTACTACATCGACTTCTCGGGCTTCGGTTACGCCGATGTAGGGGCGTCCATGGGTATTCCCGTGGGCCCAGTCACGGTGAGCCCGAGCTTCGTCCTGCTTCTGGCCCTGGACAACGATTTCCAGCTCCAGACGGGGATCGACGACACGGAGACCATCTTCGGCGTGTCGGCTACAGCGACCTTTTAGGCACCGTGCTCGAAGGCGAGGGGCATGGCCCATGTCCCATGTCCCTTGCCCTCGGGTGGGCACGCAAGGACGCTACTTCAGAACGGCCCTCAGCACCTGATCGACCCGGGCCAGCCGGGAGCCCTCGTCGGTCAGCTCCAGAAGACGTTGATGCCATTTCGGGTCCACCTGGATGGTCTGGGCGAGGAGGAACGACAGCTCGCGGTCGGCGTCGAGGTCGGGTAACGCGTCGGGTTGGTCGCTCAGCGAAGCAACCACCGAATGGAAGAGGGCAATGGACTCACGGCGCCGAGACGCCAGTTCTTCGCCCTCCATCACCGTGGTGTCGGGGTGGGGGGTGACGAGACCCTCGAAGTAGAGGCTGTCCGACTCGATCCCGTCGACAAGGCGGAAGCGCTCGACACCCGCGACGACGATGAGGGACCGGCCGTCCTCCAGGGCCTGGTGCTCGCCGATCTCTCCCACACATCCGACGCGACCGGGCTCGCTCAAGAAGGGCCCCTGGTCGTCCCAGTCGTGATAGAGGAGACCGAACCGGCGGTCGCCGTCGAGGCAGTCGTCCACCATCTGCCGGTACCGGGGCTCGAAGATATGGAGGGGCATGTGCATGCCCGGCAGGAGCACCGTCGGCAGCGGAAAGAGCGGCAGACGGAAGCGGAGCTCGGGATCGAGGGGGCTCGTGCCCATCAGAGGCGCAACATCATGGCTTCGCGCGGGTCGCGGACCAAATCTTGAGCGGTGCTGGCGTGAAGAAGGTATCGTATTTTGTAACGCGCCCCTCAACTACAAGCCGGAGCCACCGTTGCAACCGCAGATCCTGGTTGTCTCTGACCCTCCCCACGGGGATGTCGACCTCGCAGCCATGTCGAGCACCCTCGGGCTCGACGAAGAGACAACCCGGCTCAAGGTCGGGTTTCCGGCGCCTGAGATCCTCGCCGCCACAGGCCCGCAGCGCGCCCACGATATCGCCGAGGAGCTCCGGAGCCAGGGTCTCGAGACCCGGGTCATCGCAGGCGACGCCCTCGCCGAGCTCCCCTGGCCTCGCCTGGTCTCGGATCTCTCGTTCGGGGAAAGCGCACTCGAGGCACGGGCCAACGACGGCAGCATCACCATCCCGTACTCGGCGTCGGTGTGGGCCGTCTCGTGTATGCCCCCAGATGGTTTCTCCAAGGAAGCCCACGTGAGTCTCCACGAAGCGATGGCGTCCAGTGGGGGACCGACGGTAGCGGAGGCCCTCGAGTGGACGCCGCATCTCGATCTCTACGTCGTGACGGCCGAGGGCATCGGGCGTGTCTCCATCGTCGAGAACCCCACCGCCGCCCTGGAAGAAGTCGAGCGCCTGTTCCATCGCGTGGGAGTGGATCGCCGGCTCGACGGAGTGCGACCCCGCCAACGTTTCGTAGCCGGTGAGGCCGGCTTCGACATCGACCTTCGCAAGGCGTTCTCCTTCGGGACGCTCCTGCTCCGTCACGTCCTCCAATCCGTTTCCGAGGAGTTGAGGGACCTGCCGCAATACGAGTACGCGTCCCGTCTCTCCTTCGCGACACGGGCGGCGGCAACCGAGCCATGAGCCGCCAGGCGGCCTCGTGAACGATCAGATTCGAAAGCTTCGCGAGGCGGTCCGTCTGTCCCCGGACAACACTCCACTACGCGTCGCCCTGGCCGACGCCCTCCTCGGCCTCGGGCTCTCGGACGAGGCCGTCGAGGAGTACCGCGAGGCGCTGAAGCAACGCCCGGACGACCCGTCGCTCAAGCTAGGCTTGGCGCGAGCCTTCCACGCCGACGGCAAGGCCCGGCAGGCGTTGGTCGTGGTGGAGGACCTGGTGAAGTCACGGACGCCACCGGCCCGGGCCCACGTCTTCTACGCCCGCCTTCTCGCCGGGATAGGTGAGGTGGACGAGGCCGTCCGAAGCTACAAGCGAGGAGTGCGGGAGGACCCGTCGGCCGTGGACCTCCAGCTCGCACGACGCCTGGGCATCGACTCGACTCCGTCGGCAGCCGCCGATGCCGACCCGCATCGCACGACACCCTGGGACCCCACGGATGGAGGCAGTGAAGTCGTCGACGGCCGGGTTCGGGCGTCCTGGGAAGGGGTGGACGACGGCGGACACACCGAGATCGAGCGTCCGGAGATCAGCTTCGAGGACGTCGGTGGGATGGAGGACCTGAAGGAAGAGGTGCGCCTCAAGGTCATCTATCCACTCGAGCACCCCGAGATGTACGCGGCCTACGGGAAGAGCTTGGGGGGAGGTATCCTCATGTACGGACCGCCAGGGTGCGGTAAGACGCTGCTCGCCCGGGCCACCGCCGGAGAAGTGGACGCCGGCTTCATGGCCGTGGGGATCCACGAGGTGCTCGACATGTGGATCGGGAACAGTGAGCGTAATCTCCACGAGCTTTTTGAGCGGGCGCGACGCAACGCTCCCTGCGTTCTCTTCTTCGATGAAGTCGACGCCCTCGGCGCCAGCCGATCCGACATGAAGACGAGTGCCGGACGGCATCTCATCAACCAGTTCCTTTCGGAGCTGGACGGGGCAAAAGCCGAGAACGAAGGGCTCCTCGTTCTCGGGGCCACCAACGCACCCTGGCATCTCGATGCCGCCTTCCGGCGCCCAGGGCGGTTCGACCGCATTCTCTTCGTGCCGCCCCCTGACGCCGAAGCACGCGCCGCCATCCTCCGGCTGCTTCTCCGTGGCAAGCCGCAGGAAGATGTCGACGTGGAGGCCCTGGCCAAGAAAACCGATGGGTTCTCGGGCGCGGACCTCAAAGCCGTCGTCGACGTCACCGTCGAAGCCAAGCTCCGGGAAGCCATCAAGGCCGGAACGCCGTCGCCGGTTCACACCAAGGACCTCATGACGGCCGTGCGGGCCCTCAACCCCACCACCCGGGAGTGGTTCGCCACGGCGAAGAACTATGCGCTCTACTCCAATCAGGGTGGCGCGTACGACGACATCCTGAAGTACCTGAAACTCTGAGGCGGGAAGGTGTCCGAGTCCCCTCACCTCCAACGCGCCTCCATCCTGTCGCAGCAAGGGCGCCACGAGCTCGCCGAGAAGGAGTTGCGCGCCTACCTCGCCGAAGCGCCCACCGACGGCGTCGGACATGGACTCCTGGCCGTGACGCTCAACGAACTGGAGCGTTGGGACGAGGCCGAAGAGGCGGCGCGCTCAGCCATCGGCTACGACCCCGAACTGCCCTTCGCACATTACGCGTTGGCGGTCATTCTCCTGGACCGACGCAAGTGGGAGGCATCCGTCGTCGCCGCCGAGGAAGCCCTTCGCCTCGATCCCGGGCAGCCGGAGGTCTACGGGACCATCGCTGCCGCCGAATTCGGTCGGCGTGAGTGGCAGAAGGCCCTGGAGGCCGCAGAGCGTGGCCTGGCCTTCGACGCCGAACACGTGACGTGCAACAACCTCCGAGCCATGGCGCTGGTCCGTCTCGGGAGGAAGTCGGAAGCCGGCGCCACCATGGACGCGACTCTGGCCAGGGATCCCCACGACTCGGTTTCCCACGCAAACATGGGGTGGACCAAGCTCGAGCAGGGGAAGCGCCAGGAAGCCATGGAGCACTTCCGGGAGGCCCTCCGGCTCGACCCCGACAACGACTGGGCTCGGTCGGGGCTCGTCGAAGCCATCAAGGCCGGCAACCCGATCTACGCAGTCATGCTCAAGTACTTCCTCTGGATGGGGAAGCTCTCGAGCCAAACCATGTGGGTGATCATCATCGGAGGGTACGTCGGATACCGGTTCCTCCGTGAACTCGCGGAAGACCCCCGGTGGACGCCCTGGGTCATGCCCCTCATCATCGCGTACGTGGGCTTCGTTCTCCTCAGCTGGCTCGCCGCGCCGCTCTTCGACCTGGCCCTCTTCCTCCATCCCATGGGAAAGCACGCACTGGACGACGACGCCCGCACACGGGCCACCCTCGTCGGCGGCGCGTTGGGCGTGGCAGTGGTGTCGGGCGGGCTGAGCTTCGTGGCGCCGGTGAGTTACCAGCTTGTCGTCCTCGCCCTCGTATCGGGGCTGCTGAGCATTCCCCTCTCGGCCATTCACGTCTGTGCCGAGGGGTGGCCACGTCGGGCCATGGCGAGCATCGCCGGAGGGCTGGCCGCCGTGGGCCTGTCCGCCTGGGTCGGCCTCGGACTGCTTCAGCCGGCGGAGGAGTCGGCCGGCGAGACGCTGGCCCTCGCCGCCCTCATCCTCTTCTTCCTCGGGATCTTCGTCTCACAGTTCGCGGCGAACTGGCTGGCGACCCGTCAGCCGGCGAGGTAGTGGCGCCGGGGCCCGGCGCCTCAGCTCCCTCCCACGTTCTTCAACTGCACGACGATGACTTCGATGGGCTCGCTACCTTCGTTCACGTCTCCGTGCAACTCGCCCGGAGTATCGGCGTCCAGCCAGTAGGCGCTGCCCGTCTCCCACGTCATGTCGTGGGACTCGCCGGCATCGTTGGTCACGGTGAGCGTGCCGCCCTTGAGGGCGATGATCGCGCGGGGGTTGTCGTGGCGGTGCATCTCCAGGGGCTGGTTGGGCACGATGATGCTCTTCCACACCTCGACGTGCTCGTTCTCGAACTGGGGCACGCGGCGCGTCTCCTCATCCACCGACGCGGAGGTGGCGGCGTCCGGTTGGGACGCCGCATCGTCCGCGGCTGGCGAGCAGCCCCAGACGGCGAAGACGAGGAGCGAGGCGACGGTTGCGTTCGATCTCATGGAGTCCCTCCAGCGCATTGGATCCCTCCGGTTCCGGTCACGAACCGGGTAGAGTCGGACTCCGATCGGGTCACGGCAAGCGAGGGCGCTCAGCGGATCCAACGATCGAGGATTTGCCCGACGAACACGCCCTTGGCCAGCGAGTACCCCCGCTTGTCCCATCCAACGGCTGCGGCGACGCGTCGCTTCTCCAAGGCGTACGCCTCACACAGATCATCCCGAGTCCGAAGCAGATCGCGGAAAGCCACTCCCTCCCGCCACGCCGCCGCCGTTTCAGTCCATACGTGGAGCTGGGCCACCCTTCGCTGGTCGACCTCGAGGACCAAGTACCGACGCAGGGGATCGTCGCCGTTCTGTCCACGATCGAGATAACCCAGGGTTTGGAGCGGAGCGACGGCGCCTTCGAGGTCCTCGACGCCCCCGACGACGACGGCGACGTCGACGATGGGCTTGGCGAGGAGGCCCCGGACGGCCGTGCTCCCCACGTGCTCGATGATGGGGGATAGCTCCTGAAGTGCCGTCGCGATGAGTTGTGTCTCGGCTTCGAAGAAGTGGGCCCACCTTTCGTGGTCGAGGGTCAACACCATCCGGTCTGGACTCATTCCGACGCCGGCCGGGACCCGGTGCGCGGACCGAGGGGCCTGCGCCGTCTCCGGCTCGCTAGTCATCCCGGGCCGATGACCACCGAGGCTCTCCCGAGGTCGATAGGCCACCGCGGAGTGACGGACTCCCCCTGCTCGATCTCCTCGAAGCCCTCCGGACACTTGGAGGTCGTCACGATGGGAAATCGCCAGATCTCAGGCTCGGGATCGAAGGAAAGAGCCACCGGCGTCCCGAGAGAGAGTTCCGGAGCGAAAAGAGCGTCAGCATCGAATGCTCCGGCGTCCCATGTCCAGATGACCCGGACCCGGCCGTCGTCCCGGAGCTCCAACGTCTTGCTCACGGCCCCGAGGGCGAAGGCCCAGGTGAGAACGTGCCGGCCGTCGCCATCTTCGCCAGCCTCGGGATCCGGCGGCGTATCCAGTGTACGATCCGGGGCCCAGACCGGATGGAACTCCCCTTCCCGATACGCTTCCACGCCGAGGTCCGCCGCAAGGATCCGGTCACGCACGAGAGTCCGTACGTCGGGGTCTACGGGCGGCAAGCGCTGGAGGGTCGATGCCTCTTCGATCTCGTGGATGGAGGGTGCATTGCCCTGGTCGGCGGCGGACGCTGCGCCCTGGCCTTCAGCACCGTCTTCTCCAGCCGCTTCCCGGCCGGCGGCGAGTTCGGCTCGACGCCGCACCGCCTCTTCGTGGTAGGCCTCGCGGCGGCGCGTGAGCACGTCGACCACATCCACGCCGCGATCCAACCAGAGCAGGTCGGTCAGAGTCCCGCCGTGGTCCGTGGTGACCCATGCAGACACCCGGGAGCCGTGTGCCCACCACCCTTCACGACCTGACCCCGTGAGGTCCGTCTTCGTCCAGCCCAGTGACTCCCCCTCTCGAAGGAGGCGCTCGGCGTGGAGAAGCTCCCGCCGCACACCCTCCCTGAGGTGCTTCATGTAGAGACCGCCAAACACCCCGTGCCAGTACGCATCGTTGCACTGGCCTCGGCCGATGGCCCGACGCACCTCCTCGGGGTCGCCTCGATCGTGGCAGAGGGCGGAAAGAGCCACCATCCTCTTGTGGATCCGATTGGCCTCTTCGTATCGAGCCAGAAACCCCTTCCAATGCCCCCCGAGAGCCCACTCCTCCATCTCCGGATACGAGCCAGTGGGCAGATAGACCGGGCCCGTCGCCGAAACATCGCTGCGGAGCTGGGCGGGTGTCACGAGACGTACGACACTCTCGGTCCGGAGTCGCTCCATGCGCTCCCCGAAGTCGGCGAGCCATCCGCCTTCGTACAGCCACTCCTTCGTCCGCGGCCACCCGCCGAACTTCTCGCCATCGTCTCCGATGAGGGCCATGGCGTCGCCGGCCTCCTGACGCCTCCTCAGGTCGGCCTCGATCTCCTCGGCGGGGCGGAAGGGGATGAGGTAGCGAAGCCCCTCGTCGATGGGGAGCAGATCCAGATACCGCCCGTCGGACTCGGTGCGCAGCGGGCGCGTCAGTCGCTCCTCGGGTACACCGGCCCGGCGCGCAAGATGGTCGTCGATGAGGACGTAGTCGATGCCTGCGTCCACCAGATCCCGAGGAAGGTCGGGCTCCCAGACCCGCTCCGTGAGCCAGAGACCGGTGGGTGTGACCCCGAAACGGGACTCCAACTCGTCTCGCATCCACCCGAGCTGGGTGGCGCGATCCTCACGGGACAGCGCCGCCAACACCGGCTCGTACCACCCCGCCGAGAGCAGTTCCACCTTCCCCTCCGACGCCAAACGACCGAGTCGATCGTGCAGGTCGGCGTCATGGTCGCCGAGCCATTCGACGAGGGGGCCGGAGATGTGGATCCCGATGGGCCACAGTTCGTGGTCGGCCAGGAAGTCCAGGAATGGCCGGTACACGTCCACCGCGTGGTCTTCGAAGACGTGATTGAAGTTCCCAACCGGCTGATGGAGGTGGAGAACGAAGCTGAATGGCAGCGGCTTCACGAGGACGTAGCTCCCTCCACCATCGCCAGGCTCCGGTTCGCGGCGATCTCCTGGAAGACGTCAGCCGCGGTTCCGACGGCGGGATCGTTGCTCTCGGCCCCGCGGAGTCGCTCGACGAATCCAGTCCGGAGCCCCGCCCCGGCGGCCCCCGCCAACTCCAGCCCATGGGCGGCATACGCCAGGACCTGACGGGGCTCGATCCCCCCGACGTCATCGAAGAACCAGGCGCACGAGGTAAAGAGGCGGAGGGCGTCGCGCTCCATCTCGAGCAGCTCCCGACTCCGGCCGGAGGGCGCGTGGGCGGTTGGTCGGGCGAGGACCGCGCCGTACCCATCCCGCTCGGTCCACGGGTCGTCGAAGTACTCCTTCCCTTCCTTCTCGAAGACTCCGTGCAGGCCTTCCGCCAACCACTCCAGGGCCTCCCGAAGAGGCTTCCTCCACGCCTGTTGGGTGTCGGACCCCGGGTCGATACGGCACCCACAATCAGCCCGCCAACGGTCCACGCCATGAGCGCAGCTCCAGGCACTGGGCTCGACGATTTCAACGCGCTCACCCATCCCCTCGCGAGCCAGAAAGGACGCGTAGTTCTCCACACGAACGTCCCTCCGTCCCTGCAGCTCCACGATGGCCTTGGCCAGTCCCATCTCCCCGAACGTGTGGTGGTGCCCGAAGGTCTCCCCATCGGTGGCGATGGAGCGAAGGACAGCTCCGGCGGTGGGCGGGTGCCCGTCGGGTCTGCCCGCCCCCTCATCGTCGGCCATGAGGTTCGCCCACGCGACGCCGTCTTCCAGGAGGTCGCCGAAGGCCACGCCGTGGGAGAGCCCGCCGTCATAGACGAAGAGCGCGATCTCCTTTCCACTGGATGTCACGTATCGCCCCGGGCGACCGTCGGCGGGTACCGGATCGACCTGATGGGGAGCCAGAATGGTGAAGAGGATCCCCTCGTCGGCCAAGGCATCGAGCGTCGCGGCGTCGACCGCCGTCTCCGGCAGCCACATCCCTTCGGGCTCGCGCCCGAACCGGTTCCGGAAATCGGCCATCCCCCACCGGATCTCCGTGTGGCGGTCCCGTTCCGACGACAGAGGCAGGATGGGATGATGGTATGGCATTGCGATGGCGTTGCCGTGGCCGTTCAGTCGCCGGGCGCTGGCACTGTCCGCCTCGAGAATCGCCGCGTAGGTGTCGGGCTCATGGACTTCGAGCCAGACCATGAGGGTGGGGCCGAAGTTGAAGCTCATCCACTCCAATGAGTTGATGACGCGGTCCGGCTCACCCTCGCGCAGGACCCGACTCGCGACGATGGGCCCATAGCACTCGGCTGCGATGCGCTCGTTCCAATCGTGGTGCGGGGCAGCCGATGGCTGTCGCGGAATGGCGCCTGTCCACGGGTCTTCCCGGGGTGGCTGATAGAAGTGGCCGTGGATGACGACCGAGCGTTCAGGTGGGGTCATGCCGGGAAGAGTCGCCCTCTACTTCGCCTGATGGAAGGCGAGGGCCTCGGTGTAGATCTCCAAGTACCGATCGGCGGACCTG
Source organism: Longimicrobiales bacterium (assembly GCA_965229435.1). Lineage (GTDB taxonomy): Bacteria > Gemmatimonadota > Gemmatimonadetes > Longimicrobiales > Gaopeijiaceae > UBA2589. The sequence continues at coordinate 565,958 of CBDDJE010000001.1, forward strand.
TGCCATCCGAAGTCGCGACCCATGGCCTCGACCACGTGCTTCTGCCACCGCTCCCGATCCGGGAAGAGCGCCAGCGCTCGGCGGATGGCTCGCTCGAGATCTTCCGAGCTGTACTCGTCGAAGACGAAGCCCGTCACCTGATCCTCCACGGTGTCGGCGAGACCGCCCACCCGACGTACGACCGGGAGGGCCCCGTAGCGCTGGGCACGCATCTGGGTGAGTCCGCACGGCTCGTACAGCGACGGCATGAGCAGGCAGTCGGCCCCGCCGAGGAGGAGATGCTCCCGGTGCTCCGTGAAGTCGAAGTAGGCTGCCACCTTCTCGGGCATGTGGTGAGCCGCCTCGGCGAGTCCGTTTCGGTATCGCGCCTCGCCCTCGCCCACGAAGACGAACTGGGCGTCGGGCATGCGGTAGAGAAGGCCGTCACCGAGGATGAGATCGAACCCCTTCTGCTCCGCCAACCGGGCCGTCATCCCGAAGAGACAGACATCGTCACGGACGGGCAGCCCGATACGGCGTTGGAGCTCGGCCTTGCACGCCGCCTTTCCCGAGAGGTCGTCGGCGGAGAACCGTTCGATGAGCGCCGGGTCGGTCTCCGGGTCCCAGATGTCGAGGTCGATCCCGTTGAGGATGCCTACCAGCCTGTCGCCCAGAGCGATGAAGGAGTCGTGGAGTCCGAAGCCACCCGCCGGCGTTCTCAACTCGTGTGCGTGGGTGGGGCTCACCGTCCCAACGTAGTCCGAATAGGCCACACCCGCCTTGAGCCAGTTGAGCTGGCCGTAGTGCTCCATCTTGCTCCAGTGGTAGACCTCTTCGGGAAGAGCCAGATCGTAACGGGTCTCTGCCGAGAACCACCCCGGGTAGCCGGCGTTGTGAACCGACATGACGGTGGCAATGCGGGAGTACCACGGATCGTCCTTCAGTACCGTCCGCAGATAGACCGGCGCGAGAGCGGTGTGCCAGTCGTGTCCGTGGAGGACGATGGGGTGGTCCACCAGCAGGGGCAGGGCTTCCAGGGCCGCCCGAGCGAAGAAGCCGAAGCGGACGTGGTTGTCCGGGTAATCTCGACCATCCTCTCCGTAGAGGCCGTCGCGGTCGAAGAGGCCCGGATGGTCGATGAACACGACCCGGGCTCCACCCGCTGCACTGTCATCGTACTGCCAGAGCTGCACCGACTCCCGGCCGTGGGTGAACGGCACCTGAATGGGGTCCCCCAGCTTGATGAGTCCCTCGGTCTGCTCACGGACCCGGCGGTACAGCGGCATGATGACCAACGTCGGGACGCCCGACTTCGCCTGGAAGGTGGCGATGCCCCGGACGGCCTCGGCGAGCCCCCCGGAACGGGCGAAGGGCCAGTACTCGGCGACCAGATGAACCACATGAATGCCCCCGTAGGCGCCGTCCGACTCGGGGATCGTCGCCTTTACTCGGGCAGTGCTTCGTATCCTGGTGGCCATGGGGTTCCGTCTCGCGGGGACTCGCAGCGATACGTCGGGGGTTTCCCGGAGCGGACTCGCAAGCGAACCTGAACGTAGGAGCCTCCGGGTGTACAGATCAACACGGCCCCGGCCACCGTTACGCTTCCGACCCCGTCTCGCGTCTTCCTCGACCGATCCGTGACCCCACCCTCTCCAGAGGTCCTCCGCGCTCTCCGCGAAGGCCGATTCGCGTCGCCCTTCGACGTTCTCGGACTCCACGAGCTCGATGATGGGGGCTGGGTCGTAAGGGCCTGGGCACCCGGCGCCGAGGTGGTCGAGGTCGTCCCCCTGGCCCCCGACGATGGCGCTGCCGCCTCATCGAGCGCCGCGAAGGGACGGAGTCCCGAGTCCGCGGTCCGCATCGAGGACAGCCCGGTCTTCGTCGCGTCCTTCCCCGACGCCGACGGCCCCTTCGTGTACCGTCTCCGCGTCGACGGTCGTGAGGTCGAGGACCCCTACCGCTTCCTCCCCGTCCTTACCGACGTCCAGCTCGGGCGTATCCGCCGGCCTGACGGTCGCATCCACGAGATCCTCGGCTCGCGCTGCATCGAGCACCAGGGCGTGGAGGGCGTCGCCTTCGCGGTCTGGGCCCCCCACGCCCGGGCGGTGTCGTTGGTGGGGTCGTTCAACGGCTGGAAGGTGAACCGCCACCCCATGCGTCCCCGTGGCTCGTCGGGCGTGTGGGAGTTGTTCGTACCCGGGGTCGAGGCCGGGGCGCTCTACAAGTACCGGATCATCGGGCCCATGCGGCCCCAGGCCATGCTCAAGTCTGATCCTTGCGGTCGGCAGATGCAGCTTCGGCCCGACAACGCGTCGGTGGTGCCTGCGGAGCGGGAGCACGAGTGGGGTGACGACGAGTGGATCGAGGCTCGTCCGGCGAGACGGGGCGGCGAGGGGCCCATGTCCATCTATGAAGTGCACCTCTCGTCATGGCGACGAAAGGAAGGGGCCAACGCCCGGAAGGGTGAGCCGGGGTGGCTGGACTACCGGGAGATCGCAGACGAACTGGTGCCGTACGTCGCCGAGCTGGGCTTCACCCATATCGAACTCCTCCCAGTCACCGAACATCCGTACGATGCGAGCTGGGGCTACCAGACGGTAGGGTACTTCGCCCCCACGTCCCGGCACGGTGACCCCGACGGCCTGCGTTACCTGGTGGACAGGGCCCACGCGGCAGGCATCGGCATCTTCCTCGACTGGGTGCCGGCCCACTTCCCCGCGGACAGTCATGGCCTCGGGTCATTCGACGGCACCCACCTGTACGAGCACGCAGACCCACGGAAAGGCGTCCATCCCGATTGGGGCACGTACATCTTCAACTACGCCCGGGAAGAGGTGGTGGCGTTCCTCGTGTCCAGCGCTCTGTACTGGATCGAGGAGTTCCACATCGACGGCCTCCGGCTCGACGCGGTCGCGTCCATGCTTTACCTGGACTACTCCCGCGACGAGGGCCAGTGGGTGCCCAACAAGTTCGGCGGGCGGGAGAACATCGAGGCCACGGCCTTCTTGCGGACACTGAACGAGACGATCCGCACCGAGCACCCCGGTGTCCTCGTCGCCGCCGAGGAGTCCACCGCTTGGCCCCGCGTGACTCACTCCGTCGAAGAGGGGGGACTCGGCTTCGACCTCAAGTGGAACATGGGGTGGATGCACGACACGCTGGAGATCATGCAGTCCGACCCCCTGTACCGGTCCGGGCTCTACTCCAACCTGACGTTCGGAATCACCTACGCCTTCGCCGAGCGCTTCCTCCTGGCATTCTCCCACGACGAGGTGGTGCATTTGAAGGGGTCCATGCTGCGGAAGATGCCCGGGGCGACGCTGGACCGCTTCGCCAATCTCCGACTCCTCTACGGATACATGTGGACCCATCCGGGCAAGAAACTCCTGTTCATGGGATCGGAGCTCGCCACCTGGAACGAGTGGGACGACCAGGGCGTGCTGGACTGGGCGCTGGCCGATGAGCCCATGCACGCCGGCGTCCAGGCGTGGGTCGCGGCCCTCAATGAGTTGTACGCAACCGAGCCGGCGCTCCACGCCACCGATTTCACCCGGGACGGCTTCGAGTGGATCGACTGCCACGACCAGGACCGCACCACCATCGCCTACCTCAGGTGGTCGCCCGAGTGGGAAAACTGTCTGGTCGTGGTGTGCAACTTCACGCCCATGGCATGGGAGGGATACCGCCTGGCGGTGCCGTACGAGGGGGAGTACCACGTGGTGTTGGACTCGGGAGCGGAGCGTTTCGGGGGCGGTGGAGCGCTGGAGGCGGACACGTTTTCGACCACCGACGAGCCCCACCTCGGGCGCGATCAGTACATCGAGCTGACGCTGCCCCCGCTCTCCGCCATCGTCTTGCGTCGGGCCGACGGCGATGGCAGGGCGGTACGAAAATAGCTCGGCGTGCGGAGCGCCGAGCCTTACGAGATCGAACAAAGCTCCGTAGCCTAGGAGCATGAGCCGAAACGTCGTTGACCGCCTGAATGCGGCCCTCGAGGGCACGTATCTCGTCGAGCGTGAGATCGGCCGCGGGGGCATGGCGGTGGTCTACCTGGCAGAGGACATCAAGCACCGACGCCCTGTGGCCATCAAGGTGCTGGACACTGACGTGGCAGAAGCGGTCGGAGAAGAGCGGTTCGCTCGGGAGATCGAGACCGCCGCCCGGCTCAACCACCCCAATATCCTGGCCCTCCACGACTCGGGGGAAGCCGACGGCCTCCGGTACTTCGTCATGCCGTTCATCGACGGGGAATCCCTGCGAGACGTCCTCGAGCGTGACGGCGCCCTGGATCAGGATCGGGCGCTGGGCTACGCGAGGGAAATCGGCAGCGCACTGTCGTACGCCCACTCCCAGGGACTCGTCCACCGCGACATCAAGCCCGAGAACATCCTCCTCCAGGCGGGCCACGCCGTGGTCTGCGATTTCGGCATCGCCAAGGCCATGTCCGAGGCGAATCTCGATACACTGACACGCACGGGCACGTCGGTGGGCACCTTCGCCTACATGAGCCCCGAGCAGCTCTCGGAGGACCTCCCCGTCGACGCTCGCTCCGACGTATACGCCCTGGGCTGCGTGGTCCACGAGATGCTGGAGGGTCAGCCCCCCTTCAAGGCCGCCACGCCCCAAGCGACCATGGCCAAGAAGCTCGTGGGTGATCTGCCGGCGACAGCGTCCAACCCCAAGATCCCACACAGCGTCTGGTCGGTGATCCGCCGATCCCTGGAGGTCGATGTCGACGACCGGTACTCCGCCGCCGACGACTTCATCGCGGATTTCGCGGCGGCTACCACTGGCGATGCTGTGGCCCGCGGTCGACGGCGGCGGCGCGCCGGCCAGCTCGGCCGAACGGTTGGAATACTCGCGCTGGCAGGAACGCTGGTCGCGACGGGGATGTGGCTGAGCGGACGGGTGGGAGGGGCGTCGTACGAGCGGTTGGCGGTCATGCCTCTGGTGAACGGGGCAGAAGATCCGAGAGAGGACTACTACGTCCGCGGTGTGTTCGAAGACCTCATCGAGGAGATGCAGCGGGCTGGCATTCGTGTGCTCAACCCTTCAGCAACGCGCACGCTCAGCGCCAGAGGCCTGTCGCCGCGGGAGATCGCCGCTGAACTCGGCGTCGACGCGCTGGTGGGAGGCTCGGTGGAACGCATCGGGCCGAGCGTTGGCGTCGACGTCTGGCTGACGGACGGCGAGTCCCAGGAGCAGGTGTGGTCAGGCACTTTTTCGGCCGCCCAGGACGACGTGCTGACCCTCCTCCATCAGATCATCCTGGAGATCGCGGAGCAGGCGGGGATCGAACTGGACCCCCAGGCCCGGAGTTACCTGGCGGAGGCCGTCGAGCTCGACGCGGTCCTCTACGAACTCCTCCTCCAGGCTCGCTACGAGGCCTTCCAGCTGACACGCGAGAGCCTCGACGAATCTGACCGGTTCTACGAACGCGCCATCCTACGCGACTCCATGAACGCTGAGGCGTGGATCGGGTTGGCTGGCAACTGGGGGCTCCGGGCGCAGGAGGGCTATCTCTCCGGCAATCGCGCCCTCGAGCTCCGCGACTCCATCCTCGAGCTGGCCCCCATCGAGGGTGTCGATCAGCGCACCGTGGCGCTCAACGCCACGTGGTGGGAGTGGCGAGATTCCCGGTGGGACGTCGCCCAGGACGCATTCCTCAACCGCTTGGAGGAGAGCTCCAGTGACGAACTCACCCGCATGTACTACGCCCTGCTCCTCATGTACCTCGGTGAAGAGGACCAAGCGGAGATCCAGGCGACACGGGCGGCGATGTTCGCTCCGTACGACCCCACGGTGCAGGCCCTCTATGGGCAGTATCTCAATGCTCGCTACAGGTACCAGGAGGCCGAATCCGTGCTGGTCGCAGCTCGCGACATGGAGGGCGTTCCCAACTTCCTCGAGTCGACCCTACGCACGACCTACCATCTCATGGGCAGAGACTCCCTCGCCTTCGAGAGTACCCGGACGTTCTACCAGGCCCGAGGCGACAGCGTCTCACTCAGGGCGCTCGCGGCCTTGAACGCGGGATATGAGCGAGGTGGGTACGAAGAAGCGCTCCGTTCCGCCGCTGACGCCCTGGTCGCGGCCAGGGAGACCGGGGCCAGCGTCTCGGAATGGCAGATCGGGACGCTGTATACCCGAGCCGGCATGTACGACGACGCCATCGAATATCTCGGCTACGCCATGGACGAGGGCTCGGTCAACAGTCCCTACCTGAGCATCGACCCCATCTTCGATCCCATGCGCGACGACCCCCGCTTCCAGGCGCTCATCGATCGGTTGCGCCTGCCTGGCAGGAGAAACGCGGACACGGGCGCGCCCGATACCACCACCGCGGAAGGCTAGAGAGTCAGGGTTTCCGCTACCTGAGCCCCCCAATACATTCCCGCCCATGACATCGCCCCCTCTGTGGGATCGGCTGCGGCGCGCCCGCATTGTCCAGGTCCTCATCGTGTATCTCGGCGCGTCCTGGGCGGTCCTCCAGGTCGCAGACACCCTCACCGAAGCACTTTCGCTTCCCGAGTGGGTGTCGCCCGTCACCATCATCCTGCTTCTGGTGGGTCTGGTCATCATCCTGGCGACGGCGTGGGTGCAGTCGCTTCCCTCGACGACGGCCGCTGAAGAGGCAGGGGAGCGCCCGACAGACTGGGAGATCGCGCCTGGCCAGGCTGTCGAGAGTCTGAAAGCAGGGCGCCTGCCCGCCCTGACGTGGGGGAGGGCCATCCTCGGGGGCATCGTGGCGCTCTCGCTCCTTTTCGGGGGTGCCGGCCTATACGTCGGCCTAACCGGAGGCCCATCCTTCCTCGGCCCGACGGAGGCGGGGGCCACGGACGCCGCCGACGGTATCGCCGTGCTTCCCTTCACTGTCAGCGGTGTGGAAGACGACGATTTCTGGGGCGAGGGGATGGTGGACCTCCTGTCGACGAACCTCGACGGCATGGGAGGCTTCCGCGCCATCGACTCCCGCACGGTCCTGGCGCGGTGGCGTGAATCGGTTGACGACGCTGCCACACCCGACCTGGACGCCTCGCTCCGCATCGCGGGGGCGACAGGCGCCCGCTACGCGGTCGTCGGTAGTGCCCGCGGCATCGGAGGAGACCTTCGGCTCGTCACCTCCATCTATGACCTGGGCAATGGCCAGGAGGTCGGGCAAGGTCAGGTTCAGGGGTCCCAGTCGGACCCGATGAAGCTCATCGACGACCTTTCGCTGGAGACCATGCGGCAGCTCCTGTCCGGAGGTGGAGAAGACCTGGCTACCGCACGGAATCTCGCCGACCTGACCACGGCGTCGGTACCGGCCCTCCGAGCCTACCTGGAAGGCGAGCGCTACTACCGTCGAGCCGAATTTCCCCAGGCGGTGGAAGCCTACGAGCGGGCGCTGGAGGAAGACTCGACGTTCGCCCTCGCCCTCTTTCGCATCTCGGACGCGTACGGGTGGCTCGAGGACATCGGGAGCGAGCGCGCCATCGAGTTGGGCGCCCTGTCCATCCAGTACAAGGATCGACTGAGCCCGCGGAACGAGGTCATCGTCACGGCGGGAAACGCCCTCTACACCGGCGATCTCTCGCACCTGGAGCCACTCGAGGCCGCGGTCAGGAAGTATCCCGACGACCCCGAAGCCTGGTTCATGCTCGCCGAGTTGTATATCCACATGGGCGAGGCGACAGGAGCCTCGGCAACCGATGCGCTGGAAGCCATCGAGCGGGCCATCGAGCTGGATCCCAGCTTCGCACCCTACTACGTGCACGCCATCGATCGATCGATTGCTGTCGGCGATGCAGAGAAGGCGACGCGATACATCGAGCGGTACAGCGGCTTCTCCGAGAGCGACGTCCTCGAGGGGCAGCATGAGGTCGCCTACGACATCTACATGGGTGACGAGGAGGCCGTCGCCCGGGGGTGGGCGAAGCTGGACGGCCTCACGGACCAGCAGCAAGGCGTCTTCTGGGGGACCTATGGCCTCGACATGCCCGACGCCGTCCGCACGATGGAAGTGGCCAACTACATGCAGGAGCGCACTGGGAGCGCCGGTTGGCCCAGGGGCCGTGCACGATGGTCCATCAACCTGGGCCAGTGGGAGAAGGGCGAGTCGCTCCTGCGCGACTCCATTCCCGGGGGCCCCGGTCCGATGACCGTTTACCTTTTCCATGCCTTTACCGACGTAGATGTCTCGGATCTCCTACCCACCGTGCGCAACTGTGACCCGGGCGCCGGGTGCACTCTTTGGCGGGGCGCCCTCGCCGCCGAAGAAGGCAACTGGTCGGACTTCGAAACCATGGTCTCGGAGGCTCGAAACGCCGCCGCCGAGTATCGAGAGGCCGGGGACGAAATCCAATCGCGCTTCCCGAAGTCCATCGAGAATGCCCTCCTGGGCTATGGGCAACTCCTCGAAGGCGACCCGGTGGCTGCGAGGCGGACGCTTGAAGAGGGGCAGGGTCTGACCAACGGCGTGGGCGACGAGATGACCCGCTATTGGCTCGCCTTGGCCAACGAGGAGGTCGGCCGCACCGAAGACGCCCTGCGATGGTATCGGTTGCTCACACGGGCCAATTTCCGCTCTATCGCCCTGGCCCGTGCGGCCTCGCTTGCGGAGGCCACGGGCGACATGGCACTGGCCCGCGAGCTCTGGACCTCAGTTGCCCGCAACTACCGGGAAGCTGAAGACGGCCATGTAGGCGCCGCCGCGGCCCGCGCGGCCGTGGAACGGCTGGGCCCTACGCAGCCTTGAGGCGGGAGTCACTCGAGGAGCCAATAGCGGCCACACCGCTCACACTGTTCTCGCCGGGGTGTCTTCCCCAGCGTGACCGTTGCCCCACCACACTCCTGACATTGGAACGAGTGGCTGCGCCACCAGCAGTAGAGCAGTGAGGCCCCGCCACTGGCGGCGAACGTGGCGACGTGGATCGCACGTATCGGAGTGTCCCAACTGGCGTTTCCTTCCACGAACAGAAGGAGCGTCACCGGAAGCACCATGATGAGCAGCGCCCAGACGCGAGTCGCCCAGATCCAGCCGCGGGCCCGCGTCTCGTCAGAGCCCACCAGGGCCGCGAGCGCGAGACCCTTCGATGTCTCATCGCTCGACAGCATGCTCCGAAGTTGATCGACCGGCATGCGGGCGGTCCGAGCGACGAAGTCCTCCTCGATCGCCTTCTGGTACCGGTCGAAGAGCACCCACAACCCACCGAACAAAGCGATCATCCCCAGGCGCAAATCGTATCCGCGGAGCATACCCATGATCAGGGCGGTGACGCCGACGATAGCTACGACTGCGATGACCACGAGTTGTCCGTAGAAGGGGCCTCGGGCGCGCTCCCTGGCGAGCGCCCTCAAGGTCTCCCGGTCCGCGTCGAATATGTCTCCGATATCGACGCCATCGGACGCGAGCATGAGCATGGCGACTTCATGGTCTGGTAGAGATGTGTCGCACTCCGACACGTCCCCGAGCAAGAGGACGCTCTTGGGGAGGGAGGCCAGCAGGAGGGCGGTCGAGCCGACTGCGTCGTCGTTCTCGACGAGTCCCAGCGGAGTCCGAAGCGTGAAGCCATCGACCGCGAAGCTCCATGTGCACGCGGCCCAACTCCTACCGCAACTCCACACCCCGAGGGATCCGGCACCATCAGAGAACTGTTGCGTCACATGCAGGAGCCGCCGGGGAGCTCCACACCATGTCCACCCTTCGGAGCCGGCGAGCCACTCCTCGAGGTCCAGACGCCAGCTCTCACGCGCCGATGCATTGGCCTGCTCCAGACCCGTGGCCCGGGCGAACGCATTGTAGTCCTCTGCCACAGGTCGGCTGAGGGCCGACGGCATCAGGGTTACCGCCCTGAAAAGGAGAATACCGTCGGGGGACTCGAGATCGACGTCCGGCAAGATCCGCGCGGAGCGACCACTCGACTCGACCAGCTCGGATCGCGAAAAGAACTCATCGAATGGGTGCAAGGCCGCCTCCGTTCAACAGATCGTTCTCGCCTCGGTTGCGCCCCTAACCCGCCACGATCTCCAACCGGCTTGCCACCCGCCCCGCCATGTCGATGGTGGTCTGGAGGTCGGGATGACGCACGATGACCATGCCGTCGCCTTTGAGCACCTTCCGCCAGTCCTTCCTCGGTGCCCCGATGGGATTCAGGTCCAGGGCCACCACGTGCTGGCCGATCTCCGACATGAGGGCATGCAGCCCATCGTAGCGCTGGATGCGGCCCTGCCCCCGCGCCCGCTTGAAGATCCACGCCGCGTTGTACTTCCGATCCACCGGCTGGGTGAAGCGCCCGTGGACCACGGCCTCCGCCCACCCGGTGTAGCTATCGATGTCGGCGGCGTAGTTGATGAGATCCACCAAGTAGGCACCTGGTGGCCGCCCCCCGATCTCGCCGAAGATCGCCTCTCCTTCGGCGGTGCGGTACCACTCCATGTGCGTATAGCCGGTCTGGAAGCCGAGGGCTTTGATCACGGCTTCCCCCATGGCCTTGCCGGCAGCCAACGAAGGATCGTCGGGGTCCCGGTAGACCAGCGTGATGGGGCTGATCCACGCGTTGGACTTCATGTCGAGAGCACGGGGGATGTACGTCGATATACTGTAGTGGTGGATCTCGCCATCGATGCAGATGGTCTCGTACGTCATGTCCTCGCCTTCGATGAACTCCTCGACGCTCACTTCCTTCACCGAGCGCAGCGAGGGGAGGATCCCGTCGAGTTGTTCCCGGGAGTCGACTCGATGGGTGTTCTCCGAGCCGGCGCCGTCGATGGGCTTTACGATGACGGGGTAGCCGATGGTCTCGGCGGCCTCCACCACCTGTGCCGCCGTGGTGGCGCTGTAGTGGTGGGGTGTCCGGATGCCGGCGCCGTCCAGCACCCGCTTCATGATCTCCTTGTCCCGGAGCGGGATGGTCTGCTCCACGGTCATCCCGGGCAGGCCCAGCATCTCCCGAATTCGAGCCGCCAGGACCATGTACGGCTCCCAGAGGCACTCCACCCGATCGATGCGAACCCGCTTCGCGACATCGGCGACCTGACGCAGAATGGCGTCCTCGTCCAGCCACGAGCGCACCTGGATGTGCATGGAGACCGCGGACCGGGCGGGTTCCTCGAGGGCGGCCTCGGGCTGATCGCCCAATCCGATGACATTTGCACCGACCTCCGCGAGTCCCCTTGTGAAGTAACGCATCTCGCGGGGGAAACCGGGCGAGAACATGAGGACGTTCATGGCTACTCCAGTTCCACGCGAACAGAGGAAACGATCCGGCCCAGAGCCCGCCGCACGACCTCGGTCTCGGGATGCCGCACGATGATGTACCCTTCCCCCTCGTACGTGCCCGAGGGCGCCTGGCCGACCTTCGGCAGACGACTCTCCACGACGACGGGCCCAAGCTCTGCCAATACCTCCTTCAGGCCCTTCACCCGGACCACCCTGCCACGACCCTGCCCTCTCAGGTACGCGGCGCCGGCGGCGTACGGTCTTGGCCGCGGCTGGAAACGGTGATGGACGACGACGTCGGCCCACGAACGGAAGAGGTCGAAGTCGTGGGCCCACGAGATGAGGTGGACGAACCGGGCGCCAGGCGGTCGGGCGCCGACTTCGGAGATGGCGACGCTGCCGTCGGGTCGGCGGAACCACTCCATGTGGCTCATCCCCGTGTCCATGCCCAGTGCTTTCAGTGCGTCGGCAGCCACTGACTTGATGCCGTCGTAGCGAGGGTCGTCCACCTCCCGGGGCAGCACCACCGCCCACTGAATCCACGGCTCCCGGACAACCTCCAGCGCAGCCGGCAGGTAGTCGTTGATGGAGTACCAGACCATCTGCCCGCCCAGGGAGATGGAGTCGAAGGAGTGCTCCTGGCCGACGACGAATTCCTCCATCATGAGGGGACGTGCAGGCGTCGGCGGCATGGAGCGGAGGCACCCGGCCAGGTCATCGTCACTGGACACCCGATGCGTGCCTCGGGAACCGGAGCCGGCCTGGGGCTTCACGATGATCGGATAGCCGACGGCCCCTACGAAGGCCGAGGCCTCGTCCGGCGCCCGGGCCAGGGCGTGGCGGGCGCACGGCAGCCCCGCATCCCGTAGGATGCGCTTCATCCGAGCCTTGTCCCGGAAGTTCTCGGCGACCTCGGCGCCCATCCCCTCGAGTCCGAGGCGATCGCGGACGTGACCCAGTGGCACCTGAAGCTCCTCCAAGGTGCCGAGGAGCCGATCCACCCCTCCGCTGGCCTTCCCGATGGCGGCCACCGCCTCGGCCAGGACGACGGGGTCCAGAGCGTCGGAGACCCGCACAGCGCCATGGAGCCGCGTCCGGAGATCCGGCGGGAGCTTATCCGGCGCGTCCTGACTCACGAGTGTGGTTCGGGCGCCCTCGACCCGCGACACGGCGCTGATGAAGCGCAGTGTGGTCTCGGCAAAGTACGGAGCGACGAAGACGACGGTTTTCATGGTGATCCAGCGGCTCGCAGAGCACGTCGGTCGAAGAGCGTGAAAGGTATCGGTACCGGGCTCCCGCGGTAGCTGCCCCCCTTGGAGTCGCTATCTTTCCCATCCCCTGAAAGCACCCTTCGCCCACAGCCTCCCGTCCACCTGAGGCACGTCCATGCACGCGGTCTTCATCGAGCCGACCTTCCCGGCCAACCAGAAGCAGTTCGTCCGTGCCCTCCACGAGGCCGGCGCCAAGGTGACGGGCATCGGCGAGCGACCCAAGGAAGCCCTCGACTCGGACCTCCGTCGCTGGATGATCCACTACGAGCAGGTGGGTTCGGTGGTGGACACCGCCCGGGTGATCGATGTGGTGAAGGGCGTGCATCAGAGGCTCCCGGTTCAACGCCTCGAGGCCACCATCGAGGCCCACACCCTGGCGGCGGCACAGGTCCGCGAAGCCCTTGGTATCCCTGGCACTTCGGTGCGCACGACGTGGCTGTGTCGTGACAAGCCTGCCATGAAGGACGCTCTCAGGGAAGCTGGGGTCCCCTGTGCCCAATCCATCGGGAGCGGTGACCGCGAGGAGATCCGGGCCTTCGCCGCCGACGTGGGTTACCCGCTCGTGGTGAAGCCCCGTGCCGGCGCCGGGGCCTCGGGCACCGCCCGCGTGGACTCCGACGAGGAGCTCGGCCACGCGCTCGACGCCATGGGCGTGGGACATGGCGGCAACGTGGCGGTGGAGGAGTTCATCGAGGGCCACGAAGGCTTCTACGACACCATCACCATCGGTGGTAGCGTGGCTCACGAGTTCATCTCCCATTACTACCCCAACGTCCTCGAGGCCATGAGGACCCGGTGGATTTCGCCCCAGATCGTAAGCACGAATCGGATCGCCACTGCCCCGGGCTACCAGGAGATCCTCGAGATGGGCCGGAAGGTGAACCGTGCCTTGGGCATCGACACCGCGCCCACGCACATGGAGTGGTTCTACGGACCCAAGGGGCTACGATTCTCGGAGATCGGTTGCCGACCGCCCGGGGTGCGGTGGTGGGATGTCTACGCTGCGGCCAACGAAATCGATATCTACTACGAGTGGGCCATGGCCGTCCTCCACGGACGCACCGGCCGGAAGGCGTCGAGGAAGCACGCCGGCGGCATGATCGCGCTGCGGCCCGACCGGGACGGTCGGATTTCGGGCTACGAGGGCGCACAGAAGATCCAGGACAAGTACGGGGAGTGGATCATCGACGCTCACCTCCCGCCGGAAGGCACGCCCACCCAACCGGTCGAAGCCGGCTACCTCGCCAACGCTTGGGTCCGTATGCGCCACCCGGACTACGACACGCTTCGCAGCATGCTCAACGACGTGGGGGAGACCTTGAAGGTGCGCGCCTCGTGAGCCACATCGTCCTTCTCGGCCCACAGACTACACGACCGACCCTCGGCAATGTCGTCGACGACCTGGGGGTGGCAGGTTCCATCGCCGTCATCACCGCAGGCTGGCAGGAGTGGGAGTCGGAGCTCGATGGCCTCCGCAGCCAGCTCGGTGACCGCATCGTACCGCTCCGCCTGTACGAGCGAGCTGAGGCGGCCTGGCACGAGGACCTGGAACTACGCGACGCCCACCGTGCCATGCAGGCGGATCTACGGCAGATCCGCGGGCTCTACTCTCGGCAGCTCGATCGGGCCGCGGAAGCGTGGATGGAGCTCCTCGACACCACCGGACCAGAGCGACTCATCGGTCCCGAACGGGACAACGCTCTCGACGCCATCCAACGCCTGGACGCGCACCACCTCGACCGGATCCAAGCCATTCAGGCGGACTTCCGGGAAACAACCCGTCCTCTGGACCGACCCTCGGTGGCTCGCCGCCGCGACCAGATCCGGTCCGACCTGGCGGGATGCTCGACGGTGGTCATCGAAGGGGGTCACGCCGCGGTGATCTACAACCGGATCACCCTCTTCGACCTCGTCGACGACCTGCGAGACAAAACCGTCATCGGGTGCGCCGCCGGCGCCATGGTGCTGTGCGATCGCATCGCGCTCTACAACGACTCCCCGGCCATCGGACGGGGCAACGCCGAGATCGGGCTTCCGGGATTCGGCCTCGTCCCCGATTTGGTCGCACTCCCCGACGCCACCGCCCGCCTGCGACTCGACGTTCTCCGGCGGATGAGGCGCCTGGCCCTGAGGCTGGCGCCGGCGCGGTGCGCCGTCCTCGACCCCGGCGATCGACTCGACTGGGACGGCTCTGTCTTCCGTGGCGCAGGGAGCCGGGTGGTGCTCACCGATGGCCGACTCGAGGCATGGTCGGAGGCGGCGTGAGACCCACGATGGAGCAGTTGGACACCGAGGTCGGCACCGTGGACCCCCGCGGCCTGGCCATCGGTGACCTCGTCCTCGGCCCGACACCCACTCCCGACCGGATCCACGCCTTCCTGGAGCAACACGACGTCCCCATCGTCGAGGGGACGAAAGTCACCTTCGTCTTCCACGGCGAAGCCGACGAGGTTGCGCTCCGGCACTGGGTCTATGGGCTTCCGGCGGCGGTGCCCCTGCATCGCGTACCCCGCACCGACCTCTGGTACCACACCATCGAACTCCCCGAGGGCTCTCGGGTGGAGTACAAGTACCAGGTGACCGTCGGGCAGGAGACCCGACTCATTCACGACCCCCTCAACGACCGCCTGGCCCGTGATCCATTCGGCGCCAACTCGGTGTGTCACGCGGCGGGGTACGAAGTACCTGACTGGATCCACGATGACCCGTCCGTGAGGAAGGGCACCGTTGAAGAGCGGGTCTTCCGGAGCCGCACCCTTGGGGGGCCGCGCCGGGTCAAGCTGTACAAGCCGGCCCGGTACCGGGAAACGCGGCGGTATCCCCTGCTCGTCGTCCACGATGGCTCGGACTACGATCGTTTCGCGAACCTCACTACCGTCCTCGACAACCTCACCCATCGCCGGGACATCCCGGGACTCGTCGTTGCCATGACCGACCCACCGAATCGCATGGAGCAGTACCGCGATTCCGAGGAGCACGCCCGCTACATCGCCGAGGAACTGGTGCCCTCGCTCGAGAACGAGCTCCCACTCGTCGGCGAGCCTTCGGGACGGGGACTCATGGGAGCCAGTCTCGGCGCCGTGGCGTCACTGTCCACGGCCATCCGCTACCCGGAGATGTTCGGTCGCCTGCTCCTCCAGTCGGGTTCCTTCGCCTTCAGCGACATCGGAAGCCACGACCGAGGCCCGGTTTTCGATCCCATCGCCGACATGGTGAACCGGTATCGGGCGGACCCCTTTCCGGTGACGGAACGGGTCTTCGTCAGCTGCGGCGTCCATGAGTCGCTCATCTACGAGAACCGTTCCCTCGTGCCTGTCCTGGAACGCACCGGGATGGACGTCCGGTACGTGGAGGCCCGAGATGGGCACAACTGGGAGAACTGGCGGGATCGGCTCAGGGAAGGACTGGCGTTCCTCTTTCCGGGCCCCCAGTGGTGGGTGTACCTCTGATGGCTCGACCGCCCAGATGACCCACTTCACTCTCTCCACCCAGTGGCGCTTCCGTACCAGGAGGCGCCCCCCGACCCTTCCCAAGCACGCAACCCCCCTGGAGATCCGATGGCTGAAGTAACCCGGAAGATCGGCCTCTCGCTGGGCGCAGACATCTGCTGGCCCATCGCGTATACCGAGATCCTCGACAAGCTCGATCTCGCGATCCCGTGGAAGGGCGACACCGTCGGCTTCGAGGTCGACCGGCTGAAGATCGACCCCTTCGATCTCGAGGAGCACGTCCCCCACCACTTGGTCATCGATCGCCTGACCCACTGGTACAATCCGCGCCGGGAGTGGATCAAGAAGGCGATCCTCCTCGACGACGTGTACGTCTTCAACAACCCCTGGTCCGTCCAGTCGATGGAGAAGCTGACGACGTATTGCGCCATGATCCGACTGGGCTTCCCCATTCCCAAGACGTGGTTGATCCCGCCCAAGGAGTACGAGACGTGGGAGGGGGATCTACAACACACGCTGCAGAGTTACGCCCGCTACTTCGATCTCGAGGCCATCGGCGAGGAGGTGGGCTACCCCCTGTTCATGAAGCCGTACGACGGGGGAGGCTGGAGGGCCGTGAGCCGGATCCAGACACCAGAGGAGCTGGTTCGGGCGTACGAGGAGAGCGGTACCGCCGTGATGCACCTCCAGAAGGGGATCGACGACTTCGACCGATTCGTCAGGTGCATCGGCCTCGGCCCCCAGACTCGGTGCGTCCAGTACGATCTCGACGCACCCCTGCACGACCGCTATACCATGGCCCGGGGGTTCGTCGACGACGACGAGTACGCGCTCATCCGAGACATGACGCTGGTCATCAACGGCTTCTTCGCTTGGGACTTCAACTCGTGCGAGGTCATCCACAAGGACGGCGTCTGGTACCCCATCGACTACGCCAACCCGTGTCCGGACTCCCAGGTCACGTCGCTCCACTACCACTTCCCGTGGATGATCCTCGCCAACCTCCGCTGGTCGATCTACGCCGCGACGACGCTCCGCAAACAGCTCCCCATGGGGTGGCCCCGCTACTTCCAGGCGGTAGAGGAAGGGATGACCATGCGCGAGCGTCTCGACGCCCTCGTTCCCATCGTCCACAAGCGCTTCAAGACCGAGGAGTTCGAGGACTTCTGCGCCACCCACCTGGCCCATCTCGACGAGGTGGCCGTAGAGTGGTTCCGCACCGACGCGTGCCGGGACGCAGTCAGACAGAAGACGGCCGCCCTCTTCCCCGAGCACGAAGTCGAGGAGTACACCGGACTCTTCTTCGACCGAATCCAGTCGTGGTGCGACCAGGAGGGGGCCTTCACCACATGAAGGACGCCACCATGAAGGACGTCACCATGAAGGACGTCGCGCGATGAAGAAGACCGACTCGTGGTACTCGAACAGGCTCGAGCGCGAGGTAAACGTCGCGCGCTGGGGAGAGATGGGCACCCCCTTCCTCATCTTCCCTACCGCCGGCGGCGACGCCGAGGAGATCGAGCGCTTCCTCGTCATCGACACCCTGTCGGAGTATCTGGAAGCCGGACAGGTGAAGGTCTACTCCTGCGACTCCATCGCAGGGCGGGCCATGCTCACACAAGAGGGCACGCCCCAGCACCGCATGTGGCTCTGGAACCAGTTCCTTGAGTTCATCGGCAAGGAGCTGGTCCCGGCCATCCGCCACGACTGCCAGAGCGACGATATCGGCATCGTCGTCGGCGGGTCGTCCATCGGTGCCCTCAATGCCCTGGCCACGATCTGCCGCTTCCCGGGCGACTTCACCCACGCTCTCTGCATGAGCGGCACATACCATCTGGAGCGGTTTCTGAAGGCGCCCATCACCCGGGAGTTCTATCACGCCTCGCCGGTGCACCACCTCCCGGACCTCCAGGGGCCACACCTGGATCAGCTCCGGTCGCGGTTCATCCTGTTGGCCTCCGGGGAGGGCGAGGCCGAGGACATCTCAGAGTCGTGGCGGGTCGCACAGGTCCTTGGTTCCAAGGGCGTGCCCAACCGTGTGGACTCGTGGGGCACAGAGTGGATCCACGACTGGCCCACCTGGCGCAACATGCTCCACAAGTATGTGCCGGAGCTCATGGGACTGGACGCCGAATAGCGGCTGGACCGTCACCGAGTCACCCAGGCGAGTCCCCCCGCCTCAGACGCGCTCCGGTCGGGCGGCTCACAAGCGCTCAGCCCGGCGGGTCGTCGCCCTCTCCGCCTGCCATGGCGTCCACGTAGAACTTCGTCGCGTACTCCCGTAGCATGCGCCCGGTGGTGAAGTCGCGCCCGGCGACCCACAGCGACTGCTTCATCATGTCGACCCACCCCATGGGGATGCCGCTCCCGGTGCGCTCGTAGAAGAGGGGCACCACGTCGTTCTCGAGCAGGTCGAAGGTGTGGTTCCAATCCCAGTCGTCGGGGTCGTCGAGGTCGGGAGCCAGGGGGATGGCCCAGCCGTTGCTTCCGTTGTAGCCCTCGGCCCACCACCCATCCATGGTGCCGAACTGGGGAACGAAATTCAGCGCCGCTTTCATGCCGCTGGTACCCGATGCCTCCCGAGGGACCCGGGGCAGGTTCATCCAGACATCCACGGCCCGGAAGAGCCACTTCGCCACGTGCATCTCGTAGTCCTGCACGAAGGCTACCCGGCCCGCCGAACGGGGATCGTGGGACAGCTTGTAGATACGCTGAAGGATGCGCTTGCCGTCCTCGTCGGCTGGATGCGCCTTACCCGAGAAGATGATCTGCACCGGCCGGCGTGCATCGGTGATGAGGTCGAGGAGCCGCTCTTCCTCACGCACCAGGAGGTCGGCGCGCTTGTACGTAGCGAACCGTCGGGCGAAGCCGAGGGTCAGCACTTCGGGATCGAGGAGAGGGCCTGACGCCACCAGGTGGCGCGCCTTGCCCCAGACGCCCTGCCAACGGTCCCGGGCCTGCTCCACCAGGAAGCGGAAGGCCCGGCGCTTCATCTCCTGCCTGACGCGCCACACCTCATCGGCGGGCATCTCGAGGACCTTGTCCCAGACGTCGGACTTCTCGACCCGGTGAATCCACCACTCACCCAGCTGGTCGTCGAGGAGGTTCTGTACTGGCCTCGACATCCAGGTCCAGGTGTGCACCCCGTTGGTGACGGACCCGATGGGTACCTCGTCCGGCTCACGTTCGCCCCACATGGAGCCCCAGATCTCCCGGGTCACGGCCCCGTGCTTCGCGGACACACCGTTCACGAATCGTGCAAGACGGATGGCGACGGCGGTCATGTGGAAACGATCGGGTCCGGTTTCGTCGGCGAGCCCCAGATCCATGAATCGCCGTGAGTCGATGTCCATCGCGTCCCACATCGGGCCGAGGATGGACTCCACCTGCTCGAAGGAGAAGTTGTCGTGGCCCGCGGGGACCGGCGTGTGCGTCGTGAAGACGGAGTGGGCCCGTACGCCTGCGACGGCATCCTCGAAGGCTGCCCCGCCATCGATGGCCTGGCGCACGCGCTCCACCATCATGAGCGCCGCGTGACCTTCGTTTGCGTGCCAACATCCGGGCGTCACGCCCAGGGCCTGAAGGACCCGGACCCCACCGATACCGAGGATGATCTCCTGCTTGAGGCGGAGTTCCTCGCCCGACTCGTACAGCCGGTTCGTCAGCGGACGGTCGGCCTCGTCGTTCGTCTTCAGGTCCGAGTCGAGGAGGAGGAGCCGGGTCCGACCGACCATCATCTCCCAGGCTCCCAACGCCACGTCGCGACCCTCGATGGTCACCGACGCCAGGCCCGAACCCTCGGGGTCGTGGAGCCGTGTCAACGGCATGCGGGCAGGATCGAACTCCTCGTCTTCGTTGATCTGCCAGCCTTCAGCGTCGAAGTGCTGGTCGAAGTATCCCCGAGTGTACATGAGGCCCACGCCCACCATGGGGATGCCCATGTCCGATGCACTCTTCAGATGGTCGCCCGCTAGGATCCCCAGCCCACCGGAGTAGATGGGGATGGAGTCGTGAACGGCGAATTCGGCGCAGAAGTACGCCACCGGGCCGGCGTCAGCGTCGGGATGGGTCTGCCGGAACCATGTCCCTTCGTCGGCACCCAACGTGGAGAGGCCGCCGTAAACCTCTTCGTACAGTGCAACGAAATCGGGATCGGCGGCGCACGCCTCCAACCGCCCGGGCTCGACCTCCTGCAGAAGCCGGACCGGGTCGTCCCGGGTCTGGGCCCAGAGGACCGGGTCGATCCGCTCGAAGAGCTCGTGGGCGTCCCGGTTCCACGACCACGCCAGATTCATGGCGATCTCGGGAAGGCCGATAATAGCGGCGGGGAGGGCGGGGATTCTGTCTACGGCAGGTTTCATGGTTGCGTTCAGGTCGTGACCAATGCGTTCACGGGCCGGGAATGTCGCAACACCGGGGGCCGCTTTGAAGACGTTGACAGAACGGTGACGGAGTCGTCACCCCATCTTGGATCGGCCCTTGCATCGTTATCTTTGATGCACGGCTGAGGAGCTTCGGCCGGGTGGGAATCGGGCTCGGCCGGGCCCCTTGAAAATCACAATCAGAACGACTGCAGGAGATACGCATGGAGAAGCAACTTCAGGCATTCATCGAAGCCCACCCCCAGGGGTGGGACCACGACGCGTGGCTCGGGCTACTCGTCGACCTCGAGAAGGCCGGCCACGACGTGAGCAACACCGAAGCCATCGGGTGGGAGCTCGAGCGCGAGCGCCTCGCGTGGGAGCTACGGCGGAAGGACGTGCCGGGCCTGGGCCCGAAGCGCATCGACGCGGTGGTGGAGCGCTTCGGCACCCTCTGGAGCCTCCAGCACGCCGAGGCCGAAGATATCGCCGAGATCAAGACGATCCACGGCAAGCTCGCGAAGAAGGTGCACTCGGCCGTCCGCTAAGCACGGAACGGTTCAGCGCCACCGGAGGCGCCGCGGCGAGAGGTTACGCCGCGGCGCCTCGTTCTTTCCGGGTGCACACCAAGCCGACGGGCCCGCCATTCTGCGCGCCCGCCAGCGGGCCCAGGCGCTGGGACAGGTTACTGGGGGAAGTTCGACAGACATCACGCGGCAGCCTACCCGCGGCCGCAACCTATGCGGACAACAGACCCTGAAACGCCCCCACGCCTCCGGGGTTGTACTTCCCTCCAGATCTTTCATCGAACGCTATAGCGAGGTCCTCGTGGCAGCTGCCAAGCAAGGCGACACCGTACACGTCCACTACACCGGGAAGCTCGACGACGGCACCGTCTTCGACAGCTCGAGGGGGCAGTCTCCTCTGGCCTTCGTCCTGGGAACGGGTCACGTGATTCCAGGCTTTGAAAAAGCGGTGGAGGGGATGACCGTCGGCGACGAAGTCTCCACGAGGATCGCGCCGGAGGACGCCTACGGTATACGATCAGAAGAACTGGTGCTGGACGTCCCGGCGGAGAACTTCCCCGACGCAGCGTCGCCGGCAGTCGGCGACCGTTTCGAGATGAGCACCCCGGACGGCCAGAAGATCCCGGTCACGGTGACGGCCGTCGCCGAGGAGACCGTACAGATCGATGCGAATCACCCCCTCGCGGGTGAGCAGCTGAACTTCGAGCTGGAGTTGGTGAAGATCGACTGATCCACCTGCGCTCGATGTCTACGCCTGGAGGCCGACCCATGACGCGACCGACCCCCATCGTCTCGAGCGGGCTTCTCCTCACGTGCGGGCTACTTCTCGCAGGAGGGCTACTCGCTGTCGCGCCAGGCACATCGTCCGCGCAGAGCGATGGGGAGACGGGGACCCTCATCGTCCTCAACAAGGGTGCGCACACCGCCACCTTCGTGGACGTGGCATCCGGCGATGTCGTTGCTACCCTCGATACCGGCCGAGGACCCCACGAACTCGCTGTCACCAAGGACGGGCGGTGGGCAGTCTCCACCGACTACGGGGGCGGCAACACACTGACCGTCTTCGATGTTGTGGGCCCTCGGGTCGCCGGAACGATCGACCTCGGTGAGTATCCGCGTCCCCACGGTGCGTTCTTCCTCCCGGGTGACTCCATCGTCGCGGTGACCTCCGAGGCCAGCCGCACGGTGGTGTTGGTACAACCATTCCGCGGCGAGATCGTCGGCGTCATCCCCACGCGGGCTGACGGCTCACACATGGTCGCCGTCACAGGAGACGGGCGGACGCTCTACACGGGCGACATCGGTGCCGGCACGGTCTCCCGACTCGATGTGGATGGTCGGACCAAGACGCGAAGCTATCCCGTCCCGGCGCAGCCCGAGGCGATCACGGTCAGTCAAGACGGCTCCCAGGTGTGGGTGGGAAGCAACGCCGAGGGATACGTGTCCATCGTCGATACCGAGAGTGGCGCCGTGGATTCCGCCTTGTCCGGGTTCCAGTGGCCGTACCGAATCCTCATCCTCGAGGACCGGGATCTGGTGGTCATCCCAGACCTTCGACGGAGCCACGTACGCTTCATCGAATACACGAATCGCCTGGACATCGCGCGCCTGGACCTAGCGGGCGAAGGCCCTCAGGGGGTCGTCGTCACGCCTGACGGAAGCACCCTCTTCCTCTCACTGAGTCAGTCCGGCCAGGTCGCGGTCATCGACCTGGACACACGCGAGATCGTGCGCCGTATCGACGTCGGCCCCACGCCCGATGGCATCGGGTGGTCGCCTGTGGTTCTCTCCCGCTGAAGGAAGGCTCTCCGTGCCGAGGGGCGTCCGGGTGAGCGCGTTCCCATGAGCGAGAGAGCGGCCGGGCGTCCATGAGCCAGAAGAAGTACGACCAGGCCTACTTCGACCGATGGTACCGTGGCCCCGATCCACCGGTGGGAGACGCCAGCGATCTTGCGCGCGCGGTCACCCTCGCCGTGGCCGCCGCCGAGTCCGTCCTCGCCCGGCGTATCAGGAACGTGTTGGACGTCGGGTGCGGGGAGGGTCGCTGGCAGCCGGTGCTCATGGAGATACGCCCGGACGCCACCTACCTGGGCATCGATGCAAGCGAGTACGTCGTCCAGAGGTTCGGTGACAGCCGCAACATCCGTCACGGCCACTTCCGTGAGCTGGCCTACCACGTCTTCGACGAGCCTTTCGACCTGGTGGTCTGCTCGGACGTTCTCCACTACCTGACCGACGAGGAGATCCTCCAGGGGATCGACGCGCTGGCCGAGCGGACCGGAGGCGTCGCGGTCATCGACATCTTCACCGTCGAGGACGATCCCGAGGGCGACCGCGTCGACTTCCACCTCCGACCCGCAGTCTGGTATCGGACGATCCTCCGAGACGCGGGGCTCGTCCCCATCGGGCTGCAGATGTACGTCCACGTGGAGGTGGCGGACATGCTGGAGGCGCTGGACCTGCCCGAGATCGACTGAGACCGATCCGGCCTCCACTGAGACCGGTCCGGCTTCCACTGAGATCGGTCCGACTTCCCCCGACGACCGAGCAAGATCGTGCGGATCGGGCGATGCCATGTCGGTTCGAGCCCCGTGCGAAGAATCCGCCTCCCCCATACTCTCCCCACCCCATCCCCACACCACATCCTAGGAGTCGGTCTCTCAGCATGAACGTCGAACCCGGCAGCACGCGAATCGGATGGATCGGACTCGGTGTCATGGGCCGCAGTATGTGCGGACACCTCATGGCCCAAGGGTTCACGGCGACCGTGTGCACACGCACCCGCTCCACCGCCGACGCCCTCGTCGGGAAGGGCGCGTCCTGGGCCGACTCGCCGAAGGCCGTGGCCGAAGCCAGCGATATCGTCTTCACCATCGTGGGCTTCCCGGCAGACGTGCGGCAGGTCGTCCTGGGACCCGAGGGCGCCCTCGCCGGTTGTTCGGGCGGCGAGGTGCTCGTCGACATGACCACGAGCGAACCGTCCCTCGCGGTGGAGATCTACGAGGAAGCCAAGGCCAAGGGCGTGGCCAGCGTCGACGCACCGGTTTCGGGGGGCGACGTCGGAGCCAAGGAGGCCCGGCTCTCCATCATGATCGGGGGCGACGAGGATGTGGTGGAAGCGCTACGTCCTTGCTGGGACGCGATGGGCACGGCCGTGGTCCGCCAGGGCGGTCCCGGTGCCGGACAGCACACCAAGATGGTCAACCAGACGCTCATCGCGACGAACATGATCGGTGTCTGCGAAGCCCTCCTCTACGCGTACAAGGCCGGACTGGATCTCGAGACGGTCATGGAGTCGGTGGCGTCCGGGGCGGCCGGAAGCTGGTCGCTTTCGAACTACGGACCGCGGATGATGGCCAACGACTTCGACCCGGGCTTCTTCGTGGAGCACTTCGTGAAGGACATGGGCATCGCGCTGGACGAAGCCAAGCGCATGAACCTCTCGCTCCCGGGGCTTGCGCTGGCACACCAGCTGTACGTCGCACTCCAGGCCCAGGGGGGAAGCCGGAACGGCACCCAGGCGCTCCTTCTCGCGATGGCGCGGCTGTCCGAGGTCGACTGGGAAGGGCGGTGAACCGAGAGCGGCGTCAAACCCTCGGATCCTCAGGCCGGCCGATGAGTTCGACCTTGTCCGCCACCGAATCGAAGAGGGCAGTCCGCTTCTTCACGAAATGACGGCCGCTGACGGCCACGCCGACGACACTGCCCATGGCAAGGATGAAGATCATGATGGGTAGTACCCAGAGCTTCTGCTCGAAGTCGCCGACGGCGAAGAGGGCCGCGAGAAGGCCGGCGATGGCCCCGAACGACCCTCCCAGCGCAGGGCCCAATTCCGTGATCGTCTTGGTACTCTGCGAGATCGTCATCAACGTGCCGTTCTCCGTCGGCTCGAGTCTGACGGTGATGGGCATGCCCTCGCTTCCGATGTTGGCGGAGATCCACTCACGCACGTCTCCGAACTCGGCGGTCATCCCAGAGCGGCCGAAGGCCTCGCGGAAGACCGCCACCATTTGACCCCACTGCCGATCGGAGACGGAACCCGGCAACATCCGCACCTCTTCGAGGCGGGTGGGAAGGCCCATGCGCGAGTCCGCCGCCGGCGACTGCTTCTTGAGAGCCAGCTCGCCGGCCGCCGCTTGCACGTAGTTCGGATCGATGCCGACCTCGTCGGCGATGGACTGGAGCTCCTCGAGACTGACTCCGCTTCCCGATCCGAGCTGCGCCCGCTCGGCTGCCTCCTGACGTTCAGCCGCACGCGCCAGAATCTTTCGGGCGTCGTCTTCGCTGAAGCGGTCGTCCATCGGGGTGTCCAAGGCTATTCGTCGGTTTCGATCTGCCCGGAAAGAGTGTCGAAGGGAGGCGCCGTGGGGAAGACCGGAGACGGCTGCGACCCGCGAGAGTTGGACAACGCCACGTGAGCGAGGCCATCGTGCACGCCATGACCAACGTTCGCAGACACCTGATGGTCGTGCCGGGCTTCCTTCTTGTCGGATCGGGCCTCCTGCCCCTGGGGGGATGCGCTCCCTCCGCCCCCGCCGCGGACCCCGACGGCACCGCAACCCTGGAGAGCCTCTTCCAGGCGCGGCGATCGAATGTGGTGGTGGAGGTGGGCGGGATCGTCCAACGGACGCTTTCGGACGACACCGAAGGCTCCCGCCATCAGCGCTTCATCGTACGTCTGCCCACCGGCCGCACCCTCCTCGTGGCTCACAACATCGACCTTGCCGACCGGGTGCCCCTCACCGCAGGGGACGCGGTTCGCCTGCGTGGTGAGTATGAATGGAACGACCAGGGAGGAGTGGTTCACTGGACCCACCACGACCCCCGGGGTGAGCGGCCCGGAGGCTGGATCGAGCATGAAGGTCGTCGATACCGCTGACTGACCCCGTAAGCGCCATCGAATCCTTGCCCTCTCCCCCGCCGTAGGCGTTAATCAAGGAAGGACGCTGCCGCCCTCGTACCCGAAGTCGCATGACCGACACGACCGACCCCTATACCCGGACCGACGCCGGAGCGAACGGCGGGGACGACGGACCGGAGACGGTCCCTTGCCCCTTCTGCGAAGCCCCCATCGGCGCCAGTGCTCGTAAGTGCCGTCACTGCAGAGAGTGGGTCTCCAGACTCTGCCAGTCCTGCAACACACCGATTCGCGACGAGTGGGCGGCCCGAGGCCTCTGCCACGAGTGTCAGAGGAAGAAGAACATGCCGGTCATCGACCAGGCGACGCACGCGCTCACGACGAGTGACAAGAGCCGGACCATGGCCGTCATCCTGGCCCTGGTCTTGGGCGGGCTGGGCATCCACAAGTTCTACATGGGCAAGACGGGCAAGGGCATACTCTACTTCCTCTTCTGCTGGACGGGCATCCCCTCGATCATCGGGATTTTCGAGGGTGTCCGGTGGGCCATGATGAGCGACGAGGAGTTCGACCGACGGTACGCTTGAGCTGATCGGCTCGATCGGCCTCGACACCGTCCGAAGCGTGGTTCGCGCCAAAGGGCGCCTCCTCGCATCTTGGGTCGATGACCCGACAGCGCCCCCCGCGACGACCGCGCGCCGGCCACGTCCTGGCTCTGGCGATCGCCCTTGTCCCAGGCACGGCGACCTCGCTCTCCGGCCAGCTTGCCGACCCTCGTCCCATGGCGGTGGAAGATCTCTTCCGGATCGCTGCCGTGGGCTCGCCGGTGGTGAGTCCCGACGGGCGGTACGTCGCGTACACCCTCTCGACGGAGAGTCTCGAAGAGAATTCAGGTGAATCACAGATCTGGATGCTCGATCTCTCCGCCGAAGGCGATCCACGGCAGATGACGACGGGTAAGAGCTCGGCCGGCTCACCCGCGTTCAGCCCCGACGGACGCTACCTGTCCTTCCTCACCGGGCGCGGCGACAGCGAGGGCCGTCAGGTCTGGCGCATGGACCTGCAGGGCGGCGAGGCCCGTCCTCTGACCGACCTGGAGCGCGGCGTGGGAGCGTACGCGTGGGCCCCCGACTCCCGGCGCCTGGCACTGTCCCTTCGCGACGAAGCTCCCGAGCGGCCCGACGGGCAGCCTCGCCCTCCGTGGGTCATCGATCGTCTGCAGTTCAAGCAGGACTACTCCGGCTACCTCGACCGACGGCGAAGTCACCTCTACGTCCTGGACCTGGACACGGGGAGATTGTCCCAGCTCACACACGGCGACTTCGACGACGGCTCCATGGAGTGGTCGCCCGACGGGACACGCATCGCCTTCGTGAGCAACCGCACGGACGATCCCGACGCCAACTACGATACGGACGTCTGGGTCGTGGAATCGGGGGCCGGCACACCGCTCGGAGACGACACGGGTCGGGACCCGATGGAAGGGTTGGTGGCAGTGAGCCCTGGCTCGGGTTCGGACGGAAGTCCGCGGTGGAGCCCCGACGGCACGACCTTGGCGTGGCTGACCAACCTCCGCCCGGAGGTCGGAGGCTACGGGATGTCCCACCTCGCCCTGGGCGGTCCCGGGGTCGAGCCCCGGATCCTCACCGAGGAGCTGGATCGCAATGTCAGCTCGGTCCGGTTCTCACCGGATGGGGGTCGGATCTACGCCCTCCTCGAGAGCGAAGGCGCCCAGAGCCTGATCGAAGTGCCCGTCAGCGGGGGCCCCCACGAGGTCGTCTGGGGGGGACCCCGACGAGTGGAGGCATACGAGCGGCTGCCTGGCGGTCGCTTCGTTGCGAGGGCGAGTACCCCCGACGCACCGGCCGAGCTCTGGCTGGTCGAGAGCGACGGGGTGAGCCGGCAACTGACCCACCACAACGCCGACCTCATGGCCCGACTCCACCTCGGTCCGGTAACGAAGGACCGAGTCGTGGCTCCCGACGGAACGGAGCTGGAAGCGTTCTACACCTTCCCGCCGGGAACGTCGATGCCGACCCCGACCACCGCGGCTCCGTCATCCCGTCTGCCCACCATTCTGTGGATCCACGGTGGACCCATGGGCCAGGACTCCTGGGGATGGCACGGCCTCCGCCAGCTTTTCGCTGCCCAGGGTTATCTCGTGGTCCAGCCGAACTATCGAGGGTCCCACGGCTACGGGCAGGACTTCGCCCTGGGGCTTTGGCAGGACTGGGGAGGACCTGAGCGCGTCGATGCCATCGCATCGGTGGATCACGCCATCGCCCGAGAGTGGGCCGACCCCGATCGCCTCGGCGTGGGGGGATGGTCGTACGGTGCCATCACCACCAATGCCATCATCACGAGTACCGACCGCTTCGCGGCTGCGGTTTCCGGCGCCGGCGCCAGCCTGCACTTGGCGTCGTGGGGGCACGACCAATACCAGCGCTGGTACACCCAGGAGCTCGGGTACCCTTGGGAGAACCACGAACTGTGGAACAGCCTATCGCCCTTCTTCCGGGTCGCAGACATCAGCACGCCGACCCTCTGGATGGGCGGCGAGCACGACTGGAACGTGCCCATTCTCCAGGCGGAGATCATGTACCAGTCCATGAAGGCGCTGGGTCGCGAGACCCTTCTCGTGGTGTACCCGGACCAAGGGCACGGCGGCTTTCCGCCGCTCTACGAGGCCGATCGATATCGGCGCTACCTGGGGTGGTTCGGAACGTACCTCTTGGACGACGCCACGCTCTGGCCGGACGAAGCCGGGCGGTAGTCGGCTTCCAGACCGGGCGTCCCTGTCCGTCGCCCGCGCCCCTACTCCAGTCGCGCCTGCCACTCCGACCGGAGTGCGTCCCGACCCCACCGGTCGTAGAGCTTCACGAGAGACTCCACCGTGGCGATGGTCTGCCGATGGTCACTGCCGAACTCGGCGCTTTGCATCTCGTACGCCTCCAGGAGGGCGTCTTCAGCGACTTCGAAGCGTCCCAGCTCCACCGACGCCCCTCCCCAGATGCGGAGGGCCGCCCCCACGAGCAACACATCGTCGAGTGCGAGGGCCCGTTGACGGCTGATGACCGCCCCGGCCTCGGCTTCGGCCTCGGAAGCCTTGCCCTGCAGCAGCAGCGCTCCCGCCAGACTCGCCCGGGCATTCAGCGTATTTCGATGGTCTGACCCGAGGGAGGACTCGCGGATGGTCAATACGCGACGGAAGGCCGCTTCGGCAGCCCCGGCGGACTCGGTTTCCAGGTACACGAGGCCCAGCGAGTGAAGCGAGTTGGCCACGCGGGGATGGTCGGGACCGAGCAGCTCCTCGCCGAGGGCAACGGCCTCGTTCAAGAGCACCGTGGCGGCTTCCGGATCGCCCATCTCGAGCCTGAGTAGACCGAGGCCGTTGAGCCCGTTGTGATAGTGGGGGTGACGCTCCCCGACGATCTCCCGTCGCATATCCTGGGCTGCCATGCGGAGGGAGTCTGCCTCGGGATACCGTCCCGCCCTTTGATGGAGGCTCCCGATGCTCTCCATCACCGCCGCGACGAAGAGATGGGAGGGGCCGACCGCCGCCCTCAACGACGTCAGCGTCTCGTCGAACAGCCCAATGGCCTCGTCCACCTCGCCTGCCGAGCTCTTCACCATGGCGAGGTTGTTGAGGGTGGTGGCTCGATCGAGATCGTCAACGGGCAGGAGTCGCCGATGGGAGGAGGCAAGCTCCTCGAGGATCTCGGCGGCTTCGTCGAGGCGATCCATGTTCTGGAACGTCAGCGCGAGGTCGGACCGCACGCCGTTGACCAGCTCCTCGCCCTCCCCGCCGTCCACCGAAAAGCCCGCGGAGTCGGCCAGGTTCAGAGCCGCAGTGTACAATGCCTCGGCATCGGATAGGCGCCCCTGGCGCCGTGCGACCTGGCCGAGTTCGTCCAGGGCTTCGACCCTCAGAGCAGGCGCCCCTCCGTGCTCCTCCAGCAACCGGCTCGCCACCGAGAATTGCTTTTCGGTCTCATCGTAGAGACCGAGCTGCATATAGCTCCCGCCGATGGCTCTACGAACCGATGCCTCGACGAGAGGCTGATCCGCCAGTGCGCCATCGTCCACCTCTGCACTAGCGGCGTCGAGAACCTGGCGTACCGTCGTCTCCGGACCATCTCCCGAGACCGGGTCCGCCGCGCGTAGCATCTGGGTGAGAAAGGCGTTCACCGCCTCAGCCCTTGCCGCCTCCGCCGCTGCCTCATCGGCGTTCTCCTCGGCCCTGAGGAAGCCTATGGTCGAGACCGTGGCGCCGAGGGCAAGGGATGCCAGAAGTGCGACACCGGCGGCGAGGGCGCCTTTGTGCCGCCTTGCCAGCTTCCGGAGCCGGTAGCCGGTGCTCGGTGGCCGCGCCAGGACCGGTTCGCCGCGCAGGTACCGGCGTAGATCCGCGGCCAGCTCACTCGCGGCCGCGTAGCGGCGTGTCCGGTCCTTCTCCATGGCCTTCATCACGATCCAATCGAGATCGCCGCGCAGTTCCCGGCGCAAAGACCGGACATCGGTTCGGCGATTCCGAGCCACCGTATCCTGAGTGTTCGCCAGGTCGCCCAGCCGGACGCTCGGTGTCGGCACCTCCCCTTCCCGAATGAGGAACTGCACGATGAAGTCCGGGCGCTTCAGAGTCTCGCTGTCGAAGGGAAGTGTCCCGGACAACAGCTCGTAGAGGATGACCCCGAGGGAGTACACGTCTGTGCGGGTATCGACGTCCAACCCGCTACGTTCCGCCTGCTCCGGGCTCATGTAGGCGGGCGTCCCCAGCATCTGACCCATGGTCGTCACGAGCCCGTCGCTGCCCGTGCCGGCGGCGACGGCTTTGGCGATGCCGAAGTCGATGACCTTCGGCACCGGGCCCGAATCGTCGACTGTGACAAGGATGTTCGACGGCTTCAGGTCGCGGTGAATGACGCCCTTCTGGTGGGCGTGGTGTACGGCGTCACAGACGGCAGCGGCAAGAGCGACGCGTTCGCCGGTATCGAGCTTGTGGGTGTCGCAGTACTCGTCGACCGCGACACCACGAACCAACTCCATGACGAAGTACGGTCGGGCGGCCGTCGTT
This sequence comes from Longimicrobiales bacterium, assembly GCA_965229435.1. Classification (GTDB taxonomy): domain Bacteria; phylum Gemmatimonadota; class Gemmatimonadetes; order Longimicrobiales; family Gaopeijiaceae; genus UBA2589. The sequence continues at coordinate 596,677 of CBDDJE010000001.1, forward strand.
TCACCGGCGTCGAAGACGGTGGCGATGCCCGGGTGGTTCATGAGCGCCAACGCCTGGCGCTCCGCCTGGAACCGGGCGACCACCTCCCGGGTGTCCATGCCCGGCTTGATGATCTTCAAGGCCACTTCTCGACTCACCGGTTCGGTCTGGAGGGCCCGGTAAACGGTCCCCATCCCGCCCTCGCCGAGCACCTCGTGAAGCACGTAGGGCCCGATGCGTTCCTTATGGCCTTCGGTCATGCCGCTCCCCCCCTCGAGCGCCGGGAGCGCCCGTCGCAGCCAACATGCCCCCTGTCGGTCGGCGGAGCCAGGGGTGGGCCACCCATCGGGGTGAACGATTCACCCGTGGCCGGCGTACAGAATCTGTGCACGTCGACGCGACCCGGTCGTCGTACCAGGTGAGGACCCCTCGGTGCGCCTCGCGCACCGCCCCACCCACCTCCATGTTGAGGCCATGAACGAACCGCGACGCACCCACCGCTTCGCCACTCTCGACGCCGCCGTCATCGGCGGTGCCGTCCTGGTGGTGATGGCCGCGGTGGGCGTGTTCCCGGGTCCCTGGCACGACGTGGGCGCTGGCGGCCATGCGTTGGATCGATCCGCGGCCACGGCTGCCGGCCCGGTCCAGTTCCACTATGACCTCCACACGTTCAAGGGCGCCGACGACGGGACTACCGTCGTAGCCGCGGTGGCCGTGCCCGTTCGTGAGCTTCGGCGCGAGCGCTTCGACGGCGACATTCGCTACCGGTTCGACATCCGGTTCGTTCTCGCCGACACCGCCGAGCAGCGGGTCATCGACACCATCGACTCGGTCTACGTATCGGTCCCTTCACCCCTGGCCCGTCGACACCTCCTCCACACCGCCGTCGAACTCGACGCGGAGCCGTCGACGTCCACCTGGCAGAGGCTGGTCGTTACCGACGCCGGGCGACCCGGATATGGCCAACTGGAGCAGTCAGACTTCCCCATCCCGGACTACAGCGGCACCCGGCTCATGCTCAGCGACATCGCGTTCGGACTTCCCGGATCTCGGGGGGGTTGGCAACGACGCGGTGTGACGCTGGCCCTTCTACCCACGAGTCAGTTCCCAGAGAGCGCCTTCGACCTGTACTACGAGATCTACAACCTGCCTCCGGGGAGGGGATACGAGACCGAGCTCGCCATCCGGCGCCTCGACGACGACGACGATGACCGTACGGTGAGGACTCTCTTCCAGGGAGAGTCGGCGACCGGCCCCGATGGCATCATCGGCGAACTCCGGCGGGTGGAGTCCGCATTGGACAACGGCCGTTATGAGGTCACGGTCACCGTCACCGACCAGGTCGACGGGCGGCGGGCCACGAGTTCGCGGGTCGTGGAAGTCCAGGGTTGGCGCCGCGGGACGACGATGGTGCCGGCGCTCCCCAAGAGAGGCGCGGTCGCAGAAGGTCGCTGAGGGTCCCGAGGTCGAGCGGGCTCGACTACTCGATCATTGCCCGCAGCGCTTTCGAACCTGTCCGGCTGGCGACGATCCGCGTCCCATCCTCCAGTGTGACCTGCATCCGGCGGTCGTCGTAGCGCTTGAAGCCCTTCACCCGGGCCAGGTTCACGACGTGGGCGCGATGGACGCGGACGAAGTCGCTCGGATCCAGCCGGCCCTCGATCTCACTCAGGGTGGAATCCATGGTGAACGTGCCGGAGACCCCGTGGAGTTCCACTCCACCATCCACTGCCTCGAGATGAAGGATGTCGCCGACGGCCACCGGGACGATGGACCCACGATGCTTGGCGAAAACCCGCTCGAGGCTCCCCCCTTCTCCCGAGGCGCCGCGCTGCTCTCCGGCAGGTCGGTCGACGGGGAGCCGGCGGGCCCGAGCCTCACCGACCAGGCGCACACGCACCCGGTCGAGGGTCTGGACGAGTCGGTCCCGTCCGAAGGGCTTCACGAGGTAGTCGACGGCGCCATGCTCGAACGCCTGGATGGCATACTCGTCGAAGGCGGTCGTGAAGACGATGGCCGGTCGATGGTCGAGCGCTTCCAGGACCTCTACTCCGCTCATGCCCGGCATTCGCACATCCAAAAATACCAGGTCCGGTTCGTGCTTGTTGATGAGGCGAAGAGCCTCCCTCCCGTCACCGGCGGTCGCCACGAGTTCGATCCATCGGACGTCGGCCAGATAGTCCTCCATGGCCCGACGGGCGAGCGGCTCATCCTCGCAGACCACCGCGCGTACCACCCCGATCTCGCCCACTCCGCTCATGGCTTCAAGGGGTCACGACCCCCTGAGGGACCGATCGGGTGCCGCGCGCCTCGATGACGTCGAGGGCGGGAACGGCGTCGGGCTCTTCGCGGGGAAGTCTCATGACGACCTCGAAACCTCGCCCTGGCCCCGTGGCCCAGGAAAGGTCGCCTGCTTCTCCGTGTCGGGCCTGGATGCGTCCCCGCAACAGATCGAGCCCTCGTCCCGTCGCCGAGGTCACCGCACCCTCTTCGGCTCCCCGACCGTCGTCGCGTACACGGACCTCGACCTGGGCCGACTCCACGGTCACCGAGATCTCGACCCGTCCTCCCCCCGGTACCGGTTCGATCCCATGCTTGATGGCGTTCTCCACCAGCGTCTGCAGGGCGAAGGCCGGGATGGCTACGGAGTCCGGGTCGGCGTCCACCGCCCAGCGGACATCCAAGCGATGCTGCAGACGCAGCTGCTCGAGATCCACGTACCGACGGGCGATCTCCAGTTCCTTGGCCAGAGGAACCGCATCGAGGTCGCGGCGCTGAATGATGGAGGCATATCGGATCAGGGTGGCCACGTCTTCGATGGCTCGCTCCGCCAGCGCCGGATCGGCGCGAACCAACAACATGAGCGAGTGAAGCGTGTTGAACACGAAGTGCGGGTTGAACTGCGCCCGGATGGCACGCGCCTCGGCCTCGGCTCTCAGCACCGCCTCGCGCGCCGCCAGGCGATGGCTCTCCTGGACCCGACGCATGGACTCGGACCACATGAGGAAGCCGAAGAAGATGACGTAGAGGAAGAGTGCACTCGTGACCAGGAATCCGATGTTGAACTGGGGGCTCTCCATCGCCATGGTGCGCATTGTTTCGTTGGTCTGCACGAGGCCGTAAGCGAGGATCGCGGTGGCCACGGCGAAGACCACCCCCACCAGAACGTGCACGGCAATGGTCCGGCCCAGCGTCCATTCGGGTCGAAGGAGCTGTCGACGGTATCGCGCCACCGGGATGCTCACCACCGCGGGAGGAATCACGTTGAAGATTCCGGCGAAGAGTGCCTCGGACATGGGCATCTCCTCGTAGATGGCGATCATGAGGAGGTTGATGCCAAGGTAGGCGCTCCAGCCCGCGACGAGCCCGATCCAGAACCCGTACTGGTCGGTTCGCCGCGTGGACTCCGGCGATAGGCTGTTTCGAGGCATCGTCTCTCCAAGGCGACCGATGGCGGGGTCGGGCCGCCCTCTACTCGTCGCGAAGGGCTCTTACGGGGTCCAGGCCAGCGGCCCGGTACGCCGGCACCAGACTCGCGACCAGCGTCACGGCGAAAAGGACGGCCGCGACGACGAAGGCCGTGCTGGTGGTGACTGTAACGAAGCCCGCCAGAATGCTCTTCAGCAGACCGGTCAATGGTACGAGAAGGAGACCGCCGAGCGCCAACCCGAGCAGGGCCATCGCCGCGCCTTGTCGCGTCACCATGGTCACCACGGTACTTCCCTTGGCCCCGATGGCCATGCGGATGCCGATCTCGTGCTTCCGCTGGGTCACCTGGTACGCCAGGACACCATACGTGCCCAGCGCGGCGAGGAGGATGGCGAGGATCCCGAAACCTCCCAGGATGGAGTTGAACACCTCGATGCCGACGAAGAACTGCTCCACGAACTCGTCCATGGTGAGCACCTGGGACAACGTCACGTCGGGATCCAGTCGCTGGAGCGCAGTGCGAACCGGTTCCTTGACAGCTCCGGGGTCACCGTTCGTCGCCACGACCATCGTATAGCCGGTGGTAGGGTCTTGGGCCGCCGGAATGTAGACGGCTTCAGACTGGACCTGACCCGGCGTACTGACGATGACCTGCTGGACGTCCTCCACCAGACCGACGATTTCACGGGTGTCGCCGGCGAAGATGATGGACTGACCAACGAAGTCTTCACCCTGAAGCCACCTCTCGGCGAACGACCGGTTCACCACCGCAACCGGGGCCGAGCCGGCTCCGTCCGCGGCCTCGAAGAAGCGGCCGCGCACCACCTCGATGCCCAGAGCTTCGACGTAGTCCGGTGTCGCTCGGAGGCTGATGGCCTCCGGGGCGGGTACGGCCGCGTCCCGCGGTTGGCCTGGAATGGCGAAGGTGTCCAGGGGTGCCTGGAAGTTGCGAGGAAGGACATTCACCAGCGCCACCGACTCCACGCCCTCCAGACCTCGGCTGGCCTCGAGAGCTTCCTCGAGGAATGCCCATCGTTCGTCGGCATCGGGGTACTTCGAGGCGGGAATCCCCAGCCGAGCTGTGGCCAGGCCCGATCCGTCGAACCCCGGGTCGGCACCCTGGAGGTCCATGAAGGCTCGAACCATCATGCCACCCCCCCCGAGTGCAACCAGCGAAAGGGCGATCTCTGCCACGACGAGCCCTCGGGTGACCAGGCGTCGGCTGCGACTCGATGTCGCCTTCCCACCCCCCTCCTTGAGAGCGTCGACCTGGCTCCGCCGCAGCGTCTGGAACGCCGGCGCCACACCGAAGAAGATCCCGGCGGCAACGGATATGCCGGCCGTGAACACCACCACCGTGCCATCGAGGGCCGGCGTATAGTTGGCCGGGAGGAAGCCCGCGAACTGGTTCGCCAGCAGCTTGATCCCTACCCAGCCGAACGCCAGTCCAAGCCCGGCGCCCAATGTGACGAGAATGCCGCTCTCCGTGAGGAGCTGGAAGGCGATACGCCGGCGCCCGGCCCCCAGGACGGTCCGGAGGGCGATCTCACGGCTCCGTTCCTGGGACCGTGCCAGAAGAAGGTTCGCGATGTTGACGCAGGCGATGAGCAACACGAAGAACACCGACCCCTGGAGCAGGGCGTAGAAGATCTTCGTCCGGCCATCGGGGATGTCCGTCCGGGCGTTGAATGCGTCGATGGTGCGGTCCCGCTGGATCTCCGGGTATTCGATGGCCAGCTGCGACGCGAGCTCCGACATCTCGGCCCGTACCTGAGTCATCGTCGCTGACGGCGCCATGCGCGCGATGCCCACCACGTCGCGGCGATCCCGGGGGCTCGATGTGGGACTGTCGGTGATGGGAATGAAGATGTCGGCGACGCTGAAGAGGAAAGTGAATGCCTCGGGCATGACGCCCACGACCTCCACGGGCTCTCCGTTCAGTGTGAGTACCGCTCCCAAGGGCTCACCGACCCCACCCCGGTTCCGCTCCCAGAACTCCGGCGTCACGATGGCCACCTTCCGCCCACCCGGAACACCTTCCTCTGGGGCGAAGGCCCGTCCGCGAGACGGCTGTATGCCCAGCACCTCGAAGAAGTTCGGGGCGACCTCGGCAGCCTGGATCGGCTCGGAGCGCTCTCCGTCGCGAAGGCCCAGGACCGTCGGCCGTAGTGCCGTCCAATCCGCGGTGGTCCGGCTCCGCTCCGCCAGATCGGCCTGGGTCGCAAGAGACGTCGTCAACGTCGACAGGCCCTCGGGCTGCGCGCTGCGTCGCTCCTGGACCACCACCAGGCGCTCCGGCGCTTCCACGGAAATCGGCTGAAAGAGAAGCGTGTTCACCAGGGCGAAGACGGCGGTATTCCCGCCGATGGCCACCGAGAGCGAAGCCACCGCCACAAGAGAAACGCCCCAGTTCTTCCGAAGCATGCGAAGCGCGAAACGAACGTCCTGCATGACCTGACCCATAGCCCATCCCTCCATCTCGTGATACCACCCAGCGAGTCACGATGAAGGTCAGGGCCCCGCCGACCCCCGGTCCACAAGATGTCGACGAGTGGGCGGGATGCGGGGGTGAACGGGCGTCGGGCCGGGTGAGCGGCGGGCCGTGGGGTGGGCTCCATGGCGCGACGGGTCGCGCACGGCCCGTTCGGGCCGCATGTTGGCGGACCATGAGCAAGGTCCAAGTCAGCGACAAGCAGAAGGCGGCCTACCAGCGCCTCCTGGCGACGCACCCCGAAGTCGAATTGAAGGGCAGGAATCTGCTCTACACATCGGTGAACGGGCACATGTTCACGATGTTCTCGACGGAGGGGAAGCTGGGCATCCGGCTTCCCACGGAGTCCCGTGAGGCCTTCCTCGCCGACTTCGACACCGAGTTGCTCTTGACCTACGGAACGGTCATGAAGGAGTACGTGACCGTGCCCGACGATCTCCTCGCCGACACCGGAACGCTCGCCCCCTACCTGGCCCGGAGCTACGACTACGTTTCGAGCCTCAAACCGAAGCCGACGAAGAGGACGTCGCGCTGACGCAAGGGTCCCGCACAGGACACCCGCCTACGGAGCTGACACCCATGATCCTGCGTAGCTGGCACGGCCACCCCCTCCCAGGACGTGAAGCCGACTACCTCGCCTTCCTCAAAGAGGTCGTCTTCCCGGAGATCCGGGCCGTACCAGGCAATCGCTCCGCGAGGGCGTTGCGGGCCGTGGGTGGAGACGGGACCATCCTCGTCCTGACGGAGTGGGACGACCTCGCGTCGGTCCAGGCTTTCGCCGGAGTGGATTCGACCGTCGCCGTCGTGCCGAAGGCCGCCGAGTCGATGCTCGCCGAGTACGACCCCCGGGTGCGCCACTTCGAGCTGGTGCTGAGCCAAGAGTGAACTCGGGCCGGGTTTCGCTTCTCCTGCTGGCGCTGGTCTTGGCCGGAGGGTGTTCGGATGCCCACCCCACACTCGACCTGCCCGCGAGGCCGGCTGATGCTCCGACGGGCTTGGAGCTGGCTAGGGCCCTGAGGGGCATGCCGCTTGCGGACCGGGAACGGCGAGTCTATGCCGAGATTGCCCGTGGCAACGTCCCCGACTTCCTCCGCACGCTCCGCCCGGTCATGGTCTCCGCAGATGTTTCCGGCTCCCGGCGAACGGTCACCTTCTGGGCGGCGCCCGACTACCTGGCCGTCGGGTCCGAACGCGACTTCCTCCGGATCCCGCTCTCGCCGGGGGCGGCGTGGCGGGTGGCCACGCTCACCGACACGTCACTCCCGACGCCAGCCATGGCCGACGCCATCTGGGACGCCGCCGACGTGCGCCTCGGCCCGATCCCCATCCCACCCAACCGGTGGATGACCACTCTTCCCGTATTCGAGGACCATCAGCGCAAGGTACAGCGGCAACGAGACCGGGCGGCCGCGCCGCCGGGAGCCCTCGTCGCCGGCCACAAGAAGGACGTGGTCATCACGCCGCGCCTGGCGGACGAACCCGGGCGGGTGGCGATCTACGGATGGCACTACCTCGATGGAGAGCCCATTCAACGGCTGTACCTGGGACACACCGAGGACTGGGTGGACTACAGCCACGGCATCCGGCTGATCAGCAACCGCGTGAAGGTCGCCGGAGAGATGCGAGCACTGTCCGAAATCCTGGTCGATCCTGAATTCGCGCCCCTTCTCAGTCCCGAGGGACCGATCCCGGCATCGGTCACGACCCCCTGGTCCGGTGAGGCTACTCCCCCCCTAGGCGCCCCATGAGGGGCTCGACCGTCAACGGGTGCCGAAAGATCGCTGGGCGCACCGACCCGCCGGAACGTCCCGAAAGTACGATGGGCAGTTCGACCGTCTCGACAGTAGGCCCTTCTCTCGTTCGGAGTTCCGAAACCACCAGTACCCTTGCAACTTCCGCCGTCCCCACCTCCTGAGTCGCCCCTGGCTCGAAGCGCGATCGGGGCATTCCGACCAGGGTCTCCATTCGGATGCGAATCCGATCGAGGCAGTAGACATCCCCTACGTGGATGGTCAGGACATTGCCCTGGCCGACACTCTCGAAGGTGTGGCGCATCTGGATGAACTCGGCATCCGCCCCCGGTGTCACCACGACGCGCACATTCGTGGCGGCCACGCGGTTGGCAGCCTCGATGCTTCTAGGCACTCGCCCCGGCTCCGCGGACACGTAACCATCATCGGGCGGCGTCCCTTCGATGACGAGGACAGCCCGGGTGTAATGGCCGCCGTCCGCGACGGCTTCATGGTCGAGCATGATGTGCGTGTTCATGGCGTGTCGGCCTCCGGCGGGACGAAGCGACGCTCCGTTATACCGATATACGAGTTCCAACGTCAAACGCACGTCAACAAGTAGCCGGTGACCATTATCTGGCCGTTACTCGGCATGTGGACGCCCTGATTTTCGATCACACGGGAGCCATGGAGCGTTTTTTCGGACCTACGTCCCCTGCAGGGCTCCGGCCTCAGACGGCTCTCGACCGCTCCACGAAGCCGGCCAACCGCCGCATCGCCTCCGCCAGGCCAGCCTCGGAGACACACGGGTAGACGACCCGAAATTGGCCGTGTCCGCCGTGCCCGAACCCAACGCCAGGGGTGAGGAGAACACCGGTGGTGTCGAAGAGATGGCGCCACAGTGCCAACTCGCTCGCTTCTGAAGCGTCGTCGAGGAACTCCGACAGGTCGATCCAGACGAAGAGGCTGCCCCGGCTCGGTACGTAGGGCACGCCCATCTCTCGTAGGTTCCTCGCCACGAACGCATAGGCCGCCGTGAGGCGCGCCTGATTACTCGTGATGTACCGCCCCATGAAGCCGGAATCGGTGAGGAGGAGACAAAGCAGCCATTGGGTGTGATTCGATATGGCGTGGGTGAGGTTCAGGTTCGCGTAGGCCTGCAAGAAGTGTTCGTTGTGCGAGTACGCCACGCCCACGCGGAAGCCGGAGATCCCCAGATCCTTCGAAAGCGCGTACCAGAGGTGTAGGTAGTCGCTGTCCCGCTCCGCCAGGATCCGGGCGAACGAGGTGAACACGACCTCAGCGTCGTACTCTCCCTCAATCTCAGGGTGCTGGGTGTCGATGAGCGACAAGCCGTAGATCTCGTTGACGACCAGATGGATCTCCTCTGCGATGCACCAGTCCGCCACCTCTTCGAGCTGGTCCCGGCCAAGGATGGCCCCGGTGGGATTGTTCGGCGTGGTGAGAATGAGCATCCGGAAGCGCTTCCCCGCCGCCGCGAGTTCGTCCTGGGCTGCCGCCAGATCCTCGATGGAGAACCCCGTCGCGTCGGCCAGCCCCCCTTCTGAGGGCTCGGTCACCAGGTCGTAGCGCTCCATGCCCGCCACATTCGCGATGTCCCGCTCGTAGACCGGGTAGCAGGGCGCGGGGATGACGGCGACGTCGCCCGCTTCCGCCAGCACCAGAGCCGTCATCTCGATGACGCTCGTCGCGCCGGCCGAGACCACGAAGCGCTCCGGGTCCATAGGCGTCCCCGTGAGATGCCCCTCCAGGAAGGTCGCGAGAGCCTCCCGGAAGGCCGGCGCCCCTCTCGTCGATGTGTAGCCCGGAACCCAGGGCGCGATCCCGTGGTCCACGACGATGCGCTCGATCCGGGCTTTCAGATCCGGCCAACTGAGCCGGTTCTCCGCGATGTTGAGAGGGATCTTTCCCGACGGATTCTTCGTCGGGTGAAAGAGGTCGGCCTCGGCCTCGCGGAACGCATCGTAGTCGATCCGAAGCGGGGTCGCCGCGGCACGCACACCTCGGCTGGACAGAGAAGGGTTGGGCATGGCGCCACCCTAGCGTCCCAGCAGCTCCTTCACCACCCGATGCACCCGCTCCACATCCGAGACCACCAGCATGTTCGTACTCTCCAGGACACTCACGCTCCCACGTTCCGAAAGCAGTGGCGCGATCGTTGCCTGCAGCTCGGCGGCCCGGGAGTACGAGATCCGGTACGCTCGGGTAACCACCGGCTGCACCCGGTCCCGGGAGGAGGTCGCTCCGTAGGACTCCACCCGGATGATCCCCTGTTCGTTCTCGATGGCTCGCAGCCCCCGTGACTCGAGAATCGTCTGGAGGGCCAGGTCCCACGGCTGATCCCGGATGTCGGCGGTGACGAAGACGCCATCGACGCCGGCGCCTGCAACAATGGATCGACCGGAGAAGACCGCGAACGCCCTCAGCACGTCGCGCAGAGGCGCTTCCGTCCAGGACTGCGTAACCGACGGCATGGCGGACGCCGCCGGTGTGCCCTGGGCCGCGAGATCTGCGGAGGCAAGGAGCGAAAGCGCGGTGGCGATCGTCAGCCGTTGCGAAAGGGTCATGCCTCCAGTGTTTACGCGAAGACGGCGACGGGCAAGAGCGAGCGGCCGGATGGACCTGCGGCGTCTCACTGCGTGATCCGCGTCGCCGGATGGTACCCGGGGCTACCCATTGAAAAGGCCCGGAGCCGCTTCGCGGCCCGGGCCTCCTCGGATCGGGACGGCCGGATTCGAACCGGCGACCCCTGCAACCCCATTGCAGTGCGCTACCGGGCTGCGCCACGTCCCGAGGACCGGGAAAGTATAGGGAATTGGGCGCTACCGGAACCCGGCGTCGCTCGCTCGTTGTCGGAAGCAACTCGCGGCCCACAGGGTCAGGAGATGAGCGACTTCTCTTCCCAGAAACACGAACCCAGGACCTGTCACCGGTTGGGTCGGCCAATCCCTCTGATGATTGCGTCGGGGAACGTCGCGGCACGCTGGTGGGTCGTCGTGGCGCGGGGGGGCTGTCCAAACTGCGGGCGCCGTTGCGTCCGCCAGGGAGGACACCCGGGGCGAGGGCCGCCTCGGGCGATCGCAGCTCTTCCGAGCGATAAGATATTGTGAGGCAACAGCTTTTGGTAAGCGACCACGCGATGAGCGGCTATGGCACGCGCCGTGCTCATCCCCGTCTGCAACGGACGCACGGTTTAATTCCGACAACTGGGATACGGCACATGACGATGAGGACGGGAAGGGTGGTGATGACGACGATGTTCGCCCTCGCTGCAGGCGGCTGTCTGGAGCACACCTACACAATGGGGACAGGAGCACCCGTCGGCCCGAAGGTCTACGAGGAGTGGCACAGCCACTGGCTCGGTGGCCTGATCGGTGAACGAACCCTGGACATCAACGAGTACTGTCCCTCCGGTAACGCGACGATCCACAACGAGCAGTCCTTTCTGAACGGCCTCGTGGCAACCCTCACTAGTGGCATCTACATGCCGACGACGGTCACCATCCGCTGCGACGACGGGAGGAACGCCGATGTCCAGCTCGACGAGGGTGAGGTCATGACGATCCTGCGCGCACCCGCGTTCCTCAACCGCGTGGAGGAGATGGCGCCCAGCCGTTTCGCCGATGCACACGTCGCTCTTCGGGCTCTCCAGCAGGTCGACCAGGACTGATTCGCAGCCGCCAACTCGAATCCTGGTCTGAGAGTTCGAGCGCCTCGGTCGACGTTGTTCGGCCGAGGCGCAGTCGCGTTGGCACGCCCTTGCCTAGCAATGCCTTCCGGGTCTAGCCTGACCAGAGCCGTCTGCTGCACACCTGCTTCGAGGCATGAGACGTGGCCCGGATTCTCATCGTTGACGACGAAGAAGGCGATCGTCTGATCGCGCAGGCGATTCTCGCCAAGGCGGGTCACGAGACGTACTTCGCAACCGGCGGTGAAGAAGCCCTCAAGCTCTTGGCGAAGTACACCTACGACGTCGTCCTGACGGACCTGCAGATGCCTCGGGTCCACGGATTCGAGCTCATCTCGATCCTGCGAGAACTCGAACGCCGCCCCGCTCTGGTGGTGATGTCGAGCACGGGTCCGTTCCAGCTGCACATGGCCGAGGCCCTCGGCGCCAAGTACACCCTGCAGAAGCCGCTCGACCCCCACCTGCTCGTCGATGCCGTCGAGCGGGCCCTGGTTGATGTGAAAGCAGAGCGAGACGGCTAGCGAACAGCGGCCGCCTGGGCGCAGCAGATCGAAAGCATCACGCCCAGAAGAACAGGAGCCCTCCGCCGACCGCCAGGGCGACGACAACGAGCATCCCGAGGCGCCTGGCGAACTCGCGGCTCCCCAGAGAAGCCGCCATCGCCAGCTTGAATACCAGGTTCGAAAGAGCCCCCACCAGAATGACCCGCCAACCCGTCGATGGGTCGAGTCCCTCAGTCGCGACCAGTCTCGCGGTAGAAAGGGTGATGGCGTCGACATCGGTGAGGCCGGAAAGGAAGGCCGCGGCGTAGAGGCCCGTGTCTCCAAGAAGGTCCTCGGCCGCGGCCAGAACGAGCAGAACAACCGCGTACAGGGCGCCGAACCAGATCGCGGGCTTGAGCTCCGAAGGATTCCCCGGTTCCAGCGGGCTCTCACCGGGCTGGTCGCCCGATCGCCAGCGGAACGCGGCAAGGAGTAGGAACAGGACGAGCATCACGGACAGCGGGCCCGCCGCCGTCGGAAGGAAGTTCGGCGCCACCGCTCCGATCTCCAGCATTACTCGAACAAAGACCACACCCGATGCGATCCACACGACCAACACCGCGACGGTATCGCGACCCTCATCCGTCTTCGTCTGGCGTGCATACGAGATGGTCGTGGCTGTACTCGAGATGACCCCCCCGAGGACGCCCGCCAACGCCGTCCCCGCCTTCGCGCCGAAGAGCCGGAACGCGGCATAGCCGGCCAGGTTGAGGCCGACAATGAGCACCACCATCCACCAGACCTGCCTGGGGTTGATGACGTCGTAGGGTCCGTACGTCTGGTCAGGCAGAACGGGAAGAATCACCAGCGAGATCACCACGAACTGCATGATGGCCCGAACGTCTCGGTCGCTCAGTCGATCCACCCACTTGTGGAGTTCTTCTCGCAGGTGGAGGAGCATGGCCGTAGAGGCACCAAGCACGATGGCCACCTCACGCGATCCCGTTACGACCATCACACCGATCAGGTACATGAGAAGGACCGCCACTTCGGTGGTCTGCCCCGGATCGTCTCCGCTGCCCGAGTGCACCAGGACGACGTTCCCCGCCACCATCAAGGCCGCAACGGCGAGCAGACCTCCCACGATGACCCAGGGAGTCGTCGTGGCTCCAACAATGCCCGCCACCGCCCCGGCCAGACCAATCAGGGCGAAGGTGCGCAAGCCGGCGAGGGGTGATTCGGCGCGTTCCTTCTGCAAGCCGACCAGGAGACCCAGACCAGCAGCGATGGCCAGATCCATGAAGGTGGTGCTCAGCATTTCGTCACCTTGCCATGTCACCCGCGTGAAGGGAATGGCTAGAAGTCTGTAACGGCGCGGGCTCACCGCAAGCATTTTCCCGCCAAGCCAATTGCTGACGTGAACGGGTTGACCTCATTCCGGGATGTGGACTAACTTCCCTGTCCTGTTGCGGGGTGGAGCAGTCTGGTAGCTCGTCGGGCTCATAACCCGAAGGTCGCAGGTTCGAATCCTGCCCCCGCTATTTTGCTCGTGAAGCGCCGCCCGAGGGCGGCGTTTCCCACGTTCGGGACCGAGAAGGGAGACGAGGAATGCAGAGTAGGGTCTTCTGGATTGTCTCCGACACGTGGAGCTCGCGGAAGCGGGCGGGAGCGGAGAGGCGGTAGGAAACGGCCTCTCCGGCGACTTCCCGCTCGCGCCGCCACCGGCTCGAGCGGGTTTTTTGTCTGGGCCAGGTAGCTCAGTTGGTAGAGCACATGACTGAAAATCATGGTGTCGGCAGTTCGATTCTGCCCCTGGCCATGATGACCGACCTCGAGTCGGGTGTAGTAAAAGAGGACGACAGAGGTCCGTAGCTCAACTGGTAGAGCACCGGTCTCCAAAACCGGGGGTTGGGGGTTCGAGTCCCTCCGGGCCTGTGGTAAGGAATGCCCCGGTCGTCTAATGGTTAGGACACCAGGTTTTCAACCTGGCAATCGGGGTTCAATTCCCCGTCGGGGTACTGAGCAGGATGCAGGAACAGTTGTTTATATCTTGGGGCTGTAGCTCAGTCGGTTAGAGTGCCGGTCTGTCACACCGGAGGTCGCGAGTTCGAGTCTCGTCAGCCCCGCTCCAAGAGGTTTCAGGTTTTTTGACATACCGAAGCCGTCGCGCCTTCGGCGTCCGGCTTCATGGGTCGTGTGGAAGGGGCCGTAGCTCAGTTGGGAGAGCGCTTGAATGGCATTCAAGAGGTCAGGGGTTCGATTCCCCTCGGCTCCATGATTCGGCGGGGCCACTCCCGTCGGACCGACTAACGCTCGGGTGGCGGAATTGGTAGACGCGCAGGGTTCAGGACCCTGTGGGGGTTAACCCCGTGAGGGTTCGAGTCCCTCCTCGAGCATTTCGTCGCCCTCTTGGGCGACAGTAGGCGTCGCCCACGTGCTGGAATTGGTAGACAGGCTGGTTTGAGGGACCAGTGCCGGAAACGGCGTACAGGTTCGAGTCCTGTCGTGGGCACTTTTCGCTTCGGATCTTCGGCGCATTCCTTCGTTGGGCGTCGGTCGACGCTCCCTGCGGCGTACCTACGTACGCCTCAGTCGCGCCGCCTCGCCCACCTCGGACTGCATCCGAATCTCCTCGCGAGAAGCTCGGGTTGAGCTTGATGCGAGGGACAGCCGCAGGAAGAATGATCGGGGCTTCGTGCCCTTGTTTGCGCCCGTAGCTCAATTGGATAGAGTGCCTGACTACGGATCAGGAGGTTGGGGGTTCGAGTCCTCCCGGGCGCACTGAACGACGGCCTTCGGGTCAGTGTAGGGCGCGTAGCTCAGTTGGTTAGAGCGCTACGTTGACATCGTAGAGGTCACAGGTTCGAATCCTGTCGCGCCCATATGCGTAGAGGATAGCCGGCGCGGACCGTCGCGCCCATCATCGAGAACGAATGGGGCCGTAGCTCAGATGGGAGAGCGCAGCGTTCGCAACGCTGAGGTCAGGGGTTCGATCCCCCTCGGCTCCACTCCACAAGCTGCCACCATAGCTCAGTTGGTAGAGCACGTCACTCGTAATGACGGGGTCGTCGGTTCAAATCCGACTGGTGGCTCTTTGCCCCGTGGTGTAACTGGCAACACGCCTGATTCTGGATCAGGAGAGTCTAGGTTCGAGCCCTAGCGGGGCAACTTCGGGAGGGTGCGGCGACAGCCGTCGCGTCCTCTTGGGAGGGATGGCCGAGTGGCTTAAGGCGGCGCCCTGCTAAGGCGTTGGTGCTTGCACCGCGTGGGTTCGAATCCCACTCCCTCCGTTTTCGGGAGTCAGACCGGGTCTTTGGACGGATTCGGTCGTCGGCCGTCGGGTTCGAACCCACGGGTTCGAGCCGAGCGGTCAGCCGGGATGACGCGGAGCGCCCGCCAGGTTCTTCCGCGAGACGAGCGAGGATTGGCGAAGCCAACCGCAGCTCCATCCCACTCCCTCCGTTTTCGGGAGTCAGACCGGGTCTTTGGACGGATTCGGTCGTCGGCCGTCGGGTTCGAACCCACGGGTTCGAGCCGAGCGGTCAGCCGGGATGACGCGGAGCGCCCGCCAGGTTCTTCCGCGAGACGAGCGAGGATTGGCGGAAGCCAACCGCAGCTCCATCCCACTCCCTCCGGCGATCAAGCCGGATCTTCATGGTCGTGTGGCCAAGCATGGCCGTTTTTTTGGACGGGTGGCCGAGTGGCTTAAGGCGCACGATTGGAAATCGTGTGGACATTGTCCGCGTGGGTTCGAATCCCACCCCGTCCGTTGATCCCATCGCGTTTCAGCTGAAACGTGGCAGCACGTCGAGACACGCCGCGATGACCTGCGAAGGTCCACCCGAGCAACGGCGTTTCAACTCCGCAGTACGGGGTGTGGCTCAGTCCGGTAGAGCGCTGCGTTCGGGTCGCAGAGGTCCCCGGTTCGAATCCGGGCACCCCGATTATTTGAGCTGCGAAGCAGCGAACTGTAGGTATCGCCGGATGAGAACCGCAGGTTCGAGCCGAGCGGGAATCCTGCTCAGAGCTTCGAGCCCATCCGTACCTTCCGCGAGACGAGCGAGGATCGGGCGAAGCCCGACCGCAGCTCCATCCGGGCACCCCGATTATTTGAGCTGCGAAGCAGCGAACTGTAGGTAGCGCCGGATGAGAACCGCAGGTTCGAGCCGAGCGGGAATCCTACTCAGAGCCTCGAGCCCATCCGTACCTTCCGCGAGACGAGCGAGGATCGGGCGAAGCCCGACCGCAGCTCCATCCGGGCACCTGCGCTCGTCCCATCACGGTAATCTACAGTCCGACTGAGACTTAGCGAGACAGCAACAACCCGACACCGGCCGATCGGAGTTGATCGATGTGACCAGCTACGTCGCCGTAAACCCCAGTCCGACCTGAACTTATTGCAACTCCCACCACGCGACCCACACGACTCCACCGATCCGGGCGAGAACCGCTCGGACCCCCGTCCGCTCAGCGGCAGGGGATCGTGACTGAGGAGCGGTGGCAGAACGGCTATTGCACTCGCCTCGAAAGCGAGCGTCCGAGAGGACTTGGGGGTTCGAATCCCTCCCGCTCCGTACGACAGCCCTCCAGGAATCTTCCTGGGGGCATCTTTATTTTCCTGACATCCGTTGGATGGACGCCTGGTAGTGCGCCGGCGTAGGATGAGGGTACAGGGGTTCGAAGGGGTCGAGCCTCGGCACAAGCGGGAACTGGGAAGTGGAGGACCTCGGTGATCTACTCCGTTCTCGCCGATGCCGTCCTGGTCTTTCACCTGGGCTTTATCCTCTTCGTCGGCGGGGGCGGGCTCTTCGTGCTTCGACGGCCGAAGGTCGTGTGGCTCCACCTGCCGGTGGCGGCATGGGGCGTCTGGATCGAACTGTCGGGCAACATTTGCCCGCTTACGCCCCTGGAGAATGCCCTCCGCCGGATGGCCGGGGAGCAGGGCTACTCCGGCGGGTTCATCGAACACTATGTGCTGCCCATCATCTATCCGCCGGGCCTTACCCGGGGAGTCCAGCTCACGCTGGCAGCCCTCGTGGTCGTGCTGAATGTGACGATCTACGGCTACATCCTGATGAAGCGGCGAGCCCACCGCGGCTGAGGCGCCGTTCGCCCCCCCGTCACCTTCAACGAAGGCCGTGCGACCGGTACCTTCGGGAGGTCCGATTCCAACCCGAGAACCGCCCTGAACACACACTCAGGGCAGCCCTGTCCGAGGGCTGGGCCCAGCCCTCGGATCGCTCACCACCCCACGCGACGTGCACGCCCTACTCCTCTCCCTCGCAGTAGCCGTCCAGACCGCGCCTCCCGTCCAGGAGTACAGCGGCCGCGACGGACAGCTCGACGTCCAACCGACACGCGTCCAGTCGCCATCCGTTTCCATCGATGCCCGCCTGGACGAGCCCGAATGGGAGGCGGCTGTCCGCCTGGTCGACTTCACCCAGTACACACCGGTGGAGGGAGCTCCGGCGTCTCAGCGGACCGAAGCCCGGGTCTTCTACTCCCCCGACGCCATCTACTTCGGCATCCGGATGTACGACGCCGAGCCGGAGAACATCCGTGTCCACCTCCTGGAGCGGGATCGCTCCCAGAGCGACGACTGGATCCGGATCATGCTCGATACGTTCAACGACGAGCGTCAGGCGTACACGTTCTTCATCAGCCCTTTGGGCATCCAATCGGACGGGATGTGGCTGGAGAGTATCGAGCCTCGCGGGGGACCCACCGGACCCAAGGTCGACTTCAACCAGGACTTCATCTTCGAGTCCGATGGCCGGGTGACGGACGACGGCTGGATCGTCGAGGTCAGGATCCCGTACGTCTCGCTGCGCTTCCCCGAGGCCGAGGTTCAGGATTGGGGGCTCCAGATCGCCCGTGGTGTCATGCGGAACAGCTACAAGTCTTCGTGGGCACCGCTGACGGTGAATGCGTCGAGCGTGTTGGGACAGAGCGGCCGACTCCGTGGGCTCACCGGGCTCGAGCCACAACGGCTGGTCGAGGTGAACCCGGTGGCGACGGGCAAGCTGGAGGGCTTCCGCCAGTCGGGAGTCTTCGACCGCGGCGACGTGGAGCCCGAGTTCGGCGTGAACGGTCGCGTAGGCATCACCCAGAACCTGGTCCTGGACGCCACGGTGAACCCGGACTTCTCCCAGGTCGAGGCCGACGTGGATCAGGTCCAGGTAAACGAGCGATTCGCCCTCTTCTTCCCCGAGAAGCGCCCGTTCTTCCTGGAGGGGATGGAGGTCTTCCGCACGGCTCAACCCCTGGTTCACACCCGTCGGATCATCGATCCGATTGCTGGAGCCAAACTCACCGGGAAGGTCGGTGCGTTCAGCGTGGGCTATCTCGGCGCGGTGGACGAGAGCCCCACGAGTGTGTTCGGCGGAACCGGCGACGCCGTCGTGAACCTGGTTCGGGCCCGTGCCGACGTCGGGTCGGGATCAACGGTGGGTGTCATCTACACCGACCGTACGGTCACGTCGGGCGGTGGCTTCAACCGGGTCCTCTCGTCGGACGCGCGCCTCCTCTTCGGGGAACGATACACCGTGAACGCCCAGGTGACGGGCACATGGACCTCCGATGATGGTCCGGGCTCATCAGCGGACCTGGCTCCGGGCTTCACCGTGGACTTCGCCCGAAACGGACTCAACTTCAGTTACGCAGCCCGCCTGTACGATACGAGTCCCGAGTTCCAGACTCGCACGGGCTTCATTCCCAGAACGGGTGACACGGAGTGGGGCGGCCGCGTCGGCTTCGATCTCTTCGGTGAATCGGGCGCCCTGGTAGAGACGTGGGGCGTCGACCTCGTCACCAACAACTTCACCCGCCACGACGAATTCTGGGACGGCGGGTCGCCGTACGAGTACGAGGTCGAGCTCCACCCCAACGTCGCCCTGCGCGGGAACCACCGAGCCTTCGGCATCTTGAAGTGGGGTGGCTTCGATTTCCGACCGGAGGACTTCGCGGCATACCAGATCCTGCCCGACGGCGGCACCCCCGAGCCGTACCCGACCCCGCCGAACCTGACCAACATCATGGGCATCATGGTCCGGCCCAACATCCGATTCAACAACTCGGCCAGCGCTTCGGGGACCATCATGTTCAGGGAGATCCCCCTCTTCGCCGAGGGATCGCTGGGATGGGAAAATCGGCTGGGCCCGTCGTTCCAGCTCCAGCCGACGGAGCAGCTCCGTGTGGAGACGAGTTATACGTGGGTCCGCCTGGAGCGCGCCTCGGACGGCTCACACTTCAGTACCGCCCACATCCCCCGGCTGCGCGTCCAATACCAGTTCAGCAAAGCCCTCTTGATCCGTGACATCGGTCAGTACGATCTGGAGGTGCGCAGGGCGCTCCGCCATCCTGTGACGGGGGATCCGGTCCTCATCAATGGCGTCCTGCAGGACGAACGGGAACGCGGCAACTTCACCGGCCAGCTCCTGGTCTCCTTCGAGCCCTCGCCGGGAACGATCTTCTTCGTCGGATACAGTCGCGTGATGGACGGGCCCTACGGCCTGCAGCTCCGCGAGAAGGAGCTCTTTCAGGACGGCTTCTTCATGAAGCTCTCCTACCTCTTCCGCATGTAAGCCAGGCCGGCTCGAGCTTTGTCCCGATACAGCCAACGCTCCATCCTTCTGTTCTGGGCGCCCCTGGCGGCGACCTGGGTCATGATGGCGTCCGAGGGCCCCTTCCTCGCCGCGGTCATCGCGCGGTTGCCGGACCCGACGTTCAACCTGGCAGCCCACGGCGTCACATTCGCCCTGGCGATCCTCATCGAGGCGCCGGTCATCATGCTCATGAGCGCGGCCACCGCGGTGGTGAAGGATCGGGTGAGCTTCCTCAAGCTGCGCACCTTCTCCCGGGTACTTTGCCTCGGGACCACGGGTGTTCTGCTCGTCGTTCTCATCCCCGGGGTCTACGACGTCCTCATCGACGACCTCATGGGCGTGCCCGACCAGGTGGCCGACCTCACCTACGGCGCCCTCTGGTTCATGCTCCCGTGGCCGGCAGCCATTGGTTACCGACGCTTCCTTCAGGGCGTTCTCATCCGATCGGGAAAGACCGGGCTCGTGGCCTACGGGACCATCATCCGTCTCGTAGCCATGGTTGTGGCAGCGCTCTTCGGCTACTTCGTGCTGCAAATCCCGGGGGCCTGGGTCGGCGCGCTGTCGCTGGCGACCGGCGTTACGGTGGAGGCCATCGCGGCTCGGATCATGGCCGCCGACACGGTGCGCTCCATCCTGGCCGGGGAGATCGATGGACCCGAGCCAAGGGACATCAGCTACATGGAGATCGCCAAGTTCTACTACCCCCTGGCCCTCACCTCCCTCATCGGCCTCACGGTTCAGCCGCTCCTCACGTTCTTCATGGGGCGGAGTGTGGCCCCCGTCGAGTCACTGGCGGTCTTCCCCGTCGTCCACTCCCTCTCGTTCTTTTTCCGATCCTTCGGACTCGCCTATCAGGACACGGCCATCGCCCTCATGGGCGAACGGTTCGAGCACTTCCCCGAGCTCAAGACCTTCGGTATCGCCCTCGGCGGTGTGACCACGGCGGGACTGGCGATGGTGGCGTTCACGCCCCTCTCCGACGTCTACCTCATGGGGATCTCCGGCCTGACACGCGAGCTCGCCGACGTCGCCCTGACGCCGGTGCGGGTCATCGTCCTGCTTCCCGCCATGTCGGTGCTCCTCTCCATGCAGAGGGCCATTCTCGTGGAGCGAAGGACCACCGAGCACATCACGGTGGCCAGCGCCATCGAGGTCGGAACGGTGGCCGCGACCTTCACTGTCTTCGGGTTCGGTCTCGACTTGGTGGGCGCGACGGCGGCCTTCACAGCCTTCTTCGCCGGTCGGGCCGCCAGCAACCTCTACCTGTCGTTCGCCTGTCGCGGCATCGTGGCAGCGGCCGCCGAGGGCCGGTCCACGCGCTGACGGTGCGCTCGCGCAGCTATTCCGTGCGAAGCGCCGTCATGGGATCGGCGCGCACGGCCCGCAAAGCCGGCACGAGGGCCGCGAGCCCCGCGACCGTCATCACCGCCACGACCAGACCGAGGAGTACGACGGGGTCGGTGGCCTGGACGCCGTGAAGCATGCCCTGGATGAATCGGGTCAGCGGATAGGCCAGAACGAGACCCAAGGCCAGCCCGAGAGCCGCGAGGCGCGTTCCCTCGATCAGCACCATCTGGAGGATCGAGCCCGCGCCTCCCCCGAGGGCCCGTCGGATGCCCATCTCCGCCACACGCTCCTCCACCGAGAAGCTGATGAGCCCGTAGATGCCGATCCCCGACAGCAACAGGGCGATGACCGCGAGAGAGGCCATGAGGAGCAGGTTGAAGGTCCGCTCCGTGAGCCAATCGTCGAGGAGGCTGTCCAACGTCGCCGTGCCCCAAATCGACTGGGCCGGGTTGGCATCCCAAATCGCGTCCATGGCCGGCGCCACCAGCGTAGCGGCATCCACATCCGACGCCAGCACGAAGGTCAACGACGCCGTCCCGAACTGATTCAGGGGGAAGTAGACCTCCGGACGGGGTTCGGACTCGTACCCCTGGGGGCGGACGTCGGCTACGACGCCCACGATCTCGCGTGGGATGGGCCGGAAGCCGATGACGAGGGTCTCTCCCAGGGGTGATGCGTCGCCGAAGTACCGACGGGCGAGGGTCTCGTTGACGATGATCACGGGAGCACCGTCGGGGCCATCGCCGTCGTCGAACGCGCGGCCCTCGACCATGGGCATGTCGAGAACCTCGAAGAGGCCCGGCGAGACCTGTGAGATGGCCGCGATGGGTTCCTGCCCAGGCGGAGGCGCCGCACGATCGCCGATGGTGAACCGCAAGTCGATGTCGATGGACGCCAGCCGGCCGTCGGTGGCCGACGGAACGCTCGACGTCAAGGCCACGCCCGAAATGCCGGGGAGGGACTCCAGATTCTCGACGGCCTGACGTACGAAGGCCGACCGGGCCTCCGCGGTCTCGTACCCGTCGTAGGCGAACACCTGAACTGCGAGGCGCCCCTCCGGATCGAACCCGAGCTCCTCGTCGAGGATGGTGGTGAAGCTCCGGGTGAGTAGCCCGGCGCCCACCAGGAGGACGACAGCGGCGGCGACCTCCGCCACGACGAGTCGGTTCCTGCCCCGCAAGCTGTCGGGCCCGCGCGTGGATCCGCGGGACCCATCGCCCAGGGCCATGGCCAACTGGGGTCGCGAAAGTCTGATGGAGGGTGTGATGCCCGACAGCACCGCGCTGATGGCGGAAACACCGACGGCGAAGAGGAGGACCGCGCCATCGATGGCCACCTCGTCGATACGGGGGAGGTGGTCGGGCCCGAGACGGCCGATGACATCGACGCCCAGGTAGGTGATGGCAATGCCGAGGGCACAACCGAAGGCCGCCAGGATGAGGCTCTCCACGGTGATCTGTCGGACCAGCCGGGTGGTGCTCGCGCCGAGCGCACCCCGAAGTGCGTACTCCCTCTGGCGGCGGGCGCCCCGGGCCAACATCAACCCGGCGACGTTCCCGCAGGCGATGAGCAACACCAGACCCACAGCGGAAAGGAGAACGATCAAGGGCGTACGGACATCTCCGAACAGGTGCTCTCTCAGGGGCACGGCGCGGAACGAGGTACTGCCCATGTCCTCCGGATACAACTCCGCCAACGACGCTCCGATGCGGCTGAGCTCCGTCTGCGCCTGCGCCACCGAGACCCCGGGTTCTAGGCGGGCCACACCCAGCATGTAGTCAGCCGGCCGCTCCACCGCATCGCTCTCCCGAGGAATCCTCGGGACCCAGAGTTCTGCCTCGTCCGGCAGCTTGAAGTCCGGTCCAAGGATGCCGGCCACCGTCACGCTCCCATCCTGGAACGTCAGCGTCTCACCCACGAGGGCCGGGTCCCCCCCGAACCGGTTCAGCCAGCTCCGGTGGCCGACCAGCACCACCGGGTTGTCGGTGCCGGAATGGTCGGTCTCGGCGAAGCCGCGCCCGAGGACAGGTTGCACGCCGAGCGCTTCGAAGAAGCCCTCGGAGACCGCCCACGCACGAACCGCCTGAGCGCGTCCGTCGATCTCCAGATCGAGGCTCCAGGGCTCAGCCACGGCGATCGCCGAGATGAGCTCGGCGTTCTCGTCGATGTCGCGCGCATTCGCCGGGGAGAGGCCGAACCCGCGCTCACCCGTCAACGTGTTCTCATGGAAGACCACGACGATCTGCTCGGGATCGTCGTAGGGGAGCTCGCGGAAGAGCACGGCATGCACGGCGCTGAAGATCGCCGTAGATGCCCCGATGCCAAGGCCGAGGGTGAGCACGGTGATGGCCGAGAACCCCGGGCGCTTCAAGAGTCCGCGCAGCGTCTGTCGTAGATCGTGGGCCAGCCCGTCCATCCCCCCTCCTCCGTCCGTTCGTCGATTCCCTTGAAGTCTCCTGCGACGGCGTCGACCGTCGACGCGCGTCGTGACCGCGGCCCGAAGCAGGGCCCAGAATTGTCGTCTCCAGAACCGCACGGTTCTGGGCCGGGTGCTTCGTCGCTCCTCCACCCACTGGGCACGCACCACCTCCTCCATCTCTCGTCCATACTCCCGTCGCGCATCCCGCGGGAGGAGGGCGAGAAGGCGGCGATAGAGCGTAAACACGGCGCCTCCCTGTCGTCCGTTCAGGCGCTGGGAAGGACGCGCGCGTCGCGCGCCAACCGGACCATGAGCTCCAAACGCTCGGACTCGGCCCGAAGCACCCGATCCCCTTTCGGGGTCAGGCGGTAGTACCGCCTTCGAGCGTCCGCCTCGGGTGGACTGTCCGTCTCGTCGATGAGCTCGTCGTCGCGGAGTCGCTTGATCGCCGCATACAACGTTCCAGCCTCCAGCTCCAGACGGCCCTCCGTGCGTTCGGCTACGTCCTTGATGATCCCGTAGCCGTGTCGGGCCTGATCGGACAACGACAGCAGGACGTAGTACACGACGTGGGTGAGAGGGAGCAGGTCGATGATCTGATCGGTGGCTTGGTCAGTCACGTGCATCACCATCTATGGAGTGACACTATATAGTCTCACCCTATATCCAGAGCGTCGAATCCGCAAGAAGAGGTCCTACGTTGGATTCAGATACGACGAAGGCCGTCGAAGTCCGGGCGCACCCCGAAACCGACACACTCGGGGTCGCCGCCGCCGGCATCGAACACCGCATGCATGGCGTCGGCCACCCCTTCGGCCTTCTCCGGCGGACAGAGGGCGATGAGCCCCGACCCTGCACCTGAGATGGTGACGGCCCAGGCACCGGCATCCATCCCCGCGGAGATCGCACCCATGACCCCCGGAATCAGCGGAAGGCGGTGCGGCAGATGAAGCTCGTCTTTCACGCCAATCCTGATGAGCTCGGGGTTGGCCTCAGCCAGGCCGCGGGTAAGTGCAACGATCCGGCCCAAAGAGGCCGCCGCGACCTTGTGCGGGACGGTCGAGGGCAGGATGCGCCGGGCCTCGTCCGTGGATACCCGAGCTGCGGGAGCCGCGTACGCGAAACCCACCTCTTCACTGAGGCTGAGTCCGATGATGACGGGTCCATCCGGGGTGGATGCCACGGCGCGGAGGCCCCCGAACAGGCACGGAGCGACGTTGTCGGGATGGCCCTCGGCACGGACCGCCGAATCGAAGATGGCATCGGGGTCGTCCGGAAGCTCCCGCGCGGCGTCGGCTAGGGCGAACCCCGCGATCCGCGCTGCCGCCGAAGTGCCCAGGCCCCGGGCCACCGGGATCGTGGACGAAAGTCTGATCGTTCCGGAAAGCTCGCCCGCAGTCCGGCCGAGCCGCAGTGCGAAGGCGGTGGCAACGAGATCGGGTTCGTCCGGCGCAATCCGGGACAGTGTACCGGAACGTTCCACCGACACGCCCCCCGATGCATCAGGCACAAAAGACGCGTCCAGGTAGCGATCGAGGGCCAGCCCGATGGTGTCGTATCCCGAGCCGAAGTTGGATGTCGAACAAGGCACCCGAACGCGAGCGGCCTTCAGTCCATTCACGGTGCATCTCCGAGGACGTCGGTCAGTGCGGACAGGTCCGGGGGCATGGTACGCATCGTCTCGACTCGGCCATCGAGGGCACGAAGAGCAGGAGGCACCTCGACAGCCCGTCCGATGGCTCGCTCCACCGTCTTGGGGAACTTGGCCGGATGCGCCGTCGCAAGGACGACGACGGGAGCGGTCGAAGATCTATTCTCGCGGATGGCCGCTGCGTACGCTACCGCGGTGTGTGGGTCGGCGACGTACCCCGTGCGCGCATGTAGGTCGCGGATGCAGCCGTCGACCTCGGGCTCGGTGATGGCCACCCCCCGGATGGTTGCTCTCACGGCTTCGTCCCCGCCGAGGAGCCAGCGGACGCGCTCGAAGTTGCTCGGATCACCCACGTCCATCGCGCTCGATGACGTGGGGACGCTGGGTCGTCCCTCGAACGGTGCCCCCTCCAGGTAGGCGACGAAGCTCCGGTTCTCGTTGGTGGCCGCAGTGAAGCCGTCGGCGGGCATCCCCGCCCGCCAGGCCAGGAGGCCGGCACTCAGGTTGCCCAGGTTGCCGGCGGGAACGACGAATCGGGGAGTCGGAAGCCGTGACGCGGCGTGGAGATAGTAGAAGGCCTGGGGTAGCAGCCGCCCGACATTGATCGAGTTCGCCGATGTAAGGCGGTGTCGCGTGGTGAGGACCTCGTCGCGAAAAGCGGCCTTCGCCAGTGCCTGGCAGTCGTCGAAGGTGCCCTCGACCGCCACAGCCGTGACGTTCTGACCGAGGGTAGTCATCTGCCGGCGCTGGCGTTCACTGATTCCGTCTTTGGGGAAGAGGGCCACCACCCGATGCCGACGACGACCGAGGAAAGCGCTGGCGACGGCACCACCCGTGTCGCCCGAAGTAGCCACCAGAATGGTGCGCACCGGACCGTCGTCGCCCGACGACACGTCGGCCTCCACGGACTCCATCAGCGCCGCCATGAAGCGGGCGCCCACATCCTTGAAAGCCAGGGTGGGACCGTGGAAAAGCTCGAGGACCCAACGGCCCGGCTCGACCTCCACCAGAGGCAACGGGAAGCCCAGGGACGAATCGACGACCCGGTCGGTGGTCGTGGGATCGAGCGACGGGAAGAAGGACCGCGCTGCCCAGCGGGCGACCGGCCGCAAGTCCGACGCCGAGGCTCGATTCGGCGAGGGGCCCGCCAACTCCGGCGAAGCGTCCGCCGGCTTCGAGGGGTGGTCGGATGGATGCGGGGGCCACGAAAGTCGCGGGAGGGCGGCCGGCACGAACAGCCCGCCGTCGGGCGCCAGCGAGGAGAACAGGGCCGTACGAAGCGAAACCTCGTGCGGCCCCCGGGTGCTGGTGAAGCCCCCAATCACCTGTTGTGCCCTAACCCTTGGCGGACTTCTTCTTACCCTTCACCGCCTTCTTGGCGGCCTTCTTCTTCGTGGCGGCGGTCTTCTTCTCGGCGGCCTTCTTCACCGCGACCTCCCTCTCCGCCTTTCTCTTCGTTGCGGCACCCTTTTGCACCGCCGCCTTCTTCTTCGGTCCCCCAGCCTTCTTCTTCGTCGGGCCAGCCTTGTTGGCAGTGCCCTTCTTCGCAGCCGGGGCCTTCTTTTTCGCCGTCCCGGCCTTCTTCGTCACACCCGCCTTCTTCGTCACACCGGCCTTCTTCGAGTCGGTCCCGCGGGCGCTCGCCTCGGCAGTACGCCTGGGCGGAGGCGTCTTGCGGGAGGGGCGCTTCTTCGCGCCGGCTGCCTTCATCTTCGGTGCCTTCTTCTTAGCCACTTCGGTCTCCGGTGATCGCTATTCATGGGCCCCCTCACAGGGGCCGGTTTCAGGAAGGAAAGAGCAACACCACAACCACGCAATCCCCGTACCACCTGCGGATGAACCCCCGTTCACATCGGCCCCCTCCACTCGGTCGGTGGCACGTTCTAGCTTCCTTCCATGCCACGAACGCCCGCAGACTTCGTCGAGGAGATCCGGCGTCGAGGAGCCGTCCGTATCCGGGCGGTGACCTTCCGGAACAACCGGAGCACACTCTGGTCACTGACACAGGGAGGCACCGTTCTCAACGCCCACAAGGCGTACCGTGGCGCGCCCCCGGAAGTCATCGATGCCTTCGCCGTGCTGGCGAAAGAAGGGGGCATCCGCTCGAGGGCCTCCCGTCACGCGGCGGAGCGGGTGCGCCAGTGGCCTCCCGTGCGGGAGGCCCTCGAGGAGACCCGGCTCCGCCATGCCCGCGACGTACGGGCTCGCGGACATCAGCAACGGTGCTGCGCCACCGAGGCCCAACGATGGTACGTGCGATCCCTCTACCGGTACTTCAATCGCACCCGTTTCAAGGGGTGCCTCCCGGACGACATACCCATACGGCTGAGTCGACGCATGAAAAGCGCCCTGGGTCACATGCGGCCAGGGCAGGATCCGGAGACGGGGCGGTTCGTGGCCGAGATCGCCCTGAACGTTGATCTTCTCCTCCCGGAGAACGGCGCGGAGCGGGTGGACACGCTCCTCCATGAGATGGCCCATGCCGCCGACTACCTCGAGTCGGGGAACAGGGGGCATGGCCCGTCATGGCGGGCGTGGGCGGTGGAGGTCAGTTGCAAGCCGAGCAGGCTCTACGATCGGCCGGTTCGCTTCCGAAAGGACCGGCGGACCGTCACCGCCCGCGTGCCGCCTCTGCCGCCACCTCTTCAAGCGCTCGGACGCCCCTCCTAGGCCGCGCTGACGCCGGCTCCGCGAGCGCACTGACGCCGCCTCCGTAAGCGCGCCGACTCCGACGCGATGAGCGCAAAGGCGTCGATTCCCCTCCGTCGCGAACCGATCGGGGCACTCCCGTATTGGGGCGTAGAAAGCAGGAGTCACCCCGACGAGCCGTATGGGTACCGCGATGGGCCGCACCTTCGAAGAAGTAGCCAGCAGTGAGATGGACTCCCTGTATCAAGGCGCCCTCTTCCTATGCGGTGGAGACACCGACGCCGCCGAGTGCCTCGTGGTCGATACGGTCATGCTCGCCTTCCGCGAGCACGCAGCCGATGCAGATGCCGAGCAGACCCGACGGTGGCTCGAGACCCGGCTCGTCCGCTCGTATCTACGCAATGGGCGCGGGCAGAGCTCTGGCGGCCCTCGGCCGACCACCGCCCGTGGAGCCGGCGGAGACCGGACGAGCTTCGACGAGATCGGGCCGGAGCGCCTCTTCCAGGCCGCCGAATCCGTCCCGCCCCTTCCCCGATCGGCGCTTTGGTTGGTCTTGATGAGACGCTGGCGCCGATTCGACGCATCGACGGCACTTGGTGTCGACGCAGACGAGATGGATGACATGCTCGGCTACCGCGATGTCCTGATGGGTGAGCTCCTGAGTCTTGAGCCGCGGCGAGGAGAGGGAGGGGCCTGAATGGACTGCGCGTCGACGAGAAACGTCCTTTGGCCCCCGGAACGCCTGCGCGTCGTGGACACCCACGTGGCCGAGGCGCAGGCCCACCTCGCCAGGTGTACCTGCTGCCAGGAGTACTTCCGCCAGGATGAGGCGCTCCTGGACGTCTACTCCCGAGTACGGGAGCTCTCGGCGCCCATCCACGTTCGCCATCGGGTCTTCGATAGTCTGGCCGCGGCACGGTGGGGACCCGGGGAGGACGACCCGGGTGCGGCGCGTTGGTCCGGAAGGCTCGTCCGGCCCACGCTCTGGCCCCTCGCCCTCGTGGCCGTGTCGGCCGTGGTCGCCGTCGGCCCACTCCTTGACAGGCAGACCGCCGACGAGTCATCGGCGGTGTTCGTGGAGGACTACCTCCGTCGGGCCGTAGGGCAGGAACACATCGTGACCGACGATCCCGTGGAGATCCGGCACTTCCTGGAGCGCGAACTCGGCTTGACCCTCGAGCCCCTGGCCTTCGCGGGGTTCGAACTGGCCCGAGCCGAGGTCTGCCTTCTCGAGGGACGTCTGGGGGCCATGATCGTCTACAAGGGGCCCAACGGATCCCTCTCCCACTACCTCGTGCCGCGAGACGACGCCGAGCCGCGAGCCCCTCGAGTCTCGACGAGGAGCATGCCCGGTGCGACGCCGGTGGTGACCTGGGCGACACCCGAGCTCGAGCAGGCCCTGGTGGGCCCACTCGAGGCCGTTGCCCTTCTCGAGCTTACGACAACAAGCCTACGCTGATCGTCAGGCCGGCCAGAGCCATCCGAAGGCGCCCGCGGTGAGAAGGGCGTAGACCAGGCCGTCGGTCATGCTCCGCAGCGTGGCGGGCCAGTTGCGGTGATACCAGATCGAGTTCTGGGGCAACGCCACGGCATAGCACGCGAACGCCACCGTGCCGGTGAGGCGGAAAACGTCGAGGTATTCGGCACCGGTGGGGAGCGTCCTCCCGGCGAGATACGCGGCGAACACGCCCACGAGGAGGCAGTACGCGAACCACTGGACCAGTTGTGGGCCCATGCTGAAGATGGCCTTGCCGTCGAGCACGGTCGTGAACATGACCGGGCCCCGCTCGACCTTGGCCTTGAACTCGTCCGAAGTCCAATCGTCTTTGGTGGCCATGTAGGGGACCACGTAGTCCCCCGGGGGGATGTCCATGGGAGCCAGCGCCTCCAGCACCCCGTCTTCGTCAGGGATCCTCCGGTAGTCGTTCTTGTGCCAGTTGAGAACGGTGTGGAAGAGCGAGCTGACGATGAAGACCATCACCGCAGCAAGTACGATGGGGAGCCATAGGGACACGATGGATATGACCACGGGGCTACCTCCTCGAGTTGGAGCGCACGAACCGCAAGGGTCAGCCTACGCCCCGGGAGGTGGCAGAGCAACCGAGCGGGGCCCCGTACGGTCGGGCTGCCTCAGCCCAGCCACGCCTCGGTAAAAAGGAGGACGGCCCCGGAGGGATAGACCATCGAACCGTCGGTCGAGGTCACCACGACGACCCGGTAGATCATCTCCAACGGAACCGTCTCTACGAAGTCCCGCCGCAGCCGGAGTCCGTTGAGATAGACGGGCAGACAGCCGCGAGCGCGGACACTGATGCACGGACCCTGGTGGTTGGTGGTGATGACAAGCCCAGCCTTCGCCTCCCACCGGAGGAGGTCGACGAGATTATGCGCCCGGTCCACATGCTCCTGGATCGCTTCGTATCCTACCGGCCGGATCCGCAGGGAGGCGGGGCTGATCCCCAAGATGAGCTGCACGGCCCGGTCGGCTGCCTCGTTGGAAAGCCGGTTCGTCTCCACCGTGAAACCCGGAAGCTGGAGTGGGTCGGTGCGTAGGACGAGATCCACGGTGTAGGTCCGATCGGAGGCCCCGGCCTCGAGGAGAGGGGTCTCGAACGTGGCGAAACCGATGCGTTCGGCCCTCAATCGATAGATCCCGGCCTCGGGAGCACGTACCGTGTAGCGCCCGGCTTCGTCGGCGATACTCACGGCCACCTGTTCGCCATCGGCGTTGAGGAGGGTGACCAGCGCCGTCGCGACGGGGGCCTCGGTCCCGTCTTCGAGGACGCGGCCCTGGAACGTCTGGGCGACAGAGACCACTGGGGTCGAGGCGATCCAGACGCCAGCCCCCATCAAGAGGGTCAAACGAAGCCGCCGCGTCATCGCACCCACCCCGGCGTATACATCAGGACCCCTCCCCGCGGGTACTGGATGCTCTCGTTGGGGCCCACGACGAGCACGGTCTGGAGCATGTCCAGAACGACAAGGTCGAAGGCTTCTGGCGTCAGGGCGAAACCGTCGAGATAGACGGGCAGACACCCGTAGCGGCGCATGAGGTAGCACGGCCCGTCGTCGTACACCATGACCTCGATGCCGGCGTAGTTGCCCCACCGCATGAGTGCCGTGAGATCGTGTGCGCGCTCGACGTGGTCCTGGAGGTCTTCTCGCCGCAGCGGCTTCCACCTCAGGGCTGCGGGTGAGATACCGGTAAGAAGTCGGACGCGTCGGTCCAACTCCCTGTTCGTGACCTCCAACCCCTCGATGGGGATAGGCGCGCGGTGGACCAGAAGATCGAGGGGATATACGCCATCGGCCCGACCCATCTCCAACAATGGCGTCTCCATGGCCTGGTACCCGATGCGTTCGGCCTTCAACCGGTACACGCCGGGCTCGGGTACCGCGAGCGAGTAGCGTCCGAGGGAGTCGGCCGCGGCGATGGCCCGCTGCTCGCCGTCCGGGTCCAGAAGGCGCACCACCGCCGTGGGAACCGGTCGGTCGTCATCACTGTCGAGGACGCTTCCCTCCACCGTCTGGGCGAGGACGACCTCGACGTGGGACACGACCAAAAGCACGAGGGCGACCGTCACCGAGGATGCGCGTAGCAGATTGGCCATGTTCTGAACCGACCTCCTCACCTTGTGGCTGGCAAGAAGTCCTACGACGCCGCTTCGGTGCGGCTTACGTCAGCTACCCAGCAGTCCTTTCGCCGTCGCGACCACGTTGTCCACCGAGAAACCGAACTTCTCGAAGAGGACCTCGGCAGGGGCCGACGCACCAAAGTGATCCAACGCCACGCAACTCCCTCGCTCACCCACCCATCGATGCCACCCGAAGCTGCTTCCCGCCTCCACGGCCACGCGCACACCGACCCCGGGGGGAAGCACATCCTCACGGTAGGCGGCGTCCTGTCGTTGGAAGAGGAACCAACTGGGCATGCTCACAACCCGCGTGGCGACGCCATGCCCCTCGAGGACTCCCGCGGCCTCCAGGGCCAGCCCGAGCTCGGACCCGCTGGCGATGAGGATCACGTCGGGCTCCCCGGTCGACGCCTCACAGAGGACGTACGCCCCCTTCCGGAGCCCTTCGGCCGACGCCAGCGGACGTCCGCCGACGGAGAGGCCGCCCCCGTCCTGCGCCCAGCTCCCCTCCCGGGCCAAGAGGGGCACCGTCTGTCGGCTGAGGGCCAGGAAGGACGGTCCGTCGGTGCGCTCCACCGCGACGCGCCACGCCATCTCCGTCTCCGGCCCATCGCCGGGTCGGAGGTCCATCACGTTGGGAATGGCTCGGAGGGCGGCCATCTGCTCCACGGGTTGGTGGGTGGGGCCGTCCTCGCCCAAACCGATGGAATCGTGGGAAAAGACGTACGTGACGGGCTGCTCCATGAGCGCGGCCAGACGGATGGCCGGGCGCATGTAGTCGGAGAAGATGAGGAACGTCCCGCCATAGGGCCGGATGCCGCCGTGGAGCGTCATCCCGTTCATGATGGAGCCCATGGCGTGCTCCCTGACCCCGTAGTGCACGACCCTGCCCGACGGGGTCTCAGGGAGGAGGCTCGCCGCCCCGTCGATGTCGGTCTTGTTCGACCCCCCGAGGTCCGCCGAGCCGCCGACGAGTTCAGGGATACCCGCGGCCAGCCCCTGCAGCACCTTCCCGGACCAGGCCCGGGTCGCGGCGGCCTTCTGGGCGGACGCGAGGTCCTGGACCTGGGCGTCCCACCCGTCGGGTAGGCGTCCGCTCATGACCCGGAGATACTCGGCGGCGAGATCCGGATGTTGGGCGCGGTAGGCGGAGAAGCGCGCCTCCCAGGCCTCGTGGATGCGCTCACCTTTCGCCACGCATTCCCGCCAGTGGGCCTGGGCTCCGCTATTGACGTGGAAGGGCTCCAACGACGGGTAGCACAGGTTCTTCTTCGTCGCCTCGATCTCGTCGGCGCCAAGAGGGGCGCCATGCGACGACGCGCTTCCGGCCTTGCCCGGTGAGCCGTAGGCGATGGTGGTACGAAGCACGATGAGGGTGGGTCGCTCGGTCTCCTCCTTCGCCTCACGGAACGCCAGATCGATGGCCTCGAGGTCGTTGCCGTCGTGGACATCGACCACGT
This sequence comes from Longimicrobiales bacterium, assembly GCA_965229435.1. Classification (GTDB taxonomy): domain Bacteria; phylum Gemmatimonadota; class Gemmatimonadetes; order Longimicrobiales; family Gaopeijiaceae; genus UBA2589. Next base: position 629,262 of record CBDDJE010000001.1, read on the forward strand.
GCCACCCGTACCCCTCGAACCGACGTCCCTGATCCGTGGACGACGAGAGATCGGTGCTGCCCTCGATGGTGATGCGATTATCGTCGAAGACCCAGATGAGCTTGCCCAGCTTTTGATGCCCGGCGATGGCGGCCGCCTCGTGGGAGACACCCTCCATGAGGTCACCGTCGGAGCAGAACGCATAGGTGAAGTGGTCGACGATTTCGTGGCCGGGCCGGTTGAAGCGGTCGCCGAGCCAGCGTTCCGCCAAGGCGAAGCCCACGGAGTTGGCCACGCCCTGACCGAGGGGGCCGGTGGTGGTTTCCACGCCCGGCACGTGCCCGTACTCAGGGTGGCCAGCGGTGGGCGAGTCCCACTGACGGAAGTTCTCGATGTCTTCCTTGCTCAGGTCGTAGCCGCTGAGATGGAGGAGCGAGTAGATGAGCATCGAAGCGTGGCCCACCGAGAGGATGAAGCGGTCTCGCGCGAGCCACGCCGGATCCCGGGGGTCGTGTCTGAGATGTCGATGGAAGAGCACGTAGCCCACGGGCGCCAGCGCCATCGGCGTGCCCGGGTGCCCTGAATTCGCCTTTTGAACCGCATCCATGGAGAGGACGCGAACGGCGTCGATGGCCAACTGCTCGGTGCTGCTCACCTGCTCGGTCGTGCTCATCTCAACCTGCTCCTCGGATCAATTCCCTTCAGCGCTCGAGTCCCTCAGCGCTCGAGTCCTGCGGACGGGCTCATCCTACAACGAAGTTCACCAGGCGGCCGGGCACGTGGATCACCCGACGCTCTTCTCCTTCCTCCAGGTGCCGGGCCACGTTCTCCTCTGCCCTCGCGGCGCCCACGACCATCTCCTTCGCCGCATCCTTGGCCACCGAGATCGTCGCACGGAGCTTCCCGTTCACCTGCACAGCGATCTCCACGGTGCTTTCCACGGCCTTGGCCGGGTCGAATTCCGGCCAGTTCGCGCCATCGAAAATGCTGTTTTCGTGCCCCAACCGTTCCCACATCTCCTCCGCCATGTGGGGAGCGAAGGGCGCCACCATGGGCACCAGGGGTTCGACCTCGGCACGCATGGCGGTTCGACCGCCGGCGCGTACGACGTTGAGGCATTCCATCAACGCCGCGATGGAGGTGTTGTAGCCCAGGGCCGGGATCTGCTCGGTGAGCTGCCGGATGGTCTGGTGGACCTTTCGCTCCACGTCCGGATCGGCCTCACCCTCCTCGGCACTCACGACGGTGTCGAAGAGGCGATGGAGGAAGCCGAAGGGCCCCTGAATACCTTGGGGTCGGTAGTCACCACCTTCCTCGAAGGGTCCCAGGAACATCAGGTAGGTCCGGAACGTGTCGGCACCGAACTCCTCGATGATGGGGTCCGGCACGATGACGTTGCCGCGGCTTTTGGACATCTTCGACCCCTCGCGGATGATCAACCCGTGGGCCCGGAAGACGTGGTAGGGCTCCTCGAAGTCCAGGTGGCCCAGGTCCTTGAGCACCATGGTGATGAAGCGCGAGTACAGCAGGTGCAAGACGGCGTGTTCGTTGCCGCCGATGTACATGTCGACAGGCAGCCACTTCTTCGTGATACCGGCGTCGAAGGGACGATCGTCGAAGTCCGTCGACGGGTAGCGCAGGAAGTACCAGCTCGAGTCGAGGAAGGTGTCCGACACGTCGGTTTCCCGTCGGGCATCCGCCCCGCACCGGGGACAACGGGTCTCGTACCAGGACTCGACGCGAGCCAGGGGACTGATACCCGAGTCGTCGGGCTTGAAGTCATCGACCCTCGGCAGCACCACGGGCAGGTCTTCCTCGGGGACGCCGACGGGACCGCACGCGTCACAGTGGATGACCGGGATGGGGGGGCCCCAGTACCGCTGCCTCGATATACACCAGTCGTGGAGGCGGAAGTTGACCTTCGCTTCGCCCCATCCGTTCTCTGCCGCCCAGGTCGTCACCCTCTCCACCGACTCCGAGACGTCCGTGCCGTCGAAGGGACCCGAGTTCACCAGCCGCCCAGGGCCTACGTACGCTTCCTCCAACGGAGTGCCCGCGCCGTCGTCCGGGCCAGCGACCACCCGAACGATGGGCAGGTCGAACTCGGTGGCGAAGTCGAAGTCGCGCTCGTCGTGGCCGGGGACCGCCATGATGGCGCCCGTCCCATAGTCCATCAGGACGTAGTCGGCGATCCAGATGGGAATTCGCTCGCCAGTGGCCGGGTTGCGGCAGAACCCACCGGTCGGCACGCCGGTCTTCGTCTTGTCGGTCTTTTGCCGGGCCACCAGGTCCTGCTTCGCCGCCCTGTCGATGTACGCATAGACCGGCGCCCGAACCCCGTCGTCGGTCACCTCGTCCACCAGGGGATGCTCCGGGGAGAGCACCATGTACGTTGCGCCGAAGACGGTATCGGGTCGCGTGGTGTAGACCTCGATGAATGTCCCGGTCTCGTTGTCTTCAGCGTCGAGAACGGGGAAACACAGCTGAGCACCCGTGCTCCGTCCGATCCAGTTGTTCTGGGCCTTCAGCGTCGTACCCGACCAGTCGATGTCATCCAGATTCGCCAGCAAGCGCTCGGCGTAGTCGGTGATCTTGAAGAACCACTGGGCGATGCGCCTCTGCTCCACCGGTGTTCCACAGCGCTCGCAAGCACCGGCGATGACCTGCTCGTTGGCCAGCACGGTCATACACGAGGGGCACCAGTTGACTGGAGCCTCCTTCCGCTCGGCCAGGCCGTTGTTGAAGAGTTGCAGGAAGATCCATTGGGTCCACTTGTAGTAGCCGGGGTCGGTGGTATCGACCGAGTGATCCCAGTCGAACATCCCGCCGATCCGACGCAACTGGCGGGTGAAGTTCTGCACGTTCGACGGAATCAGATCCATCGGGTGGGTACCGATCTTGAGCGCGAAATTCTCCGAGTGGATCCCGAAGGCGTCGAAGCCCATGGGCTCGAAGACGTCCTTGCCCTGGAGCCGTTGGTAGCGGCCGTGGACGTCGGCTCCGGTGAAGGCGTAGATGTTGCCTACGTGGAGTCCCTCAGCGGAGGGATAGGGGAACATCATGAGGTTGTAGAACGGGTCTTCCGCGTTCTCCAACTCTGCTCGGGTAAAGGTGTTCGTGCCGCGCTCATCCCAATAGCGCTGCCACTTCTCTTCCACCGCAGACGGGTCGTATCCGCCGTTCTCTTCGTTGGCCATGATCAGGGCATCCGTGTTGGCCCCGCCGCACATACCGACGGAGTCGAGGGGCACGAGAAGACCGAGCCCGCTCAGGGAAGTCGCAAAGCTACAGGTGTGATCCGATCACCCCAAGGGGGGTGCGGAAGGCCTGGAACCGGCCGCTGACAGCGTGGTGGCTCTTCAAGGCCGACACCACGCGCGGCCGGGTGTAGACGGCGGGGAGCCGCCTACAGCTGCATAAGTCGAATCGTGAGCGTGGCCGCTTCGGGCCCGCTGCCGAAATCGAAGGTCTCCGACGGGTTGATCATCGTCAGCACGTCATCGGTTCGATCGAAGTCGAATCGGTCGCCCTCGATCTCCATGTACCTCTGATCCAAGAAGACCTCTCCCGACAGGATCTGCTCCACTCCGTTTCCATCCACGAATCTGGCAGTCACACGACGACGAGCATCGATGAAGCGATCGATGGTGAGCGTCATCTGGGCGCCGTCCCTGGCGACGATGTCGACGGCAGCGCCCGTGGCGTTGCTGTACTCGTAGCTGTCGGCGATCCACAGACCCGTCAGGTCCACGCCGATGCTGGTCGAGCAGCCTCCAACCGACGTCGCGACGGCAAGGGCCGCCCACACTCTCATCGCTCTCATACCAGTTACAACCCCCCGATCGGCACTCTGTTCACGATCGTGTATCTTCCGCGACCATGTCGACCAACACGAAAAAGATCTCGGGCTCCAGCCTGAAGAACGCCTTCGAGGAGATCATCTGGCCGCGTCGGGGGCTCCTCGCCATCGGCCTTCTCCTCATTGTCCTGAACCGGCTTTCGGGCCTTATCCTACCATGGGCTACGAAGTTCATCATCGATGATGTCATCGCGAACAGTGACATCCGGATGCTCTACTTCATCCTGGCGGGGGTGGGGACCGCGGTCGCGGTCCAGGCGGCGACGTCGTACGCGCTTACGATGCTCTTGAGCGTCGAGGCGCAGAACCTCATCGCGAACCTGCGCGCGCAGGTGCAGGAGCACGTGCTCCAGCTTCCGGTTCACATCTTCGACAACACCAAGTCCGGCGAGCTCGTCTCGCGCATCATGGACGACGTGGAGGGGGTCCGAAACCTGGTGGGAACCGGACTGGTGCAATTGGTGGGAGGAACCGTGACCGCCGTTGTCGCCTTCTCCTTCCTGGTCCGGATCGATCCCGTCATGACGGTTCTGGCCCTGGTGCCCCTGGCGGCCTTCGGGTTCGTATCGACCAAAGCGTTCCAGACGTTACGGCCAGCGTTTCGGGAGCGTGGGAAGATCCGGGCCGAGGTCACCGGCCGCCTCACCGAGGCCCTGGGCGGCATCCGGATCATCAAGGGGTTCCATGCCGTGGAGAAGGAATCGGAGATCTTCTTCGACGGCGTCATGCGCATTTTCGACAACGTGAAGACCACCCTCACGACGTCCAGCCTCGTTACGAGCCTCGGGAGCTTTTTCATGGGCTTGGCCAGCGTCCTGATCATGGGCTACGGCGGCTACCTCGTAGTCCAGGGCCAGATCACGGTGGGTGAGCTATTCTCTTTCACCCTGTTCCTGGGCTTCCTCATCGCCCCCGTGGTGCAGATGGCGAACATCGGGACGCAGATGACCGAGGCGTTCGCAGGACTGGACCGGACGGCGGAGCTCCTCTCCTGGCCTCAGGAGGACGACGACCCGGACCGCGTGGTGGAGATGCCCGAGATCTCCGGGCACCTGCGCTTCGAGGACGTCCACTTCGCCTACGAAGAGGACAAGCCGGTCCTCAAGGGCGTCAGCTTCGAGGCGACCCCCGGCATGGTTGTGGCGCTGGTGGGGAGTTCGGGCTCGGGCAAGTCCACGATGGCGGGGCTCGCGGCCAGCTTCCTCACGCCGGACGAGGGCAGGGTGATCGTCGACGAGGTCGACCTTCGCACCGTGATCCTCTCCACGTACCGCAAACAGCTCGGGCTCGTGTTCCAGGACGACTTCCTCTTCGACGGTACCATCCGGGAAAACCTCCGTTTTGCCCGGCCGGATGCCCAGGACGACGAGATCGTCCAGGCGGCCGAGAAGGCATATGTCATGGAATTCGCCGACCGGTTCCCCGAGGGTCTGGACACCATCATCGGCGAGCGCGGGGTGAAGCTCTCCGGAGGTCAGCGTCAGCGGGTCACGATCGCGCGAGCGCTCCTCGCCGACCCCCGCATCCTCCTGCTCGACGAGGCGACATCGAGTCTGGACACCGAGAGCGAGGCGTTGATCCAGAAGAGCCTCAATGACCTACTCCGGGGCCGCACGACCATCGTCATCGCCCACCGGCTCTCGACCATTCAACGGGCCGATCTGATTCTGGTGATAGAGGACGGACAGATCGTGGAGCGCGGACGCCACGACGATCTCATGGCCCTCGAGGGCCGGTATCACCAACTCTATACGGTGCAGGCGCGGATCTAGAGGAAAGGGGGCTACGGAGCCGCGCTCAGCGGCCACAGCGGACGTCCATCAGGCCGAGGTTCACCGGGATCGACACGTTGAGTCGCGCGCCCGGTTCCAGCCGAGCGGTCCTCGTCACGCATCGCTCGCCCAGTGTGAGGTCGAACTCGAGGCGCACGTCGGAGATGCGGTCGAGGCGGACGCGGAAGGTGCGCGACTGGGTCGACTGCACCGTTCCCAGACTGTCCCGGCGGCCATCGACCCAGATCCAGAAGCGGGCGTCTTGCGTACGTTGGTTCCGGATGGTGATGGTCAGCCCCGGCGCGTTGCTCCCACGGAACGAGACTTCTCGCCCACCGCTTCCTGTGGTGCACCCGGTGGAGAGCGCCACCAAAGCCAGTGCGGCCGCGACGGCCAACCGGCCTGGTCTTCTGGTTCCGAGCACGGGTCGCTCCCGAAGGTCTGGTTCGTCGGGGCTCACACGCCTCCCGACCTGCTTCTGCGACCCCCGAATGCCACCCGTGGTTCCCCGCCCGACCGGCCCGCAGAGGGATGGCGTGCAGGGTCCTGGACCCGGGGGCGTCAGTTCCCGGCGAGCGGGTCCGGCACACGACGGGAAAGATCGGGGTCGTTCCCGTACCAGCGAGAGCGGTCGACCTGGTCCGGCCACCGCCGGCGCTCCAGGATACCGAAGATCTCGCCATAGAGCCGGAGGGAGACGCCTCTTTCGTCCCGGAGATCCGTCAGGGGCAGCGACACATCGGCGCGAAACACTCTCCGCCCTCCCGCCGGAGAGACCCGAAGCCCGGCACCGACACCCGCCTGCAACCCCGAGCCCCGGCCGAAGGGCACGTCCCCGGCCCACATGCGTCCAACATCGGCGAAGACAGCGGCCCCCACGTCCGCAAAGCCCGGGCTCAGCGCATCGATGATGAAGCGCTGCTCTACGGAGCCGAAGACGAAGCGACCGCCTGGAAAGGCGTCCTCCGAATAGGCCCGGATGGACTCCCGGCCGCCGAGACGCAGCTGGAACGGGCGATCGGTGTTCCAGCCGCCGGACACACGGCCCCGCACGTAGAGGTCCGCCCAGCCGGCCTGCGTCCAGTAGCCGTCCGCCCGGATTGACCCGACGGTGTCCCTCCACCCACGCGCTACCTCCAGGCCGCTCGCCCCCGACGACTGAGAGCGTGTCCAGCGCGTCTGGATGTCGGCCCTGGCGAGGAGGTAGGTAGACCCGCCCAGGAGCCCAGCCCTTCCCTGGAAACGAACGAGCAGGTCCTGGTCTCCGCCACCCGCCGCGGCGAATCCGGGCCCCACCCCCACGGTGAATGCTCCCCCGACCAGCACGTCCTGTGGGGCATGAATGGCGTCCAGGCCGCCACGGATGTCGTGGCGCACATCACGGAACCCGAGGTAGCCGGTCACGCGGCTGGTCGAGTGCGCGCCGGCCTGGGCAAAGATCTCGTCTCGGATCCTTCCCTCGGCGACGGCCGTCTCGGAAAAGTCGTCCCCCACGACGGCCCGTGCTCCTTCCGCACCGCCGACGCGCCGGAACGACTCGTGGGACAGGCCCAGGCCCAGAACCACACGACGCCCACCATTCCCGCCGAACCGAGTCTGATAGGCGAGCTCGACGAGGTCGGCCTGGTATCGGAGGTAGACCGGCGAGACGCCCAACTCCGGTGGCAACGCATACGCGAAGTAGTCGTCGCGTCGGGCCACCACCTGTCGGAAGGCGTGATCGGCGAACTCGTTGAGAAAGGGCTTCTGAAGCGACTGGCTGAAGTAGTCGCCCGCCCGGGTCCGGCCGCCGTGGGTCACGGCGTCGACACGGGTGCCGAAAAGGTTGGTGTGTCTCACGAGTACGCCGTAGCGCAAGCGCTCCCGAAACGAACGCCGGAAGAGCGAGGTCCGCAGCCCCGATCCGAGGACGTTGCGGTGGGAGGCCTGCACCCCGCTGACGGCCACGCCGCCCTCGAAGTCGAGGCCCAAGCTCGCCGAGATGGCCCAGCTGTCTCGCGTCTCCACATCCACGCGATGCGACCCGTCGTCGAGGGGCGTGCTGGTGACAGAAGCGCCCTGCAGGTACCGCAGGGAACGCAGCGTCCGCTCCGACTCGCTCAGCCGCAGGGGATCGAAGCAATCCCCCTCTTCGAAGAGAAGCTCCCACCGAATGACCGGGACGCGTGTTTCGAAATGGAGCCAGTTGAGGGCTTGAAACGCCCAACCGAACGTCGCGTCAGGCGAGGCCGACGATTCGTCGTACGGGTCGAGGCTCCGGACGACGACCTGCGAGATCACCCCGTCGGGACAGCCCTCTGCACCCGCGCCAGCCTGCGGAGGAAGCTGAGCCTCCGCGAAACCCGTCCCCGGGGACAGGCCCAGCCCCGCCGACACGATGGCGGCCCGCGCCAGAGCGGTGACTGTGAGCGGGGTGCGACGGGTGAGCGCCATGGGTGAGTATCGAAGCTTCCGTTGCCCGACGACAAGACGGCGGGGAGCCCCGAAAGGCCCCCCGCCGCGTTACACCTCCGGAGAGGCGCGTGTCACCGACGGAGTTCGATCAGCCGCCGAACATGATCCCGCCTTTGAAGACGATGGGATCGTTGTCCAGGTTGGGGACCGCAGGATCGTCCTCGTTGAACTCGAACGTACCCTCGAGGAAGAGGGACATCATGAAGTTCAACTGGACGCCGGCGCCGACCACGAAGCCGCCGTCGGTGTCGCTACCGGCGCTGGGGATGTCGACGCCGCGGAGCTGATACCCGACCAGGGCGTAGGGACGAACCATGGGCAGCGGCAAGCGGAGCTGCGCAGCCGCAGTGGCCGTCCAATAGCTCACGTCGCCATCGGGGAAATAGTACGTGGCGTCCACGAAGCCCCCGACCGGCAGGAGCGGGGGATCGACCAGCGCTCGGGCACCGAGACCGAAAGTCCCATCGAGAGCCGAAGCCTCTTCGAGGCCCGAGATCATAGAAGCCTGCGCACCGAACTTGAGCTGCGCGTCGACCGGATTGGCCAAAACGGCGAGCGCGAAGACGGCGCTGAGTCCCAACATAAATCGGCGCATGTCCTGATTCCCTCCCGAAAGAAACAAATGTTTACACAAAGAAAAAGGGTACTCCGTACCGGGCGCAACGAAAAGTTTCCGGGGTATCGCCCCCCCGCGACGTCGGACGATTCCTTGTCGCACGGGCATCTCGCCCCCTTCGAGACGTCGAGCCAGGGTGCACATGCGCAAGGGTCGGGCCAGAATCCGGTTGGGAAAGCCGCGGGCCCGAAGTAGCTTTTCCTGCCGGCCCGATGCCGCCGCCCGGCCGCATCGCGGTCCCCCGCCCCAGCCAACCACCCCTGCGACTGACATGGCAAAGAAGCAATCCTTCGACATCTCGACCAGCGTCGACTTCCAGGAGGTCGACAACGCCGTGAATCAGGCGATCCGCGAAACCCAGACCCGGTACGACTTCAAGGGGACCGACTGCACCCTCGAGCTCGACCGCGACGCGGGTGAGGTGAAGTTGGAAGCCGACGACGAGTTCCGACTCACACAGCTCATGAACGTCCTTCGGGAGAAGCTCTCCCGCAGGAACGTGCCGCTGAAGAATGTCAGCGAGGGCAAGGTGGAGGTGGGTTCCCTTGGCCGCGCGCGGATGACGGTGGGACTCAAGTCAGGGATCGATCAGGATACGGCGAAGAAGATCTCCAAGGACATCCGCGATTCAGGCTTCAAGAAGGTCCAGGTTCAGATCCAAGGGGAGGAGCTGCGGGTCACGTCGCCATCCCGGGACGAGCTGCAGGGTGTCATCGCGTTCCTCAAGCCCAAGGACTACGGCGTGGAGCTCATGTTCGGCAACTACCGGTGAGTCGCTCGTACCCGGCCCCCGTCGCCGGGTCCATCGCGGAAACGGTTCTCATGCTCCGGACGAGGGAACTGTCGGCAGTCGAGCTATGCGAAGCCGCCATCGACCGTCACCAATCGCTAGGCGACGCCCTTCACGCATACCGGCATTTCGACTCCGAAGCCGCCCTCGGCGCCGCGCGAGACGCCGATCGGTTGCTCGCCGCCGGGACGGGCGGACCGCTCTGCGGCATTCCGGTGTCAGTGAAGGACATCTACGGCGCACGGGACATGCCCACCTACGCCGGGTCGGCACGCCAACTGCCCGAGGACCCCTGGTCGTCCGACGCATGGCTGGTAGATCGCGTCCGTCGGGCCGGTGGGGTCATCACCGGTAAGACCCACACGGTGGAGTTCGCGTACGGCGGTGTCGGGATGAACCCGCACTGGGGCACGCCACACAATCCGTGGGATGCGGAAACGGCTCGCATACCTGGCGGGTCGTCGTGCGGGGCGGGAGTCAGCCTCTGGGAAGGATCGGCGCTCCTCGCTCTCGGATCGGACACCGGCGGCTCCATCCGGATTCCGGCGGCGTTCACTGGAGTGGTGGGTCACAAGACCACGAAGGGGCGGCTTTCCACCGACGGCGCGACCCAGCTCAGCAGCACCTTCGACACCGTCGGAGCGCTCACCCGGACGGTCGCCGACAGCATCTACTTCTTCGGCTGTGTCGACCCCAAATGGGGCGATCCGCTCCCCCTACTCGAGTCCCTCGAGACGAGCTCCATGGAGGGTGTCCGGATCCGTTTGCCCGAATGCTGTCTCTGGGAGGACTGCGACCCGAACCTCCGGGACGTCCTCACCGGTGCCCTCGAAGAGCTGGAGACAGCAGGGGCCGAGGTCGAGCGGGCCGTGGGCACCATGATCGACGACGCGTACGATCACTACATGTCCGGTGGGATCGGGAGCGCGGAGATCCACGCATGGCTCTCCCACCACCTCCCCGAGTGGCTCGACCTCCTGCACCCCACCGTAGGGGCCCGAATCAGCGGGGCGCTCTCGCTGGAAAGCGAGGAGTATCGGCTCGCCCTCTCCAAGCATCGGCGCATGGCCGCCATGGCCGACAGCCTATTCGACGAGGCCGACATCCTGGTCCTTCCGTCCAATCTCATCAGCCCTCCGCCGGTGCAAGAAGTGGCAGACGACCTCGAGCGCTACAAGGTGGTCAACAAGGCCACGCTTCAACCCACCTGTCCGGTGAACATGCTCGGGCTGTGCGCTATCTCCATCCCCGCCGGCCTCGACGCCAACGGGATGCCCGTCGGACTCCAGCTCGTCGCCCGCGCAGGCGACGACGAGTCGCTTCTGGGTGTGGCGTTGGCGGCGGAGCGGGTAATGGGGACGGCGGTGGAGCGGATGGGGGTGCCGGCGGGCATCGGGTAGGGGCCGTACGCCCCTACCTTGAGAGCGAAAGACCCGGAGGCGTCCCTAAGGCAGTCCGCGGAGGGAGCGCCCACATCGTGGTCAGAGCCGCGACCCGCCGGCCCCGATCGCCCCCGACCCCGCCTCCTCAGCCGATGGGCCGTTTCCTCGTCAGCCGGTCCTTCTGCTCGATGTAAGAGAGCCCGCGCTCGATCCAGTCGGGGGCAGGCTCACCCTTCAGGTAGTGGGCGAACCACTGCATGATACGGCGCTGGTAGTCGAGCTGGTTCGGCTCCCGCGCGAGGCCGTGGTTCTCCCCGTCGTAGGACAGCATCACCATCTGTTTCCCCAGACGGCGCGCGGCGTTGTAGAACTCGACGCCCTGGTTGTACTCCACCGCCCCGTCGTTCGTCCCGAACATCATGAGGAGCGGAGTCTCCATCTTCTCGATGTGGTGGAGGGGCGAGTTGGCCTCGTACGACGCGTAGTCCTCCCACCACGGCACCTGCATCCGGCCCTGGCTGATCTCGAAGATGCGCGCATCCGTACCTCCGCTGTTCCAATAGAACGACAGGTACATGCTCATCAGGTTCGTGAGCGGCGCGCCGGCCACGGCCGAGGCGAAGAGATCGTCCTGGGTCACGTAGAACGTCGTCTGGTACCCGCCCCACGAATGCCCGATGAGCCCGATGGCGTCTTCGTCGATGGAGGGTTCGACGGCGAGCGTCGCGGCCACGGCGGGCCGTAGCGTCTCGACGTTGGACTGACCCGGGCGCCGATCCCGGTACACGATGTCGGGGCGGAATACGAAGTAACCGTTCTGCGCCCAGATCTGCTGGTTGTAGTACTGCGTCGGGTCCGGCACCTGGTACTGATGCATGCCCTGCGAGAGGAGCTCGTAGTGGTACACGATCATCGGGTACTCTTCACCGGGCTCGAAATTCGCCGGGTAGGTCAGCACGCCCTGGAGTGGGCGTCCCCATTCGTTCTCGTAGTCGATGAGCTCCACCCGGCCCCACGCATAGTCGTCCTGAAACGCGTTGGTCCGCGTCACCTGCCGAGGATTCTCGAGCTCCGGCCCCGCCACGAAGTAGTCCGGTGAGTCGTCGTACGACTCCTGGCGGAAGACGAAGACATCGGCGTCCTCGGCCTTCTGCAGACGTCCGAAGAAGCCGCCCATGGACTTGTCGGCCCACACGAGCATCTCGGGCTCGTCGCCCCGATCGGCCCGGGCGTACCCCGCCTTCTTCGTCCACTCGCCGTAGGTGCTGTAGTACAGGGGTTCGTCGGCACCGAAACCGTCGTCGTCACCGTCGAGGTCCATGGGAACCACGCGGTACCGAATGTCGTCCTCGGCGCCGTTGGTCAGCTTCCGGGCGTTGGACCCGTCGGGGCGAATCTCCCACACGTCCCACTCGTCGTTGATGAGCACGGCGGCATCGCCTTCCAGCCAGCCGGCGGTCCCGAAGGAGGGCATCTGCTCCCGAGTGGGCGTTACGTCGAGGTTCACGAAGGCACTGGGCACCTGCTCCGTGAGGTTCCGGGTCTGCCCACTCTGCAGGTCGTGGGCGAACCAGTCCTCACCCTCGAACCAGAGGACGTACCGGCCCTCGGGGCTGATTCCGCCCACCCCCGTGAGCCGTTGGGCGATCCGCTCCTTCGCCCCCGTCTCCACGTCGATGGCATAGACGTCGGAGAACTGCTGGCGGAACATGGCGTGCTCGTCGTAGGGCGTCTCGTCGATGCCCACGACGTGCGCTCCGTCTCCGGTGATGAGGGTGGTCTCCGTGAGTTCGTCGCCGAACTGGACGAAGGCTCCCGACGCCGGCCGCCACGCCGCCAAATGGTTCTCCTGGCGAAGCCGGCTCTCGCGGACGCGCTGCTGGGGCACGGGGTCCACGTCCCGCGTGTGCCAGATCTCGACGCCCGGGGCGTCCTCGTCGTCTTCCTCGCAGGCGGGATCTTCGGAGCCGTCCTCTTCGCCTTCGGAGTCGGTCGGATCGGCATCCGGCACCTCCCCTCCGCCCTCCCCCTCCTCACCGGACGGACCCGCGTCCTCCGCGCACGGATCGGGCGGCACCGGCCGCCGCTCTTGGATCCCGACGAAGATCGTCGACCCGCCCTCCGACCATCGGGGTGATCGATGCTCCACCACTCGCATGGACGCCGGGAAGGACGGATTCTCCTCGAAGTCGAGCGAATGCCGCGTCGGCCGATCGGCCTGAAGATCGGTCCACGCCAGGACCACGTGCGCCGTGTCCTCGAAGGCCTCGTCGGACATGGCCTTGAGAACCACCAGATCGTCGGCGTCGTCCCGCCAGCTCATCTCCCGGTACCGCGCCTCGTCGGTATCCAACGCACGGATCCGTCCCGTACTCGGGTCGTAGACCGTGACGCCGTTGCCCACCTGGTCGTCGGCGTCCGTGATCATCGCGAGCCACGGGCCGTCGTCCTGCCATGCCATGTCCGAGATGTTGCCGAAGAGCATGTCCGTGCCGTCGGTCAGGTCGTGGACGATGACGTCGACGCCGTCACTCTCCTTGTCCTCCGGCTTGTACCTGCGGAGCGCGATGTACCGTCCGTCGGAGGAGAAGTCGAAGGACGCGATGTCGTTGCGCGTGGACTGTTCACCGGTCTCCAGGTCGAGGAGGCCCAGCTGGTTGCGCACCGGCTGGTCCCGGCGGCGCGCCGCCTCGCGAGCGTCCTCGGACATCCCGATGGAGTAGGCCAGCCACCGGCCGTCATCACTGAACCGCGGCCGTGTGCCGTACTCGACGACGACGACGCTGTCGGAGTCGGTACGGTGGATGCGGAGTTCGTTCTCGTCGTTGACCCTGGAAATGTTGACGGCGAGCCAGTCCCCGTCGGGCGAGAGGGTTGCGGCGCCCAGTCGCTCCCACTTGCCGTAGTCGTCTTCGGTGAGCGTGGGTTTGTCCTGAGCCTCGAGTCCAGCCGGCGCCAGGCAGCCCACGACCAGGAAGAGAGCCGCGAGCCGTCTCTCCATCGGTGAACCACTCCTGCGCCACGGGGTCCGCATCGGTCCTCGTCCCGTCATGTGTCCTCCACTCGTCCGTTCAACCACTGTGTGATCCCATCCATCGAGCTATCTCAGGTTCCGAGCCGCTCCCGCAGTACCCGGAAGAAGTTCTGGACGACGATGAGCTCGGATTCGTCTCCCGCCTCACCCCCTCCGATCTGCAGCATCATGAAGCGCTCGTCGTCTGGTGCAACGTCCCAACTGGCGTAGTTCGGCTGCCCGTTGAGGAATCGGTCCGCCAGCGAGAAGAGCGTCCGGCGCTGTCCTACCCGGAACGTGGACTCGGTCTGAACGCTCACCGCTACCATATTTCCGTTCCCGTCCACGTAGAACAGCTCGTCCTCGCTGTGCGCCCATTTGGGGTTGAAGCCCCCCTCCACCGAGACGAGCCACTTCCCGCCTTGAGCGTCTGGGAACGGACGGACGAAGACCTCGTCGCGCCCCGTCTCAGTGGATTCGTACGCGATCCAACGGCCACTGGGCGAGAGGGCCACGCCCTTCTCGTCGTATGACTCCGTGGCCACCGGAAACGTCTCCGTCTCGCCTACGCGAAGGCCGACGAGATCGCGTACGCCCACGGCTCCACTCAGGCCGCCGAGGCGCAGCACCCACAAGGACTCGTCCGGGGTTCGGCGCGCCTCCAGGATCGACGCGTCCAGGTCCAGGATCTTCTCCGGGACGCCCGTTCCGTCGGCGGGCTGCTCCCAGAGATCGTAGTGGCTCCCCGCGTCTCCGTCCCGGTCGGAGTTATAGAAGACGCGCGTACCGTCGGCCGACCAGCGGGGCCGCCGATCGACGCCGTCGTCGAAGGTGAGACGGGACAGGGGGCCGTCGGGAAGCTCCTTGACCCAGATGTCCTCGCCGGCCTCCGTCGAGATCTTGGCCGCCAAACGTGTTCCATCCGGCGAAACGGCCAGACTCGCCTCCGGCATCCCCGGGTCGAACTGCCAATCCGGGTCCACCGGCGTCACCGCTCCTGAGCGCTCGACCCACACCGCTCGTCCGAGTGCGGAGGTGAGGCTCCCAGCCATGTAGACGAGCGTCCCGTCGTCCGACATCGCGATATCGGCGGCGCCGAACCCTCCTACGGCAACGCCGTCGGCAATGACCGCCGGGGCACCCAACTCGCCGCTCTCCGGATCGAAGTCGGCGGCCAGCAGCTGCCCGTCCGCCGTCACGTAGAGGAGGTGCCCGGTCGGCGAGTAACGCGCCATCACCGCCGCGGCGACGATGGTCTTCTCCCCGCCGTCGAGATCGAAGAGGGCAATCCGATATCCGTTGAAGTTGCCCTGCGGCGTGTAGCCGATGGTCGCGAGCATCTTCCTGCTCCCGGGCAGCACCTGCTGCCAGGCATGAAAGGCCTCGGCCGTCCCTCCGTCCAAGGCGGTGACGCGATCGACGCCCGACCCGCCCGAAGCCGGGAGACGGCCGATTCCGCCCCCCTCGGGCTCGGGAAGATCCGTGTACAGAAAGCCATCGTCGCCCCAGGCGAGGGAGTTCACGTTGATCCCCTCAGTGGCCACGGTCAGGGGTGGCGCACCCGTCAGGCCCACGATCTTGATCTGGTTCGGAGCCTGAGTGTGGAACGCGATCCGCTCTCCGTCGGGCGAGAAGACCGGGTTGTACCCGTACTCACTCCCGGGGATAGGCGCGGGGTCCAGTGATCCCCGCCGGCGCATCCACAGCTGGATGGGCACGCCCGCTTCCGTGGACGGGCCCGTGTACACGATGGTCTCTCCATCGGGCGATATCGCCACGTTGGCGCCGAACCCTAGGGAGGGATCGTGCCCTCGAGGCAACTCGACGCCGAACCACGCCACGGGCGCCTCCGGCGGAGTCTGCATGAGCGACCAGATCATCAAGCTCATGAAGATGACCGTCGTCACCGACATCCCGATGGCCACACCCTTCCACGGACCCACCGGTCCCGCGACCACTGCGTCGTCGCCGTGCCTGAAACCCGGATCTTGGAGGGCCTTGGCGAACTCGGCGGCGGTGGCGAAGCGATCGGCGGAGATCTTCTCGAGGCCCTTCCGGATGGCCGCGTCGATGTTGGCCGGCACCGACGGTCGTTGGGCCGTAGCGGGCGAGTAGTCTCCCGAGATGATCCGGCCAAGCACGGCCTGGGCGGTCTGTCCAGGGAAGGGCGGCTCGCCCACGAGCATCTCGTACAGCACGCAGGTCAGGGCGTAGATGTCGCTCTGGGGCCCCACATGCTGGTCGCCGGTCGCCTGCTCCGGGCTCATGTAGTAAGGCGTGCCCACGCTCAGCCCCGTCTCGGTGAGGCGGGCGCCGCCAGCCGAACCCACCGCCAACGCGATCCCGAAGTCCGCGATGACCGGCTGGCCGTCCTGAAGTAGAACGTTCGCCGGCTTGATGTCCCGGTGGATGACGCCCTTCCGGTGGGCATGCTCCAGCGCGCCCGCCATGGAAACCGCGATGCCCACGGCCTCATGCACCGGCAGCTGCCGCTCCCGTTCGAGGCGATCGCGAAGCGTCTCTCCCGTCACATACGGCATGACGTAGAAGAGGAATGAGTCGGCCTCGCCCGAGTCGAAGAGGGGCAGTATGTGCGGGTGCTGAAGATTCGCCGTCGTCTCGATCTCCGTGAGGAACCGATCGGCACCCACCACCGCGGCGAGTTCGGGCTTGAGGACCTTGAGCGCGACCTTCCGGTTGTGCTTCAGATCGTCGGCGAGGTAGACGGTCGCCATCCCACCTTCCCCCAACTCGCCCTGAACCTCGTAGCGTCCCTCTAGGGCGGCGTTCAGCCGAGCGATGACATCGGTGCTCAAATGGGCCTCGGGTCCGGGCGGAAAACGGCTTTCGTTCGCGCCCATCATGCTACGGCCGGCGTGGTTCCGCTATCTCGGCTCCGGGATCGGCCGCGCCCGGCGCAGACCCGCCGCCCTACATCCCGACCATGAAGGTTCGGCTCTCGAGCACGTTGCCCGCCTCATCCCGCACCTCCACGCTCCACTCTCCGGCCCACTCCGGCGGGATTGTCTTGCTGCTCCAGGTCCGCCAGGGCGAGCCTCCGATCTGGAGCGAAACGGGAAACTCCATCTCCCCGTGGATCCAGACGTGCTGGATGCTCGAGTCCGCCGCACCGTGCACCCGGGTCCAAAGAAAGACGCGGCCGACATCCGCGGAGAACTCCTGCGCTTCCCCGACCGGCATGCTCTCCTCGACGCCCGACGCGACGGCGAGCTCGAGTTGGATGGTGTCCTGGGCGACCAGGTTGGCGGGCGCCGCCGGGACGGCTGTGACGAAAGCCGTGAGTGCGATCCACTTCTTCATGATGTCCCCCGATTCGACGTGGGTGGTCCGCGGGAGCCCGAGTTCCGGACTCCTGAAACAGCACCGCATCTTTCGGGCCAGAGCCTCCGGACCCGGTTCATATCGGGGGAGGCGGAACGACTCGCGCGTCTATCGCCGATTGGCTTCCCTCAGCGGTGCACCGTCAGGCCGACCATCACACGGCGTCCCATTACAGAGCCTCCGAACATCTGGAAGCGCTGCTGGTTGAAGACGTTCGTGGCGACGGCATGGAGCCGAAGGTCGCGCATGAGTCGCATTCCCGCGCGCAGATCCACCATCTGGGAAGACGGGACCTGACCGGCATACACCCCGGCGGCCCACTCGTAGGAAGTCATGACTCTGAGCGTCGCCCCGAAGTCGAAACCCTCGCCGCCGGAGAAGTCCACCGACAATCCCCCTCGATGGGTTGGAGCGTTGGGTACGAGCTGATCCCCGGGCACGAGAGAGCCGGCGCTGATATCGTTTCCGAAGTAAGAGTAGTTCCCCGAGATCAAGGTGCTCGACGAAGGCGCGACGGAGAGCTCCAATTCAACGCCGTACTCTTTGGCTTTGCCTGCGTTACCGTAGGACAACACCACGGCCGTCGATTGATCTGAAAGGCGAGTCAGACCCGCCGCCGCCAACGACTGACCGGCCATGGCGAGCTGCTCCCGAACGGCCTCCTCCAGGGGCCCACGGAAGGCCTCTTGAACCGCGGAAGGCGCGGTCCATGGCGCGAAGTTGGGATTCACCCCCGGGAGGACATCCGTGGTGAAGTCAGTGAGGCGGCTGTAATACGCGTCGACGGTGAGGAAGACCCCGTCAGCGAGCTGCCCCTTGTACCCAGCCTCGAGGCTTTGCACCGACTCCACTTTCAGATCGGGATTGCCACGCGCGAGAATCGGCACGGACGCGCTCGTGGTGAAGAGCTCTCCGTCGGGGACACCGGCCAGCGCCGAGCCCAGCGGGGACGCCCTCAGGCCTGCTTCCAGCGAACTCAGGTCCGCGGGGGGAGCGGCTGCCGCCGCCAGGAAGCGCTCAACCTGGCTGGGCGTCTGGAAAGCCCTGCCAGCGGTAATGCGGAACGAGTGCGCGGGCCTCGGGCTGAAGACCAGCGCCAGACGTGGGGAGATCTGAGTGTCGAAGAGGTCACCCCCGTCGAAACGTACCGCGCCAATGAGCTCGAGCTCATCACTCAGGTCCAGGCTTCCTTGTGAATACATCGAGTAGTACCAGTCGCGCCGGTCGTCGTCCGCCGCAAGGAAGAAGGTCTCCTTGGTGTCGGTATGGGTGTTTCTGACAGCCCCACCTACGATGACCTCCAGCCGGTCTCCGACCTGGCGATCGATCTGCGCCTCGATCTGGCTGATGGAGGACTTGTCCTCGGTCGTGGCGCCTGATGCTAGAAAGCGCGTGGGTGAGTCCAGGGTGCTCCTGCCCGAGTACCAGGCAGAGATATTCCACTCCGGCTCGGCCCAGCGAATCGAGCTCCAAGGACGGAAGGACTCGTCAATCTGGATGCGCCCGACTCCGGTCACGAACGCCGTGTTCTCGGACAACGCTGCGCCGCTCTCGGCAGTGACCACACCCCCATTGTCACGATAGTAGTCGACCCTGGCGGACCCGAAGGTCCGGGTCACGGGATCCGGCTCGCCGAAAGCGACTCCCGTCGTGGGATCCACGCTCTGTCCCATCAAGGGAGCAACCTCGATCTGGTCCGGTACGGGGCGGTCCGTGGCGTCCGCGTACTCCCGGCGCAAGGAGCCGCCGTCGAAGTCGGTTCTGCTTCGCGTCCAGCTATCGCTCCGACTGTAGCCTGCGTTGACCTTGAAGCCGAGCTTCCCTCCGGGAGACAAGGCTGCGTATCGCACGTCGCCGCTGATCGAGTTGAGCCCACCGCCGGCGATGGTGGCCTTCAGGCCCGCGACGTCTCGCGGTCCCCAGGTGCGGAGATCGATCACGCCGGAGTAGGCGTTGGCACCGTACAACGCGGATCCCGGACCGCGCACGACCTCGATGCTGCGGAAGTCGGACAGTGGAGCGCTGAAGCCACTCCATTCCTGGAGGCCGAGGACCGCGATCGAAAGGTCGCGGCCATCCTGCAAGACCAGCATCCGACGCGTGAGGCTCGAATTGAATCCGCGCGTGTTGACGTTGAAGTCGAACATCCCGCTTTGTACGACCTCCACTCCCGGGAGAGACGCGAGAGCAGCCGGTACCTGCGAGGTCAACGACATGGCCGTGATGGTCGCCGGACGAACGATCGAGATCGCGGCCGGAGCCTCGACGACTCTCTGCGGTGTCCGCGATGCGGCGTCGACGAGCAACTCCGCTAGTCGCAGCGCCGCAACCTCGAGGGCAACCGTGACGGACGTCTCTTCGCCCTCGCCGACCGTGACGTCGATCTCATGGGTCTCATATCCGACGGCGGTGAAGACGAGCGTCCAGGACCCGGGCGGGAGCCCACGGAGCACGAAGCGCCCGCTGCCCGACGTCGTGGCTCTCTGTGGAAGGTCCGCGATTGCGACGTCGACACCGGTAGCGGGCGTTCGCCCGTCCTCTCGAGTAACGACTCCAGCCACGGAGCCCACCGCCTGAGCATCGACTGCGCGGAGATCGGCGAAAGTCAGGATCCCCAACACGAGCGTGACCACGCTGGCTCTGTTCATCGGACCCTACCTTCAGAGACTGCTCAGGAGCGGAGTGGTTGACGGTACACGGACCCGGCTGGCCCGGAAAGGTTCGTCGACGTCGGGAATCGCCCCCGAGTGACCCGATCGGGCATGCCGCAAAAGGGCCCCTCCTTTACAAACGCATCGCCAAGGCGTACATGGTGGCTTAGCAGCACCCCCCCAGCTCCCCCGGTGCACCCATGCCGAACCAGTGCGGGAAGGCGTTTGGCTTCAACGTCATCACCCCCATCAAGCGTGGGCGCGTCTGGCAACTGAAGGCCGGCTTCCGATTGGGCAGGATGTTCCCAGCGATGGTCGGCGAGTTGATCCGATGTTCGTTCATCTACTTCGCTCGCTGGGTGATCATCAAGAAGCCGCCGTACCTCGGCCCGCCGCAGCCACGAGAGCGGCTTCATTACCAGTACCTGATGTTCAATTCGAACTTCAACGGCGGCTTTTCGCAGTACTTCGACACCTTCTCTCAGGTCGTCGAGGTGCAGATGAACGACATCTGGCAGGCGTGCCAGGGGTTTCCCAACGCAAACCCGGTGACCCCGTTCACGGAGTACGCTACGACCAACCAGTACGACTGCGACTACTACTATCACGCGTATCCCGGGGCCACGAGCACCGACGTCCGCAGCGCCCTTCGGCTACGTGAACAACTCGACGACTTCGAGCTCCGATTCGCCAACGCCGAGCCGGCCGTGTTTGCCGAAGAGTATTCGAAGTTCCTGCGCCGAATTCAGAACAACCTGGGCTCGACCGGCTTCGCGAAGACGGCACCGGACGAGGGGACGAAGCACCCAACAGATGGGCCGGTGCCCGCGTGAAGAACAAGACGGGAAACGTCTACGGGTTGACGCTCATGTGTCCGATTCTCTCGGACCCCACCCGGCGCCCCACCCATGTTGAGGAGATTCGCCAGGTCCTGGCGGGACTGCCGAACTTCGAGCTGAGCCCCCTCGCTCGGATTCCCACGATCCACATGGCGAGGTTCTTCGTCGTCCGAAACTTCCCCTACGCCGGGTATCCCGCGGAGGAAGACCACCTACGCTCGTCCTACCTCATGTTCAGTGCCGAGTTCGACGGTGATCTGGCCGAGTTCGTGGAGATGTTGACCGGGCGCTGCGGTGAGTTGGTCGAGTCGCTGTGGAGCCACTGCGTCGCGTATCCTGGGCCGACGGACCCTGCGGCCGTATTGGGCTACTTTCGGCGTTGCCAACTCGACACGGCCCTCTTCTTCGCCGACCAGACGACCGCAAGCGCCGAAGACGTCCTCCGGGCACTCTATGTGCAACGTGAGGTGACGAGCTTCGTCGAGAGGGCTCAGGTGGAGAAACAACCTCCGGCGGCCCTTCAGTCGAGCTTTCGCGAACTCGTCGAGAGGCTTCGGGTGGCCCCCACCCCGCCACCCGGGTCAGCCACGCTGCCACGGGAGTCACCGTGAGCTCAGAGAAGGCGCGAGACATCGCCGAGCTCGACCTTTCCGACATTCAAGGCAACGTGCTCCGGGCTTACAAGCTACCGGTCGCGAAGTACGTCTTCCTCCGCGTGAGGGAGGCCGCATCGGCGAGGACGTTCCTCGAAGAGCTGATTCCGGACGTCACGACGGCCGAGCAGTGGGACGACGGCAAGAAGCCGCCATGGACCCTCAACATCGCCTTCACCCACGCGGGATTGGCGGCTCTCGAGGTCGCCGAGGAGTCGCTGGCGAGCTTCTCCAAGGCCTTCAGGGAGGGAATGGCCATCCGCGCCGAGCGCATTCTGGGCGATACGGGATCGAGCGCTCCCGAGAAGTGGGAGTCGCCTTGGAACACCGCAGATGGTGGAGTGCATGTGATGCTCACCATCTATGCAACCGACGACTACGAGCTCACCGAGCGAGTGAACGCGCTCGATGAGTCCATCGCTGCGGCCGACGGAGTCGAGCGGGTCGGTGCACAAGACGCTGCAGCGATCGTCGTGGATGGAAGACCGACCCCCTTGGAGCACTTCGGTTACGCCGACGGCTTCGGTCAGCCGGAGGTCGAGGGGAGTGGGGTCGCTCCCCGCCCGGGCCGGGGCAAGCTGACGGAGGACGGGAGATGGGAGCCTCTCGAGGCCGGCGAGTTCCTCTTCGGCTATCCGGACGAAGCCGGAGAGCTGCCCGCGGCACCGAAGCCCGCAGCCTTGGCTTTCAACGGCACCTACCTGGTGTATCGCAAGCTCCATCAAAAAGTGGCCTTGTTTCGCCGCTATCTGGAGCACCACGGCAAGGAGTACCCCGGCGGCCCCGAGCTACTCGCCGCAAAGTTCGTCGGTCGTTTTCGGGACGGCACCCCTCTCGCGGTCTCGCCCACCCACATGGATTCGACCATCGCCGAAGACCCTCAGCGGAGCAACGACTTCAGCTACGAGGACGACCCAGACGGAGCACGAGTGCCGCTCGGGGCGCACATCCGAAGGGCGAACCCGCGGGACGCCCAGGGGTTCGGCGGACTGCTGTCGAATCGCCGCCGCATCTACCGGAGAGGAATGCCGTACGGCGCGTGGACCCCGTTCGATCAGCCAGCGAACGACGAGGGGGATCATGGTCTCATCTTCGTCGCCCTGAATGCCAGCTTCGAGCGTCAGTTCGAGTTCGTGATGCAGGAGTGGATGAACGACGGGAACAACTTCCAGCAGGGCGAGGACAAGGACATCCTGGTCGGGTGCCACGACGGGTCCGGCAAGTCGGTGGTCCCAGCAGGTGAAGGTCAGCCTGAGAATACGCCGCCGTACCTGTGCGTCGGCCTACCGCGCTTCGTCGACATGAAGGGGGGCGACTACTTCTTCCTCCCAGGTGTGAATGCGCTCCGCCTGATCGCCGGAGGCGCCGCGCGCACCCAGACGGCCCGGAAGACGGACAAGGACACGTCTCGGAGCGCCGGCCTCCTCACGAATACTCCCATCGGAGCGCCGGTCTTCAGCGTCACCCTGGCCTGGCTCTGGGTTCTTCAGTTCCTGGCATTGACGGGACTGGGCCTTTCCGCGCTGATCTTCCCGGAGTGGACGTTGGGGGTGCTCACGAACGACGGCTCGCCCCCGCTCGCGTGGGATCTGATGAGGATATCGAGCGCCTACATCCTGGCCATGGGACTGTTGACGCTGTTCGCCATCATGACCGTTCACGGAGGACTTCAACGGGGCTTCGCCACCGTCTTCGGTCTGTTCTGGGCGATCTGGACTGGCGTCTACTACTATCTCACCTCGGATGCGGGCTATGCAGTAAGCGAGACGATGATCGTAGGGACTGGGGTCATTCTCGCACTGGCCAACCTTCTGCCACGCCTCCTGAAGCCCTTCGGTGTGGGTCTCGGAGCGCCCCCCGACACGACGGACACGAAGCCACCCACACTTTGGCTGGTGTGGCTGATGCAAGCCGTCACCCTGGCCGGGGTCGTGATTCTCCTTGCTGGCTTCCCGAGTTGGACCCTTCGCTCCATCAGCCCGGATGCACAGGGTGTCATCGCCCCCGTGGCCCTCGACCAGGCGCGGATCCTGGCCGCGTGGGCGGCGGGCGTGTTCTTGATGACCCTCTACGCCATGATGAGTCGGCGCCAGTGGGTCTGGCGTAGCTTCGCCTTCTTCTTCGCTTCGTGGCATGCCCTCTGGCTGCTGGCCTTCTTGATCGTGATGGCTTCGGGACGCTTCGATACCCGAGTGCTCTTGCTCTTGTTGCCGGGCATCGTCTTCCTTGGCCTGAACCTCCGGTCCTATCGCGTCTACACGGAGTGGTTCGACGAGCAGGTCGAGCCTGCACGTGACGCGTGGGGAGTGCTGGATCTGACGGCCGGGCCGATCATGGCGATCCTGACGGTGATGTCGAAGCGCCGCGCCTCCCACATGTACGGGGTGGGGGCCAGTGGACGATTCAACGTGGTCGACGAGGCCGACGCGACGTACCCGCCGAATGACTTCTTCACGCCTGGCCAGGAGTACCCCCTACAAGTCCGATTCGCCACGCTCACCGAAGAGGACGACGCCTCCATCGACGTTCGTGGCTGCTCGATGAAGTTCTCGGACCAACCGTCGGCGAGTCCGCTCGACGTCCTGATGAATACGGGGAGTTTCACAGGACCCGCGCATCTAGCGGCCTTCGCGGGCGTACTCATGGGGAGGTTCCTACCCATGAAGGCGGCCAAGGGCGCGTTCAACCGAAATCCAGCTGCCCGCGAGGCGGTGATCGCGGCGTTCCGTCGCGCCCCATCTGCCTTCCAGGACATTATCTACCACAGCCAGATCGTCCGCTTCTGGACCGACACCAACCAGGTGCGGCATCTGGTACGGTACCGCTGCAAGGGGAAAGGACTCGAGAGGGAATCGGGGCTGCCTACCGAAGCCGACATCGCCCAACTGTGGAACCGGAATCGGCTCCCGGAAGAAACCCGCCCCAAGAACTACCTGCGTGAACACCTCAAGCAGCAGTTGCGCGATGAAGACATCGAACTGACGCTCGAAGCGCAGTTCCATACACCCCAGCCCGGCGACACCCTTGCGTGGTTCGACGCCACCCTCGACTGGCCAGAGGACGAGCACCCGTGGCATTTGATCGGGACGGCGACGCTCACGGCCCCCATCCCCGACGAGGTCACGGAGGCCATGGAGTGGGACCCCGGCAACCACCCGCAGAGCCTGGACATTCCCGCCTCCACAGGCCCGTTCGATCCCCGCTCGCTCGGAGACTCCGAAGAGCGCGTCGTTCGAGTCCTCGGCCGTTGGAGGCGTTTGATGATTCGAACGCTCGGCCACCCATGGTCCGGGGAGTGAGATGACCTACGTCACACAGGCCGAGGTCCGCCACAAAAACCCCAGTCGGTATATGCTGCCGCAAAGGTCGTCAGACGACCGCCAGCGGGCGCGCAAGGGACGGCTACAACGCCTTCGGGACGACTACAACTACAAGCTCATCGACGCGCCGGGGCACGGGGATCCAGAGTTCTCTCTGCCACCAGGCCTCGAGAGCCTTCCGAAGGCCGAACGCTTCTCGATCGAGGAGCGCGCACGCGTACTCTCGCAACGGCTCAGGGTAGGCACGAACGGAGTCCTTGCCAGGCTCGTGCCGGGCCGCTTGAAGTCACCGGAGTCGTACGCGAGGCTCTTCCCGGTACTCCCGCTTCCATCCAGTCGGGAGCATTGGCGTACCAACGAGGACTTCAGCCGCCTGAGGCTGGCCGGCCCGAATCCTCACTTGCTCCGACGCTGCGTCAGCCTACCCCAAGACGCCCTTCGAGACGCGGCAAGTCAGGTGATCTCCAGGGCCCACCCTGGTGCTACACTCGACGGGGCGCTGGGTGAGGGCCGCATCTTCTCGACGGCGTACCCATGGTTGGACGACGCCCGTGTTCAGCGCGAAGTCCAGACGACGAGAAGAAACCATCTTTCGTCCCCCCACTGCCTCTTCTACGCGACTCCGGCGGGTAGCTTGCAGCCACTCGCGATCCAGGAGAAGGTGGGTTCGGGTCCGGTCGCGACTCCCATGGACCGCCCAAACGCATGGCTGTTGGCCAAAGTTCATGCCCAGTGCGCCGACTTGCACTACCAGACCGCCATCCACCATCTCCTCGAGACCCACATGGTCTCGGGGGTGTTTCGCATCGCGGCGGCGAGGCGACTCCATCCGGACCACCCCCTTTCGCAGCTCCTGGCCCCGCACTTCGAGTTCACCCTCGCCGCCAACGATCGGTTGTTCGGCGGTCGCCTCTTCCGCCTGCTGGACCGCACCTTCGCCGCACGGGCCGCCGGGATCTTCGACCTCGCGCGCCTCGCTTGGTCGGAGTGGGACTTCAGCGCCCGTGCCCTGACCTCGGACCTCGTCTCGAGAGGTGTCGATGACCGGGAGGTTCTGCCCCAGTATTGGTACCGGGACGACGCGCTGGACATCTGGGACGCCACGAATCGGTACGTAGAGGGAGTACTCGGCAGTTGGTACCGCTCCGATGAAGACGTGCGCGAGGACTACGAACTCGAGGGCTGGCTGCGGGAGCTCGGAGCGGAGAGTGGCGGCCAGGTACGAGGACTCCCTGATGTCTCGACCACCCAGGCCCTCTTCGACTTCGTCACTGAGGTGATCTTCCGAGCGACTGCTGGTCACGCCGCCGCGACCAGCTCACAGTTCGACGAGTATGCCTTCGTGCCCAACGCTTCAGGCGCACTCCTGAGTCCTTTTCCCACCCCCGGCAGCGACTCGGATTTGGCCGATGCCCTTCCGGGACGGTCAGCGGCCTTGGCGCAGATTGCACTCCTCGGCTCCCTGGCCGGGGAGAAACGGACCTCGCTCATGCGACCGCGAGCGAGACCCGCGCTGGGCCGTGACGTGGCGTTCGAAGCCTATCATGCGGTCGGGTCCTTCCGCCGTGCGCTGGCGTCGTGCCAGAGCAGGGTCGAGGTCCGGAACCGTGCGCTCGACGTTCCCTATGGCAACTTGGCGCCCATGCGCATCCCTGCCAGCACGACGCTATAGGTCATGGGACGCCCAGGAGAACGCGTCCCGGCCAGATCCCTTCGCCGGAGGACGTGACGTGAGCGATTCGAGACCGATCGCGACTCGATGGTGGAAGCTGCAGACGCTGGTGATGACGGTCACCGCATTGGTGCTGATCATCGCCCCACGCTGGGTCTTCACGCAGGTCACCGGTCAGCAGGCACCGGACCCGACGTCTCCAGAGCAGATCGCGGTGGACATGATCCGGATGACGTCCGTCTACCCGGCGTCGATGGCCGCCTTCAGCTGGCTCGCCGGGCTCCGCAGGTCGATGTACGTGCAGCGATGGTTCGCCCTGGCGTTCGTTGGGGGCTTCGCAATGGTCACTTCGGGCGTGGTCTGGGCGATTCTCCGCACCGGGGCGTACGCCACCGCGGCGTGGGGCGTCGCTGCCGCGGTCGGAACCCTCGCCCTGGCCAACCTGGGCGTCGCGGTATTGCCGCCACGGACCACCACCGAGCAGCCTTCGCCCAAGGCTCCGCCAGGAAGCCGCGCCACCTGGCTCGCCCAGTCCCTGTACTGGCACATCGTAGCGTGGCTGTTCGTGCTCGCCCCCGACGAGGTGTGGGGACCTCAGGTCGTCGAGAGCTTCAGGCCGCTGACCGATTTCTCGCGCGACGCGACCATGATCATCGGCTGCTGGAGCGTCGGCTTCGGCCTCTTCTGCCTCTTCGCGGCCCTCACGCTCCGCGAGCATGCGTGGCGGGGCTTCGCCTGGCTCATCACGGGCTTTCTCGTCGTGTATTACCCGGTCTTCGTGGGGATCTGGCTGTCGGGCCGATTCGAGCTCCTGGCGCTGAGCGCCCTGGTTCTGAACACCGTATTCCTGCTGCTCAATATCCGCATCGGGCGCTACTACATCTCCTGACCAACCCTCCAGGTTCGCCATGACTCGTTTGAGCTTCGTAGATCGACTACGTGGCACGCTGCGTCTGGATGTTCGGGTCGTCCAGGAGCTGAAGATGTCCCCCTCCGCCAACGTGCAAGCGTTCCTGATCTTGGTCGCGGTAAGCGCCTTGGCGGGAATCACCTACAGTGGTCTCACCTCCGACAGTCTACGCACCATCCCCTGGGATCGTATCTGGTGGCTCATCGGGATCGCGGCGGCGGGGTGGATCGTCTGGGCGACCCTCGTCTGGTTCTTCGGCACGCGTGTGTGGGCAGACCCCAAGACCAGCGCGACGCTGCTGCAGGAAATACGGCCACTGGCGTTCGCGACCGCTCCTCTCGCCGGCGCGATCTTCCTCTTGATCCCGAAGGCCCTGCACGGGTGGTTGCAACCTCTGGCCGAGGCGCCCGGGACTGCGCTCATCGCCGCAAAGGCCCTTCTCGCCATCCCCTGGCTCGTCGGTATCTCCATCTCGGCCGTGTTCGGTGGATGGGCCTTGCTCACGATCTCGGTGGCCATCCGTCATCCCCTGCGATTCCCCAACACGGCCAAAGCCCTCGGCGTTTTTATTGCGGCTTCCGTACTTCTTGGAGGCGCCGCCGCCGCGGGCATTTGGGCCTGGGGGCGGTGGGGCTCTCAGATCGCTCTAGGCTAGGGTTCCGGCAAGTTCGTCCCTGAGGGCGGTGGCGCGAACAACCAAGGGAGTGTCTTGACCGCCGTGCAAGCGGTCCAGCGTCGTGGACAGCTCCGTCGCAGCCGCGCGATCCTTCGTGAACAACGCCAAGCTGTGGGCACACCGGAGTTCCCAGCCCACTGCACCCTGCTTCCGCGCCAGCGCCAACGCCTCATGTGCAGTCGCGACAGCAGTCGGATCGTCGCCTTCCAGATGGGCGGCCTCTGCCCTGAGCCTCAGCGCCTCAGGCAGTGCACTCCGTTCCTGGGTCGCCTCGACCACGTCGAAGAGCTCGTCCACGGTCTCACGGCTCGCGTCCACGTCTCCCGCTTCCAGGTACAGGCTCCCCAGCAGCCCCAGGTACATGGGAAGCGTGGCGCGTGAGCCCGTGGCACGAAAACCCGCAAGACCCTCGAGGAACTCCTGGATGCCCGCCTCGCTGTTCCCCTGCCTCGCCACCGCCCATCCGTGATGCATGAGGCCCATCGCTCCGTACAGCGGGTTGGGGAATCGCTCGCCAAGTGCTACGTGTTCGCTGCTGGCCTCGAGGACCGCCTCGACGTCCTCCCAGACTTCCGCGAGAAGTGCCGTGTACGCGTAAGCGGACTGGACGATGTAAGGGTGCCCATCCGCCAAACAACGCTCCAGGATCTCGTGTTGGATCCTGCGAGCCTCATCGACGTGCCCTTGCCAGCTGAGGAGCATGGCCTGCCAGGTCTGCGCAAAGAGCAAGGGGTGGACGATGTACTGGTGCGACGGATCAGTGTCGACGGTGAGGCATTCGATGGCCCTGTCGATATTGTCCATCGCATCGCGTAGATGTCCCTGCAGGGCGAGCATGAAGCCCCGCCCGCGATACGCATGCGACTGCACAACGGGATTCCGTGCCTCCTCCGCGAGTGCGATGGTCCGCGCATTCAACTCGGTGGCGAGTTCAGTATCCCCGCGGGTGATGTAGAACTGTCCCAATCCAGGCAGGACCTTGAGGAGCATCGCCGTGTCGCCGACTGCTTCCGAGAGCTCCCGAGCACGCGAAAACGCATCGCCGACCTGAGGCGCCCCGTGACCCAGCGTGCCCTGCAGCATTGTCGCTTGACTGAACGTCAGCTCGAGCTGGAGTTGCGCCCGCTGTGCCCCCTCGGGCGCGTCGGCGAGGGCTTCGAGACCCTTGGCGAGGTGCGTCGTCGCCTCGCTGACCGCGGCTCTCTCCATGGCCCTCTGCCCCGCTGCGAGCCAGTAGGGTGCCGCGTCCAATGGTCGATTGGCTGCCGTGAGGTGGTGAGCCAACAGCTCGGGGAGCGCACGATCGTGAGCCGAATCTCGTCCCTGCAAGGCCTCGGCGATGGTGCCATGGAGCTCGCGTCTTCGCTTGCGCAGCAGAGACCCGTACGCCGCATCCCGGACGAGCGCGTGCGTAAACGAGTACGTATTGCTCGCATCCTCATCGAGCGGCTCAACCAGCTTCGCATCGACGAGCCTTCCGAGTTCGGCATCCAGAACCTCCGCACCTAGGCCCGTCACCGCTGCCAAAAGCCGTGAGTCGAACCGCCGGCCGAGGACCGAAGCGACCTGGGCGACCGGCTTGGCGTTCTCGAGTCGATCGAGACGGGACATGAGTGAGTCCTGGAGCGTGGAGGGCACGTCCAACTCCGGAAGGGCCCCAATGAGCTCATAGCCGCCTCTTGTCTCCCGCAGGCGCCCTGACTCCAACATGCTCCGCGTCAGTTCACGCACGAACAGTGGCACACCGTCGGTCCTCTTCGCGACCAGATCGAGAAGCTCGTCGGGCAGCGCACGGCCCTTCGCGAAGGATACTGCCATCTCGCGCACGGACGCCGGCGTCGCCCTCCGAAGGGCGATGCGCTCGAATCCGTCCAGCGGCTCGAGCCACTCGGTCGGACGCGCGGTCATGAGCACGAGCAACCGACGACTCTCGATTCCACTGACGAGGAGTTGCTCGACGAGCTGACGGCTGGTTGGATCGATCCAATGGAGGTCCTCGAGCATCAGTACCCGAGGCGGGCCGTCCACAGGACCAAGGATGAGTCCCAGCGCCGCCTCGATGGTCTTGGAACGCCGCTGCCCCGGTGTGAGAGGCAGCGGTGGGAAATCCTCCGGCGGCAGGGCCAGGTCCAACGCACCGGCAACCAGTTGGACCGTGACGGCGTCGGCGCCGATCGCTTCCGTCGCAGCGAGCAGCTTGGCGAGGCGGGTCTCTTCGCGGTCGTGGTCGTCCCAACCGAGACTGCGCCGCAGCAGGTGACCACCCAGGAAGAAGTCGGTGCCTTGAAAGATCGGCGAGCACTCTCCCTCGATCCATTCGTGCTCCCCGGCAGCCAGCCTGCTCCGGAAGTCATGCACCAGGTGTGACTTCCCAATGCCTGCCTCCCCGCCCACGAGTACCGCCTTCCCCCTTCCCTCCGCCGCTCCAGACCATGCTTCGCTCAGCCGGCGTTGCTCTTCCTCACGGCCCACGAGCGCGTCTTCGTCCAGGGCTTTGTGCCCCGCCGCCGGTCCCAGAACGCGGAAAAGAACCATGGGTCGGTCGAGGCCGCGCAGCGTGGTGCTCGACACCTCCTCGGTGGAGAAAGCACCTCGGAGAAGGCGTCGAGTGTCCTCCGTAACGAGGAGCTCCTCGGCTGCAGCCTGGCCTTGGACCCGCGCGGCCACGTTGGGAGTCTCGCCCACCGCGAGTTGCTCGGTATGGGCACCGCCACCCACTTTCCCGATGACGACGGGACCCGTATGGATCCCGACGCGGACCTGCAGTCGCAACGTCCCATGGCCTGGAACGCGGATCCCCAGGGTCCGCACGCCGTCGATGATTCGCAGCCCCGCCCAGACTGCGCGTCTGGCGTCGTCCTCCTGCGCCGTGGGATAGCCGAAGTACACGAGCACGCCGTCGCCGAGATACTGCGCCACCATTCCACCCAGCTCTTCGACGATCTCCGCGGTCGTCGCTTGGTAGCGCGTGATGACGTCGCGGAGGTCCTCTGGATCGAGGCCCGTGGAGAGCTCCGTGGATGAGACGAGGTCACAGAACATGACCGATAGCTGGCGCCTCTCCGCCTGCCCGCGCGTTGCGAGGGCAGAGCCACAACCGCCGCAGAAGCTCTCGCCTGCATCGTTCGCGAAGCCGCACTGCCCGCATGCCGTGGCCAGCGCCGCACTGCACGCTCCGCAGAAGCGACGACCTTCACGGTTCTCGCGCCCGCACTCCGTGCAGATCAGCATGGCAGACAATTCCGCATGCGGTGTACTCTCACTGCCGCTGGTTCAATGGCGGAGCCGACGCGTCACGCCAGATCTCGATGGGCGCGCGCGGAGGTCCTGGGGGAGCGAGATAATATCGACTGGCCCCAGGCAGGGCCAATGCCGGGTCTGCGCCTCAGGAGGTCACGAGAGCGGGCGCATCCTCCGCTGAAGGCTCCACCATTCGGGGAGACCAGCGCGCTGATAACGTGCGACGCCGGGTGCCGATGCGCGATCCAGGTGGCGGACGACATGGGTCATTCGTATCATATCCGCCACGCCGATCGACCTTGTCCTCCGCTCCGTTTCGGGGTGGCGCTTGGCACGTTCGAACCACCGTCGCCCGACCGAGGTGCCCGGATGAAGCTCATCGATCGATTCAATGCTCCGGGGCCCAAACGGATCCTGGCACTGGACGGCGGTGGTATTCGCGGCGCGGTCACCGTCGGTTACCTGGCCCGAATCGAATCTCTTCTACGCGAACGGCACGATCGCGCAGATCTCTGCCTTTGCGACTATTTCGACATGATCGCCGGCACGAGCACGGGCGCCATCATCGCTGCCCTCCTCGCCACGGGCATGGAGACGTCCGAGATCCGAGAGCTCTACATGCGGTTGGGTGGCAAGATCTTTCAGAAGAAGAGGAGCTGGTGGAAGCCGTGGGAGATCGACGACCGGGTCGCGGCCCAATTCGACTCGACACCAATCGAAACCGAGCTCCGGAAGATCCTTGGAGCGCGCACCCTCGGCAGTGACGTACCCGACATCCGAACCGGGTTGTGCATCGTCACCAAAAGGGGGGATTCGCAAAGCACGTGGCCGCTGATAAACCACCCTGAGGGGATGTTCTACGAGGCCAACGCCCCCATTCCTCTCGCCACCGCTGTGCGCGCAAGCACCGCGGCGCCCACCTATTTCGTGCCAGAGCTGATCGACGTGGGGTCTGGAGAAGCTGGCGCCTTCGTGGATGGAGGCGTGAGCATGTTCAACAACCCTGCTCTTCAGGCCCTGATGGTCGCTTGGCTGGACGGCTTCCCCTTCCATTGGGAGCAAGGCGAAGACCGCCTTCTTCTGGTCTCGATCGGAACCGGCTTCTGGTCGAACACGCGTGGGAGGAAAGCGGTCATGGGCTCCAAGCTATGGGACTGGGCCAGCCTCGTACCGGGCATGCTCATGGAGGACGCGGACTGGCACAACCAGCTCATCCTGCAATGGCTGTCCAACAGCCCGACGTCGGTCGAGATCGATCGCGAAACTGGCGATCTCCGCTCGGATCGTCTCGGGGATCGAGCGTTGCTCAGCTACCTCAGATACAACGTGGAACTGTCCCAGGAAGGCCTGGAGGCGATCGGCCTTCCCGACCTGGCCGCCCGCGCAGAGGAACTGCACGAGATGAGCCGAGCAGACAATCGAGACGATCTGACTACGATTGGTGAAGCCGGCGCCGAGCGGCACGTCCGCGACGAGCACTTCCCACCGTCGTTCGACCTCCTGGCATCGGCGTAAGGGCCCGCTAGAGCCGAGGGAATCAGTCTTCGGCCGGTCGATACAGCCGCTCGAATCTCGCCGCGGTGATCGCATACCCGTCTCCTCCATCGGGCTCGTTGAAGACGAGGTAGTCGCCGGCGTCGTAGTGGGTCGCTCCCTCCTTCGTCTTCACCACACCAGGCCCCGAGGCGATCTCTGCCCAGATGGGCGTGGTCTTCACGTAGTGCCCGGCGGGCCCCCTCGGCGCGTAGGTTCGCGCGAAGGTGGTGGCGTCGACGGTGTACACCTCACCCCCGTTGTCCACCAGCCAGTCACCGCGTTTACACCGCTGAGTGTCACCCCACTTCCGGTATGAAAAGCCCTTCGTCTCCAGGTCGAGCTGCACCGCGACGACGGACTGCCCTTCACGTCTTACGTACTTTCGTCGATTCATCGGCAACTCCCATCCGATGCGCCAAGAAGTCCTTCAAGCAAGACTGGTGGTCGTCACCCGTCCGGGCAAACCTCCCTCGGCGGAAGCGCGAAGAAACGATCCCATTCGTCGGCCGAGAGGTTTCGCCGAGCAATTCTACACACGACCTCGCGCGTGCGAGCCCCGTCGAGGCCACCCTCAAGGCCCGGGGAGAGGCCATCCAAGGGCCAGCGCCGCAGCGTGCCATCTCTACTCCCGGACATAAGGCCGGCGTCGCGGAAACGAACGCTGTGGACATCATGCTCATGGCCCCGAAGCTCCAAGAGGGCGACGGAGCGAGCCGGGTCCCATATCCGAATAGTCCCGTCACCGGACGCTGATGCCAGCCATCCGGTCTCCGGATTGAATGCGAGTCCGCGAACGCCCTCTTCGTGGCCCCAAAGGGTGTCACCACGGACGCCGACCCGCCCGGGTTCGGCATCCCCCGTCGGACTGGACCATGGGAGGACGAAGTTACGGGAGTGACCCACGAAGAGGGTCTCTGACCTACCACCAGCGGCACGATCGAAGGCCAGGCTCAGAATGCTGCCTGCATGCTCTCCCGTCTTCCATGCATAGGCGACCGAGTCACCGGTACTCTGAAGATCCGGCACAGCCCAAACGCGGGCGAAGCTGACCAAGCCACCTCGCGCCGTGGCAAGGCGGGAGCCATCGGAGTTGAACGCCAAAGCCCTGACCCGCGCCTGGTCCCCCTCGGACTCGATCTGCCCGAGCTCCCGCCACCTCGGGGAGCGGTCCGGGGTGGGGCCCGCCGCCTCGGACCGGTACAGCATCGTCACCCCATCGCCGTAGCCGATGGCCATCAAGCTCCCATCGGGGCTAAACGCCATCGACCAGACCTCGGCAGATTGGCCATCGCGCACGATGGTCTGTACACCCCCGGTCCAGGAGGCGTCAGCCACAATGACCTCACCGTTCGAGTAGCCCCCCGCGAAGTGGTTCCCATCGGAGGAAACTGCGACCGCCAGGGCAGCGGCGGGGTCGGCTCCCAAAGGCACAGGCAGCGAGACGGTACGTAGCCGACTCCCTCTGACGAAGTCCCAGAGAACGACGTGCCCGTCCGAGAGCCCTGCCACCGCTCTGGTCGTCCCCGTGGAAAAAGCGACCGCTTCGACGGCATCGCTCGGGGCGACATCCAGCACGGGAGGGGCATCGACTCCGTCCAGCATCCACCACATCACGCGTCTGTTGTTCCCGGATGAGACGAGTCGGCGTCCGTTGGCGCCGCACTCCAGGTCCCGTGTGCTCCCTGCACCGAGGCCGATCACGCTGGATGAATGCGACGTCACTTCTGACGCCTGGTCGTGCACCCACCGGAGGATCCGACCGCTCTCCGTGGCGGTGAAGAGTTGTGAGCTACCCGCACCGCAGAAGACCAACGCTCTCAGGGGCCCGGGCTGGGCCCGAAACTCATGATCCAGTTCACGGCCTCGGGCGTCGAAGACCCTCACGTGTCCGTCGTTGAAGGCTACCGCGAGGCGATCGCCACTTCCGTCGAAAGACACCGAGACCGCAGCGGACTGATCGATGGGGGCGCCCTCTCGAGGCCAGATTCGGCTGCCGGTTCGCTCTGTCGAGTTCGACCCAGGACGCTCCCACAGGTGTACCCGGCCGACATCATCGGAGGCGGCCAGATACCGTCCCGTGGGGCTGAACGTCAACGCCCGAACGGGCGCTCCGGCCCCGGGCAACGTCGTCGCTTGCGAAAAACTCGAGCCGACCTCCCAGAGTTGCACATCTCCGCGGCTTCGACCCACAGCCAGCACACCTGGAGAACCTCCATCGAACGCGACGACTGAGATCGAGTCTTCTGGCTCGTGCACGGCATCCACACGCTCCCCCGAAGCCAGGCTCCACAACACCAACTGCCTGCCCCCCACCGAGGCAAGCAAGGTCCCGTCCCCGCTGACGGAGAGCGAGCGCACTGAAGCGCCGTCAGGGTGCTCGAGGATCACTTCCGTACCGCGCTCGAGGTCAGCCACGTGAATGCGGCCGCCATCACCGGCTGACGCGACGTACCGCCCCTCCGGGTCTGCGGCGACCGAGTGCACGAGGGCGTCATGTCGGAAGAGAACCCGCTCGATTCGGCCACCCTCCGCGAGCAACGACAGAAGACTCGAGCGCGACTCGAACGTCGACGCAATTTGATCTGACACCAACGCCACCAGGAGTGATCGATCGATGCCCTCCGCTCGATCCGCGTAGCTCTGGATGGCCGCGACCCGTGCGGTTTGCACCAAGGCCCGATCGCGCTGTGCGGCCGCCCGCTGCCAGAGGCCTGTCACCGTGACCATCGTGAGCGCAGCGACCGCGGCGGCTGTCCCCACCGCGACTCGTGCCTTCCGGGCGCTCGCGCTCAAGAACCGGTGTTCGACAGACCCGCGGTCGACGGCGAGGGCCCTCGCGCGAGCGAGGCGCGAGCCACGCCAAAGAAGGTCTCCCGCTTGGTGAACTCCGGCCCCCTCGGCGTCAGGGCCACCGCGAAGCGCGCTCTGTTGACGGCGCCACTCCCGAGCGTCTCGCGACAGCTGACCTCTCAAGGTCATCTCAGCACGCCGAGCTTCAAGCCAGTCCCCGATGACCTCCGACTTCCGGAAGAGCGCCTCATGAGCGACCTCCACCGTCGCCTTGCCTTCCTCGCCACCCTTCACCAGGAGACGTCGTTCGATCATCGCTTCGAGAACGTCGAGCACAGGCTGTAGCTCTCGGTCATCCCACGGTACGACCTGTCGGGCGAAACGGCCGTCTTCGGTTATGCGAGCCAACCGAACGAAGGCCGCCTGCAACTCCGCCTCGCGGTCCCGACCCCTCCGACCGAAGGTGCGCGACCGAAGCAGGGAGTCGGCCTCTCGTGAGATGGCCCCCTGAACACCGCCAATCGCCCGGTACTCGGCGAGGGAGAGTCGACCGTCGCGTAGTGACTCCTCCGACGCCAGTGAAGCCAGCGTATACGAGAGGAGGGGCAGCGCGTCGGAAGAAGCCGTCTCGTAGAGCATGGTCTCCACCAGGTCATCATCGACCTCGATCGCTGCCAAGGCTGCCGGTCCGACAATGACACGACGAAGGGCGGCCGGGTCCATCGGCCCCAACGACAGACTCTCGAAGTCGATACCGCTGGTCGCTCCGTGACTTTGGAACGCCTCCAGGAAGTCGGATCGCATGGTACCGAGGACGGTGATCGGGGCTTCCGGGATGTCCAGCGACTCCCTGAGGCAGCGAAGAAATCGGTCGGCCCGGAGCTTCTCGTCGCCCATCTCGTCGGGTGGAAAAAGCTCCTCGAACTGATCGATGACGATCAAGACCCGCGCGTCCGGACGCCCGGCGCCCTGCCTCAGTTCGTCGGCAAGATCCAAGAGGGGCGTAGTCCTGGTTCTCGGACGAACCGCCGCGACCTCATGGCCCGACTTCAAAGGCATCGCCTGCAGGTCCTCGAGCGTCCAGTCCAGGAACTCGGCGAGACGAGGCTGGCCGCGCACAGAGGGCTTGGCGCGTAGTTCCTGAATCCGACCGAGAAGGTCGGTGACCACGTTGATCGTGTCGTCGGGCGACGGGCCGGACGCCCCCGGGGTCTCCGCGACCGCCTCGTCGACGGGTCCCGAAGCCCGCGTCTCTTCGTGTCGCTGAAGCGCCTCGGGCCCATCGGCGGCGGCGCCGTCCGTGGCCGAGGGATCCAGTTGGTCGTGTATGCGACCGTGAAGACCGGAGTCCCGAGAAGGGCTGACAGCGTAGTACTGGAATGCTGACGCGAGTGAGCGTGAGAGTGACTCGAACGCATCTCGCCCGGGCCGAAACGGTTCGACGATCAACCAGTGGCCTGGTTCGCGCCATCCCTCGGGCCTCTCGTCCGGAGGACGCAGGTCTTTCACCGCGCCGCGGAGCCGAGGTAGCACCCCTGCCCTTACCAACGACGATTTCCCGCTGCCTGAAGAGCCCAGGACCATGAGAAGATTGGGCGCACCTCGATCCACGAGCGCAGCGGCGTTTCTCGACGCCTCTTCACGGCCAAAAAAGACGGCCGCGTGTTCCTCCTGATAGGCTCGTAGCCCGAGGTACGGTGACGCGCCGGGCTCCCAGTCGGTGGCAATACCGCGCAGGTCCAGCTTCTCGAGGCCGCGCCACAGTCGTTCGTACTGTCCATCGGGGTCGTGCCGGACATCGACCCACTGACTCTCGGTCAGGATCGACGGTAGGTTCGCGCCTTCGGCCAGCGGGTCGGCTTTCACGCCGAAGACGGTCTTGCCCTCCATTCGTGCCAGAGCAATTTCGGCGAAGCACCAGTGCGAACTGAGGTAGCTGTCGGTGCAGAGCGCGATGACCGCTCGACATGCTCGGAGCTTCCGATAGAGCGTTCGCTCCCAACTCTGCCCCGCCACGATACCCTTGTCGGGATCGATGTCGAGAAAGACCGAGGTGTGCTGCTGCTCACTCAGTCGGCGTTTGAGTTCTTTCGCGAGGTTGGTGTCGGCCGAACTGTGGGAGATAAAGATCGTGCTCATCGGTACCTCCCAACACGTCCGCAAATGCGCATAAGCTTCTCAGTATGCGCCGTAGGCCGGAGATCCGCCACCGGGACGATCGCGTGCCGAGCGCGTCACTCCGAACCGGCAAACCAGAGCTACCGGTGAGAGGGACTCCAGGCGCCGTAGACTAGCCGGCTACCCCCCCGCCTGGATCTCCGCCGCCACCGCCTGAACTTCGTCCAAGACCCGGAGCAGATTGCCACTCCATAGCCTCCCGATCTCGTCTTCGGTGTAGCCGCGACGCACCAGCTCCAGGGTCACGTTGAAGGTCTCTGACGCGTCGTCCCACCCCTCGACGCCACCACCGCCGTCGAAGTCGGAGCTGATCCCGACGTGTTCGAGACCGATGAGGTCCACCATGTAGTCGATGTGGTCCACCAGGTCACTGACGCTCACCGGGGGAGCCACCGGATGGACCTCCTCACGGATCCGTGGCTCGGCCGCCGCCAGGACGCCGTCGTACTCGGCCATGTAGGCGTCGCGCTCATCGTCGCTCATCGCCTGCATGGCCTGGAACATCCCACGTCGGCCACCCTCGGGCATCTCGAAGCCCATCTCTCGAGCGACCACGGCAATGACGTCCTGGGCCGCGGCGTTGTGGGCCGCGTTCTTCTCGGGGTTCAGGTAGCTGCGGAAGGCCACGGTCTGGACGACACCCCCATTCTCGGCCAGGGCGCGGAGCTGCTCGTCGTCCATGTTTCGGCTGTGCTCACCGAGGGCGCGTGCCGCCGAGTGGGACGCGATGACTGGGGCCCGCGTGAGGGCCAGTGTCTCCAGGTTCGCCTCCTTGGACGGGTGCGACAGGTCGATCATGATGCCCACCCGATTCATCTCGGCGACGGCCTCGCGACCGAGGTCGCTGAGCCCGCCGTGCAACCATTCACCCGAGCCCTCTCCGGTGTTGGAGTCGGCGAGCTGACTGTGCCCGTTGTGGGCCAGCGACATGTACCGCGCCCCGCGCTCGTGGAACTCCTCGACACGCCCGATATCCTCACCGACCGGGTAACCGTTCTCAACGCCGATCATGGCTACGCTCTTGCCCTCGGCCACGATCCGGCGGACGTCGGCGGAGGTGAGGGCGAGATCGATACGCTCCGGCGCGATCTCCTCAGTGAGGCGGTGGATGGCGTCGAACTTGTCCACGGCGTTGGCATATCCTGCCGCGTAGCCCTCGGGCGTGAGTGGACCCTGCCCCGTGTAGACAATGAGCCACGCGACGTCGAGGCCGCCCGCCTCCATTTTGGGGAGCGTTACCTGCGTGGGCAGATCCTGTGTGTAGTTCCGCTCTGACGTGAAGTTGGCGGTGTTGATGTCGTCATGGGTGTCGAGGGTGATGACCCGCTCGTGGATGCCGCGGGCGCGCTCGACGAGTTGGGCTTCGGTCTCGGCACCGCCCTCCCCGCTGGTCTCGCCCGCACCACAGGCGGCTAGGAGGAATCCCAGGGTCGCGACGGCGACGAGGCGGAGACGGGCGATGGCGAAACGAGCGAAAGGGTCGGCGGCGGGGCGGGATCGTTCTCGGACAGTCATGGCAGCACGGAATCAGGGTTGAATGAACCGAAGAACGTAGGGGTCGTAGGTGGCGGCGGCTACCGGCCGTCCCTCCCGGGACTCGTCGCCGTCGACGCGTTTCCGCGGAAACGCCTGGGCCCCGGTCTCCGCTGACGAGACCCTCATGCCTCCGCCGCTCACGCCAACGTGTCCACGCCGACACGCCCTGCGGCGACTGGCTCTACCCCAACGTCTCGGCGTACGTCGGCGCCCGACGGTGATTCGTCACCTGCTCGTACGCGTACGCCACTCTTAGCAACGTCGGCTCGGTCCATGCCCGTCCGAAGAAGGAGATCCCCACAGGGAGCCCTCCTACGAAGCCCATGGGCACACTGATGTCCGGATACCCGGCGATGGCCGCGGGACCGGCGCTGCTGCCCCCCTGCAGGCGGTCGCCCTGGATATGGTCCGTGAGCCAGGCGATGTCGCGGGTGGGCGCGATGATGGCGTCGAGCTGGTGCTCCAGGACCAGCCGATCGATGCCGTCTTCGCGCGTGTTCCGCTGGATCCGGCGCTTGGCCTCGAGATACTCCGGGTCCGTGAGGGGTCCACGGGCCTGAGCGTCATGCAAGCGCTCCTGTCCGAAGTAGGGCATCTCCACGTCGGCGTTCCGCTCGTTGAACGCGATGACGTCGGCCAGCGTCTTCACCGGCGCGTCGGGCCCCAGGCTGGCCAGGTACTGATTGAGGTCGTGCTTGAACTCGTACTCGAGCAGGACGAGAGACAACGGATCGTTCCAGGCCGAGGCGTTGAGGTTCGCCGGATCGACGATGGTGGCTCCCGCGTCGGCCATGGCGGCGATGGATGCGTCGAAGAGCTCGATGACACGAGGATCGAAGGTATCGGCGAGGCTGCGCGCCACACCGATGCGGGCGCCCATGAGACCCTCGGCGTCGAGGAACTGGGTGTAGTCTCCGTGGGCGTTCCCTTGGCTCGCCGACGTCGCCTCGTCCCGGGCGTCGACGCCGGTAAGGGGCCCGAGAAGGATGGCGGCATCGCGCACCGTCCGCGCCATCGGTCCCGCGGTGTCCTGGGAGTGGGAGATGGGGATGATGCCCGACCGACTCCACAGACCCACTGTAGGCTTGATGCCGACGACGCCGTTGATGGACGACGGACACATGATGGAGCCGCCGGTCTCGGTACCGATGGTGAGAGGCACCAGACTGGCGGAAACGGCGACGCCCGACCCCGAGCTCGAGCCGCAGGGATTGCGGTCCAGGGCGTACGGGTTGCGGCACTGCCCACCTCGCGCGCTCCACCCGCTGGTGGCGCGGTACCCGCGGAAGTACGCCCACTCGCTCATGTTCGCCTTGGCGATGATGATCGCGCCGGCCTCGCGCAGGCGCTGCGAGATGAAGGCATCCTGAGGCGGAATCGACCCTTCCAGTGCCATCGATCCCGCAGTGGTCGTCATCCCGTCGGCGGTATCGATGTTGTCCTTGATGGCCACGGGAATCCCGTGGAGAGGACCACGGGGACCACTGTCGCGCCGCTCGGCGTCGAGCTGGTCGGCGATGTCGAGTGCATCGGGATTCGTCTCGATGATCGAGCGAAGCTGCGGTCCCTGCCGGTCCATCTCCTCGATGCGTTGGAGACATAGCTCGGTGATGGAGCGCGCGGTTCGCTCCCCCGACTCCATGCTCGCCTGGAGCTGGTCGACGGTGACCTCGTCGAGCTCGAAGGGGCGGATCGTGACGGGGCCATCGCCTTCGTTCTCGGCCCTCGATCCATTCCCCGGCGCACATCCTCCGGCACCCACGGTGAGACCTGCTCCGCCGACTACGGCGGTTCCGAGAAAGCGACGTCGGTCCATGGGGTCTCCTCGTGATTCTCAGTCGAATGGGTGGGTGTCGAAGCCCTGAGCGGCCAGATACTCGAGTCGGGCGGGAATGGCCTGCCGGATCAGGGCCTCGAGGAAGTCGGTGATCCGATCCGACCGGTACTGGACCGCGATGAAGGGGACGAGGCTCTCAGCGAGATCCTCCGTCTCATTGTCCGCGGCGTACTGGGAGATGTGGTTTCCGTCGGTTTCCTGAGCGGAGATCCATCCCGACGCCTGGGCGTGGTCGGCATCCAGGGAGGTGTGCGCCGCTTCGTGGATCAGCGCCTCTTCGAGAACCCCGTCGGCCTCGTACTCGTCGGCACGGGCGGTGTGGATGAGTACGTTGGCGTTGCCACCTCCGAAGTCCTCGTTCCCCCGATGGATCCACACCGTCTCTACGTCTGCCCGCAGGAAGGCCGGTAGACGTCCGAGGGAAGTGGCGTACGCCTCCGCGGCGGCGAGGGCTTCGGCGGCATCGAACTCGGGGTTCACCTGGACCTCCAAAACGATCCCGTCGTCGTAGGACGCGTCGAACAAATGGGCCTCGTAGGTGACGAAGTCGTCCTCCCGCCGATCGAACATGAGACGGTCCTCCGCGCCCGCCACCGTCATTGAAACGAAACTCGACGGGTCGTCGGAGGTGATGATGTCGGGGTCGATGAAGATCGTCGGGCCGAGGGGAGGACGTGGCTCCACAGGTCCCACCGGATCGCTTCCACACGCCGTC
This sequence comes from Longimicrobiales bacterium, assembly GCA_965229435.1. Classification (GTDB taxonomy): domain Bacteria; phylum Gemmatimonadota; class Gemmatimonadetes; order Longimicrobiales; family Gaopeijiaceae; genus UBA2589. The sequence goes on from CBDDJE010000001.1 coordinate 671,022, forward strand.
AATGCGAGGAGCAGAGTGAGCCCCGAAAGGCCCCAAGGAATGGCGGACCGACACGTCTTCGACTCGTTCACCTGGTACTCCTTCGCAGAATCGCTCCTGGGCGCGCTCCCGTGACCTCGCCCTCCCGAGCCACGAGTACACCGCTCACGAATACGTACCGGATGCCCACGGGATACTGATGTGGGTCCTCGAAGGTGGCCCGGTCGATGACGGTTTCGGGGTCGAAGACGGTGATGTCAGCCACGAGACCCGCCTCGATCCGTCCCCGATCGTGGAAGCCGAGACGATCGGCCGGCGCAGAGGTCATTCGCCGCACGGCCTCAACCAGTGAGATCACGCCGAGTTCGCGGGAATACCTCCCGAGCACGCGTGGGAAGGTTCCGTAGCCACGGGGATGGGGGCTGGCCTGGCCGAAGTGGACGAGGCTTCCGTCGGAGCCGATCATGCCGTGCTCCGATGCCATCAGTGTTCGGACGTCGCCTTCATCGAAGGCGTGGAAAATGGCTCCGCAACCACCGGCGGCGTCGATCTCGAGGATGAGGTCGGCGACGGCGTGGGCCTCGGAAGACGCCCCACGGGCCACCAGGACGTCGGCTAGGGTGAGTCCCGCCATCTCGTCGGGAAAGCCTGAGACGTCGTCGTCGAAATCACACGAAACAAGCTGGATCTTGGAGGGGTCCCCGGCGAACCGCATCTCCATCCAGTCGATGATGTCCTCGACGATCCGGGATCGTGTGACCGGCTCGCGAAGGCGCTCGGCCAGTCGATCACCCTCCTGGGCCCACCGGGGGATGATCGCCGAAAGCCCGGTGGACGAGGCCGTGTAGGGATACTGGTCGAAGGTGATGTCCACTCCTTCGGCCCGGGCTTCCTCGATGAGCGCAAGCGACTCGGAGGCCCGCCCGAAGTTGCGCCACGCGCCGATCTTGTGGTGGGTCATCTGGACGGCGACGCCAGCCTCACGTCCGATCCTGACGGTCTCCCGAACGGACTCGAAGACACCGTCGCCCTCGTTCCGCATGTGGGAGATGTAGATGCCCCCCCGCTCGGCCGCGACCCGAGCCAGCTCGATGACCTCCTCGGTGGAAGCAAAGCTGCCCGGGAGGTAGAAGAGACCGGTGGAAAGCCCCAGCGCGCCGTCGTCCATGGCATCGGCCACGAGCTCCTTCATCCGTTCCAGCTCGGCATCGGACGGAGGTCGGTCGTCGGAGCCCATGACCTCGCTCCGGATGCTCCCGTGGCCCACGAACATGGCGAAGTTGGGGGCCGTGCCCCCGGCCGACGTGAGCGAGTCGAACCACGCCCGAAGATGCAGCGGCGACGACCCGTCGTTGCCCTCGACCATCGTGGTCACACCCTGGAGCACGAAGTTGTCGGCCGTTGGGATCTCGAAGATTGCGCCCCGGGAATGGGTGTGGGGGTCGATGAACCCCGGTGCCACGACCTCCCCCGACACATCGATGAGGGTGTCCGCCGATCGATCCGAAAGGTCTCCGACTTCTTCGATTCGCCCGGCACGAACGCCTACGTCCGCGACGAGTGCGTCGGCGCCCGTCCCGTCGATGACGAGACCGTTGGCGAGTATCAGGTCGAAGTCCGTCACATCGCTGCAGCCGACGAAGGAGAAAGCCGCAGCGGCGAGGAGCGTGGATCGGTTCATGAGCCTCCGGCGAGGGACACCACCTTACGCCCGCCGTACGTGGGTCGCTACCGTCACGCCCCCACGAGTAGCAGTACGATGCTCAACGTCACCGCCGACCCCACGGTAGTAAGGAGCACCGTGCGTGCCGCGACGCCGGCCGCCGCCCGATATCGCTCGCCAAAGAGGTAGACGTTCACTGCGCTGGGTAGGGCGGCCATGACCACGGCGACCTGCACACCGAGGCCCTCGGCTCCGAGAAGAGGCACCGCGATGAGCCACACCGAAAAGGGGTGGACGACGAGCTTGATGGCCGAAACGAGGAGGCCCGGGCCCGGATCGCCCGTCAGGGAGATGGCCGCGAGGGAAGCCCCCATGGCGAAGAGCGCGCAGGGCACGGCGGCGGCCCCGAGAAGGTCCAGAATGGAACGCACCGGAACCCATAAGGTCACCCCGGACACGTTCACCAGAAGCCCCGCCAGGATCCCGAGGATGATGGGATTTCGGAGCACGTCGAGTGCCAGTGTCACAGCACGGCGGCCCATCGAGGCGCCCTCGGCGCCGTCGGCCTGTATCAGGAGGACCGTGAGGGGCATGAAGGTGGCCGAATGCAGGCCGATGATGGCGAGCATCGGCAGCGATGCCTCGGGACCCAGAGCGGTGAGGACCACCGGGATGCCGATGAGCACGAGGTTCGAGAAGGCCGACCCCATCCCGAAGATGGCCTGCTCGCGGAGGGGGCGATGGAAGAGGAAGCGGCCGGCGAGGACTCCGAGACCGTACGCCACCAAGGAGCCGGCATAGAAGGCGACCAGGAAGCTCCAGTCCGGATCGTCGGGGAGCTCCAGCCCCGCCATGCTCGTGAGGAGGAGCGACGGGATGGAGAAGTTGAAGACGAACAGCACCAGGCCCCGCGCGCCCGCTTCCTCGACGAGGCCGACACGAGCCGCCGTATACCCCAGGGCCATGAGGCCAAAGATCGGCACCAGCGTCGGGAGAAGGGAGCTCACGTTCCGCCTCTGTCATATAGATCCCACTGTCGGGTCACTCAAACACGAAAACACGACTTCGTGGGCCCAAACAGGCCGGAGGATCGAGAACATGTGGAACAACACCCGACAACGGATCGCCGTCGCAGCCGTGATTGCCCTGGCGGCAAGCGGCTGTGGCGTCACCGACGTACCCGAGGTAGGACCCGACTTCGACGCCGCGGCGGCGATGGCCGACTATGAGGCCATGGAAGCAGCCATGACATCGGACGACTTGTCCGCCTTCCAGGCCCTCGGTGGCCGGACGCCCTTCGGTTCGTCCCCGGCGGCCATCGACGCCATGGCCGACTTCACCAGCCGCGGCGAAGGCGACGACAGCCGCGCCTTCGTGCTGGGCTTCGCCCGCCAGCTCATGGACGCGGCCTCAACTCGCGACGGTGGGCCTGCCCTCGGCCCGATCATCTCCGGATGGCACCGGGGTACCACGTTCGTCTACGACCCCGAGATCGACGAGTACCAGCCCGACCTGACCCTCCAGGGCGCACCCGAGACCGGCGTCCGCTTCATCCTCTACGACGTCGACGACGCAGGGACCCCCGTCCTCGAGAACGAGGTCGGTTACGCGGATCTCATCGACGAGGGTGACGGGAGCGCCGAGGACATCGTCCTCCGTCTCATGGTGGTCATCGACGAGGAGACGCTCATCGACTACCGCACCACCCTAGACCATGACGCCACCAGCGGTGCCCTCACCGTCGACGGCTTCTTCGTCGGCGACGACGTCCAGCTCGACTTCGACATCGGCATCGCCGTGAGCAGTGCCGACGGCATCGAGCAAGGCGAACTGGACTTCGAGATCGGCGTCGCCGATCGCAACTTCTCCATCGTCGGCAACGTGAGTGGAATCGAGGAGACCGACGATGGCATGGGCTCCGTCGACCTCAGGGTCCGACACGGTGTCCACGAGTTGGTCGTGGAGATGACCGGTGAGCAGGGCGAGCTCGACGGGACCGTCTTCATCGACGGCGAAGCGTTCGCCACCATCACCGGTCCTGAAGAAGACCCGATCATCGCCAATCCCGAGGGCGGCCCCCTCACTGTGGGCGAGCTCGGGGTCCTCCACCGGGTGGTTCATGTGGTGGAAGACGTCTTCCAACTCCTGGAGGATCTCCTGGATCCGGTGGACGACATCGTCCTGCTGGGCTTCATCCTCTGACTCCAGACCAAGCCGGAAAAGGGGGCGCTCTTCGGCCCTATGGCTTTAGATTCCAGGGTCGCGGCCAACCGGCTGCGGCCCCGGAATCGTTTACATCTCGGACCCGCGCCGCGCACCCGACTGATACCCAAGACGAGAGAATGATCATGAAACGCCACACTCCAACCCTTCTGGCCATGGCCGTCGCCGGGCTGGTCGCACTGCCGGGCGCGCTCCAGGGGCAGCAATCCACCACGCGTGGTTTCATGCTCGGAGCGCACCTGTCCGGCGCCTCCCTCACCCTCGAGAACCAGGACCGGAACGAGGCAGCCGGTGGCGGGCTCATCGTCGGGTACGGGCTCAACCGAAACGTTACCCTTCTCGTCCAGTTCGACGGAGCCAAGTTCGACGAACAAAGCACGGGGACCGTGGAGGGTGACTGGGAGATGGGCCACGTGGACTTCGGCGTGCGCTATTCCTTCGCCAACTCCCTGCGTCGCTGGGTGCCTTACCTGCAGGGTGCCTTCGGATATCGGTCGGTGTCCGTCCAGGATCCCGTCGTCGACAACGTTCAGCGCCAAGAGGTCGAGATCTCAGGTGGCGGTCTGACCCTCGGCGGGGGCGTCGACATCTACTTCACGCAGACCTTCGCCTTGGACGTCCAGCTTCTGTGGACCGGAGGCGAGTTCACCACCCTTCGGGTGGACAACGTCTCGGCCACGGGCTTCGACGTGGATGCCACCTCTGCCCGGTTCAACCTCGGCGTGGCTTGGTGGCCGTAGGCCAGGTCCTTCAGCCGCCGCTGCGGCGTAGCTCCTCGAGCCGCACCTGCTGCTCGGTCGTCAGGATGTTCTTGACGCGCACGAGCATTTCCAGGTGCGCCTGCTTGATGTCCTTCTCCTTCTCCAGAACCGAATCCATCTGATCGAGGGCGCGGTCGAGGTCCACCCTCGGCCGCCCTGTGATGACGGCGAGCTCTTCGACCTCGGCGGCCAGCTCCCACTGGAGCCCCAGTACGCGGCCCTGGAGGTCCGAGATGAGTCGGCTGATGGCGTCACGCTGCTCATCGTTCAACCCGATGGTCCGCCGGTGCTGCATGATGAGCTCCGGCGGGAAGAGGGTCCGGAAGAGGGGATCTTCACCCGCGGCAGGCGCCTCCTCCTGAGCCAGAAGGGCCTGAGGCCCTCCGATGGACGGGAGCGCGACGCCGGCCCCGAAAGCGACGAGGAACAGTGCGGTCTTCTTCATGAGTCTCTTCCTTCGTCGGTATTCGTGTCAGGCAGGTCGATGTCGAGGAGCCCCCGCCCGATAGAGGGGACGGAGCCCAGATCGACGCCCGGGATGTTCATCAGAGAGGCGGTGGGAGAACGCCAATCGCCAGCGCTCGCCACGTAGTCGGAAACCAGTCGCTCGAACTCATCGTCCCCACCGGTGCCGTCGCCGAAGAGGAGAAGACCGGCGACGGCCGCGGCGGCGGCCACGGGGATCCAGCGGCCGAACCGACGGAAGTCCCGGCGGGCATCCTCGGACGTGCGGGCCCCGGAGGGGCCGAAATCGGACGTCCGCGAGCCGATGACGTCGGCATCGGCGACCTCGGCGTGGACCCTCTCCATCATCGAGGAGAAGTCGGGCACGCGACCCGAGGCCTTCACGTCGTGGGCAAGATCTCTGAACTCCGCCTCGAGGTCGGCCGGGCGATGCACGCCGGTCTCCCTATCGTCGCTCATCGGACCCCTCCACCAGGCGCCTTCTCAGCGAGGAGCGCCCGGAGCTTCTTCTTGGCTCGGTCATAATGTACCCGGGCCGACCCGATGGATACCGCCATCGCGTCGGCTGCCTCCTTGATGGTCATGTCTTCGTAGAAAACCAGATGTAGGACCTCGCGCTGACGGTCGGGCAACGCTTCCAACGCTTCCTTCAGAAGCTGGGCCCGCTCCGCTCGCTCAGCCGGGTCTCCCGGCTCGACAACGGCATCCGACGGGTCCAGCCTCGCCACCACGCGGTCCTCCTTCTTCTGCATCGAGCGATTGCGGCGGTGCCGCTCCATGGCCGTCAGCCGGATGACCCCGAAGAGCCAGGTCCGGAACGCCGAACGACCGTCGAAGGCGGCCCGCCCGGAGATCACCTTCACGTATGCGTTCTGCAGCACGTCTTCGGCCTCCGTCTCGTTCCAGCCACAACAGGAGCACGCCCAGCCGTAGCTGGCCTCGTGAAGCTCCTCGAGCCGGGCTTCCAGCTCGTCGCTGTTCAGTGCCGGTGATGCCATCGGGCCGTAGCCGGAGAACCCTTCGCTCACAAATGAGTGACCCCAGGGATCAACCTATATGACGGTGGAGTGGACGGCCCGGTTCCCGACATCTACGATGAAGCGGAGATCCCGGTGCAGGGCTCGGGACTCCTGGAGAAGCCCTCAACGCAGGAGCAGGAACCGTGACCGAGTCGGACGTCTCTTCCCCTACCGTCCTGCTGCCGGAATCGGTCGGGACCTGGTCGCGGCGAGATTTCATCAAGGGCGTCATCGCCTCCAGCGCGACCGTCTCCGGCGTCTCCTACTTCGGCGCCGGATGTGCGGCGCCCCTCCCCGCCCAGACCGGCGGAGTCGAGCGACTCCTCTCGCTGAGCGTGAACGGTCAGACCCGGCGGGTCGATGTGGCGCCCAACGAGACCCTGGCCACCACCCTGCGCTACAAGCTCGGCCTCACCGGCACGAAAATCGGGTGCAACCGCGCCGAGTGCGGAGCGTGCACGGTCCTCATCGACGACGTGAACCACTACGCCTGCTCCACCCTCACCCACAGGGTACGCGATCGTGAGATCACGACGGTGGAGGGGCTGGAAGCCGAGGACGGTACGCTCCACCCGGTTCAGCAGGCTTTCATCGACGAGCTCGGCCCCCAGTGCGGCTTCTGCACACCAGGCCAGGTCATGTCGGCGGTGGCTCTCCTGCGTGCCAACCCGACCCCGACCCGCGCGGAGGCCCAGCACGCCATGTCCGGCAACCTCTGCCGTTGCGGCGCCTACGATCACTACCTGAACGGGGTCATGCGCGCGGCGAGCCTGACGACCCTCACCGCGTCGGCCGACGCCGGGAGGGCTTGAATGGCCGAGCTTATCGGGAAGGACTTCACGCCGCCGGACATCCGCGCCAAGGTCACCGGCGCAGCGAAGTACGCCGAGGACTTCCGCATGGATGGGATGCTCTTCTGCAAGCTCCTCAAGAGCCCCATGCCCCACGCCCTCGTCCGGAACATCGACGCCCGGCAGGCCCTGGAGATGGAGGGCGTCATCGCTATCCTGACGGCCGACGAAGTACCGCCCCAGCCTGGACCCGCCAACAACATCCTCACCAATGAACCCCACTTCGTCGGCGAGCCCATTCTGGCCGTCGCCGCTGTGGACGAGCAGACGGCGGAAGACGCCATCGAGGCCATCGTGCTCGACCTCGAGCCCCGGGGCTTCTGCGTCGATCCCCTGGAGAGCCTCCGGCCCGGGGGGCCTGATGCCCGCAGTGACGGCAACACGTACTCGCGCCAGGAGGGCGTGTATGCCCAGAAGTGGACCGCCGACGACTTCCGAGGCGTCGACGAGGGCCAGATGCCCGAAGGCGAGCCCACGATGGAGTGGTCGTACGGCGACCTCGACGCCGCCTTCGCCGGCGCCTCCCTGGTCCTCGACGAGTCGTTCGTAACCGCGAGCCACGCCCATCATTCCATGGAGCCACGCACCTGTTTCGCCTACTGGCAGAACGGGAAGTGCTTCGTCCACGGCTCGACGCAGAGCCAGGCCTTCGTGGTGCCGGGCCTGGCCAACTACATCGGCATCGACCCCGAGGATCTGGTCTTCATTGCCGAGTACTGCGGCGGCGGCTTCGGGTCGAAGGGCTCCGCCTATCCGGAGATGGCCGTTCCCGCCCACATGTCCAGGAAGACGGGGCGCCCGGTGATGATGCGCGTCAGCCGCGCGGAGGAGTACTTCCTGGGCCGCGCCCGATGTGGTTTCCAGGGCCGCATCCGCATGGGATTCCGCGACGACGGACGCCTCCTCGCCTGCGACCTCTACATCGTCCAGGACAACGGACCGAACACGGGCTTCGGCGACCTGGGCAGCGGGGCCAGCGCCGTTTCGCTCGTGTACACGCCGGAGGCCATGCGCTTCAGGGGCGTTCAGGTCCTCACCAACACGCCGCCGCGCGCCGCGCAACGCGGACCCGGCCAGAATCAGATCGCCTGCGCCGTGGAGCCCCTTCTCGACAAAGCGGCCGAGGGGCTCGGTCTGGATCGGGTGGCGATCCGCCACATCAACGCTCCCGACAGCGACAGCCCGTACGGGCCCGGCCGGGGTCGAATCACCAGCGCCCACCTGAAGGAGGCCCTCGACCTGGGAGCCGAGCGCTTCGACTGGGGGGGGCGGAGCGCCCGTAGCGGGCAACGTACCGGCTCCAAGGTTCGCGGTATCGGCGTCGGCCAGGCCTACCACTCCGCCGGATCGAGTGGCTTCGACGGACTCGTGCGCATCACGCCCGACGGGAAGCTCCACATCCACACGGGCGTGGGGAACCTCGGGACGTATTCGTACGCGGCGACGGCGCGAGCCGCTGCGGAGGTTCTGGGCTACGACTGGGAGAACTGCGTCATCCATCGTGGCGACTCCCGACGGCACCTTCCTTGGAATCTCGGGCAGTTCGGGAGCAACACGTCGTTCACCATGACGCGGACCAACTACGTGGCCGCCATGGACGCCGCCGACAAGCTCAAACAGATCGCCTCCATCCGCCTCGGCGGACGATCGGAGGACTACGAGGTCCGCGACGAGATGGTCGTCCATCGGTCCAACCGCGGAGCACGGATGAGTATGGCCCGAGCCGCCCAGTGGGCCATCGAGATGGGAGGCCCGTATACCGGCCACAACCTTCCCGAAGACATCAACGACATGACGAGGCGCTCCGCAGAGGCTCTGGCGGGCACCGGACTCATGGGTGTCGCCAGGGATCCGCGCATCGACGGGACCGTCCCCGCCCTGGCCGTCGGCTTCATCGAGGTCGAGGTCGACACCGAGACCGGTCGGGTGGAGATCCTCGACTACCTGGGCGTCGCAGATTGCGGGACGGTACTGCACCCTCTCGGGCTGGCTGCCCAGGTGCGGAGCGGGGCCGTCATGGGCTTCGGCATGGCCCTCACCGAGCGTCATGTCTACGACTCCCGCTGGGGGCTGCCAGGTGCGGTGGGTCTGCACCATGCCAAGCCTCCGTCGTATCTCGACGTACCCATCCAGATGGACTGGGCGGCGGTGGACATCGCGGACCCGGACAACCCCGTGGGAGCCAAGGGCGTCGGAGAGCCCCTTCAGGGGTGTGCCGCAGCGGCCCTCCTCTGCGCCGTATCCGATGCGTTGGGAAGCCACTACTTCAACCGTAATCCCATCACCACGGACATGATCGTCAACGCCGCGGCCCGACGACCTCAGGCCACCCGTCCCCTCGCCACCAACACCCAGTAGGAGGCCCGACATGAAAGACGCCATGGCGGGCTTCGAGCTCTACCAACCCACCGACCTGGACACCGCTCTGGAGAGCGCCGCCCGCTTCGGCAAGGCTGGCTGGCTCCTCGCCGGAGGTTATGACAGCCTCGACTGGTTCAAGGACCGGGTGAAGGTCCCCGAGGCGGTCATCGACCTCAGCAGCATCGGCGAGCTCCACGGCATCCGGGAGGTCGATGGCGGTGTGGAGATCGGGGCGATGACGACACTCACCGAAGTTTCGCGCAGCCCCCTCGTCCGAGGTCGCTTTCAGCTCCTCGCCGACGCCGCCTCCGAGGTGGCCAGCCCTCAGATCCGCAACGCCGGCACACTGGGCGGCAACCTCTGTCAGGACACACGGTGCTGGTACTATCGCTACGGCGTGGACTGCTACCGCGCGGGGGGCAACACCTGCTACGCCGCCGCGCCCGACGCCCAGAACCGGGAACACGCCATCTTCGGAGCGAGCCGATGCGTCGCGGTCTCGCCGTCGGACACGGCGCCGGCCCTGGTCGCCCTCGAGGCCTCCATGGTGGTCCGGAGCCTGGGTGGCGAGCGCGTGGTGCCCGCAGAGGACTTCTTCATGGAGCCTGGCGTCGACATCGAACGCATGACCGTCCTGGAGCCCGACGAAGTCCTCACCGCCATCCGAGTACCGCCGACGTGGGCCGATGCCACCTTCTACTTCGAGAAGGTCTCCGACCGGAACAGCTGGGACTTCGCGCTGGCGAGTGTAGCCGCCGCCTTCCGGACCGATGGCATCACCATCGATGACGCCCGCATCGTGTGCGGAGCCGTCCAGTGCGTCCCGAGACGGATGCGCGAGGTCGAGCGTTGGCTGAGTGGCCGCGCGCGGACGCCGGAGGGTGTCGACGCGGCAGGAGCCATGGCGGTGAAGGGCGCCGAGCCACTTGCCTACAACGGCTACAAGATCCCGTTGGTCACCAACCTGGTGAAACGGGCCATCCGGAGTATCTGAGGGATGAGCCGGACGTGGCGCGAGGCGGGAATCGGTCAGGGCCGATGAGTGGTCCCGAGCGCCAGACGACTCGCCCGTTCCCCGAGTACGCGACTCGGTGGGTCTCTTTCGCCGGACTCGACGAGATCGACGAATGGTCGGTCAAGATCTACACCATCGACGCCCACGGGAGCGTGCGTCCCGAGCAGGTACTGGCCAGGGCCCGAGAAGGGATTCCGGCGATGTTGCCCGACGCGGTACCGGGAGGGCGCGCGTCCTCCCCAGCCGTCACCGAGGGTTTGGAGGGTGCCTCCGGCGCCCACCTCCACGGCGAAGCCTTCGCCATCGTTCACGCCGGCGAGGACGCCGTGTGGCTGCTCGTCTTCTGGTGGACGGACCGATGCCTCCTGCATCGGCGGATGGCCGGCGCGCCCCTCGAGCGGCCCCACGACTTCACCCTTCCGGTGCCCGAGACCCTCGTAGCCTGCTCCTGGGAGCTGGCGGTAGTGCGACACGAGCGGGACGCCTGGGTGCGAAACGTCCAGGGGCGTGGCGCCCATGCCGACCTGACGGGGTATCGCTCCGACGTTCTCGACGAGCAGGCCGTCTAGAGCACGCCGGCCCCCGGGACATCCACGTGTCCGGGGGCCGCCGCAGCCGACGGAATGGGGTCAGCGAGTTGCCTCCCCTCGGTTCAGTTGCCTGCTTCGTACTTGGTGAACGCGCCACCGGCCCAGCGGAGGGAGTTGGGGCCCTCCGCCGCGTACACGTTGCCGTCTGCGTCGACGGCCACCCCTTCGCCCGCCGTGCCCTGATAGAGTCGGGTGTCACGCTCGAAGGGCGGAATGAAGCCCACCACGCGGTCCTCGGCCACCGGCCCGATACGGACGCCGTTGCGCCAGTTGGGATGGTTCAGGGGGCTCGACTCGGAGTCGATGGCGTACACCATGTCGTCTCCGGTGATGAAGAGTCCGCTGATGCGACCGTAGATATAGCGCGAGTCGAGATAATTCCCATTCTGGTCGAAGATCTCGATGCGGTGGTTGCCTCGATCCGCGACCCAAAGCCGACCCTGGGAGTCGAAGGCCATGGCGTGGGGTGTGCGGAACTGGCCGTGCTCCAGGCCGATCTCGCCCCACTCCATGAGGTAGTTGCCCTCGGCGTCGAACTTGATGATCCGGCCGGTCAGGCCACGTTCACGCCCCTCGGCGATGGCCTGGTTGGTGGTGAGGTTCTGACCGGTGTGCCCGTCGGAGACGAAGATGCTGCCGTCGGGGGCCGTGATGACGTCGTTGGGCTGGTTGAAGTGACCGGGTTCACTTGCTGCCTGGCCGGGAACGCCGAGGCTCATGAGGAGCTCCCCGTCGGGGCTGAACTTGTGGACCTGGTGCCCCTTCGTGCCCGCCTCGTTTACGGCGAAGTCGGTAACCCAGACGTTGCCCACGCTGTCGACGTGGATTCCGTGAGGCACCACCATCAACCCGCCTCCGAAGTTGGCCAGTACCTCGCCGGTGTTCCGGTCGAATTTGAAGATGGGGTCGACGGGGTTGGAGTCGCAGTCGACACCGCCGCTACCCAGTCCGCCCGAGCCACAACGCTCATAGGCCCAGATATGGCCGTCGATGGGGTCGAGGTCGATTCCCGCCGTCGTCCCCCATTCACGGCCCTCAGGGAGCTCACCCCAGTTCTGGACCACGGTGGGTGCCGGGTTGGGCACACCGTCTCCCGTGATGGGATTGCCCGAGCCGCCCATGGCTTGGCTCGGAGAGGACTCGGCTGCCGGAGCACACGCCACCGGGAGGAGCGCAGCGGCTGCGAGAAGGGCGTAGCGAGCGAAACGGATCTTCATCGGGTCTTCCTTTCTGGCTGCTCGGACAGATCCCTACGACGGGCGGTGAAGCCGATCCCGGCTCCGCCGCCCCCGTAGCGGAACAGTTGTGGGTCGAGAAAGTGGGGTCCCGAGCCTCGTGAGGCCAGTCAGTTCCCGTCCAGCCCGGACAGGTCTGGCCTCAGGACGACGATGCTGGAGCGGTAACTCTCCACGGCATCCAGAAAGCCCTGAACCACCTCCTGCACGCCGTCCTCACCGTGCGTCTCCATGAGGATCTCCTCCATCGAGGGGCTCGGCTCTTCCAGGCCAGCGAAGTTCTCGGCTAAGGTGACGATCGTCATGGTTGGTCCGTCATCTCCACCAACCATCGGGAAGAGGATGGTGTAGTGGATCCCGGCCTCCACCAGTGCTTCATGGTACGCCTGTAGGGATTCCTGCACTTGCGGCTGAGCCGATGCATCGAGATGTGCTCGCACGACGGCGAAAACGCGCATGTCCGCCATGTTCTCCGGCAGGTTCTGCAACCCCTCTTGAGAGGTCTCGATCGACGAATGGGACTCTTTGGCGAGAGGAGCGACGGTCGTGAGGAAGTGGCTCGCCATGGCCTGGCTAGCCTGTCGAAGTCGGCCCATGCGTGGTTGGTGGAGCGAAGCGCGTAGCTTCCCGCCCGGTCACCGATCACCGTCTGATAGACGTTCCACTCCCAGGTGTCGCCCTGGATTTGCCGGAACTCCATATGGTCTCTCAGGGCGGCTTCGAAGGCGAGCTCGGAGCCGGACTGAGGTGTCATCTGGACGACCATCGTGAGAGTACGGCCCTGAGCGGACGCCTCGATCACACTTACGAGGCCGAGGAACAACACCAGGACAAGGATGCTTGGAATCAGACGCATGGGGCGTCTCCTTAGAGGTGCTGAACGCACCTCCCTGAGGGTGGGAGGCCCAAGGGACGCTACCCCGGCATCGCAGTCAAGTCGCAACGTCTCCCATGGACTCGCTACCGCGGGCCCTCCGTCTTGTCCCCACGCCCGATCGTCCTACGTTGGCCACCCTGAGGGGGCTCGTGGGAGCGTCCTTTCTGCCTCGACCCGGCGCGATCGTCGCTCCTGGACACCCCGCCAGCACGTCACGACCCACAGCAGGAAGCCCATCGCATGAAGACCCGACTCCTCGGCGCGGTCATCGCCGCCTCGCTGGCATTCACCACGCCTCCGGCGCACGCCCAGGATGCTCTCCCGAGCATCGAGAACCACACCCAGGGCATGGAACGAATGGAGGGGTTCTTCGACCTCTACTGGGACGACGCCACGGGCTCTCTCTTCTGGGAAATCCCGGCCCTCGACACCGAGTTCCTCTACCAGATATCCATGGGCTCTGGGCTCGGCTCGAACCCGGTGGGCATCGACCGAGGGCAGCTTCGCGGTACGCATATCCTCGAGGCGCGACGCGTCGGTCCCCGCGTACTCCTCATGGAGCCCAACTACCGCTTCGTCGCCCAGAGCGACAATCCCACAGAGGTGCAGGCCGTGCGCGACGCCTTCGCGCCTTCTGTCCACTGGGGCTTCGATGTCGCCGCGGAAACGGGTGAGCGGATCCTCGTCGATGCCACGGCCTTCTTCCTCCGGGACGCCCGCGGCGTCATCGACCAGCTCCGCGCCCGAGGTCAGGGCACCTTCACCCTGGACCGTGACCGGAGCGCCATCCACCTCCCCAATACCCAGTCGTTCCCCGAGAACACCGAAGTCGAGTCCATCCTGACGTTCACCTCCCGCGATCCCGGAGGCCTGGTCAACGGCGTGGCCGCCACGGGGGAGGCGGTGACGCTCCGGCAACACCACTCCTTCATCCAGCTCCCGGGACCGGGCTTCGAGACACGGATCGCGGACCCGCGCGTCGGGGTGAACGGGCCGACGCTGTACGACTACGCCACGGCCATCGACGAGGACATGCGGGTGCGCCTCTCCGCGAAGCATCGCTTGGAGCGGACCAACCCGAACGCCGAGCGGTCGCCGGCCGTCGAGCCCATCGTCTACTACGTCGACCCGGGGACACCGGAGCCGGTCCGCTCCGCGCTCATCGAAGGGGCCGCCTGGTGGAACGAGGCCTTCGAGGCCGCCGGCTACATCGACGCCTTTCGCGTGGAGCTCCTCCCCGACGGCGTCGACCCCCAGGACATCCGCTACAACCTCATCCACTGGACCCACCGCCGAACCCGCGGCTATTCGTACGGCAACACCGTCACCGACCCACGGACGGGCGAGATCATCCGTGGCGTGGTGAACCTGGGCAGCCTCCGCCTCCGGCAGGACTACCTCCACGCGCAGGGCATGGTGCCTCCCTTCTCAGGGGGCATCTCGCAGGACGAGGACTCTGACGGCGGAGAGTTCGCCGACGCCCCGGTCTTCGAATACCTGGCCCAGGTCGCTCCGACGACGAACCAGGTGGAGATGGCGCTGGCCCGGGTGAGGCAGCTTTCGGCCCACGAGGTCGGGCACACCATCGGCTTCCCCCACAACTACATGGCCAGCGCCTACGGCCGGGAGAGCGTGATGGACTACCCGGCTCCCTACGTTCAGATCACCAACGGAGAGATCGACCTTTCCGACGCCTACGTTCAGCGCATCGGCGAGTACGACAAGCTCTCGACGGACTGGCTGTACCGGGATTTCCCTGACGGCGCCGACGTCGAGGCCGAACTCGAGGAGATCGCCGAGAGGAGCATCCGCGAAGGCCTCATCTACATGGGCCACACCAACAACAACTTCATCGGCGCCGCGCATCAGTACGCCAGCGTGTGGGACAACGGTTCGAATCTGGTCGACCACCTCAAGCTGGAAATGGAGGTGCGCAACCTCGGGCTGGAGCGCTTCGGTACCAACGCCATCCGTCCAGGTGAGCCACTATCGAACCTCGAGTACGTCCTCCTGCCCCTCTACATGCACCACCGGTTTCAGCTCCGTTCGGCCATCCAGAGCCTCGGCGGCGCCGACTACCGCTACGCCTTGAGGGGTGATGGCCAGACGCCTTTCACCGTCGTACCGGCCGAGGAGCAGCGGGATGCCCTGGAGACCGTCCTCCAGACGCTGGACGTCGATTTCCTGGCCCTGCCCGACGACGTCGTCGAGCTCATCCCCCCTCCGGCCTTCCGCCACGACGAGGGCGAGGAGTTCGCCGGACACACCGGGCTCATCTTCGACCCCCTGGCCGTGGCCGAGGCGTCCGCCGCCTTCACCGTGGGTGAGATCCTCCAACCCCAGCGGATGGCACGACTGGTCTACTACGGCACCAAGGGCGACTACCCGGACCTGCTGGACGTCATCCACGGCCTCATGCAGGCCACCTGGGGAGCCCCGGAGCCCGCCGACGACTACCGGAGGGAGATTCTCAACGCCACACAGCGCACAGTGGTGGACCAGCTCATGCAGCAGGCCGCCCGCGACGACAATCCGGCGTCGGTCCGCTCCATCCTTGCGGCGACGCTCGAGGAGCTGGCCGAGCGCATAGAGACCGAAGCCTCGCCGACGGAGCACGAGCGACTCGTCGTGTCCGACATCCGGCGTTGGCAGCTACGCATCGAGAACACCGTTCCCGGACCGGTCCTCGAACTCCCGGCCGGTGATCCCATCGGCGGAAGCTCACGCAGCGGAAACAGGGGCAACCGCTAACCGGACACCGGCCTCACCCCCCAGGACGCACGAAGCCCCCCGAGGAGACTCCCGTCCTCGGGGGGGCTTCCGAACCGCGGCACCGGGCCGGGCCGCGGGGTCGTCAGGCAGGCGTCATCAGACGGCGCAGGCCATATCCTGTCCGCAGCACAGCGGCGACTTGATCATGCCGTGGCCATCGGGGCACTTGGAGACTTCGACCTCCACGCCGGCGTCGGTGGTGATGGTGCCGTCGACCAGAGGCTTCCCGCAGGTCGCGCACGAGACGTTCACGCTCATGCCGCACTTGTCACAGGTATAGGTGGCCATCGTCGGTGTCTCCCTCTCGGTGAATGCGTGCTCGGAGGTCCCGTCCTACCGGAAGCCTCCCGGGCCGCCACATTAGCGTGTCGGCCACGAGTGTCCAGTGGTGGAGGGCGCCTAACGAACGCCCACCCATCCCTTCACCGAGTCGAACAGCGTCGCCGAGTCGTATCCGACGCCGTGCTTGAAGACGAGGGTCATCCTGCGAAACGCGTCCAGCTCGTCGCGGGGGTCCCCGCGCATGAGCACCAGGTCCGCGTCCTTACCCACCTCAACCGTGCCAATCCGGTCCCCTGCTCCCAGGTACTCAGCGCCGTTGCGCGTGGCGACTTCCACCGCCTGCTCCACGGTGAGTCCCAACTCGACCAGGAGCTGCAGGGCGCGTTGATTGGCGTACCCCGGCACGACGTCCCCACCGCCGGTGGGATCGATCCCGGCCACCAGCGTCCCGCCGGCATCGTAGAAGGCCTTCTCCATGGCCATGTACTTCTGCAGGAGCGCCGTACCCGTCGCGTTTCGTGGCCGGGCGAGGGAGGCCATGATGCGTGACCGGAGCTGGGGCAGGATGGCCTCCCGGGCCCCCTCTGGTGGCGGCGGCCGGTCCTCGGCGCTGCGCTCCACGACGTTCAACGTCGACGTGATGGCTACGTCGTTGGCGATGAGGTGCTCGATGACATCGACAAAGGCCGGACTCTCCAGATCCAGATCCAGGTAGCTTTGCCGGGCCCCTTGGGGACAGACATCCGGCTGTTTGCCCTCGACCCAGTCGGTGGCCGCGAAGAAGCCGTGCTCCAAGTTGTCGATGCCCAGGTCGGCCGCCTCGCGGTAGGTGATGGAGCAGAGGTGGCCGGTGACCTTGGCGCCCCGGGCGTGGGCGGCTTCGATGGCCGCACCCAGCGTCGCCCGGTCGATGAGGTTGTACGCCTTGAACGAAGTGACGCCCTGGTCCATCCAGAAGTTCACGAAGTCGCGGGCCTCCGTGGGCGTCGAGAGCTGGGGCATCGCCCTCACGAATCCGCCGGGGCCCTCCAGGTACGGCCCGGTGACATCGATGTCGGGGCCCGCGATCCGCCCTTCTTCCACATGCTGGCGGACCCGCAGGTCGGTGTACGGGTCGACGCTACCACCCGTCCGCATGGTGGTGACGCCGCCCGCCAGGTAGAGGGGCGGGAAAGAGACTTCGTTGGTGTTGTAGCGCCGCTCGCCGGAAGGGTAGAAGAGGTGCTCGTGAAGCATCACCAGGCCCGGCATGAGCGTCTGACCGGCCCCTTCGATGATCCGGGCGCCTTCCGGGACGCCCACCTCGGCGACGGATCCGACCTGCTGGATGACGCCGTCGCGGATCTCCACGGACATTCCTTCCCGCGTCGGTCCCCCCGTCCCGTCGATGAGGACGATGTCCCGGACCACCACGTGCGACTCAGGTACGGTGACGAAGGACTGGACCTGGGGGGAGAGAGCCTCGTACGCGCTCGAGCGTGTCCACGCGCCGTCGCGCCATTCGTCGAAGCGTCGGCGCAGCTCCGTCACCGGGTTCGGGCCCTCGCGGGGCGTGGTGTGGGACAGAGCCAACCAGGGAGCGCCGGCCGTTCCCTGGTCGGTCATCCCGATGGTCTCGGTGGCGTACGGCGGATCGTCTCCGCGAGCAACCAGGAGAACGGCCGTGGCCGCCGTAGACGTGATCCCATCGCGGTTGCACCGGATATCACCGCCGGCATGGGCGCCCGCTTCCAGTCCCCGCATGAGCCGATCGGCGAGGGTGTTGCGGCCGGGCTCATCGCGTAGGAACGCTTCCAACGATCCTGCCACGACCTCCTCGCTCACCAGCGTGTTGCCCTGAGCCGTCACCGCCATCCCGAGATCCGAATGGATCCCGGCCCAATCCGAGGCGCCGTCTCCGGTGAATCCCGCGATCTCCACCACGTCATTCGAGAAGGTGATGACGCCGTACTGCCGTCGGGCCGTCATGGAGTCCACCAGAGCGTCGGTCACCCGGGCGATGACTTCCTGCGCTCCGTGTCCCGCCTGGAGCAGTTCGTAGACCCGATTCCGGTTCTCGAGATTCCACGCCGCCTGGACCGCCGCCACGCCTTTGCCGGGCACCAGGGCCGCGACACCGTCACCGAAGGTCTCGGGAACGCACGAGGCCATGGCCACGCCCACGGCGCCGGTATTCCGGTCCAGTGCCGCGATGGACCAGGTGGTCATGTCCAGTCGCGCGACGGGCTGCCCGGGAGCAGTCTCCCCGGCCTCGACAGCGACCTCCCAAGGCGCGACGGCGGCCTGGGCCTGAACGCCGCCTGCCGCGGCAAGCAGCGAGAGGACGGCAGAGATGAGCGTCACCGAGAGGTCCGTGGAGCGGTGGTGCATCGGCATGGGATGAGGTCCGTTCGGGGGTACTCGAAGAAACGGGGCCCCCGGCTCAGCCGAGGACCCCGCGCCCATCCTTCATCCGCACGCGCCCGTAACTCCAGGGAGTCCCGGCGTCGTGCGACAGATCAGTCGGGCAATGCCAGGGTGAAGTTCCCGCCGTTGGTGTTCACCAGGATATACTGCTTGCCTTCGTGCATGTAGGTCATCATGCCGTACCGGTTGTTGTCCGGCATGGGCACGCGTCCCACCTCTTCGCCCGTCGCCTTGTCCACGGCGAAGAGCATCGGGTCGTTCTCACTGTCGTACCCGGCGTAGACCAGCATGCTCGGCGTGGCGAACATGGCCGCTTGACGGCCACTCCCGGTCTTCGGATCGGGCTGGCCCTGCAGGGCAGGATGCTCGAGGACGTAGCTGGGCGTATCGCCGATGGGCGTCCACCAGAGGTGCTCGCCTGTGTTCAGATCGATAGCGGTGATCTTGCTGTACGGCGCCTTCCAGTACGGAAGCCCGTCGATTCGGCCGGGGCTCGCCGAGGGACCAGGCACCCACTCGGTGATGGACGTTCCGGTGGGCTGCTCCGTCAGGTCCTCGGCCACACCACCGTCGTCCTTCTCGGGTCCGGGAATAAGGATCCGGGCGCTGCACCCCTTCTGCGAAGGCACATAGATGATGCCGGTCTCCGGGTCGAAGGCCGGGGTACCGTCGATGTTGGTTCCGCCGACGTCCGCGGGGCACCAGAGCGCCGCCACCTTCCCGATGTCGTTGTCACGGTGGAGGGGCGGCAGGAAGAGCGGCCCGATCTGGAAATCCTCCAGGGCCTCGATGGCCTTCTGGCGAAGCTCCGGCGTGAAGTCGATAAGGTCGTCCTCGCTCAGCCCCTGCATGTCGTACGCAGCCGGCTTCGTGGGGAAGGGCTGCGTCTCGGGCATCTTCTCACCCGGCACCAGCGACTGAGGCACCGGACGGTCCTCGATGGGCCAGATGGGCTCACCGGTCTCGCGGTTGAAGACGTACAGGAAGGCCTGCTTCGTGGCCTGAGCCACGACGGGCGTCTCGACCCCGTTGATCATGACGTCGGCGAGCACGGGCACCTGGGGTGTGTCGTAGTTCCAGATGTCGTGCTTCACGAGCTGGTAGTGCCAGGCCCGCTCACCGGTCTCGACGTCCAGGGCGATGAGGCTCGTGCTGAAGAGGTTGTCGCCGGGACGGAAGCCACCGTAATAGTCCTGGGTGGCTCCGTTGGTCGGTACATAGACGAGGCCCAGCTCCGGGTCCGCCGACAGCGGCGCCCACGACGAGATGTCGCCCGTCCACTCCCATGCGTCGTTCTCCCACGTCTCGTGGCCGAACTCGCCGGGCTCGGGAATCACGTCGAACTTCCAGAGCTTCTCACCCGTGCGGGCATCGTAGCCGAGGATGTCGCCGGGGATATTCTCGGTACGGGTCTGGTTGTAGCCCTGCTCCGCCGAGTTGCCCACGACCACGACGCCGTTGACCACCAGGGCCGGGGACGAGCTGGTGATGTAGCCCTGCTCGAGAGGAATACCCTCTGCCGCGTCGTCGTAGTCGTATCCGAGTCCGTCTGGACCCAGCAGATCGACGACGCCCGTTTCGGGGAAGCCCTCGATGTCCACGGAGCCGCCGAAGTCCTCGATGTGCTCGCCCGTGTGAGCATCGATGGCGTGGAGGAAGAAGGCCGGCGAGATGAGGAAGACGACGTCGTTTCCGTCGATGTTCGCGTAGGCGACGCCCTTACCGTGGTTCTTCCGCATGGAGTAGGCCCACCGGAAGGTCTCGGGCTCGGTGTACGTCCAGATCTCCTCACCCGTGCCCGCGTCGGTCGCCACCACCGTCCGGTATTCGCTGTGGACGTTGATGAGCATGCCGTCGACGTAGATGGGCGTCGAGCGGGCGTTCACCGAACCCAGGTGCGACGCGTCGTACTGCCACGCCACTTCCAGGTTGGAGAAGTTGCTCGGGTTGATCTGATCCAGATCGCTGTAGCGCTGCCCGGCGAGGTTGCCGGTGATGACGGCCCAGTCACCGCCGGTGGTGACACCGTCGGCCCGGTCGCCGTTCGCGCTGCCCGTCGCGTCTCCGCAAGCGCCGGCGTAGAGGGCGAAAGCCCCCAGGGCCAGCAATCGGGTCGGGAGGGAAATCGATCGCGACATTCCAATCCTCATCTGCAAAGCTTTGGGTTTCAGAAGCTCGGCAAGATGCCGGTGACGGCGCGGTCGCGCCAGGGGTCGACGGGTCCCGAGCCGCTGCTCTGCGCCGCCGCGGCGACGGTCCGGTGCCTCGTCCTCCCGCCTCCTACCGACCACACCGAAAAGGCAGAGCGGCGCCGGCCCCGACGGGGCGGCGCCGCTCCCGGAACCTCAGGCGGAGCGTCCCGGGAAGCCTATCAGCACCAGCGGACTCGCACCCGGTACTCCACTCGCGTCTCGCCGTCGGCCTCGACCTCGGGCACCATGGTGAAGGTCCATGCGTCGATCTTCTCGAAGGCGTGGGTCGAGGAGATGATCTCCCAGTCACCGCCCACCGGCTCGACGAGTATCACTTCCACATCCTCGTCCTTGTGGTTCCGGAGGTCCACGCGCCAGGTGCTCTCCGAGACGCAGCTCGAAATGACCCGGTAATCCATCTGGCGGCGGTCGCCTACCACGTCGAAGGCCTCACCCATCTTGATGCGGAGCTCCTCGTTGCGCGGCGTGTGGTCGATGAGGTCCTCACCGATGAACTGCTGGGCGCCGTTCCCGTCACGCTTGTAGACCCGAACGGTGCCCTTGGGTAGCGGCATCCCGAGACCATTGTCCTCGCTGTTCTCGAAGTCGAGGAACACGCCCACCTTCTGGTTCGAGGTGACCTGGCCGTACTGCCCACGGTAATAGTGCGCCGGTGCACCCGGGAAGATGAGGCGCTTCGCGACGCCGAACTCGTCGGACTCGAGAAGCGTGACCTGCTTCTGCTCGTTGTTCATGACATCGGCCGGACGGCCGAGCGTGTACAGGTGGTACTCGAAGAAGGCGTCCTCGGTGAATCCGGCGGCGTCGGCAGCCATGGCCATCTCCATGGCACGCATGCGGGCGGCCTCAGGAGCCATGTTGCCCTGCACACGCTGCACGTCACCCGCCACGAGTTGCAGACGGGCGTTCTCGTACGACGTGCCACTCTGGTTCATGAGCGTCACCCAACCGGTGAGTGACGCCGCGCTATCGTCTTCGTCGAGAACCATGACGTAGTCGGATTTCCAGTTCAGGCTGTTGGTGAGGTACGTCACCTCCACCTGCTGTCGCCCACCCGCCGTATCCAGGCGCCAGAGCAACGTCGGCTCGGCGATGAGGTTGTCCGGCAACTCCGGGAATCCGAAGCGCCCCGGGTAGTTGAAGGTGATCTCTCCGTCGATGCGGAGGATGGGCCCACCGTTCACCGACAGCACCTCGGCCTCGACGACCTCGTCGATACCCGTCTGCGGATTCGTGCGGTAGACGTTCACCGTGCGCCCCACGTACTTCTCCAAAAGTTTCTGGGGGCTCAACAGGTCGAACTGGTAGTTCTGCTCGAGGACGGCGAAGCGCCCATCGCTCAGTGGCCGGATGTGGACGGTCTCCGGCTGGATCCCGGAAGCAACGTCGGCGAATTCGACGTTGGCGAGGCCGCGGGAAAGGTCGAGACTCCGGACCTCGCGGACGAGTCCGAAGTTCTGGTTGTAGACGGTGATGGAGACCGACTCCCTCTCCTGCGCCGTGGAACGGTCCCGCGGCGCCTCCTGAAGGAGACGGGTCGAGGTCAGGGGCGTATCCGTCGCATCGGCGTCCGCCGGCAGAGGCGGGGTCACCGGCGCATCGGTCGCTCCGGAAAGGACGGTCAGACTGGCTGCGATGACGAGTAGGCGTCTCATGGGGGCTACCTCCGGTTCTACGTGGATTGCACTCCCCCCGGGGTGCTCGTGCCGTGTTCGAGAGGTGTAGACGCCCACCTCCCCCGATGTTGCACACATGGTGTCCGGACCCCACCCATGCCTGCGGCGCATATCCTTGAAGGTCCAAGGGTGGACACACCCCGCTGTCCAAGCGCTAAGTTAGGCGCCCGCCCATGAGCCCTCCGCGTACGCACATGTCTCAATCGTCGTCCAACCACTGGCTGAAAGACGTCGCGGCCCACGCCGGCCTCGATCTTCCCTTGCCCCGACGGCCCGACATCGCCGCCCTCCGTCAGGCGTGGCCCAAGGTGGCGGCCCACTGCAAGCTGCAGGACACGCAGTTCACGAAGAAGATTGCCGGCTTCTTCAGAATCGGCGTGGCCGACGTCGACACGTACGATCCGCAGGCCGTCAAGATGATTCCGGAGGCCGTGGCCCGCCGTTACGGGATCCTCCCTCTCAGTACGACGGCCGACACCATCGTCGTCGCCACTTCCGATCCTGCGAACAGAGCGGCCCATCGGGATATCGTGGCGCACGCCAGCCGCAAGCCGGTCTTCATGCTGGCGAGCCCGGCTGCCCTGGCCCGGACGCTCGAGCGTGCCTACGCCCCCGCCCGCGCCCCGAAGAATGCACTGCAGACCCTGGTCGCCCAGGTCGCCGACAGCGACTTCCAGGTGGTCACGAACCAAGGCAAGGGCATGTTCACGAGCTTCGAGCTCGAGGACCCGTCCGTAGTGAAGCTGGCGGACGTCATCCTCAAGCAAGCGGTTCGATACCGGGCGACGGAGATCCATATCGAGCCCGGCCACGAGCAGGGGCGCGTGCGCTACCGCATCGACGGAGTGCTACAGCAGGTCGTCCCCCTGCCCTCGACTGCCCACTCGCGCCTGGTGGCGCGCCTGAAGCACCTGGCCTTCGATCAGCCGGGGATGAACCCGGACGACGGCATCCCGGTACAGATCAGCCCGGAGGTCGAGAAGCGGGCGCACCTCCTCACGACCCCGACCCCCGACGGTGAACTGGTCTCGGTACGCATCCTCGATCCCTACGAGGTCCCGACCATCGACGGCCTCGGCTTCGCGGGTCTGGAGGCTCAGAAGATCCAGCAGATCCTGGCTAGGAAGGAGGGACTCGTCGTGGTCACGGGGCCGGCCCGCTCGGGCACCACGAGTTTCATCTACGCCGCACTCGCCGAGCTCAAGAACGAAAGCGTCATCTCCCTGGAGGGTCGCCCGGAACTGGTCGTCCCCGGAGTGACGCAGATCAAGTACGACGCGTCGTCCGGCCTTTCATTCGCCGAGACCCTGGGCCAGCTACTGGATCGGAGCCCCGACGTGATCCACGCGGGTGAGATCCGTGACCTGGCTACAGCCAGGATAGCCCTCCGTACGGCGATCACCGGTCGCAAGGTCCTCGCCACGGTTCACACCTCCGACGCCGTGTCGGGGGTGCGACGCCTCATCGACATGGGGCTGGCGGCCGGACGCCTCGCCGAGTCCCTCCACGCGGTGATCTCCCTCCGTCTGGTCCGCAGGCTCTGCCAGGACTGCGCTCGCCCCTTCGACCCGGAGCGTGACGCCAAGTCACGGGAGGCGAAGCTGGCATCGGTCCTGGGGATCGCGCCGGTGAAGCGGGCCGTCGGCTGCAAGGCATGCGCCGGAACCGGGTACAAGGAGCAGATCCCGATTCCCGAGGTCCTCCTCGTCACCGGAGAGATGCGGGCGGTTCTGAGTCGAGACCCGAACGACGCCGAGCTTCTACGAGCCGCCCAGGCCGACGGCATGCGGACGTTCGCCGAGGTCGGACTCGAACGTGTGGCTCGTGGGGAGACGACCGTCGAGGAGCTGGAGCGAGTCTTGGGCGTGGTCCCCATCCGGGATGAGAAAGCCGATGAGGTCGGACCCATTCTGGTGGTGGACGACGAAGAACAGGATCGAAAGCTCGTCGCCAGCGTGCTGGGCAACATGGGCTTCGAGGTTCTCGAGATGGCGAACGGCGTGAAGGCCCAGGCGATCATCGAGTCTGGCGACGAGGCGTTTTCGTTGGTGATGATGGACTTGTTCATGCCGGAAATGGACGGCAAAGAGCTGATCCACATCATCCGGCAACAGCTTTCGACCCAGGCCCTCCCCGTCATCGTGCTGACCAACTCGGAGAACCCGCGCGACGAACTCGAGCTTCTCGAGGCCGGCGCCGACGATTTCCTGGTCAAGCCGGTGGAACCGGAACGGCTGGAAGCGAGGGTGCGAGCCGTCCTGCGCAGGAGCGGCGTTCGGATCAGGTAGGATCCGGTTCGGGCTCGGCGAAGGCCTCTCGCAGCGCCTTGGTCGTCATGGAGTACGAGCGCATCGCCGAGAGAGGGTCGTAGGCCACGAGAACCGCTCCACGATGGCCCAAACGGTCGGGGCTCCCCTGTGAAAACGCCATGAGGGTCCTGGCCAGACCCTCCTGGGTTTCCCCTCCGGGCAGGTCGTCCAAATGCCGGGTGAAAAGTGCGTTGAGGGGAAGGGGCTGTGGACGCCCTTCGAGCAGTGCCAGCGTCACGACTGCAATGAGCGCGTTGTGGGGGAAGTTGAAGTGGAACGCCAGGGGGGCGTACTCGGTCTTGGTCGGTCGGTGCCGCTCCAGGTCATCCAGCAGACGCTGGCCGTGGCTCCGCAGGAGTGCCCGCACCTCGTCGTAAGCACGTGTGTGCCCCGCGAGAGCAGGCGGGCGGCTCCCCGCGAAGGCCCAGGGATCGGCAGCGAGGCCCTGGAGAAGGGCTTCGGCGATGTCTGCCCGGACCTCCTCGGGCGCGTCGCTCTTGTCGGCCTCGACCCATCCACGAAGCAACGTCAAGACGGACTCGAGGAGCCATGGATAGTCGCCGACGTTGTCCGCCCGCATCCGCACCACGTCGCGACCGTACATCAGCCAGAAGCCCCATCGGAGATGAGCGCTCAGTACCGGAGCCGACACCCTGGCGAAAGCCAGCCGTCGGTCGTCTCCGAGTTCAGCCACGCGGGCGATGATCCGCTCGTACGCCTGCTCCTCGGGATGGAACTGGCTCAGAGCGTAGATGAGCAGGGTCTCGGCATCGCCGACGAAGTGGTGGCCGCTCCCGTCCTCACCCTGAAGGGCCTCGAGCAGCTCCTGAACACGGGCCAGCGCCGCGTCGGGGTCGTCGGCATCCCACGCCCGCATCGCGCACAGGGCCAGAAGATGCAGGAAATAGTAGTCCAGGAGGATGCCGAGGACGATCCCACCATCGGGGTCCTCGGGTCCCGCTCGGAGAAAGAAGTCGATCAAGAGGACAGGCACCACGTCCTCGGTGAAGGCGTGGGTGCGATGGTTCCAGGAGTGAAGAACACGGAACCCGTCCTTGCGGGTTCGAACGTCCAGTCGTCGCACCGCGGGAGCCAGGTCGAACCGCCGATCTCCCGCGATGAAGCGGTGGTCCGACATCGCGCCGCGAAGGCGCCCCATCCAGTCGGAAACGTCTCCTCGGGACCGCATGCCGTGTAGGATCTGGCCCCGAACGGTGCCGTTCAGCATGGCGTCCAGGACGTCGAGAACGTCCGCGAGGTCCTGGTCCGGAGTGGCCATGACGGGTCCGCGATCAGCGGCGGAAGTAGTCCCGGATTCTGTCGGGGTCCGTGGTGCGCGTCATGGCCACCATGAGCAGGACCCGGGCCTTCCACGGGCTGAGGTTGTCGGCCTGGACGACCCCGATGTCCAGGAGGTCGACGTTGTTGGCGTAGAGGGGCACGATGCGACCCGTCGTCACGCGCGAGGAGACCACAACGGGAATGCCCGCGGCGCGCACCTTCCGCAACACGTCCAGTGTTGGGGAGCTGACGTGTGCGAGACCCAGCCCGGAGACGACGACGCCGTCCAATTCCCCAGCCTCGAACTGCAGCTCCAGACCACGGGCGTCGGCGCCCGCGTACTGGGAGATGATGACCACATCGTCGGGGAGCTCGGTCCCGTCCGGGACGGCGACCGTTTGCCGTCGGGTGGGCGCCCGGTAGAAACGGACAGCGTCCAGATCCGCGACGCCGAGGAGGCCGAAGTCGAGCGTCTGGAAGGTCTCCACGGCGAGTGTGTTGGTCTTGGTGACCTCACGAGCGGCATTGATCTGACCGTTCATGACGACCATGGCCCCCATCCCCACGGCCTCGGCGGACACGGCGACCCGGACGGCGTCGAGCATGTTCCTGGGACCGTCGGTATCCCACATGGTGGGCGCCCGCTGGGCACCGACGACCACCACCGGCTTGTCGCTCGTCACGGTCAGGTCGAGGAAGTACGCCGTCTCCTCCAGAGTGTCCGTCCCGTGGGTTACGACGACCCCTCGGATTTCGGGTCGCTGGAGGAGGTCGTTGGCTCGACGGGATAGGCGCATCCAGATCTCCGGCGTCATGTCCCGGCTGTTCACGTTGGCGATCTGCTCCACCGACACGTCAGCGATCTCGGAAAGCCCCTCGACGGCCTCCACGATCTCGTCTCCGGTGAGGGCCGCCCGGAGCGCCCCGATCTCCTCGTCGTACGTGCTGGCGATGGTGCCCCCCGTGGCGAGGACGACCACCTGAGGCAGCTCCGCCTCGGTAGCAGCACCTGCTTGGGCATCGGCAGGTGCAAGGCCGCCAGCGAGAGCGAAGCCGGCGGCGAGAGCTGCGACGACGAGGGCAGGGCGCCGAACACGCGCACGGAGGAGGCGAATAGTCATGACAACTCCACGATTCCGTCGGGGGTCTGGATGCGGGCGATGACGCGGGGAGCATGGCCCTTCGACACCGGTGTGTCGAGGCCGAGGGCACGGAGCGCGTCCTGGACATCGGCCGGCGTGGGGTGCTCCAGCCGAACCTCCAGGCACGCGCACTCCGCAGGAAGGCTGTCCGACGGATGCGCTCCCCCTCCCCAGTCGATGCAGAAGGGGACCACCCCCCCTGCTCGATCCGACCAGGGATCGGTGAAGGTCCACGCGAGCGTGGAGCCGTCGGGACGCTTCCGCGAACCACTCGTCGGCTGGCCAAGGTCCAGACCGGCGCGCCGTGTCGTCTCGATGGCCTCCCGGAGGTCGCCTGCCCGTATGCACCAGGACGCCATCCGGGGTTCCTGCAGCGCGTCGAGGCCGAACCAACGGGGCCGGGACGGTGCGGGCTGGTCCGGGTCGGGGGCGACCACTTCCAGATAAGCGCCGTCGGCGAGACCGAAGAGCCGGTTGTGGGTCCCCAGGCCGAGGTGCTGCCCGCCGGGAGAGGCAGGGACTCCAAGGAGTTCCTCCATGGCGGCTACGCCCTCGCCCAGATCCAGGACGGCGTAGACGAGATGATCGAGCTCAGACACCGGGCGATTCCCCTCCGTCATCATTGCGGGCGTTTCGTCATCGTATCCACTCGTCATCGTCCGGCATGACCAGGCGCACCGTACGGATGGGGTCGGTGCTCGCAACCGCCACGTGGTACTCCTCCCGGGGCAGAAGCCATCTCAGCCGACCCTCGGACGCGGCGGCCTCGGTGTCCAGTTCCTCCATGTCGCCCCGCATCATGAGCCGAAGGCCGGCCCCGTGCCGCTTGGCCAACGCCTCCTTGGCCGTCCAGATGCGCATGAACTCCCTTTCCAGCGCCTCGCCCTCAAGACCCTCCAGGGCCTGGGCCTCCCCCGCATCGAACCAGCGGGTGGCGATTCCGTCGGCCCTCGGGACCGTCCTCCGCCGCTCGATGTCGAAGCCGATGCTCGTCGAGGCTCCGACGGCGACGCCGTACAGATCGCCCGAATGTCCGACGGAGAACGGAAAAGTCACGCCCTCGGCAGGAACGAGCACCGGCTTGCCACCGGGCGCCGTCACCACCTCCACTTCCGCGGCGTCGCGTCGGAGGTAGTGGGCAAGGACGTACCGCATGGCCGACCGGCGGGCGAGCAACCGTCGCCGGAGCTTGTCCGTCGCCATCCGGTCGGCTCGCTTCCGCTCCGCGTCCGACGTGATCCCTCGATCTGCCAGGCCGTCGCACCATGGTGCAGTCAGGTCGAGGATCCAGACATCGACGACCCCGTCCTCCGGAAGGGACCGGGGAAGCGAGGTCCGGCTGGGGGTCACGACGTTCCGGAACGCACCCGGATGGCGAAGGACGGTACCTCGTAGATGCGGAGGCCGTCTACCCACTGGGTGCCGAAGACCTTCACCGTCACCGACTCGCCCTCGACGACGTCGACTTCCAGGGCTTCGACTTCGGTGACGACCTCGTCATTCCGTGGCACGACCTGTCCCCGGTACTTCCACGCCAGCGGGAAGTCGACGATGGGATGCTCCCACACGGGATTCTCGATGTCGTCGAGCCAACCCTTGAGATGCATGAGGGCGCGCGCCGATTGGACCAATGCCTCGAGGCCCAGCGAGCCGGGTTGGACCGGGTCTTCGTAGAAGTGGGCCTTGAAGTACCAGGAGTCTGCGTGAATCCGCTGATAGGTGCGGATCCGGCCGAGCCGGGACTCTCCGGCCTCGGGCCAGAAGCCGGTGACCTCGTCGAGCATGCGCATCCTCCCGCTTGCCATGCTTGGGAGGTGGGCCAGCTCTCCGCCACCATCCACGAGGGAGATGGCGGGCGTGGGCGACGGCTCGTCCCGTCGCGCCCGCATCTCGTCGGTCATGGGGAGCCCCTTCTGGGCCTCCAGGATCTTCGGGCTGAAGAAGCCGAAGTCCGTGGTGAGCGTCATCACGAGACCCTCGTCGTCTTCGCACGTCACCTCGAAGAAGACAATGCTCGTACCGGCGGCCTTGGCGGCGCGAGTGAGCTTGGTCGTAAGCTTCAACGTGCCCATGTCGGGCCCGATGGGCTTGTGGAGGATGCAGTCCTCGCCGTCGAGATTCCTGAACGCGACGTCGCCTTCGGTGTCCTTGAAGAAGTTCAGGTACGAGGCGAACCAGCCGCACGGCTGAAGCAGTGCCTCGACGATGACGGCGAAGGGTATGTATCCCTGCCCTTCTTCGAAGTACCACGCCTCCGGGTCGACGTCGAAGGTGGAGATGAGGGTTCCGCCTTCCTTGGCCGAACCAGGCTCCACGTCGACCTCCACAATGCTACTCATGAAGTGGTACGGTGGACCGGGCAGGCGAGGGCACTTCAGCGCCCCGTCATACTTGGTGAACATCTTCCCGAAGGCATCGCTGGGCCTGCCCCAAGCGCAGGAGAGCAGCGCCTCGTAGTCGCCCCGGACGTCGCTGTCCC
Organism: Longimicrobiales bacterium; assembly: GCA_965229435.1. Taxonomy (GTDB): domain Bacteria; phylum Gemmatimonadota; class Gemmatimonadetes; order Longimicrobiales; family Gaopeijiaceae; genus UBA2589. The sequence goes on from CBDDJE010000001.1 coordinate 700,621, forward strand.
CCGGGCCCACCAGCCGCGGCCCGTCGAAGCCTTCCAGATACTCGCGCTTCGTGGTCAGGGGGTAATCGGGTACGAGCCGGAGTCCGAAGCGGCGGCACTGAAACACCTTGAAGCCATCACTCTTGCAGAGGAGTGACGCGTAGACCTCGGGCTCGTCGCCATCCACCACGTCCTCGATGAAGATCTCGTACTCGAGGGTGTGGGGTCCGTCGGGAATCACCTGCCCACGGCAGAGGAAGCGAGCCATCTGACCCGGGACAGGCTCGAAGCGCCATCCGTCACGACCGACGGTGAAGCCCATGGCCGCCATCGTGAAAGACAACGCCTGCGTCGCGGCGTCGGCCATGAGGGTGCCCGGCATGCACGGGTCGTTCTTGAAGTGGCCCTCGTAGAACCAGGCGTCGGTGGGCACATGAGCCTCGGCCCTCAAGTAGCCCCGCCCCCACGGTCCGCCTCGAGGGTCGAACTCGGGGACGTGGTCGATGAGCCTCAGGCGGCCATCGGGAAGCGTCGGCGTCCGCGTATGCACCGCGGCCATCTCGAAGCCCTCGCCGAAGCAGAGGTCCGCCCGACCCTCCACCCACTGCCGAACCTCCTCCTCGCTGAAGCTGCGCTTGGTGCTGAGGATCGGAGCGGGATCCAGGCGTGCGTCGGGGTCCGGCTCGTCGTCCTCCGCGCTCCACAGGACGCCACCGGACCCGGCCAACTCCTCGTCGGTGAAGAAGCCTGCTTGTCCGTTGCGCACGGAGATGAGGAGGCGATCACCGACGTAGCAGTCGTAGTGGAAAAAGAAGAGGCGTACGTCTCCGGTCTTCGCGTGCCCGTCGACGTGGATATCGTACGTGAGCGTCTCGCCGGGGGCGGGGAGCTCGCCGAAGAAGGTCAAGTCACAGCCCAGGAGGCGGTAGACACGGTCGCCCTTGTTGAGGAAGTCCGCGCCTAGCCAGGAGATGAGGAGCAGGTCGGCCTGACCCGACTCGATGACCACGCCAGGCGCCATGCGGCCGGTGTGGAGGTACCAGGCGCCTTCCTGGACGTCGGTCTCGGTGACCACACGGCCCTTCTTCATGGTACCGGGCTCGCCCTCGATGGTCAGGGCACGGTCGGCGAAGAGGAGGGGTGGCTCGGGCATGCGGACCTGGCGGGCGTAGCCGTCCTGCTGCTCGAAGAGCTCACCGAAGATCTCGGAGATCTTGCCACCGGCGTGGATCTCCAGAGCCTTCCGATCGAGCCAGGGCGTTGCCGGCATTGCGTCGCGATCGATGGGCGGCGCGATGGGGATAACAGGGCTCGGAGGGCCGTCCACGGCCTTGGGTCCCTTCGGCCGGCCGGCCTTGCTCGGCCCGGTCGCTTCGCTGGCCGGTTGGGCGGAGGATCCGGCCGCCTCCACGGCTGGCCCGGTTCTGTCGGGAGCCGGCTCACGAACCATCGGCACCGACGGACCCATCGATGGCGTGGACGGAGCCGCCGACGGCGGCGTCGGATCGGTTGACGGCGTCGTCGCTCGCAGTGGGACCGAGGGCGCCGCCGCCGCCGCGGTGGACGAGGCCGGGTCGGCGGAGCTGCCCATCTTCGTGGGTCGGGCCGACGGCGTGGACAGCGTCGACCGAGCAGCAGCTCCCCCGAGCCTCAACGCCAGGAAGCGCTCGTGGACTTCCTTCTGCTCCCGGAGAAAATCCTCGTGGGCACGGGCGACCTGCTGGAAGAGCTGCAGCGCGGGATCGTCCGCGGGGCCGGCCATGGATCCCTCGCTCCCGCCTGGCCGACCACCGTTGCTGCCGTCGCCGCGACCGCTCCAGGCCACGCTCTCCGCCGGGGCACTACCGACACCTGGTCCGTTGCCCCCACCTGCGACCGCCTGCCCAGGCCCGGCAGGGACCGCCCCGGCCGCCACGTCAACGTCGCCGGCCGCCCCGGTGAATTGCCTCGCCACGTCGTAGCCGAAGCCCGAGGTGGGTGGGGGTGCCATGTGCTGTCCGTCCGGCGCTCGAGTTTGGTCGTTCATGTGCGGTGCAAAGCTGTCGGGCCAGACGATGTCCGGCGCATGGGCGGCGAGTCGAAGGAGGGCACCGTTCGGCTCCGGGAGAGGCTTCGCGCCTTCGTGGAGGTCGGCGAGGCGGGCGACGAAGCGGTCGAGCTCCATGGGGATGCCCGCCGTCCAGAGCTTGGCCACGGAGCGGGCCAGTGGCTCGAGGCCGGCGCCGCCATGGGGATCCAGGGCGACGACCAGGTGAGGGCGATCGCCGAGGACGCGGGCGATGGCTCCGGTGAGAATGGCCCTCGGCCCGTGTTCGATGAAGACCCTGACGCCGTCGGCGTAGGCCTGCTCGACGGTCTTGGGAAAATCGACGGGGTCGACGGCCTGCTGGGTGATGGCGTCGGCGGCGGCCTCACGGGTCGGGACGTACGCCCGGTTCCCCGCGTTGGTGTAGAAGCGGACGTCGGGCACGTCATGGGTGTCGCGCTCGTGGATCTCGTGCCACCGCTTCTCGAAAGGCTTCAATGGAGCGCAGTGGACGACCATGTCCAGACCGAGGTCGATGGCCTTGTTGCGTCCCACCTTCTCCACCACCCGCTCACAGCCCGCGGCGTCTCCACCGATGACGACGTCTTCGTAGTGATGGATGACGGTGACGTAGACCCGATCCTCACCCTCCATCGCCTCTTCGATGATCTCCAGCGGCGCGGCGATGCGATAGTTGCGCCAATCCGGAAGCTCCCCGTCGGGAAGCCCCCAATACTCGGCGGCCGCCCGGCACTCGGCGGTGAGCTGGTTCACGTACATCTCCGAGTCGTCGATCTCGGCCAGCATAGCATCGAGGTCGTTCCAGACCCCGAAGGCCATGAGAGAGTTGGTTTCACCCGACGAGAGCCCCAGGGCCACCTCGGGGCGCATGCCGAGAATGGACCGGGTCAACTGCGTGTGGGCCTGGCAGACGAAGGACGAGCCGGTGAGCTGTGTCGCCGGCGAGAAGCCGGTGATGTCTTCGCCGTACAGATCCGCAGCCAGCTTGGGCGTCCCGGCGAAACGGACGCAGAGGTTGTGGCCGATCTCGGGGAACGCGAGCAGCAGATCCCGGGCCGCACCAGGGTATGCGGCGGCAGCGCCGGTGTAGCAGAAGGCCACTTCACCTTCTGTGGCACCCGTCCCGAAGAAGAGACCGGGAGCCGTTGGCTCACGGCCCGAGGAGAGCTCGGCTCGGGCGTGTGTCGCCAGGCGGGCGAGTTCCTCCTCGCTCGAGGCAACCAGCGCCAGCCGCAGCGATCCGTCGCCAGCCGACGCGAGCGTGCCGCCGCTCTTCGCTGTCGCCGGGTCCACCGCGTCGACCAACGACGATGCCAGGGCCGACATGGAGTCGGCGGCGTAGAACCGGAAGATCGGCGCGTCTACCGGAGCGAGGAAGGGAGAAGCCCGCACAGGCGCACGGAGCTCTACACGCCGGCGCAGGCCGGAATGTGCCTCCACGTCTACGCGGGTATGGGCACCGTCCAGGGGTCGCGGCGCGGGCCAGGCTCCCTCGCGGTCCAACTTCGCGCCCAGGTGGGCGGTGACGACGCCAGCAGCCAGGTGGAGGAGTCCCGAGGCACCGTGGGCGTGACCGAAGCGCCGCGTGACCTGGCTCTCCCCCGCCTCGGCCAGGAGGTCCACTCCCACCAGCGCCCCAGGTCCACGGTTCGTCACCGTTTCAGGGTTCTCGATGACGTCGTCGAGTGTGGCGAAGACGTCGACACCCCTCTCCCGTGCCACGTCCTCTCGCATGAGCACGAGAGCCACGGCCGCATCACCGGGCTTCTGGCGATCCCCCGGCAGGACCGCCTCGGCCGCCGCCACGTGGGCGGGCTCGTGGGAGAAGTCCGATGCGCCGACGACGGCGGCATCGATCTCGCCGGACCGGAGGGCACGCACGGCAAGCTTGAGCGCGTCGAGGCCTGAAAGCTCCTCGCCGGCCACGGTGAAGCCGGGCGCCGTCCAGTCTTGGCGGGCGTGTACGCGGTTCGCGGGAATGTTGGGCATACACCCGATGACCCCCGCCGCCGTCAGGTGGCGAGCGGAGCGGGCGTTCACGTCGCGCCAGCCGTCCTGATCGGCATCCTCGGAGAGGAGCTCGCGGAGCCGCACGCGGAGACCGTGACGGGCCGCCTCGGGGTCCACGCACATGCCGATGTAGACGCCCGTGCGCGTGCGATCGACCTCCCCCACCTGCGCGAGAGCCTCGTCCAGAACGGCGAGGATCGAGGACTGCTGTGCCAGACTCTCCTGAAGGTCGTTGGGCGGGAAGCCGAGGTCGGCCATGGCCAGGACGATCTCATCGGTGACCGTATCCCCCCCGTGTTCGGGCCCCACGAGACGCTGCACGAAGCTCGGAAGTCCCACATCCTTGCCCACGATGACGCCCATCCCGGTGACCGCGACGGGTACGACCGCGTCCCCCAGCCGGCTCGCCGGCGCCCCGGACTTCGACGCCCGGGACGTGGACGTCGCCGGGGCCTCCCCCGTCCACTCTTCCACCACCAGGTGGGCGTTGTTGCCACCGAAGCCGAAGTTGCTGATGGCCGCACGACGGGGGCCTTCGCTCTCCCACGGGGCAGCTTCTTGCAGGAGACGGAAGCCGTAGTCGTCGATGGCCGGAAGCGGGTCGTCGCAGGGGGTCGGGGGCAGGAGCTTCGCCTCGAAGGAACTCAGGACCTTGAGGAGACTCGCCACACCCGACGCGGTGATGGGATGGCCGATGTTGGCCTTCAGCGAACCGATGGCGGGCTTGGGTCCGTCGCCCCAGATGGCCGCCAGGCTGTCCAATTCCACGGTGTCGCCCCGGGGGGTGCCCGTGGCGTGACACTCGATGAAGTCGATGTCCGCCGGCCCCACGTCCGTTTGCTCATACGCGGCACGCATGGCGCGGATCTGGCCCTCCGTCGCCGGCGCCAGGAAGCCGCTTTGGCGACCATCGTTCGAGAGACCGATGGCCCGGATGACACCGTAGATCCGGTTCCCGTCGGCGATGGCGTCGTCCAACCGCTTCAGCGCGACGAGACCGGCTCCTTCCGCTGGAAGAAGGCCGTCGGCATCACGGTGGAGGGGGCGGGAGCGGCCGCTGCGGCTCAGGGCGTTGAGGGCCGTGAAGCCGAGGTGGATGAAGAGGGGATCCGCCCGGGCCACGCCACCGGCGAGCATGAGGTCCGACTCCCCATCCCGAAGCCGGCGACAGGCGATGTCCAGGGCGTACAGCGACGATGCGCACGCCGCGTCGAGGGCGAAGACGTCGCCCGTGAGGCCGAACGCCTGGGCCACGACGTGCGTCGGGCCACCCGACGAGAAACGGTTGCGGGGATCCGACGTGATGCCCGCCAGGCCTGGCTTGGGCGCATTGTCTCCCTCCCCGAGCCAGAAGTCCTCGACGAAGCGGGTATGCTCCACGGTGGGGTACGAGAGGTTACCCACGACGAATCCCGTGCCCGGGGGTGGCGTCTCCACGCCCGCCTCGGAGAGTGCCGTCGCCGTGCAGTGAAGGAGCCACTGGGTCAGGGGATCGAGGCGCCGGACTTCCGACACCTTCTTCTCGAACGCCGGGGCGTCGAAGACGTCGTCGAAGCCGCGCACATAGCCGCCGCGGTTGCTCACCACGTGCTCGGCCCCCGGGCCAGGCGCGCGCTCGGCGATGAGCCGGCGGGAGTCGAGGCCCCAGGCGCCGTCGGGCGCCTCGTCGATGAGGACCCGGGCGTCGCGGACCGCCTCGAAGAGCGCCTCCGGTGTCAGGGCCCCTGGCAACACGCAGGCGCGCCCGACAATGGCGATGGGCTCGAAGCTACTCATGGGGGCTCCCGTTGCCGCGTCCGTCAGGCACCATGGGTGTCGAACTGCACCTCGCGCAGCTCGGCCACCAGATCCCCCTCCTCGGTCGCCAAGACGAAGTCGAAGAGTGTGCCTTCCTCGGTCTTCCGGGCCCGGAAAGCCGACCGGAGTCGCTCCGGAATCGCCTCCAGGTGGTGGACGACCATGGACCCCATGCGGGCGAGCCTCTGGATGGCGCCCGCCTTGTGGTGGGCCCACAGCTCACCGAGCTGGATGAGGCCTTCAAACGCTGCGGGATCGAACCCGCGAGCCAAGGCCTTCGGCGGCCAACCGAGGCTGGTCGCGCTTCGGACAAGGGCCATGCCCCCCTCCTCCGAGACCCCTTCGAGGGACTCGATGGAGCGGAAAGCGCGGGTGGAGCCCAACACGGTCTCGTATGCCGCGTCGGCGCCGAACGGCCAGGGCTCGAGCCCTGCCGAAGGGACCTCGGGAGGCGGCGACGCACCGTTGCTCGAGTAGCGCACCGTCGTCTCGTGGTGGGGATTTCCGGCCGAGTCCTTGAAGATGAGCCGGTAGCCCGGGATGGCGGCCACGAGGGGATGGACCTCGACGGTGTGCTTCCCGTTGGAGCCCGCCGCGGGCTCCCAGTCCCGGATGGCGCTCACGAAGTCCTCCAGGTACGTCCGCATGGTCCGCACGGGCTTCAGGGCCTGGCCGAGGCGGAGGGCGAAGTCGGCCACCAGGGCCGGAGCCAGCCCGCCGTCACCACCGGCGCCGTTCTCGTCGTCCTCGGCACTCACCGTGAAGCTCTGCATGATGGCGGGGAACGACGGCGCGGCCAGGACCACCCGCTCGACGCCCTCACCGCCACTACCGAGCTCGTCGGCGAAGAAACGCGAGCCCAAGTCGACGTCGAGGAGGGCGATGCCCTGCTTCTCGAAGTGGGCGGCCAAGCCTTCGTCGACCATCCCACCGTCCCACGGACCCCAGTTGTAGGACCGGACACGGCACCACTCACCGCGCTGATGAGCCTCGGCCGCGGCGACCTTGTTGAGGACCTCGTTGGCCGCTGCGTACGCCGACTGGCCGGTGTTGCCCGCCCTCGCTGCGATGGACGAGAAGAGCGCGATCACCTGGATGGGATCCTCTTTCGTCGCTTCCAGGAGAACCGACAGCCCTGTGACTTTGGGCCCGAACACGTCGGCGACGCGGTCGGGTGTCATGTCGGCCAGGGCCTTGTCTCGGAGCACACCGGCCCCATGCACGATGCCGTCGATGGAGCCCCACGCCTGCCGCACCTCCTCGAGGGCCGCCTCGACCTCGGCGGCATTGGTCACGTCGGCGCTCAGGTACATGGCGTCGATGCCACGAGAATCGAGATCGGCCAGCGTCATTCGAACCTCGGCGCTGCCGGAGAGGGACTTGGCCTGGGCCTGCAGCCCGGCGAAATCCACCGTCTCACCGCGCTCGTTGGCTGCCTTGGCCAGGGCTCCGGTGATCTGCACCGAATCGGTGGTGAGAGGCACACCCTCAGGCCAGTCCTGGAGGGCCGATCGACCCAAGAGGGCCAGCCGCACGCCCCAACGCTCCGCCAGTTCGGCAACGGAGCTGGCGGTCACGCCACGCGCCCCGCCGGAAACCACGATGACCGAGCCCTCATCGACGGGCTGGGAGCCGTCCCCGGACAGGGACAGGGGCTCGATCTGGACGACGGAGCGCTCACCCCCCTCGGAAATCCCCACTTCCAGAGCCGGGCCGCCGAGAAACAGCTCGTCGAGGATGGCCTCGGCGGCGTTCTCGGGGTCGGCGACATCGATGGCCTTCAGCGAGGCCCCGGGCCATTCCCGGGCGGCGGTCTTCACGATTCCGGCGAGACCCGCCGTCCACGCGCCGTCGCCCGGATCTCCCGCGAGGCCGAAATGACCTCCCGTCGACTGGACCGCGACGAAGAGTCGCTCCGACGGCTCTGGATGTTGCGCCACGAGCCGGGCGGCCTGAATCGCGGCAGTGTGGACCGCGAGGGCCCCCTCGGGGCCGGCCTGATGCTTGCCGAGCCCCGCCAGGCAGATCACCGCCGAAGCGGACGCCGACGGCGCTTCCACGACCTTCGCCGGCACGCCCCGGGACTCGAGCCCCTCCACGAGAGCCTCGGCCAATACGGGCAGCTCATGGGTCACCTCGACGGTCGTGTCCGCCCCCAAAGCACCCAGCCCGAAGCCCGGTCGGAGCTCGGGCACGATGGTGGGAACGAAGGCCGAGACTTCCGTCGGATCGATCTCAGGCACGGTGGCCGGGTCGTCCGTCACCGTCACAGGCTCCGCCTCGTCGACCACGGTGTCGGAGAGCGGAGCCGCTACATCGTCTGCGGACTCCTCGTCATCGGCTTCCTCCCTCGAAGGCGCCTCCGCCAGGGGGGGCGTCGCCTCGGTGGCCGCCGCGCTCTCGGCGCCGCCACCGAGCTTCTCGGCGACGTCGCGCAGAGTCCGGAGACTGGCAAGCTCGGATGGTGCGATCTCCGGCAGCTCGGGCATGCGCTCCTGAAGCTCCGAGAGGATCTCCACCTGCTTGATGGAGTCGATACCGAGACCGGCCTCCATCTCCATGTCCAGATCCAGCATCTCCACCGGATAGCCCGTCTTCTCCGCGACGACTTCCAACGCCAACGTCGTGATGTCGGTCCCGGCCGAAGGACTGGGTGCCGACGCGGCCGCCGGCTGGGTAGCCGTGCCCGCCGACTGGGTAGCCGTGGCCGCCGAAGCTCCAGTCGACGCCCCAGGCTCGCTCCCGCTGGCCGCCAGACCGGTGGAGAGCTTGTCCGCGACATCACGGAGCGTCCTCATGCTGGCCAACTCCGACGGAGCGATCTCCGGGAGGCCCGGCAAACGCTCCTGGAGCTCGGAGAGGATCTCCACCTGCTTGATGGAGTCGATGCCGAGTCCGGCTTCCATCTCCATGTCCAGATCCAGCATCTCCACCGGGTAGCCCGTCTTCTCGGCGACGACCTCGAGGGCCATGGCCGTGACATCGGACGCGGGTGTCGCTGCAGGGGCCGAGGCCTGAGCTTCCGAAGGCTGAGTCACGGCATCGGCCGGTAGTCCCCCCGAAAGCTTGTCTGCCACGTCCCGGAGGGTGCGGAGATCCGCCAACTCGGACGGGGCGATCTCCGGGAGGCCGGGCAACCGCTCCTGGAGCTCGGAGAAGATCTCCACCTGTTTGATGGAGTCGATACCGAGTCCGGCCTCCATCTCCATGTCCAGATCGAGCATCTCCACCGGGTAGCCCGTCTTCTCCGACACGACCTCGAGGGCCAGGGCGGTCACGTCGGGCATGGAGCCCGACGGCTGGGTGGAGGTGGTCGCCGAGGCCGCACCGGCGGCCGTGGCAGTCCCGGCGGCGGCGCCAACGGCAGCGGAAGCGGCGGCCGCACCAGCGACGCCGACCGCGGCGACGGTACCGGCGGAGGGTACGGCGCCCGCGCCGGCGGATTCAGGCAGTCCCGCCGACAGCTTGTCGGCGACGTCACGAAGCGTCCGCAGTCCGGCGAGCTCCGAGGGCGCGATCTCCGGCAGGCCCGGTAGGCGCTCTTGGAGCTCGGAGAGGATCTCCACCTGCTTGATGGAGTCGATGCCGAGTCCGGCCTCCATCTCCATGTCCAGATCGAGCATCTCCACCGGGTAGCCCGTCTTCTCCGACACGACCTCTAGGGCCATGGCGGTCACGTCTACCGACGAAGCTCCCGGGCTCGGAGTCGACGAGGTGACAGCCGAAGGCTGGTCCGCCGACGGACCCTCGAGGGCCGGCTCGGGAGCCAACCGGGGCGGGCTCGACGGCTGAGAAGCGGCGATCGCGCCCGCTCCGTTGCCCCCGGCAGCGGGGGTCTCCACGAAGGCCTGAGTCGGCGCCGAAGGTGCAGGCGACGGCGGCATCGCGGGTGTGGACGGCTGCGGCATCACCGGCGCCTCACCCCGAACGCTGGAGGCTGGGGTTCCGTGCTGAACCTGCTGGAGGGCACCCGCCGCCATGTCCAGGAAGGCCCGGTGGCTGTCAGCCATGAGCTCCTGGTAGCGTCGGTGGGCTTCGACGGTCGCCTGGTGAAGCTGCGCCGCCGCCTCCCTGTCCGCCCCACCCGCGCCGGCCGAAACAGAGCCGCCCGATGGGGGGTTCGCCCCGGCGGCCGCCGCCAAGGCATGCGACGACTCGGTAGGCCGGCCCGAAGGCTGCGGAGTGGGCGTCTGCGCGTCGCCGCGGGACGATGGGGTCACGGTGGAGCCTTCCTCGACTTCCGGGTTGGGGGCCGGGAGACCGGCGGCGCCGTTCTCGGGCGGATAGGGGCGGTCGTGGTTGAAGCCGGTGATCATCACCTCGAAGGGCTTCGAGTCGCTGGGTGCCTCGGGGAGCTTGTAGCCCTCGGCCAGGACGTTGATGTCCATCTGAACACCGCTCGCGGCAAGGGCTCCCAGGCCGCGCCAGAACGCGCGCAGGCCGGACGTCTTCTTGTCGTCCAGGGCCACGGCCACGTGCTCGCGGTCACCCAGGCAACGACCGATGAGCTTGGTCAGTACGCGTCCGGGTCCGACTTCCACGAAGTGCGTGACGCCTTCGTCGTACATCGTTTCGATCATCTCACGGAAACGAACCGAAGAGGCGAGCTGGTCCGCGAGCAGGCGGCGAGCGTCTGAATCCTCCTTCGGATACACGCCGGCGGTCTTGTTGGCGAAGACGTCGAAGTCTCCCTTGCCCCACTTCACCGTGGCCAGGTGATCGAAGAAGGGCTCGCAACTGTCGGCGACGATGCTTGAGTGGAACGCCGACGCCACAGGCAGCCGAATGCTTCTCAGGCCGGCGGCCTTCGCCTTCTCCGCGAATGCCTCGATGGCCTCGACACCCCCGGCGACCACGACTTCGGTGGGTGCGTTGTCGTTGGCGATGACCACGTCGTCATCGTCGTCGATGAGCTCGGCTACGGACTCGGCGTCGGCGGGCAAGGCGAGCATCGCACCGGCCCGGCTGTCCGCCGCTTCCGTCATCAACTCCCCGCGCTTGCGTGCGGTGGTCAGGAGCTCGGACTCGGAAATGCGACCGGCGGCGGCGAGAGCGGACAACTCGCCGAAGCTGTGCCCGGCGACCGCTTCGGGAGCGAGACCGAGACGTCGGAGGAGACGCAGGTATCCGAGGCTCACCGCCGCGATGGCGGGCTGAGCCATGGCCATGGCGGTCACACGGCGGTTCTGCTTCGCCCGCTCCTCTTCGGTGAAGGCCGGAGGCGGGAAGACCGCACGGTCCAGACGATCGTCGGCGAAGTCCTCCATGTCGGCGGCCTCGTCCCACACTTCCCGAGCTTCAGCGAACGCCATGGCCGCAGCGGCGCCCATGCCGACGTACTGGCTGCCTTGACCGGGGAAGACGAAGGCGAGCTTACCTCGCTCGGGTACGCCGAAGCCTAGGGCGATGTCTGCATCAGGAAGCATCGCCCCGTCGCCTTCGGCCAACGCCTTCTCGGCCCGAAGAGCCTTCTCGGACAGTTCGTCGGGAGAGCCCGCTACGATGGCGACCCGCGCCGGAGCACCGGCTTCGAAGGTGGTGGCACAGTCGTGGGCGATGAGCGCGAGAGGATGTCCGGCGTCGATCTCCTGACGGAGGGCCGAGAGTTCGCTGGCAAGCTCGTCGGCGGAGCCAGCGGAAATCAGAATCAACTCTTCGGACCAAGCCCGAAGCCGCTCCGGACGCTTACCAGGGCCTGTGTACTCCTCGAGTGTCACGTGGAAGTTCGACCCACCGAACCCGAAGGAGCTGACCGACCCCCGGCGCGGGTGATCGGAGCCCCGGATCCACGGGCGGGCCTCCGTGTTGATATACAGGGGTCCGTCCTCGAGGCCGAGCTTGGCATTGGGCCGGGAGACCTTGAGGGTCGGCGGCAGGATCTTGTGGTGGAGAGCCAGCGCCACCTTGATGAGACCGGCCGACCCGGCGGCGGCTTTGGTGTGGCCGATCTGGGACTTCACCGAACCCAGGGCACACCAACGCGCTCCTTCCTCGTCCTCGGGGGCGAAGACCGACGTGAGCCCTCGGACCTCGGCGGCGTCTCCGGCCTTGGTAGCCGTTCCGTGGGCTTCGACGAGCTCCACCGTGGCGGGGCTGTAGTCGGCCTTCTCGTAGGCCCGGCGGAGCGCCTTGGCCTGACCCTCCGGGCGGGGAGCATAGACGCTGGAGCCCTTCCCGTCGGAGGAGGCACCCAGGCCTCTGATCACCGCGTAGATGGGGTCGCCGTCGGCCTCCGCATCCTCGAGGCGACGGAGGGCCAGCATGCCGACGCCCTCTCCGATGAGGGTCCCGTCGGCCTCCTCGGAGAACGGCCGCACGTCGCCGGTGGGCGAGAAGGCTGGCGTCTTGGAGAAGCACATATACATGAGGATGTCGTTCAACGCATCCACACCCCCGGCGATGACCATGTCGCTGTCGCCCAGGTAGAGCTCGTGCAGTCCGGCCTGGAGTGCCGAGATGGAGCTGGCGCAGGCGGCGTCGGTGACGAAGTTCGATCCGCCGAGGTTGAGCCTGTTGGCGATGCGTCCCGCCACGACGTTGCCCAGGAGCCCCGGGAAGGTGCTCTCCTGCCACGGCTGGTAGTGGTCCTTAATGCGCTGGATGATCTCCTGAACGCGGCTCTCCGGCAGCCCGGCGTCGCGGAGGGCCTTACGCCAGATGGGGTGCTGGAGACGTGAACCCATCTCCACCACGAGCTCGGTGGCCGAGGCTACGCCCAGGATGACGCTCGTGCGGGAGTGGTCGGCGTCGTCGCTGAAGCGCCCCGCGTCTTCCAGGACCCTCTTGGCGGCGATGAGGGCAAGCAACTGGGCGGTGTCCGTCGCCGGGAGCGTCGTCGGCGGGAGGCCGAACTCCATGGGGTTGAACGGCACCGGGTCGAGATACCCTCCCCGCTTCGCGTACGTCATGTCCGGCGCCGACGGATCGGCGTCGTAGTAGTCCTCGATGAGCCACGCATGAGGCGGAACGTCCGTGAGGCGATCCGTGGCCGAGACGATGTCTCGCCAGAAGCCCAGGAGGTCCTGGCTCCCCGCGAAGAGGGAGCTCATTCCGACGATGGCAATGGGTGGGGAAGTCGGCATCTATCTACTCATCGAAGTGGTCGTGGGGAAAATCCGCCGTTCTCGGACGCCACGGGGACGCCGGCAAGGCGGAGTTGCTGCGCTCGGGTCACGTGCGCAGCACCCTCCAGCAGGTTGAGTCCAATCTGGACGACGGTCCGGTTTTCGATGGGCTCGAGAAAGCTCCCCCGGGCCCAGTCGTTGAACGCGCCCATGGCAGGGCCGCACCAGATCTGGTAGTCGGCGCGCCGGACGGTCTCACCGGACCGTGCCCACTGCGCGCCCATGAAAAGGTACCATCGAAATACGAGGGCCATCTTGTGCTTCGGGTCGGCTTCGGCCCGTTCGACCTCCGCCGGGTCGCGTTCGGCAAAGAAACGTCGCGTGTCGGCCCAGATCTCGGCGACCGATCGGCCGAGGATCTTCTCCTCCATGGCGACCCGCTCCACATCGGGCATGGCCTCCAGCGACGGATACGTTCGGAAGATCCGGTAGAGCTCCTTGCCCCGCTGGGCGAACAGTGTCCCCCGCTTGAGGACCTGGACCTCGACGCCCATCTCGAACATGTCGGCGGCCGGCGCCATGGCCACGTCGGTCATGGACGCGCCAGCCAACATCTTGCGGCCGTCCTCGGAGAGGGCCGACTCCACGGCCGCCTGATTCACCGAGCCGGTCACGACGAAGGCGGCGCCCGCAGCAAAGGCTGAAGCGATGGCGGCCGGGGTCCCGAGACCACCTCCGACACCAACCCGAGGGGGCCGAGGGTAGCCGTGTTCGGCGGCGACCTCACGAGCCAGATCGATGATGCGAGGGAGGAGAACCGTCAACGGACGGTTGTCGGTGTGCCCCCCGGAGTCGGCTTCCACCGTGATGTCGCCGGCGACGGGAATCTGTCGGGCGAGTTGTGCCTCGTTTTCACTCAGCTTACCCGCCTCCACCAGCGGTCGAAGCATGGCTTCGGGCGCCGGAGAGAGGAACGGTCGAGCCACTTCGACACGGGAGACCTTGGCGAAGATGTGGGTTCTGCGGTGGATCGAGCCGTCGGCGCTCTGGGTCAGCCCTTTCGCCGAGAGATAGACCACGGCCGGTGCCAGTCGCATGAAGGCCGACGCCGAGATGTTGGACACCCCTCGCTCGAGCATGAGCTCGGCGAAGGCCATCTCCATGTGGGATTCCTGGGGGCTGTGGATGAGGTTGGCGCCCCAGTTCCGTATGTCCGGACCGAGCGTCCGCCGGATGGCGGTCACTCCCTCATCGATCTCGGCGATGGACAAGCCGGCGCTTCCGAAGAAGGTCATGAGCCCCGCCCGGGCGGCCTCGATCACCATCTCCGCCGATGCGATCCCCCTGGCCATCTCTCCCACGACGTAGGGAAAGCGGCAACCATGAGCCGACAGGAACGTCCGGTCGCCCAACCACTCGGGATACACCGGCGGAAGGACACCCACCAGCGCCTCGTCGGGGCCCATGGACTCCACCGGGGCGCCAGAGCCGTCCAACCGGGACGCACGCACCCCGGCGGGTCCCGCCACCAGCCCTGCGGGCTCGCGTACGGGGACCCCACCCGGAGCTGATCCGGTGATGTCTTGCCTGGTCCGACCGGCTCGTCCAGCGAGCGGGTCGGAGACGTTATTCGCCGAACCCGAGGGCGTTGAGGCTCCCGGATCGACGGCAAGTCGACCTTCCATGCGTTCCTCGAGAGGGAGTCGGAGGCGGCGTGGCGTGCCTCCCGAACTACCGAGCCCTTAAAATAACGGAATCGTCCGTTCTACGGGGATGTTCAACGTAGGTGGATCGGTCGTGCGAGGACAGGCATTCTGAAGCGCGCCTCAGGACCGGGAAATCGACCCCCGCAGTGGCCCGGCCGACGGCCCGATGTGCGCCCCGGCGTGCGCAGCTAAGCAGCGCTTCCGCACGGCGGCAGACAGCCTTCGCGCCAACCGGAAGAAGGAGGCTTTCGCGCGCATAGACTGCGAATCGCAGTCGCCGTCGTCGTCGCGGACTCTGAGCGCACCCCGCTCGACTTCATCTCACGGATCCTGGCTCACCCCTCAAGGGCTACATACCACCACATCGATCTGACCAGCGTCTCGCGGTGACTCGTCAGCGTCAATTGGACCTCAGCGGCTCGTGGACTCCTCAGCGGCTGATGGACTCCTCAGCGGCTGATGGACTCCCCCTGCAAGGGCGGTGTGGTGGCAGGATCCCGCCGGGCATCGACGCGCTGCTCCAAGGCATACCCCAGCCCCAGGAGTGTCGACTCGCTGAAGGGGCGTCCCAGAAAGGAGATGCCGACCGGGAGGCCGTCCGAGGTGAAGCCCGCCGGTACGATGAGGTCGGGGTACCCGCTGAGGTTCGCCAGGTTGGTGGCCGAGGGCGCGCCGCCACCACCTCCCCCGACCCGTGACGGCCGACTCGGCGAGGTCGGGTACACGACGGCGTCCAGCGCCTCCGACTCCATCAGGCCCGAAAGGAGCGTCCGCACGAGGGGTAGTCCGTGCTCCTTCATGGCGACGTACTCGTGGTCGGTCACCATGCCCGACGCCTGTTCCTGCTGGAACAGACTCCATCGAGACGGATTCGGGCCACCTCCGTCCTCGTCTCGCGCCACGACCTCCTGAGACCGGGCCACCAGCTCGGCCAGGCTCTTCGGATAGTCGGGTCCAATGGTAGCCAGGTACTCGGGGATCTGCTGACGAAACTCACGCCAACGGATGGTGGTGTACCAGTCGCCACGGGCCTCGATGAGCCATTGGGGGACACGGACATCGACGAGGGTGGCGCCGGCCTCGCGCATGGACTGGAATGCTGCCTCCATGACCCAATCCACTTCCTGGTCCCCACCCATGAACTGGCGGGCGACGCCGATGCGGGCACCGGCCAGGGCCCCGGCGTCGAGGAACGCCGTGTAATCCACCGCCCGTCGGGCATCCGCAGGGGCCGTAGCCGGGTCGGCACGGTCCGTCCCGGCGATGACGTTCAACATGGCGGCGACGTCGTGTACGCTGCGAGCCATGGGGCCGCCCGTGTCGAAGGACAGGGCCAAGGGGATGATCCCGTCGCGACTCACCAGACCGAGCGTCGGCTTGAGTCCCGCGATCCCATTGGACGTGGACGGGCCCCGAACCGATCCACCGGTGTCCGTCCCGATGCCGAGCTGGGCGAACGACGCGGCGATGGCCGCGCCGGTGCCACCCGATGACCCGGACGGAGAGTGATCGACGTCGTGGGGATTTCGGATCCAGCCGCCGATGGAGCTCATGGTGGGACCCGAGGCGAACTCGCTCATGTTCACTTTGGCGAGGACGATGGCTCCGGCGTCACGAAGGCGGCGGACGAGGAAAGCGTCATCGGGAGGTAGCGACCCCGCCAGGAGCACGGACCCTGCCGTGGTGGGCATGTCGGCAGTGTCGACGTTGTCCTTAAGGACGACGGGAATTCCGTGGAGTGGAGAGCGCGGACCGCTCCGGGCGCGCTCCGCGTCGAGCTCCCGGGCCCTGGCAAGGGCGTTGTCGTTGAGCCAGAGCACGGTGTTGAGAGCAGGCCCCTGCTGGTCGTAGGCGTCGATTCTCGCCAGGTACAGCTCTACCAGTCGCTCGGCGGTGAGACTCCCCGTCTCGAAGGCGGCCTGGACGTCGGCAACGGTCGCTTCGGAGAGGGATCGCCCCTGGGCGTGCCCCACGCTCGGCTCGACCGCCAGCCCGGCAACCAGCGCTATGAGCAAGCCGCTCGCTTGCCCACGGATCAGAGACCTCCTCGCCGCCACGGAACGGTGCTCGACACCGCCCAAGGCCGTCGTCCTCATCGGCGAACCTGGGTCAGCCCCTTGATGACCTCACGGAGCTCTTCCGCCTGCCCGGCGGACTCCAGCTCCTCCCACATGATCTGGACCAGTTGGGCATCCACCAGGCCGGGGGGCGAGCCACCGGAGCGGCTGTTGGAAAGCCCTCGATCGCCCCGGAAGTCGTCCACGGCGGCAGCGATCTCGTCATCGAAGAATGACGAGGACCGGTCCCGCTCCAACTCGTCCACGTCGGGGCGGTAATACCCCAGGGCGTGCATGATGAGCTTCACCTGGAAGACATCGTTACCTGCAGGCTGGGAGAGTTCACGATACCCCAGGGTTCCCGAGACGGTGTCGTAGATACGACGCACCTCCGCCACGGGAGTCGGATGCTCGCAGACGTTGATGTGCACGGTCTGGCCATCGGCCCGGCGTGACATCCCCTCACGAGGGTCGGCTACGATGACGGCGGCCGATTGCACTCGGCCGGCTCGGCGGTCACCGCCCACCAACTGTCCCGCCATGAGTGCTTCGATGAGGCGATCCGCCAGATGCCGACCGGAGCCCTCGGTGGACTCGAAGCTCTCCGACACGGCGTCCACGACCTCGGGTCCTACCAGGACGTTGCCCTGGGCCGCGTAGTTGGGCCCGGAACGGTGACCCGCCCAATCCCCCGGTCCCGACCCCGTATGCTGCGCCGCCGAGCCGTCGAGCCCGACGACACCCACCTGCCGACGCTCTCGCCCTTCGTCGGCCGCGGTGGCACGACGAAGGGCCTCCTCCGGGCTTACACCCGTCTCCAGCATGTCCAGGAGCTCCTCACCATATTCGGTGCGCGTCGAAGCCTGCGTCGCCACCGCCCCCACCCCTGCCCGAACCCACGGCACGCCGTTGCCCACGCAGGCGACCCGCGTCGTCACCGCCACGCCCGACTCTCCGGTGGCAGGGTCCACGGCTGCGATGGAGAAGGTGTGAAAAAGAGGATCACCCCTCCCCCACGAGGCCGGCTCCTGCCCCACCACGGTGGCAGGAACGAGCAGCACCGACAGGATGATGGCCAGGCAGGGGACACGAGGAAACGATTCACGCATCATCAGGGCTCCGATGTGGGGTGGCACGGGGGTGTCAGCTTGAGCCCTGCACCGACCCCCGGCAAGCCTCGTCTGCAGCGCGGACTGAAGGGACTCGCCCCAATATCCGTAGTAGCCTCGAAGCATGGGCGGAGGCAGGGTCTCGGCCCTATGTTGTGTGCGACGTTTACACGCGAGCACGGAGGACAGGAGGCCATGGGCCTATTCGACAAGATTCGCGGCGAGTTCATCGACATCATCGAGTGGACCGACAGCAGCCCGAATACCCTCGTTTACCGATTCGAGCGCCACGGAAACGAGATCAAATACGGCGCTCAGCTCACGGTTCGTGAGGGCCAGAACGCGGTCTTCATCGACGAAGGTCAGCTCGCCGACGTCTTCCCTCCGGGGATGTACACGTTGGAGACCTCCAACCTGCCCGTCCTGTCGACGCTGAAGGGGTGGAAGCACGGCTTCGAGAGTCCGTTCAAGGCCGAGGTCTACTTCGTGAACATGCGTCAGTTCACGGATCAGAAGTGGGGCACCAAGAACCC
The DNA here is from genome assembly GCA_965229435.1 of Longimicrobiales bacterium. Taxonomy (GTDB): domain Bacteria; phylum Gemmatimonadota; class Gemmatimonadetes; order Longimicrobiales; family Gaopeijiaceae; genus UBA2589. Next base: position 718,923 of record CBDDJE010000001.1, read on the forward strand.
GGTGACCATGCGCGACCCCGAATTCGGCCCCGTACGGGTCCGAGCCTTCGGAACGTACGCCATGCGCGTAGACGATCCCGGCAAGTTCATTCAGGAGATCGTGGGGACCGACGGCCACTTCACGACAGAAGAGGTCACGGACCAGGTCCGCAACGTCCTGGTGGCGCGCTTCTCCGACGCCATGGCCTCCTCGGGCATCCCCGTCCTGGACATGGCGGCGAACTACGACGAGCTGGGGCAGAAGCTCAGTGACCGTGTCGGCGACGACATGGAGGGGTACGGCATCGAGCTCCGCACCCTCCTGGTGGAGAACATCTCCCTGCCCCCGGCCGTCGAGGAGGCGCTGGACAAACGCACCAGCATGGGTGTCCTCGGCGACCTTGATCAGTACACCAAGTACCAGGCGGCCGAAGCCATCGGCGATATCGCCAACAACCCGGGCTCGGGTGGTATGGCGGCTGGCGGGATGGGCGCCGGTATGGGCTTCGCCATGGCCAATCAGATTGGGCAGGCCATGAACCAGCCCGGTGGCCACCAAGGCGGGCAAGGCGGAGGCCAACAAGCCCAGAGCGGGCCTCCACCCGTCCCACAGAGCCCCCAGTTCTACGCGGCCATCGATGGCCAGCAGGCCGGCCCCTTCGACGAGGCAGGCCTCAGAGAACGCATCTCCTCGGGTAGGATCACCAGGGACACCCTGGTCTGGTCGCAGGGGATGGCGGAATGGACGAAGGCCAGCGACGTCGCGGCCGTTTCGAAGCACTTCGGCGCAACGCCTCCCCCGCTGCCCGGTAGCTGACGGACGAAGTCCGACGGCCTGGCCGGGTGAAGCCAGTCGAAGAGCCATGGGCGAGCGAGTGGGGGGCGGGATGGGCGGAGCTCCGGCCTCGGGGAACGGCCAATGGATGAAGTGACCCCACCCCTCACGAGCGCCGGACCGCGCCAGTTCCCCTGCACTTCGTGCGGGGCGAAGGTGGAGTTCGCCCCTGGCACGGACGCCCTCTTATGCCCCTACTGTGGCAGCGAGACCCGGATTCCAGCCTCGTCGGAAGGTGTCGTCGAGCAGGACTTCCTCGCGGCGGTCTCGGATACACTGGGTGACGATGCCGACACGGAGGATGTCACCTCCGTCCGGTGCGACTCGTGCGCGGCCCTCGTGGAGCCATCCCCCTCCCACGAGGCGTTCCCATGTCCGTACTGCGGCTCGAGCATCGTCGCCCGTGAGGTATCGCAGCGCCTGATCAAGCCGCAGGCGGTGCTGCCGTTCAAGATCGACCGACACGCGGCAACGAAGCTTTTCCGGAGTTGGATCGACAAGCTCTGGTTCGCCCCGAACGCCCTCAAGAAGATGGCTCGCCTGGACGGGCGTCTTCAGGGCCTCTACACGCCGTACTGGACGTACGACTCGGGTACGATGACCCGCTATACGGGACAGCGGGGGGAGGAGTATACCGTGACGAAGACCCGCACCGTCCGGCGGGACGGGAAGATGGTTCAGGAGCGGTACACGGAGGTGAGAGTACGGTGGTATCCCGCCAGCGGGACCGTCGCCAGGCACTTCGACGACATGCTCGTCGTCGGATCGAAATCCCTGCCCCGGACGCTGGCGGAGGAGCTGGAACCGTGGGACCTGGACAACCTCGTGGACTACGCGGACGAGTATCTCTCGGGCTTCACCGCCGAACGCTACCAGATTGACGTGCGGGCCGGTTGGGAGCGGGCCCAGGAGCGGATGACGCCGGTGATCGAGTCCGACGTGCGGCGGGACATCGGCGGCGACCGTCAGAGGATTCACTCCATGAACACCCGGCACGCCAACGTGACGTTCAAGCACGTCCTCCTGCCCATGTGGATCTGCTCGTACCGCTACAAGGAGAAGATCTACCGCTTCCTGGTGAACGCCCGGACCGGAGAGGTCCAGGGGCAGCGGCCGTGGAGCTGGGTCAAGATCGCCCTCACGGTGTTGGGTGTGGTGGCCGTGGGCATCCTTCTGTACACGTACCTCGGCGGCTGATCTGCGTTGCGAACGGGTAGGCCACCAAGCATCGGGGCGGCCCAGCGCATCGAGGACGAAACAGTGGGCCTCCGTCTGCGTATCACACGGACCCCATTGCGCGGACCGGGCGGCCCCCAGCTCTCCGGCCCGCGTTGGTGCGTCAAAGACCAACCATCAAGCAGTGTTGTTCGACCCTTCGGCGGTCGCCGGAGCGTCACCACTCGAGAAGTGAGAGGATGTAGATGAAGCGGATGTGCTTGACACTCGCCACGGCCCTCGTGGCCGTGGGTGTCGCGGCTCCTGTCGGGGCCCAGTCCTTCGGGAACTCGGTCACCGTGGGCGACGACGTCATCATCGTCGGCGAACCGGCCTATGACCTGCGCTCCGGCGTGGCGTATGTCTTCCAGCGCGACGAGACCGGCAACTGGGTCCGCAGCCAGCGACTGGAGCCCTCGGACGCCGAGAACGGCAACCGGTTCGGCATCCGTCTGGCGACGCAGGACGACCTCCTCCTCGTCTCCGCCACGCGGGCGGACGAGGGCACAGGAGCCGTCTACATGTTCGAGCACCAGAACGGCGCGTGGATGGAAACCGGCCGTCTCGAGACCTCGGACCGCAGCCCCGCCGACAGCCTCGGAAGCGGTCTCGCCATCGACGGCGACTGGATCGCCGTAGGCACCATCGCCCACAACGGCGCTCGGGGAGCCGCCTACACCTTCCGCCGCCAGGGTGACAGCTGGGTCGAGCACTCCAAGTTGGCGCCCGAAGGCCTGATGCCCGAAGACCGTTTCGGGAGCCACATCGCCATGGAGGACGGTCGGATGCTCGTCTCCGCCGGGTCCGCCGGTGGGGGTCAGGGCGCCGTCTACGCCTTCCAGTACAACCCGCAGACCGACAGTTGGCAGACACAGGGTCAGCTCCAGGCCCCGCAGGTCGACGAGCAGACCGGCTTCGGATCGGATGTCGCCATCGCCGATGGCATCGCCCTCGTCGGCGCGCCCGGATTCCTCGGCGGGCTCGGAGCCGCTCTCATGTACGTGGGGACAGACGAGGGCTGGCAGCTCGCCACCTTCCTCACCCCCTTCGAGACCACGGGCGGCAGCGCGTTCGGAGCCTCGGTGGACTTCGACGGCACGACAGCCATGGTCGGCGCCATGGGTGCCGGTCGCGGCCAGGGCTCCATCTTCGCGTATGAGCTCGACCGCGAAACGCTCCGCTGGCAGGCCGCCAGCCAGATCCCCTCGGCCGAGGGTGGTCAGGCATTCTTCGCCGCCACCGTCGCCATGGGTGGCGACCTGGCCATCGGCGGCGCCCTGGGCGCCGACAACCAGGCCGGCGCGGCATGGGTGGTCGAGCGTCAGGGCGACGAGTGGGTCCCCACCCAGCGACTCATTGGTGACGTCCTGGGCATCGACGCCATCACCGGCGACGAGGTCCCGTGCACCGAGGAAGGTGAAGCGGCGCTCTTCGAGTGTCAGTCCGTCGACCTCCTGGCCTTCATCCCCCTGGGAGAGATGGGGGCCGATCGCGGCGTCGGCACGAACGATGTCTGGGGATGGACCGATCCGGAGACCGGCCGTGAGATCGCACTGGTGGGCATGACCAACCAGACGGTCTTCGTCGACGTATCCAACCCGGGCAACCCGGTCTACCTCGGTCGTCTTCCCAAGACGGAAGCGGCGAACGCCGCCGTGTGGCGGGACATGAAGGTCTACGACAACCACATGTACGTCGTCGCCGACGGCGCCGGTCCTCATGGGATGCAGGTCTTCGACCTGACCCGCCTCCGTGACCTCGACGGCACCAACCCGCCGACCTTCGAGCCCGACGTCCTCTACGACCAGATCGCGAGCGCGCACAACATCGTGATCAACGAAGAGACGGGATACGCCTACGCGGTGGGAGCGAGCGCGGGTGGCACGACGTGTGGTGGTGGCCTCCACATGATCAACATCCAGGACCCCAAGAACCCGACGTTCGAGGGATGCTTCCAGGACATGTCCACGGGTCGCCAACGCACCGGCTACTCCCATGATGCCCAGTGCGTCGTCTACCACGGTCCCGACGAGGACTACCAAGGACGTGAGATCTGCCTGGGCGCCAATGAGACGGCGCTGTCCATCGCCGATGTCACCGACAAGAGCAACCCGGTTGCGGTCGCCATGGCTTCCTATCCCAACGTGGCCTACTCGCACCAGGGCTGGCTCTCCGAGGACCACTCGTTCTTCTACATGGGCGACGAGCTGGACGAGAGCGGCGGGAACGTCACCGCCACCCGCACGCTCATCTGGGACCTTCGCGACCTGGATGATCCCGTGCTGGCAGCAGAGTACATGGCCGACACCAAAGCCACGGACCACAACCTCTACATCCTCGGCAATACGATGTATCAGTCCAACTATACGAGTGGGCTGAGGGTGCTGGACATTTCGGATCCGACCAACCCGGTGCCGGTGGGACACTTCGACACCGTGCCGTACGGTGGCGACACGGCCCAGATGGACGGGTCGTGGTCCAACTATCCGTACTTCGACAGCGGCATCGTGGTCGTGACGAGCCAGAATGAGGGCCTCTTCCTGGTTCGCTACCGTCCACGGACGATCTCGCAGTAGCATGCGTACCCTGTTCGTCCTCGCGTTCTGTGTGACGGCGGCGTGCGGGGGGGGGCTGGCTCCCCCCGCTCCGGCCTCCGCGCAGGACTACTTGTACGTCGCAAGCCAGGAAGACGTCACCGTCGCAATCATCGACATGGCGACGAACGAGATCGTCGAGACGGTGGACCTCAAAGCCCTCGGGTACTCGCCTACCGCGAAGGCCCACGACACCGCCGTCGATCCCGACGGGTCGCACTGGTACGTATCACTCATCGCCGCCGGGAAGGTCCTCAAGTTCGACCGAGAGAACCGACTGGTGGGCGAGGCCGACTTCGAAACCCCTGGCCTCATCACCGTGGACCCGACCTCCGACCGCCTCTACGTAGGCCGGTCGATGGCGGCGGTGAATCCGCCCCAGCGCATCGGGGTGATCGATCGCACCACCATGGAGATCGAGGAAGTCGACGTCTTCTTCCCGCGACCCCACGCCATGGTCGTGGACCCGGTGACGGAGAGGTTCTTCGCCGCGAGCCTCGGCCAGGCCAGCGTGGCCTACGCTCCCCTGGGCGCCGAGGAGGTCGATCTCCTCACCCTCGAGACCCACATGGCCGGAGGGGAGCACGGCGGAAACCCCATGATCGTCCAGTTCGGCGTCTCGCCGGGGGGCGAGTGGCTCGTCGCCACAGGGCAGATGAGCGGTGACCTCATGGTTCTCGACGCCAACGCGGCTGAGCCGACGCTGGTCCGGTCCGTGGCCGTGGGCGGGCAGCCATGGCACCCTGTCTTCAGTCCGGACGGCTCCGAGATCTGGATCCCCCAGCAGACCGGCAACTCCGTCACCGTGGTGGATACGCGAACGTGGGACGTGACCGACGTCATCGAACACCCGGCCCTCATTGGACCACACGGCTCGGCCATCTCACCCGACGGTCGGACGGTCTACGTCTCTGCCCGCAACGAGTCGGGTGCATACCGCGGTACCGGATCCGACGCCCGGCCAGGCACCGTCGTCGCCATCGACCGGGATAGCCGCCAAGTCATAGCGGTCGTCGAGGTAGGGCGTTACGCCGCCGGCATGGACGTCGCGCCCCGGCGATGATGCTCATCACCCCTGGAAAGACGCTGGGCGCCCCATGGGCCGTGCCGGCTGCCATCACCCTCCTCGTCGCCGGTTGCGCCACGGGGGCCGCAGGGACGGGAGCCACGGGCCCCGGGGTCTCGGATGGTGACGCGATGCCCGTAGACGCCGCCTCGTTCGTACGTCGGGTAGAGGCCTTCCCGGTGATGGACGACAATGGCGACGCGTACCCACAGCCGTTCCTGGGTGGCTTCAACATCCCCCGGCCCCAGCTCGTCGACATCGACGGAGACTCCGACGACGACCTCTTCGTCCAGGAGGAGTCGGGCAAAGTCATGTTCTTCGAGAGGGTACAGGGTGGACCCACGCCCTTCCTGTGGAGGACAGACGCATACCAGGACCTCGCCATCGGCGAGTGGTACCGTTTCGTCGACCTGGATCGGGACGGTGACCCCGACCTCCTGGCGGAACAGCCCTTCAGCTATGTCCGCTACTACCGCAACGTCGGCGACCGGAGTCAGCCCCGGTTCGTCGAGGCCGAAGACAGCCTCGAGGACGTTTCGGGGGAGCCCATCTTCTCCGACCGGCAGAACATACCCAACGCCACGGATATCGACTGCGACGGCCAGATGGACCTCTTCATCGGCCGTCTCACCGGCACGGTGACGCGGTACGAGGAGTCGGGGACAGACGCCCAAGGCGCTCCGCGCTTCCAGCATGTCACCGATCGCTTCGAGGACATCGAGATCGTGGCGCAAATCGGGAGCAAGCATGGCGCCAACACCATGGCCTGGGGCGATGTCGATGGCGACGGCGACGAAGACCTCTTCTGGGGCGACTACTTCGAGCCCGGCGTCCTCCTCCTGGAGAACACCGGTACGTGCCGGTCTCCCTCTCTCCGACAGGAGCCTCGCCCTTTCCCCGTGGACGATCCGCTCCTCACCAGCGGCTACAACGCCCCGACCTTGGGGGACGTGGACGGTGACGGGGACCAGGACCTGCTCGTGGGCGTCCTCGGCGGGGCGTACAACCCCAACACGACCACGGCCGACAACCTCCACTATCTCGAGCAGCGGGCGGACGGAGGCTTCGACCACAGGACTTCCCGCTTCATCCGGACCCTCGACGTGGGAGCCGAAAGCGTCCCCATCCTCGTCGACCTCGACGGCGACGGGGACCATGACGTCCTGGTGGGCAACAAGATCGAGCAGAACGACACGCAGAACGGAAAGCTCTACCGCCTTCTCAACGTGGGATCCGACGCCGAGCCCCGATTCCGCCTGGACGGCGACCTGGACGTGGGGGGAGGCTACCACCTCATTCCGGCTTTCGGCGATCTCGATGGCGACGGAGACCTGGACGCCATCATCGGGACGTGGCAGGACGCGCTCCGCCTCCACACCAACGTCGCCGACGACGGCTCCATCGGTCTCACCCTCACCGACACCGCGTTCGTCACCCTCACCCGGGGTCGCAACGCCGCTCCCGCCCTGGGCGACATCGACGCCGACGGTGACCTGGACCTGTTCGTGGGCGAGAGCTCGGGGGCCCTGAACTTCTACGAAAACACCGGAAGCGCCGGGGTGCCCGACTTCACGCTCGTGAGCGACGAGTACGGCGACTTCGACGTAGGCCGGAGGTCGTTTCCCGTACTCCACGATCTGGACGCCGACGGGGACCTCGACCTCATCGTTGGATCCGAGTCCTCGGGAATCCACGTCTTCCGGAACCAGGGCACGCCCACGACGCCGGACTTCGTGGCCGACGGTTTCTTCGAGGTCGCGGACTTCGGCTTCGCCGCCCCCGCCTTCGCCGACCTGGACGGAGACGGAGACGACGATCTACTTCTCGGCGGTGGCCGAGGCGGTCTCTGGTTCTACGAGAACCGGCGGTAGCCGGCCTCAGCCCACCGGCCGGCCCTCGCGGTCCAGGAGGACGGGCTCACCCAACCCCAGCACGGTCAGTCGATCCAGCTGGGTGGCGGCGTCACCCACCACCAGCCAGACCATCTCTTCCGGGTCGAGGTAGCGGTCGGCCAGCGCCTTGATCTCTTCTACCGTCATGGCGCGAACCTCCGCCTCCCGCTGCAGCAAGTAGTCGGCAGGCAATCCGTAGGCGCTCATGCTCGACAGCAGCCCCAGCTTCGCTCCGGCGGTCTCGTACGCCCGGGCGTTCACCCGTAACAAGAAGCTCTTTGTCCGCTCGAGATCCTCTGCGTCGAAGTCCGGGCCGTGGGCCTCGATGATGCTCTTGATGAGGTCCAGCGCCTCGTAGGTGACGTTGGAGCGCACAGATGACGAGATCTGGAACGGTCCGGGGTCCCGGGTGCCCGAGAAACCCGATCCGATACCGTAGGTGTAGCCCCTCTGCTCCCGCAGCACCTGGGTCAGCTCCGAAGCGAAGCCGCCACCACCCAGGCGGAAGTTCATCACCGACGCCGGGTGGTAGTCTTCATCGGTCTGGGCCAGCGCCAGGTAGCCGATGCGCAGCACCGACTGACTCGAGCCCGGTACGTCTACGAAGTACAGCCCCGCCCGGGACGGATCCCAGGTCGGTGGCTCGGGCAACCCGGGCGCTGCCGGTCCGGTCCACTCGGCGCCCATCCGATTGGCGGCCGCCACCACCTCGTCGCTCGTCACGGCACCGGTGACATGCAACGTGGCCACATCGGGGCTCACCGCCATCTCGTAGAAGGCCCGGACGTCGTCGATGGTGATGTCGCCGACGGTGTCCAGGTCACCCAGACCGCTCTCCGCTCGGATGTGGTCGCCGTACAGGAGCGCCTGGAAGACGTCCGAGGCAATGGCGCCGGGGTTGGCCTGCCGCTGCTGGAGGGCGTTGACCACACGCTGCTTCGAGAGTTCGAACTCGTCGACGTCGAAGCGGGGCTCGAGAAGAATCTCCTCGACCAGCTCCATGGTCGCCTCGAAGTTCCGAGCCAGCGAACCACCCCGAATCGACAGGCTCTCACCCCCCGCCGACACGGAGATGGAGGCCCCGAGAAGATCGATGGCCGCCTCGAGCTCTTCTGGTGTGCGGTTCGCCGTGCCGGCCGTCATGCTCTGAGCGAGTAGGTTGGCGACACCGGTCCGTTCAGGGTCGTCGAGGAGCTGGCCGCCCTCGATGCTCAGCTCGAACTGGACCAGGGGCACCTCACGATCCTCGATGCCCAGCACCGGCACGCCGTTGGCGAGAGAGGTCCGCCAGACCTGGGGAGCCGTCAGGGACGGCGAGGGGCCGAAGGGCGGCTCCACCGACCGGTCGATGGCCGAGGGCGTCCGCGCTTCGCCACGGACCACCTCTCCGATCTCGCCCTCGGCGCCCATGACGATAGGCTCCTCCACGACTTCAGCACGCTCGGCCCCTTCCAAAGCCAGCTCCGTGGCTGCCCGCGGCACGAAGCTGGTGGCCACGTGCGGGCGACCCCGGATGTACTCGCGGTAGACCCGAAGGACATCGTCCTCGGTGACCGCGAGGAAACGATCGAGATCCTGGTCCACGAAGCCGGGATCGTCGGCGAAGATGTTGTACTGGGCGAGCTGGAAGGCTTTGCCCAACACCGACGAGAGGCTTGCGTAGAACGAGGTCTCGTACTGTGCCTTGATCCGCTCAAGATCTTCGGCGGCGACGCCCTCTTCCTCGAAACGGCGGAAGGCGTTCTCGACCGCTGCGGCCACGTCGTCGAGGTCGGTGCCTTGATAGGCACGAACGCTCAGGTCCCAGCGTCCCGCCAGTTCCATGTTCCGCTGGAAGGCGTTCACAGCCGGCGCGACCTCCGCCTCTTCCACAAGCACCTCGTAGAAGGGCGACGACTTCCCATCCGTCAGGACCTCGGCGAGTACGTCGAGGGCATACGCGTCGGGGTGGTACAGGGGCACCGTCGGCCACGCCATGGTGAGCATGGGAACCCGGGCGAAGTTGTCCTCGTGGAAGAGGCTCGTCGTCTCGGTGAGCACGACCTCGGGCACCTCCGGTGTCTCCGGCGTCGGACGAGCCGGGATCTCCGCGAAGTAGCGCTCGATCCACTCCTTCGTCTGCCCGACATCGATGTCACCGGCGACTACGAGGGTGGCGTTGTTGGGGCCGTACCACTTGCTGTGGAAGTCGACGACATCGGCGAGCTCGGCGCCGTCCAGGTCCTCCAGGGAGCCGATGACCTGCCACTCGTAGGGATGGCCGTCCGGGTAAAGCGCCTCGTCGATGACGTAGTTGTTGTGCCCGTACGGCTGGTTGTCCACGCCCTGCCGTTTCTCGTTCTTGACGACCTGCTTCTCCTTGGCAACCACCGACTCGGTGACGGTGTTGATGAAGAAGCCCAGCTTGTCCGACTCGGCCCAGAGGGCCTTCTCGAGGCCATCGATGGGAACGACTTCGAAGTAGTTGGTCCGGTCGTTGCTCGTGGACCCGTTGGTTGAACTCCCGATACGGGTCATGAGCCGATCGAGCCCACCGGGGCCCAGATTCTCGGAGTCGAGAAAGAAAAGGTGCTCGAAGAGGTGAGCGAAGCCCGTCTTGCCCTCCAACTCCCGGGCGGAGCCAACGTGGAAGGTCATGGCGACAGCCGCGACGGGATCGGATCGGTCGACATGGAGGACTACATCGAGCCCGTTGTCCAGCTCGTAGCGCTCGAAGTCGATGGCGAGGTCGCCGGAGGTCTCGCCGGCTCCGCACGCCGCGACGACCAGGAGCGCCCCCACCGCGCCCGCCCAACGGGCAAGGTCGCGCACGACACCGCCCACGCCCACCGGCCTCTCCGTCGCCCCCGCTGCCCTGCTCATCGCCCCCGCTGCCCTGCTCGTCGCTCCCGTCCAACTCGTCGGCCCGGCCATATTCCCCCCTCGGTTCACACTTCTCCGGTCGAGACCTTCCGGAAGATCTCGAAGGCTGCTTCTACGTTGCGCGGTGGTGCTTGGATCCACTCCTCCCACGCCGCCGCGTCGACTGCCGAGCGCCGGACCAACTCGCTGGTGAGGCGGCCGAGCAGCTCGCGCAGGTCCGGCGCCGCGAGGTTCATCCGTGGCCACATTCCGGCAATGACCCTCAGCGACGCCCGGCTGCGCCCGATGACACTCGACAGCTCTTCGTCGGTGAAGAACGGGCCGTGGATGGCGGCCAGGAAGCATCGCCCAAGGGTGTCGACGACGTCGTCGTCGAGCTTTCGCAGGAGGACCTTCTGCGATTGGTACTCCAACACCCGTCCGAGAAAGGTCATGAGCGGGTACACCGCCTCACCGAGACGGTCGAGGATCAGCGGAGGAGCGTCGCGCGGGTAGAGGTAGAGCCTGTCGAAGTGCTCGTCCTTCTGCGCCACTTTCTCCGACATCTCCGGCGTGATCCAGTCGTATCCCACCAGGTCGGTGAAGGTGACCAGGTTGTGGGCCGCGGCGCCCACCACCCGGGCAACACGGCGTGGCGTGACCAGATAGTGACTTCCATCGGTAGCCTCGATGCGCACGGCTGTGCCGGCACCGGCGAGGACGTCCTCTTCCCCATGGGGGCTCCGGGCCACCAGGTGGGCGTTGAGACGCTCTCGCGTCGCCTCCGCCTCCTGGAAGATCTCCACCAGTTGCTCCGTGAGGAGCCAATCCACCATGCTCACGACCAGCCGACCTTCCATCCCTTGCCGGAGGTCTCGCCTTCTTCGCGCCGGTCCTCCCTCCGAGTCCGCGGTAAGGCGGACCTCCAGCCTGCGTAGAGGGTGGTGCTCGCAGGCTGCGCCTGAAACATCGGGCGTACTCCCATGAAATAGGCTCTCGATCGACAACGGGCTGGTGGCGGCGCCGGGAGGGAAAGGTCGAGACACCGCGTCCCCCTGACCAGTCCCCTACCCGTCATGTCCGGTTCTCGGCCCCACATTCCCTTGCCGCCCCGCCACGGCCCATCTAGTGTCCGGCGCGCAAGGACGACATCGACGCCCCCACCGACCCGAAGGCCATGAGAACACGCACCTACACCTCCCTCGTCCTCCTCGCCGTCACGGGCCTCTTCACAGTGACCGCCTCGGCCCAGGACCTTCCGTCCGTCTTCCTCGAGGAGCTGACCTGGACCGAGGTACGTGACGCCATCGACGGCGGGACGACGACCATCATCATCCCCACGGCGGGCACGGAGCAGAATGGCCCGCACATGGTCCTCGGCAAGCATAAGTTCATCATCAACTACGCGTCGGCCATGATCGCCCGGGAGCTGGGGAACGCGCTGGTGGCACCGGTAGTCACGTATGTGCCCGAGGGCGACGTGTACAACCCCACGCGGGGTCACATGTCCAAGGCCGGCACCATCACGCTGCCCGAGGAGTACTTCATGAAGCTGCTGGAGTACGCGTCCCGAAGCCTCGCGGTTCACGGCTTCACCGACATCGTCCTCATCGGCGACAGCGGCGGCAACCAGAACGGCATGGAGCAGGTCGCCGTCATGCTGAACGACGAGTGGCAGGGCGACCCCGCCTGGGTCCACTTCGTCGGTGACTACTACGGCAACAACGGCTTTCGGGAGTGGCTCATGGAGCAGGGCGAGACGCAGGAGACCATCGGCGGTCACGCCGGGATCTCCGATACGTCTCAGCTTCTCGCCGTCGACCCGAGGCACATCAGGACCGACAAGCTCGCTCCCGGTGGCGGTTTTCCGGACAGCGGCGTGTCGGGTGATCCCACGCGAGCATCGGTGGAGCGAGGTGTCCGAGGCATCCGCTTCAAGGTCGACGCCGCTTTGAACCAGATCCGAGAACTCATGGAGTCCCGCTAATGAGACGTTTCACGTATGCCCTGGCCGCCCTCGTGGCCCTCCCGCTCCTCACTGGATGCTTCGGCGTGATGCGGGCCCCTGTGCCTGACTCCCACCCTGAGCGCCAGGCGCTGGACCTGCGGGGCGTCGTCGTCCGGGACGCGGGCAACCAGGAAGGTGAGGTCGTGGAGTTCGACGAGCTTCATGACCTGACGTGGACCACGAGTTCACTCTCCTTCGTCGCCGACGTGTCGAGGGGCCAAGGTCGCGTGGAGACCGTCACGCGGCTCGTACCCCTCACTGAGCTTCAGTCGGTCATCGTGCGGCAGTTCGACGCCGGGAAGACTTCGGCCATCATGGGGGGCATCCTCGTAGCCACCTTCGCCGCCATCGCTCTGGTCCTCACCGGCGACGGGGGGATCTACGGAGGAGGCTGAGCGCCTCCTCCTGCCGCGTCCCCGGCGGACTTCTCGAGCCCGGAGCCTCCTTCAAGGCTCTCGGCTGGACCGCCTCAGCGCGCTCTCGTCCAGATCAGCACGACGCCGCACCCTGCGACGGCATCGAACCCAGACGGCACCTGTGAGGCCCGAGAGTAGATCTCGATGGCTTCGATCTCGACGGCGTTCACCCAATCGTCGGGCCTCACCGGCCCGGTGAGCCCGTTGGCCACGATGTGGCGATCGATGTAGAGCGTCGGGAAGCAGGGTTCCGTGCCACGGCGCATGAAGATCGAGGGGTTCTGCATGACGTCCGGCCCCGTAAGCGGTCGGGTGGCATCGACCTCCACCCGGGGCACCCGCTGGAACACGTCCGACACCTTGCTGCTGCCGGACCGCTCGATGTCTTCACGGCTCAAGAAGACGCCCGACTGGGTGAGGACCCGGTCGTAGAAGCCAGAACGCTCGAGGGGAGTCATCGACCGGCTTGCCAGGACGTCGACCGCTTCGATCTCTATGGGCTCAGGAGTGAGACCGACCCTCACTTCAACGACACCATCGGATCCGAGCTCGAAGAGTCCGTCGAGTAGAGTCTCGTAGCCGTCCCGCCTCACGTACAGGAAGTAGACGCCTCGGCCAGGCGCCTCGAGCTCGAACGCACCCGCTAAGCTGGCCAGGTCGGCGGCCACCTCGCTCCGCCCCTCCTCCAGCAGGCTCACCTGGGCAAGCATGACCGGCTCGCCGGTCACCGCGTCCAGGATCGTTCCCCTCAGCGTCTGGGCACCCGCAGGCGGGGCCAGGCTCACCCACACCAGAGTCACCAGAGCCATCCGAGCCAGTCGGCTCCACACCCAATCAGCCCGCGACCGCCCCTCCCGCCCTGGCTCCCGGTCTCGTCCTGCCATCGATCTCACGCTCTCCTCCGTTCGGCGTCATTCTACCATACGGAGCGGCGCGTCGACAAATACCGTCGGGCTCGGCACACGGCAAAAAAAAACCGCCCCCGTCGGCGTAAGCCGACGGGGGCGGTGTCCTACACCGTTACGTCCTGATCAGCCGCAAGCTGGGCTGTCCGTGACGTTCGGGTTGAGGTCGCACTCGACCTTCGGAATCGGCAGGCACGACACCCGCTGAGCAACAGCGGCGGCACCCGGCACGTTCTTGGCCAGGAAACCGCCTGCGAGGAACGGATGGTCCCACCGCATGATGTCGGACAACCGCTTGCCCTCGATCCACGTGGTCGCATAACGCTCAGCATCGAGCATCGACCACGCATCCCAATCCGCATCGCCTTCCATGGCGTAGTGCGGGTACTGGTCCCGGAAGTCCAGGGTACCCACCGTAGCCGGCTCCGCGAGGGGCGGCAGGCTCGGGTCGTTGTACGACGCGCGAGCCAGGTTGAGGTACATCGTCATGCCCGTGGCGGCGCTGATGTCGCCCATCATGAGCATGGCTTCAGCCTGGATCATCCGCATTTCCACGCCTGAGGCGCGCGGGATGTCCGAGCCGCGATCATCGTACTTGTCCTGACGGTAGTGCGCCGTCAGACCGTCGGCACCCTGGTGGGCGCCGGAGCCCGACGAGCAACCCTGGTCATCGACGCCCATGCCGGGATCCGGATTCGGCCGGCTGGTGTCAACCCACTCGCCGCACTTGGTGTACGCCACGCGGATGTCACCTGTGGCGTCGAACATCTGCTGGGCCTGAGTGGTCCAGACGCCGACCTCGGCGCGACCATGGGTCTCATTCCACATCAGGTTCGTGTTCGCCTGCGGGTGGTAGATCGCGTAGTCGAACCACTGCTCCGTGCCGCCGTTGTCGAAGAAGTCCTGCGCGGCATCAAAAGCAGCCTGCCAGGTCCCCGTACCAACGGAGGCCTTGCCCAGCCGAGCCTGTGCGATACCGGCGTAGGCCGACAGCACGTAGTCATCGGCGTCGGATCCGGCCGCGGCTCCGATGGTGATGGCCTGGTTGAACGCGATGATGGCCGAATCGAACGCGGCCTCGCGGGGCTGAACCGAACCTACGTCGTAGACGAGGTCGCAGAAGTTCTCACCCAGGCGGTTGTGAGCATGCCCCATGAGCATGAAGACACGGGCGGCTCCAGCATCGGAGCTCGCCGCGCCTTCGAGGACCAGCTGCAGACGGTCCCAGGCCTCACCTGCCGCCCAAGCGGACTCGTGAGCCTGCTCCCAGAGCGCACCCGTATCGTTGTTGTCGACGATGCCCTGACGGTAGCGCTGCGTGCTCCCGTAGGAGCCCGTACCGGCGAGGTCGTCGGACAGACGTCCGATGTTCATCGCCAGGTAATCCTGGACATCGTTGTACTCGGCCGAGACACCGGCCACGAGGATCGGCATCAGATCCGGCGTGCTGAGGTCAGCGTCCTGGATGGAACCAGGGTTCAGGACCTCGAGGTCACAACCGGCCAGGCCGACCGCGAGGACCGCGACCAGCGGCCATCGAAGTATTCCTTTCCAGTTAGTCATCAGAAGTTCACCGTCGCGCTGAAGATGAAGACCCGCGGCGGACCCATGTTGTAGTACTCGAACGGCGTCTGGTTGGACAGACCGCTATCCGTCGCCTCAGGATCGAGACCCTGATAGTCCGTGATCATGAACAGGTTCTTGCCCTGAACTGACAGCTGGACGCTCTGGGCGTACGGGATGATGTCGTCCGGCAGGCGGTACGACAGGGCGGCCGAGCGGAGCTTGATGAAGTCCGCCTTGTCCGTCCAGGTGCCCCACGCAGACGACGACGCACCACACAGGCTCTGCTGAGCTGCCGTGAGGTTCGTGATGCCGTTCTGGTTGAACTCGTCCTGGATGCCGAAGCACGCCGGCCACGTCTCACGACGCACCGTCGCCCAGCCGATACCAACCGTCTTCACGAAGCCGGCCTGGCCCTCGGCCAGAACGTCGAACGTGAGGGAGTTGTTGAACGTGAAGCGCGTGCCGAAGCTGTACAGCTTCTCCGGCCACAGAACGCCCACGACCTCAGACGAGTGATCCGGCGTGACGCCGACCTCGGTGGGGTTCGTCACGATGTCATCGTACTCGACGCGCAGCGGCTGACCGACGCGCAGCGAGAAGCCCAGGTTCTCCAGCGGGCCCATGTCGAGGATCTCGGATTCGTTCGTCGAGTACGAGCCGTTGATGGACCACTCGAAGTTGTCCGTACGAACCGGCACGAAGCTCGCGACCGTCTCGATGCCCTTCACCTCGGTCTCACCGAGGTTGCGCAGGGTGGCTTCTTCCGTACCGAAGGAAGGCGCTTCCTGCACGGAGATCAGAGCGTCGTTCGTCGTCTGGGTGTACCACGTGAAGTCCAGCGTGGCACGGCTCTGGAAGAGCGACATCTCGAACCCGGCTTCGATCTCCTCGGAGATCTCGGGACCGAGGTCCGCGTTGCCCAGGTTACCGATGATCACCGCAGGCACGAACTCGTCGGCCTGCGTGGCTTCGTAGATCTTCACCGCGTCGAACGCACCAGGCGCACGACCGGACTTACCCCACGCACCACGCAGCTTCAGCGCGTCGAGGGCGGCGATCTGCGGGAAGAAGCTCTCTTCCGAGACCGTGTAGGCAGCCGAGACCTTCGGGTACGCGGCGAGGCCGAAGCCTTCACCGAACGTCGAGAAGCCGTCCCAGCGCACGCCACCCGTGATGAACAGGCGGTCGTTGAGGCCGATCTGCTCCTGCAGGAAGAACCCGCCGGAACGAATCGTCAGGCGACCCTCACCGATGGACGGCAGCGTGCCGTCACCGAGAAGCTGGTCACCGGGGCCCGCGAATACCGCGTCGAAGGCGTTGAGGCGGAAGTTGAACTCTTCGTAGAGCTGACCGCCCCAGGAGAACGACGACGACACGGCGTCGGTGACGTCGGTGCGCCACGAGCCGTTGTAGTCGAACGTGAAGTTGCGATCCACCTGCTCGTCGGCCTCACGATCACCCTCGGGGTTCTCGTAGTTGCCGAACGGCTTGAAGTCGACGAAGTCGACGGAGGTGTGATCCAGGCCGAAGTTCAGACGGTGCGACAGCGAGCTGGTCGGCGACCAGCCGATGCTCACCGACGTCACCCACTGGTTCACGTACGACTCGATGTCGTTGACCAGAACCAGAGAGTCGTCGTTGTTCGGCGTGTAGCCACGCTCACCGCGGAGCACGTTCAGGAAGAGACCCGAGGCGTTGTTGCCGTTGGGAATCCAGACCGTGTTGCGGCGCGTGTACATGTTGTTCAGGCTGATGTCGAGGCCGTTGACCGGCTGGAACTGGATGTTCGCACGGACGTTGTAGCTGTCCTGGCCCTGCGGGTCGACAACACCCTGCTCGTCGGCGTAACGGCCGGAGACGAAGTACGTCGCCGTCTCACCACCACCACGGACGCTCAGGTTGTAGCGCTGCTGTACGGCGTCACGGAACCAGCTGCCGCTCTCGGGGCAACCCGGCTCGGCGCCGTAGCTGTCGATCGTCGAATACATCGACATGTCCTGGCCGGACGCGCAGTCGTTGAGGCGCAGTCCATTGTCGTTACCAATGCTTCCCTCGGGCAGCATGTAGTCGACACCGAGGTCACCCGAGGGGAACAGATCCGGGTTCTCGTCGATGAACTGGTTCTGGATTTGACCCACGTCGCTCGCGCTTTGCGGGCCCTGGAGCGGCATGTTGGTGAGTCCACCCTCCACGTTCAGCGACCACGCCGGCGCACCGGCCGATCCCCGCTTCGTGAAGATCTGGATCACGCCACCCGCGGCCTCGGTCCCGTACAGCGTCGTCGCCGCAGGTCCCTTCACGACTTCGACACGGTCGATGTCGGCCGGGTTGATGCCGTCCAGCGCGCTCATGTCGGCGCCACCCTCGTCATCGTCGGCGAAGATGGAACCATTCTCCATCCGCACACCGTCGATGTAGATCAGAGGCTCGTTGCCCTGGGACAGCGACGAGTTACCGCGGATGCGGATCGCCGAACCTGCACCAGGTGAACCTTCCGTGCTGGTGATCTGCAGACCGGAGGCCCGGCCCTGCAGCACTTCACTGGCCGTCGTGATGGCCGCCAGCTCGATGTCGGCCGAGTTGATGGACTCGACCACGTTCCCGACCTCACGGCGACGGGCCTGACCCGCCGTACCGGTGACGATGACGCCTTCCAGCGCCAGCGCCTGCTCACGAAGTCGGAAGTCGACCGTAGCGGTCTCGCCAGCCGTGACCGAAACCGTCTGCGAACCGGCGCTGTAGCCGATGAGCGTGACGTTGATGGTCTGCTGGCCCGCCGGGACATTCAGCAGCAGGAACCGGCCAACGTTGTTGACCAGGCCTCCTACGCCGGTGCCTTCGACGGAGACCTGCGCGCCCGCCAGGGGCTGCAGGGTTGCTGCGTCGCGGACGAGCCCGGTAACCGTACCGGTGTTCTGCGCGGCCACTCCGACCGCACCGAACGCTACGAACGCCAGCGCAACCGTAAGGTTGCGGAGAGCGTTCGCCGTCCTTTTGGCAAACATTCGTAGAGTCATGAATCCTCCTAGACCTGACTCCAGCGTACACGATCCCCTCCTCCCCGCATCATCCCAACAAGGGTTTTTACCGGTTCAAGCTGCCAAAGTCAAGCAATGGACGAGCTTTCGTGACGCGTTGGGGTGCGCTACCAGGGGCACTCAGAAGTATCGGAAGGGCGGCCTGGGCGTGCTCGGGGAGCGACGCCCAACGGTGGACCCGGGACACGCAGGGGGTCGGAACCCGGTCGGGAAAAGGCTTCGCGTCAGAGGACGCATATATATAAAGGTACGCCCAGGCTCCGTTCAGTCGGAGTTCAGAACCTCCGCCGGGTCTCGACGCATGGCCCTGAGGGCCGGCAGCACGGCCGCAGCCACAGCGACGGCGACCATCCCGCTCGCGACGGAGGCGAAGGTGGTCGGGTCCGTCGCTTCCACCCCGAAGAGGAAGGTCTCCAGGACCCGCGTCCCGAGCACGGCGGCGGCCCCTCCCAGGACCAGCCCGCCCAGGGTCAAGCGCAGCCCGTCGCCGATCACGGCCCGTGCCACGCTGGCGCCGCTGGCTCCGATGGCTCGACGTATGGCGATCTCCTGGGACCGTTGGCCGACGGTGAACGCCAACACTCCGTAGATTCCGACGCAGGCAAGGAGGAGCGCCAGCCCGCTGAACAGGGACATCAGGAAGGCGGCGAAGCGCGGCGTCGCCGTTTGAATCCTCCACGCCACCTCGAGGGGCTCGAACTGGAAGATGGGCAGCTCAGGGTCGAGCTCGGCCACTACGGTGCGCATGGCGGGGACCACGGTCGAGGGGCTCTCGGTGCGCACCGCCACCTCCAGCGTCCGGGACGGGATCTGCCAGTACGAGAAGAACACGTCGGGGCTGTTGGCCTCCTCCATCAGGGACGTGGTGATGTCCCGGTAGCGGACGTCCTCCACGACACCCACCACTTCCACGGGCATGCCGTCATCCGGCCGCAGACTCATCATCTTCCCGACCGCGCTCTCGCCGGGGTAGACCCTGCGGGCCATGGCCTCGGTGATGACGATGACGCCAGGCGATTCACCGCGGTCGTCGTCGTCGAGAAGTCGACCCTCCAGCAGTTCGATGCCGAGCGTCTCGAAGTAGCTCGGGGTCACATGGTGGCGGTGGAAGCGGATCCGGTCCTCCGCGGAGTCACCGGCGCGGAAGATGTAGGCACCCGACGACCCGCCCCGGAGGGGGAGGCTCGAGGACAAGGAGACGCCCTCAACCCCGGGAAGATCGCCGAGGCGGCGTTGCAACTCCGTGGAGAAGCTCCACAGCGTCTCGTTGGTGTCGTATCGGCTGCTGGGTGGGGAGAGGCGCATGGCCATGATGCCCTCGAGCTCGGCGCCGGTATCGACGGCGAGTTGCGCACGGAAGCTCCGGGTAAGGAGCCCGGCACCCACCATGAGCACCAACGCCAGGGCGATCTGGGCCACGACGAAGACGTGCTGCGGCCGAATCCGGCGCAGGGAAACCGCCGCCGATCCATTCGAGCCCTCCCTGAGTCGCGTGGCGATGTCGATGCGCGCGCTGGACGCGGCGGGTAGGAGTCCCGTGGCGAGTCCCACCAGCACAAGCACCGCCAGAGAAGCGAGGAAGGCCGTGGAGCTCAACGCTGCGTCGACGTAGCCTGGGAGCGCCCCGTTGGGGATCATGGGACCGAGAACCCGAAGCGCTACGACCGCGACCCCGATGCCCCCCACGCCACCCAGTGCGGCAAGGACGAACGACTCGGTGAGCAGTTGGCCAGCCACCCGGCTCCCCTCGGCACCCAGGGCACGCCGAAGCACGAACTCCCGGGTGCGGCTGTGGGACCGCACCAGGAGGAGGTTGGCGACATTGGCGGCGGCGATCAGGAGGAGGACGACGCCCGCTCCCATCAGGATCCAGAGAAGCCCGCCCGTGTCGCCCAAGTAGCCCTCGCGGAACTCCTCCACCTGGGCGAACCGGTCTTCGTGGGCCTGGGGAAAACGGACTTGCAGGTCGCGAGCGACGACGTCGAGTTCGCCCTGCGCCGCCTCCACCGAACCGCCAGGCGCCAGCCGGCCGATGACGTTCAGGAAGCGGGTGCCTCGAGAGTCGAGGAGCTCCGGCGACGCGATGAGCGAGATCATGCCGTCGGGGACCCATATGTCCGTTCCATCCGCGAGGTTGGTGCCCTGGAAGCCCTCGGGCATGATCCCGACGATGGTCAGCTCCCGGTCGTTGATGACGATCCCGGACGCGAGCGCCGCCGGGTCCAGGGCGTAGCGGCGCTCCCAGAGGCGGTGGGAGATGATGGCCACGGGGTGCGCATCGATCTCGGCGTGCTCCTCGGGCAGGAAGGCCCGGCCCAGCGCCGGCGCCGCGCGAAGAACGTCGAAGTACTCGCGACTCACCAGCTCCGCGGTGAGTTGCTCGGCGGGCCCGCCGTCACCAGTTGCCGAAAGCGAGGTACCTTCGGTGGCCGCCATTGGCGAGATCCAGCGGGAGCGCTCGTGCCAATCGCGAAACTCCGGGAAGGAGGCGCCACGGATGGCGATCTCACCGTTGGTGAGGTGGTAGCCGTCGACGAAGACCAACTCGTCGTGATCCTCGAAAGGCAGCGCCTGCAGGAGGGCCGCGTCCACCACCGAGAAGATCGCCGTGTTGCCCCCGAGGGCGAGGGCCAGCGTCGCCACGGCCACCAGAGTGAATCCCGGGCTCCGACGGAAGGTCCGCAGAGCGTACGCAAGATCCTGCTTCAGCCCACTCATCGTCATCGTCGTCTCCCGTCGTACTCGTGTGCGCTTCGCCTGCCTGCGAAGGCGTCGCTTGATCTCCTCCGCGTCCCCGAACCGCTCGCGGGCCACGCGGCGGGCGTCCTCCGGGTTCAGGCCTTCCTCCTCCAACTCCTTTGCTCGAAGCTCGAGGTAGAGCTCGATCTCCTCACGGATCTCGGCGTCCACGTCGGAACGCACTTGGCCCGGAGAAAACGACCGGAGGAAAGGCCAGCGGGCCATGGGTCAGCGTGTCTGTGAACCCAGGATGGAACTCACCGCCACTGAGAACTCCGCCCAGCGCTCCGTCTCGGTACGAAGGTGCGCCTCGCCGTCGCGGGTGAGCCGGTAGAACTTGGCCCGCCGCCCGGTGTCGGTCTTGCCCCACTCGGCCTCGAGGAGACCCCTTCCTTCCAGTCGGTGCAGTGCCGGGTAGAGGGCGCCCTCCTCCACGGACAACACGCCCTCGGACTCCTCACGGAGAGCACGCCCAATGGCGTACCCGTGGAGAGGCGCCACCTGGAGCGTCCGTAGAATGAGAATGTCCAGGGTGCCGGTGAAGAGGTCGCTTCCGCTCATGCTCTCCGTCCTCGGATCGGGGGGGTGGGGTCCGCGAAGTGACCCCTCGTCGATTCATGCCTCGTTCACTCAGGTATAGGAGTACACACCTAGCTGGTCAAGGGGTAGGGCGCGGGCGCCGAGTCCGAGATGGTGGTCCGGCCTCGGCGTCACTCGGCTCGTGGAGCCGGAGATGAGCTATCCGGCGACCCGGGTCAGAACGTAGTGACCGCTCCCCACGTCGATGCGTAGCCGCTCGGCTCGGGCGCCGGAGGGCTCGAAGAGGTAGCGCATCCCGCCATCGTCATCCCACCGGAGACCGCCCCGGTGTTCAGGTCGCACGGCATCCCCACCCCTGAGGGAATTGTCGATGGCGAGCTCCCCGTCCGCGGCAGTCACCCGGACGGTGAGGGTGATCCCGCGCGCGGGGCCACGATAGGTTCCCACCAGTTGGGCGAGGTCGCCTTCGAAGGGCACCGCGTCCATCTGCGGCGCCGGGCCCAGCACCAACTCGGCGAGGACATCGGCCAACTGCCCCGGGCCGGGATTCCCCGTGGAGTTCTGGAGGACCGCCACAGTGAGCTCCGCGTCGGGATACCAGGCGAGCGAAGAGAGGAAGCCGTTGATGCCGCCACCGTGCCGAAGGACCGGCTGACCGAACGCGGAGTCGACGCCGATGCCCATGCCGTACCGGATCGGGACACCGTCGGCCAGGGGCGCGGGGGTGGTCATCTCCGTATACGAGCCGTCGTCGAGGAGCGCGCCACCGTGGAGGGCCGCGTTCCAGGCGACGAGATCCCCCACAGTCGAGCAGAGGGAGCCTGCGGAGTACGGCCACGCATGGTCGAGGTAGCGGGCCCGGATGAGCGAGTCGGCACCGGCCTGGTCGTACCCATTGGCCCGCCCAACGCGGATCGCCAGCTCGTCGCAGTAGTACGAGGCGTCCATGCCTGCCGGCTCGAAGAGGCGCTCCTGGACGACGACGTCGTACCGCCTCCCGGTGACCTCCTCGATGATGAGCCCCAGGAGGAAGAACGCGGAGTTGTTGTAGATCTGGGCGTATCCGGGCTCGAAGTCGAAGGGCTGGGCTTCGACCAGGCGCACCAGGGTGTCCTTGGGCAAGTCGAAGGGAGTGAGCGACCCGAACACCTCCATTTCGGTGTAGCCCCTGATCCCCGACGTGTGATCCATGAGTCGGCGGACGGACACCGTGCGACCACCCGTCCGGAAGTCGACGTACTCCGTGAAGTCCGCATCCAGGTCGACGAGGCCTTCTCCGGCGAGGTCCAGGACCGCCGCGGTCGTGAACTGTTTCGTCACCGACCCGATCTCATAGCTCGCACTGCCGTCGGCCGGCGTCGGCACATCCCACTCCAGGTCGACGAACCCGTAGCCCGCCTGCAGGAGCGTCTCCCCACCGCGTACCACGGCAACCGAGACGCCCGGCACGGTCGTGCTCTCCACGTGGGCGCGAGCGGCGCTATCCAATGAGGCCGCGAGGGGGTTGGCTGCGATGATGGCGCCGTTTCCATGGTCCGTCTCGCCAGGGCCCGCATCGCCGCCGTTCGCCGCCGTGCAGGCGACGAAGGCCAACGAAAGGAGCGAACCGGCCACGAGACGCGCGTCCCCGCGTCTTGGCCTCATTGCTCCACCCTCACCACCACTCCTTCTGGATCTCGTCGAGGACCGCGCTCCCCGGGCACAGCTCTCCGTGGTCCAGGGAGACCAGGGGCCGCTCCACCGTCTCACTGAAGCGGTGCATGTCCTCGCCGGCCTCCGCGAGGTAGAGTAGACCGGTGGCGATCTCTCCCTCCTCCGCCACACCGCCGAGGTACTCGATGACGCCGTGACGGTCCGTGGGGTCGTAGTCGTCGTCGACCTTCCGAAGTCGGACCGTGCTCCCGTCGTGCATCTTCACCTCGCGGACCGTCCCTTCGGCATACTCGGCCTTGATCTCGCTGCGGATGGGAACGAAGTCGGTCTGCACCACCTCGTGCATGTGGGTTCGCGTGTACGCGTAGCTCTTGGTCGAGCCCACGTGGTCGTTGAAGGTCACGCAGGGAGAGATGACGTCGACGAAGGCGAAGCCGTCGTGCTCCAGCCCCGCCTCCAGGATGGGCACCAACTGCTGCTTGTCGCCGGAGAAGGAGCGAGCCACGAAGGTGGCGCCGAGGGTGAGGGCCACGCTCACCGGGTCGATGGGTCCCTGGCGGTTCACCTCGCCCTTCTTCGACTTCGATCCAATGTCGGCCGAGGCGCTGAACTGCCCCTTGGTGAGGCCGTACACGCCATTGTTCTCGAGGACGTAGAGCATGTTCACGTTCCGCCGGATGGCGTGGCAGAACTGACCGAGGCCGATGGAGAGGGAGTCGCCATCGCCGGAGATGCCCACGTAGATGAGGTCCCGGTTGGCGGCATTGGCCCCGGCGGCGATGGACGGCATCCGGCCGTGGACCGAGTTGAAGCCGTGGGCCTCCTTGATGAAATACGTGGGTGTCTTCGACGAGCAGCCGATCCCGGACAGCTTCGCCACCCGATGGGGCTCCACATCGAGCTCCCAGAACGCCTGGATGAGAGCTGCCGTCACCGAGTCGTGGCCGCACCCGGCACAGAGTGTCGACATCGACCCCTCGTAGTCCCGGGTCGTCAGACCCAGCCCGTTGGTGCGATCGCCCTTGTGACGGGCCACCGGCTTGGTGATGTAGCTCATGACGTCCCTCCGGCCGGCAGGGGTTCGCCGAGGATGTCGATGTGCTCGGCGAGCCCTTCGAGGACGTGGCCTTTGCTCAACGGCTGCCCCCCGTAATACGTGATGGACGTCAGCTTTTCCTTCGGGCACGCCGTTTCGACGATCAGGAGTTTCCTGAGTTGTTCGTCCCGGTTCTGCTCGATGACGAACACCCGCTCGTGGGACGCGAGGAAGTGCTCGACCGTCTGGTTGAACGGGAAGCCGCGCACCCGGAGGTAGTCGACGTCCACCCCGCGAACGATGAGCTCGTCGCGGGCCTCGAGAACCGCCCAGTGACAACCCCCGATGGACACCAGCCCGCAGGGTGCAGCGTAGTGCGGGCCGGATGCCATGTCGGGACCAGCTCCGTTCCCCGCCGGCCCGTTCCCCGCAGCCCCGTTCCCCGCAGGCCCTTCGCCCGCCGGCCCCGTCCTTCCGCCTACTGCGGCCCCGCGTGCGTCTCCGACGAAGAGCTGAGGCGCCGGCACCGCATCGCCCGCGGACTCCACCTTCTTCAGGATCCGGTCCACGACCTCGATGTACTCGTCGGAGCCCTCGGTATAGCGCCCGTACTTGTCGTGACCCGAGCCCCGGGTGAAGTACGCGCCCTTGGGATGGACGCCGGGGAGCGACCGGTACGGAATGTGGTCGCCGTCCACGTCGAGATACCGGTAGAAGCTCTCCGCCTCCTCCAGCTCCTGGGCGGTGAGCACCTTTCCCCGGTCCCACTGGTAGTCGTCGTCCCACTCGAGCCGCGGGATCATCCAGTCGTTCATGCCGATGTCCAGATCCGACACGACGAACGTCGGGGTCTGGAACCGCTCGGCGAGATCGAAGGCCGCCACGGCGAACTCGAAGCACTCCCTCGGATCGGCGGGGAAGAGGACGATGTGCTTCGTGTCGCCATGGGACGCATAGGCGGTGAGCATGAGGTCGCCCTGCTGCGTCCGGGTGGGCATGCCCGTGGACGGACCCGTCCGCTGCACGTCGAAGAAGACCGACGGGATCTCGGCGTAGTACGCCAGACCGATGAACTCGCTCATGAGGGAGATGCCCGGCCCGCTGGTGGGGGTGAAGGCCCGGGCTCCCATCCACCCCGCCCCGATGACCATCCCGGCGGCGGCGAGCTCGTCTTCCGCTTGGATGATGCAGAACTTCTTCCTGCCCGTCTCCGGATCGACACGGAAGCGCTCGCAGTACTCGGTGAAGCCATCCATGAGGGACGTCGACGGTGTGATCGGATACCACGCCCCCACCGTCGCCCCGGCGTAGACGCAACCCAGCGCTGCGGCGGCGTTTCCGGTGACCATGACCTGGTCCTTCGTTCCGTCCATCGTCGCGAGGCGAATGGGCAAAGGACACTCGAAGCGCTCACGCGCAGCGTGCGCCCCCATCTCGATGGCCTTGAAGTTGGCATCCATGAGATGCTGCTTGTGGGAGAACTTCTCCGTGAGCATCCCCTTCACCACCTCCACGTCGATGTCGAGCAGGGCCACCAGGGCCCCGACGTAGGTGATGTTCTTCATGAGGATCCGGGTCCGGGATCCTTCGAACTCGTCGACGCACATCTGGGCGAGGGGCAGGCCCAGGAAGGTCACGTCGTCACGCATCAGCCCTTCGTCCAAGGGCTTGGTGTCGTCGTAGAGGATCCACCCGCCAGAGACGACCTCCTCGATGTCCCGGGCGTAGCTCTGGGGGTTCATGGCAACCACGAGGTGGAAGTCGGGACTCCGCGCCGTATAGCCGTCCTTGTTCACCCGGATCTCGTACCACGTGGGGAGACCTTGGATGTTCGAAGGAAAGACGTTCTTGCCGGACACGGGGATCCCCATCCGGAAGAGTGCCTGGAGGAGGAGCCCGTTCGCGCTGGCCGAGCCGGTTCCGTTGACCGTCGCGACCTTGAAGGCGAAGTCGTTTACGCCGGAGCCGCCGCTGGTGACCACGTGTGCTGTCCCGCGTGGGGGTTGATGAGATCGAACTGCATCATGTCCCAGGCCGCCGTGGGGCAACGTTCGGCGCACAGTCCGCAGTGAACGCAGACGTCCTCGTCCTTCACCATGACGCGCTTGGTCTGGGGAAGGCCCTCGGAGACATAGATGTCCTGCTCCAGATTGTCCGCAGGCGCCATGAGCCGCTGCCTGAGATCCTCCTCCGGACCGTTCTCCGTGATGGTCAGACAGTGGACCGGACAGATGTCGATGCAGGCATCGCACTCGATGCAGAGCTTGGCGGTGAAGTCCGTCTGGATGTCGCAGTTGAGGCAACGCTCCACCTCCCGAGCCGTCTGGGGGATGTCGTATCCCAACTCCGCCTCCACCTTGATGTCGGCCAAGCGCTTCTCCAACTCCTCGTACCGCATGGGCGTCCGGTTCGCCGGGTTGTAGTCGTTGGAGTAGCGCCACTCGTGGATGCCCATCTTGGTCGAGACCAACGTCATGCCGTAAGGTGGCCGGTCGGTGACCGGAATCCCGTTGCAGTAGTTGTGGATGGAAATGGCCGCTTGGTGACCGTGCTCCACGGCCCAGATGATGTTCTCCGGGCCCCAAGCCGCATCGCCGCCGACGAAGACGCCCTCTCGTGTGGTCATGAAGGTGGCGCGATCGACGACGGGCATGTCCCACTCGCCGAACTCGATGCCGATGTCGCGTTCGATCCACGGGAAGGCGTTGTCCTGTCCGATGGCGAGGACCACGTCGTCGCAGTGGATGAAGGTCTCGTCGAGTTTCGTGCTGACCAGCCGACCCTTCTCGTTCTCGTGCCACTCGACGATGTCGAAGATCATCCCCAGGAGCCGACCGTCTTCGACCACGAACGCCTGTGGTGAGTGGTTGACCAGGATCTCCACCTGCTCGTCCTCGGCGTCTTCGAGCTCCCAAGGCGAGGCCTTGAAGTAGGGCCGGGTCTTCCGGGCCATGACCTTGATGTCCTTCCCGCCAAGGCGCTTGGCGCTCCGGCAGCAGTCCATGGCGGTGTTGCCGACACCGATGACGAGGACACGCTCGCCTACGGAATCGATATGTCCGAAGTGAATGGCCTCCAGCCACTCGATGCCGATGTGGATGTTGGCCGAAGCCTCGGCCCGCCCGGGTATGTTCAGCTCTTTGCCCTTCGGCGCGCCTGTTCCAACGAAGACGGCGTCGAACTCGTCGGAGTCCAGAAGCTCCTTCATGGAGTCGATGCGGTGGTCGTACCGGATGTCGACCCCCATGTCGAGGACGTAGTCGATCTCCTCTTCCAGGACCCGCACCGGGAGGCGGAAGGCGGGAATGTTCGTGCGCATGAGGCCACCGGCCTTGGGCAGCGCCTCGAAGATCGTACACTCGTATCCCAGGGGCACGAGGTCGTTGGCAACCGTGAGTGACGCCGGGCCGGCGCCGACAAGGGCCACCTTCTTGCCGTTGGTCACCGCGGGTGCGGTAGGGAGGAGGTGTTTCACCTCGTCTCTGAGGTCCGCCGCCACGCGCTTCAGCCGGCAGATGGCCACTGGGTCGTCCTCGACGCGGACGCGACGGCACGCAGGCTCGCATGGTCGGTCGCACGTCCGCCCGAGAATCCCCGGAAAGACGTTCGACTTCCGGTTGAGCATGTACGAGTCGGTGTACCGCCCTTCAGCGATGAGCCGGATGTACTCCGGCACGTTCGTATGGGCCGGGCAGGCCCACTGGCAGTCCACCACCTTGTGGTAGTACTGCGGATCCCGCGTGTCGGTGGGTTGCATCCCCCCTCCCGCTTCGCCGCACCCGCGCGACCCACGTCGACGCTTCAGCGCGGCTGTTCGCTCAGGAGCCCGTGATCGACGTCCTTCCGATCGCGGGCTCCCTCGACGCGATCATGCGCATGCGCTCGACGAATACGCAACCCGAGGTCACATTCCGGACATGAGCCTCGCCTCCACAGGAACCCCTCTCGGGGACCCCCAACCCACGCCCACCCAACCCCTCCCGGCCCTCTCCCTCGACCCCGTTCGCATCGTCGAGACCATGGTGAGACTCGAGCGGCGCATCGAGGAGCGGTTTCCAGGCTCCGGCTTGGGGCGGCTGTGCGCCAGCCTCCTGGAGGTAGGCGAGGAAACCAAGTCCCGCCTCGACGCAGTGGAGCGCCCCATCGTCTGGCTCCGCACGGCGACGTGGCTCATGGCTGCCTTCGTCATCGTGGGTTGCGTGGCAGCCGTCCGGGCGGTGGTCGCCGAGTTTCCGACGGGATTCGGGAGCGCGTTCGATGCCATCCAGATCCTCGAGTCGGGGATCCAGGACGTGGTCTTCATCGGTGTCGGCCTGGCGTTCCTCGTCACCGCCGAGAACCGACTCCGTCGGGCGAAGGCGCTCCGCCACATCCGCGAGTTGAGGGCCATCGCCCACATCGTCGACATGCACCAGTTGACCAAGGATCCGGACCGGCTCCTCCATCCCGAGACCCTCGACACCGATTCGTCACCGGCTCGGCCCCTGACCCGGGAGGAGCTCGGGCGGTACCTCGACTACTGCTCGGAGCTCCTGTCCCTCACGTCCAAGCTCGCCGCCCTCTACGCCGAGCGCTTCGACGACGCCGTCGTCCTCCAGGCCGTCGACGAGGTGGAGGCCCTGACCACGGGCTTGAGCAGCAAGATCTGGCAGAAGATCATGATGCTCGACGCCTAGAGCCGGCGGGTCGCCTCGTCTTCTAGTTGACCTCGAAGACCGTGTTGGGCAACAGCTCCAGGTACGACAGCGATTCGTTGGCCCGGTAGACGTCGCACGAGTGGTAGTTCACGTCGGTGCGGAAATCGACGTCGTCGTACATGTTCGGTCCGTCGAAGCCGGCCACGAGCATCCCGTCGATGTAGCCCTGGATGACGTCGTCGACATCTCTGGCGAGGACGATGCCGTCCCAACTGAAGCCAGGGCCGGGATCGAAGACGCCGTCCACGATGAGCACGCCCCGCCCGGTGAAGTTGGCGAAGACCCACCCGGTGTACCGGATGACCGGGAACGAGTCGGCGGGGATGGAGGCGAAGTTCGGGAGGCTGTTGACGTGATCGACGGGAAAATCCGGGTCGGAGAGGATATCCCACCGGAGGCCCACCGAGTCGGTCATCTCCGTCCAGCCACCCGACCAGATCTCCCAGTCGGGATCGCCTTCGATGTCGTCGGAATCGTCCTCGTCGACATCGACCCTGGCGATGGCGCCGGTGATGTCGTCCGCGCCCCCGCCCGGGCAGTCCGACGGCGAATTGTAGTCCCACCCGTGGATCTCCCCACCGTTGTCCACCTCGATCTCGTCCGTGGCGATCATGACCACCGCATGGTGAGCCAAGGGTCGTCGGTGATGGACCGCGTACCCGCCCACCACCCGCCGAGCCGGCGATCCCGGCGTGAAGAGGTCATCCACCGTCCCTTCGGAGCGGACGTAGTAGATGTCCGTGAGCGAGTCACGGGCGAAGAGTCGTCGGGTCGTCACAGTGGCGACCCCGTTGCCCAGGGCGAAGATCGTGGTGTCCGGCACGGCCCCGATCTGTTCGGCCACGAACCGCTCCAACCCCGCCCGCGAGACAGCCAGCGCCTCAGCACCCTGGCTCGAGTACTTGGAGAGCTCGAACTCGGAGTTCACCACCAGGTAGCCGGTGATGCCCGCTACGCTGATGGCGAAGAGCATGAACACGACGAAGGCGAGGACGAAGCCGCCTTCGGCGTCGACACATACTCTCGGGTGGGCAGGGATCCCCCGCCGTCTCATCGGCTCGATCGTCATCGGGCGAGGCGGATGGGGACGTTCACGGACCAACCGAAGGTGATGTCCTGGGCGCCCCCGGTGGGGGCCGGTTTGCGGGCATCGGCGACGAGGCGCACGGCATCTACCAAGGCCAGAGAGGCTGCCGACACCGTGTCGACGTACCCGCCGCCCACCGTCCGGTACTGAAACTGGGCCGTCGTATCGACGCCCGTGGCGAACTCGACGAGGGAGTCGCCGTACGCGGCTCGGAAGATGCCCAACGTGGTGGGGTCGAGGAGAGACGGCTGGATCTTGAAGGTCGTCTCCCGGAAGAGCATGACTGCCTCGCCCACACCCGGCGAGGGCGAGAAGAGCGTGTTGAGGTTCGCCAGTCGGTGGAAGCTACCCATGCCCCCCACCGTGTCGGCTCCGTTCGCCGCGCAACCGGTGGCGGCGGAGCCGCTGCCGTTGATTTCGCTCCACGTCGCGTTGACGGGAATCCAGTCTCCGGTCCCCGGCTCGAGATGAGCCACACCCCCGACTTCGTCGGTGTCCAGGGCGGTCTCGCCACCATCGTGGAAGACGTCCCTGGACGAGCCGGGGGCGGCGCAGACGATGGTCACGGCGATAGGTGACCGAACCGTGAGGGTTCGGGCTCCTGCCACCACCACACCACCCTCCATGGCCGTCCGGATCTCCCGGGCCATGAGCTCAGTGCTGGCCCGGACGTTGTCCTGGGCCTCCGTTCTCAACGTCTGCGTGGAGTAGAAGCGGTTCTGGACGAGAAAGGCGTGGCTCACCAGCACGATGACGAACGAGGAGAGCACGAGGGCGATCAGCGTCTCGACGAGGGTGAAGCCGCTCCTGGCTACCAGACCGCCGAGGTGTACGACGTCACCGAATGGGAGGGGCCCATGCTGTCCACCCGGATCAGCTCCACCTCCACCCTGGCCAGCACAGGGGTCAGCGCCGTGACGGAGACCATGCGCCGGTACTCCCAGCCCTGCACCGTCACCGTGTCCTCCGAGATGCCTGCATTGATGGAGTCGAAGGGCGCCGACTCGATGGAATCCACCTGCTCGTTGGCGAGGGCGACGATCTGGGAGCGGACGCCGGCGTAGCGCATCTGGGTGGTGAGGGCGCCGCTCACCTGCATGATCATGAGGATGCCCGCGGCGAAGATCACGAGCGCACCGATCACCTCGATCAAGGTGAAGCCGTTGCTTGGGCCGAAACCCGGGCATGAGTCGGCGCTCCTCGAAGGTGGGTGGTGTGCTGCAATGGGTCGCGCCCCCGTCTCACTCAAAATGGCCGACCCGCCATCAGGTCTGGTCGATCCTCGAGGCACCCATACCATTGAACGATACAGTGTACGTCGTCGCCCCGGAAGAAAATCGAGCGGTCCCCAGGGCACCACCGAGGCCACTGAGGTCGGCCACGCCCCGGACGTCGAACACCAGCGAATCTCCACTCAGGTCCAGCGCCACGTCGCTCAACGCGATATCGCCAGCCGGACCGAACCGACGCCGGGTGATGGGCGTCGACGAGCCCTCCGCCACCACCTCGTACCACAGCGTCGACTCGTAGAAGCGCACGACCACCTTCTCCTGCGAACGCACGGCATACGCCCGGGCGGTGACCAGGTCCTGGGCGAAGACCTGAGCCGCCCGGCGGGCTGAATCCCGCTGGAAGTACCCGCTGAAGGTGAGGGTGCCCAGGGTGATGATCACCGCACCCACGGTGAGAACCACGATCACCTCCAGGAGGGTGAAGCCACCTCGCGCTCTACTGGCCGGGTACACGTCCCACCCGGTCTGCGACCTCCGCGAGCTCACGAGCCGCCACCGAAACCGCCGCCAGCCCCACGGACTCTTCGGCCTTCAACTCCTCCATGACACGGTGGAAGCGAGCGGCATCGCGAGGTCGGATGAGGGAGGCGAAGTCCAGCGGCCCCTCCGCCGTCGGGCTCACCCGCTCCAGCAGTCCGACCACCAACTTCCGATGGGCTCTTCCCAGGTCGTCCGACAACGCCTGGGCGGCCCGGACCTCCCACGTGTCGTCACCCGCCGCGGCGAAGGCTCGACGCCGCAGCAAGGGCACCTCGAAGATCTCCGACGCCTGATAGTAGGCGTGGGCCGTGTCCACAGGTGCCCGGTCGATCTCCCGGGCGATCTCGAGAACCTCCAGAAGCTGATCGAGGAAACGGAGTGTGATGAGCCGTCGGGAGAAGGCCTCGTCGGCACCGAGCTCCTGAATCTCCCGGACACGGGCTTCGAAGAGCGTCCTTTCCTCGCCGCGCACCACCTCGCCGAAAGCCTCTCGCAGGTCCGCGAGCCCTCCCAAGTTCTGTTCGACGATGCCCGCCGAAGACTCGGCCACATTCACATTCTGAAGCACCCATCTCGTGGTCCGCTCGAGGACCCGGGCGAGACCCAGAAGCCAGCGGTAGGAAACCCGGGCATTCAGCGGTGTCGCCTGCTGCGCCATCTGACCGAGGAGCGCCCGATGGTCGGCCAGCCGGGACGCCACGAGCCAGGCGCGCACGACCTCGTCCGCCTCCACACCCGTGTCCCGCATGGCACGAACGACGAAACCGGCGCCCATGAGATCGACCAAGTCGTTGGTGATCTCGGCCGTGATGATCTCCCGACGGAGTCGGTGGGAAGCCAGGTTCTCCTGCCCTGCAGCCAGCGTCGCCTGAGGCGGGAAGTAGCCCAACAGGTAGCTCTCCGTCACAGGATCGTCCGGGAGACCGCTGGCGAGGAGCCTCGTTTTCAGGGAGAGCTTGGCGTAGGCCAGGAGGACGCAGAGCTCCGGCCGGGCCATGGCCAGGCCCCGCTCCTTTCGCTCGATGAGCACGTCCGTGGAGGGCAACTCCTCGGCGACGCGGTTGAGCTCGCCCACCTTCTCGAGAGCCACCATGAGGTCCCGGAAGTCGTCCAACGACTCCTTGGACCGCCGCTCATCCAATGAAATGGCCAGACTCTGGGTTCGATTGTTCTCCAGGACCAGGGTGGCCACCGCCTCGGTGAGCTCTTCGAGGAGCTCGTTGCGACGATCCATCTCGAGAGCGCCAGACGCCACCGCCGGCGCCAGGAGGATCTTGAGGTTGACCTCGTGGTCGGACATGTCGACGCCACCCGAGTTGTCCAGGGCGTCGGTATTGATGCGTCCGCCGAGCAGGGCGTACTCGATGCGCGCTCGCTGGGTGAATCCCAGGTTGCCACCCTCGCCGACGACGTCGCATCGAAGCTCGTCGGAGTTGATCCGCACCGCGTCGTTGGAGGGATCGCCGGCGTCGGCATGGGTCTGCGTGGGCGACTTCACGTAGGTCCCGATTCCTCCGTTCCAGAGAAGCTCCACCGGAGCCTTCAGTACCGCCCGGATGAGGGCCTCGCCGGTCTGGGGCGCCTCGTCGTCTTCTCCGATGCCCAGGGCTCGTTTCGCCTGAGGGGTAAGCTCGACCTCCTTGGCGCCGCGGGGAATGATCATGCCCCCTTCGCTCAACAGGCTTCGGTCGTAGTCGTCCCAGCTCGAGCGGCCCAAAGCGAACACCCTCTGGCGCTCGGAAAAGGTGGGCGCCGGGTCGGGATCCGGATCGATGAAGATATGGCGATGGTCGAAGGCCGCGATGAGGCGGATCTGCTCCGAAAGGAGCATCCCATTGCCGAACACGTCACCGCTCATGTCGCCGATACCCGCCACGGTGAAGGGCTGCGACTGGATGTCCTTGCCCTTCTCGCGGAAGTGCCGCTTGACGCACTCCCACCCACCTCGAGCGGTGATCCCCACCGCCTTGTGGTCGTACCCGTTCGAGCCACCCGAAGCGAAGGCGTCGTCCAGCCAGAAGCCGTACTCCCGGGAGACGGCGTTCGCCACGTCGGAGAAGGTCGCGGTCCCCTTGTCGGCGGCGACCACCAGATACGGATCCGGCGGATCGTAGCAGACGACGTTCTCCGGTGGGACGCTCTCGCCCTGATCGAGGTTGTCCGTAATGTCCAGGAGGCCACGGATGAGCGTCCGGTACTGACGCATGCCCTCCTCGTACCGCTCTTCCGGATCGGCAGGGATGTGACGGGCGATGAAGCCACCCTTCGAACCCCCGGGTACGATGACCGCGTTCTTGACCATCTGGGTATCGACGAGCCCCAGGATCTCCTTGCGGAAGTCGTCGGGCCGGTCGCTCCAACGGATACCGCCCCTCGCCACGGTAGAGCCCCTCAGGTGGACGCCTTCCATGCGAGCCGAGTGGACCCAGACCTCGAACAGGAGCTCCGTGGGCCGAGCGTTCTTCAGGTCCCCTACGAGGAACTTGAACGAGATGTAGGGGACGCCTCCCGAGCGTCGGGTCGGCGTCCGCCCTCCCTTCCGGTAGTAGTTCGTGCGGACGGTGGACGCGATGAGCTCCTGGAGCACCCTCAGCGCACGGTCGTCGGCGAGGAGATTCACGCCGTTCAAGGAGGCGTTGAACGCCTCCCGGATATCGGCGATGGTGGCCATCCTCTCTTCGTGGGACGCTCCGGTAGACGGATCGAACTTCGTCCGGAAGAGGTCGAAGAGCTCCCTAGCGATCCCCGGATACTGCACCAGGGCGTGCGGCAGGGCTTTGCGGCTGGGGACCGCCGCGACCTGGAAGGCATACCCGGCGTAGCCGCGCAGGACGTCTACTTCGCGCCAGTGAAGACCGGCGCCGACGACCAGGGCGTTGAGCTCGTCGCTCACGACATCTCCCGCTCGCGCCGCGAGGATCGTCTCCGACAGCAGAGCACCTCGGTCGTCGACGTCGAGTCGTTCCTCGTCCTGGGTCTGGACGGCGAAGACGTAGATCGACGCCTCGGGCGAGCCGTTGCCCCCGACCTCGTACGGCTTCATGGCCAGAACCCGCAGCCCAGCGTTCTCCAGGATGGGCATGAAGGTCGATAGGACCAGACGCTCCCCTCGGAGGAACAGCTTGAGCTCGGTGACCTCGCCCACTCCCGCGGCGACGTCACTGGTGTCCGGATTGGTGAGACGGACGGAGACCGCACGGTCATCGTCGGACATCGCCTCGATCTCGAGGATGTCCTGGACGGCGACTTCCGGTGAGACCGCCGCCTGATACTCCCGGCTGAGGGCGTCCCCATAGTGGAGGGCCAGGCGGTGAGCTTCATCGGCGGTGTGGTAGCTCTCGAGCCCCTCTCGCACCCGATCCGTCCAGGTGCGAATGAGCTGCGCAACGACATCCTCCAGGTCGTCGGCGCTAACCGCCGCGCCGGACTCGGCGCCGGCCCCAAGGTAGAAGTGGAGGCGGGCCTGGTTTCCCTCGCCGAGGGCGAGGTGGTAGTTCAGGACCTCGGCGTCGTAAGCCTCGACGAGAGCGGCCTCGATGGCCTTCCGGACGGCGCCGGAGAAACGATCCCGGGGAAGGATGACCATGACGGACAGACCCCGGTGGAGGAGGTCCTCCCGAAGGGTGACCCGTACGTCGGAAACCCCATAGGAGTCGAGCACCGCGCGAACGTCGTCGCCCACCTCCTCGGCCGAGGAGAGGAAGAGCTCCTCCTTGGGCAACGAGTTGAAGATCGTGATGATCTCCTTGTAGTCATGGGACCCTTCGCGCACCCCCTCGGACTCCAGGATGGAATCCAGCTTGTGCCGGAGAATGGGGATGGATCCGGCAGACTCGGCGTACGCCTTCGACGTGAAGAGGCCGATGAAGCGATGCTCACCGCACACCTCGCCGTCGGCGTCGAGCTTCTTGACGCCGACATAGTCCATCCGCGCTCTGCGGTGCACGGTGGATTCGGCGTTCGTCTTGTTGATGATCAGGAGCGGACCATGAAGAGCCAGCTGCCTCATCCCTTCGTCGAGCTTGGACAAGGGGACGGGTTCGGCGAAGCGCGACGCCGCCTCGTTCCGTAGCAGGCCCAGCCCGGACCCGGGCTCGACCACGATGCTCGGTTCGTCTTCGCCGTCGACGAAGTCGTATCCGCGATACCCGAGGAAGACGAAGCCACCATCCTGGAGCCAGCGGAGGAAGTGCTCGATCTCCTCGAGCTCCGCGCGCCTGGCCGGAAGAGCCGCGGCCGTCTTCCTGACATCCTCGATGACAACATCGACGGCATCGAGCATGGGCTTGAAGTCGTCGGTGGCCCGGACCACATCCTGGAGACGAGCCTTCAGGTCCTCGGCGATGTTGGCGAGACGCTCAGGGTCGGTAACCTCCGATATCTCACAGTGGACGACCGACTCCTTGGAGCCCCCGTCGGTAGGACGACTGACGGCAACCACCTGCCCGGAATCGTCGCGCTCCACGTCGAGAATGGGATACACCATCCGCTCGATGGTGAAGTCGTGTAGGCTCAGGTATTCCCGGATGGAGTCGATGATGAACGGTCGCTCCGAGACGTTCGTCCGGATGATGGTGACCGGGATATCCCATCCTCCGCCATCGGCGTCGGTGGACGTGACCTCCACATCGACGCGGTACGGTCTCGACCCTTCCAGGAAGCGGAAGGCGCCGAGGGCCATGGCTGCCAGATCCCCAACCGCCCGCTGCCGGAGGAGATCCTCAGGCGCCCGAGACAAGAAGAGGCGAGCGAAATCGAGGAGCAGGTCGGAGGACGCGTCCTCCTTGGCGAGGAGGTCGCAGACCTCGGAAACGATGGGAGATTCCTGGCGGAGCGTGCGCTTGGCCGCTTCCGTTGTGTCGCTCATTGAAGTCTGTGGGGCGGGGGCGCCCGTCATGTCAGGCGCGGATGAGAGTCGGACACGAGGATACCCAATACGTTACCGGAGAAGCGATACGCGGGAAACCGCGATGATTCGGCCGTCTGCGAAATTCCACCGCCCCACCGTTTCACCTACCTTCCGTCATGCGTTTCCTGCACATCGCCGACGCCCACCTGGACACGTCGTTCACCGGCCGAACAGAGGCCGTCCGCAAGCGCCTGCGGGAAGCCGCGCGGACGGCGTTCCGCCGGGCTGTCGACGTGGCCATTCGCGAGGAGGTCCACGCTCTTCTCGTTGCCGGTGATCTCTTCGACGGCGACCGCCTCTCCTTTCAGACCGAGCGCTTCCTCCTGGAACAAGTCGCCCGATTGGGCGACAACGACATCACCGTCATCTACGCCACCGGGAACCACGACCCGGGCTCCCTGGACCGAGGCCCCACGCGGCTACCCTGGCCCGCAAACGTGAAGGTGGCCTCCGACGCCACGCCCCGGCGCTTCCTCGTCACCGACCGTTCCGGCGCGTCCGTCGGCCACGTGAGCGCTGTGGGTCACGTCACGTCGGAGGTGACGGACGATCTTTCCCGACGCCTTCCCCGGCCCCGGGGGGACCTACCGGAGGTCGCCCTTCTGCACACGCAGGTCCGCACCTCGCTGGGTGCTTCCAACCACGGCCCCTACGCCCCATCCGACCTCACCTACCTCCGCCACGCGGGCTTCGACTATTGGGCGCTCGGGCACGTCCATGTGCGCCAACGGCTCTGTGAGGACCCGCCTATCTGGTACCCCGGCAGCCCGCAGGGGAAGACCCACGCCGACACGGGTGAGCGCGGCGGTCTACTCGTGGACCTCTCCGACCGCCAAGCCCCATCCGTGGCCTTCCGGCCCCTGGCCGCCGTTCGCTGGGATACCCTCGAGGTCGATCGCCTCGACGACGTCGACACCCTCGACAAGCTGGAGCGGGCCGTGCAACTCGCCTGGGAGGCCCGGAGGGAAGGAGATGCCGGCTCCGGCATCGAGTGGATGGTGCGGGTGGTCCTCACCGGACCCTGCCCCCTCTGGACGGAGCTGCGCCGTGGCGAGGAGGTCGAGATGCTCGGCCGTGAACTGCGTGACCTCCTCGGTGCCATCGACGTCACCGTCGCCGCCGATTCGGTGCACCCCATCTTCCCCATCGAAGAGCACCGGGCTCGGACCGACGTCCTGGGCCAGGCCCTCCGGATGGTGGACCGTCTCGGTCGTGGCGAGTCCGTCATGACCGTGGACGCCAGCGAGCTGGCTGGCGCCCCCGCGGACGACCCCCTGGCCGTCGAGGCCTACGTTCGTCGTCTCCTCACCGATGCCGAAGGGGAGGTCGCCGCTCGGCTGCTGGACGCCGGAGACTCATGACGGAGGGGACTCACCGATGAAGATCGAGCACATCGTCATCGACGGGTTCGGGAGGCTCGCTGACTTCGACACCGGACCGCGGAAGCTCGGGCCTCTGGTGGTCGTGCTGGGTCCGAACGAGGCGGGAAAGTCGACGCTCTTTCACTTCCTCACCACCGCCCTTTACGGCTTCCATCCGGCTTCGAGGGATCGGAGCCCCCACATCCCCTGGGGAACCGACGAGGCCGGGGGGGAGATCTCCGTCCGCCTGTCCGCCGGGGGACGCGCCACTGTCACGCGACGACTCAGGTCTTCGCCTGCGGCTACGCTCACTGTGGGCGGGGAATCCCGGGAGCTTCGCAATCGCCCGGTCCGCTGGGTGGAGCACGTCCCACGCACCGTCTTCCGTCAGGTCTTCGCCATCACACTCCAGGAGCTCGCCGGCCTGGACGAGGAGACGTGGGCGACCATCCAGGACCGCGTTCTCGGCTCCATGGGGGCGTCGGACCTGAGATCGGCGCGGGAGGTCGCGGACACGCTGGAGCGTGAAGCCGGCGAGATCTGGCGCCCCAGCCGACGGGGCAACCAGCGCCTACGGGAGCTGCATGCGGAGATCCGCGAACTGAGGTCCCGCCGGAGCGCCGCCGTGGATCGCGATGGCGAGATCCGCGCACTCGTCGAGGAACGGGAGACCGTCGCGCGCCGACTACAGGAGGCCCGAGCCGAGCGGCACCGCGAGAAGCTCGTCGTGGAGCGCGCACAGGAGCTGCTTCCCCTCAAGCGCCAACTGGAACGCATCGAGACGCTGCGTCGGTCCGGCGGGCCCCGGTCCGATCTCGTGGAGTTGCCCGAAGATCTGGTGGGTCACCGAGGGGCTCTGGTCGACCGCCGGGAGACCCTCACTCGTGACCTTCAGGCACTGGATGAAGATCTTGGTGCACCCCAAGCCACCATCGCCGACTTCGACGCCGGACGGCAGGCCCTCCTGGAAGCGCGTGACGCCGTCCTCGCGCTCGCGTCACGGGCGAAGGCGGCTCAGGAGGACCAGGTGCGGCTCGCCGATCTGGAGGCCCGGTCGGGGGAAGCGGAGACCCGCCTCGCTGCGGAGTCCGAGCGCATTCTTGCCGCCCCCCTCGACCCGGTGGTCACCGAAGCCGTCCGCACCGCCTCCGTCGAGCTGCTTCGAGACCGGGTGGACCGACTGACAGTCCAGCACCGGACCTCGAGTCCGGATGGCCCCGAGACGACGCCGCGCGGACTCCCCACATCGGGCCTGTTCGCCGTCGCGGGTATGGGAGCCGCGATCCTGGCGTGGGGGGTGATGGAGCACGTAACCCTCGCGGCGGTAGTGGGAGCGGCCACGACGGCCGTGGCTCTGGCAGCGGTCCTCCATAGGCGAGGGGCACGCTCGGCGTCATCTCCACCCACCCTCGTGGAGACCGGTCGAGAGAGCCTGCGCGAGGACGTTACTGAAGTCTTGAGGGGCATCCCGGTGCGACCTGAGTTCCTGGATCCTCCTGGCCGCCCTCTCGTCCAATCGATGGCGGCCCTGCAGGCGGCATTGCATGAGGCCGCCGAAGTCGCCAGCGGACTGGGGCTCCTGAGGAAGCGCTTCGACGACCTCCGGGCCGAAGCCGAGTCCGTGACGACCCGTTTGGGCCGGGCGTCCGGGGATGACCCCATCGCCCTGGCCCTCACCCTGGAGCGGGACGTGCGAGACGCCGAGAGAGCGTCGGACGCGGCGGCTGCCGCCCAGCGAGAGCTCGCCCGGGTCGAGCGCGCCCGCACCTCTCTCGCCGACGAGCTCGCCGAAGTCGACGACCGCCTCGTGGAGATCGACCAGAGAGTCTGGCAGCTCGCGGCCGGCGCCGAGGGGGGACGCCCCATCGACGTACTCCAGCGTCGCCTGGATGCCCACCGGAGGGCCGACCGGCTGCAGGAGGAGCTCGAGACCGCCCACCCCGACCTGGAGGCGCGTATCGAGGACATCCGCAGCGCCGAGGACGCGGGGGTGTCGTGGGCGGTGGACGACGACGACCTGGCCAACCGCAAGCTCCGCATCGACGAACTGGACGAGTCGATCGAAGAGCTCCGGGGCCGTGGCGATGCGCTGGAGCGCGATGTGGTGCACCTCCGGGACCAGGAGACCGTCGACACTGTGGACAGCGAGATCGACAGCCTGAAGGAGGAAGCGCAGCGCCTCACCGCCGAGCGCGACCGGAAGTGGCTCCTCGCTCGCCTGGTTCGGGAGGCGGATCGGCGCTTCAGGGAGGAGCACCAGCCCGACCTCCTGCGTCGCGCCTCAGCCTTCCTCGAACGTCTCACCGATGGCCGATACGATCGTCTCGTCGTCCACGAGGAGGGCGACGGAGACCTCTTCCAGCTCATGGGCCCACAACTGCCCGCCCCCGTGCCTCTCGCCCACCCCATCTCCACGGGCACGTTGGAGCAGGCCTACCTGGCCCTCCGCCTGGCGATCGTCGACCACCTCGACCAGGGCGAAGAACGCCTTCCTCTCTTCCTGGACGAGGCCTTCGTCAACTGGGACGCCGCACGCCGGGAGAAGGGCCTGGAGGTGGTGGCGGAGCTGGCCAGCACCCGGCAGGTCTTCGCCTTCACCTGCCACCCCGAGATGGCCGAGCACCTGGGCCGTCGGGGCGCATGCGTCCTCCGCCTCTCCCGTTGACGTGACGGCGCCGGAGAATCGGGCGCCGGGCGGCACGAAGGACCCGGCCCTGACTCCCCTCTCGACGCGCGCGCCTCTACACGTCCTCGAAGCGACGCCCCCCGCCGGGTCGACGCCGACCAACGACGACCAACCAACGACCGCGACCGACACCTATCTCTTTCTCCACGGGTACGGGGCCACGTCGTACATGTGGAGACATTGGCGAGGCGCCTTCGCGGCCCGGGGCCGGGTCCTCCTGGTGGACATGAAGGGGTTCGGGGACGCCCCCAAACCCGATGACGGACGGTACTCGCCCCTCGACCTGGCCGACGCCGTTACCGACTTCATCGGGGAACACGACCTCCGACGACTCACGCTGGTGGGCCAATCGCTGGGTGGCGGCGTGGCTCTGCTGACGGCCCTGCGCCTCCACGACGAGGGCCCCACATCAAACGGGGTGTCGCGGCTTCGGCGTTTGATTCTCGTGGCCCCGGCGGCCTATCGGCAGCGCCTACCACCCTTCGTTTGGCTCTCCCACAGACCCCGGCTCGCCACCGCCCTCCTCCGTCTGGTGGGCGCGCGGCGGGTCGTCCGATGGACCCTTCGTTCGGTGGTCTACGATCGCGATTCGATCACCGACGATCAGGTGGAAGCGTACGTCAGGCCGTGGCGGAGTCGGGCGGGAGCCCGGGCGGCGCTGGCGGTTGGCCGGCAGATCATGCCACCCGACATCGAGGCCCTGACCGCACGGTATCCGGAGCTGGACATCCCCACCCTCCTCCTCTGGGGGGACACCGATCGCGTCGTCCCCGTCGCCATCGGCCACCGACTGGAGGAGGAGCTCCCCGATGCCCGCCTCGTGGTACTTCCCCGCTGCGGACATGTGGCGCCTGAGGAGCGCCCTGACGAGTCAATCGCCATCGTGACGCGCTTCCTGGACGAGCACCCCACCCCATAGAATCCTGTCGGAGATGTACGCAGGGCCACCCTCTAGCGAAGCCGCTCCCGAGCGAGGGTCCAGAACATCTTCGCCCCCACGCGGACCGACATGGTGAGCGACCCCGAAATCTTGGACACGCCCTCCGTGCGCCGTCGGTGCGCCACCTCGACCTCCTCGATCCGGAGGCCCCTCCGAACGGCGCGGATCTGCATCTGCAACGTCCAGCCCCAGTTCCTGTCGTCCATCTCCAGAGCCCGCAGGGAGTCGAACCGGACAGCTCGGAACGGCGGCAGGTCCTCGAAGGCTTCTCCGTACAGCAGTCGGGTCAGCCCGAGCACCACGCGGTTGCCGAGGCGAGCGTGCGGAAGGATCGTGCCCACGTCGCCGCCCTCACCCTTCCGTACCCCCAGCACCAGATCGGCTCGGCCCGCGCGAATGGGGTCCAGGAGCCTGACGAGGTCGGCGGGATCGTCGCTGCCGTCCGCATCCATGAAGACGAGCACATCGGGAGGATCACCCCCATGCTCCAGGTGACGGATCCCCGCCAGACACGCCGCACCGTATCCCCGTTCACCTTCGTGGACGACTTCGGCGCCAGCGGCCCTCGCTACGCCGGCGGTTTCGTCTGTGGAGCCGTTGTCCGCCACGATCACCCGGTGAACCACGGGCGGAACCGCGGCGAGGATCGCCGGCAGCGCCTCCTCTTCGTCGAGGGCCGGCATGAGGAGGGCGACGCGCATCAGGCCACGATCCCGGCGGGTGGAAGGTCAGCGTGAAGGACAAGTCGGCGGCGTCCGCCTACGTCGTCCTCGGTCTGGGGCTCACCGAACTCGCCCTCCTCGCCACACTCGGTTGGGTTCCCGCCGCGCACCGCTTCCCCCTGCCCGGACTGGCGGTCTTCGGCGCGGCCTTCGTCGTCTACGCCATCGCCGCCTGGCGGTCGGGCAGCCGCCATGCGTCCGACGGTGAGAGAGGAGCCGA
This sequence comes from Longimicrobiales bacterium, assembly GCA_965229435.1. Taxonomy (GTDB): domain Bacteria; phylum Gemmatimonadota; class Gemmatimonadetes; order Longimicrobiales; family Gaopeijiaceae; genus UBA2589. The sequence goes on from CBDDJE010000001.1 coordinate 761,640, forward strand.
TGGCGATGGCGCGATAGAGGGGCGGGACGACGTCCGCACCATATGGCTCGTCGCCATCGCCATGCGCTTGGTCCTTCTGCCCCTCACCCCGGAGCTGTCCGACGACGTCTACCGGTACCTCTGGGACGGTCACGTCAGCCTCGCGGGCATCAACCCGTACTTCTACCCCCCGGATGCCGTGGAACTCGAGGGCCTTCGAACGGCCTGGCACCACCTCATCAACAACCCGTCGGTCCCGACCATCTACCCCCCGTTGGCCCAGGTGGCGTTCATCCTTCTGGGGCTGGCCGGATCGTCCATCGTCGCGGCCAAGATCCTCTGGCTCGCCTGCGATCTGGGCACCGCCGCCGTCCTCGCCGGCATCGCTCGGGACACGGGTCGAGACGAGCGAACCGTCCTGCTCCTCTACCTCTGGGCTCCACTCCTCGTCGTGGAGGTGGCGTGGAGCGCCCACCTGGAGCCCCTGGGCCTCTTGATGATGGCTCTCGCCATCCGTTGCGCCCACCGGTCCGAAGGGGTGGCGGCGGGTGCCGCTCTGGCTGTCGCCACCCTCACCAAGTTCGCTCCCGTGGCGGCCCTCCCTGCCCTGGTGCGTCATCATGGCTGGCGACCTCTCCTGGTCTTCGGCCTCGCCGTGGGCGTCCTGTACCTCCCGTTCGCCTCCGCCGGGGGAGCCCTCTTCATCGGCCTGAGGACGTACGGGGAACATTGGTGGTTCATGAAGGGGGCCTTCGCCTTGCTGGAAGGACTGGCCGGTGACCCGGAGCTGGCGCGCCAACTCGCAGGCCTCGTCGTCGTCGCGGTCATCGGGTGGTGTACCCTCCGGGCCTTCACCCTGGAACGTTCCCTCCTCTGGACCCTCGGTGCGGGCATGATCGTGACGCCGACGCTGCACCCATGGTACGTACTGTGGATGCTCCCCATGGCGGCGCTCCGGGCCTCGAGGGCCTGGCTCCTCCTAGGCGGCCTCGCATTCATCGGCTACTTCGGCCTGACCGGGTATCAGGAGACCGGAGATTGGGCCCAGCCCCCTCTGGCCCGCGCGGCTCTCTGGCTTCCCTTCTTCCTCGCGCTCGGCTTCGACGCCCTCCGACACCTCACCCAGGATGCGCTCCCGGGCAGCGGGCAGGCCGAGGCCGAGGTAACCGGAAAGGAATAGAAGGATGAAGGGGACCTGGCCCCAGTACCCGCCGTCGAGCGCGAGAGCCAGGTAAGTGACCATGAGCATGGCCATGGCGAGCTTGGCTGCCGTGTCGAAGGGCACCACGAAGGCCCGGTAGGCCGTCGACTTCGCCTCGCCCCGTTTCGGGGTGCGGACGAAGGGGTCCCGGGTGCCTCGGAGTCCTCGGACGACGGCTCTGGAAACCGGCGCCGACAACCCGATCCCCAGGGCCAGGGTCCGGACGACATCGAACAGTCGGCCCTTCCTCGGACGGTGGCGCTTTTCCCCGGCCAGCCAGTAGAAGACGCCGAAGGGTACCGTCGCCGCACCGAAGAGAAGTACGTCGAGTGCGAGGAGCGATTCGAGGCCGAGGAAACGTCGCGCCACGGCAGACGGGAAGAGAAGGATGGCGAGGGCCAGGGTCAGGGGATGGGCGACGTGCCCCATCAGATGCACCACTGCTTCGACCTTGACCCCCAGAGCAAACTCGCCCCTCAGGAGGGTCGGGAGGATCTTCCGCCCCGTCTGGACACCGCCCTGGGCCCAGCGCCGCTGCTGCACCTCGAGCGCCGTCACCGTCTCGGGGATCTCGGCCGGAACGCGGACATCGTCCAGGTAGGCGAAACGCCAGCCCACCATCTGGGCCCGATAGCTCAGGTCGAGGTCCTCCGTGAGGGTGTCGCTCTGCCACCCGCCCGCCTCCTCGAGGCACGCTCTACGCCACAAGCCGGCCGTGCCGTTGAAGTTGAAGAAGCGCTGGGACGCGTACCGCCCACCCTGCTCGAAAAGGAAATGGCCATCCAGGAGGTAGGACTGAGCCGTCGTGAGCCAACTCGTTTCCCGGTTCAAATGGTCCCACGCCGCCTGGACCATACCGACATCGGGATCCTGCATCGGCGGAAGGAGATCGCGAACCAGGCCGGGGGGCGGCACGAAGTCCGCATCGAGCACGAGGAGAAACTCACCCCGGGCCATCTCCGTCCCGTGTGCGAGGGCCCCGGCCTTGAAGCCCGCGCGATCGTCACGCCGAACATGGTGGATTTCCACGCCGCGAGCCCTCCAGAATGCCACCCGCTGCTCGACGATGAAGGAAGTACCGTCCGTGGAATCATCCAGAACCTGGATCTCGAGTCGATCCGACGGATAGTCGAGGCGACAGGCGGCATCGACCACGCGGGCCGCAACCGTCCGCTCGTTGTACATGGGGAGCTGAACGGTGACCACCGGCAGTTCGCATTCACGGACCGGCTCGCGAATCTCGCTTCGACGACGCCTGGCTTGGAGGAGGAGGAAGCTCCGGTGCGAGGCGAAGGGGATGAGCACCGCGAACACCAGCGCGGTAAGTATCAGGACCAGGACGGCGAGCGATTCTGTCATACGCTCAGCGAATCCCGGGCGGGGGGCGGTGGTTCCGCGAGATGGGCATCGGAGGGACGTTGTCCTCGAAAGACACCCACGTCAAACCGCGGGGGCCGAGGGTGGTCGGGGGAGACGGTTTTCGCGAGCTTTTCACTCCGTTTTCGCATGACGTGACCAGCCTTCTTCACGAGGTGTACCGTGGCAGGTGTTCTCGAGCAGCTTCAGGCGATCCGTTCCAAGGCCGGCGAGCGCCGCACCCTCGGGCTCGACGACAACACGGTGTGTCAGTTCGCGACCCGCGATCCCGACCTCTCCGAGGCCGTCAACGCCGCGACGAAGGAGTTCGAGGCGCTGGAGCGCGACTTCCCCGAGCTCATCGGCCTTCCGGAACCGGAGCAAGTCGAGGCCATCGAGCGCCACCTCGTGAACTTCTATCCCGACGACACCGTCAATCCGTACGTCTCCCTGGCGGCGGCCGGCCCGTGGATCGTCACCACCAAAGGCGCCGTGGTGCATGACAACGGCGGGTACGGGATGCTGGGCTTCGGCCACGTCCCCGAGCCGATCATCTCGGCGATGACCAAGCCTCAGGTCATGGCCAACGTCATGACCCCCAACTTCTCGCAGTTGCGCCTCGCTCAGGCGCTGGAGCGTGAGATCGGGCAGCGCCGCGGAGACGGTTGCCCGTTCACGCACTTCCTCGCCATGAACTCCGGCTCCGAGTCGGTCTCGGTGGCCACGCGGATCGCCGACGTGAACGCCAAGATCCTCACCGATGAGGGTGGACGCCACGCCGGAAAACCCATCCAGAAGATGTCCCTGGCCGGTGGATTCCACGGACGGACTGGACGGCCCGCCCAGTACTCCGACTCCACGGCAAAGGGTTACCGCACCCACCTGGCGACCTTCCGTAACGAACATCTGATCACCGTCACACCGAACGACGTCGAAGGCCTTCGTGCTGCCTTCGCTCAGGCCGACGCCGAAGGGTACTTCATCGAGGCATTCTTCATGGAGCCCGTCATGGGTGAGGGCAACCCGGGTGCGGCCATCACGCCTGAGTTCTATGGGGCGGCGCGGGAGCTCACCAAGGCACACGGCTCGCTCTTCCTGGTGGACTCCATCCAGGCCGGGCTCCGCTCCACCGGCTACCTCTCCATCGTCGACTACCCCGGCTTCGAGGCCCTCGAGGCGCCGGACATGGAGACGTACTCCAAGGCCCTCAACGCGGGGCAGTACCCCCTGTCCATCCTCGCCCTCAACGAGCACGCTGCGGGGTTGTACCGGAAGGGCATCTACGGCAACACGATGACCGCCAACCCCCGGGCCATGGACGTGGGCACCGCCGTCCTCGAGATGGTCACCCCGGAGGTTCGCCGGAACATCGTCGAGCGTGGGAAGGAGTTCGTCGAGAAGTTGCAGGCCCTGGCCGATGAGCTGGACGGCCCCATAACGAAGGTGGTCGGCTCCGGGCTCCTCTTCTCCTGCGAGCTGGAGCCTGCCTACAAGGCGTACGGCCTCGGCAGCAGCGAGGAGTTCATGCGGCTCCAGGGAATCGGCGTCATCCACGGCGGTGAGAACTCCCTTCGCTTCACGCCCCACTTCAACGTGACGTCCGAAGAGGTGGACCTCATCGTGGAGCACGTTCGCAACGCAGTGGTGAACGGACCGAAGCGGGCCTGAAGCCCTGGCATCACGCCTCGGTGAGGTCCGCCGTCCAGCCGATCTCCACCGAGTCCTTGATGCTCTGCGCCGTCGGGCATTTGTCGACATGGCTCGCCAAGGCCCGATCGACCTTCTCCCCATCGGCTCCGGCAGGAAGGCGGATCGTGTAGTGGACATCGATCCGGGTCAGCAGGATGATCCGGTCCACGACCTCGTTGGTACCTTCCGCCGTGCAACTGATGTCGCCGTCGGCGATCTTGATCCCGCGCACCTCCAGTGCGCCGTTGAGGGTCCCGAGTAGTCAGCCGGCGGCCGCCGCCACGAGGTAGTCCACGGGCAGCGGCAGGTTGGGTTGGGAGTCGAGACCGTAGTGGGCCTTCACCGGCCCGTGGACGCCGAAATCGACGGTCGTCCCGTCTTCCAGTGTCCCCCGTCGATGGAGACCGTCGACCTTCTCGACGGTGGCCTTGGCGATATAGAACGGCTCGGGCACTGCGTCCTCCTTCGTTTGTTCATCAGCCGGCACCGACTAAAGAGTCGAACGGGCGTCGCCTCAACGCCAGCCGTAGATCAATCCGACTCCTCGGCCGGCTCGGGCCACGGGTGGGGTATCTGCCTCTCGAAGCCCCGACACCGCCGTACCGGCAGCGGAGGATAACGCGAGAAGCGTTCGTCCGAGAATGAGAGCTCGCAAAGATAGAAGCGCGAGCCCCGGCGGTTGCCCGTGACCCGATGGTGGGTGCACACACTGCACAGCCCCGCCGGGTGATCGGGCACTGGCGGAGGCGGCCCCTCGCCACCAGGCGGCGGTCCCCGCCTCACACTCGAATCCCGAGGAAGCCAACCTGTCGCTGGGCGTCGCCCCGTCGGTGGGAGAAAAGGCCCACGTCCCCGCAGAGAGTACAGTGACCCGAGACGCTGATCCGGTCAGCGCCAACTCCGGCCACCACCGCCCTGTTGGACAGAATCGCCCGAAGATCGATGGGCGTCGCTGAAGTGGGGACGCGCTGACCCAGCGCTTCGTGTACCTCCGGCCCCACCTCGTAGCAGTCGCCGCAGATGGAAGGCCCAAGGTGGAGATGGGCATCGCCGGGCCGAGTACCGAACCGGTCCGCCATCGACTCCAACGCGTTCTCCAGGATGCCTGCGGCCGCGCCACGCCAGCCGGCGTGCACCATGGCCACGGCACGTCGTGCGGGATCCACGACAAAGGCCGGGACACAGTCGGCCGTCGTCACGGCGAGAATCACGCCGGGCGTGCGGGTGATGTGCCCGTCGCACGGATCGACGAGGCAGGGCACCTCAGCGACGTCGGGCTCACCCGTCCAGGCCCGTACCACACAGCCGTGGGGCTGGCGTGCGTGGACGACGGCCGTCGCCTGAAGTCCGTCGGCGAGCGTTCTCCAATTGTTCCGGACGGCGTCCTCGGAGGAGCCTTCGCTGAAGAGCCCGAGGTCGAAGGGAGGCCGGGTCGCAGCCGAGAGTCCACTGCCGGATGTCGTCGTGCCCTGAACGAGCCAGGGGAAGGCGTCCCTCCATTCGTCGAGGACGAGTACCGGCCACCCATTCTCGGAAGACTCGAGGACCACGCGAAAGGGAGTGTCGGCGACTCGATGGATCATCTGGGGACTCGGACGCGGTGGCCCGTGGGCGAGGGCAAGTGAAACGCCTTGACGCTCAGGTGTACCCACGTGAACCGTGTACGTGCAAGGGCTTCCGGATCCCGCCCCGGCCCTCCTGCCGCACAGGCAAATGCGGTAGGTTATCGACCACGAGGAACGTTGACTCCTCAGCTGAGCGGACCGTGAAGGACGACACCCTTTTCGACAGTCAAAACGTCGCCTACGCCCAGGCGATGTTCGAAGAATACGCCAGAAACCCCGAAGCCGTCTCCGCCGAATGGCGCAGGCTGTTCGACAATGGCGCCGAACTCGCTATCGCCGAGGGGCTGCTGGTTCCCGACCAGCTCCAGGTCTCTCGAGCCGGGGCCCGAGGCGCGGCCTCGGGAGCGCCGGCCGGGTCCACCCCACCGAGGACCCCCGACGCGGTCCAGGCGCCCCCGACGCCCTCGCAGGCTCCGAAGCCCGCAACCGTGGCCTCGGCTCCGACGGTCAGCCAGGCTTCGGTCTCCGACGAGAACGGCGACGGCCAACCGTCACCGGCCGACAAGCTACTTCAGTTGCTGCCGGCGGTCTCCAGAGCCACGGCGCTGGTTCAGGCCTTCCGCGACCACGGCCACCAGTTGGCCCGGATCGATCCGCTGGGAAGCGAACCGCCGGGACACCCGCAGCTGTCGCCGGCCTTCCACGGGACCTCCACCGACGAGCTCAAGGAGCTGCCGGCCTCGCTGATACTCGCGGAGAACGGTAAGAGCCTTGCCGACCGCTCGGTGGCCGACGCTCTGTCGGATCTGAGCGAGATCTACGCCGACACCATGGGCTACGAGTTCGAGCATCTCGACGACCACCTCAAAGTCGGTTGGCTCTGGGCTCACGTGGAGGCGGGTGTCCACCGCCCGGCGCTTTCGGAGGACAGCCGCAAGGCTCTGCTGAAGCGGATCAGCGAGACCGAAGGGCTCGAGCAGTTCCTTCACCGCACCTACCTGGGGCAGAAACGCTTCTCCCTCGAGGGCAACGACATGCTCGTGCCCATGCTCGACCTGATCATCGAGGAGACGGCCCGGGCGGGGGGCACCGATGTCGTCCTCGGGATGGCGCACCGGGGACGTCTGAACGTCCTCACCCACACCGTCGGCGTGGCCTACGGTGATCTCCTCGCCGAGTTCGAAGGCCCCTCCCTCAAGGGCGGCGCCCTCGACATCGAGGGAACCGGCGACGTGAAGTACCATCACGGCGCCCGGGGAACCCGTGACACCGGAGCCGCGGGCAAGGTCGCCATCACTCTCGCACCGAACCCCAGTCACCTGGAGTTCGTGAACCCGGTGGTCATGGGCATGGCCCGGGCGAAGCTCTGGTCGAAGCTGGACGACCACGGTGAGCCCGACTACGACCGGGTGGTTCCGGTGATCATGCACGGCGACGCCGCGTTCGCAGCCGAGGGGGTCGTCGCCGAAACGCTGAACATGGCTCGATTGAAGGGCTACGACGTGGGTGGAACCGTCCACGTCATCGTGAACAACCAGATCGGCTTCACCACGGATCCCGGCGACGGGCGCTCGACGACCTATGCCAGCGACCTGGCCAAGGGATACGGCATCCCCATCGTCCATGTGAACGCCGACGATCCGGAGGCATGTCTGGCGGCGGTCCGCCTGGCGATGGCGTACCGGCGGGAGTTCCACGACGACTTCGTCATCGACCTGGTGGGGTACCGGCGCCACGGGCACAACGAGGGTGACGAGCCGGCATACACCCAGCCCAAGAAGTATCAGGCGATCAACGATCACCCCACCGTGCTGGACATCTACTCGGACCGGCTCATCCAGGAGGGAGTCGTCACCGACGCCTATGTGGTCTCATTGCGCGACGAGATCAATCAGACGCTGAGGGACTGCCAGGACAGGATCCGGGAGTACGAGCCCGTGGAGGACGACGGGCCCGACGAAGCGCGGGAGGTCCCGGTGATACCCGAGACCACGGGCGTCGATCTGGACACCCTCGAGAAAGCCAACCACGCACTCATCGACGTGCCCGACGGCTTCACGCCCCATCCGAAGTTGTGGCGCCAGGTCGGCAAGAAAGCCAGCGAATTCGGCGCGAACAAGGTCCTGGACTGGGGCCATGCCGAGACCCTCGCCTTCGGAAGCCTCCTCATGGAAGGCATCCCCGTGAGGATGAGCGGTCAGGACGCCGAACGGGGAACGTTCAGCCATCGGCATGCTGTCCTCCACGACATCGAGACCGGTGAGGAGTTCGTCCCGCTGTCCACCGTCGCGAAGGCGCCCTTCGAGATCCACAACTCGCCCCTGACGGAGACCGCCGTCATCGGCTTCGAGTACGGATACTCGGTCTCGTGCGATACCGATGCGGTCCTCTGGGAGGCCCAGTTCGGTGACTTCGTCAATGTCGCCCAGGTGATGATCGATCAGTTCCTGTCATCGGGCCACCAGAAGTGGGGCCAGTACTCCCGCCTCGTACTCCTGCTGCCTCACGGCTACGAGGGCCAGGGGCCCGAGCACTCCAGCGCACGGCTCGAGCGGTTCCTCCAGTTGTGCGCCGAGGACAACATGCGGGTCACCTACCCGACGACGCCGGCCCAGTATTTCCACATGCTCCGGCGTCAGGCCCTCCGGAGGCCCGAGCGTCCGATGATCGTGATGACTCCCAAGAGCCTTCTTCGGCATCCCCAGGCGACTTCCACGGTGGCCGAGCTCACCTCCGGGAATTTCCGGCACGTCCTGGAGGACCCGACGGTGGAGGACCCTGGCGTCATCGAGCGACTGGTCCTCTGCTCCGGGAAGGTCTACTACGACCTCCAGGGACACGCTCGACGCAGCGAGGCACCCGGAACGGCCGTCACCCGCCTCGAGCTCCTGTATCCCTTCCCCGAAGCGGCCATCCAGAAGCTCATCGAGCACTATCCCAACGTCCGGGAGGTCGTCTGGGCCCAGGAGGAGCCGCGGAACATGGGCGGACTCACCTTCGTGGGGCCACGCCTTCGAGCCGTCGTGCCGAGGAAGATCCCTCTCTCGTACGCGGCACGTCCCGAGCGGGCGAGCCCCGCCGAGGGGAAGGCGTCGGAGCACGCCAAGGAGCAGGAGAGGTTGGTCCTCGAAGCGCTCGGCCTAGAACGGGTGGACGAAAGCTGACGGGCGCTTCGGTTTCAGCCCCGGTACGATGAAGCTCCCCTTCGAGCTCGAGCGGCCCCTCGTCTTCTTCGACCTGGAGACCACTGGGCTCGACCTCAAGAACGACCGTATCGTCGAGCTCGCGTTCATCAAGATCACCCCCCACGGCGACGTCCTCGAACGCGAGCGGCGCTTCAACCCCGGCATCCCCATCCCGGCGGAAGCGACGGCGGTCCACGGCATCAGCGACGCCGACGTGGCCGACGAGATCCCCTTCGCGCGGACGGCCAGAAGCCTGTCCGACATGCTCGAGGACTCGGACCTGGCTGGCTTCAATGTCCGTCGCTTCGACATCCCCATGCTCCTGGCCGAGTTCGCCCGGGCCGGTGTCGACTTCGACATGGAGGGGCGCCTCGTGGTGGACATGCAGAACATCTTCCATCGCGAAGAGCCGCGGGATCTCTCGGCGGCGGCGCGTTTCTACCTCCAGCGCGAGCACGAAGAGGCCCACACGGCCCTCGGGGACATCCGGACGTCGGCGGGCGTTTTGGGGGCACAGCTCCAACGTTATCCGCATCTGCCCCGAGACCTGGCGGGTCTTCACGCCTACTGCGAGGAGTTCGCCCCCACCCGAACGGAGGCGGACCGCTGGTTCAGCCCTCCAGACGAAGGCCGTGTCTTCAGAAGAGGGAAGCACAAAGGGCGACCCCTGGCGGAAGTCGCTGTCGAGGCCCCCGATTACCTGCACTGGATGATCGGCGCCGACGACATGGACGAGGAGGTCATCGCCATCGTCCGCGCGGCGTTGGAAGATGGGCCGCCATCGGCTACAGGCGGTCCAACCACGGGGAACGAGTCACCCCCTCACGGTAGGCCACTCCCGGACGGTGGGCCGTTTCCGCACGGTCCTCCGGAGGCCACACCCGAAGGCCGCTAGCAGCAGGCAAGCAATGCACGACCCCACGACAGGAGTTCGCATGAGGCACCGCACCCGATTCCGTGACGCCACGCCCACCTCGACGCTGCCGAGCCGCTGTGTAGCGCAGGCCTCCCTCGGTTCGGCGGTCCTCCTCGCGGCCGCGGCTCTGGCCGTGGTGGCCACGCCCGATGGCCTCCTGGCCCAGCGCGCCATCACAACCGCCGACATGTCCGGCATGTACCCTCGCGCCATCGGACCGGCGACGACGGGCGGGCGCATCCACGACGTCGAAGTCGTACCCGGGGACCCTTCCACCATCTTCGTCGGGTCGGCGTCGGGTGGTCTGTGGAAGACGACGAACCGTGGCCACAACTGGACGAACGTCTTCTTCGACATGCCGACGAGCACCTTCGGCGACATCGCCATCGCTCCGTCGAACCCGCGCGTGGTGTACGCCGGCACGGGCGAACAGCAGAATCGACAGTCGAGCTCGTACGGCAACGGCGTCTACCGCTCCGACGACGGCGGCGACACGTGGCGCCACCTCGGCCTCGACGAGACCCGACATACGGGGAAGATCGTGGTCCATCCCACCAACCCCGACATCGTCTGGGTGGGTGGCCTGGGCAACCTCTGGGCCCCCTCCGAAGAGCGCGGCGTCTTCAAGAGCATCGACGGCGGTGAGAGCTGGGAGAAGGTCCTCTACGTGAACAACGTCACCGGCGCCATCGACCTGGAGATCGACAGCTCCAACCCCGACGTCGTCTACGCCGCCATGTACCAGCGCCTCCGACGGGCGTGGGGCTTCAACGGCGGTGGCCCGGGCAGCGGGATCTACAAGAGCACCGACGGCGGAGAGACATGGCGCGAGCTGACCGGCGGGATTCCCCGCGAGGACAAGGGCCGGATCGGCATCGCCATCTCCGAGTCGAACCCGAACGTCCTCATGGCCCTCATCGAGACTGCCGAGGACGAGACCACCGGCGTCTATCGCTCCGAAAACGCAGGGGCGACGTGGGAGATGGTCAGCGACCAGAACATCCGTCCCATGTACTACTCCCACATCTACATCGACCCCAACGACGACGAGCGGGTCTACACCCTGGCCACGAGGTCGTACGTCAGCGACGACGGCGGTCGGACCTTCAGCCAGATCGCTCTGGCCCCGACCTACGACGTCGGCATCCACGCGGACCATCACGACCTGTGGATCAATCCCGACGATCCGAACCACCTCTACATGGTGGGCGACGCCGGCATGCACGAGAGCTACGACCGGGGCATCAACTTCCGGAAGATGAACAACTTCCCCATCGCCCAGTTCTATGCCATCGGCGTCGATATGCAGGACCCGTACTGGGTGTACGGCGGCCTCCAGGACAACCACTCGTTCTTCGGGCCTTCGGCGAACCGTCGCTGGGCCGGCATCCTCAACGACGATTGGATGCAGAACGGCTTCGGCGACGGGATGTACTGGCAGTCCGATTTCACCGACCCGCGCTTCGCCTACGGGAGCTCCCAGAACGGGGGCTACTTCCGGTACGACACCCAGACCGGCGACATGGTCGACATCTCGCCGGAGCCGCCTCTTGGAATGGACTACCGCTTCGACTGGACGTCACCGATGATGCTGTCCAGGCACGACCCCGACGTGCTGTACACCGCAGGAAACCACTTCTTCACCTCGACGGATCGCGGCGGCACCTGGACCCGCACCGAGGACCTGAGCCGAGCCGTCGACCGTGACACCCTCGCCATCATGGGCGTCCAGGGGAGCGACATCTCCATCTCCCGTAACGACGGGACGAGCTCCTTCGGCGAGGCGGTGACGCTGGACGAATCGCCCCTGGACCCCGATGTGCTCTGGCTGGGCTTCGACGACGGCAACCTCCAGGTGAGCCGTGACGGAGGGACGACGTGGAACGAGGTCTCGGGCAACGTGCCCGGTGTCCGGTCGGGGACCTACGTGAGCCGGATCACGGCCTCCGCATCCACGACGGGTACCGCCTACGCCGCATTCGACGGGCACCGCGACGGCGACTTCCGGCCCTACCTCTTCCGGACGACGGACTACGGTGCCACGTGGGCTCCACTTCACGGAGGTCTGCCGGAGATGGGCGTCGTCAACGACGTGATCGAACACCCGGACAATCCGAACACCCTCTTCGTCGGGACGGAACATCATCTCTTCGCCAGCACCGATCGCGGGGCCACGTGGGCGAAGATGCCGAACCTCCCGACCACGCACTACGACGACATCCTCATTCACCCCCGGGACAAGGACCTGGTCCTGGGCACCCACGGGCAGGGCATCTGGATCCTCGACGACACACAACCCATCGCCGAGTTCGCCTCGGCCTCCGGGCCGGTGACCGTGTTCACCGTTCCGGACGGACGCATTCAGATCTACAAGAAGGACACGTCGTACCGGGGTCAGGAGCCCTGGGCCGGCGAGAACCCGGTGGACGGGGTGTTCGTCACGTATCGCATCGCTTCGGGCTCGGGCGACGCGACCCTGCGTATCACCAATGCCGCTGGGGAGACCGTCCGTGAGATGATCGTTCCCGGTGGCGCCGGCGTGCACCGTGTCAACTGGGATCTGCGCCACGGCCTCCCCGATGGTCCTGATCGCTGGGAGCGGTGGGACAACCCGGTGCTGGCTCGTCCCATCGGTGAGTGGGGCCCGTGGGTATCGCCGGGAAGCTACGTCGCCACGGTCATCGCGAACGGCGCCGAGGACTCCGCGGTGTTCCGGGTGGAGGGCGATCCCGACATGCCCATCACCGTGGCGATGTACGAGAGCCGCGAGCGCTTCATGCTCGACGCGCTCCAACTCCAGGACCGCATCCAGACGGCCATGCGGCAGAATGGCATGGGCGGGGGTGGTGGCGGCTTCTTCGGCGGCGGTCCCGACCGTCCGCCCCAGACACCCGAAGAGAAGCTGCGCGCGGCCCTCCGCATGGTGGGAGGCGTCTACCGTAGCATGAACGGTGGAGGCGTTCGTCAAGCCACCCTCTATCCGCCGACGCCGAGCCAGCGAGAGCGGGTGGAGCTGGCCCAGGCACTCTACGACGAGGCCATGGCGGAGCTGGACTGAGCCCGTGAGACGGCCACCCCTCGGGCGCGTCGGGATCTGCCGGTACTCTCTGGCGCCCGGCAGCCCGAGGGGTGGCGCCCCCATGCCGAGGGCGGTTCGGGCGTTCGTCGGGTGTGCGGCCACGGTCTTCACGGTGGGGTGTGGGGCCGGAGACCCTCCGGGCGGTGATACCGGCGCAACAGGCCAAGCGATCAGGGACGAGTTCGCCGGAGCCCCAGGCGAGGTAGAGCGTGCGGGGCCACGCCTGCAGGGGCAGGCCCCGCCCTCCCACGAGGGCGTTCCGGCCATCGTCACCTTGAGGCCGCTCCGTGATCCACCCAACGCTGAAATGCCGGACCCCACCGCCAGCGGCGACACCCTCCTGACGACGCACCCCGCCGCACCGGCTCGCGGGGACGTAGCGGTCGTAGATCAGTTCGGGCTGGCCTTCTCCCCCCGGGTGCTCATCGCGTCCGAGGGGGCTGCTGTCCGGTTCATGAACTCCGAAGGAGCCATCACCCACAACGTCCACATCCGGTCGGTCGCCGGCGACTCCTCGGTCTTCAACGGCGACACTGGCCCAGCCGAGCACGTGGACATCCTCCTTCCGGATCCCGGCGGCTACGACGTGCTGTGCGACATGCACCCCGGCATGACGGGCTTCGTATTCGTGACCGACGCCCCACTCGCGGTCGTCGCCGACACCGACGGCCACTTCGAGGTGTTGGGTCTTCCGCCGGGGGAGTACGTGGCTCGAGCGTGGACCATCGACGGGTGGGGGGAGGAAAGGGTCGTGAACCCCGAAGCCGATACACCACCTCTCGATCTCCGGGGCCGGTAGCGCCCAGCTCCCCGCAACGGGGTGTCTTGGTGCAGATGGCCCCTGGAGGCGACATTCAGGGACGGTCCCGAACAGGACACGTCGAACTTCCAGAAGAGACCGACGCGCATGCTTCTCTACGCACACTCCGGCATCCGATACCTCGTCTTCGTCGCGGCTCTCGCCGTCATCGGATACGCCATCTACGGCATGGCGACGAACCGCCCCTACGACAAGACGATGCGAGTCCTCTCGGCAGCGTTCACGGGGCTCCTCGACCTCATGATCCTCCTGGGCGTGACCCTCCTCTTCACGGGGATGTTCTACCCACAGCTGGGCGGACACATCGTGATGATGATCCTGGCGGCCGCCGTCGCGCACATCGTCCACGGTGTCATGAAAAGGCGCCCACCGGAGACCCAGACGTACACGCCCCACCTCGTCGGAACCCTGGTCGCCCTCGGACTCATCGCGGCGGGAATCATGGCCATCGGACGCCCCCTCGTGGGTTCGGCCCTTTGACGGCCCTCTCGCGCGCCACGGGAGCGGGTTCATGTCCGACGAGGTAGACGCCACCACCGTCGAGCCGTTGTCCTCCGTCGAGCCCAATGCCACGGCGCACCGCACCCACGGCCCCACCGACCTCGGCCTCGTCATGGGGGGGGGTGGTGCTCGTGCGGCTTACCAGGTGGGCTTCCTGCGATGCCTGGCCCGTCGCTTTCCCGACCTCCACCTCCCCTACATCACGGGCGTGTCGGCAGGCGCCATCAACGCGGCAGCGTTGGCGTCGCACCACGGGAGCTTCGTCCAGGCCGTCAACGAGCTGTCCCACCTGTGGAGCAACATCTCCGTCGACAACGTCTTCCGTGTCGACACCCGCTCTCTCGCTCTGAACACCGTGCGCTGGCTCCGACAGCTCGGAGGCGGCGGTCGGGATCTGTCCCACCAGGCCCGCGGCCTCGTCGACACGGCGCCCCTCCGGGAGTACCTCTCCGACGTCCTCCATGCCGTCGACGGTGAGATCACGGGCATCCGCTACAACCTGGAGCGGGGGCGGCTCAAGGCCCTGGCGATCAGCACGTCGAGCTACTCTACGGGCAACTCGGTGACGTGGCTCCAGGGTCGGGACATCGAACCGTGGGAGCGGCCTCAACGCCTCACGGAGATCGCCACGATGACGGTGGACCACATCATGGCGTCGTCGGCCCTTCCCCTGCTCTTTCCGGCCATCCAACTAGGCAGCCGCTGGTACGGAGATGGAGGCATCCGCCTCACGGCCCCACTGTCGCCTGCGCTCCACCTGGGGGCTCGCCGGATCATGGCCATCTCCACCCGCCACAGGAAGAGTGGTCGAGCCGCCGATGTCTCGGTGGTTCAGGGCTACCCGCCGCCGGCGCAGGTCCTGGGCGTGCTCCTCAACGCGGTCTTCCTCGACCTCCTCGATCACGATGCCCTGCGCTTGGAGCGTCTCAACAATCTCCTCGAGCTCCTTCCCCCGGAGCAGCGGCAGGGGCTGGAGCCCATCAAGCTCCTGGTACTGCGCCCGTCGGAGGACCTCGGGAAGCTCGCCGGCGACTTCGAGGCCGACCTTCCCCGTGCCTTCCGGTTCCTGACCCGGGGTCTCGGCACGCGCGAGACCAAGAGCCCCGACGTCCTGAGCCTCATTCTCTTCCAGCCCGACTACGTCCGTACGTTGATGGAGATCGGCGAGAACGATGCGGAGCGGCGATCCGACGAGATCGAGGAGTTCATCCTGGGGTGAGGCGGCGGCTCCCTGGGAGCCCACGGGGGTAAGCATTGGTCCGGGCGATGGCGCCCGGAGCGCACAGAGTTCGGGCGGTCGATACACCGGCCGGACGCAGACAAGCCGGGAGTATCATGGCGCAGAACAAGCAGCTGGCCAGCGAGCTCGAGTCCCGAGCAGTCGCCGAGCAGGCACGGGAGAAGGATTGGGAGAAGCAGAGCTTCGCCCGGGCCCTATTCGAGGGTCGGTTCGACCTCGGTCTCGTGTACCCGCAGCCCGAGCCCGATCCGGAGGAGCAGAAAAAGGCGACGGTCTTCCTCGACAAGCTCCACGCCTTCGCCAGGGATCACATCGACGGCGACGCCATCGACCGTGAAGGCCACGTTCCCCAGTCGGTCCTGGACGGCCTCGCCGAGTTGGGCGCGTTCGGAATCAAGACTCCGGAGGAGTACGGTGGGCTGGGACTTTCCCAACTGTCGTACCTCAAGGCGCTGGCCATCGTCGCGTCCCGCTGCTCCGCAACCGGCGCGTTCCTTTCGGCCCACCAGAGCATCGGGGTCCCTGGCCCGCTCTTGAAGTTCGGGACCGAGGAGCAGAAGCAGAAGTACCTGCCGCGCCTCGCCGCCGGCGCTCTGTCCGCCTTCGCCCTGACCGAGCAGGACGTCGGATCGGACCCCGCCAACATGTCCACCACCGCCGTCCTTTCCGACGACGGCGCGCATTGGATCCTCAACGGCGAGAAGCTCTGGACGACCAACGGTCCCCGGGCCGAGATCATCGTGGTCATGGCCCGGACACCCGCCAAGGAAGGCTCCAAACGGAAGCCCATCAGCGCTTTCATCGTCGAGACTGGCTCACCGGGCGTCGAGACCGTCCACGAGTGCTCGTTCATGGGACTGAAGGGCCTCTCCAACGGGGTCCTCCGCTTCACCGACGTGAAGGTCCCCAGGGACAACCTCCTCTGGGGTGAGGGTAAGGGCCTCAAGCTGGCCCTCATCACCCTCAATACCGGCCGTCTGGCCCTGCCGGCGTTCTGCGCCGCCGCTGGGAAGGCCTCGCTGGAGATGCTCCGCGACTGGGCCGGCTCACGGGTCCAGTGGGGTCTGCCCGTCGGCAAGCACGACGCCATCGCCCAGAAGTTGGGGAAGATGGCCGCCGACACCTTCGCCATGCAGTCCCTCGTAGACATCATCGGCGCCATGTCCGACTCCGGCGACTTCGACATCCGACTCGAGGCCGCGGTGGCCAAGATGTGGGCCACCGAAACCGGTTGGTCCCTCGTCGACGAGGCGGTTCAGGTCCGGGGCGGGCGCGGGTACGAGACCCATGAATCGCTGGCGAGCCGCGGGGAGACGGCGTACCCCATCGAGCGCGCCCTCCGGGACATGCGCATCAACACCATCTTCGAGGGCTCCTCGGAGATCATGCGCCTCTTCATCGCTCGTGAGGCGGTGGACCGCCACCTTGCGGTCGCCGGTGAGCTGGTGAACCCCAAGGCACCTCTCGGAGCGAAGCTGGGTGCCTTGGTGCGAGCGGGCGTCCACTACGCTTGGTGGTACCCCACCCGGTTCTTCGGATGGAGCTTCTGGCCCAAGTATTCGGGCTTCGGCAAGCTCGCCCGACACGCCCGATACATCGAGCGGACGTCACGTAGGCTGGCACGAGCCACCTTTCACACGATGGTTCGCTTCGGTCCGGCCCTTGAGAAACGACAGGCCGTCCTCGGCCGCATCGTGGACATCGGAGCCGAACTGCTCGTCATGAGCACCGTCATCGTCCGCGCCCGGACCCTCATGGAGAAGGGCAACGAGCAGACCGGCGTCGACGACCTGGCAGACACCTTCTGCCGTCAGTCCCGCCGCCGCATCTCCGAGCGATTCCGGTCCCTCTTCGACAACGAGGACAACGCCACGTACGCGCTTTCGAGCCGCTTCCTGAAGGGTGACTTCACATGGCTGGAAGAGGGTGTAGTCTCGTTGGAAGGGTACCGGCCGGGCAGCAGCCCCGCGGCGGACGCTTCGGCAGCCTCGACGCCGGCCAGCCAGCCGGCCCACGAGCCCGCCGCCGCGACCTGACCCCGCCACCTGACCGCAGCCCGGCACCGAGCCGCAACCCCGACCGAGCTTACCACGACGCGACCCATGCCCACCGACTCGGCTCCACTCCATCCACGGGCGTTCCGCGTCACCGTGATCTGGACCCTGGGACTCCTCTTCCTGGGCAGCGTGGTCCACGCGACGGAATCGAGCCTCGCGTGCCCTGACTGGCCGACCTGCTTCGGTACCATGGTGCCGGAGATGACCGGGGGCGTCTTCTGGGAGCACCTGCACCGGCTGGTGGCGGGAGGCCTGGTCCTGATGTTCGCACTGGCGACCTGGCTCGCCCGCCGAGAGGCCCCGGACAGGCCATGGATCTTCGGGGCCTGCCTCGCGGGCCTCGGGCTCCTGTTGGTCCAGTCCGTCTTCGGGGGCCTCACGGTCATCTACCGCCTCCCGGACCTGGTGTCGACGACGCACCTGACCCTCGCCTTTGCCTTCTTGACCCTCGCCACGGTCCTCGCGGCAGCGACGAGCGGGGGTGGTGGTCCGATGCGAGGCCTGGGGGAATCCGACGGCGTCCGCCTGCGCGCCATCGCCGTTTTCGCGTGGCTCCTGGTCTTCCTCCAATCCGTGGTCGGGGGCCTCGTCCGTCACACCGACGCGGGGATGGCGTGCCCCGACGTTCCCCTTTGTCTCGGTCAGGTCGTCCCCCCCCTCGTCAATCTGCCCATCGCCGCACACTTCACCCATCGGGTCATGGCGCTGGTCGCCACGGGGGCGGTCTTCTGGTTGGCCGTTGCAGCCCTGCGGGCGGGTGTCCCTGCACGGCTCCGGCGATGGACTCTGGCGGCCGTGGCGTTGGTCGTGGTGCAGGTAGCCCTGGGCGTGGCATCGGTGCTGACGGTCCTCGCCGTCGCTCCCGTGTCCCTCCACACCCTGGTGGCCGCCGGGCTACTTACTGCCTTGGCGTGGACAGCCACGCTGGCCACAAGGACAGAGGCGGCCGCCGAAGCCGCACCACCCGAATCCGTCACGGCCTGACCCAGGACCGACCATGGACACGACGGCAGTCGGCGACACACTGGCGATGGTGAACGCGAGCCTCAATGCGCTGAGCGCCGTCGCCCTCATTACGGGCTTCTACTTCATCCGACGGAAGGTCGTCGACCGGCACCGCAAGGCGATGCTCAGCGCAGTCGGCGCGTCAGCGCTGTTCCTCGTCTTCTACGTGGCGAGGGTGGCCCTCACCGGCACCCATGAGTTCGCCGGTGAGGGGCTGGCCCGGACGGTCTACCTGACGATCCTGATCTCCCACATGATCCTGGCGGTCCTGGTGCTCCCCTTCGTCCTTCGACTCCTCTGGCTCGTCCGGAAAGAGCGCTTCGCGGAGCACAAGCGCCTGGCCCGATACGTCTTCCCGGTATGGGCGTACGTCTCCGTGACCGGGCTGCTGGTCTACATCCTCCTCTACCAGATCTACGGCTACGCGTGACCGAGGAGGCGGGGCCCGGCCCCGGAAACCCCGACAGGGACGTGTTGGTCGGGTACTTCGAGACGGTCCTGGCCGCATCCCTGTGGGGCTCCTCCGGGATCTTCGCCGTCCACCTGTTCCGGTTGGGCGTGCCCCCGGAGAGTCTGGCTCTGCTACGCCCTCTGGTCGGGGGAGTGGTCTTGCTCCTCGCCATCCTGGCCTTACGCGGCAGTAGAAGCCTTCGACTCGACGGCGCCGGCGTATTCGTACTCGGAGTCGGTGGAGGGTTGGCCATCGGCGTGTTCCAGCTCGCCTATCAACTCTCCACCGACGCCGTGGGCGTCCCCTCCACCGTCGCCCTCCTGTACCTCGCCCCTGCGGTGGTCGCCGCGGCCTCGGGTCCCCTCCTCGGCGAGTGGCCCGACCGCACACGGCTGGCCCTCCTCGTCGTGACACTGACCGGCGTCGGGGTGTCCGTCCTAGGAGCCGACACGGTCGTGGCGACGTTCGGCAATACCGGTGTGGCGTGGGGCGTGCTGGCCGGGATCTCGTACGGGGTGTACACGCTGTTCGGCCGTTACGCCGCCCCGCGCTACGGTGCTCTCCGCACGGTTGCATACAGCACGTTGGGTTCGGTGGCCTTCCTCACCGTCGTCCTGCCGTTCACGTCCGGTCCGGTGGTATGGCCCGGGTCGTCGACTGCCTGGCTCGTACTTCTCGCCTTCGCGGTCCTCACCATCGCGGTGGCCCACTTTC
The DNA here is from genome assembly GCA_965229435.1 of Longimicrobiales bacterium. Classification (GTDB taxonomy): domain Bacteria; phylum Gemmatimonadota; class Gemmatimonadetes; order Longimicrobiales; family Gaopeijiaceae; genus UBA2589. The sequence goes on from CBDDJE010000001.1 coordinate 781,398, forward strand.
TCTTCTTCGACGCCCTGTCCCGGATCGACGCCAGTCGGGCCTCCATCGCCACCGCCATCGAGCCGGTGGTGGCGGCGGTCCTCGCCACGGTCCTCCTGTCGCAGGGGCTCTCGCCACTGGGGTGGCTAGGCATCGCCCTCGTTGCGGCCGGCGTCGCCGGCGTCGGGCTTACGGCGAAACGGTCAGCCTGAGACCGGCAGCGTCACTTCGACCTCGGCTCCCCCGTCGGGCATGTTCCTGAGGTCGATGGCGCCCCCCATCTCCTCGACGATCTTTCGGACGTGGGGAAGCCCCAGCCCGAGTCCCTCGTCGGAAGTGGAGTAGAAGGGGTCGAAGGCGCGCTTGAAGGCTTCCTCCGAGAAGCCAGGGCCCCGATCGCGCACCGTGATCTTCGCATGAGAGTCTTCTTGTTCCACGGTGAGGTCGACGGTGTTCCCGTCACCGAAACGGGCGGCGTTGTGGAGAATGAGGTACAGGGCGTCCATGAGGGCCTGAGGGTTCACCTCGGCCCGGACGGTGGGCTGAGCCAGCATGACGCGGACGGCCACATCCTGGTCGCCGGCGAACTCCCGGGACACCGACTGGGCGAGCTTGGCGAGATCGGTGCCCTGCCGGACTGCGCTCGTTTCGGCGATGAAGAAGTCCAGATCCTCCAGGGAGCCCAAAGCGCGTTGGATCCGCTCGCGCAGCTCGGCCTCGTCGCTGGTCTCGTCCGCTCCGGACAGGGGTGCGCGGACCTGATTGTGGAGGAAGGCGGAGACACGGCCGATGGCTTCACGCAGGGCAACCTCCCGCTCACCGCGCCGAGCCTGGGCCAGGCCCTCCTCGAAGCCATCCTTCCGCGCCGCTTCGATCCCGGCCTTTCGCCCTTCCTCGATGCCCAGTGCGCGGCCCTCTTCAGCCCCGAGCCTCCGCCCCTCTTCAGCGCCGAGTCTCCGGCCCTCTGCTTCCCCGGCCTTACGCCCATCCCGGAGGCCCACGGCCCGGCCCTCCTCCACGCCCGCGGCGCGTCCCGAGCCCCGGCCGATGACGAACCCGAAGCCGGCGCCCCCGATCAGGGCGACGACGATGATGACGATCTGAATCGGATCCATGGTGTTCCCGGTATTCACGGCAAGAAGGGGTGGCGCGACTCCTGACGCGGCGCGCTGCGACCATGGATATCCCGTTGCCCCTCTCGGGATCCGCAGAGGCACCGACCGGGTGACGTCCTCAAGTGGTTGCGGGATGGGACCGAGCCCCCCTAAGCTCGCCGCCTCGTGAACACACTCATGGAGCTCGAGCGCCTGCTCGACGAGTCGTCGGACCCGGAGAACCCCCCGGCGGAGCGCCTCGTCGAACTGCTCACGAACACGCAGACCATTGCCGTCGTCGGCCTCTCACGGAATCTGGAGAAGCCGGCGCGTCGGGTCCCCTCATACCTTGCGGCGAAGGGCTTCGACGTGATCCCCGTGAACCCCAGCGCGGAGCGACTCCTGGGTCGGAAGTCCTACCCTACCCTCAGCGAGGTAGAACAGACGGTCGACCTCGTCCTCATCTTCCGTCCCTCCGACGAGGCGGGGCTCTTCGTGGAGGAGGCGGTGCGGCGAGACGAGGAGCCCGCCATCTGGCTCCAGACCGGCGTGCGGTCGGAGCGGGAGGTCCTGGATGCCCGAATCCGCGGTAGAACGGTGGTGCAGGACCTGTGCATCTTCAGGGTGCACCGGGTCCTCATGGAGTAGAATCCTGGCCGGAGCGGGGTTTCGGACCCGGGTCAGGCCCCCACGGCGTCGGCGAGGAGATCGGCATGTCCTTTGGCCGAGACCCCCCGCCACACCTGTCGAACGACTCCCCCCTCGTCGATGAGGAAGGTGCTCCGCTGGATCCGCCCGCCGGCCCTGACCCCGTACGCGTCGCAGACCAAGCCCTCGACATCGGCGAGGAGAGGGAAGTTCAGGCCGAACTTCGCACGGAAGGCCACGTGGGACGCCACGTCGTCCATGGAGACGCCCAGGATGACGGCATCCACGTCGTCGAAGCGGGGCAGCGCGTCCCTGAAGTCACACGCCTGGACGGTGCATCCGGGGGTGTCGTCCCGAGGGTAGAAGTAGAGGATCACCTTCTTCCCCCGGAGTTCGGACAGGGTGACGGCCCCTTCCGAATCGGAGTCCAGGGTGAAGTCCGGGGCGAAGTCGCCCACCGATGGGAAGCTCATGCCGAAGGCCTCACGCTGAAGAAGAAGGGTTGGCCTCCGCCTCGGCGGCCGGGGTGACGGCGAGGCCGTCGTCGGCGACGGTAGCCCGAGGCTCCACAAGCTCACCCTCCCAACGGCAGAGGTCGTCGCCCCGTCCCTGGCAGAGCGTGTGGTTCACGAGGGCCGATCCACCGAGGGTCTGCTCGAGGATCTCCTGCCCGAACCCGGAGAGGAGCTCGCACGCGTCGCCGCCGGGATCGACGTCGTGGAATACGTGGGACCGACCTTCCACGACGAAAGGGCCACGCCCGAATCCACCGATGGGCCGCCCGAACAGGCGCTTCAGTCGCTTTCGCGCCCGGGATCTGGCGATGGCGTACTGGGCCGGCCGGGGCAGATACCGCATCCAGCGAGGGGACCTCTGCCGTTCGGCCAGCAGACGCCCCACCCGGTGGAAGACCGCCGGGCTATCGGGCCGCCGGATGACGAAACGAAAGAGTCCTTCGATCTCCCGGTCGGTGAGCCTCACCCGCTTGCGGACGTCGTCCTTGTACGACCGGATCTGACGCTCTACCACGTCGCTGAGGCCGAAACGCCGCGGGATGGTCTGCGTGGGGTCCTCGTCTTCGAGGAGTTCCAGGGGCAGATCCATGTCCCTCATGGCCTCGAGGAGCCTGAGCGCCACCACCGCTTGAACCCGACGCGGCCCGTCGGCCGCAGTGGCCAGCTGAGGATCCGTCACGGGGCTCGAGTGTGGAGGGGTGAAAGGCAAGCGCGCCGACGGCGTAATCTCGAATAGACTTGCTTGCCGAGCAACGGATTTCCGAAACGTACCAATTTGAGAGTGACACCCGTCGGAAGGCCTAGTAAATAGAGGCGTCGGCTACGGCCGATTCTGTTCGGGGGAGTGTGAAGGTAATCTCGGTGGCCCACCCTGGGGGGGCTGGTTCTTCGTGCTGCTGAGACCCTTCGCCTCCCCCTTTTTCATGTGACCCGCGTCATTGGTTAGATTGCCGGCATGAAGCGATATCCGGCCTTCGATCCTCCCGAGTATCTCGACTGGACGCCCGATGGGGAGCTCGTCGACGCGTACGAGCGCACACTCGAAGAGGACCCCGAGCGAGCACGCATCGTCGCCGACCTGGACCGGGTCGGGCTGCTCTCCATTTATCGGGATCTGCTCCGTACCCGCCTCCACGACATCGGCCTGAAGCGATGGGTGCGGACCGGCGTCATCTCCAAAGCTTGGCTGGGAACGGGGGAAGAAGCGGTCACCGTCGGCAACGTGCGTGCCCTCGATCCCGACGTCGACGTGATCTCACCCATGATCCGCAATGCCGGAGCCCTCCACATGATGGGTATGCCTCTGGCGGACATGTTTCGGGGGTACCTGGCGACCTCGGATTCGCCGAGCGCGGGCCGGGACCTCCACATCGGTGACATGACCAACGGGATCATCCAGCCCATCAGCCACATGGGCACCAGCGTGACCATCGTGGCGGGCGTGGCCCTGTCGTTCCGGAACCGAGGAGAGCGGCGAGTGGCGATGACGTGGATCGGCGACGGGGCAACGAAGTGCGCAGCGTCGCATGAAGGGATGAACCTGGCCGCGGTCCAGAACCTGCCCGTCATCTTCGTTATCCAGAACAACCAGGTCGCTCTGGGGACCCCCGCCGAGATGCACGGCGCCGGCGACATCCACGCCTGGCCGGCCATGTACGGCATCGATGCCTGGAGTTGCGACGGCAACAACGTCCTGGACGTCTACGCAGCCACACGCATCGCCGCAGAACGCTGCCGCTCCGGGCTCGGGCCGGCGGCCATCGTCGCCGACACATTCCGTATGGGAGGTCACGCAACCCACGACGAGCGCGAGGCGAGGGACACATTCCCGGGGGCGCTCTTCGAGGAGTGGGGCCGGCGGGATCCCATCGGTCTGTTCGAGGCTTATCTGAGTAGAAGGGGCGTCGAAACGGCTGTCCTGGACCGCATCGATGTGGAGGTCACGGAGGAGATGGAGGCTGCCGCCGCCGAAGCCTTGGAGTCGAAGGACCGCATCCCTCCGCCGGAGCAGGCCCTCTACGAGGGTTTCTCCGAAGGGGGCACACTCCTCGGTCTCGAACAGCGCCCCATCGCCATCGAGTAACAGTACCCCGGGCACGCCTTGTAAGGCCCGCTCACTTCGATATCTTACATGTCAAGTATCTCGGATCTGTATCGCGCTTGGCTCCGACCACTCGGAAAAGGGTGACCCCAAAATGGTCAACGCAACTCCTGAGAACGTGAGCCAGTCAATCGCGGAACGTCCCCTCGAAGATCTTTCCGACGAGGAGCTCGTAACCGCACATCTCGAAGGGCGGCCAGGCGCCTTCCAGCGCCTGTACGACCGCTATCGGGATCGCCTCGTCCACTTCATCACCCGGAAGACGGGTGACCCGGACAGGGCCCAGGATCTGGTGCAGGAAGCCTTCATTCGCGTCACGCGACACCTGCACCGATTCGACACGTCGAAGAAGTTCTCGACGTGGGTGTACACCATCGCCGGGAACCTCTCGAAGAACGAGTTGAGGAACCGGTCCCGCAGCCCGCTCGTGCTTTTCCAGAAGCTGACGGGGAACTGGGACGACGACCATCGGCCCATCCAGTTCGAGGACATCTCCATGCGCCCGGACGACCTTTATCGGAAGCGCTACCTCAAGCGCCTCGTGGAAGACACCGTCCAGACGCTTCCGGAGCACCATCGTCTCGTCTTCAGGCTTCGGGAGCTCGAGGGGAAGAGCTACGAGGAGATCTCGGAAATCACCGGGGTGAACCTGGGAACGGTGAAAAGCCGTCTCCACCGCGCGCGGAACTCCTTCGCGCAGCGGATCGAGCCCTTCTTGAACTGAAGCTTGGTCTGCACTCTTTTCGTATGCAGAAGGGTGATCGGAGAGGGGAGTGGGCCGCGTTGTGGTGGCACGGCCCTCTCCCATCACTCTTCTAGAGTGTAGACGGTCGGGCGGCGGCCTACCGGTCGCCGCCCGATTTTTTTCGCTTGGCGACGGCATCACAGGGATGACTGCGACATGTTCGAAGATCTGAGGAACGCCTTCAAAGAGGCCCTCGACAACTTCAACAAGGAGTTGAACCGGGATCAGGTCTCGGAAGCGGCCGACAAGCTCCTCGTGGGCATGCGCAACGAGATCGTCGACGAGAAGGCGGCGGTCGCCGGCCTCGAGGACCAGATCGAGAAGGCGACACAACAGATCGAGCAGCTCTCGAAGGATGCCGCTACCGCCCGCAGACGCGAGGCCATGGCCCGGGAGATCGACGACGAAGAGACGGTGAAGCTGGCGTCGCAATACGCCGCCAAGGCGGAGAGTCACCGAGAGGTCCTTCGAAAGAAGGTGGCGGCCCTCGAAGAAGAGCTGTCGTTTCGCCGGACCACGCTCGAAGGAATGATGGGTCAGTTCGAGGAGGCCAGGGAGAAGCGCTCGGCCCTCAAGGCCACCACTGGCCGCTCAGGTGCGCGGGAGTCCATCTCCGCGGCCAACGACCTCTTCGCCGAACTCGACCGGATGGCCGACAAGATCGAAGGGACGGAAGCCGAAGCAGAGGCCGCCGAAGCTTTCAGCGAATTCGACTTCGACGAGGGGTCGGAGTATCGCGTCGAGCTCGATGACGAGCCGCCGGAGGAGCTGGACGTCGACGCCGCCCTCGAGGAGCTGAAGCGCCGGATGCAGGAGCGCGACGAAGGCTAGCCGCACGTTGCGGCGAGGGGATGGCAAGCCCGAGGACCCGCCCCGGTCGCCGGACGGCCGGAATCAACCGGGCGGCTACTCCGCCGTCGCGTCGTCTGCGAGATCCCGCAGGAAGAGGAGGCCTGCGCACTCCCCGGCAAGGAATAGGATGTCCTCCCTCGCCGGCCGAGCCAGCGGTTCGGTCCTCCCGGTCCCTCCGTCCACGAGGAGAGTCCAGATTCGCCCGGCCCGGGACCCCAGGAAGATGACGATGCCTTCATTCTCGAAGTCGATGAGGGACGGGCCTTCGTCAGGATCGAACTTGGGGACGTTCACACCGTCCATCTCCGTGCGAGCCGGATCGGCGGCGATGTCCAGGACGACGAACGGGTTGAGCCGGGCCTGACGTTCCATGTACGACCAGGTGATGACCGCTCGGTCACCCTGCGCCAGGTAGATGATCCGCCACAGAGGGAGGGCGAATCGTGACCGCTCCCCATCCGCCCCCCACAGGGACATGGTCCCCTTGGGAAGATCGGAGGTCGGCTCCCGTTTGAGGTAGCGTGTCAGATCGATGATCTCGTCGGTCATACCACCAATGGACCACCGACAGGGGACGGAGTCAAAACACGCCACATCGCGAAGGGGTCGCCGGACGTTCCCGCCGTCCGGGGAGGGTGGCTCTCACCCCGGGGTTCGGATAACTTTTCGGTCCGTCCCTGACACGAACGACCCGAACCTCACGGTTTTATGGAGAACTGGATCGGCATCGGCATCTGGCTCATCATGGGCGCCGCCATCGGCCTCGGCATGCGCGTCGTCATCGACCGACCCGAGGAGCAGCCCGGCCACGCCCAGATCATTGCGGTGCTCGGTGCGTTCGGTGCCCTCATCGGCGGCATGCTGGGCGTGGGGCTCTTCCACCTCTGGGATCCGGTCTCCCTCAGCGCAGGCGGCATGGGGGGTGCGGCGTTCCTCGCCATCCTGATGACCTTCATCTACCGCTGGGGCCTCAGGACGCTCATCTGAGGGGCTGAGCGGATCCCATGTCCGACGTCCTCCGCTTCGTAGACGACAACCTCGGGCGCTTCCGAGAGGAACTCTACGACTTCCTCCGGATCCCCTCCGTCAGCGCCAAGTCCGAGCACGACGTCGACACCCGACAGACTGCCGAGTGGTTCAGTGAGCGCCTGGAAGAGGCCGGCCTGACTTCCGTGGTCCACGACACGGCGGGTCACCCCATCGTCGTGGGCGAACGGCGCGACGCCGGACCCGACGCGCCCACCGTGCTCATCTACGGGCACTACGACGTCCAGCCGCCCGAGCCCCTCGACCTCTGGGACTCGCCACCCTTCGAGCCCACGGAGCGCGACGGCCGCATCTACGCCAGGGGCTCGGCCGACGACAAAGGACAGCTCTACATGCACGTGAAGGCTCTGGAGGCTTTCCACGCCACCGGCGCCGAGCTGCCCATCAACGTCGTGGTCCTCGCCGAAGGCGAAGAAGAGGTAGGCTCGCCCAACCTCGTGCCATTCGTCGAGGCGAACCGGAAGCAGCTCGCGTGCGACGTGGTGCTCATCTCCGACACGGGCATGTTCGCCGACGGGCTTCCGTCCCTTCTGTTCTCCCTTCGCGGGCTCGCCTACTTCGAGCTCCACGTCCACGGGGCGGACAGTGATCTGCACTCCGGCGAGTACGGCGGTGTGGTGGGTAATCCGGGCAACGCCCTGTCCCGGATCATCGCCTCCCTCCACGACGACGCGGGTCGCATCGCCATCGATGGCTTCTACGACGATGTCGTCGAATGGGATGCCGAGACGAGACAGCAGATCGCGGCCCTCCCCCACGCCGATGCCGCCTTCGCCGAAGGCGTCGGGGCTCCGGACCTCATCGGCGAGTCGGGCTACTCCACTCTGGAGCGGCTGTGGATCCGCCCGACGTGCGACGTCTGCGGGATCCTCTGTGGATACACCGGCGAGGGAGCGAAGACGGTGCTTCCCAACCACGCCATGGCCAAAGTCAGCTTCCGGCTCGTCCCGGATCAGCACCCCGACCGGATCAAGGAGCTCTTCGAAGCCCACGTGAAGCGAGTGGCTCCCGCCGGCGTCACGGTGGAGGTCCGGGAGCTGCATGGCGGCCGTCCATGGAAGGCAAGTCCAGGCGGACCGGCGTTCGAGGCCGCGGGTGAGGCCCTGGCCGAGGCGTTCGGTACCGAGCCGGTCCTCATGGGAGGGGGTGGCTCCATCCCTATCGTGGTCGAGTTCGAGGAGAAGCTCGACGCCACGGCACTCCTCGTCGGGTTCTCCCTGCCCAACTGCAACCTCCACGCCCCAAACGAGTGGTTCCCCATCGAGAACTACGAGAAGGGGATCGGGGCGTTGGCCCGGCTGTACGGGAAGCTGGGCGCGGACGAGACCTAGGAGCAGCAACCCCCACCCACCCGAGACCACGCCGCTCTTGGACCATCTGACCGCCCTCATCCACGAGATCCATCGCCGCTCCCTGTGGCAGGTGTTGGGGATCTACCTCGCGGCTTCGTGGGGCGTGCTCCAGGTGGTGGAGGTCCTCACGGAGGCGGCGGGGCTACCGGATTGGACGCCCTCGATGGCGCTCATCCTTCTCCTGCTGGGTCTTCCCGTTGTCCTGGCCACGGCCTTCGTGCAGGAGGGTCTGCCCGGGCAGGAGGACGGGGGTGAACCCGTCCCGTGGCCGGGCCCCGATGGTCAAGGGGTAGCACCGGACCACGAAGGTCAGGGGGCGTCGCCGGGCGACGACGGTCCGACGGGATCGGGTGATGCCGGGAGGGCCGAAGCGAAGAGCTTCGACGCCGGAGCACCGGTTAATCTGGCAGCCGGCACCGGATCGCTGGATCGTCCCACCACCCGCCCGTCCACGACGCGACGGCTCTTCACGTGGAAGCACGCCATCGGTGGAGGCGCCGCGGCTTTTCTCCTCCTCGTCGTGGCCGTGGCGACTTATCTGTTCATGTGGTCGACGGGCATCGGACCCGTGGGCAGCCTCGTGGCCCAGGGGGTCATCGAGGAGGGTGACCAGGTGATCCTCGCCGACTTCGAAGATCGAACCGGAGAAGGACTGGGCGCCGTGGTCACGGAAGCTCTGCGCGTGGACCTGGCACAGAGCGCCGTCATCGACTTCGTCGAGCCCGCGGTACTGGCGCCGGTTCTGGGCATGATGCAGGTCGAGACCGGTTCGCCACTCACGTCGGATCGGGCTCTGGAGGTGGCCGTCCGCGCGGGATACCCTGCGGTCCTCGAGGGCGCCGTGGCCGCAGCCGGCACCGGATACGTCGTCACGGCCACCCTGAGGGAAGCGGATACGGGCCGCTCCGTCGCTACTTTTCGGGCTTCCGCCGACGACGCCTCGGATGTCATCGCCACCATCGACGAGCTGTCCCAGGACATCCGGGAGAAGTCCGGCGAGTCGTTGCGTACCATACGCGCCGGCCAGCCCCTGGAGACGGTCACGACGGCCTCCCTCGAGGCGCTGCGGTTCTACTCGGAGGCCCGGGGCATCTTCTCCTCGCAGCCGGCCACGGCACTGGAACTCCTGGAGCGGGCCGTGGAGATCGATCCGGGGTTCGCCATGGCATGGAGGGCCATCGGCGCCCTCCACTTCAATCTCGGTTCCGCTCCACAGGACCTCATCGAAGCGGGGACGCGGGCCTACGAGAACCGACACCGGCTCACCGAGCGGGAGCGCTACCTGACCGAAGCGTTCTACCATCAATCGGTGGCCTGGGACATGTACCGGGCCATCGACGCCTACAGAAACGTCCTGCGTCTCGACCCCGACGACGCGGCGGCCCTGAACAACCTCGGCAACGCCTACGCCGTCGTTGGAGAGCACGAAGCCTCTAGGGACACGTGGGCTCGAGCGATGGAAGGAGACGGCGCCAGTGCCACCGCGCTCCTCAATCTGGTGACCGTCGAGCTCCGTTTCGGGGAAGTGGAGGCGGCCGCGACGTATCTGGCGCGCTGGGAGACGTCCTTTCCCGAGGCCTCCGACCTGGCCGAGGCGCGTTTTCTGGTGGCCCTCTTCTCCGATGCGCACGAGCGAGCCCGGGAGATCGCGATGACCCGTCTCCAGGACGCCACCCTCTCACCCGTCGAGCGCTCGGAGGCAGCGTTCTGGTTGGCGAAGCTGGAATATCGGAGGGGACGCTTCGCCGAGGCTCGGAACCGAATCGACGAGTCGGTCCGCGGGGTGGCTCAGATCGCACCCCCCCTCGCCGGCATTCGCCAGACGTACGGCCTACGGGCGGAAGCCCTCCTGGGCGACCCCGCCCGCGCCGCCGGCACCGTCGAGGCCGCGCTGGAGGACGGCTCCTACGAGCGCACTCTCGGTACCTCGGGGTTCGACGGGATGGTTGCGACCATCGTCGCCTACGCCGGTGAGCCCGATCTCGTCGAGCGTGTGCGGACCCGGTGGGTGGCGGCGGGGGAGCCCGGCGGTCAAACACCGCTCGGAGAGAGCGCCTTCACGCGGGCGGCCATCGTGGCGCGAGCAGCGACGGGGGATACGGTGGGTGTAGTGGACGAGATGGAGTCGTTCATCCAGGGGCTCCCGTGCAACAATGACTCCTGCTGGGTCCTGGAGAGAGCCTTTGTGGCCGCGGCGGCCGGACGCACGGAGACGGCCATCATGCGATACGAGCAGGTGGGCAACATCAACGAGTTCTTCTTTGATATCCTCGGAATCACGGACGTTCACGCCGACCTTCGCCTCGGTCCCTTGTACGAGGAGGTCGGAGATACGGAGCGCGCCGCCGAGGCCTACCGCAGGGTCATCGGTCTTTGGGCCGATGGCGACGCGGAGGCTCGTCCGATCGTCGAGGGGTTTCGGGCACGCGTGGAGGCCCTTGGTGGCGCGCAACGCCGGTAAGCACAAGCCGGAAGTCTGCCTCGGCCTGTCGCCACGATACGGCGGGGCAATAGCGGGCTCGCACCGGGAAGCCTAGATTCGCGCCAGCGATTGGGAGCCGTGCCCGCCCGGCGCTCCATGGGGGGCCGCGGCGTCCCACCCGTCAGAGCCCATGCCGCCCAAATGCATCCGCCGATGAGGACACCCGCTTGGACCGTCTGAAGCAACTGATCCACGAGGTCCACCGACGGTCGCTCTGGCAGGTTCTGGGCATCTTCCTGGCGGCGTCGTGGGGTGTCCTCCAGGTCGTGGAGGTCCTCACGGAGACCGCCGGGCTGCCCGATTGGACACCGACCATGGCCCTGGTGCTCCTGCTCCTCGGCCTCCCGGTCTGTCTGGCGACGGCATTCGTCCAGGAGGGGTTGCCGGGAGACAGCGGACCCGCGTCCGCCGATCCCTCCGGTCCGTCGCGGGGGGCAGCGTCCGCAGGGGCCGGCGGCGGGAACGATCCCGCGGCTCATGCGAGAGGAGGAAGCCCGCGGGCGGCCGCCGGGACCCCCTCGGAGAGCGCACCCGTCGAGAACCTGGCGGCCGGCACCGGCTCCCTGGACCGGCCAACCACCAGGCCCTCCAAGACCCGCCGAATGCTCACGTGGCGCAACGCTGTGTTGGGTGGCATCGGCGCCTTCGCACTCCTGGGCTTTTCGCTACTGGCCTACTTCGTCATGTGGTCCACAGGCATCGGGCCGGTGGGCAACCTCCAGGCCCAGGGGCTCATCGACGAAGGTGATCCCGTCCTCCTGGCAGACTTCGACAACCGTTCCAACGACCCCACACTGGGTGAGGTGGTGACGGAGGCCCTACGTGTGGATCTCGCCACGACGGACGCCATCACCGTCGTCGAGTCCTCGTCGGTGTCGGAGATCCTGTCCATGATGGGCCGTCAGGACGACGTACCGGTCCGGGGCAACGTGGCCCAGGAGGTCGCCCTACGCGGCGGCTACCGGGCCATCATCGAAGGCGAAGTCGGTTCTGCGGGCTCGGGGTACGTCCTTCTGGCGAGCATCAGGAGTGCATCGAACGGGCAGACCCTCGCGACGTTCCGCCGCACCGCAGCCGACGGCGGAGCGGTCATCGCCGCCATCGACGGACTCTCCCAGGACATCCGCGAGCGGGCGGGTGAATCCCTTCGGTCCATTCGGGCGGACGAACCTCTGGAAGCCGCCACGACCGGCTCGCTGGAGGCGCTGCGCCTGATGACCCAGGCCATCGATGCACGCGGTGCAGGTGAGTCCGCTCGTGCCCAGGCCATGCTCGAAGAAGCCCTGCGCCTGGATCCGGACTTCGCCATGGCGTGGCGGTGGCTGGCCATCGTTCTGCAGGAAACCGGGAACGACCAGACTGCCATCCGCCAAGCGTCCACCCGGGCGTATGAACTCCGTGAGCGCCTCACCGATCGCGAGCGATACCGGGCCATCGCCCAATACCACCGTGACGTGACGTTCGATCTCGATGCGGAGATCGATGCCTACCAGACGCTCCTGGACATCTATCCCGATGACGCCACGGGGCTGAACAACCTCTCCATCGCTTACTCCGACCAGGCCCGATGGGAGGAAGCGGCCGAGCTCCTCCGGCGTGCCATCTCCGGTCCCGGCACGTCCCATTCAGCGTACGCCAACCTGGTGTTCTACGAGACCTTCGCAGGGAACTTCGACGTCGCCGAGGACGCCCTGGTCGAGCTCGAAACGAGGTATCCGGGATCGGATCTCTGGGGGAGCTGGACCGGATTCATCCTCGCGTTCTCCTCCTGGGATACCGAAGAGGCGCAGTCGAGGGCCCAAGCCCTCCAGGGCCTCGCCGACTCGCCCGTCTATCGCCGTACGGGGACGCGGGGCCTCGCGCTGACGTACGCCATCGGCGGCGAGTTCGCGGCGTCCGCAGAGGTGTTCGACGGAGCTCGCCTGGAGGCCCGTCGCGACGGAGCCCTCGAGGACGTGATCCAGGCGTGGCGAGACGAGGCTCTGGCGAGGGATCTCCTGGCGGGAGAGGACCCGGGGCCGGTGTTCGAAGCGATCCTGACCAGCGGTGTCCTCGACGAGATCGAGCCGGGGCTACGCCCGAACTTCGGGTTCATCCCCCAGCTCGCCGGAGGCGGCTTCACCGCGGAGGCCTCGCGTCTCCTTCAGGAGTGGAAGGAGGCATCCGGCGACGTCCAGGCGGGAGCCATCCAGGAGGTCGAGGAGATCCTCGAGGCCGTTACGGTGGGTCTCGACAACCCCGCGGCGGGCGCCCAGGGTCTCGAGCGGAAGCGCCGGGACTGGGACTGCGACCGCTGCTTCGCCTGGGAGATCGGCACACTGTACGAGAGGGCCGGCAACGCCCAGGCCGCCATCCGCGAGCGCGAACGCTCTCTCGAGGCGGGTCAGAACTTCTACTTCGGTGTCCACCGGTTGGCGGCCCATGAAGCGCTGGGCCGTCTGTACGAGGCCCAGGGTGAGACCGAACGGGCCCTGGAGCACTACCGCGCCTTCGCCAGCCAGCTCATCGGCGGGGATGAGACCCCGAAGCTCCGGAACGCCTTGGCGAGAATCAACGCCCTCGGGGGACGACAACCGGTCAGGTAGACTGGCTGCCCGCGTCACGACGCCTCAACCCGCCGCCTCCTCCACCATCGCCGCCGCCCTGAGCAGTGCCCGCGCCTTGTTCAGGGTCTCCTCGTACTCCGCCGCCGGGTCCGAGTCGGCCACGATCCCCGCGCCCGCCTGGACATAGGCCTTCCCGCCCGTGGCGACGACCGTGCGGATGGTGATAGCCGTGTCCATGGTCCGGCCACCGTAGTTGAAGTGGCCCACGGCCCCGGCATAGGGACCCCGCCGCACCGGCTCCAGCTCGTCGATGATCTCCATGGCCCGGACCTTCGGCGCTCCCGAGACGGTCCCTGCCGGGAAGCACGCCCTGAAGACGTCCACGGCACCGAGGCCGTCCTTCAGTCGGCCCTCGACCTGGCTGACGATGTGCATGACATGGGAGTACCGCTCGACGACCATGAGGTCGGGCACGGTGACGGTGCCATACTCGGCCACACGACCCACGTCGTTGCGTCCCAGGTCCACGAGCATGCGGTGCTCGGCCAGCTCCTTCTGGTCCGCCAGTAGATCGTCGGCCAGGGCCCGCTCCTCCTCGGCCGTTCGCCCGCGCGGTCGCGTCCCGGCGATGGGTCGGACGGTGACGATGTCGTCCTCCACACGGACCAGGACCTCGGGAGAGCTTCCGATGAGGGCGACGCCGTCGAGGTCCAGAAAGTAGAGGTACGGAGACGGGTTGATGCTCCGAAGCGCCCGATAGAGGTCGAAAGGCTGGGCTTCGAGTGTGAGGCTCAGCCGCTGACTGAGCACCACCTGGAAGGCATCCCCGGCGAGGATGTACTCCTTGATCCGTTGGACCCCGGCCTCGAAATCCTCCCGGCTCGTGGAGCTGGTAAAGGGCGGGTCGACCTCGGGCTCGGCATCCAGGGCGAGGGGCGCCGGGCTCGTGCCCCCCGCCAAGCGTCGAACCAGGTCCTCCGTTCGCTGCGCGGCGTCTTCGTAGAGCGCACGTAGCTCAGGTAGACTCCCGCCGCCGCCCGCCCCACCCGCGCCGCCGTTCACCGGCACCGCCGCGATGGCCATGGCGCGGCCACGAAGGTTGTCGATGGCGAGGACGATGTCGGTGAATACGAAAAGGCCGTCGGGGATGCCGAGATCGTCGTGAGGCGCGTCGGGCAGTTCCTCGATGTGGCGCACGATGTCGTAGCCGAAGAAGCCCACCGCCCCGCCCCAGAACCTGGGCAGCCCTTCCACCTCGGCTGGAGTCCAGGCCCGGAGTCGGGCGTCGAGGTCGGCGAGAGGGTCGCCGACCTCGACCTCGATCCACCCGCCGTCCGGCGTCCACTCGCTCACCACACCGCCGTGAAGCCTCCACGCGCCCGAGGGCCGGGTTCCGAGGAAGGAGTAACGGGCCCATTGTTCTCCTCCCACGACGGACTCCAGGAGGAATCCGAAGGGAGCTTCCGCTAGCTTCGCGTACGCCGTGACGGCGGTATCGACATCGAAGAGGAACTCCCTCCATACCGGCACGAGGTTGGACTCGGCCGCGAGCGACGAGAAGCGTTCGAATGACGGGAAAAGCTGCATGAAGACGGCCGATCGGGGAGAGACCCGGTGAGCGACCCAATGTCCAAGAGCCCAGGAGAGGCGTCAACGCCGCTCCTCGCCGTGGACACCGGCGGGACGTTCACCGATCTGGTGCTCCTCGACGAAGGGGACATCAGAACGTTGAAGGTCCCATCGACGCCCGACGACCCATCCCGGGCGGTCCTCGAGGGCATCTCGGATATCCTCGGTACCGGACGACCCTTCCTCCTGCTACATGGGTCCACGGTGGCCACCAACGCGCTCCTCGAGCGACGCGGCGCACGGGTCGTCCTCGTGACGAACGAGGGCTTCGAAGACGTCATCGAGATAGGCCGGCAGAATCGGCCTCAACTGTACGCGCTGGTCGGGCACCGCCTCCCTCCTCTGGTGGCCAGAGAGGATCGCTTGGGGATCGGAGGGCGACTCGGTCCCGAGGGCCAGGAGCTCACGCCCCTCGACACCCGCCGGCTCGCGACCCTGCCCGACGAGATCCGTCGGCACGAAGCCGAGTCGGTGGCAATCTGCCTCCTCCATGCCTACGCCGATCCGTCCCACGAGGAGGCGGTGGCCACAGCGTTGTCGAAGCTGGACCTCCCAGTGTCGGTCTCGAGTCGACTCCTGCCCGAATTCCGGGAGTACGAGCGGACATCGACGACGGTGCTGAACGCCTACGTTGCCCCGGTCATGGACCGTTACCTGGGGCGGCTCGACGCCGAGTCGGGGGCCGAACGGGTCACCATCATGGGCTCCAATGGCGGCGCCCTGCCCATCGCCAGGGCCCGCGCGGAACCGGTGCACACAGTGCTGTCGGGTCCCGCGGGCGGGGTCATCGGCGCCCTGGCCTGGGGGAAGCGAGCGGGCCACGAATCCATCCTCTCCTTCGACATGGGGGGAACGAGCACCGACGTCTCCCTCTGCCCCGGTCGCCCTCTCCGGACCCGTGAGTTCACCATCGGGGGCCAACCCGCCGCCATCCCGGTACTGGACATCCACACGGTGGGAGCCGGCGGGGGCTCCATCGCGAGGATCGACGCAGGTGGTGCCCTACGGGTCGGGCCGCAAAGTGCCGGCGCGGTTCCAGGACCCATCTGCTACGGACGGGGAGGAGCGGAAGTCACGGTGACCGACGCTCACGTCTGGCTGGGCCGGCTACCCGCCGACGCCTTCCTCGGCGGGGATCGGGCACTCGACCGGGCCGCCGTGGAACCGCCGCTGAGCGCCATCGCAGAGGCCCTGGGAGGATCCCTCGACGACGCCGCGGAGGGCGTGCTGGCCGTAGCCGACACGGCCATGGAGCGTGCCCTTCGGGTCATCTCCGTGGAGCGCGGCTACGACCCGGTGGACTTCGCCGTCGTCGCCTTCGGAGGAGCAGGCGCCCTCCACGTCGTGGAACTAACCGACCGCCTCGGGGCGAAGAAGGCCATCATCCCACCCGACCCCGGACTCCTGTCGGCCTACGGTATGTTGGCGTCTCCGGTGACCCGGGAAGCTTCCCGGACCGTGCTCGTCACCACCGATCACCCGGAGGTGGACGCCCGCCTCGACCGCGCACTCACCGAACTGGTCGAAGCAGCGACGGCAGCCATGGCGGAGGAGGGCGTCTCCCCGGAGTCACTGTCGGTGGAGCGCTGGATCGATGCCCGTTACGCAGGTCAGAGCTTCGAGCTCGGCGTTCCCGCCGACGGGTGGGTGGAGGCCTTCCACGACGCCCACCAGGAACGGTACGGCTACCGCCGTCCGGGGACCGCCTTGGAGGCCGTCACCGTGAGGGCCGTCGTCTCGGCGCCTGCTCCCATGGTGTCGGCGACTCCCCTCGAAGAGGCCTCGGCGGCGCCGCCGCTCGTCGCCCGCGACGTCACCTACGGAGGCCGGTGCCACCAAGCTGCCAGCGTCCGGCGAGTCGACCTCCGGGCCGGCCATGAACTCGACGGTCCACTCATCGTGGTGGAGTACAGCGGAACCACGTGGGTGCCCCCGGAGTGGACCCTCCGGGTCGATGCGTGGGGCAGCCTGCACCTCGCGCCACTACCGGACGGATCGTGACCCGCGCGAACCGGCGGAGCGTGACCGGCGGGCCGCGCGATCACCGTCGAACCCGAGCCGACCATCGGGTTATCTTCAACGCTTGCTACGCGCACCGCTGAACCCCGGAACATGGCCAAAGAAGACAAGCGATCCGCCGACGCCGACACCGAGCCGGCCATCGACGAACGCGACCTGAAGCCGCCGTACCTGTACGCGGGGATCGCAGGGCTCGCGGTCTTCGCCCTGTACGCCCTCACCCTGGCTCCGACGACGGCGTTCTGGGACACGAGCGAGTACATCGCCACCGCCGACATCCTCGGGATCCCCCACCCGCCGGGGAATCCGCTCTTCGTGGTTCTGGCCAAGGCGTGGACGCTGCTCCTGGCCCCCTTCGGACTTTCCGTGGCCGTGAGAGTCAACCTGTTCAGCGCCCTCGTGAGCGCTACGGCGCACGGGCTCTGGTTCCTCGTCGTCCATCACATCCTCCGGTACTTCTCGGAGGACCGGATCTTCCGACTGGTGGGCGCGTCGGCGGCGGTGCTGGTGAGCGCCACGGCCTTCACGGTATGGAGCCAGTCCAACGTCAACGAGAAGGTCTACACGGTCTCGCTGCTGACCATCGCGCTGCTCTCGTGGCTGGCGTTCCGTTGGCAGGAAAATCTCGGGAAGGGGAAGGACGACAACCTCCTCATCCTGATGATGTTCGTCCTGGCACTCAGTGTCGGGAACCACCTCATGGCCTTCCTCGCCGCTCCGGCCATCGGGCTCTTCATCCTCTGGGTCCATCCCCAGACGCTGATGAACTGGCGCCTTTACGTCGCTGGCGTCGCGGCGGCCATCCTCGGCCTCTCCATCCATCTGTTCCTGCCCATCCGGTCAGGGCTTGGACCGATCATCAACGAGGCGGCGCCCACCTGCCCGGACATCGGTTCGGCCATCGGCGCGGTAGTCACCTATGGGAAGGCGGGCTGCGTCGCGCTGGCAGAGGCCCTGAACCGGGACCAGTACGTGAAGCCGCCGCTGGTTCCCAGGCAGGCTCCTCTGGGCTCCCAGTTGGTGAACTACCTCCAGTACTTCGACTGGCAGTGGGCGCGATCCCTGGCGGGCGAGAGCACCGTGTTCCCCCGAGCCCGCCTCCCCTTCACCATGCTCTTCACCGGGCTGGGCGTCTGGGGCGCCATAGAACACCTCCGTCGCGACAAGGCCAGCTTCATCTACGTGGCCACCCTTTTCGGGACGCTCTCCTTCGCCCTCGTCTACTACCTGAACTTCAAGTACGGGTACTCGCTCCTCGCTCCGGTTCAGGACCGTGGCCTCCACGAGGTCCGCGAGCGCGATTACTTCTTCATCGCATCGTTCTCGGTGTGGGGGCTCTGGGCGGGCATGGGTGTGGCGACGCTCTGGAAGGAAGCCGCGCAGGAGGCCAAGCTCACCCTGGCCAAGGCGAGTCCCGTGCTGGGCTTGGCTCTCATTCCGCTGGTGCTCAACTGGGGTTGGGCGACACGGACCGACGACTATGCTGCCCGGGACTGGGCCTACAACCTCCTCATGAGCGTCGAGCCGTACTCGGTCCTCTTCACCAACGGTGACAATGACACCTTCCCCCTGTGGTACCTCCAGGAAGTGGAGGGCATCCGGCGCGACGTGACGGTCATCGTCACCTCGTACCTCAACACCCCGTGGTACACGAAGCAGCTCAAGGAGCTGACGAAGCCGTGCCCCGCCGGCGTCGACCCGTCGACGGACTGGACCGTCATTCAGTGTCAGCGGCCGTACACCTTCGAAAACACAGACGCCGCCTACGTCACCGACGCCTCGCAGGCCGGCGAGAAGGTCCCCCTCGTCATCGATGAGATCAGACAGCCCACCGAGTCCATCATTCCGCTCACCGACGAGCAGATCGACGAGGCCGCCGCGGGCCTCGCCCGGGTCGATCAGTCGGTGGTGGTCCAGATCGGGGACATCGAGGCCCGCATCCCCGGCGGTCAGTACCTCTCCCCGTGGCAGCGCTTCGCCCTCACCCTGATGGTCACCGCCATCGACGACCGGCCCATCTACTTCGCCTCGTCGGGCAACGCCGCTCTGTCGTTGGGCGTGGAGCCGTATCTCGTCCGGCAGGGCCTGGCATTCCGTCTCTACAACGGTCCGCTGGGCGAAGCGGAGGATGACTTCGTCCAGCTCGAAGACCCGACGCTCACTCCGGTGACGGGACGCTGGCTCGACCCCGACCGCACGGAGTTCCTCGTCGAGGAGGTCTTCATCCATCGGGGGGGACTGCCCGACGAGTGGGAGCACTGGCCGGATATCGCCACCATCGGCATCCCCAACTACTACGCCTGGGTCTACCTCGCCCTCCTCCAGGAGGCCATCCAGTCCGGAGACACCGAGGCACTCGATCGCTACCGGGCGCGCTATCAGGCGTGGACGGAGTTGGGAACGCCGTAGAATCAGATCTCGACGACGGTGCCCAGCCCGTCGCGCTCGGCAGTCTCCAGAACGCGAGCCGCCACGGCGACGTCCTGTACGGCGTTGCCTACGGACTTGAAGAAGGTGACCTCTTCATCGGTCGTCCGACCCGGTGCCCGCCCCAGCACGATGTCGCCGATCTCAGCCACCATCACCGACGCGTCCACCGCTCCATCGGCGATGGGACCCGCGATGTCCCCAGCCTCCTCGAGGATCGCCTCACGCTGATCCACGATGACACGGGCTCGGCGGACGAGCTCCGCGTCCACCTCCCGCATCTCCGTGGTGTATGAGCCCACCCCGGTGACGTGGGTGCCGGCCTCGACGAGCGTCCCGTCGAAGACCGGCGTCGCGCTGTTCGTCGCCGCGATGACGATGTCCGCCCCACGTACCGCTTCAGCGGGGTCATCCACGCGCACGCCGCGGACCCCCTCGATCTCGGCGACCAGACGGTCGGCGCTCTCGCCGGACCGGGACACGACGCGGACTTCTTCGATATCTCGGACGCAACGCACGGCTTCGAGTTGGGTCCTCGCCTGGACTCCCGCGCCGAAGAGGGCCACGGTGGTAGCGTCGGGCCGGGCGAGGAGATCCGCGGCCAGGCCGCCCACGGCTCCCGTGCGTAGCGCGGTCAGCCAGGTGCCGTCCATGAGCGCCGTCGGGCGCCCCGTCTCGGCGTCGACCACGAGGACCACCGCGTGGATGGCCGGGAGGCCCCGAGACGCGTTGCCTGGATTCACCGAGACCACCTTGGCCGCTACCCGATCGGGCGACTGAAGGCGCGCAGGCATGAAGAGGCTGACGCCGTGGTCCGTCTCCAACCCCAGACGGATGGGGACCGTGGCCCGTCCGGAGGAGAGGGCTCCAAACGCGTCACGCATGGCATCGATGGCACCGGGCATGTCGACGGCGGCTCGTACGTCGGCGGCGGAGAGGATTCTGAGCTTCATCGGGTCGGACCGTGTAGCGGGGAGGCGGGCGAAGCCACCATCATAGGTCGATGACATCAGGACGCGATATCGTCGTCGTCGGAGCCGGCGTCTTCGGGGTCACCGCATCGCTGGAGTTGGCTCGGCGTGGGTGGGCGGTGACGCTCGTCGACCGGGGCCCGCCACCGCATGCGGAGGCCTCCTCCACCGACATCAGCAAGATGGTCCGGATGGACTACGGGTCGGACGTCTTCTATCACGAGCTCGCCGAGGCCGCCTTGGACGGCTGGAAGGAGTGGAACCGCCTGTGGCCCCGCCCCCTCTATCACGACGAGGGCTTCCTGGTCCTCTCGGCGGGCCCAATGGAGCCCGGCGGCTTCGAGTACGAGAGCCATCGGGTCCTGGTGGAGCGGGGATACGCGCCGCCTCGGGTACGCGCCGACGAACTCCGTCGACGCCATCCGACGTGGAACGCCGACGCCTACCCCGACGGCTACTTCAGCCCGCGAGGCGGGTGGGCGGAGAGCGGCGCCGTGGTTCGTCAGCTCTCCCTGGAGGCAGCGTCGGCGGGCGTTCAGATACGCGAGGGATCGGTCGCAGGGCTCGACGGGAGCGTGGGGTTCGACGGAGGTGGAGGGCGCGAGCAGGGCGTTCGCCTCGAGGGCGGCGAGCTCCTCTCCGCCGATCACGTCCTGGTGTGCGCCGGCGCCTGGACGCCGAGGCTACTGCCGGAGACCGCACCCGTCCTCACGTCGGTGGCCCAGCCGGTCCTGCACTTCGGCGTCGACGAGCCGAGTGCCTACCGGGGCCCGGCCTTTCCACCCTTCGCCGCCGACATCGCCGGCTCGGGGTGGTACGGCTTCCCCGCCCTGGAAGACGGCCGGCTCAAGCTCGGGCATCATGGACCCGGCCGTACGGTCGAGCCCGACCGACGGGGCGACGTCTCACCTGACCACGTGGCCCACGCCCGTCGCTTCCTCGCTCGGGCCATCCCGTCGCTGACGGATGCTCCTCTCGTGGGATCGCGGGTGTGCATGTACTGTGACAGCCGAGACGGCGACCTGCTCGTCGACAGGGTTCCTGACCGCGCGGCGGTGACCGTTGCCGCCGGCGGGAGCGGTCACGGCTTCAAGTTCGCCCCTGTCCTCGGCAAGATCATCGCCGATGCGGTGGAAGAACGGACGAACCGCTGGAGCCCCCGTTTCCGGTGGCGTGCCCCCACCGAACCGAGAAGCGAAGAAGCCCGACTCACTGGAGGAGATCCAAACGCATGAAGTACATCCATACCGACGCCGCCCCACAGCCCGCTGGCCACTACAGCCAGGCCGTCGTCTACGGCGGCGTGGTCTACGTGGCAGGCATGCTCGGCCACGACCCGGCGGACCCGGACGCCGACATCGGAGGACCTGCCGAGCAGGCGAGACAGGCGCTACGAAACGTCGAGAAGGTCCTCGAGGCGGCGGGGTCGGGACTCGAATGCGTCGTCCGTATGGAGATCTTCGTCTCGGACGTCGAGCACTGGGGGCCGGTCAACGAGGTGTACTCGGAGATGATGGGCGACCACAAGCCCGCCCGAGCCATCGTCCCGGTCAAGAAGTTCCGGGATCCCTACGTCCTGGAGATCGTCGCGACAGCCGCCCTGGGTCGCTGAGGAGTTCCCTCAGACTCCCATCCGGGGCAGCGTCATGTTGTCCAGGAACAGACGGTCTTTGGGCGACAGGGAACTCACCCCGTCTTCATCGACGACCTCGAGAAGCCGAGCGACCTCTTCCTGATTCAGTGGATGGAGGGTGCCGACGTTGATGCTGTGCCAGCGCTCACGGTCTTCCTGCTGACGAACGCCCTGAGACGAGTAATACGAGTTGGGCGCCTCGATCCTGCGATTGGCCTCGATGCGCTGTTGTTTCCAGCGCCGGTACCAGATTCTCAGGGCGAAGCCCCCGAGCACGGTGGCGAGAGCTACCGGTAGTAGAAATGTCATCATCTGACCCATATCCCCGGTTCCCAACTGCGGAGGCACCCCCCTGGGGCCTCGGTCTCCGTACTGACTTAGACGCAACTTCGCTCGCGAAAGTTGCAGCTTCGAGCCATCGCCACGCAACCGGGGTCAGCTCTCCACGCCGGCGGCCGGTCTCCTTCGCACCGCAGGCCGGAGGGCGACGCGCCCCGGGCCTGACGGCGCCGGCCTGAGCACCGGACCTGACATCGACTCCTCGTCCCTCACCTCCAGGACGAAGTCGAAGAGCTCGGGTCGAGCCTCGACGGCATCGCCCCGGCTGAAGAGAACGATGCGTGGGATCTCCCTGAGGAGTCGCTTCGTCAG
The DNA here is from genome assembly GCA_965229435.1 of Longimicrobiales bacterium. Lineage (GTDB taxonomy): Bacteria > Gemmatimonadota > Gemmatimonadetes > Longimicrobiales > Gaopeijiaceae > UBA2589. Next base: position 804,089 of record CBDDJE010000001.1, read on the forward strand.
CACCAGCGTCCGGATCCGCGCTTCCTCGTCCAGCCGATCGAAGGGCTGCTCGACAGCCAAGGAAGCGACCACCGTCCCACGGCCGGCAATGAGAGAAGCTGCCGCCAGCCTCAGCGCCATTCGACCAGCGGCCAGATCTTCCTCGGACAGAGGCGTGAGGACACCCTCGCTGCCCTGGAGGTGAATCGTATCGTCGTGGACGGTGACGGCGAGGATCCGGGCGCCTGAGATCCTCGATACGAATCGCGATGCCCGATCCAGAAGAAGGTCGATGGCCCGAGTGCGTCGAGCGCTTCGCACGCGGTTCAGCGCCGTGACCACGTCGCCCCGAACGCCCTCCAACTCGGGGCCCGAGGGCGGCCCGGAGGTCGCCCCCAGCTCGTCGAGTCGGGCGCGGAGCAGCTCAACGCGCTCCGAACCCGCTTCCACGGCGGCATGAAGGGTCAAGGAACGGCGCTCGAGCTCCCGGAGATGGTCGGGCTTCGGTTCGAGCTGCTCCCATCGGCTGCGCCACCAACTGCCGTCCTGGACCACGGATTCGTACTGGTCCCGCAGATCGGCGAGCACTTCGTCGTAGTGGCTCTCGAGAACCCGACCGCATGTGGGACACGGTGCCTCGGGTCCCGCGGCTTCCATCTGCCGGATCCGTGTGCGAAGCTCTCGCGCCCGGTCCCGGTACGCGTTGAGGGTCGTCTCGGCGTCCTGGCGTTCGCGGTGCCAGTCCATGGTCGCGACTTCGAGATCTCCGTCGATCTCGGTCACGTCGGCCCGCGTGGACAGGAGCTCCCTACTGGCGGTGTCGAACTCCGTCTCGAGTTGAGCGGGATCCACACGCACGGCTCCCCGGGCGGGTCGGTCCGCCGAGGTGTCCTGGGGCGGCGAATCGCTCCGTGCCCCCAGCGCCTCGAGAGCCTGGTCCACGAGGCCAAGTCCGCGGCTCTCGGCCACGGCGTCGGCGGCGCGACGGAAGGCTCCCTCGAGAGTCTCGACGGGCTCGCCTCGCCACCATCGAGCGATGGCACCCTCCGGCCCCGTTGAGCCCGAATCGGAGAAGAACTGAGCCACCGCCCGCCGAGCCCGCCCACCCCCGCCCAGGACCGCTGTCAAGCCGAGAGGCACCGAGGTGGAAAGGCGACCCAGTCCCGGGATCTCGCCGTCGAGAGCCTCGACGTCTCCATGGGGCCGATCCACGACCCCGTCCGCGACGTCGGAAACGACCTCGGCGACCACCGTTGCCGCCTCGGAACTCGCCGCCCCGTCGCGGTCCAGCTCCGCGAGTACGGCTTCACGCAGGAGACGAGGCGCAGCGGCGGGGCTCCTCGCCTCCGCCGGCACCCGGAGGTCCCTCCCGGCTTCGACGACCAGGTGGAGGGCCTCGCCACGGAGCGCCCGCAGAGGCTCACCCTGGAGGGCCAGAACGTCGAAGGGGGTCGCCCCCTGGAGCCGCATCCGGACGATCTTGTCGGCGATCCCCCCGGGGATCTCCCGGGCGACCTCACCAACCCTCCGACGCACGCGTTCGTCGTCGCCCGGTGTCACCTTGATGGGCGCCAGCGCCACGACGGGACGACCGCGGATGGTATGGAAGCGGACCTCGCCGGCGGCCAGATCCGCCACCAGGAATCCCTTGTCGTCGGCTGCCTCCTTCCACGGATCCAGTGCCACGCGCTCCAGCGATCCCGGATAATGCACATGGCTGGCCAACTCGCTTCGCGCGTGCTCACCACCGAGGGCCACGTAGTCCCATTCGGCAGGATCGACGATGAGGCCTTGTTCGCCACGGGAAGCCTCGGCGTGGAGCACCAGCAGATTCCAGCGCATGCGGGGATCGGGGTCGGGCGGCGCTGGTGGCTGCCGGATGACCGAACGGTAGGGAACCAGGCAGGCGTGGAGGCCCAGGCGGTCGATGAGGATGGACCGGGTGAGGCCCGTGGCGGCTTCGACGTTGGGAAAGGTGTCGAGGACGGCCAAGGCACCCGGATCCCCAGGGCGCCGGGAGGTGTCCCGGGGACCAGCCACCATCAGGACCGGCGTCTCCGGAAGGGCCACACGCAGGGTCTCCAGCCCCCGGGCCAGCGCAATGACAGCGCTGGCGGGGGGGTCTGGTCGATCGAAGACGTCTCCGGCCACGACCACGGCGTCGGGCTTCAGCGTCACCACCGCCTGGACCGCCCGCTCGAACGCCGCGGCCACGTCCCGCTCCCGCAGGTTCGCGCCCTGCTCGATCCGTCCGTAGGCCCTGAAGCCGAGGTGCAGATCCGAGAGGTGGGCGACGATCACGAGGGGGGGACTTCCTTGAAGCCGATCAGCGGCGGTGGCGACTTCTCCCCGTCGCTCCTTCGGACGAGCGCCAGTGACACCTCCTCCGCGAGAAGGGGAGTGCCCGCAAAGGCGCTTGGACGACGGTACCGGGCGGCGACCCACCCTTCGGGGACGGTCCCCGTGTCCAGATCCGATCCATCGGGACCACACACCAGGCACCCCCCGGCGGCGACCAGCGCCGGAAGCCTGCGGCGGGCCATTCTCGACAGTCCCATGAGGCCACCCACGGGAGCGAGGGCCTGGGAGTCGACGACGACCATGTCGTAGCCGCCGTCACAGGCGGTGATGGCGTCGTCCAGATTGCCCACGGTCACCGAGTTCCGATCGTGGCGTCCGACGGAAAGGCCCGTATCGAAGTGCTCTCGCCCCAACTCGACCACCGCCGCCGTACGTTCGAGGACATCGACGGTGACAGACGGGTGGATCCCGAGGAGCTGTCGAGTGAGACCGGACCCCCCACCACCCACCGAGAGCACCCTGAGATCGGTCTTCTCCTCGCCGGTGAGGAGAGCCCGCGCCACCGCCACGTCCCACCCCTCCGTTCCTTTCCCTTCCAGCACCATGCGCCGCCGGAGGAAAGGGCCCTCCCAGAGCTCGAGGGTCGCGATGTCCTCTACCGGGAGGCGGCGCTCGTCGACACGGACCTCCGCTCCCCGACCCGGCCGCCGGGCCAATGTCCGGAGTTCGGTCCGGGCGGCGAGAACACCCCCGTACAGCATCCCCCCCAGGGAGAGCATGATGAGGCAACCGACCAGGAGCGATGCGGGGAGCGGTACCCTCGGCAGAAGGGCGCCGGTGAGAACGAATCCCATGGCTGCACCGAGAGCCGCCGACGCGCCAGGCGCCCGCAGCCGACCACCGGCATCGGTCGAGGCCAGGACACCCATGCCCCCCACGACCCCCCCTGCGGCGTAGAGAGGGAGGGCGGCCAGAACCGTCAGCCCCACTCCTTGACCGAAGGGACTCTCACCCAGCTGAGGAAAGACGCTCCAGGCCATCCCGAAGGACGCCGCAGCGACGAAGGCGAAGAGACAGAAGAGCCATCGGCGACGCAGCCGGTCGACGAGGTCCGAGCCCGCCGCAGGCGCCCCCCAGAGCCCCACGGCGACGGCGACCCCTTCGACGGCGAGAATCGTCGTGAGCGACCGGACGAACCCGGCCCCGCCGTAGAGGAGCATGGCCATCGCCACCTCCGCCGCCACCGCAGCCGAAGCTCCCACCAGCAGCGGAGGGAGCCAGTGGAGAAGCGCTGGCCGTTCTGTCATGTCCCCGTCGAACCCAGTCGGCCGCGATGGAAGAGAAGGGCGGGACGGTCCGTGACCACGGATCGTTCGACCCGGCCGACGACGATGGAGTGGTCACCACCCTCGAGGATCTCGTACGCAGAGCAATCCAACCAGGCAGCGACGCCCTCCAGGACCGGCGCTCCTGACGCGGAGGGCCGCCACCCGATGTCGTCGAAGCGTCCGTCGGACGGGTCACGGGAGAAGCGGACCGCTACCTCCTCCTGGTCCGCCGCCAGGACGTTCACGGTGAAGGAAGAAGCCGCGACCAGACGCGGGTGCGACGTCGACGTATGGCCGATACAGACCAGCACCAGAGGCGGATCGAGTGACAACGAAGTGAAGGAGTTCACCGTGAGCCCGTACGGTGATCCATCGGCATCGTTGCCGGCGACCACCGTCACCCCGGTCGGGTATACACTCATGACCTCGCGTAGCGAGGCGTCGGCTTCTTCTCGAGGGTCCATGGATTCGGCTTGCTCACCAAGTGGGCGTCGCTAGCTTGTGAGGCCCGGGATCCGCCGTAGGACTCGGAGTCGTACCGACCTCAAGGGCTTGATGCGAAAGCACTTACTAGCAGTCGCGCTGATCTTAACCGGGGCCACCGGCTGCGACAACGTGGCCTGGGGAGGGATCGACGTCCAGTTGCAGGCCCCTCCGACCTCGGAGACGGGCACCGACAGCCTCGGTACGACGGCGACCCCCACCGATACCGTCGCCAAGGTCCTGGGCCCGATCCTCCTCGCTGGTGATCGAACGGATGAGAGGGCCGACCTCGTCGTCGTGGGCGAGATCCTCGAGAGTGGGGTCTCTCCCTTCCCGGATCCCCGCTTCCCCTCGGACTCCGCCCGCCTCGCTGCCCTGACGGCGCCTGGCTCAGAGTGGGTGCTCTTTTCCGAAGGAGTGCGGGTGGGACGGCTCCGAGCCGACGCCTCCGGCGCGGCCCAGGAGTACTGCGGAGCCCCGCCACGGGTCTCCGGCGTCGTCGAACTCGTCCCTTCTGCGGCGGCAGCCGAACGCTTCCTCGCAATTCCAGCCGAGGACGCCGCCGACCTTCCCTACGGTTCCTTCGCGGTCTATACCGACGTCTTCGATCAGCGGGTCGCCGCGTTGGCCATCGCACGCGAGGCCATCACCAGAAACGGCGCCATCGTGCCGTCCGACGGCGTCCTCGGTATCCGCGCGGAAACCCGGGCTTTCCAGCCCGTGGACGCAGCCACGCCCTGGGTCGCCACAACCTTCGTCAACCAGGACCAGTTGGGCCTCGGTTCGCCCTCCCAGGGCGCATACGGCCTCCTGGTCATCGCTCAGCCGGAGGGGGATGGCTTCGGGGAAGCCATCAGCTTGTTCCGCTCCGTGGAAGCCGAGGGCAAAGGTGTACCACAGTATCACGACCACATGGACTGGGACGGAGACGGCGTCAGCGAGATCCTGGTCGACGTCTTCGGTGCTACCCGTCGTTGGTTCGTAGCACTGGACAGGCGGGACGGTCAGTGGGTGCGCTCCTACGAGGACTCGTGCGGGTCCGGCGCTCGGCCGACGCCCTGATGGATCGAGGCGCCGGCCTCACCCTCCGGTCACCTTCCGCCCCGGGGTCACCACTCGCCAGCGCTGCGTCCCGGCTCGTTGCCGTCGTCTCACTTCTCGTGGGCGCCGGGTGCACCGGCGATGAGCAACTCGGCGCCCGGGGCACCGAAGCGGCGTCCCGGTCACAGGCGGCCGTCTCGTTCACAGACGCTGCAGCGCACGAGCACGTTCTCGACGCCCCGGCGCGACGGGTGATCTCCCTGGTCCCTTCCGCCACCGAGACCATCCGGGCCCTGGGCGCCGACGACGCCCTGGTGGGCGTCACCGACTACGACGATCCGGAATGGACCTCGGGGTATCCGTCCGTGGGCGGCGGTCTGGATCCGAACCTCGAGGCGGTCGTCGCTCTTCGCCCTGACGCGGTCATCCGCTTCCACGGCGACCAGGACCCCAGGACCCCTGAGCGTCTGGACGACCTGGGGATTCGCCACGTGGCCGTCCGGCCCGTGGCTCTGGCCGATGTCTACGAGACGAATCGGATCGTGGGTGAACTCGTCGGCCGCCCCCGGGTCGCGGACTCCCTGTCGTCGGCCATTCGGCGGGGTCTCGATGACCTGCGCGTCGGCATCGCCGAGCTCCCACGACTCCGGGTGGTCTACATGCTCGGCGGCTCACCTCCCTGGGTGTCGGGGCCCGACACATACATCTCCGAGATTCTGGCGCTCGTGGGTGGGGACAACGTCTTCGCAGACCTGACGGCCCCCTATCAGGCGGTGAGCCCCGAGGAGCTTCGGTCGCGGGCGATCGATGTCGTCCTGGTGGCCAATGCCGGTGCGTACGACTCGGCACTGACGCCGGGCGCTCGTGTGGAGGTCATCGGCGACGCCCTTCAGGTCCCGGGACCGGACGTCGTGGCAGACGCACGGGCGGTGGCAGAGATCATCCACCAACGCCCGGTCCGTTGAACCGCTGGTCACTCGCCGTCGCGCTGGCGGCCGTCCTCGCGGTGTCTCTGGTAGCAGGTGTGCGCTTCGGTTCGGTTCCCCTCTCCACCGGCGACGTATTCGACGTCCTCTGGGGCGGAGCCGACCCCACGGCCCGCGACATCGTCCTCCACCTCCGCCTGCCCCGGGTACTCCTGGGAGCGCTCGTTGGCGGTGGCCTGGCCATGGCAGGGGCGACGTTCCAGGCACTCCTGCGGAACCCGCTCGCCGAGCCATACATCCTCGGGATCTCCGGTGGTGCCTCGGTAGGCGCCGTCCTCGTCCTCGCCTTCGGATGGGCGGCCAGCGGCTCGTGGGTCCTCCCCCTTTCTGCCTTCGCCGGGGCACTGCTGGCCATCGCCATGGTCTTCGGCGTCGCCACGGCCACCGGGCGTGCCATGGACGTGCGCGTCCTCCTCCTCGCCGGCGTCGTGGTGGCAGCCTTCTTCTCGGCGTGCATCACGCTCATCCTGTCACTCTCCTCGGCACGCACCGTCCAGAGCGCCGTCCTCTGGATCATGGGCAGCCTCGCCGCCGCGGACTGGAGCGCAGTGACCCTCACCGCCGCTTACACCATCCCCGCCGCCTTGCTGCTCCTGGGCTTCGCGCGCCCTCTCAACCTCATGGCCATCGGGGAAGAGACGGCTGCCTATCTCGGCACCGATGTCGAGCGGGTGAAGCGCGTCGCGCTCATGGTCGCCGCCCTCATCACTGCGTCCGGCGTGGCTGTGGCGGGGGTCATCGGCTTCGTCGGGCTCGTAGTGCCCCACGCCATTCGCCTTCTCATCGGTCCCGATCACCGAGCGCTCCTGCCCCTCTCATTCCTCGCCGGCGGCGCCTTCCTGACGCTGGCGGACCTCGTGGCACGCCTCGCTCTGGCTCCGACGGAGATCCCTATCGGTGTCATCACGGCGTTCGTCGGCGTGCCCTTCTTCCTCGTCCTTTTACGGCGCTCACTGACCTCCGCATGAGTATTGCCGGGAGGATCGCTTCGAGGATGGCAGGCTCGTGAAGATCGTGGCGGAGGCGCTCACCGTCCGATACGCAGGCGCGGATCGACCCGCCCTCGACGCGGTGTCACTGGAGGTTCCGGACGGCTGCCTCTTCTCCGTCCTCGGCCCCAACGGCTCCGGCAAGTCGTCCCTCGTCCGGGCCCTCCTCGGCGTCGTGCCCCTCGCCGCAGGCTCTGCTCGCCTCGGAGACCGGGATGTCCGGGATTGGAAGCGGACGGACCTCGCCCGATCGGTGGGCGTCGTCTCGCAGAGCGAATCCATCGCGTTCCCTCTCACCGTTTCGGAGCTGGTAGGCATGGGACGCTATCCGCACGTCGGCCCCCTGTCCGTTGAAACGGACGGAGACAGGGCCGCGGTTCGGGCCGCTCTGGAGGCGTGTGACATGGCGCCGCTCGCTCAGCGCGACGTGACGACCCTGTCGGGAGGTGAGTTCCAGCGGGCCCGGATCGCTCGGGCGCTGGCCCAGGAGCCTTCGGCGCTCGTTCTCGACGAGCCCACCAGCAGCCTCGACATCCGGCACCAGATGGCCATCCTCGAGCTGCTCCGTCGCTCCGCCGACAACGGAATGACGGTCCTGCTGGTCACACACAGCCTCGACCTCGCCGCACAGTTCTCCGATCGGATGCTGCTTCTGTCAGGAGGGCGAGTCGCCGCCGACGGGAGGCCGGACGACGTTGTGAGGGAGGATGTCCTGAGCGAGGTCTACGGATGGCCTCTCGCCGTCTCCACAGACCCCGAGAGTGGGACACCCCGGGTCATGCCGGTCCGCCGCCCGCGGGATTCGAATCACCGGGACTGACCTCCGCGTAGCCTCCGTGCGCGACCGGGCCGGTCTCCGGCTGGCCGCTCAATAACCGGGGCCCGAATCCGCCTCTTCGTACAGGGTGAGATAGCTCTGGTAACGGGGCTCTGGAATATCGCCGCTCCCCAGGGCTTCCCGGACCCCGCAGTCGGGCTCCACCCGATGGGTACAGCCGCGGAAACGGCAGGAGGCTGCGGGATCGGCGAACTCCGGGAAGCAGCCGGCGATCTCTTCTGGTGAGACGGACCAGAGGCCCACGTCCCCGAAGCCGGGTGTATCGGCGACGAGTCCGCCGCAGTTCAACTGGATGAGTCTCGAGCCCACCGTGGTGTGTCGGCCGGTGCCGGTCTTCTTCGACAGCCCGGCAGTGCGGAGGTCGAGGTCGGGATCGATGGTGTTCAGGATCGACGACTTCCCCGCTCCGGAGGGGCCGATGAACGCCGAGAGCCCACTGCACGCCAACCGATGGATCTCGTCGATGCCCGCCCCGGTCTTGGCGCTGGCCACCATGACCTCGTACCCGATGGATTCGTAGAGCTCGACGAACCCCAGGGCATCGTCCGCAAGGTCGGCCTTGTTCAAGATAAGTGTCGGATGCATGCCGCTGGACTCGACCAGAACCAACAGCCGGTCGATAAGCTGCGTGCTCGCCCGAGGTGCCTGCAGAGCCACGGTCACGAAGATCCGGTCCAGGTTGGCAGCCAGGAGCTTCGGTGCTCGTCCCCCGCGACCTCTCCGCACCAGCTCGGCTGCCCTCGGCTCCACGGATTCGATGGTCCAGCGATCACCCTGGAGCTCGACCGCCACCCGATCGCCGATGACCACGCGGCTTCCCGTCCTTCGCACCTTCTTCAGGCGCCCCCGGAGCGATGCTTCCACCCGGGAACCGTCCTCGAGGGCGACGGTGTAGACGCCGCCTCGGGTCTCGTGGACCATGCCGCGACGCAAAGACCCCCCGCCGGGCTCCTGGCCCGGCAGGGGGTCTTCGTCCATCGACGCTGTCAACGTTCCGTCAAGCGGCGAAGGTCTCCAGGGCGTTGCCCTTTTCACCCTCGCGAAGGCGACGGAGTGCACGGTCGCGAAGCTGGCGAATCCGCTCCCGCGTCACCCCCAGCATGTTGCCGATCTCCTCGAGCGTGTGCTCACGCTCACCCTCCAGACCGAAGTAGAGCCGCAGGACCTTCGCGTCTCGCGCTTCGAGCGTGGACAAGGCATCGGTGATCGTCTCCGTGAGGAGGCGGCTCTCGACCTCGATCTCCGGCTCGGCCGCTTCCTCGGTGATGAAGCGCTCCACGAGCTGCGAGTCCTCCGAGTCGCCGATGGGCGCATCGAGACGGATCTCGGCCGCGTTCAGCGTCTGCAGCGACTCGACGAGCTCAGGCGTGAGATTCGTGGCCTCAGCCAGCTCTTCGGTGGACGGATCCCGGCCCTTCTCCTGCTTCAGGCGCTCCTTCTCACGGAAGATCCGCGCCAGATCGCTGGCGCGGTTGAGGGGCACGCGCACAGCACGGCCGTGGTTGGCGAGAGACGCCAAAATCGCTTGGCGAATCCACCACACCGCATAGCTGATGAACTTCACGCCCTGCTCCGGATCGAACTTCCGGGCAGCCGTGACAAGGCCAACGTTGCCTTCCTGGATCAGATCCGTGAGCGAGACGCCCCGATTCTGATACTTCTTGGCGACGCTGATGACGAAGCGCAGGTTCGCTCGCGCGAGCTCCTGGATCGCCTCCTGATCGCCCAACTGCGCGCGGGCGCCGAGTTCCTTCTCACGCTCGGGCGTGATGAGCTCGTGGCGACTCACGTCGCGGAGGTACTGATCGAGAGCGCTCTGCTCCTCGACACTGGCGTCGAAACCCGACAGGAGGTTGCCCTTCCCGCGTCGCTTACGGCGCTTCGTTGTCGTGGCAGCGGCCATCGTGTATCCGGTCTCCTTATTTGCCTCTCCGAGACCCGGTGAGCCGGGGCTCCGGCAGAAGCCTGCTTTAATATCGAAATTCGTCGAATCCGAAGCCGTTTATGATCGGGATGCGATCCCTCGGTGTCAACCCCTGCCCGGCATTGGAATGGAAGTTCGGGCGGATTGAGAAAGGCGGCACGGTCGACTGGGCTTGGTAACCCTCATATGGGGCGCGGTTCCTCTCCGCGCCACCCCCGACACGGAATTCGACTACCCAACCCACCCGTTGGTTGCACCCCCCGGAGGCGTCGTCCAACTTACGCCCTTCGCCGCAACCCGAATCACGCCGCGCCCCCGCCCCCGTTTGCCCCACCCCATCGCCGTCTCTGGCCTCTCCGACGTCGGGCAGGTCCGCCGCAGAAACGAAGACTCCTTCGCCGTCTTTCCCGATCTCGGGGTCGCGGTGGTCGCGGATGGGATGGGAGGCCACCCCGGAGGCGACATCGCCAGTCGCATTGCCGCCGAACGAGCGGCCCAGCACCTCGCCGAAGCCGTCGAGACCTGGATAGCTCCATCGTCGCCCGACGGCGCAGCCGAGTTCATCGATCACTTCCGACCTGTGATGACGGACGCCGTCATCGGAGCCCACCGGGCCGTGCGGCAGGAGGTCGAGGCCCAGCCGGACTTGGACGGCATGGGTACGACCCTCACGGCGATGGTTCTTTCGCCGGCTTCCGGCGCATGGATCATCGGGCATGTGGGCGATTCCCGCGCCTACCGACTGCGTGCAGGAACCTTCACGCAGCTCACTCGTGACGACACCTGGATCCAGGATCAGATCGAGCAAGGCGTCATGCAGCCCGAGAGCGCCAAGCTGAGTCCCTACGCACACCTTCTCACCCAGTGCGTCGGACTCGAAGACTCACCCACCCCGCAGATCCTCGACGGAGCGGCGGTGGCGGGGGACCGCTACCTGCTCTGTACCGACGGCCTGGTGGGGATGGTCGACGACGCCCGTGTCGCCGAAGTGCTCGGGACCGACGCACCCCTGAAAGCCCTCATCGCCGAAGCCAATGAGGCCGGCGGACAGGACAACATCACCGCGACGCTCGTCCGATACGGCTGAGCCGCACCGCACCCCAACGGCTCTCCGCGCAATGGAGTCAGGCCCGCTCGCTGCCCAACAAGGTCAGGCCGCGCCCACCGGCCTGGTGATCCGATCGAGAACCTGTTCGGCGGAAAGGGATCGGCGCTCGAAGGTGAACACGCGGAGGACCCGCGCCGACGTGTAGAGCTCCTGGGCAACCTTCGTCAGGTCCAGGATCCCCTCCGCTCCCTCCATGTCCAATCGCTGGACTCTCCCGTCGAGGCGCTCCACGAGGACGTCGAGCTGAAACATGGCCGGCTTCACCGGGAAATCGATGACGACTTCACCGGACTCCAGGCCCAGCTCGGTGGCGAGATCGTCCTCCACAGCGCGCTTCCAAGGCGAATCCCCCACGGCCCAGTCCTCCACCCGTCGCCCGGCCAGATCCGCGGCGGTGAGCTCCAGCGCCCGCTTGGGTAGATTTCGGCGACGGAGAGCCGGCAGCCACCGGGTGGCGATCCGCTCCGCCACCTCGCCGTCGTCTCCATGGGATCGCCGTCCGATCTCGTACATGAGCTCTTCGTCGGTGGGGCCGATAAGCTCCTCGGGATCCACCAGCCCACCGCGAACAGCCTCCTCCACGATCCGCTTGTACAATGCTGTGGCCGAACGCACGGCGTGATGCCAGTAGACGTTCCTGAACATCTGGTACTTGGCGAAGAGGAGGGACTCGAGAGCGGCCACGGCTTTCTCGTGGACGCCAACCTCGATGGCGCCTGTGGACGGGTCCTCGAGGAGCTGCAAGCCCTGAAGCAGCCTCGACACGTCGACCTCACCGTAGGGCACGCCGCAGAAGCGGGCGTCGCGGCGGAGGTACTCCATCTTGTCCAGGTCGAGGCTTCCGCTGACGAGCCCCCGGAGGGGGATGTCGCTGTCGCCTCGGATGAGCTCGGCGATCCGGTCCGGCGCCGTCAGACCCAGAGGCGCAAGGGCATCGCGCAGCGCCGGTGACGCGAAGAAGCGCTGGCTGACCTCTTCGTGATGGGCCGGCACGTGCTCCGTCTCCAACTCCTCCAGAGCGTGGGAGTAGGCGAAGTGCCCGATGTCGTGAAGAAGAGCCGCGTACGGCACCAGCTCCTCACCCACCCATGCTTCCGGCGGCACACCCCCACGTTCACGGAGCTGGCGTAGCGCGGTCTTGGTGAGGTGGTAGACACCGAGCGCGTGGTCGAACCGGGTATGCGTGGCTCCCGGGTACACCAGGTGGGCGAGGCCCAACTGCTTGATGTAGCGCAGCCTCTGGAACTCCGCCGTATCGACGATCCGCACGGCGGTCGGATCCAGTCGGATGGTGTCCCAAAGGGGATCCCTGATGAGCTTGTCCGAGCCGGTCATCTCCATACCTGGCATTCTAGAACGAAACGGGGGCGGGGCGAATGCCTGAACGCGTCGCTTGGCACCCACCTTCGACCCATCCTATCTTACCCGAAGAAACCACGAAAGCACCAGGCCTTCACGTTGCACGCCAACCCCAGCCTCAGAGAGCACGTCCGCGCCAAGGCCGAGAACCGTCCGGGCGTCTACCGCATGTACGGTCCGGGCGAAGAGCTGCTCTACGTCGGGAAATCGGTTCGGGTGCGCTCCCGGGTGCTCTCTTACTTCCGCGCCCCGAAGGGCGAGAAGGCGTGGGAGCTCATTCGGGAAACCGCGCGCATCGAGTGGGACTACATCCCCAACGAGTTCTACTCCCTCATCCGGGAGATGAAGCTCATCCAGGAGCGGCAGCCGAAGTTCAACGTTCGTCACAAGCGCAAGCGCATCTTCGCCTTCGTCAAGGTGACGGCGGAGACCGCTCCGAGAATCATGCCCGTGTCGCGGGTAACGGAGGACGGGTCCACCTACTACGGTCCCTTTCCTCGGATCAAGGCCCTCGCCCACACCATCCGGGAGCTCTCCCGGACGTTGGAGCTTCGGGACTGTCCCGGGACCACACCCATCTTCTTCGATGACCAGATGGAGATGTTCGGAGGCGGCCGGGTACCCCATTGCATCCGGGCCGAGCTACGCACGTGCCTCGCACCGTGCTGCGGGCGGCCCACGGCGAAGGCGTACATGGATCGTGTGGAGCTGGCGAAGCGCTTCCTCGAGGGGCGGGCCGAACGCCCCCTCGCCGAGTTGGAAGAGCAGATGCTGGCCGCGTCGGCACGACAGGACTTCGAGTACGCAGCGGTCCTTCGAGATCGCCTGGAGCGCCTCCAATCCTTCCGCGACCAGCTCGTGGCGTTCCGCGGCAAGGTGGAGGGGCTCACCTTCCTCTACCGCGTCCCCGGCTTCGCGGGTGACGACCGACTCTACCTCATCCGTCGAGGGCGGATACGGAAGGAGATGGCCCACCCCAAGGGTCGCCGCGCCCGGGAGCGGGTGGCCAGAGCCATCGACAAGGTCTACGGTGACCTCGATGCCGGGCCGTCTGCCCTCTCACCGCAGGACGCCGCCGAGATCCTTCTCGTCGCCCAGTGGTTCCGGCGAAAGCCCAAGGAGCGGAAGAGAACGTTGAAGCCTGACGTCTGGCTCAGGGAGAAGGTGCCCGCCTGATTAGAGGGGGCCAGCTCGAACTCACGAAACCGCAGCGGCGGCCGATCCTCAAGGCGTGGGCGTCCAGTCTCCTCGTAGGATGTCGTGAGCACCCAATGAGCCCCTACGGACTGACCGATTCCGGTGAGCGATTCACCGCCAAGATGGATGAGCTCGTCGAGCGTGCCAGGACCCGCGAGCTCGCCGGTCCCGACCTGGCGACCCAGCTCGCCTCGGCGCCTGATCTCAGCCAGATCGACCTCTCCGGCGTGGACCTGGACGGAGCGGACCTCTCGGGCCTCTCTCTCCTCAAGGCGAACCTCAAGGGTGCTTCACTTCGAAACGCCGTGCTCAACCGGACCGAGCTGTCCGGGGCCGACCTCGAGGGCGCCAACCTCGAAGGCGCCACCCTCACGGAGGCCGGCCTGGGGATGAGCAACCTGCGTGGAGTGAACGCCTTCGGGGCCGACTTCACCGGGGCCACGCTCACCGGCGCGGACCTCAGCGGATCGGTCCTCGGCTGTTCGACGCTCACCGGGGCGAGACTACGCGACGCTCGACTCACGGCCGCCGACCTTCGCGCCGCCGACCTCCGGGACGCCGAGATGAGCGAGTGCGACGTCGCCGGCGCCAACTTCGACGAAGCCGATCTCCGGGGCGCACGCCTCCGGTCCATCGCCGGCTTCGAGTCGGCCCACTGGTACGGAACCGACATCCGCGACATCAACTTCGCCGGCGCCTACCGCCTCCGGCGTCACGTAATCGACGAGAACTACCTCAAGGAGTTCCGTGAGTCGGGCACCCTCCAACGGTGGATCTACAACGCCTGGTGGGTCACCAGCGACTGCGGCCGCAGCCTGGCGCGCTGGACGGTCGTGATCGGGGCCGTGGTGCTCCTTTTCGCGGCTCTCTACTGGGCTGCGGGTGTGAACGTCGGGGCCCACGCACCGGGGGTCCTCACGCACCTCTACTACAGCGTGGTGACACTGACCTCCCTCGGCTACGGGGACATCACACCGACGTCGGGACTCGGGCAGATCCTGGTCATCGTCGAGGTGTGCGTGGGCTACATGATGCTGGGTGGCCTCATCTCCATTCTGGCGAACAAGATGGCCCGGCGGGGCGAGTAGCGTGTTTCGCTGGAAGCGGAGCCCCGACCCGAAGGCCGAGCTCAGGGAACTCATCGGGGAGTATCAGCTTCCCACCTTCTCCACCGGGGCGGTGGAAACGCTGAGGCTCCTTCGCGAAGACGCCGACATGAACCATGTCGCGGAGCGTCTCCTCGCCGATCCGGGTCTCAGCGTCCGGATCCTCAAGACCGTGAACTCCGCCGCGTTCGGATTGCGCCAGGAGGTGTCCAACCTGAGCCACGCCGTTTCCCTGCTGGGCCGGTCGCGCGTCGAGGCCCTGGTGCTCACCGCGGCGGTGGGCGACACCCTGCCGGCGCCGGCCGGCATCGACCTGGACGACTTCTGGGACACGTCGGCGCGCCGTGCGTGCCTGGCCAGGCTCATCGCCAAGAACCGGGATCCATCGGTGGAGATGCAGGCATTCACCGCCGGGCTCCTCCAGGACATGGCGGTGCCGGTGTTGGCCCTGTCCAAGCCCGACGTCTATCCCGAGCTGTACAGGAACGCCGCGACCGAGGAGGGTCCCCCTCTCCACGAGGTCGAGCGGGACAGCCTGGGGTACGACCATGCGCAGGTCGGGGCGATGATGGCCGAGAGCTGGGACCTCCCCGAGGGGCTCATCACCGCCATCTCGGATCATCACCTGTCCGGAGAGCGTGCACCCGAGCCCATCGAGGCGGTGGCGCGGCTTCGCCACGGCGAGTCCGAGGATCCGCTGGCGGCGCTTCGCGTCCACTGCGTGCAGAGCCTCGGGATGGAAGAGCAGGCCCTCGAAGTCATCATCGAAACGGCTGCCGCAGAATCGACGTCCCTGGCGCAGAGCATGCGCCAGTAGCGGCCCGACGACCACGCCACCTTCGCCGCCGTCCTGGGGATCATGTCGGTCGTCGGCCTGCTGGCGGCGGCGATCCCCGCATGGCGCGCGAGCCGCGTGGACCCCGTGACCGTGTTGGGGAGCGAATGACCGGCCGACGGTTCTGCCGAGGGTGGGTCAGCGCACGTCGTACTTGAGAAGCACGATACCCGACTCGAAGCGCTCGACGCTGTGGAGCGCGAGGGACACCGGGTCCGCACCCAATCCCGGGAGGAGGGGAATGCCCTCACCGAGGAGCACCGGCACGACGCCCACCTCCACGCGGTCCACCAGACCGGCCTCTAGGAGGCTCCGGAAGAGCACGCCCCCGCCGAAGAGCCAGATGTCCTTCGGCGGAGGGGTGGGCGAACCACGCACCTGCCCGGCCACTCCATCGTGGCCCGGCACCTCCTTCAGGCGGCGGACGCGCTCGACCACGTCCTCGCGGATGACGGTGACCCCCTCGGCATCGGTCGGTTCGAGAGTCGTGGAGACCACGTAGAGCGCGAACGCGTCCCATGCCGACAAACCCGTAGCGCCGTCGCGAAGGATCTCGTAGGTCCCGCGGCCCATGACGAGGGTGTCGATCTTCTCCACGTATGCCTGGAAGTCGATACCCTTCTCCTCGACGATCCAGTCGTACCCGCCGTCACGATCCGCGATGAAGCCGTCCAGGCTCATGGCCACGGAATAGCGGATCCGGCGAGCACCCTCCTCGGTCACCGCCCCGGTCTCAACTCGATCCGCTGGGCCGTCACCTCCTCCACCTTCTCCCGCGTGTAGAAGACGGGATGGAAGCCGTCGTCGGCCCAGAAGTCGAAGAGGTTCTCGTAGAAGGGCGAGCGTACGTCGCCGCTCTGCCCCGGCGTGTTCATGCCCACCGACCGATCCCAGTCGCTGGTGTCGACGATGATGCGGAACGACGCCCCCGAGGTCTGGTTGTCGCCATTGCCCGTCTGGTTGACCGTCGAGCCGTATCCGCCACGCGGAGCCGGGCCCACCTCGAATCGATCCCGGGTCGCGGCGTCCACGGCGTTGCCCAGGGGGTGCCGGAGGGTGGCGTGGTGGTTGTCCGGCTGTCCGTACTGCCACCCCGCCATGTCCCGACCGAGCTTGGCTTCGAGGGCCCGCACGGCGTCGTCGAGGGCGTCGATGAGCAAGCCGTCGCGGGCTCGCATGGGGTCGTCGCCGAGGGCTCCGGGCGGAATCATCACCACCTCGATGACCTTGCTCAGCGACAGGTTCATGTCGGCGCCGGCGGGAACCAGCGCGTCACGGAACGTCCGTCGCAGCTCCGACTCCCACTGGTCGTAGATGGCCGCCTCCACCGACCGCTTGTCCATGACGAAGTCCCAGTCGAGGAGCATCTGGCGGGCCTCCTCCGTGCGGCCCGACGCCGAGAGCTCTTCCAGCATGGGGACGAGCTGTCGAGCGGGGATGGACAGCTCGTCGGTCTGCAGCCGCATCATGTCGGCCATGGAGAATCGGGTACCGTTGCCCAGCACCTCCACGATGCGAAGCCACCGGTACGGGTCGGACCAGCTGAAGCCCACCGCGTCCATGTACTCGTAGTCGCGGGGGATGAGATCGTTGTTCGCCGTGGCGAAGTAGCCCTCGGGAGGATTCACCACATAGGGCTTGGCGATGATGGGCAGATAGCCGTCCCACTCGTACCGACCGTCGCCGGGCACGGGCACCAGCCCGCTCCAGTTCCGGCGGATGGGCGCGATACCCACCGACTGCCACCCGATGGTCCCGTCGCGGCCGGCCCAGACCATGTTCTCGCCGGGGATGTTGGAGTAGTTGCACGCCTCCCGGAACTCCTCCCAGGTCTTCGCCTGGTCCATCCGGAGGGACGCGAGGTAGGGGGCTCCACCGATCTCCATCCAGGCCGCCCGGACCGCGTACGCCAGATTCCGGTCCCGATCCTCGAAGACGACCGGGCCGTGGCGCGTGTACTTCAATTCCGCGGTGTGGGGACTGCGGCCCTTCACCGGAATCTCCTCGGTGATGACCGTCATGGTCTCCCATTCGCCCCGGTAACGGTACTGGTCGGGGTTCGACGGGTTGGTCTCGTAGACGTACAGGTCCTCACCGTCGGTGCTGAAGACCGTGAGCCCCCAGGCGCCGTACTCGTTGTGCCCGATGGAGACCCCGGGAAGGCTCGGCTCGCCGCCCCCGATGACGTTCCAGCCAGGACCGACGAGGTGGACCCAATACCGCAGCGACGGTGCGCCCTGAGCACGGTGCGGGTCGTTGGCCATCATGGGATACCCGCTCTCCGACCGGGTCCCGTCCACCACCCAGTTGTTGGAGCCGATGTCCTGCTCGACGTCGTAGGCCACCACACGCGATGCCTCGGCGGCCGCCGCCTCGAGCATGTCGAAGGCATCGTCGTCGGCCCTCCGGTCGGCATCGACGATGTCCTCGGGCCGGAACTGCACCCGGCCGCGGAACGCGTCGTAGATGCCGAGAATGTCCTCGGAAAGGGCACGGCCGTCGATGGCGGGATCGAGCTCCAGCTCCGGGTCGCCGGGACCGAAGCTCGACAGCGCCTTCACCGTCTCCGCTCCGATGGCCGCGACCCGGCGTCCCGTGGAGAGCTCTGCACCGATGTTGCCCAGCAACCCCTGATGCCGTGAAATCACGACCTCCGGCGTCCACATACCGGGCGTGATGCCCAGCAGCTCGAACTCGGGCGTCAGGAGGTCCGGGTCCGCCTCGGTCTGCGCCACGTAGGCGTTGATCCCGTCCACGTAGGCATTGATGATCTCGACGCCGTTGTCGTGGTAGTGACTGAGCTCCTGGTCCAGGTCCCGGCGGAACTTGAAGAGCCGCGTCCCGATGTCGCGTTCCAGCTCCCGCTCCCCCAGGATCTCCGCCACCGTGCCGGTGGCCTGACGCCGCCACAGCTCCAACTGGAAGAGCCGATCACGCGCCGCGTTCCAGCCCTGGGCGAAGAAGAGGTCGTACTCGGTCTCGGCGTAGATGTGGCTGATGCCCCACTCGTCGACGAGGATCTCGACGGGCTGATCGAGGCCCGGGACATCGAGGGTGGTGGACTCCTGCGCCGCGAGGCCGACAGGCAGTGTCAGGCCGGCCCAGAGGATGAGGCTCGGGACCCGGGCTATAGCGGGGCGGGCGGACTTGTCGGCGAGCTGCGGCACGATTGCACTCGACTCCATTGAGGTGGACTGAGGTCGCCAGCGTAGGCGCTGGAGCCCCGTGTCACAAGAAGGTGGGCGGAGGGGGCTCGGTGCGCCCCACAGCGTCAGGGCTCGAAGGAGATCGTTCCCGTCGCCCGTCGTCTGGCCAACAGTCGTTCGACTTCCTGGTGACCTTCGAGGAGGTCCTCCATGTCGCCCTTCAGGCCCTGCGCCGCCTCCAGGTCCATGGTGACACTGTGGACCACCGACTCCCCGGCGTGCATGCGGAGGAGGCCTACCCGGATAGTCTCCAGCGACGCCACGACGTCCTTGAGGCGGACTTCGGCGGCATCCCGCGTCGCCTCCACGTCCCGCCGCACCCGCTCTCTCTCGGTGGCGCCCTCGCCGGTCGGCTCATCGCCAAGCTCGGACAGGACGACGTTGAGCTCCTTCACCTGGGCCCTCAGCGTGCCGGCGTTGGCCTCGAGGCGCCGGACCGCGGCGGGAAGGTCAGCGAGCTGTCGCTTCGATTCCTTGGGCAACTCGTCGTAGAGACGGGAGGCCGCCATCCCGAGGGCCACTTCCGTCGAGCGCCGAAGACCCGAGGGCCGGGCCGTCGGCGGATCGACACCGATGCCCGCCAGGGCGAACACGGCATCGCCGATCCTCCCGCTCAGGATCTTCAGCCAGCGTTCACCCACCAGATCGGCTCGCCTTGCAGCCCGGTGGGCTCGGATGAGACCCGACAGCCCGCCACCCACCAAGGTCCAGCCGAAGATGGACCAGAGCAGGGGGTCCTCGCCTCCCAGGGTGAGAAGCGCCGCGACGGACGCGAGGGCGAGGGCGAAGCCGCCGCCGGTGAGCCAGTTGAGGACCACATCCACGTCGGTCATCCGTGGCCCGACCTCGAAGCGAAGCTCCTCGTTACGACGGTTCACGTCCTCCAGGAGAGCTATCCGCGCGTCGTCGGCCGTGAAGCCTGCCGCCAGGAGCTTCTTCGACTGCCACACGACGGATCCCCCCACAGCCGCCAGGATGACGCCGACGAGCAGCGCGAGCGCTACGACGCCGGGCACACCGGTCGCGATGATGAGGCTGATGATCAGGGGAGTCCCGAAGGTGACGAGAACGAGGCTCAAAGAGCTCGCCGACTGAAAGAGCCGACGCAGATTCTTGATGAAGACCCGGAGGGGGATCGGGAGCTGTCGCTCGAATACCGCTTCCTGGGTGAGGGCGTCGGCGATGGACTCGCCACCCAGGAAGCGACGCTGTGGGTCCTTCCGGAGACATCGATCGATGACTCCCGCGACGACCGGTGAAACGCCGGGCACGACCGTCGCCAGAGGAGGGGCGGGCTCGGCGACGTGACGGCCCAGGATCTCCGCCGGGCGTCCCCCCTCGAAGGGGGCCCGACCTGAAACGGCGAAGAAGCCGACGGCGGCGAGGGAATAGAGATCGCTGCGCCCATCTACCGGCAGCCCTTTCGCCTGTTCGGGGCTCATGAACTCGGCCGTGCCCACGACCTCGGTGACCCGATCGAGGGCGTCGGAAGGGGCGGCACTGTCGGTGACACGATCCGTGCCGGCGGCAGGGGTGGGGGCCGTCGCGCGACCGACCTCGGCGATCCCGAAATCGGTGAGGAGCGCCCGGCCCGACCCCTCTTCCAGGAGGATGTTCTCGGGCTTGATGTCGCGATGGACCACGCCTTGGGAGTGGGCATACGCCAGGGCCCAGGAGAGCTCCTTGAGGAGGCGGGACGCCTCGGAGTTGCCCAGGGGGCCCTGCTTCCGAACCCGTTCGTCGAGCGTCACGCCGTGGATGGCGGCCATGGCGAAGAAGACGAGGCCGTCTACCTCGTCCACGGTGAAGATCGGGACAATGTGCGGGTGGGAGAGTCTGGCAGCAGTCCGCGCCTCCCGGAGGAACCGCTCCCGCACCGCATCGTCGGCGGTAAGAGCCGGAGGCAGGAACTTCAACGCGACCGGGCGGTCGAGGGCGACCTCGTGGGCGAGATACACGATGCCCATCCCCCCGCGCCCCAACTCCCGCTCCAGAGAGTACCGACCCGCCAGGGCCGTCTGGATCTCGACGAAGTGGTCGTCCACGGTTTGCTCCTCTAGGTGGTGGCCGGCCGACGCGGAAGGTCGGTCTCAGGCCTCGTGGACCGTTCGCCCTCCCACCACCGTTCGCACCACCTGGATCTCCTTCACGGCATCCGGTTCGACATCGAATGGACTCTCGGCGAGGAACACGAAGTCGGCGAGCTTTCCCGCCGTGATGGATCCCTTCACGTCCTCTTCATGGGACGCGTAGGCGCCATGCATGGTGCAGATCTTCAGGGCCTGCTCCATGGTGATGCGTTGGCTCGGGCCCCACACCCTGCCGGCGAAGTCCTTTCGGGTGGTCATGGACTGTAGCGCCATGAGGGGCTCGTACGGCCCCGGACTGTGGTCGGACGCCGGCGCCACCATGATGCCGTAGTCGAGGAAAGACTTGTGGGCGAACATCCACTCCATCTTCTCCTCGCCGTACTCGATCCACTTCTCACCGTGGTAGTGGGCGTACGTGTAGAAGGGAGCCGGGACGTAGTCGCCCGCAGCGATCCGCTCGAGTAGCGAAGGATTCACCAGGGAGCAGTGTTCGAGGCGATGGCGGGTGTCGTCCCTGGGATGCTCGGCAGCCATCCTCTCATAGGCGTTCAGCACCATGTCGATGGTGACATCGCCATTGGCGTGGATGCCGATCTGCCAGCCAGCCCGATGGGCCTCCTCCACCACATCGTGGATCTCCTCCTGGGTCATGGTGAGGATTCCGTAGTCGTCGGGACGGCCGGCGTAGGGGGTGCTCATGGCCATCGTGCGCTCCGACGCCGAGCCGTCCGCCGCGAACTTCACCGGACCCATGCGGATCCACTCGTCGCCGAGTCCCGTCCTCACGCCTGCCCGAAGGAGCGATCTGTACGCGCCACCACTGGCGAAGAGGTTCATCCGCAGTGTCAGCTCCCCTGCCTCGCGGGCGTCCTGGTAGGCCGTGAAGGCTTCGGAGCCCGTGCCCGCCTGATGGACCGAAGTAAGCCCCGCCGCGTTCATCTCCCCGCAGATCACCGCCACCCCCCGGGCACGCTCTTCGCGGGTGGAGCCGCTGGGCACGTCGAACACAGCCCGGGCCCGCTCCGCCACCTTGCCCGTAAGCTCGCCGTCTTCGCGATAGAAGTGCCCGCCGAAGGGGTCGGGCGTGTTCACCGTCACACCCGCCAGCTCGAAGGCCTTCGAGTTGTACACGCCGGTGTGGCCTCCCCGGTGACCCACCACGATGGGGTGGTCCGTGCTCACCTCGTCGAGATCGACCCGATTCAGCGGGCGACCTTCTTCCTGCTTGGTGTCGTCGTACATGTAGCCCACGATCCACTCGCCCGGGGGCGTCTCCTGCGCGCGTGCCCGGAGCGCTCCCTGGATCCCGGCGATGCTTCCCAGATTCGTGTTCACGTTGCGCAGCGCGTTCAACCCCGCGCCCGACGGATGGGAATGCGCATCGATAAAGCCTGGCACGACCGTCGCCCCGGCCGCATCCAGGACCCCGGTGTCCGGGCCCGCGAGGTTACGCACATCGGCGTCAGACCCCACCGCAATGAACCGGTCGCCCCGCACCGCGAAAGCCTGGGCCCGCGGATTGGCGTCGTCCTGGGTCAAGACGTTGCCATTGACCACGATGAAGTCCGGACGCTGCCCGCTGGAGCCCGGGGAGGGAGCACAACCTGCCGCGAATCCAGTCGCAGCCAACGTGCCCAGGCCTAGGAAATCCTTCCGACTGATGGCCGACATTCGAATTCTCCCCCGAAGAAGCATGCGTACGGATCGTCAGCCGATCGTATCCGTCGGGCGGGCGGCGGGAAAGCGGGCGAAGCCACCGAGGGGGAGGTGGGCGAACCCGCCGAACCCAGGGCGACCGAGGGCCTCGAGGGTGGACGGGGAGCAGAGCGGCCCGCCCCTAGCCTAGGCGGCGGAGTTCTCGAGGGCGTCCCAATCTGCGGCCTCGACAGGCCACGGGATGCCGGAAACGGCTGCCAACGTCTCAGACACTACCGTGACTGGACCAGCGCCGCCCTGAGCCCGCTGCCGATCCACTGACCGATCTCGGTGGCCGAAGTCGTGGCAAGTCGCTGGGAGACCTCCAACTCGACGCCAACGTACCGCCCTTCCGGGAGGTCCTTCCGAAGACTGGTTGTCAGACCGTCGGTCCAACCTCGGTACGGCCGGTTCAGGTGAATGGCCATCCGCGCGCGCGACGCCGGCACGTCGGGCGGTGCCACGTCGCGCAGCGCCGGCGGAGCGGCGGCGACCATCTCCCTCCTCCACGCCCGTACGAGCTTCGCTTCGCCACGACGAGCCGGATCGTAGAGGAGTCCGATATCGGTGGCCCGCTCACGTCCGTGCCAGATCGGCGTGAACGTGTGGACGCCAACGTGAACCACCAACGATCCCCCGCCCATGACCTGCCCCACGATCCGCTCCCGGTGGGTCCGCCAGTAAAGATCCAATACCGCGGCACGCTCCTGAGCGGACATCCCCCGTGAGAACTCCGAGAAGAGCCGCGGATGATCCAACGAGCGATTGCACTCCACCAGGAGACGTGACACCGGCTGAACGATCAGCGGTACGCCCAGGACCTCGGACATGGCTTCGCCGATGCCGAGTGATCCGGGATCCCAACCTCGGTGGCTATCGAGGGCCGCCTGCGCCTGAGACGACGCAAAGTAGTGGGCGTACGCCCGAGGCACGTCGTTCCCCGCATGTTCACAGGAGAGGACAACCCGAATCGGGAGACTCAAGGCTGCACCTGGAGGATCATCGCGAACCAACATGCCTCGTGGCCCCTCGTCCCTTCTGAGGCATTCAGGCCATCACTTCGCGAAGAGTCGATCCTCACGAAGACACGCTCCCAACTCCCCGGCGATGTCCCGGATGGAGCGACCTTCCTCGGCATGCGCCCGCACCATCCTCGTAGCCAGCGGCCCGTGCCCGACGATAGTCTCCAAGGCTGATGCGTACTCGCCCGGCACACCATCGGGCGCCAGCCGATCCGCGAGGTGACGCCAAAGGTCCAAGGCAGTGGCCTCGGACCGATTCCACCCGAGAGCCGTCAGATAGCCGCGGTCCACAACGGGTGCCTCGCCACCGACCCGAACGGCTTCGACAAAGAGTTCCGAAAGCGGAGACGTCGGGATGGCGTCCAGGGCCTTCGTAGAAGCCCACCGCTCCTGACACAACGCACGCACCAGCGCGACCACCATCGACACCACCGACAGGTCCGCGGACACACACTCCTGGGCGTCGATGACGCGGATCTCGATGGCACCGCGCTCGAAACGCGCGATGGAGCCGCGGGCGTTGGCCCACTCGTGTCGAAGCACCCCGTCGGGATCGTGGGGAGCGAGTGCGTCGTAGAGAGGCTGGAGGATCCGCGCTCGATACTCGTCCTCTGAGCCCACTGGATCGGGAACCACCCCGCCGGCCACCTCGGGGATCCGCCGTGCATTCCCCCGATATGCCTCCAAGCGCGCGTCGAGTTGGGGAGCCACGACCCCATCGAGAAATGGACTGGCTGCCGCCAATGCCGGGATGATCGGGATGACCGCCCGGATAGCAGCGTGGAGGCGCCCGAACTCACGATCCCCGTCGAAAGGGAGGTTGAGGTGCGTACTCTGGAGGTTCGACCACCCGTGCCCGGAGCAGCCGAAGATCCGGTCGAACGTCTCGTAGACGACGTTGTACTCGTGGGGCCACAGGTGCGTCTCCTGCGCCGGATCCATCCATGGGTGGACGCCGCCAGGAAGGAGACGGCAGCCGAGATCGCCCAATGCGGCATCGGCGGCGGCCACCTCGGCTCGGAAGTGTTGACCGAGTCCAGCGAGCGAGGCCGCCGGTCCGTTGGTCTTCAACTCCAGTACATGGAGGACCAACTCGTTGGACCACGCGATCTCGCCCCGCTCGAGCTCCGACACGGGCTCGCCGGCCATCGCCTCCATGAGCCGGTCGCACACCGGCCGGATGTCCAGCTTCTCCTCGTCGACGATCATGTACTCGATCTCGACGCCATACCCGTCGAAGAGGCCCAGGCGGCTCACCTCCGGGTCCCCCGAGCCTCGAGGCGCCGAGCGAAGAAGTCCATGACGGTGTCGTAGAGGGCATCGCCGACGACCCGGTCCTCTTCCCCGCTATCGAGGTTCGGATTGTCGTTGACCTCGGTGACGACCACGCGGCCATCGTCGAGCTCTTTCAGGTCGACGCCGTAGAGACCGTCGCCGATGAGGCCTGCTGCCCGGAGGGCCAGATCGAGGACCTGGGCCGGCAACTCGTCAACGGGAACTGCCTCGACCTTCCCATAGCGCCGACTCTTCGGGGCCCCCTGTCGCACGATCTGCCAGTGTCCGCGAGCCATGTGGTAGCGAGCGCCAAAGAGGGGTCGACCCTCGAGGACCCCAACGCGCCAATCGAATGCGCTGGGCGTCCACTCCTGGGCGATGACCAGCTCCGAGTCCTCGAGGAGCTCGTCCAGCGCCGCCGACAGCTCCTCGGGCGTCTCGGCCTTGGTCACCCCCGACGAGAACGCCCCCGTCGGATCCTTCAACACGCAAGGCAAGCCGAGAGCGTCCGCGACGGTGCCCCGGTTGCCCTCGTGCACCACCATCGTGCCAGGGGCACTGATGCCGTGGCGACCGAAGAGCTCCGCCTGATAGACCTTGTTCGTGCAGCGCACGATGGACTCGGGATCATCGACGACGACGAGACCGGCGGCTTCGGCCCGAAGAGCGAAGCGGTGGGTGTGGTGCCCGATGTGGGTCGTCTCGCGGATGAAGAGAGCGTCGTAGATCTCGAGACGCCCGAAGTCGTCGGGCTCGATGATGTCCGCCTTGATGCCGATGCGCTCGGCGGCCTTCACCAGCTTCCTGATGGCTCCGGCGTTGGATGGCGCCTGGGGGTCGTCCTCCGACCAGAGGATGGCGAGGTCGTACCGCCAGTCCTTGCGCTTCGGGCTCCCGTCACGACCGTGGCGGAAGAACCGCGACGTGGTCTCGATGACGAAGTCGCGATGGTCCTCGGGAACGTCGCTCGCCGAGATCGCCCGGACTCCACTCAACTGCCACGCGCCAGCGGCGTCCCTCCGAAAACGAGCCCTGAGGTAGGGAACGGGAAAGTGCCCGTACAGGGCCCGCGACAGCTTTGCATAGCGCTTCGCCAGGTTGCGGCCGAAATAGACGCTGAGCTCGAAGTCGTCCGACCGAAGAGGCTCGAGGCTCGCCTGCACCAGATCCCCGAGATCGTCCGCCGCAACCCGCACCACCGCGTCCACGGAAAGACTCTGCACGGTCGTCACCGACGGCAGCGGCCGGTGGCCCCGCGCCGCCGCCAGGAGGGAGACGTAGTAGCCGGTGGTGTTCTTCGCGTAGCTGCGACAGAAGTTGAGAACGGTCGCCCGGGGTCCGTCGGCGAAGTGCGCCGCCGTCAGGTACTCCCGGGCGGACACCACTGCTACGCCAGGAACATGGAAGGGCCAGCGCTCTGGACGCTCGACGACGATGAGACGATTCACGGGTCACGCCCCCCGGGGGCGTACGATGAGGAGGTTGCCGTCGTACGTGGTCACCCCCAGGAAGATGGCGCCGATGAGGCGGTGGGGCTTCACCCAGTACGTCCCCGACTGGTGAAGAGGGTTGTCCTGGGACGGATCCGAGATCCGGAAGTCACCCGTGGCCGGGTCGACGCCCGAGATCACGACGAAATGACCCACAGGCTCTCCGCGGACGTCGTCGTAGCGACTCTCATTTCCGTCGAAGATCTCCCGCTGACAACCGTATAGGTAGGTCGCGCTGAGGCCCGTGATGGGTGGGCTTCCGTCCCGAACGATACCCGCCAGGAGCTCGGGCGTAAGCTCCTCGTGGCGGAGTTCACCACCGGCCTCGAGAAAGTCGATGTACGCCTGGATAGCCGCTCGCAGCTGCTTTTCCTCTCGGATGTCCAGCTGCCGCACCAGCTCGGATTTCAGGTCCCGCCCCGGCTCGAGGAACCACGACGGATCGAGTACGTGGAGGTTGTAGCTATACAGTGTGGCGTCGTAGCCGCGCTCCAGCGCGTCGATGCCCAACAGGACTCCGAGTGTTCCGCCATGCGTCAGTGAGCGGACCGAGGCAATGACGTCGTCCAGGGCATACGGCTCACCGTGGAAGGCGTAGAGCGCCTGCAGGCACGTCGGACCGCAGGTGACGTCGTCGGGTTGTTGGCGAACCTCGAGGTCCGCGAACTCGAAGACCTCACCGCGCGGAGAGGTCGTATTCAAGGGAGGGGCGTCGCCTGGAAGAAATCTGAGTGGACGGAAAATATCGCGGCGCCCTGCCACAGGGAGAAGGAGCAGGCACGGCCCTCAGAACGTCGGCCCGACCGCTTCCCTGACCGACTCCAGCTCTGCAACCGCGTCTGAATCGGCCCGCGTGAACAGACTCACCAGCCAGCACGCCAGGAGCCCCGCGAAAAAGCCGGGGATCATCTCGTAGAGGTCGTAGAAGTCGGCCTTGAATGCTCGCACCCAGATGACCGTCGTGGCGAAGCCGGCAACCATCCCTGCCACCGCTCCGGCCTTCGTCGTGCCCTTCCAGAAGAGCGAAAGGAGAACCACCGGGGTGAAGGCACACGCGATCCCCGACCAGGCGAAGAGGACGAAGTCGAAGATCATCCGGACTTCGAGGAGGGCGACGACCAGGCCGACGGCACCGATGACCACCGTCACCGCCTTCCCGAGATTCGACAGCGCCCGCTCCGACGCCTCGAATCCCAAGGCCTTCTGCACCACGTCCCGCACCACCGACGACGACGCCAGAATCAGGAGGGAGTCGACCGTGGACATGATGGCCGCGAGAACGACCACCAGGAAGATCCCCGTGAAGAAGTCGGGAAAGAACGCCGCGCTCATCTCCGGGAGGATCGTCTCCGGGTCCGCCAGCCCCGGGAAGAGGGTGCGTCCAGCCATCCCCCCGAAGACCGCTCCCACATCGAAGCCGATGACACATAGGACCGCCCAGAAGCCTCCGTTCACGATCTGCTTCTGGTCCCGCGCCGCCATGAAACGCGTGAGAAGCTGCGGCGAGCCGAGGAATGCGAGACCGATGGCCACCGAGCCGGCAGCACTCAGCACTCCGGCCAGCGTCAGTCCGTACGTGCCCATGGGATCGAGAAGCGACGGATCCTGGGCCCGGAGGGCGTCCATCATCGGACCCCAACCCCCGGCTTGTGCGATGCCGACGATGGGCAGCGTGATGAGGCAGCCCAACATGAGGACACCCTGGAGGAAGTCGGAGTACGCGACGGCCTTGAAGCCGCCCACCGTGGTGTAGAAGAGGACGATGGCCAACCCGATCCACACGCCGGCCGTGTACCCGGTGCCCAGGAAGGAGTCGAAGGCCTTGCCCGACGCGGTGAGCTGGGCGGCGGTGTACGCCATCACCATGCTCAGGATGATGAGGGCCGAGAGCCACCGGAAGACATTCGAGCTGTCCCGGAAGCGCTCGGTGAGATAGTCGGGCACGGTGATGGCCCGGTATCGGTCGGTGTACTCCTTGAAGGGCCGCGCCACGAAGACCCAGGCGCACGCCACGCCCAGGACTTCGCCCATGATGATCCAGAAGGCGTGGACGCCGATGGCGTAGCCCATGCCCGTGAGGCCGAGAAGGAGCCAGGCGCTCTCGCCTGTCGCATTGGACGAGAAGGCGATGACCCACGCCGGCAACTTCTTACCGGCGACGTAGTATCCCTCCAGGTCGTGGGAGTCCCGGTTCCCCCAGAGCCCGATGACCAGCAGGACCAGCAGGTAGCCGACGACGACGCCGACGATGACCGGCGAGGTCATGCGTGATCCCCTCCGCCCACACCACCCTCCCGGGGAACACTTCCTCCGCCGCCTCGTCCCGAACGCCGATCCCGCCGTCGCGCCCTCATATAGAACAGCTCCACGCCGAGCCCGAGTCCGACCGATGCAACGAGAAGAAGCCAGGAGTCAGCGGGCATTGCGTTCGCCGTGTTGAATAGGAGTCGGGAGCATCGGAGTCGTCAGGGTCGCGAATGGGTCCGTCGTGACGTCGACCCACCGGCGAGTCCTGGCGCGGGAAGCTGCGGTCCGCGCCCTCGTGGAGCAAACGGGGCCTACCGAACGGAAGAGCCGTACGCGGGCCCTACGTCAGCCAGCAACCCGTCAGGACGAGGCCATCGACCACCGTCCAACGCCCCCGAACCCGCGACAGCTCCGGCACGTCCACGGCATCCGACGCCCACCCGACGCGGAACGACGACCCGGACACCGTCAATCCTACGTCCTCGAAACCCATCCACACGCCGGCCACAGGGAAAACGGCTTTGAAGACGGCCTCCTTCGCGCTGAATAGAACGCACGCCTTCTCGGGTCGGGCCCAATCGGGATCCGATCGCTCGAAGTCGGTGACGATCATTCCCAGGACATCGGCCTCCAGACGGGTGAGGCGTTCGGCATCCACGCCGAGGCCGCGAAGCCCGGGGCCGGGTGACGGCGTTCCGACCGAGCCCCCTCCAGCCCCGGCCCCCTGCCCGTCCCGCCCCCGTGCGACGACCGCCGCGACGAATCCGTCGCAGTGCGTGATGGCCCCGACATGACCCGCGGGGAAGCGTGGCTCCCTATTCGGCCCCACCGGGATGGCGACCGGCTCCCCGCCAGCGGCGACGAGGGCCGCCCGGGCACACGCCCGCCCACGAGCGAACTCGACGCGGCGTTTCTCCACCGCGCGATCGATGGCGGCCCGCTCGACAGGCTCGAGGGCCGTGACCTCCGAGTCGGCCTCGTGCACGTCGACACCCCAGACAGCGACGAAGACGCCAGGCTCGAACAACGCGACGAGTTCGGCCCGCGTCCGCGTCGCTGCCGCCGAGTCGGAGGCCGATGGAGAGTCCGCAGGCTTCACGAGGGACGAAGACCGAGCCCCTCAGCTCACTCGGTCCGCGGCTCGTCCGAGCTTCTCGATCCCCTCGGCCATCTCGTCTTCGGTGATCAGGAGGGACGGCCCGATACGGATGACGGTACCGTGCAGGCCCCCGAGCCCGATGAGGACGCCCTCTTGGCGGCTCGCTTCCATGAGCCTCGAGGTCCGGTCGTGATCGGGCTCCTTCGTCTCGGGATCCTTCACGATCTCGATGGCCTGCATGAGGCCCATACCCCGGACATCACCCATCCAGGGATGCCGCTGCTGCATCTCGAGGAGAGCCGACCGGAGCTGGCCTCCTCGGGCGGTCGCGTTCTGGGGAGCGGCGTGATCGCGTAGTTCGTTCTGTGTCGCATTCATGGCGGCCATGGAAATCGGGTTGCCGCCGAAGGTGGAGATGGTCTTCCCCTTCCAGGCGTTGGCCACCTCCTCCGTGGCGATGGTGGCGCCCACGGGCCATCCGTTGGCGATGCCCTTGGCCATGACCATGATGTCCGGCTCGACGCCGTGATGCTGGATGCCGAACCAATGGTCGCCGCAGCGCCCGAAGCCCGCCTGAACCTCGTCGATGATGAGGAGACCGCCATAGTGGCGAATCACCTCAGCGGCCTTCTCGAAGTAGCCCGCCGGCGGCACCACGTAGCCGGCCACGCCCATGATGGTCTCGGCAATGAACGCGGCCGGTCGGCCATTCGTCGTCGTCACGATGACCTCTTCCAGGTCGTCGACGAACTTGTCGACACACGTTTCATCGCACGGCTGCTTGAAAGGGCAGCGATAGGGGTTGGGCGACTTCGCGTGCTTGACGCCCGCCACGGGGGTGGCCAAAGGCCGCCACCCCGAGTGAGCCGTGACGCTGGTGGCCATGAACGAGCGACCGTGGTAGCCCACCCGGAGCCCGATGATCTCACTCCGCCCGGTGGCCAGGCACGCCATCATGAGGGCCGTCTCGATGGCCTCGGTCCCCGAGTTGGTGAAGAAGCTCGTCTTCAGATCACCCGGCGCGATGTCCGCGAGCTTCCGGGCCGCCTCTACCTGGGGCTCGGTGGCATAGAGCGTAGAGACGTGACCCAGCGTCTTCATCTGCCGGGTGACGGCATCGACGACCCTCGGGTTACAGTGCCCGACCGACGTCGTGAGGATGCCGCTGAAGAGGTCCAGATACTCGTGGCCCTCGGGATCTCGCACCCGGACGCCCTGGCCCTCCGTGAGAACCAGCGGCTCCTTGTACAGGTGAAGCATGGACGGGAGGAGGACCTCCCTCTGCCCGTGGATGGTCTCTGCGCTCGTCGGCCCCTTGGCCAGCGTCGTCGTGGTCATGGCTTTGGAATGAGGTGGGGATCAGGGGGGTCCGTGGACCAGCGGGAGATGACCACCCGTTGGTCGGTGTAGAACGACACGGCATCGCGGCCGGCGGCCTTCAGGTCGCCGTAGAACGACTGCTTCGAGCCGCCGAAGGGGAAGAAGGCCATGGGCGCGGCGACTCCGATGTTGATGCCGATCATGCTGATCCCGGCGTGATACCGGAACTCCCTGGCCGCCCGACCGCTGGTGGTGAACAACGAGCACGCGTTGCCGTACCGGCTCCCGTGCATCATGGAGATGGCTTCCTCGACGCTGCCCGCCTTGTTGATGGCGGCCACCGGCCCGAAGATTTCCTCGGTGCCGATGGACATGTCAGGGGACACATCCTCGAAGACCGTGGGTCCGACCCAGTAGCCGTTCTCGAGGCCGGCCACCGTGGCGCCCCGTCCGTCGAGGCTGAGTTTCGCTCCCTCCGACACGCCCTTGTCGATGAACGCCTTCACCCGGTCTCGGTGTACCGCCGAGATCACCGGTCCCATCTGGGTGTCGGGCTCCAGTCCGTCACCGACCTTGATGGACGAGGCGTGGTCCAGGAGCCGCTCACGGATCTGCGCGTGGGCATCCCCCACCCCGACGACGATGCTCCCGGCCAGGCAGCGCTGACCCGTGGAGCCGAAGATGGATGATGCGCACGCGTCCAGCGTTGCATCCATGTCGGCGTCGGGCAACACGATGAGGTAGTTCTTGGCCCCGCCCAGCGTCTGAGCACGCTTTCCGGCCGCCGAAGCACGCCTGTATACGATCTCCGCCACGTGGCTCGAGCCCACGAAGGACACACCGACGATGCCGGGGTGATCGCAGATGGCCTCGACGGTCTCGCGACTCCCGTGAACGACGTTGAGGACGCCCGGTGGCAGCCCCGCTTCTTCCGCCAGCTCGACGATCCTCTGGTGCGTGAGCGGATCCTGCTCGCTGGGCTTGAGGACGACCGTGTTCCCCGTGGCCACGGCGTAGGGCCAGAACCAGAGGGGAATCATGACGGGGAAGTTGTACGGCGTGATGATGCCGAAGACGCCCATGGGCTGGCGCCAGGATGCCGAGTCGATGCCGCGGCTGATCTCCTCGACGGTGTCGCCCATCATGAGCGTCGGGACTCCACAGGCGTGCTCGACGTTCTCGATGCCCCGCTGCACCTCGCCCCGGGTTTCGGCCAGGATCTTCCCGTGCTCGCGGGTGAGCTGGATCGCCAGCTCCTCCTTGTGCTCTTCCAGGAGGGCCTTCAACCGGAAGAGGACCCTGGCCCGCTCCGGCACCGGCGTCGCCCGCCACATGGGATAGGCCTCGGCGGCAGCCTTCACCGCCGCGTCCACGTCGGCAGCCGTGGAGACGGGCACGCGCCCGATCTCCTCGCCCCTGGCGGGGTTGGTGACGGGCAGCGTGTCGGAAACGGAGGCCTGACGCCAGCCGCCCCCCACGTAGTTCATGACTTCAGCCATCTACTGCATCCTCGGAGAATCGGAAGAGCGCCGCACCGCCGGCTGACACGCCGGCCAATCCACGGGACGACCACCCCGGGTCATGACATCGCGACGGGTGCGGTCTGTGAAGTTCGGATCGTCGGCGGCCAGGTAGGTGAGCGACGCCGTGAGCACCGCGTTGTTCATGAGGTCGTCGAAGACGAGCTTGTCGAAGGTGTCGCGGTGAGTGTGCCAAGTGTGGGAGCCGTAGTCCCACGACAGGGCGCCAAGGCTGAACGCGGGCGCTCCGTAGCAGACGAAGGACGCGTAGTCCGAGCCCCCGCCGCCCGGCATGCCGGGTAGCTGGAGCTCGACATACTGGGAGACCTCGGCGGGAACCTTCTGCATCCACGACGCGATGGACGGCGTCGCGCCGACGATGCCCTGGGCGGACAACCGCACGATCCGGCCGGTCCCGTTGTCCTGGTTCCAGAGCGCCTGGAGGCCTTCGACCACTTCGGGGTGGTCCTCGGTGAAGGCGCGTGAGCCGTTGAGGCCCTGCTCTTCGCCGTTCCAGAGTCCGATGAGGATCGTTCGTTTCGGGTCCGGATACGCCGCCTTCAGGATCCGCATCGTCTCGAGCATGAGAACGGATCCCGAAGCGTTGTCCGTGGCTCCCGAACCACCCTCCCACGAGTCGTAGTGGGCCGAAAGCACGACGTACTGGTCGGGCCACTCCGTGCCCGGGATCTCACCGATGACGTTGAAGACCGGGACCTCGCCACGGTTCTCGGATTCGGCGGTCAGCCGAACGACCGGCTCCTGGCCGTTGGCCGCCAGACGGTACACCAGCCCGTAGTCCTCGCAGCCGAGCTCGAACGTTGGGGACTCGCGATTGTAGGCGTTGAAGACCCGCGTCGTTCCGTACGAACCCGGCCACTGGGACGTGATGATACCCGCCGCGCCGGCCTCTTCCAGCTGGGCGTGGAGGTCACGGCCCCGATTGTCCTGTGATCCCGCCGAGGCGAGGTTGCGGTTCCACGCCTGCTCGGCCTGCCGACGCTGGGCGTCCATCTCCGTGGCCGACTCCGGGACGGCGAACTCGGCCCACTGTTCGTCGGACCGGCAGGTAGGCTCCGGGAAGGACAGCATTACCCACTTGCCCGCTACGGTGCCGAGGAAGGCCTGCCAATCGGCCGGGCTACGGATGTTCTCCGGGTACGTGACACCACCGTCCACAGGTCGGCCGCCCGTCCCCGGGCTCCATGCCAGGATCCGACCCTCGAGCGATCGGACCCGCGGCGAAAGGAGGTCGATGTGGCTCGGGCCGCGATCCCACCCTTCCCACGTCCCGTACTCGTGGAGGCGGGCTTCGATGCCCCATCCTTTCAGTGTCTCGATGGCCCAGTCCTGGGCCCGCTCCATCTGAGGCGACCCCGTGAGGCGCGGACCGATCTCGTCCAACAGTACCTGGGCCAGCGGCTCGATCTGCGATCGCTCCATCCCTTCCACCCAGATCCGCTCCAGGACGGGATCGCTGGTGACCAGGGACTGGGCCGACGCCTGGGCCGGCACGCCAACCAGCACCGCCGCGGCGGCCAGGGCCAGGGTGGCCCGAGCGCTTCCCTTCACTCCTTCGCATCCGGTCACGACATCATCCTCGTCTTTCTCGTTGAGCTGTCTAGCTGATTGAGCTGTAGGGCTGGGTTCGGTGGCTCGACCGGCGTGATCGGCAATGCACGCTGACTCCGGTTTCACTGCCGCCCCCCCTCCTTCGCACGGTTGTAGCGGCCCATGATCTCCTGCAGTCCATCGTGGGGCAACGCAGGCACCGTATAGCCGTTGATCCCGGTCATGGTCTCGGCGGCGAGCATGGCGTTGAGGATCGCCTCCTCCGTTGCATGCACGGCGCCCAGAATGAAGCCGTTGATATCGTCGTTGGGCAACATCTCGAGGCCCACCTGCCCGCCTCGCTCCGCCGCCGCTTCCCGATTGGCGGTGGTGAAGCCGATGAAGATGTCCCCCGACCCGTTGTAGCCCATACCACCGATACGAGCGAGTCCCAGCGATGTCCGCGTCACCAAGCGCTTGATCTGGGTGGGCAGAAGCGGAGCGTCGGTGGCCAGGACGATGATGATCGACCCTGCGCCCTCAGGGAGCGGATCCAGGTGACCATCGCCATTCGGGGCCTCCACTCCGTCACACCACGGAACGCCCGACCATCTCATATCGGCGGGCACCGAGCGATCGGCGTAGCACGCCGCCGGATCGGGCATGAGCTCTCCCACCGGAGCCCCGGCGATCCGGAGATCCCTCCGGGCCCCCTGGTTGCACTGCACCAGCACGCCGACGGTGTAGTCGCCGACGCGTCGAGACGCCGAACCGATGCCGCCCTTGAAGCCGTGGCACCGCATCCCCGTGCCGCCTCCGACGGCCCCCTGCTCCACCGGACCGCCCCGCGCTCCGTCCAGCGCCTCGAAGGCGTGCTCGGGGCGGACGTGGAAGCCGTTGATGTCGTTGAGACTACCGTCGTACGTCTCTGCCACAACGGGGAGCGCCCAGAGGAAAGTCGGATCGCGCTCCTTCTGCCATGCGATGACAGCGTCGCGGACGACTCCGACGCTGTGGGTGTTGGTGATGAGGATGGGCGTCTCGAGGATCCCCGAGTGCTCGATCCACGTCGTTCCGGTCATCTCGCCGTTGCCGTTGAGGCTGAACCAGGCGGCGAACACAGAGTCTCCGGCCTCGCGACCACGGGGCAGGATCGCCGTGACGCCCGTTCGGACCGGCCCCTCGCCCACCACGAGAGCCCCTTCACCTTCGATGATGGTCGAATGCCCCACCTCGACACCCGCGACGTCGGTGATGGCGTTGTTCGGACCAGGCTCTCCCGTGAGCTGCACGCCCAGGGCACGGGCATCGGGGACCTTCTGGGCCGAGGCCACCACCGGGATCGCCCCCGCGGCCAAGGCCAGGGCCAGGCTCGCGCCCAGCGCGCGAGCGCTCACAGCCCGCCCATCTTCTTCACCCTCTCGAACTCTTCCTTCTTCACCGACTGGACGGAGAGGCGCATGTAGCGAACCAGCTCCATGTCCTCGAGCTTCTTGTCGTCCTTCACATCGTGAAGGCTCACCATCTCCGGGAGCTTCTTCACGAACTCGATGTCGACCATGTACCAGCGCGGCTTGTCGGGGTCGGACTTCTCGTCGAAGTACTTGTGCTTCTTCTCGAAGGCGAAGTGGTCCGGATAGGCCTCCTTACAGACCCGGGCGATGCCGACGATGCCCGGTGGGTTCTGATTGGAGTGGTAGTAGAGCACTTCGTCGCCCTTCTTCATGGCCTGCATGTTGTTTCGGGCCTTGTAGTTCCTGACGCCCTCCCAACATGTCGATCCATCCTTCTTCAGATCGTCGATGGAGTAGACGTCGGGCTCGGACTTCATGAGCCAGTATTGCTTCGCCATGCCGATGTCGGTCCTCGTTGCGATTGCCGGAGAATGCGGAAGCCCATAATGGGCGAGGCGACGGTCGCAGGCGAGGGGAAGAAAGCGGTTCTCGTCGACGTCCAACCATCGAGCAGCACATGAATCCGATGGGAGGCGAACGATGGACGAGACGCGAGCGTGGATGACGAAGAAGAGTGATGGATGGCCGAGCGGGCGCGGGCGGGAGCTGCCGAGGGCAGGCACCGTCACCATGACGCTGGTGCTATCGGTGGCGCTGGCGACGCCGGTGGCTGCTCAGGAGTACACCAAGCTCTCGCACACCGATGAGATCCGCCTCGCCATGAGTGCCGGACCCCTCTCCGTCTCAAAGGACGCCGATGTCTACGTCCTCGGAGCCGGCGGCTTCGAGAAGGCCGTCCACGGGACCAACGGCTTCTCGTGCATGGTGATCCGTGCCGCCGCGGACAAGACGATCCTGGCGCCCCACTGCTTCAGCCCTGACGCCACCGAGACGGTCCTGCCCGGCAAGCTCGCCGAAGGCGAGTTGCAGATGAGGGGACTGAGCCAGTCCGAGATCGAGTCGGAGCTCTTGAAGGCCTTCGAAGACGGCTCCCTCCCGTTGCCAGAGGGGGACGCCTACGCGTACATGCTCTCGGCGGGCCAGCACCTGGGCCCCGCCGGCCAGTGGAGGCCCCACTTCATGCTTTATATGCCGTATGCCACGAACGAGGACGTAGGTGGAAGTCCGGCGAATCCGTCCTTTCCCTTCGTAGGTCCGGAGATTGGTCACCCCCACTCGACGATGGTCATCGTGATGACCCAGTTCGTGGACCCGGCCGACGTGGTGCTCCCGCGTTGAGTGCCTCCGGCGACCTGGTGGCCCGGGCCGTTCTCGGCGAGGCCGATGCCCTGGCGGCTTTGGCGAGAGAGTATCGGCCCGCGGCCCGCCGGATCGCGCTGGGAATCCTCGGAGACGGAGACGCCGCTGAAGACGTAGCCCAGGACGCGATGATCCGTCTTCAGGCGTCACTTCCGGGTTTTCGCGGTGACGCCCAACTCGGGACGTGGATCCATCGGGTGACCCTCAACCTGGCGTACGACCATCTCAGACGCGCGAGTCGGCATGAGTTTCGGCCGATCGCGGACGTTCGGGCGACGCCGGACCCGAAGACGCCCGATCCGTTGGAAGCGGTGGACTCGGAGCGGGCACGCGAAGCCCTCGAGGAGGCACTCGAGCGCCTACCCGAAGATCAGCGTCGGGCCGTCGTCCTACGGTTCGTCGCACAGCTCTCGTACGCCGAGATCGCGCACGTCACGGGGGCCGCGCCCGGTACGGTGGCGTCCCGGATCTTCCGCGCCCTCCGCCGCCTCGGCACCGACCTCGAGCCCAAACATCTGGAGATTCTTCGATGAGCCGCCCGTCCGACGAACTGCTGCTCCGCTTCCTGGAAGGAGACGTGAGCGACGAGGAGCGCGAGCATGTGCTCCGCGCCCTCGCGTCCTCTTCCGATCTCGCGGCTGAGCTCCGGGCCGCGGCACGTGGTTTCGCGTCCGTGCAGTCCTGGGCGAGAGAAGCGGGCGCTGCTGACCCGAAGCGCACTCCCGTCGGACGCGGGGCTCCCTGGTGGTCTCTGCCGCTGGTCGCCGCGGCTACACTCGCCCTGGCCGTACCCACGACGCTAGCGCTCACTTCGACCCGGCCGAGCACCAGGGGTCCGGGCCCGGGCGACGCACCCGTCAGCGGCACGCCCACAACGGGAGTGCCTTCGCCCGCCGCCGTGTTCGCCGGCGCTCCCGAGTCCGCCGAGCCGAGCTACGTCGTCGTCCTCCACGGACGGTGGCCCGACGCGGCGGTGATCGGGGCTGAAGAGAGGGCGCAACGGGCAAGGGAGTATTGGCGCTGGACGTCGACGCTCGCCGAAAGGGGAGTCCTCGTCGCAGCCGGCGACTTGCAGTGGGAGCCAGGGCTGCGGTTGCCGTCGGAGGACCAGGTTCTGGACATGCCGCCCGACATCGTCGGCGACCCGGACTTCGTCGTCGGCATGTTCGCTCTCAGAGCGAGGTCATACGAAGAGGCCGCAGCCATCGCCGCCGAATGCCCTCACCTCGACTACGGAGGGTCCGTCTCGGTCCGGCGGGTGGGGGCCGGCTTCGTCACTGTGCCGGGAATGGACGACTGGAGCGACGACTAGACAGGGGAGCCCAGACCCGTCAAGCGGAGGGAAGCAGCCTCAGGCCGGCTGCCGGCCGGAGATGTCCACCTCGATGTCCCGCCACTTCCCACGCCGGAACACGATGACGCTGAGCGTCGCCCGGGTGAGGTGCCCCAGGACGATCGCGAGCCAGATGTCGTGAGCCTCGAGGGTCGAGAAGGTCTGATGGCCGAGGCAGATGCCCAGGGGCACGACGATCTGCGAGATCATCGAAATGTACATGGGGCTCTTGGTGTCCCCCGTGCCCTGTAACCCCCCTGTGTACGCCAGCGCCACGGTGACGAAAAGGCCCGAAATGGCCAGGTAGCGCAGCAGCTCCACCGAGAGGTCGATGACGATAGGGTCCTCCATCCCGAACACGCCCAGGAGGTAGGTCGGGATGATGAGGAACGTCGACCCGATGGCGCCCGCCAACAGCAGACCGAAGCCGGCCGCGACGTGGACGGACCTCGCCGTACGATCGGGCTGCTCGGCACCGAGGTTCTGCCCGGCCACGGCGGCGGTGGCACCCATGATGCCCACCGAAGTCCACGTGATGAACGAGAAGAGCTGGGTGTAGCTCACAACGTACGCCGCCTGGGCCTGGGCACTCGCCGCCAGCGACCCGATGAAGGCCAGCAGCAGCACGCCGCCGACGTTCATGGCCACACCCTGGATGCCCGTGGGCAGACCGAACTTGAAGATCTGCCTGATGATCTCGAAGTCAGGCCGCCATCCCATGCCCTTCTCGAAGGCCACCACCCAGTGGCCACCGAAGAGCTTGAAGAGGGCATATACGCTGATGATCCCGCCGGAGATGACGGTGCCCATGGCGGCGCCTTGGGTCCCGAACGCGGGGATGGGCCCGAGCCCGGCGATGAGGACGACGTTCAGGACGATGTTGAGGATCGTCAGGGCGATCCCGAGCCGAAGGGGGGTCTGGGCGTCGCCCGCCGACCGCAGCGCCCCTCCGAGCATGAAGAACATCAGCATGCCGAAGGAAAAGACGAAGAGGATCCTCATGTACGGCAGTGCTTCCGCCTGCACGTCCGGCGCCGCGTTGACCAGGTCGAGGAGGTACGGCGACGCCAGGAATCCGATGGGAGCCAGGACGAACGCCACGAGCAGGATCGAGGTCAGGAAGGCCTGGTAGACCGTCCGATTGACCTTGTCGGGTTCGTCGCGACCGGCGAAGCGGGCCACGAGGACGCCCATCCCCGTGAACAGCGAGCTGATGAAGACCACAACGACCAGGAAGATCTGCCACGACACGCCAATGGCCGCGTTACCCACGTACCCCACGTAGTGACCCACCATTGCGTGGTCCACCAGGCCCTGGAGGCCCCCGATGATGTTCTGCAGCATCGTGGGCCAGGCGAGCTTCCAGACCGCTCCCCGAATGGGCCCTTCGACAATGGAGCGGTCGAACTTCCTGCCCTTGGGCCGGCGGGGCTTCGGCACGTTTCCGGACTTCGGAACCGTTCCGGATCTCGGCGGATGAGCGCTCACGGTTCTAGCAACCCGGACAGGCCCGAGCCGCGTCTACCAGACCAGATGGAAGCGATTCTGTCTCCGGAACACCCAGTGCCTGTCGCCGTCTTCATCGAGGTAGGCCTCCTCTTCCTGTCGGCACCGCGCTGGTTTGCCGCCCCACTCGGGGATGGGTGTAGTGGCCTGCAGCTCGATGGAGTGCCAGCTGTTGGGCAAGAGGACGGCATCGCCTCGCACCGGGACCCCTTCCTGGGCGTCCCAGCGGCCGATGAGCGGCCCGGCTCCGTGGCCGTGATCGCCAATGGGATGGGTGTACACCGTTCCGTTGATGCCCTCGGCGCGCATCTGGGCGAGGGTCGCGGCGAGGATCTCGTTGCCCGTCAGGCCCGGCTCCATGTTCTCCAGGAGGATGTCCTGGAGTCGGTTGGAGTTGGCAAGGCACTGGACCAGACCCGCCGGCGGCGCCATTTCGCCATCTCGGAGGACGTAGCCGAGATGTTGGGTATCGGTGTGGAGGTTCTGGGCAACGAGGCCGTAGTCGGTCCAGAGGAGGTCACCTTCCCGGATGACCACCGGACCCTCTGACGGGATGTCGCCGGCCCGCTGTACGTCCACAGAGGTCTGGAACCAAGTCGTGTACCCCAGGTCCCGGAGCTTCTGACGCATCCACCAGACCACGTCCTCGGTAGTCGTCTCTCCAGGCGTGATGACCGAGTTGGAGAAGGCTTCGGAGATGATGGCGTGGACGCTCTCCATGATCTTCCGGTACCGCGGCATCATCTCGGGAATGCGCAGCGAGATGTAGTTCATGGCCAGCCGGGGCTCGCGCTTCACCCGGGATGCGTACTCCGGACCCAGTGCCTCCAGAAGCGCCTCGGCCTCACCGGCGTGGAGTCCGTCGGAGAACGCCCACACCGGATCGATGTTGAGGACGATATTGCCCGGGTCACGGTCTTCGACCAGCTCCCGGAGGAGATCCCACTGCTCGTTGCCCACCAGCTCGCCCGTATCCTGCGTCGGCGCCGGTCGCGTGGAACGGAACGCCTGGAAGACGCCTCCCTGGCTGGTACCGCCGAGGGCCAACCGCTCGAGCGTCCCGTCGGGCTGGCGAGTGAAGACGTAGATGGAGCGCCGGCGAGCCGCGAAGGTCGTCGGTGCCGTGATGGACCAGAAGACCGGATCCTCGGCGTACTCCCTCATGGAGAGAATCCACATGTCCACGTCGTACTCGGTCATGAGCGCCGGCAACACGCGCTCGAGGCGCGCTTCCAGCCACGCCTGTTGCTCCTTGGCCTGCTCGCGGAGGGGCGGGAGCGGGTGATAGCGGGCCGGGGCCTCATCGGGGACGGGCGCGGGGGCCTGCGCAGCCAGCCCGCTGGGCGCCAACGCCGAAGCGAGGACGGTGCAGGTGAGGGCCACCGCCAGGAGCCCGGGGGCCTCCACGCAAGCGGGAAGAAGGGTCGAAGCGCGAGTCGGGAGTCGGTTTGGCATCATGTCGGGAGCGTGCGGGGTGCGAGCCGCGCCAAGGACGTGGGGCGCGATCGGGCGCACGAAGCTAACCCGACGCCCGGGGATGGTGCCACGGGGCTGAAGCCAACGTCAGGCGAAGATGATCCAGGCGCTGGAAATGAGCCAGGCGATACCGATGAGGCTGAGGAGGAGCCATTCGATGACGCTGGAACTCTGGGGCCCCTTTTCGCCGTGGAACCAACCGGTGACGGTGGCCGCCATGACACCGCACGCGGCAAGGGGCAGCGTCAGGAGGAAGTAGGGGTCCCGCTCCAGAACTTCCATCTCGACGAGCGTCGCGGTGAAACCGATGAGTCCCAGGCCGGCGGCACCGGCCATCCCCACGATGCGCGGAACGTTGCGCTTCAGGACCTCGTCGATTGTCACCGGGTCCTCGATGCTCGATCCACTCCTCACCACCGGACCTTCTCCGCTGGAAAGCACCCGCGCCGCATCCGCCGCCGAGGGCCGGTGCTTCGGCTCCCGGTTGAGGCAACGCTTGAGGAGACCCGCCACCTCGGCCGGGATGTCCGGCCGCATCCGGGTCAGGTCCTTGGGGTCCTGGGTCAGGTGGGCGGTGATCCACTGGGTGTTCGTCTTGGCCTCGTAAGGCCCGTCCCCAGTGAGGAGTTCGTAACCCAAGATGCCGACGGAGTACATGTCCGAGAGCTCGCTCAGGTCCTGATCGAGAAGTTGCTCCGGGCTCAGGTAGCGCGGGTTGCCGACCATCTGGCCCGTCTTCGTGATCCGCGTGGCCTCCTCGCCGGAGGTCTCCAGAAGAGCGGCGATTCCGAAGTCGGTGAGGTGGGCCGTCTCGGTGTCGGGGTCCCAGAGGATGTTGGCCGGGCGCACATCGCGGTGGACGATGCCACGAGCGTGCGCCGCCGCCAGAGCGGACGTGACGTCGGCGAGGACCCTCCGTGCCTGATCTGCAGGGAGTTGCCCTTCTGCCTTCAGGCGCTCCTCCATGGTCCGGCCCTTCACGAACCGCATCACCAGATACGGCGTCTCGTCGGGCAGCCGTCCGAACCGGAAGACCTGGACAATGTTCGGGTGCACCAGCGACGCCGACGACTTGGCCTCACGCTCGAACCGTCGCCGAGCCTCTTCGTCGTCGGCCCGACCGGGAAGGAGGACCTTCACCGCCACCAACCTGCCCAGCGCCCGCTCCTTGGCGAGGTAGACCGTGGCCATGGAGCCACGGCCCAGGAGACGCATCACCTCGAAGTCGTCGCCCAGCGCTTGCTGGAGCTCGCCTGTGGACTGGGGGTCCGCGTCAGACGACTCCGAGGCCGCGGCGGGGGAGGCAGGTTCGCTGTTCACGCGGCCACGTTAGAGGAAGCACACGCCCTCGACAAGGCGAACGAAAGTCCTTGCGCGCCGACTCTCGACTGTTTTAGTGTGCTGGTTGACTAATACACCGACACACACGAAAGGCTCGAAACGCACCGTGGATTCGTCTCGAAGCTGGATGGGAGCAGCGCTGGCGCAGATCCTTGCACAGGCGCTGACGAGTTGGGCCCTACTGGCACACATGATCGACTGGGAGCACGTTTCCCCGTTCGTCGCCGTACCCCTCATCGCGGCCATCGCCGTCCCCTTCCGTCACGACGGGAGCCCGAGGGACCGGGCCATGGCCAACTTCGGTGCGGCCGTCGTCGCGTCGGGCATTCTCTGGTGGGAGGTGCTTTTGGGCGCCCTCGACGGATTGACCGGAGGCCCCGGGTCGGCGCTCGGACCCAGCTCCATGCTTCTCCTGGTCGCCACGGTGCTCTTCGCCCTGGCGGGGGGGCTGTTCTGGCTACATCGGGAGGACGCCCCGTGACCATGTTCGACCAGATCGACCCACGCAGCCCTACGCCGCTCTACGAGCAGATCGCCGCTCGTGTACGCGTCGCGGTTGCTGCCGGTGACCTGGCCCCGGGAGAGGCGTTGCCCTCCGTCCGGAAGCTAGCCAGTGAGCTCCGTGTGAACCCGGCCACCGTGGTCCAGGCGTACCGCGACCTCGCCGCCGACGGCTTCGTCGAGATGCGGCACGGTCAGGGAACGTTCGTCCAAGAAGTGTCGCCCTTCCTTCGCGATGAGGAGCGGGCGACGAGGGCTCAGGAGCTGGTCCGCACGCTCCTGACCGACGCGGCGCGGTTGGGCATCGGGGCGGACGAGATCGCGCGTGCATTCGAAGCAGAGATAGGAGTCGAGATCCGTGAATAGCGCCATCGAGCTCAACGGCGTGAGCTGGAGGGCGGGGAAGTCCTTTGCCTTGCAGGACATCTCCCTGAATGTCCCCGTAGGCTCGATCTACGGCTTCCTCGGGCCCAACGGCTCGGGCAAGACCACGACGATCCGGACCTTCATGGGGATGCTGAAACCCGACCGTGGGGAGATCTCCATCTTCGGCCACTCGGTGCCGATGGACATGAAGCGGATCCTCGCTCGCATCGGGTATGTGCCGGAGCGTCCCCACGTCTATCCGGCCCTGACCGTAGCGGAGCAGATAAGGATCCACGCGTCGTTCTTCGACAACTGGGATCCGGGCTGGTCCGCAGAGCTCGTGCAGCGGCTGGGCATCGA
This sequence comes from Longimicrobiales bacterium, assembly GCA_965229435.1. Lineage (GTDB taxonomy): Bacteria > Gemmatimonadota > Gemmatimonadetes > Longimicrobiales > Gaopeijiaceae > UBA2589. The sequence goes on from CBDDJE010000001.1 coordinate 847,675, forward strand.
CCCGACACGAAGGATCTCCAAGATGTCCAAGGGGGAGACGGGCAAGCTGCTCCTGCTGCTCGCCCTCTCGCAGCGTCCGGACCTTCTGATCCTGGATGAACCCACCGACGGTCTCGACCCCGTGGTGCGCCGCGACGTTCTGAGCGCCGTCCTCGACTACGTGTCCGAGCGCAGCGCCACCGTCTTCATCTCGAGCCACCTGGTGCACGAGCTCGAGCGCATCTGCGACTGGGTGGGCGTCATGGACCAGGGCCGTCTGGTGGCCGAGCTGCCCATGCAGCGCTTCAAGAACGGCATCAAGCGGCTCCGCATCGCCGATGCCCCGGAACATCCGGACGAGGCGCCGTTCACGCTCCTCGATCGGCGGCGGGACAACGGCCCCGGCTCTCTCGAGACGTGGATCGTCCGCGACTGGGAGCCCCCCATGCGGCACTACTTCGACGGGGTGGGCGCCACCGTCCGCGACGTCATCGACCTCGACCTGGAAGAAGGCTTCGTCGAGCTGCTCCGCTCGTCGCGGCCCCAACACACGAACGGGAGCTGACCATGTACAAGTCCCTGCTCTTCCTCCATTGGAAGCAGATCCGGCACGTCCTCGTGCTCATGGTGGTGGCGTCCTTCGCGCTGCCGCTCATGTCAGTGGAGGGCCTCGGAACCACCCCAGGAATGGACGCTTCCGGGCTGGAAGCGTATCGCATCATCGCTGGATTCCAGGCCTGGCTCATCTTCTTCCCCCTCCTGGCGGCGGGCGTCGGCATCACGCTGGCCCTGTCGTCATGGAACTGGGACCACCAACTGAAGCACGTGTACGCGCTCAGCCTACCCATCACGCGGTGGGAGTACACGCTCCAGAAGATGTTGGCCGGAGCGACGCTGGCCCTCGTGCCGGTGGCGGGCCTGTGGATCGGATCGCACGTGGCGATTGCGTCCATCGATCTGCCGGATGGTCTCAACGCCTATCCCAACGAGCTGGCGATACGCTTCTTGTTCGCCATCCTCCTGGCCTACTCCGCGTTCTTCGCGGCGGCGGCGGGCACGGTGAAGACGACGTTGTGGGTCGTGGGCAGCATCCTCGCCTTTGTCTTCCTGGGGACCATCGCCAACGACGTACTCGGGTACTACGTCGACTACTTCTCCCGCGTCCACGTCGTGGAGAACGTCCTCCAGTGGATGGCCTACGCCCCGGGGCCGTTCGAGGTGTTCACGGGCAGCTGGTCTCTGATCGATGTCTAGGGTGAAGCGATCCCGACCGATACGCTCGGTCGCCGCCGTCTCTGCGGGGCTGGGGATGTGGGTCGCGCTGGGGCCTGCACTCGCGGCCCAGGAGACCCCATCGGCCCTCCGGGCTCGCCTCGACAGTCTGGCCCCTGTGCTTGCGGAAGCACGTCGAGACCTCGATGCCCGGGAGGCGGAGATCGAGGAGGCCCGGCGGCTGGCGGCTGCAGCGGCAACCAGTGTGGACACCGTCAGGATCGCCGACTTCACCGTCCTTACGCCCGCGGGCCAAGGAGCGGAGACCCGGAAGCTGTTCACCGAAGTGTGGGAAGAAGCGTTCGCCCACCTGGGGCACAGCCCGGCCCTGTCGCGCTCGACCTTCTCTTTCCAGCGCGTCGTCGGAGAGCCTCTGCCCATCCACATCGAGGGTGGCGGACAAGTCCTGCACCGGGACAGCTGGGTTCCCCGGGCACGAGTGAAGACCGACGTGCACCGGCTCATCGCCGGGGCCATGAGTCATGACCTGCGTGAGAACCGCTCCCAGGTCGGGGGATGGCTCCGGGGCAACGCCCTGAACCCCATGCCGTGGGAGGACGCGTACCGGCAAGTGGCCACCACCTCCTCCATGGTCACGCGAGCGTGCCTCACTGGCGACGCACAAGCGTGTGGGAGTGCCATGGGTCTACATCTCTTCAACGACGCAGAAGGACCGGAGATCGACCACCAGACCCTCGCCGATTGGTACACGGCCGACGAGAAGAGGGCTCTCGTGGCCAGACGATCACCGTGGTTCGACCGCCAGCTTCGTAGCCTTCGCAATCGCTGCGTCGTGGAGCATGAGGCGACGGCGTGTGACGAGTATCTCATGGACTACGGGTTCGACTGGACACCGCTGGGCGTCCCGGTGCGGGAGACGCTCGTAGCCTACGCCCTCGATCGGGGTGGGAGCGGGGCGTGGGAGCGCCTGGTGGAGCATCCCGACATGACCCCGGCCGAGGCGATGGAGCACGCATCGGGACAAACCATCGATGCGCTCCTGGCCGGATGGCAGGCCGAACTCCTGGCCCATCGCCCGGAAACGTTCGAACCCCTCGTGCCCAGCTCGGGCCGAGCCTTCTTTTGGACGCTGCTCTTCGCAGCCCTGGCCTTGAGGAGCACACGATGGCGTTTGGGATGAAGCAATGGCTCGTAACCGTCGGCGTGGGCTTCGCACTCGTGGCGGCATGGCGACTCCCACCGGAGGCGCGCGGCATTCCCGGTGAGAGCTTCCGCACTGCGGAACGGATCCGATTCCAGGAGTTGGAGAGCGAGGTACGGGTCACCCAAGGGGTCCTCTTCCGGACGCTCTGGGCCGATTCGCTGACCGCCCGGGTCGTCGCCGAATCCGAAGAGGGTGTCACGGTGCTCGCGCCGCCAGGGGGAGAGGGGGTGGAGGACCAGCGGCGTAGACTCGCGGAGCGGGTGCGCGGTCAGATCGAGGCCCGCGGTGGCGGCGAGATGGTCTTCGGGTACGTCCTCCAGCCCCACGATCATCGGCGCGAGGAAGGCGCGGTATCCGTCCGTTCGAGAACGGAAACCTACGTGGGAACGAGGGACGGCGTCGACTATTGCCTGCAGGTGAGAGTCAACGACGGGGAACGCATCGCGGAGGTGCTGAGCAAGCGAGTCGTCGGCATCGACACCTGGTCCGCACCTTACGAGAACGATCTCGGGCCTTGCCAGTTCTATCTGGCGTACGGCTTCCCGGGAGAAGGCATCCAGGACTGGCTCGAGGGGGGAGCCATCGAGTTCGGCTTCGAGCCACCTCTCACCGCAAGCATCGGCGAGATTGCCGACTACGGTCTCCATCGCCGCGGCCCGTTCGGCTTCGATTTCCTCTCGCGCAACGACCTGGCAGGAACCCTCGACCGGTGCCTGGCCGGTTCCGCGGACGCATGCACCGAGTTTCTGAGGAACCCCGCCGGGAGCTCACTCGTCACGCCGCTTCAGGTCGAGGTCGTGCGACGCTCGCCAGCCACCGGCATCGGATCTGCGTTCAGTCGGCGGACGTGGGTCCAGGCCCACCGCTACCTCCTCGCGGACCTCGAGGCCGAATACGGAGAGGTGGCCTTTCGAAGCTTCTGGACCTCGACCAAGGACTTCGACGCCGCGTTCCACGACGCCTTCGCCACCACCCCAGGCGAATGGATGGTCCAGCGGATCGAGCGACTCCAGGGAATCGACAAGCCCGGGCCCGGCGTCCCGCCACGAGCCAGCTCCGCCTCCATGTTGACCATCGCCGCCTTCCTGGGCATGGCGTACTGGCGTCGACGGGAGCGTCAGATCCCGGATTGAGGGGCCGAGCTCATGAGCCCGGAGGGTAGGTGCCTGGAAAGGGTGGGCGCGAGATAGGGGTGGACCCGGAGCGGAGGCGGGCGTTCAGAGCAGGAGCGCCCGCCCCGCGCCGAAGGCCAGGCCGACACCCATGAGCCATAACGACGGCACCTTCTTCCAGACCGCCGCCACGAACGCGACGGCCGCCAGCCCCGCCGCCACCGGGTCCCTCACGCCTGCCGCCACCAGTGAGGCGCCGACGCCCAGCACCGCCCCCGCCGCCACCGGCACGACCCCTCTGAGGGCGGCCTTCACCACCGGCACGTCGCGTAGTCGCTCCAGGCGAGGGGCTGTGAAGAGGACGGCGGCGAAGGCAGGGAGGTAGATCCCGACGGTGCCGAGTATCGCCCCTGGGACGCCCGCAGCGGCGTAGCCCACGAAGGCCGACAGTGTCGAGATGGGCCCCGGCACCGCCTGGGTGAGGGCGACTCCGTCGAGGAACTGGGCCGACGTGAGCCAACCGAACTGGTCCACGGCGTAGGGCTCGAGAAGAGCCACCAGGACGTAGCCACCGCCGAAGAGAACGGCACCGATCCAGAGGTGGGTGAGGAAGACGGTGATGACGGTGCCCGAGAGGGCGACGGTGGCTGCGGCGGCCGCGGTGCCGGGGCCTGTCGCGGCGCTCCCGGCGGTCGCCTGGATGGCCAGGGCGATGACGGCCGGGCGCGTGGGTGGACCGGGATCGGCACCCTCTCCCGAAGACACGCCCACGGACGCCTGGCGCCACCCTCCGCTGTTCAATGCGAACAGCACCCCCGCCATGACCATCGCCACGATGATGGCCGGCCCAGAGATGAGGCTCACCGCCGCCCCTACGCCGGCCAGTGCGAACTGGCCACGGGTATCGATAGCCGCCCGTCCGATCTTGATCCCGGCTGAGACGACGATGGCGACGATGACGGGCTGCAGTCCCCAGAAGATGGACTCCACCTGCGGTAGCGCCCCGAACCGGAAGTAGAGGGCTGAGAGTCCCGTCACCATGAAGAAGGTGGGGAGGAGGAAGGCGAGGCCGGTGGCCAGGGCCCCGGCCCAGCCCCGCTGGGTGTACCCCACGTGGATGGCCACTTCGCTGGAGTTGGGCCCAGGCAGGAGGTTCGTCACAGCCATGAGCTCGACGAAACGCTCCTTCGTGAGCCAACCCCGCCTCTCAACCACCTCGTCGAGCATGAGGGCCAGGTGTGCGTTGGGCCCACCGAAGCCAAGGAGGGAGATGCCCAAGTACACCCTGGCCAGCTCGAACAACGAAGGGGCCGACGCGTCGGACGCGTCGACCCCGTTCGCTGACTCAATGGTCACGCGGTCAGCGCGGACCAGCCGCCTTGATCTCGTCGGAGACCTGCTCTTCGAACTGCTTGAAGTTCTCCTTGAACATCCCGGCCAGCTTCTCGGCGGCGGCATCGTACGCCGACGCATCGGCCCAGGTGGCCCGAGGCGTCAGAACCTCCGAGGGTACACCGGGCACGGCAGTGGGCACGGCGATACCGAAGACGGGATCGTCCACGAACTCGCCGGCATCCAGATCACCCGCCAGGGCCGCGTTCACCATGGCCCGGGTGTGACCCAGTTTCATCCGGCTCCCTACACCGTACGGACCGCCACTCCATCCCGTGTTCACCAGCCAGACCTTGGCATCGTGCTCCCGCAGTCGCTCACCCAGCATCTCGGCATAGGTGCCGGGGTGGCGGGGGAGGAAAGGCGCGCCGAAGCACGCGCTGAACGTCGCCTTCGGCTCGGTGACGCCACGCTCGGTGCCCGCGACCTTCGCCGTGTAGCCCGAGAGGAAGTGATACATGGCCTCTTCAGGCGTGAGCCGCGAGATGGGAGGCAGCACCCCGAAGGCATCCGCCGTCAGGAAGACGACGTTGCTGGGGTGCCCACCACGACTCGGCAGCACGGCGTTGGGAATGTAGTGGATGGGGTACGACGCCCGGGTGTTGGCCGTGATGGTCTCGGCGTCGAAGTCGATCTCGCGGGTGTCCTCGTCGAGGATCACGTTCTCCAGGATCGTCCCGAACATCTGCGTCGCCTGATAGATCTCCGGCTCGCCTTCCCTGGAGAGCTTGATGGTCTTGGCGTAGCAGCCGCCCTCGAAGTTGAAGACGCCAGCGCCACTCCACCCGTGCTCGTCGTCACCGATGAGGCCGCGGGAGGCATCGGCGGACAGCGTCGTCTTCCCCGTGCCCGACAGACCGAAGAAGAGGGCCACGTCTCCCTCGACACCGACGTTCGCCGAGCAGTGCATGGGCAGCACGCCCGCCTCGGGAAGCATGTGGTTCAGGACCGAGAAGATGGACTTCTTGATCTCACCGGCATAGCGCGTGCCCGTCACCAGGACTTCGCGGCGGGTGAAGTTCACCATGATGGCCACGTCGGACCGGCAGCCGTGCCGATCGGGGTTCGCCTTCAGGTGTGGCGCGTGCAGTACGGTGAAGTCGGGGGCGAAGCCCACACGCTGCGACGCGTCGAGGCGCAGAAACATGTTGTAGGCGAAGAGCGAGTGCCACGGGCTCTCACTGACGACGCGGACGTTGATCCCATGCTCCGGATCCTCACCTGCCCGGGCGTCACGAACGAAGAGATCCTTGCCGTTGAGGAAGTCCACCACGTCGGCCCGGAGTGCCTCATAGTGCTCCGTGGAGACAGGAACGTTCACCTTGCCCCAGTCGACCACATCCTCCGTGGTCTCGTCACGGACGACGAAGCGATCGTTGGGCGACCGGCCGGTGTGGGGAGCGGTCACGGCGCAGATGGCGCCCATGTGGACGATCTGACCGTCGTCCCTCTTCAGCGACTCCTCGTAGAGCCGGGCGGGAGAGAGATTCCAGTGCACGTTGCCCTGGGGCTCGAGGCCATGGGCGGCAAGACTCTGCGTATCGGATGCGGTAGCGACCATCGGTATCTGAACGGCTGACGGGATATCGGATGCAGCTTCTCGAAAACGAAATGGCCCGCCGCAAGTCGCAGGCGGGACAGACGTTAAACTTGGCCGCTTCGAGCCTGCCAGTCCACCGAAGCGACCGTTGCCAGGTTCAGCACGTCCATGGTCGACGAACCCCGCTGGAGAATATGCACGGGCTTTTGCATCCCCAGGAGCACGGGTCCGATGACATCGGCGCCGCCCAGCTTGTCCAGGAGCTTGTACGAGGTGTTGGCGGCTGAGAGTCGTGAGAAGACCAGCACGTTGGCCGGGCCCGTGAGGTTCGAGAACGGATAGATGTTCTTCAGCTTGAGCGCGTCCACCGCGGTATCCGCCTGCATCTCGCCATCGATCTCCAACTCGGGTTCGATCTGGCGCACCATGTTCACCGCCGCTGCCGCCCGCCGCGCCTCGTCGTGGGGCACGGACCCGAAGTTGGAGAAGGTCACCATGGCGATGCGGGGCCTGATGCCCAGCTCACTCACGAACCGGGCACTCTGCAGGGCGATGTCGGCCAACGCTCGGGCGTCGGGTTCGATGTTGACCGTGGTATCGGCGAAGAAGAGGAGTTCGCGGTTCGGAAAGGCGAGCATGTAGAGGCCTGCCACCCGCTCCGTCCCCCCCTTCTCTGGACCGATGACCTGGAGGCAAGGCCGCAGTGCTTCGCCGTAGTTCGCCTCGACCCCGGCCACGAGGGCGTCGACCTCGCCGTCTTCCAGGAGGCTCGCGGCGAAGTAGATCGGCTTGAAGAGGTTCCATTCCGCCTCGGCCAACGTGAGCCCTTTACGGCCCCGCTTCTTGAAAAGGCGTTTGGCGTACTCCTCCCGCTCCTTCTCACGCTCGGCGGCGTAAATGATCTCCACGCCGTCGATGTCCACGCCGAGCATCTCCGCCTTCTCCGCAATGCGCGGGGGACGCCCGAGGAGAACCGGGTGGCAGATGCCCTCCTCCACCATCTGGGACGCGGCTCGAATGATCGTGTCGCTGTGACCCTCGGGGAAAATCACCCGCGCCCGGCGACGACGGGCTCTCGTCGTCATCCACCGCATGACCTCCCGTCCAGGTCCGAGGCTCGCCCGTAGCCGGTCCCGATACTCGTCGAGATCGATGTCTTCCCGGGCCATCCCCGACTTCATCGCCGCCTCGGCCACGGCGGGAGAGACGTGGAAGAGCACCCTGTGGTCGAAGGGCTTCGGGATCAGGTAGTCCCGTCCGAAGGAGATCTCCGAGCCCTCGTAGGCGCCCCGGACCGTATCCGGTACCTCCGCCCGAGCCAACTCGGCCAGCGAATGCGTCGCCGCCAGCATCATCTCCTCGTTGATGCCCCTGGCCCGAACGTCCAGGGCGCCGCGGAAGATGAAGGGGAAGCCGAGGACGTTGTTCACCTGGTTCGGATAGTCGGAGCGACCCGTGGCCATGATGGCGTCGTCGCGGACCTCCTCAACCTCTTCCGGGAGGATCTCCGGATCCGGGTTCGCCAGGGCGAAGATGATGGGGTCGTCGTTCATGGACGCCACCATCTCCTTGTTCACCAATCCTTTGATGGAGAGGCCGATGAAGACGTCGGCACCCATGAAGGCGTCAGCCAGCGTCCGCTTGTCGGTCCTTACCGCGAAGGGCTCCTTGTACTCGTTCATCCCCTCCTGACGGCCCTCGTAGATGACGCCCTTCGAATCACAGATGAGGATGTTGTCTGGGGTCACGCCCAGGCGACGGAAGTGCTCCGCAGTCGAGAGCGCCGACGCCCCCGCCCCGCTGAAGACCACCTGCACCTCTTCGATCTTCTTGTCGACGATCTCGAGGGCGTTGATCAGAGCCGCGCCAGCGATGATGGCCGTACCATGTTGGTCGTCGTGGAAAACCGGGATGTCGAGGCGCTCCTTGAGCGTCCGCTCGATGACGAAGCACTCGGGGGCGCTGATGTCCTCGAGGTTGATGCCACCGACCGTGGGCTCGAGGAGCTCACAGAACCGGATCACGTCCTCGGCTTCCTCCGAACCCACCTCGAGGTCGAACACGTCGATACCGGCGAAGCGCTTGAAGAGTACTCCCTTTCCCTCCATCACTGGCTTCGATGCCATCGGCCCGATATTGCCCAGGCCCAGAACCGCGGTACCGTTGGATACGACGGCGACGAGGTTGCCCTTGGCGGTGTACTTGAAGACATCCAGGGGATTCTCGTGGATAGCGAGGCACGGCTCGGCTACGCCCGGTGAGTAGGCCAGAGTCAGATCGCGGGCGGTTGCCACGGCCTTCGTGGCGACGACCTCGATCTTGCCTGGTCGACCTTCGGAGTGGTAGTCGAGAGCTTCCTGGCGTCGGTCGGCCATATTGAAGCAGCGCTCCGTTCGAAGAGATGAGGGCGTTGATCCTGACGAAGGCGAAAGCCGGTGTCAAAGGAGCAGGGTTGGTCACCAAGCGAAGCGTGGTCGTCACCGGGCTGGGTCCCGTCACGGCAGCAGGGCTCGGAGTTTCCGAGCTGCGCGCCGGACTGCGCTCAGGGCGTTCGCGGGTCCGCACCGTGACGCGATTCGACCCCTCGCCGTTCCGGAGTCGGATGGCCGCCGAGATCCTCGACTTCGAGCCGTCCGACTTCATGGACCCGACCACCGTGAAGCGCACGGATCGCTTCGTTCAGTTCGCCATGGCGGCTGCGCGGCTGGCGTTGGAGGACGCGGGGATGCTGGACGGAGGCGCCGCGGTCGTATCGCCCCGGGCTTCGTGGGCTTCGGAGCTCGACCTCGACCCCACGCGCACTGCGGTCCAGCTCGGGTCGGCCATGGGCGGTATCGCCCACGCCGAGAACCAGCTCCGGGGCTTCCTCGAGGGCGGCGCCCGCTCCCTGGATCCCCGCCTGGCCACCACGACCTTCGCCGGAGCGGCCAGCTGTCAGATCGCCGTGCGACTGGGCATCGCCGGGCCCAACTCGACCAACGCCATGAGTTGCGCCGCCGGCACCATGGCCATCGGGGAGGCCGCTCGGCTCATTCGCGAGGGGGTCGTCGATGTGGCGCTGGCCGGCGGAGCCGACGCGCCCTTGGCGCCCGTTTGCTACGGGGCCTTTGCGGCGCTTCGTGCCATGAGCAAGCGAAACGACGATCCCGGCGCCGCCTGCCGCCCATTCGACGCGCAACGCGACGGCTTCGTCATGGGTGAGGGCGCGTGCGTCCTCATTCTCGAGGAGCGGGGCCGGGCCGAGGCTAGAGGCGCGCGCATCTACGCCGAGGTCGCCGGCTACGGGACCAACAACGACGCCTACCACATGGCGGCACCAAGGCCCGACGGGCGGATGGCCACCGCCGCCATTTCGGATGCCTTGAGACAGCCAGGCCTTCCCGCCTCCACCGTCGATCACGTCAGCGCCCACGGCTCGTCCACCATGCTCAACGACCAGACGGAGTCGTTTGTGATCAGACAGGCCCTGGGTGCACGGGCCGACGACGTGTCGGTCTCGGCCACCAAGCCGTTCCATGGACACGCCCTGGGGGCCTCCGGCGCCATCGAGGCGGCCATCGTATGCCTGTCCCTGGCGGACGGTTGGGTCCCGCCGACGCTGAACTTCGAAGAGGCGGGCGAAGGGTGTGACCTGGACTATGTGACGGAGAGGACCGACAGCGCGGATGGCGCGGGCTCCGGCCGCCGCCGAGACCCGGAGGGTGACGACGTCGCGAGCCGCGGTGATCGAGCGGGCTGCGGCCAGGATGCACGCGGTGGGAAGGATGCACGGGGTGGGCGCGACTCGAGGGTCGATGTCGCCCTCACCAACTCTTTCGGCTTCGGTGGCATCAATGCCGTTCTATGCCTGACCCGTCCCGAGGTGCAGGCGTGATCGTCGCCGCTTCTCACTCGACCCGAGGTGCAGAGCTGAAGCCAACCGCCCGTTCCGCCCGAGCCGAGACGCAGTCGTGACCGAGCTTCCTGTCGAGCTCCTGGTGCTGCCCGCGCTGGCGTTGGCAGCCGGTGTCGACCTCTACCTGACGCTTCTCTTCATCGGGGCCGCCCCCACCACGGGGCTGTGGGACGCGCCTCTACCCGGCGCCCTGGGTGATCTCGACTCACCCTTCGTGCTCATCACCGTCGGAGCCTTCTACATCGCCGAGTTCGCCTCCGACCGGTATCCGCTGGCTGCCCTGGTATGGAACGCCCTCCACGCGGTCATCCGACCGGTGTCCGGGGCGCTCATCGCCCTCTTGCTGTTGGACGGCCAGGGACTGGGGGTGATCCTGATGGGCGCCATCCTTGGCGGAGTTCTGGCGTCATGGGCCCACTCGGTGCGAACGGGCGCCTGGGTCCTCAGGGACTTCCGGGATCCCGGGGGCACCGAGTCGAAGGCACCTTCGGCCCTCCTCGTCTCGGTGGCCGAAGACGTCGCGGTGCTCGGGATCGTCTCTCTGGCGTTGGACATCCCCGTCTGGTCCGCCGCCCTGGCCGGCCTCCTGCTTCTCGTCACCGCTCCCATAGCGCGATCTCACGGCCGCGCCTTCGCCTACGCGGTGCGCCTCGGCCTCGATCGAATATTCCGGACCCTCGGCATACGCAGGTGGCGACGCAGTGACGAGCTACCCGAGTGGGTGGCGAGTTCATTTCGCGACGGTGATGCGTTGCGTGGATGCCCGGCGGGAGCATGGCGACTGCCTGGGGCGCCCCGCTTCGCCCGGGGGTGGATCATGGTTCGAGGAGGGCGGCCGCTCTTCCTGTACAGGAGACGACAAGGACCGCATAGGGTGGACCTCGGCGACAGGGCCGCGACTTCGGTGCGGGACCGCGACCTCTATCGGAGGATCGATCTGGGAGCCGAGGAAGGAGCGGGCGTTCTCGTGGTCGGCTGGTCGGGACCGAGCACCGAAAGTCTGGAGGCGGAGTTCACGTCCGGAGCATCCGCTTCAGAATAAGGTGCGACCGTCCGATAGTCTCTGGGGTCGATGAGGCGAGAAAAAAAAACCTTTGACCCTGGAAACAGGCATTTATACCTTCATTTTCACCCTGAAATATTTATCACTGGTCCCCCCACGGCCCTGAAAAGCCAGTCCTCACGCGGACGATAGGGGTGAGCGTCTTCCGGATCAGTCCCTCATCGACCCGCAGACCGAGGATCGGAAAAAACGAATGTTTTCTTCCTCTCGTGGCCTGGACTCCTTCGACCAGTACCTGCAGGACGTTGAGAAGTACCCCCTCATTCAGGACCCCCGCGAAGAGCGCGAGTTGGCTCGACGGGCGCGTGTAGGCGACAAGGAAGCCGCCGAACGCCTCGTCACCGCGAACCTCCGCTTCGTCATCTCCTATGTGAAGAAGTACCAGGGACGGGGACTTGGACTCGCCGAGCTCGTGTGCATCGGCAACGAGGGACTTCTCAAGGCAGTCAAGAAGTTCGATCCAGACAAGGGCGTGAAGTTCATCAGCTACGCCGTGTGGTGGATCAGACAGACTGTCCTGCAGGCCCTCGCCGAGCAGACCCGCTCGGTCCGCATCCCTCTCAATCAGAATTCGAACCTGGCCAAGCTGGCCAGGACGAACACGGCACTCACCCAGTCGTTGGGCCGAACACCCACCGACCAGGAGATCGCCGACGAGATGGACGAGCCCGTGGACACCATCCGGGCGCTCCGTCGGGTCGCCGCCTCGGAGCTGAGCCTCGACGCGCCCATCGACCGCGGGGACCGGGACAGCGCAAGTTTCGGCGAGCGTTTCGCCGGTGCTGCGGCTGCGGACATCGAGCAGGACGTGGAGGCCATCGCTCGACGTGAGTTCCTCGAGACGATGTTCGAGAGCTATCTCACGGAACGTGAACGGAAGATCCTCTACCTGTACTATGGGCTCGACGACGGTGAGGAGCGCACGCTCGAAGAGATCGGGTCTCTTCTGGGTGTGACCCGCGAGCGGATTCGCCAGATCCGCAACCGCGCCTTCGAGAAGCTTCGCGAGAGCCCGCACGGCGAGTCGCTCTCGGGGTTCTGGAACGCGCACTAGCCGACGCGCACCAGACGGTGTCCAAGAGGCCCTGCCACGGCGGCGGGGCCTCTTCGCGTTCGAGCGGAGAACCCGGGGCGTCGGATCGCGTCAACAGCACCGGTCCGCGGGGAACTGCCCCATCAAGCCCACGTACCAGTCTTCGATGAGCACTCAATTGCGTCGGGGGCCCCATTGGGGTCGGACGGTCTTGTCCGGCCTGGCGATCCTGCTTGCGGCCACGCCTCTCGCCGCCCAGGAGCCCACACAGGCCGTCGCCACCGAGAAGGCGACGTCCGGCATCCGCTGGAACGACGCCCTCGCCCTCCGCCTCGTCGAACGGGCGCGGGAGCAGCGGCAGTCCGTGACCGTCGATTCGGCGCTGACGTCGTACCAGGCCCGTGCGGTCGGCAACGTGTACTTCTTCGTCGACCGGGCGGATTCGGTCCAGCAGGTCCTGGTCAAGGGCGACCAGGTCGCGCTGGACCTCTATTGGCGGGCCCCCAACGAGACGCAACAGTGGATCGTCGGTCGGCGTGACGAACGGGTGCTACCCACCAGCATCCGCTACCACGTCGATCACCTCACCGTCGTCCAGGACGACTTCGGCGACTTCATTCGGCTCGGAGACGGCGATGAGGTCGAAGCGGTGATCCACCCCCTGGCACCCGGGGCGGAGGCGACCTACGACTATGCCCTCACCGATTCCCTGCGCCTGAGCTACGCCGGTGGACAGGAGGTCGTCCGGGTCTATGAGCTCTCGGTGCGTCCCAAGGACCTCGGTGCCCCGGGCTACGTCGGCACGGTCTTCGTGGATCGGGATCGGGCGGCCGTCGTGAGGATGAATTTCTCCTTCACGCCGGCGTCGTACGTGGACGGGCAGCTGGACTACATCAGGATCTCACTGGACAACGCCCTGTGGATGGCGAGCCATTGGCTTCCCTACCGGCAGGAAGTGGAGATCCGGCGGGAGATCCCATACCTGGACTTCATGGCCGGGAGCACCATCCGGACGACGTTCGACATCCGGGATTACGAGTTCAACGTCGAGATCTCCGACGACCTGATGTGGGGGCGGGGCGTTCGCACGGTCTCGCCCAACCAGCAGCGAGCCTTTCGGTTCGAGCGTGGCATCTTCGCGGACCTCGAGGAGAACGGCGGCATCGGCCCGTCCCCAACCATGGAAGAGGTCCGCACCCAGGTGCGGGAAGTGGTCGAGGACGAAGTACTCAGTGGACTCAGCCGTTTCCGCCTCCACGCCGCTCGGCTGTCCGACTTCGCGCGCTACAACCGTGCCGAAGGGGTCTTCGTCGGAGCCGGCCTCACCCTCCGGCCCCACGGCGATCTTCAGCTCCGGACCACCGCCGGCTACGCGATTGGGCGCGAGCGGCCCTCTGGAGCACTGAGCCTCAATCGGGAAGGAAGCGGCTTCGTCCCGACTCTCGACGCCTACTTCGATGCCATGGGCGACATCGGCGGACATCCAGGTGCGACGCCGCTCGAGAACTCCATTTCCTCGGCGTCCGGCGACAAGGACTACCTCGACCCGTTCTTCCGCCGTGGCGCCACACTCCTCCTCGAGCGGAGGCCGGCGCCCAAGCTGTCCGTGCGCGTCGCCGTCGAGGAGCATCTCGCCGCCGAGGACGTGGTCTCAGGCCCTGACAGTGAGTTCCGACCGGTACGCTCCATCGAGGAGGGGACCATCGCCGCCGTCGCTACGACCCTCCGTACGGGCCTTCCGGCCGGTGGTCGCACCGCCCTGACCCTCACCGGTGGCTACATGAACGAGCGGGCCTTCGGCTCTGCGGCGGTGGAGAGCTGGTGGGACTTCGAGGACCCGGGCGAGCGCTGGTCCGGACGGGTGTCCGTGTCGGGTGCCTATACCGATTCCGGCGCTCCGCCGCAGACGTTCCACCTCATCGGGGGCCGGCATACGCTTCCCGGGCATGACTACCGGGCCTTCGGCGGCAACGCGTATTGGCTCGCCCGCGTCGAGACGACCGTGCCGGTGTGGAGTCCCTACCTGGGTGTCAGAGCGTTCACTGCCCTTGGCGCCACCTACCTCGAGGGCGCCACACTTCCGATCGACTGGGGGGTGACCGGCTCGTCGGGTCTGCGCGGATCGGCCGGGCTTGGGCTGTCGTTCGGCTACGACGCTATGAGAGTGGATGTCGGGCGGGCGCTGTGGGGCGATGGGTGGGAGGCCGTGTTCTCGGTGGCTCCGCAGTTCCGTAGTTGGTTATAGCGGGAGGAGAATGACCCAAGGCGGGCGCGGGTTTCGCACCCCGAACCCGCGCCCGCCTCCGGTGAGAAGCGTCGGCTCCCAGTACATCGCCCCCAGTCGGCCGAACAGGATCATCCCCGTCGAGCAACGGCGCTCAGGCCGCCTCGTCGATCTCCTCGGCTCCGTCGGCGTCGAGGCCCTTGGAGTTCAGCCGCACGACCTCTCGGACGTGGATCTCCGACGTCGGGATGACGACCCCGTCGCGCTCGTAGGAGTCGTACTCGATGCGACCCTCGACGTAGATCCGGTCGCCGGTCCGGATGTAGTCCTCGGCGAACTGGGCCTGCCGGTTCCAGAGAGTGAGGCGATGCCAGTCGGTCCGCTCCTCCTCGTCGGACGTGGCCGGTGCACGCCGGTTCGTCGCCAGTGAGAAGTGGGCGACCTTGGTGCCACTCTTTGTGGTCTGAATGTCCGGGTCACGCCCCACGTTGCCGATGAGTGTGACCTTGTTCACGGACCGCGCCATTGGGATTCCTCCCCGTCTCGAGTGCCTGGCCCACGTCCCCACGTGGGCTCTGAACAGTGAGGTTCGGACAGGCGGTGGGGCGGGGGGATGGAGAGACGGGACGGATTCTCGGGCGGAGCCGAACGCGCCCTAGAGCTCCCGGAGGATCTCGTCGCGCACCCTGCGCGTCTCCTGCGACGGGGACACCCCGAGTTCCTCGGCGATGAACGACCGACACTCTTCGTACGTCCGGAGCGCCTCAGCGGAATTGCCCGCCGCCCCATGGGCTCGCATGAGCAGTCGATAGCCGTTCTCTCTGAAGGGTCGCCGAGCGATGATCTCGCGAGCCGCCTCGACGGCCAGGGTGTGCTCCTGGTTCCACAAATAGACCGTGGCCCGGCACTCCAGCGCCCGAATCAGGAGGTTGGCCAAGGCTTCCCGCCGGTGCTCGATCCAGGGCGCCTCCGCCCCCGGAAGGAAGGGCCGGCGCGCGATGTGATGCGCCACGGCGGAGGGCCCGTATGCCCGACCCGGCTCAGAGGCGCTCAAGGCTGTCTCCGCCTGATGAATCGCATCGAAGGCGACTTCATGGTCCACCCAGGTCCCAGGGGGCAGACGCAACGAGTAGCAGTGATCGTCGGTCACCAGCGTCTCGTTCCCGTCCAGCCCATACCGTCCCAGAACCGCTCGGATCTTGCTGACGATGGCGCTGAGGCTTGCTCCCCAGGAGTCAGGGAGCCGGTCCCCCCAAAGGGCGTCGGCGAGGGCGGCGCGGGTGACGAGATCTCGCCGGTTGATGGTGAGATAGGCGAACGCCTCGCGACCCTGCCTGCCAGGAAACTCCTTCGAACGAGCGACGCCGCCCTCGACCTCGAGAGCCATATGACCAGATAGGTGGATTCGCGCCACGGATGTCCTCCAATCGGTAGGCAATCGCGTGCCAAGCGGGTGCCAATGGTGGCGTGATACTCTTCGCCCGTCCGCTACACGACAAGACCCGAAACGAGGAGACTCAGCGATGGCGAACAAGAAAGTGGACTGCGACTGCGGCGCCACAATCGAAGAGACCAACGACGACGCCCTCGTCGCCGCCGTGAGCAAGCACGCAAAGGAAGTCCATTCGATGGAGTTGACCCGCGATCAGATCCTCTCGATGGCTGAGACGGTGGCGGACGGCTCCTAGTCCTTCGCGTCGTACCAGCTCTTGCCCACGCCCCACTCCGCCACCACCGGGACGTTGAGCTCCACCGCTCCCTCCATCCGTCCCACCACCAGATCCCGGACGCCTTCGACTTCACCCTCAGGCACCTCGAAGAGGAGCTCGTCGTGGACCTGGAGGAGCATGGTGGCGGCATAGTTCGACGCGTCGAGGCCGGCCTGGACGTCGATCATGGCCTTCTTGATCATGTCGGCTGCGGTGCCCTGGATGGGCGTGTTCTGAGCCACGCGCTCGCCGAACTGGCGCACATTCCAGTTCCGGGCGCGAAGCTCGGGCACGTACCGGCGGCGGCCCATGAGGGTCTCCACGTACCCCGACTCCTTGGCCTGCTCCACCTGGGCGTCGAGGAAGTCGCGCACTCCCTGGAAGCGCTCGAAGTACGTGGCGATGAACTCCTTCGCCTCTTCCCGGCTGATGCCGAGTTGCCGCGCCAACGAAAAAGGGCCCTGCCCGTAGAGGGTGGCGAAGTTCACCGTCTTCGCCTGACCGCGCTGGGCCGCCGAAACGTCTTCCACAGGCACGTCGAAAATCACCGACGCCGTCTGGCGGTGAACGTCGATGCCCTTGGTGAAGGCCGTGACGAAGGCCGGATCGCCTGAGAAGTGGGCCAGGACGCGTAGCTCGATCTGAGAGTAGTCGACGCCGAGCAGGACCGTGCCATCGGCGGCCACGAACCCCTTGCGAATCTCCCGGCCCAGAGCAGTCCGGATGGGAATGTTCTGGAGGTTCGGGTCGCTGGAAGACAACCGACCAGTAGCCGCCACCGTCTGGTTGAAGCTGGTGTGGATCCGGTTCGTGCGGGGGTTCACCAGCTTCGGTAGGGCAGATACGTAGGTGGAGCGGAGCTTCTCCAACTCGCGGTACTCCATCATGAGCCGGGGAACGTCGTGTCCCATGGCCGCCAGCTCTTCCAGGACCGACGCATCGGTGGAGGGTCCCGTCTTCGTCTTCTTGAGGACGGGAAGCTCCAGCTTCTCGAAGAGGATCTGCCGGAGTTGCTGGGTCGAGTTCAAGTTGAAGTCGCCACCGGCCAGCTTGTAGATCTCGTCCTCGATGAGGTCCAGTTCGCCCTTGAGTTTGACGCGCATCCCTTCGAAGAAGTCCTCGTCGATACCGATCCCGGCCAGCTCCATGCGCGTGAGGATCGGGACCAATGGCATCTCGAGTTCGTCCATGAGATGCATCAGGGACACCTCGTCGAGTTTCTCTCGCAGATGCCCGGTGAGCTGCCAGGTGATATCCACGAACTCGCACAGGTAGTCCCGGGCCCGCTCAACCGACACCTCGACCGCGGGGATCTTGCTCCTGCCGCTCCCGACGAGGTCCGACCGCTCCAGGGGCTTGTGCCCGAAGATCTCCATGGAGAGTGTCTTGATCTCGTGGTCCCTGCGGCCGGGATCGAGGACGTAGCTAGCGATCATCACGTCGAAGGACAGTCCCTCGAGAGCGACGCCGACGGTCGAGAAGGCGAGCGTCGATCGCTTCAGGTCGTGGCCGACCTTGGCCACGGACGCATCCTCTAGAACGGCCCTCAACTCGGCCATCGCCGGATCGTCGAGGTCCGGTAGGTTCTTCACCGGCCCACGCCCCTCCTCGCCTTCGAAAGTCAGCTCGAAGGGCTGCTCGTGGCCCAGGGGCAGGTACCAGGCGGACCCACGTTCCACAGAGAGCGCCAACCCCACCGGCCTCCCCCGCAGGGGGTCTCCTGCGGACGGCATCACGGCAAGGGCTACCTGCCCCGCCTCCCGGACGGCCGCCACCACACCCCCGACGTCCGCCACCACATCCACCACACGGTAGTCGACCTCCACCTCGGCTTCGTCCACGGCCGCCGAACCCAGTGCACTCCCTTGGGCCTGAGTGGCGAACTCGTCCGCCAGACGGCGGAACTCGAGCTCGACAAAGACGTCGCGCAGCGCCTCGGCGTCGGGCTCACGGACCTTCAAGGCATCCAGGTCCAGTTGGATACCGAGGTCGGTCATGATGGTGACCAACCGCTTCGAGAGGCGCACCTCGTCGGCGTTGTCGCGCAGGGAGTTCTGGGCACGGGTCGGCGACACGTCGTCTACGTGCTCCAGGAGCGTCTCGATGTCGGGATGCTCGGCAAGCAGTTTCACCGCCGTCTTCGGTCCGATGCCTCGTGCACCGGGGACGTTGTCCGACGAGTCACCCACCAGTGCCAGGTAGTCGGCGACCTGTCGCGGCGGGATCCCGAACTTCTCGTCGGCGTTGTCCTCGGTCACCCATTCGGCGGCCACACCCTGGGCCCCACCCCGCCCGGGATTCATGAGGTGGATGCCCGGCTGGACCAGCTGGTAGAAGTCCTTGTCGCCAGAGACGATGACCGCCTCGAGCCCTGCATCGCGGGCCTGGAGGGCCAGCGTGCCGATGACGTCGTCGGCCTCGTACCCCTCGAGCTCCACCACCGGGTCGTTGAAGCCCTCGACGATGGTCCGGATGTGTTTCAGGCTCGCCCGGAGGTCGTCGGGCATCTTCTCGCGGGTCTCCTTGTACTCCGGGTAGATCTCGTCGCGAAACGAATCCCCGGAATCGAAGACGATGGCGATGTAGTCCGGCTCGAAGTCGCGGCGGATGTCCAGGAGGAAGCGGGTAAAGCCGAAGGGCGCCGAGGTGTTCTCCCCCGCCGAGTTCGTCAGAGGCCTGCTGATGAAGGCGTAGTACGACCGGTAGATGAGAGCGTACGCATCGATGAGAAAGATGCGCGGCTTGGTCTTCGGGGGGATCTGCAAGGGCAGCGGGTCCTGAGGGTCGGGTGCGAGAAGGTGAGCCAGGTGGCGGTGGGGCCTCCCCGGCGGCCGAGACGAGCCCGGAAGATAGAAAAGCTCCTCCACCCGTGCGACGCGAGGGGGACCGGCATGAAAAAAAAGGCCCCGCGACCCAAGTCGCGGAGCCCGGCGGGACCTTCCGATCTGGGGAGCGCTAGGCTCGAACTACACTCGCCGCCTGCGGTCCCTTGTCGGAGTCTCGAATCTCGAACTCCACCTCTTCGCCCTCGGCGAGGGTTCGGAACCCCTCCGCCTCGATGGCCGAAAAGTGGACGAAGACGTCTTCACCATCGGGTTGCTCGATGAAGCCGTACCCTTTCGAGTCGTTGAACCATTTTACGGTCCCTTTCATGCCGTTACCTCCGACTACTGAGTTTACGGGCGACCCCCCGCAGGGCGTCGTTCTCCAATTTTGCCCACGGGGTCACCGACTTCGCAAGCCATCACCCGGAAGGGCCAGGTACCACGGGCGTTCCTCGAGGGCGGAAGCGCCAGTCGACCCCTCAATCCTGCCCGTACAGCACCCGGTAGAGCCCGAGATTCCGACGGACGTTCTTCACGTAGCCACGGGTCTCGGTGAAGGGAATGCGCTCGGTGAACCGGAGAGGGTCGGAGGCCTCCGGGTAGCGCCGCCACCGCGTGGCCCGTGTGGGACCGGCGTTGTAGGCGGACAAGACCAGGGGCAGCTCGTTATCGTACCGGCGGCTCATGTCCACGAAGAAGGCAGCCCCCAGGTGCAGGTTCACCTCGGGCTTGGTCAGCGACGCATCGGTGAAGCCGTCGGGACCGTGGGCACGCGCGAGTTGAGCTCCTGTCGGAGGCATGACCTGCATGAGACCGATAGCACCGGCGTGGCTGACGATGTCGGCCTTGAAGGCCGACTCCTGGCGGATGATGGCCGCCATCATGAACGGATCGATGCCCCACTCCTCCGCTTCCCTGCGAACGAGCTCCCGGTAGGGGAAGGGATAGGTGACATGGAGGATCTCCCGGTCCCATGACCCTTCATCCTCCAGGATGGCCCACCCGAGGTTGATGCCATCGATGGTGCGGCCCCGGTCGATGAGTGCCTGGGCCAGGCGAAGCCGGGGTCCGCGAGCGTCGCCAGCACGAGCCCGGAGGCGTGCGATCTCGGCTTCGGCACCCGGCTCCAGGCCGGCTTCCGTGAGCATGTCCAGGCGGGCCAACCCTTCCGTCAACCAGCCCGGCTCCTCGGGACCTTCGCCGGCAGGCATGTCCACCTCGAAGTCCACACCCAGGAGGTCGGCGGCCATGACCGCGTAGTACTCCACCGGCTGGGTGAGTACGTGGCGGAGGTGGCTTTCGCCCGCGGCGGTGTCACCGAGCTCCAGGCGGGTCCGACCCGCCCAGTACGCCGCCTCCTGCCACCGTCGACCGTCAGGAAAGTCGACGAGATACTGCTCGTAGACCTCGGCCGCGGCCTGGAGGTCGCCACGACGCAGGTGGATCTGACCGGAACGCATCCTGGCCTGGCCCGCCCGGCTGTGGGTCCGAACGTTCTCGATGAGGAAAGCGTAGTGGTCCAGCGCGGTGTCGAGAGCGCCCCGGGCCTCGGCGTTGTAGGCCTGCCCCCACGCCACCTCGGCGGCGGCTCCACTGCGCGGGTACTCGTCGAGAATCCACCGCCGCAGCGTGTTCACCTGCGATGTCATCCCCTGGCGGGAACGCATCTGCATCCACAACTCGAGATTGCGGGCTCCTATCCGCTCCGACTCGGTGGTCTCCCGGAGGCCACGGAACTCCTCCAGGGCCTCCTCCTGGCGACTGCCGACCGTGGACATGAGACGAGCACGCTCGAGGCGTGCCATTTCGGGCAACGTCGCACCAGCCTGGGCCGAGCTGTGCGCCGCGTCGTATGCCCGCAGCGCCCGGGCACCGTCTCCCGCCCGACTCAGGACGCTCGCCAACTCCAGCCACGCTTCGAGGTCGTGGCCACCGAGGTCCACCAAGGCGCCCGCTGCGCGTGTTCGGGCGCCTCCCAATGCGGTCGCGAAGCCTTCCAGAAGGAGGGACCGGCCCGTGGCGGTGTCTCCAGCCGCGACGGTCAACCGGCCCAGGGCCACGGTGGCTTCCGGCTCCAGCCCCTCGGCCACCGTCGTCCGAAGGCGTGCGAAGAGGTCCCGAGCCGATTCCGAATCTCCCGCGGCGAGGTAGGCGTCGGCGCCCGCTCGCCACAATGTTCCCGCAGCCGCCGGCTCCACGGCGTGGGTCGACAGACGCCGCACGCCGTCGACGTCACCCGCCTCGGCGGCTGCCAGGGCGAGCTCCGAGGCCATCCAACTGCGAACGTGGGGAGCGGGGCGGAGGGCAGCCAGAGCCCGGTGCGCCGCTTCGATGTCTCCAGCGTTCCAGGCCGAGCGAGCGGCCCGAGCCAGACTCGCGAACCCATCGGCATCGGTGGGGCTCGCTCTTCCCCGATACTGGAAGTACGCATCCGCCGCTTCACTCCAACGCGCACGATCCTCGAAGGCGCGGCCCAGCAGGTAGAGCCCCTGGCCGGACTCCACCGAGCCGATCCAATCGGCGGTCTCGAGAAGGTCGAGGACGGCAGGCCAGTTGAGCCAACCCGCTTCCGCCCGGGCGAGGGTCAGGACATCGGCGGGTGCGCCATCGGCAGCACCCTCTGCACGCATGATCCGGGCAGCGTGCCAGAAGCGGCCGGCGGCCAGTTCGTCGAGGGCCGAGTCGGAGACCGTGAGGACAGTCGAGGTGGCCGCTTCCTCCGACGACGAAGTGTAGGAGACGGTGGCCCCGAAAAGGCCCGTCATGGCCAGCAAAGTGAAGAGGGGGCGGGCGATCATGCGCTGTGGCGCGAGGGGATGCGGGACGACAGGGTTGTCTGAGTCATCACTATAAACATATGTACAGCCACACCGCCACAGAGCCATGGGAAGGCCGTGCCGCAGCAGAACCCATACCTCGACCAGGGCCGGCGACCATGACTGCGGGCTCGGACAACCCCCGTGTCAGCGTCCTGATCGCGACGCGAGATCGCGCGGATTCCCTTTCGCGAACACTCGACGCCCTGGCCCGGCTCCCTCGGCAGGCTCCTTCATGGGAGGTGCTGGTCGTAGACAACGGCAGCACGGATCGGACGCCCGAGGTCATCCGAGCCTTTACCGAGGTACTCCCCCTCGTTCACCTCGCAGAGCCCTCGCCTGGGAAGAATCGAGCCCTCAACCGAGCTCTCCCTCAGGCGCGCGGCGAGCTGCTGGTCTTCACGGACGACGACTGCGTCCCCGAAAGCGGATGGCTCCGTGAGCTCGTGGCGGCTGCGGACCGCTGGCCGTCCGACGGCCTCTTCGGAGGTGCCGTCGTGCCGCGGTTTCCCCGCGGTACACCCGACTGGCTGACCCGAGCCGACTTCCGGCACGGCCGGTGGGCCTTCTCCTGGCATCTTCCCCGTCCGGACCAGGGGCCGACGTCGGAAACACCGCTGGGGCCGAACATGATGATTCGGGCGGCCACGTTGGGCTCACAGACGTTCGACCCGACCATCGGACCGGCCGGCCCGGACTACGCCATGGGGAGTGAGGTCGAGCTGCTCCTCCGCCTGTTTCGCTCAGGACAGCCCTTCATACATGTCCCGGAAGCCGTGGTGCACCATGTCCTTCGACCGGATCAGGTGCAACGGGATACGCTCCTTCGGAGGGCCCGCAGATGCGGCCGTGGGAACGCGCGACTCTTTCCGGGGATCTCGAACTCGCCGGTCTTCGGGATACCGCTCTTCCAGATCAATCGGCTGGTCAGCGCCGGCCTGAGACGAGCGATGGCACCGTTTCGTTCCCAGCCAGCACGATGGGTGGACGCGATGGACTTCCATCAAACCGTCGGACATGTCGGGGAGCTCCTGCGCATGCGGCGCCAGGCCATGGCGGCCGGCCAATCGTACCAACACCTCTTTCCACGTTGGTCCGATCTCGTGGGCGCTCTACGGAGGCGAGGAGCGTCCGGCTTGCTCGTCCGCGTCCTGGCGGCCCTCCTGAAATGGGCCATCGAAGTGCGGCGGATCCGGGTCTTCCGGGCGTTTGGGACGGAGGCACCGGACCCCAACGCACGCCTGTCCATCAAGGTCTTCACGGGTCCCGGCTGCGACTTCGAGGCCCGAGCGGCCCTCGCAATGATCGGCAACAACGATCTCGCCGAAGTCGAGCGACGGTTCCACTGTGGAGACTCCGTCGCCATCGCTCGTTGCGGTGGACAGCCGGTCGGCTACGCCTGGCGAGCGTCGCGTCCATTCCGCATCTCCGAGATCGACGCGACTCTGCACCTTCGCGACGACGAGGTCCTCGGATACGATGGTTTCGTCTCGGACGACTTCCGCGGCCAGGGCATCATCGCCCAGCTCGACGCCGCCCAGATTGCTCGGGCGCGACACGAGGGGCGTCCCTCACAACTGGTGTTCGTCGAAGCAGGCAACCGCGCTTCCATCCGAAGTCTCGAACGCATGGGGAAGCGTCACGTCCTCACCGCAACCAGGATCTCCCTTCCGCCCTTGAAGTGGAGTCGATTGACCTGGAAGGGTGACGGTGAGGTCCAATTGACCGAATGAACAAGAGGTCACCCCCCTTTGGGAGTGACCTCTTGTTCACGCTAAGCTGGATCGGCGCCGCGCGAGCGGCGCTGCCGGATTTCAGCCGGCGCGACCCGTCTCGATGGCGTGGAGCATGTCGACCATCTTCTGGGCCGACTCCTCCATGTCGATGACGAGGCTGTCGATTCGAGCCACGAAGTAGTTGTGGCCCACGGACACCGGAATCGCGATGACCAGACCAGCGGCCGTCGTCAGCAGGGCGACCTTGATCCCACCGGCAACCAGCGTGGCTTCGACCTCGCCAGCCTGCTCGATGGACTGGAACGCGATGATCATTCCGATCACAGTCCCGAGGAAGCCGAGAAGCGGCGCGATGTTCGTCAGCGTCGCAAGAACGACGAGGCCCTTCTCGAGCTTGCTCATCTCGATGAGGCCCTGGTTCTCGATGGCCTTCATGACGCGATCAGTACCCTCTTCATGGCGCTCGAGGCCGGCGTAGAGGATGTTCGCGGCCGGGGAATCGGTATCCCGCGTGAGTTCGAGGGCCTCGCGGATGCGCTGCTGAACGAGAAGCTCGTCCACGTCCTTGAGGATGCGCTTCGTCTTGGAAGCCTTCGCGGTGAGCGAAATGAACTTCCAGATGATGACGATGATGCCGAGCCCGAGACAGAAGGCCAGCGGCCACCGCATGAAGCCCATTCCTTCCCAGTTCGTGGACATCTGCTCCTGCCACGTCAATTCGGGAGCATCAATGCCCGGGATCTGAAGCAGGGCAGCGTACAGTTGGACCAAGGGGACCTCCAGCCAGGTTTTCTTCGCGTTATCGAGACAGAGCCCTTCCGACCGAGTCTCCGGAGGAAGGGCGGGGGCTCAAGAGGCTCGCAACATGGCAGAGCCCAGAAAACGTGTCAACCCCTGTTTAGACCTTGAAATAAGGGTGATGACACGCCGCAGAATGGCCATTCCCCGCCGTTTCCGCATGAGGATATACGGTGCTGCACTTCTCGTCTTTCCGGGGGTTCGGACAGCGGGGATGGAAGGGGCATCCGGAAGGTGGGTCGCTGGGGCTCGGCACGTCCCCCGACAGAACCACCCGCTCCCTCCTCTCCCGGCCAGCAGGGTCGGGCCTCGGGACCGCGGACAGAAGTGCGTGGGTGTAAGGATGCCGGGGGTCGCGGTACAGGTCGTCGGAGAACGCGGTCTCCACGATCCGCCCCAGATACATGACCGCGACCCGGTCGCTTACGTGCTCCACGAGGGCGAGGTCGTGTGCGATGAAGAGGTAGGTCAGACCCAGTTCCCTTTGGAGGTCTTCCAGGAGGTTCACAACCTGAGCCTGGACCGACACATCGAGGGCGCTGACCGGCTCATCGAGGACCAGGAAGTCGGGTTCCACGGAGAGAGCTCGGGCGATCCCCAGCCGCTGCCGCTGACCGCCGCTGAACTCGTGGGGGTAGCGATCGATGTGTTCGGAACGGAGCCCCACGCGCTCCAGGAGTTCCACCGCCCGATCCCGTCGGTTGGGACCCCCGAGGCCATGCACCTTCAGCGCCTCCTCGAGCATCGCGCCCACGGACATTCGCGGATTCAAGGAGCCGAAGGGGTCCTGAAACACGAACTGGGCTCGACGCCTGAGCTTCCGGAGTCCCTCCTTGTCCAGGGCCCGCACGTCCTGCCCATCGTAGTGGACCGTCCCGTCGGTGGGCTCCAGGAGGCGGAGCACGGCCCGGCCCGTGGTCGACTTCCCGCAGCCCGACTCACCCACGAGGCCGAGGGTCTCCCCAGGCCAGAGATCGAAGTCCACACCGTCCACGGCCTTCACCTGACCGACCACACGTCCGAACGTCCCCTTTCGGATGGGGAAGTGCTTCTTCAAGCCGCGGACGCTCAGGAGGGGTGGGCCAGCGCGATCGATGGGCAGCTTCGAGGCGGCGGGAACGGGCGCACTTTCGCCAGGGACGGGCGCTTCCTGGCCAGGGACGGCCATCCCGCCCTCACCGACCGCGCTCACGCTTTCACTCTCCAGCAGCGCGCCCCTCGATCCGGCCCCAGCTCGACGAGCTCCTGGGGCTTCTCGCACCCCTCGACCGCCACCGGACACCGCTCGTGGAACCGGCACCCCGCCGGCCACGCGATGGGATTGGGGACGGTACCGGGGATGGAGCGCAGACGCTGGCCCGGGTCGTCCACCGAGGGCAAGGAATCCAGGAGGCCTCGTGTATAAGGATGCCGGGGATCCTCGAAGATCTCGTAGACCGTACCCGTTTCGACGACCTGGCCCGCGTACATGACCACGACACGGTCGCACACCTCCGCGACCACGCCCAGGTCATGGGTAATGAGGAGCACCGCCATCCCGTGGTTCTCTCGGAGACTCGCCAGAAGATCGAGAATCTGAGCTTGGATGGTCACGTCCAGAGCCGTCGTGGGCTCGTCGGCGATGAGGAGTTTCGGCTCGCACGAAAGGGCCATGGCGATCATCACCCGCTGGCGCATCCCCCCCGAAAGCTGGTGGGGGTACTCGTCCACACGGCGCGCGGGCTCGGGAATCCCCACCTCCCCCAGGAGCCGGACCGCCTCGGCACGGGCCGCCCTGCGATCCATCCCCCGATGGAGACGGAGTGCCTCGCCGATCTGGTCGCCTACTCGATAGACCGGGTTGAGGGAGCTCATGGGCTCCTGGAAGATCATGGAGATCTCGTTGCCCCGAAGGCTTCGCATCCGGCGCTGGGACGCTCCCACCAGTTCCTCGCCGCCGAAACGAATCGAGCTACCGTCCTCGATCTTCGCCGGAGGCTGGGGAAGGAGGCCGAGGATAGAGAGCGACGTAACCGTCTTCCCGCACCCGGACTCCCCGACGATACCCAGCGTCTCCTGCGGACGGACATCGAAGGACACGCCGTCGACGGCGCGGGCCACGCCCTGGTCGGTGTGGAACCACGTGCGCAGATCGCGGACGGAGAGGAGAGCGTCCACGCTCATGAGCGAAGCCTCGGGTCCATGGCATCCCGCAAGCCATCGCCCACGAGGTTGAACGAGAGGACCGTGAAGACGATGGCCAGACCCGGGAAGGTGGAGAGCCACCACGCTCCCAGGAGGTTGTTGCGACCCGCTGCCACCATCGTGCCCCACGAAGGGGTCGGTGGCTGCACGCCGAGGCCCAGGAAGGACAGCCCAGCCTCGAGGACGATGGTGTTTCCGATGCCCAGCGTCGCCGCGACGATGACAGGAGCGAGAGCGTTGGGGATCAGGTGACGCATGATGATCCTCTTCTTCGGATACCCCAGTGCTTCGGCCGCCTGCACGAACTCCCGTTCGCGTAAGCTGAGCACCTCGCCACGGACAATCCGCGCCGTTGACGGCCAGAGCGTGAGGCCGAGGACGGTGATGATGAGAAAGATGGAGGGCTCGAAGATGGCGATGATGGTGATGAGGAGGATGAGGCGCGGAAACGAGATCACCATGTCGACGAAGCGCATGATGGCGCCGTCGACCCAACCCCCGAAGAATCCGGCGATGGCCCCGAGGAGCGTCCCGATGGTCAGCGAAATGCCCACGGCGACGAACCCGATGCTCAGCGAGATACGAGCCCCATAGAGGAGGCGCGACAGGACGTCGCGGGCGAACTGGTCCGTCCCCAGGGGGTGCCCCGCGGACATCCTCATCAGGCGTGTCGTCTGGAGATCGTACTGCATGAGGGGATCATGCGGTGCGATCAGCGGCGTGAGGAGGGCCACGAGGTAGAGACCCACGATGACGATGAGCCCCGCGATCGCCGTCCTGTTCTTGGAGAAGGCCCGGACCGCCAGGTCCCACTGGCTCACACCCACCAACTTGATCCGGCGCCCTGCGGAGATCTCGCGCCATGACCACACCCAGCTGGCGACGAGCGCCACGGCCAGCGTCACCACCGCGATCCGGTCATCCCAGTCTCCGCCTGGAGCGGCCACCACTCGATCCATGCGCGTGGCCAGGATGGCCACCGTTCCCAACCAGGTAAGCAAGGCCATGGTCCCCGTCCCCCACCGGCCGCCCAGCAACTGCGGCAGTCCCGGAAGGATGGCGCAAAGGGCGCGGCCACCGGGTCGCCGACCACCCGCGCGTGGAGCCGTCACCGCCATGACGGAGTTCATGTCGACGTTCCCGGGCGATCCACCGGCGATGTCATCCTGCGGTCACTCATAGCGGATGCGCGGATCCACCACCGCGTACAACAGGTCAGCTACGAGGTTGGCCACCACCACCATCGTCGCGAAGAAGAAGGCGCCGGCCATCACCACTGGGTAGTCGCGCTGGAAGATGGCGTCGACGATGAGCCTCCCCATGCCCGGCCAGGCGAAGATCGTCTCGATGAAGACCGTCCCACTGAAGAGGAAGGGGATGTAGAGGCCCACCAAGGTGATGATGGGCAGGAGAGCGTTCCGTAGGGCGTGCTTGAACACCACGGTCCGCTCCGGCAGCCCCTTGGCGTGGGCCGTCCGGACGAAGTCCTGCCGGACCACCTCCAGCATGCTCCCCCGCATGTAGCGCGCGATGCCCGCCATGAGTACCAACGCCAGCGAAAGGGTGGGCAGCACCAGGTGCTTCGCCCGATCCGCGATCTTGGCCCCGGTGGACAGAAAGTCGTAGTCCGTACTCATCATTCCCGAGGCCGGGAAGTAGATGGGAAGGCCCCAGACGTTCCGGGCATACAGGCTCATGGTGAGGATCAGCATGAGCGCCAGCCAGAAAGACGGCATGGAATAGAAGAAGAGGAGGACGACGCTCAGCGACGAATCCATGGCCGAGTATTGGCGGACCGCCTGCATCGTCCCCAGCACGATGCCGAAGAGGAAGGCCACCACCAGAGCGCAAGCCGACAGGATGAGCGTGTTGGGCAGGAACTCCTTCAGCACGTCGGCCACGGGACGCGAGTGGGTGAAGGAGTAGCCGAAGTCCCCGGTGAACATCGCTCCCAGCCACTTCACATATCGAATGTGGATCGGTTGATCGAGGCCGAAGTTCTCCCGCAGCTGCTGGATGACTTCCTGGGTCACACCCGGGCCCACCAGAAGGAGCGTCGGATCGCCTGGGGCCAGGCTCACCAGGAAGAAGATGATGGTGGCGATCCCAAGTACGAGCGGAACGGCACCAGCCAGCCGGCGGATCACGTACTGGATCATCTCAGCTAGATGGTCTGAGGAAGCCGGTCCGGCTCAGCGACGATCCGGATCGATGTACCAGTCCTTGGCGTTCAGCCATATGCCCCGCTGATCCATCTCTACCCCCTGCATCCGCGTACTCGCTCCGATGAGCTGGTTCGGGAAGTAGAAGAAGAGATAGGGCTGCTCCTCGATGACCACGTTCTGGTACTCCACCCACAGCTCTCTCGCCTGCGCCCGGTCCACCGTCGTGCTGAGTTGCTCGAGGAGGCGATCGATCTCGGGGTTGTTCGTGCCCGACCAGGCGTACGGCTGATCGATACGATCGGAGTGGAAGAGGTCGGTGTCGTCGAGCTTGAACTCCACCACCCACCCCATGACCACCCCGTCGAAGTCCCTGAGCTCGGGGGAGTTGATCTGCTGGAGGAGGGTGGCCCACTCCACCACCTGAGGCTGGATCTCGATGCCGATGTCGGCCAACTGGGACTGCATGAGCTCGGCGATGTCCTGCCGCTGCTGGTTGCCCTGGTTGTACTTCACCGAGATGGACAGCGGTACGCCCGCGGCGTTCTCCCTCACGCCATCCCCGTCCCGGTCGACCCAGCCCGCCTCCGTCAGAAGGGCGCGGGCGGCGTCAGGATCGTAGTC
Organism: Longimicrobiales bacterium; assembly: GCA_965229435.1. GTDB lineage: Bacteria > Gemmatimonadota > Gemmatimonadetes > Longimicrobiales > Gaopeijiaceae > UBA2589. Next base: position 877,204 of record CBDDJE010000001.1, read on the forward strand.
GAGGGTCTGGATGCGGTCTTCCGAGAACGCCCAGTGGAAGGGCGGAACGCTGGAGTGAGCCACCGTCGCATAGCCTTGCAGAATCGCATCGACGATGCTCTCGCGATCCGTCCCCAGCGTGATGGCGCGCCGGACGCGCGGATCCGCGAGCTCAGGTCGCCGGGCGTTCCATCCGACGAAGACGTACTGCCTCCACGGGAAGGAGATCAGCTCGGTGTCAGGATCGGCGATGATGCGTTCGGCCTGGTCCGGCGACACGCCCGCGTAGAAGTCGACGTTCTGGGTCAGGAGCTCGGTGAGCGTCGTCGTCTGGTCGGGAATCACCCGGTAGATGTAGCGGTCCAGGAAAGGACGTCCTCCGAGGGCCTCCGGGAACGCCGGGTTCGCCTCGAAGACCCACCGGTCCTGGGCGGAGTGGGAGTAGAAGACGAACGGACCGTTGCCCACCGGGCACTGTGTGCCGTAGGGGTGTTGCTTGAGCTGGTCCCTCGGCACGTCACCCAGGAGGTGCTCCGGCAGGATCCCCAGGGAGCGGAAGGGGTCGAGGAACTCGGCGTGAGGCTCCATGTGGATCCGCACCGTGAAGTCGTCGATCACCTCGACGCCATCGGTACCCCTCACGAAGTTGTCCCAGAAGGCCGCATTCGGAAACGCCGTGAGCGGGTCCGTGACGACATCGTACGTAAAGGCGACGTCCTCAGATGTCGTCTGCTCGCCGTCGTGCCAGAAGACGTCTCGCCGAAGGCGGAACGTCACCGACGAGTTGTCGTCGGCCACCTCGAAGGACTCGGCCAGGTAGCCCCGGGGCTCGAGGGTCTCGTCGTAGTCGATGAGCGGCATGAGGTTGACGAACTGCTGGTGTTGCGTCGCGTAGGAATCCGTCGAGACGGCGGCGTTCATGCCGTCGGACAGCTCACCACTTCCCGCCAGGACCGCGGTGCCCCCGTACCGGGGATCGTCCGGCGTAGGGTGCTGCTCACGAGCCTGGGCCATGAACGCATCCACCCTCGGCAGGACTTCCTGGCAGAAAGCGACATCGGGGATGGGGCGTTCCGCCGGCCCCGAGTCGCAGGCGCCGAGGGTGGCGAGTACGCCCACGGCGCACGCGGTGAGGGCCTTCCGCTGGAAAGAAGTCTCACCAGCCTGTCGTCCTTCGCTCACTGCCTTCATATCATCGGATCTCTCGTCCGGGATGGCCGGCGGCGATACGCGCCGATCTCATCGTCTCCATGTCCACTCTGTCGAACCGTACCGCTCCGCCGCCAGTCTCACGGCCACCGCCAACTCGTCGGCGGCGTACTCGCCCTCCACCCATTCCCCGGCGAAGGCCCCCCGCATCGCCTGGGTGACCGAGTCCGCAACATCGGCCTTCGAAACCTCCCCGACGAGCCCCGACAACGTAGCAGGGGCTGGATGGTCCTCCACAGACGCTCGGCCCGCCCCTACGGTCAAGCGACCGAGGAGGTGCTGATCACCGTCGAGGATGATCGAGCCGTGCTGCAAAAGCGCGCCTTCGATGCGGCACTGCGCGCTCCCCACCAGCTTCCGCCCCCGAGCGGTGACTTCACCGCCAGCCGGGCTCAGGAAGCACGGCCCTGTGTCCAACGCCGGGGTGCCGTTGTCACCCGCGAGGGTGACCGGGGCACCGAGGCCTCCGAGAGCCTGTGCCAACGCTTCATTGATGAGGCGATATGCCTCGCGGAGGCTGCCCCAAGCCCGAACCGGCGCCACCACCGCGTACGTCAGTTCAGCGTCATGGAGGACCGCTCGCCCACCCGTGGGCCGGCGCACGAAGTGGACGCCGAGCCGGGCTGCTTCCTCCGTCGAATAAAGCCCTCGGACCGGTTCGTTTCGCCCGAAGGAGACCGTGGGACGTTCCCACGAGTAGAGCCGCAATACCGCTTCTTTCGGGCCCAGCCCAGCCGCCAGGGCGTGATCGAGGGCCATGTTGTCGATGCCCGAGCCGGGTCCGTCGCGGATGACCCGCCAGGCGAGGGGTGCGACGGTAGCGCCACCCGAACCTCGTACGTCGACGTCCCGGATGCCTTCGGCCGCTACGGGGGGCGAGATGTTCATCGGTATTCGGTGGGTACAGTCAGTGGGTTGGTCAGAGTCAAACGCCAGAGAGGTTGGTCAGAAGTCGTAGCTGTCGCCAGGCTCCATGACCCGGACTTCGGCACGGTCGCCCACCGCCGAGGCGAAGGCCCGGGGATCCTGTTCGATGAGCGGCCAGGTGTTGAAGTGGCAAGGGATCACAACCTTCGGTTCGATGAAGCCCACCGCCCTTGCCGCGTCTTCCGGCCCCATGGTGAACCGATCGCCAATGGGGAGGACGGCGACGTCCACCAGGCCCTTCAGGAGCTGCATGTCCGTCAGGAGCGCCGTGTCGCCCGCGTGATAGAAGCGCTGACCGCTCTCGAAGTTGATGAGGAAGCCGGCGGGGACCGTCGTGTAGTCTCCGGCGTCGGGCAGATCGACTTTCCCGCCATGGAGGGCAGGCGTCATCTTCACGTAGCCGAAGGGATAGTGCACGCCGCCGCCGATGTGCTGGGGGCTACACGTGAATTCGTGCTTCGCCTCGAAGTACGACGCGATCTCGAACGCGGCGATGATCGTCGCCCCCGTTCGCTTCACCAACGGCTCCGTGTCGACCACGTGATCGAAGTGACCGTGGGTCAGCAGCACGAAGTCGGCTTCGATGTCGTCCAGCGATCCCGAGAACCCGGGGTTCTCCTCGAAGAACGGGTCGATGACCAGCTTCGTGCCGTCGTCCGCCTCGATGGAGAAGGTCCCGTGTCCGTGGAAGGTCAGCGTAGCCATGGGTCTCCTTTCGGTTCGTGTCGAGAAGGTAGGCAAGCGGCTCTTACCCGCCTCTTATCGATAAGGTTGTTGCGTTCCCCATCGCCGCACCCGACGATGGGGCCATGCCCTCCGAGCGTCACGCGCCGTACCGGTTGACACTCCTCGGACCGTGGGACCTCCGCGGCCCGGACGAGGAGAAGGTGCGCTCAGTGCTCTCCCAGCCCAAGCGTCTGTGCCTCCTGGCCTACCTGGCGCTGTGTGCCGAGCCCGTGGCTCGGTCCACCCTGGTCGCCCTGTTCTGGCCCGAGAGCGACGAGGACAGGGCGAGGAACGCGTTGAGCCAGGCGCTGCACTATCTGCGTAGGTCGTTGGGTCCGAACGCCGTCGAGAGTGTGGAGGGAGATCGGCTCCTGGTGTCCGCGGAGCAGATATGGTTCGATGCCCGAGTCTTGTTGGCATGGAAGCCGTCGGACCACTCGGCTATGCCGCACCCGGGAGCACCAGCCGACGTCGCGGGGTTATCGGATTCGGTGCTCCGAGACCGGGAGTTCTTCCCGGGGTGGAATGCCGAGGATTCCCAGCCCCTGCAGGAGTGGTTGGACGGCGTCAGGCGACGGGTGGAAATCCAACGCGCCTCACTCCGTGCAGAGTTCACGCACGACAGAGATCAGGAGCCGACGAGCCAGGGCGACGATGGAGACCGGCCCGAGGGGAGGTCGCCACGCGCTTCCAAAGCCACCTGGGTGGGCACGGGCCTCGTCCTCGGAGTCGTCCTGGTGGTGCTCGGTGGAGGCCCGCTCGTAAACCGCCCTCCCACCGAGGAGATCAGCTCGGCACCCGCGTCCCTGGGCCCGTCCTCCGCGTCGGCGGCGCGCTTGGCCCCGGCGGTGGCGGTCCTCCTGCCACGGGTGACGTTCTTCGGAGAGGCTCGACCGATCGATGAGATAGTCCTTGCCCAGGCCGTCCATGACGAGGTGGTCGCCCGCCTGGAAGGCGTCAGCAGCCCGGAGATCGTCTCCATCGGGTTCGAGAGCGATGTGTCCCAGCTTGTGCGATCGCTCGCTGCTCAGGGCGCTGGAGAGGTCCCACGATGGATCCTGACGGTGAGTATCAGGGGTGGTGGAGACCGCGCCCGGGTCGTCGGCCTCCTCCTGGAGGGCCCGGACTACACCACGATCGGAGCGGCCTCCGAAGGGGACTACCTGATACCGATAGGAGCGGGCGCTCTCGTAGATTTCCCGGGCACCATCGCCGCGGAGGTGGTAAAGAATCTACGAGGCGGCCTCCTCACCGACTCGCCAGACTCATGACCGGCTCGACCTTCCCGTTCCGCATCTCATACGTGGTGGTCGCGACCTCCCGCAGAGCATGCTGATGTGAGATCGAGAAGATCGTCACCTGACCGGCGAGGCTAGCCAGGGTCTCGCAAATATCCCGCTCTGTATCGGGGTCCAGGGCAGTCGTGACCTCATCGAGGATGAGGATGGAGGGGTTGTTCACGAGCGCCCTGGCGATGGCGATACGCTGGCGTTGCCCGCCGGACAGTGTGCTGCTGATCGCGCCGATGGGAGAGTCGAGCCCTCCAGCCCGAGCTTCGACAAAGCCCCAGGCGCCGGCCGCCCGAAGGGCGCGCTCTGCGTCCTCCCGGGTCAGGCTGGGGTCGCCCAGCGTCACGTTCTTGAAGATCGACTCGCTGAACAGGAGCACATCCTGCGGAACGTACCCCAACGCCCGCCGCCAGCTCGTCATGTCGAACTCCTCGAGGGGAACACCATCCACGAGGATCCTGCCCCCACTGGGTCGATGAAGGCCTACCAGCAGGTCGGCCATCGTCGTCTTGCCCGACCCCGACTCCCCATGGACCGCCACGAACTCACCGGCATCGATACGAAGATCGATGGCGTCCAGGACCTTGTGATCGCCGTAGGAAAACTCGACCGCCTCGAAGACGACACCTTGCTCGAGGCGCTCGAAAACCTTCGATCCCGTGGACACCTCCTGGCGCATGGTGGCCTCGTCGGAGCGCTCGCGTAGAGAGATGAAGGCGCTTTCACCCACCAGCATCATCTGGTACAAGCCCTGCATTCGGTTCACCTGCCCCACCAGCCGATAGAAGAGGAAGGCGAGGACCAGGACCGTGGAGAGGGTCGCATCGAAATACTGAATCGGGATGAAGATCCCTATAGCCAAGGCGGCTGTGAGAAGTGGCTCCTGGAACAGCTTCAGGAGGTTCCCCGCGAGGACCTCGCTCCGCTGGGCCTGGTTGAGATTCTCCGTCTCTTCCTCCAGGAGTGGCCAGACCAGCCCCTCCCGAGCCATCGCCTTGATGGGCTTGATTCCCTGCAGGAGATCCACGAGACGCGCCGCTAGTTCTCGAGCCGCGTCCGTCTGCTTGAGTCCCGCTAGACGACTGATGGTGAAGATGCGGCGCACGAGGAAGGTGAAGATGGCCCCCATGACGACGGCACTGAGTGCGACCGGCCAGGAGATCAAGGTAGCGATGGCCAGATAGAAGATGGCCTGGAGTGCAACGGCCAAGAGCTGGCACGCCCCGCGGTACGCTCCCGACGCCCGGTGGGCCTCCGTGGCCACCGAGTTGGCGAACTCTCCAGCCCGGTGGGCCATGAAGTAGCTCCACTGGACCCCGAGGAGCGCACTCATCAGTTCGATCCGAAGATCCTTCACGACCCCCGCCACCGTGTAACCCACCTGTTTCCCGGCGAGAAACATCATCGCGGACTTGGCGGTCATGGCCACGACGATGAGCCCCAGCAGGATGGGCAGCGTCGGGTCCAGGCCGAGGGCCGATACGAATGAGGTGACGGCCTGGGAGAGGGCGCTGTCGGGGGCACCCTGAGACTCGATGGTCTCGAGAATCGGCACGAGCGTGACGACTCCGATCCCCTCCGCCATGCCACCGACGAACAGTAGACCGATCATCATCGCCGTTCGGGCGGGGTAGGCCCCGAAATAGAATCGGTAGACCTCCCGGACCCGAGCCTGCGAAGGTTGCGTTACGTCAGGCATGGACCTGCCAAAATGGGATGATTGGGCTAGGAGGCCGCACGGGCGGTGCTGACGAGCGGTCCCGATCCGCCATCAAGAGACGCTCGCAGTGTCCAACTCGAGATGGGCGTCGACGCGACCCATCAGCCATCGTTCGTGGTTGGGCTCCGGCCCGAGGAAGATATCACGACACAATGGGTTCTTCATGGCCCACTCGTGACCAGTCCGGCCGTCAGGCAGCGGGATGGGGATATCCTGTCCATCCAGCGCAGCCCGCAGTCGCTCCGCGGCCTCCTCACGCGTCGCCTTCCCATCGTCGTAATCCATGAGAGCGGCATGCCCGGCCTCGAACATCTGCCGATAACCTTCCGGCTCGAACGCAGAGAAAATGGGGGCATCTACAGGCTGAAACGTCGAGTGTCTACCCATCAGCATGACACTCCCGAGGTTCGACTCCGCGGCGTGAACTCCGATGGCCCAGTAGCGCAACCAGAGGTTCCACAGCTCGAAATCGTCCCAGGACGCATAGGCCGCGGACACGATCTTGTCGGCGAAGGAGAACGAGGCCTTCTGCTTCACGTCGAGGGGCTCGAAGCGCTCCTCGGAGAAGTCACCGTCGGCCAAGGCGCCACGGAGAAGCGGTACCAGATCGCGAATGTGGTCCATCGTGCTGATGAGGCCACGAGAGAAGAGCGGATCGATGAATCCGGCGGTGTGAGACAGGAGGGTGAACCGCTTGCCGATGGTACGCGTCGACGAGTGCTGGATCTTCGGGGCACGGACCCACGGACGCACGGCTTGGGCATCCTCGAACTGCTTCCCGACACTGGGGAAGCGTTGGAGGAAACCTTCGAACTCCTCTTCCGCCGTGAGGTCCGAATCCTGAGGCCACGCGTCCGCGTCCAGCGTGAGGCCGACACTCACCAACGGGTTCGTCGCACCTTCCCAGTTGTTGAAAGGGATCACCCAGAACCAACCACGGCGGAAGATGTGGTGGAGGGTGCCCACCTTCCACGGGTTGGACATCTTCGACGGTGCCACGTCCTCGAACTCGCGAACGCCCATCATGTGAGTGAACAGGGTGCGCGTGTTCGTTCGGAAGCCGCACGGCTTCTCTCGCAGATCGAGGTGCTCGGCCAGGATGCTTCGGATACCGGTGCCGTCGATGATGTACTGGCCCGTGTACCGCTTCCCGTCGGCAACGACCGCGACCCCGTCGTCATCGATGTCGACGGACTCGATGGAGGCCCCTTGAAGCACGGAGCACCCATACTTCATGGCGACGGTGAACAGCCAGGAGTCGATGTCCTGACGGAACAGGTGGTTCTCGTCCCGCCAGTGGTTGCCGAACTGGTGCGCCTCTGTCGGATCGTGCTCCCGCCCTTCGTTGTGGTAGGCGAAACCGAAGATCCGCTTGATGCCACACGAGGGCGTCACGTGCTGCCGAATCTTCTCGGGGGACCCGAGGATCTCGAGTTCCGGGATCCCATGCTCTCGGGCGATCAATTGAATCAACTGCGAAGTCTGCGGAATGGTCGACTCGCCGATGGCGAAACGCGGGTGCACCCCCTTCGCCATCATCAGAACACGGTGGCCGTGTTTCGCGAGAATCGTCGATACGGTGGACGAGGCGATGCCCGTGCCCAGGACGATGACATCGAAATCGGTATCCAGGAGTCGCTTCATGGTCTCAACATGCCTCGGTCAGCTTGATGTACTGCGCGACGTACGACCTCGGCACGTCGAACCTCCCAGAAATATGCGTACGCGTGCACTACGAGGGAAAGGTAAAGTGTAGGGTAGGCCAGCGACTCGAGCGCTTGCGTCGACGCCGCGGAGCCCGTCGGGCCTACCGGACCAGCCAGCCGCGAATGGTGTCGATGAGGCGTGCCTGGTTGTCGGGATCGGTGAACGTATGGTCCGAGCGACCGAAGTACGAGAAATCCAGCTCCGGCCGCCGGGCCACTTCGGGCAGCACCTCCCGAAACTGGGACCGGTGGTTGTAGTTCCGCTCCAGACCGCCCGTGAAGACCAGGAGAACACGCCGCTGATCGTCGAGCAGCGCGAGCAGGTCCCGCCGCAGCCTTTCCTGGGACAAGACCGGGCGCAATCCCAACTGAGCCGGACCCGATGGCCGATCGTCACCTCCGGCATCACCGCGTCGAACAGCTCCGAACAGGCGTGAGAAGAACCGGTTTCGGCCCGTCAGGGTGTTCTTCCAACTCTCCAGCCGCGCTATTCGCCGAGCGTAGTGGACCGCCTGATGTTGCCAGTTTCGGAAATCGCCGATGAGGTCGATGCAGATGATGCCGCGAACATCGCTGTCGTGCCGGGCCATGTCGAGCGCGTCGGCAGCCCCGGAACACAACCCCATGAGGACCGCGTCCCGGCGGCCGGTTTCCCGGCCTACCAGGTCGAGGGCATCGTCGAGGTCCTGTCGGACGACCTCCTCCAGGGTAGACGCGCCGGCGCGGGGGGGGGAATCGCCGACACCCGACAGGTCGAAACGAAGGCTCGGGACACCCTCCGCGGCCAGAGTCCGGGCGAGTCGCACATGCAGGCGCCAAGCGCCCGCGCTGTGCACGACACCCGAGTTGATCATCACCAGCGCGGGAGCAACGGCATGGCCGCCCTCGGGCTCGCACCAGACACCGACCAGAGGGCCGGCCGAGCCGAATACGACGGCTCGTTCCCGCGTCATTCGAGGTCCAGGGTCCAGTGGACGATCTCTTCCATGGCCCCGAGGGGCAGCTGCCCCGACCAGACATCGCGGGTCCCCACCGGGCCTTGCCGCTCACGGATGTCGAAGCCAGCCAGCCCCGACACGTCGTCGGGGGGCTCGGAAGCCACCGCCAGCGTGGGGACACCGACCTCGTCCGCCGACGGGATGCCGAGCTCGCTGAGGGCCTGGGCCACAGGCGCGGCCCCGTCGTGGGGCTCCCAAGGCTCCCAGAGGACCAGTCGCTCGACATCGTCCCTGGACCGCGTGGCGTGAGCCGCCAGAAGTGCACCGCAATGGAGTCCGACGAGGCATACCGTCTGCAGCCCGGCAATGGCCTTGAGCTCCTCGATGGCGCTGTCCACGTTGTCTATCCACTGTTCGGGTCCGTACTCGCGAGCCTCTCCACCCGAATTCCCGGTTCCGATGTAGTCGAAACGCAGGACATGTGCACCCGCCGTAGCGAATCGATGCGCCAGCGCCCGAAATAGGCGATAAAGCCGGTAGTAGTGGCGTCCGGTGGCGATGCACATGACGACCCCCTGCCGGCGATCGAAGTCCACGGGTGGCTCATACACTCCGAAGAGCGGCTCGCTGGACGAACCGAAGTAGAGGGCCTCCAACGGCTCAGGCCCCGCCCGGTGCGGGTCGCGTGCCGACGTCGCACTCCGCCGCGAACTGACCGAGGTTGAGGAAGGCGAGCTTCATCGGGTTGATCTGGATACCCTCACGGCTTTCCAACCTCGCGGTGACCTGCATGGCCAGGAGTGAGTGACCACCGAGATCAAAGAAGTTGTCTTCGACGTGCACCCGGTCGATCCCCAAGACCTCCTGCCACACCGAGGCGAGCATCTTCTCGGCATCCGTCCGAGGCGGACTGCTGGAAGAGACCCGGGTGGCGAAGCCGCGAGGATCGGGTAGTGCACCACGATCTACTTTGCCACTGGTGTTCAAGGGCAACGCATCGAGGAACTGGAAGATGTTGGGAATCATGTAATCCGGGAGCCGGCGACGCAACGCGGCCCGGAGCTCGCTGGCCATGGGCTCGCCGTCGGGACCGGGCACGGCATAGGCTACGAGACGGGTATCCCCTGGGCCGAACTCCGACGCCACCACAACCGCGTCTCTCACACCCGCCGCCTCCACGAGGACGGCCTCGATCTCGCCGGGCTCGATCCGGAAGCCGCGAACCTTTAGCTGGTGGTCGACTCGACCGAGACAGTCCAGACGCCCGTCGGGTAACCACCGGGCGACATCCCCCGTCCGGTAGATGCGGGCATCACCCTCCGTGACGAAAGGATCCTTCACGAACCGTTCCGCGGTGAGTTCGGGGCGGTTCAGGTATCCGCGCGCGACTCCTCCACCACCGATATAGAGCTCGCCACGAACCATGTCCGGAACGACGTTCATGCGCTCATCGAGAACGTAGATCCGCGTATTGTCGATGGGCATTCCGACGGGGACCCCGGCGTCTTCAGCGAGTACCCGACCGACGGCCGACCAGATGGTGGTCTCCGTCGGACCATACATGTTCCACACCGAACCGCAGATCGGAACGAGGCGGTCTGCCAGGTCTCGCGGAAAGGCCTCGCCCCCACACAGCACCTTGAGGTCGCTCGACCCGGCCCAGCCGGAATCCAGGAGCATCCGCCACGTAGCGGGTGTCGCCTGCATCACCGTGACCTTCTCACGTTCCATGGCCTGGCGGAGTCGCTTGGCCTGCCCCACCTCCCGCTTGGTCGCCACCGCGACCCGGCCGCCCGTGACCAACGGCAGGAAGATCTCCAGAATCGAGATGTCGAAGGAGATCGTCGTCACCGCCAGCAAGGAGTCGTCTGCCGAGAAGCCCGGCCGAAGCTCCATCGAGCGGAGGAAGTTCATCAAGGAGTGGTGCTCGATCGCCACCCCCTTTGGACGCCCGGTGGAGCCCGAAGTATAGATGACGTAGGCCAGGTCATCGGGGGAGACCGCGATGGCATCGGCGGCCAGCCGCGATGCGGAGGCGATGCTCTCCGCGAGTTCCTCGACGTCGATGACGTCCACCCCCTCTCCCGAGATCACGTCACGGGCAGCGCGGTCGACCACAGCGTGGCGAACTCCCGCGTCATCGAGCATGAAGGAGACGCGTTCGGGCGGCAGAGCGGGATCGATCGGGACATAGGCCGCGCCGGTAGACATGACCCCCAGAAGCGCGACTACGACCTCCTCCGAGCGCTGCATGGACACCGCAACCCGGTCACCAACGCCGACACCGCGCTCGACCAGAAAGCCGGCGAGCTGCCGGGCCCTCCGGACGAGGTCGCCGTACGTGACGACGCCGTTGGCGGTGGACACCGCCGGATCGTCCGGGTGCGCTTCCGCGCGCTCGAAAACGAGCTGGTGCGTCAGCGTGGGACCCGTCCACTCGCGGTGAGTCTCATTCCGTGCCAACACCACCTGGCGATCTTCGGCCGAGATCATGGAGATCTCCCCGACGAGCTTGTCCGGATCGGCTGCCATGTCCTCGAGAATCGCGCTCAGCGCCCGAGAGATCCGTGACGCCTCGTCCTCCGCGGTGGTGCGGCCGTCGAAGCCCAGGGTGAAGACCAACTCCTCCCCCGGCGCGACCATGACCGTCAGCGGATAGCCCGTGCCCCCCTCCACGGATTGCACGGCCCGGACCCTGGGAGGACCCTCCCACTCGCTGGCGCCGCTCCCCAGCCAGTTGGAAAAGACGACGATACTCTCGAAGAGAGGCACCGTGCGGGGGATCTCACTCCATCCGTGGATATCGACGAGCGAACACCACTCGAAAGACCGCGCTCGGACCTGCGACTTCTGCACCTCTTCGAGCCAATCACCCACTCGCTGGTCGGCATCGAGGCGCAGAGCCGTGGGGATCGTGTTGATGAACAGGCCCACGATCTCCTCGACACCCTGCAGGTCGGCGGAACGACCCGACACGGTGGACCCGAAGAGTACCCTCTCCGAATCGGTGAAGCGCGACAGAAGGAGCGCCCACGCCGCCTGCACCGTGGTGTTCAACGTCACGCCCGACGCTCGACCCAACTCCCTGAGGGCCGCCGTCGTCTCCTTCGAGAGACGCGTCTCGAACTCGCGATGATCCCATCCGCCACCGGTATCGTCGTTGGTTGGCAGGCGCGCCTCGCCCAGGAGCGTCGACGGTGACTCGATGCCCTCCAGAGCATTCCGCCAGTACGACTCTGCCTGGTCCAAGTCTTGGGACCCGACCCACGTGAGGTAGTCCCGAAAGGGCCTCCGCTCTTCCAGCTGCGGCTGCTGCCCGTCGACAGTCGCCGCGTAGTCGCGGAGCACCTCGTCCATGACGATCGCGGCGGACCAGCCCTCCATGAGGGCGTGGTGGAAGGTCCAGGTGAATCGGTATCGCTCTTCGCCGAGGCGGACGAGTCCGATCCGCATGAGTGGTGCGCCCTCGAGGTCGAAGGGACGCTGCTGACGCTGGTCGAAGGCCCGCGCCCGTTCCCGGCGCTCTTCGGCGCCGAGCGTCGACCAGTCCTCGCGTTCCACGGGCAGGTCTACGCTGGCATGTACCACCTGTACCGGCTGATCCACTTCCTTCCAGTGAAACGAGGTCCGGAGCACTGGATGCCGCTCCATCGTCCTGCGCCAGGCATCGATGAAGGCGTCCACCTGAAAAGGGCCATCGAGTTCGTAGACCCGGTGCAGGAGGTACAGACCGGACCCGGGCTCCGCCATCTCGTGGAAGAGCATCCCTTGTTGCATCGGGGACAGCCGATAGATGTCTTCGATTCCATGACCGAGCATGCCTTCGGCTACGCTCCTTTCGACTTCATGCCCGCGAGGAGGGCGTTGAGTTGATCCTGTGAAAGACCCGCGTCCGGGAAGTCGGCGGCCGCAGGGCCCTCCTGGGCAGCGGTTGAGACCAGTTCCCGCACTGTCGAGAGCACACGCTCTCCCAACGCCTTCATGGTGGCCTCGCGATGCACGTTGTTGCTGTATCCCAGTTCGAGTTCCAGGCGACCCCCGTTGACCATGAAGAGCGCGTCGATGAGTCGAGGTCTCGGCATGCCCGGGTCGCAGTTCGCGCCGGTGGGTTCGCGGAGCACAGACAGGAGGCTGCCTCCTTCGCCGGCATCAGCCGCCCGATAGCGGCCGAGGTAGAGATAGCTGATCTCGGGCTCCGGGGCGTCCGAAAGCTCTGGGCTCCCAGCAAGATATCGGAGAACTCCATACCCGACGCCACCCCGCGGCACCGCGCGAACGGTATCGCGAACTGCCCGTATTGCGTCCGCCAAGGAGGCGTCGCCATCCCTGGTGAAACGAAGGGGATAGAGGGCCGTGAACCACCCGACGGTTCTCGAAGCGTCCAGGTCCGGGTGCACCGGCTCCCGTCCATGACCCTCCATGGCTACGCGCACCTCGGAGCTCCCGGACCAGCCCGAAACCGCCTCCACGAGACCAGCGAGTAGAAGCTCGTCCACAGTTCCGAAGGAAGAGGGTACGGCGTGAATCAGGGCTTGCGTCTCTTCTTCGGACAGCTCGAGGTGAACGGAGCGTGTCGACGCCATGTCGTTGGCCCCGTCCTCGTCGTCTCGCGGCAGGCGGGGCACCGAATCGAGTGCATGCTCCTTCCAGAAGAGCAACTCCGAGTCGGCCTTCCCCGCTGCAGCGTGCTCGACCAGCGCCGCCGCCCAGTCTCGAACCGACGTGGTCTTCGGTGTCAACTCGACGACCCGCTCGCGACCCAGAGCGGCATACGCCGTGTCCAGGTCCTCCGCGAGGACACGCCACGATACGGCATCCACCACGAGATGGTGCACGATCACCAGAGCCCGGTCGTCCATCCCCTCAGGGGTGGTGAACACGACGCCCCGAACCAGGGGACTCTGCTCCAGATCCAATCGAGCATGGTGGGCAGCGGCGGCTCTCGCCAACTCCTCGGAGACATCGTCCGCCGACATGCCGGACAGGTCCACCGAATCGACGGGAACCGGTCCGCCCGGCTCGTCGATCTCCTGCGACCTCTTCCCGTCAGCAAGGGGGAAGCGAGCTCGCAAAGCGTCATGGTGGCGGACAACGGCGGCCAACGCTTCACGGAACCGGTCGGGCTCGATGGAAGGCGCCGCGAAGAGGGCCGGCATGTTGAAGTGATCGGGAGTCGTATCCCCCCGTGAAAAGAACCACTCCTGGATGGGGTTGAGGTCGACTGGGCCGGAAATCGGACTCTGGTCGAAATCGACCGGTGCCCGGCCCTGGGCTGCTTCGGCCATCGACGCGATGGTCCGGAGCTCGAAGATCTGCTGTGCAGAGAACTGCAGCCCGACCTTACGCGCCTTCGACACGACCTGGATACCCAGGACCGAGTCTCCCCCCAACTCGAAGAAGTCGTCGTCCATCCCGACGCCATCGATGCCCAGGACGTCACCCCAGATCTCCGCGAGCTTGGATTCAGCGTCGTTCCGCGGTGCGACATACTCGGTTCCGGTGTCCGGCCGAGCATACCTCGAGGACTCGCTTCCCGTTGTCTCGGGAGCGGACTCGGTGCGCGGGTTGATCCACTTGCGTCGGCGCCGCTCCAGGCTTCCGGTAGAGACGACGACCCTCGGCGAACGTCGGAGCGCCGGTAAGGCCCCAGAGAAGGCGCGCTTCCCCTCTTCTCTCGTGAGCACGTAGTCGGTGGCGTCCTCGATACCCGCTCCCTCATCCTTCCACGTGATCCAGTTGTCCCAGTTCACCACCAGCCAACGGGTGCGTCCACCGCCATCGTGAGCGGCGGCAAAGGCATCCATGAAGGTGTGGGCCGCGGCGTAAGCTACGAAGCCGGAGGCCCCCAGCACCGAAGAGAGTGACGACTGAATCAGGCAGAAGTCCGCCTCGCGTCGTGCCATGGCAGCAGCCAACGACGACAGACCCTCGACTCGCACCCGGAGCTGGCCTTTCACCTCGGCTGCCGAGAGGCCCTCCAGAGGCGTCGGTGACTTCTCAGCACCCACGGCGAAAACGACGCCGTCCACGCCGCCGTAGGCCGCATCGGCCGTTGAGAGCGCCGCCTCCACGGAGACGGCGTCCGTCACGTCCGCCTGAGCCAGCCGGACCTGGGCCCCGGATTCGCGGAGGGAATCGACGCCGCGCATGGCCGATTCATCCACGACCCGCCCACCCCCCTCGGGGTCGACGGATTGTCGGGTCGTCAGGAGCAGACGCGCGCCGCACATCGAGTGGAGGTGCCCCGCGACCTCGAGCCCCACGCCACCGAGTCCACCGAAGACGACGTACGATCCTCCCTCACGCAGCAGGTCGCCCTCGGGCTCCACCCCGAGGCCCTCGAAGGCTTCGACGAACCGTTGATGTCTTCGCAGCGCGATGACCGGCTCAGGGTCGATGGCGACCAGGTCAGCCAGCAGATCGTGCACGTCCTGGTCCGTCCAGCCCTCCACCGTCTCAGATGGGGCGTCGACGCAAACTGAACTCACATGCGGCACGTCTTGGGGGATCACGCGACACGCGCCGAGTAGCGCGGCACGCTCCGGCACCGGCCGCTCGGGACCGGGACCATCGAGGAGGCCATCCCCGATCACGGCGAGCCTGACATCCCCCCCCTGGTCCGATTCGGCCAGGGCGCGGCCGAGCCACAACAGGGAGTGCAGTTCGTCGTCGAAGTCGGTAACGGAGCCCGGCTCGGCGCTGGCCCAGGCGTGGACGATGACATCAGGTGCTCGGCCCAGGTCATCGAGCAGCGCCGGGTAGCTCTCGAGGCGGCCCCTGGGCAGGCGGTACTCTCCGTTGGACAGTCTCTCGAAGCTACCGCCGGAGCGAACCGAGACGACGGTGGCACCGAACTCTTGCAGCGCGGCCACCAGTCTCTCCCCGACGGATGTCTCGGCGCCGAGGATCAACCACGTGTCGGGCAAGGCCTGCGGATCCAAGCCGCCCGAACGAGGCGCCTGCCGCCAAACGGGTGCGTACAGCCACCGGTCAGCGTCCAGCTTCCCATCGACATCCTCGACGGCAGAGGGTCGAGCCGCTCCCGGATCCATCCAATACCGCTCTCGCTGGAAGGGGTACGTCGGCAGGGGCACGCGGCGCCCTCCGCGACCGTCCAGGACCTCTGCCCAGTCCACGCTCCCACCAGCCTGCCATACGCGGCCCAGAGCCTCGGTCGCGGCCTCCACCGCGTCATCCTCGGGCGCACGGGCGTGAGGCAGTGTCGGGACCACGACGGAGGCTCCCGGATGGCGGCGTGACAGCGCCGAGAGCGTTTGACTGGGACCGACCTCCACGAGGATGGCATCCTCGTGCTCCTTCAGGATCGCGTCCAACCCCTCGGCGAACAGCACCGGGTCGCGGAGGTGGCGAGCCCAGTAGGCCGGATCCGTCGCGTCGTGGTCGGTGATGGATTCTCCCGTGACGCACGATACGAAGGGGACCCGAGGCGCATGCCGCTCGAGGCCGGCAACCTCCGTCTCGAAGGGCTCCAGGGCGGGATCCATCATGGACGAGTGGAAGGCGTGGGACGTATGCAAGCGCCTGGCCTCCAGCCCCTCGGCCTCCAGAGTGGCGACGAGCTCGTCGATCTCGTCGTCCGGACCCGAGACCACCGTGAGACCCTCCTGGTTCACTGCAGCGACGGATAGCCCGCCCTGGAGCCGGCCAGCGACTTCGCCCGCTGGAAGCGGCACGACGATCATCGAGCCCGGCGGCTGAGCCGCCATGAGCGCTCCTCGAGTCGTCACCAGGCGGACGGCGTCCTCGAAGCCGAAGACCCCGGCCACGCACGCGGCGGCGTACTCCCCGATACTGTGTCCGATCATGCTCGCTGGCTTCACCCCCCATCGAGCCCACAGCCGGGCGAGGGAGTACTGGACGGCGAACAACGCCGGCTGCGCATAGCGGGTGTCGGTCAACCGGCTCTTCGCCTCGGCATCATCGAGATCCGACGGGTAGAGCACATCCTTCAGGTCGGTGTCCAGGAACGGACGCGCCGCCTCGAAGCACGCGTCCATGTCGCTTCGGAACAACGGATCGGAGTCGTAGAGGGCCTTGGCCATCCCTACGTGCTGTGACCCCTGCCCCGGGAAGAGGAAGAGCACCGGACGGCCCGCCGTGGCCGCCTCCCCAGCCCGCTCCCCACGGGCGAGCGCCCTCAAGCGCTCGATGGCCACCCGACGATCCGGCGCAACGACGTAGGACCGACGGGAGAAGGCCCGGCGACCCATGGCCAACGTGTGCTCGACATCCACGAGGGGCGTCGAGGCGGCCTCGAGGTGCGTGGCCAACCGCTCGGCGGAGGCACCCAATGCCGCCTCGTTCCGGGCCGAGAGGATCAGGACGTAGGGAGCGGGCGCCTCGTCCCTCCCTCTCTCGAGCTTCGGAGCCTCTTCCAGGATGACATGGGCATTCGTGCCACCAATGCCGAACGAGCTTACCCCGGCCCGTCTCGGCGCCCCACCCGTCTCCCACGGCTTCAAGGTATCGGCGACGTAGAAGGGTGTCGCGGCGAAGTCGATCTGGGGGTTTGGCGCCCTGTAGTGGAGGCTGGGGGGGATCTCACCATGCTCCACGGCGAGCACGGCTTTGATGAGTCCAGCCACACCGGCCGCCGCATCCATATGGCCGATGTTGGTCTTGAGGGATCCGATGGCGCAGAAGCCGGTTCGCTCCGTCCGTTCCCGGAAGGCTCGAGTCAGGGCAGCGATCTCGATGGGATCACCGAGCTGGGTGGCCGTCCCGTGTGCTTCGACGTACGTCACGGTGTCCGGCTCGACGTCGGCGATGGCCTGTGCCTGTGCGATCACCTCCGCCTGCCCCTCTACGCTCGGGGCGGTGTAGCCCACCTTGAAGGAGCCGTCGTTGTTGATGGCCGACCCTCGGATGACGGCGTGGATCGGGTCTCCGTCTTCGATGGCATCCTCGAGTCGCTTGAGAACGACCATCGCGACGCCGCTGCCCCCGACGGTTCCACCGGCGTCCGCGTCGAAGGCGCGGCAATGACCGTCCGGCGAGAGAATGGAACCCTCGGCGAAACTGTACCCCGCCTTCAGCGGCACCGTCACGGAGGCGCCACCGGCCAAAGCGACGTCACACTCGCCGGAAAGGAGGCTCTGACACGCCAGGTGGGTCGCCACCAGGGACGTCGAACATGCCGTCTGCACGTTCACCGAAGGCCCGCGGAGGTTCAGCTTGTAGGAGACCCTGGTCGGAACATGGTCCTTGTCGTTGGCCATCGCCGCCTGGATCGCGCCCGCCCCGAGCCCTCCGAGGACCGGGGCGACGTTGTTGATGAGATAGGTGCTGATGCTGGAGCCACCGTACACGCCGATGGCGCCCTCGTACTCCTCTGGAACGATCCCACAGCTCTCGAGGGCTTCCCACGCGCATTCGAGAAACACCCTGTGCTGCGGATCCATGAGTTCGGCTTCGCGAGGTGTGTAGCCGAAGAAGGGGGCGTCGAACGTGTCGAGGTCTGGCGCGACGCCGCGGACCGGCACGTAATTCGTAGCCGATGCCTCGCGAGGATCGACCCCACCCGCCACCATCTCTTCCACCGAGAACGCCGTGAGCGACTCGCGGCCGTCCCGGATGTTCTCCCAGAATTCCTGGACGTTGGAAGCGCCCGGGAAACGACCGGCGAGCCCGATGACGGCCACGCTCGGCACGGCACCCGTCGTCTCCGTCATCGTCGGGCCTCGTCGTCGCCTGCCGGTGGCCGGCGCCCCCGGTTGCCTCGCCTTCTCTGGAGGGCCTCCCTGCGCATCGCCGCTCTGTCACGCCCCTTCCGAGCGGGCCCCTGCCCCTCGTCCTGGCCACCGTCGATGAGTGCCGCCACGGAAGCCACCGTAGGATAATTGAAGAGGTCGACCAGCTTGATATCGGCACTCAGCCGCTGACGGATCTCACCGTACACCTCCGTTATCGACAGCGAGTGCCCCCCGAGATCGAAGAAATTGTCGTTCCGACCGATCTTGGACAGCGAGAGGACCCGCCCCCAGATCTCGGCCAGGGTACGCTCCGTGTCCGTTGCCGGCGCTTCGTACTCGGCGTCCAGGTCCGGTCGCTCGCCCACGGGCTCGGGGAGGGCGGCACGATCGACCTTCCCGTTCGGCGTGAGCGGCAACTCGTCCAACCAGACGAAGTGACTCGGCACCATGTACTCGGGCAGCTGCTCCCGCAGCCACGTACGAACCGCACCGTCTTCCGGCGCGGTTCCCGCAGCGACCGTATAGGCCACCAAACGCCCCTGCTCGGTCGGAACGACCACAGCCTCCGCGATGTCCCCGTGGCGGCTCAGAAGCGCTTCGATCTCTCCCAGCTCGACTCGGCGGCCCCGGATCTTGACCTGGAAATCCGTGCGACCGAGGAAGTCGAGCGTTCCGTCGGGTCTGTAGCTGACCAGGTCGCCCGTTCGATACAGCCGGCCACCAGCGCTCTCGTCGAAGGGATCGGGGACGAACTTCTCCGCGGTGAGCTCCGGCCGCCCATGATACCCGACCGCCAGGCCCGCACCTCCGACATAGAGCTCCCCCGTGACCCCCACGGGAACCGGACGCATCTTCGTGTCGAGGACGTAGAGGCGGTTGTTCGCGATGGGACGACCAATGGGCGGCACCTCTTCCGAGGCTCCGGCGGGCTCCACGACGCAAGTCGTCGTCGCAATCGTGTTCTCCGTCGGCCCATAGACATTGACCAACTGGAAGGGCAATCCGGCTCTCGGCGGCCGTCGGAGCCGATCTCCGCCGACGGAGAGGAATCTCAGGGGCGCCGATGTAGGCCACGGGAGGTCGAGCACCCGCTCCCCCAGAGGCGTCGGGAGGAAGGCGATGGTTGCACGCGTCTCGATCAGCCAATCGCGAAGGGCCTCGGGGTCCGCAGCCGTCGACTGGGGCACGATGGTCAGCGAGGCACCGGAAGCGAGGGAAGGCCAGACCTCCCAGCCGAATGCATCGAACGCCGGCCCCGCTACCTGTGTCGCCCGATCATCAGCCACGATGTCGAAAGCCTGCCGGTACCACTGCACCAGATTCAAGAGCGATGCATGGGTCACCGTGGTGCCCTTCGGCCTGCCGGTCGATCCCGATGTGTAGATCATGTACACGAGGTCCTCGCCCCCAACAGCGGACGATTGGTCACGGCCCCCACCAGGAGCCGGTGCGCCTTCGTCCACCAGCAACACCTTCGACCGGATGGGCAGGTCCCCCGGCAGTCGATCGAGGAGTGGTCTCGAGGTCACGAGGGCGACGGCCCCGGAGTCTGCGAGCATGTACTCGAGCCGCTCGTTGGGCGAGGCCGGATCCAGGGGGACGTAGGCAGCGCCCGCCTTGAGAATGCCGAGCACGCCCACGATGAGCTCTGCAGACCGCTCGAGACAGATCGCCACGAAGTCCCCACGTCCCACCCCCATCCCCGCCAACGCACCTGCGAATTCCGCGGCGCGCCGATCCAGCTCCGAGTACGTCAGGATCGAGGCTCCGTCCACGACGGCGGTCGCATCGGGCCTCACCCGGGACTGCTCAGCTACCAGCTCGTGGACCCCCAGGCTCAGGTCTACATCGACCTCGGTGCTGTTCCAGGCGCGGAGGATCCGCTCCTGCTCCGAAGGCAAGAGGATCTGGACGTCCCCGAGACGGGCATCCGGTTCACGGGCAAAGCTCTCGATGACGTGTACCCAGTGGTCGAGCAGACGCTCGACGCTCGCCTCCGAGAAGCTCTGTCGGTGGTAGATGGCCTTGAGTGACAGCTCTTCGCCGGGGACGGCCAACACGGCGATGGGATAGTTCGTCCTCTCGTACCAATCGATGTCCCGAACGCCCAGGGCTTGGCCCAGATCCTCCAGTGAGCCGCCCTTCCGGTAGTTCTCGAAGAGGTAGACGGTGTCGAAGAGGCGCTCGTTCTGGGGTAGGTCACACCATCCCTGGATGGCGTACAGGGGTGTGTACTCGTATTGGCGCTGCTCTGCCTGGTCCGCTTGAATCGACGCGAGCCAATCGCCGACAGCCGCCCCGTCGTCGAACTCGACTCGAACCGGGAGCGTGTTGATGAGGAGGCCCACCATGTCGTCGGCCCCGGCCAACTCCGGGCTGCGACCAGAAACCGTCGACCCGAAGACGACGTCCTCGCGATCGGTATAGCGACTGAGGACGAAAGCCCAGGCGCCCATGACCGCCGAATTGAGCGTCAGATGCCGAGCGCGGCACATGGTCCCGAGGGCCGCCGTGGCCTCGCGGGATAGAGTCCGCGTCACCCAGCGGGAGTCTTCCACCCTCTCGGCCACGCCGTCGGCCTCGGGTCGCCCCACCGACAGAGGGGCCGGGCGCGCGCCAGCCATCCTGCGGCGCCAGTAGGCCTTGGCACCTTCGGTGTCCGATCGTCGCGTCCACGCGACATAGCTCCTGAAGGGCGGGCGCTCAACGAGCGAGTGAGATTCGCCGCGACCCAGCTGCTCGTACGACTCGAAGACCTCGGACAAGACGAGGTACATCGACCAACCGTCCAGAAGCAGGTGGTGGAAGCTCCACACGAAGTGGATCCCATCGTCGCCCATTCGGGTGAGGCGGAAACGCATGAGCGGCGCCCGCCCGAGATCGAAGCCCTTGGCGCGCTCCTCGGCCAGATACGCCTCGAGGCCGCCCTGGCGCTCCGCCGCGGTCCGATGGGACCAATCCTCTACGCTCCACGGCAGCTCGACGGAACGCTCGACCACCTGCACCGGCTCCTTGACGCCCTCCCACACGAAACCCGTTCGGAGGATGGGATGGCGCGCGACCACGGCGGTCCATGCCTCTTCGAGCCTGTCGAGATCGGTCGACTCGTCGAGGGTCGCCATCATCTGGTTGAAATACGCCCCGGACTCCGGGTGCAGGAGGCTCTCGAACAGAAGCCCTTGCTGGAGGGGGGTGAGAGGGTAGAACCCCTCGACGCCTTCGAGAGCCATCTCTAGTCAGCTCCCCGGGCGCGCTCGAGAGCGGCCGCGATGTCGCTGACATCGGAATCGTCCCAATCGAAATCCGAGAAATCGTCGGACACGGAAGCGACGTCCCCCGGCACGCAGGCGTCAATCAAGCGCTCGAGCCGCATCTCGAAGTCGTCCGCAAGCCCCTCGATGGTGGCTCGGTCGTGCAACCCTCGACTGAACATCCACTCGATCTTCATCGTGCCGTCGACCACAGTCGCCACGACCTCGAGCTCGTGAGGTCGCTGGGCCTTTGGTGAGAAGTCCGGCCCCGTGGACTCGGGTGCGGGCTCGAAGAGGCCACCACCCATCGAGCTGTCGAATCGTCCCATGTAGTTGAAGTTCACCGCCGCCAGTGGCGCCGCGGCCAGCTCGACCCTCACCTGCTCGTCCGCCATGTGCCGGAGGATGCCATACCCGAAGCCCTTGTTCGGGATCGACTGGACCGCATCCCGGACGCTGGCCAGTTCCGCTTCGGGGTCGTCTCCGCCGAAGGCCACATATGCCGGATACACCGTGGTGAACCACCCGACGGTTCGCGTCGGATCGACCCCCTCCTGGAACAGTTCCCGCCCATGCCCCTCGAGCTCCAGATGTAGCCCGTGCCGATCAGTCCACGTGCACACCGTCCCTGTAAGAGCCGCGAGCAAGACCTCGTCCGTCCGGGCATCCCGCGCGGCAGGCACGTCCCGCACGAGCTTGCGGGTCATGTCCGCCGACAACGATCGCTCCACCACGGCCTGGTCGGCGAACGTGTTGGATCGAGCATCTTCCGGTGTGTCGCGAGGTAGAGACTGGACCTGAGCCGGCAAGAGAGATCGCCAGCGATCCAGCTCGGCGAGGAGTTCGGGTGAGTCGGCGTAGGCGACCAGGGCCTCGTTCCATCGCTTGTACGACGTGGTCTTCAGGGGAAGCCCGACGCCCCGCCCCGACACCAGGTCCCGGTAGGCCTCTTCCAAGTCCTCGAGGAAGATCCGAAGAGACACCCCATCGAAGACCAGGTGGTGGATCACTACCAGGAGGCGGCCCGCGTCGTCCGGTCCACAATCGAAGTAGACCACCCGGACGAGGTCGGCGCTCTCCAGGTCGAGTTGCCGTTGGGCCCTGGCAGCCTCTTCCTCCATCGATGCGGACCGGGTCGCCGGGTCGGTCGCGGACAGGTCGACCCGGCGGACGGGATTCGTGGAAACACTGGCCAAGACCTCTTGCCGCCACCTGCCGTCCTCGCTCTGGAAGGCGGTGCGCAGCGCATCGTGATGATCGAGGAGGGCCTCCACCGCAATGCGAAGAGCTTCCAAATTCAAAGGCTCCGAGCATCGGAGCATCACCGCCATGTTGGCGTGGTGAGGATCGGGCCGGTCCTGCTCGAAGAACCAGTGTTGGATGGGATGGAGCGGGACGGCGCCGGTCACGGTTTCCTGTTCGATCTCGACGGCCTCTCCCGCGCCCGACGCTTCAGCCAGACGAGCGATGGTCTGGCCCTCGAACACGTCGCGAGCGGAGATCTTCAAGCCCTGCTTGTTCGCAAGCGCCACGACCTGAATGCTGAGGATCGAGTCCCCACCCAGCTCGAAGAAGTTGTCCTCGCGGCTCACCTCGTCGACACCCAGCACTCGTTGCCAGATCTGTGCGAGTGCTTCCTCGACTGCGGTGGCGGGTGCGTCGCCGCGCGACTGTGGTTGCTCCAGCTTCGCCGGATCGACGGGTGGAAGGGCGTCGCGATCGAGCTTTCCGTTGGGGGTCCGCGGCAGACCCTCCAGGTGCAGGAAGGCAGAGGGCACCATGTAGGAGGGAACTCGGCTCGCAAGGTAGTCCCTCAGGTCGGAGGACGACGGCCCCGGTGCCGATCTCGGGACCACGTAGGCCACCAGGCGCTTGGCGGTCGGGGAGCTTTCGCTCTCCTCGTCTCCACGGTCCCATTCGGACGCGGAGCGAGCCGCGACAGCGACCTCGGCGAGGTCCGGATGAGTGCCGAGGATGACCTCGATCTCCTCCAGCTCGACGCGGAAACCGCGGATCTTGACCTGATTGTCCACGCGGCCAAGGAACTCCAGATCTCCTCCCGGCAGCCAGCGAGCCAGATCACCGGACTTGTAGAGACGTGCATCCGGGTCGTCCCGGAAGGGGCTCGCCACGAACCGCTCCTCGGTGAGGTCCGGCCGGTTCCAATAGCCACGAGCCAGAATCGCTCCACCGAAGTGCACCTCGCCAGGCACGCCGACGGGCAGAGGCTGGAGTTCCTCGTCGAGAACGTACATCTCACAGTTGGCGATGGGACGCCCCAGAGGCGCCGTGTCGATCGTCTGCTCCAGGCAGTCGTACGCACTACTCCAGATCGTCGTCTCGGTGGCTCCGTACTCGCTGAACAGACCCGTCCCCGGAAGGGCCTCCTTGTGGCGGCGGACCATGGTCAGAGGACAAGCCTCGCCTGCGACCACGACGGCCTCGAGACCCCGCAACCGGTCGACCTCCCCGTGCGTGATGATCATGTCATAGAACGAGGGCAGCGTCAGCGTGTGCGTGACCCCGCCTTCCTCGATCACCCGACACAGCTCACCCACGTCTCGCTGAGAGTCCTCAGCGATCAGACAGAGGGTTCCCCCCCCTGTCAGCGTCCAGAAGAGCCCCACGATGGAGCTGTCGAAGGCGAAGGGCGATAGGAGGAGAAACCGCCCCTCGCCTGGCCCATAGTACTCTACTCTCGCTTCGTTGGAGATGACGAAGGTCCGATGGGTCACCACAACGCCTTTGGGCTGCCCTGTGGACCCCGACGTGTAGATCACGTACGCCACGTCGTCGGGAGTCGCCACCCGATCCGGCGCCTGCTCGGAACTCGCCTCCAGGTCCTGGGCCAGATTCGCGTCCATTCGCACGACGCGCGCGGGCGTCTCGGGGAGGAGATCCTCGACACCGTCGGTGGCGATCACCACCGGGGCCTGGGTCTGCTCCATGATGAAAGCGAGCCGCTCCGGCGGGTAGGTGGGGCTCAGGGGCACGTAGCCGCCCCCGGCCTTCAGAACGGCGAGGACGGCCTCCACCATCTCGAACGACCGCTCGGCCAGGATGGCGACCAGCGTGCCAGGGCCGACTCCCAAGCTTCGAAGGTGGTGGGCGAGGCGGTTCGCCCGTCGATCCAGGTCCCCGTACGTGAGCACCGAGCCGTCCATCTCGACCGCCGGGGCCTCCGGCCGCTCTCGCGCCTGCCGTTCGATGAAATCGTGGATCAGGGAGTCCGCAGGGTAAGCGCGCTGGGTGTCGTTGGGGTCTTCCACCAAACTGCGCCGCCCTTCTTCGTCGAGTAGCGGCAGTTCCGACACGTACGCGTCAGGATTCGACACGGCCGCGGCGAGCACCGCCTCGAACGCTCGGGACATGCCGTCGACGTATGCGTCGTCGATCCGATCCGCGTCGAAAACCCAATCGAGAAAGAGACCGTCGGCCGATCGCCAGCACGCCAGCCGAAGGCGATGGTCTCCGCGTCCGACCTGCTGCCCGGACACACGGAAGGTCACGCCGTCGGACCCCACCACCTCTGGAGCCACGCCGTATTCGAAGCCGAAGCGCGACTCCGCCAGCGCGGATCCCGCCGGCCGGCCCGACAGCAGCCCCGGATTGAAGACGTGCTCCCATTCCCGCCCGGCTGCCACGGCCTCCGCGACGCGCCCCGCGAGCGCCTCGAAGGAAGAGGACGGGTCGAGAACTCCATGCACCGGCAGGTCGAGGGAATGGGGGCCGATGGCTCCCGAGAGATCGTCGAGCCCCCTCCCGTCCGAGCGCACATCAACCACCACCGGCATCCTCCCCGTATAGCGCCACAGGACGACGTAGAGTGCCGTAAGGAGCACGACTTCCTCTGAAATGGCCGAAGCGGCCGCCAGCTCCGATGCGGAAGCCGCCGCATGAGCGTCCACCTTTCGGCGCACACGTTCCTGTGAAGCTCCGGACCCGTCGGAATCCCCCTTCCGCTCGAACGGTAACCGGTCGGCTGGCGAGTCGGGCAAGGACACGGTCCGCCAGAACGCTCGGCCGGGCTCGCCCTCCTCACTCTCGCTCAGCTCAGCCTGCCACTCGGCGAAATCGCCGTACTGGAGTACGCTGTCCTCGGAGGGGCCAATACCTGTCTGGTAGGCCGCCGCCAACTCCTCTACCAGGTGGTGGAGCGCGATGGCGTCGAGGTGAAGGCCCGAACCCTCGAAGTGCAGGCGCGAAACATCGCCGTCGGACGTGATACCCACCCGCAGCGGGACCGACCTGTCGGGCGTGGATGGGGCGGCTGGCACACCCTCTTCGACCAGGATGTGCCCTTCCGGGTGGACGACCTGCTTCCATCGACCCGGCGCAGCATCGGCTCTCAGTTCGGTGCGCAGGATCTCATGACCCGCCACGACACGGCTGAGGGCCTCCTCCAGGCGCGTCCGATCCACAGGTCCTCGCACGTCGACCGTGACCCGTACGCCGTGACGAGCCGGATCATGACCAGCCTCGGCGACCCGTACCTGGCCACGAGACGCCGGGAACTCGACCATCGGTCCAGAGTCCTCAGCCAACGTCGCGCCTCAGGTCGAAGATGCTGCTGTACGCGATCCCGATAGGATGGGTGTCCCCCAGAGACCAAACCGTGTCTTCGAAGAGGTCGACCCAGTCGTCTTCCGTCGGAACCTGCTGCCCCATCGCGGCGTGCGTCACCTCGAAACCGAGGGTGAAGATCGGCATGTCCTCCTGAGGCGGGAGCCCCGAGTGGTAGGTGTCACAAAGCAGGAAACGACCGGCCTTCGGGAACGCTCTCGCCACCCCGTTCAAGGAGTCCACGCAGCGCTGGCGGGGCCAGAGGTCGTGGGCCATGAAGAAGGAGAACACCACGTCGACGTCACCGAACGAATCGTGAGCGTCCAACGCGCTCACGTCGCCGCGCAGCACCGTGATCCGGTCGTCGAGGCCCAGCTTCCGGACGCGTGCTCGCGCATGAGCTACTGCTCCCTCGTCGTACTCGACTCCGACCCCACGGAACTCCGGACGGGCGCGGGCAAGCTGAATCAGGCGCTCTGCGCTCCCACAGCCGAGGTCCGCTGCGCTGTCGAAGTCCTCCATGTGGAGCACCCGGTGGAAGTCCCCGTCGACGAACCGCGCGCCGTAGTCCTTCCCCGCTACGGCGATGCGCTCTCCGTCGCGCTCGATGAAATCTCCGACCCGGTTCGTCAGGGTCGTCACGGATGCGAGGTCGGACAACATCCCCCCATATCCTCGGATGAGCCACAAGAAGTAGCCTTTGTTCACCAGCGCGTCATTGAACGCCGGACCAGGTTCCACGCGTCCCTTCTCCCGATCCAGATCGACGACGCCGAAACAGCCAATGGCATGCAGGAGCGCCTCGAACGTCATGTCGTGAAGCTCGTTCAGCGCGCAGAAGTCCTCGATGGAGATCGAGCCGGCGTCCGCGAGCGCCTCGAAGAAGTTCAACTCGTCCAAGGCGGCAAGCGCGGACGCTGCAATGGCACCATTGAACATGGTAGCGGCTGATTTCATATCGCTGCTCGTCACTCTTTGAGGACCTTGGATAGGCGGTCCGTGAAGACCTCGACGGTCGGTCTAGGCGCCACCGTGATCCGGATGGAATTCCCGGTGAGTGGGCCTTCGAATCGCCGAACTGCTATGCCAGCCGCGTGCAGTCCTGCCTGAATGATCGAAGCAGGAACTTCGGCGTGGGTGGCGAAAACATAATTCGCAGCGGGAGGATGGACCTCGAAGCCGAGGTCCTCCAGGCCCGACACGAGGAGCGCGCGGCACGCCCGCGTCTCGGCGACGAGCTCCCGGAACTCATCGATCCGCCTGAGGGCCGCCCTCGCCAACGCCTCCCCCATCATGTTGACGTTGAAGACGTCCTTCGCATCCATGAGCGCAGTCACCACCTCCCGACTGGCGATGCAGTAACCCACGCGGGCACCGGCGAGTGCGTAGAACTTCGAGAAGCTCCGGACCAGAATCACGTTCTCGGCCCAGGGAGTGGGAAGCTCTTCTTCCCCGAACTCCCCGTAGGCGTTGTCCCAGACGAGGAAGGACCCCTTCGGCTCGGCGAGGGATCGCAAGTCCGACGGCTCGGCGGCACGGCCCGTGATGGCATTCGGGGAATCGACGAACGAAAGGGCGTCCGGCCCCGGCCCGTCGATACGTCCGGTCTCGAACGTATTGCCACCGAGCGTCCCCACACGAAAGCCGAACCTGGCCGCCAGCAGATAGTAGACCTTGAAGCAGGTGTCGAGGAGATGGACTTCGTCATAGGAGCTGCGGAAGAAGCCGAAGAGGTCGGACAGGACCTCGTCCGAGCCATTGCCAACAAAGACATTCTCCGGCTCCACGCCATACAGATCCGCGAGATCGCTTCTCAGCGGCATGTACGTCGGATCGGGATACGCGTCCAACGATATCCCTCGGAGAGCGTCGGCGATCCGCTGCTCCGTCCACACCTCTCCGGCGAAGAGATTCTCGTTGCGATGCAGGCAGATGAAGTCCTCTCGGGTCACCTGAGCGCCGGCATCGTAGCGAGCCTTGTCTTTGTCCACGGCTCGTGTCGTCATGGGCGGGCCCCTCCGTCGGCGTCAGCGGGCCCACTCCTCCGTCGACCTCCGCGGGAGCGAATCCTGCTCAGGCTACTCGACATCTTCTGCTTCGATTCCTCCGCGGCACGGCGACGACGCTCCTCGAGCTCGCGCGCCAACTGCGAGGACAGGGCGTCGACGGTCCTGCCTCTGTGTTCGGCCACCAGGGGAAGTACCGCATGGAACGCGTCGATCATCTCCCCGATGGTAGCGTCATCGAACAGGTCCGTGCTGTACTCCACCGTCCCATAGAGCCCCTCGGGGAGGTCCCAGAGCAGGAACATGAGGTCGAATCGCGCCAGGTGGCATTCGGTCTCGATGGGCGTGAGCTCGATGTCGTCCATCTCGACCACCTCCTTCGTGCCTGGCAGGCCGAAGCCGAAGACCGCCGGGTTGTGGTCCGGCGTCAACAGGTAGAAGACGACCTGGAACAGGGGTGTCCTGCTGGGATCCCGGGCGAGGCCCAGCTCCGTGACCAGGCGATTGAGAGGCAGGGCCTGATGTGAGATCGCACCAGAGGCGGTCTCGGAGACTCGCCGCAGGAGCGACGGGACGGTCGAAGGGCCCTCGACACGGGTCCGAAGCGGGAGGAGCGTGACGAAGTAGCCTACGATGGCCTCCAGCTCGCTTCTACCACGGTTCGCAAACGTGGCGCCGACGACGATATCGTCCTGCTTCGCGTAATACCGGAGCATGACCTTGAAGGCCGTCAACAGGACCACGAAGAGAGTGTGCCCCTCGGTCCGGGCGAAGGAGCGGAGACGTCGGGCCTCGGGCTCCGTCACGTGGAGGGGTTGGTGCTTTCCCCGAAACGATTGGACCGGAGGCCGAGGATGATCTGTGGGTAGATCCAGCGACTGTAGGTCACGCAGTTGCTCGGACCAGTAGCTTACAAGCTCGTCGTAGCGATCACCCGACAGCCAGTCCCGTTGCCAGACGGCAAAGTCCACATACTGCAGCTCCGGGCGTGAAAGGCCGCCTTCGACACCCCTGCGCTGAGAGCGATACAGCTCCTTCAACTCCTCGGTGACGATCCCCCAGGACCATCCATCGATGACCAGGTGATGGACCTTGAGGATCAGAACATGATCTACATCGGACAGCCTCAAAAGGAAGGCGGTGAAGAGCGGACCGTGGGCCAGGTCGAAGGGTGTCTCAGCGTCCGCTCGAGCCCTCCGTTGGACCTCCGAGGCCTGTTCCTGTTCACTCGAGGCAGAAAGGTCCACGACGGGGAGCTCGAAGGGGCCGGGATCGGTCACCTTCTGAACCGGTACGCCCGCAGCGTCCAAATCGAAGACGGTCCGCAGGGCGTCGTGTCTCCGGAGGATGAGCCCGAGGCTCGCTTCGAGCGCCTTCACGTCCAAGGGCCCCCGAAGCCGCACGACGCCAGGGATGTTGTACGCCGGTCGCTCGGGGTCCAACTGATGGATGAACCAGATCCCCTCCTGGTTCAGGGAAAGCGGACTGGGGCCGCCGCCCTTTCGCGGTACGATGGCCGCCGACGTGGGACGATCCTCGATCCCGCGCTCCCTGAGCATCCGTTGCAGGAGGGCCCGCCGCTCAGGAGAAAGCTTGTCCATGCCCGGAGGACCTCCACCCACTCCGCTCATGAGCCCTGCTCCGTCCTGCTCACGGCGGGTCGCCCGCCCGTCTCACTCCCTCTTGCCGGGCGAAACCGGCCATCATGGTCCTCCCTCACGCGGGCCTTGAACGGCGAGCTGCCAGAGTCGGGCGACGCGCTGCGCCTGCGCTTGAGGGCCCGCATCAGCACGCCTGGAACCGCCGCTTTGACCATGGCCCGCGGAAGGGAAAGGGGCCGGGCATCAGGAACAGCCACCAGAAGAGGTGACCCCACGAGTCCCGGCGCAGCTCGTCGACCGCGCAGGAGTGCAACCAACGCTCGCGCGTTGCGTCCCTCCATCGCGAGTCGCTCCGCCTCCCGAAAGGCCTCTCGGGCCGCTAGCGCCGCCTCGCCACGAGCTCGGTCGCTCGCGGGCACCGTCTCGACGGCCGAACGCCGGATCTCGTCCATTAGGCCCATGAAATCGGGCGAGCGCCATTGGCCGCCATGCACCCTGTACCGTAGGACCACGTCCGGGCACACCACCACGGGCCCCTGCCGCGCCACCCGCGTCCAAAGCTCGTAGTCCTCGGCGATGACATAGCTCGGATCCCACCCTCCGAGCGACCGTAACGTCTCGGCGTTGAAGAGTGTGGCACCGGCCACGGATACCCACCCGAACAACACGTCCTGCCACGCGTCTCGTACAACGACACGCCCCACAACCCGATCGAGGACCTCCTCGCCCTCGGCCGTGAAAAGGACTCTTGCCCCGACGGAGGCGACGGCCTGGGGAGCCGATGCGAGGCGGCCCAGGTGGGTGGATAGCGCATCCGGAGGAAGGAGGTCGTCGTCATCGAGGAAGAGCACCCATTCGCCGCGAGCTTCACGGAGACCGAGATTCCTGGCCGCCGACCGCTCGGCATGCTCATCGAAGCGAAAGCCACGCACCCGCGCATCATCGAGCGCTTGCACCCACTCCGACGTCCCGTCCGCCGAAGCGTCGTCGACGATGATCATCTCCCACGCGGCGTCGTCTTGCTGCTGCACGCTGTTCACCGTCTCGCGCAGCAGGGCGAGGCGGTTGTGCGTGGCGGTGACGACGGTCACGAGGGGGGTTCTGGTCATTGGACGGCGAACCCTCAACCGTATCGCGGGAGGGGAAAGCGATCGCAGAGCGCCTCAACGCGAGCCGACACCTCCGCTACGGTCGCCGAGGAGAGCCGATACTCACGGTCGTCGATGATCTCGACCCGGTCCAGAACCGACGCCACCAGGTCGGCACAATCCACCATCTCGTCGGCACCCAGACCACGGACCGCCAAGCTGTTCGTCCCGAACCGCACGCCGCTCGTGACCATCGCCGTCTTGGAGTCACCAGGGATCTTGTTCTTGTTGACGATGACCCCACACTGCTCGAGTGCCCGCTCCGCCACCGTGCCGGTCATCCCCCTGGAGGAAAGGACGTCGGCGAGGACGATGTGGTTGTCGGTTCCACCGGTGACCAGGGTGAACCCGCGGTCGTGAAGAGCGGACGCCAGGGCGCGCGCTCCCTCGACGATGCGGTGTGCCACCTCGCGGTAGTCGGCGCTCATGGCGTAGTCGAGCGCCCGCGCCTTGCCGGCGATGGCGCCGAGATTCGGCGTTCCCTGGAAGTACGGGAATACCGCCCGTTGAACCAACCCCGACAGCGTTCCGCGGCCGTCCGGCGAAGGGGCCTCATGGTCCGGTCCCATGAGGATGAGTCCTCCTCTCGGCCCACAGAGCTGCTTATAGGTGCTCGTCGTGGTGAAGTGGGCATGGGGGACGGGGTTGGGGTGCACGCCAGCGACGACGAGACCGGAGACATGCGAAATGTCTGCCAGGAGGAACGCGTCCACGCTGTCGGCGATCTCACGGAAGCGCCGGAAGTCGATGCTGCGCGGATAGGAACTCGCTCCGCAGACGATAAGGCGAGGCCGGTGCTCTTCGGCCAGGCGATGGACTTCATCGTAGTCGATCCGCCCGTCCTCTCCGAGACCATATCCGATGCCCCGGAAGTACTGCCCGCTGACGGACGCAGAAGCACCATGAGTCAGATGACCCCCGGCATCCAGCTCGAGACCCAGAATCGTGTCACCCGGGCGGAGCAGGCTGAAGAGCACGACACAGTTGGCCGATGAACCCGAATGGGCCTGGACGTTGGCGAAGTCGGCCCCGAACGCTTGTCGAGCTCTCTCGATGGCGAGCCGCTCCACGTCATCCACCACCGTGCACCCCGCATGATATCGCCGCCCAGGATACCCTTCGGCGGTGACGTTCATCAACGGGGATCCCTCGCACACCATCACGGACGGATCAGCCACACTCGAAGCGGCGACCATGGCCAGCACCTTTCGCTGGCGATCCACCTCGGCTTCCAGGAGGGCGTGGAGCTCCGGATCGTCGTCACGAAGCGCGTGGACACCGGTCTCCAGGAGCCCCCCCAAAGCAGATCGCGTCAATGACTTGGTCATGGCGATCTCTCCATCGCCGGATCTCCGTTCGAGTGGAGTTGTTCTTCGACTTGCTCGTCCGACAGAGCCTGAAGCTCGACGAGGACCTCGGCAATGTCGACGACCCGGACGCCCTGTTCTTCGCCGAGCGCCTCCAAAGCCCGGGCGAAACTCGAGACGGTCGGATCCTCCAGCAGCGTCCGCAGAGGCACTTGAAGACCGAAACCGTCACGCACCCGCGATGCGATCTGCGTCGCCTTGAGGGAGTGTCCCCCGAGGGCGAAGAAGCCGTCCGAGACACCCACCCGCTCCAGCCCCAGCACCTCTGCCCACGTCGTGGCCAGCACCTGCTCCAGGGCCGATTCGGGTGCCACGAAGTCCGAGCCGGTAGTGGTCCGGACGGCCGGTGGCGCGGGTAGCGCCTTCCGGTCGATCTTGCCGTTCGGAGTGAGGGGCAATCGGTCGAGCACGACGAAAGCCCCCGGCACCATGTAATCGGGCAGCAGGCCCGCGGCGTGGCGCCGCAGTGCCGGAACCAACTCACGTTGACGTTCTCGTCGGAGTGGGTCGTTGACGAGGTCGACGTGCGCTCGGGGAGCTCGTGCAAAGGGAATGATCACCGCCGCGGCCGTTCCAGGCTCACCCTTCCGCAACACCACATCGAAGGTGCCCGCTTCCGCGCCGGGCCCAAGCCGGACATCGATGTCGTACCCATCGACACCGGCCGATGCGAAGAGGTCAGCGGGGGAGAACGCCCGGGCGTTCTCCGCACGACGCCCGGCCGCCTGGCGGACGTCACTCGCCGTCCAATCGTCCTGGCCCAGGAGTTCCTGCCCCGCGAGGTCCTGGACGAGCAGGGCATTGGGAACGCCGCGGACCACCAGGGTCGTCGCGGCTTCGCGCGCCGCTAGCGCCCTGAAGTCCTCGACGGAAGACACCTCTTCCGTCCACTCGACGAGCTTGGGAGACTGCGATCGATCCCGGCTCTCACCCCCTCGGAAGAGCGTGGCATCAAACCGGTACTTGGACAACTCGTTGACATAGGCTCCGCGCTTCACCTGGACGACGCAGCGGTCCAGCTCTTCAACCTCTTCCACCACGGCCCGGAAGAAGTCCGGGTCCATGAGCAGCTCCTCCTCCTGCACCATCCTCTGCTCCACCAATGACCGGACATCGGCGACTCCCATCTCGTCCGGTGCTTGGGCGAGCTGGACCGACGAGTGGTAGGTCTCCAGTGTCGGCAAGTGGCGCACATCGCCGACGAAAATCGCACCGCCGGGACGCAGAAGCCGGGCGGCACCCCGCAAGACGTCGACAACGTACTCCACGTCCGGGAACTGCAGCACGATGGAGTTCAAGACGACTGCATCGAAGGAGCCCGCTTCGAGCCCGGAGAAGTCACGCGCTTCCCGAAGAAGTGTCTCCACGTGATCGAGCCCATGAGCCGCCTTGTGCTGCTCGACATGCTTCAGAGCCGAAGCGGAGAAGTCGGTGCCCACGTACCGCTCACACTGTCCGGCGAGCCGGAACAGGAGGAGGCCGGTTCCACACCCGATCTCGAGAACCCGCTCCGGGCCCAGAGCGGCGATACGGTCGACCGTGTTCTCCACCCAACTCCGCATGTCCTCGGCGGGGATCGGCTCACCCGTATAGCTCGAGTTCCACCCGACGATGTTGAAGGTCGGGTCGGGCGCCGCGGCGGCGGTCTCCGCGTAAGTCGTTTCGTACACTTCCTGCCACCGTTCCACCTGCTCGTCGGCCGCGGCGCCATCACCGTCCCCTCCGGTCCGGGGCACGACATAGGCCACGAGTTGTCGATCGCCCGCTTCGTCGTCCCGCGCCATGACGACCGTTTCCTTCACGGCCTCGTGCAAGCGGAGCACGGCTTCGATCTCACCGAGCTCGATTCGGAAGCCGCGCACCTTGACCATGAAATCGATGCGGCCGAGGAGTTCGAGCAGGCCCGTCTCATCCATCCGGACCAGGTCTCCGGTCCGGTAGAGGCGCGCTCCAGAGGCGTCAGAGAACGGGTGTGGGATGAACTTCTCCGCCGTCAACTCGGGGCGGTGGAGGTAACCCCGCCCGAGCCCCTCCCCCCCCAAGTGCAGCTCTCCGGGAACGCCCACGGGGCATAGGCGTCGCCGAGAGTCGAGGACGTAGCAGCTCTGGTTCCACTGGGGTCGGCCGTAGGGGATGGATGTCCACTGGGGGTCCACCTCCTCGACCTCGTAGATGGTCGAGTGTATGGAGCATTCCGTGGCGCCACCAAGCACGACGAAGCGTGAGTCCGGGGCGGTGATTGCCTTGAACCGCTCCGGAAGCGAGACCGGGACCCAGTCCCCTCCGAGAATGGCGAGGCGCAGCGTCCTCGGGTGCAGCTCCGGCCGATCCTCGGTGTGGTCCACGAACATCTCGAGCAGCTGGGGCGCGGAGTTCCAGACTGAGACCCCATGCCTTCCCACAAGCTCGGCCCAGTGACCAGGCTCACCCACCCTGTCGGGATCCGGCATGACCATCGTCGCCCCGGCGAGGAGACTGCCGAGGACCTCGTAGACGCACATGTCGAAGGAGAGCGAGGAAAGGACGAGGAGGCGATCATCGGCCCCGACGCCATAGCGCGTATTGAGATCGTGGACGTTGTTCACGGATCCCCGATGGCGAATCGCCACTCCCTTGGGGCGTCCCGTGGAGCCCGACGTGTAGATCACA
This sequence comes from Longimicrobiales bacterium, assembly GCA_965229435.1. GTDB lineage: Bacteria > Gemmatimonadota > Gemmatimonadetes > Longimicrobiales > Gaopeijiaceae > UBA2589. The sequence goes on from CBDDJE010000001.1 coordinate 911,996, forward strand.
TAGGCGAGATTCTCGGGGTCCATCTCCACTTTGGGGCGTTCCGACTTCTCCCGCGCGATGTCGGCCCAATCGGCATCGAGGCTGACGACGCGGGTGTCCGCAAGTGAAACGAGCTCTCGCAGGTGGCTCTGGGTAAGCAGGACGGGCGCAGAGGCGTCCTTCATCATGAAGGCCAGCCGCTCCGCCGGATACTTCGGATCGAGGGGCGTAAACGCACCGCCGGCCTTCAGGATGCCGACGATTCCAACGACCATCTCCAGCGACCGCTCGGCGAAGATCCCTACGGGGACGTCCGGCGCGACACCCAGCTCGATGAGGTGGTGGGCCAGTCGGTTCGCTCTCTCGTCGAGCTCACCATAGGTGAGCGACTGGTCACCGAACACAACGGCTACGGCGTCGGGATTCGCGTCGACCGATTCCTCGACGAGGTGATGGAAGCATCGGTCGCGAGGGAACGGGTGCTCCGTGTCGTTCACGTCCCTTAGCAGGAGACTACGCTCGTCTTCCCCCAACAACGGGAGCTCTGCCACGGGCGAGTCCGGTCTGGAGACCATGCCATCCAGAAGCACGGCGAGGTGGCCGGCGAGGCGCTCGATCGTCCCCGGTCGGAACTGACCGTCATCGTAATCGACGGTGAGTCGCAGTCCTTCGACGTCTGCGCGGAGGGCCAGCACGACGTCACCAGCCGATGCCGCCGAGCCGAGAAGCACCCTACTCGATGTCATCCTCTCGGCGGGTACGCCGGCCATCTCCGCGATCTCCTCCACATCGAGGTCGTGGCGCCGCTGGGCTTCCAGTCCTTCCTCGACCTCGCGGAGCCAACGGGAGACGGACTCGCCGCGGACCGACACGGTGGCCGGGAACGTCCGGCCATCATCCCGGTCCAGCGCGACGACGACGACGTCCCGATCCGCGTAGCGACTCAACAGTGCCGCCCAGAGGGCGACGCACAACGTCGAGGCGGTAGCACCGCTCTCCTTCAGCAGCGCGGCGACTCCGTCGGTCGCCACGGCCGTGAGGTCGACATCGTGAGTGGCTCGGACAGGGGCACCGCCGCCGGGGGCGTTCACCACGAGGGGCGTTGGAAGATCGATGCCAGCGACAGTATCCGCCCAGAACTGGACGGATTCCTCCCTGGTCGGGGGTACCTGCTTCATTGCGTAAGACATCCGGGGGGGGGCTTGGAACGGCGCGCGGGACGGGGCGGCAACCAGGATTGGGGGGCCTCGTTGCCTGGAGCCCCGATGAGGAGCCCTTTCCAGTATGTCTCTGGCCTCACGGGAGCGTCAACAACAACCTGCATTCGGGGACATCGCGATTTCCGGGCGACGCGATCAAACCTCCCTGAACAGGGAAATCCGATGCGCGGGATCGCGGTCCTTGGCCGCGGTAGGACCGCCGAGTTACCGTAGTCGCAGTATCGTGCCCCCAGGATCGAGAGAACGATGACCGACCTCGCCGGGAATCCAACCCCCGAGCCGGGCCTCAACTTCGCGGAGGGCCTCGTGGAGCCTCACGACGACATCGTCAGCCCTCGCATTCCCAAGCAACGGCGGGCTCGGTCCACCACCTCCATGAACGGCTTTCCGCTGCTCAGGAAGGTCGTGCCCGAGTCGTGGAGGCAAAGCGGTCACTGACAGGGTAGCCGATCCTGCACGCCCGATGGCGGTCATCGCGGGCGTCGTGTGGACAGCCTGGCTCATCGGGATGGTTGCTGGCGCACGGTGGGAACACATCGCCACCGGGTGGTTCATGTCGGCCACCATGGCCTTCGGCTCATTTCTGGGTGCCGCCACCAGCAGCGGAGGTGGCGCCGTTGCGTTTCCGGTCATGACGCTGGTCTTCGACATCGACCCTGCAACGGCCCGCGACTTCGCCCTGATGATTCAGTCCATCGGAATGAGCGCCGCGGCGGTCACGATCTTCTACGCACGCATTCCCGTGGAGCCCCGTCCCATCATCTGGTCGGGATTGGGTGGCGTCGCCGGGATCGTTCTCGGGCTGGAAGTCATCGCCCATCGAATCCCCCCGGATTTCGCGAAGATCCTCTTCGCGAGCACGTGGCTGGCGTTCGGATTCGCCCTCTACCAGATCAACCGCTTCAAGGATCGGCCGGTCTATCAGGCGATCCAGACCGTCGACGGGTCGACCATCTCGCTCCTGATCGGCACAGGCGTCATCGGGGGAATTATCACTTCCATTACCGGAAGCGGAATGATCGCCGTATTCGCTCTGCTGGTACTGGGCATGGGTATCAGCGAAAAGGTAGCCACGCCGACATCCGTGGTGCTCCTGGCGTGCAATGCCATCGTGGGGTTCTCATGGCAGGGCTTGGCGGGGAGCGGCCTGGCACCTGAAGCCTGGGGCTATTGGTGGGCGTGCGTCCCGGTCGTGGTCATCGGCGGGCCCATGGGATCCAGGTTTATCCGGAATCGGTCGCGCCACTTCATCGCCAACATCCTCTACGTTTCGATCCTCATCCAGTTCACCGGGGCTCTGCTGATCATTCCCATGACTCCAGCGTTGCTGGCCTTCTGCGCATCGGTCTTGCTCGCCGGTGTGCTCTTCTTCCGATGGGTGGCGATCCGCGGTGGTCGCTACACGACCGTCCCACAGCCGTGACCCGTCCTGAGGCACCCGTTTCGCAAGGGGTTGGACTCAGCCGGTTCGCTGGAGAACGAGTTCGCGGAGGGCGTCGATGGTGTCGAAGTTCTCGATGACGACGTCTTCGGACTCGACCTTGACGCCGAAACGCTCCTCCAGGTAGGCGATCAGCGTGAAGATCGCCAAGGAGTCGAGCACGCCGGCTTCGACCAGGGAGAGGTCGTTCGTGAGTTCTACGTCACTCTTGCCTGCCATGAACTCCTTCTGGATGTACTCCCTGAGGTCGTTCTCTATGCGTTCGTCGCTCATGTCTCGCTTCTCCTGTGAGTGTCAATTGGTATCCGTCCACGAGCGCATCGTCGCGAGGCGCTTGCGATCGACCTTGCCGGTGGAGGTCTTGGGGAGGTCCGCCTCGAATCTCACGAAGGACGGAACCATGTATTTCGGGAGCCGACCCGCACAGTGGCGGATCAACTCCGCTGCTTCGATCGAGGCTCCCTCCCGGACCACGACGACGGCGGCGATCTCCCGGTCGGTGCCATCGGCATCCGGAACCGCGAGGACTGCCGCCGATGCAACATCGCCATGGGCGTAGAGAGCGGCCTCGACCTCGCCGAGTTCGACTCGGTAGCCACGGACTTTGACCATGTTGTCGCGCCGGCCGACAAAATGGTAGTTGCCGTCTTCGGCGAGCCTGACCAGGTCTCCCGTGCGGTAGGCTGGGCGACCGGACTCCGGGCGGAACGGGTGGGGCACCAGGGCGTCGTCAGTCCGTTCGGGTAGGCCCCAGTAGCCGTCCATCACCGATGGACCATGGACGAGTAGTTCGCCGGTCTCACCGACTCCGGCCAGCCCTCCGTCATCGGAAACGGAAAAGACCTCCGTGTTCTGGCAGGCTCGACCTATGGGGATGGGCCCTGCGCCTTCCGCCGGCGGCTCGTCCACGTGATAAGCAGTGCAGACGTTCGTTTCGGTCGGACCGTACCAGTTGTGGTACTCCGCACCCGGGATGGCGAGCATCAAGAGCCGGAGATACTTCGTCGGGAACACCTCGCCCGCGAAAATGACCACTCTCAAGGCGTCATATCCGTGCCGCTCGAGGCCGCCATCGGTGACCAGGGACGTGAGCACGGAAGGCACTGAGTACCAAACGGAAATCCGCTTCCTTTCAATGAAGTCGGCCACGCTCCTCGGGAAGGCCCCGAGCCCCTGTGGGACCAGAACGAGCGTCGCTCCAGCCGCCGCAGCCCCGTAGATGTCGAACGTCGACAGATCGAAGTGCAGTGGCGCGTGCTGGGAAAGACGGTCCTCGGCCGTCAGCCCAACCGCCGCGCTCGCCCATTCGACGAACGTCAACGCGGCGCGGTGGCTCAGCTTCACCCCCTTGGGATCTCCGGTAGATCCCGAGGTATAGAGGATGAATGCCAGGTCGCATTCGGTGAGACCGACGTCGGGTTGGAGTGAGCCCGAGCCCGTCGCGTCGCCCCAACTCAGGGTAGAGGAACGTTGCGCACCCTCACCTGTGGGCTCGGTGGAAACGTCGGCGTCGGCCACGACGGCGACGCGAAGGTCTGGAAGTCCTCCGGACACGGCCTGCAGCCGTTCCAACCGGGCGCCATCCGTAATCAGCCCCTTCATCCGGCAGTCTCGGACTATGTAGGCGATGCGCGGCGTCGGGGAGTTGGGGTCCAGAGGTACGTAACACGCCCCCGCCTTCATGATCCCGTACACCGAGACCACCGCCTCGAGAGACTTCTTGAGGAAGATGCCGACGCGGTCACCCTTCCGGACCCCACTCGCCCGGAGCGAAGCAGCGAGATGGTTGCTGAGGCGTTCGAGCTCGGCATACGTGAGACTGCGATCGCCGTCCTCGACAGCCGTCGCTGCGCCGTCGCGAACGGCGCTCAGCGTCAGCAGATGCGGTAGCGCGTAGACCGGCGCCACGCGTCCGCTCCCGACAGCCGCAGACGCGGTCAAAGGCCGAGCGCCCGGGCGATCATGTTCCGCTGGATGTCGGACGTACCCGAGTAGATCCGACCGGCGATGGCGTCACGGAGGTCCCTCTCTACATCGTACTCGGCCATGTACCCGTAGCCCCCACGTACCTGGATGGCGTCGAGCCCCGAAGCGACCCAAGCTTCGCTGATGGCGAGCTTCGTGATGGCGGAATCCAGGTCGGTATCCTCACCCCGAGCCATCCTCCAGGCCGTCCTGTACAGCAGAAGTCTCGCCATCTCGAGACGGAGCTTCATCTCCACGATCCGGTGAGAGACCGCTTGATAGGACCCGATGGGCCGGCCGTATTGCTCACGCTGTTTCGCGTAGTCGACCGAAGTCTCGACATGCCTCTCCATGGTTCCGATGGCGCTTGCCAGAACACAAGAGCGTTCCCACCGCATGGAGTGATTGAAGATGGCCATGCCGTTGCCCTTTCGCCCGAGCAGACAAGTATCAGGTATCTCACACCCCTCGAGGATGACCTCACTCAACAGCGAGGTTCTCAGCCCCATCTTCTTGAATGGCTGGCCAACCTCGACCCCGGCCACGTCCCGATCGACGAGGAAGGCCGACAGACCGAACGCCCCCTTGGCGGGATCCTCGGTGGCGAACACTACGAATACGTCGGCGACGGGAGCGTTCGTGATGAACATCTTCGTGCCGTCGAGACGCCAACCACCGTCGATCTTCGTCGCCCTGGTCCGAAGGCCACCGAAGGCATCGGAGCCGGAGCCGGGTTCCGTCATCCCTTGGACGCCGATGAGCGAGCCGTCGCAGAGTCCCGGGAGATACTTCTTCTTCTGCTCGTCGCTCCCAAAGCGTACAAGGGGCATGATCGCCGACCATATGTGGGCGTTCATGGAGAAGATCAGTCCGTTGTCCAGGCAGCCGTACCCCAACGCCTCCATCAGCAGGACGATGGTCAGGGCATCCGCCGCCTGACCGCCGTAAGCCTCGGGGACCGGAAGGCCCTGGAGGCCCATTGCAGCGCATTTCTCCCAATTCTCCCGGGAGAACGACCCTGCTTCGTCCCGCTCCATGATGTCATCGTTCAGTTCCCTGCGTGCGAACTCCACGATGGCATCTCGGAACTCCAGTTGCTCGTCACTCCAGGAAAACTCCATATCTACCTGCGCAAAGATTCTTGTTTGTAGTGGGCGCCCAGACTGGTCACTGCTCCCCGAGTCGGGGAACAGCCCGGGACTATCGAAAGAAGCGGTCCCGCAGGCTCCTCGGCGAGGAGGTCAGGCCATGTCGTGCCCCTTCATCCTTCACGAACCACATCAGCCGCACCACGAGCCGGGCAAGCGACCGTCCGCTTGACGACACACGAAGGTCGGCGTGCGATCGAGAAGCTCCGCGACCCTTTCGTAGGAGTTACTGTTGTGAGGGTGGCGGACAGGCGTGATTGATGTGAGCAATGTCAGACGGGTCGCTCGAAGGGGGGTGGTGCCTCCTTAAAAAAGCGCGCCCATACCGTTCGTGTCCAGCATCATCGAAGCGACCCCAGGCAACCACTCCCCCAAGACGATTCGTCTGGATGTCCGACAGCCGACGACAAACTACGGTCAGCGATCCCCCCGACCCGTTCCGCGAGCACTACGAGGTCGCCATCGTGGGCAGCGGTGCGGGCGGGGCGACCCTCGCGTACGGTCTTTCCCGGCGCGGCCGAAAGGTCCTGCTCATCGAGCAAGGTCAGTTCCTGCCTCGCGAAGCGGACAACGCCAGCGAAAAGGGCGTATTCGGCAGGAAGTACACCACCAAGGAGCGCATCAACATCTCCGGTGCGGAGTGGAACTTCCCCTTCCACAACTATGTCGGTGGCCAGACCAAGTTCTACGGAGCCGCCCTGTACCGATTCAGGGAGGCCGACTTCGGCCGGCTCGACTTCCCCGACGGGGTCTCTCCTGCCTGGCCCATAACGTACGAGGATCTCGAGCCCTACTACCTGGAGGCTGAGCGGGTCTACCGAGTACACGGATCCGCCGAAGAGGACCCGACCGAGCCCCCTCGGTCAGGACCGTTCCCGTACCCACCGGTAGACCACGAACCGGCGGTGGAGCCCCTCCTGAGGGGCCTTCAACGCCAGGGACTCAACGTCAGCAGTATTCCGAAAGCCATCGATGTCCGCGACGGGGGCGACTGCCACTTCTGCACGACCTGCGACGCATATGCGTGCCCGTCGGGTGGAAAGCTCGACTCCGAGGTCGCCTGCGTGCGGCCCGCACTGGCCTCCGGGAATCTGACATTGGCGACAGAAGCCAGATGCGAGCGGGTGGTGACCAACTCGGGAGGCGAACGGGTCGTTGATCTGAAGGTCGTACACCAGGGGGAGGTGAAGGGCGTAAGCGCCGACCTCTATGTACTCGCCTGCGACGTGGTCCGCTCTCCGGCCATCCTGTTACGGTCGGCCAATTCCGCGCATCCCGAGGGCCTGGCCAACAGTTCGGGCCAAGTCGGGAGGAACCTGTGCGGACACAACGCCTCGTGGTTCTTTCTTCCGCGAATCAAGCCCTTGCCCCCTCTTCACCAGAAGACGTTCGCGGTGAACGACTACTATCTGGGGGCCGACCAGCATGGCTTTCCACTCGGTACGCTGCAGGCGGCCGGCCGGATGCCTGTCTGGATGCAGGTTCCGCGATGGATGGCCCCGTTCGCGAAGACAATCAATGACCGAAGCATCACCTGCTTCGGCATGAGCGAGGTTTGGCCCGACCCGGAGAACCGCGTCCACGTCGACGCCGATGGGATGATCCATGTCGACTTCCGCGCGAACAACGTCGCCGGCTATCACGCGCTCCGGAGGACCTTCCTACGCCACTTCAGGCGCGCGGGCTTTCCCGCCACCATCAGCCCTCGCTACCAAGGTGCCGGGCTGCCCTGGCATCCGGTGGGCACCCTGCGATTCGGCAGCGACCCCCAGACGTCCGTGCTGGACCCATGGTGCCGGACGCACGACATCGAGAACCTCTACGTCGTGGACAGCTGTTTCCTGCCTTCCGCGGGCGCACTGAACACGTCCCTCACGGTAATGGCACAGGCGCTCCGGGTCGCCGAGCACATGGACAGGCGCCTCGGAGGCAGAGCCGAAGTCGACGAAGCCTAGCCGCCACGCGTCAGCGGCCCTCTTCCGCCCCCCAGGTAAGGCGCTCCCGGATAGGGTCCTCCAGGAGTTCGTAGAGCGCGCGGTGTCCTGCGGGCGAAAAGTGTGGGTCCACTGACCCATACAAGCTCGCCCCGCCCTCGTGGGCACGCCGGAAAGCGGGCAGAGCGTCAATGACATCGAGCCCCCGTGACGAGAGCTCGTCCATCAAGATCCGGTTGGGTTGATCCAGATCGACCGTCGCGGTGTCGACACCGAAGGCAGCAGCGTGAGCCGTGAACAAGGCGCGGTCGACCTGATATTGCGCAGGAATCAAGACGAACAGCGCCTCCGTATTCCCCTCGGAGGCCGCAGCCTCCAGATCGGCGAGGATGCCCGCGGTCACCTCCCACTCTTCACCCTCAGCGCGATCACGGAGCAGTCCGTTGGGGATGTACGACGGCGACAAGCCCAGGCGGATACGAACCAGCTCGGTTCGATTCTTCACGAAGACGAAGAGGTGCGATCGGCTTTCGAGAAAGCCGTTCAGCGGGGCAGCCACACCGCGTATCCACGCACCGGGTTCGAGGGTGAACGGAATTCGGAAACGCGGCGGCCGTGCGAGTTGCCTCGGCGCGATGTAGTCGACCCGGCGTCGCACGACGTCGTTGCCGACGAACACGGCTACGAGCATGAGATCGTATCGGTTCTGGCTCACTCGGCTTGTCCCGAAGATTCGGTACTGCCACGGGTCCCACGACGACACGCCGGTATTCCGGACCGCCACTCGCTCTCCACCAGGCCCGGAAAGGGAGTCCTCGATGAGACCCGCCAAGCTCTCTCCGTACTCGACCTGCTGCGCCGCCATGAACGAATCACCGATGAGCAGAATGCTGTCGCCCCGCACCCGTCGACCTTCCGGTGCCACTCGGAAGCCCTCGCGATCGGTCACGTAGCGAACCGCACGCTCCCCCGTGTTGACCTCCGTGTCGAGGAGTGCCGCATTCCTCCAGCCCACGCTGTCTGCCGAAGCCCACAACTCGGGCCTGAGCACGATGAGTTGCTGGGGGGCGACCAGACGTACAGCCACCTCACCCGCTGCCAGCGCGATGGCGAACGAGAATGCCATGAGGGCAAGGTTCGCCGCGACACGCTTCACGCGGCCGCCCCACCCCGAAGGCGAGTCGGTCTCGGCTCGTCCATCCCCGTTGCCCGCCTCATCCCGCGCGGTCTCCGGGGCCTCCGGGGTCTCCGAATCGTTCATTCCGTAGATCCGCCCGCGGCTTCGACTTCCTGTGGAACACGAGCCCCGACGCTCCGACCCACCCGATACCGCACCGCCGGCCCCGGCTCTAGAAGATCGTGTAGATGAAGGGCGCTAGAGCAGACCCCTGGGCGAAGACGAGAAGGGCACCAACCGCCATCAACACCACGATGATCGGTAGAAGCCACCACTTCTTCCTGACCTTCATGAAGGCCCACAACTCTTTCAACAAGCTCATATCATCATTCCAGGCGTCAGAGAACTAGAACTGTCTCCTCAGGTCTCCCCTCGGCTGACCTTCGGTCGACTGCCAGAAGCTCCCGTTTCGCGGCTCGTGGCGAATCGGCTTCTTGCCAAACAAACGCATGAGCAAGCCCGTCGGCGTCAACACCACGAAGTATACGACGCCCATGAAGATGGGCGTCGTGACTTTCGAGATCGCCAGAGCCATCCGCATCCAGGCCCGGTACACGGGTCCGAGCTTTCCGGGCAAGACGACGCCGGCAACGAGTAGAAGGCTCCCCAGTCCCGCCGAGATGCGGAACAGCGTCTCCTTCTCCCGCCAGAACAGCAGTCCGGCCAATACCAGGAACGCGACTCCGACAGGAAACGCGAACTTGCGCCCATCGGACGCCGTGAACTCAGTCGAGTTCAAATTCATCACGCCAGTCACCCTCCTCCTCCAACTCGGGTTGCTCCGTCTTCTCCAGGAAGAAGGAGTCCAGTACGAGGAAATCCATATCGGTCCTCATGAAACACACGTATGCATCCTCGGGAGTGCACACGATGGGCTCCCCTCGAACGTTGAACGAGGTGTTCACCACCAAGGGACAGCCGGAGTGCTCCTCGAACTTCGATATGAGGTCGAAGTAGTCGGGGCTCCGCTCCCGGCTGACTGTCTGTACCCTTGCCGAGTAGTCCACGTGGGTGATCGCAGGGACGTCCGAGCGCGGTACGTTGAGTTTCTCGATCCCGAACAGGCCCTTCTGCTCTTCGGTCATGGCGACCCGACGATCCTCTCGCACGGGACTCACCAGCAGCATGTAGGGGGACTCGGCGTCGAGTTCGAAGTAGTCGGAGGCTCGGTGCTCGAGAACGCTGGGGGCGAAGGGGCGAAAACTCTCCCTGAACTTGATCTTCAGGTTCATCTTCTTCTGCATCTCGGGGCTTCGCGGGTCGCCGAGGATGCTGCGCGATCCCAGGGCCCGCGGACCGAACTCCATGCGTCCATTGAACCATCCCAGCACATTGCCGTCGGCGATGGCCCGTGCAGCGCGATCGATGAGCTCGTCGCGCTCCAGACGCCGGTATTTGGCGCCGTAGCGCTCCAGAGTCGCCTCGATCTCGTCGGCGGTGAACGAGGGACCCAGATAGGCTCCCCCCATCCCGTCCCGGCGGCCATTCAACTCCCTCGGCTTGCCGAGTTCACGATGCCAGATGAGCTGGGCGACTCCGAGAGCTCCCCCGGCATCTCCCGCGGCAGGCTGAATCCAGAGGTTGTCGTATGGGCCTTCTCGCTGGATGCGTCCGTTGGCCACGCAATTGAGCGCCACGCCACCGGCGAGCACGAGATTCTTCGATCCCGTCTCCCGGTGCGCGGTGCGAGCCATTCGCAGGACGATCTCCTCACACGCCTCCTGCACCGAGCGGGCCAGGTCCATCTCACGCTGTGAGATGCGTGTCTCCGGCTTCCGACGGGGGCCCCCGAAGAGCTCGTCGAAGGCCGCGTTGGTCATCGTGAGGCCGCCGAGATAGTTGAAGTACTTCTGGTTCAATACGAAGGAGCCGTCCTCCTTCAGCTCGAGGAGCTCATCGAAGATGAGGTCCAGGTACTTCGGCTCCCCGTAGGGCGCGAGCCCCATCACCTTGTATTCTCCGGAGTTGACCTTGAAGCCGGTGTAGTAGGTGAACGCGGAGTAGAGGAGGCCGAGAGAATCCGGCCAGTGGAGCTCCCTTACGAGCTCCAGGTCATTGCCTTTGCCGACCCCGATGGAAGCCGTCGCCCACTCTCCCACGCCGTCCATGGTCAGGATGGCAGCCTCCTCGAAGGGAGAGGGGATGAAGGCGCTCGCCGCATGGGACTCGTGGTGCTCGGCGAAGAAGATGTCTCCGCCGTAGTCCAGCTCGCGCGCGATGTCGTCCTTCTGGAACAGCTTCTCCTTGATCCAGAGAGGGCCGGCCTTGAGGAAGGAACCAAAGCCACCCGGTGCGATGGACAGATAGGTCTCGAGAATGCGCTCGAACTTCAACAGCGGCTTGTCGTAGAAGCCGACGTAATCGACTTGGTCGACCGTGATTCCAGCCCGGGTGAGACAGAAATCCACCGCCTGCCGTGGAAAGGAAGCGTCACCTTTCTTGCGGGTGAATCGCTCCTCCTGAGCGGCAGCTACGATCTCGCCGTCCCGAAGCAGCGCGGCGGCGCTGTCGTGGTAGTAGGCGGAGATACCGAGGATGTATGTAGGCTTGGCCATGCGAGGGGGCGATGAGGTCAGTGTGCCGGCAGAGCGCCGAGGCCACCCGGGACGTCACTACGAAGTTCAATCAAGGGGTGCCTGCAGATCAACGGTAGCGTTAAGACAGTGAAGGGAGCGGCCTCAGAGAATCGCGATGACAACCGTCGCCGAGTTGTTCCCCGGTGTCGGATCCACTTCGAGGATCAAGCCGAGAGACGCGGCGGTGTTGACCACGTTCCGCGGCGTTCCGTCGGTCACCTCCATCCTGATCCAGAGCGTGTCGGAGGCGCCCGGGACAATGTCGCCCAGGTCCCAGATCCCGGTCCCGGAGTCGTACGAGCCGATCGTCGCAGTCGCCGAGACGAAGGCCAGACCCGACGGAATCGTGTCGAGTACCCGGGCTCCGCCAGCTGTGAGGGGACCGTTGTTGCCCGCCACGACACGCACTTCGACGGTGTCTCCCAAGCTCGCCTGCGTCGTGTCGGCCGACGCCGTGACGAATACGTCCGCCGTCCGGGTCTCGAGTACCACGTCCCCCGGAGTTCGTGGCAGCATTCGCCATCGAATGTCACCACCACCTTCATCCAGCGGCGAGAGGAGCCCAGCGAGTCTGTCCAGCCGAACCACGGTGTCAGGCCGGAACTGTGCGGTGTTGAAGCCGAGGAAGCTCCGCAGGACGACCTCCACGGAGTCCGATCCCTGTACCGCCCAGAAACGGAAGTGCCCCTGTGCGTTGGTGGTCGTGTCGGTGATCTCCGCGTCGCGGATTCGAGAAAACGCGGCGTCGAGCGCACCACCGTCGGCGGTAGCCGCCCCAGCGACCGACACGTCGATGGGTAGGACCAACGCGGCCTGAGGGATCAGGATGTAGGGCGTTACGTCGCGGAGGGCAGGTCGTCCATTGTCGGAGATGAGACGACCCCGGATTCTCACCGAGTCACCGGCTGCGACGCCGGAGCGGTCGACGCTCAGGGCTCGCAGAAATCCCGCTCCCCCACCGAAGTGGACCTGCCCGTCCCCGAAGTTCAGGCGGGAGTTGAGCGCGATACCGCTGGTGATGACCTGCTGGCCCAACGGACCTACCAGAGCGTCCTCCAGCGTCCTGACCGGGTAGGTCGCGCCGACACCCCGGGTCAGGGTGTCCCCGGGGTCGACGGAAAAGGAAGTCGAGGGATTGAGAAGTTGAAGGGAGTCGCCCAAGGCCATCGAATCCCAAGCCAGACGGTACTCGCCGACGGGCACATCGCGGAGTACGAACAGGCCGAGCGAGTCGGTGGTGACTCCCACCACGACCGCCCCCGATGAAGCGATGAGCTCCACGAGAATACCCGGGACGATCCGATCGGGGGTCGTCGCCGTACCAGAACCGTCCAGGTCCAGGTAGGCCTGTCCGACAATCACTCCCTCTCCGCCGATCTCCAGGAGTTCCACATCGGTGACATCCGAACAGGCCAATGGCGCCAGGGTTGCGCCCGCGAGGGCGAGAACCCCGAAGCGGAGCCCTGGGCGCCTCATGTCCCGACTCGCAAGGTGATCCGGACCATGGTGCCTCTCGAGGTAGCGTACAGCACTTCGCCGAAGGCTGGATTCACCGTCGTGGGAATCGTGACGGTCGATCCAGACGTGGTAAGGGGAGCCGCCGGGTCGACCAACAGGAGAGCCTCGTCGAGGATCCCACCCTTCGACTCGACGAGATTCAGCCCATCGACCTCAAGGGAAACCCTGCGGCCGCCGAATGAACCGACGTGCACCCGCGCTCTCAAATCCAACGAGTGTTCCGAAGGTGCACGGCAGGAGTTCCGGACCGCAAAGCCCCCAGACTGCTCCAGGAGGCACGGCCACGAGTCCCCGAGGGTGTCGAGCGCCCCGTCGGCGGGGACGAAAGCGACATCATTCCTCACGGAGCCGTCTCCGTTGGCGTCGACACCCACCCGGTACCTCGGTGTGAACGGAAGGCCCGAGCTGAAGCGATAGACGCCCGAGAGCTCCACGGCTCCAGCCCGTGCGGTGAGCCCACCGACCACGCGGTGGGGTGCATCCAGGTCCGAAAGCCCTTCGGACCACTCCGGCTCCTGGTCGTCGACAATCGGCAACAGGGGTCGCAGTGATGCCTCCGTAGTGGTCCCGACAACCCCGAGCCGATTGTCCGTGGTCTCGGACCATGTATATGACCCGAACAGATCAATCGCCGCGGTAGTGTGCTCGACGGCAACCGTGACCCCCCGGTACTCCGACCACCCGTCAGGGTCGAGTGCCCACACCGGCCCGGAACTAGAGAAACGACGCGAGTCGTCACCCGTCGCGGTGACCAACGCACCGTCCTTCTCGAGCGTCCCGTACACCGCCCTTCCGTTCGGATCCACGAACTGCGGAGTGACTGGGAGGTTGAGGTTGCGCCTCCGCATCAGGAAGTCTGTGCGACGCAGCGTGGCCTGGAGCAACATCCGAGTGGAGGGCGTCACCGCCTGCCGTAGCCCCAGGAACATGGTCGCGGACCTCGGCGCGCGGAGGCCGGGACCCAGCAACGCCAGCGTCGGAAGTCCGGTTGCTCCGGCCGGCACGGCTCCATCCGGCCATTCGACGCCCGAACCGGCATAGTGGACCGTGGAGGCCGTACCGGACAGCGACAGCGCTTCGTACAGGCCCCTGGGATCCACATCCCCGTCTCGCACGGACCCACCCGCGGTGAGGTCGGTGGCGCCCGTGCCCGAGGTCCACGTGACCTCTCCCTCAAAGCCGGTTTGGTAGAAGGTCCCCGGATACACGTCGTTGGCCAGGCCGGTTGCGGCTCTCCAGGCTGTGGACAAGGTAGGTCGGTCGGAGCCCACCAACTCGATGTCGAGTCGGGCACCGAGCCGCATTCGAAGTCTCGATGCGAGTCGGGTCCGGTACTGTGCGAAGACCCCTAGTTCTCGCGTCCCGAAAGAGGCTTCGGACGACGAGATCCCCTCGAAATAGCCTCGCTCGGCCGTGAGCGCCGACGCGTCGTCGAACATGTACACGGAGGATCCGTCGGCGCCACGCGACATGGTATGATCTGTCGCCCGAACGGCGAGCCCTCCTTCCAGGTAGGTCGATCCGGAGGAGTGGCTGATGGTCGGCATCAACGTCACGTCGATCCGGGATGATTCCCCGACAGCGTGAGAGGGTCCGCCCAACAGAGATCCCGAGCGAAGAAGCTGGCCCGGCGCAAGCACGCCGGCGTCTGGCTCGAAGTCGCGCACGCTCCCGGAGACGCCCCCGCGAAGCCCGAAGAACGTCCGCTCTCCAATGGGCGTAAGCCACCCACCCGCGAAGGACAGGTCAATGGACTCCTCGTCGTGCGGCAGTCCCGGTTGGTGCGGAAGCGGAGCAGAATCGCCAAAGTCCCGACGCGTGAAAGAGCCGCCCGCTCGAAAGAACGTCTGTCCCGAGGCACCGTTGTCGAGATCCAGTCGAATCAATCCTGAATATCGCGACAGTGTTTCAAGGGAGGGCTGAGCGAGTGCGTTCAGGATCTCCGGTGGTAGGGCGCCCAGATCGGACGCCACGCCCTCGCCGAGGCGGACGGGCCTCGGGGTCTGATGCCGAAGCAGATTCCCCACGAAGGCGAGGCTGGCCCCCTCTCTTGCCAGAGGCAGGACGCTCTGCACCGCGCCCTCGTAGGACTGGGTGGACGGTAGGTCACCGTCGAGACGATTGGATGCCCACAAGGGACCTCCGCCGTAGGAACCACTGACCTGCAGCGGCTCCCGGGTTCCGGCCCCGGTGGTCAGGCTCAAATAGCCACCAGGCGCTCCCATCCAAGAGATGTCCTGAGACAACGCCGACGCGGAGATCCCTTCCACGGCCACTACGGGAAAGAGCGGAAGGGGGTCCGCGTCGAACAGAGCGGTCGGATGGGGGGCTCGATAAAACGGGACCCCGTCCACCGTCACCCCCGTCTCCTCGGTCGTCAAACCCAGGGCGCCGACGTACCGGCCGAAGGGGGGCGCGAGCGCCGCCACCGACTCGACCCCACCCGTCCGGTAAGGGAGTGCCTGAAGTCCCTGTCCCGAGAATCGGGTAGCACCGAAGCCACCCCGGTTCGAAGCAGCGGAAGCGACGACGATCGTATCTACTTCGAAGACCGGTGGAGGCTGAGGGTTCAAGCGAAGATCAACCGAGAGATCCTCGGCGCCGACCACCTGCAGCCGAAGCCCAACCATCGGTCGGTACCCGATGGCTTCAACTCGAACGGTGTACTCACCCGGCCTTACGAGAGAAAGAGTGAACCGCCCCGACGCGTCTGTCGACGTCACGGCACTTCTCCCCACCGTCCCTATCAGCGTGACGGTAGCTTGAGGCACCGCCGCATTGTTCGAAGATGAACGAACAGAACCGGAGACGGCGCCATACGCCGATAATTGCCCGCTGGCCGGCGAAGGAGCCAGGAGGGCGAGCAGGACCAACCAGATACAGGCTGTTGGCGGAGCGAGGCGTGAATGCAAGGCGGTCTGGGAAGGGGGGCGTTCGTCGCGCACCAAGTCTCAATCTACGGTCACGTGGGCCGAACTCCCACAATGACGTTGGCACTCACGGGCCTCGCCGGAAGTCGCGAGATCGTGCCGGAGTCGGAACGTCCCTACGACGCCGGCCCCGCTCTCACGTACCGACCTCCTGGTAGGCTTCGATAGGCGGGCAAGCGCACACGAGGTTCCGGTCACCGTAGGCGTTGTTCACTCGCCGCACCGACGGCCAGAACTTGTACTCCCGCGTCCAGGCCGCGGGGTACGCCGCCTGCGTGCGGCCGTACGAATGTTCCCACTCGTCGGCGGTGACCATGGCCGCCGTGTGAGGTGCGTTCTTGAGCGCGTTGTCCTCGGCATCGGCGATGCCCAGTTCGACCTGCTCGATCTCGGCTCGGATGGAGACCATGGCGTCGCAGAAGCGGTCCAGCTCTTCCTTGGGCTCGGACTCGGTGGGCTCGATCATGAGCGTTCCGATGACCGGGAACGACACCGTTGGAGCGTGGAAGCCGTAGTCGATGAGACGTTTGGCGACGTCCTCTTCGCTGATGCCCGTCGCCTTCTTCATGGGCCTCAGATCCACGATGAACTCGTGGGCCACCAGACCGCCCTGCCCCCGGTAGAGCACATCGAAGTGCCGTTCCAGTCGCTTCGCCATGTAGTTGGCGTTGAGGATGGCGATCTCCGACGCACGGCGTGTCCCATACCGGCCGAGCATGGCGATGTACGCCCACGAGATGACCAGGATGCTGGCGCTGCCCCACGGCGCAGAGGAGACGGCGCCAATGGCCTTCTCACCACCCGTCTCATGGACCGAGTGGCCGGGCAGGTACGGCGCCAGCTTGTCGTTCACGCAGATGGGGCCCATGCCGGGACCGCCGCCCCCGTGTGGGATGGCGAACGTCTTGTGAAGGTTGATGTGGCAGACGTCTGCACCGTAGTCGCCGGGCCGTGCCAGCCCCACCTGGGCGTTCAGGTTGGCGCCGTCCAGGTAGACCATGCCGCCGTTCTCGTGGACGATGTCGCAGACCTGACGAATGCCCTCCTCGAAGACCCCGTGGGTCGACGGGTAGGTCACCATGAGCGCCGCGAGGCGCTCCGCATGCTCATCGGCCTTCGCCTGGAGGTCGTCGAGGTCGATGGTACCCTCATCGGTACTCTTCACGACGACGACCTTCATGCCGGCCATGACGGCGCTTGCGGGATTGGTGCCGTGGGCCGACGAGGGGATGAGGCACACGTCGCGGTGGTGATCGCCCCGGTCCTCGTGGTAGGCACGGATCACCAGGAGTCCCGAGTACTCGCCCTGGGCACCGGAGTTGGGCTGGAGCGACGTGGCGGAAAAGCCCGTGATCTCGGCAAGCCAAGCCTCGAGCTCGTCGAAGATCTCACGGTACCCTTTCGCCTGCTCCATGGGGGCGAAGGGGTGGAGCTTGCCGATCTCGGGCCATGTCACCCCCGCCATCTCGCTGGTGGCGTTCAGCTTCATCGTGCACGACCCCAGGGGGATCATGCTCGTGTTGAGAGACAGATCTCTCGACTCGAGACGATGCAGATACCGCAGCATCTCCGTCTCCGAGCGGTATCGGTTGAAGACCTCGTGTTCCAGGTAGCGCGACGTGCGTGCGGCGTAGGTCGGTAGCTCCGGCAGATCGATCTCGCCGTCGAGGGTACGGGCGTCGAAGTCGGGAGCCTCGCCGCCGTTGAGGACGGCGAAGAGGTCGTCGACGTCTTCCGGACGGGTCACTTCGTCGAGGGCGATGCCGATGGTGCCGTCCCCGAAGTCACGGAGGTTGATCCCCTGCTCCAGGGCTCGGGAGAGGACCGCAGAGGCGTCCCCCGAGGGGCGCACCCGGATGGTGTCGAAGAACACCCCGGTCTCGACGGTGTGACCCAGGCGCTCGAGCCCGGCGGCCAGTACCACTGTCAGCGCGTGGATCCGGTCGGCGATCCGGCGTATCCCCTTGGGACCGTGATAGACGGCATACGCACCCGCCATGATGGCCAGAAGGACCTGTGCGGTGCAGATGTTCGACGTCGCTTTCTCCCGCCGGATGTGCTGCTCACGGGTCTGGAGCGCCATGCGGAGGGCCGGATTGCCGTCGGCGTCGATGGAGACGCCAATGATGCGGCCGGGCAGCTTTCGCTTGAACGACTCGCGTGCGGCGATGAAGGCGGCATGAGGGCCGCCGAAGCCCATGGGAACGCCAAAGCGCTGCGAGTTGCCCACCACCACGTCGGCACCCCACTCGCCAGGAGGCGTGAGGAGAGCGAGGGCCATGAGATCCGTTGCCACCGTCACCATGGCCCCGACACCCTTCGCATTCTCCGCGAAGTCGGCGTAGTCCAGGACCGAGCCGTCGGTGGCCGGATATTGGAGGAGCACACCGAAGACACCGTCGGTGAGCTCGAAGGTCTGGTGGTCACCCACGACGACATCGATACCCAGCGGCCACGCTCGGGTCTGCACGACATCGATGGTCTGGGGGTGACAGAGCTCGGAGACGAAGAACGTATTGGCGTCACCCTTTGCGTCGCCGTGGGCCAGATGCATGGCCTCCGCCGCCGCCGTGCCCTCGTCGAGGAGCGACGCGTTGGCGATCTCCATCCCCGTCAGGTCCATGACCATGGTCTGGAAGTTCAGGAGCGCTTCGAGCCTGCCCTGGGCGATCTCGGCCTGATAGGGCGTGTACTGGGTGTACCAACCCGGGTTCTCGAGGATGTTGCGCTGGATCACGCCCGGCACGTGGGTGTCTGCGTACCCCATCCCCAGATACGAGCGGAAGACCCTGTTCTTCGACGCGATCGTACGGAGCCTGACCAGCAGCTCGGCCTCGGTGAGGGCCTCTGGAAGGTCCAGATCGCGATCCATGCGAATCGAGTCAGGGACCACCTCGTCCACGAGGGCGGACACGGTGTCGTAGCCGAGAGTCTCGAGCATCGCCTCGATGTCGGCGGTATCCGGGCCCAGGTGGCGGGCCATGAAGTCGGCGCGGGGATCGATTCGGGTCATGGTGTCCGTCAAGTCAGAAGGGCCGTGATCCGCGAGGCCCCTTTCGGGTGCCCGGCAGGCCACGGCCCGGGTCGTCGAGATGGAGCGACACTGGGGTCAGCCGATGTGCTCCGCGTAGCTGTCCGAGCTGAGGAGGGAGGATACCTCGGAAGGGTCGGCGAGTTTCAGCTTGATCATCCAGCCGGCGCCGTAGGGATCGGAGTTCACAAGGGAGGGGTCGTCATCGAGCTCCTCGTTCACCGCCACCACCTCACCGTCCAGCGGGCAGTAGAGGTCGCTCACGGCCTTCACGGCCTCGATGGTTCCGAAGACGTCCATCTTCCCGAACTGTGACCCCACATCCGGAAGCTCCACAAAAACCACGTCGCCGAGCTCGCCCTGCGCGTAGTCGGTGACGCCCACCGCATAAACGCCATCGTCATCGGTGGCCTTCAGGTACTCGTGCTCTTCGGTGTAGTGCAGGTCGCCAGGAATGTCGGACATGTAGGACTCCCGAAGGGTTTGCGGCCGCTCACGATGGGGGTTGAGGCCCTGAGCATGACGGGCTTGATTGCCCAGGTCAAGGACCGGTGGACCCGCAGATGGACGCCCCCGTCGGAGGACCGTTTGACGGGTGGCCGCGACGCCCTCCGCGACCTCGTGCACCCCGACGCCTCCGACGGCCTCGAGCGATATCTCCCGCCGATTGAGCGGGCGCGCGGTCCTCGCACGTCCCGTTGCTCGGGGACTTCGCGGTCGGCTCGATGTGGTCCGAGGGCGGATGTCGCACCGAGGGTCCAATGGGACCGCACGTGGCTGTAGATTTGGATTCGTCTCGAGGATCTCGAACCAGCGTCAGATTGATATGTCCAGCCTTCTCACCGCCGCCCGCCCCGCCCTTTCCGAGCTCACCGAGCAGGAACGGATGTTCCAGGAGGCTGTCCGTGACTTCGCCACGTCCGAGATCGCTCCCAAGGTCATGGAGATGGACGAGGCGCAACAACTCGACCAGGCCCTGCTGCCTCAGCTCTTCGAAATGGGGCTCATGGGCATCGAGATCCCCGAGCAGTACGGAGGCACCGGCGCCGACTTCTTCACCTCCATCATCGTCGTGGAGGAGCTCTCGAGGGTCGATCCGGCCGTCTCGGTGCTGGTGGACGTCCAGAACACCCTGGTGATCAACGCCCTCCTCCGGTGGGCCGACGACGATCAGCGGTCACGGTACCTTCCCCGCCTGGCCTCGGATACCGTCGGCGCGTACGCGTTGTCCGAGGCAGGAAGCGGATCCGATGCCTTCGCACTGGCATGCCGTGCCACCCAGGACGGCAACGATTGGCTCCTCAACGGCCACAAGCTCTGGATCACCAACGGGGCCGAGGCGGGACTCTTCATCGTCTTCGCCAACGTCGACCCCGACGCGGGCTACAAGGGCATCACCGCCTTTCTCGTGGAAAAGGAGTTCGACGGCTTTTCCGTGGGGAAGAAGGAGGACAAGCTCGGCATCCGTGCTTCGTCCACCACCGAGCTCCTTTTCGAGAACGTCCGCGTCCCGGGCGAGAACGTCCTCGGCGACGTGGGGAAGGGATACAAGACCGCCATCGAGACTCTGAACGAAGGACGGATCGGAATCGGCGCCCAGATGCTCGGCCTGGCCCAGGGCGCCCTCGACCACACCGTTCGCTACGTCCAGGAGCGCGAGCAGTTCGGCCGCCAGATCGGTGCCTTCCAGGGCGTCCAGTTTCAGATCGCCGAGATGGCCACCGAGATCGAAGCGGCACGCCTGCTCGTCTACAACGCTGCGCGCCTCAAGGATGCCGGTAAGCCCTTCGTCACGCCGGCGGCCATGGCCAAGCTCTACGCCTCGGAAATCGCGCAGAGGGTGGCGTCCACGTGCATCGACCTCCATGGTGGGTACGGCTTCACCAAGGAGTACCCCGTGGAGAAGCTCTACCGCGATGCCAAGATCGGGACGATCTACGAGGGTACGTCCAACATGCAGAAACAGACCATCGCCAGGGCGCTGATGCGATGAGCGTTCTCCCGCTCGGCCTCATCACCTTCGGCGTGTGGGAGGCGGTTCTCGTCTTCGGGATCCTCATGCTTCTCTTCGGCGCGAAGAAGCTCCCCGACCTGGCGAAGGGTCTCGGGAGCGGCATCCGAAACTTCAAGGGGGAGTTGAAGGCGCCAGAAGACGATGCGTCGAAACAGGACGAGATCGAACCGCGGGTTTGAGCCGATGACGCTCGACGAGCGCCTTTCCCGCATCGCCATCGTCCTCGATCACCCCAAGGACGTGGTCAACATCGCCGGTGTCATCCGGGTGATGATGAACTTCGGCCTTTCGGATCTTCGCCTGGTGAACCCCGACGAGTTCACTCCCTATCGGTTGGAGGGGATCGCCCATCGAAGTGGTCCGCTCATCGAGGCGGCCACCATTCACGAGTCCCTCGACGACGCCCTCACCGACATCACCTACGTGGTTGGCACCACGGCACGGGCACGGACGGCCGGACGCACCTACACCCGCTCCGACGAGATGGGAGCGGTCGTCGCCGGACGGGCCAAGGAGGGCACCGTCGCCATCCTCTTCGGGCGCGAGGACCGTGGCCTCACCAACGAAGCCCTCGACCGGTGCCATAGCGTCGTCATCATCCCCACCGATCCGGAGTACTCCAGCCTGAATCTGGCTCAAGCCGCCCTGGTGGTGACGTACGAGTCGTTCCTGGCCATCGATGGCGGGGTCGAGGAGCTGCCACAAGGGAAGCGTGCCACACGTCCACCCACCCACGACGAGCTCGAGGAGACCTTCGCCGCCCTCGCCGATGGCCTCCACCGGATCAACTTCTACAAGGCCCGGAAGCCCGAAGCGGTCATGCGTACACTCCGGACCATCATATCCCGGGCGGAGCCGGACCTGAGAGAGGCCAGACTGCTGGCCGCCATCGGGTATGAGATCGGGAACTACCTGGATCGCGAAGAACTCGACCAGGCGGCCGATGATGCTTGAAAAGAGTCCGTCGAATACGATTGTTGTGACGGGCGAATCGGCACCTCATAATGGTCCATCATCTCGAACGGCGATCCGCGTGAGCTAGAGCCCGGTGTACGAGCACCGCATTCCGTAATGGCCGAGACCCCAAACCCAGAGCCCACGCCTCCGACGGCGGATCGCTACCGCGTTCTCCTGGAGGCAAGCCGAACCCTCGGCGCGACGCTCTCCATCGACGAGCTGTACGAGGCGATCTATCGCGAGACGGTCCGGGCCCTCGATGCGTCGGGCTTCTTCCTCGCCCTCCACGATCAGGGGCGTGACCTCGCACGGGTCGTGTACCTCGCCGAGAACGGAACGGGAGAGCGCGTGGATGTGCCCTACCGCGGCTCCGATTCAGCGGTGATCACCACGCAGCAAGCCTCCATCATCAGCGACAACCTGGAGGAAGGCTCCCTGATGTCACTGGGAGAGGACCAACGACCGACCCGGTCCGCCGTCATCGCTCCCCTCCTCCACCAGGGTCGCGTCCTCGGCGCCGTCAGCGCTCAGAGCTACGAGCCCGACTCGTACGGTGAAGACGATCTGGAGATGCTCGAGGGCATCGCCGGGGTTGCCGCGGTCGCCATCTTCAATGCCCAGCAGTTCGCGGAGCTGGAACGGCGCAGGAGGGAGGCCGAGCAGCTCGAGGAGATCGGCCGGGCTCTCACGAGCAAGCTCGACCCCGACCAGGTCCTCCGGCTGGTCATCACGGCAGTCTCCGACGTCCTCGATGTCGACGGCGTCGCCGTCTGGCTCTGCGATCCCAGGCGGCCCGCGGTCTGCCGCGTAGCGGACGCGGGCGGAGACATCAGCCTTCCCATCGGCCTGGAGTGGGAGCTGACGGGTGAATTGCAAGACACGGTCATCGACTCCTGGGACCCCATCATCCTCGACAACCTCGCTGCCACGGACCTCCTGCCGGAGAACGTAGCCGAGCACCTCACGGGCGGGTCGGCTGTGGGGGCGCCGCTGATTCTGGGCGGGAAGGTGGAGGGGATTCTCACCGCCGGGAGCCGTCAGCCGCGACGGTTCGGGCGTGAGGACATCGGGGTGTTGCAGCGGTTGGCGAGCCAGGTGTCGATTGCGCTGAGCAACGCTCGCCTGCACGCGAACTTGCACGCTCTGTCCCTGACGGATCCCCTGACGGCACTACCCAATCGACGAAGGCTCCAGATCCACTTGGACCACGAGGTCGCTGCTGCCCGACGCGGTCGGCCCATGTCCCTGGCGGTATTCGACATCGATCGCTTCAAGCATTACAACGATACGTTCGGCCATATCGCCGGAGACGAGATCCTCAAGGCGGTCGGGTCTGTGCTGAGCCAGGAGAACCGCGCGATGAACGTCGTGGCGCGGTATGGTGGCGACGAGTTCGTATCCGTCCTTTCCGAGACAGGGATCGAGGGCGCGCGCAATTTCGTCGAGCGGGTGCAGGCGCACCTCGAGCGGGACGAAACGCTCAGCAAGTTCGGGATCTCCATGAGCGTGGGGTGCGCCGAGTTCGATCCTGAGACGATGGCGAGCGTCAATGACGTTCTCCGGGCGGCGGATGCCGACATGTACGAGGACAAGGCGCGGCGGCAACGGTTGAAGACGGGGAGTTGACCATCTCCAGCGACTCCCACCCTTCGAAAGAGATCGAAGAGCTCCTCGCCTTCGCAACGAAGATCGCCGTGGCCGCGGGCGACGTGACGCTGAAGCACTTCGGAGGCATCGTCGAGCACGCCGCCAAGGGTGATGGTTCGCCTGTCACTGTGGCGGACCGAGAGGCTGAGGAATTGCTCAGAAGCCATATTGAGGGACGCTACCCGGAGCACTCCATCCTCGGCGAGGAGTTCGGGGAGTCCAACGAGGGCGCCCGCGTCCGCTGGATCCTCGATCCCATCGATGCCACTCGGTCCTTCATGCGGGGGGTGCCGCTGTACGGAGTGCTCATCGGGATCGAGATCGAAGGCGAGAGTGCTGTCGGTGTCGCCCATTTCCCCCCCCTTCGTGAGACCGTCGCGGCCGGTCGAGGGCTGGGATGTACCTGGAATGGGGCACCGTGTCGTGTGTCTTCGGCGTCGCGGATCGAGGACGCTGTGATTTGTACGACGGATGTCGAGAGAATCCTATCGCGGCCCGAGGGGGCGGGATGGCGCCAACTACAGCAGAAGGCGGCCTTCTCCCGTACGTGGGGGGACTGCTACGGGCATGCGCTGGTGGCGACGGGCCGAATCGAGGCTCAGGTGGATCCGGTGATGGCGCCGTGGGATGCGGGGCCGTTTCTGACGATCGTGACAGAGGCGGGAGGACGGTTCACCACGCTGTCCGGCCACGAGACCGTCCACGGGGGATCCGGCGTTTCGTCGAACGGGCCGCTACACGAACGTCTGCTGTCGCTCCTGGGCGGCGGGGCCAGTTAGGGCTCTGCGGGTCAACGCAGGAATCGGATCACGATGAACGACAGCGAGCCGACGAGCCCGGCGATCATGCCCACGTTCCCTAGGAAGCCTCCCTGCTGCTCCGCCGGCAGAACGACCTGGTCACCCGCCTGTAGGTTGAGCTGATCGAGCGTCAGCCCGCGACGGAGCGCCTCCTGAATCTCATCGCCTCGCATGACCACGGTCCTGCCACGCTCGATCCTGAGATCCTCCAGCTTCGAGTTCTGAGCCGGACCACCCGCGACCATCAGCGTCTCACTGAGGAGCACCTCGGCCGGCACCACGTAGAATCCGGGCCGGCCCACCGCTCCTTGCACCGAGACTCGCATCAGCGCCTGGGCCGTGACCACAGGGTCGTTGATGAACACCGAAAGAGCCTCGGTGATGCGCGACTCGACTTCCGACCGCAGAACCCCCTCGAGACCGATATCGCCGAAGAGGGGGAGTGAGATCTTGGGACCGGCGGTGACGGTGACGGTGTCCGGGAGTTCGGGTTCGTCCCTGACCGACAACACGATCCTGTCGCCCAACTCGAAGTCGCCCTGCGTCAACCGCTCTCGTATCCGTTCTACGCGAGAGCGGGTCGCGTTCTTGACGCCGTCCGAATAGGCAGGAGACTGAAGGACACCCTCGTACTGCACGAGGAGCTCTTCCAGCTCAGCGCGGGTCCGCTCAGCGCTCCCTGGGTTCGCATCGATGGATAGCTGCGCCTCCACCGACAGGGGGAGGGCCGCAAGAAGAAGCGGAAGCACGACAGCCTGAATC
Organism: Longimicrobiales bacterium; assembly: GCA_965229435.1. Classification (GTDB taxonomy): domain Bacteria; phylum Gemmatimonadota; class Gemmatimonadetes; order Longimicrobiales; family Gaopeijiaceae; genus UBA2589. Next base: position 937,095 of record CBDDJE010000001.1, read on the forward strand.
AGACGACGGTAGAAGATGCTCATGTCAGATAGTACCGATTTACGGCGCGGCGATACAACGCTGATCGATCTGGACCTCGAACAACCTCGCAAAGCGTTGACGGAGTGCAACATTCATTCTGCTAGAGAGACCCGTGCCGAGACGGAACTTCGGAGTCGGCCTTGTCGCTTGGGGCCTGGACCGGTAGCGTCCTGCGCAGCAAGATCCTTCAGGCTTGCACATTTCTTGCAGTCAAGATCGTAGAGCCTTCGACTACTACTCCGAGCGACTGCCTTGGATCCTCAGACGCCCAGCCCACACATCGCACCGTTGATCCTCCTCATCGACGACGAGGATTCGTCGAGTAGCTCCATTGAGGGCATCCTGCGACCGAAAGGGCATGTCGTGCTGAGGGCGAACTCGGGCGACCAGGCGGTCGACCTCGTCGGCAAAGTCAGTCCGGACGCGCTGCTCATCGATCTGGACCTTCCGGACACGGGCGCTGCGATGTTGATCAGGCGCTTGCGGCAGTCCCCTAGCGTGCACGCGACGACACCCATACTGGTTCTCGCCTCCACGTCGGTCGGTCGTGCGACCCGCCTTGACCTCCTCGGCGCAGGAGCGTGGGATGTCCTCACTCACCCCGTAGATGCCAACGAGCTCGTTCTGAGGCTCGACACCTTCGTGCGTGTGAAGCAGGGGGCCGATGGATCGAGGGACGCGGAGTTCCTCGATCCGACGACGGCGCTCTACAACGTCCGGGGAATCCTGCAGAGAGCTCGCGAGCTCAGTGCGGACGCCCATCGATCGCGCCGTCCGCTGACCTTTGTCGCGTTCGGCCCGGTGCCAGAGGATTCGCCCGATGTGCGGAGCGTCGATGCGGAGGCCGCCGAAGCGGTCGCCACCCGCTTGGCCCAGGCGCTCAAGAAGGTGACTCGGACATCCGACACCCTGGGCCGCCTGGGGCCCGGCGAGTTCGTCGTCATCGCTCCGGGAACCGACGAAGAGGGAGGACTTCGACTCGCGGATCGTGTGCTGGACGCGGTGAAACCCATCGAAACGCTGCCTGTCGACGTCCCGCAAGTCAGGGCCGGCCTCTGCGCCGTGGATGGCGCCGACTCGACGACGCCCGAGGATCTGCTCCTACGGGCCAGCATGGCCCTCCGGCGGGCTCAAGGTGAGCCCGGCAGTTTCCGGGTGCGGTCCTACAACGCCTGACCGGGGTCGTCGGCCCCGCCACTCGGTGTTTCGGCCAACAGCTGGGTGGCTTCTGTGTCCCCCACTTCAGGCAGCGGTTCGTAGCTCGCCAGGTATGACGTGTAGTAGCTGTGATAGCTATCCGTCGGGGAGATATCGTTGAGCACCGCGCCCAGGATGCGGATAGGAAGCCGCCCGAGTTGATCCAGCTTGGCCTGGGCGAGACCCCTTTCCGTTGTGCCGGTGCGGATGACCACCGCCATGTTGCCGGCAAGTGCCCCAAGGATGAGGGGGTCGCCTCCGGAGGCCAACGGGGGCGAGTCCACGATGATCACGTCGTAGGTACGCTTCAGCGTTCCCATGAAGTAGGTCATGCGCGGCGAGGCCAGGAGTTCAGGCGTCGACACGCCCCGCGACCCAGAGCCGATGAAGTCCAGGTTGGGGTGGTCCGTCGCCTGGATGATGTCCTCGTCGGCCTGCTCCCGCAGGTAGTCGATGAGCCCGGGGGTCCGCTCGCGACCCAAGAGGCGGTGGGCATCGCCGCGCCGAGTATCGCCATCCAGGAGCAGCGTCCTCTTCCCGACCTCGGAGAAGGCCACCGCTAGGTTCGAAGCGACCAGCGATTTGCCCTCACCTTCTGAAGGGCTGGTAACGACGAGGGTGATCGGGCCGGCAGAGCCGTACGCGAACCCGACGTGGATGCGGAGTTCACGGAACGCCTCGAGGGCTTGAGCCGCGTTGACCACGCCCTTGCGGCCCTTACCCGGCTCGATCCTCGGGATGCTGCCCAGAATGTCCAGACCGATGTCGCGACTCACGTCTCCGGCATACCGGAAGCGCGCGTCCATGCGGTCCAAGAGGATCGCGCCGGTCATCGCGATGCCCAGACATCCGAAGAGGATGCCCGCCGCGAGCGGAAGCCGCATGTCCTGAGAAGGTCTACGAGGCGGCGCGGCTTCGTCCAGAATACTCACGTCGGGGATGGAGCTGGCACGGGCCAGGCGGGCCGCTTCCACCCGACCCCTCACGTTGTTGTAGAGGTTTTCGGTGGAGGCGACCTTCCGCTCCAGGCGTCCCAATTCGATGGTCCGCGGGGGGATGGCCTCGAGGTCGGATGCCGCCGCCTGAACGTACCCGTTCATCTCGGCTTCACGCGCACGGAGTTCCGTCATGATCCCATCCACCACATTGGGGATGGCCTCACTCTCCATGGTGTTGATCCGTACCAGAAGCTCCTGAATCGGGGGATAGTCGTCCGAGTAGCGGTCGCGGAACACTCGAAGCTCTGACCTCGCTTCGACGAGCTCATCGAGGATACGCCTCAACTCGGTGGAAGCGCCGGCGGCGGGAATGATCTCCAGTGCTTCGATGCGAACCTGCCCTTCATCGAAGTCGTCAACGATGGCCTGGAGTCTTTCGCGGTCCCGCCGCAGCTGCTCGACCTGCACCTTGTTCTCGAAGAATGCACCGTACACCGGATCTCGAGCGATCTCGATCCCGGGTGCGATGGGCATCGACTGGTCCGTCGGAAGGGTGATCGTCTGGATCCGGAACTCCTCGAGCTGGCGCTCGGCTCTGGCCAACGAGTCCTCTACTGCCCGGAGTTGGTCCTCGAGAATCAGGAGTGTCTCTTCCAGCTTGAGGCTCTTGAGGTCCGCTGCGACGGCGACGTGACGATGCATCACCGAATTCAGGATCGATGCGATGCGATCGGGGTCCGAGCCCGAAAGGGAGAGGCGCATGAAGTTCCCGGAGCGATCCACTCTCGCATCGAGCTGACCCGAGAGGGTCTGCGCCGCATCCCTCGGAGAGAGCACCGAGAAGTCGACTACGGCCCCCGGCGGAAAAGAACCCCGCGGGGGAGCCCACAGGAAGCCCATGTTCTCGGCAATGGCCACCCCGAAAGAGCCCTGCTGGACGAGGGCACCGTCTCCTGTGGTGAGTACGAAGTCCGCGCCTGACGCGCCGACCTCCAGGCGATAGCTCCCGGGACGATACTGCTCGGCCAAGCTGAATCGTTCGAAGGCAGGCTCGAACTGGGACGGCACGCTCAGGTAGAGGCGCTCGCGGACGGCAACGGTGTCAAGAACCTGATACGAGCGAAGAAGCTCGATCCACGCGTTCGGCTGCACCAGGGCGCTCGCTCGGATGGGGGTAACGTCCCCCAAATTCCCCTGACGAGGCTCGACCTCGATCCAGAGGTTGCCCTGCGCCGTGTAGCTGACAGGGGTCTTCGTCCACGCCACGTAGGCGCCGGCCGATCCGACCATCAGTGCCAGCGCCAGGAGCCACTTGTAGCGCAGAACAGCCGACAGGTATCGACGGATGTCGACTTGTTCGTCGTCGTCGTCGTCGAAGGACGGATAGTAGGCCCCCGCCGGGAGCGGCGAGTCCGGATAGTGTTCCTGAGGCGCCAGAGCGGATGATTCGCGTTCGGGTGCCGGAGGATGTATGAGCTTGTTTTCGGTCATTGACGCCGGCCGGGCGTGGTATCGTGGAGTTGCTTCGAAGTTAGCACGCTCCATCGGTCATCTTCCATAAGATTCATTCAGGTACTGCCCAAGGCAACGGCAGCCGATGAACATCGTTCCGACGGATCGCCGGCGGCCATCCCCATGTGGCGGGCACGAAACGCGCCACTTGTATGGCCGCAACGGGCAGTCAAGATTAGCAAACAGATACACCAGCAAATACCGTAGCTGTCGCCTCATCTACGCTGGAAAGGGCCTTGCTGCATGGTCGCTACACCTCATCGATTCCCTGGATCACCTGACCGACGCCTGAGAGACTCTCTTGACGGCACCGGGCAAGAACCCACGGGTGGTCTGGCTTGAGTCGCGCAGGGGTGGCCCGCGGACAAAAAGGAGAACAGGCCCTCATCTCGTTGGCGGCCGAATCGCGTGAGTCCGTCCGGGTTCTCGTCGTCGACGACGAACGCTCGCTCCGCGAGAGCTGTACAGCCCTGCTGAAAGCCGCCGGTTTCTCGGTCCGCTCCTGCAGTCGCGGCGACGACGCCATCAGGATGGTCCGCACGGAGGAAGTGGACATCCTGGTCGTGGACCTTTACACGCCTCGAGCCTCGGGGCTCGAGGTCGTGCAGGCCGCGATCGAAGCGAAACCCGACATCGTCGCTATCGTCATGACCTCCACTCCGAGTGTGGAGTCCAGCGTCACGGCCCTTCAGGCGGGAGCCTGGGACTACCTACCCAAGCCGTTCTCCGCTACGCATTTCGAGATTCTACTCGGCCGAGCCGCCCACGCCGTGATCGTGGCGCGCGAGAGCGCAGCACAATCCGATGCGCCTCGACCCGAGGGTCATCTGGCGGTTTGGCGAGGACAAGGAGAAGAGCTGCCTCTGTATGGCGTGAGCCGATCTTTGAAGCGCGTGATCGCTCTGGCCGACAAAGTGGCAGGAACGGACGCCTCGGTCTTCCTGACCGGGGAGAGTGGAACGGGGAAGGAGATCATCGCCCACTACATCCACTGGAATAGTCGACGCAGTAGCAGGGAGCTGGTGCCGTTGAACTGCGCGGCCATCCCAGAGGCTCTCCTCGAGTCCGAGATGTTCGGACATGTCGAAGGGGCCTTCACCGGAGCTGTCCGTGAGAAGGAAGGCCTCTTGGAGGCTGCTCATGGCGGCACCCTCTTCCTCGACGAGTTGACCGAACTCCCATTGCCGACCCAGGCGAAGCTTCTTCGCGTGCTGCAAGATGGGGTCGTCCGGCGGGTCGGCTCCACGAGGACCGATGCGGTCGTCAACGTTCGCTTCATCGCGGCCACCAACCGCGATCCCCTGGAAGCGGTGCGTGAGGGCCAACTGCGGAAGGACCTCCACTACCGGCTGCGGGTGGTTCCGATCCATATCCCGGCGCTCAGAGAGCGGACGGACGATATCCCCGTGCTGGCGGAGGCCTTCCTGAAGGAGTTCTGGGCGCAGCACCGTGACCGCTCGGCGCCACCGCCCCTGCTTTCCGACGAGGCCTTGGGTCGACTCCGTCGAGCGCCGTGGAAGGGGAATGTCCGCGAACTCCGAAACGTCATCGAGCACCTGGCGGTCATGTCGGAACCGGGGGTCACGATCGGTCCGGATGACGTGGTGTTCATGGACGAGATGGATTTCGGTGGGAGCGGGTCGGGTCCGCTGGTCGGACTGACCGACATGGACTACCACTCCGCACGAGAGCACGTCCTCTCGAGATTCGAGGTGGACTATCTGTCCCACGTGGTCGCCGCCGCCAACGGCAACATCTCCGACGCGGCCCGCGTTGCGGGCGTCGATCGAACCACCCTCTACCGGCTCATGGAAAAGCATGGAATCGGACGGGACGCACTCGCCGTGGAGGATTCCGCCTAGCTTCGGGCAAACGCCCCGACCCCCTCGCCAGGTCGGGGGGGCACCTGTGGCGCCGTCGCATCGATTTGCTGCGATAGGCCCACAAAACAGTCAGTGCGCGGAAACAGGGTGGACAGCGAACGGCCACCCAACTACATACTGCACAAGCACTTGAGCGTGTCGACACTCGACTCGCCGTTTTGAGAACGACCCTTGCAACAATAGTTGCCAACCCCACGGCACACCCCCCAAGGAGCTGTCTTGCCCTCGCTGACCCGCCGCTCTCGAAGTGCCGCCGCGCAACGCGACCGCTCGTCAGCGACCCTTCCGGCCAGCGACGCCTCGCCACTGGCCCTCAGGTTCAGGGCAAGGAACCTCGAGCGCGTGTCGCCGAAGCGCCGCCGGACACTGCTGATGACACGTCTGCTGAATGTGGTCGTCGCCGTCGTGGCAATCGTCGTCACCCTCCCCCTGATGGCGCTGATCGCTCTGGCAGTCCGACTTACCTCTCGGGGTCCAGTCATCTTCACGCAGCCTCGAGTGGGCATCGATCGGCGTCGCCGGGACAAGTCCGACCCGGTCGGGGCTCACCGTCGGTCCAGCGACATGGGGGGCCGGATCTTCACGATCTACAAGTTCCGGACGATGACCTACACTTCGGACGCCGCGCAGACGTGGGCCTCCAAGAACGACGCTCGAGTCACCTCGATCGGTCGCTTCCTTCGGGCGACCCGACTCGATGAGCTCCCTCAGTTCTTCAACGTTCTCAAGGGAGACATGAACATCGTCGGGCCGCGACCCGAGCAGCCGGCCATCTTCACGGAGCTCCGAGAGGAACTGGGTCCGCACTACGGAAGCCGCCAGCGCGTCCTCCCGGGGATCACCGGTCTCGCTCAGGTGGAGCGTGGCTACGACACGGATCTTGAAGGGGTACGCAAGAAGGTGTCGCTGGATCTTCAGTACATCGGCGGCCGATCGCCCAAGACGGACTTGCGGATCATGGCCAAGACGGTCCCCGTCATGGTCTTCCAGAAGGTCTGGCAATAAGCTGTCGGGGCGTCAGCCCCTGTACAGATCGAGGTAGCGGTCCACCATGGTGTCGGAACTGAACTGCGTTTCGGCTCTAGCCCGGACTGCGCGACCCATGCGGGCACGCTTCTCCGGATCGGTCACCATTCCCGTCAGCGCCTTCGCGAGCGCCTCAGCATTCTCTGGTTCCACGAGGACGCCCAGGTGGGGGCCCGCGATCAGTTCAGGAATTCCCCCCACGTCTGAGGCGACGATCGCCTTCTCCGCGAGCATCGCCTCGATCATCGCCATCGGCATACCCTCGGATCGCGACGGCATCACGAACACATCTGACGCCGCGAGGAGGTCCGGAATATCTGAACGGAACCCCAGCAGGCGGACCGAGTCGGCGACCCCCCGGCGTTCTACCAGATCGCGAAGGCGATCCTCCTCCTGGCCTTGTCCGGCAATTACCGCCACGGCACGCTTGTCGGCCCCGCTCATGTACGACATGGCCTCGATGAGAAATTCGTGCCCCTTCACCGGGTATAAGCTTCCCACGGCGAGAATCAGGACGTCGTCATCCTCGATTCCCAGCGCCCTTCGGGTTGACCCACGATCGCCCTTTGAAGGGGTCACGCCATTGGGGACCATGTCGAGGGACGTCGGGGAAATCGACAATGAAGCCGCCAGGCGCTTCCTGAAGGCCTCCGAGACCGCTACGGTGTGCGCGCTCAGGGCCACCGCACTTCGGAGCGCCAGCTTCCGCCGCAACCGAGTTGCGTGATACATGCCGCCGTGAAGCGTGATCAGGTGACGGCATCGCGCAACCCGGGCGGCGAAGGCCCCGCTGACCGCCATCGTGTACTCGTGGCTGTGAAGTACGTCGAGGCGGTGCTCTCGAATAACAGAAGTGATGTCAGGGACACTCCCGAGCCCGAGAGCGCCGCCGAAGCCGATGGGAATCCGGGTGACACCGATGCTCCGAAGCCCCTCGGTGAGCCATCCCTCGCCCGCACTTGGACCCAGGGCAATCACCTCATGGCCACGCGCTTGCAGCTTCCGGGCGAGTTCCAGCAACACCATCTCGGCGCCACCTGGAGCGTCCGTCACGATCGACAATCCAACCTTCACTGCGGCAAGGTCCTTCCGCGAGAGGTTGCTGGTATCTTCATCTGGAGACACACCGGTGACTGGAATCGACGTTTGGCCCGGACCCACAGGGATAGAACATGTGCGGCATTGCTGGAATCATAAACCAGGATACACAGCATGCCGTCGATCGATCGCGGCTCGAGGTGATGCTCGGCGCCATCCGGCACCGCGGGCCCGATGATCAAGGGCTCCATGTCGCCGGGCACGTGGGACTCGGGATGCGTCGCCTCAGCATCATCGATCTCGACGGCGGCCAACAACCGATCTTCGATGAAGAGCGTAGACGAGCCCTCGTTTTCAACGGTGAGATCTACAACTACCGAGCTTTGCGCGATGGACTCCTGAGCCGCGGCCACACCTTCCGCACCGAGTCTGACACGGAAACAGTGGTGCATCTCCACGAGGAGATGGGATCCGACTGCGTCCAGCCGCTTCGTGGCATGTTCGGTTTCGCCGTCTGGGACACCGTGTCGCAGGAGCTGACTCTGGCGGTCGATCGCTTCGGCATCAAACCGATGTATGTCGCAGTCACGCCCGATTGCCTCGCATTCGCCTCCGAGTTGAAGGCGCTCCACAAAGCCGGCTTCACGGGCGCCGATCTTGACTGGGAGGCCCTGGAGAGCCTTTTCCGCGTGGGGTACGTCCCTGCGCCGAGGACCCCCTTCCGGAATATCCAGAAGCTCGAACCCGGCCACGTCCTGACCTGGCGACCGGGGCAAAGCCCCCGCACCAGGCGATACTGGAATCTGCCGACAGACCGTGATTCTCAGAATGGCGATGCGGCAACCGTCCGGGAATTGCTCGACGAATCCGTCCACGCACACATGGTGTCGGACGTCCCCGTGGCGGCGTTTCTGAGCGGAGGTCTCGACTCCTCCGCGGTCGTCTCCAGCATGGCAGCCGCGGGTGCAGACGTCCACGCGTATACGGCCCGCTACCTCGGTCCTGGTGCTGCCGGAACGGATGAGACCCATCTCGCCCGAAAGCTTGCGGAACACCTCGGCATCAGGCTGACGGTCGTCGACATCGAGCCGAAGGTCGATACGATTTTCGAACCGATCGTCAGGGCCTTGGACGAGCCTCATAGTGATGACTCGATGGTGCCCACGTGGTTGATATGCGAACGGGTGGCTTCCGAGTACAAGGTCGCCCTTACCGGTACCGGAGGCGACGAGTTGTTCGCGGGGTACCGACGGCATTTCGCCCTGGGGGTAGCGAACGCCTGGAGCAGGGTTCCGGGTTCCATGAGGCGAGCCGTGAGTCGAATGGTCGAGCGACTCCCGGAGCTCGAGAACGGAGACCTGACCAGAACCAGGGTGAAGCGATTCCTGCGACTGTCGGGTGCGTCTACTCCGGCTCGCTACCTGAGTCTTCAGAATCGGTTGGCCTCCCTCGATCTCTTCACTCCGGACATTCGGAGCGAATTGGCCCTCGGCTACACGGAGAGAACCTTCGAGCGTCACGGGAGCGAGGGACCACAAGACGGAGCTATCCGATCGGCCTTGTACATGGACTACAAGACCTATCTCCCAGGCGACCTGCTCCATCTCGCCGACCGGATCTCGATGGCGCACTCCCTCGAACTTCGAGTGCCGTTCGTGGACCACCGCCTCGTCGAGCACCTCTTTCCGCTACCGGACCGGGTACGGGTGGGGATGGCCAAGCCAAAGAGAATGCTCAAGAGAGCACTTCGCCCGCGACTGCCTGCCGAGCACTTCTCCGCCCCCAAACGAGGGTTCGTGGGACCCACCGCGGTTTGGCTTCGTACAGAGCTCGCCGAACTCCTCGGTGACGAGCTTTCTCCCGACCGCTTGACCCGTCTGGGATACTTCAACGTCGCAGAGGTCGAGCGCCTTCGCCAAGAGCACCTGAGTGGTGTCCGCAACCACGAAGGTACCCTATGGTGCCTTCTCTCCTTCATGACGTGGCAACGGCTGTACATGACCTAGCCGATGGCCGTCGGGTGGATGGGTCATGCTTGCAGGTGCACCGAGAAGACCGCGTTCATGCCCGCTGGCTCCAGATCGACCTCCCAGCACAGCCTCTCGCGTTTCAGATCGAACATCGCGATGCGTGTGGGAGCGAGGCCGGCACCGCTACCTCCCAGTCGGTGTTTCACCCAGCGCACGTTCTGCCTCCAGCGGGTCGGTCTCAATCTCGAGAAGCCGACGATGATGTGCTCCTCGTCCAACACCTCGATGCCCCGGCACCAGCCCGGAGATGGCGTTGCACCGTCGAGGCGGCTCAAGTCGACCCTCCTCCGGACCTGCCTGGTGCCCGCGTCGACGATCACCACCTCCCCGCTCACGACCGTGAAGTAGACCGAATCACCCCGTACGACTCCGTCGTGGATCAACCCGTCCGCCACTCGGATGGGATCGTGCTCCCCGGTGAGACAGACAGCGTCGAACTGATTGCAACGTGTCGCCCACAGGTCGTCTTCCAGCTGGAAGACGAAATTCGGGTGTGAGAGGTGCGGCTTGGTGCTTGCGACTCGGCGATAATCGACGTCGCGCGAGAACCTGGACCACGTAGACTCTTCGGTGACCGACCACTCTCTAGTGGTGTTTCCGGCTTCGTCGACCGCCACCACCATGTCCAACCCCGTGTTGGCAACCAGCAGCTCGGCACCGTCATCGACGGGTAGGACATGATGAACGTCGTTGAAACAGGGTGCCGAGACGTAGCGCTGCCCTTCGAATCCCGGGAGAGCGTAAACGAGCACCTCGGTGGTGGTCGGAACGTAGAGCCGCCCACCATCGACGGTGCCCGCCTTGAAGACAGTCGACGGACTCTCCGGAGGACAGACCTCAGGAGGGCTGACGTACTCGAGGCATTGTCCGACTTCGCCACTCTGACCGTCGACGAGCAAGACCAGGCCCGCCTCGTACTTGCCCCATTGGGAGCTGGAATCGGGGGCATCCCGCTTCTGCCGTCCGCCCACTACATAGACGGTGCTCATTACTCGCACGTCCTCCGGAGATGGAGTTCCATCATCTGCGGCTACTCGGCGTACCCGTATCGGCGCGCCAACCATCCCGCGCGGCGCCAAAAACTGCGCTTGTCGCCAACGGACAGCTTCTCCTGCCACTCCAGATCCGGCCTGAGCCGTATGGCGCCTTCCATACGCACCCGATTGCCCGCGACCGTGTGCCCCACGGCGATAGGCTCTCCCTCGACCAGGCCCCGAGCTACACGCGAGAAGTCGATCCCCAGGACATGGCCGATCCGTTCGAGCTCGGCGTCGGGATCAGAGACGAGGTCCTCGTAGCGAACCCTGATCGAGCGCTCGCGAACCGATCGACCCACCAGGCTGCTCAGGAGATTGATGGCCACCCACTTCCTGGTCATCTCTCGCACGACATCCTCCGGCGCGACCTCCAGCACGTTGCCGTCCAGATCGACATTCGCCTTCCGGTGCCATGACCAGATGACTCCGCGCCCATCCCGAACCAGATGGACCAATCGGAGCCGAACTCCGAGGACTCTGGAAAGGGCAAGGGCGCGCGCCGGATACTTGGTGGAGTCGACGATGACCCTCTTTCCTCCTACTTCGGCGATCGCCGAGAACAGAGCCCCCAGCAGTCGGGCGTACTCGTCGAAGGACTTCGTGCGCGTGAGTACACCCTCGGTGAACACTCTCGGCAAGGAACGGACGCGCTCGTATCGCTCCTGCAGCTCGATCAAGCGCGGTACGGGATCGGCACCGACTCGCTCCAACCAACGCCGGTGAACGGCAGACCAGTAGGCGCACTCGGTGATGGGTTCGCCACAGGCGCAGGTCCCTCCGTCCCTCCACGCCACGGGCATCGTGCGCAACTCCCCTACGCTCTCAACATCCTCGTGACTGCCCACGATCATGTCGAGAATCGTCGAGCCCGATCTCCAGAGGCCCATCACGTAGAGGACGGTGAAGTCCGCCAGGTCGCCATTGGTCATGCAGTAGCCATCCGATGGGCCGTCTCCGTCAGGGGGCGACGGTCCCAGATTCAACAAATGAGGCTGCCGGTGGAGGCCGACAGCCATAGGCAGAACAGGTGCGCCGGCAAACAGTAATCTACTTCGCCCTGCTCTGGTACAGGACGTCGAGTTCTCCGGGTGGTTCGGCCTGGACGATCGGCAGGCCGTGGGTGAGCACCCTTGCGAAGTCGATTCAACACGACGTTTCTTGCAGGGAGAACAGGAGTCAAAGCTCGATTCGGTCCCAACGTGCTTCGGCGCGTGGATGCTCGCCCGGGCTTGCTACATTAGGTCAGTGCCATGCTACGCCCCATCATTGTGTCCTGCCTCACCTGGTTGACCTTCGGATCCGCCGCCTCGTGCGGTGATGGAGTGATCGTCGACATAGGAGGGGAGGTCGACACTCTCACCGTCACGGTGGTGGACTCCAACTCGATCGTTGTCGAGGCCATCTCCATGGAGGTCGGGGACAGCGCGGTCTTGTCGGCTTTGGCGTCGAACCAGTTGGGCCAACCGTTGGGGCAGATCACTCCCACATGGCAGTCGAGCCGGACGACCGTGGTGACCGCGTCCAGCTCGGGCGTTCTGCACGCCGTCGGGGCCGGAACTGCGACGGTTACGGCGTCATATCAGGGGGTCACGGCATCTCTCCCCGTCACGGTGAGTGAGCCGGGATCCCCGCCGCCACCACCGCCGGGCGGATCGGGTTTCGTGTTCAACTCGGACTGGAGTACGGCCACGGGCGGCAGCCAAGCCGCGTTGAGCGACGCCAACAAGGCCAAGCCGTGGACCGTCATCCTGAACAACGCCAACCTCATGCAGGTGGTGTCCACGAGTTCCGAGGGCCTGGACTTCCCCACGACGAACGTCCTGAAGATCACCGCAGACAACGGCGGTAGCGGGATCGTGCCGGGAGCGCAGCCACAGTTCCGGACCACCGACAACTACATCCCCATCCCTCAGGTCGGCGAGAGCATCTTCTACCGGTACTACCTCCGCATCGAGGTGCCGGACAGCTATACCGACGATCCGAGCACGCACGGCACGCAGGATGCCGATGGCTTCAACCAGCGGAACTGGATGCATCAGGTCCAGACCCGCTCCGACGGAACCTACGATCTCCGTATCGCCGTCACGAACGGCGCCAACTCGAACGCGTGGCCGGACTTCTTCTGGAAGGTCAACCTCAACAAGCGCCAGACCTACCGCATCGAGCAGGAGGTCGAGCGCATCTCCTCCGGTCAGTTCCTGCTGCACGCCCGCGTCTACAACGCTGCCGGACAGCTAGTCTTCTCCGACGACGACTTCGAGAACGCGAACGGATCGGCCTCGCTCGATACCGGAGTACCGTTGAACCTCGGCCTCCTGGGCGCCGCATCCCTCGGTGCGTTCCGAACCGGGCTCAACAGTCTCGTGGGCACGCACGCCCCCGGCACCTTCCCCTTCACTTTCGGCTACATCGGCGGCGTCGCGATCTGTCGCACGAACTGGTGTGGACCCTATCAGAACGGAATGTGACGCTCCGAGGCGTCTATCCGGCCGGAAAGATGATGTTTGACCTCCGGGATCGGCGGACCACACCTTGTTGAGTAGGCATACGCGACGGGCATAGTGCCAGGGCTGACGGGTGATGTCGGTACTTTGAAGAAGAGAGCGCTCACGTGGGCAAACGAATAGTTGTTCTGGTCTCGGCCCTAGCCGGCCTGGTTGGGCTAGCTACATGTACCCAGCCCGGTAGTCACATCATCACCGTTGCGGGCGAGCCCGACACACTCGTCGTGACGGGACGAGTCGATACGACCGCGACCGTCACCGCCGACACCACCCTGGGATCGCCGGACACGGTCATCGTGACCACCGTCGACACACTGCTTGCGCCTCCGGACACTGTGGTCGTGACCACCGTGGACACCGTTGTCGCTGGAACGGACACCACCTTTCTGACCGTTACCGACACCGTCGTCACTGTCGACACGATCGTCACCGTTCGTATCGACACCGTGGTCACCGTGGACACGCTGATCGTCACCGACACGGTGAATGTCACGACCACGCTGGTCGCGTCCGTGAGCCAGTTGAACCTCACGGTGGGACAGACCGCCACATTGAACGTGACGGCTCAAAATACCCTTGGGCTGCCGCAGCAGACCGGCCCGATCACGTGGGTGTCGGACGATGAGACCATTGCCACGGTCTCGTCCTCGGGTGTGGTGAGGGCCGAAGCCGTCGGCCAGACGATGGTCTTCGCGTTGGCATCGGGTCTCGCCGCCACGGTCCCGGTGAATGTGACCAGCTCCGCGCCTCCGCCGCCGCCGCCACCACCCCCGCCGCCACCACCGCCGGGCGGATCGGGTTTCGTGTTCAACTCGGACTGGAGTACGGCCACGGGCGGTAGCCAAGCCGCGTTGAGCGACGCCAACAAGGCCAAGCCGTGGACCGTCATCCTGAACAACGCCAACCTCATGCAGGTGGTGTCCACGAGTTCCGAGGGCCTGGACTTCCCCACGACGAACGTCCTGAAGATCACCGCAGACAACGGCGGTAGCGGGATCGTGCCGGGAGCGCAGCCACAGTTCCGGACCACCGACAACTACATCCCCATCCCTCAGGTCGGCGAGAGCATCTTCTACCGGTATTACCTCCGCATCGAGGTGCCGGACAGCTATACCGACGATCCGAGCACGCACGGCACGCAGGATGCCGATGGCTTCAATCAGCGGAACTGGATGCATCAGGTCCAGACCCGCTCCGACGGAACCTACGATCTCCGCATCGCCGTCACGAACGGCGCCAACTCGAACGTGTGGCCGAACTTCTTCTGGAAGGTCAACCTCAACAAGCAACAGACCTACCGCATCGAGCAGGAGGTCGAGCGCATCTCCTCCGGTCAGTTCCTGCTGCACGCCCGCGTCTACAACGCTGCCGGACAACTGCTCTTCGCCGACGACGACTTCGAGAACGCCGACGGGTCGGCCTCACTCGATGCGGGGGTGCCGTTGAACCTCGGCCTCCTGGGCGCCACGTCCCTCGGCGCGTTCCGAACCGGGCTCAACAGTCTCGTGGGCACGCACGCCCCCGGCACCTTCCCCTTCACTTTCGGCTACATCGGCGGCGTCGCGATCTGTCGCACGAACTGGTGTGGACCCTATCAGAACGGAATGTGACGAAGTAGACCCCCAGCCGTCAGGAAGTTGCCTCGGTGGAGCGTCGCTTCATCGACGCCATCAGTGCGTCCGGCTTCTACATCGTCGCGTACCGCGCTAGCGTTGGGCTCGTCCGTGACCACGTCGTTCCACGACCTCGGCACGCCCGACACCGAACATTCGACCCGCCACCTGGCACCTCGCGTTCTTTCCATCCGGCCCCAACCACACTGCTTGCAACATGCCCTCACCTTCTTTGGCTCTCATCGGATGCGGCGCAATCGCCGAGTCCTTCTACCTTCCAGCGCTGGCGAAACGAGCCGATCTCGTCTCGTCACTCACGCTCGTCGACCGTGACCTCGATCGAGCGCAGAAGATCTGCCGCGACCTGGGTGCGAAACACGCAGTCACGGACTTTCGGGAGGTAACGGAAGGCCTGGACGGCGCGATCGTCGCCACCCCACATCACCTCCACCATCCGATGACGATGGAGCTCGTCAAAGAGGGCATCCACGTTCTTTGTGAGAAGCCACTCGCGGCCACCCGTGCCGAGGTCGACGAGATCATCGAGGCGGCAGACGCGAGCGGTGTTCAGGTGGCGGTAAACCACACACGACGCCTCTTCACCTCGTTTCAGGAGGTCCAACGGCTCGTGGCTTCAGGGGCCATCGGTCAACTCGAGCACATCGAGTACGTGCTCGGTGAGCCCTTCGGCTGGCCTGCCGAGACGAACACGTACTTCGGACCCGCCGCCGGCGGGAAGGGAGTCCTGTTCGACACGGGCGCCCACATCGTGGACTTGGTCTGCTGGTTCATGGGTGGCGAGCCGGAACTCGTCCAATACCTGGACGACGCCCGAGGTGGCACGGAAGCGGTGGCGGACGTGTCCCTGAGGTTGGGTGACGCCACCGCGCATGTCCGCCTTTCCTGGCTCAGCAAGCTCCAGAACACCTACCGGATCGAAGGTTCGCAGGGCGCGCTCGAAGGGCGAGTGTACGAGTGGTCCTCGTACACTCACGAGGACTCCTCTGGCAAGAGCCGCTCAGTCAAGACCGACCGCGTCAGGGAGTTTCCGCATTTCGCCGACAAGTTGGTCCACAACTTCACCGAGGTCATGGCAGGCAACGCGAAGCCGACTGTGTCTCCTCGCGACATCCGATCATCCGTGTCCCTGATCGAGACCTGTTACGAAAATCGAACCGCCATGGATACTCCGTGGCTTGAAGCGCACGGGAGGTTGGCCCATGCCCAGTGATCGGACCATTCTCGTCACCGGCGCAGGTGGATTCATTGGCGGACGCATGGTGGAAGTCATGCATTCCCTCGGCGCTGGCGAGGTCCGTGGCGCCGTCCGTCGCTGGGCAAGCGGGGCCCGCATCGGACGGCTCTCCGCTCCCATCGTCAAGTGCGACATCCGCGACGCTGCAGCCGTCGACGAGGCGCTCAAAGGTGTCACTCACATCGTCCACTGTGCGGTGGGTGATCGCTCGAGCACCGTAGACGGGACGCGAACGCTCCTCGAGGGAGCGGCACGTGCCGGGGTCCAGCGCATCGTCCACCTGTCGACAGTGGACGTTTATGGGAATGCGACGGGTTCGGTCGACGAGACCCGTCCCCTCGAGAGAACCGGGAAGGAGTACGGCGACACGAAGATCGAGGCGGAAGAAGTCTGCCAGACGTTTGCGTCACAAGGCCTACCCATCGTGATCTTCCGGCCGACTCTGGTCCACGGACCGTTCAGTGCTACCTGGACCATCGCCTACGCCCAACGGCTCCAGCGCCGCCCCTGGCTCATCCCCGAGGCCGATGCGCAGGGGGTCTGCAACCTCCTGTACGTCGATGACCTCGTCGGTGCCACCCTCGCCGCGTTCGACGCGGATGTCGAGCCGGGCTCAGCCTTCAATATCAACGGCCCCGAGCGGCCGACGTGGCACGACTACTTCGTGGGGCTCAACCAGGCCATGGGTCTCCCCCCCTTGCAGGCGGCGAGCGCCGCCGGGGCGAGGGCGACGGCGGCGGCGACCCTTCCCTTCCGGAACTCGGCCAAGTTCCTCATCAAGCACTTCCAGAAGCCCATCATGGGGGTAGCGGCACGATCGGACGCGGCTCGTGACATCATGATGAAGGCTGAGCGGCTCCTCCGAACCACACCCGTGCCGGGCGAGTTCGCAGTCTACGGCAAGGACACGGTTTTCGAATCGACGAAGATGGAGGAGGGCTTGGGGTACGTCCCTCGCTTCCCCATGTCCGATGCTCTCCCGCTGACGGCATCTTGGCTCCGCCACCATGGCTTCATCGAGAGCTGATCCGCGAGGCGCCGACCGGCTGAACATCGTACAGATACTGTCGCCGACCGTAGCGGGCGGGCTCGAGCGGGTTGTCGAGTCCCTGGCGATCGGACACCACCGTCGCGGTCACCGTGTCACGGTCGCGACTCTGATCCTCAAGTCCACGCGGCAACATCCATTCATCGACGCGCTGCGCGGCGAGGGAGTCGCCGTGGAGGAGCTCCGCACAGGCAATCGAGACTACCTGGGGGAGCGCGCTGCCGTCCGCGCCCTGCTGCGAGATCTGAAGCCGGACATCGCTCACACCCACGGATATCGCCGCGACATCCTTCACCGGCCCGTTGCAGCGCGCCTTGGAATACCCACCGTGACGACCGTGCACGGACCCAGCATGATGGGGGGACTTCGCGGAGCCTTCTTCGAGTGGTTGCAGCGACGGAACTACCGTCGCTTCGACGCGGTGGTCGCCGTTTCCCAGGCGCTCCACGAGGAGACCCTCTCCGACGGCGTGAGCCCGAAGCGACTGCGATTCGTACCGAACGCCTGGGGGGGACACGACCACCTCCGCCCTCTCCCGAGGGAGGACGCAAGAGCGGCCCTCGGCCTGTCGACCGATGCGCGCGTCGTGGGTTGGGTCGGAAGGCTCATTCCGGTCAAGGGCGGAGACGTCCTGCTGGATGCCGTCCGCCGTCTGCCGCAGGACCGTCTCAAGGTCGCCTTGATCGGGTATGGCCCGGAGCTCGATGCACTGAGACGGCGGACAGAGGAGTACGGCCTCGAAGAGGTGGTACGGTTTTATCCGGACATCCGCGACGCGGGACGATACTTCGCCGCCTTCGATGCTTTCGTCCTGAGCTCCCGATCGGAGGGCCTTCCACTCGTCGTACTCGAAGCGATGGCCGCCGGCACCCCCATCGTCGCGACACGCGTGGGCGGGATCCCCGAGGCGTTGGATGACGACTCGGCCTTCCTGGTTCCTCCGGAAGACCCCGAGGCCCTGAGCCACGCCATCGACGAAGCACTAGGTGATTCTTCGCAGGCGAACTTGCGGGCCCTGACGGCGAAGGTCCGACTGGAGCAGCGCTATGGCCTCGACGCGTTCCTCGACGCCTACGAGGCCGTCTACCGGGCCATTATCTGACCCGATCCAGGAACCAACGGCGCCATCGGGCATAGCGGCTCGCGCCCAGAGCCGCTCGTGCGGAGTTCAGCACCGCTTCCCTCCGTCCCTTCCACACATCCGACGGGTCACCGATCAGAACCTGCCTCGCCTGATCTCGCGTGATCGCGCCCCTCATGGTGCAACGTCGCAGCCACGGTCCCGTAGCCGAGAAGGTACGGTCCTCCCGGTTCCGCCCCCATCGACTACCTGCAACCCACTGGTACCCGGCGGCAGCAAGCTCGGACCTCAGTCGGCGCCGGGGTGCGTTGCCACCCGGCAACGAGATCCCGTCGACTTCGCGTTGCAGCACCTCCTGGAGATCTTCACGAGAACCGAGCAGCTCGGAGCGAAGTCCGTCCCGGTCGAGCTCAGAAAGGAAGGGATGAGATCGGGTGTGGGACTGCACGGACATCCCCATGTCCACCAGGTCACGAAGCTGGGGCGCGGACATGAATCCGGATCGTCCAATCCACCCCGAGGTCACGAAGAAGGTCGCCGACATTCCTCGGGACGCGAGCGCGGGCGCAGCATGGAGGTACTGACTCACGCCACCATCGTCAAAGGAGATGGCCACCTTACCGCGGCCCTGCACCGCCAGCGCTTCGGAGACCGAGCATCCCTCGAATCCCATCTCTGCGATGGAGTCCAGCATACACTCGAAGGCCTCGAGTGGGGCGGCGAAACGCTCCGGTCCACCTCCCGACGCCTCCGTCGAAGGAAGGACATCGTGATACATCAGGCAGACCCACCCCTCGCCGCCGGTCCTGGGCGAAGAGCGGTCAGCCACGAGCGCTTTCGGTAGATAGGGTCATCTGGACGGTGTCGGGCGGGAACGCGAGGAGTGGACGATCACGAGGGAAGATCGGGAACGAAGGCGCCGGGGTGAAGCCATGGACCGAGGGTGAGACGCCCGCGTTCGCCGAGAAGGCCGGGAGCCCTCACCCTGGAAGCACAATCGTTGCCTCCTTGCAAACGACTGGTACACCTTTACGAGAGGTCCCCATGGCTTCTCCATTGGTGTGCCCCCCGACGCCGGCGTCGACGACAACGGAACGGTCCGGCCCCCGAGCACGGCCTCCTTCGCGATCCTGCACCTTCGAAGAAAATCGCATGAGAATCGTCTTCTTCGGCAACAACTACCATCGGCTCTCCGTGGCGTGCCTCGAAGCCGTCGTCGATACCGGTCACGAGGTAACGTTGGGGGCCTTTCTGCCGGAGTCTTCCGGCCTGCTGAACACGGCCCGCGTCGCCTTCCAACACGGAGGGGTCGGGGCAGTGGCAAGAGGGGGGCTCAGGTTGTTCCGGGCACGTCTTGGAGCCAGGGCCAGAGCAGTCACCGGCTCGGCGTCCGGGTTCTCATCCCTGCTCGAGATCGCGGACCGCCGCAACCTCGACACGGTGGATGTCACGCACGTTCACCGGGCCGAGACGCTCGAGGCCCTTCGGGCGGCGACGCCGGATCTGATCGTCGTGGCTGGCTTCTCGAAGATCCTGAAACGCGAGGTGATCGAGATCCCACACATCGCATGCGTCAATATCCATCCCTCGCTCCTCCCCGCCTATCGGGGACCGAATCCGGTGTACTGGGTCGTAGCCAATGGCGAGCGGCAGACGGGTGTGACGGCGCACTTCATCGACGAAGGGATCGACTCCGGCGACATCATCGATCAGGAGGAGGTCCCCATCGAGGCCGGCGCCGGAGAAGAGGACGTCTTCGCCGACTGCGTCGAAGCAGCGGCTCGTCTCGTCAGCCGGGTCGTTCGGCAATTCCACGAGGGCAACGTCCGACGGACACCTCAAGACCCGGCGCTCGCTTCCTACTTCAGTCACCCTCCCAAAGGGGCATCCTCCCTTTGACACCGCGCCCGAACGATGTCGCCATGGTCCCAGGCCCACACAGTCTGCCCAGCTCAATACCCACCGGAGCCGTTCTCGCATGAACCTGGACGTATCGACCGAAGTGGATCGCCAGAGCTGGGACGATTTCGTGGAGATGCATCCCGCCGCGAACTTCATGCAGTCCCACGCTTGGGGCGAGTTTCAGCGTCGAATGGGGTGGGACGTCCACCACTGCGTGCTACGGGAGGCCTCTCAGCCGACGGCAGCGGCCCTGCTCCTTTCGCGCTCGATTCCAGGCCTTGGACGGGTCTTCCAGGCTCCCCGTGGACCGGTCGCCGACTACGAAGACCCGGAGCTGGTCGGAACGTTGATGGAGGAGCTGCGGGCGTTCGTCCGCGAGGAAGGAGGCGTATTTCTCCGATGCGACCCCTACTGGTCGGAGCCCCGCCCCCCCGTTGCTCGATTCGACGTTCCGGGAGCGGAACCCATTCCCCGGGACTGGTCGGATTGGAATGGACCGCGCTTCGTGTTCTGGTTGGACCTTTCGGGAAGCGAAGAAGAGGTCATGATGCGCATGACCTCCAGGTGCAGGAACGACGTGCGGCGCGGGTACCGCAACGAGGTCGAGTTCTCGGAGGGAACGCCCGACGACGTAGACGAGTTCTATCGTCTGATGGTCCTCACGGGTCAGTTGAAGGGCATCGCTTTCAGGAAGGTCGAATACTACCGCACTCTCCTGGATGTCGTGAGTCAGGGGGCCGAAGCCCGGCTCTTCTTCGGACGCCACGAAGACACGGTGGTCACGACAGGGATGTCCGTGAAGTACGGCAACCGGGCTTGGCTTCTCTATGCCGCGACCGATCCTGCCCATTACAAGCTGCGGGCCACCCGGACTCAACAGTGGGAGATGATTCGGTGGGCGCACGCGCACGGATGTCACCGGTACGATTTCCGGGGCACTGCGACGGGTGATCCACCAAGCAAGGACGATCCCGGCTACGGCGTATACGAGTTCAAGAAGAGCTTCGGCCCGGAGTTCACTCGTCTCATCGGCTACTACGACGTGATCTCCCGCGCGCGGCGACATCGGTTGCTTCGGATTATTGAAGACCGCGGCCTGCCTATCGCCTACAAGCTCAAGACCTGGATCCAGCGGTGAGCAACGGCGCACGCAGGGAGACGAAGGGGCCAGAGCCCGCGAAACTGTGGCTCGCCTGGGAGGACGACAGCAGCATCCGGAGCCGGGTATTGGCAGAGGAGCTCGGTGCGGAGTTTCATGCCTTCACCACACTGAATGACAGGACGGGGCTCGGCTGGCTGCGATACCTCATCGCGCTCTCACAGACCGCATGGCTGCTGGCCCGCCGTCGGCCGGCGCTGGTGGTAGCGCAGAACCCGTCTGTGCTCCTGGCATGGCAGGCGGCTCGTCTCAAGCCCCTCCTGGGGTACAGACTCATCGTCGATCTTCATACCCAGTTCCACCGGCCGACGGGGTGGAAGAAGGTCATATACGACCACCTGCACCTGACGGGCCTGAGGCGGGCCGATGCCGTCATCGTCACCAACGACGCCTATCGTCAGGAAGTAGAAGCCGAGACCCACAGGCCGGTCCTCGTGCTCCCGGACAAAGTACCCCAGCTCCAGCCACCGGAAGGAGTCACTGGCCTGACCGGGACGCACAACGTCCTGTACATCTGCACCTTCTCCGAGGACGAACCATGGAGGGAGGTGCTCGCGGCGGCAGAGGACCTCGACGACGGCACGTGCATCCACGTTTCGGGAAAGAGCCCGGTCCCGCAGGAAGGACTCTCGAGCAACGTTCGGCTGACCGGCTTCTTGCCAACCGCTGACTACCACGGTCTACTTCAGGCAGTCGACGCCATCATGGTTCTCACGACTGCGGACAACAACCTGGTATGCGGTGGCTACGAGGCGGTCGCAGCGAGAAAACCCTTGATCCTGTCGGACACCCCGGCTCTGAGGTCATATTTCAGACGCGGGGTGGTGTACACCAAGAACGACGCCAGTGCGATCGCGGAGGCAATCGAGGCGACGCGGACCCGGCGGGAGTTCCTCGAGGAAGAGATGTGCCAATTACGGAGCGAGCTGGCCGACGAGTGGCGCGGCCAGTGGCAGAAGGTCCTGGCTCGGATCGACGCTCTCAGCGATTCCGAATGACGCGACCCGACCACGATCGCCGCTCGCTGGTCGGGCAGGGGCGACGACCATGATTCAGCCAGCGACGCGGAACCAAGGAAGCAACGGGGCCCGGGTTGCACCAACCGCAGCACCGCCCCCACCCCGGGAGGCGCGGGCCGGGCTTCCACTGAAGCTCCTGGCCCTGCTGTGGTTCCTGGTGCTCTACGATGTCCACTGGCTACTCGCGTCCCGTGGCCTCCCGGTGCTCAAGGCTCCCATCGTCGCCTACCTGGCGTTGGGCGCCGCAGTCGCCTGGGGCTTCTTGAACAACGGCTCATGGCAGCGCCGCTGGACGTGGTACCCGCCCTATGCCGCGTACATCGCGACGGGCGCCGTCATGATTCCCTTCGCCTTGAACCGCGGAATGGCGCGGGACAACGTGCAGGGATTCATCTTGTTCTGGTTCCTCATCGTATCGACCGTCCTGCTGGTTGACAGTGCACGGCGGGCGGAGCGCCTTCTTCGCCTTTACGGCATGCAGTTCATCTGGTTCGGGCTCTGGGGGTCGGCGACGGGGCTCGTGGGATGGCACACCACGCTCGCGAATCACGACGGCTTCGGCTCGTTCATGGCCATCGGATTGGGCTTCACCGCGTTCATGTACTTCGCCAGCAATGACAAGCGTTTTCGTCGGGCGATGCTGGTCGCCCTCGCGCTGTGTGCAGTCGGTGTCGTCGCTTCCTTCGCTCGAGGCGCGTTCTTGGCTGCGGCCGGGGTCTTCGGTGTGGTGTTGCTCCGATCCCCCCACAAGGGTCGAACCTTGGGCATGGGGATCGGGGCGGCGATCCTGGTCATCGCGGCATCTCAGATCCTCTACCCTGGTCAGTTCTGGGCTGAGATTTCGTCGGTTTTCGACGAGGGGACGACCGAGGGGACAGGGGAGGACCGATGGGTGTTGTGGTCTGCGGCGTGGGAGGTATACCTCAACCACCCGATTCTGGGCACAGGACCCGGGAACTGGGGGGTGTTCGCATCGACCCACTTCGTAGCCGGGGAGCTGGGTAGCCGATACGTAAACAATCCCACCATGCTGTACAATCGGTCCCTGCACAGCGAGTACTTCCGTATCCTGGCTGAGCAGGGAACGTTGGGCATCATGGCGTTCGCTTGGATTCTCTGGGACTTCTGGAAGAGGAACGCGGCACTGCGGACTCGCCAGGCCCAGCAAATCTGGTCGGAGCTCGGCGGCTCGATGCAGCTCCAGTCGATTGCGTACAGTCTCGAAGCCGCTTTGGTCGCCTGGATGGCCGTGTCCGCCATCTACTCACAATCCGGCAAGCATTGGTTCTACACCATCATCGGCCTGAACTTGCTGATTCACACGTTGGTGACACGCCGAAGGCCATCCCGGCCGTCGGCGCCGTTGGTTGGACCGGAGTTCGTCAGTCGAGGCGTTCCAGCGAGTAGCCGAAGCGGTTCACCCGTGCCTCGTGGCGTCTCACCAGGTGCGAAGCGTAACGGCCGCTGAGAAGCCCGTTCGCCATGACCTTCCACTCCTCGAAGTACTTGTCGTTCACGCCCGTCTGAATCGCCCTCGAGAGCGGCGCGTCCTCTACGCCGAGGAAGTCGTGGACGCGTCCAAGCACCTCTACCGGTCGCTCCACGAAGTCCTCGTAGCGGAAAACGTGGACGTCGTCCCCGAGGGCTGAACGATCCGCCTCGAAAGCCTCGTGACACAGCAGCCAGTGTCGCAACAAGCGGTCGAGAGACAGGCGTGGCAGTCGTTGATTCGAGATCCCGAATCTGCGGAGCGCAGGCAGCCAGGTGGTCCACTTCCGGGTCGCGAAGCTGACAGCCAAGGGATGCCTCATCACGATGACGAAGCGGGCTCCCGGAAAGAGGGCCTTGAGAAAGCGTGTGCGAATCAGATTCGGAGGGGACTTCTCCACAAGGTAGGTTTGGCCGGTCGTCCAGAAGGGAAGCCAGGACTCGAGAATTCGCTTCGCGTTCTCGGGGGAGACCAGGTCGGACGTTTCGTCGAGGTGGGCTTCAGCCGCGAAACCGAAGACTCCCGGGCCACCGTGCACCGCCCCAGTGGGGTACACCGCCTGAAGGTGCTGACCCTCGTCCTCCGGCACCCCGGTGTTCTCGAGCCCACCGATGAGTGGATGGTCGGCGAGGCATCGATGGACGAGGGACGTGCCGCTGCGGTGGAGCCCACCGATGAAGACGAGGCGGTCACCTCCTATCAGTTCGTCGGGGAGGCGTGGGGAGGCCTGCCCTGCTGGCGTATCGGGGTCGAGGGCCTCGGATCTCCTCACGTTCTTGCTTCCTCCGATTGAGATGGCTCCTGTGCCGCAGGTGGCGACCGGAGCACGGCCAGGAAGCTCTGAAAGCGCTTCCGGTATGCGCTGAACATCCAGCCCCCGTAGACCGCGACACCCGTGCCGACCTCCAAGATAAAGCGGAGCCACAGGGGCCAGTCGAGAGGCATGGCGGCCCTGACCGCGATTACGGCGGCGACCATACCGCCGCAGGCGATGGCGGGTGCGCGGAGCGCGCTGAGGTAGCCCATGAGGGAAAGCTCGGTCGTATGGAGGGCGTACCGCAGAAGGACCGTCCCCATGACCAGAGGATGGCCCACCAACCATCCCAGGGCCACACCGGTGATCCCCCACCGGCTCCCCACGTAGAGCATGACGGGGATCACCACAGAACCGGCCACCGCGAACTGCATGTTCTTCTTGGCTTGGTCCGTTGCGATGAGGACCTGTGAAAGCACCGGCGTGATGGAGCGAAACGCGGCCACCAGCGCGAGAATGCGTAGGGGTCCGATGGCAGGCAGCCACTCGTCGCCAAAGATCAGAGCCACGAAATCGTCTGCCACCACAGCAAGCCCGAAGGTGGCCGGAAACGCGAGAAGCGCGATGCCCTCGGTGAACATCTTCACGTACCGGCGCAGACCCGCACGGTCGTTCTGGGAGGCAGCAAGCACCGCCGCGGAGACCTCACTGACGATGGGCGATACCCGCTCGACGATCACGTTGGCCTGTTGCCAAGCGACGTTGTAGGCCCCGAGGGCCTCCGTGCCGAGTACCCGCCCGACGACGAGCACGTCGGAGAACTGTCGGATATAGAGCGCGAGTTGGGTCACCACCACATGGGCACCGAACCAAAGCTCCGAGCGGATCGTGTCGATTTCCCGGGGGAAAGCCACGGGATGACGACGCACCGCCAACGCCATCGTCATCCGCACCATGGATCCGCCCAGTCCCGCCAGCACCAACGACCAATATCCGAACCCGATCGCCGCCAGCGTCAAAGACAACCCGGCGAAGGCGAAGTTCTGCGACGCCTGAATCCAGGCCAGGCGTCGGAAGTCGAGGTCGCGGCGGAGCAGGGATCTCGGTACGACATCGACTCCGGTGAGCACGAAGGTCACGGAAAGCACCATGACGATGCTCTGCACTCGTGGCTCGCCGAAGAACGCGGCCACCAGACTGCTGGCAGCCAACGATACGAGTGCCAGAACGGTGCCGGACAGGATGGAGAAGCCACCGAGTCGGGCGACCTGGCTCTCGGTAAGGTCACGGCGCTGGACAATGGCCGCACCCAGTCCGAACTCGCTGAACATGCGTACCAGGCCGAAGTAGGCACCGGCCATGGCCACCAGACCGTAGTCCTCTGGGGTCAGCAGCCGAACGACGAGCAGGGCCGCGATCCACTGGACGCTCTGCGTGAGCGTGCGGACCCCGCCAGTCCATGCGAGGCCCTTCACGGCCGAGCGATCGAGATCGCGTCTCGAGATCGCCTTCTGCTCCGCCGTAGGCGGCTCCAGCGGGGGTCCGTCGCTCACGTGACGGCGACGCCCCGTAGGACGGCCTCGATCCGGCGGACGTCGATGCGCCGGACCCGAGGGTGGGTGGGGAGTGTGAGGAGCCGCTCGGCGAGGACTGCGGCCCCCGGGCACTTCCTGGGCTCGCCTGCCAGGGCTTCGACCTGGGGAAGATCCGGCAGGGCCACCGGGTAGCCACGGGCCACGCCCGAGCGCTGTAGAACAGTGGCATACCGTTCCGCCTCACCCCGGTCGGGGGCCAGAACCGGATACCGTAGATACCCGCATCGCCCGGCCTCCAAAGGGCGGCAGGGCTCGACGCGGCTCCCGCCCTCGAGAACGTCACCGAGGGTCGCCGCTTTCGCCCTCCGTCCCTCGACGGCGTCTCGAGCCAGGTCCGCGTGTCGAAACGCCAAGGCGGCCGCGAGACGATTGATCGCCGACGGGACCGTAGGCGTCTTGTACCGCGTTTCCCCCAAGCCCAACGCCGGGACGGATGCCGGGACTCGGTAGAGCGACGGTCGGCCGAGGATCCATACGGCCAGGGACACGAAGAAATCCCGGGCACCCAACCGCCCCTCCCGAAGCACTGCAGTAGCTTGATCCATCCGTGGCCCGCGACCCACGAGGGCTCCACCCGAGCCACCCGTCCAGCCCTTCCCCCTCCCGAAACTCAGGACGGTAAGGTCTCCGAACGTGCCTCCAGGCCGGTCGTGCCAGGCAGACCCGAGCGCCTGGGCCGCGTCTTCGATGAGCGTGGCCCCGACATCGTCCGCGAGAGAGCGAACACTCGACCAGTCGAGGGGGAAACCGAACAGGTTCGATGCGACGATGGCACGGCATCCGTCACGGGCAGCCCTTTCGAGGTCAGCGGATCGGGGAGTCAGGGTCCGTGGATCGATGTCGTAGAACCGGACCGACACGCCTGCACCCACTCCCGCCGTTACCAGATCGAAGCACGAATAGGCAGGCAGAAGCACGGGCTCGCTTGGGGTGGGCGGAGGATCCAGGGCCTCGAAGGCCACGCGCAAGGCGTCGGTACCAGAGGACGTGAGCACCACCCAATCCGCTCCGAGGGCCTCCAGCAGCATCCGCTCCAGACCCTCGGTCGCGCCCGCGGGATCGGTGATGGCGGCAACGGCCCCGCGAAGCATGGCAGGCAGGGATATCGGCGAGTACGCCGGGAGCTGCTGCCGAATCACGGAAGGGAGGGAGAGATCAGCGGCCCCATGCGGTTGGCGACCGGCATGGGTAGCCGGGACCACAGCGCGGTCGCGATCTCGTATTTCCGTCCATCCGGGCTGGGTGTCTTCCCGACTCCCCCGTTCGTCCACTGGGCCCAGGGCAGGGGTTGATCGTCCGTTCCCCACTGCCCCTTGAACCGATGCGTGCCCGAACCCGGGGTGCATCGGCCGAAGTTGAAGGTGGTGGCACCCCGTCGGATCGCCTCTTCCATGAACGACCAGTACAGCAGCATGTTGGGCGCCTCTCGGCTGTGCTCACGAAGGGCACCGGCCCACGTGATCTCGACCTCGCCGTTCCACGCGAAGCCGCAGCCAGCCGCCACTGGGGCGGGCCCCGATCGGATGACACAGAAGACGACGTGGGGTGCCAGATGGCGGGCTACGCCCTCGAAAAACGTCTTCGGCAGCACCGGCGTGCCCAGATCCCGCATCGTCCGTGAGAACACCGCATAGAAGTCGTCGACGAGGGCGACACCGAACTCCGCCGTCATCCCGGCCTTCTTGGGTCGTCGGATCTGACTCCTGACCTTCGAGCGGAGCCCGTCGTCCCACAACTCCTCCGACGACGGCGGAAGCGACTTGGTGACGGTGATCTTCCGATGGGAAACCGTCAGGTCCCCGGGGAGCCGACGACGGGTGCGAAGCTCCAGCAGGTCCACGCCCAGCCTGCGGGCTTCCTCCACGGAGTGAGCCACCAATGCCGCCTTCGCCGCTTCGCTTCCCAGAGGGCCCCCGTAGCTCAAGAAGGGCATCGACAACAGGTAGTCGCCGAACAGCCGACTCCGAACCCGCACCAGGGGAAGCAATCCTATCTCGCGATCATCCCCATCGACGGCGACCCAGCGCCACTCCTCGTGACCGAGAACACCGCCGAAGACATGGCGCCAACCGGCCAGGTGGCTGAAATCGCTCTCTTCGAGATCCGCGACGGTCGCATCCCACTGGGCGTCGGATCCATCGAAGGGAACGACTCGTACGGATGCCGACCGGGCGGCGGTCTTGTCGAGTGCTGTGTGGGGGCGCATCGAAGGTCCCGCCGACGAGAATGCTGATCGTGTCGCTACCTGAAAAGCTAGCGGAGATCCGGGGCGGGTGCGAGGATCTTCCCCGGTCCCCCAGCCATCCGTGAGGTCGCTATCCCCCGTACGAATCGGCACAGATCCAGTCTACCGATCCTGGCCTGGATCCTCGTGGTCGGGATCCTCACGCTGTCACCATCCGGTGGCATCGGCCAGTCCATCCCCGAGGGGTTCTGCTTCATCTGCGGGAGCCGTGGGCTTGCGGACGCGATCTTGAACGCCCTGCTCTTTCTTCCCCTCGGGGTGCTTTTGGGAAAGCAGGGATATCACCCGGTGGCCGCACTTCTACTGGGGGCCGCCATGGCCAGCGGGATCGAGGGCCTGCAGATGGTGGTGCCCGGCAGACATCCCACAGTGGGGGACATCGCCTGGAACGGCGCCGGCGCCGGATTGGGTGTCGCGGCCCAACCCTTTCTGGCCGCCCTGCTCCGGGGAGCTCCACCCGCTTGGTCTGGCGCCGCCAGCGCCCTCGGGATGGGCCTCGGGCTCGTGGTCGCCGGATTCGCGCTCGAACCGACTCACGGGCCGGGCGCCTACTGGATCCAGTGGACGCCCACGCGGCCCGGACTCGAGACCTTCCCCGGGGACCTGGTGAGGGCGTCTTTGGACGGCCGCGCGCTCCCTTACGGTCGATTGCCCGCGACAGGTGAAACGCACACCCGGCTTCTCGGCGACTGGACGTTACGCATGAAGGTCGTCGGGCAGCCGTCTGCGGGGCAAAGGGCCCCGCTCCTGGTCATCGGCGACGACGACCAGGTCGAAGGCCTCTACGTCGGGGTCGAGGGCTCCGATCTGGTCCTACGTGAGCGGCTCCGCGCGAATTCCTGGCGCCTGGACCGACCCGAAGTCCGCTTCTCCGGATTCCCGGAGAGCGCGTGGACCTCCGACACGGTCGACATCGTCCTGTGGCGAGCCGGAGAAACACGGTGTGCCGAGCTCGCGCGGGTCAGACGGTGTGACCGCGGCTGGTCGCCCGCCCGAACGTGGAGCCTGATCTACTATCCGGGTTCCGCCGGGCGTCTGCTCCAGTACGCCCTGGACGCCGCCTGGGCGTTCTCGCTCCTCTTCATCGTGGGGCTGGTGTCTCGTCCGGGCCTCGTACTCGGAGGGAGCGTCGCCCTGACCGTCGGCCTCGCGACGTTGGCGATCATCGCGACCCCATTGGCCTCACCACTTCTGCCCGTCGTGTTGGTCGCTGTTCTGGGAGCCTCGGCCGGCGGCCTGGTCAGTCGCCGGCTACGCTCGCTCGATCCATCTGCTCGAACGAAGCGCGGACCGGTCCGAAGCTGAAGGTGTCCAGAAGCCGCTGAAGCCGACCCATGGTCCTCCTTCTACCGGCGAACGTTCTGAACATCTGCACCCTGGAGGCCTTCACGTCCGGCCTCCACGCATCGGCCTCCCAGGGGTGGGTGTAGAACATCCCCGGCGCACCCCGCTGCGACGCCTGGGACAAACCGGAACGGACGAGGCCAGGAGGGAGCAACCTGAAGTAGGCTCCCCCCGAAGCGGGCAGAATGCGCCCGGCGATGGAGAGGGTCGTCGCCGGAAACTCCGCCAGCCGACCGGCGGGCCTGGATATCCAATGAGGATCCCGAGGTGCGTCCGGGTACCCGTACGTCGGGTGCTGGGTGATGGGAAAGAGGCTCGCGTCGTACCGGTACCCCTCCTCGAGGAGAACATCGAAGGCCCACTCGAGCCCCGGCACGATGGAGAAGCTCGGCGCCCGGTAGCCCACAACGGGACACCCCGCCAGATCCTCGAGCACCTCCCGGCTCCTTCGAATCGACTCCCGGAAGCCTTCCGGCCCCAGGAGTCCCACCAGTTGGTGCTCGTATCCGTGGGACGCGATCTCGTGCCCCGCCCCCGCGATGTCGCGGACCATTCCCGGCTCACGTTCCGCCAGCCAACCGAGCACGAAGAAGGTCCCGGTGACGTCCCGCGCGTCGAGAACGTCCAACAGGCGAGCGATGACCTCCGGAGAACGGCGTGCCAGATCGTCCCAACCGGCAGCAGGGAAGTAGCGCGACATCGCCGTGGGGTGGAAGTACTCCTCGACGTCGACCGTGAAGTGATGTTCGAAATGCATGGGCCAAATATCCGACGATGCCCTCGCGAACAACAGCCGAGCCATTGCGCCGCGCAGACTGAGGTTGAAACGTGTTGGTTCTGATGAAGATCGGACCACGCCCCCCACTTGCTCTGCTGGGCCTGCTGATTATCGGCTCATGCGTCCAATCCGAGTCCCCCACGCTAGTCGGGGACCCGGTGGCCATCGCTATTCCCCTGAGTCCGGCGGTGCTGCCCTCGCCGGCCGACGCCGGAGCGCTGCCCGTGGACAGGATCCGGGTCCGGGCAACGCGCGTCGCCGATGGTGTCGTGGTGGGGTCCGAAGTCACCGACGTCTCTCCGACGGCGTCGGAGTGGGAGATCGGTCTCACCGTGACGGCGACATCGAACCCGGTGGACGTGCAGGTGTTCATCGAGCTGCTCAACACATCATCCGGGGCCGAGACGGTTCAGTTCTCGGGGATCGCGGGCCCCTTCGCAGTCAGTAGCGGCCAGACCGTCGAGGCCCTGGACGTGGATCTCGTCCGGGGGCCTCTGGACAACTTCTACGTCACCGGCGTGACCATCGACTCCAGTCCGGACTCGCTCTACGAGGGGTCGACGGCACTGGTCGACGCCTCCGCCAGCACGACGTCCGACGTCTCGCCGCAGATATTCCTGACCTCGCTGGACTCCGCGACCCTGTCGGTGAGCGATTCGACGGTGACCGGACTGCTGCCGGGGACAGGAAGGGTCGTGGCCTCCGCAGGTCCCCCGTCGGACACCGTGACCATCGTGGTCCGACCGGCCCCGGCCGCGGTCACGGTGGCGCCGGACACTGCCTCCGTGTCCGGTCCCGGTGACCAGGAGACCTTTACCGCCACGGTCGTCGATGCTCGGGGCGATACCCTTTCTACCGAGAGTGTCGTCTGGTCCACCTCGACCCCGTCCGTCCTCTCCTCCCTGGGAGGGGGCGTGTTCGAGGCGGTGGCGACGGGGACGGGCCGTGTCGAAGCGACCTCGACGTCGCACCCCGCCGTGTCGGGGAGTGCGACACTCGTGGTGGGGGGGGCACAGCAGCCCGGCGTGGACGTTTCGGTGTCGAAGCGCGTGAACCAGAGTCAGCCGCTCGCCGGCGCTCAGATCGTGTTCACCGTCCAGGCGACGAACCCGGGCACGGTCGCCGCCACCGACGTGGAGGTCTTCGACAGCCTCCCGGCCGTCTTCGAGTCGCCACAGCACGCGGTCTCGACCGGGGCCCTGGCGGGGGACACGCTCTGGACGATTCCGTCGCTAGCGCCTGGCGACACGGCAACGTGGACCACGACGAGCACCGTCGCCGCCGGGGCGGGCGGCTCTGCCGCGACGAACACGGCCCTCCTTCGTCGCCTGGCGCAAAGGGACACCTTCCCGTCCAACGACACAGCCTCCGTCACCGTGTCCGTTGCTCTGTCGCCACCGCCCACCGTCTCCATCTCGACTCCCCCCGACAGTTCGGTATTCGACCCCGGGGACCTGGTGACCTTCAACGGATCCGCCTCCGATCCCGAAGACGGCGATCTCAGTCCTTCCATGCAGTGGGTCTCGAGCCTCGACGGCGTCCTGGGTACGGGTCGGATCGTGACGACCGACTCCCTCTCCACGGGTGTTCACCAGATCGTCGCCTCGGCCACGGACTCCGACGGTGGGCTCGGGGCAGACTCCATCACCGTGACCGTGGCACTCTACACGATCCCCGCAACCCTGAACGTGCCCCTCGGGTCCACGGCCTCGCTGCCCATCTCGCTGACGGAGCCCGCGCCCACTGGGGGTGTCACGCTTTCGGTCACGAGCGACGACCCGAGCATCACCCAACCGCAGGCAGCTACGGTATTCATCGCCGCAGGCAGCCAATCGGCGAACGCGGTCCTCGACGGCATCGCGCCGGGCAACACGACGGTCTCGGTGTCCAGCGCGCAGTTCGGTGTCGTTACGTCCGTGGTCTCCGTCACTTCGGAGCTGAACATCCTCGCGGCGACCATCCGCTTCCCTGACACCTTCACGGAAGACATCACCATCCAGTCGGAGAGCCAGGGTACGCCCCTGGCGGCGCCGGCTGGGGGTATCCCTGTTTCGTTCGCCAGTCGGGATGTGGCATGCGTTCAAGCGCCGGGCCCGGTGACGATCTCGGCGGGTCTCATCAGCACGACGGCGACCGTCCAGTATGGCGGCAGCGCGACGATACCCTGCACCACCTACCTGATTGCCAGCGCACCGAACGCTCAGGCGGACTCGGTCCAAGTCACAGTCGACCCGACGCCTGCCCTCATCATGTCCGACCGCACGGTCGGATCGGGGCTGCAGGAGGCCACGTCGCTGTCTCTCGGCGAGGCGCTGCCCGCCGGCGACACCGTCACCATCACCAGCTCGGACCCGAGTGTGCTGCTCGCTCCGGACCCGACAACCGTCGGGTCGGACACGCTCCACCTCACGGGTGGAACGACCTTCTTCACCTTCTACATCCAGGCGGTCGAGGGCTTCACGGGCGCGGCGACGTTGGAGGCGAGTTCTCCTCGG
Source organism: Longimicrobiales bacterium (assembly GCA_965229435.1). GTDB lineage: Bacteria > Gemmatimonadota > Gemmatimonadetes > Longimicrobiales > Gaopeijiaceae > UBA2589. Next base: position 970,058 of record CBDDJE010000001.1, read on the forward strand.
TACCTCAGTACCCAGCAGACCGCGACGGTTGTGGCACCCGGTGTCCGGATCCGCTCCGTCCTGTCCTCGATGACGACACTCGGCAACAACGACATCATCTGGGCGGACATCGGGCCGGAAAGCGGATCTGGCTCCCTCCTGGACCTCCAGCAGATCCGGGCAGGCGGCTCTCCGCTGACGGTGAACTTCATTTCCACGAACAACGCCGTCGCGACGCTGGTGACCACCGCCGAGACAGGTGACACGGTGACCGCAGTGATTCCCGCGGGTGCCAGCAACACTCCAACCACGCTCGCCGGCGGTGGCGTCGAGGTGGACCCACTCTCGGTAGGTACGTCCGACATCTACGTGGAGGCGGCCGGGTATATCTCGGTCGATACATCGACGGTGACGGTCTCGGCACCTGCGATTACCACGAGCAACCGTACGCTGGCATCCGGGTTGCAAACGCCGCTGTCGTTCTCGCTTGGGGCGCCGTTGCCGGCGAACGACACCGTCACCATCACGAGTTCGGATCCCAACATCCTCCTCGCACCCGATGCGACCACCATGGGGGCCGACACCCTGCGGGTGACGGGCGTCTCCACCTTCTTCACCGTGTACGTCCAGGCTCTGGAGAACTTCACAGGCTCGGCAACAGTCGAGGCCAACGCGCCAGGGTTCACGTCCGGCGAAGCCACGATGACGGTCGTCCAACCGGGCGTCCGCATCCGCTCGGTGCCGACGAGTACCACGACATTGGCCAACAACGATGTCATCTGGGCCGATGTCGGGCCGACCAACGGCGCCGGATCTCTGACCCAACTGCAGCAGGTCCGGGCCGGAGGCCAACCTCTCACCGTCACGTTCATCACCACGAACGCGTCCGTGGCGGCCCTCGTGACGTCCGACGAGGCCGGCGACACCGTGACGGCCGAGATCCAACCATCCTTCCAGAACACCCCGACATCCCTCGCCACCGGCGGGGTCGAGCTTGATCCGATGTCCGCCGGCACGTCGGATGTCTACGTCGAAGCCGTGGGATACATCTCGGTGGATACCACCACCGTGACCGTGACGGCGCCGGGCATGACGATGGCGAATCGTACGGTGGGCTCCGGTCTCCAGGACTTCAGCGCCGTATCCCTGGGCGCCACCCTGCCCGCGAACGACACCCTCGTCATCGCCAGCTCGGATCCCAACATCCTGGTCGCGCCCAATGACGGCAACACGTTGGGCTCCGACACGCTCCGGCTCACCGGGCAGACGACATCCTTCACCTTCTACATTCAGGCCCTCGAGGGCTTCGTCGGCACCGCGACCATCACCTCCTCGGCACCGGGCTTCACCGACGGGGTCGCCACGGCGACCGCGGTCCAGCCAGGCGTGCGGATCCGTTCCGTGCTGACCTCGAGCACCACCCTGTCGGGGAACGACATCATCTGGGCCGACGTCGGGCCGGAGAACGGCGCCGGGTCGCTCAGTGAGCTCCAGCCTGTGCGGGCAGGCGCGGCACCGCTGACCGTGACCTTCATCTCCAGTGCTGGAGCCGTGGCCAGCCTCGTCACGCAGACCGAGACGAACGACACCGTGACGGCGCAGATCGCCCCGAACACGGCCAATACTCCCACGGCCTTGAGTGCCGGTGGGGTCGAGCTCGATCCCCTCACCGCGGGCACCTCGGACATCTATGTGGAAGCGCCCGGTTATGTGTCCGTGGACACGTCCACCATCAACATCACGGCACCGACCATCAACATGGTCAATCGGACGGTAGGAGCCGGGCTTCAGGAGTTCACTTCGGTCTCGCTGGGGGCGACCCTGGCCGCCGGCGACACCCTGACCATCGTCAGCTCCAACCCCAACGTTCTCCTCGCCCCGGATGGGGTCACGGTGGGCTCCAGCACGCTGCGGATCGCGGGGCCGTTCGCGGTCGCCAACTTCTACATCCAGGCGGTGGAAGGGTTCACCGGGCAAGCGACGATGACCGCGTCCGCGCCCGGGTACACGGACGGGGTGTCCACGGCGACCGTCGTGCAACCCGGGATCCGGGTGCGGAGTGTGGCGGCGAGCTATGGCGCCGGGGATGCCAACGACGTGATCTGGGCTGATGTCGGGCCCGAGAACGGCAACGGCGGCCTGCTCGAGCTACAGCCCATCCGGGCCGGCGTCTCGCCCTTGCAGGTGACCTTCACGTCGTCTGATCCGTCGGCTGCCACGCTGGTGACCCAGACGCTGACAGGCGGTTCGGTGACGGCGGAGATCGTCCCGGGAGTCGCCAATACGCCTACCCAGCTCACCCTCGGGGGTGTCGAACTCGATCCGTTGGCAGCGGGGTCGACGACCATCAGCGTCTCCGCCAGCGGCTTCCTCCCGGCCGGGTCGTCCCAGGCTGTGACGATCAACCCATGACGATGGGGCTCCAAGGGACCGGGGGAGGCGACACTGGCATCCCCCGCCGCCTTGGTGTCACTTTGGTTGACGGTGGCTTCTGAGCCCCACCGCACGCACCCCCCCAACGAATTCGTGACTTGAACTCCACCAACGATCCTCTCGAGTCCCTGCTGTCGGACTACGAGCGCCGCAAGCAGGACGAGACGCGGCGCATGGTTCAGCGCGCCTTCAAGCTCGAGAACGCGCGAAAAAAGGGCGCGGAGCATCTGCGCCAGTTCGCCCTTCCCCATACGCGCGAGGTGGCCGAACGGCTCCAACAGGCGGGCCACCGCATCGTCTACCAGGAGTTCCTGGACGCGTATCCGCCCAACCTGCGAATGCACCTCTATCCCCGCGGCGGCGCCATGGACTTCGAGGAGCCCAAGCGGTGGACCATCGAGCTGGTGTGGGGTGACCCCGAGCCGGATCGCCTTTTTGCCCGACGCTGGAGTTCGGAAGGGCTGGGCGAGATGCAAGAGTTGGGTTCGGTCCCCGCTGTCGATGTCGACGAACTTTGGGTACGCGAGCAGTTCATGACATTCGTCCGCGACGCGCTGGATCTGGACTGAGCCGTGTCCGACGACTTCCTGTTCGATCCGTGGGGCGACGGCGAGAGGGCTGAAGAGGCCCACGCGCCGGCGGAAGCCCCTGCGCGGGAGGGGTCCTCGGACGAGATGGCGGGGCCGAAGCCGTCGGCTGTCGACAGGGCGCCGGAACCCGCAGAGTCTTCTCCCGCCACGGCGACCAACCCGCCGCCCGGCGGCGGGTCTCGTTGGCGAGCCCGCACCGTTCTGGGACCGCTCCCTACCGAGCGACCCGCGCCGCGCAGGCAGCCCGGCAGTGAGTCCGAGCCGTCCTCGGGGGAGCGCGTCGATCCGGCAGGCGTGGCCAGGGACGCCGTTCGGAACGCCCAATCGGCAGGCCAGGCTCGGCCGCGGCCGGCCGACTCGGCGGCAGACCGGCTTCGCACCGTCGCGTTGCCCCACCTGGAAGCCGTGGCGGCTCGGCTTCACATCGCTCGGCACCACACGCTGCTCGACGATCGACTCGAAAACCAGCCAGCCACGCTCCGGTTCCGGCTGGTGCCCCGCCAGGCCCCTTTCGACGGTCCCGTGGCTGTGCCCGGCGCCGTCCTCGAGCTGATGGCTGCGCGCTCGAGCATCGGGGCTCGCCTGTGGCTCGATCCCGTGGCGGAGGAGCCAGCGGAAGAGCTGGAGGTCCCATTGGCCCAGTTCACTGACGCATGGCTGGACGGCGTCGTCGTCGACTTCGTGGCCCAAACGCTTCGCCAGGGCTGAATCCAGCCTACGCAACCAGGCCGTTTCCGGCCCATTTCTTGCGAACACCTGATTCTGCGGCGCCACCCGGCTCCACAAGATGCTTCATGGCTGAAGCACCACCACCGCTCGGTCTGGGGGGGCCGAGCATATAGATTACCTGACCAACGAACTGACCGGATTCACAGGCCGTGTCCCTACATATTGCCCCCCCGCACCCTATCGGCGCGCTAGCCACCTCCACGGAGGTGCCCTCATGACGCCGGACTCCCCCATGATTTGCTCTGGAATCGCCCCTCTGGACGACCGCATCGGCGGCCTCCAGGCCGGAGGCACCTACCTCGTCGTCGGTGCTCCGGGCCCGGAAAAGATGGTTGCCGCCCTGCAGTTCGTGCATGCTGGCGTGACGGCGGGAGAGCACTCGCTGCTGGTCACGAACAGCGACGCCGAGGGCATCCTCAGCGTCGCCAAAGCGTGGGGCTTCGACCTCCGGGACGCCTGGCTCGACGGCACCCTCCGGATCATCGGTTTCAAGGACGACTTCGAGCTTCGGGCCATCCGCTCCATAGCCCCGGAGGAAGTGGTTGAAGAGCTCGACCTCCTTGTGGGGCCGAACGTCGAGCGCATCGCCGTCGACCCGGGCGCGATGTTCCTGACGGGTGGAGCGAAGTCCATGCTCGGTTCGACGTACCTGAACTGGGCGCGCGACCACGCAGCCACGGTCATCACGACGTTCTCCGTGGACGGGGGGGCGACATCGCTGCCGTCGTCGGCGGACTGGCTCGTCCACGCCACGACGGGCCGGTTGCTTTTCGAGAAACGCAGCGACGGCCTGTGCCAGGTCACGGTCTCGAAGTCGGTCCCTGTGCCGGGGCAGCGCGAGGAGACCGTTTCCCTGGAGTTGAAGGCAGGCCAAGGGCTGGTCGCTCCGGCGAGGTATCCCGCCCGTCGTGGCGTCGACCGCGGTGGCATCGACGAAGACCGCTTGCTCCTGGTGTCCCTCGGTGACTCCCACGCCTCCGACCTGGAGGCTTGGGCCACGAGGGCCTTCGAGACGGACGTGGTCTCCGAGCCCTTCGACGCCGTGGCGAAGGCACAGTCCGACGCCAAATACGGTGCTGTTCTCATCCACTCGCCCCGACAGCGCGTCCGGGACGCCATCCAGGCCTGCATGGCGCTGCGACCTCTCACCCGGGCGGCGATCGTCTTCGCCTCCGACGACGCCGTTCGCTCTACGGACCGCATTCAGATTCTCGAGGCCGGAGCCGACGACTGCCTTTCAGGTGGACTCGACTTCCGGGAGCTGGGTCTGCGCATCAAACAGTCCATCGCCACGGGTGCCAAGCCGGTGCTGGTGGACGGGAGTGGCGACCGGGACTCGGCGACGGCGGGGCTGACGCCGGCGGAGTCGGACGGAGGCCGGGTTCCTCGAGCGGTTTTCATCGAAGAGATCAACCGACGTGCCGCGAGCCCGGACCTCGCCTTCTTCTGCGTCCTGGACGTAAAGAGTGCGGCGATGAGCGCCGGAGAGTTGGAAGAGGCCCTCGCCGATCAGGTGCGTGCGGACGAGGGTGACATCGTCTACGGCGACACGGAGCGGTGTGCGGTTCTCCTACAGGGCGCCCGCGAGGGACAGCTAGGTGGATTCCTCCGTCGTCTTCGATCGCAGCTCGCCGAGCGGGCGGGAATCAACGGGGACTCGGACCTGGCCATCGATGTGCTGAGCCATCCGAAGAGATCGGGCGAGATCTTGGCGCTGTTGGGAGCGTCTGGTGGCGACGCGGAGTAGCCGGGGCGACCGAAGCAGCGGGTACATCTTCAAGTTCGTCGGTACCGCTGCACTGCTCGTCATGGGCACGCTGGCCCTCGTGCTGTACGTCCTCCCGGAGCGATACGTCCTGTCCTCGGGGTTCAGGGAAGGGAGCTTGAACATCCCCAATCCCGCGATCCCCTTCGAGCCTGCTCCGCCTCTTCGGATCGCGGCCATTCCGGGCATCTCGAGAGGGCCGGGCGCGGTTCCCGGCGGCGGCGTCACCGGCGGTCCCGTGCGGGGGCCGTCGGAGGTGTTCTGGGACGAGGTCCTGCCCCTCCTGGAGGCCGGGCGATACCGCGACGCCATCCCTCTCTTCACCAGCTACCTCGCCCGCCATCCCGGAGATATCGGTGCTCGTCGGGAGTACGGTATCACCTTGGCAGCGGCAGGCTATCGAGACCGAGCCATACCGCTTCTCGAGGAGCTGTTGGAGTTCGAGGACGACGACGATCTCCACCTGCTCTTGGCCCGCCTACTCCGCGACGAGAGTCGGGTGTCCGATGCCGGCGTCCACTATCGCATCCTCCTCGGCCGACGACCAGACGACGAGGCGCTGCGCGTGGAGTGGGCCCGGGCTCTGTCATGGATCGAAGACTACGAGCGAGCAGAAGAGGTGCTTCGCGAAGCCCTATCGCGTGCTCCTGAGTCGGTGGCGCTCCGAGGGGAGCTCGCCCGGGTGCTGGTCTACACCAACCGGCTGGGCGAGGCCCGCGAGGTCCTGTCCTCCCTCACCGAGGAGGAACTCCGCTCTGAGAGCCTGCTGAACGTCCGCGACGATGTCGTAGCGTGGCTGACCCCGCCGCCGGACACGTCGGCGGTGGCGCCCGAGCCGACACCGTCCCTCCTGGAGCGAGCCGTCCGGGCGCGTGAGGCCGACGACTTCGATGAGGCGGATCGCCTGTTCCGAGCGGCCCTGGCCGAAACCCCCGACGATGTCGAGGGATGGCAAGCGTACGCCGACTTCCTTCAGTACGAGCGCGAGGACTTCGAAGGGGCCCTCGAGGCAATGATGGAAGTGGAGCGGCTCACCACAGACAGCGATCCGAACCTCGAGTTCCGCATGGCGCGGCTCGAGCTGTGGACCGACCGCACCAACCAGGCCCGGGTGCGTCTGGAGGAGCTTCTGACGATGCTCCCTGGGCCTCCCGCTGCCGAGGGCGCCGTCCAACCTCCGAGGCGAGCCGATGTCCTGGCGCTCCTCGGCGACATCCATCGCTGGAACGGTGAGCGGTTGCCCGCAGTCCGCCGCTATCAGGCGGCCCTGGAGGCCCAGCCGGAGCACGGGGGAGCCGGGACGGGATTGGAAACCATCCGCGCCGAGGTGGATCGCTTTCTCGTCCAGAGCGAAGAGCCGGGCATGGGTGCCGCTGCGTCGAGCTTCAGCGATACCGACGACTTCCGTCGCTATGACGCGGCCGCCGAGTGGACCGGTCTCCACGACCGATGGGCGTGGTCCACCCGCTCAGGCGCTCGCTGGCTGGAGGGACTCGAGCCAGCCGGAGGGCCCGGTGATCGGCAAGGGCTGTTCGCCGACGTCGAGGGAGCCCGATGGTGGCGCTGGGGCACCGTCCGGACCGCCGCACATGTCGGCATCCAGAACGTCCGAGCCAACGATGTCGACCTCGGTGTGGGGGTGTCGGCCCGCCTCGTGGGTGGCTCGGGGCGTCGCACGGACGTCCGCTTCGATCACGAGCCGGCGTTCGCTGTGACGAACACGCTACAGTCGGTGGCGGTTAACGTCCGCCAGGATCGACTCGGAATCGTCCACAGCCAGCCCCTGTCCGAAGTCTGGAACGCCACCGTATCAGCGGAGGCGGCGTCCCTGGAGCACCGCGGCATCACGGGCGCCGACAGGAACCTCCGTCTCCAGGTCGGCGCCAGTCTGGGCCGAGCCCTGTCGGAGTCGGTGACCCTCGGCCTCGCGGGTCGGGCTCTCCGATACAAGGACGCGGCGCCGGACGTCACCGCCGTCCCCCTCTACTGGGATCCGAACCTGAGTCTGTCCGTGGGTCCCTACCTCCAGCTCACTCAGCCGGTGAGCACGTGGTGGACCGTCGTCGCCCGCGCCAATCCGGGCCTCGGGTTCATCAACGAGCGCGGCCGGAGCAGCGAAGTCGTTCCGGACCTGTCGGGACGACTCGGACTCCTTCGTGACGGCACCAAGTACCGCACGAGGGTCGAACTCTTCTACGGCCAGGGTCGGTTTTCCTCGTACCGCTACTACGGGCTCAACGTCTCCTTCAGCGCCCGCGGTTGGTTCGGGCCGGGGTTCCGGAGATGAGTCGCCGCCGCCACTCCATTTGGCAGTCCCTGGGTGTCGTGTTCGTCACCGTCGGCGTCGTCCTGGCCTTCGTGGTATGGGCCGTGCTGGTGGGCCCGGACATCCAAGTGGTCATCGTGCGCGCAGTGGTGGTGACGCTCGTCATCTTCCTCGTCATCCTCTTCCTCCGATACTTCTCACTCCTCTGGTTCTCCTATCTCGGACACGCTGAGCGAAACGTCCTGGGAGTGCGGGAGATCCGTGAGCTGCCGGCGGTTTCCATCATCGTGCCGGCGTACAACGAGGGTCGTGTGCTGGAGCGCGCCCTCACGAGCCTCATGCAGCTCGAGTACCCCGAGTACGAGGTGCTCGTGGTCGACGACGGGTCGAAGGACGACACCCTGGAGATTGCGTCACAGTGGGAGGGACAGCGCGGGGCGGGACTGTTTCGGGTCATCACCAAGCCCAACGGTGGTAAGGCGAGTGCCCTCAACGCCGGTATCGCCCACTCCAAGCACCCGTTGGTCTTCTGCATGGACGCCGACTCCTACCTCGATCCGCGCACGCTGCTGAATGCGGCCCGGCATTTCACCGATCCTGCGGTAGGCGCCGTCGCCGGGAACGTGAAGGTGGAGAACAGGGGAAGCATCGTCACCCGTCTGCAGGCCCTGGAATACATCGAAGGCCTGAACATGCCCAGAAGGGCACAGGGTTTCATCGCCGCCGTGAACATCGTGCCCGGACCCGTGGGCCTCTTCCGACGCGAGGCCCTGGAAGAGATCGGAGGATACGATACGGACACCTTCGCAGAAGACGCCGACCTCACGCTCAAGATGATGGCCGCCGGGTGGCGGGTCGAGTACGAGGATCAGGCCATCGCGTGGAGTGAGGCTCCGGAGTCTTGGCGTGACCTGACCCAGCAGCGATACCGATGGACGCGTGGCATCCTCCAGGCGATCCGTAAGCGAAAAGGGCTCTTCTTGCGCCCGTTCCCGGATTTTCCTCTCTGGATTTCGACGATCCAGCTGGGATTCGAGGCCATCGTCTGGCCGGTGATGAACGTGTTCGCCCATCTCTTCTTCGCGATCGTGGCCATCCTGTTCGGCGCGGGTGAGCTCATCCTCTATTGGATGATCCTGCTGACGCTCCTGGACCTCGTCGCCGCACTGGTCACCGTGTCCATGGAGGAGGAGTCGTTGAGCCTCGTCCCCATGGCACTCATCTACCGCTTCGTCTTCATCCTCTTCCTCGACGTGGTAAAGATGTTCGCCACCATGGAGGAGCTCCTCAGACTGGACATGGAGTGGGGCAAGCTCGAAAGGGCGGAGGCCAGCGCATGACCGCCCTCACCCGGACGGGATTTCGCCTGCAGCTTTCGTCCATCCAACCCTCGATCGCGAGTTCGCCGTGAACGTCGTCGACATCCTTGTATCGATCGTAGTCGTGACGATCCTCGTCACCATCATTCTCGCCATCGTCACCTATGTTGCGTACAAGCTGCGACTATCTCGCGAGCCCGCACGCCCGGATGACGATCCCGACGCCCTGCGCTACTTCGTTCCGTTCCTGCCGGGGATGGGGGGTGATGGCGGTGAAGCGCTGGAGGGCCGCGACGCGCGTCCCGCCCTCGATCGCCTCGATCGCGACGTAGCCGACCTGGGGGATCATGCGTCCACGGCGTGATCCGGTACCCCGCGCCAAGGAGGCGTGGTGGTGGCTGGGCGGGATCTTCACCCTCGGGCTGGTCGGTGGCGGCATCGTGGTCGCTGGCATCGCCCTGTGGGAAAACATCGACATCCGCCAGCTGGCGCCGTCGCTGCAGGCACCGGGCGCCGGAGCTCCTGAACCCGCCCTCCCCCAGGCGTCGGCGGGTGCGGCCGCGAGCTTCTCGGCCGTCCTCTTCGAGTCCCCCGGCAACGAGGGCTACTTCGAGGATGCCACCTTCTATGGGAATCAACTCCGGCGGTGGCGGGAGTTGACTGAAGCCGTCGGCGGTGACGTTCGTTCCGTTTCCGACGCGGCGGGGATCCGGGGTGTGGCCCCCGACGAGTTGCTTGTCCTCCCCGAGGCGCCCTGCATTTCGTCGGAGGAGCTCGCCGCCATCAGCAGGCACCTCGCACGCGGCGGAAGCATCGTGAGCAACTGGGCTCTCGGAGTCCGCGACGGATCGTGCGAGTGGCGTGGCTGGCAGGTTCTCACCGACGTTACGGGCGCCGAGGCGATTCGGGAGCTTGTCAACCGACCGGCCCTCTTCTTCACCGTGCCCGGAGGGCTGCCCACGTCGCCGGGTATCGATGCCGGGACCCGCGTGGAGCTGCGCCCTGATCCCGCCATCGCCCTGCGGATGCAGGGTCCGCGGATCTACTGGTCGGATTGGGCCTTGAACCCTGCGCCGGACCCTGAGGGCGTGGGTGCCGATGTCGCCGTGTCGACGACGAGGACCCCCCAAGGTGGCCGGGTGACGTGGTTCGGTGTGCGCACCGATCAGGGGGCGACGCCGGCCGACAGCGCGAAGCTGGTGCGTGTCCTCGAGAACGGCATCCGGTGGGGTGCCGGTGTGTCGCACGCTGCCCCGGCGCAGTGGCCAGGGGCCGCCCGCACGGCGCTCGTCTTCGCCATGGATGTCGAGGGACAGGACGCATCGGTGAACGCGCGGGATGCCGCCGCAATGTTCGAGCTCGAGGGGCTCCCCATCAGCTTCTACGTGGTGTCGGGTCTGGTCCAGGACGACGAGGTGCTGGCCGACGCCCTCCATTCCGTGGGAGAAGTGGGGACCCAGACCGTCGACCACACCCCTCTTGTCGGCCTTACCCGACAGGATCAGACCATCCGATTGCGTCGAAGCTGGAACGACGTCGAGCGCTGGACTGGTGAGGGACCGGCCGGGCTGAGGCCCCCGGAGGAAGCCGTCGATGCCGTGACGTTGGAGGCATGGCGCCGCGTCGGGGGACGTTACGTTCTCGCGAGCAATGAAGCCCGCTCCGCATCCCCGGAGATCCACGAGACCGAATCCGGGCCCGTGGTCCTGCTCCCGCGGCTGCTGAAGGACGACTACACCGTCATCGTCCGAGACGTCACGATACGGTCCCAGCGCCTCGCCGACGCGTTCGTTTCCGGCGCCCGGAAGATGCGGGCCATCGGTGGCCTGGCCGTGGTGGCCGGTCATACGCAGATCATCGCCCCCGGCCCGCGCCTCGAGGCCATCCGCACGGTGGCCGACTCGGTGCGGGCTCAGGGAGAGTGGTGGTTGGCAGAGGGTGGGGAGGTCGCTGACTGGTGGCTCAAGCGGTCCTGGTTGCAACTGGCGTGGGAATCCACCGAGTCTGGCGACGCGGCGGCCATGACAGCCATCCTTGCCGCAGATGGCCTTCGGCGGGCCCTCGACGAAGATCTGCTGGTAACGTGGTCCGACCTGGACCCGGAAGGACAGAGCGATGATGGCAGCAACGTCGCTACCGCGATCTCCGACCTCTGGGTCGACGTGGTGGCGCCGGCGTTGCCCGACGGCTCCCTCCCCCTCGTGGACGGATCGTCGGTGGACTTCATCGAGGAAGAGTGGGGAATGCGCGTGTCCCTGGGGACGATGGGGCATGGGGAGGTAAGGAGGATCTCCTTCGTGACACAGGGCAACGACGAGACCGACAGCGGGACGACGGATGCAGGGTAGATCGCTCCTCACCCTGGGCGTTCTCTTCGGCGCGGGCTGCGCGTCCGGGCCCGCTCCCTCGGTTGTCATGCCCACGACGCTGGATCGGCCGTTCGTTGCCGGCTATCACGCGTACTGGACCGGGGACGCGTGGAGGGACTATCCGTGGGGCACCCTCGACGAGCTCTACTTCTTCGAGCTCGAGATCGGCGCCGACGGTGAGATCATGGATGCCCACGGGTGGCCGGAGCGTTGGGCCCCCATGGCGCGAACCGCATCGGACGCGGGAGTCCAGATGGTGCCTACGCTCTCCATGCACGATCCCGAGGCGTTCGAGTCGCTCTTCACGGATGCGGCCCGCGTGGGCGTCGCTGTCGACCGGGTTCTTAGCCTGCTCGACGCCTCAGCAGCGACGGGCGGTCTCGAGTTGGGCGGCATCCATCTCGATGTCGAGGTCTTCCAGCCGGTGAGCCTGGACGCCCGGGACGGCTACACCGCCTTCGTCAGTCGACTCGCCGAGGCCATGCGCCGGCTCCACCCCGGCCGCTCCCTCTCCGTCTTCGTCCTCGCATTCGACGATGACGACGTGTACAACGAACGGGCCCTGGGGCAGATCGCCGACTTCATCGTGGTGCAGGGGTACGACTATCACAGCGCGGGAAGCGAGAACGCCGGACCCGTAGCTGCCCTCCGAGGGTGGGGACGTCTCAACTGGGAGACGGTAGTCGAGCGCTTCGACAGGTTCGGAGTGCCGAGGGACAAGATCGTCATGGGCGTCCCCCTCTACGGGTACGAGTGGCCCGTCGTCAGTGAAGAGCCGGGTTCGGCTACGCGCGGGCCGGGTGTGACGATTCCCTATGATGCACCGGGCGACGTCTTCCCTGAGCGACCGCGGGCGCGTGAGCAGGCGGAGCGGCATGGGTTCCGCAGAGACCCGCCGAGCGGCGCACCATACTACGTCTACGCCTCGGGTGATGGACTCGTCCAGGGGTGGGCGGAGGATCCCGAAAGCCTGGCCCTGAAGTACACCTTCGCTCGTGAGAACGGGCTCGGCGGCGTCGCCTTGTTTCCACTGGCTTACGGGGCCACCGAGATCTGGGACGGCCTCACGCGCTCGTTCCCGCGAACACCCTAAGTGGGGTCGCCCGCCCTGCCCCTGCGAACCGGAACGGAGGGGGGAGGATTCGAACCTCCGAGTCCTTTCGGACACCCGGTCGCTAAGAACCGGGGCATTGAACCAGCTCTGCCACCCCTCCCGCGAACAAGGATAGAAGGGTTCTCTCCAGTGTCCAACACCCGACTTGGGGGCGGAGCCGAAGGCTCCGATCAGGGACTACCATGACCCCGGACTCGATCATCACACTGGTTGTGGTCACGATCATGGTGACGGTCATGGTACGCGAGGTCATCGCCCCGTCCATCGCCGTCACCACGGCCATGATCGTCCTCCTGGTCACAGGCGTCATCGACTCGACCCAGGCGTTGGCTGGGTTCTCCAACCCGGCGCCCATCACCGTAGGCGCCCTCTTCATTCTGGCTCGAGCAGTCGAGAAGACGGGGGCCATCCAGCCCTTGCTGGCAGGAACCCTGGCGTCCGAGTTGCGTCCACGCCAACAGCTGGTCCGCCTCCTCTTCCCCACCGCAGCCGTCTCGTCGGCGTTCAACAACACGCCCATCGTGGCCATGCTGGTACCTCAGTTGGTCTCGTGGGCCCGGCGGGGTGGAAGGTCGGCCTCACTGTACCTGATGCCCGTCTCATTCGCGGCCATTCTGGGCGGGATGGTCACTGTCGTGGGCACGTCGACCAACCTCATCGTGTCGGGCCTGCTCGAAGAGGCCGGGATGCCCGCCCTCGGAATGTTCGAAATGACCCCGATCGGCGGCCCGGCGGCGGTCCTGGGAGTGCTGGTGCTCGTGCTTCTCGCTCCGGCCTTGTTGGCAGCGGGGAAGGATCCTGCTGAGACTTTCGATGCCTCCTTCCGCGAGTACACCATCGAAGTAGAGGTCGACCCTTCGGGCCCGTTGCCCGGCCGATCGGTGGAAGCCGCTGGGTTGCGGGCCCTCAAGGAGGCTTTCCTCGTCCGCATCCGGAGGGACGAAGCGGTTCTGGCCCCGGTTGCTCCCGACACCTTGCTGCAAGGCCGTGATGTCCTCGGCTTCGTCGGGCGCGCGGATCTCGTCGTGGACATTCTTACGCGTCGAGGCCTGCGGTCTGCGGAACACAAGCACGCCGATGGCTTTCGGGACGGTTCGCACAGCTTCTATGAAGCCGTCGTGGGGCCAACCTCGTCGCTCCTGGGCAAGACGCTGGCGGAATCGGGATTCCGCGAGCAGTACGGCGGGGCGGTTCTGGCCATCCACCGGGCAGGGACCAGCATTCGAGACCGTCTGGGCACCATACCGCTTCGCGCAGGGGACACACTCCTCATCCTATCCGATACCGGATTCCGGAACAGGTGGCGTGATCGCAGGGACTTCTTGTTGGTAGCCGATTTGGACGGGTCTCTGCCCGTGGGTTCGAAGCGCGGCATTTTCGTCATCGGCACCGCAATCACCATCATGACGCTAGCCACTCTCGGCCTGCTCTCGGTGCTGAAGGGAGCTCTCCTGGGCGCGGTGCTGATGGTGGTCACCGGCACGCTCAGCACCAACGAAGCCCGCAATGCCCTCAATCTCGAGGTGCTGGTGATCATAGGAGCGGCCTTCGGGATCGGAGCGGCCTTGGAAGGCTCTGGACTAGCCGCTTCCCTCGCTGACGGCCTTGTCCGTTTGTCGAGCGGCGGCGGGACGACCGGGACGGTACTCGCGGTGGTGCTGGCAACGGTCGCCCTGACCGAGCTCATCACCAACAATGCGGCCGCTGTCCTCATGTTCCCCGTCGCCATCGCGGCCGCTCAGGCGACGGGTGGGGATCCCAGATCGTTCGCGATCGCGGTCGCGCTCTCCGCCTCGGCGTCCTTCCTGACCCCCGTGGGGTACCAGACGAATACGATGGTGTTCGGTCCCGGAGGTTACCGGTTCCTGGACTATGCGCGCCTCGGTGGGCCGTTGACGATCGTGGTCGTGACGGTAATCACGCTCCTGGCCTCTCGCTGAGCCCCGGGTTCAACGGGCTTTGACGACGCTCCGACGCGTGGGCTCCCACAGCGCGTCCCGAACGCCGCCGATGGCCCGCAGCAATGCGTGCATGGCTGCGATATTCCCCGCGACGAGATAGGCGGGGACCGAGAAGAGCTTGGGAAGGGCCTCTTCATCGGCTCTCCACCAGCCTATTGCGGCGAGGACGAGAACCACCAGGCCCACCACCAGGAGAGCCGCCGCCGCAGGACTCGCGGGCGCCATCGCACCAAGTGCGACGGTCGCGGCAGCCGCCGCCCAGGGGAGTGCCCAGCGGCATACCTTGTGACTGAACAGCATCCAGGCGAAGGCCCTGTACCGAAGTGGATTCAGGAGAGCCCTCTTGTACCAAAGGGTCTGCATGCCGCGCGTAATCGTTCGGACCTTCCTTGAATACTCCCTGCGGAGTGACCGACCTCGGGGTACGTAGCAGACGGCTCCAGAAACCGACACGGGCCGGAAGCCATGCTCGCGCGTATGGAGGGCCGCCGCGAAGTCCCTGGAAAGGGAGTCGGGTAATGGCAGCCTGTGGAGTTGGGGACGTATCGCGTAGTAGCAACCGGACGCGCCTACGATGCCCGCCACGCGCGTCTCGAGCTCGCGGACCTTCATCTCATAGCCCACGTAGCCCGACTCACCTTCGTTTGCCGTATCCCCGTCGGACCCTACGCTCACGTCTCGACCGGAGGCGCACCCCACTTCGGGATCATGAAATGCCGCGATGAGGGACTTGAAGCCTTGGGGATCGATCCGAATCGACGCGTCGGTATTCACCACGATCTCCCCACGAAGGTGAGCCGCAGCGGCATTCTCGGCCTTCGTCTTCCCTCCGCGTTCGTCCAGCCGCAGGAGCTCCACGCCCTCGCGGGCGTAGCTCTCGACGATCTCGTCCGTTCGGTCGGTGGAGCCGTCGGAGATGATCAGCAACTGCAGCCGATCTCGCGGATAGTCGAGGCGCAAGAGACTCCGGATGAGTTCTTCGATCTGGGCCTCTTCGTTGTACGCAGGCACCGACACAGATACGAACGGCCACTCCAGGTCTTCTGGAGGGGCGTCGGGCGTTCGCCGTACCCTCCCGATCATCCAGAGAACGGCGGGGTACCCGAAGTAGGTGTAGAAGAAGAGCGCTAGGCTGCCGGCGATTACCGACTCGGGGACCATGACGCGTGGGGGGCTCGGGTAGGAGAGGACATGACAGTCGACCGGGCGACGCTCGGGGACGGATCCCCTCCGGCGTGGAGTTGCCGTTCGGGGTTGTCGAAACCCTGGCGCAGCCCTCCGGCGTCACTTTAGCCTACAGTAATAGTGTAATTGCACGGCATACTCCGCTGCGACCCTTCTTCCCTTCGTCACTCCCCCCGGGATCGCATGTACCAGGAACAAATACGAAAGATCATCGGTGACCACGGTCGCCTTGCCACGGATATCTCAGAGCTCGAGAACGACAGCGATCTCTACGCCGCCGGCCTGACTTCATTGATTACCGTGAACCTCCTCTTGGCCATCGAAGACCACTTCGATGTCGAGTTTCCCGACGAGCTGCTGAGCCGCAGAACGTTCCAGAGCATCAACGCCTTGTCCGACGCCGTTGACGGGCTCGTGGCTCAACCAAGCTAGGGACGACCATGGAACCAGCGACGGCCCCAGCCGCCCCCAAGTCCGACTTCGGGGCGCTGATCGACGACGTCCACCGGATCGGTTCTGATGTCGTGCTCCCGCACGCCCCCGATGTGGACCGCGACGCGCGCTTTCCCCACGAGGCGTTCGCGGCGCTTCGCGCAGAGCGCCTGCTGAGCGCCTACGTCCCCGTCGAATTCGGCGGTCATGGGCTCACCATGACCGAGATCGCCCGGATCTGCGAAGTTCTCGGTCAGTACTGTGCCTCGTCGGCCATGGTGTACGCCATGCACCAGATTCAGGTCGCGTGCATCGTGCACCACGCCGCCGACTCGCCCTTCTTCAGGGCATACATGCAACGCCTGGTCGATGAGCAGTTGCTCCTGGCCTCCGCCACCACCGAGATGGGTGTGGGGGGAGACTTGCGTTCGAGCACGTGTGCCGTCGAGTCCGATGGAACTGGCTTCCGACTGAAGAAGATGGCTCCGGTGATCTCGTACGCACTCGAGTCCGATGCAATCCTCGTAACTGCGCGCAGCGCACCCGACGCGGATACGAGCGATCAGGTTCTCGTGCTCCTGGACCGGCACGAATCGGAGTTCGAAGAGATCGCTGGCTGGGACACGCTTGGGTTCCGGGGTACTCGAAGTCTCGGCTTCGGGCTTTCGGGAGGCGGACACGTCGAGCAGATCCTGCCAGCCCCCTTCGCCGACATCCTGGCGCAGAGCATGCACCCGTTCGCCCATATGACGTGGGGCTCCCTTTGGTTGGGTCTGGCCACCGACGCCGTTCGAAAGGCCCGGGCCTCGGTCCGTAAGAAGATGGCCAAGAATCCTGACGTGCCCCCGGTCACCGCCCTCCGGCTCGCTGAAGTCGATGAGATCCTCTTTGGCATGAGGAGCGGCCTCTACGAGACGATGGCAGAGTACCAACGCCTTCTCGATGCGGGTGACCCCGAGGCCTTCAGCAACTTTGGTTTCAGCATCCGCGTCAACAACACCAAGGTCACCTGCTCCGAGCTCGTCGTCGACATCGTCGGGCGGGCGCTGCAGATCGTTGGGATCTCGGGCTACAAGAATGATTCATCGAGCAGTCTGGGACGTCACCTTCGCGACGCGTATGGCGCGGCACTGATGGTCAACAACGATCGAATCAGGGGCCACAACGCCACCATGCAGGTGGTGTACAGGCAGAGCTGAGATGTCCGACACCTCTTCAGCGGTGCAGCAGGCGAGGTCCGCCCTGCGCGATTCGCTCATCGAGGTCGGACACCTCATTCCGTCCGGCGTCCCGGGACTCTACGGCCTTAGCGGCACTTTCGAGTCCATTATCGAGCACTTCGAGGGCCTCGTCACGCGTGCAGGCGCCCATCACTCGGCAGAGGTGATGCGCTTCCCGCCGATCCTGAGCCGAGAGACGTACGCGTCGACCGATCATATCGAGACCATGCCCCAACTCCTGGGGTCGGTGCATTCGTTCGATGGTGACGAGCGCGCCCACGGGAAGCTCGTTACGAAGCTCCACGACGGATCGGACTGGTCCGAGTCGCTGACGGCCACCGACGTCGTGATGGTGCCGGCGGCGTGCTATCCACTTTATCCAACGGCTTCCGGGACACTGCCACCGGGGGGTAGAACCGTCGATCTGCGGACTTTCGTCTTTCGCCACGAGCCCTCAGATGATCCGGCGAGGATGCAGATCTTCCGACAGCGAGAGTACGTGAGGCTCGGGACGCCGGATGTCGCCGAAGCCCACCGCGACGAGTGGATCGAGCGAGCGCTCGAGATCCACCGCAGCATCGGCCTTGACGTGCGCAAGGTGGTGGCCAATGACCCCTTCTTCGGTCGCGGCGGTCGTGTCATGAAGGCGACCCAGCGCGAACAGCACCTCAAGTTCGAGATCCTCTGTCCCATCGCGTCGAGTGAGGCGCCCACCGCGATCACGTCGAGCAACTACCATCTCGACCACTTCGGTCAAGCCTTCGACATCCGAACGTCGGACGGCGCCGTCGCCCACACGTCGTGTGTCGGATTCGGGCTGGAGCGGATCGCGCTGGCCCTGCTCCGTAAGCACGGCATGGACCCCGACAGCTGGCCCAGCGAAGTACGGAGTGTTCTCGAGCTGTGACTGGTCCCATTCGCGACCTGGATCCGCGCACCTACGAACGTCATGTGATCCACTCGGGGGAGCGTCGCTGGGCAGAGACCAACTGCTACGTGGATGTCCTGGTAGAGCTTCTCCATGGGCTCGGGCTCGAACCAATCGCGGCGCTTCCTTTCACCCTGAGGATCGACTTCGAAGGGGATCAATGGACCTTCTTCAAGTTCCCTCACGATGACTTGCTCGAGCTCTTCGGGCTCGACATCCAGGAGCTCAATCCGTGGAGATCACTCGCCGAGCACGTCGACACACAGGTCGGGCTCGGGCGCCCGGTACTGGTCGAGCTGGACTCCTACTTCCTGCCTGATACCCAGGGGACGGCCTACCAGCTCGAGCACGTGAAGTCGACCGTCGCGGTGAACGAGATCGATATCGAAGCCCGCCACATGGGTTACTTCCATGGGCAGGGATACTACCACCTCGACGGTCAGGACTTCGCTGACATCTTCCAGCTCGAAGGCCTGGTCCACGAGCGCATGCTCCCCCCCTACATCGAGTACGTAAAGATCCTCGATGGGCCGAGTCCGGCCCGAGGACGGCCGCTGGTCGAGGCCTCACTGCGGTGCTTGGCGAAGCACCTGGATCTTGTGCCGGACGCCAACCCGTTCGTGGCGTTCAAGGGGCGGTTTGCAGAGGATCTTACGTGGCTCATGCAAGAGCCCATCGAAACCTTCCACCAGTACTCGTTCGCGACCCTGCGCCAGTACGGAGCTTGCTACGAGCTCGTGGAAACGTACCTCGGATGGCTCTCGGCCAACGGCGAGAAGGGACTCGGCGAGGCTCATTCGGCTTTTCGTACCATTTCCGAGGCAGCGAAGACCTACCAGTTCCAGCTGGCCCGGGCGATGGCACGTGGTCGGGAGCTACCGCTGGCACCCATCGACGGAATGGCGGCTGACTGGGAGCGGGGCATCTCCGTGCTCAAGGAGCGCTACGGGTGAGGTCGGAAGCGAGGGTCGACTCGACTGGTTTGCCCGCCGATGCCGTCTCTACCACCAGCTCGACCCTCCTTTCCGACGGCTGGGTGCTTCACCGGACACGGCCCGGTGAGATCTCCAGCCCGTCGGGACTCCCCCGGGACGGAGGCACGCCCTTGGGGGACCGCGACGATGTCGTCCCCGGGACGGTAGCCACCGCGTTGGGACCTGCCGGCATATCGGACCACCCCGACTACGACGACTACGACTGGTGGTACGTGCGGGAGCTTCCCTCGATCGATCGAAGAGACGCTCGTGCGCGGCTGCGTTTCGACGGGTTGGCAACGTTGGCCGAAGTATGGCTCGACGACCAGCGAGTTCTCGTCTCCGACAACATGTTCACCGGATACCTCGTCGATATCACCGACCGGCCCGGCTCCAGCGAACGACTGGCGCTCTGCTTTCGAAGCCTCTCTGAGGCATTGGCGAAGCGCCGACCCCGTCCGCGCTGGAGGACCGACCTCGTAGCCCACCAGAATCTGCGCTGGTTCCGAGCCACCCTCCTGGGGCGCATTCCGGGCTGGACGCCGCGGGTCCAGCCCGTCGGGCCCTGGCGGCCGGTGTGGCTCCAGCGCTCCCAGGTCCTCGAACTCGAGTCGATGGAGCTTCGGACGAGCGCAGAAGGCGCGGACGGGAGGGTGACTCTATCGGCCGCGTTCGACGGTCTGTCACCGAACCTGGAGATTCATTCTTCGAGTCTCTCGGTTGCCGGCCACCAGTTTCCCCTCGAAGTCCGATCGGCCGGCTCGGGCGCCTGGTCGATCGATGGTGACTTGACCGTCCCCACCCCCGGTCTCTGGTGGCCCAGAACCCATGGAGAGCCGACGCTCCATGAATGTCGGCTCCAGGTCGAGACCTCGGACGGTCCGTGCACCGTGGAGCTTGGCGCCATCGGCTTTCGCTCAGTGGAGTTGGATACCACGGACGGACGGGTGTCCCTTCGGGTCAATGAGACGCCGATCTTCTGCCGAGGCGTGTGTTGGACAACCGATGATATCCGTTCTCTGCACGGTAGCATCGACCGGATGGAGGAAACACTCCGCCTATTGGCCGATGCCAACGCCAACATGGTCCGGGTCGGCGGAACCATGGTCTACGAACGGGACGCGTTCTACGACACCTGCGACCGGCTCGGCCTCCTGGTGTGGCAGGACTTCATGTTCGCGAACATGGACTACCCCTTCGACGATCCGGACTTCTCGTCCTCCGTCCGTAACGAGGCCGCTCATCAGCTGCGGCGGATGGTGCGCCATCCCTCTGTGGTCGCCTTCTGCGGCGGTAGCGAGGTGGAGCAACAAGCAGCGATGTTCGGCGCACCCAGAAGTTCATGGCAGAGCGACTTCTTCAGCGCCGAGCTACCCGACCTCGTTTCCAGGCTGGCGGGGGATGTGCCGTACTGGACATCGACTCCCACGGGTGGGCCTCTTCCCTTCCACACGACCGAGGGCCTGACTCACTACTATGGAGTCGGCGCCTACCGCCGGCCGCTGGACGACGTCCGACTCGCCGGCGTTCGATTCACCCCCGAATGCCTCGGCTTCTCCAACACCCCCGAGCCGTCGAACACCCGCTCGCTCGGTAATGGTCGCGTGGCCAGGCACGACCCTTCCTGGAAAGCCGGCGTCCCTCGGGACTCCGGTGCCGGATGGGATTTCGAGGACATCCGCGATCACTACCTCGAAGAGTTGTACGGCGTTGACGCCGTGGCTCTGCGGAGCTCCGACCCGGCCCTGTACGACCGTCTGTCCCGAGTCGTTACCGGCCGCGTCATGGACCACGTGTTCCAGGAATGGCGAGCGTCCGATTGCGGGGGCGCCCTCGTCTGGTTCGCCAAGGACCTGCGACCGGGGGCTGGCTGGGGCATCATCGACAGCGAGAATCGACCCAAGCCCGTGTACTTCTATCTGAAACGCGCATGGGCCCCCGTCGCGGTTACGATTCTCGACAGGGGCTTGAATGGCGTCCTGATCGTGACCCACAACGAAACGGCCGATCCCGTCGACGGAGTCGCGGAGGTCAGCCTCGTGCGGGACGGATCGATCGTGGTCGGACGGGCCTCCGCGCCCCTGGCCGTGCCCCCACGATCGAGTGTCACCCTCGTGGGGGACGACCTCTTCGAGCATTTCACAGACTCGACCTACAGTTATCGTTTTGGTCCACGGGCTCATGACGCGATCGTGTGCACGTTCACCAGCCCGACCCTCCCCGGGCCCATTACCCGCACTCATTGGTTGGACCTCTCCTCCGAACCTCCGTCCGTAGACCTGGAAGTCTCCGATGGAGTGGGCGCTTACGCCTGGTCGATTCGCGCGGCGGGTCTAGCGCGTGACGTGCGCGTGGACGTGGCCGGTTGGAGCCCCAGCGACAACTACTTCGACCTGGCTCCGGACACGCCTCACCCCCTGTCATTGACGGCGAACGACGGCGAGGAGCGCGGCAGAGCCGCCTACGTCCAGGCCGGTACTGGGGAGACCGTCATCGACCTTCGAGACAAGGCTCCCAGCGGAGAGGCCCAGCGATGACGACCGAGTCCCAGGTGGCTGAGCCCTCGCACACGACCCGCGGTACGGCCCGAGCTGTCCCCCTCTACTTCGGTCCACACGATCGGCCGCTCTTCGGCTGGTTCCACCCCCCGAAAGAGGAGAAAGCCCGACTACGGGTCCTGCTGTGTCCTCCACTCGGCTATGAGGGTCTCTTCGCCCACCCCACGCTGAAGCTCCTGGCCGAGGCACTCGCCGACCACGGCATGGCCGTGCTCAGGTTCGATCTGGACGGTACCGGCGACTCGGCCGGGTCCGGGGCCGACCCTCAACGGGTCGAGTCCTGGATCGAGAGCATTGTTGCTGCCGACGAGGAAAGCCGACGGATGGCTGGAGACCTTCCGCTCGCCATCGTCGGCATGCGTGCCGGCGCGCTCCTCGCAGTCGAAGCATCGCGCCGGTTGGAGGGCGTCGACTGCCTCGTGCTTTGGGCTCCCGTTACGCGGGGGAGGGCGTTCATGAGGGAGCAGAAGGCCTTCGCGAGCATGGCAGTCGCTACGGCAGCGACCTCCGAGCAGAGTCCCGCCGTCGAGGGAGGCATCGAGGCATACGGGTACTTCTTCTCCGACGAGACCTCAGAGGACCTGGGGGGCCTGGACCTGCGCAAGTACCCGCAGCCGCCAGCGACCCGGACGCTGGTCCTGTGGCGTGACGACGTAGAGGACCGGCGCAGCGACCTGAAGCATTGGGCAGGACGCGACGACGTGCAGGAGGGCGAGGCGACCGGGTACGCAGCCATGATGGAGCCACCCATCTCCATGGAAACCCCGAGGAAGGCGCTCGATACCGTTTGTGGCTTCGTGCAGGGCTCTGCCGTAACTCATCCGCCGGCAGGCCCGAGGGTCCCGGCCGAGTTTCGCACCGAGGCCCGGGTAGCTCCCGGAGTCATCGAGCGGGCCGTGTGGTACGATCCCGGCCAGGACCTCTTTGGAGTCCTGACCCTGCCCGAAGGCAAGGAGGCCCGTCGTCTTCTGGTCTTGCTGAACAACGCGGCGGGCTACAGAGTCGGCCCCCACTCTCTCAATCCGCCCCTAGCCCGGCACCTTGCCGAGCACGGCATCGCCACATTCCGCGTCGACCTCGGCGGAGTGGGTGACAGTCGGCTCCCGCCCGGTCGAGACGCCCACCACGTCTACGGTCTCGACAGTATCGACGATGTCCGCCACGCCGTCGACTTCGCTCGAACCCAGGGCCTCCGCGACATCTACCTCGGGGGCCTCTGCTCCGGAGCGTTCCTCGCCTGGCACGCGGCGCTGACCCTTGAAGGCATTGCGGGGCTGTCGTTGTGGAATCTCCAGCTCTTCGAGTGGAACGAGAATATCTCCCTCGACGTGAGCCCTCTCGATCTCCAGTACGAGACCAACCACTACCGAAAGTCGCTGAAATCCGGAAGCAGTTGGAAGAAGCTGTTTTCCGGCCAAGTCAACGTCCGGTACGTCCTGGGTGTGGCGTTTCGCTTCGTTGGCTATCAGGCCACGTCTCAACTGCAGCGCCTTCGGTCATCCGTCGGGTTTCTGTCGTCCCGCACCGAGATCGGCACGGCTCTGCGCCAACTTCACGGGTCGGGCACCCGGGTGCACTTCATCTTCGCCGACCGGGATCCCGGTCTCGCCAACCTCAGATCAGAGGTCGCAGGCGAATGGAAGCGACTGCTCAGGAACGAACGCATGCACGTGGCGATCGTCGAGGGTTCCGACCACTCGTTCACGCCCGGGTGGGCTTCGAGGGCGCTACACGACCTGGTGAAAGAATCCCTGGAGGTCTAGGTCGAGTCCCGTCTGAGACTCCGGACGACGCCCCGCACCTTCCTCAACCGCCGGATGATGTCCGACTTCCAGGTATCGACCTGCAACTCCCCCCAGACGAGGGTCCGACTATCCGATGAGAGAGACCTCTTGTATTGGACGGACTCCTCCTCACCACCCAGAAAGTCATACTCCCTGTCACCTCGCTTGGCGCTCAGGGCTATCGCCTGGGCATGGGTTACCAGTCCGGGCTTCAACCGCCTGTCTTCGTCGTAGGCCAAGCCCGACTGATAAAAGGCCACACGGCCCTTGTAGGAGAAGTTGAGGAGAATGCCGACGGCCCGGTCCCCGAAACCTACCCGTACCATGTCGGTCCTGAACCCCGCCCGCTCCACTGTCGTCGACTCGATGAGGTCTTCGTAGAAGGCTCGGACCCGCGGTTCGGCGAATGCACCGGTCTCCCCGCGCGCTTCCCACGTGGACTGATGGAGATCCACCATCTTTCGGAACCAGCGAAGGGCCTCCTCCACGGAGTCGGCCACTTCAGTCGTGGCGGCACCGTACCGCTCTTCATAGAGGCGAATACTCCTGCGAATCTTGCTGCGAGTGTTCGATGACAGGGACATCAGGTAGCCACCGTCGAGGGAGCGGACCACATCGAGGTCGACGAAGGGGGACTCACTGTCATACCCTTCCCACCACATGGCCGGCCATCGCTCGAATAGCTCGTCCAGGAGGCTTCGTCGCGCCCCCACCAGGTAGATCTCGTCCGATCCGCTCTCCCTGACACGCCGCACGACATCGTCCAGGACCGCGGACCGGTACTCCTCTAGGACAAGTAGGTCGTTGTGCTCGCAGCCCACTCCGGTCGCACCCGACGCATTCAGCAACGTCCGGTCGACGAAAAACGGACCGACTCGAACCTTTCGCACGGGCAGGATGGCGCATCCAACGGCCGTCGAGCCATGACGCCAGACGACCGCACCGGTCCTACCGTCGTCGCTGAAATGAGCTAGCCATCTCTCGACCCAGGGCTCGCTGAGGAAGGCAGAAGCCTCGGAGGTCTGGTCGAGGAGTTCCCTCCAAACAGGACCGATGCGATCCCAGAGGTCCGGGCCGGACGGAAGGTCCTCGGACGCCAGGCGGAGCTCAGACTTCATCCGTCCGAGTTGCTCGAAGGCTGAATAGGACGCCAAGTGGCTGGAAGCGGCGAAGGTCACTAAATGGTACCCGACTCCGCCGTATCTGGGAACCCGTGCGGAGCGTCGCTCCGACGGAAGACTCAGGAGCCACCGAGCACTCGCTTCCCCCCCCGGACCAGAGCCGCGCGGCTCGAACGAAGCAACCGTCGGAATCGCAATCGACCCGGGGGACGGGTGGGCAGGCCCGCTTCATCCCCGAGGTATCCAAGGCTCTGGAGCAGTTCGCCGGCCACCCAGAGAAACTCGGCCACGTCTGCCCGAGTCAACTCCTCACGCCAGGTCCCGGACTTCCCCTTGCGGAAGAAGCCTGGAGGTTCCTTTCGGTCAGGAGTACCCGATGCCCGGACCACCCCGGGGTTCTTGAACGTATCCCGCCGATAGTCGCCTGACTTCAGGCGGTCGAAATGATGGGCCTCATAGATCTCCTGGGCCTCGGCAGTCGACACGGGCACATCGAGGAAGTCGAAGAGGCGACTGAGTTCCGCAACCCCCCCTTCGAGGAGGTCTTCGTAGCGCACCTCGGCGTAGCGGGGCGCGAAGGCCTTCGCCTGGAGAGCCGCCTCGACGCTCCGCCGCCATTCGAGGGCAGCCTGCTCGACGTGAGAGGGAGCCCACGACCGACCCCACCCCGATCTCGCGCCCAACATGGACGCCGCGACGTCCCTGCCGTCGCGAATCACATGAATGAACCGGACTCCCGGAAGGCATCGATTGATCAGGTCCACGTGATAACTGCTGTTGGGCGACTTCTCCAGAAGGTGCGTGGCCGTCGGCTTCTCGGCGAGCACGCTCCCCATGACCTCGAGGGCGAAGTGCCGGAGCAGGCCGACGAACCTCTCCTCCGTCAGGTACGACGAGATGCCATGCTGCCGAACGCCTTCGCCTTGGGACCAGTCCAGCTCAGCCTCCCAGGTCTCCATCAAGGGGGCCAGGTATCGGGCGAACACCTGGCTCTCCTGACCCGTCGCGACCCTCGGGTGCGAGCCGAGCATCAGGTGGAGCCATGTGGTCCCGCTACGACCAGCGCCAATGATCACCACCAGGTTCTTCCCCTGGTGACCAGCCGCCTCGGTCACCGTCCCTTCGTCCTACCGGGGTCGTGCGAGCTTGGTCCGCTTCCTATCATTGTCATGATCCACACTTCACGCTGAGAGGGGGAAGGTTTGCGGAGCATTCTTGGTCTTTCTGCGGGGACACTCGCCACCGCGGTCATGCTGACTGCGTGTACGAGTCAGGCCGACCTGCATTGCGATCCTCCTGCCAGGCCAGAAACACGAGTGAGTCCATACGACTCGGCAACCGCGACGGTCGACTCCTCGACGTTGAAGATCTGCTATTCGCGGCCGTCAGCCAAAGGTCGCGTAGTCTTCGGCGAACTCGTCCCACTCGACACGCTTTGGCGCACGGGTGCCAACGAACCGACCATCCTCCACGTTTCGGATCCGGGATCCGTCGCCGGACTGGCGGTCGAACCCGGCAGCTACTCCATATATACGGTCCCCACGTCCGCTGAATGGACGGTGGTCGTCAACGCATCGACCACCCAGTGGGGCCTGACGCGGGACGAGCGTGGACCCCGCGGCGTGCTCCAACCCAATGCCTACACCGAGGACGTCCGTGCCCGTGAGATCGGACGGGCGCAGGTGCGGACTGACAGTATCCCTTTCGTCGAGCAGCTTACGATCGGCTTCTCCGAACCGAGCGGCGACCAGGTCGAGCTCTGGATCGACTGGGAGCGGACCCGGGCTATCATTCCCATACAGATCCACCCTCACGGCTGATCGGGAGCCGCACGCATGGGCATGCATGTCCGCTTCCGACTGGGGTACCTGCGCGACCGACTCAGAGATGCCTTCGTCGGCGTTCCGATGGAGTGTCGGCACCAGTATCCACTGGCAGGGCGCTCGAGCCCCAGGGAGGCCTTGTCTTTCCCGATGGGCAATCAGGAGGGTCTCGTCTGTTACGGTCGGCCGTCCGCAAACGGCCGACGGATCTTCGGAGACCTCGTCCCCTACGGCGAGCTTTGGCGAACCGGAGCCGATGAGCCAACGACCCTCCATCTTCCCGCCAGGGCGTCTCTCGCTGGCGTACCTCTCCGACGGGGTCGCTACTCGTTGTACACCATTCCCGATCCGCGGGAATGGACACTGGTGATCAACCGCTCGATCCGCCAGGAAGGACGTACAAGGGAAGAGGTAGGGCGGCGAGGCCGTCGGTTCCCCGACGCCTACACGCCCGTGGTGCGGGCGGCTGAGGTAGCGCGGATCCCAGTCGAGTCCTCCGCTATCGAGTTCGTAGAGCAGTTCACCGTCTCCGTCTCCGACGCGACGGCCCAGTCGACCACACTGTGCCTGGATTGGGAGACCACCCGAGTGCTCCTGCCCCTCGATGTCTCACCCTGATCGCTCGTCGCGAAGGACATCGAAGTAGATCCGGTCGCGGGTCCCACCAGCCACGTGCACGGCGCGGCGCAGCCGCCCCGCCTGGCTGAACCCGCACTTCTCCAGGACTCGGCGAGAGGCCTCGTTGTCTTCCATGATCCATGCGTGGATGGATTGGAGACCGAGCTCGTCGAACCCGAGATCGAGCGCTTGCCTGACTGCCCGAGTGGTGATGCCTCTGCCGGCCAGACCTTTCTCGCCTAGCACGTACCACAGATTCGCAATTCGATCGACTTCATCGAAGTCCGAGAAGCCGACGATGCCACACGGTTCACTGTCCATCGAGACGACAAACGTCCGATTCCGACGGCTTCGAGCCATCGCGGCCACCAACATCTCCGTCACGTCCTGACCTCGGAGCTCGCTCACCAGCCAACGGTTGATGGTCGGGTCGGAAAGCCAACCAGAAACCCGACCGAAGTCCTCGCGGCCGAGGGGCGCGAGGGTGACATCGCCGGTCACACGCCTCCTCCGAACGCCAGGTAGTCCTCCTGGAGCGCCGTAGGCCAATCGTGCACCTCGAGTCCGTGCTGACTGAGGAGGGCGAAAACGACCCGCTCCAAGCCCCATCCCAAACAGGCACTTACGGCCGGGCGGCCGCCGACGGTGATCTCGAACGCCTTGCCGAACGTGTTCGAGTGAAAGTTGCTCGAGAAGATCGAGAGGTCATGACCTTCCCCTGCCAGCGAAGCTCGTAGTTCCTTCTTCGCCTCTTGCTGACGTTGGAACGACGCCCGCACGGAGTAGTTGTCCGTGAAAAACATGTCGTTCGCCACCTCGTATGAGCAATCGAGCTCCCACCGAGCCGCCCAGGCCTCGATCATCCGGTCCGCTTCGGCCCGACCCTCGAGCACGAAGGAGGGAGCGCCGACCCAGATGACCTCTCGCATGGTGAAGGCTCGAAGACGGCGTAGGGTCCGGTGATTGGCACCCTCGAACCGGTGGCATCCGAGCACGGCAGTGACGCATCGCCCGGGAGCCTCGAGGGACCACCCCTCCATCCCTTCGTAGCAGTGGTAGCAACAGGACGGGCTCACCGCGAAGTCGGGCTCAGCCATCCGGCCTTGATGAAGTGCCGGACGCCACCCGCCCTCGGAGCACGCCTCGGAGAACGAGCCGAGTACGTCGACGTCGGGTTTCAGGTGAGCGACGAAATCGACGTGCTCGGGGAACGAAGAGTAGTGATTACAGCGGTCGAGTGTGGTGCAGAGAATCGTCGAGGGGTAGACCTCCTCTTCGGCTCCGAAGACCTCGGCAAAGTCACGCAGGACCACAGCATCCACGACCCGCATCAGTCTGGCCGCAGGACCTCGCATGATGACGTGTCCCTGGCCCACCGCCGTGATCCATTTACGCTCGAGGAGCTCCTCCCAGGCGTCGGGGCGAGCCAGGCTTCCCTCATTGTGAAAGTACGTTCGACTCCGTTCACCGAACTGCTCGTCTACGTACCGGTCGAGCAGCGCCAGAACCTTCTGGCGAATGTCGTCTTCATCCGCCCCATCCCCCAGCGTAAGTGACAGCACACCGGCTTCCTCGTCGATCTCGAAGGCTCGCACCTCCTGGGCTACGAACGCGAGGGCGTACTCGACCTGCTCGAGGTAGCGACCGTGGGTAGCGGGAAGGGGAAGCTCCACCCGTGACATCAGATGTCTCCTCGCTGCCGCCTGACCGCGAAATCGGCGATCTCATTGACGGTGTTGAGCGGGTGGTCGATGAAGTCAGACGGCTGGACCTCGATGGAGCATTCCGTCTCCAGGAAGGTCACGATCTCTACGGCGCCGAAGGAATCCACGTAGCCGTAGTTGAATAGATGGACATCCCGCCCGAAGTCGGCATCGTCCGACGGTATTGCGAAGGTGGCGCGCAGAAACGCTTCAAGCTCGGTCGCGATCTCGTTCGCTGGCATTTCTTGAAGGGGTCAGCCAGGACACGAGCCAGTTCAGCATCGCGTCCCGGACGGTCGATTCAGAAAAGATGTGGTCCGCCGGACTGAAGGTTGCGAGGTCGAGCCGCGCTGCCAACCGGCGGTGAACGAAGCGCCCGACCCGAGTGTGGAAGACGGCTTCACCGTCGTCGCCAGCCGAGAAGATCACGGCGACTCTGGTTCCCCGTGCCAACAGCTTTCGGAGATCCCCACGCAACTCTCGGGCAGGAGGGGTCCCATGCGCGCGTAGCGCCCTGAGCGTGCGCTTGGCTGAGCGCGCAAGACGGGTCAAAGAGGGACCGAACCGGCGCTCGAAGTCCTCGGCGGCGCTCGATCGCTCGACCGCGAGGGAGGGCGTCGTCCCCCAACGTCCAACGTCCATGGCGCGCCCTTCACCTGCGCCGAAAACGATCGGGTTCACCATTGCTACCCCGTCGACACTGTCATGGGCAAGCGCAGATCGAAGGGCGGCCCATGCGCCGGAGCAGAGGCCTGCAACGGTCAGACCCCTCCCATCCACGTGCTCACGCATCCACACCACGCCCTCACGGACATCGTCCAGAAGCGTCGGACCGTACGGTTCGTTCTCGACGCCACCAGGCCCTACCTCGCTCTCACCGATCCCCGCGACATCCATGCGCAGTGTAGAGACCCCGGCCTCAACCAGTCGACGAGCGAGCATCACGTACATCCCGTTGACGGCTGTCCGGGGTACGGCCCCGCCCGAGAGGAGGAGGAGTCGGGATAGGCATCTTCCGTGCTCCGGACCGGTCACAACACCAAAAATCCGGCGTTCCGGCCCGATACGTACGACACGATCGACCCGGCCGGCGGTCCTGCGCTCTCCGCACAGGACAGATTCCAGTGCGTGAGGTGCCGCGGCATGTGCCTCCTGGGCGTCCGCCTCCTCGGACCGCTCGGTCAGCCATGCAGCCACCTGGTCATACGTCTTCCGTGGCGGAGCGGACATGGCCGGCCTGATCATCATACGGCTGTACCCAGGCGTAGCCTGGACGGTGACATCGGCCCGGGCCTCTCCCACCTTGGGTGCGTACTGCCTGGCGGGTCGATCATCACGGTGGAGGACGAGAACTGCAGGGACCGGGCCCGAAGGGACGAATGCTTCCAGCGACCTCAGGTCGCCCAGCGTCTCGTCCGTGAAATGAAATCCCGACGACTGGACCCCGTCAGATTCTGCCGATTCGGTCGCTGCGGAGGCGTTGCCTCTTGCCGCGGCGGCAGCGAACTCCAGCTCCTTCGTATACCGGGCCCCTCCGAGGCTGGGCTCCCAGAACACCAGATGGGACGGATCGACCTCGGCGACGCGGGCACCGGCCAGCACGGCGCCCATCCGCAGTCCGACCATGGCAAGGCGCCGTGTACCGGTGATCTCCCGGAGCGCCGATGCCGCGGAGTCGATGCTCCTCAGCCACGCGTCCACCCTCCCCGGGTCCGCAAAGGCCCCGTCGGACTCGCCGGTGCCATGGTAGTCGAATCGAAGGACTGGAAATCCCCCAGCGGCGAGCCTTGCTGCAAGGAGCCGCCATGCCCGGTAGGATTGCATGGCCTCGTACCCGAGAGGAGCACACAGGAGGACGTTCAGATCGCGCCGCGGTCCCCGCGGCGGATGATACACACCGAAGAGCGAGCGATCCGGTCCGAAGAAGCCGGCAACGGGACGGTAGTCCTGGGGGGTCACCGATTCACGACGTCCCCATGGTGAGGTCGCCGAGAGGTCCTGGTGATCGCTGTCTGACACGGCTGCCTGGCTTAGTTCTTGTAGGATTCCAAGTACGTTATCATTTGAGATACTTCCCCCGCGAGAGGGACAATGGTGCGGCGTCGGGATTTCGTGCCCTTGTCGCTTTCGCATTATCACAAGGAGATTCCGGGATGTCGGCAACCTATTCCAGTCGCTTCCACAGGATGTTTCTCGTGCTGGTGGCCGTCCTCACCGTGAGTGGCTGCTCCTCCAATCTCCGGACCGGAGCCTTGGGCGGTGCTGCTGCCGGAGCGGTGATCGGTGGGATAGCCAGCGGTAGCGCGCGTGGTGCCATCATTGGAGCTGCAGTTGGGGGTGCTGCGGGAGCCGCCATCGGGGGGATCATGGACTCCCAGGCCGAGGATCTTCAGGACAAGCTGCCGAATGCCCGCGTCGAGCGAGTGGGCGAGGGAATCCACATCACCTTCGATTCCGGCATCCTCTTCGACGTCAACTCTTCGAATCTGCGGCCGGCTTCCCAACAGAACCTGAACGACCTGGTCGCTTCTCTGGAGGAGTACGAAGGCACCGATGTCCTGGTCGTGGGGCACACCGACTCGACGGGTGCTGACGCCTACAACCAGAGCCTCTCCGAGCGACGAGCCGATGCCGCGAGGACCTTCCTTACCGGTGCCGGACTCGACCCGGATCGGGTGACGGCGATCGGTCGAGGCGAGTCCGAGCCCATTGCCAGCAACGATACCGAGGCTGGACGCCAGGAGAACCGACGCGTCGAGATCGCGATCTTCGCCAGCGAGGAGATGCAGCGCGAGATGCTCCGGCGGCACGGTGGTGAGCTCGCCATCCGTTAGTCCGTAGTAACGCGAAACGACCCCGGAGGGCCACGCCCTTCGGGGTCGTTTCCTATGGTTACTGCGTGGCCGCCTAGCGTCTCAATACGTCGAGGACAAAGTCCCCGGGACCGCTGAACCAAGGAGAAATCGGTTCTCTCTTGAGCCGATACGGGTCGTCACCAGGCCGAACAAGTCCCCCGTAGCACGAAGGGGCACTGCGGAGGCCCAGCCGACGGACCATCGCTCGGTTCTCTTCACTGAGTTGGTCCTCCCGTCCGTAAGGGAATGCGAAGAGGTCGACACGTCGACCCAAGCGCTCCTCGAGTTCGTCCCGCGAACGTTCGATCTCGAATCGCGCTTCATCGCCCTGAACCTTTCCCAGGTCCGCGTGGTTCACCGTATGGGCGCCCACATCGAAGCCCATCTCCACCAGATCACGGACCTCGCTCCAGTCCATCCACTCCGAGCGAATTCCGCAATCTTCGTCCCACCAGGCTACACGGTCCGTCCCGATGAACCCCGTGGCGATGAAGAAGGTCGCCGGAAGTCCCAGCTCTAGGAGGAGCGGTGCCGCAGCGGTGTAGTTGTCCCGATACCCATCGTCAAATGTGATGACGAGTTTTCCCTCGATGGATCGTCCAAGCTCCAGGTCATCCAACAGCTCGGAAAGTGTCACCACATCGAAGTGATTCTTGAAGAACAGGCAGAACCGGCGAAAACCGTCTACCGTGTAGGAGATCGGGTTGTCCGGATACCGATCGTCGATACGGTGGAACGCCACGATGATCGCGCGGTCGCCCAGAAATCGGGAGAAGAGACCGGACCCCACCAGAAGGTGCCCCGCGACTCCCTTGATCTTCTTCTTCATCTGCCGGCGCGCGGTGGTGCGGAGGACGGGGCGCGGACCCTCGAAGACCCGCTAGTGTGAATCGCCGCCCAACCTACCCCTCCACCGTGTCCACCACCACCTCATACACCAGGACCGACCCCCCAGGCACCACGATCACGCCCTCCTCGTGAACCTGATCCACGCCACCAAGTCCCCGTTCCGGCGGCACGATGATGGTGCGCGTGCCGCCAACCCGCTGGTTGAGCAGACCCTCTTCGAGCCCCAGGGGAATTTCGAAGTTTCCCATGAAGAACCGGATGGACCCCTCGGCGAAGACCGTCCCATCGACCAGCCAGCCGGTGAACGAGATCGTCGGTGTGGTGCCGTACGTCGCTGGCGTCGCATCTACCGGGCCCAAGTCGTCATCGCGGTAGTAGACCCCCGTCGCCAGCTGCGTGAAGTCCGCCAGATCGATACCCAAGGATGGTGCGAACGTCACTTCCTCGATCTTCTGCAGCTCCGCCCCCGTCGGCGTCTCGGTGCAAGCGACGACGCCCGCCAGAAGTAGCGCGGCGACAGCCCCTACGGCTGGCCCGCGCGACCTCCCCATTCCCGCGCCAAGGCCCATCACGGCGTCTCCACGGCGTTCAGCGTCACCTGAAACACCAGGATCGCCCCGGGCGGAATAGCCGAACCGTTCCCCGCCGCTCCATACCCTTGTTCCGGCGGAATGACCATCAACCGCGTTTCACCGACGAGCATCCCGATGATGCCGTCACGGAAGCCCGGGACGACGCCATCCAGCGAGAAATCGATGGCATCGAAGTCGTTGAAGAGTGTGCCGTCGGCCAACCACCCCATGTAGTCGACGTTGACGATGTCGCCGGCCATGGCCTGAGCTCCACTGCCAGGCGTGATCTCTTGGATGTAGACCCCGCTAGGCAACTGCTCCATGGTGGCCAGGTCGATGCCGAGACTGGCGGCGAACTCCGTCTCCTCGATGACCTGGAAGGGATGACCGTCTCCGCAAGCGCCGAGCCCCACCGCGGCCAGCGCCACCACGGCGAACGAACACCTCAACCTCACGATCCGCATCATGGTGCAGGGTCCGGGAGGCTGACCCGGGTGAGCATGACTTCCATGACGAGGATGGAGCCGGGAGGAATGGTCACACCGGCGGCGGACCGGCGTTCACGGTCCCCGTAGGCCTGCTCCGGTGGAATGACCAGAAGCCGGGTCCCGCCCTCGTTCATCCCGAGTATGCCCGGGTTGAAGCCGGGGATGGCCCCGAACTCCCGCTCGATGAACACGGTGGAAACGCCGATCTGGGAATCCCACTGCGTCCCATCGGCGAGCCACCCGGTGAAGTCGTAGATGATCTCCGAGTCGTAGACGAGTTGGGGGCCGGTACCCTCCACACGATCCTGGAAATACACTCCGTTGGGGAGGACCTCCATCATCGAGAGGTCCACCCCGAGACTGGCCGCGAACTCGGTCTCGGTGATGACCTGGAGCGGCGAACTGCACCCGGCGAGGGCGGCGGCGGTCAGCGCCGCGACAGCGGCGTTCGTGCGGATGATTTTCATAGCCAGATAGTACCTGAGCGCATCGGTCGGGATCCAGGACAAGCGCATGGACGGACGGCCCACCCATCGGCGCCGGCATGGACCCGCCCACAAAGGGAGAGCGCCGGTCGGAACCCACCGACCGACGCCTGTTCCTTCGATTACATCCTTTTACGTCACCGCGCCAGCCGCCTTACGGCCGGGAAGGAGCCCACAACCCGCGACGCCCCCCTTACGCCGCCGGCAACTCCGCGTGCGGCAACTCCGCCTCGAG
The DNA here is from genome assembly GCA_965229435.1 of Longimicrobiales bacterium. Classification (GTDB taxonomy): domain Bacteria; phylum Gemmatimonadota; class Gemmatimonadetes; order Longimicrobiales; family Gaopeijiaceae; genus UBA2589. The sequence goes on from CBDDJE010000001.1 coordinate 1,004,413, forward strand.
GCTCTCGGGATCCACCATGGGCTGCCAGACCTGGATGACCGGGAAGGTCGACAGGAACCAGCGCACGGCCCCGAGATAGAGCCCCAGGAACATGAGCCCGATGAGGGGCTGCCAGATGCTGAACACGGGATCGCCCTCGTGGTACAGCGACGGCGCAATGAGGAGGTAGCGCTCGAGCCAGAGGCCGAAGACGCTGCTGAGGGCGAAGACGGACCACACCCGCGGCTTGATCTTCGGCATCCGACCTATGAGGCCAATGAAGGGCAGGAAGAAGATCAGGACGAGGGCGAGGATGGAGAAGCTTCCCCACGCCTCGTTGGACCGATGGATGATCCACGCCTGCTCCCAGGGCAGCTTGCCGTACCAGATGACGATGTACTGGGAGAAGAAGAGGTATCCGTAGAAGACGGTGAAGGCAAAGCTCAGCTTACCGAGATCGTGGCGCTGCTGGATCCCGATGTGGTTCTTCACGTCCTTGTGCTTGCCGCGGAGGTAGAGGCTCCACAGGCCGGTGCACATGACGCCCGACAAGAAGGCCGCCATGAAGAACCAGGGGCCGAACATGGTGCTGAACCAGTGGGGCTCCAGCGACATGGCCCAATCGTACGCGAAGATCGTCATGATGAAGGCGTACATGAGGACCACCGCAGGCCCCATGGTGGTCATCCGGCGGTAGCTGGAGACCTCTTCCGCCTCCTGGCCCATCCAACCCTGGGTGAGGCGCCCACGCCACGCCGCACGCCCCTCGTCGTCTTCCTCCGCTCCCTGGGTGAGACCCATGTCGGGCCGCAGCGCCAAATAGACGAAGTAGACGCCCGCGCCGAAGAGCACGAGGGCCCCGACCAGATTCCGCGTGATGAGGAAGGGAAGGTTCAGGTACGCGGCCTTCTTCTGGACGATGGGGTCCGTGGCCATCATCTCGATCCAAGGGAAGTACCCACTCCCGAGGGTCAGCATGGGCAACAGCAGAACGAAGGCGATGGGCAGGTACGCCGCGCCGGACTGGCTGACACGCCTGAGGGACCAGTTCCACTTGGCTTTCACGATCCACGTCGCCACGGCGAACATGACCATGCCCATGGCCAGGCTCGTGAAGAACAGCCAGTTGCTGACGTAGCTGATCCACGCCTGTTGAGGCGCCTGGGTGAGGCGGATGACGAAGGAAATCAGGCCGATGAAGAAGAAAGCCCCGCAGACCAGGTTCATGGTCCGGTCCCGTGGCAGGTACCGGACAGGCACCTCCGAGGGAATGTGGTGGTGCATCATCGGTCTTCCTCCGGCGCCGGCGCCTGAGCCTGCTCAGGCAACGTCCCGGCCTGTCGCTGCAACTGCCTCACGTAGTTGACCACGTTCCACCGGTCGAAGTGCGTGATCCGGGACCCGTACTCGGGCATGAGGCCGCGACCGACCCGAACCATGGCGTAGAGGTATGCGTCGGAATATCCGGCGACCTGCTCGCCGGACAGATTGTACGAAGGGAGCAGCGGGTGGAGTTCGGCGATATACGCGTTGGCGCCAACGCCGTCGGGGCCGTGGCAGACCACGCAGAATCGCATGTAGATCTCTTCACCGCGCTCCAGCGACGCCGCGTCGTCCCACGCGAGCGGGTTCTCGAGGCGCTGCACGGCCTCGCCGCCGACACCCGGCACACCCAGATCGAACTGGGTGAAGTAGGGAATGTCGACGCTCTCGGGCTGCCCGATGTTCACTTCACCAGGCGCAGCCGGCCAGTTGCCCGCAGCAAAAGCCACGGAGTTGACGGGCGCCCCTTCGGGATGCTCATAGGGATCGAACGTCCGCTGATCACGCATGGACCGCCCGAACGCTGCAGCCATGACGTCGTCGAGAGGCTTGCACGCCCCCAACGTCATGACGGCCAAGCCTGCGACCAGCGCGCGGCCGGCGAACCCTCGGCTCACCTGCCGGCCCGCCATCACCTTACGCATCGGCGGCCCCCTCGCGCATCTCGATGGGCTCCTCGGCTTCCATGATCCGGCGGGCCTCCTGGAGGCGGCTGCCCTCGGCCTCCACGAAGACGCCGTAGCGCCCGGCGGAGAACTCGGGGTCGTAGACGACGGACGGCTTCACGTTGGGGATCTTGCTGAGTACGAAGAGGCCAATCACCGTCGCGAGGGCTCCGAAGAGCACCGTCATCTCGAAGGCGATGGGCACGTACGCGGGGATGCCGACGATGGGCTTACCACCCACCACCAGCGGCCAGTCCACCGAGGTGAAGATGGTGAACCCGAAGCCGGCGGCGGTGCCACTGAGCCCCCCGACGAGGGTCCAGACCCGCACGGGGCTCTGGCCGTATCCGAGGGCGTGTTCGATGTGATGCTCGGGGTAGGGACTGTAGGCGGTAATCTGCCCGTCGAAGCCCGCCTTCCTGAGATTCTCGATGGCGTCCACTGTCGAGTCGAGGAACTCGTACGACGCCAGGACTCCCTGACTCATGCGTGGGCCTCCCCGTCGTGGGCCTTCTTCTTCCTCATGGGCGCCGGCAGCACCTCCTTGAGCTCCTGGATCGCGATGGGCGGCAGGAGCCGTGTGAACAGGAGGAACCAGAAGCCGAACCAGAAGAAGCTCCCGACCATGATCATCATCTCGGTCACCGAGGGCCGGTAAACGCCCCAGGCGAAAGGCTCGTACTCGTGGCTCAGTGACGTCACGACGATGACGTATCGCTCGAACCACATCCCGATGTTCACGAAGATCGAAATGACGAAGAGCGCCGGGATGGAGTGGCGGACCCTCTTGAACCAAAGCATGACGGGCACGAAGCCGTTGCAGACGAGCATGGTCCACGTGGCCCACCAGTAGGTCCCGAAGAGGCGGTTCCAGAACATGCCCCGCTCGGGCGGCTCACCACTGTACCAGGCCAGGAAGAACTCCGACAGGTACGCGTAGAAGACGATGAGCGACGTAAAGAGGCAGAGCTTCGCCATGGCGTCGAAATGCTTCACCGTGAGGTAAGCCTCGAGGCCGAAGATCTTCCGGAGCGGCACGGTCAGTGTGATGACCATGGCGACGCCGGAGAAGATGGCGCCGGCAACGAAGTACGGCGCGAAGATCGTCGCGTGCCAACCGGGCACGATGCCCATGGCGAAGTCCCACGAAACCACCGAGTGCACCGAGAGGACCAGCGGCGTGGCCAGGGCGGCGAGGAAGATGTACGCCTTGCCGAAGTGATGCCACTGGCGATCGGTGCCCTGCCAGCCCATGGCGATGATGGTGTACAGCTTCCGCCGGAGGCCGGTGGCGCGATCACGCGCAGCGGCGAGATCGGGGATGGTACCGAGATAGAAGAAGACCGCCGAAACGGTGAAGTAGGTCGTGACGGCGAAGACGTCCCACACTAGCGGCGACTTGAAGTTTGGCCACAAGAAGCGGGAGTTCGGATACGGGATCAGCCAGTATGCGTGCCAGACCCGACCCACGTGAATGAGCGGGAAGAGCCCGGCGGTCATGACCGCGAATACGGTCATGGCCTCGGCGGCGCGGTAGATGGACTGACGCCACGGCGCCCGGAAGAGGAAGAGAATCGCTGAGATCAGCGTGCCCGAGTGGGCGATACCGACCCAGAAGACGAAGGTCGTGATGTAGACGCCCCACCCCACCGGCGACATGAGGCCGCTGACGCCGATGCCCTGGTAGATCTGCCAGAACCAGGCGGTGAGGAACATGCCCACACCGGCGACGCACATCCCGAAGAGCATCCACCAGCCCTTCCCGGGCCGGGAGAGCATCGGCAGAACATCGCGATTGACGTCGTCGAGACGATGGACGTCGGGGTGGGTCAGTGCCCCCCGTTCCTGTCGGGTCTGCAAGGTCGCCATTACTCGTGTCCTCCCGATACCTCGTGGAAGGTGACCTTCTTCAAGTAGTTCACGGCCGGCTGGGTATTGATGAGTGCGTCGAGCACCCTGTAGGTGCGCTCATCGGCGACCAACTGCGCCGCCGCACTGTTCGGGTCCCGCAGGTCGCCGAAGACGATGGCCTCGGCAGGGCACGTCTGCTGACACGCGGTGACGATCTCGCCGTCCCGCACCGGACGTCCCTCCTCGAGGGCCGCACGGTTCTCGGCATCCCGGATCCGCTGCATGCAGAAGGAGCATTTCTCCATGACGCCGTTGCTGCGGACGGTGACGTCGGGATTCCACTGCCAGTTCATGGGCTCGGGAATCTGGTCCGTGTAGCGGTACCAGTTGAAGACCCGGACCTTGTAGGGGCAGTTGTTGGCGCAGTACCGGGTGCCTACGCACCGGTTGTAGATCTGCGCGTTGACGCCCTCGGGCGTGTGGTACGTGGCGTAGACCGGGCAGACCGGCTCGCACGGCGCGTTGCCGCAGTGCTGGCAGAGCATGGGCAGGATCCGCACATCCAGCTCGCCGGCGTGGGTGGCGTCGACGTGGTCGTAGTAGCGCTCGATGCGCATCCAATGCATGTCGCGGCCCATCTGGACCTGGTCTTCACCGACGAAGGGCACGTTGTTCTCGGCCTGACACGCCGTGACGCAGGCGCTGCAGCCGGTGCACTTGTCGAGATCGATGGCCAAGCCCCACCGCGGTTTCTCGTGGGCGTTGGCGTACTCACCGTGATCGGCGCCCGGGAGGGGATACTCGGTGGAGGCACCTTCGTGGGCCGGGACCGGCTGAACGCCACCGTAGCCTTGGAGCTCGTACAGTTCGCCGTGGCCTCCCTCTTCTTCTTCCTCGTGGCCAAGAGAAGAGAAGGCGATGGCCTCGACGATGTGACGGTCGTCCTGATCGGACGAGCCCTCGATGGTGGCCAGGCGACGGCGCTCGGCCGTCGGCTCCACCGTGACGGTGGTGGCCAGGGTGACGAGAGCCCCGGAGGGCTGCTCGGTCGTGGCCGGCAGGAGCGTCATGGCGTTGACACCGTTCCCGGTGGCCCAGCGGCCGAAGTCGGTGTGACCCGTGCCCATCTGGAGGGCGACGGTGTCCTCCCGGATTCCCGGATAGGGCCAGAGCGGCGCCTGTACCGAGCCATGGGGAGAGGTGACGGTCACGATGTCGCCTTCACGCAGACCCCGAGCCTCGGCGGTGGCCGGGTTCATCTCCACCCACGAGTGCCAGGTGATCTTCGCCACCGGATCGGGGAGCTCCTGCATCCACGGGCTGTTGGCGAACTCACCGCCGCCGAAGCGGGCGGAGGGGTACACCACCAGCGTGAGGTCGCCGTCTCCGTCCAGCGCCGGGACATCGAACGTGAGGGCCTGGTCAGGCGCACGCAGAGCCGGCGTCCCCGCATCCCCCATCATCGCCGTATGGTCGACGAAGCCGTTGCGGAGGTGATCCCGCCACGTCGTCGCGAAGTCGCCCATGGCCGCCGAGTGCATCGACTGGTGGCGGTTGCGCAAGTAATCGTAGAACGTCGCGGCCCCGAGATCCGCCTCCAGATGACCGGCCACCGAAAGGATGACGTCCCCGGCCTGCTTCGAGTCGAAGTGGGGCACCGGCTGCATGACCGGCTGCATGATGGCCATGACACCGGCCTTGGCCTCGGCATCGCCCCACGACTCCAGGAAGTGGCGATCCGGGAGAATCAGGTCGCACATCGCGGCGGTCTCGTCCATCGCCGAAGCAAAGGAGACCTTGAAGTTCACGCCCTCGAAGGCGTCCTGGAATCCGGACGCCGGAGGCAGCGAGTAGGCGGGATTCGTCCCGTGCACGAGTGCGACGCCCACCTGACCGCCGGCCATGGCGTTGATGGCGTCGGCCATCTCGGCGTAGGACGCTGCAGCCGCTCGCGGCCCGTCACCGACGGTGACCGTGCGACCGATGTTGCCGGCGACGGCGTTCAGGATGAGGACGGCGAGATTGGCGGCCGTGGCGTTACGGTGATGCGCAGCTACGCCGGGGCCCGTGGCGAGGCTCGGCCCCTCGCTGGCGAAGCGATCCGCCAGATCTCTCAGCTCGTCCTCACCGATGCCCGAGGCCTCGGCGGCCTGGGAAATCCCGTAGGACTGGAGGAGATTCGTGTACGGACCGGCGTCGGCGCCGTTGCTCTCGGCGATGTGCGCGGCCATCCCCAGAGCCACCACCGCTTCGGAGCCGGGCTGGATGGGGAACCACTCGTCGGCGTTGAGACCGGTGGTGGAGAGGCGGGCCCCCAGATAGACGAACCGTCCCTTCCGGTAGTCCTCGCCCTCATGCTCAACCGAAGACATCCGGGCGAGGCCCCGGTTGTAGCCCACGGGGTTGGCGCCGGCGTCGATGAAGTCGTCGCCGAAGGAGAGAAGAAGCCGAGCCTCTTCCATGTGGAAGGCCGGCAGCTGATCGATACCGAATGCGATACGCGTCGCTTCCCGGAGGGGCGCGTCGGAGACGGCGTCGTAGTGGACCCGGCGTCCATCCACCGCTCCCACGAAGCCATCCACCAGGGAACTCATCGTCGGGCCCATGTGGCCGCCGATGAACATGACGTTGCCCACGTCGCGGATCTTGGCAGCCAGAAGCTGCTCCGCCTCGTCCCAGGTGCCCTCCCGGAAGCGATCACCCTCCCGGATCATGGGGGCGTGGAATCGATCGGGGTTGTAGAGATGGTTCAGGCTCGCGTGGCCCCGGGCACACAGACCGCCCTGGGATACCGGATGATCCGGATTGCCCTCGAGCTTGACCGCCTTGCCCTCACGGGTCCGGACCCACATGCCGCACTGGGCTGAACAGCCCTGACAGGTTGTGGCGTACCAAGTGGCGACGCCGGGGGTGATCTCCTCCGGGTGCACCACATAAGGAAGGAGGTTCTCCGCCGATCCCCCGCATCCCGTCGCGGCTGCGCCGCCGGTGACACCGAGGACCTTCAGGAAGTCGCGCCGTTTGATTTCAGTCATGGAGTCGAGTCTCGCAGAGGCCGCGCGGGTTCATGGCGGCTCCTAGTAGTGGCAGACGGCGCAGTCGGTTGACGCCTGCTGCAGGCCAGTCTCGGGATCCGGGTCTCGGTGGCAATCGATACACCACCCCATGTTGTCGCCGCCCCACGCCGGATCACGCTCGGCCAGCACGCCCATCTCCTGGACCTCGCCGTGGCACTGCTGGCACTCGAGTCCGGCGTTGATGTGCCGCATGTGGGGAAAATGAGCGTGGTCGGAGATCTTGTAGATGCGGTTCCACGGAATCGGCTCACCGCGCTCGACGTAGCCGCGCAGTTTGGCGATCTCCGTCTGGGCTTGCTCCGTCCGTCCCGCGACCACCTGATGGCATCCCCAGCAGGAGTTCACCGAGGGGAGCCCCGCGTCCACGGACCGTTCCGCCGAGAAGTGGCAGAACTGGCAATCCATGTTGTTCTGCCCGGGCTCGGCGCCGGCGTGCTGATTGTGGGGGAACGCGATGGGTTGCCCGGATTCGGCTGCCGCCCCGCCTTCACCTTGGGCGTCGCCGCCCTGGACGAAGGCGAGAGCACCCATTGCGAATACGACGGCCAGACCGCCGATCAGCCAGTGCGTTTTCATTCGAAGCTGCTGCTCCTGGACGGCTGTTGAAGAAGTACAGCGGGCTGCGTTGGGTACGCCACGGCCCCATATCCAAGGCGGAGCGACGACGGGGTAGCGTCGCTACCCCGAGGAGTTCCAACGAAGGAGGTGGGGCCGTGCCGACCCAACCCACATCTGAATTCAATCATTTTTAATCCCTTAAAGGGCGCAGGGGGGTTGCGGCGCCGTAGGTCGTCTCTCCTCCTCGCCGTAGCCACGGCTACGACTCGTCGTCGTTCCTACTACGGCACTCTCAAGCCCCCTGCGCGCAGCCCACTGTACTTCTTCAACAGCCGTCACATCGTTTGCGCCCCGTTCGAGGGGACGCGAGGCAGGGTTTTTCCGCGTCACACAACGCTTGTGAAAAACGGAACGAGCCCTGGGGAAGCGGCCTGAAGCTACCCATTTCCGCGTGGAGAGGTCAAGGCGCCGACCGGCCGTTTTCGGGCCTCCGGATGGGTGGTTTCCCCTACACGCAGAAGACCGTCGACCCCGTGGAATCCCGGATGCCCACCACGGGCATCCAATGGGCTCGCTCCAACGTCCTACGACGTGCCGGCAAACCCCCGTCCCCCATCGCCCCACCGCCAGCCCTCGAGTCTCTCAGGCCATGCGGGGCGGGTGGTCGGCCCAGCCGAGTCACCGTTTTCGTTGATCCTCGGCGACGCCTTCGAGAACCTTAGTGGGAGGCCGGTGTTTAAACCGGCGCCCTCCCGCGAACCCAGATCAGGCGGCTCCTTGTCCGAAACGACGACTGCCACGCCAACCAGGGAGTCTCGACCTTCCCTCGAGCTCCTGGACCACCTCGTCCAGGAGGTCGAAACGATCTTCCACGGGAAGAAGGAAGTCGTGCGACTGGCCATGGCGGCTCTCCTGGCTCGAGGTCACGTCCTCTTCGAAGACGTCCCCGGTGTGGGCAAGACGACCCTCTCCCACGCTCTGGCCAAGACGCTGGGCCTGGGCTTCCGTCGGATCCAGTTCACGTCGGACTTGCTTCCCTCGGACGTCCTCGGGGTTTCGGTCTACAACCCCCAGACCGCCGAGTTCGAGATCCGCAAAGGGCCGATCTTCACGAACGTCGTCGTCGCCGATGAGATCAACCGGGCGCCCCCGCGGACCCAGTCCGGCCTTCTGGAGGCCATGCAGGACGACCGGGTGACCATCGACGACAAGACGTTCACCCTGCCACAACCGTTCATGGTGATGGCGACACAGAACCCGCTGGAGCACCACGGGACGTACCCCCTGCCCGAGAGTCAGCTGGACAGATTCCTCATGCGGATCACCATCGGGTATCCCGACGCCGACGCAGAGCGTCGGATCCTCACCGAGTCGCAGTCCCTGGATGCCACCGTAGATCGACTCCGGACCGTGCTCTCCGCCCATCAGGTCATCGCTCTCCAGGAGCGGATCGAAGAGGTGGAGGTCGACCCGGCCATTCTGGATTACCTCATGGCCATCGTCGAGCGGACCCGGACCACGCCGAAGCTCCGGATGGGAGTGAGCCCCCGCGGCAACATCTCGATCTTCCGCGCCGCGCGCGCGTACGCGCTGACCAAGGGACGGACCTACCTCGTACCCGACGACGTCCGGGAGCTCATCGTTCCCTGCCTCGCCCACCGCATCCTCCCTGCCGGCGCCTCCGGTACCACCTTCGACACCCACGACGAGGCGGCGACCATCCTGGAAGGGATCATGGAGGAGGTCGAGGCGCCGGTCTGATGGACTGGCTAGGCACCATCTGGGCCGCCCTTCGCCGCGCGTGGGCTCGCCTCCGGGCCTGGAGGCGCATCTCTTTCACCTCGGGTGGTCTGGCCTTCACCATCGGCACCTTCGCGGTCGGCTTCGCCGCCATGAACACGGGCAACAACCTTCTCTACCTGTTGCTCGGGTCCATGCTGGGCTTCATCGCCGTGAGCAGTTGGCTTTCCGAACAGGCCATCCGGGCACTCCGGGTGGAGCGACGCGGTCCGCGCTCCGTGACGGTCGGACACGACCTCCGTCTGACGTACGAGGTGAAGAACCTCAAGAAGCGCCTTCCCTCCATGGCCGTTGAGATCTCCGAGCAGGGCCTCCCCGAGAAGGCCTTCCTGGCCCACGTGCCGCCCGACGGGCAGACCTCGGTCCGGTCGGTCAACAGCTTCGTGCGACGGGGCATCTATCCCCTGGGTACCGTGACCCTTTCCACCGGCTTCCCCTTCGGCCTCTTCCGGAAGGAGAGGGACGTCGAGATCCACGGCGAGATCGTCGTGTGGCCCCGGACCGACCGATCGGTGCGGGAGCCGAGCCCGGGGGCGGGCCGCATCCCCCGGGTGGGAACGTCCTCCGCAGGCTCGTCGGGAGCGCGGGGGGAGTACCGGAGTCTACGGGTGTACCGGGTGGGTGACGACTCGCGGGACATCCACTGGAAGTCCTCGGCTCGACTCCGGGAGCCCGTCCTGCGGCAGTACGAGCGGGACGGCGCCGAGACCCGGTGGATCTGCCTCGACACCCGGGGCGAGCCCGGGGACGCTGCTGAAGTGGCCATCGAGGTCGCCGCATCCCTGGCCGCGGGCGCGGTGGCCCAGCACCGGCCCTTCGGGCTGGTCGCCGGGGGTGAAGTGCTGGACGCCGGCGACGGAGCCGGGCATCTCGAGCGGGCCCTCGACCTCCTCGCACGGGTCGACTTCGACCCCTCCGATCCGGCCCCCCTCCCGCCGGTCTCCCCAGAAGCGTGCGTCCTGGTCGGCATCGAGGCCCGAGGCGGCTATGGCGACGCCATCGCCGTAGGACCTGACGCGGTCTACAACGAGGCGGTGGCGTGAGCCTCCGGATCGTGGTGCAACAGAGCACGAGGGTCCGATGAGCTTGCGACTCCTCCACCGCCGTCTCGCCGTGGCCATGGGTCTCGCCGGTCTCCTGGCCTTCGCCGGGGGTGCGGGCTTCGAGTGGTTCTCCGCCCTCCTTGCCACGGCGGCCCTCATCGTCGCCTTCTTCTGGCACCCCGACGCCCAGCTTTCGGCTCGCCTCGAACGCCTTTGGCTACCGCTGGCCACCCTGCTGGTCATCCGGGCGCTGGTCCATGTTGTCGTCATCCAGGACGACATCGTCATTCCCGTCGTGGACCTCCTTCTTCTCCTCCTTTCGGCCGAGGCCCTCCGGTCCCTCGATGCGCCGAATGATCTGCGCCTCTACGCGCTCTCCTTCGCCCTCGTCCTCGCGTCGACGGCGTATCGGCCGGGGATCCTCTTCCTCATCGCCTTCGTTGCGTACATCGGCCTCTCCACCCTGGCCCTCATGGTCGGGCACCTTCGCCGGCAGTCCGAACGCCACGCCGTCCGTGAGGTTCCCCTGGGTAAGGGGATGGTTGCCACCACCGGGGCGCTCTCCGGGGTCATCCTATTCGTCGCGCTTCTCGTCTTCGTGACGTTCCCTCGCGTCTCCCAGGGGTGGGCGGGACGGGGGGACACGCCTGCCGCATCCATCGCCGGATTCAGCGACCAGGTCTCCATCGGAGAGCACGGATCGACCATTCTCGGCAATCCCCAGATCGTCCTGCGTGTCGAGTTTCCCGACAGCTCGCCGAGTAACCCCGGGAGCCTCCACTGGCGAGGACGTTCGTACGATCGCTTCGATGGTATCCGGTGGACCCGGTCCAACAGCCTTCCGCCTTCTTCGGCGCCGACGTCATGGTACAGGGAGTCGTGGGGAAGCCAGATCGTGGAACAGCGGATCTTCGGTTCGGCCCTCGACTCCCGCGTGCTCTTCGCGCTCCATCCGGCCCTGGAGATCGACTCCGACAACGGCATCCAACCCCTCTTCGACAACGCGGGGGACTTCGTCTACTGGGGTTCGGGCTCGCCGGCGTACACCGCCTACTCCCGGGGCGACCAGCCACCCGCCCAGGCGCTGCGGGAAGCGTCCGCCGGTTACTACCCATCGGATCACTTCCTCCAGCTCCCACGGAGGCTCGACCCCCGCATCCCCGAGCTCGCCGACTCCCTGGCCGCCGACCTCGACAACCGCTACGACCAGGCCATGGCCATCCAGCGGCACCTCCAGAGCTTCGGCTACACGCGACAGCTCCCCGCCACGGCCCGGGAGACGACGCTCCACCACTTCCTCTTCGAGCGGCAAGCGGGTCACTGCGAGTACTTCAGCACCGCCATGGTGGTCATGCTCCGCACCCTGGGCATCCAGGCCCGGAACGTGAACGGATTCCTCGGGGGTCAGTGGAACGAGTTCGGCAGCTACCTCGTAGTGACGCAGAACGAGGCCCACTCGTGGGTCGAGGTCTGGTTCCCGGGATACGGGTGGGTGACGTTCGATCCCACCCCAGCGGGCAGCGGGACTGGCGAGGTCGCCTCCGCCTGGTTCTGGCCTGGGCGGATCCTGTTCGACGGCATCCAGCACCGCTGGAACAAGTGGATTCTCGACTACAGCGTCGACGATCAGGTGGGCATATTCACGGGCCTCCTCGGCGAGCGTGCCATGGAGGAGATCGCCTCAACGGAGGGAGCCCAGGGCGAGTCGTCGGGCCCCAACCCCCTGGGCGCCCTGGCCATCCTCTTCGTCCTCGCCACAGCCGTGTACTGGGCGCGAGGACTCGGCGGACCGACACCCGAGCCGTGGACCCGCATGTACGTCCAGCTTCGGGAGGCGGCCGCCAGGGCCGGTGTGGGGGTTACGCCTGGGGTGACGCCCCTGGCCTTGGTGGAGCGCATCGGCGACGGCAGGGCAGGAACCGCACCCGCCGCGCGTGTCGTCGACCTCTACCTGCGGGCGCGCTACGGCGGTCAGCCCCTCGGCGATTCCGAGCTCCGCGAGATGCGCGAAGCGCTGGCTGCGGCACGGCGCTTGCTTCGTTCCCGAGGCTGAAGGGGAGGCGGCGCACCGTCCTCGCACGCCGTGGCGACACTTCCCCGTCCCGACGCCGACGAAGGGTACCCAACGCCCGTGCCGAACAGCCCGTGACGAAGACCCCGTGAAGCCCTATCCTCCACGTATGACCCTGTCCAACCGTGCGTCCGAATCGAGCTCCGGTCTCCACTTCGCGACCATCGCGCACGGCGGTCTCATCTGGGACGCCTACCTCCAGTTCGATGACGACCCCCGAAGCCCCACCAGCTTCCGGGCGAGCATTCGCTTCGTTCCGCCCACGGCATCGGCCGACGGCGGTCCGGCCCCCGCCGAGACCACCGTCGTCATCATCGAGGGGAGCTACGACGCCGCCGTCGCCAAGGCGCGAGCCTTCGACGACCGCCAGCTTCAGGGGTTCTTGCGGTCGGCCCTACCCGGGGATGAGGAGTAACGTCCCAAGGTTGGGAGAGGACCGGCGGTGCCGGGCCTAGTCGGAGCCCTTCGTCGACTGGCCGGAAGGTCGTTCGCGGGCCGTCGACAGCATGTGCTCGTCACCGGGTCCCCTCGATCCGGTACTTCGGCCATGCTCGAGTGGCTCTCTACTCAACCGGACGTCACCGCGTTCTTCGAGTCCAGAGCCCTCCTCGTCGGAGACGGCGCGCTCGCCCGGGTCGAGCGGTTCCAGGTCACATCGCAGCGCCTCGACGAGCATCTCGCCGGCATTCGGACACTTCTCCACGAGATGCTCGGAGCCCGCACGATCCTCACGCGGGGTACGGTAGTCCACAAGGAACCCCTCGAGCCCGTGGCCTTCCCCAGCGCCGACTACGAAGGCTTCGTCCGACGGTGCCGGATCATTCTCCCCGGGTTGAGGATCCTCTTCATGGTTCGCGACCCCGTCGCCACCGTCTGGTCCATGCGTCAACGCACGTGGGGCGTCAGTCTCGCCAGCGGTATTCCGCAGGAGTGGCCCCTCGCGACCTGTGTCGAAGTCTGGAAGGAGAACGCTCGGCTGGCCAAGCGGCTGGCTCTCGACGAGGAAGTACGTCTCTGTCGATTCGAGACTCTGATTGCGGATCCCGAGGGTGAGAGCCGGGAGATCGCCCGCCACATCGGGATCCGCCTTACGCATCCCTTCGCGCCGCGTCCAACGAAGGAAGTCGGCTTCTCTGCGGAAGAAGTGGATCAGGTCGTCCGGGCGACCCGAGAGGAGCGGTCCTGGTTCGGTTATTGACCCGCCGCCCACTAGGCTTCCTTGATCCACCTCCAAAGCTCCGGCACCGTCGGCCGCTTCCCGGCCATCAGGATCCCCACCTTGTAGATCCTCCCCGCCAGCCAGGCGATGGCCAGCGTCGCCAGGAACATGAGGACGAAGGAGATGGCCACCTCCGCTGGCGGGGCCCCACCGCCCGCCACGCGTGCCCACATGAGGATCGGCGTGAACAGCGGGAAGAGCGAAAGACCCGTAGATAGAGCCGTGCCCGGGTTCTCTATTACGCCCACGACCATGACGATGGGGATCACCAGGAAGAGGAGAACCGGGAACTGGGCTTGCTGTGCCTCTTCGTCGCTGTTGCACATGGCTCCCACGGCGGCGTAGAGCCCGGAGTACATGAAGAAGCCGAAGACGAAGAAGCCCACGAAGAGCGCGGTCATCCCCAGTCCTGGCAGCGCGTCTCGTAAGGAGCCCAGCTCGGCGAGTTGGGGCTGGGCGGCGACGAGCATGGGTAGCCCGGCGGCGAAGGCGAGCCCACCCACCAGCAGCCAGATGGCCATCTGCGTCATGCTCACGGCTCCCACACCGATGATTTTCCCGAGCATGAGGTGCCAGGGCTCCATGGAGGAGATGATCACTTCTACGATGCGATTGGTCTTCTCCTCCAGCGTCGCCCGCATGACCGCGATGGCGTAGATGAGGATGACCATGTAAAGGAAGAACGACCCCATGTACGCCACGAAGAACTGAGGATCGTCAGCGCCGGCCACGGTTTCGGAGAGCATCTCGATGCGCAGCTCCCCTCCGGAGAGCAGCGCTTCGACGTCGACCTGCTGTTGTTGGAGCTGGAACTCGAGCGCGGCCTGGGTGATGGCGCTTCGGAGCGTGACCTGACGGATGGGGTTGGGCCGTGAGGTGGTGTAGAGGATGGCCTCCCCGGTCTCGAGAGTCAGTTCGTCGACCATGACGAAGCCGCCGATGGCGCCGTCCTCCGCCGCCTCCCGCAGCTCGGTGACGACGTCGGAGTGCCAGCGCTGCTCCAGGACGTCGTAGCCGGCCTCATCGAGTCGGGGAGCGATCCGCTCGAAGAGGACGTTGGTCCCGTCGACGATGGCGAGGGTCCGCTCCGTCTCGTCACCCTGCTGGGCGAAGTAGGCCGGCACCACCATCAGCCCGATCATGAGCACGGGCGCGAGGACGGTGGAGGCGATGAACCACTTCGACCTCACCCGTTGCATGTACTCCCGCCGGATGACGGCCCTTACATTGCCCCACATCAGCGAGACCCCCCATCAGCGGCCGGCACCGCGTCCACGCCGGCATGTCGCACGAAGATCTCGTGAAGCCTCGGCTCGACGAGGTCGAAGCGAAGGAAGCGGGCTCCTGCCGACACCCCTCGCCGCAGGAGCTCCTGGTGGTCCGCCCCGTCCCGGAGCATGAGATGGAGCCCTCCGTTTACTGCCTCCACCCTTTCGACCTCCGGTCCCTGGAGCCATCCGTCGGGGCCCTCGAACTCCACGGCGACGACGCCCTTGCGCTCCGCCGCCTTCAGCTCCTTGAGGTCGGCATCGAGGACCTTCTTCGAGTTCGCGATGAGGCATACACGCTGGCACAGACGCTCCGCCTGATCCATGAGGTGGGTGGAGAATAGGATCGTCGTGCCCAGGGCATGGAAGTCGAGGACGATCTCCTCCAGGACATCCTGGTTGATGGGGTCGAGGCCGGAGAAGGGCTCGTCCAAGATGAGCAGCTCGGGCTCGTGGATGACGGTGCCGATGAACTGGATCTTCTGCTGCATCCCCTTGGAGAGGTCCTCGACCTTCCTGTCCGCCCACCCCTCGAGACCCAATCGATCGAGCCAGTCACCACCCCGCCTCCTGCCCTCGGGTCGAGGGACCCCCCGGATCTCGCCGAGAAACGTGATGAGCTCCAGGCACCGCATCTTCTTGTAGACGCCTCGCTCCTCAGGGAGGTAGCCCACTTTCTCGCGACGGGTCCGGTCGGGGTCGTCGCCGAAGAGGGAGACACTTCCCTCGTCGGGATGGAGGATCCCCATGATCATCCGAATGCTCGTGGTCTTCCCCGAGCCGTTGGGCCCCAGAAGGCCACAAATGACCCCCCGGGGGACTTCGAAATCGAAATGGTCCACCGCGGTGTGCTTTCCAAACCGCTTGGTGACGCCCTGGAGGCGCACCGCGACCTCGTCGGTAGTCGTCGAGGAGAATCCGTTCGTCATCAGCTACAGTCCGGGTTCCTTGGCGAGAGGCCGCCCTACGGCTCGGGAAGGGCCTTCAGACACCCACGGATACGCGACGCAGGATTCCTTCCTTCACGACGTACCGTACGTCGGAGTCATTGTTTAGATTAGTCGGCTGCACGGTAACTCTAGAGGAGTATAGATGGCCATCTATCGTACGCTCTACTACACGGACGTCAGCGTCGGCGTCGGCGGACGCGTAACGATTCCGCAGGACATGCGCGAGGATCTCGGGATCGATGAGGGCGACTCCCTCACCGTCCGCGTCGAGGAGAACCCCCGCGGGGGTCGCCAGATGGTCGTCTGGCGTTCAGAGCAGCAGCCCGAAGGCTGACGCTCCGGACCGGGGAGCCTCGACCAACAGGCTCCGCCGCCCGCTCCCGACAATCTGACCCCCCCAGGGGGTCACTCCTCCTCGACCTCCGTCCAGCGGACGAGTTCGGTCAGCGGCCCCCGTCCGTCGTGCAACCACCACGGCGGTGGGAAGGACAGCGCACGGAAAGGCACGATGCGCGAGGCTCCGACCCTCCCCAGCACTCCGGCCACTTCTTCGAGCTCCTTCCCGAGCCCCGCGTAGCCCACAGACTGGAGGTGCGGTCCGAGGGGGGTCAGCATGGACTGCACTTCCGAGAGATCCGGAACTGGCCGCACCCGGACGGTCCTCGGTCCTCCAGTCGGGAGCGCCAAGGGCTCGACCTCGAAAGCCACGGTCCACGGTGCCTCACCTCCGCCGTGGTGGACCTCGCTTCGACCCGCTGCCTCCTGCAGTTCCAGCGTTCCCCGTAGCTGGGCCACCCCCGCCGACTCCTCGGCTTCCTGGGGCGCGCTGGGAAGATCGGCTTCGAGGGCGTCCAAGGCCGCGGCCACCTCGCGGGCGAAGTCCGCAGGGGTGACGGCTCCGCCTTCTTCAACGAAGACCACCTGGGGGCAAACACAGCCGCGCTGCTCGAAGAGAGCCACCGCCCGAGCGACCTCGGCGGCCGTGGCCTCCCCGACCCCGACGCCCAACGCCCCGCGCCCGACCACACCCACCCCAACGCGGTGGTGATATGCGACCACCCTCGTCGTCGCGGGAGCCAGGGCACGTAGCGCTTCCACGGTTTCGTCGCCCCCGTAGATCACCGCGACCTCGGCGGCCTGCAGCACGCGTCGCTCCACCTCCTCCGAGCCACCGGGCCAATAGACCACCGCCAGGGCGTCGGCCAACCCAGGATCCTCCTCGGCCAGTGCCTCGGCAAAGAGTCCCGCCAGGAGTGCATCCCCTTTGCCCGGCTTGAGGAGGGTGGGCGCCTTCACCAACAGGCCCCGTAGCAGGGCATGGACAGCGACACCCGGCACGCTCCCGGATACGATCTGGACGCACAGCGTCGGCCCAAAAGCCCGCAGCCGGCGGGTGGCACGCGGGCGGGAAGCCTCGGCGCCCGGCCCGACCCTCGCCACCCAGCCATCCAACACCGCGGGCTCTTCGAACTCGGCCGACACCAGAGCCCTGAGTCGCGCCTCCGACCAGTCCGCCGCCATTCCATCGAGAACCGCCTGGGCCATGGGCGGCGAAATTCTGGCTTCGTCGGGCAGCCCGGTGAGAGCACGTCGCCGGACGGGGTCGTCCTTGTCGAGAAAGCGGGCACCCACACGTCCCAATGCCGTGACGATCTCGCCGAGGGGTCGAGCCCGCAGGCCGGACCCAGCCCGCTGGAGCCGCTCCAGGACTTCGTCGACCTCCCGCAGATCAGCCACGGGCCGCCGACATGAGGTCATCCATGGCCCGGGAGCACCCGCGAGGCTCCGCGCCCAGGGCCCTACCCCGCAGCCGCACGCCACCGGCGTGGACAGAGCCCACGTCCTCGGTGAGCACGTGGCAGATCGATCCGAGGTTGGCGAGATCGAAGAAGGCGAGGACACCGTCGCGCCCGTCGGGTAGCGGGGTGAGATCGGTGGGATCGAGGGCCCGGACGGCGAGCCACGGGGGAGGCCTGTGGAGCCCGCTTCCGGCGGGCCCCATCACCGCCTCGCTCGAGAGCCCACCCGCGTAGAGCTGCGACAGCAGCTCGGTCATTCCGTATTCGTTGACGATGTGGTCCTGCCGGATGCCCGTCACCCGTTCGATGCCTTGATAAAGGGCCTCTCGGCTCACCGATCTGCCCGCCCCCTTGAAGCCACCGGTCTCCATCGCCCGCGCGCCCTCGGGAAGGGTGGCAAGCGCGGTAGCCACGTCGCTCCCGCCCTCCTCGGCAGCCTCCAGGAGGTGGACGAACGAAAGGGCCGTCCCGAGGAGGACCACGGGAGCGTCTACCCGGCTCGCCTCCTCCACCGCCTTCCCTACGGTCCGGGCCGCCCCCTCCTGCCAGCCCCCGTCTCCATCGACCAGCCAGACCACCGGCTCGGCGAACCGCGCGGCCGCCTCGCTGACCATGAAGGAAAGCGAAGAATCCGGTGCCTCGGCCTGGGAGGGGATCAGAGAGAGGAAGAGCGCCCTCTCGACGCCACCGGACTCGATCTCCGGCAAGAGGGCCCTGCGGAACGGCTCGGCGAGGGACGCACGATACAGGTCCAGTGAGGGGACATGATGCCGGCCGCGGGCCTCCCCACCGCGTGTGGTCCCGCTGGTGAGGAAGAGGCCTGCCTGGCCATCCGTCGCAGCCTCCGACAGGAAGTCGAAGTACTTGAACGCCGTCGCCGGCACGAAGGGAATGTCCTCCCACGCGCCGATGCCCTCTGGCGTGATCCCCCGACGGTGACAAAGCGCCCGGTACGGTTCACACGCCTCGAACTGATGGGCGAAGGCGACGATCGCCCGGTCCTCGAACTCGGAATCGGTCCACGTCGACCAGTCCGGGTCCTCCAGCCGAAGTCGAAGTTCCTGGAAGAGCGCCGGCCCACTTCCCTGATCGCCCGAGACCTCGGGATTCTTCCGTGCGTCCATACCGTGAAATGTAGCCTCGACGGAGCCAACACTTCCGGCCCCACTGAGTGTCTGTATTACCGCACGTTCATTTCCGTATGTCACTTCCGGTCTGCCCGCTACGTCCTCCCGGAGTCAGAATGCAATCGACGGCCACACGCGCCGCCGTGTCCATAGCAGTCATCGCCCTCGCCGCCCTCCTCTTCCCGGGCACCCTCCTCGGGCAGGACCAGGACGGCCAGGGAGGAGAGACTGGGGGCGCGCCGCTGCCTCTCATCGCGCAGCCCATGGCCGACGGGGCAGAGATCGATCTGGACGGCCGCCTGGACGACCCGGCGTGGGCCGCGGCCATGCCCATCACCGACTTCACCCAGCAGGAGCCGGTAGAGGGAGGAGAGCCGTCGGAGCGGACGGAGATCCGCGTCACGTACGACGCCGACAATCTCTACATCGGGGCCATGCTCTACGATGACCCCTCGGGCATCCTGGCGTTTCAGCGCGAGCGCGACGCCTTTCTCAGCACCGACGACCGATTCATGTGGATCCTGGACACCTTCCGGGACGGTCGGACGGGCTACTTCTTCGAAATCAACGCCGCCGGCATGATGGGTGACGCCGTTCTCACCAGCGGCGGCGGGGGCGGCGGATTCGGTGGAGGCGGACGGGCCTGGGACGGCATCTGGGAGACCCGAACCGCCATTCTGGACAACGGGTGGTCGGCAGAGATCCGGATTCCCTTCCGGACGCTGAACTTCAACCCCAACGAGTCGAGCTGGGGCATCAACTTCCAGCGCACCATCCGTCGGCGGAACGAGGAGATCCTTTGGCGGGGATGGCGGCGCAGTGAAGGGCTCCGCAGTCCGATCTTCGCCGGCGAGCTCTCAGGCCTGCATGGCATGTCACAGGGTCTCGGCCTCGAAGCCGTGACGTCGGCCATCCAGAACTGGCGGAACCAGCCCAACCTCGAGAGCGCCGCCGAAGTCGACGAGCATCTGTTCCCCAGCGACGTGAGTCTGGACGTGAACTACAGCGTCACGTCGAGCCTCCGCGCCTCGCTGAGCTTGAACACCGACTTCGCCGAGGTGGAGAGCGACCAGAGGCGTGTGAACCTCACCCGCTTCCCCATCCGCCTCCCCGAACAGCGCGACTTTTTCCTGGAAGGGTCGGGAGTCTTCTCCTTCGCTCCGCGAAGCGGGCCGACGCCCTTCTTCTCACGTCAGATCGGGCTCAACCAGGGCCAGCAGATCCCCATCACGTACGGCACACGCCTTACGGGTCAGGCAGGCCCATTCGAGCTCGGCTTCTACCAGATCGGCACCGGTGAGCACGACTACACTCGCCTCGACGCCGACTCCATCGCAGCCGAGGTCGTTCCACGCGAGAGCTTCACGGTGGCCCGGGTGCGTCGAAAGATCCTCGAACAGTCCGCCATCGGCGTCATCTACACACGCCGTGCCACCTGGGCCGACCCGACCGATCCGTCCGTCGACCCCATCGACCAGCACACGGCGGGCATCGATCTCGACTTCAGCACCCGGAACTTCCTCGGCGACAAGCAGCTGGAGATGGAGGCGTTCATCGCCTGGAATTCCAACCCGCTGGCCGCGTCCGATCCCGATTACTCCGACTACTCGTTCCAGGACCTCTCGTCCCACGGCGTGCGCCTGAACTACCCCAACGACGTCTGGACCGGCCACATCTCCTACCGTCAGTTCGGCGACGAGTACGACCCGGCCCTCGGCTTCGTGAACCGCAACAACTTCCGGCGCATCGAGCCCAACATCGGCTGGCACCCGCGGACGCCGGGTATCTCGTGGCTGCGCAAGCTCGACTTCTCCGTCCAGCTCCGGGAGTTGGTGAGTCTCGACTCCGACTTCCCCGGAGCTGGCGCCTACCTGCTGACAGGCGTCGGAGGAGTGGAGGAGCGGGAGTGGGAGTTCAACGTCCTGGGCATGGACTTCGAGAGCGGCGACAACATCGACCTCACCGCCACCCGGACGTACGAATACCTGGACTTCGGCTTCAACCCCGACCGGAGCGTGGATCCCCAGCCGACGTTCATCGATCCCGGCGGCTATACGACCTGGAACTACCGAGCCAACATCCGGACGGCCGGCCGGCGGCGGGTATCCCTCTTCGGGAACGTCAACTGGGGTGGCTTCTGGGATGGTGACCGCATCGGAGGCTTCGGCCGGATCAGCTTCCGCCCGAGTCCGGCGGTCACGCTATCGACGAACGTCCAGTACAACGAGGTCACGCTGCCCGACGGGAGCTTCACCGCTTCGCTGTACGAGCTCGAGACCGACTGGACACCCTCGCCTTGGGTGGCTTTGACGAGCCAGCTTCAATACGACGATCAGTCCGAGCTCGTGGGCTTCTTCGCCCGCCTCCGTTGGATCGTGAGACCGGGTAACGACGTTTACCTGGTCTTCTCTCAGAACTGGCGCTACGACCCAGACGACCTTCTGGACCCCCGTCGGGACTTCGTCATGCTGTCACGCGGGGCGAGCATCAAGGCGAACTACACCTACCGGTTCTAGACCGGGCGGCTCCGGGGGCTCATCCGCTTGCGGGGGTCCTGGCCGAAGGAGCACACGGTGACCCGAGTCGAAACGAGCAGGCCGCGGCCCGCCACTCAGCGGGTCGCCGCTTCGCCTTTCACACCTCTTCCACCCAACCCACCCGTGTGTTCGCCCTCCTGGAGGGTGAGCACACCGTTCACCACGACGTGTGGGATTCCCTCGGGGTACTGGTGGGGGTCGTCGAAGGTCGCCCGATCCGCCACCGTCGCCGGATCGAAGGCGACGAGGTCGGCATGGGCGCCCACGGCCACGGTTCCCCGGTCGGGTAGCCGCAACTTCCGAGCGGGCATCTGCGTGATCTTGTGCACCGCCGACTCCAGGGTGAGAGCACCGGTGTCCCGGACGTAGTGGCCGAGGAGACGGGGGAAGGACCCGTAGCCACGGGGGTGAGGCGAGCCCGTGGAGAGGGGTCCGTACGGCGCGTACGCTCCACCGTCGGAGCAGCACATCCCCAGCGGGTGGGCGAGGATGCGGGAGGTGTTCTCTTCACCCATGCCGTGGCCGATCATGCCCACGCTCCCACCGTTCGCCTCGAGGAGCTCGAGGGTGAGGGCGTACGGTTCGACGCCGCGTTCCCGGGCCAGGTCCCCGAGACGGCGCCCTCTCGCCCACGACGTCGCGTCGTTGGTGCTGGAGATCTGGACCGAGTTCCAGTCCCCAAGGAGGGCAACCTTGTCGCGGCATGCCCGCTCCAGACGCCCGGCCGTGTCCGATGCCCGGAGGCGCCGGAGGAAAGCCTCGCTGCCCCCTGCCCGGTACTCACTGGGGAAGAGATTGGACAGGCCCGTAGCGTACGCGGTGTACGGGTAGCGATCGAAGTGGACGTCCAGCCCATCCGCACGGGCGCGTTCCACCAGCTCGAGGACCGCCCCGGCCTTCCAGTAGTTTCGCTGCCCCTGAGCCTTGAGGTGGGAAATCTGCACCGGTACGCCGGCCAGCCGTCCTACGTGGAGCGCCTCCTCCACGGCACCCAGCAGCCGATCGTCCTCGTTGCGCATATGCGATGTGTACGGATAGCCCGAGCCCTGCAGGACCGTCGCCAGCCCCACCAGCTCAGCGGCGTCCGCGAAGCCACTCGGGGTGTACTCGAGTCCAGACGACAGGCCCACGCACCCCCGCTGGATCTGATGGGCGAGAAGCTCCTTCATCCTCGCCAACTCGGACTCGGTCGCCGGTCGGTCTTCGTTGCCGACGACGAGACCTCTCAAGGCGCCATTGCCCACCATCGTGGCGACGCCGACTGCCGGGCGTTCTCGGGAGATCCGTTCCACGAAGCCCGCCGGATCCCGGAAATCGATCTCGACGCCTCGGTCCCGGTACCGGTCGCGGGTCGATTCGAATTGGGCGTCGGACCACGGTCCGATGGACCCGCCGTCCTGGCCCACTACCTCGAGGGTCACGCCCTGCCGGATTCGACTCTCGGCTCGGTTGTTCACCAGTAGCGAGAGGTCGGCGTGGGAGTGGATGTCGATGAAGCCCGGCGCCACGGCCATGTCGCGGACATCGAGCTCCGTCGTGCCGGCCGGCAGGTCGGCCCCGATGGCGGTGATTCGGTCGCCGGTCACCGCCACGTCCATCTGGCGGCGGGCCGCGCCGGTCCCGTCGAAGAGGACGCCCCCGCGCAGGACCAGGTCGGCACGCTCGCCGAGCCCTACGGGACTGCCCCACCCGCCTTCAAGGGCTCGACCGGTTCCCGCGACGTCCTCGAGGCCGCGTCCCAGGAGCTCCGAAGGGCCCGTCACCGCCCCCAGACCTGCGATCGCCGCGGTCCGAACGAACTCTCTACGCTTCATCCAGCAACTCCTGTGGCGTCATCCTCAACTAGGGTTCGCTGTGCGTCGGCCGGGGCATCGCCCCTCACCGGCCACACCCTCAACTCCGCCGGACCCGTCCAGGCTCGAGTCCCCCGGTATGGAGGATCTTCTCCTGAAGACGGCTGCCCTCTTCCTCCGTGAAATCCAGGGCGCGGCGGAGGGCCTCCGACGCCTTCTCATACTCGTGGCGGGGGAAATCGTCTCCCTCGGCGTAGGCGAGGGCGCCCTCCAGTGCCTCCATCTCGCGCTCCGCCTTCTCCAGGGCCCGCCGGAGGCGGTTCAATGCCTTGCGTGCTTCCGATTCGGCTGAAGTCATGGCTCACAATGAGGGAAGGAGCGGTCTCGGGGAAGGGAGCCACCCCGGAACAGATCGATGGCCCGGGGTACGGTGCGCCATGACCGAAACCCAGCGTTACGAGCTCGTGGTCGTCGGTGCGGGCCCGTGTGGTATCGCCGTGGGAGCCGCAGCCGAGAAGGCCGGGATGTCGTGCGTGTTGTTCGACAAGGGATCCCTCACCAATTCCCTCATCGACTATCCGTACTACATGACGTTCTTCAGCACGGCCATCATGCTGGAGGTGGGTGGCGTTCCCTTTACCATTCCCAACGCCAAACCCACACGTCGGGAGGCTCTGGCCTACTACCGCAGGGTGGTGGAGCAGTGGGGGATCGATGTCCGGCAGTACGAGGAAGTCCTCGACATCGAAGGCGTCGAGGGCGACTTCACCGTAAAGACCCGGAGGGCGGACGGGAGTGAAGACCTCTACGCCGCCGCCGCCGTGGTGGTGGCCACGGGGGGCTTCCAACGGCCCAACTTCCTCGACGTGCCCGGTGAGGACCTCCCCAAGGTTCGGCACTACTACTACGAGCCGTATCCGTACTACGACCAGCACGTGCTCGTCGTGGGGGCTGGCAACTCCGCCGTGGAGTCGGCGCTGGAGATGTTCAGGAACGGCGTACGAGTCACGATGGTCCACTTCCTCGACACCATCGACCGCGGCGTGAAGCCCTGGGTCGTCCCCGACATCACCAATCGTCTCGAGCGAGGTGAGATTCCCATGTACTGGCGACATCGGGTGTCGGAGATCCGGCCCGGGTCGGTGGTTCTCCGCTCTGAAGACGACGGCATGGAGACGGAGATCGACAACGACTTCGTCGTGGCGATGACCGGATGGCGCGCGAGCCACGACCGCCTCGAGGCCCTGGGCGTCGATATCGACCCGGAGACGGGAATCCCCGCCCACGATCCGGGAACCATGGCCACCAACGTTCCCGGTCTCTACATCGCGGGCGTGATCGCGGCAGGTCACAACGCCAACAAGATCTTTATCGAGAACGGCCGGGAGCACGGCGAGCTCATCGTCGGACACCGCAAGGAAGCCGGAACGACCCCCTAGGAGCCTAGCTGACGTGGCAACACCAGGCAGGGGCTGCTGGGGTGGATGGGCAAGGTCGGAGATCTCGACTCGGTGAAGGAGGACGGCGACAGCGGCTGGTAGCGCGACGAAGGGTGGCGCGAGCCCGTTCGGCACTTAATCCTACGGAAGGACGTAGCGACGTCGCCCGGACGGTCCGTCCCCCCCACGGCACGAGATACATGCACGAATCCGACAGCGGAGAAGCAGCGCGCCTACGCGCTCTCCACGAGCTCGGGATTCTCGACTCCCAGCCGGACGACCGGTTCGATCGCCTGACGCGCCTGGCTCGCCGGCTGTTCAACACACCCATCGCGCTCGTCTCCCTTGTCGACTCCGACCGGCAGTGGTTCAAGTCCAAGAACGGACTCGATGCGTCGGAGACGCCGCGAGCCGTGTCCTTCTGCGCCCACGCCATCCAGGGCGACGAAGTCATGGTCGTCGAAGACGCCACGGCGGACGAGCGCTTCGTCGACAACGAGCTTGTCACCGGGGACCTCAACTTCCGGTTCTATGCCGGCTGCCCGGTACGAGGCCCCGACGGGCACAGACTCGGTACGATCTGCGTCATCGATCGCGAGCCCAGGGAGCTCGACGAAGAAGACTCGGGGCTCCTCCGCGACCTGGCGGAGATGGTCGAGAGCGAGCTGCGGGCGGTTCAGCTGGCCATGCTCGACGATCTCACAGGCCTGGCGAATCGCCGGGGCTTCCACGCCATCGCCCATCACTCCCTCGCCCTCTGCGAACGGATGGAGCAGCCGGCGGCCGTGCTCATGTTCGACCTCGACGGCTTCAAGGAGGTCAACGACTCCCTCGGTCACTCGGCGGGCGACCGGGTGCTCCAACGGTTCGCCGAACGCTTGGGCACCTCTTTTCGCAACTCGGATGTCGTCGCTCGACTCGGAGGGGACGAGTTCTGTGTCCTGTTGAGCGGCGCCAAAGCCGAACAGGCGCCCAACGCCCTGGCCCACCTCGAAGACGCCCTCCGTGACGACACCGAGACGCCGGTCATCCGGTACAGCGTCGGTGTGACCCAGTACGATCCGCAGAAGCATCCCACCGTCACTGAACTGGTCGACGACGCCGACGACCAGATGTATCAGGACAAGGCCGACAGGGGCGCCGCCCGCTAGGGGGTGGAAGAAAAAACGCGGGCCGAAGCTGTGAGCTCCGACCCGCGCCCCGCGCTTCCCGCCCTGGAGCGGGACCTGCAATCTGTACCTAGCGGACGCGATCCGTCAGCGTGAAACGTACCCGCGTCGCCCGAGTCCGGTCGAGAACCGCCACCGTGCGGTACTCGTCGGGCCCACCGAAGAAGCCCGTGCCCTGGGCCGTCGCCGAGGCTTCGATCCGCTGGGCGGTACACCGCACCTGAAAGGAGAGGCTGCGACCCGCCGGGATGAGCCCCAGCTGTGACGTCTCCCCCTGGAGGGCGTACTCGGCCTCGAGCTGCTGGTCCGTCGCGTTGGAGATGACGACGGGACACACCACTTCGTCACTGACGGACTCCACGACCTGCTTCTCGGCCATTGTCCGCTGGTGGCGGGCGAAGGCATCCGGGCTCGACGCGCAGGCTCCCATCACCAGTGCGGCACCGGCCAGTGCAGCGAACCGGATCTTTCGGGGCATGTCCATGCAACGGCTCCTCGGTGAGGTCTTCTACACTATATGCGTCGTCACGGCTTCGTGTTCGAAAAACGACGAAATAGTTACAGACGCGTAACAGACGCCGGTGGGCTGTCCCCACACCCCCGCGGTCGATAGGCTATGGGCCGGGAGGGGGGTTGGCCCCTGGAGGCGCCACCTGGGACGGGCAGTCGGGCACCAACCGAGACATCGTATGAGACGGACCATCGCGACCCTGACACTGGCGGCCGTAGCCGCCTGCGCACCCCAGGACCAAGCCACCGAGGATGCGGTCGCCGACCACAGGGAACAGGAGATCGCCCTGGGGCCCACGGACGGGTTCGACCTGCCACCCACGGACATCGAGAGGGTCCAGGCAGGCGACGTCGCTCCGGACTTCACCCTCACCTCCCTCGCCGGACCACCGGTCACGCTCTCGGACTTCCGGGGCGAGGCGAACGTCATCCTCGTCTTCTACCGCGGCCACTGGTGACCCTACTGCGCCCAGCAGCTCGGTGAGCTGCAAGAACTTCTGACGGAAGAGCAGAGGGCCGATACGGAGATCGTCGCCGTGGCCTCCGACGACGTGGCGGATCTGCAGACGATGGTCGACCGGGTCGCCGAGGAGAACGACGGCCTCGTTCTGCATTACACGCTGCTGTCCGACCCGGGAGCGGCGGTCATCAACCGGTACGGCCTTTTCAACCAGGACGACCCCCGTGGGCGGGCCATCCCCCACCCGACCACGTACGTCATCGACAAGGACGGGGTGGTCCACTGGAAGATGACCGAGGTGAACTACCGCATCAGGCCCGAGAACGACGACATCCTGGCGGCGTTGAACGAACTGAACTGAGCCGGCGCGCCACGGGCATGGCCGACCACGGCTTGCTGGAGTCCCCTCAGAGGCCCCCCGCCCCCCCTCAGAGGGGCTCGGGGGAGCCCTCGGGCACCGGAATGGTGCGCCCACCGAAGTCCACCGCCTCGATGCCTCGACGCACGTAGGCCAGGGCCAGGTAGCCCCCTGCCCGCGGAGACGGCACCACGCTCCGGATCCGAGCGGCGGACTTGTCCGAGCCTGGCTCGGTGAGCTCGGCGCCCGACTCCGGCGCCCCCTCGGCGCCGAAGTCCAGGCGCCGGAGCTCCCAGTTCACATGGCCCCGGTCCCGGATGCGCACGATGACCTCCTGGCCGGTGTAGCATCCCTTCTTGTGATCGATAGCGCGATCCGTGATCCCTGCTTCCGGGGGCAAGGTGCCGTCATCCATGTCGGGGCCGAAGGCGGGTCTGCCCGCCTCCACCCTGAGGACGTCCCACGTCTCGGCGTCGCCCTCGACACCGCCGGAGGAGAGCAGCTTGTCACGGAGGGCCGCCACCGCCTCCCGGGGGCCGTGGACGTGGAAGGCGAGGGGCCAGACCTCGCCGGTCCGCACGACGACCAGCCCCTCCGATGGGTCGCTGGCGCTGCGCCAAGCACCCTCCGGCGCCTCCTCCAGCCATGCGCTGTCTACCCGGAGCCCGAAGGCCAGGGTGGACAGCACCCTAGGGGCTTCGGGACCCACAACCGTGAGTCGTGCCCGTTCTACGTCCGAGCGTACACTGCCGTCGCCGCCTTCGCCGCCGTCCTTTCCGGCAGGGGCGGAAACCACCGAGACCTTGGCGAAGCGCGGCGGCAGGAACTTCCCGAAGTGCGCCAGCAATGCGTCCCGCCCCGCCGTAGGTACGTCCAGGAGGAAGCCTACCGAGTCCTCCGGCCCCAAGAGCGTGGCGTGGAGGTCGCTGATGATCTTGCCCTTGGGCGTCAGGACCGTGTGATAGGTGGCGGCGCCCTCGAAGACGCCGGACTCCACCTCCGACGGCGTCGGCGGCATGACCCCGGTGATGACGCCGTTGAGCATCTGGGTCGGCGATCGACCGGTAACGGTGAGGAGGGTGCGGTCGCCTCCGTCGAAGACGGCGACGCCGTTCGTCGCGGCGGTGTAGGACGCGGATGCCTCGACGGCGGGGGGGGAATGGGTCACGACAGGTCGACGTCTTCGTCGAAGCTGCCTTCCCGGAGCTGCTGCACCAGCTCCTGGACGTGCTGTTTGTCCTCGGCGCTGGGCGATACCCGGAGGTAGGCTTCGAGTTGATCGGCGGCCTCGTCGTGGCGTCCCAATCGGGCGAGTAGCATGCCCCGGGAGCGGGACTGGAGAGGCGCGGTCGGCGTGATCATGAGGAGTCGCTCGACGACGGCCAACGCCCGCCGATCGTCGCCGATCTTCACGTAGATGCCTTTCAGGTTGGTGAGCAACCGGATGAGCATGTCCCGCTTCGTCGCCACCCGGAGGAACTGCTCGCGCATGGCTACCATCCCGCCGTACCCCTGGTCCAGAAGCTCCTGGGCCTGGTCCTCGAAGCGGATCTTCCCCTGATCGTAGGGATCGATGACCAGGCGCACCTCGTCACCCGTATAGCGCACCAGGAAGTGCCCGGGGAAGTTCACGCCTTCGAGGGGAAGCCCGAGCCTCCATCCTGTTTCCAGCAGAACGATTCCCAGCGTCAGCGGAATGCCCACGCCCCGATCGAGGACGTCGTTGAGGAATGAGTTGCGCGGGTCGTAGTAGGCGTCGCGATTACCCGAGAACTTCCGTCGCCCGTAGAGCGTGCGGATGAGCTCGTCGAGAACCAGGAGGGGAGCCGTCTCGTTGGCCAGCCGGTCCTTCACCTCTTCGGCGACCTGGTCCAGGCGGGCGAGGTACAGGTCCACCGAGAGCTGGGGATATTCCTCTTTGGCCACGAGCAGAGCCGCCCGCGCCAGGCCCATTTCGGACTCTGAGCACGAGATCTCTTCGGCGAGAAGTCGGCGGGGTGATTTCTGCGGCACGCTCACTACGCTTGCTCGTAGGCTCGCCGCGCCCGGCACACGGGGCGGACGCGATGGATTATCCTATGGTGATCGAGTTCGCGTACCCGGCGGAAGCCTATGGTTTCCGCTCCCAAGTGCTGAACAGGAGAGTGGGTGATGGCAAATGAGCCTCGGGATCAGCGGCCGGAGATCCGGTTGTCCCAGCTCAGCCACGGCGCCGGTTGAGCGTGTAAACTCGGCATGACCGAGCTGACGCAGGTTCTGCGTCACGTGGCAGCGGTACCCGATCCGAACGCCCTCGTCGGACATTCCACGGGGGATGACGCCGCCGTGTACCGTCTCGCCGACGATCGCGCCCTGGTGGTCACCGCCGACTTCTTCACGCCCATCGTCGACGACCCCTACGACTTCGGGCGGATCGCGGCGGCCAACGCCCTGTCCGACATCTACGCCATGGGTGCGAAGCCTCTCTTCGTGCTCAACCTCGTGGGCTTCCCCCGGAAACTCCTCGACAAGGGCATCTTGGACGAGATCCTCCGAGGCGGAAGCGACGTCACCCGCTCCGTCGGCATCCCCACCCTCGGCGGCCATACCATCGACGACGCCGAGCCCAAGTACGGCCTGGTCGCCATCGGCGAGGTCCACCCCGACCGGATGGTCACCAACGACGCCGCTCGTCCCGGCGACCGCCTCGTCCTCACCAAGCCACTGGGCTCGGGCGTCATCGCCACGGCCATCAAGCAGGGCGCGGCATCGGACGACGTCATCGCCACGGCCGTCGAGGCCATGTCCACGCTGAACGCCCAGGCTGCCGATGCCATGGTGGCCGCCGGCGTCCGCTGCGCCACCGACGTCACCGGCTTCGGCCTTCTGGGCCACCTGAGGAACCTGCTACGTGCTTCCCACGCCAGCGCCCGTCTGGACGCCAGCCGGATCCCCGTTTTGAAGGGGACCCGCAATCTGGTGGCGGCAGGACACATTCCCGGAGGAACCAAGCGGAATCTGGAGGACGTCGCGTCGGATGTCCGCTTCGGCGATTCGGTGGACCTCGTGACCCGAACGCTCCTGGCCGACGCCCAGACCTCCGGCGGCATGCTCATCTGTGTGCCCGAGGAAGGTCTCGAGACCCTCCTCAAGGGTCTCTACGGCAAGACCCTCGCCGCCGCCATCATCGGCGAGGTGGTGGAAGGCCCGGCTGGGTACATCGAAGTCGACTGACGAGAAGAAGGCCGGCGGCAACGGGGCTCCCCGCCACCGCCGGCCACGGTCCTCGTAGCTATCCCCGAAGTAGCACCCTCGGCTGGAGCAGACGCGGCCCGATCAGGCCGGAGTGGAGCCGGCCGCCTACGCTGGTGCCGGGCCCCTGGCTCCCGCCTTCTTCGCAGGCGCCTTCTTGGCAGGTGATGTCTTCGACGCCGACTTCCTCTTGGCCGTCGATTTCTTCTTGGCGGGCGCCTTCTTCTTCGTGTCCTCCGCCTTTCCGTTGGCCGCTCCGTCGCCGGCCGAGCCTTTCGACGCCGATCGCCTTGTGGACTTCCCGCCGCCCAACGCGACGGCGATGACGTCGTCCAACGTCTCCGCGAGGTGGAAGGTCAGCTGCTTCTGGACGTCGTCAGGGATGTCTTCGAGGTCGGCCTCGTTGTCCACCGGCACGATGATCTCGTTGATGCCGGCCCGGACGGCCCCGAGAACCTTCTCCTTCACGCCCCCTATGGGAAGAACCCGCCCGGTGAGCGTGAGCTCGCCGGTCATGGCCACGTCGCGTCGCACCTTTCGGCCGGACACAGCCGAGACGAGCGCCGTCGCCATCGTGATCCCGGCCGACGGCCCATCCTTCGGAATGGCTCCGGCCGGCACATGGATGTGGACCTCGCGCTTGTGCAGGGCGTCTTCGGGAATGCCGAGGGTCTGTGCATTCGCCTTGGCGTAGGAAAGGGCCGCCCGCCCCGACTCCTTCATGACGTCGCCGAGTTGGCCGGTGAGGACGAAGCCGCCCTCGCCAGGCATGACGCTGGCCTCGACGAACATGATGTCGCCGCCCATGGGGGTGTAGAACATCCCCGTCGCCACGCCCACCGTGTCCTTCTCGGCCATCTTCTCCGGGTGGACCCGTGGCCGTCCCAGCAACTCCCGGACGTCGTCGGGCCCGGCCTCCATCGTCTCCATCTTACCGGCGGCGATCTGCCGGGCGACCTTCCGGGCGAACTTCCCGATCTCGCGCTCCAGCTGCCGTACTCCAGCCTCCCGCGTGTACTTGCTGACGATGGTCTGGATAGCGTCGTCGGTGAGGGTCAACTCGTGGTCTTCGAGACTGTTCTCCCTGCGCTGCCGGATGAGCAGGTAGCGCTTCACGATCTCCAGCTTCTCGGCTTCGGTGTAGCCCGAGAAGTCGACGCGCTCCATACGATCCAGGAGTGGACCGGGAATGCGATCGATGTAGTTCGCGGTGGCGATGAAGAGGACCTCGGACAGATCGAAGGGGATGCCGAGGTAGTGATCCACGAACGTCGAATTCTGAGCGGGATCGAGGACCTCGAGCAGCGCCGAGCTGGGGTCGCCCTGGAAGGACTGGCCGAGCTTGTCCACCTCGTCGAGGAGGAAGACCGGATTCTTGCTCTTCGCTTGCCGCATTCCTTGGATGATCCGCCCGGGCATGGCCCCGACGTACGTGCGCCTGTGCCCCCGGATATCCGCCTCGTCTCGGGCGCCGCCCAGGGAGATCCGGACGTACTCCCGCCCGGTGGAACGAGCGATGGACTGTGCGATGGACGTCTTTCCCACACCCGGCGGTCCGACGAAGAGGAGGATGGGTCCCCGACCCGGGTTCTCCGCCTCGTGGATATCGTCGAGGGCGTCCGGGTCCATGGAGCCGTTGTCGTCGCCGTCGAACGCACTACCGCCGTCGCCCGGGGCCGCGCTCTCGGCATCCTCATCGTCGTACGGTGCGGCCGAGGAAGCACCTTCCCCCGGCTCACTGTCTCCCTCCTTGCCGTTCTCCATCGCCCGCTCGAGCGCGAGCTTGCGCACGGCGAGGAACTCCAGCACGCGGTCCTTCACGTCCTCGAGGCCGTAGTGGTCCTTGTCGAGGATCTCCTCGGCCACGGCCAGGTCGATCTTCTCCTCGCTGCGCTCGTTCCAGGGTAGCTCGGTGATCCACTCCAGAAAGGTGCGGATGACCTGGTACTCGGCCGACTGGGGGCTGGTGCGCTCGAGGCGCCGAAGCTCCCGATCGACCTCCGATCGTTGCTCCTCACTGAGGTCCAGCTCCTCGAGGCGCTGACGCATCTCTTCGA
The DNA here is from genome assembly GCA_965229435.1 of Longimicrobiales bacterium. GTDB lineage: Bacteria > Gemmatimonadota > Gemmatimonadetes > Longimicrobiales > Gaopeijiaceae > UBA2589. The sequence continues at coordinate 1,036,697 of CBDDJE010000001.1, forward strand.
CGTCGTCACGCTCCTCCTCTTCTCCGAGCTCCTTCTGGATGGCCTTGAGCTGCTCCCTGAGGAGCATCTCGCGCTGCCGCTCGCCGAGCTCGGACTGGACCTTCGCCTGGATGTCCTCCTGGGCATCCAGCCGGGCGAGCTCTCGCTCCACGGCGAGGAGGCAGGCACGCATCCGCTCTTCGTCGTCGAGGAGCTCGAGGAGTTCCTGCTTGTCGGGAGTCTCCAGCTCCAGGTAGAACGCCACGAGGTCCGCGAAGGGACCCGGCTCGTCGACCCCCTGGATGAGTTGGTTCAGCGCCTCGGCGGGAACCCCTCGGCGGGTGCCCAACTCCGCGGCCCGGTCCCGGAGCTCCGTGTCCAGGGCCTGGAAGGCGGGGTCCTCTTCGTCCCGGGGCTCCAGCGTCGCCATCTCGAGGAGGACGGCCTGGAGCATGGCCTGGCCGTCCTGGTGATAGGAGACGGCCTGAGCGCGACCCTCGCCCTGGACCAGGAGTTGGACTCCGCCACGGACGCGGTGGGTCTGGATGATTCTGACGATGGTGCCCACGGAGTAGAGGTACTCGGGGGCAGGATCGTCGACGTTTTCTCGCTGGGCCACGGCGAACAGACGCCGGTCTCCGTCGAGGGCCTCCTGAACCGCCTCCACCGTGCCCGGTCGGCCAGCGGAAATGGGCACCGCGACGCCGGGGTAGACCACGGTGTCGCGCAGGGGAAGCACGGGCAGCGTAAACCGCTCGGCCATGGGATCTTCTTGCTCCTGACCCGGGCTCTCGGCCTCGGGATTGAGATCGTCGTCAGACAGGGTGGGTGCTCCGGCGCTCAGGGTGTCGTATGCTGTTGCGGCCGCCGCAGGCAGCTCGGGCGGGGCGGCAAGTCCGCCGGGGAGGTCAGAGTAGTGCACGATCCTTGCCAGCGACATTCGCCGTTTTCGTGCCCGATCCGCAGGAGTCTCTGCCAATCTGGCGCCGAACCGTACCGGCCTCGCGCCACTTTTTCGGTGTCACGGCGGAAGTTAGCTTGGCACCTCGCTTCGCCCAGCGCCACCGGAGGCCCTTGCATGGCCGATTCACTCGACGGCATCACTTGGTTCCGGGGTTCGTCCGTGCGAATCCGCCACCAGGGCCTGGAGATCCACGTGGATCCCCTCGGTGTCGACGAGGACTCGGAGGCCGACGTGGTCCTGCTCACCCATCCCCACTACGACAACTTCTCCGAGGACGACATCGCTCGGGTTCGGGGAGGCCGCACGGTACTGATCGCCCCTGCGTCCATGAAGAAGCAGCTCGACGACGCCGACCATTTCATGCGGCCTGGCGACATGTTGCAGCTCGACGGCTTCGACGTCCTCGCCGTCCCGGCCCACAACGTGGACAAGAAGTTCCACACGCCGGATCAGGGGTGGCTGGGCTACGTCTTCAACATCGGTGAGACCACCTACTACCACGCCGGCGACACCGATTTCCTGGACGCCATGTACGGCATCCGCTGTGACATCGCGTTTCTCCCCGTCGGCGGACACTACACGATGGGTGTCGAAGACGCGGCCAAAGCCGGCGAAGCGTGCGGCGCCGAGGTGTTGGTTCCCATCCACTGGGGCGACCCCCACGGCTCCGAAGACGATATCGAACGGTTGGGTGAGCTCTTCTCACGACAGGTCCATGTGTTGGAGCCCCAGGCGAACCACCGAGCCCCGTCCCCCGCCGATACCGGCATCGACGATTGACCCGACCACCACACGAATGAAGCAGGGAACTCCATGCCCAGATTCACCGCCGCGGCCGTCACGGCGCTCGTCGCCACCCTCTTGACCGTCGTCACTCCGACGAGCACCCAGGCCCAGGAGAACCGATCCCTGATGACGGGACCGGTGACGAGTCCCGCCACCCACTCCGGCCGCTCCACGGTCTACGCTCCCAACGGCGTGGCCGCCACGAGCCAACCCCTGGCTACCACTGCGGCCCTGGAGATCCTGCAGAACGGCGGTAACGCAATCGACGCCGCGGTCGCCGCGGCCGCCGTCCTCAACGTCACCGAGCCCCACATGACGGGCATGGGCGGCGACATGTTCGCCATTCTCTGGGATGCCGACGCGGGCGAGCTCGTAGGCCTCGACGCCAGCGGGAAGTCGGGGAGCAAGATCGACGTCGACGCCCTCGCCGCCGAAGACGATGGGGTGCCGGGGAGCGGACCCCGCTCCGTGACCGTTCCGGGAGCTCTTTCCGGGTGGAGCACTCTGGTGGAGACGTACGGAACGATGACGCTGGCCGAGGTCCTCGCTCCGGCGATTCGCATCGCCGAAGAGGGCTTTCCCGTCTCGCCTATCATCGCACAGGACTGGGCGGGTACCGTAGAGGGCCTACGTCGCGACGAAGGCGCCGCGGCAACCTTCCTCATCGATGGCGAAGCGCCGAAGGCGGGAGACTGGTTCCGGAACCGCGATCTGGCTCGGACCTTCCGCCGGGTAGCCGAGCACGGCCCCGGGACCTTCTACGGCGGTGACCTCGGTCGAGAGATCGTCGAAGGCCTCGATCGCCTGGGAGGCTACCTGACCCTCGAGGACCTGGCCAACCACGAGCCCCGTTGGGTCGAGCCCCTTTCCGTGGATTACAAGGGCTACACGCTGTACGAACTACCGCCTGCCGGCCAGGGCATCGCCGCCCTCCAGATGCTCAAGATGCTCGAGGGCTACGACTTCTCGACCATGACGCACAACTCGGCCGAGTACCTGCACACGCTCATCGAGGCCAAGAAGCTGGCCCACGCCGACCTCGCCCGGTACGTCGCCGACCCGGATCACATGGACGTCCAGCCCGAGTCCCTCCTGGATCCCTCGTATCTCGCCGGCCGCGCCAACCTCATCGACCCGACGAAGGCCGCCGACCGTCCCGATCCCGGCCACCTCGTCACCGACTCGGAGACCATCTACCTCACCGTGGCCGACCGCCACGGCAACATGATCTCCTTCATCAACTCCATATACGGCTACTTCGGGTCACGGGTCGTGGTGCCCGGCACCGGACTGGTCCTCCAGAACCGGGGCGCGGGCTTCACCATGGAAGAAGGTCATCCCAACCGCATCGCGCCGAACAAGCGGCCCTTCCACACCATCATCCCGGCCTTCGTCACCAAGGACGATGAGCCGTGGCTCTCCTTCGGTGTCATGGGTGGCTCCATGCAGCCCCAGGGTCACGTCCAGGTCATGCTCAACATGGTGGAGTTCGGGATGGACCCCCAGGAAGCCATCGACGCTGCGCGCTTCCGACACTTCAACGGCACCCGCGTGGCCATCGAGAACCTGAACCCTACCGTCGGGGAGGCTCTCGAAGCCATGGGCCACGAGCTGCGGAGCCCCGACGGCGTCGCATTCGGCGGAGGCCAGGCCATTCTCAAGCTGGCCCGAGGTTGGGCGGCCGGTTCCGACCCCAGGAAGGATGGGATGGCGGCCGGACATTGAGTGATCCTCGCTCGGTCATACCCTTCGATCGACTTCCTGACGGCTTCGCCGAGTCCATCGAGGAGGAGCCGATGACGCCGGCGACCCCGCGTCCGGCTGCGACCATCGTCCTCATGCGCGATGGAGCGGCAGGCCTGGAGGTCCTCCTCATGCGGAGGAGCCGCCGGGCGGGTTTCGTCCCCGGGGCATGGGTCTTTCCCGGAGGTCGGGTCGATGGATCGGACGCCACGCCCGAGGCGATGGACCTGTTGGCGGACCTCAGCGAGGAGGCCGCGGCCCGGCGCCTCAGCCTTCCCGGCGGCGCCCCCCCCGCCATCGCCTACTACCTGGCGGCCCTCCGGGAAGCCTTCGAGGAGACGGGGATCCTGGTGGGCGAACGGCCTGACGGCTCGGCACCTCCCACCGCCCTTGAAGACCCCGATGTGGATGCCGTCCGCGAGGAACTCATGCAGGACCGCATCGATCTCGCCCAGGCCCTCGGCGCCCTCGACTGCCGGGTGGATGGCGACCGGGTGGAGTACATTGCCCACTGGATCACGCCCACCCCCGAGCCTCGTCGCTACGACACCCGCTTCTTCGCCGCCCGGGTGCCGGCCGGGACGGAAGCGATCGTCGACCCGCGGGAGATGACGGAAGCGCTATGGATCTCTCCATCGGCGGCGCTACGGCGGTGCGACGAAGGCGAGTTGCCCATGGTCTTCCCCACCATCAAGACACTGGAGCAACTCGCCAGGTACGATGGCGCGGAAGCGGCGCTGGACGGAATCGGTGGCCAGGAAGTACGGTCGATCCTCCCGACCCTGGTGATCACACCCACCGGCGTCGGTCTGGAGATCGACGACGACTGAGGGCGCTCGCTCCAGTCGTTTTCCTTGCCCCTCGGGGGCAGCCGGTGCCTTCTTGGAGCCATGATTCGACGAGTAGCCCCCCCCTCGACCGCCTTCGCCTGGACGGTCGCCCTCCTGGTCTCCGCCCTGGCGACGACTCCGGCGGCTGCACAGGTGAACGGAGCCCCACCCCTCGAGGTGCTGTACGGCTTCACCCTCATCGACGGTCGGGGCGGACCGCCCATTCCCGACGCCGCCATGGCCATCCGGGGCAACCAGATCCTCGCCGTGTCCACGCGGCGGCAACTGCTTTCGGGACCCGACGCTCCCCGGGACGCCATCGTCACGGACCTCGGCGGGGGCTGGGTCATTCCAGGGCTCATCGACAGCCACGTGCACCTCTCGACGTCACCAAACCGGACACGAGCGGAGGCCGAGCTCGAGCGCCTGCTCTACGGGGGTATCGTCGCGGTCCGCGACATGGCCGGTGACGCCCGGGCCCTAGCGTCCCTCGCCCGGGATACCCGACTTGGGCAGATCCACGGCCCGGATGTCTACTTCTCGGCCCTGATGGCCGGGCCGTCCTTCCTCTCAGACCCACGCCCCCAGGCGTCCGCCGCGGGCGAAACCGCCGGGGAGGTCCCCTGGATGCAGGCCATCACCGCCGAGACCGACCTCGTCGAGGCCGTCGCCCTGGCCAAGGGGACGTATGCCACCGGCATCAAGATCTACGCGAATCTCGAGCCCGAGATCGTTCGCGCCATCACACGGGAGGCCCACCGCCAGGACATGCTGGTGTGGGCCCATAGCATGGTCTTTCCCACCCGTCCCATGGAGGTGGTAGCCGCTGAAGTCGACGTCGTCTCCCACGTCTGCCGCCTCGCCTGGGAGGGGATGGCGCGGGCCCCGACGGAGTACCACCACGACGAGGTCCCGCAGTACGGCAATTTCAGCGCCGCGTCGCCGATCTTCACCGAGCTCTTCGAGTCCATGAACCGCAACGGCACGATTCTCGACGCCACGCTGGCCATGTACGCCAGGGCCGAGGAGAACGGCGACACCGATCTCTCCGACCGGTGCGACGTCGATTTCGCCAGGGCCTTGGTGGCGCGAGCCGCCGAAATGGGCGTCCCGGTCATCGCCGGCACCGACTTCACCGCGCCTCAGGGCGAACCGTTCCCCGCGCTCTACGAGGAGATGGAGGAGCTGGCCACCGACGGCGGTCTGTCCCCCATGGAGACCATCGTCTCGGCGACGAGCGCGGCGGCCGCAGCCATCGGAGCCCAGGACCGATACGGCGTACTGGAGCACGGGCGCCCGGTGAGCTTCGTACTCCTCGCCGATGACCCCCTCGCCGACATGTCGGCCCTCCGGTCCGTGCGGTCGGTGTGGAAGAACGGCGAGCGTTTCGATCGGACGAGCTACCGGCCCCGAGTCGCCGAAGACGAGCGCTCGGAGCAGCCCACATCGGGCCCGGCGTCACCCCAGGAGGCACTCGAGTACTGGTTGGGGCTCTGGCGGCGGTATGACACCGATGCGCTCGAAGATGTCTTCATCGTCGATCCCGCCCTGACCTACTTCCCGTCGGACTCGGTGGGTCTCGTCGAAGGCTTCGAGGCCGTCGTCGAGTACCACCGAAGCCAGGGCTTCGTCCCGGGAGGCTTCCGGCCGGACCAGGAGCTGTGGCTGGAACAGACCGTCATCGCCGACTTCGACGACAGCGCGGTGGTGAGCGCGGTATGGCACTTCGGCAATCGTGTGTCCCGGCAAGATGTCGCCCGCGGTCCTCTGACGTTGGTCGTCGTCCGTACCAACCGCGGCTATCGGATCTCGCATGTGAACATGGGCAACTACCCCGGCGCTGGCTGAGGGCTGCCCCCACGATCGCTGAGGGCGGCCCCCCGGCGGAGGCTGAGGGCCGCCGTGGCGGGGGTCAGGCCACCCTTGCGAGAAGTGGCGAGCAGCGCCGTTCGTCAGCTCATGACATCCCAGCGACCGACGACATCGTCGGAGCCCGGGAATACCCGATTGACCTGTGCACCGGTGAGGTCGAAGGTACCGGCGATGGCGGCCTTCAGGATCGCTCGCGTGTCCAGGGTCGGGGTCAGATCGCGGTCCTGGTAGAGAGACCGTTCGGCGAGACCAGGCCAGTCGGCGATCACGGCGCTCCGGGCGACCTTCGGCCCGATGACGAAGCCGGCCCCGGCCGTTCCGTGGTCGGTACCCCGCGACCCGTTCGGCCTCGCCGTCCGACCGAACTCGGTCATGACGACGACAGTCGTGTCCTGCCATGCGGCGCCCATCTCGGTACGGAACGTCAGCAATCCTTCGGCCAGCTGGGCCAGAAGTCGGTCGAGCTGGCCACCGGCCATCCCCTGGTTGGCGTGGGTGTCCCAACCGGAAAACTCCAGCGCGGCGACGTTCGGCCCCCCAGGCTCCTTCAGGAATACGGCGGCGGCGGACATGACGGTGGCGACACGCCCTCCCGGCCCTCCGCCCTGGCGACCTCCGCCGGACCTCATGTCGGGGGCCAGATCGCGGAGTTGCAGGGCGGCCTCGAATCGATCGTGAAGGCGCCGATCCGCACGATAGAGAACGGCGAGCCGATCGAGGTAGGGGTCGTCCACGGCGCCGAGCTGAGCGGGGGACCAGCTCGAGACGGGGTGGGGGCCCGCCAGGGAACGGGGCATGCCCGCCGCCACGGCGATTCCCGACCGCTCACCGTCCATGATCTGGAGCAGCCGATTCAACCATCCGTCGGATGAGCCCTGGGGTCGGGCAAGGCCCGTTTCCAGGATGGCCTGCCCGTCGAAGTGGGAGCGGGTCCGGTAGGGGATGGCCATGGCGTGTAGGGCCACGAGCTCCTCCAACTCCCAGAGGGTCCGCCAGGGCGTCAGCCCCGGGGCGAGGCCGAAGCCGTCACCCAAGGCCGTGACCTCGGCGACATCGTAGGCCATCGCTCCCCGGAGCTTCACGTAGTCGGGATCCCCGACGGGGACCACAGCGGCGAGGCCGTCGAAACCACCGCGCAGGAGAACGAAGACGAGCTTACCGTCACCAGGTACCTGGGCGAATCTCACCATGGGCAGAGCGAAGGTCGCCACGCCACCGAGGCACATGCCGCGAACGAAGGTCCGCCTGTCCATGTTCACCTCCACTGGAAGGCCGGACCGCCGATGGCGAGGGCCAGGCGGTCGCGGGCGGAAATCGATGTGTCGTCGAGGAGGGCGTGAAGCGGATCGTCAGCCTCGATGTTCACTACCTCCAGGACCAGACGGGGGTCGCGGACCGGGAGCACCCGAGCCACGGAGCGAGCCAGCTCGGCCCGGTTCATGAGGGCGTCGGGGTCCGACCACGGCCCCTGGGTGTCCTCGAAGCCTTCCGGGGACGGAGGAGCCCACAGCGCGTGGCGGAGGCGCCCGAGCACCACCGGAGCTCGCTCTTCCACCTCGTCGGCACGGAAGGCTCGCAGGACCGCTACCAGCCACTCCTGGGGCGTCCGGAACTTTCCGTGAGGGGTTCTCCAGGCTTCCTCGAGCTCGACGATGGCGTGTGCGACCTCGCCCAGGTTTCCGCGTGTCGCCCGGAACACCTCGGCAACGCGCACCACGGCACCGTCGGGCGGATCGTCGGACACGAAGTGGCGAACCAGCTTCGTCGCGATGAACCGGGCCGTCGCGGGATGCCGACACAGATCCCTGATGGCGTCCTCGCCCTCCTGGACACCGGAAGCTGGTCGCATCGGCGTCCGTCCTCCGGAGCCGTACGTTCGGCCCAACACCACCTTCTCTCCGGGCTCATGGAGCGCCGGGCGAAAAACGAAACCGCCAGGCGAGCCCTCCCCAGATCCGGGTCCGACCCCCGAGATCGTCCACCCCGTGAGAATCCGGGCCAGGGCTTCGACGTCTTCCTGACCGTAGCCGCCGTCGACGCCGAGGGTGTGGAGCTCGAGGAGCTCGCGGGCATAGTTCTCGTTGAGGCCGCGGGCGTTGCCGGCACGTGCCGAGCGGCGCCCAGCCATCGACCCAGGACCGATGGACTGGAAGTTGTTGAGGAACATGAGCATGGCGGGATGCTTCGCCGACGCCAGCACCATCTCGTCGAAGCGGCCCAGAACGTGGGGTCGGATGGCCGTCCGTTCGTAATGTCCCATGAAGCCCGCCACCTGAAGACCCGCGGCCGCAGAGGCGCAGAGGTGGTTCGACCAGAAAGCCACCAGTCGTTCGACGAAGGGGGTGCGGGTGTGGATGCGCTGCGTCAGGACCGCCAGGCTCTCCATCGTCAGAATGTCACGGAGGCGGCGGCGGGCTTCAGCGATAGCGTCCTGCTCCCGGTCCCTCTGTGCGGTCCGGAGCGCAACCACGGCGGCTCCGATCTCGTCCAGGAGCGGCAACCGCTCCAGCGCCGCCGCATCGGCTCGACCGGCGTCGACCTGGTCGTGGAGCCAGAGGCGTGGCGCGCGCAGCTCATCGACTTCGCCGAAGCGCGCTCCAAGCCCGAAGCGATTCAAGGCCCGCAGCTGTTCGTTCATGGAGATGCCTCCGTATGGGCTTGGAGCCTAGGCCCCTGTCGAACGTTAAGTTGGCGCGGCGCTGCCCGCCCGCCCTCTCGAGTTCCCCCGGAAGGTGGGACAGGCTCCGACAGCCTTCTAGGAATGACGCATGAAGCCCCATTCTTGTAACGGCCCACAATGGGGCCCGGCGACGGCAGGGACCCTTCCGGCCAGACCTGCGCGCGCGTGCTCGCTCCTCACCGTCGCATTGCTCGGGGTCCTGTCGGCCTGCGCCGCCAACGACACGGAGGAGTCGTACCGAGAGGCCGAGCTCCTGGCACGAACCATGGCCGCCGCAATCGAGGCCGCCGACACCGCTCTCATTCGCGACCTCTTCTGGCCCCAGGCGACGTACGAAGACTTCCCAAACCAGCACTCGTATCTCGGTGTCGACGAGATCGTCGGATACATGACCGGGGCCCACCGGTGGGCCGACGACGTCCTCATGAATGTTGGCAACGTCCACCCCACAACCGTCGGGGGGGTCGTCTTTGAGTGGGTGTTCTCCGGTGTCCAGGCGCGGCCCATGGATGGCGTCCTGTCCGAGGGCACAGGGCGGGAGGTCGTCCTCAACGGAGTCACCGTCCTCGAAGTAGAAGGCGGCCGCATCGAGCGCGCCGCCGACTACACCGACTCCGGCGCCCTCCTCCTCCAGTTGGGAGCGACGGTGGAGATGCCCGACGGAACGACGGTCCAGCTGCGCTGACGGCCAGGCTCGAGGCGGGTCCGCCCACTTCGCTGAAGCGGAACGGCCGACCGCTCACCGCTCCGGCTGGCGCTTCCGAAGGGCCGCCGATTACTCTAGCACCCCGGTGCGCCGGTCCGGTCATCCGACCCCCTCGGCCCACCCCACGGACACGAACGGGCTCTGCAACGGAGGCATCATGGCGACCAGGCGAGACTTCATTCGGACTTCGGTAGGCGTGGGCGCGGGTGCGGCCCTCGGCGCACTCCCGAAGACACTGGAGGGAGCCCCGAGCGTGGTCATTCGGCGGGTGACGCCGACGTGCGTCGCGTCGGGCAACGGCCTGGCGGCCGTGTCTCGAGCCATCCAGGAGCTCGCCGACGGCGCCACGACCATCGAAGCCGTCGTCGCCGGAGTGAACCTGGTCGAGGAGGATCCCCGGGACACCTCCGTTGGATACGGCGGCCTCCCCAACGCCGACGGCATCGTCCAGTTGGACTCCTCGCTCATGCACGGACCCACCCGGGGTGCCGGCGCAGTGGCAGCCCTGCAGGGCATCAAACGTCCGTCCCTCGTTGCCCTCGACGTCATGCGCTACACCGACCACCACCTCCTCGTGGGCGAGGGGGCCCAGCGGTTCGCCGTCTCCATGGGTCATCAGATCGAGGAGTTGGTCACCGAGGAAGCTCGCCAGCGGTGGATCGAGTGGCGGGCCCGGCTCTCCGACGCCGACGACTACCTGACCCCCGAGGAGTCCCACGAGCCCGTCGGCGGCCGCTACCGGGAGCCTGAGGATTTCGGTGACGGCCTCCTCGACTCCCACGACGGCTATCGACCCCAGGGCACCATCAACTGCGACATCGTCGACGCCAACGGCGACCTCTCGTCGGTGACCACGACGTCGGGTCTGGCCTACAAGATCCCCGGGCGGGTCGGCGACTCGCCCATCATCGGCGCGGGGCAATTCTGCGACAATGACGTGGGCGCCGCCGGATCGACGGGCCGTGGCGAAGCCGTCATCAAGACGTGCGGCAGCCACACCATCGTCGAACTCATGCGCCAAGGCATGCATCCCCAGGAGGCGTGTCTCGAGGCGTTGCGTCGGATCGTCCACGTCACGGTGGAGGATCGCCTCCTCCGGGAGGACGGGCGCCCGTCGTTCAACGTGAACTACTACGCGGTGAACAAGAACGGCGACTACGGCGGTGCAGCCATCTACTCCGGGGCCCGCTTCGCCGTGAGCGTCGACGGCAACTCGCGGCTCGAGGACTCGGCGTACCTCTTCGAGCGGGGTTGAGACGGGTGCCTTCGCTCCTGGTCTAGAAGGCTACAGAAGAAGGCAGCCCCAGCGCGGCCTACCGTACTTCTTCGATCGCCTCTAAGGCGCCGGGACGAGAGCGTCCAGCGTCTCCCACCCCTGGGCTCGCCGACCCTCCTCCACATCATGGATCAGCTCCACCAGACGGCTGACGAGCGGCGTGGCCAGACCCACGCCGCGCCCGGCCTCGGCGATGGGGGCGATCTGCGCGTCCACCTCGGTCTTCCGCTTCCGGATGGCCAGGTCGCGCCAAACGCCGCTACGGCTCTTCGCGGAAGCGCGGTTGAAATCCACCAATCGGTCGAGGCTGGCGTGCGCGACCTCGTCCGAAGCGCCGGGTGAGAAAGCGCCCGGATCGAATCCGTCGAAGGCCTCGGGCCGGATACCATGGGCATGGGTGACGCCAACCACCTCGCGAGCCAGGGCCACCAGCGTCGGCCGGTGCTTCGCCGAGGCCAGCACATCGGCGATGGAAGCTTCGGCCAGCGCCGTGGCGAAGAGGAGCGCGCCGTAGGCCAGCTTGCCCCACAGATACCCGTGGATGTTGTCGGTGAGGACGGCCGCGGGGTCGAAGTCCTGAAAGAGACGGTGCACCGCCCGTATCCGTTCCGTCGTCGTCCCATCTAGCTCCCCGACGACCACCGCACCCCGGTTGCCCCGCATGACCACGCCCGGCTCGAGTACGTCGGCACCGAAGTTCACGAAGCACCCCACCGTCCGTGCTTCACCCACGGCGCGAGCGATCTCACGTTCGTTGAGGCCGTTCTGCACCGACACCACGAAACCATCGGAGGACAGGAGCGGCTTGATCACGTCCATGGCCGCAGCGGTGTGGTGGGCTTTGACGCAAAGAAGGACCGTCTCGAGACCCGGATCGAGCCACAGGGGGTCGGCGCAGTAGGCCTCGACGGTGAATTCGTCCACGGGGCCCGTGATGCTGAGGCCGTTTTCCCTGATGGCCCTGGCGTGCTCCTCGTCGGAATCGACGAAGAGCACCTCGTGGCCGCCCCGGATGAGCCAGGCGCCGATGCTGCCGCCCATGGCACCGGCGCCCCAGACGATGACAGGCTCGACGATCCTCGTCACGCCGAAAGCCGTCCCGTTGGGCCAGGGAGATGGAGCGAGCAGTCGGCAGGACCGAGCGAGGGGACCGGTGGCGTCACATCTGGCGGTACGCGGGTCCGCTGCCCCCCTCGCGTGGCGTCCATCGGGGCCCGATGACGTCCGTCGCCTTGCAGTCGACGCAGTTGGGCGCGTTGACGATGAGTTTGTCCCCATCGCGCTCATACACGCCCGCTGGGCACAGATGAACGTACATCTCGGCCGTCTCGGGACTCACGTCCTCGCCGACGATGAGGTGGCTGGGGATGTCGTCGCGGGTCTGGTTCCCCGACTTGTAGACGGCGTCGACTTTGGAGAAGGTCAGCGTTCCGTCGGGAACGAGGGGCTCGGCCCCACCGCCCAGGCGCTTCTCCTCGGCGGCGTCCTCCTCGATAGAGATCTTCGAGCCCGGGAAGGCCCCCTTGGTCACCGTCATGAGACCGGCCTTCACTCCCCCGGAAACGAAGCCCGACTTGAAGGCGAGGCGCATGTTCCTGCGGGCCTTCAGGTCGCTCATGATGTGGCTTCCGTCGACAGCCTGGGTGTAGCCCGCCAACGCCTCCTCCGAGTAGTCCCCCGCCTTCAATGCCTGGAAGATCTGGCGGGCGGCCAGAATGCCCGAGTGCATGGCGTAGTGGATGCCCTTGAGGGAAGAGACTTCGACGTAGCCGGCGGCGTCTCCCACCACGCAGAGGCCGTTGCCGTGTCGCCGCTCCGCCACGGAGTAGTAGCCACCCTCGGGGATGGTCTTGGCGCCCCACTCGATCATCTCACCACCCTCGAGATACTGCCGAATGAGAGGATGGAGCTTCATCCGTTGGAGCGCCTCGTGGACGTCGAAGCGAGCATCGGCGTAGTCCAGCCCCACGACCAGCCCCAGAGCGATGAGGTTGTCGGCCATGGGGTAGAGGAAGCTTCCGCCGAAGGCGTCCTTCGGTACCGGCCATGCCATCGTGTGGATGATCCGGTCCAGGGGCTTCTTGACCTCCCACAGCTCCTTTACGCCCAGAGCGTAGATCTGGGGGTTCTCCGCACCGATCCGCTGCCAATCGTAGTAGGCCTGTGTGAGAGGCCCCCGGGAGCCCTCTGCCAGGACGGTGACGTTGGCCGTGAGGTCCACTGCGGGCATGGCGTCGGCGCTCTGGGGTTCTCCGTCGCGTCCGAGGCCCGAGGGGGTGGTCCGCACACCGATGACCCGATCGTCCTCCACCAGGAGCGAATCCACAGGGAAGCCGGGAAAGACGTTGATGCCCAGCTCCTCTGCCTTCCCGCCGAGCCAACGGACGATCTCGCAGATGGACGCGATCTGGTTGCCGTGGTTCTTCATCGTCGGCGGCGTCGGAATCCGGATCGACTTCGACTCGGTGAGGACGTACACCGACTCCTTCTCCACCGGCTTCCGGAATGGGAAGTCGCCCATGGAGAGCTCCGGGAAGAGCTCATGGAAGGCGCTGGGGTTCACCACCGCACCCGAAAGGCTGTGCTCGCCGAGCTGGCCTGCCTTCTCCAGGACACCGATCTCGATGCCTCCCAGGCCCCCGCCGGACGCGTTGTCCCTCTGAACGAGACGGGCGAGCTCGATGGCGCCCGCCAGACCCCCGGGGCCACCGCCGACGAAGACCACGTCCATGGGGATGGCCTCCTCGTCGGGCTGGTCCGCCACGATGAAGCGGTCCCGCGGTAGGGGGGGCTGTTCCTGGAGGGGGTGGATCGTGCCGCGGAGGACGTGCTCGGCCATGATGGCTCCGTAGCGTTTCTGTAGGGGGGATCCGCACCGACCGGCGCGTGTATCGATTCGCCCTTGAAGATCGCGAAGACGCCCCTGTGCCTCTACCCTTGGTCCGGATATGAGCGAGCAACGCCCCAGCACCCTCGGCGCACTGAAGGCCAGCGGCTACGAGAGCCGCTCGGTGAAAGACGAGATGCGGGATAATCTCGTCCGCAAGCTCAAGGAGGGGGCCGACCTCTTCCCCGGCGTCCAGGGCTACGACGACACCGTCGAGCCGCAGATCGTAAACGCCGTCCTCGCCCGCCACGACTTCATCCTCCTGGGGCTCCGGGGTCAGGCCAAGAGTCGGATCCTACGACAGCTGGCTCTACTCCTCGACGACCACATCCCCATTCTCGCCGGCAGCGAGGTCAACGACGATCCCGTACGGCCGCTCTCCAAGTACGGTCGTCAGCTGGTGGAGGAGCACGGAGACGACGCGCCAGTGGAGTGGATTTCACGGGACGCCCGCTACGTCGAGAAGCTCGCCACACCCGATGTGACCATCGCCGACATGATCGGCGATGTGGACCCCATCAAGGCGGCGCGGGGCGGGCACATCCTCGCCGACGAACTCACCATCCACTACGGCCTCCTGCCTCGGGCGAACCGAGGCATCTTCGCCATCAACGAGCTCCCGGACCTCGCCGGCAAGATCCAGGTCGGGCTCTTCAACATCCTCCAGGAGGGGGATGTACAGGTGAAGGGTTACCCCATCCGGTTGGCGCTGGACGTGCTTCTCGTCTTCACGGCCAACCCCGAGGACTACACCGCCCGCGGGAAGATCATCACGCCCCTCAAGGACCGGATCGGTGCCGAGATCCGGACTCACTATCCCGAGGAGCTGGAGACCGGTGTAGGGATCACACGGCAGGAGTCCTGGACGTCCCGGGAAGGGACGTGCGTCGAGATGCCCGAGTTCCTCGAAGAGACCATCGAGCGCATCGCTTTCATCGCCCGGGACGACAAGCGCGTCGACCAGCGCAGCGGCGTCAGCCAGCGAATGCCCATCACCGTCACGGAGACGGTGGTGTCCAACGCCGAGCGCCGGGCCCTCCGGCACGGTGAGAGCATGGCCGTGCCACGAGTCGCCGACGTCTACGCCTCTCTTCCCGCCATCACCGGGAAGATGGAGCTCGAGTACGAGGGCGAGCTCCACGGAGCCGACCGCATCGCCAGAGAGCTCATCCAGCAGTCGTGCTCCCAGACCTTCGACGTCTACGCCGCCGGCGCCGACGTCGGCGACATCGTCGAGTACTTCGAGACCGGCGGCGCGCTGCAGGTGGGCGAAGATTCGGCGGCGGAGGCGTGCGTGAAGGGCTTCGCCACCGTCCCCGGGCTACTGGACCTGGTGGAGAACGTCGGGCTCGCCCCCTCCAAGGCCGGGGACGGCCAACGGGCAGCGGCGTGCGAGCTCGTCCTCGAGGCCCTCGTGGCCCAACGACGCATCAGTCGGACCACCGCGGGCTACACCCGGGCGCCTCATCAGAATCCGGGCCAGGGCAAGGGCTACCAGGGCTTCGATCCCATGGGCGGGTTGAGCATCTGACGCTCGGCTGACAGGGGCTGCTCGACGAACGTAGAGGCTCGACGGGGGCCTGGCTTCCGCCTGCCCCATTGTTCGAGCGCGTTTCCGCGGAACCGATTAGAACTCTAGTTCTATTTTATCGCCGTCAAGCCGCTGACCGCTCTGTCCGCGCCAGGGCCCGCTCCAGGTCTGCCCAGAGGTCGTCCACGTCTTCCAGTCCCACCGACAACCGCAGGAGGTCGTCCGGGACCCCCGACGCGGCCCGATCCTCCGGCGCGACGACGCGGTGGGTCAGGAGGGCCGGCGCCTGGATGAGGGTATCCACCGAGCCGAGGGAGACGGCGGGCGTCACGAGCCGCAACGACTCGACGACGGAGGCCGCCCCTTTTGCGCCCCCCCGGACCCGGAAGGAGAGAACCGATCCAGGGCCCTTCTGCTGCGTAGCCAGGAGGCGCCGCTCGCGGGCGTCGTCGTCGAGGCCGGGATAGTGCACCGAGTGTACCGACGGGTGCGCTGCGAGACGACGGGCCAGCTCCTCCGCCGAAGCCTGCTGTGCCCTGACGCGAACCGGGAGCGTCTGTAGGCCCCGATGCAGCAGGTAGCCGGCGAGTGGGTGAAGGATACCACCCGTGATCATACGAACCTGGCGGAGGAGCCGTGCCCAGCGCTCGCTGGTCGCCACGACACCCCCCATGACATCGCCGTGCCCCCCCAGAAACTTGGTGGCGCTGTGGATGACCAGATCCGCCCCCAGTGACAGGGGCGTCTGGAGGATGGGGGTCGCGAAGGTGGAGTCCACTGCCACCGCCGGCCGGTGACCCAGGTCCGCCGAAGCTTCACACACCTGGGCAACGATGTCGCGGATGTCCACGAGGTTAAGGGTGGGGTTGGCAGGGGTCTCCAGGATCACGAGCCCGGTGTCGGCACGAATCGCCTCGCCCACCGCCTCGGCGGACACCCAGGTCACCTCGTTGCCCAGCATGCCGGACGTCAGAAGGTGGTCCGTGCCGCCGTATATGGGACGGACCGCGATGACGTGGGGTCTGCGGACACGCTCCTCCGGGGCCGTGGCGGCCATGACGGTCGCCGTGATGGCCGCCATGCCGGTGGCGAAGGCGACGGAGGAGTCGGCACCCTCGAGCTCCGCCAGTGCCACCTCGAAGCCAGCCACGGTGGGGTTGTGGAGCCGGGCGTAGACGGAGTTCGGCGCCTCGAAATCCCCTTCGAGGAGCTGCTCCATGGAAGCCGCCACCGCGTCGGAGTGCCGAAAGCCGTAGGTGGTGGACAGGTCGATGCCCGGGACGTGGGGCAACCCGCGGTCCTGGGTTTCCTGGTCGTCTGGCGGGCCATGTGCGGAAAAGGGCTTCGTGACGCCACGTCCCGCTCGCACCGCCTTGGTATCGCTTTTCATACATAAATGTGGTGATCATGCTGTCACATGTACAATCTGCCGTATTATATTCTGCGAATGAGTGATTTCATTGAGATCGACCGAATCGACCGCCAGATTCTGGGCCTCTTGGCGCAGAATGCCCGGATGACCAACAAGGAGCTGGCGGAGGCCGTGGGCCTCTCCCAGTCCGCCTGCCTGGAACGGGTGAGGCGGCTCCACGAGAAGGGCGCCATTCGCGGCGCCCACGCCGACGTGGAACCGGCTGCTTTCGGAATCGGCCTCCAGGCCCTCGTGGCCGTGCAGCTGGAGCGGCACACCCGGGCCGCGGTGGTCCGCTTCGAGAAGCGAGCCATCGCTCTTCCACAGGTGGTCGCCCTCTATCACACCACTGGACGGAACGACTACGTCGCCCATGCCGTGGCCAAGGACATGGACAACCTGAGGGACTTCACCCTCGATGCCATCACGAGCCTCCCCGACGTGGGTCGGGTCGAGACTTCCCTCGTCTTCCGCGCCGAGCACAAGCCGGTCTGGCCAGACCTCACCGAGTCATGACCAGGAGCGCCGACTTCCCTTCCTCACCGCGACTCGCCACGCCCCGTCTGCTGCTGGCCCCCTTCCAGGAGGGGGACGTCGACGAGCTCCGGGCCTTCTTCAACGACCCCGACGTGGCTCGGTATCTTCTGGACGGCGCGTCGGTCTCAAGGGAGTGGGTCGAGGAGGAGGTCCGTGGGAGCCGACGACGCTTCGCGGAGGGCAGCGCCGGCCTGTGGACGGTGCGGGCCAACACAGATGAGGCGGCCCACAACGGCGAATCGGGCCGCACCCGACCCGACCAGTCGCTCCTCGGCATCGTCGGCTTCCGACCCTTCTTCGACCCTCCCGAGCTCCAGCTCCTCTACGCCCTCCATCGTTCCCGATGGGGGCGAGGGATCGCCACGGAGGCCGCCCGGGCGGCCATCGACTACGCCTTCGACGTCATGGGTCTGGACGAGGTCAGAGCCGCTACCGACTCACCCAACTCGGCGTCCATCCGGGTGCTGGAGCGGCTGGGGATGAACCGGTGGAGGACCGACCCCGGCGACCCGTGGGACATCCTTTTCTATCGGGTGTGGTCGTCGTCGTGGAGGTAGGCTCGGCCGGGTGGGACCGCCTGGCACCGTCCCTGGTCGTCCGTAGCCAGCGGGGTCGAGAACGCCCAAGGCCCCCGGCTGCCCCTACCTCCCGCCATCGACCGGGAGCACCACACCGGAGATCCAACCCGCGTGATCCGATGCCAGAAAGAGCACGGCGTGGGCGATATCGGCGGGCGTACCCAGCCGCTTGAGTGCGATTCCTTCCAGGAGTCGGTTCTGACCCTCGGGTCCGTAGGATTCCCACTGGCGCTCGGTGGCGGGATTCGACAGAACGAAGCCCGGCGCGATGTTGTTCACGGTGATGCCGAAGGGGCCCAGCTCGTGGGCAAGCTGGCGGGTGAGTCCGATCTGGCCCGCCTTGGCCGAGGCGTAGGCCTGGATCCCCGTCTTGCTCACTCCGAGTCCGGCACCGCTGGAGATGTTGATGATGCGGCCGGCCCTCGCCCGCTTCATGGCGGGCGCCACGGCCTGCGCCGTCCAGAATGATGCCGTCTGGTTCACTGCCACGATGGACTGCCATTCAGCTGGCGAAACCTCGTCCAGCGGCTTGCCCACCTGCCCCAGGACACCACCGGCGTTGTTCACGAGGACATCGATTCGACCCGTCCGCCGATAGGCCTCGTTCACCCAACGATGCACAGCTGACCGGTCGGTGACATCCACTGCCGTGCCGACACAACGATCGCCGACGATGGCCACCGTCTCGGCCAGCTCGTCTTCGACGACATCACATACGAAGACATCGGCATCCCGGACGCCGAAGGCGCCTGCGATGGCGCGCCCGAACCCATGCGCCGCGCCGGTCACGAGCACCGTGCGTCCGCGGAAGTCGCCCTTCACGCCCACCCTTCCAGCGAGTTCAAGCCCACCCCTCGGTGAGCCGTTCACGGACCTCTTCCACGGCCACGGCCCACAGGTCCGCCGTCTCGGCATCGCTCCGCGCGTAGTCTCCACCGAACGACCCGTCTCCCATGACCTCTCGGAAGCGGTTCAGCGACAGGTCGTCGCGACTGGACAGATCGACAGGGGCCTTGTGGCCGGCCGGCGGCTCGACCCCCTCCACCCGCGTCCAAGGGAAGGTCTCCATCCACGACGCGTGTGAGGCGTCGGGGTCGAGGGCATCGACGGCCGCTCGCACTCGCGGCGCCTTCCACCAGTCGTGCCAGCGGAGCTCCACACCCTCCTTTCTCACCGCCCACGCCTCTGCCGCCGGACGGGCCGGGCTGTTTCCGCCATGCCCGTTGAGGACGAGGATCCGGCGGAAGCCATGCCGCCGGAGACTGCCCAGGATCTCCACGATCACTCGCTCGTACGTCGCCAGAGAGAGGGTCACTGTCCCCGGGTAGGCCATGAAGTAGGGTGTAATGCCGTAACAGAGGGGCGGAAAGACGGGCACGCCCAGTGGCTCGGCGGCCTCCACCGCCACCCGCTCCGAGAGGATCGAGTCGGTGGCGAGGCTGATGTATGCGTGCTGTTCCGTGCTCCCCAGGGGAAGAACACACCGGTCGTCGACCTCCAGGTAGGCCTCCACCTGCATCCAGGTCATCTCCGCAATCCTCACGCGACCTCCGTGGTGCCCGCTTCCCAGGCCTCCAGCGCCTTTCGCTGGGCGACGGGAAGAGCGGTGTCCGCATCGTCCGGAGCGATCCAGCGCAGATGCCCCTGGGCTTCGTCCGATCCTGCCACCGGCACGACCACCGGCACGTAGGTGGCGTCGAGGTGGGAGAAGCGGTGCGAGATCGGCCCCAGCCTGCGGGCGGGGCCCGCCACCTCGAGAGCGAGGCTCACGGCGATCTCCGCGGCGACCTCCTCGACGTCCACACCAAGCGCGCCGTCCGCACCCACCGCGGCGTCCACGCTCCGCTCCGGGAAGGCCCAGAGCCCTCCGAGCAGTCCACCCGATGGACGCCGTTGGACCAGGACACGCCCCCCGCGTTCGGCGATGATCAGGACGAAACGACCACGTGGTACCGCCTTCACCTTCTTCGCTGCAGGACGGCACTCGGTGGTCCCGGCGTGCCGAGCGCCACACCAGCGCGCAAGCGGGCACACCTCACAACGGGGGCTTCGAGGTGTGCACACCGTCGCCCCGAGCTCCATCATCGCCTGATTCCAGTCGCCGGGCCGCCCCGGGACGACGAGGGCGGCGGCGCGCCCGCGGAGCCAGGCCGGCTTGGGATCAGGTTCATCGTAGAGGCGGGCCAGGACCCGGCGAACGTTCCCGTCCACTGCCGGTGTGACCTCGTCAAAGGCGATGCTGGCCACCGCTCCCGCCGTGTACTCGCCCACCCCGGGAAGAGACCGGAGTTCGTCCGACGTCCGCGGAAATCCGTCGGGTCGCTCCCTCACCGCCTGGACCGCCCGATGGAGGTTCCGGGCGCGGCGATAATAGCCAAGCCCCTCCCACGCCTTCATGACCTCGTCCTCGTCGGCGTCCGCCAAGGCCTCCACCGTCGGGAACCGCTCGAGCCAGCGATCGTAGTACCCGACGACCGTATCGACCCGGGTCTGCTGGAGCATGATCTCCGACACCAGTATCCGGTAGGGGTCGCGATCCTGCCTCCAGGGGAGGTCGCGTGCCTCCCGGTCGTAGTGCGCCAGGAGCGCGGATCGCAGCTCGGGGAGGTCGTCCGGTGCAGGCGAAATGGGCTTCATGGCGGGAAGGTACCCCGCGAGCTAGTGTGGTGCCGAGACCCAACCATGCCGGTGCGACCATGCGATTCACGACGTACTCGAAATACAAGGGTGGCTGGCTCGACGCTCTCAACCTCGAGTCCCTCCTCGAACATCTGTCCGACTTCCTCATGGACGGAGGCTTCGCCGGCGGGCCCCACTACCACCCGTACTGGGGCTGGTCCGGCGACGAGGACGTTTCCTCCACCGACGCATTGAAGAACGCCCTCCTCAAGGCCCTCCTGGAAAGCGGTCAGCTCACGCCGGAGATGATCGAGGAGCTTCGCGGCGAAGGTGAGGGCGACGAGGAGATCCAACGGCGCATCGCCGAGCTCCTCGACGACCTCATCAGTCGCATGGCCGAGGAGGGCTACATCAACCTCGAGACCGGGAACCCCCAGATGCCCGGGGCGACCTACGACGTGACCGGGCAGGGCAAGATCGACGAGGCCAAGGAGGCGGCTCAGCAAGTTCAGTTCAACCTCACGCAGAAGGGGATGGACTTCCTCGGACATCGGGCCCTCAAAGGGCTCCTGTCGGCTCTGGGCAAGTCCAACGCCGGATCCCATGACACCCCGCACCTCGCCACCGGCGTCGAGGCGGAAGCCGCGTCGAAGCCCTATGAGTTCGGCGACACCATGAACCTCGACATCCCGGCGACGCTCAAGAACGCGATCGAGCGCGAGGGGCTGAAGGTCCCGCTGGAGCTCGACTACGGGGACCTCATGGTCAACCAGTCCGAGTACCGGTCGTCGTGCGCGACGGTCCTCTTGCTGGACATCAGCCACTCCATGGTCCTGTACGGCGAGGACCGATTCGCTCCCGCCAAACGAGTGGCGCTGGCGATGTCTCACATGATCCGGACTCAGTTTCCCGGCGATACGCTGCGGGTAGTGACGTTCGGTGACAGAGCGGAGGAGATCCCACTCTCCCAGCTCGCGAAGGCCCAGGTCGGTCCGTTCCACACCAATACGGCCGAGGGTCTGGAGATCGCACGTCGGATCCTGAACGCGCAGAAGAAGGACATGCGCCAGATCATCATGATCACCGACGGCAAGCCCAGCGCCATCACCATGCCCGACGGGCGGGTCTACACGAACTCCGGTGGTCTGGACCCCCTGATCCTGAAGCGGACATTTCAGGAGGTCTCGGCGTGCCGGAAGGCGGGGATCCTCATCAACACCTTCATGCTCGCCCAGGACCCCTATCTGGTGCAGTTCGTCCAGAAGGTATCGGAGATCGCGCGTGGAAAGGCGTACTTCACGACGACGATGACGCTGGGCCAGTACATCATGATGGACTTCATGCGCAACAAGCGACGCCGGGCCGGCTGAGTCCCACAAGCCACCGGGCCCGTGCAGCGCTGAACGCACCCAACCGAGGGAAGACGGGATGATGAAGAAGGGAACGACGATGCTCCTCGCCCTGGCGACCCTCGGATCCGTAGCGTGCGCGTCCGAGACGCCGCCTCCCCAGGCCACGAGCGAGTCTCCCGACGACACCCGGGAAGGCCCACTCTCGAGCTTCGAGGTCCGCCTCGATAGCGAGTCCAGCGACCCGGCTCTCTTCCAGGTCGCCGAAGACGACGACGGCATTCGCGTTCAGACGGGACCGGCCGGCATCGTCTATCGAGAGACCGATGCCGTCCTCTCCGGCGACATGCACGTCCAGGCGACCTTCCACCAATTCGACGCGCCCCCGGGATACCGAGAAGCGTACGGCATCTTCGTCGGGGGCATCGACCTCACGGGCCCGGATCTGGAGTACAGCTATCTCCTCATCCGCCCCACCGGTGACTTCCTCGTCAAGAGACGGATCGGCGCCATCACCGAGACCCTGGTCGACTGGACGGCCCACCCGTCGGTTCAGACGGTGCAAGCCGAGGGTGACGAGCCGGTAAACACACTCGGCATCGACGTCTTCGGGGGTGAGACCCACTTCGTGGTGAACGGTGACGTGGTTCACATCGAGTCCGCCAGCCGTGTACGACCCTACGGGGTCGCCGGCGTCCGGGTGAACCACCGTCTCGATGTCCGCGTCGACGACTGGCTCGTACAGCGGACGTCTGACAGCGAGTGACGGGGCGGCTCAGCTCGCCCGGGCCGCTCCCGGGCTCTGCGCCTCCAGGAGCCCCAGCGCACGCAGGCGCGCCATGACCTCGAGGAAGATCGCCTCGGCGAAGAGTCCCACCACGGCCAGCGTCACACCGAGCCGGGCGCCGTTCTCACCCATGGGTCCGAGGAGGAGGGGCGCGGCGGCGAGAATCACGACGACCCTCAGCACGGCTCCGCGGCCGACGAGCCCGGTGCAGCCGGCGCGGACGAAGAGGCCCTGATAGTACTGGCGGTGACCGTAGAGGAGGGGGTACAGCGCCGCCACCGGAAAGGCGAGACCGGCAGGCTCGAGCAGCGACGGATCGAGGCGGAATCCCGTCCATAGGATGAACTCACGGATGTCCGGAACGGCGAGAACACCCAGTACGGCAGTGACGGCGACGGCCAAGCCCAACGCGTAGACCCGTACGCGTCGATGCTGGGCTCTACCCTCCACCAGAGCCAACGAGGCGTGCTGGAGCTGACCCACCGGAGCTGCCAGAAACCACGCGACGGCCTCCACCACGGTGAATGCGGCGATCGAGCAGTCGGGTTCAGGCGTTCGTGCCAGCACCGAATTGATGATGAGCGGCGTCGTCCACCAGAGAACGACGTTGAGCATCAGAGGCCCGGAGAACGACAGCAGACGGTCCTCTCCCTCCGTCTCCAGCTCCGTGAGCTCCGGAACCACGGGTGTCGGCGCCGGGGCCAGGGAGACGAGAAGGGCCTCGGCTGCAAGTCCGGCAGTGAACGCGACCGCGCCCAACCAGGCGCCTACGGGTGTCGTCGTCAGCGCGAAGGCCACCACCGCCAGGACGCCTGTCCGGGCGCCCGTGGCCACGGCGATGGGCTTGGTCCGATGCCCCGCCACCAGACGACCCTGATGGAGTGCCCGAACACCGGTCAGAGCCGGAACGAGCCAGAGCGCCGTCATCGCAGACAGCGCCTCGTCGAGAATGGCGTCGTGGACGCCGACGATGCGCTCGAAGATGAAGACGCCCACGGGCGTGAATGCAACCAGCCCTGCCACCCCGGAGAGCAGGAGCGCCACCATCATGGTGAAGCGGCGCACCGGGGTGAGGTCGCCCACGCTGAGGAGCCTTTGGGCCGCCACCTGCTGGACCACCAGAAGGGGAGCATAGATGACGCCGATGAGCGCGAAAGCCACGCCGTAGCCGGCCAAAGCCGTCGCTGGATCCACAGTCCGAGCCAGGGCGGCGGCCAGCAGAGGGTTCGTGGCGGTGAGCAGATAGCTCGTCGCTACCAGAGGCAGGTAGAAGCGAGCGAAGCTCGTGGGCGTGATGGGCGTGCCCGGCTCGGGTATCACGTGGTCGAGGCCATGGGCTGAGGCCACGTGGCCTGCACTCGGGTGATGGCGTCCAGAAGTCGCTCGCTGGCGATGGGATCGGGAGGTCCATTCGTGTCCCTATACGTCCGCCGGCGCAAGTGGACTGCCCGTACCCGCATGCCGCGAGCGTCGAATCCGACTACCGTCCGTCATGGCTGACTTCGACGAACTGCTGGTCAGGGTGCGCGCATGCACCCTGTGCACCCCCCATCTTCCCCACGGTCCGCGCCCTGTGGTGCAGTTCCACCCGCAGGCCCGAATCCTCATAGCTGGTCAGGCGCCCGGCCGCCGAGTCCACGAATCGGGCATACCCTTCGACGACCCGAGTGGCGACCGCCTCCGGGACTGGCTCGGTCTCGGGCGTGAGCAGTTCTACGACCCGACGGTCCTCGCCATCCTGCCCATGGGTTTCTGCTACCCTGGCACCGGGACATCGGGAGACCTTCCTCCCCGTCCGGAGTGCGCGGTGGCCTGGCGCGAGGAGCTCCTCGAGCAGCTATCGGCCGTTCGGCTCACCCTCGTCATCGGACGCTACGCCCTGGACTGGCACCTCGGCGCAGGATCGCGGACGGTGACCGACGTGGTTCGTGAGTGGCGAGACCACTGGCCGGACGTGCTTCCCCTGCCACACCCGAGTCCGCGGAACCAGAGGTGGATGAAGAAGAACCCCTGGTTCGAGGAGGAAGTGCTGCCTGCGTTGAGAGAACATGTGGCCCGACTGGTCTAGCCTGTTGGAGCAGCGCGCCTCTTCGGGAAGACCGGGCTCGTTGCCGACACTCGGCACGGCCCTTCAGGTTCGAGCGGCCTTCTAGGGCTCGGGCCGGTTCGGATCGACGGGCTCATCGCCCCGGTCTTTGACCTTTTTTCGGATCCACAGACCCGCCCCCGCCACCATGCCCAGAGGCATGAGGCTCAGAAACGCCGTGGTGGCGATGAACGCCATCCGGTTCTCATCGGAGGAGTCGAAGCAGACGGGGCACGCGGCGACACCCTCTGGGAAGAGGGCCAGGATGAGCGCAGCGACACCAAGGAGAGCGACCCCTCTGCCGACGCCGGAGTTCTCGAGCGGCCTCATCAGAGGTAGACCGTCCAGTAGAGCACCGGCCACACCAGAACCACGAAGTACCAGAACGCCGACACCGTGGCGAGCTGCGCGGACGTGAGGGTCTCCTGGTCGAGGCGCCTGAACGCCCACGCCAGCCCCATCAGGGCGCCGATGGCGTGCACGCCGTGGGCGCCTACCATGAGGTAGAAGAACGCGCCGTAGGTGCTGGATTGGATGGTGAGGCCGTCGGCGAGAAGGGCCGCCCATTCGACACCCTGAAGCCCGACGAAAGCGATTCCCAACAGCATGGCCATGAACAATGGGATCCGCGCGGCGGACCGCTCTCGCTTGAAGGCGAACCAGGCCAGCACCAGGACCACACCGCTCACGAGGAGGGCGAGAGAGTTGAGGGCCGTCTCTTCCACCGGGAGACGAGGCTGACCGTACGGAGGCCACATCTGTCCCGCCGCCTGGGACTTCACGATGGCGTGAGCGGAGATGAGCCCCGAGAAGAACATCACCTCGGTGAAGATGAAGACGAGCATCCCCAGGACGCCATTGGGAATCAACGGCTCCCGACGCTCCGGAATGGAGCGACCTTCCATCGGGTACGTTGCTGAAGATGAGCTCATCGGTCCCTCCCCTACTCGCCGCCTGGTGCGGATCCCTCGGGTGCGAAGGAGATGACGTAGTCCGCCAACTCCGAGACTTGTTCGTCGGTGTAGAGCGCACCGAAGGGAGCCATGAGCGACGAACCACCCACGGCAGCCGCGCCGTCCTGGATGACGGTCATGATCCGCTCCTTGTCCCGATCGGCCCAGAATGCGGCGTCCGTGAAGTTCGCCGGAGGCGGATCGAGAGCCGCTCCCGCTGGGCCGTTGCCGTCGCCCGCCGACCCGTGGCAGGTAGCGCACACCGTCTGGAAAGCACCCTGCGGCGTGAAGCCGACAGCGACGGCTTCGACCACGGCTTCCTCTTCGGCCTCACCATCCACCCCGCGCTCCACCGCGGCCTTCGCGGCGACGTTCTCCCAGTTGTTGCCCTCGTGGTTCATGACGTCGGGCGAGATGCCGGCAACCATGAGGAACATGAGGATCAACGAAGTGGCCAGCACCCATTTCATGAGGTTCTTTTCCCACCTCAGGTGCATGAAGTTCTGGATCACCAGATTGGCCTTCACCAAGGCGATCCCGAAGGCCGTGATGAGGGTGATCCACCGGAGTCCCGTCGCCGCACCGACCTCCGGACCAGCGACACTGATCAGGAAGAGGACGACGAGGACGACGTAGATCTTGAAGTAGTTGACGTGGTGGCCGCCTTCGTGGCCGTCGTCGTGCGAATGCTCGTTTCCGTTGTTCTCGGACATATCGTCTATCGCCCCTACTTCGCGATGTAGAGCAGCGGGAAGAGGAAGATCCAGACCACGTCGACGAAGTGCCAATAGATGCCGATGAGCTCGACCCGATGGAGCTCACGACCCCTGAAGGCATCGACGGCCACGAATCCCATGATGATGGCCCCTGCAATGACGTGGAGGGCGTGAAGCCCCGCCGCCGTGTAGTAGAAGGACCAGAAGGTGTTGGCGGTGATGGTATAGCCGTGGGAGATCTCGGTGTACCACTCGAAGCTCTTCACCACGAGGAAGGTCAAAGCCCCGAGAATCGTGAAGCCCAGGAACTTGGCCGCTTCCTTGCCTTTGCCCTTCTCAGCCGCCTGGTGAGCCAGGACAGCCGTAAAACTGGACGTGAGAAGGACGAAGGTGTTGAGGGCACCGATCCATGTCTGTGTGTGCGCCGCTGCGTCAGCCCACTCGGGGTGTCCGATACGGTGCATGAGGTAGACGCCCAGAAGACCACCGAAGATCACCACCTCGGAGGCGAGCACCCACCACACGGCCAGACGGCCGGTTGGAATCCCGGTCGCGCTGCGGAGCGTAGCTAGCGGTTTTGCGTGTGCCATCAGGACGGTAGGTGTTGGGGCCAGTAGTCTTCTTCACGGTCCGGATGGCCGTACTCGTACGGTCCCCGGTACACGACGGGCATCTGATCGGGCGGCCAGTTACCATGGCCTGGAGGTGACTCGGTGGTCCACTCCAGTGTGTTGGCCTTCCACGGGTTCTTCTCCGCCTTCTCACCCTTGAACCAGCTCCAGATCATGTTGAAGAAGAACACGGCCTGGAACGCCAGCATGACCAGAAGCGCGATGGTGGCGATCTGGCGGAGGGAGTACATCTCCGGCCCGGCGAGCTCGGGGAAGTGCTGGAAGTTGTAGATGCGTCGGTGCTGACCGCCCATCCCCAGCACGAAGAGCGGAATGAAGATGAAGTTGAAGGGGATGATGGTGCCCCAGAAGTGGATCTTGCCCATCGTCTCGTTCATCATCCGGCCGAACATCTTCGGGAACCAGTACGTGAAGCCGCAGAAGGTCCCGATGATGGCGATGGGGAAGAACGTGTAGTGGAAGTGGGCGAGGACGAAGTACGTGTCGTGGAAGTAGATGTCCGCGCCACTCGCTCCCAGGAAGATCCCCGTCACGCCGCCGATGAGGAACTCGGCGATGAAGGCCAGAGCCCACAACATGGGTGTGGTCAGGCGTATGGACCCTCCGTATAACGTCGCGATCATCACGAACAACAGCTCGGCGATGGGCACCGAGATGAGGAGCGTGGTGATGGTGAATACGTTGGCCATCCGCGGATCGATACCCGCGATGAACTGGTGGTGGGCCCAGACAAAGAAGCTCAGCACACCCGTCGCGACGGCCGTGTACAGAACGAGCTTGTACCCGAAGATCTTCTTCCGGGCAAAGGTCGCGATCACGTCGACCGTGATCCCGATGGCGGGCAACAGGACGACGTAGACCTCCGGATGGCCGAAGAACCAGAAGAGGTGCTGCCACAGAATCGGGTCACCACCGCGCGCCGGGTCGTAGAAGCCGGTGTTGATGGTCTGGTCGAAGAAGAGCATCACTGCGCCGGCGATGAGCGGACCCACCGACAACATGAAGAGGATGCTGGCGATGACGATCATCCACAGGACCATGGGGATGTCGTACGCCTTCATCCCCGGCGCCCGGGAATTCATCAACGTCGTTATGAAGTTGATACCGCCCAGAAGGAAGGCGACGAACTCCAGCGCCACGGCAAGGAGCCATAACGACGACCCCAGATTCGTCTGGTTGTAGTCGCCTTCCGCCGACAAGGGTGGATACGACGTCCACGCCCCTCCGAAGCCGCCTCCTTCCACGAACAGCGACGCCAGGAGGATGATGGCGCTCAGCAGGAAGATCTGGTACGAGAGGCGGTTGATGCGCGGGAAGACCATGTCGTCCGCGCCGATCATGAGCGGGATCAGGTAGTTCCCGAAGGCGGCGATGAGGACGGGCATCGCCACCCAGAAGATCATGATCGATCCGTGGTTCGTGATGAGCGAATTGTACTCGCCCGGCGAAACCTGCCCGAAGCCCGGAACCGAGATGCCCGGGAACGCCAGTTGCATGCGGAAGACGTATGCCATGTAGGCGCCGATGACGCCCATGAACATCCCCGTGAAGAGATACTGCATGGCGATCATCTTGTGGTCCGTCGACCAGAAGTACTTGGCGAACCAGTGCTGCTCGTGATGACCGTCGTGGCCAGCGTGCTCGTGCTGGTGGACGTCGACTACGGTATCTGCCATCGGTCTATGTCCCTACGGGGTGGTCGCTGCGGACGCCTGGGTAATCCACTGGGCGTGCGTTTGCGCGTCTTCGATATGGATTCGGGCCGCCATGATGCCGTGGCCGATTCCGCAGATCTCGGCACACTGGACATCGTACTCGCCGGTGTCCGTGGCCTGGAACCACCCGGTTATCGATCTGCCCGGAATGGCGTCCTGCTTGAGTCGGAAGACCGGGACCGAGAAGGAGTGGAGAACGTCCCGTGACTCGAGCCGGAAGTGATAGGTCTTCTCAACCTCGACGTGGAGGTCGCCCACCGTGTAGATGTCGTCGGCGGTGTCGAGTTCGTTGTCGGCGCCTGGATGCTGGAAGGTCCAGGCCCACTGCTGGCCGATGACGCGGATGGTCGAATCCGCCTCGGGAAGCTGCTGCTTGACGTTATACCAGACGCGAACCGACGCGATGATGATGAAGACGTCGCAGACTAGGACCAGAGCATGGGGAATCGTGATCCAGCGTTTGACGTGCTTTTCCTTGCCCGTCAGGTACTGGGACTTCTCGCCGGGTCGAGCTCTGAACTTCCAGATGAGCCAGAAGAACATGCCCTCGGCCAGGAGGAACCAGAATCCGACGAGGACGGCGACGAGGACGATGACACCGTCGATGCTTCCGGCGTACGTCGATGCCTGGATGAGGAAGCGTTCCATCTCGTTAGCCCATCCGGGTCCGGAGGATGATGAAGAGGGCGGCGGCGCAGAAGAGCACAGCCCCGACGACGGTGATCAGGAAGGTCTTCGAGGCATCCATGATCGCCTCGTTCTCGCTGTCAGCGATCTCGGGGACGGCTCCTGCGGCGTGTTCGTCGAGAGTCTTCTTCTCAAGCATGCGTCCGCCTATCGAAGCGTCTGGACGTAGGCGATGACGTCTTGCATCGCCTGGTCCGAGAGAGCGAGGGAGTTTGCCCGCATGGTGGCGCCCCAAGTGTCGCCGGGGGCCGCCCCGCGGGCGCCGGAGCGGAAGTTCTGCAGCTCCTGGTAGAGGTACCAGTCGTCGAGCTGGACGATGGGCGGAGCGTGGAGCTCGGGAATCCCGAGGCCATCGGCACCGTGGCAGGCCACGCACACCTGGGTATACAGGGTTGCACCGGCACCGGCGTTGCCGTGGAGGGTGCTCTCCGGGAAGACCGGATCGAGGTTGGCTACGTACTCGGCCACCGACTCGATGTCGCCGTCCCGGGTGAGAGACAGAGCCATGGGCCGCATCCGAAGGCCCGCCAGATCCGTGTAGTGGTCACCCCGGTACCCGGCCTGGAAGCCACGAAGCTGCTCGTCGATGTACCACTGGGGGAGACCGGCGATGGCCGGCGCGTCGATGTCGGGATCTCCTGCCGCGTTTGCGCCGTGGCAGGGGGCACACGTCTCGTAAAGCTCGGTGCCCCGCTCCATCCCCACCGGCAGCGGGGTGGCGTCACACGCGGCCAACCCGGCGGTCAGCAGAGCGAGCGCTGCGATCCTAGGAGTGCGAAGTCGTGGCATCTTGATTCGTTGGGAGTGGTATCGACTCGTCGATCAGCATGATCGGGATGTCGTCCCTCACCGGATAGAGGGCGGTCCCGTCCTCTCGGACCAGCGCCTCGACAAGAGGCGTACTCACCGTATCCCCACCGCGGTTGGTCACCGAGCCCGCCTCGATGGAGGCGTTGAGCTCGGAGAGCAGATCGGCGTCCGCGACACGAAGCGTCTGCTTCGTCTCGGGGCACACGAGGATGTCGAGGAGATTCTGTTCGATCATGTCGGCGCGCTCTTTCGAGACTGGAACAAGTCGCCGAAGCTACTCTACCAGTCTCCTACGGTTCGTGCGATTCCGGTGGGTGCTGGGGAACCGTAGTCGGGCCGCGTAACTTACATACGTCTGGGGTCGAATGGGAGCCTTGAGATGAGCATTCGTGCATTTTTTCACAAACCGATCCCCCCGCGCCAGTGGGGCATCGCCGGGCTTCTGAGTGTCCTTGCCATCACCGCCGGGTGCGCCGACGGTGGCAACGCGACGGCGGAGGCCCGCAGCGTGTCCCCGGGAGGTTCGGCCAGCGCCGAGGCCTCGAGTGCCCGTCGTGCCCCGATGCCTCCACCTGGACACGCCTGGGTCATCTTCGGAGCCGACACCGTGGTGGCGGAGGTCGCGGCTACGCCCGAGGAACGCGCCGAGGGTCTCATGTATCGCGATGAGGTGCCCGACGGTACCGGGATGCTCTTCGTGTTCGAAGACAGTCAGCCCCGAGCGTTCTGGATGGCGAACACGTACGTGCCCCTCGACGTGGCCTACATGGATCCGTCCTTCCGGATCGTCGACATCATCGCCATGGAGCCGCTGGTCACCGACTCCTACCCCAGTGACGCCCCGGCCATGTTCGCCCTGGAGGTGAGGCAGGGGTGGTTCGGGGAACAGGGGATCGGAATCGGAGCGCGCGCGGAAGTCGTTTTCGGCGTGCAGGGTCGGTAGCGGGTAGACGACGACGCCCGTCGCACTCCCTTCGCCTCGGGCAGCTGCGCTGAAGGTCGGCTCAGGGAGTGCGGCGGGCGTCGTCCGCTGGGCTTTCCGAGACTGCAAACCGGGGACGAACGCGCGGCCAGAGGCTCCTAGCTGGCCGCTGCTTTCAGGACGTCCAGCAACACACCCATGTCCGTCTCGTCGTTGTAGACGTTGGGGCTGAGGCGGAGGGCGGAGCCTCTGAGTGAGGCGGACACGTTGCGCGCGGCGAGGGCGTCTCGGAGAGCCGTGAGGTCGACGGCAGAGGGCATGCGGAGACCGAAGAGGTGGGCGCCCCGCCAGGCCTCGTCCTCGACGGTGTAGCCCAGTTCGCCGACTTCGGCCAGGAAGTCACGGGTGAGGGTCCGGCAGTACTCCTGGATCCGATCCGGGCCCCACTCGTTGAGAAGCTTCAGACTCGCCGCCGCGATGGGGGCGAGAAAGAAGTTGGATCGCTCGGCTACGTCGTAACGGATGGCCCCGCCGACGTACTCGTCCTGGTAGTCCACCAGATTCTGGAAGTCGCTGCTTTTCTCCCTCGCGATCCAGGTCTCCTCCAGAGGCGTGCCGTCGTCGAATCGGGGGCCGTAGTAGGCCAGGGAGAGGGAATAGGGCCCGAGAAGCCACTTGTACGCGGCGACGATGAGGGCATCGGGCTGGACCTTCGACACGTCGAAGTCCATTGCCCCTACCGACTGCGTTGCGTCGATGACGAGGGCGGCGCCGACATCACGGCAACGGGCACCGAGGGCCTCGAGGTCGAACCACGTGCCGTCGGTCCAATGGACGACGGGCACGGAGACGATGGCGGTCCTGGCATCCACCGTCTCGAGGAGGCGCTCGTTCCATCGGCGACCGCGCTCACCTTCACCGTGGCCTCCATCTCCCGGAGCCACCGCCCGGAGCTCTGCCCCTGCGTCGCCAGCCATTCGGCGCCAGGCATACACGTTGCCCGGGAACTGCTCGTGGGTGATGACGATGTTCTGGCCGGCGTCGACGGGAAGGTTGCGGGCCGCCGTCGCCACCCCGTAGGAGACCCCCGGCTGGATGGCGATCCGGTTGGGCTCGTCCACGTGGACCAGGCGTGCGAAGAGTTCCCGGAGCCGATCCGTCTCCCAGAACGCGTCGGGGGGTACGATGCGTGTGGGCACGCTCTTAAGCCGGATGGCGGCGATCCCCGCCTCCTCGGCGGCCCGCGGGAGCGGCCCCATGTAGGCACAGTTGAGGTAGTGCTCGTCCCGGGGCAGGCTGAAGTCGCCACGCTTGCAGCTCAGCTCCGACACTCGGCCCCGACCCGGAACGAGGTACCCTGCGGGAGCGATCCCGCCCCGATAACCACGCGCATCAGCCCTCGTCCTCCTCCTTGGAGCGGGCGTAGTTCGCCGCATACATGATCAGCCAGAAGAAGCCGACCAGGATCACGGTCAGGATCAGAATCTCCCAAAGCTCCATTTTCGGTCCTCGGTGTGCACAGCCGCTCGTACGGTTTCTCAAGGCCGCTGTCAGAGTCTGTACAGTCGGGTCAGCCCTCGGGGCACGGCGGGTACATGCCGAGGCTCTCGATCTCGTCAACCAACTCCTCATAGATGCTTTGGTTCCGAACCGAATCTGCGTTCTCGGTCCAGGGACCACATCGGGAGCCGTCGTGGAAGCTGCCCATGTACCGGACGGCGCCGTTGCGGTGATAGACCAGCATCTCGCCGTCCCAGGCGCCGTCGGAGAGCCGGCCCTCCAACTGGACCTCTCCTGGAGCGTCGGCGAAGTGGCGGTACACAGGGCCTGTGTAGGGCGTCTGCGTTTCCGGCTCCACGTAGACACTGTCGTGCACGACGAGAGTGGAGAGATCCCGGGGCGGTAGATCACCACCACACGCGACTGCGAACGCGACGACCAGGAGGAGGGCGATCCTCACCGCCATCCGACCCTCACCGCCGTTGAGCTCTCACCGACCAGAACGGAGCACGGCCCGTGCGGCGCCGAAGGGGTGCTGTCGCGTGAAGACATCGAGGCGGACCTCCCCTCGGGCGAGGGCATCCATCAGATCCTGCTCGGCCAGGAGTTCGTTGTGGGCTTCGGCCACGCCAGGGCCGGAGAGACGGGCCTCGACGAGCCAGGCCCGGGGGGACTCGACGCCCTCCGCGTCCGTTTCCACCTCACGCCGGCGAAGCACCACCGCGACGACATCGTCCGGCGCCACACCCGTCACCGTGTACTCGTAGGCGAGCCTTCTGGTGGGGAGGTCCATCCGGATGACGCCGCGAAGCTCGACCCCCGAAGCCACCGCGGGCTCCAGTGTCGAACCGTCGGCATGAAGCTCGAGGGTCTCGGCGGCCGGGGCCCTGCCGTCCACCAGCGGCGGCGTGGTCCACGGTTCCCGCCGGTGGTCGGTCGCGGATTCGAAGGCGTACCCGAGGGAGACCAGCCGCCAGTCGTCCAGCGTCCGGCCGATCATCTCCATTCCGATGGGGAGCCGGCCGCCGGCGAAGCCAACGGGGACGCTCAACGACGGCAGCCCCGTGTTGGCACTCAAGCTGCAGCTGGACCCGCGTTGTGGATCACCGATGATGGCGGGCACCGTCCGCACGGTGGGGAATACGAGGGCATCGACGCCGACGCTGTCCATGGTGGCCTCCACCGCCCGCCGCAGTGGCGCACGCTTGGCGTAGGCGGCCTTGTATTCTTCCGAGTCGCGGCTCTCCGACTGCATCCGGGCCCGCATCCTCGGGACCAACGCCTCGTGGATGAGACCCCGGTCCAGCATCTCGGAGAGGGACGACACCGGCGCATCGGGGTTCGCCGCGAGGTAGTCCTGGAGATCCCATCGGAATTCGTGACCGATGAGGCCCGACCCCTCGATGAGGTCGTCCAGCCCGGGAATCTCCACGGTGATGGTGTCGGCGCCGAGCTCGACCATTCGGCCGATGGCCTCTCTGACGATCCGGGCCGCGCTCTGCTCCTCGGGCGCATCGCCGAAGTAGGCCTCCAGAATCCCGATACGGGCTCCGTCCAGCGCGCCCTCATCGAGCGCATCGACGAACGACGGCAGCTCCCGGTCGGCGACGATCGCCGTCGCCGGATCGGCCGGATCCCGACCCTTGGTGGCGTCGAGGGCGATAGCCAGATCGCGCACGGTGCGGGCGAGGGGACCACCGACGTCCTGCGTGTGGGAAAGCGGAACGATCCCGTCGATGCTCGACAGCCCTTTGGTCGGTCGCAATCCCACCAGATCGTTCTGGGCCGCGGGAATCCGGATGGAGCCGCATGTGTCGCTGCCCCAACCGACCGCGGCGAAGCTGGCGGCAATGGCCGCGCCCGTGCCCCCGCTGGACCCGCCGGGATTCCGCGCGAGGTCGTAAGGGTTCATCGTCTGACCACCGATGGAACCGATGGTGGTGATGCCGCTGGCCAGCTCATGCATGTTCGACTTGCCGAGAATGACGGCGCCCGCCTCCCGGAGACGGGCCACCTGGAAGGCGTCGTCGGGTGCGATGTTGGTCGCCAACGCCAATGTCCCGGCGCTCGTCGGCATGTCGAAGGTGTCGTAGTTGTCCTTCAGGATGACGGGAATGCCGTGGAGGGGCCCGCGGGGCCCTCGTTGGGCCCGCTCCCGATCCAGGGCGTGCGCCTGGGAGACCGCGTCCGGATTCAGCCAGACCAAGGCATTCAGCGTCGGGCCCCTCTGGTCGTATTCCTCGATCCGGGCCAGGTAGGCTCGCGTGATCTCCGCCGAGGTAGCCGCGCCCGCGGTCATGGCCTCCTGGAGTTCGGCGATGGTGGCACCCGTGACTTCGATCTGCGCACCGGCGGCTGCAGGGCGGCCGACGATCGTCACGGCCAGGAGGAGTCCGGTGGCGAAGCGTCGGTTGATCACGGCAGGACCGGAGTCGTGCAGGGAGGGCGGACGAAGTGTCATGCCCGCCAAAGTGGTGGAGGGGTCCCTCGGGGGCTAGAAGGGTGATCGGAAAGGGGAGTGGGCCGCGCGCAGGGCGCTTGCGCGTGTTCAGGCGAGGATCGACGAGGAGGCGTAGCCGTAGCTACGGTGACGAGGAGAGACGATGGATCAACCGCGCAACCGCCCTGCGCCCAACAGCAAGGCAGACAAGATCTTAGCCGGTCGTGGGTTGTGGTGGCACGGCCCCACCCGCGTCGTTGGCGCTCCTCGACGTAGCGACGGCTATGCCTTCGAAGCGCCGCCTACCGGTCGGAGCCGTGGCATCCACAACGCGGCCCGCTCCCCTTTCCGATCACCCTTCTAGCAGGCTGTTGAAGAAGCACAGGCCGCGCCACCCCGAGGGACCCGGTCGTACACCCTTCTAGAGCCCCAGCCAGTAATTCACCTTGACGATGAAGCGGTTCTCCGCCGGCGCACCCCAGAGGGCTCCCAGGTCACGCCCGAAGTCGAAGTCGCCGAAGCTCGTGCGACCCACCTGCTGGCGCTGCCAGACAAAGAAGATCGTCGAGCCGGGACGGTACTCCCATCTCAGGACCGCGTTGCCCACCAGTGAACGGACGTTGAAGTCCCGATCGCTGAACGACGAGTCGGCGGTGCCGTCTCCATCGAAGTCCACGTACTGGGCGCCGTCGACTTCACAGATGTCGGCCGTACACTGGACATCGCCGGCCACTTCCGTCCCGGTACCCGGCTGGAACGCGTCGAAGTCGAAGGACTCGGAGGCGGAGAGCTGCTTGTACTGGACGTACTGCCCCGACGAGAGGAGGGGTTGGGCGAAGAGCTGCAGCGAGAGCTTCGGGGAGAAGGTCCAATCCAGGCGTGTCTCCATGGAGAACGACGTCCGATCCAGATCGGCAAAGAGGTAGCGGGTTCCGTACGTCGGCGAGTACGGCAGCACGCCTGTGGCGGTCACGTACTGATCGCCGGACCGTGAAGTCTCCCACCCGGGATTCACCGAGATCGACACGTTGTCGGAGGGTCTCACGCCGAGTCGGCCACCGACCCTGAAGCTCCCTCCGCGACCCAGACGGTCGTCGGACACGCTCACGTTGAGGGCGCCACTGAAGCGCTTCCGCCAATCGCTGTTGACGTTGGCGTCGTAGTTGACGTTGGCGGGTCCAACCATCATCGGCCCGCCGCGTGTGTTCCTCCGATCCATCTTTTGCGGGCTGTAGCGCACGCTGGTCCGGAATCCCCAGTTGTTGAGGAACGTGCCGTTGAAGCGGAGGCTGTAGTTGCCGTTGGTCCTGGCGTTGTGCCACGAGTCCACCGACCACGTGTCGTCGAGGGCTTCGTGGCTCCAGTTGTGGAAGGAGCTCAAGGTGAAGTTGTAGTCCCGGAAGAGTCTCCCCGGCTGGATCTCTCGGTACCCCACGCGGAACCCTCCATCGAGGCGCTCGGCGTTGGTGGAGAAGCCGACGTCATTGACCTCGAAGAGCTTGGAGACCTCCGCCGCCCAGATCGATGCGGTCCAGTGCTCGCCGCCCCGCTTCTCGACCTGGAGCCGCCAATCCCGACCACCCAGGGCCGTCTTCGTCGGGTCCACCGAGAAGCGTGTGGCGTCCGGGCGCTGCAGGTAGTGCGCGGAGGAGCGTTGGATACGCTCCATGGCCTCGGCGGAGCCTGTGACGTAGCTGCCGGCGAAGAACCCCCAGACGGCATAGTTGCGATCGTTCCACTGGTGCTCGAATCGGACGCCGCCATTGAAGGCGTTCGTCGGGAGCCAGTCGAATGCACCGTCGCCAGGGAGGTCACGGTTCATGGCCGTGACCATGCCCCGAACCTGCGTCTGCCCGTCGTTGACATCCTGTCCGACGCTCACCACCCCGAAGTGGGTTCGGGGCTCCACGAGGAAGTCCTGGCGGGCATCGCCTTCGAAGACGCCTCGGCCGAACTCATTTCCCGTGACGGCCGCGAGTGCGCCGAGGGACAGCCCACTCTGGGTGCGGCCGGCAAGCTTCGCCGCGCCGAGGATCGTGGCGTTGTTGGGGACATCGGAGTAGAGGGCATCCCCCGGCGCCCGACCGTGCGGCGAGCGCCCGATCCGGCGGCTGTAGAACAATGTGTTCTGCCGTCCTGAGAGGCTGAAGTCGAAGACGCGGGCGTCCTCGACGAAGAAGGGACGCTGCTCGGGGAAGAAGGTCTCGAAGGCGGTGAGATTGATGACCGCCGGGTCCGCCTCCACCTGCCCGAAGTCGGGGTTGATGCTGGCGTCGAGGGTGAAGGAAGAGCCCAGACCGTAGCTCAGGTCCATCCCGACGCGGGCGCCCTGGGCGGACCCGTCGAAGAAGGGATCTCCGGCCTCGGCTGGCCCATTGTCGTAGGAGGTGACGAGGTACGGCAGAAGCTCCAGGCGGCGGGACGGACGGCTTACCTGCACGTCCTCCAGGCGGCCCATCTGGCTCACGATCCCCTTCCGAAGGCGCGAAACCAGGCTGTAGTAGCTCCGCTCGTTGTTGGCCACGCGGAAGCGGTGGAAGTTGATCCCCCACGTCTGGACATCGTCCGACGCTTCGTACCGGATCTGCGAGAGGGGAATCCGGATCTCCGCGCTCCATCCCTCGTCGTCGATGCTGACGGCAGAGCTCCACACGGCGTCCCAGGCGCCGTCCATCTGATCGTCGCTGTAGAAGTACGTGTCGCCCTGCACGTTGGCGGCGCTCACCCGGAAGCTGTAGCCCGTCAGCCCATCGAGGTTGGGATCGAGGTGGACGCTGAACTGGTCGTAGGTGCCCTGGTTGTCTCGCCGGGTGAGGCGTCTGTCGATGGAGCCGGGTTCGCTGTCCCACATCCGCGCGGCGATCCAGATGGCTTCGTCGCCGAAGAGGACCCGTACCTCGGTGTCGTGCTCGGCAGCCACCCCCTCCACCGGCTCACGCTGGGTGAAGCCGGTGAAGACGCGGGCGTTGGCCCAGTCGGGCTCGTCGGCGATACCGTCGATCCGGATGTCGGCCAGATCGGTGAAGGGATCGAGGACAGCAGCCTCCGGCGCACGCGCACGCTCGGACGGCGTCGGGGCGATGGTGGGCGACGACTCGAAGAGCACGGTCTCGTCGTCGGGGTCGACCTGGGCCGAAAGGGGTCCCGCCAAAAGAGCGGTGCCGAGAAGGAGGAGGGCCAGAAGGCCCGGTGTGTGTCGTCTGATCACGGATAAAACATCTGTTTACCCGAGAGACGACACCTATCTCATCTCTCGGTAAGCCATTGTTCTGCTGCGGAATGGAGCGGGATGGGTGCATTGGAGAGACGGCCGAGATCGATCTGTTTGGCCATGTCGTGCACCTGCTCTAACGAGACACGATCGTTCTCGAAAATGTTGAGGACGGTTCGCACGACGTCACCGTCCAGACTCTCCAGGGCGAAGACCCAGTTCATCACTGCCAGGGTGGGCACCGCCTCCTCGACTCCCGGATAGGCTCCGGCCGGAATCTCGCCGTCGTTGTAGTAGGGGTGGTCCTCGAGCATTCCCTGGAGAACCTCGCCCTCGACGGCCAGGAGGCGGATGCTTCCGGTCGTGGACGCCTCGAGGACGGCTGCGGCGGGGTAGCCGACCGAGATGATCGCGCCATCGATGGCCCCGTCCCTCAGTGCCGCAGAGGACTCGGCGAACGAGAGGTACTGTGGATCAATGTCGTCGTACGTCAGGCCATAGGCCTCCAGGACGTGGCGCGCCAGCTGCTCGGTGCCACTTCCCGCGGCACCCACCGACACCCTCCGTCCGGCGAAGTCGGCGACGGTGCGGATGTCCGACGACGCGGGCACCAGGATGTGTGTCACGTTGGGGTAGAGGGGTGCGATGGCGCGCAGGCCCGTCACCGGCTGCTGAAAATCACCCTCTCCGTTGTAGGCCTGGTACATGGTGACGGCGATGGCCATGGCCAGATCCATCTGGCCCGATGCCACCCGGTTCACGTTCTCCACCGACCCACCGCTGACCTCCGCGGTGTACTGGCGGGCGGAGTCGGCTACCGAGAGTCGGCTGGCGATGGCGCCGCCCAGGGGGTAGTAGATCCCGCCGGTCCCTGCTGTACCCAGGGAGAGGAACTCGGTCCGACCTTCACTGCCACATGCGCCCACCGCGACCAATGCGGCGACGGCGAACACTCTCATGATCTGCGTCGTCATCTGCATCTTCCTGTGACCTTCCGAGGGATTACTCCGCCCTGGAAAAAACAATCATCACGGCCACGAGCCCAGCCCCGTCGGTCAACAGGCCTGGATAGACGAGCAGGATCGCCCCCACGAACGCCAGGAGCCGCTCCCATCCCACGAGCTTCTTCCGGGCGAATCCGACACCCGCCGCCGCCAGGGAAATGACACCGATGAGCGCCGTGGTCGTCGCCAGGGCGATCGCCGACGCCGAGCCCACCATGAGGAGCTCGGGCCCGTAGACGAACATGAACGGGACAATGAAGCCGGCACCCGCCAGGATCGCCGCCGTGGTCGCCGTGCGAATGGGCGGAGAGCCAGATATGCCTGCGGCGGCGAAGGCCGCCAATGAAACCGGCGGCGTCACGTTGGAGATGCACCCGAAGTAGAAGATGAAGAGGTGGGCAGCCAGAAGTGGCACGCCGAGTTGTACCAGGGCGGGGGCGCCGAGGGCGGCGAGGACGACGTACGCCGCCGTCGTCGGAAGGCCCATGCCAAGGACCACGGAGCCGAGAGCCGTGAGGAGGAGCGCCGGCAGGAGCTGACCACCGGAGAGTGTGATGATGAGCTCCGACATCCGAAGCCCGATACCCGTCAGCGAAGCCACCCCGACGACGATCCCGGCAGCCGCACACGCCGCCGCGACCTGAACGGCGCCTCGGCCCGCCCGCTCCATGATGTCGCCCATCTCCGCCGCCGACGGCCGGGTGGCCGGACGGAGGAGGGCCATGATGAAGGCCGTGGCGACACCCCAGAACGCCGCCCGCATGGGCGAGCGGCCCATGCCCAGGAGCACGACGATGATGGCCAGGGGCAGGAGCAGGTGGAGTCGCTCGACGATGGGCTCGGTCTGATCGATACCCTCGGGCTCGATCCCCATCCGAGCGGCCCGGAAGTGAATGGCCGACAGGAGCGCCGCGTAGTACAGCACAGCCGGGATGATGGCGGCGACAGCGACATCGAGGTACGGAATATTCGTCCACGTGGCGAGAATGAAGGCGCCGGCACCCATGACCGGGGGCATGAGCTGGCCCCCCGTGCTTGCCGCCGCCTCGATGGCCCCAGCGAAGAAGGGCTTGAAGCCCGCCCGCTTCATGAGGGGGATTGTGAACGTCCCCGTCGTCACGACGTTGGCCACGGCGCTGCCGGAGAGGGAGCCCATGAACGCACTGGCGACGGCCGCGGTCTTGGCCGGTCCTCCCCGAGTGTTGCCGGCGATGCGATTCGCCATGGCGATGAGAAGGGCGCCTCCGCCTGCCACCTCGAGGACTGCCCCGAAGAGGACGAAGAGGTACACGAAGTCCGCCGACACCCCGAGGGGGATCCCCCAGATGCCCTCGGTGGATAGGTAGAGGTGCTCGATGAGCCGCGTGGCGCCATAGCCCCGGTGGGCGAGGATCCCGGGCAGATAGGGTCCGGCGAAGGCGTAGCCGAGGGCCAGGATGCAGACGGCGATGAGCCCGTACCCCGTGGCCCTTCTCGCCAGCTCGATGACCAGAAGCACCGCGATGGCGCCCATGATCAGATCCATCGACGTGGGACTCCCCGACCGGGCGACGAGCTCCTGGTTCTCCATGGCCAGGTACGTGCACACCATGACGGAGAGAGCGGCGAGGAACCACCCCATGGCCCCCGATACGCGCTCCTTCCAGCCGGCCCCCGCATCCCCACTCCGCAGGGTCTTCTGAACACCGACGCCCAGGAAGCCCAGGATCCCCATGAGGGCGAGGTGGACCGGTCGTTGAACGAGAGCCGTGAAGGGCTGCACACCCGCCGCGTACATGTGGAAGAACGCGGCCAGGGCAGAGACGGAGAGGATGACAAGGCCCGTGATCCGGCCTCGGCGCGGCGGCCTCGGGTCGCCGCCGTCTTCGTCCGGCTCCGGCGCCTCGCTCGTGTCCGGCTCCGACCCGGTGCTCACCGGCCCCCCGCTACATGAAGCGCGCCACCAGTAGTGCGAACGCGAAGAGGATGGACAGCAGGATCACCGCAGCGCTCTTGAAGCTGCGGCGTCTGTCGATGGAGTGTACACCCTGTGCAATGACCAGCGTCGACCATATCTGCGTCAGATCCAGCGCCCTGAAGACGTTGTAGAAGTAACCGTCCGGTAGGAAAAAGAAGAAGCTGGCGAGATTCAGCGTGTACTGCGGATCCCCCGTCGCGATGCGCAGAGGCGTCACCAGCAGCCCGAACAGAGCGGCAATGAACCACGCGTGTGTGACTGCCGCAAGGTACTGGGTGAAGCGACCCTCATCTCCGAGGATGAAGGCGAAGAGGACGGTGTAGACCCCGGCGAAGACGACGGAGAAGACGATGGTGGACAAGGTGCTGGCCACCGGGATGACGACCCTCATGGCGTTGACCGCGCCTTCACCCATCTCAGGGAACTCGACACCCCGCTCGATGGCCGCCTGACGCTGGACCTCCAACATGAGCTCAGGTGGGACGAGAGCCATGGAGAGGCCCACGACCGCCGCCGACGCCAGCATGGCCATCAGCCAACGAGGCGTCTCCGCCAGGCGCGCCATGAGCTTGCCCGGGCTGAAGAAGACCCAGACCAGTCGAACGTGGATCGGTGGCAGCGGGCCAGCAGCGCCCTCCGCCTCCATGGAGCCCGCGTCGACGCTGTCGGATTCTCCGTACGGAGAGCGCCCCTGGCTGTCACCGTCCATGATCACGTCCCCTGGAGTCGAATGTGCTGCGTGGAGCGGACCTGGATGGGAATGGGCCCGGGCGCGATGGGGACGGAGGCCGTCCCGCTACCCGAGGCGACGGATCGGCGTTCGACCATCAGCCCTCCCTGCGCATCCCACAACACCCACCCCTCGACTTCCACCTCCGAGCGCTGGCTCACCGACATGCCCTGGACGTTCAGGGTGGCGCTGAGCTCGCTCGCGCCGGCGACATCGATCTTCAATAGGCGCCGCCCCGAGACCACGGTGTCCCCGACAACGGTGTATCGGTACACGCCCGTCTCCGCTCGATCGCCCCCGTTCTCCGACCCTTCGTAGCTCACCGTGTCCGTCCACATGTCGCCCACGGCCACCGACCGCCCTGGCAGGCCGGGAAAGAACGAGTGGGCCAGCCCCAGTCCCGACACCATCTGGCTCGCCTCCAACGACACGTCCGGATGTTCGGTGATGACGGCGTTCCCCTCACGGTCCAGGGCGAAGACGAGAGCACCTTCCACGTCGTCCGTGTCGATCCGCACCGGTGCGCCCATGGGCTGGCTGAGCGTGCCTTCGAGTCGGGAAACGCTCATGGATATGGCGACCCCCGACGGCGCGGGGCTGAACGTCACCGCGTAGTCCACTACGCCCCGCTGAGCCATCTCGAGGTTCTGGCCCATGACCGAAACCGAAATCGTCGTCGTGTCGCCGTAGGTGTAGCGCACCGCGTCGGGTGTCGGGACGCCATACTCGAGGGAAGGGGATCCCCCCGCGCAGGCAGAGACGAGGACGGCAAATGCGGCGACGAGAATCGATCGTAGGGACATGACGGTTTCCTGTTGGCGACAGCGAGATATTCCTCCTACGACGCCCGAAGGACGCTTCTTCACCCTTGGCCGCCTCCAGGTGACCTGATATGCTGTTGGTCTGCCCTAGAACCCGATGAATGCCTCGGGCGTAGCAACCTGAAAGTCTAACGACCTCGCGATCTGTCGCCATGAGCTACCGCACCAATCCAGACCGGATCCTCGACAACATCGACCGCGCCCGCAATCGCGCCGCGGAGAGCGCGGGACTGTACGTCGAGCGTCAGGCCATGGGCCGGGAGCTCGAGACCGAGATGCCCGATGTCGACGCCACGACGACGGAAAGGCTGAAGAGGGTCTTCTCCACCTTGGAGCGGGCTTATACGAAGGCCGCACAGCGGTCGGAGCTCGGACGGCTCGCGGCGCGTTTTCAGGCCGTCGGTGACATCCATCATCACCACGCCCGTGGCGATGTCAGCATCTCCATCCAGTATCTGGACCACGAGCGTTACGACGATGTCGGCGTCTCGCCTTTCGAGATCAAGCCGTACCACATCGCCGACGCCAAGAAGGAGACCAAGACCAGCCGGGCGGACGTGAACGCCCTCAAGGTCCTCCGTAAGGAGCTCCGCGAAGGCATCCTCTCGGCGTATCAGAAGCTCGAGCCAAGGGTGAAAGACGCCCTCCGCGATCGGGCGGACATGGGGCACGTCCAGGTCCAGGTCACGGTCGACCTCCGGCCTGCGGAGTAGGCGCTTCGCGCGTTCTCTTCGTCTTCCTGGACGGAGTCGGGGTAGGCAGCGACGACCCCGAGGTCAATCCACTCTTCGCGACCGAACTGGCCGCGATGCGTGCCATGGCCGGTGGGACCCTGCCCTCCCACGACGGCTTTTCCACATCGAAGGCCGTCGTCCCGCCCCCCGCTTCGTCACCTCGGGAAGGCCACGGGTGGGCGTTCCCCCTGGATGCTCGACTCGACGTGGCGGGTACGCCGCGCAGCGGGACCGGTCAGGTGGCGCTACTCACGGGAGCGGACGCGGCTCGCCTCCACGGGGCCCACTTCGGCCCCTGGACGCCGGTGAGGCTCCGGCCTCTGGTGGAGGACACGAGCGTGCTCCGCCAGGCCGCCGACCAGGGCCTCGACGTGGCCTTCGCCAATGCCTATCCGCGCGGTTGGCCCGGTCCTGGTGGAAGTCGGCGCATCGCCGCGCCGCCCCTCGCCGCTCGCGGCGCCGGTGTTCTGCATCGGCATGAGGAAGCGTTGGGACGAGGGGAAGCCGTCTCCAGCGAGATCGTCAATGACGGCTGGCGGCGGCATCTGGGTCACGATTGGCTCCCCGACATCGCCCCCGAAGATGCGGGCGTGAACCTCGCCAGCATCGCCGGGAAGCACGATCTCACTCTTTACGCCCACTACTCCACCGACACCGCCGGGCACGAGCAGTCGATGGCCACGGCCATCGCGGCACTCGACAGGGTG
Organism: Longimicrobiales bacterium; assembly: GCA_965229435.1. Taxonomy (GTDB): domain Bacteria; phylum Gemmatimonadota; class Gemmatimonadetes; order Longimicrobiales; family Gaopeijiaceae; genus UBA2589. Next base: position 1,080,857 of record CBDDJE010000001.1, read on the forward strand.
GACCGATTCTTCGCAGGCATTCTCTCGGCTGTCTCCCACGACACCCTCGTCCTGGTGGCCAGCGACCACGGCAACATCGAGGACGTGGGAGCGGGTCACACAACGAACCCCGCCTTGGGGATCGCTTATGGCCCCGGAGCCGACGAGGCTACGCGGCTCACGGATATCCGTCAGGTGACCGGCTTCGTCCTCCGGCAGCTGGGCGTCGAGGGTCCACAGGCCGAGAGCTGAGCCGCGGCCCCGGGCTGGCACCGCGCCCGTCCCCGACAGCTATGGCCGTGCCCAGGCGTCCGGTCCACCGTACGCCATGTCCATCACCGGCCCGCGCATTCTCGGCAAGCTCCTCGTGGAGAACGAAGGTGTATGCCCGGACGATCTCGAGGCTGCACTGGGCGTGGCCCGGCGCGGACGTGAGCGTATCGGCGAGACCCTCGTCCGCATGGGGGCGACAACCTCCGAGGCCGTGGCGCGCGCCCTGGGTCTCCAGCTCGGGCTCGAAGTCGCGGCCCCGCCACTGGAGGTCGACCCCGAAGCGCTTTCGGTCATCAGCACGAACCTCCTCCGTACGCACCACCTCGTACCCCTGGCGATCTCGGCGAAAACGATCCGTGTTGCCATGGGCGACCCGCTGAAGCTGGCCGCCATCGACGACGTTCAGTTCCAGACGGGTCGGCGGGTGGAGCCCATGGTGGCGACGCCCCAGTCGGTCGCCGAGGCGTTGGAGGAGATCCTCGGAGCGAGGAGTCCGGACGCATCGAAGAGTGCGGACGGCAGGGCGTGGACCAAGACCGGCGCGCCCGCGACGGGTCCAGCAGCGACGGGCTCACCGGGCGACCCCGGGGCGGGTTCAGCCGCGGCGGGCGCCACCGCACCGGGCTCCGCCGGCATGCCATCCGACCAGAGCGCCGCCGATCCGACGGACTTCACCACACTCGTCGAGGCGCTCCCCGAAGCCCTTCGCCAGACGTCGGCCCAGCAACTTCACGAGGACGTCGACCGTGAACTGGAGGAGGCGACCCGACGAGCGCCGGTGGTCCGTCTCGTCGACCGCATCCTCCGAAGCGCCATCGAAGACGGCGCCAGTGACATCCATGTCGAGGAGACGGGGGCCGACGTTCGAGTGCGCCTGCGCATCGACGGTCGTCTTCACAAGACGCTGGACCTACCGGCAGGCGCACGCCGGGCCGTGCTCTCGCGCATCAAGGTGGTAGCAGGGATGGATATCTCCGTGCGAAGGCGGGCCCAGGACGGTCGTGCCGCAATTCGCCACCAGGGGCGGCGGCTCACGCTCAGGGTGAGCACACTGCCGGTGAACGGCGGCGAGAAGGCCGTCGTCCGGATCCTCGACCCCGAAGCGGCGCCGCGCAGCCTCGGCGGCCTGGGCATGGCGGCCTCGGACCTGGCTCAGCTCCGGGGCCTCCTGTCCCGAGGTGAGGGCGTCCTTCTCTCAGCCGGTCCGACGGGCAGTGGGAAGAGCACCACCCTCTTCGCAGCCCTCTCGGAGATCGACCGCCACAGTCGGAACGTCGTCACCGTCGAGGATCCCGTGGAGTACCGCCTCCCCGGGGCCAGCCAGGTCCAGGTAGAGCGTCGAGCGGGGCTGGGCTTCGCGGAGGCGTTGAGGGCCATCCTGCGTCAGGACCCCGATGTGGTCATGGTCGGCGAGATTCGGGACCGGGAGACGGCGGAGATCGCCATGGCCGCGGCCGTGACCGGCCATCTCGTGCTCTCCACGATCCACACCACGGACGCTCCCGGGGCCGTCACCCGCCTTCTCCACATGGGCGTCCCACCTTTCCTGGTGGCCGGCGGCCTCGCGGGCGTGGTCGCCCAACGGCTCGTCCGAAGGGGCTGCCCCGACTGCCGGGGACGAGGATGCGCAAACTGCCGAGACGGGCTTCGCGGCCGGACGGGCATCTACCAGGTCCTCACCGTCTCCGACGCCATGCGGGACGAGATCTCTGGCGGCGGTTCCTCCGCTCGCCTGCGGCGCCTGGCCACAGAGGCCGGGATGTCCACCCTGGCCTCGGACGCTCGTCGCGCCGTGGCCGCCGGTCTTACCACCCCCCACGAGGTCGGGAAGTACCTGGATGCAGCAGCGGCGGCCGGCGTGCCCTGCTCGGCCTGTTCCTACGCCGTGCCCTTCGGGGCGATAGCCTGCCCGAAATGTGGTCGGCAGCGAGGCCCACGCTGCGCCTGTGGACAGCGACTGGAGCGAGGCTGGCGCTACTGTCCGGCCTGCGTGCGGCCCGCGTCGGGCACGTGAACTCGCCCGGATCCGATGGCCGCTAGGTGAACGTAGCCACCCTCGTCGTCAGCGCTCCCACCCGCTCGACGTCCACCTCCACTCCGATGCCTACTCCCTTGGGAACCGCCATCGTTCCGTCGGACACGGTGAACTCGGGCGACACGATGTCCTGCTCCCAATAGCGACTGCTGGCGGAGATATCGCCTGGCAGGGTGAAACCCGGCAGTGACGCCAACGCCACGTTGTGGGCGCGACCGACACCCGACTCCAGCATCCCGCCGCACCACACGGCCAGCCCCTCCGCCTGCATCATGTCGTGGATCCGGCGGCTCTCCGCGAGCCCACCCACCCTCCCCGGCTTGATGTTGATGATCCGGCAACTGCCCAACTCCAAGGCAAGCTCGGTATCCGCGGCCGACTTGATGGACTCGTCCAGGCAGACCGCCGTCTCGATACGCTCCTGTAACCGGGCATGGTGGAGGAAATCGTCGTAGCGAAGCGGCTGCTCGATCATCATCAGATCGAGCGCGTCGAGCTCTTTGAGCCGATCGACATCGGCGAGGGTGTACGCCGAGTTGGCGTCGGCCATGAAGTCCACGTTCGGGTAACGCTCCCTCAGTCCGGAGAGCATCTCCACGTCCCGGCCGGGCTTGATCTTGATCTTCACCCGGGCGTAGCCGTCCTGGAGAAAGCCCTCGACCTGCTCGTGGAGGGCCTCGTCGTCGGATTTGAGGCCCACGCTGACCCCCACGGGCACGTCCGCTCGCGTGCCACCGAGCTTGGCGGAGAGGGAGACCCCATCCGCACGGGCGGCCATGTCCCAGACCCCCATCTCCACCGCCGCCTTCGCCATTCCGTGGCCGCGGATCCACGAAACCGGCGCCAACACGTCCTCAGGCCCGGAGAAGTCGCGGCCAACGACGCCGGGCAGGATGAAGTCGGTGAGCACGTGCCACGCCGTGTCCGTGGTCTCGTAGGCGTAGGATGGGTCCGCCGAAGCGACGCACTCGCTCCACCCCTCGAGACCGTCGCCCTCCAGCGTCAGCAGGAGGACCCGACGGTCCTGGCTCCCTCCACTGGAGATCTCGAAGAACTCCTTGAGGCGCAGGGGGATCTCTCGGAGGGTGGCGCGTTCGATCTTCATCGGGTCGGAGTCCGGTCTATTGGATGCGTCGTCATGAGGCCTTCTCCCGAGGGGCGTCGGCGGCGAGGAGGGAGAACACCTCGTCGACCTGCTCCCAGCCCACTCGGAGAAGGAATGTGTTGTTCCTTCCGTACGACTTGCTCCCGAGAATGTAGAAGTCCGGCTCGGGGTTCCTGAGCGTCTCCACGCCGTGGCTCTCCTGGGTCAGGCAGTCTCCGGCGCCCGCGCCGAGGAGGGCCGCTGCGAGCTTCATCGGCCCTGACGTAGCGTAGCACTCGTGGACCTGGAGTTGGCGATACAGCCGGGCGTCGCCGACGGAGCCGGTGAGAGAGACGATCCAGTCCACGGAGACCTCCTCGGATTCTCCGTCCTCGCGGACGAGGGTGACGAGGATGCCGTCGTCAGTGGCTGCGAGGCGCTCCACCGAACGACCCAGTCGCACGTCGAAGGGTGAGGCGTCCGAGGTCAGGCCCTGGGCACTTCGAACCAGCGCCGACCGGGCCGGAAGGGGATCGCCTTCCACGGCACCGAAGGTCGGGTCCGGGCTTCTCACGGCCCAGATCACCCTTGTGTCCGGCGCCTCCTCGACGATCCGGCGCAGATCCCTGGCCGCGGTCTGCGCAGAGTGTCCACCCCCGACGAGGAGAATGCGCTGGCCGCGCCATCCCCGCGCGTCGGCCTCCAATCGCGTGGCGTCGAAGTCGGGGATCCGACGGATGATCCGTTCCTCGGTCTGCGCCTCCCCGGGAGCACGGATGCCCCCCGAGCCCAGGGCGTTGGGGTGGTGGTAGGTCCCGGTGCAGTCGAGGACGACGTCGGCGTACGTCACCTGCTCCTCGTCGCCGTCGGAGACGAGCAGACGAAACGGACGCCGGGACCGCTGTCCGGTCCCGATCTCGTCGCTCTTCAGGAGCCCTTCACGGCCGACCTCGAGGATCTCCGTTCCGAGCCGGAGACCGCCGGCAATGGCGGGGAGCCCGGCGAGTGGCTCGAACACTTCGTCGACCAGCTCATGGCCGGTGGGGCATTCGTCTCCGTCGGGGGGCCCTCCTCCACCCGACGCCAGGAGCCGCCTCACGCGAGGTGACACATTCATCGACCATGGCGTGAAAAGCTCGACATGACCCCACGAACGCACGTTGCCCGCCACCTGGTCCGACATCTCGTAGAGGGTGAAGTCGAGCCCAGCCTCGGCTGCGGCCGCCGCCGCCTCCAATCCGATGGGCCCGGCTCCCAGGATGGCAATGGTCGGACGGCTCATGGCTTCGCTTCCCCCCTCCGTGTCAGCAGGTAGGCCGACACCCGTCGGCCTCGCTCGAACTCGGTGACTTCGAAGCCCTCGACCAGGTACCGCTCGAAAACGGCTCTGGTAGCCTCCCGCCACGCGACGGCCAGTCCCATGTCGTCGGCCATGACGGCTCCGATATCAGACGGAATCACCACGCGGATCGCGTCGTTCCCCGTGAGATCCAGGTCCGGGGTGCCGGGGAGGGGGTGAGGGGCGCTTCCAGGATCTGCCTCTTCGAGGGCGGCAGCTTCCCCTTCGAGGGCAGTCGGGACATCGCCGAAGACGGGCGCCGGTTCACCTTCCAGCCGGCGTCGGACCCGTTCCGAGTCGAGGAGCCAGACGGGGACGAAGCGATCGGTGCCGATGCCCCGGTGAAGGGGCGAGTCGCTCTCTCCGTACATGTTCACCCGATACTCGCGCACCACCACCCCGAGGCGGGTGAGGTTCAGGTGCGCGTTCCTCGACTGGAGAGGGTCGAACGTCCAGTACATCTTCGCGATGCCCCCGGCCAGAAGCGCCTCGCGCTGATACATCTTCAGCCGACGACCGAGACCGGCGTCCCGGACTTCCGGACGAACGGCCAGCATGTCCGACCAGTGCACCGTCTCGCCGTCACGGACGCCGGTGAGGCCGAAGACGAAGCCCACGAGATTGCCGGCTTCGTCGTAGGCGCCGGCGGCGACCCCGCCCAGGATCTGGCTGACCTTCAGAATGGCGGGCGACACGCGCTCCGAGAAACCGTCTCCCCACGTCGCCTCCTGGAGGTCGACGCACGCCCGATAGTCCTCCATCGAAGCAAAGGGTCGAATCGTGTATCCGTCCTGGGAAGCGCTCACGTCGACACTCGAGGCTCCGTCGACTGCCAAGGTTTCATCCATGGTCCTCGGGTGGAGGCTCGGTATCCACCGGCGCCATGAGAAGCCGGGCCAGGAGCGCGCACCGCTCCAGCGAGGCATCCAGCAGGATGTGCTCATGGTCAGCGTGAGCCCCGTCGCCCACACACCCCAGGCCGTCGAGGGTCGCCGTGTAGAGGCTCGTCGTATTCCCGTCCGACCCGCCCCCCGCCAGCGCCTCATCCAGGACGAGACCCATCTCACCGGCCGCAGTCCGCGCCGTCTCCCAAAGCCTACGATTCCTCGGCGTTCTCTCCAGCGGGGGCACCCGGATTCCACCGTCGATCTCGAGGGTCACGTCGGGGTTCTCAGCCACCATCCCTCGGATCCGCGCCTCGATCTCCTCCCCGTCGGCGACGGTCACCACGCGAACGTCGACATCCGCCCGAGCCTGGGCGGCGATGACGTTGGGTCGCGTCCCCCCGGCGACCCGGCCGACGTTCACCGTGATGCCGCGATCGTGGTCGGTGAGTCCGTGGAGCTTCTGGACCAGGTGCGCCAGCTCGCCGATGGCGCTGGCCCCCGAAAGAGGGTCGAGACCTGCGTGGGCGGCTCGTCCGCGGAGCGTAATGGTGAAGCCACCCACTCCCTTCCGGGCGGTCTTGATACGTCCGTCGAGCCCAAGTGGAGGTTCCACCACGAAGGCTCGGCTCGCCTCGGCGGCGAGCCGCCGGACGTGAGGCTTGGAGTCCGGACTCCCGATCTCCTCGTCGGCATTGATGAAGATCACCGGAGGAACGGACGGGCTGAGGCCGAGGTCCCTCAGCGTGCGAAGAGCGAAGACGATGGAGGTGAGCCCACCCTTCATGTCCAACGCGCCAGGGCCTTCCAGGCGGCCGTCGACCACGCGCACCGGCATCCGATCCAACGTCCCGAGCGGCCAAACCGTGTCGCTGTGGCCCACGACGAGCTGCGTCGATGCGTCACCGTCGACACCGCGGGGAGCGGCGAGGAAGTGGTCGCCCGTCGTCGACCCGGGCACGATCTCGACATCGAAGCCCAGTTCCTCGAAGGCGGGGGTGAGGAGATCGTGGACGCCCACCTGGGTCTCCGGCGCGTCGGAGGGAGACTCGACTCGGCAGAGGGTGCAGAGGAAGTCGACGAAATCGTCACGGAGCCCTCGGACGTGCTCGAGGGTCGCCCGAGCCTGGGAGTTCGTCGTCACCGGTAGTAGCCCGCCCGCCTGTAGCTCTCGTCGAGGATCTCCACGGGATGCACCACGTCCAACGGTGCTCCCTCGATACGCAGACCTGCGCCGATCTGCATCATACATCCCGGGTTGGCCGTGCACGCCGCCTGCGCGCCTTCCGCCCGGACGGCAGCTACTTTGTCTCCGCCGATCCGACCCCCGAGGTCCGGGTGGGTGAGGCCGTAGATACCGGCCCCGCCGCAGCACTCGTCGGCGTTCGCGACGACACGGACCTCGACGCCGGGGACGGCACGGAGGACCTTCAGCGGTGGCTCCTCCACACCCTGGGCGTGGAGGAGGTGGCAGGGGTGGTCGTAGGCCACGCGGTAGGCCACCTCGGCGCCCTTCCGGGGACCGACGTCGGCCAGCAGTTCGGTGACGTCCCGAACGCGGTCCGAGAAGGCGGCGGCCGAATCGGCTCGCTCGGAGTCGGCCTCGAAGAGGACGTCGTAGTCCTTCATCGCGGCGCCACACCCGGCAGCGTTGGCCACGACGTAATCCACCCCCGCCGCCTCGAATGCGTCCATGTTGACCCTCGCGAGAGAGCGCGCTCCTTCCAGGCTTCCCGCATGGGCATGGAGGGCTCCACAGCACCCCTGCCCGCGGACCTTCACCACCTGGTAGCCGTTGGCTTCGAGGGTGCGGGCCGTGGCTCTGTTGATGCGGTCGTACAGGCCCTCCTGCACGCATCCCAGGAGGAGACCCACCGTGCGACGGGCCTCCGGGGAGTTGGACTCCTTCGCTGCTCTACCGGTTTCGCCATCCGCGCCACGATCGATCGCCGCACGTCCGCCACCCGCTCGGGACGGGGGTGTCCACCCCTTCGTGGCCGCGAGCATGGCCATCGCCATTCGCCCACTTCCGAGGAGCCCCGCGGCCGGTAGGATCCGTACGGCGAGAGACGCGAGACCCGTGGCGCGCAAGATCCGACCTCCGAAGAAGAAGGGCGCGCTGAGGCCGCGGGAAGCCATGATGGCCAGTAGCGCTCGGGTGAGGAGCCCGGGCTTTCGCGCTTCGATGGCCGTCTCCCGGGCGGCCTCGAGAAGCACGCCGTATTCGACGCCAGACGGACAGACGGGCTCACAGGCTCGGCAGCCGAGGCATCGATCGATATGTGTCTGGAAGGCATCCGACGCCGGGTCCAGGCGGCCCTCAACCACCGCGCCCATCAGATGGAGGCGGCCACGAGGTGAATCGGCCTCGTCCCCCAGCCGGTTGTAGGTCGGACACGCCGGAAGGCAGAAGCCGCAATGCACGCAGGGGAGCAGCCGCTCCTGCTGGGACTCGAGGGCATCCGCCAGCCGTATCCGGGCCGTGCCCCCATCCAGGCGAATGGTGTCGCTCATCGCCCCACCAGCCTCCAGGCGGCGGCGGCGAGGCCCTTGAGCCCACCCCGCGCACTCAGGGAAAGAACCGCCTGTGTCAGCCGCTCGGTTCGCTCGTCGTAGGGGAACCACCAAGGCTCCGACCGGAGTCCCGCCCGGTCGGCCAGGAACGTGCGGGCGCGCGTGACCTCGTTGAGACCCTCCAGGCCCCGGCGGCTACCGAAGCCGCTGTCGCCAACACCACCCAGGGGCAGGCCGCCGATGCCCGCGTGTGCGAGACTGTCGTTCACGCATACACCGCCGGTACGAAGTCGTCGGCCCACGTCCACGCCGCGTCGCCGACTGCCCGTCCAGACGCTGGCGAAGAGCCCGTACGACGAAGCGTTCGTGAGGCGAACGGCTTCGTCTTCGTCGCGTACGACGGTCACAGCGAGGACCGGCCCGAAGGTCTCTTCGCTGTGAACCTTCATCGTCGGGTCCACATTGATCAGGACCGTAGGAGCCATCACGCGCCGCCCGTCCTCGGGGACTCCTCCGGCAACGAGCTCCCCACCCTTCGCCAGGGCATCCTCGATCTGGCCGCTGACCTTCTCGAACTGTTCCGCGGTGACCATCGGGCCCACATCGACCCTCCCGCCGATACCCGATCGTAGCGCTTGGGCCTCCGCGCCGAGCCGCCGGATGAAGTCGGCCGCAACGGCTTCGACGACGTAGACGCGCTCGACGGAGATGCACGTCTGTCCGGCGTTGAAGAAGCCACCGAAGGCGATGCCCTTCGCGGCCCGGGCCAGATCGGCGTCTTCAAGAACGATGGCCGCATCCTTCCCTCCGAGCTCCAAGGTCACCGGCGTCAACGTCTCGGCGGCCGCGGCCATGACCTTCCGGCCCACGGCCGTGCTCCCGGTGAAGGAGAGCTTGTCGACGCCGCTACGCACGAGAGCCTCGCCGGTCGATCCGTCCCCTGTCACGACCCGGACGAGATCATCCGGAAAACCGGCCCGGGCAAAGAGCTCCGGGAGGAGAGCCGTCGAGACGGGTGTCAGCTCCGAAGGCTTCACGACTACGCCGTTGCCGCCTGCCAAGGCGGCGGTCACGACATCCATCGCGATGATCAGCGGATAATTCCAGGGCGCGATGATTCCGATGACCCCGAGGGGGACCCGTTCGACCCAGGCCTTCTTCCAGAACATCCAGCCCGTTCCGACCCGGCGGGGCCCGAGGTGCCGTGGTACATGGTCGTGGTAGAACCGGATCAGGTCCACACAGACCGCGACCTCGGCCAGAGCCTCCGCTCGCGGCTTACCCGTCTCGGCGACGATGGCCGTCGCAAGCTCGTCGCTCTGCTCCTCGAAGGCGTGGGCCAGCCTCACCAACGCCTCCACACGCCGGAACGGGGATCTGGACGCCCAGACGGTCCCGGCACGCCGAGCAGCCGTAACGGCTGCCGCGACCTCGGAGGGGCCGTCGAGAGGGAAGGTCGCCACCAACGTTCCGTCCCGCGGGCTGCGAACCTCGAAGGTCCGCTCCGCACGCATCAGAGTCGAGCTGGCCACAGCACTCCTCCCGGGTCGAAAGCCGACCGGAGCCCTTCGATGAGCGCCGCCTCGCCGGGTCTGGGGCCCGTTCCCAGCCGAACCGCCTCACCACCCATGGTGGGAGCGTGGAAACGCACGGCTCCACCCACGCCTTCGATCCGGCGGCAGACACCCTCGGCGGCATCCCGAGCTGGCACGGGAGCCGTCGCACGCACGCGCCCACCGTAGCTGTCGACCGCGAGAGCCGTGGGCTGGAGGTCTCCCAAGGCTTCGACGACCACCTCCAGGCGGGACGGTCGGGCCGACGCGATGATCATCGCGTCGCCGGTTCCGGCATGGTCCCGCAGGGCAGCGCGGTCCATGTCCGGGACGACGCGGAAGGTGGCGCCCAAGTGCTCCTCGAGGCGTCGCTGATCGGCGTCGACCGTCGCTTCGGCACCGTGAAGCCGCACGACGAGGGCCGGACGGCCGTCCGCCTCCTCCAGGGCATCGACGAGCACCGAAGAGACAGGCAGGACGGGCGCCGTGCCCACTCCGAGGGCGAGTTCGAGGAGGTCGATCACCGAGGGCCCCTCCGCCACGAGGGTGCGGTCCACCGGAGGCACCGGGAACGCCCGGAGCACCACCGACGTCACGACGGCCAGAGAACCGCGGCTGCCCACCACCGACTTGAGGACGTCGAACCCCGCGACGTTCTTGACCACCCGCCCACCCAGACGGAGCGTCCGTCCGTCTCCGGTGACGACAGTGAGTCCGAGAACGTGGTTCCGGAGATCGCCGTACCCCATGTGGAGGGGCCCCGAGAGGCCCGCCGCCACGAGTCCCCCGAGGGACCGCTCAGTCGCCCGGGGCGGATCGAAGGGGGCCCACTGGTCGTTGTCCGCCAGCGCTTCGGCCACGGCAGCGAAGGCGGTCCCGGCTCCAGCAGACAGAGTGAGGTCGGCGGCTTCATACTCCTGTATGCCGGCCAGGCGGTCGGTGACCAGAAGTACGTAGCCGCCGTCGCCCTGGACCGGACGCACCCGTCGGCCGCTTCCCACCGGGAGCACGCCGACGCCTTCCCGAGTCGCCCACTCCATGACCGCGGCCACCTCCTCGGTGGAGCCCGGTCGCACGACGGCATCCGGATCTCGGCCGGCCGCCGACGCGCTCGCCGACACGCCGGCCGGCTCGACCGCCAGCGTCGAGGCCGGCAGAACCGACGAAAGGGAATCGATGACGGTCATGCGGAGACCTCGTCGGGGATCACCTTCCCCGGATTGAAAAGGCCCGCCGGATCGAAGACACGGCGCACCCGGCGAAGCATGTCGAGCTCGACGTCGTTGTGCACCAGGGTCATGTAGTCGCGCTTGTCGACGCCGACACCGTGCTCCCCGGTGATGGTGCCGCCGACACCCACGCACAGCGCCATGATCTCGTGGGATGCCGCCTCCACCCGGGCCATCTGATCGGGATCCGCGCGGTCGAAGAGGAGGTTGGGGTGCAGATTCCCGTCGCCGGCGTGGAAGACGTTGGCGATCTCGAGATCGTATCGCGTGCCGATCTCGCTGATCTTCGCCAGCACTTCGGGCAGGCGGGTGCGAGGCACGGTGGCATCCTGCACCAGCAGGTCGGGGGCGATGCGTCCCATGGCCCCGAAGGCCTTCTTGCGACCCTTCCACAACCCGAGCCGCTCCTCCTCCGAGCGGGCCCGGCGGACCTCACGGGCGCCCGCCGCAAGGCAACACTGCTCGGCGCGGTCGGCGTCGGCGTCGAGCCCCTCCTCGGTGCCGTCGAACTCGATGACGAGCGCAGCGCCGGCATCCGTCGGGTACCCGGCGGCGAAGACGCTGGCCTCAACCGCCCGGATGGTGGCCTTGTCGACGATCTCGACAGCTGCGGGCATGAGGCCCGACCCGATGATGGAGGTCACGGCATGACCCGCGGCCTCCATCGTGTCGAAGATCCCAAGGAGTGTGCGGACGCCCTCCGCGGCAGGCAGGAGCCGGACCTCGATCTCCGTGGCGATTCCGAAGCATCCTTCCGAACCCACGAAGAGGCCCACCAGATCGAGTCCCTCGGCGGCCTCCCTCCCCGCTCCCCCGAGCTCCACCACCTCGCCGCCGGCCAGGACCACCGTGAGTCCCGTTACGTACCGTGTGGTGACCCCGTACTTGAGGCAGTGGGGTCCCCCCGAGTTCTCGGCCACATTCCCGCCCAATGTGCAGGTGCTTTGGGAGGACGGATCCGGCGCATAGTAGAGGCCGTGGGGACGTGTCGCGTCAGTGAGTCGCGCGTTCACCACGCCGGGTTGGACCCGGGCGATCCGGTCGCGGGGATCGATCTCCAGGATCCGGTTCATCCGAGCAGTGCCGACGATGACCCCGTCCGGCGTCGGCAGGGCGCCACCCGAAAGACCCGTACCGGCCCCCCGGGGCACGATCTCGATTTCAGCAGCGTGGAGGGTGCGCACCACCTCGGCGACTTCGTCGGTGGTGTCGGGGAGAACCACCGCCCTCGGCCGGACACGATACGCCGATAGGCCGTCGGACTCGTAGACGAAGAGCCGGTCGGGGTCGGTGATGACGTGGTCGGCCCCGACGATGGATCGGAGTTGGCGCACGAGTGCAGGGGAGAGCGGCTCGGTCATGGGAGACGATACCCCACGCCCGAGCGGGCGTGCAATACGGTCAGCCGTGGGAATCGAGATGGTGGACCACGGCTTCCAGCGACTTCCGGGCCGCCCCACGCATGGAGCCGGGAACCGTATCGCCGTAGACCACATCCACGAGCCCCTCGGCATCGGCGTCGGGGTGTGCCTCCCGTGCCCGCCGGACCTGCTCGATCCGCTCCAGCCGGTGGTGCCGAAAGCGCGCTATGGCCTCCCTCGCATCCTCGAGAGGAGGACCGTGGGCAGGATACAGCACGTCGGCACCCACGGCGTCGAGGCGGTCGAGGGTCTCGAGATAGTCGTGGACGCACCCTGGATACTCGGCCACCCAGGTCGTGTCGCCCCGACCCAGGAGGAGGTCTCCGACGAAGACGGCTCCGCCCTCCGGCCAGTGGAAGGCCAAGTGCTCTCGGGTATGTCCGGGGGTGTGGAAGGCGACCAACATGCCGTCGTCGGTCTCCACTGCATCTCCTTCTTCGACAGGCCGGGTAACGCCCGCTACGCCGCCCGGGCCCAACACTTCGGCGCCCAACGCCGCCGCGAGACGAGGGGCGGCCGCGGCGTGATCGGAGTGTCCGTGCGTGAGAAGAAGCTTCACCGAAGCGGCGTCGGCAGCCCGGGACGCCAAAGCCCGGACGTGGGAATCCACGTCCGGGCCCGGGTCGATGATGGCGAGCCGTCGTCGCCCCACCAGATAGCTCCGCGTCCCGTCCAGTGTGAAGGGGCCGGGGTTGTCCGCGGTAACGAACGCCGGGTGATCGGTCAGGAAGCGTCCCGTCGTTCCGCAGCCAGCTGCTCGGCGAGCTTGTCCGCCACACCGATGAGCGCGATCTCGTCATCCTCGGTGAAGGCGCCCTTCTCGTCGGAGTCGATGTCGATCTGGCCGAAGATGTCGTCCCCGGCACGGATGAGGATCACCAGCTCCGACTGGGTCTCAGGAGAACACGCGAGATAGTTCTCCTCTTCGCTCACGTCGGCAATGTTGAGGTTGGTCCGCTCGGCGACGGCACGACCGCACACGCCTTCGCCCACGGGAATCTTGGCGTGCTCGGTGGGCTCGCCGACGTAGTTGTGGAGCCAGAGCTCCTGGTCCTCTTCCTTGAGGAGGTAGACACCCACCCAATCGAAGCGACCCTCGCTCGAGATCTCCCGAACGGCCTTGCGGAGGAGGGCGTCGGAGAGGTGACCCTCGTCGCGCATCTCCTGCAGATCCTTGATGAGACTTCCTGCGTCCAGCATCGGTTACGTCCAAATCGAAGTGTTCCACCCGCGACGGCGCGGTCCCGTGCGAGCTCACTGCAAGAGGGCTACGACGATGTGTCGGCCCCCGAACCTCCCGGGTCGGCGTCCTCCGAGCGAGGAATCCGCGGTCCCGTCCCGAGCGGGCACGAAGGGTAGAAATACCGCCAGATCGCGTCAACGTGCCGACAGATCACGGAAACGGCTCCGCCATCGGATCCGGACGCGACCAGAAGGCCCGACCCGAATCGCCGGTGAGAGCCCTATCGGGGCGTGAAGTCGGTAGTCTCGTCCAGTTCGCGGATGAAGGCCGCGATGAGCCGCGCCGTGTTGAACAGGTCCTCGACGCTCACCACCTCGTTGGGAGAGTGCATGTAGCGGTTGGGCACCGAGATCAGGCCAGTGGGCACCCCCCGCCGAGTGAGGTGGATGCCATCGGCGTCGGTACGCGTCGCCTTGGGCGACGCCTGTATGGTGTAGGGGATGCCCTCCGCCTCGGCCACGGTGGCGAGGCGCTCGAAGACCTCGGCATGGGCGGCGGAACCCCGGCTCAGCACCGGACCGCCCCCCAACTCGTGCTCGCCGAGCTCCTTCTTGTCGATGTCGGGAACGTCGGTGCTGAACGTCACGTCCACGACGATAGCCACGTCGGGTTCGAGCTGGTACGCGCTCGTCCGGGCACCACCACCCTGGTAGCCGATCTCCTCCTGGACGGTGGCGACCGCCGTCGCCGAAGCGGCCAGCGACCCGGCGTCTTCGGCCAGAAGGCGAATGGCTTCCAGGACGACGAAGGCCCCGATGCGGTCGTCGATGGCCCGGCTGGCGATGAGGTCCCGGGCCAGACGCACCATCCCCTGAGCGATGACCATGGGGTCGCCGACCCGAAGCCCCAATTCCGCCACCCCGTCGCGGTTCGCTGCGCCCACGTCCACCCAGAGCTGCTTGGTCTTGGACGCCTTGGTGCGCTCCTCCGCTTCCAGGAGGTGGATGGCCTTCTTCCCGACGACGCCGGGCACGTCGCCTTCCCGTCCGAGAATCGCGACTCGCTGGCCCACCAGCACCTGGGGGTCCCAGCCACCGATTCCGTCGAAGTAGAGGAATCCGTCTTCGTCGATATGGGTGATCTGGAGGCCGATCTCGTCGATGTGGCCCGCCAGCATCACCCGGGGAGCCCCATCGGGGTTCACGGTGGCGAAGGAGTTTCCGCTCACGTCCACGCGGACATCCGAGGCGAACGTCTCGGCCTCCTCACGCCACACCCGGGCCGCTCGGGTCTCGAAGCCCGAGGGACCTGGAGCGTCGAGCAGGCGCTCGAGGAATGCGATGTCTTTGGTCATGAGGAGAAGCTACCGGAAGGACATCGTGACTTCCACGGGCCATACGCGGATACGATGCGCGCTCGCGACCGCGTCGATCTCCTACCTATCGTCCGCGTCGATGACGATTCCCTTCGAAGGGTCGAGCCGGCCCGACCCGGTGGGGGCCTCCCCCACCTGTGCGGCGCCCTCACCCGAGGTCGGTCGGCGACCGATCTCGACATCCGGCCGCGTGCCCTGGTCTTCGGTGGGCCCGGGATCCGCCGAGGACCCGTCCCAGGCACCGAAACCGAAACCGCCCGCGGTTCCCATGCTCACGACCCGTATGGTACCGTCGGCGATGCGCCTCTCCAGGCGCTTCCGAACACGCCTCTGGATCCATCGGCGGGTGAGGGGCACCAGAAGAGAGAAGCCCACCACGTCGGTGAGGACGCCAGGCGTCAGGAGGAAGGCGCCCCCGATGAGGACGGAGATGGCATCGAGGAGAGACTGACCCGGGAGGCGCCCCGAGGCCAGCTCGCGCTGGAACTGGAAGAACACCCGCACCCCCTCCGCCCGGGCCAGCCACGCGCCGGTGATGCCGGTGAACATCACGAGGGCGATGGTCGGCAGGAGCCCCACGAGCTGTCCGATCTCGATGAGGAGGATCAGCTCGACGATAGGGACGATGACGAAGAGGAGCGCGAGGCGTCCGAGGATGTTCATGGGAATCCCTACCCGGCCCCGGGGCACTTGGGTTCAGGGGCCCCGCCGTCCAGGGCGGCGAGGGCATGACCGAGTCCCCGCTCGCACAGGGCGCCGCGGTGGCAACAGACGGTTGAGGTGGACCACGCGTACCGTGAAGTTGTCAGGACCGGGAGCGCCCCCCGGGTGTAGCTTCGAACACGCGGGCGTCCGCCCACACACCTCATAGATCGCACGACAGGCCAGCTCATGGAGCAGACCTACTTCCGGAAGGGATTCGGGCTCAAGAAGGAGCTTCGTCCCCTCATCGACGCCGAGTATCAGTCGGCCCTGGTGGAGCGGATCCGCTCCCGAGGGTACACCGATCGCTTCGGCGACATCACCGTCCGCCTCGCCCAGGAGTTCGGCTTCTGCTACGGCGTGGACCGGGCCGTCGACTACGCGTACGAGACGGTCCACAAGTTCCCGGACAAGAAGATCTATCTGGTGGGTGAGATCATCCACAATCCACACGTGAATCACCGGATGACCGAGATGGGGATCTCGTTCATCTATCCGGAGTCCGATGGATCTTTCGACTTCTCGATGATCACACCCGACGACGTGGTGATCCTTCCGGCGTTCGGCGTTACGCTCCATGACTTCGAGGAGCTACGCGAGTTGGGCTGTATTCTCGTGGACACCACCTGCGGCTCCGTACTCCACGTGTGGAAGCGTGTCGAGAACTACGCCAAGGACGGCTTCACCGCCGTCATCCACGGCAAGTACACCCACGAGGAGTCCCGGGCAACGGCGTCGCAGGTCAACAAGTACGACGGCGGCAAGTACATCATCGTCCGCGACATGAAAGAGGGCGAGCTACTCTTCGACTACATCGCCAAGCGGCCGGGCCACCTGAGCCGCGAGGCATTCATGGCGCACTTCGCCAAGAAGGCGTCGCCGGGCTTCGACCCCGACGTCGACCTCGAGTACATCGGGGTGGCCAACCAGACGACGATGTTGGCCAAGGAGTCCCTGGCTATAGGGTGGAAGGTCCACGAGGCCATGGTCGAACGGTTCGACGAAGAGCACGCCTCCACACACTTCCGCTCGTTCGGGACTATCTGCTCGGCGACCCAGGAGCGGCAGGACGCCGTGGCGGAGATGATGGAGCAGCCGCCGAAGCTCATGCTCGTCATCGGCGGATACAATTCGTCGAACACGAACCACCTGGCCCATCTCTGCCGTCAGCACACCACGACCTTCCACGTGGAGGACGCCAACTGCATCGACGTCGACCAGGGAACCATCCGGCACAAGCCGGAACTCGACCCCGCGGCCGACGAAGTGGTGGAGACCGAGTGGATACCCGAAGGGGCATTCGACCTGGGGATCACCGCCGGCGCCTCGACGCCGAACAACAAGATCGGGGAGGCTCTTCTCAGGATCCTCGAGATCCGTGGGATCGAGGTCGAGCTGGATCTGCCGGAGGGTCAGCCGGCCTGAAGGCTTCGCTTCAACAGCATCGTAGTCGTGGCGGCTCGGTCAGGCCCTCGAACTCCAGACGACCCTAGGAGTGTGCGGCCCTAGAGGTCGCGCTCCTGGATTCCCGTCCCCAGCTGCTTCAGCAGGTCGGCCAGCTGACCTTGCTCTTCCGTGCTGAGATGCCTGGAAAGGTGCTCTACGAAGGAGACGTGGCCGGGGAAGACGTCGGCAACCAGTTCTCGCCCTTCCGGGGTGAGCTTCGCCTGGATCACACGCCGATCGTCCGGACGCCGGAACCGATAGACCAGCCCCTGATCCTCAAGCCGGTCCATGACGTAGGTCACGTTCCCGCCGGTGACCAGCAGCTTGTCTGCGAGCTCTCCCAGCGAGAGCGGCCCCAGATGATAGAGTGCTTCGAGCGTGCCGAACTGAGGCGTCGTAAGGCCATACTCCTGGACCTTCGCCGCGATGGCCTTGGCATACGTCGCGTGGCATCGCGCCAGGATGACCCAAAGCCGCAAAGCCGTATTCTGATCGTCGGTCCACTCCCTGTCGGCGGGGCGATCGACGTTGGGCGTCATCATTGCTGCGCTCGGGTTCATATGGCGGACTCGCTCAGACGTGGATAGCTCGACCTAACGCGGCGAGTGCACCTTCCGCAACTCCCTCGGAGAGAGTCGGGTGTGGGTGCATGGCCTTTTCCATCTCCTCGACGGTCGATTCGAGGTGACGGCCCACAACGAACTCGGCGATGAGTTCGGTGGCGTGGGGCCCGACGATGTGGGCGCCGAGGATCTCGGAGTACTTCTTGTCGCGGATGACCTTGATGAAGCCGTCGCTGTGTCCCGACGCGACGGCGCGGCCGATGCCGACCCACGGGAACTTGCCCACCTCGATGTCGTGGCCGGCTTCCTTCGCCTCCTCCTCGGTCAACCCGACGGAGGCCACCTCCGGATGACAGTAGGTGCAGTTGGGAACGTTGCCGTAGTCGACGGTGTGGTGGCCCTGGCCGGCGATGTGCTCGACGCAGACGATGCCCTCGTGGGACGCCTTGTGCGCCAGAAGCTGCCGACCGGCGACGTCCCCGATGGCGTAGACGCCCTCGACGTTCGTCCTCAGGTGTGCGTCGACCTGGATGAAGCCACGATCGTCCGTCTTCACACCCGCGGAGTCGAGGCCCACGTCCTCGGAGTTCGGTACCCGACCGACTGCGGAGAGGACGTAGTCCACATCCATGGTGTGGGAGTCGCCCTTCTTGTCGGTGAAGGTGACCGTGACACCGTCGCCTTTGATCTCGGCCTTCTCGAAACGGGCGCCGGCATGGATGTCCATGCCGCGCTTCTTGTAGGTCCGTTCCATGAACTTCGACACCTCGGCATCTTCCAACGGGAGGATGCGATCCAGTGCCTCGACGACCGTGACCTTGGAGCCGAAGGCGTCGTAGACGTCGGCGAACTCCATCCCGATGGCGCCGGCACCCACGATGAAGAGCCCCTCGGGGGCCGACGTCTGCATGAGGGCGCCCGTGGACGACCAGATGCGGTCTTCGTCGATCTGGAGCGACGGCAGGTTTCGCGGCCGCGAGCCTGTGGCGATGATGACATTCTTCGCGTCGTACTTCTTCTTCGATCCGTCGGAGGATTCGACTTCGACCTTGCCCTTGCCGGCGAGGCGACCGTAACCGTCGAGATGGGTCACCTTGTTCTTCTTGAAGAGGTGACCGATGCCGTTGGTCATCTGCTTCACGACCCGGCGACTCCGCTCTTGAGCAGGGCCCAGGTCGAAGGTGACGTCCTTGGCCATGATGCCGTGCTGCTCACCCTCCTTCATCTCGTTGGCGAGGAGGGCGCTTGTCAGCATCGCCTTGGTCGGAATGCAGCCGATGTTGAGGCAGACTCCGCCGAGAGCTTCGGTCTCGACGCAAGCGACGTTCATCCCGAGTTGCGCGGCGCGGATGGCAGCAACATATCCGCCAGGGCCGCTACCGATGACGATCAGATCGAAGGAAGTGCTCTCAGCCACGCGGGCCTCTCTCTATGGAACCGGGATCCCCGAGGGACCGGGAAAAGTCGTTGGATCTTCAGTTTTCGAAGGTAGAGGAGCCGCGGAAATCGGTAAAGGTGACGGGGGGTCCGCTTGATGAAGTGACACGCCTGAGGAACCTTGTGGCATGGGTGCTCTGAAGGTGGCGTTCGTCGTCCAGGGGGAGGGTCGCGGGCACATGACCCAGGCGCTCGCCCTGGCGTCCTTCCTACGCGATGCCGGACATGAAGTGGTGGAGGTGCTCGTGGGCCGAAGCCCGCACCGTTCCATCCCGGAGTATTTCGTGGACGGGATCCAGGCGCCGGTCCGTCCCTTCGAGGCCCCTGTCCAGGTCGCCGGCCGCGACGGCCAGGGACTCTCGGTGGGTCGCACTCTCGCCGATGCCCTGCGACGGAGCCCCGCCTTCTTTCGCTCTATGGTATCTATCGCCGAGCGAACCGCCGACGCCGACGTCATCGTGAACTTCCTGGATTTCCTCGGCGGGATTTCAAGAAGGTTGTTTCCCAGCGATGTGCCTGCGCTGGCGGTGGCGCACAACTACGTCTTTCTCCACCCCGAGCTGCACGACGCCCCGGGACCTGCACGCGTGCGCCGCACCGTCCTCGCGTACGCCCGGGCGACGGCGGCGGGCTCGGAACGGAAAGTGGCGCTGGCCTTCCGCCGGCTTCCTCCCCAGCCCCATCTAGGCCTGGACGTCGCACCTCCGCTCCTCCGTCCCGGGCTGAGCGACCTGACCCCGACGCAGGGCGACTACCTCCTCGCCTATGCGCTCAACCCCGGGTACGCAGACACCTTGGCCGCCTGGCAGGA
Organism: Longimicrobiales bacterium; assembly: GCA_965229435.1. Classification (GTDB taxonomy): domain Bacteria; phylum Gemmatimonadota; class Gemmatimonadetes; order Longimicrobiales; family Gaopeijiaceae; genus UBA2589. The sequence continues at coordinate 1,100,685 of CBDDJE010000001.1, forward strand.
CGGCCGCGCCGACGTTCCCGTCCACTGCTACGTGGAGGGGGGCGAGGAGGCGCTCACCGACGAGGCGCCCCATGGCTTTCACGCACACCCCCTCAGCGACCGGGCCTTTCTCCACCACCTCGCCGGGTGCCGCGCGTATGTGGGGTCAGCCGGATTCGAGTCTCTATGCGAGGCGCACTACCTGGGTAAACCGGCGCTCGCCGTCCCTACGGAGGGCCAGTTCGAGCAAGTGCTGAACGCCTGGGACGCCGAGCGAAACGGCGTCGCGCGGTCCGGGTCCTACGCCGACCTCGACGCCTTCTGGAAGAAGCCGACGCCACCGCCGGTAGAGCGCACCGATGCCTTCCAGCGGTGGGTGGCTCGAGCTCCCGAGCTGTTCGGCGAAACCGTGGAGCGCACCGCCTGAAATGACGGTCACCGTGCGGGAGGTCTCAGGCCGGTCCGGAACGGCCCGCTTCGTCGATGTCCCTTGGACGATTCTGGCCGACAGGCCCGGGACGTGGGTCCCACCACTCCGGGCGATGGTGAGGGACGCCCTCGACCCCCGTCGCAATCCATTCTACCGGAACGCCTCCCGTGCGCTCTTCGTCGCCGAACGCGGCGGACGCCCTCTCGGTCGCATCGCGGCGGTCGAGAACCGCAGCCACAATCGTCATCATGATGACCGCGTTGGCTTCTTCGGCTTCTTCGAGTGCGTCGACGATGGCGAGGTGGCCGACGCCCTGCTGCAAAGGGCCGAGGCGTGGCTCGGTGAGCGGGGCCTCGAGGTGTCGAGAGGCCCGGTGCATCCATCACTCAACCACGAAGCCGGGCTCCTGATCGGCGGCTTCGCCCAGCCACCGGCGATCATGACTCCTTGGAATCCACCGTACTACGCGGCCCTCCTCGAGGGGGCCGGCTACGCGAAAGCCCAGGACCTCCTCGCCTACAGCATCGAGGCCGAGGGAGCCCTCGCATTACCCGAGCGCCTTCGGCGCCTGGCCGAGCGCACGATGGAGCGAAGCGGCGTCCGATTCAGGCAGCTGGACGTCGACGACCTCGAGGCAGAGGCCAGGAAGGCATTGACCCTCTACAACGATGCCTGGTCCGACAACTGGGGCTTCGTGCCGCCGGATTGGGAGGAGTTCTGGCACACGGCTCGGGACCTCAAGCAGGTCATCGCCGAGGACTTTTCCTTCGCCGCCGAAGTCGACGGTGAGATGGTGGGCGTCATGATGGTGGCACGCGACATCAACCGCGTGCTCGTCGACATCCCGTCCGGACGCTTGTGGCCGTGGGACATCGCCAAGCTCCTGACCCGTCTCCCGAAGGTCCGTTGGGGCCGGATCGTTCTTCTCGGCTTCCGACGGGACTATCGAAACCGGGGGCTCTTTCCGCTCTTCGCCTATGAAGCCGCTCGCCGTGCGCGCGAGATCGGCTTCGAAGGAGCGGAGGCGTCGTGGATCCTGGAGGACAACGAGGCTCTGCGAGCCCCACTCGAAGCCATGGGGCTCCAGGTCCACAAGCGGTGGCGAATCTACGAGAGGGCCATCTGAAACCATAGGGATGGTGCATCCGTAGGTGACATATATCGCTCACGGATGTATGAAGCCGCCCAGGGTCGAATCGCCGAGGCTCTCCTTGTACGAAGATCAGCTGGCCGACCTCCTTCCGCTGACGCCCACCGTCTTCCACATGCTGGTGGCGTTGTCCGCGGGTCCTACCCACGGATACGCCATCGCCCAGGAGGTCGAAGAGCTCACGCACGGCCAGTTGGTTCTGGGCCCGGGCACCTTGTACGGATCGCTACAGCGCATGGTGGCCTCAGGCCTCATCGAAGAGGCGGCCAACCCGGGAGACGATGGGCTTCATGCCGAACGCCGGCGCTACTACCGGATCACCGGCCTGGGCTCGGCGGCGCTCCGTGCGGAGGCTGAACGGTTGGCGAGGGCACTCGCTGCCGTCCGAGAGCGTCTGGGGTGAGCGAGACGCCCCACGCGAATCGGGTTCCCCCTCCGCCGAAGGACCAGCGGCTGGACCGTGACCCCTCCAAGCCCCGAGACCGCCTGCGCAGCCTCTACCGGCGGCTCCTGGCCCTCTACCCGAGAGACTTCCGCAACCGCTTCGAGAGCGACCTGCTGCAAGCCTTCGACGATCGACGCGGCGAACCTCGCTTTCGGGGCACCACAGGAGGCCTGCGCCTCATCGCCTTCCTTCTCCGCGACTTCATGATGTCGGTCCCGTTGGCACGGCCTCGGCCCGATCGAAGAGGAATCGAATCGATGATCAACGACGTGTTCCGGGACCTGCGCTTCAGCCTCCACATGTTGGTGAAGAATCCTATGTTCACGGTCGCGGCGGTCGTGACCCTCGCCCTGGGAATAGGGTTGAACGCCGCCACCTTCTCCGCCGTCCACGGCGTGCTCCTGCGTCCCCTCCCGGGAACGGAAGACCCCGACGAACTCGTGCAGATCTACCGCGAGTGGGCCGGGATCGAATTCGGATCCAATTCGGTGCCCCACTACCAGGACGTGCGCGACCGCACCAGCGACGTCTTCGAGAATGTCGCGTCGTGGTACTTCGAGCCCATGTCCATCGCGGCGGACGGTCAGAATGAGCGTACCATGGGCCTGGTCGTGTCGGCCAACTTCTTCCAGACCTACGGCGTCCAGCCGGCGCTCGGGCGTACCTTCCTTCCGGGGGTCGAAGATCGCGACCCGGGTGCACACCCGGTGGCCGTCATCAGCCACGGCTTCTGGCAAACGCGGTTCGGCAGTGACCGCGGAGTGGTGGGCCGGTCCATCACACTCAATGGGCACCCGTTCGAGATCGTCGGTGTGACGCCCGGCGACTTCAACGGACCCATGTCCATAGCCGAGCCCCCCATCTTCGTTCCCCTCATGATGGCCAACGTCGTGCGACCGGGGTTCGACGTCCTCAGTGCGCGGGGCAGCAACAGCATGAACGTCATCGGCAGGATGGGTGACGGGATCACCTTGGAGCGCGCCGCCGAGAGAATGGACGTGGTCCTCGCCCAGCTCCGGGAGGAGTATCCCGGATCGTACGACGATCAGCTTGGAACGACGCTCGTCCTCCAGAGCGAGGCCGGCATCCATCCCACATTCGGCGCTGCCCAGATGGGGATGAGCACGGTCATGATGGCCGTGGTCGGACTCCTCCTCCTTCTCGCGTGCGTCAACGTGGCCAACCTCTTCCTCGCTCGGGCCCGGGACCGGCGGCGGGAGATGGGCATCCGCCTGAGTCTAGGGGCTGGCCGTGGCCGGATCGTCCAGCAACTTCTCACAGAGAGCCTCACGTTCAGCTTCGTGGCCGGCCTGGCCGGTCTTGCCATCGCCAACGTCTCCGTCGGCCTCCTCGCCGCGTTCCGGCCACCCATCGACGGACCATGGTCAGTGGGCGTAGAGATGGACACGACCGTGCTGCTCTTCACCGCGGCGGTCTCTCTAGCGGCCGGATTCGCTTTCGGCATGGCTCCTGCCCTCCAGGCCGCGAAGACCGATACCGTATCGTCGGTGAAGGGAGTAGGGGGCAAGGTGGGGCGCTCGCGGGTCAGTAGTGGTCTCGTGGTGGCCCAGATCGCGCTCTCCCTCCTCCTGTTGACCAGCGCCGGACTTTTCCTGCGCAGTCTTCAAGCCGCCACCCGGATCGATCCGGGGTTCAACGATCCCGCCAACCTCGCCATGGTGTCCGTGGACCCCCAGCTCCAAGGCTACGACGAAGTCCAGGCGCGCGATTTCTGGGATCGTCTGCTCGACGAGGTGGCCCGCATGCCCGAAGTCGCCTCGGTCGCGCTCACCAACTCGCCACCGTTGGGCCTCAACTCCAGCGATCGCGGCGTGGCCATTCCGGGCTACGAGTTCGCCGAGAACGAACGATCGAGTCTCCGCTACAGCTACGTGAGCGAAGGATACGTGGAAACCATGGGCATCGACCTCCTGGAGGGGCGGTCCTTCACCGAGGCCGATGACGCCGACGCACCGCCCGTCATGGTGATCAACCGTCGCTTCGCTGAGCGCTTCTGGCCCGGCGAGTCCGCGGTCGGCCAGACCGTTGAGACCGCGGGGGCGGCGTGGACCGTCGTTGGGGTGGTCGAGACCGGCAAGTACGGGAGTCTGGGGGAGGACCCGACGGAGTTCATGTACATGCCGTACCGGCAGCGCTTCCAGTCGGACATGACCCTGGTGGCCCGAACCCCCGCCAATCCCCAATCGGTGATGCAGGACGTCCGCGCACTTGTACGAAGCGTGGACGCCGACATGCCGGTCTACGATGTCCGCACCATGGAAGACCACATGGGCATCGCCCTCCTGCCGGCCCGGCTGGGCGGCGCTGTGCTCGGCATCTTCGGTCTCCTGGGACTCGTCCTCGCGGCGGTTGGCATCTACGGCGTCATGGCCTATTCGGTCTCACAGAGAAGACGCGAGCTGAGCATCCGTGTGGCCATGGGAGCCGATCGCGGCTCCGTGGTGAGACTGGTGCTCGGAGAGGGCCTCAGGCTGGCCGTCATCGGAACCGTCGTCGGGCTAGCCGCCGCACTCGGCGCCGCCCGACTCGTGCAGGGCCTGCTCTATGACGTCAGTGCCGTAGACCCGGTCGCGTTCACATTGGTGCCGGCCATGTTGCTGGCGGTGGCCCTGCTCGCGGTGTATGTGCCGGCCCGACGAGCGGCGTCAGTAGATCCGATCGGGGCGTTGAAGGCGGAATAGGCTACCCGTCCGTCATCGGCCTCCCCCTCGAGTGCATCTCGAACCACTTCCTCAGGAAGAGCTGGGTGCGGAGGAAGTTCGAGGGATTGCTCGACGTCCCGTGCCACTCGTCCTGGAAACGGATCATGGCCGTGGGCACGCCCAGCACCTTGAGCGCCGCGTAGTACTCCTCGGTCTGGGGCATGGGCGTCCGGAGATCGTTCTCACCGGTCATGAGCATCGTGGGCGTCGAGACGTTCCCAACGTACATGAGCGGCGAGCGGCGGAGGTGCTCACTCGGGTCGTCCCAGGGGAAGTTCTCGAAGTTGCGGTACCAGCCGATTCCATCCGTCGTACCGACGAAGGACAGCCAGTTGGTCACGGGGCAGTTCGCCGACGCGGCGGCGAAGCGATCGGTGTGACCCACCACCCATGACGTCAGGACACCGCCGCCCGAGCATCCATAGACGAACATGTTGTCTTCGTCGATGTAGCCCTGATCGATCACGTAGTCGACGCCGTTCATGAGGTCGTCGAAGTCCTTGCCCGGGTACGCGTTCTTGATGGCGTTGCCGAAGGCGCTGCCGTAGCCGGAGCTCCCTCGGGGGTTCGTGTACAGAACGACGTAGCCGTTCGCGGCATGCTCCTGCCATCCGAAGTTGAATCCCACGTTGTACATGCCGTGGGGCCCACCGTGGATGGAGAGCATGAGCGGGTACTGCCGGTTGGGGTCGAAGTCCGGGGGCTTCACGATCCACCCCTGGATCTGGTAGTCGTCCACCGACTCGTACCAGATCTCTTCAACCTCTCCTAGCGTCACCCCCGCGAGAATGTCGTCGTTCACCCGCGTCAGTTGGGTGCGGGCGTCTGGATTCGACAGGTCGAAGGCGACGATGTCGCTGGGGACCTGAGGGCTCGTGAACGTCCCCACGGCACGCCCATTCCGGCTGAAGGAACTGAGCGCGAACATGTGCTCACCGTCGGTGAGCTGCCGCACGCCACCGGTCACCGATGCGAAGTACAGGTTGCGGGTACCTTCGGAGCTCACCGTCAGGTAGAGGCCGGTGCCATCAGTGGCCCACTCCATACCGTTGATCGAGCGGTCGAAGTCTCCCGAGATGAGTCGGGGATTCGAACCGTCCCGGTTCATGACGTAGATGCCCGAGTTCCGATAGGTGTCGTCGTGGAAGTCCGTGCCCCGGTACGCGATGACGTCGCCACGCGGCGACGGGAGCGGGCTGGAATCCTGACCACGGCGGGTCGTCAGTTGGCGGATCCGACCGGACGCCACATCCACCGAATAGACCTCGGACTCGCGCCAGGAGAGCTCGGCGTCATCCGTACGGAGCGACGAAAAGACCAGTTCGCTGCCGTCCGGCGTCCACTCACCCGTCGAGTGATTCCAGTCACCGTCGGTGAGCTGGCGTGCCGTCCCACCGATGGCCGGCACCACGAAGACGTGACGCCATCCCTCGTCGACGTAGCCGACGCGGTCCTGCCGGTAGTCGGCCCGGGTCACCACCTTCGGTGGCGCCGTCCATTCGGCGCCGTCGGGTCGGCCCGGAGGGGACACCGAGAAGGCCGGCTCACCGTCGACGTTCATGCTGAACGAGAGGTGCTCGCCGTCAGGCGACCAACGGATCCCACTCGGGCTCTTGGTGAGTCGGGTCACCTGGCTCGTCGCCCCCTCGTCGTCCATCCACCGCACGAAGATCTGGCTGCCGCTCGGCTCGCCGCGGGCCGTATACGCGATCCTCGTCCCGTCCGGAGACCAGATCGGACCGGAGCCATCGACGAGGAAACGGTTCCGCGAGCCGTCGGCGTTCATGATCCAGACAGACGACTCCCGGCTGTCGTTCATCTTGTCCACCCACCCCCGGGTGTAGACGATCCTCGCGCCGTCGGGGGAGATCTGGGGGTTGGAGACACTTTCGAGCTCGAGGTACATCTCGAGGTCGAGGGTCCGGAGTTCGCCGGATTGGGCGGCGACCTGCTGCGGCGCGAGAAGCGCCAGGCCCAGACATGCGGCGGTGGTCAGGAAGGATGCGCGGGTGAACATGCCATACCTCGCTGCTGCGTTGTGGACGGTCCCCTCCGGTCGACGGCGAGCCCTCGCTCACGCCCACCCGAGGCGGGAGGCCAAGCTAGGGCTGGTCGCGGGTCCTGGCGAGAGGTCCGCGCCCCGCGCGAGGCGTCAGCGTTCCCAGACGATCCGCCCGCCTACCACCGTCAGGTCGACCTCCATGGTCTCCAGACACGGATCGGGACAGTCCAGAAATGATTCGGCCGTCACGATGAGGTCCGCGAGCTTTCCAGGCGCCAGAGTCCCCCGCCGCTCCTCGGCGAAGACCAGGTGGGCGTACCCCTCCGTCGCCGCCCGGAGGGCCTCGAGACGGCTCACCGCTTGAGCACCGTCCAACACGCCCGCACTGATGGTCTCCCGGGTGGTGAAGTGATGGAGCACCCACCACGGATCGTACGGCACCACCGGCGAATCCGTCCCCAGGGAGACCGGGACACCGGCCTCGATGTACGCTCTCAGAGGTGTCGTCCAGCTCGCCCGCTCCTCGCCCCAGTATTGCACGAGACTGGGCGCCGCGAGGTAGAGGTGATGCTGGACGGACGCAACGACGCCGAGGTCGCGCATCACGGCGAAGTGGTCGTCCCTGGGGATGAAGCCGTGCTCCAGCACCCACCGCTCCCCGGCCAACGGCGCTACGCTGTCGGCGACCAAGTACCCGTCGAGAACCAGGTCGATGGCCGCGTCGCCCACTGCATGGGTCGCCACCCTCCGCCCGGCTTGTCGCAGAACCCGGAGGGACTGGATGAAGGGCCCTCGAGGGACGGTTTGAAGCCCGAAGAAGGTGCCCTCCTCCCCCCACGGCGCCTCGTAGGGCTCGCGCATGAGTCCTCCTTCGAAGCCCCCGTCCACCCCGAGCTTCACGCCGCCCACGTTGAGCCACTCGTCGCCTCCTTCCGGCGGCCATGTGGCCATCGCCTGCTCCAGATCCTCGGGGGAGCCGGAGCGCGGCGCCCGAAAGAGGTACTCGACGCGGAGGGGCAGTCGACCCCCCTCGTGGAGCTCGCGAATCATCTCGAACTGCTCCACCGAGCCGCCCGGGTGCCGTACGGCCGTCAGGCCCCTGCGGATCAGCACCTCATAGCCATCTCGGAGCGCGGCCATCTCCTCGGACCGACCCCGTGTCGGACGGGGCGGAAGCTCCACCAGATCCTTGGCACGATCCACCAGCTCACCGTTGAGCCGCCCGTCTGCGTAGCGACCGATCCGACCGCCTTCTGTAGACTCGACCGATTCGTCGATGCCCCAGCGGTCCAGGGCGGCGCTGTTCAGGATGTACTCGTGCCCGCCGCGAACGACGACGACGGGATGGCTCGACGTGGCCCGATCCAGGTCGTCTCGGTACGGGAGCCGTTGCTCCGCGAGCTGCCCTTCGTGCCAATCGCTGTTGGTGACGACGATGTCGCCCACGGGAGTCTCGGCGGCTCGGGCCGCAATAGCCGACAGGACCTCGTCGAGGGTTCGGGTCTCCGAGAGGTCCACCCCCGGACCGCCGCCGATGGAATGGAAGTGGTTGTCGGCCAGGCCCGGCAGGACCGACCGTCCATCCAGCTCGATGACCCGTGTGGATTCTCCCACGTACCGTCGAATCTCGGCTTCGTCCCCCACCGCGACGATCTCGTCGCCGCGAACCGCGATGCCATCGACGACGCCGGTATCCTCCAGCGTCACCACCGGACCGCCGACGAGCACCAGGTCGGCGGGCTCCACCCCGCCACCGCACCCGAACACCGACAGCCCGAGACCCATCGCCAGTACGCCACGCCAACCCGTGGGGAGCCGGGGAGTTGTCATTTCCATGGTCGCACCTCGTAGGATGGGCCGAGCGGAACGTGGTTGTGGAAGGGATCCGACACTAGGAGGGATGACATGCTGAGGAAAGCAGTCGGTGGGCTGGTGGTGGCGATGGTGATGGGATCAGTGCTCGGGACCGGGAGGGTCGAGGCCCAGGCGCCGACCTGGCAGGACGTCCAGGTTCGGGACATCGAGGGCATGCACGAGAAGTTCCGGGCGCTCGCCGAGGCGTTCGACGAGAGCCAGTACGACTGGCGACCCATGGAAGGCGTTCGTTCCGTCCGCGAGGTCCTTGGCCTGGCCGTGGCCGAGGCGCACCTCTTCCCCACCGGATGGGGCTACGACGCTCCGTCGACCTCCGAGCCAGGCTTCTTCGAAGAGCTGGAGCGCGCGGCCGCGCTGTCGAAGGCGGACATGGTCCAGGAACTCGACACGTCCTTCGCGTTCCTCGTCGGCGTGGTGGAGGGAATGTCCGAATCGGAGCGGATGGCGGACGGTGAGTACTTCGGTCAACCCATGCCCGTCCATGCGAGCGTGGCCACGGCCATGAACGACATGCACGAGCACCTGGGCCAGCTCATCGCCTACGCCAGGACCAACCACGTCGTCCCGCCGTGGAGCCGGTGACAGCTCCGCTTCGGCGGCTACACCTTCATCCCCGCAACCCTGGAGCTGCGAAAGGGCGGCACACCGGTGCCGCTCCGTCCGACGGCGTCCCGGGTTCTTGCGGTCCTGGTGAGCCGCCGGGGCGACCTGGTCACACGCTCGGAACTCAGGGAGGCCGGGTGGCCGGGCGCTCCGGCCGGTGCCGATCAGAGCCTGAATACGGCCATCAAGCAGATCCGGGCTGCCTTGAGCGATGACGTCCGAACGCCGCGGTTCATCGCGACCGTGCACCGTCGCGGGTATCGGATGATCCCCCCGGTGGAGGAGGTCCTGGTCGGTCCCGCCGGATGGCACGCCACGCGGTCGCGGCGGGCCCTATCGGGAGGAGTCCGGAAACTGACCGGAGCAGCGGCGCTCGGGGCCGCATTCCTGGCGGGGCAACGCTTCGCGGGTCCGCCGACCCCCTCGACGTCGTCCGAGGGTGCGAGCGTGAGCTTCCACATCGTCGAGTCATCTGCTTCGTTGGTGGGAATCGATGAGCGACTCGCCGACGCCGTGCACAGGCACCTCGCCCTCCCCGGCCCCGAGTCGCGCAAAGACTCCACCGACCAGGGCGTCCTCGTGACCGGAGTCATCTCACCTGCGCCGGACGGAGCCGACCTTTTGGCACGCATCATCCGTCGGTCGGACGGCGCGACACTGTGGACCGGCAGCTTCAATCCCTACTGCGCTGACGCGCCCGGCGATCCCGTGGAGATCATCGGCCGGTATCTGGCCCGGACGGTGGCCCAGATCCACCGGACCTGACGGGGCCATCGGCGCGCTGCCATGGGAGCTGTTGGTCGGCACCTCGGCGAGCCCGAACCCTGAGGATCTCGTCCACACGGTTGTCGGGACCGACCTCGAGGTTCTGGTGGCGCACGAGGCGCCAACGGACGTCGACCCGTCGACCCTCGGGGTCGGTGGTTCCGATCCACTCCTTCCCGAAGAAGTAGGGAGCCTCGGGCGCGACGAAGTAGCGTCGGTGGGACGCGGGGAGTTCGTCGTCCATGGCGTCGATCTCTTCCCGGGTGGAGGCCCCGGCGCCGTCCACGCGCCACACCTCGTGCCGGTGTCCGTGCGCGTCTTCGACGACTTCCCGACCCCGCACCACGAGGAGCGAGTACCGACGAGGTGACCGCGGCGAGTACTCACTGAAGGTCGGCACCACGAGGCGCATCCCCTCCCTCAGATTCGTCGCAGCCAGGAGGTACGGAAGCACGATCTCGTTCACCTTCACCTCAGCGGAGTCGCCGAAGGATCGATACCGGTGAAGCTCTCCGTCGGGGTCCACGTCGACCACGTTGGACTCGTCGTAGTAGTGGCTGCCGACCAGGTATCCGAAGGGCACGCCGCTGGGCGTGATACGGCCCCGCATGTCGAGGTCGGCACGGGCCACCAGATTCCGGTCGAATCCGGTTCCGTTCCATGTCAGCGCCATCCAATCGATGACGAGCTGTCGTTCGCCCCACCCTTGTACGGCATCGACCGTGACGAAGGTGTACGAATCGAGATCCGTGGAGTCGTTGGCTTAGAGCGTCGTCTCCTCGAGTTCGATCCGGTGTGCGCGGATGACGCGGGCATCCGCCTCCGTGCGGCTCCCGATCTGCGCGGACAACGAGGACGCGACGGAGACCAGGGTGAGCACGGAGGCACCGCACACGCGGACGACGAGCTGGAGCATGGGGTCGATCTCCCGAGGAGGCGTTGTGGAACCGCCCCCACGGAAGGCCGACGGCGCTCGTCGACGCAATGACGAAGTCGTGACGAAGATCTGACGACGCGCGGAGACCCGCGCGACCGTTGCCCAACGGCTCCTATAGGAGGATGGCCGCCGGCTCCTCGAGCATCGTCTTCAGCGTCTGGAGGAAGCGCGATCCCTGAGCGCCGTCGATGACCCGGTGGTCGCAGCTCATGGTGACGCGCATCCGCGGACGGACGACGACTTCGCCGTCCACCACCACCGGCGTCTCCTCGATGCCACCCACCGCCAAGATCCCCGCCTCCGGCGGATTGATGATGGCCGTGAACTCGTGGATGCCGAACATGCCGAGATTAGACACGGAGAAGGTGGCGCCGGTGTACTCCTCGGGCTTCAGCTTCTTCTCCCGGGCCCGTCCCGCCATCTCCTTCACTTCCTCGCCGATCTGGACGAGACCCTTTCGGTGCGCGTTGCGCACGATGGGCGTGATGAGCCCGTCGTCGATGGCGACGGCCACACCGAGGTGGACCGCGTTGTAGCGACGGATGTGGTCGTCCTGCCACTGGGCGTTGCAGTTGGGATGCTGACGCAGCGCCGCCGCCGTGGCCTTCAGAACGATGTCGTTGAAGGAGATCTTCACGCCTTCGTCCTTGAGCGACGCGTTCATGCTGGCCCGGGCCTCGATGGCACGACCCATGTCGACGTCGATGGTCAGGTAGAAGGTCGGAATCGGACCGATGGACTGGACCAGACGCTTGGCGATGGCCTTCCGCATCTGGGAGATGGGAACGTCCTCGTACTCGGCCTCGTCGGGCGTCCACGCGGGCGCGGACCGGCTCGGCGTCGAGACGCCCTCCTCCTTCGCCTTCTCCACGTCGCGCTTCACGACGCGCCCGCCGGGGCCCGACCCCGAGATCCGGGAGAGCTCGATGCCCGCCTCTTCGGCCAGGCGACGGGCAAGCGGCGAAGCCTTCACGCGGCCATCGTCCGATCCCGACGACGCCGCAGGCGCCGGCTCGGGGGCCGCCTCCGCCGCGGCCGGCTTCTCGGCCGCCGGCTGCTCCTCCTTCGGCGCGGCGGCCTCGGCCGGCGCCTCTTCGGCAGCCGCGGCTGCGCCTCCACCGCCCCCGGACGTGCCTTCCACGTCGGAGATGTCCTCGTCGGCACCGGCAATGACCCCGATGACGGCGCCTACCTCGGCGGTGCCGCCCTCGCCCAGGAAGATCTTGCGGAGCACACCCTCGCCCCGGGCCACGAGCTCCATGGTGGCCTTGTCGGTCTCGATCTCGGCAAGGACGTCCCCGTTGGCGATCTCGTCACCTTCGGACTTGAGCCACTGGACGAGCTGGCCTTCCTCCATGGTGGGAGAAAGAGCCTCCATATGAACCTTGGTGATCATAGCTTCTGGGGCCTTGGATCTAAGCGCGCGAAATGGGGGGCGCCTGACGTCGTCAGGACTCGTCGCGCCACCTGCGAAGTACCATCGAGGTACTCCTCGGTGTCGCTCCTCGCCTTCCTACTCATGCATCCCGCCCTTTCGCGTCTGGTTCGTCTTGAACGTCGGGTCAGAGTCCGCTGCTCGGCCTACCGGCCGAGGTCGCTCAGGATCTGTTCTCATCGGTACAGGACCTTGTTGACTGCCTCGACCACGTGGTCGGCGGACGGCTTGGCCATCATCTCCAGATTCTTGGCATACGGCATGGGGATGTCGGCCTGGGTCACCCGGAGGATGGGCGCGTCGAGGTAGTCGAAGGCCTCCTCCTGGATCATGCTCACGATCTGCGCGCCGGTTCCCGCGTAGGGCCACCCCTCCTCGAGGTAGACGATTCGATTCGTCTTCTCGGCCGTCTCGAGGATGGCATCCATGTCGAGAGGGCGGATGGTCCGAAGGTCGAGCACGTCGGCTTGGATTCCGTCCTTCTCCAACTTCCCCGCCGCCTGGAGTGCCACGTGGATCATCTTCCCGTGGGTGACGATGGAGACATCCGAGCCCTCGCGCTTCAGGTCGGCGACGCCGAGAGGAATGACGAAGTCGTCGTCCTCGGGGACCTCGCCCTTGAAGTTGTACAGGAGCTCTCCCTCCATGAACGCCACGGGATCGTTGTCCCGGATGGCGGCCTTGAGGAGGCCTTTGGCGTCGGCGGGCGTACCCGGCGTGACGACCTTGCAGCCCGGCGCGTGGGAGTAATACGTCTCGCACGCCTGGGAGTGCTGAGCGGAGAGTTGGAGCGCAGCGCCAGTCGGCCCACGGAAGACGATGGGCATGGGGAACTGGCCTTCCGACATGTAGTGCATCTTCGCCGCGTGGTTGATGACCTGGTCGATGGCCAGGAAGGCGAAGTTGAAGGTCATGAACTCTATGACCGGACGGAGGCCCGCCATGGCGGCACCCACGCCGAGGCCGGTGAAGCCGAGCTCGCTGATGGGTGAGTCGACGATGCGCTTGTCGCCGAACTCATCGAGGAGCCCCTTGGACACCTTGTAGGCTCCGTCGTACTCGGCGACCTCCTCGCCCATGAGGAAGACGTCGGGGTCGCGTTCCATCTCTTCGCGCAGGGCCTCGTTCAGGGCCTCGCGGTAGGTCATCACCGCCATCTAACGCTCCCTCCCGTCGAAGAAGAGACGGCCGTGCTCGTTCTCCTCGGCCCAGACGTTGCGGTAGAGGGCGTCGCGATCGGGCTTCGGCGAGGCGTCGGCGAAGTCGGCGGCCTCCTGGGCGATCTTCCGGGCCTCGGCGTCGATCTCGTCGAGGGCGTCGGAGTCCAGGAGATCTTCCTGCATGAGGATGTCACGGAGCAACGCGATGGGATCCTGCTCCTTCTTCGCCCGATCCACTTCCTCGGTGGAGCGGTACGTCCCCGATACCGGGTCCGACATGGAGTGACCCCTGAATCGGTACGTCTGGAGGTCCACGAACTGGGGGCCGGCTCCGTTTCGGACTTCCTCGGCGAGATCACGAAAAGAAGCGTATGTCTCGAGGACGTCCTGCCCGTTGACCACGTGGGCCGGAATTCCGTGGGCGCAGGACTTCTTCACCATCTCGGTCGTGGACACCCGAGAGAAGGCCGTCCCCATCCCGTACGCGTTGTTCTCCACGACGTAGATCACCGGCAGAGTCCAGATGGCCGCCATGTTCAGCGACTCGTGGAAGGCTCCCTGGTTCACCGCAGCATCGCCCATGAAGACGACACACACGGTGTCTTCCTCCTTGTACTTGATCTTCCAGCCGATACCCGTGGCGAGGGGGACCTGACCGCCGACGATGCCGTGGCCGCCCATGAAGCGGTGTTCGGCGTCGAAGATGTGCATGGAGCCGCCCTTCCCACCCGACGAACCGTCAGCACGTCCGTAGAGCTCGGCCATGACGGCATTGGGCGGCACGCCCTTGGCGATGGCCTGGGTGTGCTCTCGATACGCGCTCATCACATAGTCGTCACCGCGTAGCGGCTTGATGCACCCAGCGGCGCCGGCTTCCTGACCGATGTGGAGGTGGCAGAACCCGCCGATCTTTCCGATGGCGTAAGCCTCTTCCGCCTTCTCTTCGAAGCGCCGGTACAGGAGCATGTCACGGAGGAGGTCGAGTGCCAGCTCTTCGCTGATGCCCGACTCCTCTAGCGGGCTGCCACCCTTCTTCGCGTTCTTCTTGGCCTTCTTCTCTTTCGTCTGAGCCACGTCAAGCTCCGTTGGCTGCCCGGCCGGGACGGCCGAGCTCGAGCTGTACGAGGTTCAAGCGAACCTCGGCGGGGGCGGGGATGTCCGCCTCCATCACATTCTGAATGGCACCGGGTCCCCCGGCTTCGACTTCCCGAGCCTGCTCCTTGGCGTGATAGCTGGACCGCACCAGCGGACCCGATTCCACGTGCCGGAAGCCATACTCCCCTTCGCCGACCGTCTTCCACATGGCGAACTCGTCGGGCGTCACCCACCGAGCCACGGGAATGTGCATGGGCGAAGGGCGGAGATATTGCCCGAGGGTCAGGATGTCCACGGACGCCTCTCGGAGGTCGATCATCGCCTGCCGGATTTCGTCCTCTCGTTCGCCCATCCCGAGGATGATACCGGTCTTCGTCAGCATCTCCGGGTCCAGGCGCTTCACGGCACCCAGGTACGAGATCGATCGCCAATAGCGTCCGCCCGGCCGGACATCGGGATGCAGCCGAAGCACGGTCTCCAGGTTGTGCCCCAGGATCGCCGGCTTGGCGTCCACTACTGTCTGGAGGGCATCCTCGTCCCCCTTGAAGTCGGGGATGAGGACTTCCACCGAACAGCCCGGCACGGCCTCTTGGATCCGGCGGATGGTGTCCGCGTAGATGGCTGCGCCGCCGTCGGCGAGCTCGTCTCGGTTCACGCTGGTGATGACGACGTGCTCGAGCCCCATCTTGGCCACCGTCTCGGCAACACGACGGGGCTCGTCTTCATCGAGCTCGGTGGGCAGCCCGTGCGCCACGCCGCAATACTTGCACGCTCTGGTGCAGACGTCGCCGAGAATCATGAAGGTGGCGGTGCCCGCCTCCCAGCACTCGCCGATGTTGGGACAGCCGGCCTCTTCGCAGACGGTGTGAAGTCCCTCCGACCGCATGAGCTTCTGGAGTCGGAGATAGTTCTCACCGCCGGGAGACCGGACCTTCAGCCACTTCGGCTTCCGGGACCGAATGTCGATGGTATCGAGGTCCTCGTGGGCCCGGATCTTCGAAGTGCCCTTCGGCTTGACCACACCGGAGTCCTTCCCGGTCGGTGCGTAACCCTTAGGTGCGTCAGTATCTATGCTCACGGCTTGTCCAGCGTTCGAGCGTATGGAGCCTGCCTGGCTGAGGCAGAGCCTTAAAAGATGTCGCCTTCGGCGGGGCTCACAAGGTCGAGGGGGCCCTCAATGTCTGTCCGATTTCCTTCTGCGTAAACGGCCACGACCCTCGGCCACCATCGCTTCGTACCGCTGCTCGATGTGCGCGGCGACCTCAGCGGGGTCGTCCGTCACCAACATGAGATCCAGGTCCTCGTCCGCGATCTTGCCCTCTTCGAGCATCCGATCGCGGATCCAGTCCACCAGACCCTGCCAGTATTCGGAGCCCACCAGGACGACGGGGAAGTTCCGCACTTTGCTCGTCTGGATAAGCGTCAGCGCCTCGAAGAGCTCGTCCATCGTCCCGAATCCCCCCGGGAAGATCACGAAGGCGCAGGCGTACTTCACGAACATCGTCTTCCGCACGAAGAAGTAGCGGAAGTCGATGGAGTGATCGAGGTGGGGATTGCTGTGTTGCTCGAATGGCAGTTCGATGTTGCAGCCCACCGACGGTACGCGGGCTTCCCGGGCTCCCTTGTTGGCAGCCTCCATCATGCCCGGGCCACCTCCGGTGATAATGGAGAAGCCGGCTTCGCCGATCTTCCGAGCGGTCTCGGTGCACTTCTGATACATCGGATCATCAGGCGTCGTGCGGGCTGAGCCGAAAATCGAAACCCCGATTCCAATCTGACTCATTTCCTCGAAGCCTTCGACGAACTCGCCCATGATGCGCAACACCCGCCACGAATCGCGCCCGATGCTCTCCAGCTCCTCGAAGCTCCGAAGGAGCCGCTCATCCTCGGTTTCGCGATCCCTGGGCAGGGGCTGGCGAGGATGTTGGGACGGGTCGTAGGGCTTCTTCATTTATCCTCCAGAAGGGTCGGGCGTTGGACAGGCCGGATGGGGCTCGACGCCCCACCGGAATCGTCAGGGCCGAGGCGGGATGGTAGCGCGAGGCGGGATGGTAGCGGATGGCGGGGCGGTGACGGTTGGCGAGGCTGCAGCGGATGGCGAGGCGGTGACGGTTGGCGAGACGGTGGCGATGGGCGAGGCGATGTAGATGGCACGGGTACCGTGGCTTCACGAGACGTAACGCCGATCCGTGAGCCACGCACCGGCGCGTACCAGAGCATCCTCGTGACGATGCGAAGGGCTCCAGCCGAGCTCGGTCCGGATTCGCCGCGAGGGGTAAGGATTCTCACCCAGGGCCAACCGCGCCACCCTTTCCAGCGGGAGGTGCTTCGCACCGGGCGTGGTGACGCCGAGCCGAGCGAGGGTGGTGGCCGCCCCACTCACGAGTCCTGCGGGGATTCTGAGGAAGCGCGGACGACGTCCGAGCCCGCGGGCCAACGACGCGAAGAGCTCCCGCTGAGTGAGAGGCTGGTCGAGGCCGACATCGAAGGTCTCCCGCCCGCGCTCCGCCTCGAGTACCAGGATCATCGCCTCCGCGACGTTCCCGGCGTACACCACGGGGAGCGTGTTGTCGCCGGAGCCGAAAAGGGGCGTCAACGGCAGGCGGACGATGTCGGCCACCGCCGGGGTCATGAGGCGGTCCCGCTCGCCGTACACCGCCGAGGGGCGGACGATGGTGACGGGCAGGCCACGCTTCTCCTCGATGCCTCGGGCCACCTCTTCGGCCTCTCGCTTCGAGCGAGCGTAGAGGTCGTCCGTGGGGATCTCCGAGTCGATAGGCACCGCTTCTTCCACCGGCCCCTTCGTCGTACCGTAGACGGCCACCGACGATACGTGGGTGGCGTGGCGGACACCCGCTTCCGCCGCGGCCCTCAGGACATTACGCGTGCCGTCGACGTTCACCGCACGGACCCGCGGCCACTTCCCACCGGCGTAGACCAGGGCCGCGCTGTGAACGACATGGGTGCAGTCGGCCATGAGCGGCGCCAAACGGTCCGCTTCGTCCCGGATGTCTCCACGAACGAGCGTGCATCCGATACCGGACAGGAAATCGGTCTCCGACTTCGACCTCACAAGGGCGACCACGTCGTGGCCACCGCGTCGGAGCCCTTCCGCCAGGTGGGAGCCGAGAAGACCGGTGGCGCCGGTGATGAAGACTCTCATGTCACGGCTGGTCGGGTAGGCGAATCACCCGTGGCGCTTCAGCACCATGACCCACCTCGGCCGCTTCAACGGCCGGCCAGGAAGCGCTCGGCGTCGTCCCGGACGGCCCCAACGATGAGGGCGTGGCTCGTGTATTCCTCCAGATCGCGCTGACTCTCCACGGCGTAGATCTCGAGGACGTGCCGATAATGGATCTCGGCCTCGTCGAGCTCACCCAATTCGATGGCCGCTTCGGCGGCGGCGGCTCGGCCGAGGAGGTGGTCGGGGTCCTGTTCGATGATCTCGTAGGCCTGGGCGAGCGCCGCCTCGAAGTTGCCGGCGGTCCGGTTGAGCATGGAGAGGTGGAAGAGGCCGTCGAGGTTCAGGGGCCGGGCCCGCTGATAGGCGGCGATGGCCATGGGCATGAACGCCTGGGCCTGGGCGGAATCTCCAGCCGAGACCGAGCGCATGACCCGGTCGAAGAGACGATCCGCCGCCTGGATCGGCGTCATGTTCGAGATATCGGGCGGGGTGCCACCGGCCGACGGGGTCGCCGTCTGGGCTGCCCCCGACGCCGCGGGCGTGGTCCCCGGAGCGGGGCCGGGCCCGGGCCGGACCATGGAGACACCCACCACGACGATGAGCCCGAACATCGCCGCACCGGCCACCCACCAGGCCAGGTTGTGTCCGGTGAAGAACGAAGCGGCCACCTCCCGATGGGCGCTACGCGCCGCGCCAGCGGTCTTGGCGCCGCACTGATTACAGAATTGGGCGCCGGCGGACACCTTGCCGCCGCACTGGTTGCAAAACCGTCCGCCCAGGTTGGCGCCACAGTGCTGACAGAAGTTGCCCGTCGCCGGACGATCACACTCGGGACAAAATGGTCCTTTACCGCTGGGCGTCATTTCCGGATCGCGTTGAAGAGAAGAGGCCAGGTCGCCATGGTCTGCGCTCGATAGTTCGGCTGGAAGCCGAAGAGTATCGCCGATCCTTCGCCGATGTGGGCCTCCAGGATGGCGGGTTTCCCTTGGACGTGCTCGCCTCCCAGTACCCAGCCGGAGAGGAGTGGGTCACCGGAGCCGTAACGCGCCAGCACCCGTATCCGATCATCGGCGATGTCGTACGCCATGCTCGAACGCCAATACCAGGCGGCGACCTCGTCACGCATGCCCTCGGTGACGGGTGATTCGTCCAGCTCCAGCCGGAGAATGGAGCCGGGAATATAGAACTCCGTGTTCGACAGATCCTCGGTCACGTCCGAGATGTCCAGGTCGAACAGATCCCGCACGAAGTCGGTGGCCTGCTCCACGGCGATGACCCGCCCACCCCCGCGGACGAAGTCGGCGACGGCTGCCGCTCCTCTCGGGCCGAGCCCCCCGGCGTACTCCGGCGGGACCTCCCCCTCGGCAAAGCCATCGAGGATGGACGTCGCGGACTGGGCCTGGAAGATCAGGACATCGTAGCCGGCCAACGCACCTACTTGTATGTCCGCGTCGTGAAGGGTGTCGTAGACCATGGCATGCTGGTCGAAGACCCACCGCTGCCATCCTTCGGTCATCGGCTCGTCCCACGACTTGTAGAGGGCGACCCGCGGGGCGTCGTCTCCCTGTAGATGCGCCGGGAGACGGAAGTCGAAGTCCGGTACTTCAACAGGTTCAGAAAGAGAGACCGCGAGGGTGCCGTCCACGGCCACCGCGTCGAAGTCGAGGAGATAGCCCAGGGTGTGGGCCGTCACGTCGTAGGGACGCTGGGGAGGACCGCCTGGATACTCCCGCAGGTCCGGGTAGTACTGAACTTCCAGCATCGTATTGGCGAAGCTGGCGTACGGCTGGCGCATGGGGATCACGTACGAGCCCCGGGGGAACCTCACGGCACCCACGGTGAAGTCGGCCTCCGCACGGTGGACCTCCACGTCTGCCAGGGTGAGCGCGCGGATCGCGTACGCGACGCCCGGCGCATTGTCCTGACCGGCTGGGATGATCCACCAATCAGGCCATTCGTCCCATCCTTCCACCGCCCTCTGGTTGATGCCGTGGAAGTTCTCCAGCCAGAAGCGACGGTTCTTGGCCGCGTTGGTGAGGAGGGCCATCGCACCGGCTTCCTGGTATTCGACGATATCCGGGAGCCCCCACGCGCCACCCGGCCACGGATTCGGGAAGTTCCAAGAACGGCGGCTGGCATCGAAGTTCCGGCCAGGCCCGAGTTCGGAGGGGTCGACGGTGATGGGCGTGGCCATCCGGGCCGATGCCGTCTCGGAGAGGATCCGAGCTGCTCCGTGATAGTGCATGTACGCCCGGGCCGGCGTGTACGCATCGTACTGGGCGTTCACCACGACCCCGCGCTTTCCCTGAGCGGTCAGGTCGGCGGCCATGTAGGCACCGAGTTGGTTCACCGCCGTGGTGATGGCCGGGTCGATGTTGGGCTCCCACGGCTCGATGTACGGCGGGAAGAAGATCCTCGCCCCGCGGCTACCCATCTGGTGGACGTCGTGGACGATCTGCGGATGCCACGCGTTGTGCGCATCGCGAACGGTGAGGACCGTCTCGTCCTGAGTGAAGGCGTACCAGTCGCGGTTGTTGTCGTGGCCGACATAATAGTGGTACAGCCACGGCAGGGGCGCACCTTCGAATGTCGTCCCCACGTGGCTCATATACCAGTCGTTGATCCACTGGAGGCCGTCTGGGTTGAGGGACGGAATTTGAAGGAGGATGACGTTGTCGAGGATCTCGAGAATCTCGGGGTTCTCGGACGACGCGAGCCGGTGCGCCAAGTTCGCCGACATCTGACTGGCGCCCACCTCGGTGGCGTGGATCCCCTGGGTGATGAGCACCACCGTCTTGCCCTCGTCGAGAAGCCGCCGGAGCTCCGCGTCTCCATCGATGGTCCTCGGGTCGGCCAGCTTCATCTGGATCGCGTGCAGTTCGTCCAGGCGAGCGTGGTTCTCGGGACTGGTGATGGTGAGCATGACGAACGGCCGCTCCCGCGTCGTCGTACCCAGGGTGTCGACGGCCACACGGGGGCTAACCGCGGCGAGGCGTTCGTAGTAGGAAGTGAGATCGTTCCAGTCGGCGAGGCTTCGGTGGGCTCCGATCTCGAAGCCGAAGTGCTCGGCGGGTGTCGGAATCGCCTGACCTGCGACGGGTGCGGCCAGAGCGAGGACGGCCATCGCCGCTGCCGTGATACGGCCTTTCACGTGAGAACTCCAAGGGAAACGGCCACCTCGGGTGGCCGGTCATACGCTGGCAGGGGGTAGAGTGGATGGTATCCACGCGTCGCCGAAGCGGCAACGACCCACCGGCGTCAGCTCCCCCGCTGTTTCGCCTCGGCCCGCCGCCGGACCGTGAGGTCTCTGGCGGACCACAGGATGCGGGCCTCCTCGTCCTCCCCCGAAACCCGACTCAGGCTCAGCTCGACGGGAATTTCACTACCGTCCGAACGCTGAATGGAAAAGGGCTGGCCCTCGACGATGGAGCCCCGCTGGGGATCCCGTTCAAAGGCCGACTGCAGCTGGGCCAGCCGTGGACGGAGCGATTCGGGCAGAAGGTGCTCGAGACTCGATCCGACGATGTCACTGAGCGAGTACTGGAAGAGAGACTCCGCCTGATCATTCATGTTCACGACTACGCCGGCGGCGTCGGTTAGGATGAGGGCATCCGGGGCCTTCCGAAGCATGCCCCGGAGTCGCTCCTCGTGCTTCCAGAGGGCCAGTTCCTGTCGCTTCCGACCCGTCACGTCCCAGAGGTAGCCCCGCAGAAGCGGACCGTCATCGGTTTCGGCGAAGTGGAGGATCTCGGCTACCCAGACCACCCGACCGTCGGCGCGCTCCATCCGATAGTCCACCTCGTGGCGCCCCCGGGCCTCGAATGTGTTGCGGCGAACCTCCCACATCGTCGAGTGGTCGTCAGGAGGCACCACCCTCGTCCAGAAGTCGGCAGCACTCCAATCCTCGGCGCGCAGTCCGAGGAGATCCTGGGCCTGTGGGCCTACGTACAGCACGCGACCCGACGGGTCGATCTCGATGGGCACCAAGGGGGCGGTCTCGAGGAACCGGGTGGGGTCACTGTTCGGAGTCATTGTCGGACCCGCGCCCTCAAAGCCCGGTGGGCTGATCGATGAAGTGGCTCTCGAGCCCGAAGCGTTCGGTCAGGTGCTCGCCCAGGGCGCGCACGCCGAAGGTCTCAGTGGCGTAGTGCCCGGCGAATAGAACATGAATTCCGAACTCCACGGCGTCGAAGTACGTGTGGTGCGCGCCTTCCCCGGTGACGAATGCGTCCAAACCGAGCTCCGCCGCCTCCCGGACGAACGACCCGCCTCCGCCCGTGAGGACACCGACGGTCTCGATCACCTCGGGACCTCCCGGGAGGGCCTGGACGGCGCCCCCTACGGCGTCGGCCACCCGTCGTCGGAAGGCCTCGATCTCCAACGGTTCGTCCAGCCGGCCCCACCAGCCCAGGTCCACGCCTTCATAGACCCCCAGACGTCCTTCCGTCGAGAGTCCCAGGGCCTTGGCGAGAAGAATGCAGTTGCCGATCTCCGCGTGGGCGTCGAGTGGCAGGTGACAGCTGTAGAGGGCGAGGTTGGCCTCGAAGAGCCGCGATAGACGGGCATGGTGGCGACCGACCACCGGTTGGAGACCATCCCAGAAGAGGCCGTGGTGGACCATCAGGAGGTCGGCGCCCCGTTCCGCGGCCGCCCCGATGGTACCGGCAGAAGCGTCCACCGCCGTGGCGATGACCTCCACCTCGTCAGGGCCGGCGACCTGCAAACCGTTCAACGCCGTCCGGTAGTCGGGATGTCCGACGGTACCCAGGTATTCATCGACGTACTGGAGGAGAGATTCTAGTTTCACACCTCCTCCATCCAACGAGTGTGGATAACCGGTTGAAAACCCGATCCGGCAACCTCAGGAAATGGTTGAACCGAGGAGTGAGGCGGGCTTAACACCTGCACGGCCAACGGGTTGCGCGACTCTGGCGCGAGATTCGCCTCGTCGCCGCCCCCATTGGGGAAAAGCGACGCGTCAATCAACGTGAGGCGGCGCCGGCTACCTCGGGAGCCCGCTGCTCCGGCGCATGACCACGCTTCTCGGCCTTGCCCTCGCCGATGGCTTCCGGGCCCATGAGAACGCTGCCGTTGAGCACCGCACCCTCTTCCAACTGCATTCGGCGGGTGTGGACCTCCCCGTCGATCCGGCAGGTGGCCTGTAGCTCGAGGCGGGACGCGGCCGTGAGCTTGCCATTGACGCTGCCGGAAATGACGGCGTCCTGGGTGACGATGTCGCCCTTCACGGAGCCCTGCTTGCCAATGACGACGGCCTTGCCGGCCTTCACCGACCCCTCCACGGATCCCTCGATCCTCACGGTTCCGTCGGTCTCGCAGTCGCCGATGATCGTCATCCCTGGTCCGATGATGGAAATGACCGAGTCGAGGGATGCCGCGTTGGTGTCGCGCTCACGTGCCATGAAGTACTACCTCGAATGCCTTGGGTGGACTGCCAATGTAAAGCAGGTCGACGCCCATGGACCATAGGCAAGAGACGTGCCCTGGAGGGGTGTTCACCCGGGTTGCTCGATGAGGGTCAACGGGTCCACGGGTTGCCCGTCGACCAAGACCTCGAAATGCAGGTGGGGACCGGTGGATCGGCCCGTGGAACCGCTCAGGGCAATGACCTGTCGCTCGCGGACGGCCTGGCCCAGCGTCACGAAGGTCGTGGAGGCGTGGCCGTAGAGCGTGGAGTAGCCGTCGCCGTGCTCGATGACGACGAAGCGTCCGTATACTGCGTCTTCGCCGACATCGGATACCGTGCCGGCGCCTGCAGCCCGGATGTAGGAATCCGAGGCGACGGCAATGTCGAGCCCCGGGTGGTCGCCGCTGGTGCCCGCGTGGACGCCCTGGGTGACGAAGCCGCGTTCCGCCAGGGGCCAAGACGCCGGACGGCTTTCGCCGAGAAGGGGGCGATCCGCCCCGTCTCCCCCTCGCGCACTTGCCACCGGGGGGAGCCAGACGCCCGACGGTTCATCGAGGTCGGCGCGCCCGAACAAAGACCGAATTGCACCGTACTGTCCCTCGATGGTCTCGAGGCGGGTCACCAGCGCTTCGACCCGGGCTCGGTCCCGGGTCATCACGGCGACCTGCTGCTCGAGCTCACTGGTCTTGGCGGCCCTGGCCGCCAGGTACCACCAGCTCCCGGCCATGACCGTGAGGGCGAGAGCGACGACGCCGGCTGCCACGAATAGGACTCGCAGGGTCCGGTACGAGACCTGCACGGTGCGGGTATCTCGTCCTCCTTCGGGCACCAGCATGACGGTGAGCTTCGCGTCGCCCGGCTTCGTGGTCACTCCACGACCTCACCGACGGAGCGGCCGGTCATCGCTTCGAACACTCGCTCGAAGTCCTCGGCATCGTGGTACTCCACCTCGATGGAGCCCTTCTGGCCGCGCTTCTCCTTGATGAGGACGCGGGTCTGGAAGTGGGATGCGAGAGCGTCCTCCAGGGCGGCGACGAGGGGATCCTTGGCCTTGGTCTTCTTCGGTCTCCGTCCTGCACTGCCGGCGACCCGGCGTTCCACTTCGCGGACGGACCAGCCCTCCTTCGCAGCCTTGCGCGCCAACTCGGCGGCGCGGACCGGATCGTCCAGGGAGAGCAGGGCCCGGGCGTGCCCCTGTGTCAGGGAGCCGTCCTCGAGGAGCCT
This sequence comes from Longimicrobiales bacterium, assembly GCA_965229435.1. Lineage (GTDB taxonomy): Bacteria > Gemmatimonadota > Gemmatimonadetes > Longimicrobiales > Gaopeijiaceae > UBA2589. The sequence continues at coordinate 1,125,117 of CBDDJE010000001.1, forward strand.
CCGGATGGACGGAGGCAGCTTGAGGAGCCGAAGGAGGTTGGCCACGGTGGATCGGTCCTTCCCCACGGCCTTGGCGATCTCCCCCTGCTTCATGTCGAATCGTTCCGCCAGTGCCTCGTAACCCTCGGCCTCTTCCAGTGGGTTCAGCGCTTCGCGCTGCAGGTTCTCCACCAGAGCGAGGACGAGGAGCGTTTCGTCGTCGGCTTCACGGATGACGACGGGCGCGTCGGTCCACTCCAGCGCCGAAAGGGCCCGGAAGCGGCGTTCTCCCGCCACCAGCTCGAAACGGTCGGTGGTGTCGGCCACCGGTCGCACGACCAACGGTTGCAGGAGCCCGTTCTCGCGGATGGAGGCCGCGAGATCCGTCAACTCGGACTCGGTGAAGACCCGGCGTGGCTGCATCGGGTTGGGTACGATGGCTTTCAGCGGGACCGTGCGGATCTCGCTTTGTTGGACTTCCGGCTCGAGGTAGTCCCCGAGGAGTGCGCCCAGCCCTTTGCCCAATCGATCGCGATTCATCCGTCGCTTCCCTTGGAAGGTTGTCGGTCCGCGCGGTTACGACGCTCGATAACCTCTTGTGCCAGAGAGAGATACGCTTGTGCACCACTCGAGAGCACGTCGTAGAGCACGATGGGCTGACCGAAGCTGGGGGCCTCCGCCAACCGTACGTTCCTCGGGATCGCCGACCGGTACACCTTGGGGCCGAAGTACTCCCTCGCCTCCTCTCCCACCTGCTTGGATAGGTTGAGGCGTTTGTCGTACATCGTCAGCAGAACCCCTTCGATGTCGAGATCGGGGTTCAACCCCCGTTGGACCAGTCGAACCGTGTTGAGAAGCTGGCTCAGTCCTTCGAGAGCGTAGAACTCACACTGGATGGGAATGAGCACCGAGTCCGCCGCCGTCAGGGTATTCACCGTGAGGAGCCCGAGGGAGGGAGGGCAGTCGACGAGGATGAAGTCGTACTGATCGCGGACCGGTTCGAGGGCCTTCCGGAGGATCGTCTCACGGCTGAAAGCCGAGACGAGCTCGATCTCGGCTCCTACCAGGTCCCGTGTCGAGGGGACAACGTCCAGGAGAGGGAAGTGGACTTCCCGGACGGTCGCGTCGGCGACGCCGTGCTGACCGATAAGGACATCATATATGGTGGGTCTCGAGGAACGGTTCTCGATGCCCAGTCCGCTGGTCGCATTTCCCTGGGGGTCGATGTCGAGGATCAGAGTCCGCTTCTCGGCGACTGCCAGCGACGCACCAAGGTTGATGGCCGTGGTAGTCTTGCCGACCCCGCCCTTCTGATTGGCGATGGCGATGACGTGGGACATGCGGCGTGGACTTCTCCCCGAGGAAGCAGAGGTGTTGGCGGCGCAATATATCACAGCCCGTGAGGGCGCGGGAACCGAAGAGACCATCCTTGACCCCCGGGCACCCCCCGTCGACCTTTGCGGTCAAGGGAAGGACCGGGCCGATGGAGCCGAGGACCATCCGTCACTGGGGACGAAGGGGATGCACCGACCATGAGGCGGACATCGAGACGCTGGAGCAGGACCGTTGCACTCGTGGGGACCCTGGTGGCCTTGGCGTGCGGGGGAAGCACCACGGAGGTGCCCACGGATCCGCCAGAGATCCAGCCCTTCGTGGGCCGATGGGACGCCACCGTATTCCGGGTCACCAGCGTCGCCGACACGACGATCGTGGCCGATCTCATCGACATCGGTGGCGATTTCACACTGAACATCGAGCCGAGCGGAACCTATACCGCACAGCTGTCCTTCACCGCCACCGATAGTCTGGGCATCCAGCCCTTCGTCGAGATCGGCCAATTGTCGGTTGCGGGTGGCTTCGCGACGCTGCGACCCACCGTACCTCCGGGCAGCCCCGCCAGTTCGGCCTATACCTTCGTGCGTGAGGACTACCTCCGCCTGGAGGGCCCCACGGAGTTCGACTTCAACCTGGATCAGGAGCCCGACCCTGCGCAGCTGCTCACGGAGCTTCAGCGCCGGAACTAGGCTCGTCCAGCTACTCGCCGCTGGCATTGGGCCCCGGTAGCCGGTTGTTTCACGTGAAACGGCGAGCCGGGCCAGGTCGGAGGCACCTTCGAGGGTCAAGCGCGGGCTCCACTGGACGTCTCTGCTGGAGACGCCCCGCCGCGGAGGCAACGAGCCCCCCGGGCAGAAGGGAGGATCGGTCCCGCGCGGAGACGAGACTCCACCGATGTTTCACGTGAAACGAGGCTCCGAGTGGTGGCCCCCTCAGTCTGGGTGTTTCACGTGAAACGTCGTCTCACGCCCGACGTCGGGCTCCCACCGAGTTAGGGCTTCGACACCGCCGTGCCCAGGCGCCGCACCTCCAGGATCAGATTCTGGAGGTCGGCGGGCGAGACGCCGGGAATCCGTGATGCCTGCGCCAACGTTCCAGGACGCACGCGCCCAAGCTTCTCCCGTGCCTCGTGGGACAGGGTCTCGAACTCTTCGTAGGGAAGGTCTTCGTCCAGGACGAAGTCGGCCTTCTCCCGGAGCTTGCGTGCCCGACTGCGCTCCCGCTCCACGTATCCGGCATACTTGAGCTCGACCTCGACAGCCGTAAGCGCCTCGTCCGGCAACCCCTCCTCCATCTCTTCTTGCATTGCGGCGACCAGCGCCGAAGCCGAGATCCGGGGCCGCTTCAAGAGCTCGGCGGCTCGGCGTGGCTCGGTCAGCGCAGACGACCCGGTCTGCTCCCCCAGGGCCTCGAACGCCTCCGGCCTCACCAGGGTGGTCTCGAGCCAGACGCGCACCCGGTCTTCGGCTTCGAGCCGCCGGCGAAGGGCGTCTTCCTGGGCTCCGGTGAGGAGCCCGCGATCTCGGGCCAGGACGCCCAGTCGCCGAGGCGCGTTGTCCTGTCGGAGCAACAGCCGGAACTCGGCCCTCGAGGTGAAGAGCCGGTAGGGTTCATCGACGCCGCGCGTCACCAGATCGTCGATGAGCACGCCGATATAGGCTTGATCGCGCTCGAGAACGAAGGGCTCCTCGCCTCTCACGTTCAGTGCCGCGTTGATCCCTGCGACGATGCCCTGCCCCGCGGCCTCCTCGTACCCCGTCGTTCCGTTGATCTGACCGGCGAAGTACAGGCCGGGCACCTCCCGCAGCTCGAGGGTGTGCCGCAACTGGTGCGGCGGGAAGTAGTCGTACTCGATGGCGTAGCCGACCTTGGTCATCACGGCTTCCTCCAGACCGGGAATCGTCCGGAGGAAGTCGAGCTGCACCTCGGCGGGCAACGACGTCGACAAGCCGTTCACGTAGAGCTCCGTCGTCTGCAGACCCTCGGGCTCCAGGAAGACCTGATGCCGGGGCGCATCTGGGAAGCGCACGATCTTGTCCTCGATGGATGGACAGTAACGCGGCCCCCTGCCTGCGATCTCGCCGCCGTAGAGGGCGCTCCGCTGGAGGTTCCTCTCGACGACGTCCTTCAGGCCGTCGCCCGCGTACGTGATCCAGCACGGCAACTGCGCCGGAACGACTTCTTGCGCATAAGCAGCGAATCGATACTCTCCCTCATCTCCATCTTGCCGTTCGACGCGGTCGTAGTCGACCGTCCGGCCATCGATCCGGGGAGGCGTTCCGGTCTTGAAGCGGGCCACGGTCAGCCCGAGCCCCTCGAGGCCCTCGGCCAGGGCGACGGAGGGCGCCTCACCAGCACGCCCCGCCCCTACGCCAGCCTCACCCCCCACATGGATCTTCCCTCGAAGGAAGGTCCCGGTGGTGATGATGACGGTCTTCCCGAAGAACTCGAGCCCTCCGCGGGTCCTCACGCCCAGGATCCGGCCATCCTCGGCGATGAGCTCGTCGACCATGTCCTGGAACAGATCGAGGCCAGGGAGTCCGTCAAGAACCCGTCGGACCGCCACCGGATACATGGAGCGATCGCACTGCGCCCTGGGGCCCCATACCGCCGGTCCCTTCGACCGGTTCAACATGCGGAACTGGATGCGCGATGCGTCCGTGGCCTGACCCATGACACCGCCCAACGCGTCCACCTCCCGGGCGACGACTCCTTTGGCCACACCGCCGATGGCCGGATTGCAGCTCATCTGCCCGATCCGGGAGAGGTCCGGGGTGACGAGGAGCGTCCGCACGCCCGCTCGCGCAGCGGCTGCCGCAGCCTCGGTGCCCGCGTGGCCCCCTCCGACCACGACCACGTCGTAGGAAAGTCTCATCGGTGCTCGATGGTAAAGGCGCCAACATCGTCGGCCAGCTCGGCCGCACTCTCTTCAACAGCCTCCACCCGAGAGAACGGAGGGCCGTCGCGCAGCTTGTCCGCGAACTGAAGCATCGCCTCCTCGTCGGCGCGGGCAATGACCCGCACCGTGCCATCAGGCAGGTTCCGAACCGTCCCCACCACGCCAAGGGCATCGGCCGTCTGGCGTGTCCACCAGCGGAAGCCTACGCCCTGCACTCGACCCCGAATCACGAAGCCCTTCGTCACGCCTTCCATCACTTTCCTATGCAGAACTCACGAAAGACCACGTCGAGAACGTCGTCGGTGGTCACCACGCCCAACAACTCTTCCAGGGCCATCTCAGCGGAGCGGAGGTGTGTCGCAGCAACTTCCGCCGGAAGGCCATCCTCGACCCCCTTCCGGAAGCCCGCCACCTCCGCGGCTGCGGTCTCCAGCGCAAGGGCGTGCCGCCGTCGGGTCAGAACCGGTGTCCCCGGCTCCGCGGTAACCACGGCAGAGTACACGAGAGCGGGCAGCACGTCCCGGAGGTCGGCGAGTCCATCCCCCGTCTCCACCGACAGGGACAGCCGACCAGCGAATGACGGGCCCCCCTCCTCGGCCTCGCCACCCTCCGCGGCCCGGCCACCCTCCCCCGACGACGCACCCTCCTCCGCACCGGCGAGATCAGCCTTCGTCTCCACGAGGATCACGGGAGCCTCACAGCTCTCGAGGAACCGGACCTCGTCGTCGTCGAGAGCCGTCCCCGACTCCACGCAGTAGAGAATGAGGTCGGCACGCTCCACGTACCGACGAGCGAACTCGATGCCCAACTCCTCCACTCGACCGGACGGCGTCCGCATCCCCGCGGTATCCACCAACCGGAAAGGAAAGCCCCCGATCTGGATCGCCGACTCCAGCGCGTCCCGGGTGGTGCCCGCCTCCTCGGTCACGATCGCCCGCTCCTCGCCGACCAGCGCGTTGAAGAGCGACGACTTCCCCACGTTCGGGCGGCCGGCGAACACGGTCAGCGCGCCCTCCCTGAGGAGCTCCCCCTCCGGCGCTGTCCGCAACATATTCGCTATCTGTCTCTCGAGGGCATCGGCCTCCTCGAGTACCTTCTCCATTGGCACCGGTGCGTCGTCTTCTTCGGGGAAGTCCACATGATGGGCGAGGAGCGCCTCCACCCGGAGAAGCCGATCACGCAACGCCGACACACGCTCCGAAAGCCCTCGCTCCAATTGGTGCACCGCGGCTGACCGGAGAGCCCCGCTCCGTGCTTCGATGAGATCGGCAACGGCCTCTGCCTGCACCAGGTCCATCTTCCCGCGGAGGTGAGCCCTGCGGGTAAACTCCCCCGCCTCAGCCTCCCGGGCACCGCATCGCACGCACGCATCGACCACGAGGCGCGGGGTGATCCATCCCCCATGACACGAGATCTCGACGACGTCTTCACCCGTATAACTGGCGGGTCGGGCGAAGTAGGTGACGAGCGCCCTGTCGATGACCGAGCCATCCGCAGGGTCGACGATGGATCTCAGGACTACGCGCCGTGCCTCGGGAGCTCCGTTCGCGTCCGGGGTCAGCTCGCCGAGAACCTCCAGGGCACCCGGCCCCGACAGACGGACCACCGCAACGCCTCCGAGACCCGGAGGCGTCGCCTGAGCCACGATGGTGTCGACGTCCATCCGTCCCTCTTCCCGAAGAGCTGGCCCAGAGTCCGCACGGCACCCTGGATCCGACCCCTGCTCGGCTGTGTGGTGACTCCTGCCGCCCTCAGTCCTTCGCGCTGATCTTGAGTGGCGGCTGGTCCTTCATTTTCGCTCGCTCGCGAGCGATCCACACTTGCTGCGGCAGCGTCGCGATGTTCGCGGTGACGTAGTAGAGGTTCAGGCCACTCGGCAGGTTCATGAAGATGAACAACATCATGGGCGGCATGATGTACATCATCATCTTCATCTGCGGATTCTCCTGATCGAGGGAGCGTAGGCTCACCCACTGCATCAGGAACATGGACAGCGCCAGCAGGATCGGCAGGATGTAAAAGGGATCCTTGGCCGACAGATCCGGGAGCCAGTAGAACTCCACTCCGCGCAGCTCGATGGTGTTCTGGAAGACGAAGAAGAGCGCGATGAGCACCGGCCATGGCAGCAGCATCGGCAGACAACCCGCCAACGGGTTGAAGCCGTGCTCCTTGTACAGCTTCATGAGCTCCTTCTGCAGCTTCTCCGGCTGATCCTTGTAGCGGTCCTGGATCTCCTTCACCAGAGGCTGGACCGCCATGTTTCGAAGCTGCGCCTTCATCGACTTGTGATAGAGCGGGAAGAAGACCACCCGCATCAACACGCCGAAGACGATGAGCACCCACCCGTACCCGAGGCTGAGCTGGGTATGGAGGAAGACCAGGATCGTCATGATCACCGACACGAACGGTCGGATGATGGGTCGGAAGAAACGCCACCCGTACGGGTTCACCTCTTCCATTCCCTGGCCCAGCGATGACAGGAGCGCGTACTCCTGCGGACCGATGAACATCCGGTACGCAAAGCCCGCGTTCTCCGTCACCGTCTGAGCGGCACCCAGCCGGACCCGTTCGTCGACCTCGGCCTCGCTGACGATGAGACCGCCGAGGTATGTCGCATCGGTGGCGAGCTCGTCGGTTTCACCGGCGAGCATGGCGAGGACGAAGAACTTGCTCCGGAAAGCAGCCCAGACGAGGGGCCCCTCGACAATGGCCCGTGGCTCGGCATCCTCGATGGTCGTCGACCGGATCCCGTCCTGCAGGTGGTTGACGACGTACGCCATGGACCGTGCCTCGATGGCCGAGTCCGCCTCGGCGAAGGGAAGCCCGGTGCCGAGGTCCGTGACCATCAGGGCACGATCCACGCCGCGCATTCCACCTCGGACCATCACCGTATAGTCGTCGGGGTCGAACGTGTACTCGACGTTGAAGTCGAACTGACCTGAAGGATGCTGATAGGTGAATCGGATGGATTCCGGCTCCCCTCCCTCCCTCAGTCGAAGCCCATTCGCCGGCTCCACCGTGAAAGGCACGTTCGACAGATCGAGCGTGTCGCTGCCAACCACGAGCCGATGCCCGAAGTAGCCCGCGGCACCATCCGGAACCACCCCGACCGCGCCCGGCTTACGCAGGGACTCGAACTCGGTCAGCTCACCCGAGACCAGACGCGCGCCCAGTGAACTGAAGCGGTACTCGAACAGAGGCCCTGACACCGCGACCACAACCTCCTCCGTCGCCGGAGGCACTACCTCGGTCAAGGGTCGAGTCGCACCCGGAAGTTCGGGGTCGGCCCCCGTCGGCGGGTTCGCACCTTGCGGCGTGGCCGGCGCACCCGTGTCGCCGGGGAAGGCCGAAGGGGTCTCGCCGACGCCCTCGGGCCCACCGGCGGTGCTGTCTGCGGCCACGCCCGCGTCCTCAGGAACGACCGGGGGAAAGAGCCGGTTGGTGCCGACCAGGACGGCGAGCATCAATACGACGGCTAGCAGGAAGCGTGCTTCGGTTTTCATCCGACCATAACTCGATCTATTCGCGACGTACTCTCGGTACGTTCGGATTGCAGTTCCTCGTCAATTCCCGTCGTCCTCCGCTCCACCCGCTGCGGCACGGGGTCGTACCCATAGCCGCCCCACGGATGACACCTCGCCACTCGGCGCACCGACAGGTAGACGCCGCGTAGAGAGCCATGCCGTCGGATCGCGTCGGCCGCGTAGGCCGAACACGTGGGGTGGTACCGACAGGAGGCGGGAAACCAGGGCGAGATCGCCAACTGGTAGAAGCGCACGAGCGCCATCAGAATTCTTGCGAGCACAACTCCTCCACGGCCGACCTCACCTCTTCCTCCAACTCGCCGAACGTCGCTCCGTACGCTCGCCGACGGGCGCGCACCAGAACATCGGCGTGCACCCCCGCTGCATCGAGCACCGGGAGCACGCTTCGGCGACCGATCTCCCGCAGGCGGCGTTTCACCAGATTCCGCTCCACGATCTTGCGGCCATGCTTCGGAACGATGAGCCCGAGGCGGGAACGCGAAGCGGGAGAAGCTGAGAAGAAGACTTCGACGTTTGGCGTCTTCTTCCGCTTCCCCCGCTCGAGCAGCTCACGGATTTCCGAGCCGAGTCGTATGCGCGCCGCCCTGGGGAGGCGCTCGCCCCGGCCCTCGATCGGGCCGTCTACTTCCCGCCGATCTTCACGACGAGCCGCGCCCGTCCGCGCTTGCGACGACGGTTGAGCGTCTTACGCCCACCCTTGGTCTTCATGCGCGCGCGGAACCCGTGCTTGTTCTTCCTCTTGCGATTGCGCGGCTTGTATGTCGGCTTCATTACTGCCAGCCCAAGTCATGTGTACAACGTTTCGAAGGGAGCTTGAAAAGATAGTCGCGGGGGCCGGAAACGGTCAACGTCCAGAGCGCCGAAAAGCCCGTCTTCGGGGCCCGTTCGGGGGGCCTGGTGGCGGTTTTGACTTTTCCAAAAAGCCTGGGTAGCTTCGACGCCCCGCCGCCGACAGACCCCCCTTCCACCCTCCCGTCCACACCCGTCGATGCCCTTGAAAAACCCTTCGGCTTACCCCCTGCGGCGCGTGTCCGGCGCCCCCGGCGAAGCTGGAGCGGAGGGCTGATGGAGCTCAGCGGGGGCGACCTGTGGGAGCGCATCCAGGAAGGAGTTCGGACCCACCTGCCGCCACATGCGTTCACGACATGGATTGCGAGCGCGAAGGCAGTGGCACTCACCGACGAGGAGTTGGTCCTCGAGGTGCGGAACCCCTTTCACGTCGAGTGGCTCGAGGACAAGTACGGCCCCCTCCTCGAGCGCACGGGCGCCGAGGTCCTTGGCCGCCCCCTCAAGATCCGCGTAAACTGCGCCTCGCCCGAGGAAGTCGGACCACTCCCTGTTCTCGAGCTCGGCACTTCCCGGCCACTTCCCGGTGAAGTGCTGGAACGGACCCCGTCGTCCGACGACTCCCACGACCGCTCGGCCTTCGACCCTTCTTCGGGCCAGCACGCCGCCCCGTCGCCGTCCATGGGACCGCGGCCTGGCGACCCGACGCCGGCCCTCTTCGGCCGCTACACCTTCGAGCGTTTCGTCGTCGGTGGAAACAACCAGCTCGCCGTAGCCGCCGCCCGGGCTGTCGCCGACAAGCCCGGTCGCATGTACAACCCACTCTTCCTGTACGGCGGTGTCGGGCTGGGGAAGACCCACCTCATGCACGCCATCGGCCACGCCCTCGTGGATGCCGACCCCTCCCGCCGGGTCGCCTATCTGTCCTCGGAGCAGTTCACCAACGAGCTCGTCGGCGCCATCCGACGGGGTGACACCGCGGCGTTCCGTGGACGCTACCGTGAGATGGACCTCCTCATGGTCGACGACGTCCACTTCCTCCAGGGTAAGGAGAGCACACAGGAGGAGTTCTTCCACACCTTCAACGCTCTCTACGACTCACAGCGGCAGATCGTGGTGACCAGCGATCGTCCGCCTCAGGACATGGACGGTCTCGAGAAGCGGCTCGTGTCCCGATTCGAGTGGGGGCTGGTCGTCGACCTGCGGCCTCCGGACTTCGAGACTCGGATGGCCATCCTGAGAAAGAAAGCCGACGACGAAGGGCTGGTCCTCGAGGACGCCGTCATCGAGTGCATCGCGAACGCGTGCACCTCGTCGGTCCGGGAGCTGGAGGGCGCCGTCCTCAAGCTCCTGGCGGTCTCGTCGGTCTGGAACCAGGAAATCTCACCGGACTTCGCCCGCCGCGTGCTGGCGCTTCGGCGTCGGGAGCAACAGCCCCGGGAGCCCATTGCGTCGCCGGACCGCATCAAGGAGTGCATCGCCGGCAGCTGGAGGGTCCGCATCGAGGCCCTGGTCTCGAAGACGCGGACGCGGAACGTCACCGAAGCGAGGCACGTCGCCATGTATGCCATCCGGGAGATCCTCGGCATGCCCCTTGCCGAGATCGGCAATCTCTTCGGAGGCCGCGACCACTCCACCGTCCTCTATTCCATCCGGAAGGTGGAGGGACGCATGGAAGAGGACGAAGGCTTCCGGCAGCGCGTGGACGTGGCGATGCGCGAGCTCAGGGACCGGGACAGCGCTTTCCACGTCTGATGTGGAAAGCTGTCGACAACCGCCTTATTTCCCACGCTCGTTCCGGGTCTGGCTGGCGAGCCGTCGTCGCCTCCTCATCCTCTCCACATTCTTCCCCCGTGCCCTCGTCTCCCCGCGAGCCACGTCTCTCGTGCCTTCCCGGCATCGACCAACCGTCCCATCCACACATCCACAGCCCCTACTACGACTATGTTTTTTGATCATGAAGAGAGATAGTATCTCAGGCTTGTGGAGATTCAGCCCGACCCCCTGATATCCCCCGACTCGAACCGACCCGGCATCCCGGACGCCAGGAGTACGCTCCCGATGAACTTCACGATCACCAGGCAGAACCTTCACAACGGACTCGCCGCCGTATCGGCCAGCATTCCGTCGAAGACGACGCTACCGGTGCTCTCCAACATCCTCTTCGAGGCCGAGGAGGATGGCGTCTGGATGAGCGGCACCGACCTGGACGTGGCTGTCCGCGTCAAAGTCATGGCCGACGTGAAGGAAACGGGCAGTCTGACGGCTCCGGGCAAGAAGCTTCAGGAGATTACCCGCGAGCTTCCTGATCAGCCGGTGGAGGTCACCACACGGGGAGATCAGATCGAGCTCAAGTGCGGCCGAAGCCACTTCAAGCTCAACGGCCTGCCAGCCGACGAGTTCCCCACCCTCGCCGAAGTCGACTTCTCCGAAGGGGTCACGGTCTCCGGCAAGGACCTCAACGGCCTCATCCACCACACGTCCTTCGCCGTCTCCACCGAGGAGAGCCGCCCGATCCTCAACGGCGTGCTTTGGGAGCTCCGGGACGGCGAGATGAAGATGGTCGCCACCAATGGTCACCGTCTGGCTCGCATGGGTGTGAAGGTCGAGCCCACCGGCACCACGTCGGCGGACTTCATCGTACCGCCAGCGGCGCTCACCCAGGTTCAGCGTCTCTTCAAGGACGGCGACACCCTCGAGGTCGCCCGGAGCGGGAACCACCTGGGCTTCCGGGCCGATCAGACCGAGATCTACACCCGCCTCATCGAAGGGACGTATCCCAACTACGATCAGGTCATTCCCCGGGACAACGACAAGATCGCCATCATCGACAAGAAGGCGCTGGAGTCGGCGGTTCGCAGGATGGCGGTCGTGGCTTCCGACCAGACGCACCGGATCCGGCTGAAGTTCGAGTCCGGCCGCGTGCACCTCAACGTGCTCACCCCCGATCTCGGCGAGGGTCACGACGAGCTGGAGGTGGGGTACGACGGCGAGGAACTCGAGATCGGCTTCAACGCCAACTACCTCCTCGAGGTGCTACGCCACATCCCTTCGGACGACGTGAAGGTCGCGTTCAAGGCGCCGGAGCGTGCGGCGACCATCGAACCGTCTGGTGAAGACGCGGCCGACTACCTGTGCCTGGTGATGCCCCTCCGGCTTCTGGACTGACCTCGGCGCAGTGGGCTGGGCCTGTCCTCGGGCGAGGCACCAGTCGACGGCAAGGCCCCGGTGGGAGGAAGAGCGGTTGGCTCAGTCCCCTTTCGCGGCTCTCACCAGGTCGGTTCCGGAAAAGAGGGAGATGAGCGACAGCCCCTGGGCCCGGTAGAAGTCTTCTGCTCCGGCGGACCGGTTCACCACCGTGAGCACGCCGACGATCTCCGCGCCGAGGGTCCTCACCGCTTCGACGGCCTCCATCGTGCTTCGCCCGGTGGTCATCGTGTCTTCCACCATGAGGACCCGGCCCCCTTCTGTGAGCCCTCCTTCCACGCGTTGACCGGTGCCGTGATCCTTGGCCCGCTTCCGCACGGTGAAGGCGTCGATGGGCGATCCCTCGATGGCACTCCGGTGTGCGATGGCGTAGGCCACCGGGTCGGCTCCGAGGGTCAATCCACCCACGTGCGTGGGGTCGAGACCACTCTCGAGAATGGCGGTGTACGCCACCTCGCCGACCAGCAGTTGACCCTCGGCCGACATCGTGGTCCGGCGGGCGTCGATGTAGTAGTCGGACGTGGCACCGCTTGCGAGAGTGAAGTCACCCAGGCGCACGGAGCGCTCCACAAGCAGGTCACGGAGTCGGTCGCGGTTCGTCATTCGGTGTCGGGTTCGATGGTGTGGGGCGGGTGTGGGATGTCGGTTCACGGACGAGCGCCCGTGAGTCCGTCACGGACATCTTCGGGGACACGCATGGGCTTGCGGTCGCGGCCGATCCAGACGGCAGTCACTCTGGCCTGGGCGACGGTCACCGACGGGTCGTCGGCGCGGACCATCTCCTGAGCCAGAACCATGCTCGTGCGTCGGAACGAATCGGCCCAGGTGCGGATGAGCAGCTGGTCTTCGCGCTTCGCCTCGGCCAGGTAGTCGACCTCGATGCGGACCACGAAGATCGCCCACTCCCGTTCGGCGAGGAGGCCCCAGCTGAATCCGGCCTCCGCCAGAGCCTCGAAGCGGGCGTGCTCGAAGTAGTTCAGGTACACGGCGTGGTTGACGTGCCCGAAGGAGTCCAGCTCCGACGTTCTGACCCCGATGGTGGTCTCGGCGATGGGGAGCCCCGGAGCCGGCGTCGGGAAGGCTTCGCGTGTCATGCCCGGAAGATCGAAGACCAGCCGTTGCCAGCAACCCGTGGGTCGGATAGGCTGACCCGCCCATGACCCTCGGCCCCCTGAAGCTGCGCGGACTGCTCTCCCACGGAATCGCCATCGCGATCGCCGCGGTGACTGCCGTGCCGGCGTGGAGCCAACCACGACAGGGTGGCGACGCCGAAGGGGTGCTTGCCGGGTCCATTCTGGTGTTGGCGGCGTCCAGCCTCACCGATGTCCTTCCCCTCGTGGGCGGGAGTTTCGAAACCGACGGCGGAGCCAGGGTGGAGTACTCGTTCGACGCGACGTCCCGCCTCGCCGTCCAGGTCGAGGCAGGCGCTCCGGCCGACATCGTCATATCTGCCGATGCGGCGTGGATGTCGTGGCTCGGGGAGCGCGGGCTGGTCGAGGGCCCCCCGGTGACCATCGCCCGAAACACGCTCGTGCTCGTCGTGCCAGCCGGGGTGGCTTCCTCGTTCCGGTCGCCCCGGGATCTGCCAGGAGTCGGGACCGTGGCCGTAGGTGGCGAGAACGTGCCCGTCGGTCGCTATGCCCGGCAGGCTCTCGCGGCCGCGGGTGTCTGGGACGACGTCCGCGAGTCCATCGTCACGGGAGGGTCGGCCCGAGGCGTCCTCGAGTGGGTGGCCCGCGGCGAGGTCGACGCAGGCATCGTCTACCGGACCGACGCACTGGCCGAGCCGTTGGTTAAGGTCGCCTACGCCTTCTCGGCGGACGCTTCACCGCGGGTGGAGTATCAGGCGGCGGTCCTCTCGGGGTCGGACCGTCGGGACGAAGCGGCCCGATTCCTGTCGTACCTCACCAGCCCGGCAGGCGAAGCGATCCTCGGTTCCGCCGGCTTCGACGCGGGCGTCGGCGTGTCGGGCGGAGACGGTGGAGGACTCGTTCCAGGTAGTGGACAGTTTTCGGGAGAAGTGGGAGGCGCCGCCCTACCTTCGGTGGCATCTGCCGTTCGCCTCTCCCTCCTGGTCGCGTTCCTCGCCACGGTCCTCGGCTTCGTCCCGGCCGTGGCTCTGGGGTGGCTCCTCGCCCGCCACGACTTCCCCGGCAAGACCGTGGTCTCGACCCTGGTCCTTGCTCCCCTGGTCATGCCACCGGTGGTCACTGGTTTCCTGCTTCTCACGCTCCTTGGCCGCCAGGGGCCGTTGGGGTCGCTCCTCGCCTCCTTCGGCATCGCGGTCCCCTTCACTCTCCTGGGGGCCACCCTCGCTGCCCTCATCGTCGGGCTCCCCCTCTATGTCCTGGCAGCCCGTGGAGCCTTCGAGGCGGTGGACCCCCTGTACGAAGAGCTGTCGTGGACGCTGGGTGTGCCTCCCCGTCAGACCTTCCTCCGTGTCTCGCTGCCCCTGGCGCTTCCCGGCATCGCGGCGGGAGCCGTGCTCGCCTTCGCCCGGGCCCTGGGCGAGTTCGGGGCGACGGTGGTCCTCGCAGGGAACGTGGAGGGGAGCACCCGAACCATCGCCCTGGCCGTGTACACGCTCCTCGAAGCGCCGGCGGGACGGGAGACGACGTGGATCCTCGTGGGCTCCAGTGTCGCTCTCTCTCTACTCGCCTTGGCGGGCTTCGAGGCGCTGAACCGTCGCCAGCGTCGGCGCGTGAGGGAAGACCATGGCCGCTGACGGATTTCGTGGGTGGAGGCTCGAGGTCGACGTCGACTTCGGAGAGCGCCGGCTCCGACTCGCCCTGGAAACGATGAGCCGGGCCGTCGCCGTCGTCGGACCCTCGGGGGCGGGCAAGACCACACTCCTCCGCGTCCTCGCCGGCGTCGAGAGACGCGCGCGTGGATCCCTCACCTTCGATGGCCGGATCTGGTTGGATTCACCCCGTGGCGTGGCCGTTCCCCCGTGGCAACGCAGCGTAGGGTGGGTATCACAGGAGGGATCCCTCTTTCCCCATCTCACCGTCGCCGAGAACCTCGGATACGGTGGCGCCTCCGATGAGGATGTCCGCTCCAAGGCCGTACTCCTGGAGGTGGAGCACCTGTTGGACCGGCGTCCCCGTAGGCTCTCCGGTGGCGAACGCCAGCGAGTCGCCGTCGGGCGCGCGCTCCTCGCGTCGCCCTCGTTCCTCCTCCTGGACGAGCCGTTCTCGGCCCTGGATCGGCCCCTCCGGGACAAGTTGGCGGCCAAGGTGCGTCAGTGGGCCGCCGACATCGCGGTACCCCTGGTGCTGGTCAGCCACGACGAGTCCGACAGCCGCGTCCTCGCCGAGGAGCGCTGGCACCTGGCCGACGGCGTTCTCCAGCGGATCGCGTAGCCCGCAGGGCGCGTTACTCCACGAAGCCCGCCTCCCGCATGATCTGACCGAGGCGCATCCGTGCGCCGGAGCCACCGATGTCGAGCTTGCCGTAGATGTTGGACAGGTGGGTGCTCACTGTCCGTGTTGCGCACCTGAGCTGCACCCCGATGGCCTTGTTGCTCAGTCCGTTCGCTGCGTAGGTCGCCACCTTGAGTTCCGTGGCGGTAAGGCCCAGGTCGTTGTCGCTCGTCGGGATGGACGGCGGCCGAGCGCCGTTCTCGCGATACATGGCCCGCGCCTTCTCCAGCTCGAGGCCCGCCCGGACCCTCACGCACACCTCGTGGACCCGGTCGAGTTCCTTCATCGCCTCGTCCCGACGTCCGATCTCGCTGAGCCTGCCGGCGAGCTGACGGCGGAGGCGTGTGGCCGGCCAGATCATGGGGATGGCCTCCAACTCCTCGGCTGCGGTCCGCATGAGCTCCACCGCACCCTCGGGATCGCCACGCTTCCAGATGACCAGGGAATCGCAGGCGTCGGCCCACGCCCGTCCGAGGCGATGGTCGATGGTGTCGGCGTACTCGCGGAGGCGCCGACCCACCTCTTCGGCACGGTCGATGTGGCCGGCCCAGAGGCAGGCTTCGGCCATCACCGGAAGGAGTTGATGAAGAGCCCAGAGGATGTAGCCGGTACCCTCGGCGATCTCGAGGCCCATTTCCGCCGATGCGATGGCGTCGTCGTAGTCGCCCAGTGCCACCTGGTACGCGGCCAGCCCGATGTACGTGGGGACCACCTGGTGCACGTCCCGGGAGCGTTCGTCGTCACCGATGCCGGCCATCTCCGTCGCTTCGTCCACGAGTTCCTTGGCGCGATCCAGGTCCCCCCGGGCCACATGGAACTGCGACGTCCAGACGAGAAGCCGGGGCAGGAGGGTCCGTTGGTTGAGGGAACGGGCCACCGCGATGGACTGTTCGCCCCAGGCCAAACCGGTGTCCCAGTCGCCCTGGCCGTAGGCCAGCTCCACGGACATGTCGGCGGTCCAAAGACGCAGCACCGGCGACCGAGCCCGGTCGGCGATCTCCGAGACTTCCCGAATGGCGCGGGCCATCGCTTCGGTGTCCCCCCGCATGCCCGTCAAGACGGCCAGGCCCCACCGAGCCCAGAACTCGATGGAGAGATTGCCCACCGCCTGCGCCAGCTCGATGGCACGGTTGCCGTGCTCTTCTGCCGCCTCGGGCGGTCCCACCCAGACGTGGAGAAGGGCCAGGGCTCGGTGCACGCGGGCGAGGAGCGCAGCGTCGCCGACCTCCTCGGCCAGAGGCAGCGCTTCGTGCAGGCACCGCAGGGCTTCGTTCGCCTTGCCCAGCTCGTGGAGCCCATGGGCCTCGGCGACGAGCAACCGGACGGTGGCGTTGGTGTCACCCCTGGCCCTCGCCACCCGCAGCCCCTCGTCGAAGGAGCGCGCGGCCGCGGCGTGGTCTCCCCGCCAGACGTTGGTGATGCCCAGAGCGCGGCAGACCGATGGCCGCTCGGGTGCGTCGGGGTCCAACGCTTCGAGGGCCCGTGACCAGAGTTCGACCGCGGTGTCGAAATGGCCAACGTGGGTGTGTGCCCGGGCCAGCAGGGGAACGACCTTGGTCAGCTGTTCCCTCCCGTCGGCGCCCCGGGGATCGATACGCTCCATCGCCGCCTCCAGGTAGCTGATCGCTTCCTGATCGGCTCGCTGGTCGAAGGCCTTGGCCCCTGCAGCGATGAGGTAGCGGGTCGCCTTGTCCCGCAGGCTGGACCCGTCGGAACGGGCGAAGTGGAAGGCCAGTTCGTCGGCGTGGTCCGCGGCGGACACGCCGTAGTGGGCCTCCAAGGCCTCGGCCACGGCGCCGTGGAGCACCCGAACGCGCTGGAGGCCGAACTCCTCGTACAGCGTCTGGCGCACAAGGGGATACCGGAAATCGTAGACCACCGAGGCGCCGTCGGCGTGTTCGTCGAGGATGCCGTTTGCCCCGAGCTCCTCCAGGGCGTCCAGCACCTCTCCAGCCGGCAGGCGCGTGATGGACTCCAGGACGTCGTACGTCACCCGGGTTCCCACCACCGAGGCCATCTCAGCCACCCGCTTTCCTGCCTCGCTGAGGGTGGCCATGCGTGACATGATGGCGTCGCGGATGGAGCCGGGGAGGTCGAAGTCCGTGGCGTCCCAGCCTACCCACGCGCCTCCTTCCACCTTCAGGCGACCACCGGCCACCAGCGCCTTCAGGACCTCCTCGAGGAAGAAGGTGTTGCCCCTCGTCCATCCATAGAGGACCGCGCTGAAGTCACGCACCACGTCGGAGTCGACGCCGAAGCTACGGGACACCAGCTCCTGGACCTGGCTCCTGGACAGGGGCTCGAGGCGGAGGACCTCACCGGCGCCGATGGACGTGAGCGACCGCTCGGCGTCGACGAGCCGCCGGCTGCTGTCCCGGGCCCGATCGGTGTACGTGCAGACGATGAGGATGGGCTCGCCGGAGATCTGTCGGGCGAGGAAGTGCATGAGCTCGATGGACGAGTCGTCGGCCCACTGCACGTCGTCGAGGACCAGCAGCACGGGCTGCCGCGCGGCGTAGCGCTTGAGGAACTCGGCGAAGTTCCACATGAGGCGCGTCCGGAACTCCTCGGGCTCCTCGGCGGACGCCGCGGCGTCGGCGGCGTCGCTTCCCCCCAGGGCCGGGAAGAGGTAACGGAGCTGCGACTCGCCACCGCGACTCAACACCGTCAGCGTGCTCGCATCCATCGTCGAGAGGACGGGGAGCCAGGCGTCGGCGAAGATGGAGTACGGCCTTCCCGCCTCCACCGGGTACGCCCGACCGAGGGCGACGTCCCAACTGCGTCCCTCGGCCCGCAGAGCGAGCTCACGGGCAAGCCTCGTCTTCCCCACTCCGGACTCGCCCCGCACGAAGACGATCCGCGACTCGCCCCCACCGTTCTCCATGAGGGACTCGAGGCGCGCCAGCTCGTCGGTGCGGCCGATGAGGGGAAGCCGATCAGGCAGCGAGCTACGGATCGATGGGGTGAGCGACGGGTTCATGGGGAGTGCTCCAGGGGGGTGCTGCTAGCCTGCAGGCCGCGGGTCAACGTAGGTGTGGGCTACGGCGATCGGCCACTTCGTTACGTAGACGAGGGCCGGGGCCCACACTTTCTGAACGTGAATCTGCGTCAAGCGACCGTCACAGCCTCTACGTACTTCGACGTAGGCGGGTTGCGAACGGGGCCCGCCGCGCGGCACCCTCGACAGGGTCAGGAATTCGTTGTCGATTTTTCGGTGGAGACGCTCCTTGAAGGCTTCGAGATTGGCGCCATGAAAGAAAGAGCCCTACCCCCGGAGCCTGTCATGATCGAGGCCTTCTTCCAGCGGGACGCCAGCTACGACGGCGTCTTCTACACCGGTGTTCGAACCACGGGCATCTTCTGTCGTCCCACCTGTTCGGCGCGGAAGCCGCTGAAGAAGAACCTGACCTTCTTCGCCGTGGCCGAAGAGGCGCTGAGCGCGGGCTTCCGCCCCTGCCTCCGGTGCCGACCCCTCGAGCAAGGCGGCGAGGCCCCCGAGTGGCTCCGCCCTCTCATCGAAGCTGTCGAGGCCGACCCTGCCCGGCGCTGGACGGATCAGGACGTCCGTGACCACGGGCTGAGCCCCTCTCGCGCACGACGCTGGTTCAAAGAGACCCACGGGATGACGTTCCACGCCTACAGCAGAGCTCGGCGGCTCGGCGCGGCGCTGGGCCGGGTCCAGGGGGGCGAGGGCGTGAGCCGGGCGGCCTTCGAGGTGGGCTACGACTCGCTCTCGGGGTTCCAGGAGGCGTTTCGGCGCTACTTCGGCGACCCTCCCACCGCCGTGGGCGATGCGACCGTAGCCCACGTCGCCCGGCTCTCCACCCCGCTCGGGCCCATGCTCGCGGCCACCACCGACGACCACGTCCACCTGGTGGAGTTCATCGACCGCCGAGGCCTCCAGGCCCAGATCCGGCGGGTGGGCCATCGATCCAACCTCGTCTTCGCACCGGGCTCCTCAGAATTGACCCAGGAACTCGAGCACCAGCTCGGGGAGTACTTCAGCGGCCGCCGACGGGCGTTCGACCTGCGGCTGAGACCTGCCGGGAGTGACTTCCAGGAGTCGGTCTGGCAGGCCCTCCGCGCCATCCCCTACGGTGAGACCCGCTCATACGCCGACATCGCCGAATCGGTGGGTCGACCTGCCGCCGTCCGGGCGGTGGGAACGGCCAACGGAGCCAACGGCCTGGCGGTCATCATCCCGTGCCACCGGGTCGTCCGCACCGACGGGAGTCTCAGCGGCTACGGCGGCGGCGTCTGGCGAAAGCGGCGCCTGCTCGAGCTGGAGCAGGCCACCGTGGAGGGACGGTCCCCCGATCAGGAGGCTGCGACCACCTGACCGAAGCGGCGGTCCCTCGAGCGGAAGTCGGTCAGAGCCGCACTCAGGTCGGCGGCCCCGTACTCCGGCCACATGACCGGCGTGAAGTGGAGTTCGGCGTAGGCGCACTCCCAGAGCAGGAAGTCGCTGAGCCGGCGTTCGCCTCCCGTCCGGATGAGCAGATCCACGTCCTGGGCCGGTTCATCGGCGTGCATCGCACGACCGAGGAGCGTCGCCATGTCGTGACGCTCCAGCTCCGACACCTGGGTCGCCTCCCGCACCGCCTCGACGAGAAGGTCCCGGCTCGAGTAGTCGACGGCGAGCCTCAACAGCAGCGTGTCGCACGCGGCCGTTGCGGCTTCCGCCGCCTCGATCTGACGGACCAGTCGCGGCTCCAGGCGGTCACGCCGCCCAACCACGCGGAGACGCACGCCACTCTCACGGAGCTCGTCGACCTCCGACGCCAGGTAGCGCCGGAAGAGCTTCATGAGCACCGAGACTTCCCGTTCCGGCCGACGCCAGTTGTCCGACGAAAAAGCGTAGAGCGTCAGTGTACGGATGCCCAGGTCCGGAGCGGCCCGCACCACGCGGCGCACCGATTCGGCGCCTTTCCGGTGACCCCACTCCCTAGGACGCCCTTGGGCCTGGGCCCACCGCCCGTTGCCGTCCATGATGATGGCGACGTGAAGACCGCTCACTGGGCGTCCTCCTGCCGCGTCGCCTGGATGATCGCTTCCATGTGGTTCAGGTACGCCATGAGCTCCTTGCGACCCGTCGCCGTCAGCCCGTACTCGGTCTTCGACGTGCGACCCTCCTGAGACTTCTTGCTTCTCAGGTAGCCGGCTTCCTCCAGCCGTTTGGCATGGGCCGAGAGGTTGCCGTCGGTGATGCCGAGGAGATCGCGGAGGTCGGTGAACGTCAGCCAACCGTTCACGGCCAGTGAGCTCACGATGCCGAGGCGTACGCGCTCGTGGATGAGGCGATCGAGTTCGAGAGCTTCGGTCTCGGGATGGCGACCGTCGACGCTCTCGATGCTGCGGTGCTCGCCATCAGGCTCCCGCGTGGAGAGTGCTCCAGAATCAGCCGCCATGCTTCCTCCAGATGATGATGCCGAAAACGATGTGGAAGCCGCCGAAGCCCGCCGCCATGTAGAAGTCGCCCCACGCCGGAGGCGAGAGGAGGGCGATGGTCCCTGCCGCCATGAATCCCGCCCCCATGAGGGGGATCGGTCGCACCGAGTGCGAACCCCCGGTCACCACGCCCGCTCCGTAGAGCAGAAGCCAGATGCCGGGGAGCAGATCGATGGCGCCGGCGCGGACCAGGACGAGGGTGAGGACCGCCCCGGCGAGGAGAGACGGCGTCACGCTCCACAAGAACTTGCGGCCCGGGCCCGTGAGCAGAGACGCTCCGTCCGCTCGGGACTTCTGGGCCATCGAACCCACCGCGATGGCGAGGGAGATGGCGGCCGCGGCCACCCATGTCGCCAACCACTCGGCATCGTTCGTCGCCATGCTGGCCACCACCGCGGCAACCAGGGCGACGCTGCCCATGAGGACGCCGCCGAGTCCGGACACGTGGGTGAACGATCCCGACCGCTCCATCGTTTCGCGGATGAAGCGGAGGTTGTCCATGGCCCGGTCGTGGAGGGCGATGGGTTGTCGGGATCGGCCGTCGAGCTTTCGGGCGGGTTGGGTCATGTACCGTCCAGAGACGTCGTGGACCTGCGGCGCGACGTCCGCGCCACCGGCTGACTTTGTCACGCAAAGTACGTGCCGGACCTCTCCGCTGCCAAGGCTTTTTTTCCACGCAGGGGCAGCCCTACGACCCTCCGCCGCCCTTTGGGGGCCCATGCCCGGAGGCTGCACGCCAGCGCACCCGCCCCCAGGGCCGACCTACCCTTGGAGCGCCTCTGCGCCGAACCTCCGCCCCGACCTAGCCGCGCGGCGCCACCACCCGGAGTGCCCCGGGCATGGACCGTACGTCGATGACGGGCTCGGTGGACTGGCGGACGTCTCCGTCCATCTCGAAGCGTGGCGGCTCGGCGAAGGTCAGTCGGAAGCTCCCGTCGTCGATGATCTCCACCTCGTCGGCGCCGACGTGTCGGCCCCGCTCCGCCAGGTTGAAGAGCTTGAGTCGCTGGAAGGGCGCGGCGTCGCCGATGAGGCAGGCGTGGAGGCGCCCGTCGTCCACGGTCGCCGCGGGCGCGATGGGAAAGCCGCCGCCGAAGTAGACGCCGTTGGACACGGTGAGCATGAGGAGGTGCTCCTCGCGCTCCTCGCCGCTACCGCTGTCCACCCGAGCGCCGATCCCCGGGAAGCGGAAGAGCTGTTGCAGCGCAGTCACCTTGTAGAGAAGCTCGCCTCTGAGGAGGCGGGCTCCCGCCGCGGCGTCGATGACGGCGATGTCGAAGCCGAACCCGATGAGGTTCAGGAAGTGGCGCGGCTCCTTGCGGTCGGGGGCGTGCTCGGAGGCGCTGAGCGTCTCCACGCGGCCCACATCCACAGCGCGAGTGTGCCCGTCGGCGAGCACCTGGACCGCCACCTCGGGATTTCGGGGGTCGTAGCCGAAGTTGCGTCCGAAGTCGTTGCCGGTGCCGCTGGGTAGGATGCCAAGGGCTACGTCGCTCCGTCCACTCGCCACCAGCCGGTCGGCGACGTTGCTCCAGGTGCCGTCACCGCCGACGGCGACCACCACGTCGTAGCCTTCTTCGCAG
This sequence comes from Longimicrobiales bacterium, assembly GCA_965229435.1. Lineage (GTDB taxonomy): Bacteria > Gemmatimonadota > Gemmatimonadetes > Longimicrobiales > Gaopeijiaceae > UBA2589. The sequence goes on from CBDDJE010000001.1 coordinate 1,147,321, forward strand.
GCGCGTTCGGCCAGGTCCCGCTCTTCGCCGGCGCGGGTCGTCGCCCCGTATGTGACATCGCCCAGGGCCTGGTCGAGAAGGCGGCGGTAGCGCACCATCCGCTTGCCGCCACGGCCCCGCCCGGAGGCGGGGTTGAAGATGATGAAGTGGCGCCGGTCGCTCAGAAGGAGACCATGGGATCGAAGACTTGCCGTCCCCGGGCGTACCACTCCTCGCGGAAGGGGTAGGTGTTGACCTCGTCGAGGGTGAGCCCCTCGGTCATGGGATGCTCGAAGAGCTCCAGCGTACCCGTCTCTTCTTCGTGCTCGTTGTGCACGGCCTCCATGACGATGTCGACCTTGTACTTGCTCTCGGGGTCGACGGTGAAGCAGGTGTAGAGGTTGGCGGCGGGGCTTCGGTTCTCGTGGGCCGTCACGACCATCTCGAGGATCTTGTCGCCCTCGTCGCTCACCGTCACCGCCATCTCGTCACCGCTCTCGTCGAAGTCGATGGCCACGTCCTTCATGTAGTGGGGCAGACGCCAGCGCTCGATGGCGTGGGCCCGGGACTCCGCCGTCGACGTGCCTACCATGAAGGGGAAGAACGCCGCCTTCGGCAGCGGCTTGCCGGGCTCCACCATGGGAGGGACGACCGCGGCCAGGACGATCTCGTCGTACTCGCCGACCATGCTCTCGTTGAAGTGGAAGGCGGTGATGGCCAGGATGCTCCGCTCGTGCATGACCTCGAGAGGCTCGAGGTGCTTGGGCAGGAGCTTGCGGGCGTCCCGGGTGGGCATCTCGAAGTAGCCGCCGACGCAGAAGTCGTAGCCGTACAGAGTGTGACCGTCAGTCGTCATTTGGTTTGGTTGGCTTGATGATGGCGAGCGGGTCCGGTTAGCGTTCCGGCCTCGCCGTGCATTGTCTTTTCCCGACCCGTCGCCCTCGTGGAGGCCGTCCGAACCGTGAAGCTCCGAGGATACCTCGCGCTGGTCTTCATCTGCTCGGCGTTTCTCCCCTGCGACCTGTATCAGCGGACGATCCTCGCCCTGCGCATCCGACTTCAGCCGCACCGCCGAATCGAGATCATGGGATCATGGATCCAGGCGATGGCGGTGCTGGTGCTGGGAAGCATGCGCCGCATCGGCGGAGCCTCCCTGCCGAAACCTCAGCGGGTCGTGCCCTCCGGGCCCGGCACGCTGATCGTGATGAACCACCAGTCCCTCCTCGATATCCCTCTCGTCGTGCAGACCGTGGCAGACGGATATCCGAGAATCGTGACGAGAGCCCGGTATCACCGCTTCATTCCGCTAATCTCGCACATGGTTCGGCTCTATCAATACCCGGTGGTGGACCCCTCGGCAAACCGTCGGGAGCTGGTCGCCGCCCTCGGGGAACTCAAGCGGGAAGCCAGGGAATCCGACGTTCCCATCGCCATCTTCCCCGAAGGCACGAGAACGCGCGACGGCGAGATCGGGTCGTTCAAGACCCGGGGCCTCGAGCAGATCCTCAAGACCCGCGATTGGCAGGTCCACGTCTTCGTCGCCGACGGCTTCTGGAAGACGGCCCGCTTCAAGGATTTCCTCAAGGGAATGGGGCGCCTGGAGGGCAAGATGTCGTACCTCGGTCGGGTCGACTGGACCAACACCGACGCCGACGCAGGACCCTTCATCGACGACCTGCGCGACCGGATGGTTCAGGGCCTGAGCGAGCTTCGCCAGGAAACCGTGCGCTCGTGAGCGAGAGCCCCCTCGTCGGACGCACGCCCTGGCCCGATGCCCTCGAGCTGGCCGAACGGCTCGTCGCCGATTCAGGCGGAAGCGTGAAGGCGGTCCTCCTCTATGGGTCCCGGCTTCAGAAGACGAACCCCGACAAGCACAGCGCCCTGGACTTCATGGTCCTCGTCGACGACTACGCCCGCTTCTACCAGGCGCTGTCGGCGTCCGACGAGCTCCATCGACCGAGGCGGGTGATGACGCTGCTCGCCAACGTCCTTCCTCCCAACGTCATCGCCTACGCTCCCGACGAGGGCACCGCCGGCATCGCCAAGTGCCTCATCGTGGACAAGGGCCACCTCGCCCGCGCCCTCGGCGACAGCCCTCCCGACCACTTCCTGCTCGGACGGTTGGTGCAGAAGCTCGGCTACGTCTGGAGCGCGTCGGAGGCCGACGAGGCGTGGGTACGCGACCGGATCGGCGAGGCTCACCGGGGGGTCCTCGACTGGATGGCGCCCTACCTCGAAGGCCCCGTCGACGCGGCCGGCCTCGGGCGGCGCCTCCTGGAGGTCTGCTACCGCGGCGAGATCCGCCCCGAGTCCCGCAGCCGGGCCGATCGGGTCTTCGAGGCCCAGGAAGAGCACTTCCGGGAGGTGCTGCAGCCCGCTCTCCACCAGGCCGTAGAGGATGGCGTCATGGTCCGCACCGACGACGGCTACCGCCTGGCCTCGCCCGTGCCCCCGGCTCAGCGACGGCGCTGGCAATGGCACTTCGTCCGGTCCAAGACCCGGACCACGCTGCGTTGGTTCAAGCACATCGTGACGTTCGCCAACTGGCTGCCGTACGTTCAGCGCAAGGTCGAGCGCCACACCGGGCGCTCCATCCAGCTCACGACACTCGAGCGCAAGCTGCCCATTCTCTTTCTCTGGCCCCGGGCCATCCACGTGCTTCTGACCCGCCCCCGGCGTGAGGTCGACCAGTGAGGGCCGACATGGCCGTCCTGCTGGGCATCCTCGCGTTCGCCCTGCTGACGATGCCCGTGTATGCCGTGGGAGCGCGGCGCCGGCCCGATCCCCACGAGATCGCCGACCGGGGCGACTTCGTCCTCGGGGGCTTCGTACGGAGCTGGTTCTACTGGTTCGTCGGCCCCATCGAACGCAGCGCCCTGGCGCTGGGCCTCTCACCCACGGCGTTCAACGTCCTCGGGGTACTCTGTGGCGCGGCCGCCGGCGTCGCCTTCGCCTACGGCAACGCCAACCTCGGCGGCTGGATGGTTCTAGCCGGTGGGGCGGCCGACGTCCTGGACGGGCGCATCGCCCGGGCCCGGGGCGTGGCCAACGACACCGGCGCCTTCCTCGACTCCACCCTCGACCGCTTCGCCGAGGTGGGCGCCTTCGTCGGTCTCGCCGTGCTCTTCCGCGAGTCGGCGCTGGAGCTGGCCGTGGTCGTCACCGCCCTCGGTGGTTCGCTCCTGGTGAGCTACGCCCGGGCCCGAGGTGAGAGCCTGGGCGTGGTGGCCAAGGTCGGCGTCATGCAGCGCGCCGAGCGGCTCATGCTCGTGGGCTTCGGTGGCATTCTCGACCCGGCCGTCGCCGCGTGGAGGGGGTGGGAGCCCGGTTCGCTCCTCTTCGCCCTCCTCGCGCTGGTCGCCGTGGGGACGGTTGGGACCGCACTCTACCGCACCGTATGGATCACTCGACGGCTGAACGGCTCGGCAGAGTGAACTTTGCGGCGCTTCGTCTCGTACTGATGGATCATCGAGCGGTCGACACCGGACCGCGTTCTCCAGGAGGTCTCCCTTCATGCGTTCCACCCACATCGCGCCCCGGCGCTTGCTTCGTCCCCTGTGCCTCGCGGTCTTCGCGATGGCGCTTTCTGTTGCTCCCGCCGTCGCTCAGGACAGCGTCGCCGGCAGCTGGATCTTCACCGTCGAATCGCCTGACGGGACCGGCGGGACGATGGCCATTCCCTTCGTCTTCGAGCAGGACGGCACCGCGGTCAGCGGTAGCGTCGATCTGTCCGTGATCCCCCAGGTCCAGGGCGCCCGGATCGCCGATGGCGAGTTCGTCGACGGCGTCCTCTTCTTCCTCCTCCACGTGAGCGCCGAAGGAGCGGTCCTCACCGCCGAGGTCGAGGCCGAGGTCGATGGCGACGAGATGGAAGGCGAAGTGTACATACCGGACATGGGCCAGGTCTCGCTCTTCACCGCCAAGCGCGGCGGCTGACCGGGCGGTTGGGACCGGGCGGGCGCCGCATCGCGTGCGCCACGGCAACGAAGGAGGGTCGGACTCACGACGAAGGACGGCCGCACCCACGACGAAGGCCCCGCCGAAAACCATTCGGCGGGGCCTCGTTCGTTCCAGGGTCCTGGTACTCCGGCGACAGGACTCGAACCTGTGACCCGCTGGTTAACAGCCAGCTGCTCTACCAACTGAGCTACGCCGGATCGGGCCGCGAGATGCCGCCTCGCGGTGGACGATAAATAAGGTCCTCCGGCCGAAGAGTGTCAACCAGCGACGGCGACGGCTGCCCGGCGCGCACGCTCGGCCTTCGACAAGATGCTCCAGACGGCCGGACCCACGTCGTGGGCCGATTCCCACACGGCTTGGTGGCGGCGGGCGGCGAGTCGTGGTGCGTCTCCGAAATGCACGCTAGCGAACGCCGGCCCCCGGTGCGGATAGGGCCGCTCGAACCAGTGGCGTCCGCAGAGCACGGCCGACGGACCCCCGGCGCCGGAGAAGACCGAGAAGTCGGGAGACCACCCGCCCAGTGGAGCCGAGCGCACCTCCAGTCGGCCAGACTCCAGAAGCCTCCGATACAGCGCGACGCGTGCCGCCCTAGCCGGATCGGCCTGGATGAGCCGTGCCTCCGCGTCGAGGGTAAGGGCGTTCAACTCGGCTACGAGGACGCGGAGACTCTCCACGTTGACGAGGTCGTCCCACTCCAGATCCAGCGTACTCAAGCGCACGCGGGTCACGGCTACGGAGATGTCCACCGAACGGCGGACGAACGCCACGAAGATCTGCCGGAAGTCCGCTGGAGACCGTTCGTCGACGAAGACGGCCGGCCCCGATGAGACGCCCGGTAGGATGTCGGCTACACCGTGCTCACCACCCAGCGGCGCGCGCTCGTCACGTCCCCCGGGCTCGGCCGAGTGGCCCGCAGACGGCTTGCCGGAGGAAGGAGGGAGAGGCATGGCTCGAAGCTGAGGCCCCGTCGCGGGCGCGGGGATGCCTCGATGGGCCTACCTCTTCGCCACAGCCCCCCGGCCTCGTTGGCCCCGGCATCGGGGCGCCGAGCCACCGCCTCGGGCCCGCGCCGCGCCACCGCCGCGCCTCCCACCGCGTTCCCGGGCGCCCTCCCCGCTACCGCTCCTCGGGCGCCCCGCGAGCTACCAGTACCGCGTCCGCTGAGCCCAGGCCTCTGCCGCGCCGGCGATGTCGAGCTCCGTCTGATGGCGCCCCGGCCTCGGCACGTCGTGACAGCGCCGACACCGGGCCTCGTACGTCTCGGCGCCGCCGACGTGGATGAGGGGCGCCTCCGGGGGCGCCGGCTCTCCGTCGATGAGCCGCTGGTTTCGGGTGGCCGGTCCGCCGCACTTCACGCAGATGGCCTGCAGCTTGTCCACCACCTCGGCGATGGCCATCAGCTCACCCATGGGCCCGAAGGGGTGGCCGCGGAAGTCCATGTCCGTTCCGGCGACGATGACCCGTACCCGGCGGCCCGCCAGCCACTGGGCGGCGTCCACGATGTCGTCGTCGAGGAACTGCACTTCGTCGATGCCCACGACGTCCGTTTCCGGATACACGAGCTGGCGGAGCTCCCGACCCGCTCGAATGGGGACCGCGTCGAACTCGGCGCCGTCGTGGGACACGAGGCGGGTCGCCGGCCCGAATCGCCGATCAAGGTGCGACTTGAACACCTGGACGCGCTTCTTGGCGATGATGGCTCGTCGGATCCTGCGGAGGAGCTCTTCGGACTTCCCGCTGAACATGACCCCGGAGATGACTTCCACCCTTCCGTCATGGGCTCCGTGACTCATGGCGATGGGCTCGTTGGGGGGAACACGGGAACAACCCCTGCCTCTGGCGTGTCACCACCATGTCGCAGGACGTGTGTGGCGGAGGGGAGGACGGGGCCTAGTTTACGCGACTCCCGATGGGGCGGCTACGGGCCGCACCGGGAGGCCCACCACGCCGGTTCGGCTGACCCGCCGGCGACCAACCACCGAGTGATATCCGACATGAGCCGCCCTCGCACCGAGCCGATGCTCGCACTGGCCGCCCTCGCGGTCGTGGCCGGCGCGTACGCCGTCGACGGCTCGCGTCACGAGGCTGCCGGCCAGGACATGCAGCCGGCGAACCTCTACGTCTCGGTGGTGGTGGACCAGCTACGCCCTGACGTTCTCGAGAAGTACGCGCCTGCCTTCACCGGAGGCCTGAAGAGGCTTCTCGACGGAGGGTACCGGTTCACCCAGGCGTCCCACGCCCACGCCCGTACCAGCACGGCGCCCGGCCACGCCACGCTCACCACGGGCGTGATTCCCGCCCGGCACGGCGTCATCGCCAACTCGTGGCAGCAGCGGCGGGGCTTCCGGTGGGAGCCCATGTACGCGGTGGCCGATCCCGAGAGCCCCATCCTCGGTTTCGAGAACGAGGCGTCGCTGGAGGGTCGATCCCCGGCGACGATGCTCCGCGATGGGCTGCCCGACTGGTTCGCCGCGGCCAACCCCGACTCCCGTCGCGTGTCCATCTCCAAGAAGGACCGCGCCGCCGTCCCCATGGGCGGCCAGAACACGGAGCACGTGTACTGGATTCTGGGCGAGCTCGGGCAGTTCATCACGTCCACATATTACCGGCGCGACTATCCTCGCTGGCTCGAGCGCTTCAACCGCGACGTCATGCCCGGCATCATGGCGCCCCACGTCTGGGACACCGAGGTGCCGCCCGAGTACCGGGGGCTGGCGCGGGACGACGAGGCAGCGTACGAAGGCGACGGCATCCACACCGTCTTCCCCCACGTCTCGGCCGAAGAGAACGCACCGTACATCGAGGACCCGTCCGACGAGCGGCTGGTCCAGATGGTCCACAACCTCTGGGGGCTCGAGCAGCCTCGGGCCGACGTGGCCGTCATCGAGCTGGCCAAAGTCGCCATCGACGAGCTGGAGCTGGGGCAGCGCGACGACATCGACTATCTGGCCGTCGCGTTGTCGGCCACCGACCGGGTGGGCCACGCTTACGGCCCCTTCAGCCAGGAGGTCCTGTCCACCGTCGTGACCGTGGACCGGCTCCTCGGTGAGCTCTTCGACTACCTCGACGAGGAGGTGGGGGAAGGGCGCTGGACCGTCGGACTGACGGCGGATCACGGTGTGGTCACCATCCCCGAGTACGCCCGCGAACAGGGCGACCGGGGCGCCGAACGGCATGCGCGCGACGAGGTCCGGAGCCAGTTGGAGAACGTGCTGAGGCGCGCCATCCAGGAGGGAGGCGGCCCCGATGAGATCGCCGAGCGCACGGCCCGTTACGTCGAGCGGCTCGAGGTCGTCGAAGCGGCGTACACCCACCGGAGCCTCGTCAGCGGAGGCGAGCCCGCCGACTCCTTCGCGGTTCTGTACCGCAACTCGTACTACCCCGGCCGGGCGTGGGACGACCTGTCGCGCTTTGGCGTCGACCTGCGCTACGGCGAGGGCGACTACATCGGCTCTCGAACCGGTACCAACCACGAGACGCCGTACTGGTACGATCGCCACGTGCCCATGATCTTCTACGGTGCCGGGGTCGAGGCCGGAGTCTCCGACGATCCCGTCTACACGTTCGACTTCGCGCCGACCCTCGCCGGGTTGGCCGGGATTGCCGTCCCCGACGACCTCGACGGACGTCGGATCTTCTAGTCGGACGCTTTTTCCAAAACTCCTATCGTTTTGGTACGCCGATGCGCGGAACGGCTTGTCGGGCCTAGCCTTTGCCGTTCCTTGAATCTTGACATGCAGAAAGCGCGCGGGTTATAGGTATCCGACGTTCATAAACATATGTACCTGGTCGTCTCCGGTGTCTCGTCACCCCCAGTTCCATGCATGAGGTGCCGACTCCGGAGCCGATCGATACGCGCCGCCTCTTCGCGCGGACGACCCATTACCGGGCCCGAGGGCCCAAAGGCATATGACCGCGCGAAGCGAAGAGCGATCTCGTTGGACGATCCAGGAAGCGGAGCAATTGCTCATGTCGCTTCAGGGTGTCGTCTCCGCACGGGTCGTCGCACGTCCAGGCGGTGAGATCGACGAGGTCCACATGCTCACGACCGACCAGGTGCGGCCCAAGCAAACGGTCCGCAACGTCGAGTCCGCGCTTCTGGCCCAGCTCGATCTCTCGGTCGATCACCGCAAGATCTCCGTGGCTCAGACCACCGAGGCCGTGGCCGCCCAGCTGCCCGAGCCCGCGCTCCCCGTGCAGATCCACGCCGAGCCGGCCCTCAGCGACACGCGGGTCCTGTTCTACAGCCACCAGGTCGAGACCGAGCGCTCCAACCAGGTCAAGCACCGGGTGGAAGTCGAATGGCAGGGCCATACGTTCGTCGGAGAGGCCCGAGCCGCCGACCTGCCCAAGCCCAGACTCGAGGCCGCCACCAGGGCCACCCTCGAGGCTCTCGAGCAGGCACTGCAGGAAAAAAGGTCCACCGGCCGACGAGAAGTGACGCTTTCTCTCGATGGCGTCCGACTCGTCGAAGCCTTCGAACGTCGGTTCGTGCTCGTCGCAGTGCACGCCATGTCCGGTCGGGACGTCGCGCGCCTCGCAGGCACGACTGTTGCAGACGAAAGTTCAGATCGTGCAGCGATCCTAGCCACACTCCAGGCCACGGATCGTTGGGTCCGGGGCTTGGTGGATTGACACCTAACCCGGGCGCGAGCCCCCCCAAGGTTCAAGCAAGGAGGAAAAGGACCCCCTCGGTCTGCCAGAGCGGAGAATAGCGGAGAGCGAAGCGCATGCAGCTCCCAAGCGGAAAACGGGACGCTGACATTATTCCTTACTCAAGGAGGCGCGCATGTTCAGCTCTCTATTCGATCTATTCGGATCAGTGCTGTCACTGCTGGGCAATGGCCTAGTTAATTGGTAAGGGAGATCGAGGGGGTTGCTTCTACTAGATGAACGATCGTCGCCTGTCGGCCTATATGGCCTCGATGTACGGGCTGGCGGTGTGTGCCCTCGTCTTGACCGACTGGTCGAGCCTCACCACCCTCCCGCGTCAAGCTCTGATCGGCTGGCTCGGGTTAATTCTCATCGGGGTCCTCTCTGAAGGCTTGGCCATCGGCCTGAGCGTGGGTGCTGCGACGAGCACCTCGTCGATCACCTTCCTTCCACTGCTAGCGGCGGTGCAGTTGTTCGGCCCGGCGGCGGCTGTAGTGCTCGTGACCGTGACACAGGTTTTCGGAGAATTCGTAGTACGGCGTAAGTCGGTCGGCCGCGTATTCTTCAACGTTTCCCAGGCCGTAGTCGCGACGGTCGTGGGCGGGTTCCTGTTCACGATGATGGGTGGGGTCGCCCTTCAAGTACATCAGGGGATCAGCTCGCCTACGATGACCGAGCAGCTGTTCCCATTCATCGTCTTTGGGCTTGTTTTCCTAGCCGTCAACCACGCTGCCGTCGCGATGGCGATCACGCTAAGCCAAGGGCTTCCGTTCCGTAGAGTCTGGGGTTTGGTCCTGAGCAACTCAGGGGCGAGCCTGCAAGACATCCTCGTAGCTCCGATCGCACTCGCGGTTGCCTTCCTCTACGTACAGTTCGGCTTAGGCGGGATTCTGGTCGTCATCCTGCCGATGCTCTTCATTCGGTACTCGTACCTCACGACGTTGCGCCTTCGGGAATCGAACGCCGACCTGTTGACGGCCCTCGTGAAGGCGATCGAGACCCGAGACCCCTATACGTCAGGTCATTCGCTTCGGGTAGCCACTCTCGCTCAGCAGATAGGTGAACAGATGGGGCTCAACAGGATGACGGTTGAGCATGTGCGGCAGGCTGCCCTGTTGCACGACATCGGCAAGATCGAGGCGCTCTACACGGAGATTCTCAGGAAGCCCGACAAGCTCACGAACGAGGAGCGTGAAGTCATCGAGTCCCATGTCACTCGCGGTGAGCAACTCCTGAGAGATCTTTCCTCAGTGCCGGAACCAGTGATTCGAGCAGTGCGGCATCACCACGAGAGAGAAGACGGCAACGGCTATCCGGACGGTCTGCTGGGGGATGAGATCCCCATCGGTGCAAAGATCATCGTTGTTTGCGATGCCGTCGATGCGATGCTATCCGATCGGCCGTACCGAAGGGCGCTACCGCTGACCGGCGTGCTAGAGCAGCTTGAGGAGCACCGTGGAAAGCAGTTCGATCACCGGGTGGTCAACGCTCTCGTTTCCTCAGACATACTTGGGGAATATGCTGAGATGATGCGGGGGATTCGCCGAGGCGCTGACGAGGAGGCAGAGATGATCGCTCCGTCGCCTCTTCCAAGACCGAAGATGCCCGTGACGACCCGTCCCACGCGAAAACTCCGCGTGCATTAGGCTCAGTCCAGAAGAAGCTGGAACTCTCGTTCGCGCGCGCGCATCGACAACTGGCGAGTTGCTTCAACCCCTCGCAAAGCCTCGCCACGAGCCCTCGGATCTCCGGCCTTGCGCAACAAGCGAACCAGGCCAAGCTGAGTCTTTATCCACGCCGCAACAAGACGACCTTCGAGATCATCTTGGGCCAGTTCGAGGGTCTGGATAGCGGCGCGGAGGTCACCCCGACGCTCAAGGTACCGAGATTGGAAGTCTAGCAGGGGCGTGGGATCGTAGTACCACGTCGACGGCGGATCTGGAAGGCCCTCAAACAAGCGACGCGCTTCAGCCATTCGACCCATCTGGAGTGCACAAGTGCCAAGCCCGGCGGTAACCATACGCTCTGTATATCTCGGAATCGTGAGCCCGTCGTGCCTCCCTGCGGAAGCAAAATGAGCTGACGCTTCATGGTACTCCTGACGCGCGATCGCCAGCTCTCCGCGATTGATCGCCAGGTTGATTCTCGGGAACGTCATGTCGGCGTTGCCAAGCATTGCTTCAGCCCGATCAAAGTGTGTTTCAGCTTGGTCCAAGTGCCCGGCATCCATATGCGCGACCCCGATGTTGCTGGCGAGGCTGAACCTCTGAAGGAGGTCGCCGCACCGCTCGCTGAGCTTCTCCGCTTCCCTCAGGAGGTGTCTATTCTCGCCGGAGTGGAGAGTGCCGAGATGGAGGAGGACGATCAGTAGTCGATTCAGCGTCTTCAGTCGCTCATTGTAGCTCGTGTTCTTCGCTAGAGAGACCGCGATTCGCGCGGACCTCAGCGCGGCCTCAGCGTCTTCGTTCAACAAGGCGACCGCGAGACCCTGATGAGCGATAGCAACGGCTTGACGCGAGCCGAGTGAAATCACGCGAGCGAACTGCGAATGAAGAGCCAGCACGTCATCTAGCCTCTCGGCGAGCTGAAGGAGCTGCACCTCTGCATCCAAGCACAGGGCCACACCCTGCCAGTCTGGTGCCCGGCGGCACTCTTCCTTTATGGCTGACAGTCGATCGACCAGCTCGTCCAGCGGCGTATCGCCGACCTCCGCGAGACCTTCGACGCGGCGAATGTCCATTCGGCGGGCCCGCTCCGTCAATCCCGCGGCTCGCAGGCGAGTGGCCGCCAGCTCCAGCGCAGGATTGGCACGGCTCATGTTCCGGTTCAGGTGGAGAGAGGTGGCGAGCATGGCCGTAGCCTCCGCCCTTCTCTCCTCGCCATTCTCGTTGCGGGTCACGAGCTCGAAGAAGTGGGCGGCCTCGGCGACGGCGCCTCTTTCGAAGGCGTGTTCAGCGGCGATCCAGCCGTGCTCCGACGAAAGCGGGGATCGGCCTGCGCGATCGTAGTGGGTCGCCAGCTCGTTGGCGGCCTCGGTTCCCCGACCCTTTCTGATATGCTCGGCGACACGGTTGTGGAGGATCGCTCTGCGAGCTTCACTAAGCTCTCGGTACAGGGCAGTACGGAAGAGGTCGTGGGCGACCCAGACGCGGTCCCTGTCCAGTTCAACGAGTTGTCGGCTGGCCAAATCCTCTGCAGAGTCAGCGGTTAAGTCCAGCGACTGTTCGAGGATCTCGCTGAGTTCCCCGAGCGTGAGCGGTTTGGAGCCGACGGCCAAGATGTGAAGCATGGACACTCCCGCTTCGTCCATACCCTCCATGCGTGAAGCGAGAATCTGCCTGAGTGAGATCGGAATGCTGAAAGCCTCGGCTTCATTCGCCGGCAACGCGAGGCGGCCGGATAGGAAGTCCCGCGTCAACTCCGTGAGGTATAGGGGGTGCCGGCCTGAAAGCGCACAGAGCTTGCTGATGTCCGACGCCCCAACCCGATCGTCCCCGATCACTTCGACCAGGCGACGAGCCTCGTCTTCTGAGAGCTCTTCCAGGTCGACTTTGTGTACAGCGAGTCTCCCCTCGTCAACCAGATATGAGCGGCCGGGGTCTCTGCGACCCACGTCTCCCGGACGAACCGATGCCACGATTCCAAAGTACGACTCGTTCCAACGACGCTGGAAGAACTGCAACGCCGAGACAGTCGTGGCATCCGCCCACTGAAGGTCGTCCAAGAAGAAGATGGTTGGCTGCTCATTGGCGAGGCTTCTGAACAAGAGCGAGAAGGCATCGAGTAGGCGGCGGGACAGACCTCTTTCCTCGATCGGTGGGAGTGCCTGAACGGGCTGTGCGAATGGGCCTGGCGGGAGCATGGTGCCAATGACCGTGCGCCAGGGCTCACCGATGGCGTCCAGGTGGGGTCCGAGCTCGACCTCCGCGAGAGCATCGATGATTGGATTCATCGATATCCTACGCTCGAGTTCAACGGGTTCGGCGGTGAGGCAGCGGAAGCCCTCGAGACGAGCTGAGCGTTCGACCTCTCCAAGAAGTCGGGTCTTACCGATTCCGGCCTCGCCCACCACGAGCGTTACCGAGAACGTGCCGGCACGGACATCGTCGAACATGCGCGTCAACTCAGCGAGTTGGTCCTGGCGACCAATGAAGGGAGTGTCACCGTCTGGACGTCGTTGATCGGGCCGCGCGGGTAGTTGGCGCACTCGGTCGATCGCTAGCGCGACGAGCTCGCTCGTCTTGCCCGTGCGCTTGAACTCGGCGTACGCGACTTCTGAAGCTTGGCTACGACCAATTCGGGCACGTCCCTCAATCACCTGTGCCACATGCAGGGGGTCACTCGGATCCAGAGTGTAGAGAGCCTCGGCCGCGTCCCGAGCGTTCTCCCAGTCTCCATGATGATGGCTGACCTCCCAGCGTGCCGCAGCGAGGGAGGCCATCCGATACTGAAGGGACTGTAGAAAGACCGACCTCCACTCATCGAAGGTGTCGCTTACGCCCGTGAGGTCCTCGCCAAAACCACTGGCCATCGTCCGCGCAGCTCGGCCCAGGCGGTGGCGGGAGATGTCTCGATCGACCTGGTCGAGATCGGATTTCACCTCGGTCCTGGCTTTGAGGAAATCCCCATCGGCCACAAGGAGTTGTGCTCCCGACCGACGGCGAATCTGGCTCTTCAGTTGACGGATTCGGTGCCGGAACTTGGAATCCGTTGAACCTCGACCCCACAGCATCTCTGCGATTCGGGGGCGGGCGACTTCCCTCTCGGCGTAGACGATGAACAGCAGGGCCCGCTGATAGGGCGAGAGTTTACACGGACCCTCAGGCGTGACGAGGAGGGGGTGGTCGAAGAGCTGGATCCGGTAGGACGGGCCGTCGGCGGGTGTCACACGACTCGTCTCCGTCGGCGAGATCGTCCACGACGAGGCTTGGGCAGGTTGGCCGGGGGCGGGGCGCTCGCTTTTGCTCCCTCCTTGATCTCCACACAGGCGGATGGCGCCAAACCACCCTTCTCAGCTTCCTTACGGAGCCAGGCTTCAAGCACCCACTCCCATCCCAGGTAGTCTCTGACCTGACTAGGTCGGAAGCCGATGAGTCGTTGCATCTGGTTGCTCAAGGAGAAGCCATCGGGATACCCTGCCCCGTACGCGATGGACGCGATACTGTCGTCACTGTTCTGTAGGAGCGATGACAGCCTAAGGAGTCGTCCCAGCTGGAGCCAATGGGAAGGAACTGGTAGTCCGCGCGTCATGAGCCTGCGCCCGAGAGCGCGGCGGCTCATGTAGAGGCTTCGGGCCAGGGCCGTGATGGATTTAAGCTCACCCGATCGCTCTATGATTCTCCGCAGCAGGTGCGTGGTCTCCAGATCCACGACAAGTCCCCGCCACTCGAGGTAGTCGGTAACGTCTGCCGCTAGGTCGAGCGCTGGTCGACGCAGGACCTCCCGGGCATCGCGAGGACTCAACCGGTCGTGGTGAGGGAGCAGCCCATGGGGTCTGCACGATTGGATCGCGTGTATGAGGTTCACATCCCGGTCCAGTCTCGTAGCCTCCGGAAGGACGACGATGAGGCTGAGCCCGCCCGGCCGACGCTCGACGAGTCGCCTGAGCTTCCGATAGCGGTCCGGGTCCACGCGCCAGATCAGTGCGGTGCCCGGAAGGCGTCCTGCTTCTCGGATAACCGCAGAATCTGCGACAACGCGGTGCAGGACGTGGTATGGGTGGCGTAACAGACTCAGGTCGGGTGCGTTCATTGGAATGCCTCCCATTCGGTTCATGAGGGGTTGGATCGTCATCCTAGGAGGTGACCGTCATCAACCCGTCATCGCCCCAAGCTGACATCCCCGTAACCCATCCGATCATCGATGACGCCTCAGCCCCTTGCAAACCCCCATCCCCCGCCCCATCATTTCCCGAACTAGAATTCTATTCTACTCTGCCCGCCGGAGGCGCGCCTTTCGTGGACTCCCCCCACGCGTCCAGCCTCAACCCGCCGAAGCAGGACCGTTCGAGACAGACCCTCGAGCGCATCGTTGCCGCCTCCCTTGAGCTCCTGGCCACCGAGGGACCGGCTGGACTCACCGTCCACAAGGTGGTCGACAAGGCCGACTCGTCGGTGGGCTCGTTCTACGCTCGATTCAACGGTAAGGACGACCTCCTCGACTACCTGGGCAGCCGGATCTGGACCGAGGCGCTGGAGCGGTGGACGGCCGCGCTGGAGTCACGGGACTGGAGCGAGCTGACCCTTCCCGAGATGGTCGATGGCTCGGTGGGGCTCCTCATCGACGCCCAGCGCTCCCGGTCGGCGTACCTCCGCGCGTTGGACTGGGCCACGGCCGGGCCGAGCGATGCGTACCGGACGTTTCGGACGGAGCTGCTGTCGGGGCTCGCCGACATCCTTCTTCGTCGTGCGGGCGAGATGGCCCATCCGGATCCGCGCCTCGCCGTGCGCATCGGACTTCGAGCGGTCCTCGGCATCGTGGAAGCCGAGTTTCGCGAATCCCGCGACCGCCTCTCCCGGGAGACGCTCGTCGCTGAGTGCCGCGCCCTCCTCCTCGGGTATCTGACCGGTGAGCCGGGCGAGCCCTCCACCGGAGAGAGCGTCGAGTTCTTCGACGTGTGGAGCTGAGCGCCGTCGCGTGTCTGCCCCGCAACAGGGGGCGCGTGGCCCGTGTCTGTACTACAGGGCACTTCCCGTCGGGAAGGTGTACCACCGACCCCGGACATTTCCAGGCGGGTCACTCGTATGGAATGCCGGACGAGCAGATCGCGGGAGTTCGGGCCACGTCGGCCCAATAGAGATGATGAGGGTGATGACCGAGTTGGTGAGACAGATCCGGACGATCGGGGTGGCCGCAGCCGTCCTGACGGGGCTCGGCCTCGGAGCTACGCACACCGCCGCCCAGCAGGAAGGGACGGCGGCGCTGCAGGGCATCGTCTTCGATTCTACGCGCATGGAAGCACTTCCGGGCGCCCGGGTTGCGGTCATGGGAACGACGGTGACGGGCGCCACGGACGAGTCCGGGCGATTTAGCCTGGACGGCGTACCGCCTGGCCAGTACTGGGTGTCGTTCTATCACGATCGGCTCCAGACGCTGGGCGTAAGCCCGCAGTCGCGTCAGGTGGAGTTCGCGCCTGGACAGCGGGTACAGCTCGAGCTCGCCATCCCTTCGGAGGAGACGCTCCTCATGGGCTGGTGCCTCGCCGAGCAGACGTCGCCGGAGTCGGCGGTCGTCGCGGGCGTCGTCACCGATTCCCTGACGGGCGTGCCTATGCCCCGGGCCATCGTCACGGCCCAGCCCTTGGGTCGCTACACCGGCGTTCCACCCGTCGAGGCCCGCACGGACGATGCGGGCTACTTCAGGATGTGCTCCGTCCGAGGCGACGTCGACATCCGGCTCCAGGCCCACTTCGGCCAGAGCTCGGGGCGTACCGTGGAGGTCCGCGTGCCGCCAGGAACCGCGAGGATCCAGGACCTCAACCTGCTCATGTCTTCGGAGGGCACGCTGGCGGGCTTCGTCCGAGACTACCAGTCTGGCGATCCTGTGTCGGGAGCCACGGTCTCCGTCATCGGGACTACCAGCGGGACGCTCACCGACGCCGCAGGACGCTTCGTGCTCGATGACCTGCCGCCCGGGCGACACCTGGTCACCACCGACCACATCGCTTTCCAGGAGCGCACCGACTCGGTAACGATCTTCAGTCAGGAGACCGTCGACATCGAGGTGCGCATGGCGACCGAGGCCCTGGAGGTGGAGGGCCTGGTGGTGACGGCGCGAACGCGTTTCGGTCGCACCAGCCTGGCAGGCGATGCCAAGCGCATCGACTTCCTCGGCCGCGAAGAGATCGAGGCCCTGCTGCCCCGTGTGACGGCGACGCCGGATTTGCTCCGGAACATGAACGCTCCGGGGCTTCGGATACGTGAGGTCTATCAGCAGGACGAGCTCACGGGCGTCATGGTGCCCGGCATCTGCATCGAGATCCGACGCTCGGGCGGGGAGGGCTGCCGGCCGGCGGCCGTGGCCATCAACAACGTCATCGTCCCCTATCCCGACGAAGTGCTCCGGGACCTGGACCCGACGATCATCGACCGCATCGAGATCCTGAGCCCCGTCGACGCCCAGTTCCAGTTCGGGTCGGTGGCGGGCAACGGTGCCGTGGTGATCTTCACGCGTTGAGGACCCGAGTGCGGAGCACGGCGCGATTGGCCCTGTAGCTGTCGTCGTCTCCTCACCGTCTGGCGCTCGGCAAAGGTGAACACCACCCTCCTCCGCGCTGTGCTGGTCGCGATCGCGGCCTCGGGAGGCGTTACGTGCGCCAGCGCCCAGCAGCCCACGCAGACCGGTGCCCTGGGGGTATGGTTCGGGGGCGAAGCGATTCCCCGGGCACTCGATCCTGGCTGCGGGAACGTCACCGGCACGGAAGGCGGGTGGACGGCCGGGGCCCTGGCTTCGGTCCCGGTCGGCTCGTTCTCCGTGGAGGGGCGGATCAGCAGGCATTGGGGCTATGACCTGCTGTGCCCGGGGGGTCTGAGGGACCGCATCGGTATTCACACCCTCAGGACCCCTGATCTGCCGGCTGGGGACTTCACCAAGACGGACCTGCGTGCGCGGGTGGACTCCGGCCTGTTCGTCTTCGCCCTGGGTGGGGGGTGGGCGTGGTCCAAGGACGTGCCCTTCGTAGTCTCGAGCTTCGGTGCCCGGGTGGGTCGGAGCGTCCGATTCGGGGCGGATCTGGAGTGGAGCTCGTACCGCATCGCATGGCTGAGTCGGACGGTGGAGTTCGACAACGACGGCTCCGAAGTACGGATCCTCAGAAGCGACTCCTATGAGGAGTGGGCGGGAGCGTTCTCGCTGAGATTTGTCCTCGAGGTTCCGCTGGGAACGACGCCCCGGTAGTTGGGCTCGCGCTACGCGCCGCGGGCGGGGGGTGGTGGATCGCCACGGATGTCGACAGTGTGGCTGGAGCCGACGTCGTTGCGAGCCTGTGGGAGGCGTTCGCCCCCTGCGTGTGGGCCGCCGCCAGTCGGGCTTGGGTGAGCCGCGAGGCCTTCGTCGGTATGACGTTGGAGGGTGGCTGGACGCGGAACCGGCAGCGCAATGTCCGACGCGACTCTGTCCCCATGCTTCGCCTCTACCTCACCCTTGGCGGTGGGAGCCGAGATTGAACAATGCGCCCGCGACTGGTGTGAGCACCACCGGAATGGATATCGATCGCACCACCTTGGCCGATCTCGAGGTCCTCGACGACTCGCAGCGGCGAGGGGGTGTATTGGGTCTCGTCGACTACACCAGCGTGCCTGCGGGCTACCGCGCGCTCAAGCGTCGACTGCGAGAGCCCCGGGCCAAAGCGGCAGAGATTCGTGCGACCCAACGTGCGGTTCGGTTCTTCGCGGCCGTTGCAGACGTGCGGGGCCTCGTCCGACCCGAGACGACTCTGCTCGTATCCCGGTACCTGGAATCGAACGTTGCCTCGCTCGAGTACGGTCCCCTTCGGCGGGTCCGATTGGCGGTCTTGCATCGAGACGTGGTGCAGGAAGTCCGGAGTGGGGTGTCCGTGACCGAGGCCTGGCTCCGTGAGCTGCAGTCCACGATGCGGTGGTTGAAGGCTCAGGACCCGCCCGACCTGGTCCTGCGATTGGTCGAGCGGTGCCTTTCGGAGATCGATGGACTACCCTCGACCAGCGGATCGACCTCATTGTCACGGGTCCTCGAGGTTGATCGCGCGCTTCGGGGCGAGGCGCGGGCGCGCCTTCAAGCCGCGATGGACGTGGTCGGCGAACTCGATGCACTGCGATCGATGGCGCGGGCCACTCGAATGCTGGGATGGAGCTTCCCCGACATCATCGAGTCTGACGAGTTCGTTCTCGAGGGAGAAGGGTTGTTCCACCCCTTCTTGTCGGATCCGGCCAGCAATCCGGTCCAACTCGGTGGAGGCACCCGGGTCCTCTTTGTGACGGGTCCGAACATGGCCGGCAAGACCACCTACCTCCGCACGACAGCGCTGGTCCTGCTCCTGGCGCAGATGGGCATGAGCGTCCCTGCGCGTAAGCTCGCATTCACGCCGGTGGAGGTCCTTCGTACCAGCCTGAACCCTCGCGACAACTTGCGAGAGGGTCTCAGCTATTTTCAGGCGGAGCTGCTTCGCGTTCGCGAAGTGGCGGTGCATGTGGCCAAGGGGAGGCGCGTCTTCGCTGTCTTCGACGAGGTCTTCCGAGGCACGAACCTCAAGGACGCCTGCGATGCCTCCGGCGTTGTGATCCGAGGGTTTGCCAGAGCAGGGCGGTGCGGCTTCATGTTCGCCTCACACCTCGTTGAATTGGTGGAGGCCCTGCGGGTCGACGGCTCGGTCCGTTTCGAGTGCTTCGCGGGAGGCATCGACGACGAAGGCGCTCGGTTCTCGTACCGGGTCCGGGAAGGGGTCTCCGACCAGCGCCTCGGGTTGGCTTTGCTGGAAGCGACCGATATCCCGGAGCTGCTTGCGGAGATCGATGGATGACATCGGTTCCGGGCCACGCAGGAGAGATGGAGTGCGTCCAACCGCGAGGTAACCGCCAGCCATGAGCAAGCCAGACGAGTTTCCGGTAGAGGGAGTCGAGTTGACCCTTCTTCTCGTTGTATCCGACATCGCCCGGGCCGTGCGCTTCTACACCGAGGTCCTCGGGGCTTCGCTCTTCCGCGAATACGGGGGCACCTCGGCCGTCCTGCAGTTTCAGGGTACCTGGCTGCTCCTGGTCACCGGCGGTGGCCCGACCCCGGGAAAGCCGACCGTCACGTTCGCTCCTCCGCAGAACCCGGACACCGTGAGTCATCAACTGACCATGCGAGTCCCGGACTGCCGGGCTGCGTACGAAGTACTGAAGAGTCGGGGCGCCGACTTCCTTGCCGAGCCCGTAGATCGTGGTGGCGAGATTCGGGCGTTCTTTCGCGACCCTGACGGCCACCTGCTCGAGATCAGCGAGGTGTCGTGAGGCCCTCTGTCGGGGACCGGGTCAAGCCGAACAGGCGAACGTATTCGACATCGTACTCGTCGCGACCGACGGCCAGAAGGTAGTCCTGGCCGATATCGAGTACCCGGTGGCCGCCCGGGACCCTGACCCGTGCCGTCAGCGTCCCGTCGGTCTCGAAGACCCTCCACAAGGACGGGCCTTCGTGTCCGGGACGCTCGAACTCCTGAACCCAGAGCGACCCGCCCTGGTCGACGAGGATTGGCCCGTGGGATGGATACCGCTCAGGGATCCCCCGACTCAGGTGCACTTCACTGAACGCCTCTCGGTCGGCTCCGGGTGGGAGCGCTTCCAGCGCCTCTCTCAGAGAGAGCGCCGCCGCATCGTCACCGACGGCGCGGTCCTCGGCTGGCCATCGCACGATCCTCGCCAGATCGCCCTGCAGCGTGTAGCGCAGCAGCTCCTCTCTCTTCGTCGTACCGATCCAATAGCCCGTCGAATCGGCGACGAACTGCGTACCCTCGTCGAAGAGCCGCGGCCCCGCCAACGGGCCCTCTCCCCAGAGTCCGACTTCAACGCGCGGTTGCCGCGGAAGTGAGTCCAGAAGCTCTCCCGTCGGTCCGTAGAGGAGGTAGTCGGAGTACTGCTGGGTGTATTCGGGGGGAGTGTGGCCGAGAAGGATCTCCTGCTCGAACAACGTCGAACCGTCAGGCAGAACCGTCAGGATCTGAGGGCGCCGTCCGATACCTTCAGGCGAGACGACGCGACCGACGCCGCCCTGAGAGTCCAGGATGGTCAACCGCCGAAGGCGTGTGTCCCAGATCGCGAGGCTGTCCCCCGGCATCAAGAACATTCTCCCCGGTCCGCGATACTCACCGGGCCCGTCGCCTTCGCCACCGAATGCTCGAACGAACGCACCGCCAGAAGTGAAGATCCGCACCTCACGAGAACCGTCCAATACCGCGACCTCGCCGCTCGGCAGCCGCCGTGCGGCCGAGATCAGGAAGAACTGCTGAGGGCCGCCGGCATCGAGTGTCCCCAGCTCGAGCAACGGCTCCGCATCGACCGCCCACTCATCGATCCTGAGCTCGAGATTCGTGACGATCGAAATCCCTGCACTGTCCACCACCGTCACGGTGGGACTTCGGTCTTCGGCGGCGCTGCAGGAGACGAGACCGATCCAGAACAACAGCGTCCAAGTCCTATACATCGCGACTCCTCCGAATAAACCAACGCAGGGACAGTAACGGACGTCGTGCTCGGGGCGCACGTGGGTCATGCCCTCGAGATGGCAGTGGCTTCCGCTACTGTCCGCGCAGACGACTCCGGTCAGACAAAGTGCCTCATGAGCCATCCCACGAGAGTGGAGACTGCTCGGGCGTGGAATGGTTCTCCGAGTTCCGGGTAGGCGCTCAGCGAACCGTCGGACGTTTCCTGGAACAGATGGTTGAGATCCCGCAGGACGACGGCCTCGACGTCGTTGCACGCCCCTTCCTCCAGTTGCCGACGGGCGAAGTCTACCTCGATCACCGGATCGAGTTGAACATCCCGATCACCGACGAAAAGGAGTGTCGGGCAGGTGATTCGCGAGAGGTGGTGCTCCCCTCGGTGGCGGAGGAGGTAGCGCCACTCCCACTCCGCCAGGTCTTCGACGATGACGCTGGCCTCGCCCTCGTCCATTCCCCATCGGTCGGCGACCCGTCGTAGCTCCGCCCGCATGGCCGAGTCGGTCTTCTCGTCAAGGCGTACATGGTAGCTCTCGAGTACGTCGAAGCACTCTCTCTTGAACGCGAGACTCGACTCGATGTCCTCGATGGTCCATCCCTCGGTCTCACAGATGCGACGGTGCTGAGACTCGAGGACCTGCCGACCGGGTCGAAAGGCGCCCGCCATCAGAACCAACCCGTCCAAGGCGATGGTGTCGGCGACTCGAGCGGCAATCAAGGCGCCTTGGCTGTGGCCGGCCAGGACGACAGGGGTTTCAGGCAGGCGACGCCTGATGAACCCGACCACGGCACCCACGTCGGAGGCCAACTCCGAATCATCCGTCGCCAGGTAGTCGCCGGTGGACTCGCCGACCCCTCGATCATCCCATGAGACTGCCGCGAAGCCCCTGGCAGCGAGCTCGTGGCGCAGCACCCTGAAGGGACGAACCCCGGCGATGGATTCGTCTCGGTCCAGGGGGCCTGAGCCCGTCAGAAGGACCACCGTGGCGGAGCACCGTTCGGGCGGAAGCTCCAGTGATCCGGCGAGGCGGACCCCATCGTCCGTCGTGACGAAGAACGAAGTCACACTATTCGCGCCCGCCCACTCGACGCCTACAAGCCCCTACGTTCGGCCCGAAGCGGCGACCGGCGTCGATGATCCTCACGGGCCCTCGGCATCGGAGAGGAAGCCCGGGATCACCGGCAGATGCTCCGGCATCTCCACTGGTTCGATGATGGACTCGACCATCCGTCGGTTCCGAGGACGAAGCCGTGCGTCGGACGATCTCGACCAGTGTGGGAACGGGTCGTTCGTATAGGTCGGTCGTCCATCTCTCACGGGTACGCATCGCTCCGATCCCGGGAACGTTCCGACGGTGTCCGGGCCACAGCGGCGAACCGTTCGTCCAGCGTCGACCATAGCTTCTGTGTATCGAGCATGTCCGCGTCCTCCATCCCCAGCGCGTCGACCCCTGCCCGGTACGCGCTCTCGAGAAAGTCGAGGGTGGTGCTCCGAGGGTCTTCTGCCGCGCGGACGTCGTCGTACTTGAGCAGCGCCAGGTGCGAGGAAGGAAGCTCCTGCCACCAGGCTTCCTCAGGATGGATCCGGCGATGGGAGAGCCCCTCGGGCTCGGGTGCGGTGTAGCTGTAGTAGGCGGGGAACCGTACGTCGGGATCGCCCGGCCAGTAGCCGAAGCTGATGACCTCGTGTGAGTACGCCTCGACATCGGACCTCCGCCCGCCCTCTCCGAACGACGGAGATCTGCGGCCGGTGAATCGCGTCACGGCCAGGTCGAACGAGTGCCAGAAGAGTTGAACGGGCGACGTGCGCATGAATGAGCGACCGGCGAAGCTCCGGAAGACCTCCTCGGTGAACGTCATGGACATCCACCACCGGCGTATCGCGTCGTGGTCCCAGGATCCGTGAGTCTCATCCTTCGCGAAGGGGAGCTCCGAATGGGGGTTGTCGAAGGGCTTGGCGAAGATCTCCGTCTCGTGGCCCGTCCGTCCAAGCAGGTCCATGGTGTTGGCGTACACTTTGGCAATCGACGCTCCGGCCAGGGCGAAGCCATCCCTCACACCCTCACTGTCGTGGAGCTCGAGGCGCAGATCGTGGACGTCGATCTCGAGGGCGAACGACCCACCCCGCTCGAAGATCGGTCCGGTGGAGACTCCTCTCGGCGTGACCCGCAGCGTCGCATGCCACCAGTGCGGCTGCTTCGGCTGCGTCGTCAGTTTGATCTTGCCGACGATCTGAGATACGAGGTGAAGCGTCGCTTTCGTGTCCTCCCACTCGTCGTAGGGAAGCGCGGGTGGGAAAGGGCTCGGTGTCATGAGGTGCTCCGGACCGGCTGGGAAGGGCGGGGCTACATCCTAGCTTCCCCATCCGTCGGGTGCGCAACGGCACCGTTCGTCGAGGTGCGCACGCCTCCGGCCACCGGCACCGTCGAGTTGCTACAGCCTGTTGAGGTCGCTACAGGTACCGCCGGGGCGCACCGTCCCACGAGGCATCGCTCACGCACAATTCAGAGGTCCGGATGCGGCTGACATGCTCCTTCACGTTGGCGGCGATGATGGTTCTCGTCGCCACCGCATGCTCGGACCCGGTGGCGCCGACACCTGATCTGGTGGCTGGCTCGTACATGGCCACCTCATTTCAGGCCGAGGGCAATGATGTGCTCGCCGCCGGCGGCAGCCTCACGCTGGTGCTCACCGCCTCGGGTGGGGTGACGGGGGACCTCTTCGTTCCGGCCTCCGTCGGGGGACCGTTGAACGCAGATATGGCTGGCACGTACGGGATCACCGGTAGCAACATCACCTTCGACCAGGACGCGGACACGTTCGTGCGCGATGCGACCTGGACCTGGTCGAACGGAGTACTAACGGGTTCGTTCGGCCCGACCGCGAGTGGGGTTACCGTTCGGATGGAGCGCTGACCATCGCTCCAGCAGTAGCGACACACGGTGAACCGAGGCCTGTGCTCCCGATGAGACGTACTGGTATGGTGCTGATCCTGACTTCCCTCCTGGGTTGCGGAGCCCCCACCCCCGACCACCTCGGGCCGAGGGACGGCACGCTCGCTCCCTGCCCCGGCTCGCCGAACTGCGTCCACACGGGGATGCGGCACCCCGACGGTACCGCGGGGATGTACCTCACCGGCAACGTCACAGGCCCGGAGCTCATGACCCGGCTAGAGTCCGTGGTGGAGTCCATGCCACGCACCGAGGTAGTGGAGTCGGCAAGCGGCTATCTGCGGGCCGAGGCGAAGAGCCTCCTCTTCCGCTTTATCGACGACCTGGAGCTTCTCGTCGGCGTCGATGGCGAGCTCATCGTGCGCTCGGCGTCGCGCCTGGGGGAGGGAGACCTGGGCGTGAACGCGCGGCGGGTCACGGAGCTCCGACAGCGACTGCAGGAAGCGGGGCTCGTTCGCTGAGGGGTGGGACCGGCTCCTGAGGGCGGGACCGGCTCCTGAGGGGCTACGTTGGTGTAGTAGCAGTCGAGTCGGAGTCAGCGAGCCCTCGAGCAGTGAGACCCCTTGAGTGCCCGCCGTCCGATCTTCCTGTTTTTCGTCTCTCTGCCTCTCGAGGAGGGCTGATGAACATGCCGCGGCTCGCGACGAGCCTTCTGGTGGCGGCCCTCATCATCCCCGCTCCGGTGTCGGCCCAGACACCCGAGGTCGGACAACGCGTCCGCGTCACCGCCCCCGAAGTCCTGACGGAGCGGCGGGTTGGACAACTCCTGTGGCTGGATCGCGATTCCCTGGTCCTGGCAGGCGCCGACGCGGCGCCGCCCGAGCGTTGGGTCGTTCCGTCGGAGGCCATTACGCGGCTCGAGGTCTTCGACGGCCGACGTGCCCACGCGGCAAGCGGATTGCTCATCGGCGCGGGTACGGGTCTCGCCGTTGGCCTTGTCGGTATCAGCGGGGACGGGACGTGCTCCGGCTCTGGAAACTATGGCGAACTCTGCGCCATGTTCGTCACCGGAACGACGCTCGCTGGAGGCGTTCTGGGCCTGCTGATCGGAGCGGTGGTGCGAACAGACCGCTGGAACTCGATCCCGGTCGGCTGACCCGCTGGCTACCGATCTCGTCCAACCCGTGACCAGGGATGGTGGATGCATGCCAACGGCATCGTGATCAAGACATTTCGCCGGCTTCGTTCGGCTCTGGGCAATGGGCTGGTGTGGGGAGCGGCGTGGTTCGCGTCCGCCTTCGTCGCCTATGCCGGCCTTGGTCTGCTGGGCGCGTTCGAAGGCATCGCCAACCCCCTTTGGGTGGTTCTTGGCATCGCTCTGAACGTAGGAACTACGGGCTTTCGTGGTGGCGCTCTTCGGGGCCGTCACCGCGGGCGCCGCGATCCGCGTCGCTCAGCGCTCGCAGCGCCGGGCGATCGAGTCGGCGACCGCGGAGCTGGAAGCCGACCAAGAGGAGGCGCTGGGGCTGCTCGGACGAAGGGGGTCCAGTGAGGAACCGCCAACGGGTCGGCCTGTGGGCGCTCGTCCTGGCCGGGGCCTGGGTAGCCCGTCCTGCCTCGGCGCAGGAAGAGTGCAGGCTCGTTCCGCTGGAAACCGGTGCCGTCCATGCGTGCGTAGAGGGGGCCGGCCCGGTCACCGTCGTCCTTGCCGCGGGTGCGGGACAGACGTCTCGGACGTGGGCTCCCCTCCGGTCCAGCCTGTCGGCCGCGGCAAGGGTGGTAACCTTCGACCGACCGGGGCTGGGCCGAAGCCCCTCGGGCGAGGCCCCCCGCACACCCACTCGGATCGCCCGGGAGATTCAGGCCGTCATCGAGGCCCACGGTATCGCCGGGCCGTTGGTTCTCGTCGGGCACTCCATGGGCGGAGTTCACGTGCTTCGCTACGCGACGCTGTACCCTGATCAGGTGGCGGGCGTGGTGATCCTCGAAACGCCCCCGGCGGGCTTCGAGGAGCGACGCCTGGGCCTGCTCACCCCCGAGGAGCGCGAGGCACGTCGCCGACTCCTGCGAGCCGGTCTCGAAGGCACACCCGAGGCCGTTCGGCTCGAACGCGAGGGGGCCCGGTCACCGTCGGAATGGGACTTCTCGGCCTTCCCTTCCACGCTCCCTCTCATCGTGGTCGTCGCAGACTCCCAGAACTTCGGAGACCTCGGTGGCCAGGCGGCGCACCGACGGCTCTGGCGCGAGGGGTCACGCGAGTGGCTGACCCTTTCTCGGCGCGCCCGTCTCATCATCGCGGAGGGCAGTGGTCACATGGTGCACCACGATCGACCCGGGCTCGTGCTCGGTGTCGTGCGCGATATGTTCGGAGGCTGATGGGCACGTCGACGGGCCGGACCGTGCGACGGGCGCGCCTCACGACCTCGGAAGACGAGCGGACGAGGCTCGACAGGGGCTACTTTGAGCGCGATGCAGTTGAGTTGGAGTTAGGTAGAGTCGAGGGACGGGGAGATCGGGTGATCCGTGCCGGGTAAGTCCGTAGAAGCTCTCACAGCAGGCTGGGCTTGTTCCGCCGGTGCGGACCTCATGCTAAGACATTTGGCCGTCGGCTCCTTCTGCGCCTTGGTGCACCTTGCGGTGATCTCGCAACCGGCCGAGGCCCAGGCGATCCGAGGACTCGTGCTTGACGGGACGTCCGCCCAGCCGATCTCGCTTGCCACGGTGACGCTCATCTCCAGCGAGTCCGAGGCCGTGGCTTCCGTCCTGACCGACGAAGCGGGTTTCTTCTCTGTGAGCGCCGACGAGGAAGGCATGTTCCTCGTACGGGTCGTAGCGCTGGGGTATCGTCCGGGCCGTGCGGGGCCCTTCACGCTGGACGAAGACGATCTACGGGTTGTTGAGTTGCGCCTAGAGCCAGCACCCTTGGACGTGGAGGGACTTGTGGTCGAAGGCACCGTTCAAGGGACGGTGGGCAACAACCTCACCCGTCGAGGATTTTGGGAGCGGTACTCAGAGGGTAAAGGGCAGTTCATTACGCCTGGCGAGGTCTTGGCGAGCGACGCGATGTTCACGCCGCACCTGCTGCGAGGCCTCGAACATGTCGTACCGCAGTATGGAGCCGCTCCCTGGGAGGTGTGGCCGATGTTTGGGATTACCGAAGTGAACGCGTGTGAGCCCCGCGTGTTTGTCGATAACGTCTGGGTGAACCGTCCCGATTTCGGTATTCGCGAAACAGTCGGCCTCGACGATGTGGTTCCGATTGCCCGAATTGAGGCCGTGGAAGTGTACGAAGGAGGGTTCGACGCCCCGATCCGTTACCAAGGCACGAGTGGTTGTGGGGTAATATTGATCTGGACTCGGTGACTCCGCCGCGTCGATTTCGTCTCAGCGTCCTTCCCTATGCCCAGACTTCTTCGAATCAGGCTGGCCTTTCCGGGCCACAGAGCAAACGCTGTAGCGGCGGCCCTCACCGCCATGGTGAGTGCAAGCGGCTGCGGCGTGGAACAGCCCGCCTCAGGTGTGGTGATTCGTGACAGCCTGGGCGTGGAGGTAATCGACCACCGCTATGTCGACCCATCGGCCCTACCCTCTTGGACGTTTGCGGATGCCCAGGTCGAGATCGGCCTCATGGACGGAGCCACGGAGTACCAGTTTCACCGTATTTCAGATGTTCATCGGCGGCGGGACGGCTCAATCGCTGTGGTTGATGCCAGTCGATCGTTGCGGGTCTTTCTCTCCTCGGGTGAACTGCTCTGGAGCGCTGGATCGGAGGGGGAAGGACCTGGGGAGTTCAACTATCCTCAGCGGATCGCGGAACTGCCGGGTGACTCGCTGGTTGTGTGGGACCCGGGCCTCGGCAGGTTCAGCGTGTTTACGCCGTCGGGGGGCTTCGTACGGACTAGGACTGTCGAGGGCACCGCCCGAACCGCCACCGCCATTGGACTCAGTGACTCTGATCGGCTCCTACTGGATGTTCGTTCAATGGAACGAGGCACGGCCGAAGGTCGAGCGGCAATCACCATGCGCTCGTCGTTCGGCCTTCTAGATGTTTCGGAAGCAGAGGTCCAGCCGATCGGCCAGTGGCCACATTCGACGCAGTATCAAGAAGTGGACGAGGGCGGGGCGTTCTCGCCCGCCATATTCGATGTATCGGCCGTTGCGGCGCCCGCCACCGACGGCTTCTGGTACGGCACGACGGACGAGTATGAGGTGAGTCGCGTTAAGCGGGCAGAGGGACTCACTACAGTCGTTCGTTGGGTAGGTCCAAGCCGGGCTATCCCAGACTCGGATTTCGACGCGGTACTGGACGTCTGGGTAGGCCCGGATCCCAGCCCGGAGTTGCGAACGTGGATAGCGCGGTATGGACAGACCCACCCGAGGTCACGGCTCTTTCCCGGCTACGAAGCACTGATGACGGACGTGGACGGCAACCTATGGGTCCGGGACTTCGTCCGAGACCATCAGGACGATGGCTTCAGACGTTGGACGATCTTCTCCGCCGACGGTCGCACCGCGATAGGGCGGCTTGAGCATCGAAGTTCGTTTGAGCCAATGCGGGCTGGCCCGGATTGGGTCCTGGGAGTGAAGACCAATGATTTCGACGTCCAGACCGTCGTCATGTGTCGGTTGGTACGAGCACCCTGATAGAAACTCTAGCTAACATGGAATTGCTGCTGTCCGCGGAGGCGTCGAGGCCACGTCTGGTAACGCCAGTGGTTTGCGAAGCGGGCAGCTGCGGCAGCAGAATTCCGGGACGTTAGGGCGCACCAAACGGCTGGGGTCGTGTCACCCATACACCAGGATTGAGTTGATCGATTGATGGAAGCGGTCCCCCTCGGCTTTGCTCTAGTCATCTCTTTTTCGGCGGGCCTCGTTTCATTCGTCTCGCCGTGCGTTCTGCCTCTGGTTCCGAGCTACTTGTCCTTCGTAACCGGCATGTCCCTCGAAGATCTCCAGACTGGCGTTGATCGAAGAAATACGATGGTGCACGCCACCCTGTTTGTTCTCGGCTTCAGCGCAGTGTTCATCGTCATGGGGGCGACCGCTTCGTTTCTGGGTCAGTTCGTGAAGCAGAACGAGTCATTGATAGCGCGGGTGGGCGGCGCCATCATCGTCGTCTTTGGACTACATCTCATGGGGCTTTTCAGACTCGCGCCTCTCCTGCGTGAGCGACGTATCCACTTGCAGGACAAACCTGCTGGCCACATCGGGACCCTCGCGGTAGGCATGGCCTTTGGTGCAGGCTGGACGCCGTGCCTGGGGCCCGTGCTCGGAGGGATTCTTACGTTTGCCGGTATCTCCGAGAACCTCGGCGGTGGGGTGGGGATGTTGACCGCCTACTCCTCGGGACTCGCGGTCCCATTCCTGGTCTCAGCGATTACCATCGAGCGCTTCCTCGCGGCGTTTCAGCGCTTTCGCCGATTCCTTCCCGCGATCCAGTTCACGTCGGGCCTCGTCATGGTGGTTCTCGGCCTCCTCTTGATCACCGGATGGTTCACAGCTCTCACGAGCTGGCTGTATCTCTTAACCCCCGAGTTCTTGATCGACTTCGAGTACTGGATGCTTGAACAGGGCACGGGACGCTGACGGGGCGGCAACCCTAGGAGCCAACTGTCAATCCGACTTCAGAATCTCCCCGGGCTCCACCCGCGATCCTCGCATCGCCGACAGCAAGAAAGCGGTGAGTGTCAGTCCAGACACCGCCGATACGGCGGCTGTCAGAATCAGTGGATCGGAGGCTCGTACCTCGTACAGCCAACTGGCTCCGAGCCGCCCTGCCACGTACGCGAGAGCGACCCCGGAGGAAATCCCCAGTGCCCAAAGGGCGGCGCCCCGCTTCAAGACGGAGCCGGCGATGTCTTGAGGATGGGCTCCCACGGCAATCCGTATCGCGAACTCGGTGGACCTCAAAGTCGTGCTGTGTCCAACCACGCCGTGGATTCCGATTCCGGCAAGCAGCAGTGACGCTCCAGCGAAGAGGCTCATGAGGAGGAGTCCGAGGCGGTGGCGAGCCATCTCCGTTGCCATGACCTCTTCGAGCGTCTGTATCGTGACCGGGACTGCGGGGTCGACCGCGTTTACCGCCGCTCGAACAACTGGAATGAGAGGGGCAGGGTCGGACAGAGAGGTTGAGATGACTACGAACCCGCGAGCGTCGTAGAGGAGGCTGTAAAAGGCCGGGATATCCGGCTCTCGAAGCGACCCGTAACGGACGTCGGATACGACGCCCACGATAGTTCGTTCGCTCCTGAACTCCCCAGGCTCGAAGCCTACGGAGAAGGTCAGCCCGACCGGATCCATGCCCGCCAGATACTGGCGAGCGAACGCCTGGTTAACGACGACCGTGGTCCGTGGATCGTCGGCGCTCAGGGTCCGTCCGGCGATTAGCGGGGTGCCCATCGCCTCGAAGAAGGTGGGACTCACGAACCGGAAGCGGGTCAACTTCGGCTCGTCAGGATCGTCGGGCATCCCTGGAATCGACACGTACTGGGCGCCCGGCGGCTCTTGCCGAAAGGGAAGCACCCCACCGAGTCCGACGGTCTGCACTTCTTCCACCGGCTCGAGTCGGGCCGTCAAGTCCCGCAGCCAGGTCTCAGGCGTCTCTCCCGTTCTGTCGTCGACCAGGTATCTCCCGTCCGGTGTCGTGACGATCCTCGTGATAGGCATGTATGACGATCCAGGGAGGGACGCCTGGAATACGAGGCGCGACGTTGGCCTGAAGCCAGGATCCGTCCCTGCGAGATTCGCGTAGCTTCGGACCAGCCAGCCTGCGGAGGTGCCGAGCAGAATCGCCAAGGCGATCTCCGCGACGACGATGCCGGAAAGGAGACCGTGCGGGCCACCATCGGCGATGGAGGACTGGCCACCCGCTCCCAGAAGCCCCCGTACATCAAGGCCCCTGAGGCGTACCATGGGCAAGAGGCCCACCAAGATCGCTGTCGCGGCGAGTGTCCCGATGGCCACGATCATCACGTTCATGTCGAAGGCCACCCGGTCCAGGCGGGGCAACCCCTCTGTCCCGAGGCCCGACAGCGCGCGAACACCCCCGTACGCGAGCATGATGCCGATTCCGGTACCGACCGCAGACAGGACGAACGACTCCGTCAGCAGTTCTCGGGAAACACGTGCGCGACTGGCACCCAGTGCCTTTCGGATGGCGAACTCTCTGGCTTGTGCCCCTCCCCGGGCCAGGATCAGCGCGGCCACGTTCGCGCACCCCAGGGCCAACAGCACGAGGGCGGCGGCCAGGACAATCCAGAGAATCGGTCTGAGGTCCCCGACGACGGTCTCGAGCAATGGTGTGACGACGAACGCCCGCCCGACGGGATCGAGTCCGTCTGCCATCCGGCGGCTAATAACTCCGCTCAACTCGCTACGGAGCTCCTCCGGGCTCGTGCCGGCTCGGACTCGGATGAACCCCGTATACTCACTCGACTCCGAGGTTGGACTCGGCGCGAAGACGGTCCATGCGTCGGCACCCGCAGGCAGATCAAACTCGGGAGGGGCCACACCCACGATCGTCCCAGGGCCAGTAGCGAATCGAACGGTCGCACCCACGACCTCCGGGTCCTCGGCGTATACCTGATTCCAGATCCGATGCGAGAGGACCACGGCGCCGAACGTACCCTCGCGCGCCTCGATCGCCCCTCCGTCACCCAGGGCCATGGGTGTACCGACCAGGTCAAAAAAGCCGTCCGTGACCGTACCGATCGTGACTTGCCGATTCCGGTTGTCGTCAGCGAGGATCACGTCCGTCCCGGTGCCGGTGGCCCCCGCAACGCTCACCACCGACGGTGAAGCAGACGCGATGGCTGTCAATTCAGCGTACGACACCAGGCCTCGAGACCACCCGCCATCGATGCGGGCAGTACCAACGGCGTAGATCTCCTCGGCATCTGCGTAGGGCAAAGGCTGAAGGAGCGCTGCGTTGACTGTACTGAAAATGGCCGTAGTGGCGCCTACTCCGACGGCCAGCGTCGCGATCGCCGGGAACGCAAAGCTCGGGCGCCTTGCAAGGCGGCGAAAGGCTATGATCAGCTCTCGCATGGTGGCCTCGGTCGAGGAGCGTTGCACGGTGCTAGGAGGCACATCCTAGGCGAAAGCATCCGTGGTAGCGAGTCGCCAAGGGGACCGCCCAGAGACCGTAGGCTAAAGCCGCGACGCGGTGCGATTCGACTCTCGGCTTCGAAGACGTGCGCTCCAACATGGAGTTGCTGCTGTCGCGGTTTGAGCTCGTGGCCTCGCGCCTGCGGCGCTCGGTCCGCATCTTGGTCGCGCAGCAGAAGTCCGGGACGTTAGGTGGCGCAGCCCTTGGGTGAACCGAAATGGCAAGCACTGACCTGAAGCTGGCAGTTCGACGTCTTCGGGGGGCTCCGATCTTCACGCTCACCGTCATCCTGACTCTGGGCCTGAGCATCGGTGCCGTGAGCGCCGTCTTTGCCGTTGTGAACGCGGTGTTCTTCGTGCCACTGCCGTACGAGGACACTGAGACCCTCGTTGAGATCTGGGGCACGACAGGTCCTACGCAGTCTGAACCTGGCGACTACCTATCTCATAGAAGGGTCGCGAAGTGGTTGGGCCATGACTTCCGAACGTTGCACCCCATTTCCGTTCGTGGGGAGACCAGCCTCGTGCTTAGGCGAGAGGACGGCGCGAGGAGAATCACGGCGCAAGTCGTTTCGGGTCGGTACTTCGAGACGCTTGGTGGAGGCGCCCAGCGCGGTAGGGTGATCGAGCCGACGGATGACCGCCCAGGAGTCGAGCCCACAGCCGTGCTTAGTCACGAGGCGTGGCTCAATGTCTTCGATGGGGATCCGGCTGTTCTCGGCCGCACGATCGTCTTATCTGGCCGGCCTCACACCGTGATTGGGGTGATGGGCGAGATCTTCGAGAGTGGCGAGAAGGTGTGGGTGCCTTATTCGACCGTTAGCGACCAAGAACTGCCGATTCCGTGGCTTGGTGTCGGGCGCCTGAGACCCAACGTCGGCCATGAAGCGGCATCGGTGGAGATTCAGACCCTGGGTGCCTTGGAGGTCGCCGCGGACTCGATACTATTTGGTGGCCAGGGAGCTACCAGCGTCCCGCTGGGACAGATGCAGCGGCGGTCCCGCGATGGAGCGCTTTGGGGCGCCATGGGGGCGACGGCGGCCATGCTCCTGATCGCGCTTGCCAATCTGACAACGTTGGTCTTGGCTAGGACGGCGAGCGAAGGACGTCAGTCCGCGGTCCGAGTGGCCCTCGGGGCAGACTGGCGGGACTTGGCGCGTCTGCACATAGCCGAGGGTGCCGTAATAGCGGTCGCGAGCTCTGCGGTAGCGCTCGGATGTGCCTACTGGGGCGTGCGGGGCGCTCTCTTCTGGGTGGGATCAGAGTACAACATGCCCGTGGAACCGGTGGTGGATGTCAGAGTTCTCGGGTTTGCCGTGCTGGTCGCGCTGGGATCAACACTCCTCTTCGCCCTTGAGCCGATCCGGCAGTTCCGCGGCGTGGACCTGCAGCGGATGTTGGCGCGACACTCGGCCACGCTGACGATGGGGTCTCGGCAACGCCGTAGCCGCAACATCCTGCTGGGCGGCCAGATCTCGATTGCTGTGGTGTTGCTCGGTACAGCTGGTGTGATCGCCTATCGATACCAGGCGTACGTGCACCGGGATCTTGGGTACGCCGATGCGACAGTTATGACCGCTGTACCGGACTATGAGGCGTCGGGGATCGATGAGTACCGCCAGCCGGAACTCGCAGCAGCTGTGCTGCAGCGGCTTGCTGCTCGGCCTGAAGTGAGCGGGACGACGATGTGGCGGTTCATTGTCCAGTCCTATCCTCCCCAGGAGCGTGAGACTGCTCTTCTTGAGGGTGGCTTGGAGGGTCGGTTTGCGCGCCCGATGAACTATATTGAAGTCGACCCTTCGTTCTTCGATGTGATGGGCATAGCCCTGCGCGCTGGTCGTGGCTTTGAGCCGTCCGACGACCTGGGCTCTGAGCCCGTCGCTATCGTCACGGAAACCGCCGCGGGTCGGTGGTGGCCCGACGGCTCACTGCTCGGCCGGCGCATTCGTTTCGGTAACGAGAGCCCCTGGGTCACCGTTGTCGGTGTGGTTGGCGAGGTCGGGAGCTTCGACTATCTAGGGAGGCTCTGGGACGCGTCCCGTGTTGCGAGCCCTCAGGTCTTCCGTCCGATAGCCCAGTCCGGGCAACGACCAGAAGGCTGGAGTGATGGTCGTGGCTGCGTTGGACGCTGCGGCGGCGTCACCATCGCGGCGCGCGCCACGGAGGACCCGTCCGATGTGGCGGCTGCCGTGCGACAGGAGCTGGCACAGCTCTCAAGCGACCTTCCTCTTAGGGAGATCGGGACGCTGCGAGACCGGCAACTGAACGCTTACGGTGGGGTTCAGATGCGCTCAAGCCGGATGCTCTTTGGCGCAGCCGCCATCCTGAGCATGGGACTGGTGCTTGTCGGCGTACTGGGAGTGGTTGCTGAAGGCGTGGTGCGAAGAACGAAGGAAATCGGCATTCGGCTCGCATTGGGAGCACCGTCCTGGCGAGTGGTGGGCCTGGTGGCGAGAGAGAGCCTCTTGACCGGGCTTATGGGAATAGGAGTCGGGCTTCTCGCAACTCATCTTCTCCAGTCCGTGCTACAGAGCTTCATAGTCCCGTTTGGCCATTTGGAACTTGGCCTCCAAGCCGGTGACTGGCGTACCCTCGTTGCTACAGGTCTTCTGCTCGTTGGAATCATGGGCGGAACGGCCCTCCTGGCAGCTCGGCCCGCGACCGAAGTCGAGCCCACTGTAGCGCTTCGGTCCGAGTAGCGGGGCCTTCCTGTGGACGAGAGGCCCGGCCCTTGACGACGGTCGTCCGGCAACCGCGCTATCTAACAAATTGCTGCTGTCCGCGGAGGCTTCGGGGTCACGTCTAGTAACGCCTGTGGTTTGCGAAGCCTGCGGGTGCGGCAGCAGGATGCCGGGACGTTGGAAAGCTTCGTAAGAGGTCAGAGATCGAGCACGAGCCGTAGTCCTGCATCGACCTTGGCCATCGTCTTCGGTGGAATCCGACCGACCTTTTCGGCTAGGAAGTCCTGATCGAGCGTGACGACCTGTGTCACGTTGGCGACGGAGTCGCGGGGCAGGCCGGAATCGCCTTGCCGAACAAGCACGTTCCCGGGCGCGTCGAGAAGCCGGGTGTTGGACGTGAGGATGAGGCAGAGAACGGTTTTGAGCCGACTGCGATTGAAGGCCTCGGCCTGAACGATGAGAACTGGGCGTCGAAAACCGGGCTCCGATCCCCGCGGCTCGTCGAGGTCCGCCCACCAGACCTCGCGGCGGTGGACTACCACTCAGAAGGACCGAGGCTGCGGGCTTGAGCAGACCGGAGCGCCGGACCGACACCGCTGGCCTCGTCGGCGTAGACCTCATTCAAGCGAGCGGTTACATCTTCGTTGCGGTGCTTGGCGAGGTACTCGGCGACGGCTTCGGCATAGAGCTCGCTTCTAGAGACACCGAGGCGCTCCGCGAGCTCATCGGCGGACTCAAAGAGGTCGTCTGGCAGAGAGATGGCAGTTTTCATACTGGTAGTATACCACAGTCATACTGGGTGGCCAAGCTTCCTAGCATGGAACTTCTACAGCACGGGTAGCTTAGTCGCCATGTCGAGTGGCGTTCGTGCCTCGTCACCAGTCAGGCCGCGCAGTAGAATTCCAAGTACGTTAGGCATCGCGGCATACGTCGACGCCGGAACTAGAGGCAGGACTTCATTTGGGGGCTCCATCCTTCTTCGTTGGACTTGGGTGGGTGGCGCTCGTCTTCGGCGTCATCCTTCTGGCCCTACCTGCGATACAAGTGGTCCGGGGCGTTCAGACATGGTCCAAGGTCGCGGGCCTGCTCGTGTCGGGCGTTGGCTTCATTCTCCTGGGCTCCGGTTTCGCCTTCGTCCACCTGGGCGGTGCGGACGCCATCCTGCCTGGGATCGTCCTTACCGGTGTAGGGCAGTTCTGGCAGCGACGTATCACCCGCGACGGGCGGAGTACGTAAGAAGGGGCTCTACAGTCCGGGGTAGCCTATTCGGTAGGTCTGGTAAGGCCTCAGGGTGTCTAGGACGCTATAGAGAGAAGTGGCGGACGACCGAGCGAAAAGCGGTCCGTGGGGCGCTACCCTGACAAGAGGCTGTTGGTCTCCCCCTCCGTCAGGCCGATCTTGGCCACATCGTTTGCCGCGTCCAGAAGTTCCTGATCATCGGCTACCCTAGCTAGCGCGAGAGAGCCTGAGGCCGAGCCTGACCCGAGCAGGGTGGCGGTGGCCATGATGATCATCTCTCGGAGGCCGAAGCCACCGCCGAAACTGGCTCCGACCAAGCCAACGCCGACGGCGATGGCCCCGAGAAGCAGGCCACCGGCGGCCCCGGCGAGCGCAAACCGAGGAAGCGACAGCTGATCGAATCTCCTTCGGCCCTCCAGGGCACTGAGAATGCCGGAGAAGATCGAGCCACCGAGAAAGCCGAGAGGGACCAGCCCGATTAGCCAATTGTCGATCAATGAGCCGATGGGTAACCCGGCTCGAGCTTCCATGATCAGGGAGATCACGACGGCAACCGGTGCCCAGCCGAGCGCCCATGTGACTCCCATGCCAATAGCGCCACGGATCTTTCTGACCCAACTCTTCATTGCACCCCCTGTCCTGAAGGTCCTACGGCGACGCTGCCGAATGGGTCCGACCACTCCCGCTCCTTGGCCATTGCTCCATCCCGGCGGATACACTGCGGTAGCAGCCGGTAACGCTTCGGATTTGTCAGCGGACGGGTGCGGCAGTAGAACTCCAATCCGTTAGACGGTGCTCCAGGCGCGAAACGGATGCCCAGTCTGTGAACACCTCGTGGCGCGACCGATACCAGGGACGACAATGAACTGGGAAGCCATCCAAGCGGTCGCAGAAAGTGTCGGCGCCCTGGCCGTTGTGGGCTCTTTGGTCTACCTCGCCGCGCAGGTGCGCCACAACACCAGGGCGCTTCAGGCGACGGCGAACCAAGACTTGGTAACCAGCTACAACCAGTTGCTGGAGTTTGCGAAGACGGAGTACGGCGCGGGCATTTACCACGCGGTATTCACGGGTCCGCCTCCGGATTGGACCACGGCTGAGTTCACCGCTGAGCGAACGCTGATCGACCAAGGACTCCGCGTGTTCGAGCAGGCCTACCTCCAGCAGAGAGCCGGCCTATTGCAGGAGCAAGTGTGGCAGGGGTGGGAGGAGACCATCCGGCTAGCTGCAAACACGCCCGCGGTGTTGCGCTACTGGACGCAGCTGGAGGGTCAGCTCAGTCCCGAGTTCGCATCATTCATCGAGGGCTGCCAAGCCGCTAATGCGGCCGAGTCGGCAGCGTTCTTTGCTGAACGACTCGAGCTGATGACCCCATCCGAATCAGGAGACCTCGAGTAAGCCCGGCTCTGCGTAGTCGCTGAACCCATCCGGTCGCGCCGCTCAGGATCAACCTTGGAGTGCAACACGGTGGATCGTGGTTCACGTTCGTCCTCGGGGGCGCGGTAGTCGTAGCGCTTTTCCGGCTCCGCAGCGTCTCGTGAACAGGGTTTCGGCCCTCGTGACCCCCGCCTACATTCCCGCGCCATGACCCCACCCCCCCTCTGGGACCGCCTGCGGCGTGCCCGCATCGTCCAGGTCCTCGGCGTCTATCTGGGGGCTTCCTGGCTCGTGCTTCAGCTCGTGGCGACGCTGATGGACTTGCTGGAACTCCCCGCATGGTTGGGGCCGGTGACGCTCAGCCTTCTGGGGATCGGGCTAGTGGTCGTCACCGCCACGGCGTGGGTGCAGTCGTTGGATTCCACGACGAAGGCCGAAGAGGCCGGCGAGCGGCCGACGGACTGGGAAGTCGCTCCTGCAGATGCACTGGCGAGCCTGAGGGCGGGTCGATTCCCGGCGCTCACCTGGGGCCGGGCCCTGGTCGGTGGGATTGTCGCAATCTCCCTGGCCATCGGCGCAGCGGGCACGTACGTCCTGCTCACCGGCGGCCCCTCGTTGATCGGGCCGGCGCCGCTGGGTGCTGGAGAGCCCCGGACCGCGGTGGTGATCCTCCCCTTCCAGGCGAGGGGCGATGCGCTGGAGGTCTACGGCGAGGGCATGGTCGACCTGCTCGCCGGCAATCTGAACGGGCTGGGCGGGCTACGCACCGTCGATCCGGGCACGACCATCGCCCGCTGGCGCTCGGACATTGGGGAGGATTTCACGGGGGAGCTGGACGAGGCCCTCGGTGTGGCCGGAGACCTGGGCGCCCGCTACGCCGTTAGGGGCTCGCTCGTGCCCATCGGGGACCAGGTCCGTATCACCGCCGACATCTTCGATCTCGACACCCGCGAGCAGGTCGACGGCGTACGTGCGGAAGGCCCTCTCGCCGACCTCCTTCCCATGGTGGAAGGACTCAGCGTCGATCTGGCGCGGGTTTTCGTTGGACGCTCCGCTGAAGCGGGTGCCCGAACGGCAGTGAGCACGCGGTCGCTCTCCGCGCTCGAGTCCTACCTTCGCGGGGAAGCGCACTACCGGCGCGGGGACTTCCCGGCTGCCGTCGCCGAGTTCGATCAGGCGCTCAGTGCCGACTCGGCCTTCGCTCTGGCGGCATGGCGGCTGAGTGAGTCCTGGGGGTGGATACCGACGGATGGCGCGGTGGAGGGGTCGGCTGCCGCAAACGAGATCGCCCTTCGGCACATCGAGACGCTCGCGCCCCGGGAGCGCTTGCTCGTGGAGGCCGATGCCGAGATGTCGAAGGGGCCGCGCGACATGACATCCCGCCTGCGAGCCCACCTGGCGCTCAATCCTGACGACGCGGACGCGCAGAACCTCCTCGCGGAGTACCTCCACCATGTCCCCTGGGCGGCGGAGCCGGGCCCCGGAGAGATGGTCGCCGCGTTCGACAGGTTGGTCGAACTCGTTCCCACCTTCCCTCCCTACTACATCCACCCTCTCCACCTGGCTGTCGACAAGAGCGACGAGGATCGATTCCGCCGCTACCTCGAGGCCTACGAGGCGAACGGCGCCGACCAAGAAGTGGTTCGTGCCGCGCGGCACACTTGGGGCTACTACCGAGGCGACGCCGATGCCCGCGCGGCGGCCGAAGCCTACATCGCCGAGGCGCCGCTGGACGTTCTGTCCCAGTTCCTTCTCGGGTACGGGATGAGCGACGACCTGGCTCCGATGGTCCGGGGCGGCTGGGAACTCCGCCTGCACCAGGTCGTTCCCCCCACGGTCTTTCCGGCCTACCTCTTCTCGAACTGGGCGGGCCTGGGACCCGAGGTCGCCGGAGTGCCGCTCTCCCGTGCGGCATACGGCGCCGTCTCATGGGCGCTCGCGGACGGCCCACCCAACCAGATGCCCTCCGTCGTACTCGACGCGGTCGCGCAGGACACATCCATCAGCACACGCTCCTCGGCCGCTATGCTGGCGGCCATGGTCGGGGACGACACCCTAGCCGACGAACTGTTGGCGATGCTCGCGGACGGGGACTTCGAGGTTCAGGAGCCCGTGCTGGGCGTCTACTTCGGGTCTGCGAGCCTGGCCGAGCTTCGGGCGAACGTGGCGGCCCTCAGGGCGCTGCGCATGGGCGACGGCGCCGCTGCCGCCGACGCGATGTCGGCCGTTGTCCACCTCCCCGCCTACGATCCCATCACTCGCGTCATCCTCGGGGACGCACTGATGGCCGCGGGAGACATCGAGGGTGCACTCGAGCAGTGGGATCCGATGATCGACTCCGTGCTGCGTCCGACCATCCGAATTCGGCAAGGACGTGGACGGGAGGCGCTGGGCGACACGGCGAGGGCTCTGGAGGCGTACCGAGGGCACCTCACGATGTGGAGGGCTGGGGATCCCGAGTTGGCGACGAAACGGGAAGCGGCGGCAGCGCTGGATCGGCTGGGCGGCTGAGGCCAGAGAACTCCGCGGCCCCGACCTCGGGAAATATCGTCGCACCCGAAATCGCACTCGGGGCCGGCCGACGCTATTCCGCGTTCAGCACCTCCCGGGGATCGACCCGGGTCGCGCGTCGCGCTGGCAGATACGTCGCCGCGAGACTGGTGCCCGCGACGAGAACGGTGACGCCCACCCACGTCACGGGATCCCTCGGCGAGATCCCGTAGAGAAGCGCGCCGAGACCGCGGGCGGCGATCCACGCGACGGCGAGGCCCACCACGAGGCCAGCCGTCGTCACGATCATACGCTGCTGCAGGATCATCGATTGAATGGACTCGGGACGGGCCCCCAGGGAGAGCCGGATGCCGATCTCGCCGAAGCGGCGGCGGACATCGAAGGCGGTGAGTCCGTAGACGCCGACCAGCGCCATGACCAGGCCGATGACCGCGAACACGGACAGGAGTTGGAGGTTGAAGCGTGGCTCGGCCACGGCCCGATGGAGGTGAGCCGAAAGGGGAGTCACCTCTCCGATGGGCAGTCCCGGCACCGTCTCGGTCACCCGGGCACGGATCGTCGGCGCCAGGGTTTCCACACCGACTCCGTCCACCCGGAGGACCATGGTCATCGCCGCCCAGGGGATCTGGCGATGAGGGCGGTAGAGGATGGGTGAGGGCACGGCGTCGAGTTCCACGTCCCGGAGGTCCTCCACCACGCCCACCACGGTCATGCGGCTGCCATCGGGATTGCCCCAGACAAGGAGGCGTCCGATGGGGTCGGCGTCGCCCCACAGGGCCCGGGCCAGGCTCTCGCCGATGACGACGGGAGTGCCGTCGTCCCACCCGTCGGTGGAGAGGAAGGGTCGACCCGCACGCATCTCCATTCCCATGGCGTCGAAGAACCCGGGCGTCACGACGCGCCACTGGATGGGCGTGAAGTCGGCCGCCCGGTCGGGCATGTCGGACTCCGCCGCGACGAAGTTGGCCAGGGCCAACCCGGAGAACGGCTCCACCGCCGTGGCTCCCGCCGCCACCACACCCGGGATCGATGCGAGGGCCTCACGTAGCTGAGGGACGAGCTCGGCACGAGCGTCCCAGGAGAAGGAGCCGTCGGGCATGTTCATGGAGAAGGCCACCGTGCTCTCGGCTTCGAAGCCGGGGTCGACCCGGCTGAGCTCCACGAAGGAGCGCAGGAGGAGCCCGGTGCCGGCGAGGAGAACCACGGTGAGGGCCACCTGCCCGCCCACGAAGACGGAGCGGAGGAGCCGGCCGGCGTCCGAGTCTCGCCCACGGGCGCTGCTCATCGTGCTGCCCAGGCGATCCCGGCGAAGCTGAACGACCGGAGCCAGCCCGCAGGCCAACGTAGCCAGCCCCGCGGCCACGACGCCTACGAGGACGGCCCGACCGTCGAGTGTGGCGGTGTCCAGCCGTGGAATCCGCGCGGCCCCCAGGCTCTTGACCAGGGGCAACGCCAGGTAGGCGGCGACGATGCCCAGCGACCCACCGAGGAGAGCCAGCACGCCCGACTCGGTGAAGAGCTGGCCCACCAGCCGCGCTCTGCTCGCACCCAGGGCGGCGCGCAGGGCCATCTCACTTCGGCGGATGGTGGCGCGAACCATGAGCAGGTTGGAGACGTTGACGCACGCCATGAGGAGGAGAAGGAGGGCGGCAGCGAGAAGGACCATCCCAGCCCGCTCCACCGTCGCTCCAATGAGGACCTCCCGAGTGGAGCGGATGTTCGTGCCCCAGCCCAGGTCCGCGCCGTGCAAGCGACTCAGGCGGTCCTGGACCTGATCGAGCTCGGCGGCGGCTGTCTCCATCGTCGCTCCGGGCGCCAGGCGAGCGACGACGTCCAGGTAGTGGTCGCCTCGGCTCAAGCTCGGGTCGGCCCCCATGGGTACGAAGAGCGGGGTGTCTCCGGTGAGGACCGCGAGGGTGGTGGGCATGACGCCGACGATCTCGTAGCGAGTGCCGTCGATGTCCACGGTGGAGCCTACCGCCGACGGATCGGCGGCGAAATCGGAGGTCCATGCCGCGTGGCTGAGAAGCGCCACCGGCGCCGGCATGGCGGGACGGTCCTCTTCGGGCGCCAAGGGCCGGCCGAGCGCGGGTGTCAGCCCCAGGACCGAGAGGAGGTTGTGGCTGATGCGTCCCACCTCGATGGCCCGCGGCTGGCCCGGCGAACGGAGTGTACCGCCCCTCAGGTGGAAGGCGGCGACCTCGTCGAAGGACGCGACGTCCCGCTGCCAGTCGAGGAAGACAGCCTCTGACACCGAGAACAGATCGCCTTCGGGCGTCAGCATCTCCAGGTAGACGATCTCTTCTGGCTCGGCGAAGGGCAGTGGCTCGAAGACCACGGCGCCCACGACGCTGGCGATGGTCACCGCGGCGCCGATGCCCAGCAGGAGCGTGAGCACCGCCGTGAGCGCGAATCCCGGGGCACGGAACGCTTGTCGCAGCGCCCAGCGCAGGTCCTGGCGTGCCGCCTCGGCGACGCCGGACCGGTCTGCCTGACGAGCGTGCTCTTCCTTCACCCGGCGGCTCGCCGACTTGAACTTCTCGGTGTCGCCGAACTCGGCGCGGGCCACTCTCTCGGCCTCTTCCAAGGCCAGGCCCTCGGCCACCAGGTCGTCTACGCGGTGGGCGAGGTGGGCTTCGATCTCCGCGGCGATGTCTTCGTCCCGGATTCGGTCGCCGGCCGTGGTCCCCTCGAGGGGTGATCGGGCGGGCCTTCTGTCGCGACGGCCCGTCATCGGGCGGCCTCTTCGGCCGGATCCATCACACGACCGACGGCGGCGACGTACTCGTTCCAGCTTCTTGCCTGGGCTTCGAGGGCCTCACGCCCGCTGTCGGTGAGTCCGTAGAACTTTGCCCGGCGGTTGTTCTCGGACACGCCCCAGCTTGCCTCGATCCAGCCTTTCCCCTCGATGCGGTGGAGGGCGGGGTAGAGCGCTCCTTCCTCGACCTGGAGTACGTCGTCCGACGTCTCCTTGATGGCTCGGGCGATCTGGTAGCCGTGCCGTGGCCCCCCCGCCAGCGTGCGCAGGACGAGGAGGTCCAGGGTGCCCTGTAGAATGTCGAGGCGTGTCATGGATCTCGGTTCCTGTGGCAGGGAGACCCGCGTGTGCGAGGCAGCACTGCGTCGCGATCCGTCTCCCCTAAGATGTCAAGGGAAGTATTGCGACTGCTTCCCTAAGGTGTCAAGGGGAAGCGCCGTCCTGCCGCCGGTCGGCCCTATCTGCCTGACTCGAGCGCCTGCAGCGAGATCCGCGTCGCCCCCGCGCTCTGGAGCGCGTCCAGGACGTCGATCATGGCGCCGTACGCCACGTCTTCGCCGGTCTTCACTGCCGCGATGAGCCCGGGCCGAGAGGCTACCGCCGACCGCCAGATGTCGGCAACGTCGTCGGGTCGCACGAGGCTGGTACGCGGGCTCGACCCGTAGCGTACCGCCACCCGGTCCTCCGACTCGACGAGGAGGTGGAGCACGTTCTCGGCGGACACTGGTGCCTGGCCTTCGGGAAGGACCAGGGCGAGTCCGCGATCCTTGGGAAACACCGTGGTGACCAGGAAGAAGACCAGCAGGAGGAAGGCCACGTCCGCCATGGAGGAGGTGGGGATGGACTCCTGGGGCTTACGGTTCGCGTGAAACATCGTTGGCCTCCCGGGCTCGGGTCGTTTCCCCGTACTACGGGCCGGGGAGGCCACCCCTTACGCACTCGATGTCACGAGCGCGCGGGTCAGGTGGCATTGGGGATCCCGATCCCGAAGCGCTCCAGCACCGGCACGCCCCGCTCGAAGTCGTAGAACGTCATCTCCTGGAGTCGGGTGATGGCCTGCCGCCAACCGAGGTACGCATCCAGCAGGTTCTGGGCTGTGTCGGCCTCGCGGCGGAGTGTCTGGAGCAGGTCCACGACGGCGAGACTCCCCTCGGCGTAGCGCTCCAGACTCTCCTCGGATAGGTCGCGGGCGAGCTCGAGGTTCTCCTCCATGGCCAGGGCGCGGCTCTGGTACTCCGTGACGTTGCGAACCTCGCTCTGGACGCTGGCCCGGATCTGGTTCTCCACCTCCTCCCTGCGCAGGTCCGTCTGACGCAATCCCACCTCGGCGGCCTGGATCCGGTACTTCCGCTCGCCCCAGTCCCAGATGGGGATCCGG
This sequence comes from Longimicrobiales bacterium, assembly GCA_965229435.1. Classification (GTDB taxonomy): domain Bacteria; phylum Gemmatimonadota; class Gemmatimonadetes; order Longimicrobiales; family Gaopeijiaceae; genus UBA2589. The sequence goes on from CBDDJE010000001.1 coordinate 1,191,020, forward strand.
CCATTCACGTCGATGGTGTACGTATTGGTGGGATCACCCCACATCTGCTGGAAGATCGGGTCCTGCATCTCGCGACCGTACGTGAGCCGAACGTCGATCTGCACGCCGCCGCGTCCTCGGGTCTGGTCGAGGTTGATCTCGTTCTCCCTGTAGCTGATGTCGAGCTGCCGCATGCGCGGGGTCAGCTCCAGGGCGAAGGTCGTCGCGGACTCGGCGTCGATGGCCACCGGCCGGATGTCGATAACGGGATCGAGGGCGATGGAATCCGTCTCCGGAACGTTCAGGCGTGTCTTGAGGCTGGTGGCCTCGAGGCGGAAGTCACTGCGGGCCTGCTGGAGCTGCTCCCGGGCGTTGGCCAGCTCGACGCGGATCTGTCCGAGCTCGATGCCGCGGCTGGGGTCCGCCTCGGCCAGCGCCGTCGCGGCATCCTCGGCCACGGTGAGGTTGGCGACGTGGGACTCGTTGATGACCGCGCCGTATGCCTCCTCGAAGAGGTCGAAGTAGTCGCCCGACACGTCCTCGATGATCTCCACGACGTCGTCGTAGAAGCCCAACTCGGCGTCTTCGAGGTCGAGCTCCGCCTCTTCCAGGTCGTTCTTCAACTCGTTGGGCTGGAAGAGGGGCTGGGTGTAGCTGACGAAGGCCCGGTTGTAGTAGCGTAGATCCGATTCGCCCGCCTCGTCGACCTGGGTGTACCGGTAGATGCGGTTGTTCAGTGAGAGGTACCCGTTGGTGGGGTAGCCGAAGAGGATGACCGGCTGGCGAACGGACAGCTCGGCTTCCAGGCGCCGCGAGTCTTCGTGGATGAGCTCCTCACGCCCCAGGTCCGAATTCCATCGGCTCTCGGTGATGGACCGGTAGTCCGGGGCGGACAGGTCGAGGTCGATGCTGGACCGGAGGCGAGCCCGCTGGGAGCGGAGGCGCAGCTGCGTCCGGTCGATGCCCAGGTTGAGTTGGCGAACCCTGTAGCTGGAGTTGAGGGCCAGCTCCACCATGAGCTCCAGATCGAGATCGATGACGCCGCTCTCACTCAGCGTGGGCGGCGCCGGGGCGACCTGCGCGGTGACGGCTGTGGCCCCGCCCAGGGAGATGGCCATCATGGTCGCTACGAAGAGGCTTGTCGCGAGCGCACGCCTCCTTGCGGCGCCCACCCTCGAGGCCAACGCGCTCACCTGCACCGTGCGTCTCCACCCCCGAGCCCACTCGCTCGCGTTCACCGCCGCCGCCGTCATCTCCACTTCGCATCTCCGCATTTCAGAACAATCCTTCTGTTATTGAGTCGGGCCTCCAAGTGCTTCCGTGGAAACCACATAGATATCATCGAAGCCGCCGCCGCGGTCGCTGGAAAAGAACAGGAGCCGTCCGTCGGGGGAGAAGCGCGGGTGGCCCTCCGAGTCGACGGAGTTGATGGGCGCCGGGAGGAGCTCGGGATCTTCCCAACCGAAGTCGGTCCGACGGGCGATGTACAGGTCGTCGTCTCCCAGGCCGCCTCTTCGGTAACCCTGAAAGACGAGGATCTGCCCGTCTGGCGAGATGGCGGGGTTCAGTTCCTCGCCGGGTGAGTTGAGGCGGAGGGGGCGCGGTTCGGTGAACGCCCCGTTCTCGTCGGGCTCGACCACGTAGATGTCGCTTCCCCAATCGGGGCTGACCCGAGTCCAGTAAAGCAACGCGCCTCCGGGCGTGAGCGTGGGACCGAGCTCTGTCCCTACGGTGAAGTCGTCCACTTCGCCTCGGGGAAGATTGACGTTGCCGGGCAGCGGCCGGGGGTCGGACCATCCCTCGGCGCCGCGATGGACGTACCAGATGTTCTCGCTGCGGTCGAAGGTCCCTTGGATGGGCCTTCGCGACGCGAAGAAGAGCGTGCCGCCCGCCGGCGTGATGAAGGGCGCCTCGTCCCGCTCGGCCGCGAAAGCCGCCCGCTCGGGCCCCGTCCATCGGCCGTCCTCCCAACGCGTGACCATGATCCGGGAGGGTCCCCGGCGACTCCGGCGGGTGAAGTAGGCCTCCCGCCCGTCGGGCGTGAAGGTGATGCCGTACTCCCGCTCCTCGGTGGAGATCACGCCAGGGGCGAAGAGCGTTGGCTCCATGGGAGCGGTCTCGAGCCACTCCGCCGCAGGTTCGGCGCAGGCCGCGACCAGGAAGCAGAACGCTACGGCCGCGGGGCGTAGGAACATCAGAGAGCCTCGAGCCCCGTCGGAGCAGTGGCGGGGGGGACGCCCTGACGCGGCGCGCCCGGCAGCTCGGGGGGTCTCGTCCATGTCCTGTGCTCAGATCTCCAGCGACTCGGCCACGTCGCCGCGAATGAGAGGTGTCACCGCGGCGATCTCCTCGGCGAGGCCCAGCAGCACCAGAAGGTCCCCGGCGAGGACCACCTGGTCCCCTCCCGGGTTCGGAATCAACGACTCGTCCCTGCGCACCGCGACCACGCTCACTCCGTAGACGTTTCGGAGGTCCGTTTCGTTCAATGCCCGGCCCGCGATTGTGCTCTCGGCGTCCACTCTCAGCGTCTGGATCTCCACGTCGGTGAGGGTCTGACGGAGGTCCTCCAGGTCCGACGTCGCCCGGAGGGACCGGAACATCTGGTACTGGCCGGCTCGGAGCTCGGAGATGAATGCGTCGATCTCCGCCCGAGGAATGAGGTAGGTGGCCAGGAGACGGGCTACGATCTCGATGGATGTCTCGAGATCCGCCGGGATGGCGAAGTCAGCGCCCAGCTCCAGGAGGTCCTCTACTTCCTCGACCTGGTGCGTCCTGGCGACAACGGTGCATCGAGGGTTTATGGCTCGGGTCAAAGCGATGATCTGTCGCGTCGACGAGGCGTCGGGGATCGCTACCACGAGGGCATGGGCGCGCTCCACGCCGAGATACTCGAGGAACGCCTGGCGAGTGGCGTCGCCGTATACCACCTCGAACCCCTCCGCCCTCGCCGCGGCGACAAGGCTGGGATTCATGTCGACGGCGACGTGGGGAATGCCTCCCAGGCGCGCCGCGTGGGCCACGTTTCGGCCGTTCACGCCGAAACCGACGATGACCACGTGGCCCGAGAGCTCCTTGGCACGTCCGCCGGGGTCCTCGGCCAGATTCCCGACGCTCAGCCGCTCGAGAACGGGCACGCGGCGCATACCCTCGGCGAGGGGCGGACCCAGGCGGAGGATGAACGGCGTCAGCCCCATGGTGATGACGGATGCCGCAACGAACCAGTGGTAGGTCCCTTCGGTCAGGAGCCCCGCGGCCATACCGGTTCCCGCGAGCACGAAGGAGAACTCGCCCACCTGGCTGAGGCCCAGCCCGGTCATGGCGATGGTGGCCAGGGAACCGCCCACCGCCGCAGTGGCGATGCCGGCGGCCAGCCCCTTCACGAGGAGGAGTCCGACGACGACGGCGGCCAGCGGCACCGGGTTGTCGGCGATGAGCCCGAGATCGAGCAGCATTCCGATGCTGATGAAGAAGAAGCTCGCGAAGAGGTCGCGGAAGGGGAGGATGTCGGCGAGGGCCTGGTGGCTGTACTGGGACTCGGAGATGAGCAGCCCCGCGAGGAAGGCACCCAGCGGCAGCGACATGCCCGCCTCACCGGCTGCCCAGGCCGTAGTCAGACACACGGTGACGACCGTCAACAGAAAGAGGTCGCGATTCCGGGTCTGCACGACTCGGTGCAGCAGCTGCGGCACCACGAAGCGGGCCAGGACGACGACCCCCACCAGGGCTGCAACCGTCTTGACGGCAAAGGCGGCCAGAGCCGACCCAAGGCTTCCCGACCCTCCTGCAAGAACCGGGATCAGAAGGATCATCGGCACGATCATGAGGTCCTGATAGACCAGGATGCCCAGACTCACCCTTCCGTGCGGAGCGTCTACCTCGGCACGCTCCTGGAAGAGTCGCAGCACCACCGCCGTCGAGCTCAACGACGCGATCATGCCCAGGAAGATGGCCTGGTTGGTGGGGATGCCCGCCGCTGCTGCGCCTCCGGTGACGACCGCCGTCACCCCGAAGAGCTGGAGCGACCCGCCGAGGAGCACCACCCGGCGCATGCGTAGGAGGTCCGCGAGGGAAAACTCGAGGCCGATGGTAAAAAGTAGAAGAATCACTCCAATTTCGGCCAACTGCTCGACTTCGTGGACCGCGCTGACGAGTCCCAGGCCATGCGGCCCCAGCAGCATGCCGGACACCAGGAAGGCGATGATTCCCGGTGCCCGGACTTGATGCGAGACGAAGAGCACGCCGATGGACACCACGAGAAGGACGACCAGGTCGGCGAACAAGGGCGCGTGCATACGCCTCCGAATAAATTAGAACATAGGCTCTATACTGGCTTGTGGGCCTCGAAATGGGCGCCAGCGATGGAGCCCGCGAAGGCCTCCACCTCGGCTTTGTGGTCCGGGTGATCCGCCAGGTATTCCCGCACGCCGTCGTCGTCCATCAGGTAGGACGCGGGGTACGGACTTTCGTCGACGATCCGGACGTTCTCGAAGCCAGCCTCACGATACTCGGCAAGGTAGGCATCGCGAAAGGTGGGCAGGCAACCGGCCACGGCGTCGAGATTGCCTTTGAGGACGCCGGGAACGGCGATCTCGGAGACCAGGTCGGAGACGACCATGCGTCCACCCGGGCGCAGGACTCGATACGCCTCGCGAAGAACCCGCCCCTTGTCGGCTGAAAGGTTGAGGACGCAGTTGGAGATGATGACATCCACGCTGGCGTCGGCAACGGGCAGGGCCTCGATCTCGCCGAGGCGGAACTCCACGTTGGAATATCCGCCCTTCTCCGCGTTGCCCCGGGCCCTCTCGAGCATCTCCGGGGTCATGTCCACCCCAAGCACCCTCCCCTCGGGTCCCACCTGCTTCGCGGCGAGAAAGCAGTCGATTCCCGCCCCTGAGCCGAGGTCGAGTACCGTCTGGCCCGGCTGGAGGGACGCGATGGCCGTTGGATTGCCGCAGCCGAGGCCCAGATTCGCCTCCTCGGGGATGTCGGCGAGGTCCGTCTCGCTGTAGCCGATGGCCCGGCTCACCTCGGTGGCGGTGGTGGCGGCGTCATCTCCACAGCACGTCGGCTCGCAGCAGCCGGAGCCCGTCGTGGCCGCTCGGGCGTAGCGCTCCCGGACGACCTTCTTCACTTCCTGTGCGGTGTGCTCTGTCATGATCCTACTCCTGTGGTTGGTAGATGCAACTAACTGTCCTGAATGCGAGGCGTTCAACGCGTGACGACGCAGCAGCTTCCTCCCTCGGTCTCCACACGGGATGCGAAGGAGCGCTTGAGCCGCTTCACGAGCTTCACGATGGCCGACCGGAAGGCCGGGTCGAAGTCCTCGAGGAGCTCCGCGTACTCTCGAGCCAGGTCGTCCTCGATCTGATCGTGGATCCGCCGACCGGTGTCGGTGGCCAGGAGCTGGACGATGCGACCGTCCTCGGGATCCCGCTCCCGGGAGACGAGCCTCTTGTCCACGAGGCCATTGGCGATCCGACTCGCCGTGCTCTTGTCGAGGTACAGATACCCCGCGAGCTCGTTCACTGTAAGCCGGCCGGCGTCGGCAATGGCCTTGAGCGCATAGCATTGGCTCACGCTGAGCTCGTAGCAGCACGCGCGGTCGCGATCCCGGAACTGGACGACGCGAATCAACTCGCCGAGGGCATCGGAAAATGCCTCGGCGTCAGCCAGGAGCTCGGGACTCACCTCGACGGATTGAATCGTTGTCATGCGCAACTATCTGCCCTGGACGGCGGTACGTCAAGGGCCGTCGGCCAACTCCACGAGGCTGCGGGGGTCCACGCTGACGTTCCCGTAGCGCACCACCCAGTGGAGATGGGGCCCGGTGACGCGCCCTGTGGCGCCCACCAGGCCGACGGGAGCACCGGCGTCCACGGTGTCGCCTTCGACAACCAGCTGCCGGCTCAGGTGGAAGTAACCGCTCACCACCCCCCCACCGTGGTTCAGGTAGACCACGTTTCCGGCGAGGAGGAACGGTGCGACCACCTCGACGATGCCTCTCGCGGCGGCAACCACCGTGTCTCCCGGGTTGCCGCGGAGATCCAGCCCCATGTGGCGGCTCGAAACCTGCCCGTTGAAGATGCGACCGTCGCCGAAGCCGCTGGTGACACGGCTATCCCGGGGCATGATCGCAAAATCCCCCCACAGCCGCGGCGTCCGATGCGCACGGGCCGAAGCCCGGCGGGCCAGGACCCGGTCAGTGTCCAGACGGGCTTGATCGGCCTCGTTCAGGGGTGAGCCGAACCGGGGCGCGACCCGTAGCTCTTCGTGGGCGTAGGAGCCCGGCGTCACCGGGACGCGGGCCTCGAGGTGGCCTTCTCCTCCGTCCCGGTATACCGCGCGAATCTGGGCGGTCACGGCTCCTTCCGTGCCCACCGGCATCCCTGCGAGGGACTCGAAGGATCGCTCGGACATGCGCTCGAAGTGAAGCTCTTCGCCCGCCACCGAGCCGTGGACGCCCATCACCGGCGTATGCTCGGACGCTGTCACCCGGATCCGGAAGAGTCGCCCCTCACCCGGCGCCGCGGGCGTCCAGGTGACCTCCGGCTCCATGATGATCGCTGGCGCGGCTTGGGTGGAGGCGGTGGGGTCCGACGTCCCTCCCGGGAGGCCGAGGCCGAGCCAGGCGGCAGCGCCGATACCGAGGAGGGCGATGACGAGCAGACGATTCATGCCCGGGAAGATGCGCCCGAAGGTGCTCCATCGCGAGCCCCTGGCTCGCTCCATGTGCGTGCCAATACATTGTATTGACAATGCCGAAAACGAGTCAGCTGCAGATCCGGGTCAGCCCCTCCGAGAAGGCAGTGCTCAAGCGACTGGCCGACGACGCCGGACTGTCGGTCTCCGAGTACGTCCTGTCGAAGTCCCTCCCTACGCATCGGGCGGACTTCGAGGCCGCGGTCGCGGCCCTCCGCGACGCCCCGGACCGCGGCGCCTCACTGGGGGCTCTCGCCGCCTCCCTCGGAGAGTTGTCGGACGCGGCCTTCCTGGAGGCGACGGGTGGAGGTCCGCCACCGGCCCTCCCACCTCTCCTTCAGAACTACGCCGCCGCCGTGGTGGAGCGTGAAGCCACCCGCCGTGGCGTCGATCCGCCCCCGTGGACACTGCAGGTAGCCCCCATGCCACGGCCCCACTTCGCCTGGGACCTTCCGAGTCTGCGGCCCCATCTCATGCGCGTGACCCCGCCGTCGTTCAAGGCCAGACGGGTGTTCGTGGCCACGTCGGGGGACCCCCGACGTTGACCGACCACGACTCGGCCCTGAGGGTGCTCCAGCGCTTCGACCAGGGTCTCGAAGACGAGAACGTCGAGACCGAGCTCTGCGTGGTGGGAGGTGCCGTCATCGCCCTGGCTTTCAACCACATGCCCGCGACACGGCGCCCTGGAGCGCTCTTCGCCTCGGCCGAGGCGGCACTTCGGGCCCGACGGAGCGCGGCGGAGCGGTCGGGTGTGGCTCTCGACCGTCTGGAGGATGCGGCGCGGAAGCTGGTTCATGATTCCTCTCCCCGGCCTGGGAGCTTCGAGGGCGAGCGCCTTCGGGTGTTCGCTGCCCCGCCGGACTACGTCCTGGCCATGAAGTGCTCGGCCCTGCTCTTCGCACCCGAAGGCAGCGTCGAGGACGACGTGCGCTACCTGCTGCGCTTCCTGGGTCTCCGTGACCCGACGGCGGCGCTCGACGTGGTGTCCGCCTACCTCAACGTCCGGCAGCGACCCGACGACCTGGAGATCCGCTTCGCGGCGATCCTGGGGTAGGATCGACGGGTGCCCTCGCCTCACCCGAAGACACCGGTACGGTCAAGCCATTACCAGCGTCGGAGCCGACGCCGAGTCCGGGGCAGTCGGGGCCTAAACGCCGCAGCGGAGCAGATTCATGGAGCCGGGGGACCCGAAGACTCCGGCCTCGGACGTAAGGACCACGAGACCTGCCGGACCCAAGGCCACGGCTTCGCCCTGGGGTTCGCCGAGCACCCGCAGGTTCACCTGGCCATCCGGGAGCGGGCTCAGGGTGTCGCCGTCCACTCGGTAGAAGGCCATGGCCTGGTACGTCCGCAGAACGACGATCTCCTCGTCGCCCGCCATAGCACCAGCACCGGTGACCTGATCGGCCACCGGTCGAGCCCCGGCCGTCAGCCGCTGGACCTCGTCCAACGTGACGGTGTCCGGCCGTAGAGGGCCGGGGTAGCGATAGACCGTCACCGCGTGGTTTCGCCCCTTGGTCACGAGATGAACGCGTTCGCCCGGGAGAACGAAGAGTCCCTCGATGTCGCGGGGTCCCTCGGGCAGCCGGACGGGGAACACCTCGGTGCGTAGCGCTTCCCCGTCCGCGGACAGCGCCGGTTCGGCCCCGGAGAGGGAGGGTTCGGCCCCGGAGCGGGAGGGCTCGGCCCCGGAGAGGGAGGGCTCCGCGACGCGCCTGATCTGGATGTTGCCCGCCGGTCGCCGCTCGGCGTTGTCCCCGGTGTCGGCCATGTACAGGCAGCTCCCGTGCGCCTCGCACGGCGCGACGGCGAGGTCCTCCCAGTCGCGCAACTCGGGTCGCACCGGACGGGAGCCGAGAAGCGCACCCGTGGAGTCCACGGCGAACAGGGTGGAGCCGTCGTCGTTATGCGTCCACAGGACCGACGGATTCCGGATGCCAAGGGCGACGCCGCTGCTCTCGTCCAGGGCCCCAGGGAGAGGTACGCCGGTGCGTAGGGGCTCGCAGTCGGGCCCGGCTAGAGCGATGGGAGCGCAAGCCAGCATCGCGCCCACGGCGAAGGCGAGCACCACGCCGCCGCGGCTGCGACGATGCGGGCGGCTTCCGGACTGGCTCACCCGCCTGGCCTCACCCCCCCGAACAGGTGGCTGGCGTCAGCGGTCGTTTTCGCCGCCCGGAGACGATCCCGCACCCGTGTTCTGCGCATGGACCGCCGTCAGGACTTCCTGGAAGAGCTCGAGCGGCAGGGCGCCCTGGAGAGGCGGATACCCGAGTACGATGAAGGTGGGCGTTCCCCGGACGCCGAGCTGCTGCGCCAGGGTCGTCGACGAAGCGACGCGACCCAGCCGCTCATCGTCGGCGAGACACGAGTCGTAGGCGTCCATGTCGACGCCGACTGCGGCAGCCCACGGCCGGACAAGGGCCGCCGGGTTGTCGCTGCCCTTCCAATTGGACTGCTCATCCCAGAGGCGGCTGTTGAAGCTCTCGAAGGCGTCGATGTCCTGAACCAGCACGCACTCTGCCGCCTCGGTGACGGCGATGGAGTTCTCGAACATGCCCGTGATGAAGGGCACGAACTTCCACTCCACCATCCCGGTGTCGACGAAGTCGGAGAGGAGCGTGGGGAATGTCTCCTGGTGGAACTGACGGCAGAAGGAGCATCCATAGTCCGACAGCTCGACCACTTTCACCGGCGCATCGACGCTCCCCCGGTTGATCCCCACCTGGTCCACGGGGAGCCTCGGACCCTCCTGGACCATCGACGGGTCCACGGCCACCGGGGTGGATCTCCCGTCGGTGACGGGATCCGCGAGGAGGGCACGGTTCACGTCCTGGCTGCTCCCACTGTCCGCGGCAGGCGCCTCGCCGCAGGCGGTGGCCCCCGAGAAGACGAGGGAGAGGGCGAGGACTCTGAGCTTCATGGTCATTGGACTTCCAGGTTTATGAGTTGGCCCATATCGGCCAGGAATGCCGTCATGCTGGCGAAGTGCCCCGTGACCATGAGAACGCCGATGATGACGAGGACGGTTCCGGCCAGTCGCTGGATGGGCGTCAGCCACTGCCTGGCCCGACTGCTCCACGCGAGGAACCAGTTGAGCCCCACGGACGTCGCGACGAACGGAATGCCCAATCCCAGCGCGTACGTTCCCAGCAACGCCGTACCCTGCAGCATCGTCGTTTCCAGTCCTGCATAGAGTAGAATCGAGCCGAGGATCGGTCCAATGCACGGTGTCCAACCGGCGCCGAACGCGACGCCCACGGCTACCGACCCGAGTACTCCCGCGGGTCGGGAAGAAAGCTCTACACGCCGCTCGCGCGCGAGTGCCGGTACCTGAACGACGCCAGCGACGACCAGTCCGAAGAGGACGAGGACCGCGCCCCCCAGGCGTGTGAGCCAGGGAAGGGCGGAGGAGATGACCAGGCCTGCGGCGGTGGCTACGAGACCAAGGGTCATGAAGACCGCGGAGAAGCCCAGGACGAAGAGGACGGAGTGGAGCGCGGCGGTGCGGCGGACCTCGGCAGTGGGGCGGTCGCGGAGCTCGCCCAAGGTCAGCCCCGAGACGAACGCCAGGTAGCTCGGGACGATGGGTAGCACACAGGGTGACAGGAACGAGACGAGGCCGGCTACGAACGCCAGCGGATACGAGATCTCGATTTCCAGGCCCGGCATCAGGTCAGAGCTTGAAGTCGGTGAGGAGTCTCTTCTCTTCACTCCCGAGGCGGGCCTGCACCTCGAGGTGGGCCTCCAGTCCGCTCCCCTTCAACTTCTGTCGCAGGAGCTGATCGAGCTGGAAGAGGCCGGCGGAGTTGGAGAGCTCGATGGTGATGCGCACCGGGTGCTCCTCGCCGGGCTCGAGGCTGACCGACTCGACGGCGGCGGCGGAGACCGAATGGATGGACAGGGAGCCGGCTTCGAAGGGGATCCGAGACCGGCCCTTGGCCATGTCCAGAGCGTCTGCGATGCGTACCACCCCGGCCTCGATCGTGAGGGGCCTCCCACCTGAGCGGTGGGCGATGATGGCGTGGAGGATCTCCGAGCGGATGATCGTCTCCTCGCGCCTTCCGTACACCTCGGGCAGGATCTCGCGGAGCTTGTCCGCGGCGAGGAAGAGGGAGAAGGACTCGTGATCGTCGCGATGAATGGAGATGCCGATGTCGTGGAGTAGCGCCGCAAGGGCCACCACGACCTCGGCGTCGGCCTTCGTCATGGCGTAGTTCTCGACCACACCGGGCCGGATCCCGGCGTCCACCAATAGGCGGAGGAGTCGAACGGCGATGTTCATGACGATCTTCACGTGCACCGGGCCGTGGTCCGTCATGGTCAGCCGCTCGACGGCGTTGACGTTGGACGCCAGCCAGAGGCCGTAGAGGTCGTCGTCGCCGTTCACCAGCTCCATGACCTTTCGGAGCTTCGGGTTGTGGCGGTCGGGGACAGCCATCTGCACACGATGGTCGAAGCGGTCGTCCACGGCTCGTGGGAGCGCCTCCGCTCCTGTCGTCGCCGGCTCGAACGTCGATCCCGTCTCGACGGCCGGTGTCCCCGACTCGACCGCCGGTGTCCCCGACTCGACCGCCGGTGTCCTCGCCTCGACCGTCGGTGTCCTCGCCTCGACCGTCGGTGTCCTCGCCTCGGGGGGTGCCTCCTCCGGCCCACGCCGGGACGGGTGTTCGGTCACCTGCGTCGGGCCCACAGGACGAGGGCCAGGCCGACCGCGGCGCCGATGAGGGCGCCCCCGGCGATGGTGGTGGTAGATGGCCGAACGTACGGCGTCGGCGGTAGCCGCTCCGGCGTGTGGGTGTCGTCCTCACCGTAACCGCTCGTCGGGGGAACGGTGCTGGCGTGGGCGGCCGACGCACCGTTGGCACTGGCGGGCGAAGTGGCCTCCGGTGCGGCTACCGTCTCGTCCGGCGCCCCGTCCCAATCGCACGCGGGACAATCCAGCATGCCCTTGTCCTTCGCCGTCCGGTTGGAGTAGACGACTTCGTCGCCGCAGAGCGGGCAGCCGTGGCCACTGGCCTCCGGCTCGATGATGCCGTAGAGCGCGCCCTTCGACAGCTCCAGATCGTCGGTGATCTGATTCACGCTCCGGTCCGATCCCCAGTACAGGTCGTTGGCCCGATCGATCACTTCCGCCGTGACTTGAGACGCGTGCATTTACGGTCCGCTCCGTTGGCTTGACCCCGTTGAGACGTCTGCAGAAGATAACGTCCCATTACGCCTCGCGGACAGCCGTAAGTCGGCGTCCGACCGAGGCTTTGCAATCAGAGGGAGGTCCGCTCTCCGTGGCATTCGGAACCATGAAGATCCCTGTCGACCACGGGCACCTCGAAGCCGTCCTCAAGGAGCCCGACGAGTCGGTCCGTGGGGCCGCCATCGTCTGTCACCCGCACCCCCTGCATGGCGGGACCATGCACACGAAGGCCGTCTATCGTGCGGCCCAGGGGTTGAACGAGGCCGGCTTGGTGGTGCTCCGCTTCAACTTCCGGGGCGTGGGGACGAGCACCGGCAGCTTCGACGAAGGAATCGGCGAGCAGGACGACGTGCGCGCCGCCATCGAGTGGATCAGCGCCGAGCATCGCCAACTTCCTCTCGTCGTCGGCGGGTTCTCCTTCGGGTCCATGGTGGCCTTGAGCGTCGCGGCTTCCGACGACCGGGTGGCCGCACTCCTGGGCCTCGGTCTTCCCGTGGATCTGGATGATCGATATGACTACGGCTTCCTCGCCGAGTCCCCCAAGCCCACGCTGGTCGTCCAGGGCGAGAACGACGAGTTCGGTTCGGCGAAGGCGGTGCGGGAGGCGCTGGCGCCGCTCGGTTCGCACATCACCGTCGTCCCGGTGGCGGGAACCGATCACTACTTCGAGGGTCGCCTCGATGAGTTGAGGGGTACCGTCCGGGGGTACTTCGAGTCCGGTCCGGGCTCGCGGGTTTTGGCGACGGTCTGAGGGACGACCGCCGCGTCGGTTCGAGCCGGTCGGACCGTTCTGACAGGAGGCAAACAGGTGCGTAGCCGAGATCGAGTGCTCCAGAGTCTGGAGAACGTCTTTCGGGAGGCGTTCACTACCGCCGAGAAGGACGGCGACGCCGCCCGCATGGCCGAGCTCGACATGGAGTACCAGCGAGACCAGCTCCGGCTGGAGGTGCTCCTCGACATCCGCGAGCTCCTCACGCCCGAGCCCGAGGACACGACGACCTCGCTTCTGGAGAAGGCCCAGAACATCCGAAAGCTCACCCGCCTAACCAAGTTGCCCTGACGTGAAGATCTATACGCGGACGGGCGATGACGGGAAGACGGCTCTCTTCGGTGGGGGCCGCGTGCCGAAAGACACCCTCCGTGTCGCCGCGTACGGCACGGTAGACGAGCTCAACGCCGTTCTGGGCTGGAGTCTGACCCAACTCGCCGACGAGCCGTCGCGCGCCCGCCTCGAGTCGGTCCAGCACGACCTCTTCGCCATCGGTTCCGCGCTTGCGACACCACCACCTGCCGAGGGTCGGCGAAGTCCGGAGATTCCCGACGTGCCCGTCGAACGGGTCGCCGAGATGGAAGGCTGGATCGACGAAGCCGACGACGAGCTTCCGCCGCTTCGGGCCTTCGTGCTGCCGGGTGGCACGCCCGGGGCCGCTGCGTTGCACGTGGCCCGTACCGTGTGCCGGCGAGCGGAAAGAGCCGTCGTCGCTCTAGCCAACGAAGAGCACGTCGCCGAAGGCGTCACCGTCTACATCAACCGTCTCTCGGACCTGCTCTTCACCCTGGCACGCCTGGAGAACCACCGGGTGGGCCGCGACGACGTCGAGTGGGTGAAGCCAAGCCGTGGGTGAAGCCGGGGGCGTGAGGGGCCGAGTGGGGAGCCGGGTTGGGCGGTGCGTGACGAGAGTCCAGACGGAGGGCCCGAAGTGACCGTCCGTATTGCCGACTTCGTCCTGCCTTCGGACGCGGGGCACGAGATCCGGGGAAACGTGCGGTGGCCGGAGGGCAGCGAGCCGGGAAGCGCCGTCGTGGTGATCCACGGCTTCAAGGGCTTCAAGGACTGGGGATTCTTCCCGCACACGTGTCACACGTTGGCCGAGGCGGGGCACGCGGTGGTGTCCTTCAACCTCTCGCACAACGGAATCGGGGACGACCCCCAGGCCTTCTCAGAGCTGGAGCGATTTGCCCGGAACACGCTGAGCCGCGAGCTCGACGAAGTGGGCCAGGTGCTGTCGGCAGTCCGGTCGGGACGGCTGCCAGGCTTCGGAGGTGCCGGGAAGGTCGGCGTCCTGGGTCACAGCCGCGGCGGCGGCCAGGCCGTCCTCGCCACGGCCGAAGACGAGAACGTCGCGGCGCTGGTGACGTGGGCCGCCGTCTCCGACTTCGATCGGTGGAGTGACGAGGTGAAGCAGGAGTGGCGGTCCTCGGGCCGGATTCACGTCGCCAACGCGCGGACGGGTCAACAGATGCCCCTCGACGTGACGCTCCTCGAGGACTTCGAGGAGAACGCCGACCGGCTCGACATCGCCGCAGCGGCCCAGGCTGTCCTCGTGCCCTGGCTCGTCGTCCACGGCGACGCCGACGGTACGGTCGATCCGCAGGAGGGTCGCCGCCTGGCCGCCCTGGCGAGGGACGGCCGACTCCTCCTCGTGGGTGGTGCCGGCCACACCTTCGAGGCTCGACATCCCTTCACGGAGTCGACGCCGGAGCTCGACCAGGCCCTGGCCGCCACCCGGGAGCACTTCGGCCGTCACCTGATGAGCTGACCGCGGACCGCCCCATGGAGTCCCTCCCTCAGCGGGCGGCCCTCATGGCCCGCTCTCTCGCCCGTGCCGCTGCCACGGACGGCCTCGACGTAGACGAAGTGCGTGTCCTGACGAAGGCCTTCGTCCTCGCCATGGGACCCCGGGTCGAGGCCCTGGAGGACGACCACCATCCGGCCTATCTCCACCCCGGCCGGGGACCGCTCATCCTTCTCCAGGATGTCGGGGACGTGGACGTATCCGTCCTCGTCGCAGCGGCCCTCCACGAATCGCAGGACCACCACCTCAGGGTTGCCGCCTCGGAGGTCGAGGAGGCGATGGGCGCGGCGACCCTGTCGGTGGTGCAGTCCATCCCCCGCCCGGGAGACGAACGGCTGGTGGAGCGCCTGCTCATGCTCGGCCGTGGACTCGCCCTCGCGGCGCTGGCCGAACGACTCGACCACATTCGTCATCTCCACGTGCGCGAGGACCTCGTGGAGGAATGGGCGCCGACATACTCGGAGGTCCTCGCTGCCTGGCTACCCTTCGCCGAGCGTACGCACCCTCAGCTCGCCCGACGCTACGCCCACTGGGCCCGGACCTTCGTCAAGCGGATCTGACACCCGGCTCAGTTGCCCCGGGTGTAGATCATCCAGACGCCGTTGCCCCCGCCGACGCCGAAGAGGTTACCCGCCTCCAGGGGCTTGTAGACGACCATCCGTTCGATGGCATCGGGAGGCATCCGTAGCGCCAACGACGGATCGGTGGTCCGGACGTCGTTGATGTAGACCAGCATCTCCACGCACCCCGACGAGTTCATTACCACCTGGGCGGACGAGAACCCCACGCAAGTCCGGCCCGAAGTCGAGTTGTAGCGGACGATGATCCCTGGAAGGTGGAGGGATCGGAGGATGTCCGCGGCATCGCGCGACGTCTGGCGTACCGTGTCGATTTCGTCGCGGGTGACGACCAGCCCGCCCCGCCGGCGGTCGATGGTCACAGGCGGCGCTTCTGCCGTCACCGTCAGCGGAGCGATCTCGATCGGGCGGTCGTCCAGGCGCATCTCCACCGCAAGCTCCTGAGCGGCCGGTATCACCAGCGTATCCATCTTCGTGCCGTAGGCCAGGTGATCGGTCATCAGCATGTAGGTCCCCGCCGGCACGTTCTCGAAGCGGAAGCGACCGGATCCGTCGCTGAGTGTCCGGAACGAGGTGCCGCGCAGCCACGTCTCGGCGCCCTCGACCCCCTGTTCGGAGTCGTTGTCGACGAGGTGGCCCTGGATGGTGCTGGTCTCGTGGTCGTACAGGGAGATGGCCGCCTCCGTGAACCCGCCTCGCTCCACGGTGACCTCCCGTCTCACGGCCTCGCGCCCGAAGAAGGTGCCGCCGACGAGGACGGGTAGCCCGGCGGGGACGGCGCAACTCTTGTACCACCCGAAGGGTCCGGTCTGTACGGCGATGGTGCGGGGCGTCGCGGAGCGGTCCTCATGCCACGAGAGGGTGACGTGGGCACCACCCAGTGGCAGGCCTGAAGGCCCGTCGAGGACCTGACCAGCCAGGGCGCCCGAGGACTCTGGTCTGTCCTCGATCAAGCACTGGGTGCTCACCACGGTGGCCATGGAAGGCGTCGCCAACTCCAGCTCCGCCACCTCGCCGGGAGCCAGGCTCAGGGTGCGGGCCCCCGGGGAGACGCCCAGCGTGCCCAACTTGTCGTGGAAGAAGAGGACGCTGTACTCGCCGGCCTCGACGCCTTCCATCCGAAAGCGGCCTTCCTCGTCGGTGAGCACGCGATGGGGCGTGTCCCAGAGGTAGACCATGGCTCGGGGCATGGGGCCGCCGTCGATCGAGTCCATGACCGTCCCCGTCACCGTCCCGGTCTGCCCTGCAACCGGGCTCGCCATCGCCGCGACCAGGATGAGGAGGAAGCGTCGGGATGTGGGCGCTGAATACATCGGAATCCTGCGGGCCGTGAAGGCGTCAGACTCGGTCGTTCAGCCTACCATACGACGTGTCCGGGGATTTCGTACAGAGGGCCCAACCCCATTGCCTCGCTCCGGTCGAGTGTACAGCTTCTTGGGCGCCGGCCGACTCACCGAGCTACACGTCAGATCTATGACTTACATCATCACTGAGCCCTGCATCGAGACCAAGGACGCGAGCTGCGTCGAGGTATGCCCGGTCGACTGCATCTACGAGGGCGACGATCAGTTCTATATCCACCCCGACGAGTGCATCGATTGTGGGGCGTGTGAGCCCGAATGTCCGGTGCAGGCAATCTTCCCGGACACCGACGTACCGAGCGAGTGGACGAGCTACGTCGAGAAGAACCGGGATCACTTCGAGTAGTCCTGTCCGGGCCCCGTCTTTGGGGTCCCGACCTTCAAGAGGAAGCGGCGGAGGACCTCGGATGGGTCCCCCGCCGCTTTCTTTTCTACCAACCGGCCGATGGCCGGCTCACTGCCTTCAGACGAGTCCAGGGGTCATAGGCCCAGCTCTCTGATGCGCTCCAGCGAGATCGTGCTCGGCTGAGTCTCGCCGGCGGGGATGACCCGGGGCTCGCTCTGCGTCGCTTCCTTCGATTGGCGCACCAGGAGGATCGTCGTGGCCAACGCGGCGGCGCCGAGCAGGCCCAGTGTGAAGCTCTTCATGACGAGATCACTCCGGTGGGGGATGCGCGTGCCGTCAACCGACTCGTCGACGGCATACTTCATTGATACAATCGAGCTGCGTCCGAATCCCAGTTCATTTGCGAACGTTCGGTAAAGAACGCGCCACCGGAAGAAGGTCTCTCGCTTCGTATCGATGCTCACCAACAGGACAACGAACCGATGACCAATGTTGAGACAGCCCGAAGTGGCGATCCCCTCGCGCTGGCTCGCCTCCTCGTCTCCATTCCCTCTGTGAATCCGACGCTCGCCCCGGGGGGTTCAGGCGAAGGAGAGATTGCCGAGGTGACCGCAGATCTCCTCCGCGGATGGGGGTTCGACACGGACACCCACGAGGTGGCTTCGGGGCGGTGGAACGTCATCGGCCGGTTGGCCGGAGAAGGGCCGACCCTCCTTTTCAACGGGCACTTGGACACCGTCGGCGTGGAGGGGATGACCGTTGATCCCTTCGCCGCCGACGTGCGGAACGGGCGCCTCGTCGGCAGGGGCTCGTGCGACATGAAGGGAGGCGTGGCGGCCCTCATGTCGGCCTCGGCTCGACTCGCGTCGGCTGGGCCCCGGCCGTCCCTGGTCGTGGCCCTCACGGCCGATGAGGAGCACGCCAGTGTCGGGATGGCTGCCCTGGTCGAAGGTCGGCGCCCCGACGAACTTGCCGACATGGCCGTGGTCTGCGAGCCGACGAGTCTCCGGGTCATGCCGGCCCACAAGGGCTTTGTCTGGCTACGGGCCCTCTTCCGGGGACGTGCCGCGCACGGATCGCGCCCCGACATCGGCGTCGATGCGGTGCGACACGCGGGACTCTACCTGGCGGCGCTGGACCAGTACGCCGACGAGCTCGAGGGGCGGCCCGCTCATCCTCTTCTCGGGTACGGTTCCTTCCACGCCGGCACGATCCGTGGGGGGACGGCGGAGTCGGTGTATCCGGACGCGTGCGAGCTGACCCTCGAGCGCAGGACGATGCCTGGCGAGGAGACGTCCGACGTCGTCGCCGATTTCCAGCGCGTGCTGGACCAGGTCTCGGCGCGGCACCCATCCGTGGAGGCCACTCTCGAGATGACGCTGGACCGACCGGGCACCGAGGTGGGCACCGACTCCCCTCTCGTACGGGGGCTTCTCGATGCCGCGTCGGCGGACGGGGTGGAGTCCCGGGTCGAAGGGATGACCGCGTGGGTGGATGCCGCGTTCCTCAACGAGGCCGGTGTCCCGGCGGTATGCTTTGGCCCGGGGAGCATCGAACAGGCGCACACGGCCGACGAGTGGCTGGACGTGAACGAACTCCAGTCCTGTGCCCACATCCTCGAGGGCTTTGCACGCGGACTGGTCGGCTAGCCGGGCGGATCGACTCAGCTGACCTCGCACGGACCGTCAACGGATCCGGGGGGGCGTCAACTACGTCACGGACGGACGCATCGACGGAGCCCGGGACGGTCCCGATGTAAGGCCGATGGGGCGGCCGGGACCTCCGGCCACCCCTATTCGGACGATCGCCCCTCGCCGTAGGCGACGCGACACTTCAAGGCCCCCGCGAACTCAGGCAAGCGGTGACTCCGCGCGGAGCGCCGAGCCTGCGCTACTTGGTGTAGAGCAGGATCGCTCCGCCTGCGTAGCCGGTCCCGAAGCGTGTCGTGGCGTCGCTGGCGCTCATGTACTCGATGCGGTCGATCTCCGACAGCTGATACGAGTTCATGTCGTTCAGGCTGCTCCGGCGAGCACCGTCGACGTGCAGGATCGGCGCATCTCCGCTGCGGGTCCGCATCCACTGCGGGCGCAGACGCTCGATGGCCCGAAGGGGGCTGATTTGCCCCAGGGGCTCCAACTCCGCCGCGACAATGCGGTTGCTCGTCGCGCCGGCGGGGCGGGACCCTCCGCTGCCGCTCGAGGCGCATCCGACGAGGCCCATGGCGAGGGCCACTGCGAATACGACGGCTCTCTTCGACTGGTGTGCACGCATGTAGCGAACTCCTTCCTGGCATCCGTTGAACGGATGGACAACATAAAAGGCGAACTTCTTTGCGCCACCGTACGCTGGCAGCGATAGATTCGTTGCTGCGAAGCTCGCACCCAAGGAGTTGCCGAGGATGTCCGACGGAGGGGAGGGCGCGCGTCGGCCCACGGACCAGACGCGCCAGATCACCATCGATGCGCTCATGGAGCACTTTGCCAACGATGTCATGGACATCGAAGAGTTCGAGCACCGGGTGGATATCGCCCACAAGGCATCCACGGCCGACGAGCTGAAGGAGCTCCTCCAGGATCTACCGGGCGGAGGCAACCTCCCGGCGGTTCGTGACGATTCGTCGGACTCCGACCTGACGGTGCCCCGTGAGTACAGCGTCACCTCGTCCGATCAGGTCGAGGACACCGAGTACGTCGTGGCTGCGATGGGGGGCACCAGTAGGCGCGGCCGCTGGACGCCGGCCCGGAAGAACTATGCCGTCGCGGTCATGGGCGGCGTCGAGTTGGATTTCCGCGAGGCGGTCTTCGGACCGGGTGTCACCGAGGTGCAGGTTTTCTCGCTGTGGGGTGGCGTGGACATCATCGTCCCGCCGGGCATCCACGTGGAGAGCCGGGGCATCGCCCTCCTCGGTGGCTTCGACCACGAGTCGGACACCGCATCGTCCGACGATCCGAACCGCCCGACGCTGCGCGTCACGGGCCTCGCCGTGATGGCCGGTGTCGACGTGACCGTGCGCTACCCAGGCGAGACCGCGAGAGACGCCCGACGGCGGAGGCGCCAGGAGCGGAGGGACAAGAGGCGTAGGCTCAGGAGCGGCTGACGCGGCCCGCTGGGCCGCCTCGTTGGCCGGGATCAGCCCCTCAGCGTCCGACCCAGGTAGTCCTTCAGCCGCTGCCACGCGTCGAGGGCCGGCCCGGTCCGTCGCTCCGGATCTCCATCCACGCGCAACCAGAAGCCGTGGTCCACGTCGTCGTAGACGTGGAGGTCGTGCTCGAGTCCGACTTCGTTCAGGGCCGCTTCGAAGGCGGCCACCTGCTCGGGCGAGGGGGCGTCGTCGAGTCCTCCGAACGTTCCGTAGACCTCGTGGTCCATCCCGGCCAGCGTCTCGGGGTCGTCGACCAGACGGCCGTAGAAGATGGCCGTGGCCTCGTGGTTCTCTCCGTCGAGGCCGAAGGAGAGGGCGATCCCTCCACCGAAGCACCAACCCATGGCCCCGACACGCCCGGTGACGTCGGGGCGTGACCGGAGGTACGCCACCGCGGCATCGAGGTTGGCGATGACGGCAGGCATGTCGCCCTGGGCCTCCTGGACCAGAGCGATGTTCTCCTGAGGGTTGCCCCCCGTCCTCCCCTGGTAGAGGTCGGCGGCGAGAGTCACGTAACCCTCGGCGGCGAAGTCGTCGGCGACCTGGCGGATGCGGTCGACGAGCCCGTTCCACTCGTGAATGATGACGAGGGCCGGGAAAGGCCCCTCGCCTTCGGGGACGGCGAGGTAGCCGGTGGTGAGTGTGTCGCCGGTGAGGTACTGCAGGGGCACGCCGCCCAGGGGTCCGCCTTGCCCGACAATGGCCGACGGGAGCTCCCCTTGGGCGGTGGGGTCGAGCGCGACCCGCGCTTGCTGAGCCTCGGCGGCGAGTTCGCCCTCGGCGACATCGTCGGCGGGGCCTGCGCATCCCAGGAAGCCCACACCGGCGGCGGCCAGCCAGCTCCAGGCGCGGCGGGTGCGGGGGCGTTCGGGTGTGGCGACTGAAAGCTTCATCGTGGGGTCCTGGGCTCTTTCTGCGTGTGGTGTCGGCGGCCGATGAACGGAATAGGTGACCCTTGAAGTAGCAAGGTCGATGGGCCCCGTCCTACCATCGGAGTCCATGGCGGAACGGCCTGATGAGGGGAACCAGGCTGGACCGGGCTCAGTAAAAGTCCCAGTCTAGAGCAGTTCAAGCTTCTGCCCACCGTTGTTCATGGCGACCCGGAGTCGCCGGAGGAATAGGACGCTCATGCTTCTACGCGCCGACGTATTCACAGCTCTCGCGGTCGTTGCCGGCATCGGACTGGCGGTTCAGTCCGACGTCGCGTCTTCGCCGTCGGACGTCTCCATGGCCGCCGCCCACGAGCCGGTGAGCTTCTCGGCCGAGGTGATGCCCATCCTCGAGAAGTACTGCTGGGAGTGCCACAGCGAGTCGAACACGGAGTTGGGGCTCCGCCTGGACACGTACGAGGGCCTGATGGCCGGTTCGGACTACGGCACCGTTGTCGAGCCCGGCGATCCCTCGGGAAGCCTCCTCATCGACATGGTCGAGTCCGGCGACATGCCTGAAGACGGCGACCCGGTCTCGCCGGAAGAGCTCGAGGTCCTCAAGACGTGGATCGCCGAGGGCGCCGAGAACAACTAGGCAGGGTAGGAACCAAGAGCGGGCCGCTCCCTCCAGGGGGGCGGCCCGCTCTCTATTGCCCCTCGGGTCAGGGGCCTTCCGGCGGCTCGTACCAGTCCCGGCGCAGCCAATCGACGACGAGCTCGATCTCCATCGGACTGAGATCTTCGTCGGCGCCGAAGGACGGCATCCGATCGTTGTTCTCGCCGTAGTACCGCTCCTGTGTGGGATCGTGGATCATCCCCATCATCCATTCGCGGGATCCCCAACCGGTGAGGACCGGCGCGTCGTCGTCCGCGCCGACGCCTCGGAAGAGGTGGCAACGGACGCAGTTCACCGGCTCGCTCTGCATGATCGCCCGGCCTTCCTCGATGGTCCGGGCGTCGGCCGCGTCGACCTGGGCCTGGTCTGGGAGGCCGGCCTCGGCGGAGAGGGCCATGACCACTTTCGGTAGCAGGTCGGCACGCTCCTCGTCGGTGAGCTGGGCCAGACCCCGCTGAACGAAGCGGACCATCCGGCCCCGAGCGTGGTCGGTTCCGCCGAAGTACTCGGCGCTGGCCACGCGGTCGGCATCCAGGAGGCCCGCGACCCACTCACGACTCCCGTACCCGGCCAGATCCGAAGCCGAGGCATCGTCGGCGGGGATGCCACCCAGTCCGTCATGCCCATCGAAGCGATGGCAGCTCGAGCACCGGGCTGCGAAGATCTCCGGGCCCTGGATGAGGGGGTCGGATCGGAGGAGGGCCAGTCCGCCCTCCGGGGGGATCCCCTCGGGCGAAGCCGCCAACTCCTCCACGCGCTCGGCCCGCCGGTCCGCTTCGATCTGCGCCTCGACGAAGGCCGGGTCGGCTGCGTCCTGCGCCTTGGCGAGCCACGTGAGCATGCCCACGCCGGCGAGAAGGGCGACCATGAAGCCGAGGTTGAAGCGGTGGCCCAGCCGCCAGTTGCCGATGAGGGGCATGGCCGCCACGACGCCCACCAACAGGCCGGGAATCACGTGGGCTCCGACCACCTCCCATCCGGCCGGGAAGTACTTGAGCCACTGGAACAGGAAGAGGAAGTACCACTCGGGACGGGCGGCCGAGTACGGCTCCGTCGGGTCCGCCGGAGCTCCCAGGTGGGCGCCACCCGTCCAGAGGACCAGGCCCATGACCGTGGCCATCACGATGAGTGAAGCGACACCGTCCCGGAGCACCTGGTCGGGCCAGAAGTTCCCGTCGGGGTCCTTCTCGGCGCCCTCCGGCACCGTCACGCCGTGGCGTCGGAACAAGTAGACGTGGCCGACGATGAGGAGGACGACGGCAGCTGGCAGAACGCCTGCGTGGAGGGCGAAGAACCGTGTCAGGGTGAGGTGCCCGTACTCCGCCCCCCCGATGAGCAGTTGTTGCATCTGAGGGCCGATCACCGGCGTCATCGATGCGATGCTCGTTGCGACTTTCGTCGCCCAGTAACCCTTCTGGTCCCACGGCAACAGGTAGCCGGTGAGGGACAGGGCCAACACCAGGAAGAGAAGGAGGAGGCCGAACCAGAAATTGACCTCCCGTGGGGCCCGGTACGCGCCATCCACCATGACCTGCATCAGGTGGAGGAAAAGGAGGACGATGGTCGCCTGCGCCATGAAGTGATGGATTCCGCGGACGATCCACCCTCCAAGCATCTGGTTCTGAATGAAGTACACGCTCTCCCACGCGCCCTGTGCGTTGGCGCTGTAGGCCGCCCACAGGACGATTCCGGTTACGAACTGGACCAGGATGGCGAAGGTGAGCGTGCTCCCCCACACGTACCGCCACCGGGCGCCGCCGGGGATGTGCTCGTAGAGGGCGCTCTTCAGGAGCCCTCTATAGCCGGTGCGGTCGTCGAGCCAGTCGAGAAGGTTGGTCATTCGGGTCGGGGTCGGCGGATGTCGGGGCCCGTCAGACGGGCACCTTCTCTTCTCGTCCGGGGAGGAAGTTCTGGAAGCGGACCCAGATCTCGTCGCCGTTCCTGACCTCCACCGCCAGGGCGTCCATCGCCCGGGGAGAGGGGCTCGACGTGTTGTTGACTTCTCCGTCCAGGTCGAAGCTGCTGTTGTGGCAAGGGCACGCGAAGCGGCCTTCGTCGGCCATGTGACGGACGAAGCAGCCTGCGTGCGGACACACGACGTTCAGTGCGATGACTTCCTCGCTGGTACGACGGAGGTAGACCGCCCCGATGGGCGTGTCCGCGTAGGTGGACCAGGCGTCGGTCCGGTCGGCTTGGACCGTGAACTTTTTTGGAGTCCCGTCGGGGGGAAGAGCCGAAAGGCGGGTCACCCGTACCATTCCCGTATCCCGACTGCCGCGGCGCAGAGGGTCGAGAAGGGCGGCCGCGCCGGCGCCCACGGGAATCAGTCCGGCCAACGCTCCGACGACGATCGCTCCCGCCCTCGCCAGGAAACTCCGGCGGGGTGGAATATCCGCCGCAGGGCCGTCGTGCATCCCCTCAGGGTCGTAGAGTTCGGTCATCGAGGTTCGAAGGTGGAAGAAGGGTCCCGAAAGTATATCACGCGACGGGTGGAAACTGTTGAGAGGCGCGGACGTGCCGAGGTCGGGGCGTTGGCTCGGCCAGGGTCGCTGCGGGGCCGGCCCGGGGCTCTGCAAGGGTCCCGGAACCATTGTGATGGCCATGAAGCCGCGTCATGTTGGCCGCCCGCCCGATCGTCTACGCCCCGGGAGTACCGATGTCACCACGTAGATCGCCCCTGCCGCTCGTTCTCGGCCTGATCCTGATGACCGGGTGCGCCGGCCAAGAAGCCTTCGATCTCGTCATCGCCAACGGCCGGGTTCTCGACCCGGAGACCGGCTTCTTCGAAGTGGCCGACATCGGTGTCCGGGACGGGGTCATCGCCGCCATCGGTGACGACCTCGAGGGCGATCGGGTGATCGACGCCATGGGCCACGTCGTCGCACCCGGCTTCATCGACCTCCACGAGCACGGCCAGAGCGAAGAGGCGTACGGCCTCATGGTGAGGGATGGCGTGACCACGGCCCTGGAGTTGGAGGTGGGAGACGCGGACATCGACGCGTGGTACGCCGCCCGTGAGGGGGGGCAGCTCGTGAACTACGGAGTGAGCATCGGCCACATGCAGGTCCGCATGGACGTCATGGACGATCCGGGCACCGGGCTCACCCCGGCCGGTGTAGCGGGCTCGGACGCGGCCACTCCCGAGCAGTTGGACGAGATCGAATCCCGCCTTCGGCGAGGGCTCGACCGCGGGGCGCTGGCCGTGGGCTTCGGGACGGCATACACGCCGGGTGCCACCATGGCGGAGGTGGAGAGGATGTTCAGGGTGGCGGCGGAGTACGACGCGCCTGTGCACATCCACATGCGCAACGGGATCGCCGGTCTCGACTCCACCATCACCGCCGCTGATCGTGCGGGAGCGCCCCTCCACATCGTGCATGTGAACTCCAGCTCCGGCGAGGACATCGAGGAGTTCCTCTCCACCATCGAGGAAGCGCGGGCCTCGGGGCAGGACGTCACCACCGAGACCTATCCCTACGGCGCTGGGATGACCGAGATCACATCGGCCCTCTTCGACGATTGGGAGAGCTGGCCCGACGAGCGCTTCGGAGACCACCAGCTCGTTTCCACGGGAGAACGACTCACCCGGGAGACGTTCGGCCAGGCGCGGGCTGCGGGTGGAACGGTCATCATCCACGGGCGCACCGAAGAGATGACCCGCACCGCCGTCGCTCATCCGCTCACGATGATCGCCAGCGACGGCTTCATCGTGAATGGTCAGGGGCATCCCCGGACATCGGGTTCGTACTCGAAGGTCCTCGGTCGCTACGTCCGCGAGGAGGGTCTCCTCGGGCTCGAGGAGGCAGTGGCCAAGATGACGTTGATGCCGGCCCGCCGACTGGAGGCCAGCGCGCCCCTCTTCGGCCGGAAGGGGCGGATCCAGGTCGGGATGGACGCCGACATCACGGTGTTCGACCCCGAGACGGTCATCGACCGATCGACCTACATGGACGCCACCGTCCCCGCCGAGGGCATCCCCTATGTCGTGGTCGGAGGTGAGGTCGTCGTGGATGGTGGGCGGCTGACGGCTGCCCGTCCGGGCGTGGGCGTTCGTGCCCCTCGGCAGGAGCCGTGACCGGGCAGGCCGCCAGGCCGCGTCGCGGCGTTAGCGGAGGAAGATGCTCTTCGGGATGAAGGCGGTGACCACCTGCGTGAGGTCGACGACCTCACTCACCCGAAAGTCGACTGCGATGCTTGCCAGTGAGAGAGCCTCTGCCGGCGACAGACCTTTCTCCTCCTGAAGGAAGCGCACGACCTCCCAGGTGGCGTGGCGGGCTGCCCGGTCCAGATCGAGGTCGATCCCCATGATCATGTAGTGGGTCTCGTTCTCGGCGCGGGGCATCGTGATCGTCGC
Organism: Longimicrobiales bacterium; assembly: GCA_965229435.1. Classification (GTDB taxonomy): domain Bacteria; phylum Gemmatimonadota; class Gemmatimonadetes; order Longimicrobiales; family Gaopeijiaceae; genus UBA2589. The sequence continues at coordinate 1,216,791 of CBDDJE010000001.1, forward strand.
GTCCTTGTGGAGGACGAAGCGGAACGTACCGGTGAGCGACTGTTCGATGGCGGTTCCGCTCACCTCGCCGTCGCCCTGGGCGCTGTGCGGGTCGCCCACATAGAAGCGGGCGCCGGGGTGGAAGACGGGCAGGTAGAGGCTTGTTCCCGCCGTCAGGTCCTTCACGTCGAGGTTGCCACCGAACGCACCGGGGGCCCGAGAACCCTGGACGCCCTCGACGGTCACACTCGGCTGACCCACGACCGGATCGGGCGCTACCGCCATGATTCCCATGAAGGGTGCCAGCGGCACCTGGATGTCGTCGGAGACGAAGGCCACCTGTCGATCGCCCGCCGCGCCGGTGCGGATGACGTGGCGCATCGGTTCCATGTCGAGGGCGGGGTCTCCCTCGCGATACCCGGGGTAGCTGGTGGAAAAGACGCCACCGCGGGGGCTGGTGTTGTTGGCGCCCCACGGCACACGCGTCGTGATGTCGAGGATCTGGACCTCCAGCATGTCGCCCGGCTCCGCGCCCTCCACGTAGATCGGGCCGGTGATGGTGTGGCCGCTCCTGCCCTCCCGTTGGCGAGCGTCCCGCGATGCCCAGAAGTCGATCACGTCCTGGAGGATCTCCTCTCGTGGAATGCCGAGGCTCGTGAGGTACTCGACCGGGTCCTGGTTCTGCGTCGCACCCACGTGCGTGATGGTGTTGATCTGGACGGTCTCGCCCGACTGGATGGTGAGGACCGGATCCTTGTCGATGGGGAACCAGCCCCAGTTGAGGTTCTCCGGGGTCGAGGGCACGAAGTGGTCGGCCTGTACGGCCTCCTGGGGCTCGGTTGCGTCGCCGGGCACCGTGCATGCGGCGGCCGCCAAGAGGAGCACCGTAGTACCGAGGCCGGTTGTGCGAGTGCTGAAGATCCGCATATCGATCCTTCTCCGTCGTCGGTTCGGGTCGTTCGGTGGTTCGGGGCCTGGCTAGACCACGATCCGAGGCTGGCGTGGGTGCCTGCCCTGAATCATGGCGAGGAAGCCGGTCTCCGTGCGGCGTGCCACCTCGTGTGGCTGGATCGCCGTCTCGGCCGGACCGATCAAGGTCGCGACATCGCCGGGTTCGCTGGTCTTGTCCACACCGACGTCGATAATCGCGAGGTCACCCCACCGACCACGGAGCCGGGCACGGTTCAGCAGGGTGACGCGGTCCGACATGACTGGCTCCGGCTCGGGTACACCCAAGGTGTGGGACGGTCCGGGGATTTGCCAGCTTGGGTGTCGGCCCGCGATGCCCTCGCCTACGCAGCGACTTGAGCCCCGTGCGACCGCGAGTCATGTTGCCGGCTCTCCGGTTCCCCCCCAACTCGACTCTCCGCCCCTCCGAGACCCGGCTCCATGCTCCGAAGAATCCGCCCCGCGATCCTGGTCGCGCTTCTCCCGGCCCTCGTGGCCCCGGCGCCAGTCTACGCCCAGCTCGATCTCACCTCCCTCCAGGATGAAGCCGTGGAGTGGCTTCAGGAGTACATCCGGATCAACACCATCAACCCACCGGGCAACGAGACGGCGGGGGCCGAGTTCTTCGCCGAGATCTTCGAGGCCGAGGGCATCGAGTATGAGATGGCCGAGTCCGCCCCGGGCAGGGGCAACATCTGGGCGCGGCTCGAGGGAGGCGACGAGCCGGGCATCGTGCTCATCCATCACATCGACGTCGTGCCCGCCGACGAACGCTTCTGGACGGTCGATCCACTCTCCGGTGAGCTTCGGGACGGCTACATCTACGGGCGCGGGGCCCTCGACACGAAGACCAGCGGGATCCTGCACCTCGCGGCCTTCCTGGCACTCCACCGCACCGAGACGCCGCTGAACCGGGACGTGATCTTCATGGCCACCGCCGATGAGGAGGCCGGTGGTTTCTTCGGGGCGGGATGGCTCGTGGAGAATCGGCCAGAGCTCTTCGAGAACGTCGGCTTCCTCCTGAACGAAGGCGGCGGGGGCTCCGACGTCGACGGGACGGTCAACTTCGGCCTCGAAGTCACCCAGAAGGTGCCGTACTGGCTCCGGTTGACGGCCAACGGGGAACCCGGTCACGGGTCGCGCCCCCTCGTCACCTACGCGTCCGTGGAGCTCATCGAAGCCCTGGAACGCTTCCGTCTCCACAGCTTCGAGCCCCGGATCATTCCGGCGGTCCACGAGCACCTCAGCGGGATCGCCGACCGGCATCCCGAGCCGTGGCGGACACGCTTCAGCAACATGGGCGCCTACGTGGGCGACCCGGGCGTCATGGTCGAGCTACAGCGATACAACCCCGGCTTGCACGCTCTGACCCGCAACACATGCTCCATCACCCGCTTCGAGGGGAGCAACAAGATCAACGTGGTCTCACCCGAGGTCGCCGCCGAGATCGATTGCCGCCTGCTTCCCGACCAGGATCCCGAGGTCTGGCTCGACGAAGTCCGCGGCGTCCTGGGCCCGGACATCGACGTCGAGGTGCTCATGGGCTTCACCCCGGCGGTCTCGTCCACCGACACCGATCTCTACCGGACCGTCCGGGAGGTCACGCTGGAGGAGTTTCCCGACGCCGGTTTCGTGCCACAGGTCGTAGGGGGCTTCACCGACAGCCACTTCTTCAGGGATCTGGGCATCACCAGCTACGGCTACACGGCCACGGCGACACCGGCCGAGGACGCCGGGGGGGTGCACGGAAACGACGAGCGGGTCACCGAAGAGAACGTTCGTCGTGGAGTGGAACTGACGTTGGCGATTCTCGAGCGCTTCGCCGCCACACGACCCGTCATGGAGGACGACTGATGCCCGAGCGATACGACGTCGCGAGCCTGGAACCACGGGAGCTGCAGCCGGGCCATCGAGGCCGCTTCATCCACTCCGAGCACACGACTCACGTCTACTGGGAGATCGAAGCAGGCGCGGTTCTCCCGGCGCACAGCCACCCCCATGAGCAGATCGTCAACATGCTCGAGGGGACCTACGAGCTCGTGGTCGACGGCGAGTCATACGTGCTGAACGCCGGCGACGTGCTGGTGATTCCAGGGGGAGCCGTCCACGGCGGGGGCGCTCAAACGGACTGTCGGATCCTCGACGTCTTCTCGCCGGTCCGGGAGGAATACCGATGAATCGGCCCTGGCGGGCGGGTGTGGGGCTGACGGTGCTCGTGTCGGGTCTGGCGGCGGTGCTGATGTTGTCGCCGTCCGTCGACGAACCGTCCCGCGACATGCCAACCGACGGCCAGGTCGAGAGCGCCGCCATTGGCGACCTCGACCGTTGGCCGCCGGTGGCCACCTTCTCGATTCTCGGCTACGACCCCGAGACGGGTGAGGTCGGTGGCGCCGTCCAGTCACGGGTCTTCTCGGTGGGCAACGGCGTGCTGTGGGCAGAGGCGAACGTGGGCGTGGTGGCGACGCAGGCCGTCGTGGACGTGAGCTACGGCCCTCAGGGCCTCGAGATGCTGAGGCGGGGGATGGCCCCGGAGGACGTCGTGTCGACGATTCTGGCGAACGACCCGAACCCCCGCCCTGAGCGCTGGACCATCGAAGGGCGGCAGTTCTCGGTCATGGACGCCGAAGGGAACGTGGCCACGCACACCGGGCCGCAGGCGTCGGATTGGGCGGGCCACCGCGTCAGCCAGTACGTGTCCGCCCAGGGCAACATCCTCGCCGGCGAGGATGTCGTCGACGCCATGGTGGAGGCCTTCGAGGCCACGGAGGGGCATCTGTCCTTTCGTCTACTCGCGGCCCTCGAGGCCGGGCAGGCCGCCGGGGGAGATCGTCGCGGGATGCAGTCGGCGGCGATGCTCATCGTGAAAGAGGATGGCGGCGTCTGGTTGAACAACGATGTGGTGCTCAGGCTCCAGGTCGACGACGCCGAGGAACCCATCCAGGAGCTCCGTCGCCTCGTCGAGATCGCCGGACGTCAAAGGGATCGAATCCGCGGCCGCTGAGCGCCAGCTTAGAGTGGCCCCAATGGGACCGAGCCGACTTGCCTGAAACGAAGAACGGGCCGGAGGAAACCCTCTCCCCCGGCCCGCTGAGCTACTGCCGTGTCAGGTCAGTCCCGTGCGATCTCCACGATAGAGGCTGGTAGATCGGTCTCGAGCCAGAGCCGGACCTGGTGGTCACGACCCGCCTCGAGGGGGTTCGTCTTGACCCCTTTGTCATCGCCCAGGAGTGTGCCCGGCATAGCCGCCGGGAAGACCTTCACGCGGAACTCGCCTTCCGCCAACTCGCTCGGCACCTCGAAGTTCGCGACGGAACCACGGGCGAGGCGAGCCATGTGGTGCAATCTGCCCTTACTGTCCTCGATGTAGACCCGGACATCGGTCAGGTAGTTGTTCATCACCAGGACCTGAGTGGCCATCTCGTCGTCGGGAGAGTGAACTTCCCGGGCCTCGACGGATGCGACGCTCATCATCATCATCCCTGCCACCAGAGCCACTCGAATCATCTTCCTCATCTTCATCCTCCTCACGTGAGTGAACGAGCCCCCTGGGCTCGCTGGAACAGCGTCCGACCATCGAACGCGCGTCCCTCCTTCGACGGTTTCCACACCGTCCCTTCATCTCCTCTGACGTAACCGCGGGCCAGAAGGTTGCAGACGATGCTGCTTTCCGTCGCCTTCAGACGTGGATACGAGGAAGCGGAGCGGGCCTTTCACCCACTCCGCTTCCGGTCTCGGGGCGTCGGCGCGCTCCGGTCCCCCCTGCTGAACGGAGAAACAGCGACGCCGGTGCGTGGGCGCCGATCCTGCGGTGGCGCCGACCCGTGGGTTACGCAGACCCGGAGGTGGCGCCGACCCTGCGGTGGCGCTGGCTCACGTACCGGCGAAGACCGTCAACAGTGCTCTTCGTACGCCGCCCGCAGAGCAGCGGCGATATCCTCCGGATGGCGCCCTTCGATCTCGTGGCGCTCCATGAAGTAGGCGAGCTCGCCGTCCTTGAACAGGGCGACGGAAGGGGAGGAGGGCGGATAGCCGGTGATGTACTCACGGACCTTGTCGGTGGCCTCCATGTCCTGCCCGGCGAACACCGTGGTGAGCACCTCGGGCTTCTTCTCGCCCTGGAGCGACAGGTACACGCCCGGCCGCATCATGGCGGCGGCACAGCCGCATATGGAATTCACGGCGACCAGGGTCGTCCGGGTCTCCGACCCGAGGATCTCGTCGACTTCTGCCGGCGTGCGCATCTCGGTGAATCCGACGCGAACCAGATCTTCACGCATCGGAGCGACCATCATCTCCGGATAGGGCATCTATACCTCCTGCAATTTTCTCGAGTCCGCGGCCCAGCCATCGGGGCCGCTCGGTAAGATCGTTCCACTTCTCGGGTGTGTCCACGGAATCTGCGCGGGCGAGGCGTTGCGAAGCCCCGCACCCGGCGGCGACCTTTGAAGGCCATGGCCACCATCCACGACATCGTCCGACTCCACGTCAACGGCGACCTCAAGGAGGTCGGCGTCCCGACCCATTACACCCTTCTGGAGTCGCTTCGTTACATCCTCGGTCTCACGGGCTCCAAGCAGGGGTGCGACAAGGGAGATTGCGGGGCGTGCACCGTGCTCGTCGACGGGCGCCCGACCTTGTCGTGCATCACCCCCGTCTGGGAGGCGGTCGGCGTCGAGGTCGTCACCGTCGAAGGGTTGGCGTCGGCGGAAGGCCCACACCCCCTCCAGGACGAATTCGACCTGAATGGCGCTGCACAGTGTGGCTTCTGTACACCCGGCATCCTCTGCTCGGCCGCGGCCCTCCTCGAGAAGAACCGCGATCCAACCCGTGAGGAGATCCAGGAGGCCTTGGCCGGGAATCTGTGCCGCTGCACCGGGTACACGAAGATCTACGACGCCGTGGAGGCCGCCGCGCGGCGTCTTGCGGCGGGTGACGGAGCGGACGGGGGCGCGTCGCCGGGTGGCACCTCAGGGGGTGAACCCGATCCTGGAGCCGGAGGGCCATAGCCGTGACGACATCGCGTAAAGCCAAGTCCGACCAGCAGTTGATCGGAACGCCCATGCGGAAGGTCGAGGGCCTTTCCAAGTCCACCGGACGGGCGACGTACACCGACGACATCGCCCTCCCGGGGATGCTTCACGGCAAGATCCTCCGCAGTCCACACCCCCACGCCCGCATCGTCTCCATCGACGCGTCGGCGGCCGAAGCCCTGGACGGTGTCCACGCCGTGATCACCGGCGAGGACATGCCGACGTGCTACGGCATTATCCCGTGGACGCCCGACGAGTATCCCCTCTGCCTCGACCGTGTCCGCTACATCGGGGACGGGGTGGCGGCGGTGGCGGCGGTGGACGAAGACACGGCCATTCGCGCCCTGGATCTCATCGAGGTGGAGTACGAGGTCCTTCACGCGTTCCTGGACCCCCACGAAGCCGCCGACGCCGACGGTTCGACGCCGTACATCCACGAGCCCAAGAAGGCGGGGTGGAACGGCAACGTCACGAAGATGGTCCACCTCGAGTTCGGTGAGGTGGACGACCTCATGGACGAGTCGGACGTGGTCATCGAGGGCGACTACCTGTTCGAAGGCACCACCCACGCACCTATCGAGCCCCACTGCGCCATCGGTCAGTGGGATGGCGTGGGACGACTGACCGTCTGGTCCGCGACCCAGGTGCCCCACTACCTCCACCGGGAGTTGGCCCGCGTGCTGGAGCTGGAGCAGGCGCAAGTCCGGGTCCTCCAGCCCCTCGTCGGCGGGGCGTTCGGCGGGAAGAGTGAGCCCTTCGACCTCGAGTTCTGCGTGGGCAAGCTGGCCATGGTCACCGGCCGACCCGTGAAGATCCTCTACACCCGCGAGGAGGTCTTCTACTCCCACCGCGGCCGCCACCCCTTCCACATGAAGTACCGCACCGGCGCCACGTCCGACGGGAAGCTCATGTCCGTGGACGCGAAGATCCTCCTCGATGGCGGCGCCTACGCCTCCTTCGGGTTGGTCACCACGTACTACTCGGGCCAACTCCTGTGCGCGCCCTACGAGATGCCGGCCTACCGGTTCGACTCGAAGCGGGTGTACACGAACAAGCCGGCGTGCGGACCGAAGCGCGGTCACGGATCGGTGCAACCCCGCTTCGCCTTCGAGATCCAGCTCGACAAGCTCTCGGAGCGCCTGGGCATCGACCCCATCGAGTTCCGGCGGCGGAACTTCATCGGGGAGAACACCCGCACCGTCAACGAGCTGCGGGTCACGTCCAACGGCTTCCTCGAGTGCCTCGACGCCGTCCAGCGGGCCAGTGGATGGGACGAGAAGTTCAGAGCGATGCCCTTCGGCCGCGGCATCGGGGTCGCCGGATCGACCTATATCTCCGGCACCAACTATCCCATCTACCCCAACGAGATGCCGCAGTCGGCGGTCCAGATGCAGGTCGACCGGAGCGGGAGGGTGGCGGTCTTCAGCGGCGCCAGCGAGATCGGTCAGGGCTGTGACTCGGTTGTGGCGTACATCGCGGCCGAGGAGCTCGGCGTGCCCCTGGAGTGGGTGCGCGTTCTCCGCGGTGATACCGACTTCACGCCGGTGGACCTGGGGGCGTACTCGAGCCGCGTCACCTTCATGCTCGGCAACGCCGCCATCGATGCCGCGAAGAAGCTCAAGGCGCTGGTCCAGAAGGCCGTGGCCGCCGAGTGGGAGGTCAAGCCCGGCGAGGTTCTCCTGGCCGACGGATTCGCCGTTTGGGCGCCGGACACCTCCCGCCAGATGCCCATCGCCGAGGCCTTCAACTTGGCGGAGGCCGAGTTCGGGACGCTTGGCTCCACGGGCTGGTACAACACGCCCAAGGACGTCCACGGGGAGTATCGGGGGGGCACCATCGGCGCCTCGCCGGCCTACTCCTTCACCGCCCACGTGGCCGAGGTCGACGTGGACGTCGAGACGGGGATGGTGGAGGTGAAGAAGATCTGGGTCGCCCACGACTGCGGCCGCGCGTTGAACCCCGTTCTGGTGGAAGGCCAGATGGAGGGCTCGGCGTACATGGGCTTCGGCGAAGCGCTCATGGAGGAGCAGTTGTTCAAGGATGCCGACCACGGCCGGGCCGGGCTGCACAACGCTCCGTCGCTCCTGGACTACCGAATCCCGACCAGCCTCGACACCCCCGAGTTGGAGAGCCTCATCGTCGAGTCCATCGATCCTGAAGGGCCGTACGGCGCGAAGGAAGCGGGAGAAGGACCCCTCCACCCGTCGATCCCGGCCATCGCCAACGCCATCTACGACGCCATCGGCGTTCGGATGGACCGGCTGCCCTTCTCACCTCCCCACGTATGGCGGGCCATCGACGCCGCTCGGGAGGCGGGCACGTTGACGAAGCCGGATGGCCCGCAAACGCCGGCCGCCCCACCCACCGCCGTGGAGGAGCCCGTCCATGCCGACTGACGGGACCGGGGCGGACGGATCTCCCCCGGGAGACATGCGCGAACCACCGAATCGCGCGTCGGGACCCGAGGAGTCCCCAGTGGCACGGTATCGGGCCCTGATGGGGCCCATCGCGGTGGTCATCCTCTTCGTCGTGGCCATGTTCTGGTCGCCTTTCGAGCCCCATCCCCTGCCCGCCGACCCGTCCGGCACGCCAGGCGGCGAGGTCTCGTGGGCCGACTCGGATTGGGCGGTCTTCCAGGAGAGCGTCCGGTCGGCGATGGCCGCGGGTGCGGACACCCTTCCCATGGGCGACCTCATGGTGCACATCGGAATGGGTCTGGTGGGAACGCCCTACGTACCGGGCACCCTGGAGGTCGAAGGTCCGGAGCGACTCGTCATCGACTTCGGCGGACTCGACTGCGTGACCTTCGTCGAGAACGTCTACGCCATCGCCACTGCGGTGAAGGCCGGCGTCGCCGACCGCCTGGACGAGAGAGGCGTCGTGGAGGGAGAGTACGAGCGAATGCTCCGCGCCCTCCGCTACAGGGGCAACGTAATCGACGGCTATCCCAGCCGACTCCACTACTTCTCCGAATGGCTCCTCGACGCCGAAGCCAAGCTGTTGGTGAAGAACATGACCGATGAACTCGGTGGGGTCGTGGACGATGAGCCCATCGACTTCATGTCCACCCACCCCGACGCCTATCGGCAGTTGTCCGACCCGGACAACCTGGAGGTTGTCCGCAGGGTGGAGGAGCTGCTTTCGGCCCGGGGACGGCACTACATCCCGGAAGGTCGGATCGCCGACGTGGCGCCGCGCATCGAGCCCGGCGACATCATCGCCGCGACCAGCACCGTTTCGGGCCTCGACGTCGCCCATACGGGTCTGGCGGTCCGTGTGGACGGCGAGCTTCGGCTCCTCCACGCTCCCCTGGTGGGCGACTCGGTCCAGGTCAGCGAACGCTCATTGGCCGAACGCATCCAGGCCATCGACGGGCAGGACGGAATCATGGTGGCGAGACCCCTGGAGCCCCGGGCCGCCTCCTCGCGGATCGCCGGCGGGAGCCGCTGATATGCTGAGACTGCCGCCGTTCCGGTATCACCGACCCACCGACGTTGCCGAGGCCCTCGATCTCAAAGGGGAGCACCAGGGCGACGCCATGTACGTCTCCGGCGGCACGGACCTCGTTCCCAACATGAAGCACAGGCTCTTCGAGCCGGCCCACCTCATTGCGTTGAAAGGTCTGCCCGAACTCCGTGGCATTGAGGAGCGGGAGGGGAGCCTGCGGATCGGAGCGGCCGAGACGCTCACGGACGTGGCGACGAACGAAGCGGTGCTCCGACACTTTCCGGCCCTGGCGACGGCGGCGGGCCACGTCGCCGGCCCACAGCTTCGAAACAGCGGCACGTTGGGCGGCAACGTCTGCCTGGACACGCGGTGCACCTACTACAACCAGACGGCGTTCTGGCGGGAGGCCCTGGGCTTCTGTCTGAAGAAGGACGGGGATGTCTGCCACGTCACGAAGGTCGGCAAGAAGTGCGTCGCGGCCCATTCCGCCGACACCCCGCCGGTCCTGATGACGCTGGACGCCGAGTTGGTCCTCGCCGGGCCGGAGGGCACGCGGACGCTCTCGGTCCGGGACTTCTTCGTCGCCGACGGGATCATCAATAGTCAGCGCGCTCCGGACGAGATCCTTACCGAGATCCGGATCCCTCTCTCCTCGGCGGCTCGTCGCCAGGCTTACACGAAGCTCCGGCAGCGGAAGTCCATCGACTTCCCCCTTCTCACCGTCGCGGTTGCGGCCGAGATCGACAGTTCCGGCGCCGTCCGGTCCCTCGAGGGCGTGGTGACGGGGCTCGGTTCACGACCCAGGGTGCTCACCGGATGGTCGGACATCGCCGAGGGACGCCGATTGGACGATGAGGTCGTGGAGGCATTGGCCGACCGGGCACACAAGCAGTGTCACCCACTGGAGAACATCATCGTCGACCCCGAGTGGCGACGGGCGATGGTCCCCGTGTACGTGAAGCGGGCGCTGGCTCAGCTTCGAGCTGCTTGAGCCCGCTCCTCGTCGCGGGTGCCGTCTCCGCGCTCGCTGTCACTCTCTACGCCCTCGACCGTCTCGCAGGACGCTTGGTACGCCCGAACCTCCAACCCATCGAACGAACAGCTTCCGACCTGGGACTCCCGTTCGAGGACGTATCGATTCCCTCGGGAGAGCACGAGCTCGCGGGTTGGCTCGTGGGAGCCGATGACGTGGGGGGTGACGGGGCGCTGATCCTCCTGGCCCACGGCTGGGGGGCGAATCACGGGGTGGTCCTGCGCCTTGGGGAGCCGCTGGCCCGACGGGGCCACGCTGTGCTCGTCTTCGATGCCCGCGGACATGGACGGAACCCTCCGGTTGCGGAGATCACCATCAGGGACTTCCGGGACGACGTCATGGCCGCCGCTCGCTTCGCCCATGGGCGCTTCCCGGATCGCGCGCTCATCGTGGTGGGCCACTCCATGGGAGGTGCAGGAGCGGTGCTGGCGGCGGCCCAGGGCGCCGCCGTGGACGGTCTCGTTCTCATCGCCACCCCCTCGGACGTTCTTCGGGTCACGGCCGAGTACCTCACCGATCACGGGCTACCCGGCTCCTTCCTCGTCAATGTCCTGCGCCCGTTCTTCTGGCGTCGGGTCGGGGGCAGCTTCCTTCCCCTCACCCCCAGCCGCCGGATCGGCGAGATCGAGGACCCGCTGCTCCTCATCCAGCCCGAGCTGGACGCCCGCGTGATCCGACCCCACGCGGACCGGCTCTCGGCCGCCGCCGGCCAACCGTACCACCTCGTGATCGGACGCGAGCATACCGACGTTCTCGATTCACCGGAGACGGTGAAGCTCGTCGAGGACTTCGTCGAGGGCGTGGAAGCGGGGGCGGACGACTGACGGGCTTGCTCGGGTTGGGGGCGCCTTCAGCCTAGTGGATCGGGGCAGTCGCCTTGCCGCCGCGTGTCCGAGATCTGGGTGATCTTCCAGCCGTTTCCGTCGTGGAGCATCTCGATCGAGTTGATGCCGCAGTGGGAGATGGAGCCGTTCAGATAGAAGGTGTACGGCGCCCACACGGAGGCCATGGCACCATCCACGAGGACCTCGACATCGTAGACTTGCTCGTCCCAAGCGCCCTCGGAGTTGCCGATGGCTCCGATCCACCCCTCCACGCCCTGGACGCGCACCTTCGCCGGACCGTCGCGGGTGTCGATCATGGCGAAGCGGGCGTCGTCGGCGAACACAGCACGGACGAGCGCGGGGTCGGCGGTACGCATTCCGTCGAAGATCTGCTCGACGGCGGCGTACGCGGTGGCCTCGTCCTGCGCGGCGACGCGCACGGGACCCACCAAGCTGCTGACGGCCAGCCCCGCCAGGAAGCCTCTGGTGACGGTGGCCCGGATCCTACCCGCCCGCGTCGTCCCCCCCGTCGCTCTGCTCATCTGGCTGCCCTCGCTCATACCCATCCCTCCTGGCTCACTCGTTCGAATCGTGGATCGCTCTCGAGGCTGTGGCCCCGAAGGATCGGGGTCAAGCTGTCGGTGTACTCGCCCGCCATGAACGACTCCGCGCCGAAGACCAAGAAGCCGTCCCAGTCGGTTACCGTCTTCTCCGAGTTGATGATGCCTCACCAGGTGAACAACCTGGGGCACGTCTTCGGGGGTGAGCTGCTCTCGATGGTGGACCGGGCTGCCGCCGTTTCGGCCATGAGGCACGCCGGCCGAGCCGCGGTGACCGTCTCCATCGACCGGGTGGAGTTCGTGGAACCGATCTATACGGGGGAGCTCGTCACCTGCACCGCGAGGGTCAACTTCGTCGGACGAACCTCCATGGAGGTTGGAGTGAGCGTCGAGGCGGAGAACCTTCTCACCGGCAAGAAGCGCCACACGAACACGTGCCTCCTCACCTTCGTGGCTATCGACGAGAACCATCGTCCGTGCCCTGTTCCGCGTCTCGAACTCGTGGATCCGGAGGACGACCGCAGGTTCCGTGAGGGCAAACGTCGCCGCGAGGTGCGTGAAGCCTTGGACCGGGAGTTGCAAACCTGAGGGTGTGACCAACAAGCCCGTGATGCGGTGGCTAAGGTGAGTTTGCCCGCCGTTTCACTCAATTCCCTCAGGGGTCGTGGTCCGGACGCGAGCATTGCGACCAGGCTACGACCGGGCACAAGTTTCCTATTATGCGCAGATTCTCCCCCCAACGGCGCCTCCTCGGGGCCGTCGCGCTCTCCGTTGCACTCTCCGCCTGTCAGCAGTTGGACCAGGCCCTTCCTTTCGAGCTCTCGGACGATGCAGGGGCTGCGCTGACGGTCGGAGCCCAAGGGGGGATCGTCAGCGTGCCGCCGTCCTTCTCCCTGGAGATTCCGGCGGGTGCTCTGGGCGGTTCGGTCATGATCTCCGTCACCCCACGCATCGGCGCACCGTTCCCCGATGACGAGGGCACTCCGGTGCCGGGCACGGCCTTCGATATCGGGCCTGTCGGAACCATGCTCACGAGCCCGGCACGCGTCGAGGTGGCCGTTCCTTCTGAACTGCTGGAGTCAGGGGATGACGTTCGGCTCGCTCTCGCGCTCATCCGCGAGGACAGCTCGGTGGTCACCTTCCAGGGCACGTACGATGTCACCAACGGCGTGCTCGCTGCCGATGTCGACGAGCTGGGACCCGTCGCGGCCGTGGTCTCTTCCGATGCCGTCGCCGTCGCCCTGAGTGCTCCCCCGCCGCTGGGAGGCGGCTCCATGACGCCGCCGACCGCTCCGGGCCCTGTAGGCCCGGCGCCGTCCAGTCATGGGGGTGTGGAGTTCTCGGCGTCCTGCTCCCCCGATGCCCGTCGCTGTTTCTCCTCGGGCCTCATTCGCCTCTGGGCCGACGACGTGGTTCGGGACCGTCTCGGCAATGACATCTTCCTCCTGGCGCCCGAAGTGGAGACCAGCCTCGACTTCATCTCGTTCGATGAGAACGGGGTGCCGGCGGAGCTGGTCGGGTCGATCCGGGTGGACGGGCAGTTACGCGCCAGGCTCAACAGCACGGTGACCCGTCGGACGGTCAACGAAGGCATCACCACCGGTCCGTCGACGGCTCCGGCGACGACCTCACTGCAGATCAGTGGCAACGTCTTGATCGTCCAACAGACGACTACCGACGACGGCTCCGTCGAGTTCAACGAGGAGCTCGAGTTCGCGATTACCGGAATCGGGACGAGCGAGATGCTCATTGTCGAGGTGGAGGCGGAGCTCGACTTCGACAATCAGGACGGTAGCGTTTCCACAGGGATTCTCACGGCCCATCTACGTCTCCGTCGATGACTCCTACGACCCGGTGGCCTGCATGAGACCCTTCGCCGTTGTCGCGCTCGTGGCCTCGATCGTGGCTCCCGTGTCGTCGACGGCCCAGATGGCGCCAGGCGCGAGGTCGGTAGGCATGGGCGGCGGCGGCATGGTCTTCGCCACCGGCGTGGACGCCATCGAATGGAATCCGGCGAATCTGGACTGGAGCGACGGGTGGAACGTCTCGGTTTTCGAGCTCGGGGTGGCCACCCTCAGCTCGGGGGCCACGTTCGGCGAGCTTCTGGCGGTCATGGGCGCCGAGGACATGCCGTTCTTCACCACCGATCTGAGCGCCGGGCAGATCGTGAACCAGATCCCGGAGGCCGGCCTCCAGCTCTTCACCGTGACCGAGGGCTTCACGACGGCCTACGCCGCAGAGCAAGGCGAAGTCCCGAAGCCGGGCTCACCCATGCCCTCCATCGGTGTGGCTGTCGGCAACATCGGTGTCCGCATCAGGAGTCGGGTCCTCGGCGAGGCCACCCTGAGTCGCGAGCTGGCCGACCTCATCGGCAACGGGTTTGCCCTGGAGGACATTCAGAACTACGCGGTAGGCAATACAGGCTTTTCCAGCACCTCGTTCTCCGAGATCACGGTGGCGTACGGCACCAAGCTCGGCGGACTTCTCTCGGTGGGTGTGGGTGGTCGCTACGTCATCGGCCACGGGATGACGCGTGGTCGCTTCTTCGAACCACAGATCGACCTCTCCCCGGCGCCGGGCGATCCGTACCTGACGATCCAGAGCGTCGCCGTCGAGGCGACGAGCGGGTCCGGATTCGGCATGGACGTGGGGCTGTCGCTGAGTCTGCCCATGGGTCTCCGGGCGTCGGCTTCGGGCACCAACGTCATCCAGCGGATGACCTGGGACGATGCGCTCATCGCCCACACCGCGACGTACACCGACGCCGACTTCAATGACGCCGTTGATTTCCTGGACATCCTGGACCGGTACGACCCGGAGCCGCTGGACCCGAACTCCGTCTCACTGCCTGTCTACCAGACCGCTCTGGGGTTCTTCGACGAGTCGTTCTTTCCGCAGGTCTTCCGCGGCGGTGTCGGATACCAGTCGGGGGGGACGAGCATCGAGGCCACGGCGATGAAAGTATCGCCGCGGGGGCGGTTCACGCCTGCCTGGGGTGAGCGCATCTCCCTGGGCGTGGAGCAGAAGCTCCCGGTCCTCACCCTGCGGGCGGGATACGCCATCGGATCCGATGATCTCACGGCCCTCACCGGAGGGGTCGGTCTCGGTGTGGGACCGATCTTCCTCGAGGCCAGCGTCGGGAAGTTCAGCGCGGACAGCGACTCGGTCTCGAAGGAGGGCTTCTACGGCACCTTCGCCCTTCAACTCAAGGGAGGGGGATTGTGACGAGCCTGTTGTGGGCGGGTAACCGGGGCCTTCGAAGACTCGGACTCGTCGCCTTCGTCACGTTGGTGGGAACGGCGTGCGCCGACTCTGTCGGCCCCGAGGCCGCCAATGGACCGGCCGTCCAACTCTCGGTGTCGGGTCCCGCCGGAGTCTCGCAGGCGGAGCTCGATGCCCTGGGGGCCGCCTTCGACCGCGTCGACGAGTACGAAGTGACGATTCATGATGCCGGCACGCTCACACTTCTCGTCGAGACGACCATCCCCATCAACTCGTCGGCGGGGCAGCACGTGCTCGACATCAGTATTCCCGAGAGCGCCCTTGGCCGGACGGTGGTGATCAGTCTGGTGGCGTACGACGGGGGCCTGGAGCTCTACCGCTCGACTCGCCAGACAACCCTGGGTGAGGAGGCGGGGGTCCTTTCTCTCAACCTTGTCATTCGATACTCGGGCCCGGGGATTCGGGGCACAGTCACGGATGTGAACGGCCTGGGGGTCGGCGGAGTCTCGGTCAGCCTCGCGCAAGGCCAATCCATCGTCGACGCGGTTCTCACGGAAGACGATGGTACCTACCTCTTCCTGGACGTGGACCCCGCGAGCTATGAGGTCGTCCCAACGCCCCCCGCCACACTCCCCAGCCTTTGCCCCGCAGCGCGGTCCGTCTTCCTTACGGACCCCAACGATGTCGTCGTAGCCGACTTTTTGGCCAGCACCGACACTTGCGACGTGAGAGTCCTGGTGGTCTCCGGCGGAGACTTCGACGATACGCCGACAGTGCAGGCTCTTCTCGAGAACGATCCAAGCCTCACCGTCGACAGCTTCTTCTTCATCAACCAGTTGCCGGGTGTGGACTTCCTGAACGAGCACGACGTCGTCCTGCTCTTCATGAACGGCCTTTTCGACGAGTCTTCGGCGCTGGGCGACGAGGTCGCCGAGTACGTCGCCGCTGGCGGCAACCTCGTCCTCGCCTCCTTCTACTGGCAGGGTCGCAGCGACAGTGGTCTCGGCTCGGTGGGATGGGGCGGAACGGAAGCCATCGACCCGTTCCTGAGTGTCGGGGGTGCGACGTACCAGGCCGACACCCTGGGTGTGGTGTCTCCCCACCCCCTCACCTCCGGCGTCATGGACCTGTTCTCTTCCACGGGTCATCGCGGAGGCGTGGTGGCGAAGAGTGGCACCGCGGTCGTGGCGACCTGGAGCGATACGACGCCGTTCATCGGGTATCGAGTCCTGCCGGGCGGTCAGCGTATCGTAGGGGTGACGCTGTTCCCGGCGGCAGGCCAGGGCGTCAGCGGCGATGTGCAGGTCGTGTGGGAGAACGCCGTCGGCTGGGCAGGTGCGGCCGGGGGTCCCGCCCCGGCTCCTTCGCGCTGGCCTTAGCGGCGCTCCACGACCATCGCGAAGCCCATCCCACCCGCGGCGCAGACAGTGATGAGACCGAACTGCACGTCGCGTCGGGCCATCTCGTTCAAGATCGTCACCGTCAGCCGGCCTCCCGTGGCCCCGAAAGGGTGTCCGATCGCCAGCGATCCACCCATGACATTGATTCGGTCCAGGTCCGGGTGTCCGACGGCCGAACCCCGCCCCAGCTCGCTCTTCGCGAACTCGGCGGAGTCGAACGCCTGGAGGTTGGAGAGGACCTGAGAGGCGAAGGCTTCGTGCATCTCCATGAGGCCGATGTCCGACATGGAGAGCCCGCCCCGGTCCAGGGCGAGCGGCGCGGCATACGCAGGCCCCTGCAGCAGTTGACCCGCAGGATCGAGAGCAGTCCACGCCCAGCTCCGTATCCACCCCAGCGGCTCGATGCCCTCGGCGGTGGCCCGGTCGCCGTTCATGAGCACGACGGCGGAGGCACCATCCGTGAGAGGCGAGGCGTTGCCCGCCGTAACGGAACCATGCTTGCGATCGAAGACGGGGCGTAGCTTCGACAGCTTCTCCATGGACGTATCGTTGCGGATCCCGTTGTCCTCGGTCACCACGTCGTCGAAGTCCGGCGGGGTGTAGACGGGAGCAATCTCCGCCGTGAGGCGACCGTCCTTCGTGCCAGCGGCGGCTAGGCGATGGGACCGGAGGGCCCACTGGTCCTGTTCTTCACGGGTGATCCCGTTCTCTTTGGCCATGCGCTCGGCCGACTCCCCCATCGTCTCTCCGGTGGTGGGCTCGGCGATGGCAGGGGTCACTGGGATCAGATCTTTCGGCCGGACCTTCGAGAACGGCTTGAGCCGCTCGCCCACCGAGCGGCCCTTCGACGCCTCGACCAGCGTCTTGGAGAGCTTGTCACTGACGGTGATGGGGATATTGGACAGCGACTCCGACCCACCGGCGATGACCACGTCGGCGTACCCGACTTCGATCATCTGTGCCGCGTCGGTGATGGCCTGATTGGCGGAGGTGCAGGCGCGGGACACCGAGACTGCCGGGACGGTCTTGGGAAGCACGCCGAGGCCCACCTCACGGGCGATGTTCGGGGCTTGGGTGTCGTGCACGACGGTGCCGTAGACGAGGTGGTCGACGGCGTCTCCTCGGAGCCCGCTTCGGGCGAGGGCATCGCGGACGGCGACCTTGCCCAGCTCGATGGCACTGAGGTCGGCGAACACGGTGCCCGACCTGGCAAAGGGTGTCCTGCAGCCGGCTACGATTGCGGTCTTCATCAGCCCTCTGTGCCTCTGGCGATGGACGTGGCCCAATCGGGTACGACGCCTGGCTCGATCTGGAAGACGACGGTTCCGATGGTGAACACGATAGTAGCGATAACCACCGCCCCGATGAGGTTCAGGACGATGCCCACTCGGGCCATCTCTCCTACCGTGATGCGTTCGCTACCGAAGACAATGGCGTTGGGTGGCGTGGCGACGGGCATCATGAACGCACACGATGCAGAGAGCGTCGCGGGGATCATGAGAGCCAGCGGATGCGTGCCGGTGACCACGGCGATGGACGCCAGGATCGGCAGGATCATCTCCGTCGTGGCCAGGTTGCTGGTCAACTCGGTGAGGAAGGTGAGAGACAGGCAGACGAGGAGAATCATCACGAAGGTCGGGAGGGTGCCGAGAAGCTCGAACTGGGCCCCGATGAGCTCGGCCAGGCCCGTCTGCTGGAAACCAGCGGCGAGGGCGAACCCACCGCCGAAGAGGAGGACGATGTCCCACGGCAGCCGCGGGATGATGTCCGGCCCCATGACGGTTGTGTCGCCCTTCGACCGATCCCGGGCGGGGATGAAGAAGAGGAGCGAGGCCATGCTGATGGCGACGGTCCCGTCGTCGATGAGCTCCGGAAAGGGAATCAGGTTGGACCAACCCGGGATGGTGAAGAGCCCGACGTTCAGGTTCACTCGGAACACCCAGAGGGCAGCCGTGGCCACGAAGACGCCCAGAATCCATCGTTCCTCGAAGGACACGGGGCCCAGGGACCGCCGCTCCGCGTCGATGACATCGTGTTCGACCGCGACGTCGTCGGGCGTTCGATAGAACACCTGGGTGATGAAGAACCAGGCCACCAGGAGCATGATGACGCCGATGGGCAGGGCCATGACCAGCCACTGACCGAAGGCGATAGGCGGCGCCTCGGGGAAGAGGATGGCGAAGATCCTCACGAAGGAGAGGTTCGGCGGCGTCCCCACCAGGGTGGTGAGCCCCCCCATGGACGCTCCGTACGCGATGCCCAGCATGAGGGCCACGGCAAAAGCGTGGCTTCTCGCCCGCCCGAACTCCTCCTCGATCTTGAGGACGATGGCGAGACCGATGGGCACCATCATCACTGCCGTCGCCGTGTTCGAGATCCACATCGACAGGAAGGCGGCGGCGAGCATGAAGCCGAAGACTATGCGCGCCGGTCCTCCACCGACGGCGTGGATGATGTTCAGGGCGATGCGCTTGTGAAGGTCCCACTTCTCCATCGTCAGGGCGATCATGAAGCCCCCGATGAACAGGACGATGGTGCTGTTGAAGTAGATGGGCGCCGTGTCTCCGCCGTCCATGATTCCCAGCAGGGGGAACAGGAACAGGGGCAAAAGGGCCGTGGCGAAGAGCGGGATGGCGTCCGTGACCCACCATGTGGCCATGAGCAGAGCGACAGCCGCCATCCGACTCGCCTGCCCGTTCGACGGGTCCACGGGGAAGACGAGCAGGAGCACGAAGAAGGCCAGCCCCAACCAGAGGCCGACCTTCTGCCCTCGTCCGGCAGGTGGGCGCGGGTGATGCTCCATCAACGTCCTTGCTGTTCGTTCTGGTCTCGGCGATGCGACCCCGGAACGTGTCGTGCCGTGTCCCTGCCGTCCAGACGGATCGAGCCTGGAGGGCTCGTCAGCTTCGCACTTCTACCGGCATTGGCTCGTCGGCGAAGGCCCGGGCGTAGAACACGGCCATGGCGGACGCGGTCACCGCGTTCCCCAGCATGATGGACACGGGCCCGATAGCGCTGAGGAGTCCGGGCGTGACCAGCGTGTCGAGGGAGACGATTCCGATTCCGAGGATCGCGAAGAGGCCGAGGGTGGTCATTACCATGCTCTCGCGGAGGGGTGCGACGCGGTAGACCAGATAGGCGAAAGGAGCGCCGACGCTGGTGAACAGGGTGACGTGGACAATGCTCACGAGAGCCACCCAATCGAGGCGGATAGCGGCTTCAACGGTCGCCCCGGAGCCGAAAAGGGCCGCCCCGAAGATCGACGGCGTCAGCAGGGGGGCGCCCAGAAGAGTATCTCTCAACAGGAAGAAGAGGGCGATGACTCCACTGCCGACGAAGCCGGCATAGGCGGCCGCGTAAAGCAGGTTCGAAGAATCCTTGGGGGTTGGGTCGGTCGTGTTCGTATTGCGGGCCGGCATGGTTCCTCCGGGCTCGTGAGCCGTGATTTCCAAGGCGGACGATATACAAAAAACTGAACACAAGCAAGACATAGGGTTGTATCGGTACGACAAATGCACCACATTGTTGGACAACAATTACACAGAGGTGTATTGCCATGAAGGTCCTCATCACGGGCGCGACAGGGTATGTGGGCGGCCGCCTGCTAGAGCGACTCCTGGAGAAGGACGTGCAGGTGCGTGTCCTCGTCCGCGACGCTGACCGTGCCGCGTCCCGCTCCTGGTCCGACCAGGTCGAGATCGTCGAGGCCGACCTCCTCGATCGGGCCTCGCTGCGCCGCGCCCTCGATGGTGTGGATGTCGCCTACTACCTGGTTCACTCGATGTGCGCCGGTGACGACTTCGCCGATGTCGATCGCACGGCCGCCCGGAACTTCGTAGCCGAGGGTCGGCACCTCCGGCAGGTCATCTACCTGGGTGGGATCGCGCCCGAGGGAGACCACCGGTCCCGCTCTCAACACCTCTCGAGCCGAAACGAGGTAGGAGAGATTCTTCGTGAGGGGTTGCCGACCACCGAGCTGCGGGCCGGCCCCATCATCGGCGGCGGGTCCGCGTCGTTCGAGATGGTGCGCTACTTGACCGAGCGCCTTCCGGCCATGGTCGCGCCCAAGTGGATTCTCAACGAGGTCCAGCCCGTCGCCGTGCGTGACGCCCTGTCCTACCTGGTTGCGGCACTGGGGCGCGACGATGCGCTCGGAGTGATCGACATCGGTACAGAGCCACTCACCTTCAAGGAGATGATGGAGCGGTACGCCGAGGTCCGTGGCTTGCCGCGGGTCATCATTCCGGTGCCGGTGCTCGCGCCGAAGCTCGCGGCCCTCTGGGTCGGACTCGTCACCCCCATCCCCAACTGCCTGGCTGTTCCTCTGGTGGAGGGCGTGGTGGAGCCTGTCCTGGGCGACACCCGTCGGGCCGAAGAACTCTTCCCCGAGATCGAGCCCATTTCCTATCGAGATGCGGTGGCTCGTGCTCTAGCGCGGACAGAGGCTGGGGAAGTGGTGACCCGTTGGAGCGTGGCGGCCGGCGCCCCCGATCCGGAAGTGGAGCTGGTGGACCGGGAAGGCGTTGTCCGAGAAGTGCGCACACGGATGGTCGACGCGCCTCGAGAGGCGGTCTTCCGGGCCTTCTCGAGCCTGGGCGGCAAGCGAGGCTGGCGGGTCTGGGGCTGGGCCTGGGGACTTCGGGGAGCCCTCGATCAACTGATCGGGGGTCCCGGCCTCCGACGGGGCCGTCGCGATCCTGACGTCCTCTACCCGGGCGAAGCCGTCGACTTCTGGCGAGTCGAGGAGTATCGCCCGGACACGCTCCTCAGGCTCCGGGCGGAGATGAAAGTGCCGGGGCGGGCGTGGCTCCAGTTCGAGGCCCTCTCCGAGGAGTCGGGCACGCGTCTGGTTCAGACGGCGTTCTTCGCTCCCACGGGCTTCCTGGGCTGGCTCTACTGGTACGGGATCTATCCGTTCCACGCTCTCATCTTCAGCGACCTCGTCGACGCCATCGCGGCGGACGCCGAGGAGTTGGCGTCATCGGCCCCCGCCCCGAAGGCGGCGTGACGGTAGCCTTGATCGGTGACGACAGGGGCCCACATCTTGGCGGCCATGCATTCGAAACGCGCTGAGGCGCAGGGCGCTTCAGGCCCGGGGAACATTCGGATCAGGGAGGGGAAGGTCTCCGACGCTGAAGCGGTGGAGGCCGTCCACTACTCGTCGCGAGAAGCCGTTTATGCCGGCCGGACCGCTGACTGGCCCCCTCCTGGGCCCGACCGGAAGGGCCGCGTCGAGCGGTGGCGGAGCTGGCTCGCCGACGACGACATCACTGCGCTCATTGCCGAGCACCGTGGCGAGGTCGTGGGATTCTGCACCATCCGGCACTCCCAGGACGAAGGCGCGACCGAGGCGTCGGCCGAGATGCCCACCCTCTACGTCCGCCCGGACTTCTGGCATCGCGGCCTCGGCCGGGTGCTGTGCAACGCGGCGCTCCAGCGTGCCCGGGAGCGTGGCTTCCGCGAACTCACGCTCTGGGTCCTGGAGATGAACGGCCGAGCGCGGGACTTCTACCGGAAGGTGGGGTTCGCCGCCGACGGAGCCACGAAGGTCGACGAACTCACCAGCGAGCGGCTGCTGGCGCTCCGCTACCGGATTGATCTGGGTGACGGGGCTGCGGCGTGAGCCGCGACATCGCGTCGTTCATCCGCACGATACCGGACTACCCCAAGCCCGGCATCCTCTTTCGCGACGTAACCGGCCTCCTCGAGGATCCTCTGGGTCTCAGGATGGCCGTCGACCTCATCGTTCATCGGTATGTGGACCGCGACATCGACATCGTCGCTGGGGTCGAAGCTCGGGGCTTCATCTTCGGATCCGCCATCGCCTACGAACTCGGCCTCGGGTTCGTCCCTATCCGGAAGGCCGGAAGGCTCCCCGGAGACGTGGTTTCCGTGGAGTACGAGCTCGAGTACGGAACGGATACGCTGGAGATGCACACGTCGGCAGTCCCCGTCGGTGCCGGAGTGCTTCTTCTCGACGATCTCATCGCCACCGGTGGAACGGCGCTGGCGGCTATCGACTTGATCGAGCGCGTCGGTGGGCGCGTGCCCGACGCCGCATTCGTCGTGGATCTACCCGACCTGGGTGGGGCCGAACGACTGCGGTCGCGAGGATGCTCCGTCTTCGCTCTCTGTGCGTTCGAAGGCGACTAGGGGCTCCTCGGCCGCTTGGTCAGGCTGATTTCGCGTCCATCGCCCGGGCCAGCTCCACGTCCCAGGTCGTGATCCCGCCCACGTCGTGGGTCGACAGGTCCACACGTACTGTGTTGTAGACGTTGAACCACTCCGGATGGTGGTTCATCCGCTCGGCGACCAGGGCCGTGGATGCCATGAACCCGAACGCCGCTACGAAGTCGTCGAAGGTGAACTCCTTGTGGAGCTTGCCCTCCACCACCGCCCAGCCGTCCAGCTCGGCTAGTGCCTGTGCGAGCTCTGAGTCGGTCAATTTCCTTCGTTCAGTCATTCGGCGCTCCTCGGGTCCACCCGTCAGTTCTGCGACGCTCCGGCGATGGACCGCGTGACGGCCCGCTGCAACGGTGCGATGTCGGGATACTGGGTCTCGGCGTCGACCCCGGCATTCTGGCGGTTGGTCAACAACACGATGGAAAGGGCCTGGCCCGGCACCCCGAGCACAAAGGTACCGGTGAAGCCCGTATGCCCGAAGCTCCCCCGGGGCGCGTAAGCCGGGAGCTGCCATCCCAGGGCCTGGCCGTCGAGGGCCGGCTCGAGAAAGCCGCGTACCGTCTCGGGCGACAGGTACCGCTGCCCGCCGTGCTCGCCCTCGTTGAGGATGAGAGAGAGGAGGACGGAGAGCTCCCGCGCCGTCGAGAACAGACCGGCGTGCCCGGCCACCCCGCCGAAAGCGTGATAGGCGTTTCCGTCGTTGACCTCTCCCAGCAGCGTTCGCTCACGCCACGCGTCCCAGCTCGTCGGATCTCCGACAATGGTGTAGCCGAAGGAGGGGTCGTGCACCATGCGGCGCTCGAAGGGGTTGCCGTGCGACGTGGCGGCGAAGGCCGTGCCCGAAGCCCCCGCCGCCGAGGTTGCCGTCCCCCTGCGCGTCGTGGGCCGAAAGCCGGTGTCCGTGAGGCCGAGGGGGCCATGGACCGCCGACGCCACGAAGTCGTCGAGGGGTCGGCCGTCCACCGCCTCGACGATCCGCCCAAGGAGCATGAACCCGAGGTCGGAGTAGTGTCGGCCCTCACCCACCGGCCACTCCAGCGGGAGTGTGCGGACATAGGCGTACGCCTGGTCAGGGTTCGACGCGTGGTAATAGGTAGGCACCCACTGCGGCATCCCCGAGGTGTGGGTGAGGAGATGGCGCGGCGTGATATCATCCCGCCCCTCACCGACGAAGTCCGCCAGGTAATTCGAGACTGGAGCGTCCAGATCGACATCACCTCTGTCGACGAGCACCATGATGGCGAGGGTGGTCGCCATGACTTTGGTCACTGAAGCCAGATCGAAGACGGTGGCCGGGGTCATGGGACGGGGATCGTCGAGGCGCGCCAGGCCACCCGGTTCCTCGTACTGGCCGTCGCCGTAGGAGTAGAGTTCGGCGGCTCCGTAAGCCCGCTCGAACACGAGCTCGCCCCTCTGCTCCACTCGAAGAACGGCACCGGGGATCCGCTCTTCGTTGACCCAGGCCGCGACGAGAGAGTCGGCCTCTGTAAACGGCGAAGGGGTCGGCGCGGCCTCACAGGCGGCGCCGACCCCCAGGCACATGACCAGCGCCACCTGGAGGCGGCGCGGCCACCTCGTCACCGGAACTACCTCGTCTTGGTCCAGATCACGAGAACGCCACAGGGACCGCGACCGGTGTTGTTGCCCGACGCGGTCATCCCGTACTCGATGGGCACCTCGGAGGGCCTCCGGTAGACCTCGATGGCATCGATGGTCTGAAGCGGCGCCAGGGCATCGAGAGGGGTGTTGGAGGTCATGTTCGGCGCGATCCGGGCGCCGTCCAGGTAGATGGTCGGCGCGCAGTAGTCGTTCTGACTCACCATCCGGACCATGTCTCCCTGGAAAGAAGTCAGGGCCCCCCCGGGTTGGGTAATGTGCACGCCGGGAATCCCTCGAAGGAGGTCGGCAGCCGTACGAGCCGAAGACCTCTCGATCTGCGCCGGCGTGATGAACCGGCCGAGGCCCCGGGTGACCCTACGAACGAACCCGTTCCGGACGAGGTTGTGCTCGAGGACCGGCCGTTGGAGCGATACCAGGATTCCCTCGATGGGCATTGGCGCCGCCGCGATCCTGAACTGGACGTCCATGGAGGCGTCGTCACCCAGCTCGAAGACCCCGGCCGCAGTCTCCTTGAACCCGAAGGCCGAGGCGACCAGGAAGAACGAACCGGGTTCGTCTGCTTCGACCGTGAACTGGCCCTGTCCGTTGGTGACCGTGGAGGTGATGGAGTCCCCGCTCTCGGTCATCATGATGATCAGGCCGAGAGATATGGGCTGACTGGTCTCGACCTCCATGAGCGTCCCGGTGATCGTCTGTGCCTGACTGGTTGTGGCCAATGCCAGGAGTACGAAGGCGCTCGTCGCCAGGGAGGCGAGGAGGTGGGTCGCTCGGGAGAGGCGGCGGGTGCCTGCACCCATTGTTCTGCTGTTGAAAACCATATGTACCAAGAGTGTCCTGTTGGTGGGCGACCCATGGAGTGAGCCCACCTCAAAAATCATCGGTCCTATTCTACCGAACAGCACCGAAAAAGATCTGCGTTTCCCGTTGCGCTCCCGGGTCGTTCATCGGGCGCAGAGGAGTATACGCCGGAACCCGACCCTTCATTCCACATCTCGATATTTTACCGCCTGACGAGGGTTCGGGCGATCCTCAGCGCCCGCCGCCCCACGGTAGAGGGGGTGGTGTCACGGGCGTCGTCAGGTCGAACTCGACGCGGAATCGGCGATCACTCCCCTCCCGCCGAAGCGCGTAGACTAGGGCGCTGTCCGGGTGGAGCTGGAGCGTCCAGACGTTGCGCTCGGCCTCGGGAACGAGTTCAGCCGTCCTCCGATCGGCGGGGAAGTCCTGCTCCGTTTCGGTTCCCGCCCCCCGTGACTCCCCTCCGTATTGGGTGATCTCGTCCGGCGAGCCATCCTCGTGTCGATGGTCGTGGCGAAGCTCGAGACCGGCGGCCGTAGGGGTCACCACCCATGTCCTGGACCGATCTTCTCCGACATGGAAGCCGATGCGCACCTCGGCGATGTCGCAGTAGTGGGCGTGCATGACCAGCGACGAGGCCGCGAAGGCCGGATCCGGAGGTACGGCCTCCACCAGGCTCCCGGCGTAGGCCTGCCCGCAAAGGTCCTGCAGTCGATCCCAGAAGATGAGCTGGGGGTCAGTCGCGGTATCATCGGCGAACTCGTCGCCGGGCGCCGGCCCGTTGCTGCAGGCCTGGAACGTGGCGGTGACGACGAGGAGGCACGGGAGTGCACGTCGGGCCGATGGAATGGATAGCATGCCCGTACGCTACGACGTGCCGGCCTTCCCGGCTATATTGCCGGCCCTCGAACCCCCTTCGGCCAGGACGCAGAAAGATGCTCGGGTCCATACTCTTCGCCGCCCTCCTCCAGGTACCGACACCCGACCAAGAGTTCGTGCCCGGGACGACCTACGACCCGACCATCCCTACCCTGGAGGCCGTCGTGGGCCACGACTTCGGCGAAGAGGTCACGCATCCCGACGATGTCGTCCGCTACTTCCAGGCTCTCGCAGACGCCGCTCCCGACCGAACGCGCCTGGTGCAGTATGCCGAGAGCTGGGAGGGACGGCCCCTCATGGCGATGGTCATCGGGTCGGCCCAGCGAATGGCGAACCTGGAGGCCGTGAAGGCGGATCTGGCCCGGCTCGCCGCGGTGCGTGGCCTTCCCGCCGGCGAAGTGGATGAGCTCCTCGCGAGCCTGCCCGTGGTCACAGCGCTCATGCACGGCGTCCACGGCAACGAGATCAGCTCCAGCGGAGCGGCGATGGCCGAAGCGTACCACATTCTCGCCGCGCAGAACGACCCGGCCGTCGATGTGATTCTCCAGGAAAGCCTGGTCGTCATCGATCCGGTGGAGAACCCCGATGGACGCGCGCGCTTCGTCCAACACACCACCATGTCCCGGGCGAGATGGCCGAACGCCGAGAGCTACTCCGCCGAACACGACGAGCCGTGGCCTGGTGGTCGGGTGAACCACTACCTCTTCGACCTCAATCGGGACCTCTTCATCCAAAGTCAGCTGGAGACCCGCGGGAAGGTGGACCTCTTCCTCGAGTACCATCCCCACGTCGTCGCCGATCTCCACGAGATGGGCGGCAACTCCACCTACTTCTTCCCACCGACCGCTCCGCCGGAGAACCCGTGGTACGGCGAGCGTCAGATCGCCCAGATGGAGCTCTTCGGGAGGGCAAACGCCGAGGCCTTCGATCGCAGAGGGTTCGCGTACTTCAACCGGGACGTGTACGACCTCTTCTATCCCGGCTACGTCGACATGTGGCCCATGAACCACGGCGCCCTCGGAATGACCTACGAGCAGGCCTCGGCCAGGGCTCTCGTTCTCCGCAAGGACGACGGGGATCTACTCACGTACGGGGACGGCGTCCTGCACCATTTCGTCGCCGCCCTGAAGACCGCTGAGACCGCGGCCCGCAATCGCCGGCGGATCCTCCGCGACTATTACGACTTCCGGCGTGAGGGCATCGAGCTCGGCGAGAGTGGACCGGCGGAGTACGTCCTCCATTCGGCCCACGACCCGACCATGGCCGAGCGCATGGCGCGGATGCTCGTGGAGAACGGCATCGATGTCCGCGAGCCTACCGGTCCGGTGCAGGTCGAGGGGAGGGATCTTCCGGTGCGCGGCACCTACATCGTGCCCATGGATCAGCCGACGCACCGATTCGTGCGCAATCTCCTCGATGACCACGTCCAGATGGACGAGGCGTTCGTCCAGCGACAGATCGAGCGCCGGGCACGGCGGGAGGGTGACGAGATCTACGACCTGACGTCGTGGAGCCAGTCGCTCCTGTGGGACGTGGAAGTACTCGTGGCCGACGACGCCACAGGAGCCGCAGGGGACGCGGTGACCGGCGAGCGGCCCACTCCTTCGTCGACCATGCTGCCTGACGCCGTGGTGGGGTATCTGATTCCGTGGGGAACGGCGGCGGCGGAGGCCGTCGTGGAGGCCCTCCGGGAAGGGATCCGCATTCGGGCCGCAGGAGAGGCCTTCACCCTCGGCGGGCGGGAGTATCCAGTCGGCACGGCCATCGTGCGCAATGCCGAGAATGGCCCGGACCTCCGGGCCGAGTTGGGCCGGATCGCGGCCTCCCACGGAGCCGAGGTCGTTCCTATCGACGACAGCTACGTGAGCGAAGGCGCCTCGCTGGGGGCGAACAGCGTGAGGGCGCTCCGCTCACCCCGGGTCCTTCTCGTATACGATTCACCGGGTTCGACGTACTCGGTGGGGTGGGCTCGGTACATCCTCGAGCAGCGCTACGGACAACCGACGGTGGCGGTTCGGGCATCGAGCCTCGGCCGGGCCGATCTCGCCGACTTCGACGTTGTCATCTTCCCCAGCGGCGGGTACTCGAGTGCGGTGGGTTCGGGGCTCCTCGACGAGCTGAGGTCCTGGATCTCCAACGGCGGCACGCTCATCACCATGGGCAACTCCACTCGGTGGGCGGCGGACGAGGGGCTGCTCTCCACCGTGGGCGAGCGACGGGGCGGCCGCGCTCCGGACACCGACCCGCCGTCGGACGGGACCCCGGACCAACCCATCGACTACCTGGAGGAGATCGTCCCCGCCGACGAGGCTCCGGAGAGCGTGCCAGGAGCCATCCTCAAGGTGATCCTGGATGACGACCATTGGCTCTCTGCCGGGACCGACGGAGAGATCGGCGTGCTGGTGGAAGGGTCCCGGGTGTTCCGCCCTCTCACCCTCGACGACGGTAACAACGTCGGCCGTTACGGCGAGCTCGACGACCTGGTGCTGAGCGGTATCGTCTGGGAGGAAGCGAGGCCGCAGCTGGCGTCGAAGGCGTACCTCATGCACGAAGGCCGGGGGGCCGGCCAGGTCATCGGCTTCGCCGAGGATCCGAACTACCGGGCTTACAGCGAAGCGACCCAGCTCCTCTTCATCAACGCGGTCATCCTGGGGCCAGGCCGGTGACCCCGGAGTCACGGTAGCGATGGGGGGCGTGCGGGTTCGACCGGCCCTCCCCGGCGACGCCGGCGCGTGGGTCCGGATGCGATCGCTCCTCTGGCCGGAGGAGCCGGAAGATCATCCCCCGGAGGTGGCCGCGTACTTCGCCGACCCGCCGGCGGAAGCAATCTGTCTGGTGGCGGAGGCTTCGGACGGAACGCTCGTGGGCTTCGGAGAGGTGGGTATGCGTCGCTACGCCGAAGGGTGCCGAACATCGCCCGTGGGGTATCTCGAGGGTATCTACGTGGACGAGTCGCACAGGCGCCGAGGTGCGGCTCGAGGGCTCGTCATGGCCGGGGAGGCTTGGGCTCGCCGGCTGGGCTGTACCGAGTTCGCCAGCGACCGGGCGCTGGGCAACGACGCGAGCGGAGCCTTCCACCGAGCCGCGGGCTTCGACGAAGTCGAGCGCATCGTGTGCTACCGCAAAGACCTCTGAGGCGGCTGCGTCCATGACCGATCGAAAGCTTCAGCAGATCGCTGTGGGGAGTTATAACTACCGCCACGAGGCCGAGTTCGCGGCCGGGTTTCTGAGGGATGCCGGGATTCCGTACGTGCTTCAGATCGAGGATCCCACCTTGGGCCTGTCCGCCACGAACTCGGCCACCATCTGGGTGACGTCTGTGGATGAGAAGCGAGCCCGGCGCGTTCTGGAACACGAAATGACCGCCGGAGACGTGGACGACGGCGCCTGGGCTCAGTACCAACGGGAGGACGGCGAGGCGCCTGGCGAAGCCGTTCCTCTCGCGACGACGAGACAGGCATCCCTCAGCAAGCAGAAGAATCGGTCACAGATTTCCAAGCGTGCGTCGGACTTGAGCTTACGAGGCCGCGCGATCGCGGCGGTCGGAGGAGCCGGCTTCGCCAGCGCATTGTTGCTGGACGCCGTTCGCCAGAGCCCCGTCGTCTGGTGGGGCGTGGCCGTCGTCGCCGTCCTTCTGGCGGTTGCCGGGCTGTTGGGACGCGCACCCGAGCCCCTTCGGGGTATGCTGCAGGCATTGTCGGGAGACGCCCCATGATCCGGAGGCTCAGCTGATGCGCGCCGTGACCTTCAACGTGACCATTCCCTCCTACCTCGCCGGCAAAAGCCTGGGCAAGTTCACCGAAGCCGCGACGTTCGGGGGCCTCAGTGGAGTGCGTTTCGGCGAAGTTCCCGCGCCCGACCTTCCCGGAGATCACTGGGTCAGGCTCGAGGTCCTGAAGTCGGGCATCTGCGGGTCCGACATCGGCAATCTGACGTACAAGTCCAGCCCCGCAATGGAGCCGTTCGGTTCATTTCCTGCGGTGCTGGGCCACGAAGTCCTGGCACGGGTGGCGGAAGTCGGGTCTGCCGTGACGCGGGTGGAGGTCGGGCAGCGAGTGGCCCTGGAGCCCAGCATTTCGTGCGTCATGCGGGGGTATCCCGAGGGCCTGTGTTCTTCGTGCAGCGAAGGGTTCCCGTCCACGTGTACGAGGGCCGGAGAAGAGGGAGAGACGATCATCGACGGTGAGCCCATCCAGGCGGGGTTGATTGTCGGGTACCACACGAATCTGCCGGGTGGTTGGAGCGATTCGATGATCGCGCACGAGGAGCAGCTCTTCCCCGTGGCCGACGAGATGAGCGACAACAGCGCCGTCCTCATCGAGCCCTTGGCCGTCGGCATGCACGCCGCCCTGCGTTGCCGGCCCTTCCCCGACGGCCCGGTGCTGGTCATCGGGAGCGGCCCCATCGCTCTGGGCGTCGTCTGGGCGCTACGGGCCGCCGGCTACCGGGGCGAGCTCATCGCCCAGGTGAAACGCCCCCACGAGCAGGCGTTGGCCAAGGCCCTGGGCGCCAGCGGGGTCGTCACGCCCGGGGACGAAGCACGGGACGCACTCGTGGACACGGGCGCGCAGGCGTACATGCCCATCGTCGGGGACGAAGTGTACCTCGGAGGCGGCTTCCCTCTGATCTTCGACTGCGTAGGCAGCGAGCAGACCATCAAGCAAGGTCTCAGGTACGCGGCCGTCCGAGGGAAGATCGTCCTTCTGGGCTGCGCCGCCGAGATCCCCAAGCTCGATCTCACCTTCGTCTGGGCGCGGGAGCTGGAGATCAAGGGCTTCCAGTGCTACGGGGACGAAGAGTGGCGGGGTGAAATAGAACATACGTTCCAGATTACCCATGACATGATCCTGGAAACCGGTGCCCCGGTAGAGGATCTGGTGACTCATGTTTACCCGCTGGGGCAGTACCGGGACGCACTTTCGGCCGCGGCGAACCACCGAAAGACCGGCTCGGTGAAGGTCGTACTCGACCCTCGGGCCGGGTGAGCCACAGCCCAGGCGGCAGCGGTCCCCGGGTCGTCGTGGTGGGCGGCGGCGTCATCGGCTTGTCGTGCGCGTACTACCTGGCACGAGGTGGTGCGGACGTCGTGGTGCTGGAGCGCCGGCATGTCGGCGCCGGCGCCTCGTCCGGAAACGCCGGGACGATCTCGGCCGGGCATCCTCCTTTGAACCGCCCTGGTCGTATCTCGGCGGCGCTGCGCCAGATGCTCGATCCCACGAGCCCACTCTATATCCGGCCGCGCTGGGATCCTGTCCTCTGGCGATGGCTGGCCCGGTTCGCGCGGTACTGCACGGACGACCATGTGGAGCACGCCATGGGTGTCATGGCCCCCCTCGGAAAAGACGCCCTGGGGCTGTTCGAGACGCTGCTGCGGGAGGAGCGTATCGAGTGCGACTATCGGGGCGAGGGCTATTACGATGTCTGCTCCACCGAAGAAGGCCTCGAGAACGCACGACACGAAGCCGAGATCATCGAGCGGTACGGATACCACCCCGAGTACCTGGACGGCGAGGAGCTGCGCCGCAGGGAGCCTGCCCTGGCCCCCGGGGTCGTCGGGGGCGTCCTCTACCCGGAGGCGGCCACCCTCAGGCCCTCCCTCTTCCTCGAGCGCCTGGCCGCGGTGTGCCGGAAGTCGGGGGTCGAGATCCGCGAAGGGGAGGAGGTCGTCGGCCTCGAGATCATCGGGGGTCGCGTGTCCGGCGTCCAGGCGCGCGCGCTCGACATAACCGACAAAAGGCACGTGGACGGTTACGGCGATGCGAGCCCTCGGGTGCGCCGCGGCAGCGAATCGACGGCTTCTGAGTTGGAGGGAGCCGACTGCGTCGTCCTCGCAAACGGGCCATGGGTGGTCGACCTGGCCTCGCAAGTCGATGTCAGACTACCAGTTCAGCCCGGCAAGGGCTATCACCGGGACATCGAGATCGGACCCAACGGTGCCCCATCGTTGCGCGTGGCGTGCGTCCTGAACGAGTCATCGGTCTTCTGTACGCCCATGGAAAGCTGGGTGCGCTTTGCCGGGACCATGGAGTTCTCAGGGATGAACCATGTCCTTCGGCCGGAACGGCTCCGGCAGCTGGGACAGGCGGCCCGGGAAGCCTTCCCGGGGCTGGGCTCGGCCCGACCGAACTCCCAGTGGGTGGGGCTACGGCCCATGTCGGTGGACGGACTCCCCATCGTCGGCCCTCTCGGAGGGGTCGATGGGCTCTTCGTGGCCACGGGTCATGGCATGCTCGGCCTCACGCTGGGGCCAGTGACGGGTGAGATCGTGGCGAACATGGCCCTCGCCGGCGGAGACGCGCGCGCCGGGCCTCTGGCCCCGAGCCGATTCGACTGATCCCCCGGGTGGGCCCGCCCGCCACCGGTCAGGACCGGTTCCTTGCACTCGTCTCGCCCGGGGGGACATCGTAGGCAACGATGAACGGGCTCTTGCATGTGGACCAGGTGAGCGTCTCCGCCGGGGGGAGGCGGATTCTCCACTCTGTCGAGATGACCCTCCACCCCGGGGAGATGTGCGCGCTCATCGGTCCTTCGGGCGCCGGCAAGTCGTCGCTCATCCGCGTCCTGCTGGGCATCTGGAAGCCCGAGTCGGGCTCGGTCCGGGTCGGGGCAAAGCCCGTCGACGAGGTCGGACCGCTCGGGTACGTGCCACAGGATGATGCTCTCCATCGAGGCCTTTCCGTTGCCAAAGAGTTGACCTTTGCCGCCGAGCTCCGAATGCCCGACGCGTCAGAGGAGGCGCGGAGGGAGATCGTCGAGCGGGTCATCGCGCAGGTGGGCCTCACCGAACGGGCGAACACCCGAATCAGGCGCCTGTCCGGAGGTCAGCGAAAGCGGGTCGCGGTGGCATTGGAACTGCTCACGAGGCCACCTCTCCTCATTCTCGATGAGCCGACCTCAGGGCTCGATCCCGGGCTGGAGGCTCGGACCATGGAGCTACTGCGTGAGGTAGCGGCGAGCGGCCGGATCGTCATGGTCTCCACCCACGCCATGGAGAGCCTCGAGTCGGCTCAGGCGCTGTGCGTCCTTGTCGAAGGGCAGGTCGCCTTCTTCGGCAGGCCTCGACAGGCCCTGGAGTTCTTCCGGGTGGAGCGGTATGCCCAGATCTTCCAGCAGTTGCACAAGCTGACGCCGTCGGCGTGGCGTCTCACGGCGGGAGCAGACGCGGGTCAGCGCCGATTTCTGAATCGGCCTGGACCCGTCACGCCGCCCGCGTCCGACGGCGCGGACGAACCACTCGAGGTCGCCGGACCATGAGCGCCCCACCGTCGACCGTCCTGGCGGCCCGGTACCGCGCTACCCTTCTGGGGGAGCCTGGTGGGTTGCTCCTGCTTCTGATGCAGGCCCCCCTCATCGGCTGGCTGTGTGCCGTCGTATGGGGCTCCATCGAGCGCGACACCCCTGCCCTGTACTTCGTGCTCTGCCTCACCGCCGTCTGGTTCGGGTGCATCAACGCCTGCCGGGAGATCGTGAAGGAGCGGGCCATCTTCGAGCGCGAGCGTCTGTTCGGCGTCCGGCCCCGGGACTACGTCCTGTCCAAAGTCCGCGTCCTCGCCGGCCTCGGGGCCATTCAAGTGGTCCTCTTGCAGGGGACGGTGGAGTGGAGCCTGGCCCTGCGCGGACCCATGCCCCTCGAGCTGCTCGCGCTCTTCGGAGCTTCGTTGGCAGGAACCGGACTGGGCCTTCTCGTGAGCGCGCTCGCGTCCACCCAGGAGCGTGCGGTGTTTGCGGTCCCCCTCCTCCTTCTACCGCAGATCCTGTTCTCCGAGCTGGCCATCCCCGATACTCTGTACAGCGACGTCGTCGCGGCGGTGGAGAAGGCCATGCCGGTGCACTGGGCGTTCCGGGTATTCGAAGAGAGCACCGCCCTGGAGCCGCGATGGCACATGGTGGCCCTGGCGCTCGTGATTCTTTTCGCCATGGGTGCCGTACTCGTTGCCGGGGCCACTTTGGCGACGATGCCGAAACGAGAGGTGGTGACGTGAACAAGATCGTGAGCGTATTGGCGATTCTCGCCGCTCTGCTCGGGGGCTATCTGGCCGTGGCGCACGTTTCCGGCGCGGCCTTCGCGACCCTCGGACTGCCACTGGGAGGCGACCGGGGCGAGCTGCGGCGGACCGCCCTTCAGTTCATGGAAGACGTGCAGTTCAAGGACTTCCAGAAGGCGGCAGCGTATCACGCCCCGGATCTCATCGACACCGTCGACATCCCCTTCCTCATCCAACGCCTCTTCGCGGTAAAGCCGGAGGCGCTGGACATCATGGACTACGAGGTGGTCTTCGCGGAGCTCGACAGCAGCGGTCTGCGGGCACGGGTCAAGCTCCGCGTGAGGGCCAAACTGCTCCTGAATGAGCGGATCGAGGAGCGGGAGCTGATCCTCTACTTCTACCGCGACACCGAGAGTGATCCGTGGTACATGAAGCTCGAGGACAGCCTCCGTCAGCTCACTCCGGACTCGACGCGCATCCACGAGTAGGGTCCAAAGACCCTGGAGGTGCCGAGACGGGACCTCGGCGACTGTCCCACGGCGTCACGCGAGTCCCCGCCACCCAGGCTCCTTTCGCGGATCTCGGTCACATGAGCCGTTGCACCTACAGGTCGAGGGGAATCACCTCTGGGTGCACGCGGCTGTTCGCAGCAACACCATCGACATCCACCCCCTCCAGCTTGAGCAGCGAGACCTTCGCGTGCAGACCACCGGAGAAGCCGATGAGCCGACGGTCCGACCCGACGACGCGGTGGCACGGGATGATGATGGGAATGGGATTGGCTCCGACGGCCTGGCCTACCGCACGAGCCTGGTCGGGAGTTCCGAGCTCCTGGGCGATCTTGCCGTACGACGTCACGTGGCCGTATTCGATGGCCTGGAGGCGCTCGTACACTTCGCGCTGGAAGTCCGTGGCGACGTCCCCGAAGTCCAGCTCCAAGTCGAAGGCACGGAGCTGCTTGTCGAGGTAGGCCTCGACCTGGCGGACCGCCTCGCGGAGTTCGGCGGGCCAGTCGGAGGGCGCGTCGGTGTTGCGTTCCTTGGGCAGGGTGCCGAACTCGATCCGCCGGACGCCCCTGGCTGAAGTCCAGAGGGTGATCGGCCCCGCGCGGGTACTCGGCAGATGCGCCGAGTGGACCTCGACCGAGGTCAGTTGGTCCCTCCGCCGACTTCCTTCTTCAGCGCTTCCTGAAGGGCGTCGAAGCCGAGGAGCGCGCACTTGATGCGGACGGGGAACTTGCTCACACCCTGAAGTGCGCGGAGGTCTCCGAGAGCTCTGTCCTTCGCCGCCGCCTCGTCGCCGTGCATCATCTCGGTGAAACGCTCGGCGAGAGTGCCGGCCTCGTCGAGGCTCCGTCCCTGGAGCAGGGTGGTCATCATGCTCACGGATGCCTGGGAGATCGAGCAGCCCTGACCGACGAACTTGGCCTCGGCGATCTCGTTGCCCTCGATGCGAAGCTGCAGCCGGATCTCGTCTCCACACACGGGATTCGCCATGTGGATTTCCACACTCTTCCCATCGAGCTCGGCCTTGTTCCGGGGATTCCGGTAGTGC
The DNA here is from genome assembly GCA_965229435.1 of Longimicrobiales bacterium. Taxonomy (GTDB): domain Bacteria; phylum Gemmatimonadota; class Gemmatimonadetes; order Longimicrobiales; family Gaopeijiaceae; genus UBA2589. Next base: position 1,252,253 of record CBDDJE010000001.1, read on the forward strand.
TCCAGGATGAGCTGCTGGTAGAGAGAACTGAGCTGCGGAGTTTCCATCGTCATCGGCATGGGGTTTCGCGGGTCGAGAATGTAAGGTGCCCGAGGCATTTCGGCACTAGAAGGCCACCGCAGCCTACGGACGCGCTTGGCGGGCTTCGTCGTCAGGCGAAAATCCGAGCGACCTCTCCGAGTCCCGCCACCAGGCGGTCCACATCCTCTTCGATGTTGTAGAGGTAGAACGAGGCCCTCGCTGTCGACGAGACCCCGAAGTGTTGCATGACGAGCTGGGCGCAGTGATGGCCAGCCCGGACGGCAACGCCCTCCGCGTCCAGGATGGTGGAAATGTCGTGGGGATGGGCATCACTGAGGGTGAAGGAGATCACGGCCGAGCGCTCCTCGAGCGACCGGGGCCCATAGATGTTCATCCCCGGGATCTCCTCCAGCCTCTCGAGGGCGTATGCCAGGAGCGCCTTCTCATGGGCGATGATGTCCTCCATCCCGACGCCGGCGAGGTAGTCCACCGCGGCTCCGAAGCCCACGGCCCCGGCGATGTTGGGGGTGCCGGCCTCGAACTTGTGGGGAAGCGCTGCCCAGGTACTCTCGTCGCGGCTGACCACGTTGATCATCTCGCCGCCGCCCTGGTAAGGAGACATCGCCTCCAGAAGCTCGCGTTTGCCCCAGAGCACGCCGGTGCCGGTGGGTCCGCACATCTTGTGGCCACTGAAGGCGTAGAAGTCGGCCCCCATTGCCTGGACGTCCACCTTCGTGTGGACCGCGCCCTGGGCTCCGTCGACGACTACCACCGCGCCGACCGCGTGGGCGGCCTCGATGACCTGCTCGATGGGATTGATGGTTCCCAGGGCGTTGGACACGTGGGATATGGCGACGATCCGGGTCCGCTCGTTGAGCAGCGCATCCAGGTCGTCTAGGATCCAGCGCCCCTGGTCGTCGATCTCGATGTAGCGGAGTTTCGCGCCACTGCGGCGGGCGAGGATCTGCCACGGCACGATGTTGGAGTGGTGCTCCAGGATGGAGATGAGGATCTCGTCACCTTCGCCGACGTGATCCAGGCCCCACGCCATGGCTACGAGGTTCAGTGACTCCGTCGTGCCTTTGGTCCAGATGACCTCGGCCGACTCCGTGGCGTTGATCCACCGTCCCACCTTCTCACGCGCCTTCTCGTACCCGACCGTGGCACGACGTGACAGCTCGTGGATGCCGCGGTGCACATTGGCGTTGTCGCGTTCGTAGTACTCGTCCAGAGCGTCGAGGACGCCCTGCGGCTTCTGGGAGGTCGCGGCGTTGTCCAGGTAGGCCAGGGGCCTCCCGTGAACGAGCTGGTCCAGGGTCGGGAAGTCGCGGCGTATGACCCGGGGGTCGAATTTGGTGGCCATGATCTGCGCTGGTGTGGCGCTACTCCACGTCGACGTAGACGTCCCCGTCTCTGATCTCGACGGGGAAGGTCCGTACGGGGCGAATAGCCGGGAGAGTCTTGCGGGCCCCGCTGCAGGCATCGAAGCGAGCGCCATGGTACATGCAGACGACTTCGCGCCCATCGAGCTCACCATCGGAGAGGGGATAGTCCTCGTGGGAGCACTGGTCGAGGAGGGCGCAGACGTCTCCTTCCACGTTGGCGAGGACGATCCGGACACCGTCGGCACCGACGCCCTTCAGTTCGCCCTCGGGACAATCCGCGACAGCGGCGACTCTCACCCAGTTGGCCAAGAGGCTTCTCCTAGGGTTCCCGGGTCCGGTGGGTCGGATCTACTCTCGAGGTCACGAATTGCCGGACCCGCCTCCGACTCCGGAATGCTGGGCGAGCTTCTGCTCGATGACCCGGTTCACCTTTTCCACGACCCCGCCCAACGGCAACTTGCCGAGGACTTCACCGAGGAAGCCCGTGACCACGAGTCGCTCGGCCTGGATCTCCTCGAGCCCGCGGCTCATGAGGTAAAACTTGGCCTCCTCGTCGAGCTGCCCGACGGTGGCTCCGTGGGAGCACTTCACGTCGTCGGCCTCGATCTCCAGGTTCGGGAGTGAGTCGGCGCGCGCACCGTGCGACAGGAGGATGTTCCGGTTCGTCTGGTAGGCGTCGGTCTGTTGGGCACCGGCGTGGACGCGGATGATCCCACGGAAGACCGCGCGGCTCTTCCCGTCGAGGGCGCCTTTGTACAGCAGGTCGCTTCCGGTGTTGGGGACTTCGTGGTCCTGACTGGTGTTGAAGTCGAAGTGCTGATCTTCGTCACCGAAGTACAGACCCAGCATGTCAGAGTTGGCGCCTGGTCCCAGAAGTCGAGCATTCAGGTCGACCCGGGTCACCGAGCCACCCATGGCGACGTTCAGTGTGTCCAGCCTGGAGTCGCGCCGTGCGAGGGTGCGCTGAACCGACTGATAGAAGCCCTTCCGCCCGAGACGCTGCAGCGCAACGTACTGAACCTGCGAGCCGTCCAGAGCGATGACCTCGACGGCTGTCGAGGCGAAGGTCTGCTGGTCGAAGTCGTCGGAGATGACCTCGTCGACGTAGGAGACCTGACTGTGGGGCTCCGCGACGATAAGGACGCGGCTGAAGTAGGCGGCGCCCGACTCGGTATAGGAGCGGGTGACTCGCACCGGGAGGTCCAGCTTCACACCCTTGGGAACGTGGAGGAAGATCCCGTCCGTCCAGAGCGCCGCGTTGAGTGCGGCGAACTTCCCCTCCTCGGCGGGCACGGCTTCCGTGGCCAGATGCTCCCGGACCAGCTCGGCGTGCTCGTCGGCGGCCCGATGGAGCGACGTGAGAATGACACCCTTCTCGGCGAGCTCGGGGATGAGGTCCGCGTGGACCACGTGGCCATCCACGAGGACGATGTGCCCCGAGGCCTCATGGTCCTCTTCCATGGTCTCACGGAGACGAGCAGGCCAAGCAGCCGGATCGTCCGGCGCCGCTTCGGACTCTGGCAGCCGAAGGGACTCGAGGTCGAGCTTCTTCCGGAGGTCGGTGTAGCGCCACTCCTCGAGTTTCGTCGTGGGCATGGGGGTGCGCTCGTACACGTCCCAGGCGTGAGTGCGCCGCTCCCGAAGCCACTGCGGCTCACCCAGCGAAACGCGCTCGACGGCTGCTCCGTTCAGTGCATCCGTGACGCCTTCCATCAATCCGATGTCGGTCAAAACAGTGCTCATGATCTAATTGTCTTCGCTGTCCAGGAGGGTGCTCGAAACGAGTGCCGATCTCGGCGCCCTATCCAACCGAACCCTCCATTTCCAGCTCGATAAGCCGATTGAGCTCCACGGCGTACTCGAGCGGTAGCTCCTTGGCGATGGGCTCTATGAATCCACGGACGATCATCGCCATGGCCTCGACCTCGGAGATGCCCCGGCTCATGAGGTAGAAGAGCTGCTCCTCACCGATCTTCGAGACGGAAGCCTCGTGGCCGATGCTGGCGTCGTCTTCCTCGATCTCGATGTACGGGTACGTGTCCGTCCGGGAAGTCTCGTCGATGAGAAGGGCGTCGCACTCCACGTTGGAGCGGGAGTGGTGAGCCCCCTCGTACACCTTGCAGAGACCACGGTACGTCGACCGCCCGTGGCCCTTCGAGATGGACTTGGAAACGATGGACGACGTCGTGTACGGGGCAGCGTGGATGACCTTGCCGCCGGTGTCCTGGTGCTGGCCGTCGCCGGAATAGGCGATGGAGAGGATCTCACCGTGGGCGTGGGGGCCCATCAGATAGCAGGACGGATACTTCATGGTCAGCTTCGACCCGAGGTTGCCATCCAGCCACTCCATGTGGCCACCCTCTTCGACCAGCGCACGCTGGGTGACCAGGTTGTACATGTTGTTCGACCAGTTCTGAATGGTCGTGTACCGGAACCTGGCGTTCTTCTTGACGAGGATCTCGATGACGCCCGAGTGGAACGACTCGGTGGAGTAGACCGGCGCCGTGCAGCCTTCGATGTAGTGGGCCTGGGCGCCCTCGTCCACGATGATGAGCGTGCGCTCGAACTGCCCCATCCGCTCCTGGTTCACCCGGAAGTACGCCTGGAGAGGCGTGTCCAGGGAAACGCCCTTGGGGATGTACACGAAGGAGCCGCCGGACCAGACCGCCGAGTTCATGGCCGAGAACTTGTTGTCGGCCGTGGGGATCACGGTCCCGAAGTACTCACGAAAGAGCTCGGGATGGTTCTTGAGGCCATCCTCGATGGAGTCGAAGATGACGCCGGCTTCCTCCCATTCCTTCCGCAAGGAGTGGTAGACCATCTCCGACTCGTACTGGGCGCCGACACCGGCGAGGATCTTACGCTCCGCCTCGGGGATCCCGAGCTTCTCGAAGGTGTCCTTGATCTCGTCGGGAACGTCGTCCCACGAGCGCTCCATCTGGTCCTGAGGTCGAACGTAGAAGTAGATCTCGTCGAGGACCTCCTCGAGGCCGTCCAGGTCCCCGCCCCACTTTGGCATGGGCTTGGACTCGTAGATCTCCAGCGCCTTGAGCCGGAAGTCCAGCATCCACTCGGGCTCGTCCTTGTGCGCCGAGATCTGCCGGACCACTTCCTCCGAGAGGCCTTTCTCTGCGCGGAACTTGGGCTCCGACGTGGTGACGAAGTCGTATTTGTACTCGTCGAGATTCAGATCTTGAATCGTTTCGTTCTGGGGCATGACGTGCTCTCCGTGGGCAGGCGGGCGTGCGGTCTAGGCGCTTGCGGCTTCGGCCGCGGCGTCCTCGAAGACCTTGTAGCCGTCTGCTTCGAGCTCCAGTGCCACCTCGGGACCGCCCGACTGGACGATCCGGCCGTCCACCATCACGTGGACCTGGTCGGGCTTGATGTAGTCGAGAAGACGCTGGTAGTGGGTGATGAGGAGAACCGACATCTCCGGGTCCTCGGCCTTCAGCTTGTTCACGCCCTCCGCGACGATCTTCAGGGCGTCGATGTCCAGGCCCGAGTCGGTCTCGTCCATGAGGGCCAGCTTGGGACGAAGCATGGCCATCTGGAGGATCTCGTTGCGCTTCTTCTCTCCACCGCTGAAGCCGTCGTTCACGTGGCGCTCGGCGAAGGCGACATCCATGTCCAGCATGGACATCCGCTCGGTGAGCTGGTCGGAGTACTCGAAGATGTCGAGCTCCTCACCCTCGGGCAGATGGGCCTGAACGGCGGTCCGGAGGAAGTTGGCGATGGACACGCCGGGGATCTCCACCGGGTACTGGAAGGCGAGGAAGACGCCGGCCCGGGAGCGCTCGTCGGTCTCCAGCTCCAGGAGGTCCTCGCCACGGAACTCCACCGACCCACTCGTCACCTCGTAGCCGGGGTGGCCGGCGAGGGCTTTGGCCAGTGTGCTCTTGCCGGAGCCGTTGGGTCCCATGATGGCGTGGATCTCACCGGCGCTGATCTCGAGATCGACGCCCTTGAGGATGGGAAGATCCTCCTCGGCGACCTGGACCTCGAGACCCTGGATTCGAAGAATGGGCGTGGCGCTCATCGGTTCCCTCAGACAATTGAAGCGGCCCCCAGAGGGTGCCGCTTATCAATAATGATTCTTTATTTCAGGTGACCGAAAGCTAGATAGCGCCGGGTGGCCGGTCAACCGCGCCCGATGGGGCTTCCGACGGGCCCCCCGCTACTCCGGGAAGCTCATCCTTCGGCCTTGAGAGCGACGGTCGGTTCGACGGCCAGAGCGCGTCGGGCGGGTACGATGCACGCGAGGGCGCAGACTCCGGTCATGGCCGCGAGATAGGAGAGGAATCGCTCGCCGGCTGGACGCTCCGGAGGACGAGGTCGGGAGTGGCCTCCGCGATGACCTCGTACCACGGGTTCGGGTTGGGCCCGCCCGGCTCGATCCTCACGTTCGTGAACTGGAAGCGTCGGCCCAGCGGGTTCCGGTCCCCTCCAACACCAGGCGCACGAAATCCTCGTTCACGACGGCTACGCATTGCCAGGCGAGGTGCCGAGCGCTAACACACCCTGTCCAAGACAGCAGTCGCGATCGACGTGATCGGCCATGCGCACGGAGGCCACAATGAAGCAGTCCGAAGGGGCGATCCTTTTCGCCATTGCCCTGGTGCTGGGGGCGGGAGCCGCGCCTGCTCAGGCAGCGGCGCAGGCCGTCACCCGTCTCGCCGCTGAGCCAGCCAGCCTTGAAGTATCGGTCGGGCAGACCGTCTCCATCGACATCCGGGCGTACGGCCCCTCCGGCGACCTCGTCGAGGCTCCGCTGCGCATCGCCGGTGCACGGGGCGGACTCGCCATCTCCGACGGTCGGGTCACGGGACTCACGGCCGGGGAGCACTCCATTTTCGTGTCGACGGTGCCGGCACCGGGCGTGGAGCCGGTCACGCTGGAGATTCCTGTAGTCGTGGGATGGCCGCCGGTGGTCCGGGTGGAGGTCCTGGCTCCGCCCTCACCACTCTTGGTGGGAGCCCGACTCGAGCATGACGTGGCCGCCTACCACGCCGACGGCTCGGAGCGGCCCCATGCCGAGGCTTCCTGGCAGAGCTCCGACCCGTCGGTCGCCACCGTCGACGCCTTCGGGAACGTCCGGGGTGTGGCTCCTGGCGCTGTGACCATCACCGGAGAGGTGGAGGGTGTCAGCGCCACCCTCGCCCACTCGGTGACCGAGTCGCCCGTAGTGCGCATCGAGCTGTCGGGGGGTCAGGAACGGATCCGCACGGGTGACGTCCAGAGCTTCGGCGCCGTCGCCCTCACGAACGCCGGGGCGGTGCTGGAGGACGCCCCCGTGTCGTGGAGCTACGTCTATCATCCCGACGACTCCATCGTGGCACCCGCGGGTCCCGCTCAGATCCTCGACGGTCGGATGGTCGCCGACGTGCCCGGTGTGTACACGGCAATCGCCTCCGTCGGGGCGGCCCGCGCCGAGTATTCCTTCCGCGTGGTCCCCCGGGACGCCGTGCGAACGCTGGACGTGGTGGGCCAGGGTCGGGAGTCGAGGGTCTTCACCACCGACCTCTGGATCTGGGAAGGCGTGGACGGGCGCGACTACGCCCTCACAGGGTCCAAGTTCGGAGATGGCATCTCCATGGTCTGGGACGTCACCGACCCAGGCAACATCTTCAAGACCGACTCCATCAAGGTGGACGCGAGGACCACCAACGACGTGAAGGTCTCCCCCGACGGACGGTACGGCGCCATCTCCCGCGAGGGGGCGTCCAATCGGCGAAACGGGGTCGTGATCCTCGACCTCGCAGACCCTGCGCACCCGCGCATCGCGTCGACGTTCGAGGGCAACGGAGTCACGGGCGGCGTGCACAACATGTACGCGACGAACGACTACCTCTTCGCCCTCGCCGGCGGGGACAAGTACGTCATCATCGATGTACGCGACCTCGAGAATCCGCGCTTCGTGAGCGAGTACAACCACCCCGACTCCCGTGTGCACGACGTCTGGGTCCACGACGGCCTCGCCTACTCGGCCGAGTGGGGCACGGGTGTCGTGGTGGTGGATGTTGGAAACGGTCAGTGGGGCGGGAGCATCGAGAATCCTGTCTTCGTCACCTCGTTCCCCCTCACCACCGGGTCGACCCACGCGGTCTTTCCGTACTACCAGGAATCCACAGGACGCTTCCTCCTCATCGTCGGCGACGAGCGCGTCCAGCGCCGCGGCCTCGCATGGCAGGGCACCGGCCCTGACCACCGGCAACAGTACGACCCGGAGACGGGAACCGGTGGCTACCCCCGGGCTACGTCTGGCTACACGCAGATCGTCGACTTCACCGATCCCATGAACCCGGTCCAGCTGGCTCGCTACGAGGTCAGTGAGTACGGCACCCACAACATGTGGGTGGAGGACGACATCCTGTACCAGGCCTACTACGAGGGCGGGGTCCGCATGGTCGACTTGTCCGGTGACCTCATGGGCAACCTGTACACCCAGGGCCGGGAGCTCGCCGTGTACAAGGCGTACGACCCCCTCGGATACATCCCCAACTCGGCTGCGGCCTGGGGCGTAATGCCGTGGAAGGGCCACATCTTTTTCGCCGACATCAATTCTGGCGTCTGGTCGGTGAAGATGAGGCCCACGGAGAGGCCGGTGTCGTGATGTCCACGACCACACCGCGCCGCGCCGCCTTGGATCTCCAGGGCCCGGCAAGGGGATTAGAAGGGGACTGACGCCCGAAAGCACCCGATGGCAATCCGCGTACGGATGAACATGATGACCGATCCCGCCGGGAGATTCCGCCCGCGACATCCGCTGGCAACACGCTTCGCGAGTGCCTTCGCCGGCGCTGCCCTCTTCTTCGCCGCCTGCTCCGACGAGGGCCCTGTTTCGGGCCCCGGGACGATGACGGCGACACTGATCGGTCCCCACGGCGCGGAAGGGGCTGCGGTGGTTTCCCTTCTGGGAGACGGAATCGGTTCGGTCTCGGGAGTCGGCAACACCTCCGTACACGCGCGTTCGGGTGACAGCAGTCTGCGCCTGATCCTCATCGACCAGAACGGAGGGATCCTCTCCTTCGAGGTGGCGGTGCCCGATACCACACAGCCGCCGGCGGCTGTGATCCACGAAGTGGCGGGCCCCGACGATGCCCTCCGGCCCAGTGTCGATGGCTACACGCTGGAGTTCGCCCGATGAGGCGTGTGGTGGCGGACAGTCGACGCGTCGCGATTGTGGCGGCATCGCTGGTGGCCACGGGCCTGCAGGGTCCTGTCGCGGCCCAGGACATCGAGGCCGAGGCCCAGCTCCGGGGGATCCCCCTTCCAGACTCGTACTACCGGACCATCCAGCAGAACCCGAACGCTTTCGAACTCACCAACGGGCTCTTCCGCGTCGACTCCAACGGCCTGCGACGGGCGCCCGTCACAGGCACCGCCAGCGTTCCGGTGGTTTTGGCTCTCTTCTCCGACTCGGAGAACCCGTACCCCACGTTCTCCGAAAGCGAGATTCAGCGCGTGCTGTTCGACGGTCCCGCTGACAAGGGGACGATCACGGACGCCATGACCGAGATGTCGTTGGGCAACTTCACTGTGACGGGCGATGTCTTTCCATGGGTCCGCACGTCGAAGACGATGTTCGAGATCGTCGGGACCGAGAGCGGCTTCGGTGAGGACGCCGACCTGGGCAGCTACTACGTGGAGGCTCTCGACCTCACCGATGTCGGCGTGGACTTCGGGCAGTACGACAACGACGGGCCCGACGGCATCCCCAACAGTGGAGACGACGACGGCGTCGTCGACGCCCTCGTCGTCGAGTTCCTCGAGGTGGCCGGATCGTGTGGAGGACCCTCCATCTGGCCCCACCGTTCGAGCATGCGTTGGCGAACCGGCACAGGCGATCCGTACCAGACCAACGACGCCAGCGCACACCCGGACAAGACGTTCATCGAGATCGACGGCTACATCACGCAAGGCGTCAGCGATTGCACCGGAGAGGGGCTGCAGACCGCCAACGTGATCACACACGAGTATGGCCACGTGCTGGGCCTGCCCGACTACTACCACTGGGTCGATCGCGACTTGGGCCCTCGGGGCCGACGCTGGGTCCTGGGGTGCTGGGGGCTCATGGCCGCCGGGTCGTGGGGTTGTGGTGACGTGGAGGACGAAGGCGAGCTGCGTGATCCGTTCGGCCCGTCCCATCTGAGCGCTCCCTCGAAAGCCTGGCTCGAGTGGGTCGACCTGGAGGATCCCGGCGAGGTTTGGAACGAGGAGATCGTTCTGGAGCCCATTCAGACTTCGGGTCACGGTCTCAAGATTCCGCTGGATGACGCCGGGCAGGAGTTCCTCGTGGTGGAGTATCGTGGCCAGATCGGCTTCGATCACGAGCTCCCGGCAGCTGGCGTGCTCTTCTACCACCTCGACGAGAGCCTGCCCCTCGGTGCCAAGCCCGATCCCACCACCAACGACCCCTACCCCCTCATCCTTCTAGAGCGCGACGACGACGACGGTTTGCTTCGGATGGCGACCGAGGGAGGCAATCGCGGGGTGGCGGATGACGCCTGGGGAATCTGGGCGGAGTCGGGCAAGCTCAATTATCACTCCAGCCCCCAGTTGGCCTTGAACGCCGGTGGGTACGCCTCAGCCATGGTGCACGAGGTCCGGGTGGATGGACAGCAGGCGGTCATCGTGCTCTCCACGGGGTCGACACCACAGCTCGTGCCTCCGCCGGGCCCCTTCCAGGTCATGCAGATCAGGACCTTCGAGGCGCCGGTCCGGATCGCAGGGGGGCGCGGACCGTACACTGGAGTGGGCAATCTCCCGCCGGGTTTCGCCTTGGATGCCGTCGGCGACGAGCTCGTGCTCCTGGGATCGCTCTCCGACGTCGGCCCCTTCGAGTTCAGTTTCCGAGTCCGGGACTCCGCGGGCAACGAGTCGGCACCCGTGGTCGTCCAGGTTTCAGCACCAATCGCGTGGGAAGTCGATCAACTGGCGCTCCTGGACATGATCCTGGATGACGACTCCGACGCGTTGACGCCGGGCGACCTGGCCCACCTGGACGCCATCGGCAACGGCAACGGGCGCTACGACGTCGGTGACCTGCGGAAGTGGCTCAGGGAGAACAACTAGGGGGTTCCCCGCTATCAGGGGGCGCCCCGGCCTATCCGCATGTCCCGGCGCTGCATCCCGAAGTTCCCACGCTGCGTTCTGATCTGAGCGCGGCCGCCACGGATCACACCCCGCCGGGCACGAAACTGCCCCCGGGCGCCACGCATGTCACCTTGGGCACCTCGGACTCCTGGGCGGAGGCCCCTCGTCTGGGCTCGAGGACCCCTAATCTGGGCGCGGCCTCCCCTCACCTGGGCGCGGCCTCCCCTCACCGAACCGCGATTGCCGCGGAACCCGGCGCGCCGAGTGCGCACCTCCTGTAGCGATTCAAGCTGGTCCTCTGTCAGGATCCCCTCGACTCTTGCGCTTCGATCGCCGGCATTCGACTGCCCGTCGCGAAGCTCCTCCATGAATGCGCGCATCTCGTCTCGCTCGATCTCTCCGGCGCGCAGGCGAGAGCGCATCTCGTCCATCTGCGCCCGTCGCCGGGCGCGCTGATCCACGTCCTCGGCCCGGAGTTGCTCGAGGGCCTGGAGTTGGTCCTCGGTGAGCCCCAGCCGCTCACGCATGGACATGATCCTCTCCGGTGAGGCCGTCATCCTGGATCCGCGCCGACCCTCGGTGTCCTGGGCGTGTGCTTCGCTGCCGAGGAAAAGCGCCAAGGCGGCTCCTGTGAGGAGCGCCGCTCTACGTCCCGTCATGATCCCGTCTCCTGCGTCCTGAGTGTTCGTAGGGCAGTGCCACCTGTTCAGACGCGCTTCTGCCCGCTCACCCATTGGAGGCCGGGGGGCGCCCATTCGTTAGGAGGCCGATCCCAGCGCACCCCTGACGATGCGGGCCGAGTCGGCCAGCGAGCACTGCAGGTACCCGGCGGCTTCGTCCGGCGTCCGGCCGATGGGACCTTCGTCGCCGGCTTCGACGAGGGCGTGAACGAAGGTCGGTCCGGTGAGGGTCAGGATCTCCGGCGCCGCCGACGCCCAGCTCCGCGCTTCCTCGAAGCGGAAGACGTGTCGGAAGCCAGCCGCTTCGGCCATGGCGGTCCAGTCCAGGCGACGGGCCCCGGCCACGGGCTGGCGGCCGGTGATCTCGTACACGCCGTTGTCGCACACCACGAGGACGTAGTTGGTGGCCATCGCGTCGACGGCGGTGGCCAACGTCCCCAGGCACATGAGCATGCTTCCGTCGCCGTTGAGGCACACGACCTTTCGTTCGGGCCGTGCCAGTGCCACACCCAGGGCGAGGTCGGCGGCGTGTCCCATGGCGCTATCGGCGGAGGCGAAGTCGAGATCGCTGTTCGACAGCCGGCCCCAGGGCCGGACCACGCTCATGGTCGTCACGACCACCTCGTCTGTCCGGTGCTGTGCCAGGGGCTGCAAGAGCTGGGCGGGGGTGAGCACGGTCAGGCCAGGGGCCGGGTGAGGATAAGCGCGACGGGTCGCTCCGCCCGACGAGCCCCGTCGACGAGTCCGGCGATGTCCGCGGGAGGGTCGCCTCCCTCGTCGCACGTCGTCCACGGGATGCCCCAGGCGTCCAGGGTCGGCTCGGTGAGCAGCGCGGCGGAGTCCACGTCGGGACGGGTCAGGGACTCGAGGGTTCGTTCGTCATCGGGTGCGGCGCCGGCTCGGCGCATCTTCGCGTAGCCACGCCCTGTCACCACCATGGGCAACGGAGCGCCCATCCGAAGGGCGGTTCCGCGGATGGCGTCGCCGGACTCCAGGAGGCCGGTGTTCTGGATGACCAGTAGCGGGGAGGCACCTCCCAGCCACAGGCCGGAGGCCAGTGCCACGCCTTCCCCCTCCCGGGTCACCGTAACGAGGCGGATGGTGGGGTGGCGGACCACTTCGTCGAAGAGCGGTCCCGATGTGTTGTCGGGGATTCCGACGACGTGAGTCACTCCCGAACGGAGTAGAGCGTTGACCGTCCGGGTGGCCGGGCTCACGCCGAGGCGGCCTGGCGTCTGGTGGTCGCGACGCCCGCGATGAGGATGACCAGGAGCATGGAGCCTGCGCCGAGGGCGAGCATCGGCTGTGTCCAGACGAGGATGACCAGGATCGCCAGGTACAACGCGATGGTGAGAGCCGGAAGTACCGGGTGGCCCGGCATCCGGAAGGGCCGTTCGAGGTCGGGTCGCGAAGCCCGGAGCTTGAAGTAGCCGAGCAGGACCATGGTGTCGACGGTGATGGCCACGGTCATCATGAACCGGATGAGGAACTCGAATGCCCCGGTCAGGGCCAGGAGCGCGATCCAGGCCGAGATGAAGTAGAGGGCGTTCCTGGGGGTGCCGCGCTCGTCGACCTTCGTGTAGGCCCGGGGCGCCAGCCCGTTCTGGGCCAGACCGTATGCCACGCGGGGGAGCCCGAGGAAATTGACGTTGGCGCTGCTGATGAGAATGAGCAGACTGGCCACCACCACGATGGTTCCAGCGGCGTCGCCGAAGACGGCTGCGGTGGCGTCGGCCGCCACGAGCTCCGATCCGGCCATCTCCGCCGGCGTCATCGCGGCGAGGAAGGAGATGTTCATGAGGAGGTAGAGGATCATGACAGCCATGGCCCCACCCAACAGGATGCGCGGGAGGGCTCGGCCTGGATCCATGACCTCCTCCGACATCTTTGCGGCATCCTCCCAGCCGTAGTAGGCGAAGGAGATGGACTGGTAGGCCAAAGCGTATCCCAGGAGCCCGGCGACCTCTCCGCTGACGAGGGCATCGGTACCGAGCCCCGAGGCGTTGCCGCCGGCCAGGCCCACGGCAGCGATGATGAGGACAATGAGGACCTTGATGAGCGTCGTGACGTTCTGGAAGGTCGTGCTCGTCTTCAGCCCCCGGGTGTGGAGGACGAAGTAGCCGAGGACGACGGCCAGGGCCAGGATCCGCACCGATCCGGTGCCGGTCAGCGTGATGATGTACGTCGCGATGAGGACCGCCTTCGAGGCGCCGCTGAACCCGCGAGTGACCAGGAGCTCCGACCAGCCCGCGACGAAGCCCATGGTCGGGCCCCACGCATGGCGGGCGTAGACGAACTTGCCTCCGGCCTCTGGTAGTGCCGCCGCCATCTCCGCCAGGACCAACGTGCTCAGGCCCGCGACGACCCCGCCGAAGAACCACATGGCGAGAATGGTGACGGGATCGCCGAGGTAACCGGCGATGAGCCCCGGCGTGCCGAGAATACCGGCCCCGATGACGATGCCGACAGTGACGGCCAGGCCGTCCCGGACCCGCAGGACGCGTTGGAGCTTGCCTGATTCGGTAGCGACGGTCACGTGCTCTCCCGGGAAGGCCGGATGTGGACGGTGAAGAGCGCCAACATGAAGGACGCGACTGCGCTTGGCTACCCGGTCAGGACCACCGCGATGACCCGGCCGGGTCCGTGGACCCCCCGCACCATCACCTGGCCGATGTCCGCCGACTTCGACGGGCCCGAGTGGAGCCCGATGGCAGACGGGAGATCGGAGGCCATGGCGGTGAGAGCGTCGGCGAGGGTGAGATGCACATGCCGGCTCTCCACCAGGACGACGTGGGTTGGTGCCAGGAGCTGAGCTCGTCGCCCGTCCCTAGAATCTAGAACGATACTTCCAGTTTCTCCGATTGCTGCTCTGGCTCTGGAGATCGCGAGGTCCGCTAGGTGTGGCTCGACCCTGGGCAGGGTGGGAAGGAGGTCGGGCGCCCCTGTGCCGAGACAAACCGATGTCGCTCCGTCAAGCTGCTGAATCCACGAGCGGGCGGCAGCCTCGTCGCCGAGCTCCACGACCTCGCCACCTGATAACTGGAACATCGTTCTAAAACCATCCAGGGCGGCTCCCTCGCCGGCGGGCTTCCCCTCCACGTCCGGGCGCTCTCCGAGGAACGGGCCCGGGTGCTCCGTCAGCGAGCTTCGTCGATCTGAGGAGGCTGGTCGGTCCGTGGAGGCTCGTCGCTCGATGGACGCCCGGAGCCTCCCGAGGATCCTGGCCCGGGCCGAGTCGGTGGGTGGTGTGGTCTTCACTCGATCCCCTCCTTCCACATCGTCCGAAAGCTCTTCGGGCTGGGCTCGGGCGCGGCTCGCTCCTTCACCCAGCCACTCAGGATAGGGAGAGAGGAGCTCATGGCGGCCCAGGGCGTCCGGCGCAGGGCTTCGCCCGCCGTTCGGAACAGCCTCGGTCGCCGGGCAGCGGCTGCGTAGAGAGAGGAGCCCCAACGCTCCGGTCGGGCGTCCAGCCCGGCCTCCACGCTCTTTTCCCTCCAGTGGAGGAGCAGCTCGGGAATGGGGATGCGCACCGGACACACGTCGGCGCACGCGCCGCAGAGGCTCGACGCGTGGGGCAGGGGCATTCCCCCCTCGAGACCCAGGAGCCCAGGAGCCAGAATCGCGCCGATGGGCCCCGAGTACGTCCAGCCGTAGGCGTGGCCCCCCGTCTGCCGATACACCGGGCAGATGTTCAGACAAGCTCCGCATCGAACACAGCGAAGGGCTTCCCACCCGTCGTCGTCGTCGAAGATCCGCGTGCGCCCGTTGTCCACCAGGACGACGTGCACTTCGTCGGGGCCGTCGACCTCGTCGCCTCGGCGGGGGCCCTGGATGAGTGAGACGAAGTTCCCGATGGGCTGGCCGGTGGCCGCCCGGGGAGTGAGTTGGAGGAACCCTGCGAGATCCGCCAGCCGTGGCACCACCTTCTCGATGCCGACGAAGGCGACGTGCACGGGGGGGAGACTCGTCGTGAGCCGGATGTTTCCTTCGTTCTCGATGAGGGCGACGGTGCCCGAATCGGCCGCGAGGAAGTTGCCTCCGGAGATTCCCAGGTCGGCGACCAGGAACTCATCACGCAGGGCGTCGCGAGCCGCCCTGGCCAGTCGGTCGGGGTCCGCATCCAGCGGCGTGCCAAGGCGACGGTGAAAGAGGCGCCGGCAGTCGTCGAGGCTCTTGTGGATGGCCGGGCCGACGATGTGGCTGGGTGGCTCGCCGAGGAGCTGGATGATGTACTCGCCGAGGTCGGTCTCCACCGGACGGACCCCGAGGCCCTCAAGGTGCCGATTCACCGCCAGCTCTTCGCTGAGCATGCTCTTTCCCTTCACTGCGGTCCGGATTCCGTGGCGAGCCACCAGCTCGTCCAGCACCGCGAGCGCGTCGGCCGCGGTCTCTGCCCAGTGCACCGTGACCCCGTTCCTCTCGAGAGCCTCCTCGGCCTCGAGGAGATAATGGTCGAGGCGGCCGAGGGCGTGGGTCTTCACGTCCCGTGCCCAGTCCCTCCAGGCGTCGGCCTCGATGGCGGCGTACGCCTCGTGGCGCTTGGCGTCGAAGGTCCGTGTGGCCGATCCCACGGCGTCGCGCACATGGGGGTGCTTGCGGATGGTATCGGCGGAAGTCGCCGGGTAGCCGCTGGGGTTGGGCCAGTCGTCGTGGCTCATGGAGAGCTCACCGAGGTCTGATGGGCGGCCTCCCCGGTGGATCGCCAGAGGAGTCGCGCGAGGTGGATGAAGCGCAGTCCGCCCCGACGGGCCTCGTCACGTCCCTTCATCTGGAGAAGGCATCCACCGTCTGCGGAGGTGACCACGTCCACAGGGGGAAGTGTGGAGAGCTTCCGGTCGGCCATGCCGGCGGAGACCTCGGGCATCTTCGCACTGAACAGGCCACCGAAGCCGCAGCACTCGCGGTCGGCCTCCCACGGGACGACCTCCGCTCCGCCTCCTCGGAGAAGCCGCAGCGGCTGGCTCTCGACGCCGAGTTCCCGCAGCGCGTGGCATCCATGGTGGTAGGCGATGCGCCTGCCGGCCAGACCCTCGCCGAGTGACTCTACACCGAGGACCTCCACGAGGAAGTGGGAGAGCTCCCACGTCCTGGAGGCCAATGTCCGGGCGGCATCGATACCGAGGATCCGCGGGTAGACGGAACGGACCATGGCCGCGCAGCTACCCGAGGGCAGGACGACGTGGTCCGCGTCCTGGAAGACCGTGAGGGTGTGGGCCGCCATGAGCTTCGCGTCCTTGGCGTGGCCGCTGTTGTGGGCGGGCTGGCCGCAACAGGTTTGGGCCTCGGGGAATTCAACGTCCACACCCAGATGGCGCAGGAGCCGAACCGTGTCGGCACACGCGTCGGCGAAGAACTGGTCGGCGAGGCAGGTGGCGAAAAGGGCGACGCGCATCAGTCGCCTTCTTCGGCGGGGAGGATCTCGAACACGGCGGATCGTTGGGCATCGTGGGCGAGACGGTATCGGGCGTCCTCCAGCAGGTAGAGGGCAAGCCGAGGATTCCGCGCCGGCTCCACGACGATCCACCTGGCGCCGAAGTGCTCCCTCAAGGCCTGGTGCGTGTCCGTGGCCGTGCCCTCCGAACAGGGGAAGGCGTCGCACGTCCACTCGTTGGTGGCGTCGACGGAGAGGAAGAAGAACTCCCAGTACGAGGCAGCATCGTGGGCGTAGAGAAAGACCGGATCCATCCCGCCCAAGTAGCGATTCGTCCGGTTGCGCGCAAAGAGCGGTCCGAAATTGTCCCAGCGGGCGTGAAAGACGACCTCTCCCGGCTCGCTGTTGCTCTCCAGGTACTCCGCGGTCTCGGCCAGCGTCGAGGCCGGGAAGGCCACGAGGGAGACGTTGAGGGCATGGCGCCAGCCGAACCACCCGAGATGGATGGCCAGGGTGACGAGGGCCGCGAGCCTCCAGGCCCGACGCCTGCCGTCCGGCCATCCCCGCCAGGAGTCGCGCACGATCCGCCACGCGAAGGGCAGCGTCAGGAAGCCGAAGGCGAGCCACTGCTCGAGGGCCCGCCGAGCCGACGTGAGCGAGACGAGAAGGAAGAGCGTAGAGAGGAGCATCGCCGTCCAGCCGAAGGTGGCTAGCTCCTGACGTCGGGGGCCATCGCCTCCCTCCGTCCCATCCACGCTTGCTCCGCGCCAGGCGACGCTTCCGCGACTCAGGAGCAGCACCGCCGCCACCACCCAGGCCACCGAGAAGAGACCGCTCATCCTCAGCGCTTCGAAGGGCCCGAGTGGGGCCAACTCCCCCGCGAAGGTGAGGGGCAGGTCGAGGGCCTTCAGGGCGAAGAGCTCGACGAGCTGGATCCTCAGGAGCGTAGCGGCCGCCAGGGCATCAGGTCGAAGGAGCCATCCAAGGACGGCTCCCGCCACGGCCGCGGGCAGGGCGAAGGCGAGGCCGACGCTCTGGTCGTCGGGGTCCGGGCCGAGCCCGACGGTGACGGGGATCCTCACCACGGAGTAAACCCCCACGATGAGCGGCCCGAGCCAGAAAAGGCTGAGATGGAGCCAGCTGATGGCCGCGCTCAGGAGGAGCACCTGCCAGACACGACCTCGAACGCAGACGGACAGGAGGGCGAGCCCGGCGGCCAGCGACAGGACGTGGGGGCGAAACATGAGGTTGCGGAAGAGCACGTTCGGCACGGCCAGGAGGAAGAGCATCGCCCACCACCCGGCGCCCTTCACCCCGTGGCGTCGGAGGACGACCATGAAGGTGAACGCCAGGGTCAGTGTGAGGATCATCGCTCCTCCGCGTATCCCCCACTCCACTCCCCCCACACCGGCGAGGGGCAACGAGAAGACATGGAAGCCCCACCAGAGGTCGCCGCCGATACTCCCGATGGCGGACCGGGTCGCCCACGGCAGGGACGTGTCGAAGGGGGATCCTTCGAGATAGGCGAGGGCGTGCCCGATGTGATAGAACGCATCCAGGTCGGCGACGCCCGGATAGAGCGACGCGTGTGCCACCAGCACGATGGCGGCGACGAGAAGGGGCTGGAGCGCCGAAGCGCGATCCGTCACGAGATCGGCTTCTCCCCGAGCCATTGTTCCCACCACTCCAGCGTCGAGTAGAGCCGATGGATGTATCGCCATTGCGTCCAACCGCCGGAGTCGGGATAACGCACCATCTCGGCCGGCTCCTGCTTCTTCGTGAGGGCCACGTAGATCTGCTCGGTCTCCCCGACGGGCACGCGGTGGTCCGACTCGAGGCCCTCGAGCTGAAAGGCGGAAGCGCGATCGTGGGGTCGCATGAGCGCGAGGTGCGACATCGTCTTCATGCTCGCCAACATGCCCGGCGCATCGACGGCGCGGCAAGGGAGGGAACGGGGCGTCCCCACCGAGTCCTCCTCAACGGTTGTCCTGTCCCGGCCGGTAACGACGAATCGCACCGGCCTCGATTTCGTCGTCGGTCCAGCGGATCCTCTTCATCTCGCCCCGAGCGAACAACGCCGCTTGATCGTCGAAGTGGGGGGAGTCCTCCTGGTTGCTCTGTCCGTAGGAGAGGATGGACCGACCCGTCGGCGCCGGTCCCCCGAGCTCCACGACGAAGACCCAGCCATCGCCGCGGTTCACCGCGCGCCGACCATCCGGAGTCTCGGCGAAGGAGAGGGTGCGGAAACAGCCCATCCCACCCTCGCAGCCCGAAACCGGCTCATCCACGCTACCGCGGATCACGCGGTGGACGTCACCCCATGCGACGTCGAGTGGAGTGCCTGCGGCGCGCATGTTGCCCACCACGTGGTACATGGCCGAGATGGCCGGTCCGGGCGCAGCCACTCCATAGGGGGTTTCTGTGGGCCGCTCCGGCGTCCACGGGATGGAGAAGGCGCTGTCCACCCGCTCCTGGTACTCGTCGAGCCAGCGGGCGAAAAGGACCCCTCCGCGGCTCTCCGCGGCGGCGGTCCGGTCCCAACGAGCCAAGACGCTTCGGGCCTCGGCGAGCTCGGTTGCGGCCGCGGAGCCGGCGATGATCTCCAGCAGTGCGTCGACCATGCGCTCCGCGGCCAGCATCCTCGGAGAATGCTTCCGCTCGACGACCTCGTCGAGGGTGAGGCGGTCGTCGCCGTGGATGAGATCGAAGGAGAGTTGGCTCCTGAGTCGGAGGCGTGGCTCAGGGAGATTCGCCGCAACGCTATCGAGCCCCAACGTCACATTGAGATTGATGTAGTGGGGCGTGTCGTTGGCCTGCTGGACGTACCCACCCGGCGGATTGAGGTACAGGGGCAGCTCCTCCCATGGTGCCAGCTCGGACCAGATGTCGGCCGACGAACGAGCTACCGCAGCGGTGTCGCCGGTGGGCGCATGGGGGAGGTCGGGAATCCGGGCGTTGTAGTAGAGGGCGATGTTCCCGTCAGCGTCTGCGTAGGTGAAGTTCGAACTCGAGTGGGCGCGCATACGCATGATCTCGAGCCATTCGTCGAGGTTCGTCGCCATCATCATCCGCAGGAACTGCTCACCCCGCCTGAACTCCCCGTCCCGGGGATCCTTGAGGATGTAGATCCTGTCGGCGGTTTCGTGGATCACCGGCCCGAAGGTCGTCCACCGGGTGGTCTCGCTTTCGATCTCTGAGCCGCCGTCGGTCGTCCGATAATCGACAGAGACCGTCCGTTCATCGATGGGGAGCGGCGCGCCGTCGAGGAGTGCGTGGTCGCCCAGTACCGGGTGGCGGTTCAGTGCGTACACCTGGGAGTAGCGAGGTGAGTTGTTCGTGGTGGCCCAGGCCAGGTGCCGATTGAATCCGCCGATGATCCCGAAGGCACCGCCGATGCGGAAGTCGCCGTAGAACTCCAGGACGCCCGGCACACGCACGTGGGCCTCGTAGTATCCGGCGGTCCACGACAGGTGCGGATTGCGGAGGAGGATGGTGTTGCCCGACACGGTCCTGCTCCCGTGGAGTGCCCAGGCGTTCGACCCGTCGACCTCGGGGTCGACTTCAGACGCATCGTTCAGAGCTGCTGTCCACGACCGAGGAAGGGGCGCTCCCTCTGCACCCGGTTCGCCGGCGCGACCCCCGGAAGCCGACTCGACGCGCCCCTCTTCACGGCGCACGAAGGCCGCCGCGTCCCCGCGACTCCAGCTCTGGATGTCCCTGGCGTGAGCGTCGATGCCCGTGAGATCCGGCTCCACCCAATCCGGGAACTCGGCGGGGTTCAGGCGGATGTAGTGGTTCAGCCCTTCGGCGAAGCCGCGGTAGACCTCCCGGGTCCCGTGACTCAAGCGATGGTACGTCTCGACGGCTCGGGCGTGGGTCTGCCTGGCGTTGAAGTCGCCACCGATGGAGTCACGACCGACATGGCGGGCGTACGTCCCGCGACCTCGAACGAGGCCGACGGCGACCTCGGCCCCGTAGTCCTCCGATTGCACCCACGCGAGGGCAAAGCCCATGGCGGCGAGATCGTCAGCGAAGATGTGGGGCACGCCGTACTCGGTTCGGACGATCTCCACTCGCGACGAGATGACTTGGCCGCTGTCGGGAAGTTGGAAGGCGACGAGGGCGGCGAAGAGGATCGGAGTCACGTGAGCGGGCTCCTTCGATTCGAGGGTCGGACCCCACCCAGGGGTCCAACCCCACTATGGGGGACGGGCCTTCCACGGTCGAGGGGGTGGGCGAGACTTCCCGACCATGCCTAGATTCGAACCATGCATCGCATCGCCTATCCGTGGATCATCGTCCTGTTCGTCCTCGGCTGCGACGGGGGCACGGACGTCGAGGTCCTCCAGCTCTCTGTCGAACCAGAGGCCGGACTCGTCAAAGATGTGGGAGAGACGAGTCGATTTCTCGTCTTCGCCAAAGGCGTGGGCGGAGCGGACGTTGGCACGGACGGGGCCGTGTGGGTGAGCGGCGACCCGGGGGTGGCCACCGTCGACGACCGCGGGGTGGCGACGGGAGTCGCAGCCGGGACCACCGAGCTCACCGTCCGTTTCGGGGGGCTGAGCGCCACCGCGACGGTCGAGGTCTACGTGCCGCCGGAGGTGGACGCGTACGAGCCGGGGGTGAGCTACTTTGGGCGCAACGACTATGTCGAGTACATCCCAGGCACGCTCCCTGTGATCCTGTCCGCCCCCCATGGCGGCGACCTCACTCCCTCCGAGGTGGCGGACCGGACTTCGGGCGTCGTCGTCACGGACCGGAACACCCGTGAGCTCACGCTGGCCGTCCGGGATGCCTTCATCGATCTGACGGGCCACGCCCCACACGTCGTCATTTCGCACCTGGATCGGGTGAAGCTCGATCCCAACCGCGAGATCGAGGAGGCGGCACAGGGCGACCCGTTTGCCGAGCAGGCGTGGGAGGAATTCCACGGCTTCATCGAGATGGCCCGCCTGGAGATGGTCACCCGAGGTGAAGGGATGTACTTCGACATGCACGGCCACGGGCATCCGGAAGATCGCCTCGAGCTCGGCTACCTCCTGTCCGCGGATCGGCTCAACGGCGACGACGGGTCCCTGAACAACCTGGCGACGGTCCAGCAGACCAGCATCCGCGAGATCGGTCGTGATTCGCCGCTGCCCTTCTCCCAGGTGATTCGCGGACCGACGAGCTTGGGGGGGCTTCTGGAGGATCTCGGCGTGCCTTCTGTTCCGAGCCCGGCCTTCCCCGGACCCGGGACCGACCCGTACTTCAGTGGGGGATATTCCACCTTGCGCCACGGTTCCCTTGCCGACACGGAGCTGGTGAGTGGAATCCAGATCGAGCACCACTATCCGGGCCTGCGCAACAGTGACGCCAACCGGCGGGCATATGCCGCCCTCCTCGCCGAAGCCGTTCGGACGTTCATGCTCGAGCACATCGGGTACTTCGAGCCCTGACCTCGCGCCATCCCTTTCGCCTCACGTAACGTAAGGAATTAGGGTGGTGTGAATCGGAGTCGAGGGACGGAGGAGGGGCGCTTGGATGTGACGCTAAAGGTCGGAGAGTTGGCAGCACGGACGGGTCTCACCGTCCGGACGCTACACCACTACGACGAGATCGGGTTGTTGCGGCCCAGCCGTCGCACGTCGGCGGGCCACCGGCTATACGGAGAGGAAGAGGTCAGGCGTCTGCAGCGCATCGCCTCACTCAAGCACCTCGGCCTGTCTCTGGAGGAGATCCGGGATTGCCTCGATGGATCCGACTACTCCATGGAAAGGACCCTCGAGCTGCAGATCCGACGAATCGACGAGGAGATCGGTCGACATCGAAGGCTCCGGGCCCTTGTCGGCGACCTCCTGGATCGGGTCGTGGCGGCCGAGGCCCTGTCCGTGGACCAGCTCACGAAGACCATCGAGGTCACGTTGAAGTACGACACGTACTATACCGCCGAGCAGCTCGACGAGTTGGCCACGCGCCGGGAAGCGGTTGGCGAAGATCGCATCCGACAGGTCGAGGTCGAGTGGAGGGATCTCTTCTCGGCATTCGGCAGAGCAATGGAGGATGGGCTCGATCCCACGAGTCCCGAGGTGAAGATGCTTGCGCGACGGTCTACCGCTCTCATCGATGAGTTCACCGGTGGCGACCCCGGCATCGCCGCCTCGCTGAGCAACCTGTACCGCAGTGAGAGCGGCGAGGACGTACTCGCACGACACGACATGCCCATGAAGCCTGGCCTCTGGAAATACATGGGGAAAGCCCGGGCCGCCGTGGAGGCGGAGGGCTAGGAAAAGCGGAGGGACAGGGAACGGGGAGGGCCAGGGAGAGCGGAGGGCCAGGGAACGTTCGTCAGGCTTCCTCGAAGTCGGTGGGCGCGTCCCTGAAGCCGCCGTACGAAGACTGGTGGCCTGCGCCGAAGTGACGACGTTCCTGACTCGAGAGCGACGGGTCACGGAAACGGATCAGGCTCGCCAGGTGTCGCTCGGTCGGCTTGCCGAGCGCTTTCGCCAGGTCGGACGTACCCTCGTCGAGGATGTCCGCGACCTTTCGTGAGCGCATGCGCTCCTTACCGTCTCGGATGGCGCTCAGTCGGGCCAAATGCTCGAGACCGTTCATGAAGCCCGGAAGCGCTGAGACAGCCTCCGGATCGTTGGAAAGCAACCGACGCGCGCGGGTTCCGATATTCAGGAGCAACCCTTCGGTGAAGTCGGCCAGCGGGTCGTCGTCATCCGCTGCGTGCAGGATGCCCCGCACTTCGTCGGTCTCCATCTGGCGGGGCCCACCCTGCCAGACCCAGACGGCGTGCTCCACCGCGTGGAGCGCGTTGCCGGCCAATTGCCGGCCTCGGTTCTGGAGTCGGCGACGCTCGAAGAACCACTCCACCACCGCGACGGTGATGACGATACCTACGATCTCGGTGCCGAGGTTGATGAAGAGGGTGCCTGCCGACGTCTCGACGCCGAGGATGAAGGAGGTCCACAGGACCAGGGCCGCTACGAGGAGGAAGCCGGCGGTGACGAGAGCTCGCAGCATGGATCAGCGGCCTTCGACGAAGACGGGTTGAACCCAGGCCACGTCGCCCCGGGAGTTGATGACCTCGGCCCGAACGTAACCCACGTCGTGGTTCAGCCGGTAGACCGCGGGGTTCTCGACGGTCGTGGCCAGGGGTCGGCCTTCTGCGCCATAGAACGTCGTCGTGTACTTGAAGTCCCGGTCCTGTGCGATGTGGATCTCCAGGCGACGGGGCGTCACGACGATGTCGCTCAGTTCGACTCCCGTGCTCGCGTAGAAGTGGCCGGCCTCCAGGGCGGCCATGAGCGCCAGCGGTTCGAGTCCCTCCGCCCGGATCGCCACCCACCCCCGACCGGGGTTGGCGCGATCGGGAGAGAACTCCCCCTGGAAGTGGTGTGCGTCGTCCACGGCGATGCCGAAGATCCGCTTGCCACCCGTCAGGAGGATGTCCCACACCTCGACCAGGGAGGGCACTCCGCCCCCGCCCTCGTTGTGGACCGTCGGGTGCCCGTTCCAGATCTCCAGGAGCTTGTCGTTCTGGATCTGTAGGAGTTCGTCGGCTCCGAACGCCCACTGGAAGTTGGGATGGTTGATGTGGGGCACGCCCTCCACTTCCCGGATGGCGTCGACGTTGGCCTGGATGGTTGCGACGAGAGAGCTGGCCCGACGGGCTTCGACCATGTGGGGAATGTTCAGGCCGTTCACGTGCACTGAAGCTCCGCCGAACCCCGAAGTCACCTCCTCACCTGCGATGAGCAGGAAGGTGGAGTCCACCAGGTGCTCGAGGTGTGCCGGGTCGGTGAAGACGTTGTGGTCCGACAGCACGAGGAAGTCGTACCCGTGGTCCTTGTACCACCGGGCGACGTACTCCGGAGACGAGTCGCCGTCGCTCTCCGTCGTATGCGTATGCGTGTTGCCCTTATACCATCGGCCCGACCAGGCGGGGACTTCGAAGGCGATGTCATTGGGCGAAGGCCCAGCAGAACGGACGACCCCGGGGGCGGCAGAGGTGGCGCCGGACGCACACGCCGCGAGTGTCGAGGCGCACGCGAGTGAGGCGAGCCTTCGGGCCCCTCGGGTCATCCTCCAGGCCACGGCGCGTGCTCGGGCTTGGCTGCCGTAGCGCCCGGGGCAGCGGTGGTGTCCTGAGTGGCCGTGGTGTCCGGGGTGGCGCTGGTGTCCGGGGTGGCGCTGGTGTCCGGGGTGGCGCTGGTGTCCGGGGTGGCGCTGGTGTCCGGGGTGGCCGTGGTGTCCTGGACGGCCACTGTATCGGGAGCGGATGTCGTACCGGGAGTTGCCGTCGTGTCCGAGGCTACGACGCCCTCCGATCCATCATCGAACGGGTATCTGAACACTGCGCGGTCGCTGAACCGATTGATGTCGGGTGCGAGTGTGGGCGGGCGACGAAATGCATCGCGGCCCAGGAACTCCTCCGGACGCAGCAGATGCTCGACCACGTGAAGGTCGAGGGTCCCTTCGGGCGGCGTCGTGAACTCGAGGACCAATGACGTGTCGGGCACGCCCCAATGGGCGATCCAGCGCACCTCCTCGACGTCGCTCACCGGCTGGCCATTGATGCTGACTACCCGCGTGTCGCCTCCGAGCTCGACTCCGATGGATTCGGCGCCGATCCTGGATCGGACGTGCACCACCGCGCGACGAGCGTCGCCGATGACGGTGTCGGTGGCGATGACAACGGAAGGTGGCTCGGCGAGGAGGACCCGTGCCGGGGCGGTGGCGAAATTCCTACCGGGTAACCCGAAGGCTTCGAGAGAAGCCGTCGTCGTGGGCTCGGCGTTGGCCCGCTCCACAACCCACGCCCAGGCCTCGGTGGAGGTGGCTTCCTGCGGAGCCGTCGCCCAGATGGCCGAGGACGCTCCGTGCTCGTAGGCGTAGACGAGGGTACTCGGTGCCGGGTGCTCGGCGGTGGGCGTCGAAGTCAGAACTCCCGTCCCCATGGTGCCGGCGGCTGCAAGCAAGAGAACGGCAGGCGCCCACCAGCGGTTGGGTGCCTCGAGGGAGTGGAGGAGCGGCAGGGTCAGGAAGAAGCCCAGGGTAGTAAGCGCTGCGAGTATGCCAGCCAACTCGAGACTCAGGGCCAACCACAGGAGCTCGATCACCGGCTGGACCATCACGAAGACCGGCACGGCCAGGA
This sequence comes from Longimicrobiales bacterium, assembly GCA_965229435.1. Lineage (GTDB taxonomy): Bacteria > Gemmatimonadota > Gemmatimonadetes > Longimicrobiales > Gaopeijiaceae > UBA2589. The sequence continues at coordinate 1,277,948 of CBDDJE010000001.1, forward strand.
GCAGGTAGACGAGCCATCCCACACCTCCTGATGCCCGTGATCCAAGGAGTGCCATGACGCACGCAGCGACGAGACCGGCCGCCAGGGGCCACTGGAGGTTCATCGCTGCCAGGGGTGCCGCGAAGCCGGCGCCGACGGCGACGAGCAGAGGGAGGACCGCGGCGCCGACGGCAACCTCGACGGGCGCGATCCAGCGCCGGCTCGCGACGGAGCCCGCGACGACCAGAAGGAGGCTGGTGAAGGCCAGGGCCAACACGTACCAGCCCTCGCTGTGGAAGGCCGAGCCCTGGAGTGCGCCGTACTCGGCGTGCCGGCCGGTCAGCCATCCGAAAGCGGCGTCGCCGATGAAGTACGCGCTGACGACCAGCAGCAGGGAGAGGAGGCCTCCGAGTGCCATACGCGATACCCGGCCCCCACCACGCCGGGTCGCGGCCACGAGTAGCGCGAAGAGCATCAGGTTCAGGAACGACACGGCCAGCACCCAGATCTGGTCGTACACGATGAGGCCCAGGACCGGCACGCTGAAGAAGACCACGTTGGCGTCATTGACCGACGTGAGGTCAGCGTTGCCGAAGTAGCGCAGACCCTCCAGAGCGCGAACGCCGTGATGCTGAAGGGTCGACTCGGAGAGGTTCTCCGGGGCGTCGTAGACCTGGTGGTATACGTGGGCGTTGTCGATGGCGGCGAAATTCAGCCCCTGGACCCCCGCCTCCTTGAAGGGCGTGAAGTCCGTGTCGCGTGGCAGGCGCTCATAGACCTCGTACGCCATGGAGTTGGCGAACGGGTGGGGGTCGAACGCTTGGAGAGCCCTCACGACCCAACCGTTCCGCTCGTTGGTCTCGAACATGATGGAGGGTCCGCTGCCACCCCTCATCTCGAACGACAGCACGAGGTCGACTTCCGCCATCCAAGGGTGCTGGTCGACGAAGGCCCGGGCACCGAGGAGGCCGAGTTCCTCTGCGTCGGTGAGGAGGACCATGATGTCGTTGCGGAGGGTCGGCCCCGTCTGCAGGGCCCTGAGCGCCTCGATGATGGTCGCTACGCCGCTGGCGTCGTCTCCGGCGCCGGGGGCGATTCCGCGACTGTCGTAATGCGCGGTGACGAGGACTGCCCCCGTGGGATTCGAGCCGGGAATGCGAGCGACGATGTTGCGGACGGTGGCGACCTGGGCGACTCCGTCGTCTCCTGTGTCACTCGCCGGAATCTCCAGCAAGCTCGTGGCGGTCTGGACCTCCGGCTCGAGACCCAGCTGTGCGAGTCGTTCGAGGAGGAGCTCCCGGACCCGTTGGTGCTCGGGCGACCCTGGCGGGTGGGCCTCCCGGGCGATGTCTTCGACGAGACCCATGGCCCGGGCCGATGAGAAGTCGGTCTGGTCGGCGTTGGACGGCTCCGGCCGTACCTGGCCTGTACGGGTGCTGGCGAAGATCGAAAGAAGCACCATGAAGACCAGGGTCACCGGTCCCCGCCATGGCGCCATGGTCGCTAGGGCAGGTGGGCCTCCGGCGCTTGCGCCGGCTCCGGCCGCGGACTTCGCCTTGGCGGCAGCCGGGTCAGCGGCGCCCGAGCCCGTGTCGTCCGAGGCCGCTCCATCTGGGCCGGAGCCGGAGTCGTCGGTCGCCGCACCGCCTGCCACGGCTCCGGCCACTGTCGCGGACTGCGGCCTGGCGGCAGCCGGGTCGGCCGGGGCCTCCGACTTCGCCATGGCCTTGGCTTCCGCCTGGGCTCTACGCTCAGCCGCTTTGGCCGCCTTCTTCGCCGCCTTTTCCTGCTTCTTCGCCTCCTTCTTCGCTGCCCGTTGGGCTTTCCGGTCGGGTGCCGCCCCCGACGCCTTCGGAGCAGGAGTAGGCCCTCCGAGAAGCGCCTCCATCTCCTCGGGCGACATCTCCGGGCCGTCGTCGGGAAGGTCGTCGCCGTACTTTTCCCGATCCTCGTCGGTGATGCCCAGTTCCTCGTCGGACGGAAGGTCTGGGAGGTCGAAGTCGCTCATGGTGAATCGGGAAGCTGCGAGGTGTGGCTAGCGAGCCAGGATCTCGACGACATCGTCGATGGCCCGGCGAACCTGCGATGCCGGCAGGCCGGAACCGTTGGTCAGGACGGAGAACACGAGTTCCCGCCCGTCTTCCCTTACGAGATACCCCGAAAGAGAGTTCACGTTGGATATGGTGCCGGTCTTCGCGAAGAGCCTGCCTTCCAGACCGGGGAGCCTACGCTCCAGGGTCGAATCCTCCTCCAAGGGCTCGGCCATGGCGCTTCGGTACGCCGCGGCGTGGGGGCCTCGGTGCATGTACGTCAGAACCCTCGTCAGGGCCCGGGGCGTCACCAGGTTGTAGGCCGATAGGCCCGAACCGTCTCGCGGAGCGACATCGGTGGAGTCCACGCCGACCTCGTCGATGAGGAAGCGCTCGACGACATCGATGCCCTCGCTCCAACTCCCTTCCTTGCCGAAGCGTGCTCCCAGCGTCCGCACCAACTGCTCCGTCATCCAGTTCTGGCTCGGTTCGAGAATCCCGGCTACCAGTTCCGACACCGGAGGCGACTCGATGACGGCCACCAAGCCGGCGGACGGGCACGAATCGAGCGCTCCTGATCGGCAGCCGGCGCCTACCGCTCGATCCGATCGCCATCCGATCTGGAGGCCCTCGGAGTCGACACCGGCCCGCCGGAGTGCCCGGAGCCAGGCATGGGCGGCCTGGCGCACGGGGTCACGTGTCGCGAAGGACGTCGTGTCCGCTGTCCCCACGGCGACGGTTCCCTCGAGCAGGATCTTCCGTGATTCGGGGAGGTAGCTCGGTCGGATACGGGTCGAGCTATCCGAAGGCACGGTGAGCACCTGGGACACCACGAAGTCGTGTGTACCCAGCGGACTCCAGGTAACCCGAGCCGTATCGCCGACCTCGGCTCCCGGACGGACGACAGCCTCCAGCGTCCCTTCGTCGATGGCGAAGGCGCCGCCGGTGGAGCCGTAAGAATAGCGAAGATCCTCGACTTCCCAGGTCGGGCCGACGGTCGCCGAGTCCCACATGGCGACATCTACGAAAACCCGTCCCGCCACATAGCGCACGCCGGCGGCTCGGACACTGTCGGCGAGCGCTTCGAGGGCATGGGTGCCGCTGGGCCAGTACCGGTCGGACAGGGAGGGATCGCCAGAGGCGACAAGCACCAGATCACCTTCCAGGTGGCCGTCACGGAGGGTTCCCGCCGCCCATACCTCCGTGCGGAACCGGTGATCCGGCCCGAGGAGGGATAGGGCCGTCGCCGTGACCAGGATCTTTTGATTGGAGGCAGGGATGAACTTCCGCTGCCCGTTGTGGTCGTAGAGCACCTCGCCTGTGGTGGCGTCGGCGGCGAGAACGCCGACATGCATCTGATCGAAGGGGGGGCTGGTGAGGACCTCCCCTAGCGATGCGCGATCCACACCCGAGCCGCCGATCCCGAACGTGGCGCACCCCGAGGCGAGAAGGGCGACGGTCCCCGACGTGAGGGTGAGGCCGAGGACACGCAGCGGCCTGTGCAGCGCTTTGCCGCCGGATCCCGATGCCCGTCGCCGCACCCGCTCCGCCGGTGGAATGAGCGCTTCCAGGACCACCTCCATGCCTCCCCGTCTCGATACGGCGGCGGGGGTGAGCCCCGTATGTACCTTCATGGCCCGGGCGAAGGATGTCGCGGTGGAATACCCGAGGGAGAATGCCACGTCCTCCACGCGCCGGTCGTCGTCCCCCAGTCGCGCGCCGGCCAGGAGCAGGCGTCCCCAGAGGAGAATGCGTCCGGGACCGGGGAGGTCGGCTGACTGAAGGGCGCCGCGAAGGGAGCGAGGTGAGTGGCCCAGGGCGGCGGCCAGACGGCTGACCGAGGTGTCGGGGCCGGCGTGCTCCATGGCCCACGCCACGGCCGCCGGACCCGGCGCCTCGAGCCGATCGACGAGGATCCGCTCGATACGCTGTGCCCTCGCCCGGGACAGGGCCGCGTCGATGTCGGCCCGGACCTTCGTCGGTCGCTCGTCGGAGACCACCAGGCCGTCGACACCGAGGCTGCCGAGGTCGAAGTACTCTTCGGCCCGATTCGGGTCGATGCACGTGATGATGGCGATGTCCGGAAAGGTGTCGCGAAGGGCGGAGATCCGCCGGGATGCCGTTGCGGCGTCCGGGTGATCTGCATCGATGAGGCACCCCTCCACATCACCGCGGCCTATCGTCTCCTCCATGGCCATCCAGGTAGGACGCACCAAGACGTCGTGCGCGCCGGAAAGCGCATCGGTGAGCCGCGCTTCGACTCGGGCGTCGTGCTGGAGGATGGCCAAAGCCGCCAAGAGCGTCCCCGCTGTGAGAGGAAGAGCGAAGATGTCGGGGGGCGGCGGGGAACGGCAAGGAGCTTAGCGGTCGTGCTCCAACCGTACCGCGGTCCCGTAGCAGAGCATCTCGGCAGCGCCGGAAACGACCATGGACGTCTGGAACCGGACCGATATGACCGCGTCGGCTCCGAGCATCTGTGCCTCTTCGATCATCCGGTCCACGGCCTGCTCACGCGCCTCCGCCAGCATCTTCGTGTACTCGTGAATCTCACCCCCGGCCACGTTGCGGAGCTGGGCGATGATGTCGCGGCCCAGGTGACGGGCTCGGATGGAACTCCCACGGACGAGGCCCAGGGCCTCCGTGACGGACGAGCCCGGTACGGTCGGCGTGGTGACGATGATCATCGGTAGACGTCCCTGTACGGGTCGGTCTCCCATTCACGGAGCCGCTCCCAGATGACCGAGGCGAGGAGCATGAGGATGCCGATGGCGATGGCGCCGGTCCCCAGCTTCTCCCACGGCGAGGCTGGAGACGTGGCGAAGACGTAGGCTCCGTAGGCCATCCAGACCGCGACCCCGATGAGAAGGAGGGCCCAACCCATGGGCCGGTTCACGTGGGCGTTCACCTGGTCCCACACCGACGAGCGATAGGTCGCGGGGTGGATGGAAAGCCCCTGGATGTCCGACTTCAAGGCTCTGAACAAAGCGAAGTCCCGCTGGAGCTCTGTGGAAGCCGCCATCGCGGCTTCTGTTCGGGTGCGCTCCTCCGGCGACATCTCGCCATCGAGGTAGCGCATGAGGTCGTCGGGGGTGATCTGGTCGCTCACGGGTACTCCGCGTCCATCTCGTGGAGTGCGTCCTTCAACGCGCTTCGCGCGTGGTACAAGCGGCTGGCTACGGTGCCCTCCGGGATGTCCAGTATCTGGGCGATCTCGGCGTACCGGAATCCCTGGAGCTCCTTGAGGACCAGGATCTCACGGTGGTCGGTTCCGATACGCTCCAACGCCGACCAGAGGAGTTCCTTGGCGGCGTTGCGCTGCCGCATTCGCTCGGGGCCCTTCTCCGTATCGGCCGGCCGCTCCTCCAAGCGCTCGTCCAACGCCTCGAGGTTGAACTTGGCCTTCCGGCTCCTGAGCATGTCTCGACATTGGTTCCTCAAGATCTGGAAGAACCACGGACCGAAGGGCCGCCGCAGGTCGAACCTCGGCAGCGTGTCGTACGTCTTTATGAACGCCATCTGTAACGCGTCCTTCGCGTCGTCCGCGTTCCCCATCATCGCCATGGCGAGACGGAGCCCCGCGGGCTCGTAGGCCCGGACCAATGGCTCATAGAACCGGGATTGTCCGGACTTGCACTTTCGAATCAGCTCCAGCTCCAACTCCCGTTGCAACCTTTACTCCCTTCCGAGCCTGATGCTCGTACGAGGGTGTACGGAGGGCTCACAGAATTTCTTCACGGCAGGACCACGCGGGTCACGAGACGATCTCCCGGAGTGCGTCGAGAAGGGCGTCCACTTCAGACTCGGAGTTGAAGTAGTGGGGTGACATTCTCAAGGCGCCATCGACCCCCTTGTCGTCGTAGTCGATGACGGCGTCCATCCGGCTCTGGCCCGTGGTGTTGATCTTCCGCTCGCGAAGGGCCGTCACCAGATCCGATGGCCGGTGCCCCTCGAAGGACGCGGTCACGGTGGCGCCGAGCTCGGTGCCGCGATCGAGGACCCGGGCCCCGTCGACGTCGGGCAGCCGATTCCTGAGCGTAGTGGCAAGGGCACGGCTTCGCTCCTGGATGGCTTCGATGCCGACGGTTGTCGCGTACCGCGCCGCGGCGCCTGTGCCCAGCACCAGGGCCCAGGCGAACTCCCACGTCTCGAAACGCTTTGCGTCCGGGGCCGGCTGGTAGAGGTCAGCGTCGATCCAGTCCGCGCCCCGAAGGTCGGGGAACAGCGGCTCCAGGCCACCCTCCAGGACGCGATCGGATACGTAGAGGAATCCGGCACCTCGGGGTCCGCGCAGATACTTCCGGGACGTTGACGAGAAGAAGTCGCACCCCATGGCCTCGACGTCCACAGGCATCTGCCCAACCGACTGACAACCGTCCACCAGATAGAGGACGTCCCGTGCCCGACACATGGTGCCGATAGCGGCGACGTCCTGCACGAGCCCCGAGTTCGTAGGGATCTGTGTCACCGATACGAGCTTCGGTCGTCGGCGGTGGATCGTCTCCTCCATGGCGTGGAGGTCCACCCCGCCTTCAGGAGCATCGGGTACACGCAGGACCTCGACACCGAAGCGATCGGCCAGGGCCAGGTACTGGATCTGGTTGGAGACGTAGTCGCTGCGGGTGGTGACGATGACGTCCCCGTCCTCGAATGGAATCGCCGAGATCGCGGCCACGAACGACTGGGTGGCGTGCTCCGTCATGGCGATCCGATCGGAGGTCGTCCCGAGGAGGGTGGCCACGTCCTCGTAGGCCTGCTGGATGTTGTCCAGGGCCTCGTCGTGAGCCTCGTACCCGCCGATGTGGGCCTCCAGCTCGAAGTGCCCTTCCACGGCTTCGATGACCGGCGTCGGCATGAGGGACGAGCCCGCGTTGTTGAAGTGGATGCGGTGCTGGATGCCGGGGGTGTCGCGCCGGAGCGCTTCGATGTCCATGGCGGCCACGATACGCGGCCTTCCGGCCTCGACCAAGGGGCACGATGGCAGAGGGGCCTCCAAGGTGAGACGCCCCCACCCCCTGGAGGGTGGAGGCGTCTCGACGCTATGCGTCGAACCGGGCCATCAGGAACCCGTGCCGTCGTCGTCCGTCACCGAACGCTCCTTCGCCTCCCGCACCATCTCGCGCACGTCTTCGAGGAGCTGCTGCGCATCGTAGATGATGCCGTCCTTGATGGTGTACTTGATGCCGCCGACGCGCTCGACTTCACCGGTCTCGTCGTTGAGGCGGGGCGTACCTGTTCCGTACAGCACCTTCAAGTTGGCTAGCGGGTTCTCCTCGACGACGATCATGTCGGCCTTGGCTCCCACCTCCAGGACGCCGAACTGGAGGTCGTTCTCCATCCCCTTCGGCTTGTGGAGCTGCAGGGCGCCGTGATACGTGGCGGCTCGGATCACCTCGAGGGGGTTGAAGCCCGCCTCGCGGAGGAGCTCCAGCTCACGGATGTAGTCGAAGCCGTAGAGCTTGTAGATGAAGCCGGAGTCCGAGCCAGTGGTGACGATGCCGCCGGCGTTCTTGTAGTCGTTCAGGAAGGCCATCCACTTCCGGTAGAACTGCTGCCAGTGGTACTCGTCCTCGGTGGTCCAGTAGAACCAGTACGAGCCGTGGGCCTCACGGCTGGGCTGGTAGAATTCCCACTGGCTGGGCAGCGTGTAGTCCTCGTGCCACTCGGCTTCCCGGGCCCGCATGACGTCGCGGCTCGCCTCGTAGATGGTCATCGTCGGGTCGATGCCGAAGTCGAGCTCGAGGAAACGGTCGATGAGGTCGTTCCAGGTTTGCGAGCCCCGCTCGGCGCTCTGGCTCCAGAGGCGGCCCACCTGACCGAAGCGGTGCTGCTCGTTCTGGTAGTTGTAGTCCGCCGGGAAGTCCTGGATCGTCTGGTCCTCGAAGAGCGCCTCGAAGAGTCCGTAGTAGTGGGTCATCATGTCGAGGCCGAGCTCGGCGGCGTCGAGAGCGTCCATTCGGGCCACCCCGGTCTGAGCCAGGTGGGCCACTGTGCCGAGGCCGTGCTGATGGGCCTCGTCGATGAGTGCCTCCATGATGGCCGGCGGATACGACGTGAGCTTGAGTCCGTCGATCCGGGCTCCGTCCACGTCCACGTTGGCCGCCCATCGGACCCACTCCCGAGCCTTCTCGGGTGAGTCGATGGCGCCGCGGTCCCACGCCTCACCAGGTCGCGCGTAGGTGAACATCCTCGGCGCCACGATCTCGTTGCGCTCGGAGAGGGCTTTCTGCTCGAGGGCCCACATCATGGGTCCGTGGCCGACTCCCCGGGAGGTGGTGATGCCGTTGCCCATCCAGAGCTTGTGGGTGTACTCGGCCTGAGGTGCTTTTCCCGACCCACCCGTGTGGGCGTGCATGTCGACGAACCCGGGCAGGATGTACATGCCGGAGACGTCGACTTCCCGGGTGGCTCCGTCGGGGCGACGCTCCTCGTTGATGGGCGCCATGGGGAAGCCGACGGCCTGGATCTGGACGATACGGTCATTCTCGATGACGATGTCGACGGGGCCGAGGGGCGGGCTCCCGGCGCCGTCGATGTAGATGCCGCCGCGAAGGATGAGCCGGTCGTGGGGACCGTCGCCTTCATCGGCGTTCCGCCGGTTGGTGTCTTCCATCTGGGCCGCGGCCGAGGCCGCGAGGCCGAGTATCGCCAGGCCCGCCACGGAAAGGCGGAACAGCGCGTGGATCCTGCTCATGTGTCGAATCTCCCCTTATGGATCTGCCCGCCCGCAGGCGGCTCCCGAGCGCCGAATATACCGAAGGCCGCCTCGCCTGGCCCCCCGTCGCGAGGGCGTAGACTCGTTCGAGTCCCGCGCGTGGCCCTGCGCGGTATTATTGTCGTTCGCATTTCGCCCTCCCTCCACCTGGCTGTGAGCCCCCTGCCCAACGTGACGTCCTCCTCCTCCCGCCCCCCCCCGCCCGAGCTCGACCCGGACCAGGCCGCAGGTGAGGCCGCGAGGCTGCGAAAGGAGTTGAACCGGCACAGCTACCTCTACCACGTGGAGGCCCGGCCGGAGATTGGGGACGCCGAGTACGACGCCCTCTTCCGTCGGCTCCAGGCGCTGGAGGAGGCCTTCCCGGAACTGGCCTCGCCCGAGTCCCCGACCCACCGCGTCGGCGCGCCTCCTCAGGACAAGTTCGAGACGGTGGAGCATGTCGCCCCCATGCTCTCGCTGGACTCGTCGGAGAAGCCGGAGGATGTCCGTCGCTTCGACGAGCGGGTACGCAAGGCATTGGGCACCGGCGTCGAGCCCGTCTACCTACTGGAGCCCAAGCTCGACGGTGCGTCCATCGAGCTGGTCTACGAGAACGGTGTCCTGACCCGTGCCGTCACCCGGGGCAATGGTCGGGCGGGCGAGAAGGTCACCGAGAACATCCGTACGATTTCTACCGTCCCGCTTCGCCTCAGGACCGAGGATCGGCCTGCGCCGTCGCTACTGGCGCTCCGCGGTGAGGTGCTCATGTACATCTCCGACTTCGCCGACTTCAACGCCCGATTGGTGGAGTCGGGCCAGGAGCCCTACGCCTCCCCGAGGAACTCCGCGGCCGGGGCCATCCGACAACTCGACTCCAGAAACACCGCGGCTCGGAAGCTCGACGTTCTCGTATACGACGTCCTCGCCGTGGAGGGCGCGTCGTTCGCCACGGACTCCGAGGGCATCGAAGCCATCCGGGAGTGGGGCTTCCGCCTGCCGGAGCGCGTCCGGACGGCGACCACCGCGGATGAGATCATCGACTATCACGCCGCCTTCGAAGCCGATCGGGACGAGCTGGACTACGAGATCGACGGCGTGGTCATCAAGCTGAACGACCTTTCGGCGCGGCGGGCCATGGGCTCCACGTCCCACCATCCTCGCTGGGCCATGGCATACAAGTTCGCGCCCCGCCAGGAGGTGACCGTCATCGAGGCCATCGACATCCAGGTGGGGCGTACGGGCGTGCTGACCCCCGTGGCGTGGCTACGACCGGTGGTCGTCGGTGGTGTGACCGTCTCGAGGGCTTCACTCCACAACCGTGAAGAGCTGCGCCGCAAGGACCTCCGCGTGGGCGACACGGTCCGCATCCAGCGTGCTGGCGATGTCATTCCGCAGGTGGTGGAAGTCGTCGACCACCCGGAGAACCGGTCCGAACCCTTCGAGATGCCCGTGGTGTGCCCCGTTTGCGGGACCGAGGTCTACGAGGACGGGCCCCGCCTCCGGTGCCCCAACCGCTTCGGCTGCACCGCCCAGCTCAAGGAACGCATCGTCCATTTCGGATCCCGGGCCGCTCTCGACATCGAAGGGCTCGGTTCGGAGACCGCGGCGCTGCTGGTGGACCGTGGTCTGGTGACCCGTTTGGCTCACCTCTTCGACGTCCAGGCCGATCAGCTCGTGGAACTCGAGGGCTTCGCCGAGAAGTCGGCCACCGCACTGGTCGCCGCAATCGAGGCCAAGAAGGCCCCGGACCTCGATCGTTTCCTCATTGCTCTCGGTATTCCGGAGGTCGGAGTCACGGTCGCCCGGAGTCTCGCCGACACCTTCGGCAGTTTCGAGAAGATCCGGCGCGTCTCCGCCGAGGAGCTCGAGTCCATCGACGGAATCGGTCCGCGCATGAGCGAGGCCATCACCGACTTTTTCGCTGATGAGCGCAACACCGAGGCCATCGACGCCGTCCTGGCTCGTGGCGTGAATCCCCGAACGGTGGAGCTCATCGCCTCGGAGCTGCCGGACCTCGGTACGGCGGTCTTTACCGGGACGATTCCTGTACCGCGGGTCGTGGCTGAGGACGCCTGGCGGCGGATCGGGGGGAAGACCACGGGGTCCGTCTCCAAGAAGACCGACTTCCTGGTCGCTGGTGAGAACGCCGGCTCCAAGCTCGCCAAGGCCGAGAAGCTCGGGGTACCGGTGTTGGACTTCGGAGGCTTCCTGGCCAAGCTCGAGGAGCATGGCGGGTCGTTGGAAGAGGGAGGCGGCTGATGCAGAACCTCGACGTTGCACGCACCCTGACGACGCTCGCCGATCTGATGGAGATCCAGGGCGCAAACGCTTTCAAGATCCGGGCGTACCGCAACGCCGTGAATACGGTGAACAGCTTGAGCCGTCCCCTCACGGCGATGGTCGAAGCGGGTGAGGACCTCACCGAGCTGCCCGGCATCGGCAAGAGCGTCGCGACGGACATCACCGAACTGTTGACGACCGGTGCCGTGGCCCGACTCGAGGCCCTGTCCGAGGAGTTCCCCATGACCCTCGTCGAGCTCATGCGCCTCGACGGCGTGGGTCCGAAGAAGGCTCGAAAGCTCTTCGATGAGCTGAACGTCGAAACCGTCGACGATCTGGAGCGGGAGCTCGAGGGCGGTCGGGTGGAAACCCTGGACGGCTTCGGGAAGCGGAGCGCCGACAAGGTCCGCCGTGCCATCGAGGATCACCGAAAGCACACCGGGCGCTTCCGGATCCACGAAGTCGAGCAACTCATTGCGGGTCTCCTCGAGCACGTGAAGGGGGCCGCCGGCGTGGATCGCGTGGAGGTGGCAGGAAGCCTGCGTCGTCGGAAGGAGACCATCGGCGATGTCGATGTTCTCGCCCGCTTCGAGGGCGACGGCACGTCCGTGGTGGAACACTTCGTCGGCTACGACGGCGTGGCCAGGGTCCTGGGATCGGGCCCGACCAAGGGGAGCGTCGTCCTCCACTCCGGGCTACAGGTGGATCTTCGGGTCATTCCCGAGCGCTCCTTCGGAGCGGCTCTGCAGTACTTCACCGGGTCAAAGGAGCACAACGTCGCGGTTCGCACTCGTGCGGTCCGCGACGGTGTCCGGGTCAACGAATGGGGTGTCTTCCGCGTACCCGAGGGCGTGGACTCTGCGGAGCTCGGTAAAGAGGACGGCGAGCGCATCGCCGGTGACACCGAGGAGGGCGTCTACGAAGCTCTCGGCATGCCCTGGGTGCCGCCGGTGCTCCGTGAGAACCGGGGAGAGGTCGCGGCCGCAATGGGCGAGGGACTCCCCGAGCTGGTGGAGTTGGACCAGATCCGTGGTGACCTCCAGATGCACTCGACCTGGAGCGACGGCAAGGTCAGCATCGAGGAGATGGCGTTGGCGTGTCGCGCCAAGGGCTACGAGTACTTCGCCATCACCGACCACAGCCAGGCCATGGCCATGGTCCAGGGTTTGACCCCCGAACGCGCGCGGGAGCAATGGGTGGAGATCGACGAGGTCCGCGAGCGGGTCGACGGCATCGAGATCCTCCGAAGCGTCGAGATCGACATTCTCAAGAACGGCGAGCTGGATCTTCCTGATGAGATCCTGGAGGAACTCGACCTGGTGGTGGTGTCGGTCCACTCGCTCATGGACCAGGACGAGGCCACGATGACGAAGCGGGTCATCAAGGCAATCTCCCACCCGGAGGTCGATATCCTTGCCCACCCGACGGGAAGGATCATCAACCGCCGTGAGCCCTTCGCCATGGATGTCGAGGCGGTACTCACAGCGGCAGCCGACCTGGGCGTGGCCGTCGAGCTCAACGCGAACCCGAACCGCCTGGACCTGAGCGACGTCCACGTCCACCGCGCACGGGAGCTGGGCGTGCCGGTGGTCATCAGTACGGACGCCCACAAGCCGGAGGGACTCGACAACATGCGGTACGGTGTTGACCAGGCGCGGAGGGGATGGTTGGGGCCGTCGGACGTGCTCAACACGCGCTCGCTGGCGGAATTCCGGGAATGGCTCGGACGCCGTGCCTGACCTCGCGTACGAAGTCGCGCTCTTCGTGGTAGGTGTCGGCGTCCTTTACTACGGCGCCGAATGGCTCGTACGCGGTTCCGCTCGGCTGGCAGCCTCGCTCGGAGTCAGTCCCATCGTCGTCGGCCTCACGGTGGTGTCCTTCGGAACATCGGCCCCCGAGCTCGTGGTTTGCACCGTAGCGGCTCTCGGAGGCAATCCGGACCTGGCGGTGGGGAACGTGATGGGCTCGAACCTCGCCAATATCGGGCTCATCCTTGGGCTCACCGCCATGGTCAGCCCACTGAAGGTGCAGGCCCGGGTGGTTTGGCGTGAGGTCCCCCTCATGCTTCTCGTCACGGTGGCGCTCTATCCGCTCATCTGGGACGGCATGCTCCAGCGGGGCGACGGGGTGGTCCTGCTGTTCGCCCTCACCGCCTACCTGATCTTCGTCTTCCAGTCGGTGGGCGATGAACCGCCGGAGATCCTCGGCGAGTATGAGGACTTCATGAAGGCGTCCACCGAGTCGAAGGTGTCGGTTCGGCTCCCTGATGTCCTGTGGGTTCTCCTCGGTTCCGCGAGTCTCGTTCTGGGCGGCTACTGCATCGTCGAGGGCGCCGCGCAGGTGGCTTCGGCGCTGGGCATCTCCCAGGTGGTCATCGGCCTGACGGTGGTTGCTATCGGCACCTCCCTCCCCGAGCTGGCCACGTCGTTGGTGGCGGCGGCCCGCCAGGAAGCCGATATCGCCGTGGGCAACGTCATCGGCTCGAACATCTTCAACATCGCGGCCATCCTCGGCACTACTGCAGTACTGGCGCCCATCGCCATCCCCGAGCAGGTCGTGACCCACGAATTGCCGGCGGTGCTGCTCATGTCCGCGCTACTCGTACCCTTCCTTCGGACAAAGTGGCTCATCAGTCGGTGGGAGGGGGCGTTTCTTCTCAGCACCTACGTGGCCCTGGGCTTCTACCTGATCTAGGCGCCGGTGATACTTTTCGGGCCCATCGAGAATGGCCGGCCAGGCCGCCGGCGCTGAGGGAGCTCCGATGCTCCCCGAGGAGACGCGAGAATGCTGTCCATCGATTTGAGCGGAAAGAGAGCGCTCGTCGCCGGCGTGGCCGACGACCGCGGCTACGGCTGGGCCATCGTGCGCGCCCTGGCGGCCGCCGGCGCTTCCGTGTGCGTCGGGACCTGGCCTCCGACCCTGCGGATCTTCACCAAGAGCCTGGAGCGGGGGAAGCTCGACATGTCCCTGCCCGGCGGAGGGGAGATCGTGCTGGAGAAGGTCTACCCCCTCGATGCCGTGTACGATCGCGACGAAGACGTGCCCGCCGACGTCGCCGAGGACAAGCGCTACAAGGATCTTTCGGGGTACTCCATTCAAGGCGTTGCGGATGCCATGGAGGCCGACTTCGGCTCCCCGTGTTTGGACGTGCTCGTGCATTCGTTGGCCAACGGGCCCGAAGTACAGCACGCCCTCATGGACACCAGCCGTCACGGCTATCTCGCCGCCGTTAGCGCGAGCGCCTACTCCCTGGTGAGCATGGTCCAGCGGTTCGGCCCCTTGATGCGCGAGGGCGGCGCTGTGGTCTCGCTGTCATACCTCGCTGCCGAGCGGGTGATTCCCGGATACGGCGGAGGAATGAGCTCGGCGAAGGCCGCCCTGGAGAGCGATACCCGCACCCTGGCCTTCGAAGCCGGACGCCGGCATGGCATCCGGGTGAACACCATCAGCGCCGGCCCTCTCGCCAGCCGAGCGGCCAAGGCCATCGGCACCATCGACAAGATGGTCGAGTACTACCAGGAGAATGCGGCCTTGCCCGAGGCCAATACTGCGGACGAGGTCGGCACCGCCGCTGCGTTCCTGTGTTCTCCGCTGGCGTCAGGGATCACCGGCGAGACGCTGCACGTCGACAAGGGGTACCATGCCATGGGGATGCAGGCCGAGACTCAGCTCTCGGACGACGACTGACGGGGGGGCGGCGCGCCCTCTCTTCGAGCCATGAGCCGGTCGTGAGCGCGGCGACCTCCCTGGGTTCGGTCCTGCCGGACATCCGAGTCCCTCCGCCGGGGCCCGCTTCCAGGGCGATGGCCGCGCGGCTCGCTCGCGTCGAGTCGCGCAACGTCACCTACCTCGACGACGACTGGCCGGTCTTCTGGGAGGAGGCCGTCGGGAGCAACGTCCGCGACGCCGACGGCAACGTCTACCTCGACCTGACCAGTGCCTTCGGCGTGGCCCTTCTCGGTCACGCCCCAGTGCCCGTGCGTCGGGCCATGGAGGAACAGACCCGGCTCATCCACGGCATGGGCGACATCCATCCGCCGGCCAAGAAGCTCGAGCTTCTGGAGGCCCTCGCGGCGATCAGTCCGTGGCCGGAGACCCGGACGATTTTGGCCGGATCGGGCTCGGAGGCCGTGGAGGCCGCGCTCAAGACGGCTCGACTCGCCACCGGGCGTCCGGGTATTCTGGCCTTCGACGGTGGCTATCACGGCCTCACGCTTGGCTCACTGGCGGCGACCGAACGGCCACATTTCCGGAGCGGCTTCGAGGAGCGGCTCTACGGAGGGGTCGCCTTCGCACCCTTCCCCGACCCCTTCCGTGACGACGACGGAAACGGCGAACGCGCCCTCGAGGTCGTCGCTCGCCTTCTCGAGGAGGGAGCGCCCAACGGCCACCCCATCGGGACGGTCATCGTCGAGCCCATACAGGCCCGGGGCGGGTGTCGGGTGCCGCCCTCCACGTTCCTCGGGGAGCTCGGTCGCTTGGCTCGGGAAGCCGGAGCGCTGGTCGTGGCCGACGAGATCTTTACCGGACTCGGACGCTGTGGCGCCCTCTTCGCTTCGGCGAAGCTCGGCCTGGAGGCCGACATCGTGTGCGTGGGCAAGGCGCTCGGTGGGGGCATCCCCGTTTCGGCGTGCCTCGGCCCCCCTCGGGTCATGGATGCCTGGCCACCCAGCGACGGGGAGGCCATCCACACCAGCACCTTCCTCGGTCATCCGCTGGCGTGTGCCGCCGCCGTCGAGGTTCTCGACGAGATCCTCCATGGCTCGATCCTCGCCGATGCGAATCGAGTGGGCGATGCGTTGCGCAGGGGTCTGGCCGAGGGCCTTTCGGACTGCGCCTCGGTGGGCGAGGTCCGTGGAACCGGACTCCTCCTCGGAGTCGATCTGGTCGGGGCCGATGGCCGCGCGCCGGCCGCAGGGGCGGGGGCCCGGATTGCCAAGCGGGGGCTCAAGGAAGGCCTCATCCTCCTGCCCGCCGGGGATGTGGGAAACGTGGTGGAGCTCACGCCCCCGGTGACACTCACCGGGGAGCAGGTCTCCTTCGTCGTGGACACTCTGGTGCGTGCGATCCAGGAGGAGATGCCGTGAGGGCATGGCCAGAGCGCGTGCCTTTCACGCTCGTTGTCCTGTCCGTCCTCGGCTCGGCGGGAGCCGTTGTGGCCGTAGGCTTCGAGGCCGAACCGAGCTCGCCCGGGCTCGGCGAACTTCCTGTGCGTCCGTCCCTCGGTGCCCCCCTGGACGAGAATCTCGCACCCGTGGCCACGAGACCCGACGGCGTCCCGGTGCTCCTCGTTCCAGGCTGGCTCGACACGGGCCGCGACCTGGCAGCACTCAGGATCCGGCTCCTCGGTGCGGGGTGGCCAGCCGAGTACGTCGAGACCATCACCTTCGAGGAGCCCACCGGTAGCAACCGGGACCATGCCGAGGAGCTGGGCGCCGCCATCGATGCCCTGCTCGAGCGCAGCGGAGCCGGGCAGGTGGACATCGTCGCCCATTCCATGGGTGGACTCGCCACTCGTTGGTACCTGAGGAGCCGAAGCGACGCGCCCGTTCGCCGGGTGGTCTTCGTGGCTTCACCCCATCGCGGGACCCTCTCGGCGCACCTGGCGTGGGGGGGCGGACGCCAGGAGATGATGCCCGACAGTCCCTTCCTCGATACACTCAATGCTGAGGCTCCCCGACCTGAAGGGGTTGAGGCGATGACGATCCGCACCGTCGTGGACACCCACATCGTTCCCGGCGAGAGCGCCACTCTGCCGGGCATCGTCGACCACGAACTGTGCTGCCCGACTCACGCCGGCCTTCTCCGCGACGAGGAGGCCTTTCGCCTCATACTCGAGTTCCTGGACGACCGATGACGCCCCCGTCCTGGCGAGCCGTTCTGTTCGACCTCGACGGGACTCTCGCGGACACCGTCGAGCTCATTCTCATGAGCTTCCGCCACACTTTTCAGACGCACCGCGGTGTAGTACCGCCGGACTCGGCGTTCCTGGAAGGGATCGGGAAGCCGCTACCGGTTCAACTGTCGACGCTGGCCCACTCGGAGGAGGAACGGGGAGCGATGCTGGCCACCTACGTGGCGTATCAGCGGTCCATCCACGACACGATGGTACGCCCGTTCCCCGGCGTCATGCCGGTTCTGGACGGATTCAGGGGGATGGGCTGCCCCCTCGGCATCGTCACGAGCAAGGGACGGAGCATCGCGGAGCGCACGCTCGCCGTGTGTGGGCTGACGGAGGCCTTCGACTGCGTCGTGTGCGGCGACGAGGTGGCCCGCGGCAAGCCAGATCCGGAGCCGGTGGTGTTGGCCATGGGGCAACTGGGTGTCGGCGGCGGCTCGGACGAAGTCCTCTTCGTCGGGGACTCGCCTCACGACATCACCGCCGGACGGAGTGCCGGGGTGAAGACGGCGGCGGTGGGGTGGGGGCCGATCGAGCGCCCGGTTCTCGAAGCCGCAGGGCCCGACTACTTCGTGGACCGCGTGGAGGACCTGCTCGGACTTCGGCGCTAGTGTTGGCCGAAGGAGGTGGCGAAGTCGATCTGCTCCGCCAGATCCAGGTCCTTCTCGCTGATGCCACCCACGTCCTCGGTGGTCAGGACCAGCTTCACGGTGCCTGCGCGGACTTCGATGTCGGGATGATGTTTGTGGCTGTCGGCCAGGGTGGCCACCCGGTTCACGAAAACGATGGAGTCCCGGAAGTGGGAGAACCGGAACTCTTTTGTGAGCGTGTTCGAGCGTCGCTCCCAACCCTGCCGGTCGGTAAGCCACCCCCGGATGGACTCGGACTTCAACTTCGTGATCGTCTCAACCCCCGGCATCCCTTTACTCCGTGCTCTGGGGCCTGAGTCGGCGGCGGCCGACCAGGCTCGATGTGCTTGCCACCCACAGGTGTATCAACAAGGACTCATATGTTTGGCGGAGCGTTGAGCGCGGGGCGTCGCGAGGCGCGAAGGCGGTCGAGAGGTCGCGCCCGGGCTCGGCTTCCCGGGCCCAACCCCGGGCTTGGGGAGGGGTTGAGCTAGTCAGGGCCCTTGGGTAGTATTTGGGCCCTCCGGAAAACGGAGGTCCACAGCGCCCCCATCGTCTAGTGGCCTAGGATATCGCCCTCTCACGGCGAAGACCGGGGTTCGAGTCCCCGTGGGGGTATCGGCTGGCGAGGCCCGGATGATCATCCGGGCCTCGTTGGCCACACGGTCGCTTAGCTCAGCTGGTAGAGCGCTACGTTCACATCGTAGATGTCGCAGGTTCGAGTCCTGCAGCGACCATCGAGCCGGACGGCTCCGGTCAGGCCGGACTCAGCTCCGAGCCTGCAGGAGGGCTCCCGCCAGGTACGCTCCCAGGAGCACGGCGGCCACACCCGTGACCACCGATCCGGCCGCGTACCCGCCCGCTCGCAGCAGCTCCCCCGTTCGTGTCAGCTCCACCACTTCGTAGCTGAAGGTGCTGAACGTCGTGAATGAGCCCAGGAAGCCGATGGCGATGAACTGTCTGGCCTGAGAAGACGGGGCCACGGACTGCAGCCACACCATCAGGAAGCCGAGGGCGAAGGCCCCGGCCACGTTGACCGCCAGGGTCCCCCAGGGGAGGGCATCCCCGGCCAGCCCTCGCATCCATTCCGTCGTCCAATACCGAGCCACGGCGCCGAGGGCACCTCCCACGCCCACCACCAGCATGGCCATCAAGCCGGCACGGGCATCACGTCGGATGACTCCAGGAAGGAGCCGATGGCCTCGGCGATCTCCTTGGGCGCGTCCTCCTGGATGTAGTGCTTCGCGTCGAGGCGAGCCACGCGAGCCAGCTTGAACGTCTGGCGGAAGCGCTCCATGAACGGTCGGGTGAACATGAGGTCGTGCAGTCCCCACGTCAGGAGGATCGGGACGTTGGAGAGTCGGTCCACGACGTCGCGTTCCAGGCGAGTGAGCCAATCGGTGGAGTTCAGGAGCTGAACGGGAAACTCGGCGGCGCCGATCCGACTCGCCGGAGTGGGCATCGCCTCGGAGTAGTGGTGCCGGACCTCCGCCGGTAGGGGATGCTTCACCCCGAGGGGCATGATCTTCTCCACGAAGAGATTGTGATTGAGGATCCTCGATTGCATGGGAGCCATGGACATGACGTACGCGAACGTCTTGCCCTGCCAGCTGTCGAGGGGCCAGAACCAGGTGTTGCCCATGACCAGGGCCCGGATGCGCGTCAGTTCGTCGCACGCCATGCGCAGGCCTATGGGTCCGCCCCAGTCCTGGCCCATGACGGTGAGGTTCTCCAGGCCCAGGTGCCGGACGAACTCCCCGACGACCTCGGCGTGCTCCGCCGGAGTGTAATCGTAGTTCCGCGGGCGTTCGGAGAGGCCGAACCCCGGGTAGTCCACGGCGATGCAGCGGTAGTTCTTCCTCAGGCGGATGATGATGCCCCGGTAGAGGAAACTCCACGTCGGGTTGCCGTGGAGGAAGAGGATGGGGTCGCCGACGCCTTCGTCGATGTAGTGTACCCGACCTACGCTGCTGTCGAACCACTTCGAGTCGAAGGGGAAGAGGCGCCGGTCGGGAGCGAAGGGAGGGACGTGGGTCACGGTCCAGGTGCGCTGAGGGTGCGGGCGACGCGCCTACGATGGGCGCAACGCTGCCTGCGGGAAAGGTCTGGCACGTAGGCCGACGTATCGCCGGGGCCGGCGAAGGTCCCTACACTCGGGTATGACTCAGCCTTCTCTCCGTCGGTGTGCCCTCGTTCTATTCGCCGCGAGCGCTGCGGCATCTCCAGTGCGGAGCGGCGCCCAGCAGGCAGGCCCTACCGGGCTCGAGGTCGGGGCCGTACCGGCCGTCAACTTCGACTCCGACGAGGGCTTCGGGTACGGCGCCATCGCCGAGCTGTACCAGTACGGGGGTGGCGACGTGGAGCCCTACGTGTGGACGCTGCAGCCCACGCTCTTCCTGACCACCGAGGGTCGCCGTGACTTCACGGTCTTCTTCGACGCCCCGCGTTTCGCCTCGGGAGGCTGGCGTCTGACCGCCTTCGGAGGTCGCGAGAAGCAGATCGCCACACCCTGGTACGGGTTGGGCAACGCGACCTCGTACTCCGAGGCGCTGGAAGCGGACGACGGACCGAACCCGTTCTACTACCGCTTCGGCGTCCTTCGCTCGAGCCTGACGTTCGACCTTCAGCGAGGGATCCTCGACTCACCGGTCCGCTTCCTCATCGGCGGTGGCCTGGAGCGCGTAACGACCAACCCCGAGCCGGAGATGCGAGGAACCACGCTCTATGCCATCGAGCACGGAACCGAAGAGGAGGAGGCATGGCTGAACTACCTCAGAGCCGGTCTGGTGTGGGATACTCGTGACCGTGAGACAGGGCCGACCTCGGGCGTCTGGAGCGAGGTGGTTGTGCGTCGAACCGATCGAACGCTGGCGGCCGACGCGACCTTCACCCGGCTGACGCTCACGGACCGTCGCTATTGGTCCCTAACCGACGGGCTTGTTTTCGCCCACCGTGTGCTGGGCCAGCACGTGACATCGGGTGCCCCGGACTTCGACCTCTTCCGGGTACAGAGTTCGTTCAAGCAGGAGGAGGGGCTCGGTGGCGCCAAGACCGTTCGGGGCATCCCCCGCAACCGGTACGTCGGGCGCGGAACGGTGATCTGGAACGCCGAGCTCCGCTGGCGGGCCATGGAGTTCAGCTTCCTGGGTCGTCGCTTCCACGCCGTTCTTTCCGCCTTTCTCGACCAGGGAAGGGTATGGGAAGACGGCTTCGACCTGGGGAACGTCTTCGAGGACCTCCATCGGGGGTACGGAGGCGGTCTCCGCGTGGGCATGGGAGAGAACTTCGTCGTCGCCGTCGACGGCGGCACGTCGAACGAAGCCGGGCTCGGCGTCTACATCGGGCTGGGCTACCTGTACTGAAGCTAGGCCATTTCCTACAGGAGCGGGCCCACACCCGAGACGAGCGAGCCCTCCCCTACAGGACCGGGTCCACCACAACGCGAACGAGGCCGCCGGGACACGAAGTCCCGACGGCCTCGCGGCCTTCAGAAGAAGCGAGGTCAGTTCGACCCGCTCTCCATCTCGCTGTCGGAGACCATGGCCGGCATGGCGCCATCATGGTCGATGGCCAGGACGACGCGGCGGTTCTGCCAGCCTTCCTGTCCGGGTCCCCAGCTCTCCGTGATGAGCCGGCGGGTGTCCTCACCGTAGCTTACCGCACGGACGCGATCGGCGTTCATGGCGGTGTTGCCGGTCAGGTACTCGGCGACGGCCTTCGCCCGCTGCTCACCCAGCCAGAGGTTGTAGGACTCGCTGCCAGACGGATCCGTGAAGCCCTCGACGGTAACCGTCGCGTCGGGGTAGTACTCAGAGGCGACGGACGCGAAGCGGTCCAGGACCTGCTGGCCCTCGCTCTGGAGGGTGGCGTCGTCGAAGCCGAAGTAGACAGGCACATTGAAGCGCAGCGAGTTCTCGAGGCGCTCGATGGAGACCTCGAACTCACGCTCCATCTCCGAGAGGTCCTGCTCCAGTGCGGCGAGGCGGGCCTCGACGGCGTCGATGTCGGCTCCAAGCTCGGCGTGGATGGCGGCATCGCCTTCAGCCATCTCTTCGAGCATCTCGGCCCGAAGCTCGGCCAGGCTGGCATCCATGTCGTCCGGGCTGACCGTCTTGCAGGCGCTGGTGGCGCCGACGACGGCGAAGGCGGCCATGAGGCCCAGCCCTCTCTGCATCGTGCGTAGACTCATTTGGTGAGCTCCCATTGCAGTGATTGATGTTCTCTCGCGGCGGGATCTCATCCCCCCGAGGGTGACGTCGGCCTAATGATGCAGGAAGGATGCCAGAAAAGACGGAGCGACTCGGTGGAGTGGCCGGCAAGAGCGGCTCCGATTCCCTTTCCCGACGGTCGCGGCGCCCGGTCGGGGGCTACTCCAGGTAGGTGTAGCCCTGGAGGCTCTCGTCCAGAAAGCGGCGAAGACTCGCGCCCTCGCTGAGGTCCAGGCGCCCGGCTTCGAGAGCGGCCTCCACGTCTCTGTGCAGTCGGCTCCGGATGTCGTCCGGGTCGAACTGGACGTACCGGAGAACCTCGCCCACCGACTCCCCTTCCACGACGGAGTCGATCCGCCATCGGTCGCCCTCGCCCATGGTGATGTGGACGGCGTTGGTGTCCCCGAGGAGGTTGTGGAGGTCTCCGAGGGTTTCCTGGTAGGCGCCTGTGAGGAAGATGCCCAGGTAGTACGACGGCGTGTCACCGTTCTGCGTGAAGTCCGACCCGTCCGGGGCGGAGTGAAGCTCGAGGGTCGACTTTGGCCCGTCTTCGCCGGGGAAGCGATCGATGCGACCGTCGGAGTCGCAGGTGATGTCGGCGAGCACCCCGTGTCGCGTCGGCTCCTCGTCGAGCCGGTGCAAGGGCATGATGGGGAAGAGCTGTCCGATGCCCCACGAATCCAGCAGGGACTGGAAGACACTGAGGTTCACGAAGTAGAGATCCGCCAATCGGTCGGGCAGGTCGGAGATCGATTCGGGGAGGTCGTCACCGAAGTGCTCCAGCGCGGCGCTGCCCACCGCCCAGTAGAGCTCCTCGCAGGCCGCCCGGGCGCGCAGGTCCATGTATCCCAAACTGAAGAGGTTGGCGGCCTCCGAGAGAGCGTGCGCCGCGTCGGCATGAATCTCGAGCAGCTCCTGATCGTCCGACGACTCTCGTCGCGTGTAGGCGTCGTAGAGGTCGAGGAGCGGCTGTGGTGGATCTTCGTTGGAGAGGGCTGCCTCGATGGTGTGCTCATCGGGCTCCACCCGGAAGCGCCGGCTCCCGATGACCTCGCACACCAGGACCGACGAGTGGGCCACCAGAGCTCGACCGGACTCGGTCATGAGCCTGGGGTGGGGCACACCGGCTTCGTCGCAGACTGTCTTCACCCGGTGGACGATGTCGGCGGCGTACTGTTCGAGTGTGTAGTTGATGGACGAATCCGAGGCCGACTGCGACCCGTCGTAGTCGATGCCCAGGCCTCCCCCCAGATCGAGAATCTCCACAGGCGCGCCGGCCCGGACGACCTCGACGTACAGGTGGGCGAGCTCGCTGACCACGTACTTCACCGTGCGGATATCGAAGATCTGTGAGCCGACGTGGCAGTGGATCATCTTGAGACCGCCCAGCAGTTCTTCGGCCTCCAGGTACTCCACGGCGTGCAGGATCTCGCCGACGGTGAGCCCGAACTTTCCGCGGAAGCCCGCCGAGCTCGCCCATCGGCCGACGCCGGGCGTGGCGAGCTTCGCCCGGATGCCGAAGTCGGGGAGGGTATCGTGGCGCTCCGCGGAGTCGCGGATAAGCCGTAGCTCGTGGGCCTGCTCCACCACGGGGATGATCGTGCGCCCCATCTTCGCGGCGAGGACGACGGTCTCGATGTACTCGGTGTCCTTGAAGCCGTTGCAGACGAGGGGCATCTCGTCGAAGCCCTGGGTAAGGGCAAGACCGGCGATCAGCTCGGGCTTCGATCCCACCTCGAGACCGAAGCCGAGTTCGGCGCCGAAGTCCCTGATTGCCTCACAGATGTGGCGTTCCTGGTTCACCTTGATGGGGTACACGCAGGCGTAGCCCGCTTCGTATCCGGTTTCGGCGATGGCCGAGTCGAACGCCCTTCGCAGATGGCGCATGCGATGCCCGAGGATGTCGGGGAAACGCATGATGAGGGGTGTCCCGATCTCCCGGCCCGTGAGTCCGTCCATCACCTGGTCGAGGTCGATGGCTCGCGCGGGGTCTCCCGACGGATATGCCTCTACCGTGCCACGACGGGAGACGCCGAAGTAGCCGCCTCCCCAGTTGTCGATACCGTAGAGCCTGGCGGAGTCCGCCGCCGACCACGTCGAAGGCCGAGGGGATTCAGCGTCTGATTTCAATGGAGCAGCCATGGTGGCGAGGCGGGAGAAGCCGGTCGGTTGCCACTACCGGGGATCGAAGCTCGCGAGTTCGTCGACGGTACCCGCGTCCAGTCGGCGGAGTACCTCGATCAGGAGTTCGACGGCTCCGTCGAAGTCCGACCGCTGTACGATTCCCGTGTGGGCATGCAGGTACCTCGTCGGCACCGTCATGTTCACCGCGGGCCGGCCGCTGTCGTAGCGCTGGATCTCCGCACCGTCCTCGCCGTAGCCCGTCAAAACGTCGGCCTGGAGCGAGATGCCAGATTCCTCCGCGACATCGAAGAAGAAGTCCCGGAACTTACGGTTGGGGATCATCGAGCTGTCCAGCAGGAAGATCCCCGGCCCCCCACCCAGCCGCTCCTGAGCCTGGGTGGGTCCGATTCCCGGGTAGTCCGCCGAGACTCCCGCCTCGATGGATATCCCGATGTCGGGATCGGCGAAGTCCACCGCCACGGCCGCGCCTCGGAGCCCGATCTCCTCCTGAGTGGTCATGACCCACACCACGTCACCGGGCAGATCGATGCCCTCGGAGCGGATCCGCCTGGCCGCCGCGATCATGACGGCGATGCCCACTCGGTCGTCCCACCCTTTGGCGGCGTAGCGCTTGTTCGCCAACACGGCGAACGGGCTCCATGGGGCGATGCCGTCGCCCGGCCGGATGCCCATGGCTTCCACCTCGGCTCGGCTGGTGGCGCCCACGTCCAGGAAGACTTGATCCACGGACCAGACCTGAGTGCGCTGGGCTCCGGTGGACACGTGGACCGTCGGGAGTCCGCTCACGCCCATCACCGGGCCGTCGCGACCCAGGATGGTCCAGCGCTGGTCAGGATAGGCGTGACCCAGGAAGCCTCCCAGGTTCTTGACCCGGATGAAGCCGTCGGCGGTGATGTGCTGGACCATGAGGCCCACTTCGTCCATGTGGGCCGTCACCATGATCCGGGGGCCGTTCCCATTGCCGGGTAGGGTCGCATGGACGGAACCGAGGCCGTCGTACTGTACCGTCGCGCCCAAGGCCTCCATCTCGTCCGCAACGATTCTCCGAACCTCCTCTTCGAAGGCCGGTGGACCCGGCGCCTCGGTGAGGCGTCGCATGAGGTCCTCGGTGGTGTCGAGCTGAGCGAGAGCCGCGGCAGGGAGGACGGCGATCGTCGCGAGGGCGGCGCCTACGACGAGCGCCGTCGGGCGCCACGTGGCGGCTCCGAACCGCCTCAAACTAGTAGCCTGGCTAGCCACCGGGGGCGTCACTGGCTACCGCTCCAGGACCAACGGACGTCCCACCAACTTCGACGGGTCGGCGTCGGGCTTGGGCACGAACTTGTTCATCCACCCACCATCCCAGCTGGCGATGTAGACGTTGCCCTCCTGGTCCACGTCCATCTGGTGGGGCCTGGAGAGCCCACCCGGGAAGCCGCCTCGCGTCCCACCGTACGTGCCCCAGTGGTACTGGAGGCGGCCCTCGGTGTCGTACTTGAGGATGCGGTTGAGGCTCGCCGAGATGACCCAGACGGAGTTGTTCTCATCGACGAAGACGCCGACGGGGTCGGAGACGTCGGGCCACTCCTCGACGAACTCTCCGTCCTCGGTGAAGACCTGGATACGGTTGTTGGAACGGTCGGCCACGTAGACCCGACGGTCTCTGTCGATGGCCAGGCCGTGGACCAGGTCGAACTGACCCGGACCATCGCCCAACTCGCCCCACTCCATGACGTACTCACCTTCGGCGTCGTACTTGACGATGCGTGAGTGCCAGTAGCCGTCGCCGAGGTAGAAGCTGCCGTCGGGGAGGAACGCGAGGACGGCGGGGTCCCCGTACGTGTAAGGCCCGGGGTTGGGATTCGCCCGTGCCTCCGCTCTGGTGGTGGGGTGGTCCGGATCCACGAGCCGCATCACCAGCTCGCTGCCGTCGTTGGTGAACTTCAGGATCTGCATGTTCACGTCACGGCCGCCGCCGCGCTCCACCACCCAGACGTGCCGCTCGGGATCGTACGGGCTGATGTAGACCTGGTGGGGCTTGTTGAAGATCGAGTCCCACTGAGTCCACCGCTCCGTGATGTTGCCGTCGCGGTCCACGACCACCAGGTAGTTCGTCCCGTCGGGTCGCTCGCGCCCCTGGGCGTCGCGGTCGCCCCAGATGCCCACGATCACACGGTCGGGTGTGTCGACGGCGACGCCGGAGACCTGGCCCCACGTCCAGGGACCTTCGTGGTCGGGAGCCGGCTTCCACCAATCTTCTACCGCGTCATACCCGCCGGTGCGATCGTCGCCGCCCTTGGTCATGCTCTGCAGAGGTGCGTCCCCCGCGCGAGCACCGCCGGCGTCGGGACCACATCCGGTGATGACCAGGAGCAGGAGGAAGAACATCGGGAGCGAGATCTTCGTGAGAAAGCTCATGCCGAGGGAGCCGGAGAACGCCGGTGCGCCCCAGCGGCGGACATCTGTACGCGCCTCATCGTCCCGACGTCTCGGTGGCGGTCTCGCCTACTTCCAGCGCGATGTACGAAAAGTTGAAGCACATCTCGTCGTACGAGCCGTACCCACCGTAGACGACCTCGTCAGTCGGATTGAAGTACGCGCAGCGAACCCGAAGCTCGGCGCCTTCCAACTCGTCGCGAGCGAAGATCTTGGGCTCGACGAAGGTGAAGTCGCGCTGCCAGTGGAGATCCCACTCGGGCACGTTGAGCAGCGTCTCGTAGCGTCCCTCGGAATCGGTGAGGCTGATGGTGCCCGAGTGACCGAAGGCGTGCATGTGAAGGTTGGCCGAATGGATCTCCATGCCGGTGATCCGCTCCCGTTCCACCCCGGTGACGTACGCTGCGTAACCCACCAGCGAAGAGAGGTCGTCGGACCTCTCGTACGTGGCCATCTCCCCAGGTGGAATCGCCATGGTCCCGTTGCGCTCGCTGACGAGCCATGGACCGTACGTCTGGGAAAAGTGGAAGGCAGGCTTCTCGACGTTGTCGGCGAACTGGAAGTCCAGGCGACTTCCGGCGTCAGCCTCACCTGGGGCTTCCACGGAGTAGTAGTGCATCTGCACCACCAAGGCCGTGCCGGGCTCCATGCGGATACCCGTGCCCGCCGGGAAGACGTGGCCGTCCATGCCCGGCGCCCAGTGGGCTAGCCACCAGGCGGCGTTGTTCATCTCACGGACGCCGTTGGGATAGCGGGCTTCGTACGCCTCGCGCTCGGCCCTCTGACCCAGGCGGTCGGGGAGGGCGCCGCCGAAGCACTGGTACCCGAGGCCGTCTTCCGCCGCATCCAGTTCCTTGAAACGGTCCGTCATCTCCGGGTTCACGGCGTAGACCACCACGTGATGAGCAACGTTCTCGTTGCCCGGCACGGCTCGGAAACCCGTGACGTACCCGGGCTGGTCACCCGTCCACTCTGCGACGAAGCACCGGTAGTCGTCATCCCGTGTCTGGTTCGGCAGGTAGCTCGCCTCGCCCATGAGATCCACGGAAAGGTCCGCCTGGAACGTGTGCCCGGTCATGGGCTGGAGTTCGGGGTCCGGTCTCGGTGAGCCCTTCGGGTAGTCCGACTCCCGCCACGCCGCGACCATGGCTATCAACTCGTCGTCGAGGGAGAGGTCGCCCACGTACTGCTGGTGCCCAGGCTCCGCCAGCCACGGCGGCATGTTCCGCGTCGTGATGGCCCCTGCGATGCGACGCCGTTCGGCGAAGGTCTCCTCCGCGTCCTCCATGGACCACGCGATCCCACTCTCCGAATGGCATCCCATACAATTCTCGACGAGGGCGGGCCTGACGTCGCTGTAGTAGTCTTGGGCCGTTGTCTCGGAAGGCATGCCGAGAACAGCGACAGCCAGGGGGACGGTCAGAAGGGACAAGCGCATCGGGCAGAACTCCTTGGGACACGTGCGTCGACGGTCGAGGGCGACCGTCGGGAAAGGTAGAGCCTGTTCCGCGCAACGTCACGCGACATCGCCTGCGCAGACATCCCCGGCGTGGCGGCCTCCGGAGAAGCCCGCGCACCCCAGGCCCCCTCGCGGCGCATCCCTCGGGGCGAATCCCCTGGGCCGAACGACTCGGGGCGGACCCGTCGACTAGACGGTGGTCAGCTTCCTCGCGTCCACCGGCTTGAAGCGCTGCCCCGGCTCCCAAGAGGTCACATATCCCGCCACCGCACTGGCAGCTACGGAGTAGGGCGACCCCAAGTAGAGATTCCCGGGTCCGGACCGACCCGGGAAATTCCGGTTCTGCGACGATATGGAGATCTGGTCCGGCGAGCTCGTGACGCCCGGACCCGCAGCAATGCATGCACCGCAGCCAGGCTCGATGAACTCGGCGCCCATCTTCTCGAAGAGATCCATGTAGCCCTGCTCCCGGCAGTACTCACGCACCTCGATGGAGCCGCATTGGATGTACGCCTTCACGTCGGGGTGGATGGCGAGGCCCTGGGCGTCGGCCTCGGCGAAGACACGGGCGTACATGTCCATGTCCTCCTTCTTGCCGGCGGTGCAGGACCCCGCGTAAGCGATGTCGATACGGATGGGCTCGTCGCCCAACTCGTCGATGAAAACGCCGTTGCCTGGGTCGTTGGGCAGAGCGGCCATGGGACGGATGGTCGACGCGTCGATCTCGATGACCTTCACGTACGTCGCGTCGGGATCGGACTGCATGCCCGCGACGAGCTTCTCCGCTCGGGCCCGGTCCATTCCCCGTTCATTCACCATGAAGTCCACCGACTTCTCGTCGGCGGCGATGATGCCGGTGAACGCGCCCACCTCGGCGGCCATATTCGTCATGGTCGCGCGTTCGTCGACGCTGAGCGCTTCCACGGCCGGTCCGGCGTACTCGATGATCTGCCCGATGGCCTGGCCGTCCCGGATGTACGGATGGCGCAGGATCTCGAGCATGTAGTCCTTCGCCGTGACATTGGGCGCCGGCTCGCCCGTGACGACCACCTTGAACGACGTGGGCACCTCGACGCGAACGTCCTTGGTGATCCACGAGTTGAAGATGGCCGTGGTTCCCACACCGAAAGCGACGGCCCCGATGGCGCCGGCGTGAGGGGTGTGGGAGTCGGTGCCGATGATGAGCATGCCGGGCTCGGCGTACTCCTCCAGGATCTTGGAGTGGCAAATTGCCTGGGAGCCGAGCTGCTTGCCCATCTGCTCACCGTAGAGCTTGACCCCCTGCTTCTCGGCGAAGGTCCGCTGCTTCACCTCGAGCTCCTTGGCGACCTCCAGAAGGCCCTGCTCGATGCGCTCCTGGCTCATGACCTTGTCCAGGAAGGTCAGGTGATCTCGGAAGAAGAGGATGGAGTCCGGGTCCACCACCTTGGCGTCCTCGCCCACCTTCTCCTCGAAGAAGATGGAGGCCATGGGGGTGACGTACTCGTGGCTGAACCGGATGTCCGTGCGGAAGAAACCTGCGTCCCCCGGCCTGACCCAGGGGACGCCCATCTTGCCCTTCGACGCGTCGGTGACGAGGTGCCGGGCGAAGATCTTCTCGGCCAGCGTCATGGGCCGCTGGGCCGGTGGGGCCTCCAACGTCGCGGCCATGGAGACGTCGCCCCCGGCGGCCTGGCTCCCTTCGCCTCCGCCCTCGCCCCCGGCGCTCCGATCAGCCACCCGCGAAGCCATCCCGCCCTGCGCCGCAGTCCGGGGAATCGTCACCTTGCCCTGCAGCCGGGCTACGTTGAACTCGAAGAGACCGCCGTACTCGATGATCTGGCGGGTGATCTCGTCCTTGCCGTCGGTGAACTCCGAGAGGGAAATCTCGTCGCCGGCCTCGATGCGAGCGATGATCCCGAAGTCGTTGGTGGCGAGGACGCCGAGGTTCTGGCAGTTCTCGTTGTAGATGCGCTCGATGCTCTCGGCGACGACGACCCGGATGCCCGCATGCAGCTCGGCGTAGGGGCTCGCTTCCCGGCTGCTTCCCTTACCCCGTCGCTTCCCGGCAACGGAGCAGACGAAACCACCGTTACGGACGGCGTTGCGCTCCACCGGGTACTCGGTCTCGCCCGTGCTCTGGTTGGTGGTCCTGAGGCCGAGGTAGGGGAAGTCGCCGAGGGTCTCGTCGTAGAAGAAGCAGATGTAGGCCGGCGTGATCTCGTCGGTGGAGATCTGGTCGCGCAGACTCCCCTTCAGCTCGTCGGTGAGCTCCAGGTCCCGCCCCTCGTACAGCTGTGCCTTCACCAGCTCGGCATCGTCGACGAGATAAAGAGTGCGACCCTCGAACTTCAGGGTGGCGGGTCGCTTCTCGATGGGGCGGTCGAGGAGATCCTTGATCATGCGCGTCCTTTCCAGGTCCCCCGTCGAAGCCGCACGGCCGTGCGGCCCTCGACGGGAACAGCTTGCGTCGGGGGGATCTCAAAGGTGCTCGGCGCGGCCCGTTGGGCAAGCCCGCTGGGCATCCCCTACGCGGTTCCCAGACCTTCTTCAGCCGCCTCCTAGCTGAAGTCCACGCCGAAGAAGATGACCGCGATGACGATGGTGGCGATGGCCGCCGGGGCCACGAACCGGATGAAGAAGCGCCACGCCCCGTAGCTGAACCAGCCCGGTGTGGTCTCGTCCACCAACTCCGACTCCGTCGCTTCGCGGGTCATGAACCAGCCCGCCGCGATGGTGATGGCAAGGCCTCCAGTCGGGAGCATCCAGTTGGACACGAAGTGGTCGGCCATGCCGAACCAGCTCGTCTTGCCAGCGAAGAAGAGGTCGCCGATGGGGCCCGACAGGCTGAGGTTCGTGGCGAAGCTCGCCCCACCGAAGGAGAGAGCGGCGAGAATCGTGAAGACGAAGACCGAGCCGCCGCACATCAGCGTCGCCTTCTGACGTGTGATGCCGTACTCGTCGATGACGAAGGACGCCACCACCTCCAGCAACGACATGGTGGACGTGAGGGCCGCCAGGGCCACGAGAACGTAGAATAGCGGAGCGAGGTAGGATCCGCCGGGGACGATGCCTTCGGCAAAGAAGAGCTGGGGCAAGGAGATGAAGAGCATGCCCACCGTGCCCGTCTCGCTGACCTGGTCTTGCATGCCGGCGGTGAAGATCACCGTGAACATGATGACCGTCGCCACGAGGGCAATGATGGTGTCGAGGGCGACGATGAGCGCAGACGCCTTCACGATGGACTGGTTCTTGGCGATGTACGACCCGTAGGTGATCATCGCCCCCATGCCCAGGGACAGCGTGAAGAAGGAGTGTCCCAGGGCCTCCAGAACGCTGGCTCCGGTCAGCTCCCCGAAGCTGGGCCGGAAGATGAAGCCGAGGGCCTGGCCTGAACCCTCCATGGCGAAGGAGGTGAAGAAGAGGAGGAGGAGGATGCAGAAGAGGATGGGGAGGAAGAGCTTGGCGATCCTCTCGATTCCTCTCTGCACGCCGAAGTAGACGACGGACACCGTGGCCACACTGAAGCCCAGAGACAGGGCCAACTGGAGGCCACCGTTGGCGGACTGATCGGCGAAGACCTGCCCGAGGGACGTTCCGGCGGGGAAGCCGCCTGCCATCCATCCGGCGGTGCGACCGAAGAAGTAGAGCGACCACCCGGCGATGACCGTGTAATAGCTGAGCAGAGTGAAGCCGCACAGGACGCCCCAGAAACCGACAAACTTCCAACCAGGCCCAACGGCCTCTTTGAGGGCGCCGACGACGCTCTTCTGGGTACTCCGCCCAATGAGGAGCTCGGCCATCATGATGGGGAGTCCCACCGCCAGGATGCATACGAGGTAGACGAGGACGAACGCGCCCCCGTTGTTCTCCCACGTGATGAACGGAAATTTCCAGAGGTTACCGAGGCCGATGGCGCTTCCCGTGGCGGCAAGCACGAAACCCATGCTCGACGTCCACGTGCCTCGCGTTGCTGTGTTGGTAGCCGGCTGCTCCGCCATGCTCACTCCGGAAGTGGTTGACTGACCTCGTCCACGGGACGTACGCATTCGCCCCGTCTGCAATTTCGCCCGAACATACCCGGGCGTCTGAACCTCCGACAAGCAGCGGTTTACTCGGAGCAGAATGGTCAACACGTGGCACGGCGTCCTTCTCTTCCTGAATGAGCGCCGTCATAGGCCGAGGAAATGTCCATGAACGGGTCCATCGCGAAGGCTCTTACAGGAACCGGGCTCTGCTTGTCGGTCCTCCTCTCGGCCTGCGGGGGCGAGGGCTCGCGGGAGTCGGGCGACGCCCTTCGAGTGGCTCTTCTCACTTCGGGCCCGGTGAGCGACGCGGGCTGGTACGCCGGCGCTTACGAAGGCCTTCTCCTGGTCGAGGACTCCATGGGCGCCCAGGTGAGCCACCAGCAGACGGCTACACCTGCGGAGTTCGACGAGGCTTTTCTGGCGTACGGGTCCTCGGGCTACGACATCATCTTCGCCCACGGATTCGAGTATCAGGACGCGGCGATCCGGGCGGGAAGCCGGTCCCCCGACGCGACGATCGTCGTGTCCGGCGGCGGACGCGTCGCCGACAACGTCGTTCCCCTCATCTTCCGGCTCGAAGAGGGCAGCTACCTCGCCGGCATGGCGGCGGGCGCACTGACGCGAACGAACATCATCGGCATGGTGGGTGGCGTGGCCATCCCGCCGGCCCGGGGGACATTCGTGGCGTTCGAGGCCGGGGTGCGGGCGGTGAATCCCGGCGCGGAGGTGTTGGAGACGTTCACCGGAGATTGGAACGACGTCTCCGCGGCCAAGGAGGCGGCCGTGGCTCAGCTGAGTCGTGGGGCCGACGTCGTCATCCACAATCTCGACGCCGCCTCCTTCGGCGTCTTTCAGGCTGTTCGTGAAGCCGTCGCCGACGGCCGGTGGGTCCGGGCCATAGGCATGAACAGCGACCAGAATCACGTCGCACCGGACGTGATCATCGGGAGTGCCGTGATCCGGATCCCCCAGGCCTTCCTCGAGACTGCCCGACGTTGGGAAGCGGGGAACGTGGGTGGCGAGCCCATCTACGCGAGCATCCGGGAAGGGGTTATCGATTTCGTCTTCAATCCCGAACTCGTTGGCGAGCTCCCCGAGGGACTCACGGAAGACATCGCGGATGCACGCGCCCGGATCCGGGCCGGAGAGCTGGAGGTGCCCCGCATCCGCTTCGTGGAGGGCGATGACGATCCGCCTCCGGGAGACTCGGAGTAGGTCCCCGAGGTCGTCCGTGACCCGAGTCCGTCCCTTGGCTATCACCGCGCGGTGACCCCTCCCCTCGTCCACCTCGAGGGGATCGAGCGGCGCTTCGGCTCGGTCGTCGCCCTGGCTGGGGCCAACCTCGAACTCAGAGAGGGCGAGGTCCACGGCGTGCTCGGAGCCAATGGGGCCGGCAAGTCCACACTCTTCAACGTCCTGGGCGGGCTCCTTCGTCCCGATGCCGGACGCATCGAGGTCGAGGGTAAAGTCGTTACGCTCTCGTCGCCCCGGGACGCCTGGCGGCACGGCATCGGTCTCGTGCACCAGCACTTCACGCTCGTGCCACGGCTCACGGTGCTCGAGAACCTGGCTCTCGGGACCCGGGGCTCCGCGGGTCGCCCGGATTCGGTGAGACGGGCCGTCGGTGGGATCATCGACAGGACGGGTCTCGTCGTCCCCCTCGACAGCCGGGTGGAGGATCTGGGGGTAGGGGATCGTCAGCGGGTGGAGATCCTCAAGGCACTGCTGCGGGATCCCCGGGTCCTCGTTCTCGATGAGCCTACCGCGGCCCTCACACCAGAGGAGGCGAACGGCCTCTTCGATCTCCTTCGCGACCTCGCCGGTGACGGACGGGCGGTGGCCCTCGTGGCCCACAAGATCGACGAGGTGTTGGGGGTGTCCCACCGACTCACGGTCCTTCGCGAAGGCGTGACCGTTCTGACCTGCGCCCGGGACGAGACGACCGAGCGGGAGATTGTCCGGGCCATGGTCGGGAGAGCAGAGGCCGATGCCGCGACCCTCGGCCTCAGCGGGCGCGCGGCGCGGACGCGGAAGGACGCCAGAGGCGCTATGGGCGATCCCGAGTCCCAGCAGGGAGGTCTCGACTACGCTTCCGTCGCCACCCTGGTGGGTGTGCGGGTGGCGGGTCGCGGGGGCCCGGGTCTTATCGGTGTGGATCTCTCCGTGGGTACAGGCGAGATCGTGGGGATCGCGGGGGTGGACGGAAACGGACAGCGGGAACTGGCGGCCGTCCTGGCGGGGCGTCTGGAACCAGAAGAGGGTACGGTGCACATCCCTGAAGCCGTCGGATTCATTTCACAGGATCGGAGCCGGGAAGGCCTGGTCGGCGACTTCGACCTGACGGAGAACGTCGCCCTGGCGTTCCAGCGAAAGGCCGCCTTCCGGAACGGGTCACTGCTCCGGTGGAAGGCGCTGGCCGAGGCCGCCGAGGAGATCCGTCGGCGGCACGATGTCCAGGCTCCCTCCGTGCGAACGCTGGCGAGCAGCCTTTCAGGAGGGAACCAGCAACGCGTCATCGTCGGGCGGGAGTTGGAGATGGCGGAGGCGCTGCTGGTGGCGGAGAACCCGACCCGAGGCCTCGACATCGCAGCGGCTTCCTTCGTCCACGACGAGCTCCAGCGGTTGGCGGCGGAGGGTGTCGCAGTGGCGCTCATCAGCACGGACCTGGACGAGGTCCTCGCCCTATCGCACCGCGTGATCGCCATCGCCCGTGGCCGCCTCGAGGAGGTGGAAGAAGGTCGCCGGACGCGGGAGGGTGTGGGGGCGCTCATGCTACGAGGGGACAAGAGGGATGGCTGAGGCGCCGGCTTCCGCAGTTGGCCGACTCCGACTCCTCGAGTCGTTGGCACTGGGCGGGGCGGCGCTCGCAGTGACGGCAGGCGTCGGTGCGGTTCTCCTCATCGTGGGTGGCTACGATCCCGTCGCGGCGGCGGCGGCGATGGTGCGTGGGGCCTTCGGGAGCTGGACAGCCTTCACCTCCATCACCCTCGTCCGGTCGGTGCCTCTCATCCTCACCGGCCTCGCGGTGGCCGTCGCCTTCCGGGCCGGGGTCTGGAACATCGGCGCCGAGGGGCAGCTCTACGCGGGCGCCCTGGCGGCTGTCTGGGTCGGGCTCCAGGGTGCGGCCCTTCCCGCGTTCCTCCTCCTCCCGTTGGTCCTTCTGGCCTCCCTCGTGGCGGGCGGGCTGTGGGCCCTCGTCCCGACGCTCATGCGCCTCCGCCTGGGCGTGGGTGAGGTCATCACCACCATCCTCATGAACTTCGTGGGGATCTACTTGGCGGCGTTCATGGTGCACGGTCCGCTCCAGGAAGGGCGCGGGGTCTTCCCCCAGACCGACGCCATTGCCGAGGCCGGGCGACTCCCCGCCCTCCTCCCGGGGACGGCACTGCACTGGGGCTTCGCAGTGAGCCTGGTGCTCGCGGGCGGCCTGGCTGTTCTCCTTCGATTCAGCCGATTCGGATTCCAGTTGCGAGCTGTCGGCGCATCCACCGAGGCCGCGTCCGTCGCGGGACGGATCGACGTTCGATGGATCCTCTTCGTCGCCTTCCTGGGCTCGGGAGCCATCGCGGGGATGGCCGGAGGTGTCCAGGTCAGCGGCGTGACGTTCGCTCTCTACGAGGACCTCTCTCCCGGGTGGGGCTATACGGCGATCGCGGTTGCTCTCCTCGCCGGCCTGAACCCCGTCGGCGTCGTCGTCACCGGCGTTCTCTTCGGAGCCCTGCAGGCGGGTGCCGGGGCGATGCAGCGCGACGCGGGCATTCCCGCGGCGTGGGTTGGCGTCGTGGAGGCGCTGGTCATCCTCGCCGTCCTCTGCATCGACCGGGTCCGCCGTCGCGTGGTCACGGAGGCTACGTGAATCAGGTCGAGTTGGTCCTCTTCCTGGAGGCGGCGGTCCGACTCGGCGTACCCCTCGCCCTGGCGGCCCTCGGGGAGACCGTCTCCGAGCGCAGCGGAGTCATCAACATCGGCCTCGAGGGCTCGATCATCGCCGGTGCCCTCGGTGGGGCGTTGGGCGCGCTGGCCTTCGAGAACGCCGTCTTCGGCGTTGCCGTGGGGGCGTTTGCCGGCCTCCTTTGCGCTCTGGTCTTCGCGGTGGTCGCCGTCGGCCTGGGAGCCGATCAGATCATCACGGGCACGGCTGTGACCCTCGGCGGCCTGGGGATGACCGGGGCGATCTACCGCGCTCGCTTCGGCGCAACGGGTACGGAGCTGTCGTTGCCCACGCTGGCCGGTGTCCGGATCCCCGGTCTTGCTGAGATCCCGGTGGTTGGGACCGCCCTGTTCGACCAGGCGCCGACGGCGTACCTCGCGTATCTCCTGACTCCCGTCCTCTGGTTCTTCCTCTTCCGCACTCCCTACGGCCTCGAGCTACGAGCGGTGGGTGAGTCCCCGGACGCGGCGGAGGCAGCGGGCGTACGCGTGGTGCGAGTCCGCTTCCTCGCGACCCTCTTCGGCGGACTCCTCGCCGGAGTCGCCGGCGCGCACCTGGCCCTCGCCCATACCGGGACCTTCGCCGAGAACATGAGCGCCGGTCGGGGCTTCATCGCGATCGCCGTGGTCGTCCTCGGGCGCTGGAACCCAGCGCTGGTCCTTGCGGCCGCCCTCTTCTTCGGCGCTGCCTCGGCGTTTCAGTTCTTCCTGCAGGCACTCGGCTTCGAGGTGGCCTACCAGGTCTTCCTCGCCCTCCCGTACCTCCTTACTCTGGCGGCTCTTGCCGGGTGGGTGGGTCGGGCCCGGGCGCCTGCAGCACTCGCCTTGCCTTGGGAGTCGAAGAGATGAGGCTCGCGGTCAGGTGAGGTTCCTGGCGCCGAGTCTGGCGGCCCGTCCACGGGGCTCGGTCGGCGACCAAAGGAGTATCAGCACGTCATGAAGACTTCCCGCATTGGTACTGTCGTCGGAGTCGGCGCTTTGGTGTCGACGCTCCTTCTTCCTTCCGTCGCGTCCGCACAGCTTCTCGAGGAGACCGGCACCGTCGCTACGGGCCTCCTCCTCCGGCAGCTCGACGGGGTGAAACGCGTCCTCATGATCGCGGCCCACCCCGACGACGAGGACACCAGTCTCCTCTCTGCGCTCTCGCGTGGTTGGGGCGCCGAGACGGCGTACCTGTCCCTCACCCGCGGCGATGGTGGCCAGAACCTCATCGGGCCTGAGCTCTGGGAAGGCCTCGGCATTGTCCGTACCGGTGAACTCGTCTCCGCCCGACGCCTGGACGGGGGACGGCAGTTCTTCACCCGTGCCTTCGACTACGGGTACTCGAAGAGCGCAGACGAGGCTCTCTCTCTGTGGCCGCGCGACGAGCTCCTGTCGGATGTCGTCTGGGTGGTTCGGAAGTACCGGCCCCACGTCATCGTCTCGGTGTTCAGTGGGACTCCGGCGGACGGCCACGGGCAGCACCAGGCGGCGGGTATCATGGCCCGTGAGGCGTTCGAGGCAGCCGCCGATCCGGATCGCTTCCCGGAGCAGTTCGCCATGGGCGTGGCGCCGTGGACGCCATCCAAGCTCTACCAGTCGTCCCGCCGCCGATTCTTCAATCCCGGCGCCGAGCCCGAAGACGGGGCCATGGACGTGGAGACCGGCGCGCGGGATCCGCTCATCGGTCGCTCCTTCCATCAGCTCGCCATGGAGAGCCGGAGCCAGCATCGGTCCCAGGACATGGGCGCGCCCCAGCCGCCTGGCCCCCGCCGGACGAGCGTGGTTCTCGTGGAGAGTCGGGTGGACGGCGACGGCTCCGTCTTCGCCGGTGTGGACACGACGCTGGTGGGCCTGGCGGACGGATTGTCCGGAGAGGTTGCCTCCACTGCGCGGCGACATCTCGAGATGTACCGCGAGGCCATCGCTCGGGCGCGCTCGAACTTCGGACTCGACCCGGAAGCCGTGACGCCGCATCTGGTGGAGGCCCGCGGGCATCTCCTGGCCGCGGTCGTTGCAGCTGTCCCGCCTCCGGACGAGGACCGCAGCGCGCGGGCAGAGGCGCTTCGAGCCGAGCCGGTGCAGCATCTCCGGCGTGACCTGAGCGCCCGGTTGGAGGTCCTCGACCGAGCCATTCTCGCATCCGCGGGGATCTCCTTCGAACTGCGCTCGTCTGACGACCTGGTCGTGCCGGGCCAGAACGTGGAGGTGGTGGCTCACCTCTGGAATGGTGGCTCACGGGCCGTGACACGACCGGCCCCGGTCCTCGCGGTGCCCGACGGGTGGCGGGCGACGGAGCGGAGCATCGACGGTCTCGGGCCCGACGGGACGGTCCCTCCGGGAGGGTTGGCCACCTGGACGTACGAGGTTGCCATCCCCGAGGACGCGGAGCCGTCTCGCCTCTACTACCTCCGCCAGTCCCGTCAGGGTGCGATGTATTCCTGGCCGGACGACCCGGATCTCTGGGGCCTGCCCCGGGATCCCGCCGACGTGTCCGCTGCGGTGGACTTCAATATTGTGGGCGACGGTCTACCCCAGCCCAGGGGCGTCAGCGCCGATGCCGAGTGGAGGTACGTCGGCGTCGATCCGGCCCGGGGGCAGTTCCAGCATCCGGTCCTCGTCGTTCCGGCTGTTTCCGTGGCGGTGTCACCCGCCGGCGTGACGTGGCCCCAGAGCAAGGCGGGGGGGCAGTCCATCTCCGTGAGGGTCAAGGCAGAGGGAGAGGATGGAGCATCGGGCGAGGTCACCGTATCGCCTCCGCAGGGCTGGTCGGTGACTCCTTCGTCCCTGGCCTTCGCCCTGGAGGCAGCCGGATCCGAGCGGGTCATGGAGTTCGAGGTCGAGCCGGCGGGAGCACTGCGGGCAGGCCGGCAGGTCTTCGACGTCGTCGCCACCACCGACGATGGACGGATCTACCAAGAGGGGTACGCCCTCGTCGACTACGAGCATATCGAACGCACGGCGCTCTTCGCTCCGGCGGAAGCCTCCGTCGTCGTCGTGCCCGTAGCGGTTCCCGAAGGCCTGCGTGTGGGCTACATCATGGGGTCGGGCGACGATGGTCCCGAGGCCATTCGTCAGATGGGCGTGGAAATGGAGCTCCTCGACGAAGCCGCCGTCAGGGGCGGTGACTTCGGCGGGTTCAGCACCATCGTTCTTGGCGTCCGCGCGTACGAGACCCGGGCGGACCTCCAGGCGTCTGCGGCGCAGCTTCTGGACTTCGCCCGGCAGGGCGGCACGGTGGTCGTGCAGTACAATCGCGGCCCCCTGGGACGCCTGGCCCCCTACGCGATGACGGTCGGGAGAGGCTCACCCCGTGTGGCCGACGAGACAGCGCCGGTGACGATGCTCGACCCTTCGACGCCCCTTTTCACCTCGCCGAACCGAATCACCGCCGAGGACTTCGAGGGGTGGGTCCAGGAACGAGGGCTTTACTTCGCCTCGGAGTGGGACGACGCGTACCACCCGGTTCTCGAACTCAACGATCCGGGTGAGCCCCCGCGACGAGGGGCCCTCCTGGTGGCACCTGTTGGCGACGGGGTCTTCGTGTATTCGGCTCTCTCCTTCTTCCGTCAGTGGGCGGCTCAGGTCCCCGGCGCCTACCGCCTCTTCGCGAACCTCATCTCGCTCGACGCCGAGGCATGGAGCGCCTACGCAGAGCGCCGTTGAGGGCAGGTGCCGCGGTAGCGACGGCAGCCGTCGCCGCGGCGACCCTCGCGTGTAGCGGCGGGGATCGGGCCAGGCTACTGGTCCGTACCGACCTTCCCCTCGAACTACGGGCGTCGGTGGAGACCTCGTTCGAGGCCCTGCATCCGGACATCGACATCCGTTTCTCCGACGCGCCGACGGAGGAGACGCTGGAGGAGGTGCTTGCCGGAGGAGCGGATTTCGACGTGTGGTGGGGAGCTCCGGCGCGTGCCCTTCTGCGGGCGGAGGCTTCGGGTGGCTTGCTGCCGTCCGCCCCGAGTTGGGCGTCCAACAGCCGCCACACCACTGCCCCTGAGGGTGACGCCGGCGGAACGTCCTGGCACCCCTGGCTTGCCACGCCTCTCGTCATCGCCTTCGACCGGACGGTGGTCGCGCTCTCCGATGCGCCGTCGGACTGGGTCGACGTCTTGCACCACGCCTGGTTCGACGAAGTCCGGGTGCCCGACCCGGCGAGTACGGAGGCAGGTGCCACCCTCGTCGCCGGCATGGTTGTGGAGGCGCTGCGTGACGACAACGACTTGAATCGCGGCTTCGACTGGCTGGCACGGTTGCACGATCAGGTCGACGGGTACGTGCCGGACTCCCGTGGAGCCGTCGACGCGCTCAGGCGGGGCGATGCCCTGCTGGCCATCATGACCCGGGCCGACGCCGAGGCGGCCCGAGGATCCGACGCCGACTGGCTGCACTATCGCCTGCCCACGAGCGGCACCCCCGAGGTGGTTCGGGGCGTGGGCATCGTGGCCGGGGCGACGTCCACGGAGGCTGCGTCGACCTTCCTCGACTACCTCGGTTCGGACGACGTGGCTACGGCGGCGAAGCTGCACACGCATTGGGAGCCGCTCGCCGGCGCAGTGGACGATGCTGGCATGCCTCCGGGCTTCGAGCTGCCCCAGAATTGGCGAGGCTACGCCCCGGCTTTCGACACCATCGCCGCCGAACTCGACGGGTGGGTGGACCGCTGGGAGAGGGAGGTCAGGACGCGCTAGCCTCTGCGTCGTCGCTCCCCAGTCCGCCGAGTAGCAGGCCGACGAACAGGACGACACCGGCTCCGATGACATTGTGCCAGAGGAAGGAGATGCTCGGAGCACCGAAGGTCACCGCCGCCACCGAGCTCATCCCCACGATGAGTGCGATGAACGCCGCCGTGCCTCTTGCCCGCGGCATCATCGCCAGCAGGAAGACGCCCAGGATCGAGCCGTAGAAGAATGAGCCGAAGCGGTTCACCACCTCGATGAGGGAGCCGAGGGTCGCTGCGTATGTGGCGACGACGCAGGCGAAGGTCCCCCAAAGGGCCGTCGCCCCCTTCGAAACCTTCAGATAATGGGCGTCGGTGGCCTCGGGCTTCACCCACCTCCTGTAGAAGTCGATGACGCTCGTCGTTGCCAGGGAATTGAGCTCCGACGAGATGGACGACATGGCCGCGGCGATGACGCCGGCGATGAACAGTCCGGCCAGCCCGATGGGGAGCTCGGAGAGGACGAAGCGTGGGATGATGTAGTTCACGTCCCGCGACGGCTCGCCGGTGACCTGCTCGGCGAGGGCGAGGGCCTCTCCCCGGATGGCCTGGAGGTCGGCTTCCCGGGCGAGGAAGGTCTGCATCGCGGCTTCCGCTGACGGCTCGGCCTGCGCCGCGGCGACGTCCAGCGCGGCCGTCTCGCGTAGGGTGAATGCCGTGGCGTACCGCTCCTGGAGGTCGTCGTACGTGGCCCCCGCCTCGGCGAGGACCACCTGTTCCTGAGCGGGATTGTAGAGGAGGGGGGGGCGGACGAATTGGTAGTAGACGAAGACGCCGACACCGACGAGGAGCACCAGCGCCTGGAGGGGGATCTTCCAGTACGCGCTCATGAGGAGCGAGCTCTTCGCCTCGTCCACCGATCGGGCGGTGAGGTACCGCTGGACCTGACTCTGATCGGTGCCGAAGTACGACAGCATGAGGAAGGTGCCGCCGATGACGCCCGACCAGAACGTGTAGGTGTCGTCGAGATTGAACGAGAAGTCGAAGGTCTGCAGGCGGCCCGTCGCGCCGGCGATCTCCAGGGCC
This sequence comes from Longimicrobiales bacterium, assembly GCA_965229435.1. GTDB lineage: Bacteria > Gemmatimonadota > Gemmatimonadetes > Longimicrobiales > Gaopeijiaceae > UBA2589. The sequence goes on from CBDDJE010000001.1 coordinate 1,319,345, forward strand.
TCGTTGGGGCTCACGGGCATCTGGAGGACGAGGACGACGACGATGGAGAGGAGCGCCACGACGATGAGGACCATCTGCTTCACGTCGGCCCACGCCACCGCCTGCACGCCGCCGATCATCGTGTACAGCACCGTCGGGATGCCGATGAGCGCGACACTCCACGCCAGGGGGATGCCGAAGATGGCGCTGAGGACCACGCCCGGGGCGGCGATGATCGTCCCGCACGACATCCCCCTGGACAGGAGGAAGAGGAAGGCCGTGAGGGAACGGGTCTTGGCGTCGAAGCGGCGCTCCAGATACTCGTAGGCCGTGTAGACACCGGAGCCGTGCAGCATCGGGACCAGGGTGACGCCGAGGATCACCATGGCGAGGGGGAGGCCGAAGTAGAGCTGCACGAAACGCAGCCCGTCGGTGGCGCCCTGGCCGGTGGTGCCGATCATCGTCACGGCAGAAAGCTGCGTCGCCATGACCGAAAGCCCCACTACCCACCAGGCGAGGCTCTTGTCGGCGATGAAGTAGCCGGAGATGGTGTCCGTCCCCTTCGACTTCCGGATGCCGTCGATGACGACCCAGAGGAGGTAGACGACGACGATGGCCCAGTTCACTGGATGCATTCGTCTACCTCAGCTGTACAGAATCTGGAGCAGGCCGAGAAGAGCCAGGGCAATGACCTGGACCACGAGAACCCGCACGAGAGTCCGGCGGAAGACGGCTCTCGGGGACTCGGGCGCGGGAGATTCGCTCATGATGGTCCTGGCGGGTAGGTCCCGACGCCTGACTGCGGAACCCGGGTGCGTGGCTGGGAAGGGAAGGCCAAAGCTCCAGGCGTTGGAAGGGGAGCGCAAGCGAATCGGCGGAAATGACCCTGCCGGGCTCTCGTACCCCCTTCACGACCAAGGCGGAGTTTCACGGCCCCATAACGGGCCCCGACATTCGACCCCATGCCTAGACTGACGACTGCCGGGCCAGCCGCGTTGCTTCTTGCGGGGATGGTTCCCATCGCTGCCGTGGCCCAGTCCACCGGTGCGTTGCCGCCGGACTCCGTCACCACCGTCTTCGTCACCGATACGGTTCCGGGCTTCGGGGCAGTGGGTGGCGTGGCCGTCGACGCCCTCGGCTACGTCTACATCGCCGACTTCCGGAACGCGGTCTGGCGGTACTCCCCCGACGGCGATCTCCAGAAGCTGGCCGACGGGTTCTACGGAGCCTCGGGCAACGCGGTGGGGCCCCGCGGCTACCTATACCAGTCCAGCTTCAACGGCAACTACGTTTCGAGGATTTCCCGGACGGGGGAGGTCGAGACGTGGGCGTCCGTAGGACTCTCGGGTCCGGTGGGCATCGCGGCTGCGCCCGACGGAACCCTGTACGTCGTCAATTGCAGCGGCGGGTATATCGCACGCATCGCGCCGAACCGGACGGTGAGTGAGTTCGCTCGCAGCGAGCTCATGGCGTGCCCCAATGGGATCACCTTCGACGACCGGGGGGATCTGTTCGTCGTGAACTTCAACAACTCGAAAGTTCTGCGGGTGACCCCCGACGGGACCGTGACCGAGTTCGCCGACATCTCGGGAGTCGGGGGGAACGGTCACATCGCATTCACCCGGGGAGCGTTCTACGTGACCCAGTTCAGGGGCCACAAGGTCTTCCGCCTCCTCCGGGACGGCACCTACGCGGCTCTGGCAGGCACCGGAGTCCCCGGGGAAGACGACGGCCCGGCTCTCGAGGCGACCTTCAACCGACCTAACGGGATTGCCGCCAGCCCCGGCGGATCCGAGCTCTGGGTGAACGATCTTACGGAGGGGCAGGGCCTTGGCCTTGGTCGTTCGGTGGTGACCGTGCGGCGGATCCACCTCCTGTCACTCGGCGACGTGCTCGCCTCGGTGGACCCCGCGGCCGACGTCTCGGCCATCGAGGAGGCGTACTGGGCGTATCACGACATGCGAACGGGTGAGGACAGCAGTGCGGGGGCTATCGCCCTGGGCTATCAGTGGCTGACGGCTGGGCGGATCGCCCACGGCGTGACGCTGTTCCGGTTGAATGGCGAGAACTTCCCGTCCGACGCCAACGCACAATTCCACCTGGGTGAGGCGTATCGCTATACGGGAAGGCCCGACGAGGCAGCGGAGCAGTATCGAAAGGTGCTCCGGCTCGACCCGGACCACGGCAACGCGGCGGCCCGGCTGGCTCAGGTCACGGGCGGGTGAAGTCCGCCTGGGGGGTGACTTGACGCCCGACCGAGCCTTCGGGTAGCGTCCTCTCCCTTCCGCACCCTCGGAGGGGATTCGAACCGGACGCGTCTCCTCGCGGAGCCCCAGGAAGGTGGCACGATCTGAACATCGGAACCCGTGGGTCGGAGCTGGCCCTCGTACAGGCCCGGGACGTACAGGCGCGGCTCGCCGCAGCGGGCTTCGACGCCGAGATCGTCACCATCACCACCACCGGCGATCGTCGGGAGATCCCCCGGGACCCCGCCGACATCGGTAAGGCCCTCTGGACGCGTGAGATCGAGGAGGCGCTTGCCGGCGGCAACATCGATCTCGCGGTGCACAGCTTGAAGGACCTTCCGGCCGAGCTTCCCGATGGGCTCGTCGTGGGGGCGGTCCTGCCCAGGGAAGACCCCGGCGATGTGCTGGTGAGTCGCGACCACCCGGTATCCGTCCCCGAGTTGCCCGAGGGCGCCCGGGTCGGGACCGGCTCTATCCGTCGAGGAGCCGCGCTGTTGAAAGTTCGCCCCGATCTCCAGGTGGTGGAGTTGAAGGGAAACGTCCCCACGCGACTACGCCGTCTCGAAGAGGGTGACTTCGACGCCATCGTACTGGCGGCGGCGGGCCTGAACCGCCTGGGCCGTAGCCCCAGGGGCCTCCACCCCATCGACCCGACGGTGATGCCTCCGGCGCTCTGCCAGGGCGTGGTCGCCGTGGAGGTCCGGGGAACGGACGCGCGAGCGCCGTGGATCGCCGCCCTGAACCATCCGGTCACCATGACGGCTACCCGCGCGGAGCGGGCGCTCCTCACGGAGCTGGAGGTGGGGTGTGGTGCTCCCGTCGGAGGGTTGGCCTCGGTCCAGGGGACACGGGTCACGCTATTCGGTGAGGTCCTCCGCCCCGACGGCAGCCGATGGGTGCGAGAGGTCGCCGAGGGTCGAGTAGCTGAAGCGGCCACTGTCGGACGCGCGGTGGGCCAGGCGCTGCTTACGGGGGCGGCGGCCGATCTCCTGAAGTCCCTGCGGAGCTGACGACAAAGTGGGCGGGGCGCTGACCGGTTGGACGATCGTGGTGACGCGGGCCGAGGGTCCTGACGGCCCCTTGGGGGCGAGCCTCGCAGCCCAGGGCGCGAGGGTCCTGCACGTTCCGACGGTCTCCATCGGCGCGCCCGACGACCTCGAGCCACTCCGGCGAGCCATTGCCCGACTCGACTCCTTCGAGTGGATGGTGCTGACCTCACCGCGGGCGGTCGGAGCGGTTTCCCGAGTCCTCGGGGCAGGGGCACACCCATCCGCCGCGGCGCTCCACCGCCTGGCCCGGGTGAGGGTCGCCGTCGTAGGGGCGGCCACTGCGGACCATGCTCGGGCGGCGGGTATCGAGCCGGAGTTCGTCGGGTCCGGGGACGGCGGGGAGGCGTTGGCTCACGACCTGGTGAAGGTGGGAGTCGGTCCGGGTAGCGAGGTCCTCTTTCCGGCGAGCAATCGGGCGGGAAGTGGTCTCGCGGCTGTTCTCCGGGAGGCGGGGGCCAGGGTCGAGCAGGTGGTGGCGTACGAGACCCGGATTCGAGCCGTAGACATCGAAGCCTACCCGGCGGCCCAGCGGGCCGATGCGGTCACCTTCACCAGCCCGAGCGCGGTCGAAGGATGGGTCTCGGCATGGACCCATGACGGTGTGAACTTCTCTGTCCCACCGATTCCCAACGTCGCCATCGGTGCGACGACGGCCGCGGCTTTGGAGAAGGAGGGGCTCGGGGCGATGGTGGCGACGGAACCGTCATTGGATGGTGTCGTGGACGCCGTCGCACGCCTGGCCCGCGAGGGTGACGAGCCCACGTAGTCGTTTGAGATCGAGGAACGCGAGATGACCGAATCCATGGACCGGCCCCAGCGGCTGAGGCAGACCGCGCGGTGGCGTGCACTGGTGCGGGAGACGACCGTTCAGCCGTCGGATCTGATATGGCCGCTCTTCGTCAAAGCCGGATCCGAAGCGCCCACTCTGGTGACGAGCATGCCGGGCGTGGAGCAGCGCTCCGTCGAGGATGTCGTCGAGCTCGCCGAGCGGGCTGAGGCCCTGGGACTCGGCGGGCTCCTCCTCTTTGGCATCCCCGACCACAAGGACGCCGAGGGCTCCTCCGCGTGGGACCCCGACGGCCCGGTTCCGGCAGCGATCCGCGCCATCAAGGACAGCACCCCGGATCTCCTGGTGTGGGCGGACGTGTGCTTATGCGAGTACACGAACCACGGGCACTGTGGACTCCTGGATGGCGAGCGCATCGACGGGGACGCTACGCTCCCCCTCCTGGCTCGAGCCGCGATCGAATACGCCCGCGCCGGGGCCGACGCCGTGGCACCCAGCGACATGTTCGATGGCCGGGTCGCCCACATCAGGGAGGGCCTGGACGCACACGGCTTCGCCCTGACGCCCATCGTCTCGTACGCCGTGAAGTACGCTTCGTCGCTGTACGGCCCCTTCCGGGACGCGGCGGGCAGCTCCCTCCTTCACGGTGACCGACGCTCCCACCAGATGGATCCCGCCAACGGCCGCGAGGCCCTCCGGGAGGCGTGGCTCGACTCGGCGGAAGACGCCGACATTCTCATGGTGAAGCCGGCGTCGTACTACCTGGACGTCATCTCTGCCGTGCGTCGTACCGCCGATCGGCCCGTGGCCGCGTACCAGGTCTCCGGCGAGTACTCCATGATCAAGGCCGCCGCGGCGAACGGTTGGCTCGACGAGCGGGCCGTGGCTCTCGAGAGCCTACTTGCCATTCGACGGGCCGGCGCCGACTGCATCGTCACCTACTTCGCCCCCGACGCGGCCGAATGGCTGCGCCAGGACTGAGCTTCCGTCGAACCCTCCGAAATGACCCCGTCTTCATGACCAGAAGCCAAGAGCTCTTTGCGCAAGCCAGCCGGCTCATCCCCGGAGGCGTCAACTCTCCGGTCCGGGCGTTCGGCTCCGTGGGCGGCGACCCGCCCTTCATTCTGCGTGGGTCGGGCAGCCGCATCGTCGACGTGGACGGAACCGAGTACCTCGACTTCATCGGGTCGTGGGGCCCGATGATCCTGGGCCACGCGCACCCGGATGTCCTCGACGCCCTTCGCGACGCCATGGACCGGGGCACCTCCTTCGGCGCCCCCACCGAGGGTGAGGTCCACCTGGCGGAGCTCATCGTCGACGCCGTGCCGTCGGTGGACATGGTACGGTTGGTGAACTCCGGCACCGAGGCCACCATGAGCGCACTCCGTCTCGCCCGGGCCGCTACCGGTCGTGACCGGGTGGTGAAGTTCCGGGGGGGCTACCATGGGCACGCCGACGCCTTCCTCGTCCAGGCCGGCTCCGGGGCGGCGACACTCGGCCAGCCTTCCAGCCCCGGGGTACCAGCGGGGACCGCGGCCGACACCCTGGTCGCCGAGTTCAACGACCCGGAGAGCATCTCCGATCTGTTCTCGGAGATGGGGGAGACCATCGCCGCGGTCATCGTCGAGCCGGTGGCGGGCAACATGGGGTGCATACCACCCCGCGCGGGCTACCTGGAGACGCTCCGCTCGGTCTGCGACGATTCCGGGGCCCTCCTGATCTTCGACGAGGTCATGACCGGCTTCCGAGTCGCGCACGGAGGTGCTCAAGCTCTCTACGGAGTGACCCCCGACCTTACCACCTTGGGGAAGGTCATCGGTGGAGGGTTGCCCGTGGGAGCCTACGGAGGGCGGAAGGAGGTCATGGAGATGGTGGCTCCGGCCGGGCCCATGTATCAGGCGGGGACGCTGTCAGGGAACCCCCTGGCGGTGTCAGCGGGCATCGCCACCCTCGCGCATCTTGCCGAGCATCCCGATGTCTACGACCGACTGGAGGCGCTGGGCCAGCACCTGGACGACCGCATGATGGAGCTGGTGGCACGCCACCCGGACCGCATCAGCTGGACCCGGGTGGGGGCCATGGGCGGATTGGCCTTCGCGCCGGCCCCCGTCCATGGGTGGGCCCAGATCTCCGAATCGGATCAGGAGCTCTTCGGAGGTTTCTTTCGTGACCTTCTGGCCGAGGGCATCATGCTGCCCCCGAGCTGCTTCGAGGCCCTTTTCTGGTCGGTGACCCACACCACCGCCGACATCGATCGCTTCGCCGACGCCGCGGCGCGCTCCCTCGCTGCCCGGGTGTCGTCATGACGGACACCTCGCGCGAAGGCGGCTCGACCTCGGGGAGAGCCGCCGCCGACCCCGGCGCAGACCCTCGTGCCCGCGTGGAGCTGGCGGACCTCCGCCGACCGGAAGCACCGTACCTCCGTGCCTGCCTCGGTCTGGATCCCGGGCACGTGCCCATGTGGATCATGCGGCAGGCCGGTCGATATCTGCCCGAGTACCGGAAGCTGAAGGAGAGCTACGACTTCCTGACGCTTTCCTCGACACCGGAGCTCCTGACCGAGGTAACGCTCCAGCCCCTGAAGCGCTTCCCCATGGACGCGGCCATCGTCTTCGCGGACATCATGACGCCCCTCCACTCCATGGGGTTCGACATCGACTTCGCTCCCGGACCCGTCATCCAGAACCCCTTCCGGGGGCCCGCCGACGTCGGTTCACTTCGAACGCCCGAGCCCGAGGAGATCGCTCCGTATCTGGAAGAAGGGCTGCGCAGCCTGGCCGCAGAGCTTCCGCCGCACCAGGCGCTCATCGGCTTCTCCGGAGCGCCCTTTACGCTGTTTTGCTACGTCGTGGAAGGCGGAGGATCGAAGGACTTCATGACGCCCCGCTCGCTGCTTCGCGCCGAGCCGGAGGCCGCCCACACCCTGCTGAGCGCCCTGGCCGATACCCAGGTGCACTATCTGCGGATGCAGCATCGGGCCGGCGCCGACGCGTTGATGATCTTCGACTCGTGGGTGGGGCTGCTCTCCGAATCCGAGTACCGACACTTCGCCATGCCTTTCGTCCAAAGGATCCTCGACGGCCTCGCTGACGTCCCGGCGCCCGTCACCTACTTCCCGTTTGGCGGCGGTCACCTTCTGGATGCCGTGTCCGAGCTCGATGTCGACGTCGTGGGCATCGACTGGCGGACCCCGCTCAGTGAGGCGAGTGGTCGGCTCGGTGACGGGAAGGCGGTCCAGGGCAACCTCGACCCGGCCGCTCTTTTCGCTACGCCCGGAATTCTCGAGGCAGAGGCGTCGGAGGTGCTCCGAGAGGGCGCGCAGGCGGGGTCTCACGTCTTCAACCTGGGCCACGGCATCGACCGCCGGACGGATCCTGACCAGGTCGCTCGCCTCGTGGACTTCGTCCACGGGTGGGGTCGTTGACGCGCCAGCGGTGGAGTCGCTGACGCGCTAGCGCTGTGGTCCCTGAAGCGGGACCTTCCACGACGGTTGCAACCTTTCACTCCATCGCATTGTCGTAGAATACGACGTATACTACGCGAGGTATACAACGTATCCTACGGAGGGGTGATGGCGAAGATCGGGGAGTTCGAGTTGCTGGTGCTGCTCGCCTTGCTGCGGCAGGCCGAGGAACCGTATGCGAATCGGGTACGAGAAGACCTGGAGGCCAACGCCGATCGGCGGGTGACGCGGGGAGCGCTGTACCGCACCCTCGACCGCCTGTGCGAGAAGGGGCTGGTGGAGTGGGAAGTGGAGCCGAGCAGCACCCCCGAGCGCGGAGGCCATCCCATGCGTCGTCTCCGCATCACCGACGACGGCCTCCAGGCCGTCCGAGAGTCCCACGCCGTTCTCATGCGCTTCTTCGACGGGCTCGACCCCGTCATCGGGTCATGAGTTCCGCGCCGCCGGGCTTGGCAGAACGCCTCCTCACGATGGTCCTCGGATCTTCGGAAGAGGCGCGAACGATTCTGGGAGATCTTGCCGAAGATCACGCCCGCGTGGCGAGGAGGCGCGGCAGGTTCATTGCCGGGCTCTGGTACTGTTGGGAGGCCTTCTCGCTGTCGGCCTCGACGGCGACGGTGGGAGCAGCGGAGGCCCTTCGGGGAGGCCGGGGTGCCCGAGGCGTGGCTCAAGACACGCGTTACGCGGTCAGGGCCATTCGTCGGGACCCTGGCTTCTTCGTCTTCGCGACGCTCATCATCGGGCTCGGTGTCGGGGCGAGCACCGCCGTCTTCAGCGTGGTCAGCCCGCTCCTCCTCCTGCCCCTCCCGATGGAGGAGCCGCATCGACTCGTCCTGGTCGAGAACGAAGCCGGCCAGGGCCTGTCCGGTGTCACGTCGAGGACCAGCAATCTCCGCGATTTCCGGGAGCGGGCGCGGACGTTCGAGGCGATGGCGGGCTTCAACGCCTTCTCCGGCCAGGGTAGCTACAACATGGTCGGGACGGGCGCTCCCGAGCGCCTCGCCGGCTTCGAGATCACCGACGACTTCCTGGACGTTCTCGGCATCGCCCCGGCTCTCGGCCGCGACTTCACGCCCGAGGAAGGGAGCTTCCTCGGCTATCATGCCGATGGTGCGGCCCGCGGTGGTCCCAACGCCGTCATGCTCACCCACGGCTTCTGGGTTCGGCGCTTCGGCGCGGATCCATCGGTAGTAGGGTCGTCGCTGCGCCTGAACGACCACCCTCACGAGGTCGTCGGCGTCCTCCCGCCGAGCTTCGACTTCTCCTCGGTGTTCGCGCCGGCTCAGCCGGTGGACATCCTCCTGCCCTGGCCCATCACCGACGAGACGGATGCGTGGGGCAACACCACCACGATCGTCGGACGCCTCAGGGATGGTGTCGCCGTGGAGGCCGCCCAGGCGGAGCTGGAGAGCATCCTCCGTACGTTGGAAGAAGAGCAGCCGGACCGCTGGGGGCTCGGGGCACGAGTGAGCCCGCTCCAGGCGCGCATCGCCCAGCCGTACCGCCCGGGCATGCTTCTTCTCGTGGCGGCTGCGGGGCTTCTCATGCTCATCGTATGCGTCAACCTGTCGAACATGCTGCTTGCCCGGAGCCCCCGACGGAGCCGTGAGATGGCCATCCGCAGGACCATGGGAGCGACGCGTGGTCGCCTGGTGCGGCAGCTGCTCCTGGAGAGCACCCTCGTGGCCCTCAGCGGCTCCGTCGTCGGTCTCGGCGTCGCCTGGGCGGCGGTGCGCCACGTCGCCGGGACCACCGGACTCGACGTACCACTCCTCGGATCTGTGGGTGTCGACGGACCGGCACTCGCCTTCTCGATCCTCGTGGCCCTCCTCACCGGACTCGCGGTGGGCGCCGCTCCGGCCATCAGGGTCGGGGACGGCGATGAGGCCGAGGCACTGTCCGGCTCGAGTCGTGGATCCACAGCCGGCCCGGCGGGACGTCGGGTGCGGGAGCTCCTCGTGGTGACAGAGGTGGCGATGGCGTGCGTCCTCCTCGTCATGGGGGGATTGGTGCTTCGGAGCTTCCAGAGCGTCATGCGTGTCGACCCCGGTTTCGATGCCGAAGGCCTCGTGGCCTGGGAGCTGGGGACCTCCCGGGAGTTCGATAGCCTCGAGGGCCTGATGGCCTACTACGACGAGATTGTCGCCAGTGTCGAGGCGGTGCCGGGTGTGTCATCGGTGGGGCTCGTGGACGCGCTGCCCATGGGGAGGAACCGCACCTGGGGTTCCCGGGTCGTGGGCAAAGAGTACGCCGACGACGAGGGTGAGAGCTTCTTTCCACACATCGTCGATCACCGGTACATCTCGGCCATGAAGATTCCTCTGGTGAAGGGCCGCCTCTTCACGGCCGACGACATCGCGGGGAGCGCGCCCGTGGCCATCGTCAACGAGACCGCGGCGCGAACCATGTTTCCAGGGGGCCTCGATGCAGCCATCGGTCAGAAGATCGCCATGAGGAGTGAGATCGAGGTGGTGGGCATCGTCGCCGACGTGAAGCATCGAGCGCTCGAGCTGGTGCCGGATAACGAGGTCTACCTGCCCATGGCCCAGATCCCCGACTTCGGGACTCTCGATCTCGTGGTGCGGTCGGAGTTGCCGCCCTCGGTCCTGGCCGCGTCGGTAGGGACGGCCGTCTCGACGGTGGACCCGGAACTCCCCACCGAGGACTACCGGACGATGGCGTCCGTGGTGGAGCGGGCCGTGTCGTCCCGGCGGCTCACCCTCCAGCTCCTCGTGGCCTTCGCAGGGTCTGCCCTGATGCTCGCGGCGCTGGGCATCTACGCGGTGCTCTCCTATTCGGTCACCGAACGGACCAAGGAGATCGGTATCCGGAAGGCCCTGGGCGAATCCGCGGTCGAGATCCGCCGCGGGTTGGTCGTGCGGACGGTCGGACTGGCACTCGCGGGCATCGTACTGGGTGGGCTCACGGCCCTCGCCGGGGGGCGAACGCTGGAGACACTTCTCTTCGGGGTGGAGCCGACGGATCCCGTGACCTTCGGGGCCATGATCGCCATCGTCCTCGGCGTGGCGTTCCTTTCGGCTCTCGTCCCTGCCATCAAAGCGTCCCGAACCGATTCGGCTACAGCGCTCCGGTCGGCCGGATAGTTCCAGCCGTGGTCAGGGCGGGCCGCGTTCTGCGGCTCGCCCTAACCGTGAACCGGTCTTCAGTCTCCCAGACAGGTGCCCAGCGCGCGAGCCGTCCGTACGACATCCGAGTCCAGGGGCACCGTCTTACGCGTGGCGATCGCGTCTTCGAGGGGGACGGCGTGGACCGTGGGCGGATCGAGCGCAACCATGGTGCCGAACTGCCCCTTGTGGATGAGGTCCACCGCGGCGCACCCGAAGCGTAGCGCGAGCAAGCGGTCGTAGGCGATGGGGCTGCCTCCGCGCTGGAGGTGCCCCAGAACCAACTCCCGGGTCTCCCGACCGGTCCGCTCGTGGATCTCGTCGGCCACTGCCTTCGCGATGCCTCCCAGGCGCTTTCCGCCCGCCTTGAAGAGGGGCTCACCGTCCACCGGGTACGCACCCTCGGCCACGACGACGATGGCGAACTCCCGACCGGCTGCCCAACGCTCCTCGATCTTCGCGCAGACGGAGTCCATCGAGTACGGAATCTCGGGAATCAGGATGACGTCGGCGGTGCCGGCGACACCGGCGAAGAGGGAGATCCAGCCGGCGTGCCGACCCATGAGCTCCACGACCATCACGCGCTCGTGGGCTTCAGCCGTGGAGTGCAGCTTGCCGATGGCGTCGGTGGCTGTCTCCACGGCCGTCATGAAGCCGAACGTGCGGCTTGTCGCAGCGAGGTCGTTGTCGATGGTCTTGGGCACGCCTACGACCCTGAGCCCCTTGGTGGAGAGGTGATGGGCGATCTCCAGGGAGCCGTCACCTCCAATGGCCACCATCGCCTCGATCCCCTGATCGTGGATGGCGTCGACCACGGCTTGGGAGCGGTCCTCGTAGCTCACAGAGCCATCGGCGTGCTTGAGGGGCCACTTCATGGGGTTGCCGCGGTTGGTCGTCCCCAGAATCGTGCCGCCCTGGTGCGTGATGCCTCGGACGGCTCTACGGTCCAGGCGGACGACGCCGTCCTCTTCGAAGAGACCGTCGTAGCTGTCCCGGACGCCGTAGATCTCCCAGCCCAAGTTCTCTGCGGAGCGGACGACGGCGCGAATGACGGCGTTGAGGCCGGGGGCGTCGCCGCCGCCGGTGTTGACGCCGATACGGCGGATTGAGGTCACGTCGATCGATGGGTGTTCAGGGGTGGACTCGGACGACACTCACGCCGTGAGTATCGTCCGCGGGTCGTCAGAATCCAACCCGTAACGTTCCCTTGAACTCCATGCCGAGTAATCCGATGTCTTCGCCGGAGAGGCTTCGGATGGAGCCGAAGTAGACCCGGGCCTTCGGAAAGAAATCGGCGCCGAACAGGCGCATGGGGATGTCGCCACCAGCGGCCATGATCCAACCCGAGCCCGCGTCGGCACCGTCGGCCTCTTCGCGCGTCTGGTACTTGTAGTCGACGTGGGGGCGGAAGACGAAGCCGCCGCCGAGGCCGACGGTGCCGATGACACCACCGATGATGAGGTTCTGGCTCGCCGTCTGGACGAAGGTGCTGTCCACTGGCTGGTTGGTCTCGTCGACGATGTCGACTCGGAGGTCACCGTTTTCCCGCATGAGGTCGGCCGCGTAGATGGTCCAGACCCCTGCTCCGGCGCGGAAGGCGTATGACGCGTCGAGGCGGATCCGGTTGCCCGCCTGAAAGAGATTCCGGTCCGCGGCGATCTCGTCGCTGACCTTGTCCTGCTGGTAGTTGACCAGCGATACGCCGAGCGTGAGGGTGCTGTTGTCGAAGTTCCGATCGAGGCCGAAGCGGATCCGCGCTTCGTTGCCCGGCTGGTAGGTGAGATCCGCGTCGGCGTCGGGCTCGAACTCCCCCCGCATGGCGTAGGCCGCGGCGAGGCCCACGCCGAACCCTCCCATCTGCCGGGCTACACCCACCGACGAGGTGATGGCCAGTCCAGTACCCCAGGTGGACTCGCGGAATCCGAGGAGGTCGGTGGAGAGCACCGACGCTACCAGGGCTTCGTCGTTGTCGTGGGTGCCGTCCCCCGTGGGAATGCTGACGCTCAGCCCGAGCTGGGCCCACGGGGTGGCCAGGTACGAAACCCTCACGTTGGTGTCCACGGGGCCCGAGAGTGTGTACGTGCTGCCGCCCTGCTCGATCCGTCCGTCAGCGTACGCCGAGAAGAGGTCGAAGGTCAGCTTCTGACCCGCCGGGACCCGAACGGCCACCGGGATCACGAAGAGTTGAGCTGCTTCGGCTCCGAGTCCTTCATCGAAGGAGTAGCCGAGGTAGTCGACGCCGGTGCCCACCATGGCCGTCTGGGCGGCGGCTGGCGCCGTGGATGCCACGAGGAGTGAGCCCACTACGCCGGCGACGACCATCGACCACCGCCTCATCTCGGCGAGGGACCGTGCCTGGCGGATCACTGCTCACCTCCGGGGCGCTGGATGATGATCCTGATGAGCGCTTCGGCGGTCCCCGAGATCGTCTCCTGTCCCACGGCCTCCTGGACGGGATCCCGCGATGTGGGTTGGGTCTGCGAAGGCGTCGGGTTGCGTGACTGCCCCGCCGAGCCCTGATCGAGGATGGACGTGGTGAGTGTCGGATCGATGGCCAGGATCACGCCCGTGAGGGTGCTACTGGCGCCGGCCACGGAAGACCCGTCGTCCGTCGTCGCTCCCGCGCCCACGGGGACCTGATCGTCGATGCCGATGGGGGTCAGGTCGTTGGTCACCGGCGCGGGCGGAGGCCCGAAGAAGCCACCGAACTCCCCGCTGCTGGCGACGATGCTGCCAAGGTCCGTTGTCGTGGTGGCCGATGCGTTCACGAGCGCTGATGCTTCGGCCATGGCGGCCTCGGCGCCCTGGTAGCCCGGCTCCAACGCCATCATCGTTTCGAACTCGGCCTGTGCCGCGGCGTAGTTGCCCAGGTCGAGCTGGCGCAGTCCCCGTCCGTAGGCGAGGAATGCCAGCACGTTGCTCATACGATTCTCGAGGATCGCCTGCTCTTCGGCGGGAGTCAGTTCGACACCAAGGACTTCGCGGATCGTCCGGATGACGATCTCCTTCTCCATGTCGAAGAGGTTCTCCAGCACCGCCGAGGCCGTGAGCTGACCCGCCGACGAGGCGTTGGGTACGTTGAGGATATCGGCGTCGGTCTGGAGGTCGTTGCTGCCGAGGGTCGTGATGACGCCCTGGAAGACGTGCTCCGCTCGGAGCAGACGACCCGCCCGGGCGCCGGTCTCGGAGTCGGCGTAGCCCGCCGACGTGAGGGCCATCTCATCGAGGAGAACCTGGATCTGGGATCGCTCCAAGACCGTGAGGGCGTTGGAGACCTTGAAGTCCGTGATCATCATGTCCGAAAGCGCGTAGACCAGCGGCTCCAGGTCTTCCCGGTCGGAGTTGAAGCCCATCGGGAGGACGGCGACGGACTGGGGCGCGATCTGACCGGTGGCGGTGATCTCCTGCTCTTGGGCCAGGGCCTGCTGGGCCTGCGCCCGGAGGAGGTTGCGTCCGATAAGAGTCAGCCGGTCGCGGACTTCCGCTCTCCCTTCTACCGAGGCCCCGACGTCCAGATAGCGGTTGTACGCCTCACGGGCGGCGCTCCAATCCTCGAGTTCCTCTTCGACCATTCCGAGGTAGAGGAACGCCGGGCCGGACTCGTTACCCGCCTCCACGGCTGCGGCCAACGACGCTCGGGCCTGATCGTAGTCCCCGGACTTGAACTGGGCGATGCCGAGCTGGACCCGAAGGTCCGTGTCACCGGGGGATGCGGCTACGGCTTGTTCGAGACGCGGGAGGTCCACGGGCTCGACGTTCTGAATTCCGGTTGCACAGGCGGAGGAGCTCAGCGCCACCCCGACCAGGAGGCCTCTCCTGAAGAGTCGCCCAGTTGCACGGATCATTAGAGAGGCTTCTCCAGGAGCGGGGGGAAACTCCAGACAAAACAAGGGTCGACGAGACGAACGAATCTTCTCGCGTCCCCATAGGTAGTACCCTAAACTATAGGAGGTAGCCAGACGGCGGGCAAAGGAAAATTCCTTGAATTGCCCGCCGTTCGTGCCCCCCCCCGGAACAGTGTTGGCAGGGAGCCCCCTCCCTGTGCTGGAGAACCGAATGCATATTCGAGCCCTCGTCACGGTCGGCGTCCTGGCGTTGTCGCTGGGTGCCGGAGGCGTACGAGGTCAGGACGAGCCCACCGTGGCCGTCATGGACTTCAGCAGCTTCATGATGGGTGACGGGGGAGCCTCGGTTCAGTTGGGCAAGGCCATCAGCGCCATGCTCGTCACCGAGTTCAGTAGTCGTCCCGGCATGCGAATCGTCGAACGGGCCCGGATTCAGGATCTCATCCGCGAGCAGGACCTATCGCTGTCCGGGCGCGTCGAGGAGGCCATCGAGATCGGCAGGATGCTCGGGGTGCAATACGTGCTTCATGGCCAGGTCACCAGCATTGCCGACAACCTGCGCATGGACATCCGCGCCGTCGACGTCGAGACCTCCGAGATCGTCTCCGTCATGAAGAAGTCCGATCAAACCACCGAGCTCTTCTCCGTGGTCGTGGATCTGGCCGACGAGTTCGGCCAGTCTCTCGACCTCGTCCCACCATCGGCCCGTCCGGAGATGGAGCCCATCCCCGTGGCGGCGACCATCGCCTTCAGTCGCGGCGTGGCGTACGAGGACGAGGGCGAAGTGCAGCAGGCCATCGAGCAATACGAGAACACGCTGGAGATCCACCCGGGTCATCGCGATGCGACGCGGGCGCTCGAGCGTTTGAGGGGAGGTAGCGGGTAATGAGCTTTCGACCCAGTTCATACGTCCGGGGGCCGGCGGTGCTGTTCTTCGCCGGCTTTTTCGTCACGGGCGGTTCCTTCGTGTCGCCATCGGGTGTGGCCGGCCAGGAGATCGCCTTCGAAGGCGAGCTCCCCCGGACGATGGTGTTCATCCAGGAAGAAGGCCGGGGTAAGGTCGCGGCACGGGAGATGACTTCGTTCCTCCTCGAGGCGGGCTTCCCGGTCATCGACCCGGCGCTGGCGATCGATGAGGCGGCTCAGGCCCTCGTCGCCGCCGCCATGGCGGGTAACGACGGCGCCGCCACCCAGCTGGGCCGCGATTGGGGAGCCCAGGTCCTCATCCTCGGGGTCGCCGACTACGGCACGCGGCCTTCACCCGGGGGTGGCGATCTCATCACAGCGACGACGGAGGTGTCGGTACGCGCGCTTCGCCTCGACTACGGTGAGGTGGTCTCGGACGCCGTGGCCGACGCCCGGGCCCTCGAAGCCACGGATCAGGCCGCTCGGGCCCTGGCCATTCGGGAAGCGACACAGAAAGCCATCGAAGAGTTCATCGGGCCGGTGGTGAACGACTGGGCCTCCCGTTCGTGGCAGGAGGCGATGTACTGGGTCCCCGATCCAGGCTCGGTCCTCGACGCCACGACGAAGACGGCCGCTGCCCAGCAGGCCAACGCTGGTGGATCCACCTCCACGGACGGAGCGCCCGGCCTCGCCGTGCTCCGTGCCGACGTGCTGCCGGCGACCGATGACGATATCGCCACGAGGGGCATCGGGGTCATCCGCAAAGGCGAGGGTCGCTCCGACGTCCAGAACCTGGTCCGCCTCGAAGGCGTGGTCATCGGCGACGCCAGCCGAGTGGAGGTCCACGGCCAGCCGGCCGAGATCCAGCCCATCGGCGACGAAGAGATCCGACGCCTCGGCCTCGAAGGCGCCCGGGCACAGCGCTTCCTTCGCGAGTTCAACCTCCCGGTGAGCCAGGACACGGTACAGATCGTGGCCCAGGGCCGAGGCGGCCAGACGGTCCAGACCATCGCGGCCCCTCGTATCGACAAGCGGTGGGCCGTCGTCGTCGGTGTTGGCGACTATCGCTCGGACGACATCCCCGACCTCGAGTTCGCACCGGCCGACGCACGGGCGGTGAAGGAGTTTCTGGAGAGCGACGCCGCCGGGCCGTTCGACGAGGTGCTCTACCTCGAGAACGAGCAGGCGACGGGCGCAGCCATGAGGGAGGCCCTCTTCGTCTTCCTGCAGCAGGCGGACTGGGACGACCTGGTCGTCATCTATTACGCCGGGCATGGTGCCCCCGACCCCGGCCGGCCGGACAACCTGTACCTTCTTCCGACGGATGCCGAGCTCGGTGCGCTCGCAGCTACCGGCTTCCCCATGTGGGACGTGAAGACGGCGCTACGTCGGCAGATCGCCGCCGAGCGCGTGCTGGTCATCGCCGATGCCTGCCACTCGGCGGGCGCTGCGGACGGCGACCTCGTCGCCGGCGCCGGGGAGAACCCCATCGCGGGTGGCTTCCAGGGGCTGTTCACGCCCTCCCGTCGACTCATGATGACCGCCGCCGACACCAATGAGTTCAGCCTCGAAGACGAGCGCTGGGGCGGGCACGGCGTGTTCACGCACTTCCTGCTCGAGGGCCTTCGTGGCGAGGGCGACCTCGATCAGAACGGCATCGTCACCTTTACCGAGCTCTTCGACCACGTGAGCAACAACGTGCGAAGCGCGACCAGCGGCCGTCAGAATCCCCAGCGGAGCGGTCTGGGAGACATTCCCCTCGCCGTCGTGGGCGGGACCCGATAACAACGCGTGGCTGAGCCGACCGAACCGGCTGAGCCGACTGGGTTGTCGGAGTCGACGGAGCCGGCGGCGTCGGACGCGTCCAACGAGACCGCGGCGCCGGGCGACCCCGGAGGCTCGGCTGAGCCTGTAGCATCCGACGTGGCCCGGCGGGTCGGGGCGATCATGGTGTTCTTCCTGGCTGTCACCGCGGCGTTCTCCGTGCCTCCCATCCAGGACGCCGTCACGAGGGAGGCGGTGGGCTTCGCCGAGCAGACGCGACCCGTGGCCTATCTCCTGGGAGCGCCCCTCTTCGGGATCTGGGACTCTCTCTCGCTTCTGTCCCTGTCACAGCACTACGCCGTCCTGGCGACACTCGTGGCGCTCTACCTGGGGTCGGTCTCCAGAGCCCGACGCTGGACGGTGCCCGGGCGACCCCTCTGGGTGTGGGCGGCTCGGGAGGTGGGTCGAGCCGGGGTAGCCCTCTTGCTCCTCCTGGCATTCTACGCGGCGGGGATGGTGCTGCCCCGCCCCATGACGGGGATCCGCCTGAGTGAACCCGATATCCTGGCCATAGATTTCCACAGCCACACCCACCATTCCCACGACGGCTGGGGGCTCTTCTCCGCCGCCCGCAACCGCGAGTGGCACGAGGGAGGGGGCTTCGATGTGGCGTACGTCACCGACCACTACACATGGGCCGGCGTGGACGATGCCGCCCGGGACAACCCGCAACGGGTGGGAGAGCGGACGACGCTCATCAGCGGGGCCGAGATCCGGATCCACCAGCGGCCCACGAACGTCCTGGGTGACCGTAGTCGCTATCTAGGGGCTCTCGACGCCGACTCGGTCTACATGGATCCGGAGCTTCTGGCCGAGGAGGCCCGCCGACTGGGGCGGCCGCCGACCCTGTTGTACACGATGCCGGGAGGACTGGAATGGGTGCTGCCCTTCACGAGTGAGCTCCCGTCGGGGATGATCGGCATCGAGATCAACGACGGCTCGCCTCGGGGTCTGGAGCAGGTACGCTCCCAGCGCGAGGAGATCATCGCCCTGGCCGACTCCATGGACCTGGCGCTCCTCGGTGCCGCCAACCTCCACGGGTGGGGCCGGACCGTGGCGTCCTGGAGCATCATGGAGATTCCGGGCTGGCAGGAGATGACGCCGGAGGAGGTGGGCGACGCCATCGAGGAGACGCTACATCGGGAACGAAGGGACGCGGTGCAGGTGCTGGAACGGCGCATGCCCTACCACGGTGGATCACCCTTCCTCGTGGTCGCCACGCTTCCGTGGCTCACCCTCGAGCACTTTCGGATGCTGAGTCTGGACGAGAGGGCTTCGTGGCTCCTCTGGATCGCCATCGTGGTGGCGGGGATGACGCTCAGGGACCGGCGTCGGCTGCAACGCGCGTAGGGTCGGCAGCAAGGCTCCCGGGGGTCGGGCGTAAACGCCCCTCGAGGTCGGGCGCTCCTACGCCACGGCGGTCCGACGGGGCTGGACGTCGTGGAACTTCAGGTCCTTCTCCTGCTCCATGCTCCGCTGCAGCGTCCACTCGTTGTCGAAGAGGATGAGCGGGGCGCCGTCGGCATCCTCGACCAGCCGACGACCGTAAGCACCGGCCACCTTCTCGATGGTCGCCTCGGGTCCGACGACCCAACGTGCGCAATGGAACGGTAGACGCTCCAGCCGCGCCGACACACTGTACTCTCGCTGGAGCCGGTCGAGGAGAACGTCGAACTGGAGCGTGCCCACGGCCCCGACGATGGGGATGGGCCCGGTGAGGGACGGAGCGAAGAGAAGGAGGATCGTACCTTCCTCGGCGAGGTGTCGAAGGCCGCGGTCCAGGTGCTTTCGGCGGAGGGCATCCTCGATGTGGACCTGGGCGAAGTGCTCGGGCGAGAAGCGGGGAACCCCGGGATACTCGATGAGCCCTCCGGTGGCCACGGTGTCACCCACACGGAGACTCCCGCGGTCGAGGAGGCCCACGACGTCTCCGGCGACGGCCTCGGTCTCGGCGTGGGCCCGCTCCCGGGCCATGAATTCCTGGGGTTGGGCGAGGCGCAGCGTTTTGCCCGTGCGCGACACGACGGCTTCGGTCCCCTCCTCGAATCGACCGGAGCACACCCTCAGGAAGGCCACACGGTCTCGGTGCCGGGGGTCCATGTTCGCCTGGACCTTGAAGACGAAGCCGGAGAAAGGGGTCTCCACCGGGTCCACAGGACCGTCGGTGCCCTCCCGGGCAGCAGGTGGCGGCGCGAGGGCGAGGAAGCGCTCGAGGAAGACGTCTACTCCGAAATTGGTGAGGGCGCTTCCGAAGCAGACGGGACTCGCCTCGCCACGCGCCACGGCGTCCAGGTCGGTGGGCGTGCCTGCGACCTCGAGGAGCTCGACCTCTTCCTGGAGGCGCGATGCGCCGTCGGCTCCGATGGCCTCCACCAACTCCTTTGAACCCAGGCCGACCATCGTGGCTTCGGGCCTGGACTGTCCGTGGTCGTCCGTCTTCGAGTAGAGCCAGACCCGCTCTCGCTCGCGGTCGTAGACGCCCACCAACTGCCCGTCTTTTCGGACCGGCCACGTGGAGACGAAGCAGTCGATTCCCAGCTCGTTCTGGACGTCGTCCAGGAGGCCCAGGGGGTCGGCGCCTACCCGGTCGCACTTGTTGACGAAAGTGAAGATGGGGAGCCGCCTCTTCCTGCACACGCTGAACAGCTTGCGGGTCTGAGCCTCGACCCCCTTCCGGTTGTCCAGGAGCATGATGGCGCTGTCGGCGGCCATGAGCGCCCGATACGTGTCCTCGGAGAAGTCCTGGTGACCCGGGGTGTCGAGGAGGTTGATCCGAAAGCCCTGGTAGTCGAAGTGGAGGACGCTGGCAGTGATGGAGATGCCGCGCTCCTGCTCCATCTCCAGCCAGTCGGAGGTGGCGTGACGCTGGGCTCGACGGGACTTCACGGAGCCGGCGGCGCGGATGGCGCCCCCGTAGAGGAGGAGCTTCTCGGTCAGGGTCGTCTTCCCGGCGTCCGGGTGGCTGATGATGGCGAAGGTTCGCCGACGCCCGATCTCCTTTTTAAGGGTGCTGCTCATGACTTCCACGTGTTCGGACGTTAGGAACGACTTCGGGGTCGTCCGGTCGGACCGAAGGGGCGGTGACCCATGAAGGGGCGGCCGCCACGCCGGGAACGGCGGGGGCCGAAGGGAACCGGAGGACGGTGAAATATGCCGCCTCGGCACGGGTGCGTCACCCCGGGGGATGGCTTATCCTGGCTCGATGCTCGACCAGATCATTCCTTTCCGGTACCTGTCGCGGGGCCAACGCGAGGCCTTGGCCGACGCCGCGACGGAGCGTCGTTACGCGCCGAACGACGTGCTCATCGAGGCCGGAGACGGGGAAGACCGGACCGTCTTTCTCCTCCTGTCGGGTCGTGTCCGCATTCACGGAGACGATGAGGGGCAGTGGCGTACGCTGGGAACCGTAACGCAGGGCCACTACTTCGGCGAGCGCGCCGCGCTTTTCGACGAACCGCGGAGTGTGGAAGTGCGAGCGGACAGCGCCGTCCGAACCCTGACCATCCCGGGTGACCGCTTCCTCGACATGGTTCACGACTCGACCGCCTTCGCCCAGTCCCTGGGCAGCATCCTCCGGGACAAACAGGGCATCTTCTCCCCCTTCGACCGCTTCCGGGTGGAGTTGTTTAGGCAGGTGGCGGGCGGCTCGGTGGACCTACAGCGCCTGGTTCCCCTCTACGAGGCCTTGGAGCCTGCCCTCCACCCCCACGCCTCCGACCCGGCCACACTGGACCTGAACGCCCTGGCCTACGCCGCCCGGCGCCTGCCGGAGAACCTGACCCGGACCCTCTCGTTCTACCTGACCGACGTTCTACCGGCCCTGTACTCGGAGCCGGAATCGCGCTTCGCACGGGTACCGACGGCGGCTCGCCGACGGGCGGTCTACGAGATGCTTCCAGGCAAGAACATGGTCCTCGTGCGAGACGGCATCTCCGACCTGGTCGACTTCGTGTGTTGCCTCTGCCTGTATGCCATCGAGGCCCGCAAGATCAGGCGTCGGGTGCGCGACGCTGGCGGTCTCGATGCCATCCCCACGGCAGACGTGGAGGCGCTGGCAAGCATATGGCCGACCGATACCGAGGAGAGGATCCGGGAGCTGGCTCTGCACCATGAGGACTTCAGGATCGAGATCCACAAGGAACTCGACAACTACAACAGCGCCCACGCCGAGACGTGGAGCAAGCAGATCGGAGCCGCCACCCGGGATCTCATGGGTGTCGATCCCGTCGATCTGCCCGACGACGTCGACGTGCACATCATCAGCAGCAACACCCACTCGGTCCACAACTGCTTGAGCCCCTGGATGGGCGAGAATGCCCAGCGGATCCTCGACTGGGGCCGGGAGAGCGGGCACATGCTGACGGAGGAGTCCTGGGGCGAAGAGACCGATCTCGTCTACGCCCTGGCGCGCGATTACGTCCGGTCACACCCCGGCGAGGTCGCCCGACGTGATTCGCGGGAGAGGGAGGCCGGCATCCTACAGCTCGACGACACCGCCTTCACCGGCATCGCGGTGCAGCTCATCGACGTCGGCAGGGTCGACTGGGAGACCACCGATCCGGGCATTCCGGACCGGGCAGGAGGCGGACCGTCGCTCATCGTGAACATCGACTACGCCTTCGGCGAACAGGCCGAGCACGTCATCGCCAATCTGGTGTCCCTCTTCGGGCGCAATCTCGCCAGCGTCAACGTGCTGGGTAAGGCGGGTGGTCTCGTGGGCGAGCGCGGGGACGTACTGGTCGCCAACGGCTTCGTCGAGCAGTACCGGGACCACTTCCATGCCCTGCCCGGTGGAGACGCCGCCGTGAACGTGGCCCGGCTCCGAGGGCGGCTGCCGTCGAGGGGGATCCACGTGGGCAACGTGCTGACGGTGACGGGCACCCTGATGCAGAACCGGACGATGCTTCATTTCAATCGCCACATCTGGCGGTGCATCGGCCTGGAGATGGAGGGCTCGTACTACCTGCGCCACGTGGTCCAATCGTTGAACCGCGGGTCGGTTCGGCCAGGTGTCCACACGCGCTTCATCTACTACACGTCGGACCTGCCCCTCCGTCACGACGAGAACCTCTCCGCTCGTCTCCGTGCCGCGGAGGGTATCCCACCCCTCTACGCCGCCACTCGTGAGATCCTCACCGGGATCCTCGAAGCATGAAGGACCCAGGCGACAACGACGCGGCCCCGCCCAGAGAAGCTCTGGACGGGGCCGGCAGCCGCGATGAACGGCCGAGTCGAAACGGAAGCTACATCGCCGGGTGGGCGTGGAAGCTCACACGGGTGTTCTCCCATTCCATGATGATGTCGCCCATAGGGGCGTCCGGCGTGGGCTCGAACCGGAACTGGAGCGTCTCGACGCTCTCGTCCATGGTCTCGGGCTCTACGGTGAAGGAACCGACGTCCGACGCACGGACCGACTCGTCGATGGGGATGCCCCAACGCTCATGGGTCGAGTTCAGGACGATCGTCCACTCGCTCTCGCCGGGGATGGCGTAGATGGAGTAGCTACCGGGCTCCACGGCGACACCCTGGATGGTGGCCGGACCCGAGAGATGCAGGGTGGTGGGCTCGTTGGCTCCCATCCGCCATGGCTCACCGAAGGGCACCAGGCCCCCCATGATGTCGCGCCCGCGGGCCGACGGTGCACCATAGCACAGAAGCCCGTCATTGCCGCCGACGCTGAGCTCGACGCGCTGCAGGGGGCTCGGGCGCTCCTGTGCCTCGGCCATCGTCACCGTGGCATAACACGAGAGCTCGGAGGTCGGCGTTGCAGCCATGTCCCCCGTGTCCGCCATATCGGCCGACTCCTGCTCTCCACCGCCGCACGCGGCCAGGAAGAGTCCACCAAAGAACAGTACGGATAAGGTCTTTACACGACGCATGCTGTCTCCTCGAATGCTGCTGATCGTCTCCTACGCAAGCCTTTAAGCTATCAAGGGGTTCGCTGGCGGTCGAGATGTGGGCCCGGGGGGTGCGAGACCCGGGCGACGCTGCCAGCCGTCCGACGCAGGCTAGAGCGCACCCATGAGAAGCCAGGCGACGAGGATCAGCCCGAGGACCGTCCCCGCGATGACGACGGCTCTTGGCAGCCCCTGAGCACGCGCGACCACCTCAGCATGGTCGTCCATCCGGACTTCGATGGGCGCCGCTGCGGGCCGATCGCCCGTGAACGCCGTGTCAGCGGACGACCCCTCTCCGGCCATCGCCTCGGTGGGTCTGTCGGGGACGTCCTCCATCGTGGGGCCGTCGTCGTCGGGGCCCTTGTCGCCGGGGCCATGGCCGACACTCCGCCCGCCGGCACGCTCCTCGGCAGTGTCCGTGGACCCGTCGTCGTCTTGGTCGGAGAAGACGGGACCGGGGTCGTCGGGGGCGTTGGTGGGGTCGAACTCCATGGCCTGGGTAGACTGCCCCTGGACCCTGGGTACCTCGCCATACTCGGCGATGGCGACGGTGATGTTGTCGTCGGAGCCGTTCTCGAGAGCCGACGAGACCAGTGTCTGGGCCGCGCCCCTGGGGCTGCCGGACTCGACGTAGATGCGCCGCAGGTCGGCGTCGTCCAGGGTCTTGTAAAGACCGTCCGAGCAGATGAGCAGCGCGGTGTCCCTCTCTACCGGGAAGGGCCCGAAGACGTCGACCTCGACCTCCGCGGACGTTCCGATGGAGCGGGTGAGGGCGTCTCGATACGGGGTGTTCATCGCCTCGGCCTCGGACTGGCCCCGCTTCATCGCTTCGGCAACGAAGGAGTGGTCCTCGGTGATCTGTCGGATGCCCGCGTCGCTGATGACGTAGCCGCGGCTGTCACCGACGTTTGCCACCATGAACTCGCCCTCGTCGACCAGGGCGGCGGTCAGCGTGGTGCCCATACCGTGCTTGCCGGGGTCCTTCGCCTTGTCGTGGACCTCGCGATTCGCAAGCTCCACCGCCCTGTCGATACCGATGCCGTCCTCCAGGGCCTTGACCAAGGTCTCCAAGGCCAGGGCACTGGCGACCTCTCCCGCCGCGTGGCCTCCCATGCCATCGGCCACAGCCACCAGGATCCGACCATCGGACAGCCTCTGCACCAGGACCGAGTCCTCCTGGTACGGACGCTCTCCGGCGATGGATTCGCTGGCGAGACGGGGATCTGCGTTCACGCGACTAAGCGACGTCGTCCATGAACGTGATCTTCAGCCCGCCGGCCTCGACGACATCTCCGTTGCGAAGGGTAGCGCGCTTGGTACCGCGACCCTTCACGGTCATGGAGCCGAACATGGCGAGGTAGCGGACCTCGCACTTGTCCTCGACGGTGATCAGGAGGACGTGGTGCTTGGGTCCCCGTGGTACCTGGATGTCGCAGAGGTCGTCGGTCCCGATGAGGACGGCGGGCTGATCGGTGAGGTAGTGTGTTCCCCGCTCGCCGCCCGACTCCCAGATGAAGTGCTTCCGCTTCTTGCGGTCGGCGTCCTTCAAAAGCTCCTTCACCTCGTGGGGGTTGATGTGCATGGTGCCTTCCACCGGCGCCGTCGGCTGCCGTGTCGGCGCGGGCTTGTCGGCCATGGGCGAAGGCTTCGCGACGGGGACCTCTCCTTCACCCAGTGCTTTGCCGAAGACGATGGAGAACTTTCCGAAGCCGATCTCGTCGCCGAGGCCGATGGATTGGGCCCCTGTGATCTTCTGGCCCTGGAAGTAGGTGCCGTTGGACGAGCCGAGGTCCTCGACGACCCAGCCCGACTCGTCGAGACGGATCTCGGCGTGGCGGCGTGAGACGGAAGGGTTGTCGATGAGGACATCCGCGCCCTCGTCCCGCCCTACGACGATGGACGCCTGCTTGAAGTCGTACGCCTGCATCACGCGGCGGCCGAGTAGGAGCGTCAGCTTCGGCATCGTTGGTCCTCGCTTCCTGTCCAGCGGTACGGCGAGCCTGTCGGCCCGCGATGGGTGGGCTGCGACATAATGCCCTTCGATAAGGGCAGGGTCCAGTTTGGTGTGATGTGGTCTACCGATCCGCTCAAAGGCTCTGGGACACTGCGACGCAGCGGGGTTGGTCGGGAACGAGGTCGAGGCAGCGTGTGACGAGTTCCTGGGCCTGCTCGGCTGCTCCCTCCTGGATGGCCGCGTCGGCGTCCCAGGCCATGCGCTCTCCCACCTTGAAGAGGAGCGAGGCGGCTTCCTGGCTATCGGGGGCGAGTTCGGCCAGTCGAAGGGCGTAGCTCCGCACGTCTCCGCCCTCGAGACCGTAGTAGCGGTTTCGCTCCTGGGCCTGAACTGCGAGCTCGGTCAATCGGCGAATCTCCCACGATGCGTCGACGGCGACCCCCCGGTCGCGGAGCGTTCGGACGACGGACGGCACCTCCGCTTCGCCGACGTCCACGAAGAAGGGCATGCGGAGGTCGGCCATGGCGTCGACGGGGACGACCTGCAGTCCACCCTCGAGCCCGCCTTCCGTGAGGTACACCTCGGAGACGGTGCCCCGATCCACATGAGCCAGCAATGCCTCACGATCCAGCGTCCGACCCCACGGTTGGGCGTAGCCGACCGCTCCTGCGGCCAGCAGGAGGACGGTGGCTGCCACAAATCGCCCCTTGCCCGACTTCCGCCGCGCGGTGGGCGGACGGTTCGGCGAGGTGGGAGTCTTCCGGATGGCGGGTAGCTCGATGTCCTGGATGGCGCCGGCCGCCAGGGTCACGTTCGTTTCGGCGCTCTCGTACCGGGGATCTCGGATGGCGACGGTGTAGGAGCCTGCTGGAATCCCCGCCGCCTGGCACGGAGTCGGGCCCTCGGCGACGACGTTGCGTCCGTCCCGGACCTCGACGCGAACTCCTGGCTCGGCGGTAGTGACGTGGAGCGTCCCACCCGAAGTGTCGGTAACGCCGCGGGAGACGCCGAGAAGGGCCTCCCTGAGCTCCCGTGCCGACTGGAACCTCTGCGCCGGGTCCCGGCGGAGGAGCTTCATGACCACGTTCACCATGGCCGGCGGGATGCTCGTCCCCGCCTCACTCATGGGTCGCACCTCCGCCCGATCGGTGGCGACCATGAGCTCGTAGATCTGGTGCGTCGGCTCGTGGGCCAGGTTGCCCAGCCAGGGGTCGCGACCGGTGAGGAGTGCGTAGAGGATGACGCCGAAGGCGAAGAGGTCCGTCCGGCCGTCCACCGCTTCGGCCCGGAGCTGCTCCGGGGCGGCGTACCCCGGCGTGCCCAGGGTCCCCACCGTGGTGAGGCGGCTGTCCGCTTCACGCTCGGCGATCTTGGCGATCCCGAAGTCCAGGACCTTCACCATCTCGTCGCCGGAGCGGTCCTTGGTGAGCATCAGGTTCTCGAGCTTGAGATCCCGGTGCACCACCGGCTCCGGCCCCTCGTGCGCGGCCATGAGGGCGTCACAGACCTGCAGTGCGATCTGGACGGTGCGGTCGACGGAGAACGGTCCTTCTTCGGCGAGGGCGTCGGCCAGGCTCCGTCCCTCGACGAACTCCATGAGGAAGTAGATGAGTCCGGACTCGATGTCCTCCTCGTAGGTGGAGAGTCCCACGATGTGGTGGGAGTCGCCGCCCAGGCGCTTCATGATCTGGGCTTCGCGGAGGAATCGGGCTCGCATCTCCTCGGCTTCGGATCCGGTCATCCGGTCGACTCCGAGGATCTTGAGCGCCTCGATCCAGCCGCCCTTCACATCCTCGACCTTGTATACGGTCCCGAAGGAGCCGGCGCCCAGCTTCTTGAGGACACGCCACTTGTCGCGAATGAGCGTCCCGATGAGGCGGTCGTCCTCCTCGGCGGCCGCGGCAGCGGCCTGCTCCTCCTTTAGCCGTTCGACGTCCTCGGGCGTGAACATCACCGTCGCGCCGGCGTCGGAGGGCTGCGGGTTCGGAGAGACCTTTTCGATGGCGGCCACGTCGTCTGGCGTGAGAACAACAGTGGCGCCCGGATCGGCGGGCGGACCTCCCCCAGCAGGCGGCTGCCGTGAGTCGGAGGGCGGCTGCGGTGATTCGGAGGGCGGCTGCGGTGATTCGGAGGGCGGCCGGGGTGTGTTGGAGGGTGGCGTCGGTGCGGTGCCCGTTGATGCTGATGTCGAGGGCGATCCGCCGTCGGGAGGAGGCGAAGTCGGCCTTTGCGCCGGCGACTCCTGGGAATTCAGCTCAGGGACGTCGTCCGGATTCCAGGCGACGGTCTTCTGAGGCGGTGGCTTCTTGTCCGGCTCGTCGGTGTTCGACACGAGATCCGTTCCGGTACCCGAGGAGAGATGGGGAGCCCCATCGACCACTTCGAACGTACCAAAGCCGCGGAAGCTCGGTCAAATATCTCGTAGCTCTTGCACCCCGCGGATCCCGCGTTTCCTTTGGAGTCATGCCTTTACGCCGTACGGTCGTGCTCTGCTGCCTGCCTCTCGTCGGGGCGTGCTACACGCCGCCGGATCCTCCGCCGACCGCCAGGAGCGGTTCGATGGAGAACACCGAGCTGGTCTTTCAGGCCGTCGATGCCGGGACCGGGTCGCTCCTTCGGGACGAGGAGATGGTCGTCCGGTATCTGGTCCGGGAACCCATCGTCTTCGATGTCGCGTCCGTCGAGCGTGTCTCCACCGCCGAAGCCTACGAGATCACGCATCAGGTCGCCGAACCGAACCTCGTTCTCGAAGTGCGCTTGGAAGCCGACTCCTACCACCGCCTGGACACCGTCCTGACGGTGTCACGCGGGTCGTCGGCAGGCCCGCTGACCATGAGGATGTCGCCCCGCCTCGACAGAGTGGCCGACGGCCCCACCACGAGGCCTGATCCGGAGCCGGTGCAACCTCCTCCGGTCTCAGGAGCCGCGGCTGGCCGTGCGGCGATGCAGGCCGGCGATCGGGCGTTCAGCCGGCAGTCTTGGCTGGAAGCGGCCGAAGCGTATCAGCGCATGCCGGCGCCGTCCGACGACATGAGCGAGTACGGGCGCGACTACCTTCAGGCCAAGCTTCGACAGGGGGTCGCCCACATCAACCGGTCCGAGTTCGGCCGGGCGTTGGAGATCTTCGAGGAGGCCACGGCCATGCAGCAGCCAGGACCTCAAGCGTATCTGCGTCTCGCCCAGACCCAGTGCGCCGTTGGACGAGTGGAGGAGGGGCGGGGCACCTTGGCCCTGCTGGACCGGGCCAAGAACCGACTCGGTGCCGTCGAGCAGTCCACCGTTGCGGCGATGATCGCCTACCAAAGGGGTGTGTGCTCGCACGGGGAGTTCGATCGGGCCCAGACCACCCGCGAGCGCGTGCGGACCGGCGCGCAGGCGATCCAGGAGCTCAACGCGTTCGTGGAGGGTGCTCGGCGGATGTCACCGGTTCCGCCGGAGATCGTCCAGGCGGTGGAGGATGCCGAGCAGAGGGTGGAGGATATCCGGCGGAGGGCCGGCGGCCTGGACTGATGCAGGGACGGAGTCGCCGGGACCTCGCGTCAGGGCACGGGCGATGCTCGACGGGACGAAGGGGCGGGCCGGGATTCCCGGCCCGCCCCTCTCATTGAGCGCGTCGTGTCGAAGCCGTCGGTTCAGTTTCAGTCTGAACTGGCGAGCGCGGCCGCAGCTGGCCGCCTCCGACGAACGCCGTGTCTAGCCGCGTCCCCGCCTAGTTGTCACCCCGCGGCCAGGGCGCGCCCTGGTTCTCTGCCGGGATGGGTCCGACGCCCTTGAAGACGAACTTCTGGACGCGCTTCCCCTCGTAGGTCTCCGTAGTGTAGATGTTGCCTTGGGAGTCGGTGGCGATGGAGTGGACGGCGAAGAACAGCCCTGGCTGGCGGCCACCACCACCGAAGGCGGTGAGGACCTCCAAGGACTCTCGGTCCATGACGTAGACCTTCATGTTCTTGCCGTCGGCGAGGTACATGTAGGTCTGGTCGGGATCCTTGGAGAAGGCGATGTCCCACGTCGAGCCGTCGCCCAGCGTCTCAGGCGCGATCTGCACTTCTTCAACGAACGTCCCGTCCTGCTGGAAGACCTGGATGCGATCGTTTGGACGGTCGCAGACGTAGACGAGGCCGTCGTTGGACGGTTCGGCGCAGTGCACCGGAGTGCGGAACTGGTCGATGAGCGGCGCGTTGGGATCGTAGCGACCCGTGGCTTCATCACTCGGCGTGTTGCCGTAGGCGCCCCAGAAGCGCTTGATCTCACCCGTGTTCGCGTCGAGAACGGCCACGCGGCGGTTCCGATATCCGTCGGCCACATACGCTTCGCTACCGTCGGCGTTGAAGGAGATCTTCGCCGGGCGTCCGAAATGCTCGGTACTGTTGCTTCCCAGGTCCTGTCCGGGGATGCCGAACTGAGCCAGGAAGTCGCCGTCACGGGTGAACTTCAGGATGTGGCCGTCGCCGGCTCCGTTCCCACCGATCCAGATGTTGTCGTTGGGATCGATGGTGATGCCGTGGTTCGACGCGGGCCACTGGTACTCCTCCGTGCTCTCACCGCCCCAGGCGTTCATGAGGTTGCCGTCGGGGTCGAACTCGAGGATGTACGGCGCCGGCGCGCAGCATTCACTGGTGGGCGGGTCCGTAGCTGCGCCCATCTCCGTCCTCTCGTTGAGGGACATGGCGCCGCGGTGGATGATGTAGACATGGTCCCGTGAGTCGACGCCTACGCCGACGGCCGAGCCGAGGATCCACTGGTTGGGCAAGGGTTGGGGCCAAAGGGGATCCACCTCGAAGATGGGAGCCATCCCATCGGCGCCGACGTTCTGGGCGCTGAGGTTGTCGATGGCCTCCGACGCGCAGGCGAGGGCCACCACCGTTGCGAGGAGTCCGCCACCGATAAGCGCCTGTTTCTTCTGAATCATCCAAGTCTCCGTGTCGAGCTCCGGGGCGCCGTGCCCCGTCCAGGGCCCATAGCGTACGTGTCGGCTGGCGTTCCGGCAATCCGACGTCTCCCTTGTCGGCTCGGCCGACCCGGATAGCTTCGGCGTCATGACCGACGCAACGCGACTACGCAGAACCGCCGCCATCCTCGTTGCCCTCGTTCTCTTGCTCCCCACCTGGTCGGGCGAGGCCCACGAGATCCCCTCCGACGTGACGATCCAGGCGTTCGTCCGGCCGGCCGGGGATACGCTGTCCATGCTTGTCCGTGTACCCCTCGAAGCCATGCGGGACTACGAGTGGCCTGTGCGTGAGCCGGGCTACCTCCTCATCTCCGAGTCCGACTCACTCATCGCCGAAGCGTCGGAGCTCTGGGTGGCCGACTACGTGGCGATGTACGAGGACGGGGAGGACCTCGGCCGGCCGACGGTGGCCGCGGTGCGGATCGCCCAGCCGGGTGACCGGGCCTTCGCTTCCTACGAGCGAGCGATGGAGAACGTCCGCTCCGCTCCCGTCATCGACGCCGTCGAGCTGCCACCCGGGCAGGCCATGCTGGACATCCTGCTCCAGTGGCCCATCACGTCGCCGGAGGCGGACTTCGCCATCGAGTCCGGCCTGGAGCATCTGGGCCTTCGCACCGTCACCGTGCTTCGCTTCCTGCCGGCGGGTGGAGCCGAGCGGGCGTTCCAGTTTTCAGACAACCCCGGCCGCCTCGACCTCGATCCCCGCTGGCACCAGGCGGCGTGGCGATTCGTGGTCTTCGGCTTCGGCCACATCCTCGACGGGATCGACCACATCCTCTTTCTCCTCTGTCTCGTCGTACCTCTTCGGAGCTTCTGGGCGCTGGTGCCCATCGTCACCTCGTTCACCATCGCCCACTCCATCACCCTGGTCGCCGCCGCGCTGGGGATGACCCCCAACGTCCTTTGGTTTCCGGCGCTCATCGAAACGCTCATCGCGCTGTCCATCGTGTTCATGGCCTTCGAGAACATCCTGGGTACCACCCTCGACAAGCGGTGGATGGTGGCTTTCGGCTTCGGCCTCGTTCACGGCTTCGGTTTCTCGTTCGCCCTGTCCGAGTCACTCCAGTTCGCCGGTGCCCACCTCCTCATGTCGCTGGTCTCGTTCAACGTCGGCGTGGAGCTCGGCCAACTCTTCCTCCTGGCCCTCATGGTCCCGCTCCTGCGCCTGAGCTTCCGGTCCTGGCTGCCGCCGATCATGGGTGTGGTCGTCCTGTCCGCTCTCCTCGCTCACACCGGATGGCACTGGATGCTGGACCGGGGTGGGGACCTCCTCCAGTACGACTTCGTCATGCCCCTCGTGGATGCCTCCTTCGTCGCCGCCTCCCTCCGATGGATCATGCTGGCCGTCATCGTCGGGGGCACGGTCTGGGTGTTGAAGGGCGTCTTCGGTTGGATAGACGAACGGGTCCCCGGGAGCGGTGTGGGAAACGAGGGGGCGATTCTACCTGGCGCGACGGAAGGCGGGACCGCACTCTGAGGGCCGACCGAGCGGGCAGGACGACCAGCTTTCGCCGGTCCCCGGACATCAGACAGACCACCCAGACGAGACCATCCAGGAGCTCTTCCACGATGATCGCACGACGCATCCTCGGAGCCGCCGCGGCCATCCTCACTTTCGCCGCCCCGTCGGCGATGGCGCAGATGATCGCGCCGAACCCATACGCGCCCGAGCAGGAGAACTGGGGCCAGCTACCCGACGGCCGACAGTGGGGCGCGGTCAGCGCGGTGTACCCGGCCAACGACGGCATGACCATCTGGGTGGCCGAGCGTTGCGGCGCCAACGTCTGCGACGATCCCAACGGTCCCGACCCCGTCCTCCAGTTCGACCTCGAAGGGAATCTGCTGCAGAGCTTCGGCTCCGGGCTCATCTACTGGCCCCACGGCATCTACGTCGATCGGGAGGGTTACATCTGGGTGGCGGACGCCGTCGGCTACGGACCCGAGCCCGATGGCCAGGGCCACGTGATCTACAAGTTCACGCCCGACGGCGAGATCGTGATGACCCTCGGCGAGCGAGGTAGTCCAGGAAACAGCCGGACGCAGTTCACGCGGCCTTCGGACATGATCGTCGCCCCCGATGGAAGCATCTTCGTCGTCGACGGCCACCACGCCAGCGGCAACAACCGGGTGGTGAAGTTCGATGAGGACGGGAGCTTCCTCATGGAATGGGGAAGCACCGGCACCGCCAACGGCGAATTCCGCGACCCCCACGCGCTCGCCATGGACTCCCAGGGCCGTGTCTTCGTGGCGGACCGGGCCAACAGTCGAATCCAGATCTTCACCCAGGACGGCGAACACCTGGAGACGTGGCACCAGTTCGGTCGTCCGAGCGGTCTGTTCATCGACGAGAACGACGTCCTGTACGCCGCCGACTCCGAGTCCAACACGGGGCGGAACGCCGGTTGGCGCCGGGGCATCTATATCGGGAGCGCCCGGACGGGGTTCGTAACGGCGTTCATACCGGACCCGGAGCCCGACCCCGACCGGTCAGGGACGAGTGCGGCCGAGGGTGTGGCCGTGGATGCCTTCGGGAACGTCTACGGGGCCGAGGTCGGCCCCCGGCGGATGGTGAAGTACGTGAAGCGTGAAAGCGGGGTGCATCGCTGACCACGTTCCCGTCTACCGCCCAGGATCGCGCATGAAGCGTGGCGTCTCGACGCGCGTAGGTGTGACACGTCCCCAGCGCTGACCCGACCCACACTCCGAGGCATCCCCATGGCGGCAGACTCCTCAGCGCCTGACGGCGGGAAGGCGTCGCAGCCTCCAACTCCGGCGCAGGTCATTGCCGGACGATACGACGTCGCCCGCATCCTCGGCGTGGGTGCCTCGGGTCGAACGATGCTGTGTACCGATCGTGAGACCGATCGCCAGGTCGCCCTGAAGGAGCTTCGATACGAGCAGCTCGAAGCCTGGAAGCACCTCGAGCTCTTCGAGAGGGAAGCTTCGGTGCTGGCCCGACTGGATCACCCGGGCGTTCCCACGGTCTTCGACTTCTTCAAGGGAGAGGACGGTACCGGGGCGGTCTACATCGTCCAGGAGTTCATCGACGGATCATCGCTCAAGCGACGCATCGAGTCCGGCCCGATGCTCGGCCAGGCGGAGCTCCTGGGGCTCGCCGAGGAGCTCCTGGCAGTCCTCGAATACCTCCATGACCGGGCGCCCCCGGTCCTCCATCGTGACATCAAGCCGTCGAACGTCCTTCTCAGGCCGGATGGCTCCGTGGCCCTGGTGGACTTTGGTGGTGTTCTCCTCGGTTGGCACACCCCCGGCTCGGAAGGGGCGACCGTCGTCGGTACCTTCGGCTACATGCCTCCGGAGCAGCTCCTCGGTCAGGCGGGTCCTGCCTCGGACCTCTACGCAGTCGGCGCTACGCTGCTCCACGCCCTCACCGGGCGCCCTCCTACGGAGTTCTCCTTCGACACCGGGCGCATCGAGGTCCCGTCGAACCTCCCGAAGAGCCCGTTGGTCACTCTTATCGACGCCCTTCTGCGACCGGCTCCCCGGGACCGGCCGCAGTCTGCCGCGGCCGCGCTCCGGCTACTCGAATCCTCACCACCTCCAGCCCTCCCCCACGACGGTCGCGTTGCGGTCGCGACCCGCTTCACCCGCCCGGGGCACGTGATCACGGTGGTCTCGGACAATGGTCCCGCTTTCGTCGACGTGGGTCCTCCCCCGCGCGATCCGAAGGGCGAGTTCGGGGACGTCTACCAGAACCTCATCAGCCCACTGTTCCCGGCGAAGAGACTCTGGTCCTTCGGCATGCACGCCTTCTGGGTGTCGATGGCGGCGTTCGGCTCGGTGACCACGGCCGGTGTTCTGCCACTCATCTACCTGAACACCATCAAGAAGCGAAAGCGACGGTTCGGCGACCTGTTCCGCCACGGCCGCCCGACGGTGGGCGTCATCCGCTCGGCAAAGGCCGGCGCCATGTATGCCACGATGAAGTACGAATACGAAGTCGACGGGACCGGTTACGTCGCCTCCATGGACTACGCCACGGAGATAGCCCACTTCTGGGGCGAGGGCGACCAGGTGCCGGTGCTCTACGATCCCGACGATCCACGAAGATCGTGCTTCTTGTATCGCTGAGGCGAGGCGACGGGTAGCCCTAGGTCGTCGATTGGTTTGCGTCCGCGGTTTGGAGCGGCAGACGCAAAACTGTCACTCCGGTTCGGCACATGACCACGGGGTCGTCGAGGCCATCGGTGTTCCCGCTTCACCCCCTCGTTTTCTGGGCCTGAGGCCAGGCCTCCGACACAGCGATTTGCATTCAAGCTTCAAGGTTCTTCTATTCTCGCCGTGGGGGCGGGGCGGCGGAGGTAGCCGAACACCTCCCGTCGCAGGTGTGGACGAGCATTCTCATTCTCGAGGAGACTCTCCGATGACCAAACGCGGTTGGTTGGTTCTGGTACTGGCATTCGCTGTTGGGGCCGCACCGGCTCTGGGACAGGCGCAGGGGACTGTTCAGGGAACGGTTCGTAGCGCTGACAGCGGCCTCGGGCTCGGCAACGCGCGCGTCGAGTTGCCCAGTCTTGGACGTGTGACCCTCTCGAACAGCAGCGGTGGCTTCACGATCGCGGGTGTGCCTCCGGGTACGTACGCTCTCGAGGTGCGGCTCATCGGCTACGGGCTGCAGACGATGGAGTTCACCGTCGGGAACGGTCAGACGGTCAACCTGGACGTCGTCCTCGGCGTGTCGGCGTTCGAACTCGACGAGGTCGTCGTCACCGGTAGCCGGACAAGGCCTCGCACCGTGACTGAGTCGATGGTTCCCATCGATGTGATTCCGTTTCGGGAGATCGAGCAGCAGGCCGAGACCAACATCGACTTCATGCTGCGCAACGTCATCCCGTCGTTCAACGTGAGCCAGCAGCCCATCAGTGATGCGGCGACGATCACGCGTCCAGCCAACCTTCGAGGTCTGGCGTCGGATCACACCCTAGTGCTGGTGAACGGCAAGCGGCGGCACCGGGGAGCCGTGATCTCGTGGCTCGGCGGGGGCCTTTCCGACGGGGCGCAGGGCCCGGACATCGGAGCGATTCCCGGTCTTGCGCTGCGCCAGGTCGAGGTGCTTCGAGACGGAGCCTCGGCCCAGTACGGGTCGGACGCCATCGCAGGTGTGCTCAACTTCCAGTTGAAGAACGATCGCTCGGGCGGCTCGCTCCAGTTCAAGTCCGGCCAGTACTATGACGGAGGCACCTTCATGGATGGTGCTGGACGCCAGTGGGATGGCGACGGCAATCAGGTCTCGATCGGCGGCAACTTCGGCATACCGCTGGGTGAGTCGGGCTTCGCCAACATCACCGTGGAGTACGGGAACCAGGATCCGACGGATCGTGCGATACAGCGCGCCGACGCGGCAGCGCTCCGTTCGGCGGGGAACACGGCGATACGGACGCCGACGGCGCAGGTCTGGGGATCCCCGCGGGTATCCGACGACTTCAAGCTGTGGCTGAACACCGGGTTTACGTTCGACGACGACGAACAGGTGTACGCATTTGGTGGATTGAGCACGAAAGAGGTGGACGGCGGCTTCTTCTTCAGGAACCCCAACACTCGCGGTGGAGTGTTCTCCGCCGATGGCGGCGCCACGCTCCTCGTGGGTGATGTTCTGGAAGCCCAGGGCTTGGGAACCGCGAACTGCCCGACGGTCACCATCACCAACGATGTTCCGGACCCGGTCGCCCTCCAGGACGTTTTCAACGACCCGAACTGCTTCACCTTCCAGGAACGGTTCCCCGGCGGCTTCACACCCCAGTTCGGTGGACACGCGCTCGACGCGTCGGTGGTCGGTGGCGTCAAGGGACAGTCGGAAAGTGGAGTCTTCTGGGACGCCAGCGCGAGCTGGGGTAGAAACCTGGCTGACTACTTCATCTACAACACGGTCAATGCGGCCCTCGGTCCCGAGACTCCGACCTCGTTCGACCCGGGCTTCTACAACCAGCAGGAACTCAGCCTCAACCTGGACCTGTCGTACCAGATCAACGACGTCGCGAATCTCGCCGGTGGTCTGGAACGGCGAGAGGAGCGTTTCGAGATCGGGCAGGGTCAGGACGAGTCGTGGCAGATCGGCCCCTACGCGGCCCAGGGGTTCAGCTCGGCATCCAACGGATTCCCGGGCTTCAGCCCGCTGGCGTCCGGAGATTGGGCGCGCCGCAACATCGCCGTCTATGCCGACCTGAATCTCGGTCGCGCCAACGACCCCTGGGAGATCGGCATCGCGGCTCGGTATGAGGACTTCTCCGACTTCGGCGACAAAGCGACCGGAAAGATCTCCGCCCGGGTCGAGGCCACCGAGGAGGTAGCGTTCAGAGCCAGTGCCAATACCGGCTTCCGGGCGCCAACCCCGGGTCAGCAGAATGCTTTCAACGTCTCGACCGTCTTCGACACCGACATCGGAGACCTGGTGAACCGTGGGACCATCCCCTCCACATCCGCCGTCGCTCGCCTTCGCGGCGGAGAGCAACTCCAGCCAGAGTCCTCGAAGAGCCTGGCCGCCGGCGTCGTGTACGAGCGTGAGGCATGGCGGCTGACGATGGACTACTTCCGTATCTCGATCTCCGACCGATTCGCACAGACGAGCGACTTCATGCTCACCGATGCCGAGGTCGACCAGCTGGTCGCCGAGGGCATCACGAGTGCGGCGAACCTGTCGGAGTTCCGGTTCTTCACGAATGATTTCGCCACGCGCACGCACGGGGTCGATCTGGTGGCGAACTACTCGCCGGCCCCGGCAACGAACGTCAGCGTGCTCTTCAACTACACGGGTACGAAGGTCACCGAGCGTAACCCGGATATCGTGGACGCCTCCCGGGTGGATCAGCTGGAGAGGGCTCTACCACGCTTTCGGAGTGTCGCCAGCGTGTGGCACGATCTTGGAGCGGTAACGGGTCTCGTGCGCGGGACCTACTACGACGGATTTTACGACTCCGAGCTCAGTGATCCGGATCAGCGTTATGGTGCCAGCATCATTTTCGATGCTGAGCTGACGGTGCCGCTCATGGAGAACGCGACGTTCGCCATCGGCGCCAACAACATTTTCAACAGCTACCCGGACCAGAATCCGAATGCGTCGGACCTGGGTGCACTGTACCCGGAAAGCACCCCGTACGGGTTCAATGGCGGGTACTACTACGTGCGTCTGAGCTACAACTGGCTCTGGGCGACGCGATAGTCGCAGCGTGCGGCCCCGTCCCCCACCGCGCTTCGGTTTCGCGTGGTGGGGGGCGCGGGGGCGCTCGACTGCCACCGTAAGCGAAACAGACGCTGGCAACCCAGTGGTCCCTGGGGATGCCCGCCCTAGAACTCCCGCCAGTCCGAGTCGAGGACCTTCCGGTAGACCTCGCTGTCGGCAAAGAGCTCGACGACGTCGGAGTCGAGCATGCCGTCACCGGCCTCCCAGCGGAGAATCTGGATGGCCTTCTCGACGGGCATGGCCTTCTTGTAGGGCCGATCGGAGGCGGTGAGGGCGTCGAAGATGTCGCATACCGTCATGATCCGGGTCTCCAACGACAGATGCTCTCCCGTTACGCCGTCGGGGTAGCCGGACCCGTCGAGCTTCTCGTGATGGCCGCGTACGATCTCCGCGACCCGCGACAGCTCCTCGGTCCAGGGGATGTTGAGGAGGAAGTCGTAGGAGTGGACGACGTGGGACTGGATCTGCTCCCGCTCGTTCTCGTCGAGTGAACCCCGCTTGATCCGGAGGAAGTGGAGTTCGTGTGCCGTGAGGTAAGGCTGCTCTTTGCCATCGGGATCGACGAAGGTGCGCTCCCCGATTTCGTCGAGGATCTCGGCGGCCTCCTCGTCGAGGACTCGTGGGACATTCGCCTCCTGCACAGCCTCCCAGTATCGGGCCACGCGTGCGAGGTCGGCTTCGAGCTTGGAGTCGATGGATTCGATGTCGGCGGCCGCTCCGTCCCTCCCGTTCTCGGCGATGGCCTGGGCCCGTGCGTCGCTGGCCTCCAACCGGAGCATCACGCGGATCAGGGCGAAACGCGCCTTCACCTGGGCTCCCAACACGGGGGAGAGCTTGTTCTGCTTGACCAGTACCTCTTCTCGCACTCCGACTTTTCCGAAGTCGTGGAGAAGCCCGGCGTAACGAAGCTGCTTCAGCTGGGCGTCGGTGAAGAAGGTGTGGGCGAAGGGGCCTTCGGTTTGTTCGTTGACGAGCTCCGCCATGTCGCACGTCAACTCGGTCACGCGCACCGAATGACCGGACGTGGTCGGATCCCGTCGGTCGATGGCGGTCACCGCCGCCTTGATGAAGCCGGCGAAGAGGTTCTCGATATCCTGGTACAGGCGCCCGTTCTCGATGGCGACGGCCGCCTGGCCGGCGAGGGACGAGACGATGTCCACCTCACGCCCGGTGTAGGGCAGGACCCAGCGGTCCGAGTCCTCGTCCGTGCGGATCTTGGCATTGTCGTCGGTCTTCCGGTTGATGAGCTGAAGGACGCCCACCACCCGATCCCGATGGTCGATCATGGGCACGACCAGCATGGACTTGGCACGGTAGCCGTACTTGTCGTCGAAGGCCGCTCTGTTGAAGGAGTAGGGGACCTCGTCGTCGAGCTCGTACACGTCGTCGAGGACGAGAGGACTTCCGGTGGTCGCCACGTACCCGGCGATGGATGTCTCGTCGAGGGGGAGTCGGAAGGTGAGGCTCGGCAGGTCCGGGAGCGTGTCGATCTGCGACGCGATGAAGTGGAGGACCCGATCGTCGGAATCCTCTTCCACCAGGTACAGACTCCCGGCGTCGGACCCGGTGAGGGAGCGGGCCTGGGTGAGAATGAGGTCGAAGAGGGTGAGGGGGTCGCGCTCACCCATGAGCGCCATCCCCACCTTGCTCATCTCACGCAGAGCTTTTCGCGAGCGTTCGAGTTCGGCTTGTAGTGCCTGAACGTCATCGCCAACCTGCGCCGCCGCGCCGGGTCCATCGCTCATCGCATGAGCTCGTCGGCCCGGTCGAAGGCGGCGCGGGCCTCGGTTTCGTGGCCCAGCTCGGCGAGGATCTCGCCCTTGAGGAGGTAGAGCTCGGCGCTGAGGGTCGCGTCGCGCTCGACGGCTTCAAGGGCCTGGCGGGCGTCGTAGAAGAGGCCGAGGTCACGGTATGCGATGACCGTAAGGAAGAGGCCGTCTCCTTGGGGATCGAGGCCGAAGACGGCGATCTCGTCCATGTAGTCTTCGAGCTCCACCGACTCCTGGAGGCTCATGACCCGGAATTCCTGCTGCTCGACAGGCCGACCACCCCGTCGTCCCCCCGGGAAGACGGTCCAGGCGTACGTGGCTCCGCGCTGGAGCTCGATGCTGTCGGGGAGGGCGAATGCGGTGTCGACGCCGACCTCGAACATCATCGGTCGCCCGGGCGGACCTGCGGTCCCCCGAGGTCCGGAGACCCGCCGAAGCATGAGGTCGTAGGAGACGCCGGGCGTGGCCGTCCATTCGAAGGTCGGGCGTTGGGACGCCACCAACAGGCCGTTCCTGGGCGCGATGGCCGTCGTCTCGCCGGGAAGGGGTCGGATCATCCCCTGGCGCCCGCCCATGCTCGCATCGACGGTGGCCGCCCGCGCCAGGGTGCTGACCGCTCGGCTGAAGATGTCCGACTCGGCGGCGCCTTGGGGCGTCGAGACCATGGTGGCCTCGTCCACCACCTGCTGCTGACCGCTCCGGGTGATGAGGATGGCCCGGGAGCCGTCGTGGGGAAGGACCCCGTCACCGTCGAACACCCGCTCGCCCACGGTAGCCGGGATCGGAGCTTCCGACCCATGACGCACGTCGACATCGCCCTGCACTCGGATCACCAGAGCGGCGGGTTCCTGGGCCACCAGGGGCGCGGCAATGGCAAACGCCGCCGCCACCGCGAGGAGCACCCGAATCGAAGTCACTTTCTTCATGCCTTATCTCCTGCTGACGCCGGCCTGACAACCGCCGGGTCTCTCCAATGTTCTACTTTTCGGTGCGTCGCACCACGAAGTCCCAATCCGGCGGTGGCGGCTCGGCGATGTTGTCGGCACAGCGCTCGGCATAGAGCCGGCTGGGCCCGTCCTCGGGGCACGCGTCCAGGGCGGCTTCGAAGCGAAGCCGGGCGTCGGCCCAGCGATGTTCCCTGTAAAGCGCCATCCCTTCTTCGTAGCTCCACAGAGCCTGCTCCTTGGCGGCATCGACCTCGACTCCGTCCATCTCCAGGAGCTCGAAGACCTTCACGGGCTCGTCCTTGCCCTTCACCGCGATGGTGTCCAGCTCCCGGACCCGGTAGGACCCTTCGGCCTGGGTCAGCGTGGTTTCCGAGACCATGTTCAGCGTGTCGTACGTCTTGTTCGCCGGCTCCAGGCGGGCGGCGAGGTTTACGGCGTCGCCGATGGCCGAGTAGTCGAACCGGTCTTCGCCGCCGACGTTGCCCACAACGACCTCTCCGGTGTGGATACCGATACGAACCTTCAGGGGCTTGCGTCCCCCCTCGCTCCACCGTCGGTTCAGTGCCGCCATCCGCCGTTGCATGAGGATGGCGGTCCGCATGGCGCGATCGGGGTGGTCGGGTACGGCGAGAGGCGCGTTCCAGAACGCCATGATGGCATCGCCGATGTATTTGTCCAGGAAGCCCTTCTCCTCGAGCACGACTCTGGTCATGTCGTCGAGGTACTCATTGAGGAGGGCGATGAGGTCCTGGGCGTCCATCTCCTCGGAGATCTCGGTGAAGCCCGAGAGGTCGGAGAAGAGGAGGCTGAGGGGACGTTTCTCGCCGCCGAGTGT
The DNA here is from genome assembly GCA_965229435.1 of Longimicrobiales bacterium. Classification (GTDB taxonomy): domain Bacteria; phylum Gemmatimonadota; class Gemmatimonadetes; order Longimicrobiales; family Gaopeijiaceae; genus UBA2589. The sequence continues at coordinate 1,360,114 of CBDDJE010000001.1, forward strand.
GAGGGCCGACGGGTCTTCGGAGATCTCCGCCACCACGTCGGGCGATACGTACTTCCCGAAGGCCCCCTTGATGAACCGCTTCTCACGGCCCTCGACGATAGCGACGTACGCCACCGATCCCACGTACGAAAAGAGGGCCGACAGCACCGGGGTGCCGATGGGTACCCAACCGCCAACATCTCCGAGGCTGAAGAGCTCGCTTCCAGGTAGAACGTAGACGCTTCCGGCCCACGCCCAGTAGGCGACCGCTACGGCCATGAACACGGCGAAGGTTGCGCCCAGGGCTCCCCAAGCCGTTCCCCGCCAGAAGACGACACCACCGACGAGGGCGGCCAGCAACGTCATGAAGGCGAGCTTGGCTCCGGCGCCCATGGGCCTGACGTACCGGCCGTCGATCATGTTCTGAAGGGCGTTGGCGTGGATCTCCACGCCGTACATCCACCGGTACTCCTCCTCGGTGCCGTCCTCGAGGGCGGTGGCGTAGCCGTAGAAGGGCGTCCGGAAGCGATCCTCGGAGTGAAAACCCGTACCCAGGATGACGATCCTGTCGCGAAAGATCTCGGGGGCGAGCATGGCGTACGTCGCCGCCGTGGCCGAGCCCTGGGCGGTGAACGTGCCGGGCGGATCCGTCGCGAGGGTGCCCGAGGGTGGGCCGGCATACAGGACGCGGAAGGGTACGACGGCACCGCGGCTCCCCTCGTCCGAGCCGGTCCGCCAGCCTGCAGGGATCTCGCCATACTGGTCCGGGAGGCCGGGCAACTCGATGCGCCCTTGCTCCCACGCCGCGCGCAGCAGCGAATCGACGTCCAGGCCGCGAGAGTGGGCATACATGGCCAGGGCGAAGGACGGCTCGAGACCATCGCCGGAGCGAACCGCCAAGGTGCCGTCCCGGAAGTTCTCGAAGGGAGCGGGAAGCTCCGCCGTCCCCACGTCGAAGGCGACGTCGGCGAAGAAGGGGTGGGGCGGCGTGGCCAACGGGCCCGAGTCCGTCTCGGCCACCGGTGAGACGAGGATGACGTTGCCCGCCCGGTCGATGGCGTCGCGGAGGAGATCGTTCCCGGAGTCGATCTCATTGAGGCGCGGAAAGAGCTTGTCGAGGTACACGTCGACGCCGATGGTCTTCGCGCCGGCGGCGGAGGCGGCGTCAACGAGCTCGGCCAGGTGCCGGCGGGGGAAGGGTGACAGCCAGGGCGTCTCCTCGAAGGTCAGCTCGTCGAAGAGAACGAGGACGATCTCGCTCGCCCGCTCGCCGCGCCCGTCCTGAAAGGACTCCGGGGTAGTCTGCTGGCGGAGGTCGAGGGTGAAGTCTTCGAACGACCGCACACCGGTGAGCCGCCCGAGGACGTCCCCGAACAGCAGCGCCAGGCCGACGGCCCCCAGCACGATGGCACCGAGGGCCAGGAAGCGGCGTGTCCTTCTCACGGTCGGAGGCCGCGCGACGTCAGGTCGCGGTCACTCAGTTGGTGATCTCGTAGACCACCGACGCGGTGCCCCAGCTATCGAGGCGAACTGCCTCGCCTTCCACCCCCGCCGCCTGCCGAATGGCCTCCGTGATCTCCGCGGCGAAGTCGGCGCCGCCACTGGCGTAGACCTCTCCCCTGGGGATGTCGATCTCGATGGGCTCCTCGGTGAGGAAGGCCCGGACCATTCCGCCTCCTGCGGGCGGAAGCGCCTGGAATGCCAGGTCGCCGCCCGGGTAGCGGAGCGTTCGCCCCGCCCGCACATGCATGGAGGGATCGTCGGCGTTGGGAATGAGCACAGCCACGGTGCCGTCGGTGCCCAGGTCGACGAGGGTCACGTAGCCATCCCGGTCGGATTCGATCTCGAAGGCCAGCTCCTCACCGATCCCGAACGACGTCTTGTCGCCGGTGAGGCGGACATCGAAGCCGAAGCTCTGAGCCGGGTTCTCCATGTCTCCGAGGGTCTTGGCCGCCGACTCCTTGCGGAGTAGGTCGGCGAGACCGGCCATGGCGCTCGGCTCCACGCCGATGTCTCCGTGACGCAGGAAGCCGTCGGAGCCGATGACACGGAGCTCGTCGCCGCGCCGCCGTACGATGAGATGGCTGAAATCGGTCTCGTCCTGCACCAGACGAACCGCCGGGGCGTCGGCGAGCGCTGTGGCCAACGCATCGGCCAGTCGCGTCTCCACCGCCGCGATATTCACCAGGAGGGGGCTCTGGCCGTACACGAACGACACGAGGCGGGCCCGGTCGCCCTCCGAAACGCTCCCGGAGACGACGTTGGTGGAGGTCGTGCGCTGACCGACCGTGGACACCACAAGCCGGGCACCCCTGTCGGTCTCGAAGACCGATCCGGGGGTGAGCCCCAGAGCCAGTCCGGCCCCGAGCTCGGCGGTGCCGTTGCCGCTGGCCGTCACCGGCAAGGCCATCTCACCTCGACCGGCCGTGGCTCCATCCACGAAGAAGAGGGGGAAGCTCTTCAGTCCCACGTCCTCGGAGATGTAGGGGTCCTGCTGGAAGCGATTGCGCTTGAGGGCCTCGTAGGCCTCCTCGAAGACCTCTTCGTAGGTGACGTCGTCGGGAGCCTTCCAGAGCTGCTGCACCATGAAGGTTGTGAAGGCGCCCCCGTGGAAGGCCTCACGGCCGTCGGCTTCAGGGAAGAAGGCGTCGACGGCCACCTGGAAGGGCTGGGCCGCCGCGAGTTCGAGGACTCGGGTCTGGCCGGCGTCGAAGCCCGTGTCGTCCTGCTCCTGCCCGGGGAGGGCTCGGCGGGTTGCTCCCGCGGGGCGCTCGATGCGATCCATGTCCCGGTCCAGCAGGCGCCCCCTGCTGAACGGCGTCACGTCGCGTGTGCCCGTGCCCGAATTACAGTTGTCCAGGAAGACGATGACGTTGTCGGTGGGGAGCATCCCCAACCAGTCGTTGAACTCGTCGTCACTGATGTCGTTCTCGGTGCTCGTGGCGATGACGTCGGCGGGAGCGAGGGTTTCGTCCAGGCCGTCGTCCTCGTCGCCGTCTTCGTCCCACATCTGGGATCCGTGCCCCGAGTACCAGATGACGACGTTGTCACCGGGTCGCGCGTTCTGGACCAGCCAGTCGGTGATGCCCTCTTCGATGGCCGCCTTGGTCGCTTCGCCATTGATGAGCATCCGGACATTCTCTTCCGGGAATCCCGATCGCATGACGAGCACGTCGCGGACGCGGCGAGCGTCGTGCTCTGCACCGGGAAGGTCCCCGCCCTCCACATCCTCGAGGTGGATGTAGTCGCTGATTCCGATGACCACCGCCCAGTGCGTGGGCGCGATCCTCTCCGATGGACCGAAGGCGAGGAGGGGTAGGGTCAGCGCGAGCGCCGCAAGGCGAGTCAACGGGGGGGCGAGTCTGTTCACGGTCGTTTCTCCAGCGTGTAGTCCACGCCCTCCATCGCCCCTTCCACGACGAGGCCGTGGCCGCCGCGGGCGGCCCGCTCTCGCATCTTGGCGATGACGGCCTCCAACTCGTAGTCGGTGCGCGTGGGATCGTGGTGGAAGAAGAGGAGGCGCTTGACCCCTCCGTCCTTGGCCAGACGGAGGGACTGCTCGAATGTCGAGTGTCCCCAACCGACCCGGCGCGGGTATTCCTCCTCCGTATACATGGAATCGTGGATCAAAAGATCCGCATCCCCGACGAAGTCGATGATTCGCTTCTCGAATCCCGGGCCCACATCTCCGTACATGTCGCCATCGATCTCGTTGTCGGGGATGAAGCAGATCACCCGTCCCGCGACCGTGATCCGATAGCCGATGACGAACGACGGATGGCGCACCCTCATGACCTCGAGGACGGCGTCTCCGGTCTCGTACTCGCCGTCGTTGAGGTGCTCGAACTCCATCTCTGCCGCCACGAAGCTGAAGGGCACCGGGAAGTAGATGGGGCCCATCTGCCCGGCGAAGAGGTTCTGGACGTCGATGTCCTTCTGTTTCGGTCCGATGACCCGGATGCGATCCTCCGGGTCGTATAGCGGCGCGAAGAAGGGGAAGCCCTGGATGTGGTCCCAGTGGAAGTGGGTCAGGAAGATGGGGATGGCATTGGGGCCGCGTTCGACGATGTCGAGTCCCAGAGGGCGGATCCCCGAGCCGGCATCGAAGATGATGCGTTGGCCGCCGGCGTTGACCTCCACGCACGTCGTGTTGCCCCCGAACCGCACCGTCTTCGGCCCCGGCGATGGGATGGAGCCACGGGTGCCCCAACAGCGGACGGTGACACCGTCGAACGCGATCCCTTCTTCGGCAGCGGGGTCGCTCGAGCGGCCCCGAGAAGTGTTGTCGGCGGCAGAGTCCACGTGGCGGTTGTCCGGCCTGGGGGGTGATGGTCCATGGTGCCGGAAAACCAACCCCGGCGTGCGATCTTCAATGTAGGACGCCATTCGGGGGCGTCGCGAGCACTTTCCCGTTCTCGCGGCCTTCAACGGGTATGCATAGCTTTGTGATTCCCACCAGACCGCGTAGATGACCTCGCCCCGAGATGGATCCCACGTCCACCCCCGTCGTCCCCGAGAGTGAGCCGCCCGTGCTGACGCGTGAGCAGATCAGCGTTCGCTTGCGGGAGGTCGCCCTCTTCCAGGGACTCAGTCAGGACGACCTGTCGGAGATTCTTCGGATCTCCGAGGCGGTGCGCGTGGACTCCGGCGAGTACGTCTTCGAGGAAGGTGAGCGGGGCGATCACTTCTACGTCATCGTCCACGGTAGCATCGAACTGAGAAAGGCCACGGGATCGGGATTCAAGAAGCTGGCCATTCTCAAGGCGGGGCAGGCCTTCGGTGAGATGGCCCTTCTCAACCAGACACCCCGGTCGGCGTCGGCCTACGCACTCGAAGACACCTATCTCCTTTCGGTATCCCGGGCGGCCTTCGCCCAGATGCTCGGCGGGGACACACTGTCTGTCCGACTCCTCAAGAATCTGTCCAAGGCGCTCTGGGCCACTTCAGTGCGCCTCGCAGCCCAGAACCAGACGCGTGTTTCCACCGACAACGACACCGGTCACGAGACGCTGTCGGAGTTCAACCGGCTCTTGCGGGCCCGCCTCCTTCCCCGTGTCACGCCGAGGGTCAGCGGGTACGACATCGCCGCCACGACACTGGCGCCCCGACAGGGCTCGGGCGAAACGGCGTGGGACTGGTTCGTCCTCACCGACGGGCGGCCCGCGTTCGCCGTCATGCGGACGGTGAAGAACGACATCTTCTCCGCTCAACGCCTCGCCGCCGCCCGCATGCTCCTTCGGAGTCTCGCGTCGGAGCCAAATCGTTCTCTGGGCGCCTTGCTCACGAAGGCCGCCCGAGGGTTGCGGGCCGGGTGGATCGAGGGGCTGTCCGGATCCGTCATGGTCGGCATCGTCGCCCTCGCGGACGGAGCGGCGGAGTGGGCGGAGGCGGGGCCCATCACCGCGCTCATCGTGCGTGGCGACGGCGCCGCCGAAGAGCTGAGTCGTCACGCCCCGCCCCTCGGTGAGGAGAACGATCGGTCCTACGAGTCCGAGATCATCGTCATGGCCGAAGGTGACTGCGTGGTGGCTCTCACCGATACGCATTCCGATGCCGCGGCTTCGGTAGCCGGCGCACTCGGGGGGACGGCAATCAGGAGCGCACGTGACGGCTTGAGCCGGGTGGTGGGTCGCAGCTCGTCTGCCGGAGAGGCCTCGGGTGGCTCGGCCGATGTGAGCGCGTCCATCATCCTACGGACCGCTCCGTCCCGATAAGGGGTACGTCGTACGCCCTGGGGGAGCCGATCCGGTCCGTTCGACGGTGACCCCCCTACTGAACACGAGAAAACGAAGAGCCGATGGCTGTTACCGAAAAAGAAGTACGCGACGCCCTGAAAGGGGTGAAGGATCCCGAGTTGGGCCTCGACCTGGTCGTCCTCGGTCTCATCTACGACATCGAGGTGGAAGGCGACCATGTGGATGCGGTCATGTCCCTCACCTCGCCCATGTGTCCCGTCGCCGGAGAGATCGTCAACAACGTCAAAGAGGCCATCGAAGCCGTGGAGGGCATCTCGAGTGCCGACGTGGAACTCACCTTCGATCCGCCCTGGACGCCCGACCGCATCAACCCGCTGATTCGCTCCTCTCTCGGTCTCTGAGGGCGGACGCGTTCATCACAACGTTCATCACGAGCTCCCGCCCGTTGGGCGTCAGAGCCATGGAAGCGAGAGGTTCATGAGCCGATTCACCGACGACGAGCTGAAGCAGAAGGTCCAGGATGGCTACATGGTGGAAAGCCTCGAGGACATGACCGAGGGGTACCGCAAAGCCCTCCGCGTGCAGCTCACCGTACAGGCCGACACCGAGTTGATGAGCGCCCCGTCGTACTGGATGGCGGCGCGTCACGCTCCGTCGACCAACACGCAGGTGAGCGCCCACGCCATCATTCAGGACGAACTCGCTCACGCGAACATCGCCTACCGTCTTCTCGAAGACATCGGTGAGTCCAAGGAGCAGCTCGTGTATGGCCGTCAGCCTCACGAGTTCAAGCACCCATACGGCTTCGATCAACCGCTGGACAATTGGGCCGAACTGGTGGTGGCCAACGGTTTCTTCGACCGGGCTGGCATCACCCTCCTCTCCGATGTCTATCAAAACACGTCGTACGCTCCCCTGAAGCGCGCCCTCGTGAAGATCGACATGGAGGAGACGTTCCACCTGCGTCACGGTGAGGTGTGGATGCGTCGTCTGGCGAAGGCCGGCGGTGAGGCACGGGAGCTGCTCCAGCGCGCCGTCGATTGGATGTTCCCCATGACCATCGAGTGGTTCGGCCTCCCCGACGACCGCAAGCGTCACTCGGGCCAGCTCGACTACCGACTCAAGGGCCTGACCAACGATCAGCTCCGGCAGGTCTGGATGGCGTCCACGGTGCCGCTCTGCGAAGAGCTCGGCCTCGATGCGCCGGCACACTGGGATTCGGAGAAGGAGGAGTACGTCCTCGACTACCCCTTCCCCTGCCAGTACGACGCCGTCGACAAGCACTGGGCGTTCGACGAGGGCGAGATCTCGTGGGATGCCGTCTTCGAGCGTTGGAAGGGTCGCGGTCCTATGAACGAGATCTACGTCGAGTCCGTCCAGCGCTCCCGTGGCGACGTGGCCCGCTGGCTCAGCGGCAAAGCGGCCTGATGACAACCTTGGTGGTCGGAGGCGCGGGACGGGCCTCGGCGGCCGGCCGAACGGTGGGACACCCATGAGCACGACGACGCTTCCCGTAGCCAAGGGGCGCGATGGTGGGCTGCCCGTTCACGTCAGTGTGCACAAGAGTGGGGGGCGCGACCTCTGGTCTAGACCCCTTGCCGAAGCGCCTGAGGATCCCGTCGCCGCAACCTGGGATGCCCTCCAGGAGGTTCTCGACCCCGAGATCCCCATCAGCCTGCCCGAGCTCGGCCTCATCTACGGAGTCGACTTCGACGCCGGCGCCGTGTCCGTGAGACTTACCTTCACGGCCACCGCATGCCCATGCATGGAGTTCATCAAGGAAGACATCACCGACCGTCTCGAATCCGAGCACTGGATCGACTCGGTGGAGCTGGTCGAAGTGTGGAATCCCCCGTGGACCAGCGACCGAATCACACCCGAGGGGCGAGCGAAGCTTCGCCAGTTGGGGGTCAGCGCATAGTCAGGGTCGGCACACCGCAGTCGCGGGCCCTGCGAAAGTCAGCGAGCAGCAGGAGTCAGCGAACCGAGGCTGCGTGGCTCCCGTCGGCGGAACACAGCCTCACCAAGGACAGGACGCAGCCAAGCGATGCTAGAGAAGGTCTACGACGTGTTCGCCCGTAAGGACCGTGGCGACCAACTCGTTCACATCGGCTATGTCGATGCCATGGACGACGAGACGGCCAAGGTCCACGCCTGGACCACATACGACGAAGAGCGTTGGTTCGAGATGTGCGTCGTCGAGCGGACGGCCATCGTTCCCGTGAACCGCGACGATGGCCCCTTCGCCAAGGCACGGAGGGCCGCCGACCATGACTGACGTGCTCGACGTCGCCTCGTTGGATGCCGACGGCCGAAGGGCCCTCGAGCGGCTCATCTTGACGTTGGCCGACTCCAAGCGCCTGCTTGGCATCCGCTACTCGGACTGGCTTCTGGGTGCCCCCTCCATCGAGACGGGCATCGCCACGTCGTCCATGGCCCAGGACGAGTGGGGTCATGCTCGGCTGGTCTACGCCATGCTCAAGGATCTGGACATCGATCCCGTGACCGTCGAGCACGACCGGTCACCCGAGGAGTACGCCTCCGTCGGTGCGTTGGACGCGGAGATGCCCGACTGGGCGGCGTTGGTCGCCGCCATGGTGCTCGTCGATGGGGCGTTGACCACGGCGCTGGCTTACTTCGCCGAGGGCACCCTCGAGTCGGCCCGCGGCCGCGTGCCGAAGATGCTGGCCGAAGAGGAGTTCCACGCCAGCCTGGGGGCCGCTTGGTACCGGCGTCTCGCCGAGTCCGGTGGCGATGCGCGGCGTTTGTTGGTGGAGGCGACCGAGGCCATGCTGCCGGACGTTCTGGCTTGGCTCGGAGCCGACGATGCGCCGGCTCGCGCGATGGTGGACGCCGGAGTCATCGGGCCGGCTGACGAGTTGGTTTCGGCTTTCCGCGATAGGGTCCGCGACGTCGTGGCGCTGGCCGACATCGACGTGGACGGCACGACGGCTTCGACGGGGTGGGACGAGGCCCGCGGCCGCACGCCGGGTCATCCCGACGAGCATGCCGTGGAGCGTGTCCGCGGGGACAAGAACCGGGCGCTCTTCGTCGAATGACGAGCGCGCGTCGTGGGACCGCCGGTCGTCCGAGGTTCGACGCCGGTCGACCGAGTGCGAGCTCATGACCGACGAGGATCGCGTGGCGGGACGCCCGCCTTTCCGAAGGGGCCGGGTTTCGGACGCGAGCCGTGGCTCGTACCGAGCCGAGGAGCGTCGAGAAGAGGCGCCGGACAGTCTACCCGAATCGCCTGACTGCCCCTTCTGCGACGGAGTAGAAACCGAACTCATGAGCGCCTTCGGGGCCCATGCGTCGGTGAGTACCTACTGGTGTCGGGACTGCCGGAGCCCGTTCGAGCTGATGAGGTGGAGGTAGGGCTATCGCTCGTGCCTCGGGATCGAATCCGGGTCCGGCTCCACGGACACGGCGCGTGCTCGATCTGAACGGAGCAAGTCGGAGCCCCGCTCGAGCCATCGTCTCATGCGACGCCTCGATGGCGTGGCGCTCCACGAAGGTCAGGAGGGCTTGTCGGACCAGCCCGTGCGCGTGATGTCGTGGTGGTCGGCGAGATAGACGGAGGCTAGCCGCACGTGTCGCGGTGGCCGAAGTCCGACGGCGTCAGCGCTCCGCTCTCGAACTCTGACCGAAAGCGGAGATCGTTGGGGTCTGGTCGATGGTTCATGTGAAGGGCAATATGCGGGCCGACTCCGCGGGCTGCACGCCGCTGGAACTCCTCCAGGACCTCCTACCAGGACGCGAGACACACAGATGCAGAAACGTGAGATCAACCCGACCGACTGGCTCGAAGGCTTCAATGTCAACCACGCCGTCGAGGTCACCGGAGGGCAGCGGACGCTCTACCTCTCGGGCCAGACGTCCACCGACGCCGAGGGCGCTGCGATGCATGCCGGCGACATCGTCGCCCAGTTCAAGCTGGCATGGGCCAATCTCAAGGACGCCCTCGCAGAGGCGGACATGGAGCCTGCCAACATCGTTCGCCTGAACTTCTACACCACCGATGTCGGCGCATTCATGGCCGCGGCCGGTGACCTGGTGCCGATCTATGCAGCCGACGGGTGCAAGCCGGCGGGCACGCTCCTCGGGGTCACCGCGCTGTTCGAGCCCGAGGTCATGATCGAGCTGGAGGCGACCGCAGTGGCGTAGTGGGATGCAGCGGCGACGGCCGGGTCCGCGTCAGTCGGGCTCGGCCGTCGTGAAGCCTCGGGTCGCGACCTTCTCCGAACGGATCATCCGGAAGCGGTTCGCCGGTCTCCCCCGATGGGGATCTCATCAAGGGGAGGCTGCCGTGCGGCAACCGCTCGCGGCGGCGACGAGGACGAAGATCGCCACCAGCCAAGCCTTCATCGACAGGTCAAGATCCCACATCCGGGGGCGCCGACTGGCGCCCGGACGTCTCTACAAGGACGCCGTACCTGAGGAAGAGCCCCCACATGGCGACGACCCCCACGGCAGACGCCACGGCATCCAGAGGGTCGAAGACGTTTCGGCCACCCAGGTCGTGCAGTTTGAACTCCTGACTCAGCACGTAGCTTCCCGCGAGCAGGGCGGACAGGCCGTAGATCACCGAGTCCGACGCCCAGGACCAGCCACGACCTACCCTGCGGCGAGCCAGCAGGAGGAGAACGGCCACGGTCGTCATTCCGACGACCGCTTCGACCAGGTTCGGAGACGAGTAGATCAACACCTCGAGCCAACGCGGGACCGAAGCGTCTGAAGTCACGGGTCGGATGATCAGCTTGTTCACGACAAAGAAGCCGAGGGCCCCTACGTACAGGCGGAACAAGTAGGATTTGATTCGGATGTCCACGTATTCACGGTGCCGGGGAGTCAGGGCGGCGTAAAGGGCCGGAGGGTCAGCGCCTCACCGCACCGAGCAGATTCTGTCGATGGAGCGCATCGGTGGCTGAGGCCCGACCCTAGGGCACCTGACGACGGCATTCGTCTCAGGAGCCCGCGGCGAACGCCGCGATCTCTTCGACGTAAGCCGGATCCAGTCCCAGGTTGCGAGTCAATCGAGCGAGCTGGCTCGCGTACGTCGGATTGGTTCCAGCCAGCCCGATCTCGGGCGGCAGATTGTAGCAGTCCGCCTCGATCCAGTGGCCGCTCTCCAGCAACTCGGCATGGATGGACTCGGGGATGTACTCGCGTACACTCGGTGCCGAATAGAGGACGCGCGCCTCCTCCTCCGTCAGCTCCATCACCACTCCGAATGCCCGACTCCCCGGGCGTTGGACAAGAGTCGCCCGCTGGCCGATGTGAATCCGGTAGTCCGGAAGGCGCGCCGGTCCGAGCACCTCGGGTCTCAGGCCTTGCTCCGTGAGGAGTGCGCGGTCCATGAAGAGGCCGTAGAAGAAGATACGATTCATGCTGGCCCTGGGTTCAGTGGCTGCACCGAGGATCATCAGTCCGAGAACCCCTTCGATCTCAGGACGTGTCTCCTCTACGACTGACAAGAGGTTCAGGTAGGGTCGCGAACCCGTCACTGCGCCCACATCGTACGAAACATGTGGACCGTACGCTGATCGCCACCCTGGAGAGAGGACGGACATGGATTGGGATGGAATTGGAACGTTCGCCCTGTTCCTGAGCTCGGGAGCGGTCGGCGTCGGCATCATCCTGCTCCGCGCCTACAAAGCGAGGCTGGCCGCCAAACTCGAGTGGGCGCGACTCGAACGGGCAGGGCCCCTCGTGACAGCCGCCGCTTCAACATCTGGAGCGTGGCAGTAGTCGTTAGATCGAACCAGTACTCTGCCCGGGAACCACGCGTCCGCCTGACCTCAGCTCTGCCGATCCACATGCCTCGACCGCATACCGTGCGCGCTTCCGCGGCGCGCTGTCTTCTGGTCCTCGGTTGGCTGGGCGTGTCTGCGCAGTACGCCGAATCCCAGGATGTCGCGACAGGACTGGCTCCGCGACTTGCCATCTTTCTGGACTGCAGCTTTTGCGATGAGGACTTCGTCCGCCAAGAGTTGACGTACGTAGACCACGTTCGTGACCGCGAGGTCGCCGGAGTCCACGTATTGGTGACCCAGCAAGACACAGGTGCAGGCGGCGAGGCGCAGACGTTCGACCTCATCGGCCTGGGTCCGTTCGAGGGGCTGGATCTCTCGACGGTCTACACGACGAACGTGAACGCAACGGAAGCCGAAGAACGCGAAGGCTTCCTCCGCACCCTCAGAGCCGTCCTCGTGCCGTACCTTCTGCAAACGTCGATGCGTGACCGACTGCTGATCGACGTCGCCCCTCCGGTGGGCGAGGCCGACGAACAAGCACAGCCGCAGGACGATCCCTGGGATCACTGGACGTTCGAAATGTACGCGGACGGCAGCGCGGACTTCGAGTCCAACCAGCGATCCTTCGACACGCGGTACGGTGTGTACGTCGATCGAGTGACCGAAGACTGGAAGCTCCAGTTCCGGCCGTTCTTCAACTACAACTACGACCGTTTCGACCGACAAGACGAGACGATCGAGAGCACCCAGCACCGGAACGGATTCACCAGCTACGTCGTCCGAAGCGTCTCGCCCCACTGGTCCATCGGTGGCTTCGGTGACGTCCTCACGTCGACGTTCTCCAACGTCGATCTACGTTTCCGCCTGATGTCCGCGATCGAGTGGAATCTCTATCCGTATCGGGAGGCGACCCGTCGGCAACTGACCATCGCGTACCGGGTCGGTGCCTCCCATATCGCCTATCAGGACACGACGATCTACGACGAGACCGAGCAGCTGCTTCCCGAGCATATCCTCAACGTGGGCTATGCCGTGATTCAGCCGTGGGGTGAGGTGGATATCGGGGTCAACGCCACTCAGTACCTGCAGGACCTCTCGCGCCACAGCGTACAGTTCAACGGCGGCGTCGACGTTCGTGTCACGCAGGGGCTCTCGATCGAGATCGGTGGCTCGCTGGAACTCATCCACAACCAGCTCAACCTGCCGAAGGGCGATGCGGACCTCGAGGAGATCCTGCTACGGCGCAGACAGCTCGAGACCAATTACGAGGCGGGGCTCAGCTTCGGTTTCCGTTATCGATTCGGCTCGATCTTCAACAACGTCGTCAATCCACGCTTCGGAGGAGTCGGGAATCGGGACCGCTTCTGACCGCAGGTCCCTTGCCAGAACGGCAGCGAGCCGGGGCCCCTGGCGGCGGAGAGCCAGACGAGGGGCTCTCGTCGGTCAACCGGTTACGGCGGCCGCCCGCTCGAGAAGTGATGCACTCACGTCGATCCGCCGGGCCACGAGGGTGACGAGGCCCGTCGAGGCCTCACGCTCGAGGGAATACAGCACCCCGTCACGGATGGTGAAGTCATACCAGGATCGCTCGAACTCGAGGGAGGTCAGGTAGATTCCCTCCTCGGACAGCAGGTGGAGCGTTGCGGCTCCCGACCCGTAGTCCTCGGGATTCTGAGACCAGATGGCGATCAGATCCGTACCGGACGCGGCGACCACCTTCCGGTTCATGTGCTTGACTCGATCTCCATCACGAATGGCGTCGACCTGTTGCTCGAGAAAGGCGGCCGGTAGGGAGGTCTGCGACAGCGTCTCCCGAAGTCGCCCTACCCTGTCTTCGATTTCCTCGTCCGTCGCCACCTGTGGTGGAAGATCCACGCTGATTTCCTGGCGGACCACGCCGGTCCGGCTGAAGACGCTCAGCTCGACGCGAGCGCAGTGGAGTCGGAGAAGACGGTCTCGGGTCGTGCCGAAGACGTAACAGTCGGTTTGGTCCGCGCTTTCGGTTGTCAGGGGTGCCAGTGATACCGTCTCCGGGGTCCCCGAGGCATGCCACACCATCCAGCCCACTTCGTCTCCGGCCATACCCTGGACGACGACGGAGCTTGGTCCCCAGGGCAGGGCGGAGAAGGCGACTTTTCCGGAGCCGAAGCTGCGCACCAGGGTCAGATCGTCGTCGATGATGTCGATCCGGCGGTTGCCACCGTCGACGATGAACGTCCCCTCGCCGGTGGGCACGGCGGCCACCGGCCGAGAGTACTCGCCCGGTCCCTGTCCAGGCCGACCGAGCGTCCCCGCCAGATGCCCATCGAGAGTGACGACGTGGATCTGATCGGCTTGGTTGTCAACGACGAAGGCGTGCCGACTGCTTACACCCAGGCTCCTGGGCAGACCCCATACATCGCCGTCGGCGGGGCCGCTCTGGGACCAGAGCTCGGTGGTAGAGACCTCTGAAGGGTCGGCGAGGGGGACCGGCGGGCTCACGGTTGTCGTCACGCCGTCGACCACAAGCTGCGAGCCCCCCCAGCCTTGCTCGGTTCCGCTACAGGCTGCGACCATGAGCAGGAGGGTGGCCAGGACGGTCCATCGGCTGCTGTCCAACTGGGGCCTCCTATACGAGTGCCGACATGGGTCATTCGTCCTGGGATCGACGAACTCCCGTCGAATCGGGCTCAACACGCGGGCGACGTCACGGAATCCTGCTAGTGTGGCGGCTCGCTTGGCAAACCAGTCCTCCCGGACGGAGCACCGACGAGTGCGGTGGTGGTGCGTCTGTTTCGCACCAGAGAGGTCATGTCGGGGCCTCGCGCTGCATGTGGTAGTGTGTAGCTGAGCGTTCCACGAGTTCGAAACCGAGACGGTGATAGAGGTGGATCGCTTTCTGGTTCCTCCGACCGACGCTGAGTCGGACGGCCAGGCTTTCATCTCCGGCAGACGAGAGAACGTCACGGAGAACGATGGTCCCGATTCCCCGGCCCTGGAACCGTGGATCGACCTGGATCTCTGCGATCTCGACGTGGCCGGCGTGTGTCAGGGTCTGGATCATTCCGACGCGATCACCCGCCACTTCGATCGCGGAGATGTGGCCCCGGCGGAGGCATGCATGGAAGTGCCTCACATGGCGTTCCTCGTCCCACCCGCCCCAGGTCTCGACGAAAAGGTCTCTGTACGCGCGACGCCTCAGGTCATCCAGCCATGCTTCATCGGATGACGTGGTTTCGACGAGACGGTACTGAACCACCTGGCCACCTCGACTTCTGAAGACAGGCCTCGACCCACGGGACGATCGACAGCACCTCACGATGGAGTAGATCGAAGGCATTCGCGAATGGAGTGCCGCACCGTCCTGGAATTCTGCCGTGGCTCCACCAGGATATGAAGAGGCGCGGCCGCCTGGGGCGACCGCGCCTCTTGCCCACGGACCCGCCGGGTCGACCGGCCGGATCTCAGTTCTCGACGAGCTCGACTTCCTCGAGGAAGTCCTTGAGCGGATTCGCAACGGCGACCGCCCTTTCGCGGATGGCGGCCGACGTGGAGTCGCGAACCTGGCCGAGCATGTGCCGGGACACGGCGGCGCCGAGCTTGTCGTCGGACTCGGCGGCGGCCTGGTGGTACTCTGCGTACCGTGCTCCCACCCGCTGCTCGAAGAGCGGAAGCTGGGACTTGGGCGTGCCGTTCTCCACCATGTCTTCGAAGACGGCGGAATGGAGAGCGTCGAGGCCTTCCTTAATGCGTTCGTCGGGCGCGCGGCCCAGAAAGGCTAGCTGGGCTCCCCGCGTATGCGCCCACATGAAGAAGATGAGTGCCTCTTCGGCTGTGCGAAGTACGGTACCATCGTCGTCATCTAGGGTATCGACGTCGGGAAGAGGCGTCTCTACATCCTCCCTGGAGAGGAAGTCGGAGAAGCTTTCCCAGACGAGCCGAGCGAGATTGTCGCCGAGCTCATCGGGAGTCATCGTCTGAGGCGCGCGGAACTCGCGCGCGTCGTCGGTGAGCGTGCCGTGCACGGTTAGAATCCTGTCGTCAGGGTTTTCGAGTAACACCAATTCGGATGTTGGAGACCACTGTGTCAAGGTTAAAGATTTGTCCCCGCGAGGGTCGTGGGCTCTCCGGAGGCCGCCGACAGGGCTTCTGGCCCCGTAAATCGCTGCTTTCCTTGGGGTTGCTGACCCTGGTGCTGGTGACGGAGGCTTGCTCGGCCGGCGCGCCGGTAATCCCGCCCCCGCGCCCGATCGTCATCCATTCAGGGGCCCGGATCCGGGCCGACCACGAGGAGATGAAGCAGCTGAACGGCTGGGTCCTCGATGCTCAGATGACGATCGAGGAGGATCCGTCCTTTCTCTTGATCCGCTCGTCGACTCTGAATGAGCAGATGCCGTGGGAAGGGATGGTACTGGGCCAAGACAGCGTGACGGTCCAGATCCCGCTGGGCGGGCCGGACGCCACACTCGTCTACGACATCTATGGATTCCTGCACCTGATGAACCAGATGGGGCGGCTGGACGAGTGGCTGCCGGAGGCGGCAGACGCCACGGGGTATGACCTGGAGAGGGCCATCGTCGAGCGCATCGCCGACACCTGGATCCTGGGTCGCTCCGTCTTCGACACCCTGCCGTTCGGACCGTTGGACGAACTCGCCTATGCCAATGACGCCGGATTCCTCGACGCCTACATCTTCACGGCCCGGCCTGACGAATTCGCGACAGCACGCTCCGAATGGGCCCGCGCGAATCCGGACCGCGTGGACGAGTACCGGGATTGGTTCCTCGAGACGTTCAACCAGGAGCCGCCCGGCCTGAGGAACTGACGCGCGAGTCGGGCGGCCGGTACCCCGTCGGGCCGGTGACCACGCCGGCGAGACGGCAGCCAGCGGGGCTTCAGGTAGGGTGAACTTCCCAGCGCAGTCCGATGGGGCCGTTGTCGTCGAGTTCCTCGACCTGTAGATCCACGCGCCCGGTGCGAGCGAGTCGCTGGTCGCTGGGCTTGCCGCCGAAGGCCGCGAAGCCGAGGACCTTCACGTCGCAGCGGTCGCCGTCGGGCGACACCGCGGTGAGACGAGCGCCCTTCAACGACTTGATGGAGGGCGCTTCGCCGGACTGGAGGCGGAGGCGTAGAATACGGCCCGAATGAGGGGCATCCATGGCATCGAGCACACGGAACGTGACGCCGCTTCGGGTAGTGGCTTCGGGTGACATGAAAGGAAGATTATCTGCATGACGGCTCCGACGGAAGGCGTGGGCACCGGCAGTCTCGAGTTGTCTCCGGAACGCATGCTGGAACTCGCCGACCTGGCCTCACGCCTCGTCGTGCAGCGCCTCGTCGCCCTGGACGACGAGCCGGCATGGCGAGGAGGATCCCGGAGCGATCTGGAAGCACTGCTGCGGGAGGCGGCGCCGGAGGAAGGTCGGCCGGCGGAGGATGTGATCCGTCGGGCCGCCGAGGAGATCCTTCCGATAGCCGGGCGGGTCGACCATCCGCGATTCTTCGCCTTCGTACCATCGTCCCCGACCTGGCCGGGCGTTCTGGCCGACTACATGGCGGCGGGACATAACATCTTCCAGGGCACCTGGCTCGGAGGCGCCGGGCCGAGCCAGTTGGAATTGGTGGTCCTCGACTGGTTCCGTGATTGGATCGGCTACCCGGATACTGCCGGGGGGCTTTTCACCAGTGGTGGCTCTGCGGCGAGCCTCGACGCCTTCGTTGCCGCACGGGAGCACGCCGGGGCGCCGGAGCGGGCCACGGTCTACATGAGCGACCAGAGCCACACGGCGCTCATCCGGGCGGCCACCATCGTCGGAATCAGACCGGAGCACGTCCGTATGGTCCCCACCGACGGCCACTTCCGCCTGGATCCCCTCGAGCTACACCGGATGGTCGAGAACGACCGTGAGGCGGGATTCACACCGGTGGCAGTGTGCGCCAACGCCGGGGCGACGAACACCGGGGCCGTCGATCCCATCGATGCGGTAGCCGACTTCTGTGAAGGCCACGATATCTGGCTCCACGTGGACGCCGCGTATGGTGGCTTCGCGGTGCTCACGGAAAAGGGGAAGGAGGTTCTCCGGGGCATGGAGCGGGCCGACTCCATCGCCATGGATGCCCACAAGTGGCTCTTCCAGCCCTTCGAAGCGGGCTGCCTCATGGTGAAGGACGTTCGGCGCCTGGAGTCGGCCTTCACGGTGCATCCGGAGTACCTTCAGGACACCCGCTGGGGAACCGAGCACCCGAACTTCGGAGACCGGGGTCTTCAGCTCAGCCGGTCGTTCCGCGCCCTCAAGGTGTGGATGTCGATTCAGACCTTTGGCGTCGCGGCCTTTCGTGACGCCATCGCCAAAGGCATCGATCTCGCACATCGGGCGGAGGAGTACGTGCGGGCATCCGACCTGCTCCAGATTGCGAATCCGGCGTCGCTGGGCGTCGTCTGCTTCCGAGTGCACCCACGAGAATCGAAGATGGACGAGGCGTCCCTGGAGCGAGTCAACGAAGCGGTTCAGGCGCGGATCATCGAGACCGGGACGGCGATGATGTCCTCGACCCGTCTGCGCGGCCTCTACTCCCTGCGCCTCTGCATCCTCAACCACAACACGGATTGGGAGGATGTCGAGCGGACCTTGGCGGCCATCGAGCGGTTCGGCGAGGACGAGATCACCGGGAGCCCGGCTTGAGTGGCGCCGGCCCCGACGACCCACCGCCAGTGCCGGACCCCACGGCGAGCCACGACCCCACTGCGAGCCACGACCCCGCGGCCGACCTCGGCCCCGCCCCCGAGGCGGTCAGGACGGCGAGGGCCCTCACCTGGGCCGCCGCCGTCGCCTTCTGTGTCGTCGCCCTCGTTCTCTTCTCCGGGGCCGGTCTTCCCGTCGTCGACGCCGTCCTTCTCTCCCTCCTTCTCGCCGTTGTGCCGCTTCTGGCGATAGCCCAGGTACCCCTAGCCGACGGATTGGCCATCGAGCGGATGTCGGCGTATTGGAGCTCCATCGTCACGCTGGGCGTGCTCGGTGCCGCCTGCTGGTTCGTGGGCAGTCGGGTCGGCGGGGGAGCGGCGCTCGGCCTCGTTCGGCTTCCCATGGCAAACCTCCTGGGATGGACGGTCGGGCTCACCGCCGTCGGCCTCGCCATCATCGTCCTCTTCCATGCGGGCGCCCGCGGCGTGGGGACGCGCGACACGGAGCTCCTTGTCCAGCTTCTACCGCGGACGGGGCGGGAGCGCGGCGTCTTCGCCCTGCTTTCGGTGGCGGCCGGTGTGGGAGAGGAGTTGGCGTACCGTGGGTACGTGATTCCGGTGCTGGCGCCGGTGACCGGCCTCGCCGGCGCCGCTGTCCTCAGCACCGTCGTGTTCGGCGTCGTCCACGCCTACCAGGGCGTCATCGGCATCGTCAGGACGGCCCTCATGGGAGGGGTGCTGGCGTGGGGCTTCCTGGCCTCGGGGAGCCTCTGGCCCGCTATCCTTGCACACACCCTCATCGATCTCATCGCCGGGATCGCCATCGGAGAACGGCTGCTGGTGCGCCGCTCCGACCCCTCCTGACCCCAACTCTTCGAGTCCATGGAAGTCGACCTCGCACTCCTCGCCGACGCCGCCACGGTGGACGCCTCAGGGAAACTCAACATCCTCGGCGTCTTCGACCGCCTGGGCACGTCGGCGTTCCCGACGCGCCACCCCCGCATGAGCCTCGTCCTCCGCTTCTCGGCGGGTGTCCACGAAGTGGGAAAGCACGAGGTGGAGATCGCGCTCAAGGACCCGAACGGGAAGCAGTTGGTCAGGATCGACGGTGAGATGAACCTGGCCGCCGGGCCGAGGCAGGTGGCCGATGGGGTTCTCGTGCCCCACATCCTGAACATGGACGGGCTCGTCTTCCCGGCGGCGGGGAGGTACTCCTTCGAGGTCCGGGTGGATGGGGAACACCACGTCTCCATCCCGCTGACACTATCTGGACCGGCCAGCTCGGCCCAGGCATGATGCCCGTCAGATAAGGCTTGCAGAAACCAAACCCCCCGCAGATATGTACTAGTAGTTGAGTTAGCGAGCCGATACCGGAGCGACCGGTGATCCTGCACATCAACTACGAAGAACTGACGGCGCTCCGCGCCGGCGCCGAGGTCTTCCTCGAAGGAGGAGAGACGGACGGGGGAGGTGTGCTCGCGCCTTCCGAGGAGCGCGACCACGTCGAGGCTCTTCTCCCGATGCTCGACGGCGACGTGTCGCTCCCTACGCTCCGGGACGTCTACGCCGTCCAGGGGGCGGTGGCCGCCATCACGTCGATGCTTCGTGTCGAGATGGAATCGTCGGTCTTGATGACCCATCCGGCAGGTGAACGGGCGGTGGCGGCGTACTTCGACTTCGCCCACGTCTTCACCGTGTCACACCGTCTCGGGCAGATGGCGGCGGAGATGGAGGCTCTCATCGAGTTGGTGACCGGCGAGGCGCCCACCCTGGAGACGGCTCGCACCTTCCAGTTCCCGGACTGACGTCAACGCTCCGTGCCCGCCCCGATCTCTTCGGCGGCGTGGTGAATCCTGGAACCTCCCGCTCAGGGCGTGTCTTGTTCAAACGCGACGAGTGCACCGCGTAGCCGGAGGAGAGTGTCGATGAAGCGTCCTCGATGGTCGAGGAGCACATCGTGACGGAGCGAGCGAAGGATCCGCACACGGGGTTCGAGGACGAAGCGCTGCCTCACCTGGACGCCGTGTACCGGTTCGCCTTGCGACTGTCGGGCGCTCCGGACCAGGCAGAGGACCTGGTCCAGGAGACGTTCCTTCGCGCCTATCGGTCGTGGGACCAGTACACCCGCGGGACGGCGGCGAAGAGCTGGCTCTTCACCATCTGTCGGAATGTCTTTCTCCGCTCACGAGAGCGAAGCAAGCGACACGACGAGATCGTCGAGGAGAACGTGGATAGGTCGGGTGCAGGCGCCAACCCGGTGAACCCGGTCTGGGTCTCGGTCCTCGGAGTCGACCCGGAAGGAGACTTCTTCGACTCCATCGTGGATGGGAAGATCGTCGAGGCCATCGAGGCTCTTCCGGAGGAGTACCGAATGGCGGTCGTGCTGTCCGATGTGGAGGGCCTTCCCTATGCGGAGGTGGCCGAGCTCCTCGAAGTGCCGGTGGGCACGGTGAAAAGCCGTCTCTTCCGGGGAAGACGAAGGCTGCAGGAAGTCCTGTACGACTATGCCGTGGAGATGGGCTACATCTCGGAACGGTCTGCATCGAACGAATCATGAGGGATCGAGGCTATGTCCATCTTCGATAGCATCAAGAAACTCTTCGGTGGCGCGTCGGCGTCGGACCGTTCGGCCCGGAAGGGCCGCGCAGCCGCGGGGATGGCCGCCGATGACAGCGAGGAGATGATCTCATGTGAGGAGGCGCTTCGGCTCGTCCACGACTTCCTCGACGGCGAGTTGGGCGACGTTCCGGCCGATCAGGTGAGGCGACACTTCGAGGTGTGCGGCCAGTGCTATCCCCACCTCCAGCTCGAGTCGGCGTACCGTGAGGCGGTGCGACGGGCTGTCGTTGGGCAGGAGGCTCCAGACGCGTTGAAGGACCGTGTGAGTCGGCTTCTGGCGGAGGCGCGGGCACAGGACTGAGGGTCCTCGGGCCCCGCTTGCAGCGACCTCTCATTTCTTAGACTCTAGGGCCGCGGAGCGGCCCTGACGGGTGTTCTCGGCTCCGCGTTCTCCTGCGGCCTCCCGGCCGCTGACCTACGACCGAGCGACACCGGAGTCTGAATGGCCACGGCCTCCACACGGGAACGGATCCTCCCGCGTAGCCTCGAAGAAGAGATGCGCGAGTCGTTCCTGGATTATTCCATGAGCGTCATCGTCCAGCGCGCGCTGCCGGACGTGCGAGACGGCCTCAAGCCGGTCCACCGGCGCATCCTGTACGCGATGCACGAGATGGGACTGAGTCCCGACCGACCGTACAAGAAGAGTGCGGCCGTGGTCGGTGACGTGCTCGGTAAGTACCACCCTCACGGGGACTCGGCGGTATACGACGCCCTGGTGCGCATGGTCCAGGACTTCTCCCTGCGCATGCCCCTCATCGACGGCCAGGGCAACTACGGCTCCATCGACGGGGACCCGGCCGCAGCCTATCGCTATACGGAGGCTCGGCTCGAGGCTCTGGCCGCGGAGCTCCTCGACGAGATCGAGAAGTCCACCGTCGACTTCCAGCCCAACTTCGACGATCAGCGACAGGAACCGACGGTCCTCCCCAGTCGTTTCCCCAACCTGCTGGTCAACGGCTCGTCGGGGATCGCGGTGGGGATGAGCACCAACGTACCGCCGCACAACCTGGCCGAGGTCGCGGCGGGGCTTCGTCAACTCGTCGTCGATCCCGACTGCACCGTCGAGGATCTCATGCGTCACATCCCCGGGCCCGACTTCCCCACTGGCGGATTCGTCGTCGGACGGAAGGGCATCAAGCGGATGTACACCGAAGGACGCGGCCGCGTGGTCATGAGGGCGCGGGTGGTGAAAGAGGCCCTGCGTGGCGGAAAGGAACAGCTCGTCGTCACCGAGTTGCCCTATGCGGTGAACAAGACGAAGGTCATCGAGCAGATCGCCGCGCTGGCCAAGAAGGGGAAGGTCGACGACCTCTCCGACATCCGCGACGAGACCGACCGCGACGGAATACGCCTGGTCATCGAGTTGAAGCGGGGCGCCAATCCGGCGGCTACGCTGAAGACGCTCTTCCGCGGCACCAGCCTCAAGATGACCTTCGGCGCCCACATGATCGCTCTGGACGGCGGAGAGCCGAAGCGATTCGACCTGAAGCGGATGCTCGAGCGCTTCCGGGACCATCGGGTCCAGGTCATCCAACGGCGGAGCCGTCACGATCTGGAGAAGGCCGAGGCCGAACGGCACGTGGTGCAGGGGCTCCTGGCCGCCCTCGATCACATCGACGAGGTCATCAAGATCATCCGGGCCTCGGCCGATCGGGCCGAGGCCTCCGAACGCCTCCAGGATCGCTTCGGGCTTTCGGAGGTCCAGGCCGACGCCATCCTCAACATGAGGCTCGCCAAACTCACGGCTCTGGAGCGAACCCAACTGGAGAATCGCCTGGCCGAGCTCCAGGCACGTATCGAAGAGCTGCGTGGGATCCTCGATTCGGAGGAGCGTCAGCTGGAGATCATGCTCGACGAGTTGGGAGAGGTGGTGAAGCAGTACGGCGACGAGCGTCGCACCGTCCTCCTCGATGAGGACGAGGCCGAAGTCGAGACGCCTCAGGTGGAGAAGCAGCTCGCCGACGAGGACGTGGTGGTGACCCTGTCCCACGAAGGATTCGTGAAGCGGATCCCCATGCATCTCTACCGGAGGCGCGTGAGTTCGGGGAAGGCGCTGGCGGGGATGGAGCGGTACGAGGACGACTACGTGGAGCGCCTTTTCGTCGCACGGACTCAGGGGTGGCTTCTGGCTTTCACTGAAGGAGGACACTGCCACTTCCTGCCCGTACTCGACGTGCCGGAGAGCGCCCGGTCGTCACGGGGTCAGTCGGTCTACGCGCTTCTGGAAGGGGCCGAGCGGAAGGACCGCATCGTCTCCATCGTCCCTGTGGACGATCTGGAGGCGGCCGACCGCTATCTGGTCTTCCTGTCTCGGAAGGGAATCGTGAAGCGGACCGAGCTCGTCGAGTTCTCCAACCCGCGGGCCGGAGGGATCATCGCCGCCGGTGTGAAGGCCGGAGACAGCGTCATGGATGTGGCGCTCTCCGACGGCATGGCCGAGGTCATGCTCCTGTCCCGGGGTGGGCGGGCCATCCGGTTCGCCGAGGAGCAGATCAGCGTGGTGGGGCGGACGGCTCAGGGTGTGAAGGGCATGTCGCTGAAGGGCGACGACGAGGTCGCCGGAATGCTACTCATCCGGCGCGACGCCAAGGTCCTCACGGTGAGTGAGGACGGTCTCGGCAAGCGTACGCAGATCTCCGACTTCCCACTTCAGAACCGTGGAGGAATGGGCAATCTGGCAGTGCCGAGTGGGAGCGGAAACGCGCCCCTCGTGGCGGCTCTGGAAGTGGTGGAGGCTGACGAGGTCATGCTGGTTACGGCAGGCGGAAAGGTGGTGCGAGCGGCAGCCGATTCGGTGCCGGTCCAAGGGCGCCGAACCCAGGGTAAGCGCATCGCCACCATCGAGCCCGGGGATCGGGTGGTCGAGGTCACACGGGCCGCGGGTCGAGGTGGAGCTCCCGCCCGAGACGAGGTCGCCGTCTCGAGCGGGGCCGACGGCGACGACGAGGGCCAACTGGACTTGTTGAGCTGAGCGGCGCCATGCCTGCCGTCAGGGCTGGAACGTCCAACTGTACTTCACGAGGAGGCGGCGGTCCGTCGGACCAAGGACCGACTGGAGGCCGAGCCGGTCGGTGAAGTCGCGGGCCTCGTCGACGACGATGAAGAGGTCACGGCCCTCGGCGAACCGGTAGCGCACTCGGAGGTTCGTCGAGAGGGCGTCGGTGACGGCCGAGTACTGGAGGAACGCTTCGGCGGACAGACGTGAGTCGAGCGCCGCCCGGACGCGCAGACGAGCGAGGTCTGCCTTCACGCGCTGGTCCCGGCCGGTGAACCAGAGGCGATGGATGTCGTAGGCCATGCCCACCGACAGGTGGCGTGAAAGGCTCACCTGGGGCTCGACCAGGAGGTTGAAGCGGTAGCCGTCGAAGGCGCCACCGGTGTACATCGTCAGGGCCCCGGAGAGTGTCCTGGCCCGGCTGGTCTCGAAGCGCGTGAATAGGTCGAGGTTCCAAAAGGTCCCGGGGCTCACCGTGGCGCCGGGCAGGTCGAACCCGGTTCGTACGTCTTCCCGAGTCAGGTTCGTGGTGACGTTCCACCAATGTCCGCCACTCAGGTCCATGAGGAGCTGCAGCCGACCCAGCCACGACTCCACCGAACGATCTTCGTTCCGCCAAAAGCTGCGTGTCACCGTCTGGAAGCGGTACCGGTCGATGGGGCCGTCGCCCTCGGGATCCCAGACATACGCGAGTCGCCCCTGAGCAGCGGTGTAGTCGTTGCGGGCCTCGAACCCGAGGCGCGGATCGTACCCGGGCCCGGAGTACGTCACGCTGGCGTCATACCCGAATCCGCGTAGGCTCCGGCGTTCCCAGAAGATCCTCGCCGAAGAGCGCTGGATGGCAGCCGCCGCCGGCTGCTCGTCGTTGTGGGTGTGGGCGAGCTGGAGCGTGACCCGCTCGTCGCCGAAGGGGATCTCGCCGTCGGCCCCCACGGAGATGTCCATCCCACCGTCAGTGCGGACGCGGGAGGTGAAGAGGCCGCCGACGCGGCCCGAGCCGAGAACTGTTCGGCGCAGCCGCAGCGCCGACACGTTCTCGTCCGGCCTCGCCGGCTCAGGGTCCATCGCCCCGCCGTCGGCCGGTCCAAGGTCCACGTGCCCACCGTCCACCTGCATGGAGAGGACGCCCACATCCCATTCGCCGACACGCCCGGCGACGCGCCCGCCGCCGAAGATGCGAAGCGGTGTTCCTTCGTCGGAGAGCCCGATGCGCCGGGAGTAGAAGAGCTGGTTGTCCTCACTGAGGGCGAAACGGAACGTCGAGGACCGCTCCTGGAAGAACTGACGCTTCTCAGGAAAGAAGAGGCTGAAGCGGTCGAGATTCACCTGAAGCGCGTCGGACTCCACCTGGGCGAAGTCGGTGTTGACCGTCAGATCCAGGGTGAGGTTGCTGGAGAGCCCATACTTCACATCGAGTCCCACCTCCCGTGAGAAGTCGGACGTCGGTCTGGTCACTGGAAGGCGGTCCGGGTCGCGGCTCCGGTCCACGCCCGTGAGGAGATAGGGAGTGATCCACAGCGGTGTGCTGTTCGGCACCCCCGTGAGCTCCATGTCCTGGGCCTGGGATGGCTTGACGTCGGCCATGTCCCAATCCGGCGGGATGGCCGGAAAGAGGTGCTTCTCGTTGCTGCGGGCGATGTATCGTCCGGCGATGAGACCCATGACCGCCCGATCGTTTCGTACGTCGAAGCCGAGGCTGGAAAGCGGGATTCGGATCTCGGCGAACCAGCCTTCGTCCGTCAGTTGCGTGCGAGCATCCCAGAAGGTGTTCCAGGCGGTGTTCATGGCCGGCACGCCGCCTCCGAACTGGGCGTCGTTGAGGATCTCGGCGTCGAGGAGCGTGCCCAGGGGCGTGGTGGTGAACTTCAACGCCGTCTGATTGTCGTTGAAGGAGTCGACGATGATGTCGAAGGCGTCGTCACCATCCCACAGGTCGCGCTGGAGGGAGTTGGCGGAGATGCCGTCGGGGTCATCGTAGAAGCGGCCCGAAGCCCAGAGGTATTCGTCGTCGTACGCCACCCGGATCTCGGTGCGACGCGACATGGCGGCTCCGAAGTCGGGCCAGTGCTGGATCATGGGAAGCGGCTCGATGGCGGCCCACGCCGCTTCGTCGGAGTGCCCGTCGAAGTCGACTTCTCCGTCGAGGCGCTGGAGGGTGAGCAGGGCTTCGGCCCCCGGAACGACGGGGGAAGGCTGGGACGCCTCCTCGCCGCCGGTCTTCTGGTCGGTCTGCCCGGCCGCCAGGCCGGGTAGCAGGAAGAGCGCGAACGCGGCAGCCATGGCCACCACGCCGCGGAGGAACCACCCAACGTACCCGACCTCGTCCCCGATCCTCACGTCCCTACCCTCCGTCACGATTCACCCGTCCGGTCTCGGCCGTTGCGGCCGATCGGACTTCACATCCTGAAGGTGGCTTGCGGCGGCCGCGGGGAGGTGGGGCCCCGGTCAGCGATTTGTCCGGGGAATGTTGGGTCTACGCGCGGAAGCGGTAGCCGGCCTTGTGCACGGTGAGGATCCAACGGGGGTCGGAGGGCTCGTCTTCCAGCTTCCGCCGCAGCTCCGCGACGTGCGTATCGACGGTCCGGCTGGCGATGGCCGCCCGGTGCCCCCAGACCTCCTTCATGAGCGTGACCCGGGACGCCACGGCCCCTTCCCGGCGGATGAGGGCCACCAGGAGGTCGAACTCCTTGGGCGTGACCGGGATCTCCCGACCGGCACGGGTGACGGAGCGGGCCGAGGTGTCGACGACGATGTCACCGAATGCGTGGACGCCGCTCTCGGCAGTGTGATCACCGTTGGTGCCCGACCGACGGAGGATGGCCTCCACTCGTGCGAGGAGCTCGAGCACACCGAAGGGCTTCGTCACGTAGTCGTCGGCGCCCAGGCGGAGCCCGAGGACCTTGTCGGCCTCCTCTCCTTTGGCCGTGAGGATGAGGACCGGCACGTCGTGGCCCTCGGCGCGTAGTGCCTTGAGAACGGAGAACCCGCTCATCTCCGGGAGCATGAGGTCGAGGATGAGGAGATCGGGGGACTCCTCCCGAGCCGACTGGAGGCCCTGGGCGCCGTCTTCGGCGACAGTCACCGCATAGCCCTCGATCTCCAGATTGTTGCGAAGTCCGAAGGCGAGGTCGGCGTTGTCCTCGACGACGAGGATCCTCGTCATGGCCCGTCTGCGCCGTAGCGAAGGGTCGCGGGCGCCGGCTTGGGGATGGCAGGCGATGCCTTTGCGTCCCGCACCCTGGCGGCGCCCCCTCCGACGCCGTTGGCAGCCATCACGTTCGCCGGCAGCTCGATGACGAAGCGGGCGCCGCCGTCGTCTCCATCCGTCACGCGGGCGGAGCCCCCGTGGGCCTCGGCTACGTCCCTGACGACGGACAGGCCGATCCCCGACCCGGCCACGGCCGACTCACGGTGCGTAGGGCGTCGGAAGTAGGGCTCCCAGATCCTGGCTCGCTCCTCCACCGGTACGCCAGGGCCTTCGTCCTCCACCCAGAGGAGAACCCGCTGGGGCTCCAACGAAGAGCCTACCCGGATCGTCTGCTTGGCCGGGCCATACTTCAGCGCGTTGTCCAGCAGGTTCAGGAGGGCCTGGCGAAGGAGAGAACCGTCGACATGCGCAATGCACGCTCCGGGGGTGGCGGCTTCCACTCGAGAGCCGTGGGCCAGGGCCAGAGGCGTGAAGGATTCGGCCACCCGCTCGACCAGGTCTCCCAGGTCCGTAGCGGAGACGTCGGTGCGCATCCCGTCGCGTTCCGACCGGGAGTATAGGAGGACGTTGTCGACCTGGTGGGTGAGGCGACGGGACTCGTTGACGATGATCTCCAGGGACCGCTGCCTCTCCTCGTCGGAGCGCACACGACCGAGGAGGAGCGTCTCGCTGAACATCCGGATCTGAGCGAGGGGCGTCCGAAGTTCATGAGAGACGCCGGAGACGAAGTCGGCGCGGAGCTGGGCCAGCTCGGTCTCGCGCCTGAGCTGATAGAGGGCCCCCGCGACGAGTCCGACCGTCAGGATCAGGAGGGTGACGATCATGGGCAACCTGGATCTCGGCAGGCCGCCGATGACCAGCTCCGGGGCGACGGTCGGGTTCACGACGACCTCGGCCACGAGGCCGGCGTACCGGGTGCCCACGGTGTCGGACGCCGTCCAGTCCGAGGCATAGTCCACGTCTGAAGACCATATCGTCCGCCCGACGCCGTCGATGACCTGAACGTCGAAGACGTCCCGGTTCGCCCTCCCGCCGGTCAGGCCTTCGGGAAGCAGGGGGGATCCCTCGAAGGCATAGTTCAGCGGAGCCCCCACCCCGTCCGGTCCCATGACGTATCCGTAGAGCAGGCGAGCCTCACTGCGTTCCTCCGGGTAGAGCCGGTAGACGAAAGCACCCGGTCCATCGGGGGCGGAGACCATGACCGGCTCCCACCCCGGGAGCGTTCCGCCGAGGGCGTGCTCGCGGAGGTCACTCGAGAGCCACGCCTCCGTATCTGCAGGATTCGGATCGCCCCGAGACGTGTAGGTCACGGCGGCAGTGGCGAGGTCGACCCGGAAGATCCCGTGGACGTACTCCACGTATCCCCACTCCTTTTCGGTAGCAAGGGCGTCGAGCTGGGCCATGCTGAGCTCCACGCCTGCGTCCCGTCCCCCGGCGATGGCGACGACTTCGAGACCCGGATAGAGGATCTTGCTGTCCAGATAATCCCGGGCGTTTCCGGCGAACTCCCACGCGGCGAAGCGCGCCTGCTCGCCAATGGTCTTCTGGACCGATGCTGCGTGCGAGCGTCCGGCGTCGAAGGCGTGCCAGCCGAGGAGGCCGGTGAGCACGAGGGCTCCGACGAGGAGGACGCCGACGAAGGCGGTCCTGGACTCGAGTCGCGTGGAGAGAGATCTACCCATCATATCGCAAGATATTCGGGGCGACGGCCGATCTGTGGTCTACCCGGTCAGAGAAATGTCAGAATCATCTCCGCTCGCCGAGCGTCACGGAGAGCGTCATCCTCTCTCCATCTCGCTCGACGACGATCTCCACCTCGTCCCCGGGTGCGTGATCCTGAAGGGCGTATGTGTAGGAGTAGATGTCCGTGATGGCACGTCCCGCGAACTCGACCACGACGTCTCCGGCTTGGAGGCCGCCTTCCTCGGCTGGACTGCCTTCCCGGACGCCCGTGAGGCGCAGTCCGGAATCACGAGGCGTCATGTCGGGGATCGTTCCCAGGTAGGGGCCGTACCCGCCCCCCGAGGAGGAAGCGGATGACGTCTGCGTCGGCGCCGACGGGCGCTCTTGAGGCGTCGCCGTGAGGCTGATATCGGGTGAGGCGAGGCTGCGCGCGACGGCGGCGGTCAGTTGGCTGACGCGGTCGATGCCGCCGGCGTTGATCTTCTGCCAGTCGTCGCTGGGACGGTGGTAGTCGGCATGGGTGTTGGAGAAGAAGTGGAGAACGGGGAGGCCTTCGCCGTGGAAGGCGGCGTGGTCCGACGGCCCGAAACCGTCGGGCGCCTTGGCTACGGCCAGCGGGTCGGTCAGGGAGGCGTTGGCCTCGTCGACGACGGTGCCCCACTCCTCGGCCGTGGCGAAGCCGAAGACCGTGATGGCGTCGTCCACCACCCGGCCGACCATGTCCAGGTTGAGCATTGCGACGACCCCGTCGAGGTCCACGGTGGGGTTCCCCACGAAGTAGGTGGAGCCCCAGAGGCCTCGTTCTTCACCGGTGAACGCCAGGAAGAGGACGCTCCGCTCGGGACGAGGGCCTTCGGACAGCAGGCGTGCGATCTCGATGACGGCTGCGGTGCCGCTGGCGTTGTCGTCGGCGCCGTTGTGGATGTCCCGGCTGTCGGGAGCCAACGAGCCCTCCCCGCCCAGGCCCAGGTGGTCGTAGTGGGCGCCGATGATGACATACTCGTCACGCAGCCCGGGATCGGAACCGGGAAGGAGAGCGGCGACGTTTCTGGCGTCGACCCGAGCTTCACGCACGTCGGTCTCCAGCCAGACCGACCCACCTCGCTCGGCCGCGGCCCTCACCTCCTCCGCGACACTCCCGGACACGACCGCGACCGGCATGTCGAGCATGCCTCGGATCTCGTCGGCGAGGCCCGGAAGTGGCATCCCCGACGGGGCCAGAAAGATGGCGCCGGCGGCGTCGCGGCCGGCGGCCACGGTTGCCTTGAAGTGGGGATCGCCGCGCATGGAGATGCCGTGGGGGGCGTCCGGATCACCCCAGGCGAAGACGGCGACCTTGCCCGAAATATCGATGCGGGTGTCGGCGTCGTGAGGGTTCCCGGGACTGCTGAGGCCATACCCGGCCCAGACCAGCTCGCCGGCAAGCCCCTTGCTCCCCGAGAATCCGGCGGGGGTCCAATCGGTGTCGAGGTCGTACGTGGTTCCGTCGACCACCAAATTGTTCTGAGGGCCCAGCTCCGCACCTTTACGGATGGGGAATGGCTGAAAAAAGCTACCTTCTGGTCCGGCGGGCTGGAGCCCGAGTGCGCGGAAACGCTCGGCGACGTAGTCTGCGGCGCATCGTGCGCCCGCGGATCCAACGGCCCGACCTTCGAGTCCGTCGTCTGCGAGGTAGCGGACGTGGGCCATCGGGCCCTCGAGGTTGCCGACCAGGGGCCCGGGGGCGGGACAGGATTGAGCCGCCGCTGCGCCCGCGAGGGTGAAACTGAGAGCGAAGAGCGTGAACGAAGTCGAAAGAGAGGACGGAACGTGTTGAATCATCGAATTCTTGGCGTGTTGACGCTGACAGTCGTCGTGAGTGCCGGATGCGGATCGGGTACGGAGGAGGGTACACCTCCGGAGGCGTCGGGTCCCGCGGCGAACCTGGCAGGGGAGGGTGTGGTCCTCGCCCAGGAAGGCGAGGTCCGCTTCCGCAACATCCGCCAACTGACCGCGGGCGGCGAGAATGCCGAGGCGTATTGGGCGTTCGACGGCAGTGAGCTCATTTACCAGGCGAAGAAGCCGGGGGCCGAGTGCGACCAGATCTTCATTCTCGATCCCCACACCGCCGAGACGGAGATGGTGAGCACCGGCGACGGGCGAACGACGTGCGCGTACTTCTACCCGTCGGGCGACGAGATCATCTATTCGTCGACGCACCATCACGACGCGTCCTGCCCCCTCAACCCCGACTTCTCCATGGGCTACGTCTGGCCCATCTACCACACGTACGACGTCTTCGTGGCCAACGCGGACGGATCGAACCTTCGTCAGCTCACCACCGAGGAAGGCTATGACGCCGAGGCGACGGTGTCCCCCGCCGGCGACCGGGTCGTTTTCACCAGCGTCCGCAACGGCGACCTCGACCTCTACTCCATGAAGCTGGACGGATCGGATGTCGTCCAGCTCACGGACAGCCTCGGCTACGACGGAGGCGCTTTCTATTCGCCGGACGGCTCGAAGATCATCTGGCGGGCCCACTACCCGGAGCCCGGGCCCGCAGCCGACGACTACGTGCGGTTGCTAGAGCAGGGACTCCTGCGCCCCGGCGAGCTCGAGATCTACGTCATGGACGCCGACGGCTCGAACATGCGGCAGGTCACCGACGTCGGCGGCGCCAACTTTGCCCCCTACTGGCATCCCGACGGCGACAAGATCCTCTTCAGCTCGAACCACCACGATCCGTCGGGTCGGGACTTCGAGATCTATCTGATCAACCTCGACGGCACGGGACTGGAGCGGATCACGTACTCGGAGGGCTTCGATGGTTTCCCGGTCTTCAGTCCGGACGGGCGCTATCTGGTGTTCGGATCGAACCGCAACAACGGGGGGACATCGGATACCAATGTCTTCATCACCGAGTGGGTGTCTGACCTGGGCAGATAGGTCGGGTGGTCGCCGGGTGCCCCCCCCGCGCTCGGGGGTTTCGCTGCGGAGCGGGCAGGTGGGGGCGGCTCGCGAGTGTCTTGCATCGTGGCTCGCCGCCCCCGGCCCTACGCCGTGGGTCTCAGCCCACACGCTCGATGGTTAGGATCGCGACAGGACCCGTCCAACCGTGCACCTCGGGGTCGAGGTCGTCACCGCCCTGAATTCCGGCGTGCGGGTGTACCACGCCGTCCTCAGCGAGGTCGGGGTTGCTCACGCCGGTACCCGGATCGTCGGTGCCTCCACCAACCAGGCCCTGGCACGGCGGTACGATGTCCGCGAAGTCTTCGGTGTTCAACTCCGTGCCCGCGTCGTACCCGCGGACATCGACCTTGACGTACTCGCCGACGTAGCGCGGGAGCGGGAGTGAATTCACGCCTGCAAAGCCATCGTTGGTGCAGATAAGCATCGACACGAACGAGAAGTACCTCGCATCCGCCATGGACGTGATGGTGAAGTCGATCGTCTCACCGCCGACTATCGGAGGAACTCCGGTGTTGCCCATAGTCACGACGACATCCGCTGCAATGCTCTCGGCGGCGAGACGGTCGAGCATCGGCATCAGGTTTCCGTTCTCCGCGATCTCCTGGACGACATACCGGGCCGGGTAGCCGACCTCGAACATCGTCACGGACTTCCGGTGGGTGATCGCGACCGGAGGAGTGAAGGGCTGGCCACCAGTGAGATTCTGCAGCGTAACGCGGAACGTCGGGGTTTCGACGATGGTCGCATCAGCGCTCTTGGCGAGCTGGGGCTGGACTTCGGTTGGCGACTCGTCCAGACACGCGGTCGCGACGAGAAGCAAGGGGATTGCAAGCAGTGACAGTCGACGCATGAATCGTCCTCCGGAAGGGTGTGCTGGATAATGCTGGACATTCACTCTTCGAAGCACGTGAGATGCCATAGCTTCGGCCAAGGGGTGAGGTGGTGTAACCGTAAGTCGGACTACGAGTTGCGTCACGTGATGTCGTCGCATGACGTCCGGCCTGGCGTTTCATGAAACACTCGGATCGTTTCACGGAACGTTTCCACGTGGTCGTTTGGGGACAGTAGGCTCCCCCGTTGCCGCGCCCGACCTCCGCCTTCAGACCTCGGTTTGTCCGATGTCTCCGGCCGGGTAGCGCTCAAGGAACGCCGTCAGAATGCGGTGCGTGAGGCCCCAGACGTGCTCATCCCCCACGGCGTAGCTCGGGAAGGTCTTCGAGAACCCGGAGAAGTGGATCCGCACCTCGGTCGAGGTCTCCGGCTCCCGAAGCCGATCGATGGGAATCCAGTGGGCGGTCTCCACTTCGTCGTTGGGGGTGACGATGCCGGCGTCGTAGGGAACCCCGAAGACGAACGGCGCGATGCGCCTGATGGGGAGCCGGGGACTGACCGGATTCACGTCCGGTAGACGCCCCAGGGGCGTGCCCACGGCTCCAAGGTCGATGCCCGTCTCCTCGAGGGTCTCCCGGATGGATGTCTCCAGGAGTCCGGCGTCGTTCGGTTCCCACCGGCCACCGGGCAGGGCCATATGGCCGGACCATGGGTCGCCTTGGTAGGTGGCCCTCTTGATGAGCAACATCTCCAGCGGCGTCGTGGCCCGGATGATCATGGCCACGGCGGCTTCCATCCGCTCGGTCCGGTGCTCGGCGGGCTCCTCGGGAGGATCCTCTCCCGGCGGCTCCAGGCGGTCGTGGAGGACGCGGAAGCGAGGGTCGACGGCGACGAGGTCCATCACACGCCCTTGGCGTCGGCGCCCCAGATGAGCTTGTGGACCTGCACCTGGAAGCGGACCGGAAGTCCATCCTCCAGAATCCATCGCGCCAGCGGTTCGAGCTCGAGGTCCCCCCAGACGGGAGACATGAGCAAGGCTCGCAAGGTCCCGGCACCAACCCGGCGGTCGAGGCCGTGCTCGGCGATGGCCTGCCGGGCCCATTCGTAGTCCACCCGGTCCTTCACGACGAACTTGACCTCGTCGCGTTCGGTGAGGTGTTCCAGGTTCGCCCATAGATTGCGGTGGGACTCACCCGAACCCGGACACTTGAGGTCCATGATCTTGTGGACTCGGGGATCGAGGGGGGACACGTCGAACGCACCCGACGTCTCCACGAGCACGGTGTACTCCTCGTCCAACAGGCGCCGGGTGAGGTCGAAGGCACCGGGGTGCGCCAGCGGCTCCCCTCCGGTGACCTCCACCACCCGCGCCGGGTGGCTTGCGACTTCCCGGAGGATCTCGTCGAAGGTCATCCGGGAGCCGCCGTGGAAGGCGTACTCCGTGTCGCACCAGGAACAGCGGAGAGGGCAGCCGGTGAGCCGCACGAAGGTGCAAGGCACTCCCGTCCAGGTGGACTCGCCCTGTATGGAGTGGAAGATCTCGGTGATGCGGAGGAAGCCCTCAGCCATCGGGGGCCTCCGGCTCGGCGCGCCCATCTCGGTCGGAGGCGTTGGCATTCCCGGACCCGGCGTTCTCTCGCGATCGTTGGATCGCCTCTTCGAGCAGATCCTGGACATCGAAGAGCGTGAGCTCCTCCAGGCGAGCGGTGACGTCCTCCCCCGAGGACCCCTGGGCCAGCGTCGGCGTCTCCACGTGTCCTACGATGCCCACGCCGGTCTGAGCCCAGCGGGGAAAGACCAGGTAGCCGTGATAGGGGGCCTTGAGGTCACCCGTCTTTTCCGTCTCCAGCGAGACGGTGTAGGGATGCCCATCGGACCCTTCATACGCCGGGGGGCGGTCGTGGACCCGGAAATAGCCCCCGAGTGTGGTGTCGTCCTGCGCCATCCCGGGAAGCTAGAACAACCCGGGAACGCGATCTACCGACGACGCTGTGACTTCCGGCCTGTGACCCAGTAGACTCAAGGAAGGCCGAAGCTCACGGTTTGACACCACGGGACGGATCCATGTCGAAGAAGATGCGCGCGGCGGTATTCGAGGACTTCGGCGGGCCGGCGGTCGTCCAGATCAAGAAGGTCCCCGTGCCCGAGCCAGGGCCTGGTGAGGTGAGGCTCCGCGTCGAGGCTTCGGCGATGAACCACCTGGATCTCTGGGTCCGCCGCGGGCTGCCGATCCAGACGCCCATGCCCCACATCGGGGGCTCGGACATCGCGGGCACGGTCGATGCCGTGGGTCCGGGTGCCGAAGACGTGCCACTGGGGACGAGGGTCGTCGTCGACCCGTCCCTGGGCTACGACTGGTACGAGGGGCAGGACCGGGGTCCGTCCTTCGACGAGCCTCCCTTCCGCATCGTCGGAGAGCACACCCAAGGTGGCTTCGCCGAGTACTCGGTGGTGCCGGCCGAGAATCTCCTGGAGATCCCGGACGGGGTGTCCTCGGTGGACGCCGCCGCGGCCGGCCTCGTCTTCGTCACGGCGTGGCGTGCCCTCATGCGTCGGGGCCGTCTCCGGGCGGGGGAGCGAATCCTGATCACCGGCGGTTCGGGTGGCGTGGGGACCGCAGCCATCCAGGTTGCTCGCCGGGCCGGCGCGAAGGTTTTCGCGGTGACGGGTGGAGAGGAGAACGCCCGGCGGGCGCGTGCGCTGGGTGCCGACATCGTCTACGACCGCTTCAAGGTGGATTTCTCTCGGGAGGTCTGGCGCGACACCCAGAAGCAGGGCGTCCACCTGGTCTTCGACACCGTGGGTGAAGAGATCTGGCCGGCGTGCCTGCGTGCCCTCGCCCGAAAGGGCCGTCTGGTCACCTCAGGAGCCACGACCGGCTCGCGGGGCGTGACCGAGCTCCGCCTCGTCTTCTGGAAGCAGTTGGAGATCCTCGGGAGCACCATGGGCTCCCACACCGAGTTCCGTGAAGTGATGCGCCTGGTCTTCGATGGCGTCTTCCACCCGGTGATCCAGGAGGTCATGCCCCTGGACGATGCGCGACGGGCCCACGAGATCCTCGAGGACGGCCACATCTTCGGAAAGCTGGTACTGACCCCGTGACGGACCTGACCCTCAAGGAAGCCCAGGCCCGTGTCGACGCCTGGATCTCCCGTTTCGAGGAGGGCTACTGGCCGCCTCTCACCAACCTGGCGCGTCTCATCGAAGAGGTTGGTGAGCTGGCGCGGGAGATGAACCACCGCTTCGGCCACAAGACCAAGAAGGACGACGAGCCGGACCAGGACCTGGCCATCGAACTCGCCGACATTCTTTTCGTGATCCTGGTCATCGCCAACGAGCAGCGCATCGATCTCGATGACGCGTTGGAGCGGGTGTTGGCGAAGTACCGCGACCGCGACTCGGAGCGCTGGACGCCGGTGGCCGACGCCGACTGACTGGGGATCCATGGCCGACGCCTCGGGCGGGAGCCGACGATGAGGACGCGGACCGGCCGCGTGACTCGCCGGTGCCGTCCTACGTCCCCAACGCCGCCAGAATCTCGACGCAGCGATCCACCTCTTCGATGGTGTTGTAGAAATGCGGGCTCACCCGGACGTACCCTGGCCGGTAGTCCACGATGATGCCCTCGGAGGCGAGGTGCTTGACCGCGCCCGACGGATCGTCGTGTTCGATCATGACGATGGCGGTTCGTTGGTCGGGCTCGGCCAGCCGGAGTGAGAAGCCCGCGGACCGGCACTCCTCGACGAGGCGCAGCGTCAGGCGTCGGTTTCGCCGGACGATCGTGTCGATGCCCACCTCATCGATGATCTCCTGGCCACCCAGGGCGGTATGAACGGTGGCAACAGAGGGCGTCCCCATCTCGAAGCGCCGGGCGTCGGGCCGGTACTCGAAGCCTTCGAGATCGAAGTCGAACTGACGCTGTGTCGCGAACCAGGAGGTGAGCCTGGGCTCCAACGTCTCCACCAGGGCGTGGCGGACGTACAGATAGGCCAGACCAGGACCGCCCAATAGCCATTTCAGGGGCCCGGTGGTGTAGAAGTCGACTCCCGACGTCGCGAGCTGCACGTCGATCTGGCCGGCCCCCTGGTAGCCGTCGATGAGGGAGTAGGCTCCCGCGTCCCTGGCGATGTCGGCGAGGGCCTGGAGGTCGTTCGCGAAGCCTGTGGTGAAGTAGACGTGGCTGGTGGCAAGGAAGAGGGTGCGCCCATCGACGGCCTCGGCGAACTGATCGGGGTGGATCCCGATACCGTCCCGGCTGCGGAGGATGACGAGCTCGAACTCCGGCTTCACCGCCCATTGGTAGGCCAAGGTGGGGAAATCGAGCTCGGTGCAGACGACCTTGTTCCGCCCGTCCCCACCGATGGACTCGGTAACGGCGGCGAGGGCGGTGGATGTCGACGGGAGCAGCGCCAACTCCCGAGGTGTGGTTCCCAGGAACGGAGCCACGCGCCCACGCAACTCCTCGATTCGACCGAGCCAATGGCCGTACCACGCCGACGCCCCCATGTCGTGCCACCGGTCGGTGAAGTCGCCGAGGTACGCCTGGGACCGGTTGGAGAGGGCGCCCAGAGAGCAGGAGTTGAGGTACGTCTTCCTGCTGAGGATGGGGAACTCGGCCCGGATGGCGTCGAGGTCGAAGTCCGTCGGGTCGGCGGGTGGCACCACCTGGCTCCGTCGCGGAAGGATGAAGGGCGTCAGCCCGTGGTAGGGATGAATGGCATCAGCCCCATGGTAACGACAGAGCGGCACGAACGATCCGTCGGCTCCGGACGAGATCCTCGACGATCCGGTCTGCAACCCGAAGCGTCATGGTGGCTCCTGAGGGCGCCGGGCGTGTAAGGAGTGCGTCGACCTCTTCGTCTCCCAATCGTGAGACACGATTTCAACGCACGAGCATCGATGAAGAAACGCGCCCTCCTCCTGTCTGCCTTCGTCGGCCTTCTCGGCCTGCCCCTCGTCATTCTCGCCCAGGAGCCGAACTTCGGACGGGCCGTCGCCCTGGACAGCGACGATCTGGTCATCGGCCAGCCGGTGAACTGGTACGGTCCGGGCGCCGTCTACACGTACCGGAAGATCCCCGACGGTGGCTGGACCGAGGACGCTCTCCTCACCGCCCCCGACTCGTCGCGCAAGGACGACTTCGGAAGGGCCCTCGCTCTCGACGGGAACACGCTGGTGGTCGGAGCGCCGCGAAAACGCGACGGTTCGGGTGTGGCCTATGCGTTCACACGGGCCGGGCCGGGGGCGTCGTGGCAGTCGACGGCGGTCATCGAGCCGCCCAGGGCCGGCGATCACGCGGAGTACGCGGCCTCGATGGCCCTTCGGGGAGACGATCTCCTCGTCGGCTCGCCGGCGACGGAGTCGACGGGTGTCGTCTACCACTTCATCCGACGGGGTGACGGTTGGGGCTTGGCGTCGGTCATCGAGCCTCCGCGAGCTGACGGTGTGTCCGGCTTCGGAGCATCGATGGCCTGGGATGGCGACCGCGTCCTCATCGGTGCCCCCTCGGCGGACTCGGCCCGGGGCAGAGTGTACGCCGTCGATCGGGACGGTGACGCCTGGCGCGCACCCCGGCAGGTCGCACTCCCGGACGACGCGTTGACTCCCGGGTCCGGCGCCGGCGCGGCGGTGGCGCTGGTGGGTGACCGGGCGGCCGTGGGTGCTCCCGGAGCGGGCGTGGTCTTCGTCGTCGAGCCTTTGGCCTCGGGGGCTTGGTCGGCATCGGGTACGCTTGGACCGTTCGATGACCTACGGGGGTCGAGCTTCGGCTTCTCCCTGGCGGTGTCAGGGGACGAGATCTGGGTCGGGGCGCCGGGCGCCGAGGGACGTGACGGTCGAGTCTTCCGCTTTGTGGCCGATCGCACGGGCAGCTGGGGAGATCGGACCGTCGTCGAGCCCGATCAGGTCGACGGGAACTCCTGGCCCCTCGGGTTCGGGTACTCGCTGGCCGTCGCCGCTGGGCAGGCCGTCGTCGGGATGCCCACGAGGGACTTCGGAGAGGGTCGGGCCATGACGATGGCCCGG
Organism: Longimicrobiales bacterium; assembly: GCA_965229435.1. Taxonomy (GTDB): domain Bacteria; phylum Gemmatimonadota; class Gemmatimonadetes; order Longimicrobiales; family Gaopeijiaceae; genus UBA2589. Next base: position 1,398,512 of record CBDDJE010000001.1, read on the forward strand.
AGAGGGTCCGGCTGGGAGCCACAGGAGATTCTGGAGGGCAGGATCTTCCGCATCGGTGACGAGCTCACCTCGGGCGACCGGTGCACCCAGGGCCAGATGGCCGACTTCCCGTGCACGAACATGGAGCTGGTGGCCCACATGCCCGTCAGCGACCTGGGTGGAGAGCGTGGGGTGTGGGTCAACGACGTATGGGGATGGACCGACCCCGAGACGGGGCGCAACTACGCACTCGTCGCTCGGCGCGACGGGGCCTCCTTCATCGACGTAACGGACCCGACGGCCCCACGACTGGTGGGCAACCTGCCGCGGACCGAGGGGTGGCGACCTTCGGTGTGGAGGGACATCAAGGTCGTCGGGACCCACGCCTATATCGTCTCCGACGGGGCCGGCGCCCACGGAATGCAGGTCTTCGATCTGACCCGCCTTCGAGAGGTGAGGACCGGCCATCGTGACTTCGAACCGGACACCACCTACCACGAGATCTTCAGCGCCCACAACGTCGTAGCCGACACGGCGTCGAACTTCCTCTACGTGGTGGCCGCGAACAGCGGCGGGCGCACCTGCGGCGGTGGGCTTCACATGGTGGATGTCTCCGAGCCCGAGCGTCCGGCGTTCGCCGGTTGCTACCACGACGCTTCCACGCCTGGAAGCCGGGGCTACACGCACGACGCCCAGTGCCTCGTGTACGATGGACCCGACGAAGACTATCGGGGACGCCAGCTCTGCATCGGCTCAAACGAGTCGGAGCTCAACATCGCCGACGTCACCGACAAGTCGAACCCGCGGACCGTGGCCCGGGTGAGCTACCCGAACGTCGCCTACGCACACCAGGGGTGGTTCGACGAGGAGCGTCGCTACTTCTACATGAACGACGAAGGAGACGAGACGGCGGGCAACGTCGATCGGACCCGCACTTTGGTGTGGGACCTCACCGACCTCGACGACCCGGTCCTGGCCAACCAGTACTTCGGGCCGGTGCCCGCCTCCGATCACAACCTCTACGTCGTCGGCGACAGGATGTACCAGTCGAACTACGGTAGTGGGCTGCGCGTACTGGACATCAGCGACCGTGAGCGGCCGAGGGAGATCGCCTTTTTCGACAGCGCGCCCTACAACGACAACGGGCCGGGTTTCAGCGCGACGGAGAGCGGGGCGTGGAGCAACTACCCCTTCTTCCCCAACGGCGTGGTGATCTTCACCAGTGTGCGCGAGGGTCTCTTCATCATGAGAGTGTCGCCACCGGTGAGCTGATTCGAGGCACGGGTGGGCTCGGGTCGGGTAAGCAGCGATCTGTGCCCGACCCGAGCCGACCATGAGCCTTCTGCCCGTTCTCCTCGCCCTGCCCTGGCTGGGCCTCATCCTGTTCGAGGCCTTCTGGGCGCGCTTCCCGAGGGAGCTTCCCACGGCTCCACCTGTCGGCGGTGGTGAGGAGGGCGGTGCCGTAGCGGAAGACTCCGGTGGCCCCTTCGTTCCGTCCGTGTCCGTGGTCGTCCCCGCGCGAAACGAAGCGCCGAACATCGAGGCGTGCGTGGGGTCGATCGCGGAGTCCACCTACCCCGACTTCGAGATCATCGTCGTGGACGATCGAAGCGACGACGGAACGGGTGAGTTGGCCCGGAGCGTAGCCACCGGAAATGCCCGGCGGATCGTCGTGGTGGATGGCGAGACCTTGCCTGAGGGCTGGCTGGGGAAACCCTGGGCTTGCCATCAGGGCTCGGAGGTGGCGACGGGCGATCTGCTCCTCTTCACCGATGCCGACACCGTCCACAGGCCCGATCTCCTCGGAAGGGCTGTGGCGGGGCTCAGGGAAGAAGGTGCCGACCTGCTGACCGTGGTGGGGCGTCAGGTCATGGTCACCTTTTGGGAGCGAGTGGTCCAACCCCACGTCTTCTTCCTCATGCTCCTCCGCTTCCCCGACTTCGAGCGGGTGGCCCGGAACGAGAACTGGCGCGACGCTATCGCCAACGGCCAGTTCCTGTTCTTCCCTCGCACGTCGTACGAGTCCATTGGTGGACACACGTCAGTGCAGGACGAGGTCGTAGAAGATCTGGCGCTCGCCCAGGTGGTGAAACGCGCCGGCCTCCGGCTACGGATCCGGAGCGCCGAGGACAGTCTGGCAACGCGCATGTACCGGTCGCTGTCTCACCTCGTCGAGGGATGGTCGAAGAACATGCTCATGGGAGGGCTCCAAAGCGTGCCGCGGCAGCTGCGACTGGTCCTGCCGCCGATCTCGTTCCTCGGTGGCATCGCGCTCTGGCTCGCGGCTCCCGGCGTCCTGTTCCTGGAGGGCTCGTATCAGGTGGCGGCACTGACGGGCATGGTCGGTGGTCCGACCGTGAGTGCTGCGCCGGCGGTTTGGGCCACGCCCTTGGTCCCGCCCGCCGCAACGCTCGTGTCGCTGCCGCTCCTCCAGTGGGCTACTCTGGTCTACGTCCTCACCGTCGGCATGTGGTTTCACTGGTACGGACGCATGCGGTGCCCTCGAGCGTACGCCTTCCTCTACCCACTGGGGGCGACGGTCTTCGCCTTCATATTCTTCCGTTCCTGGACCCGGGGCAGGAATGTCGAGTGGAAGGGGCGTCGGTACCAGTTGCGTTCGGCGTCGGAGCGGGCGTGACGTCTTCCGGAGCGGTAACGGCCTCCCTCCCTTTCAAGGCCGCGCTCGAGGAGCAGGCGTCGAAGCTGGGCTTTTCCATGGTGGGTGTGGCGCCGCCGGAGAGCGAGCACGTGGCGTTCTACCGGAAGTGGCTCGACGAGGGATACCACGGCGAGATGTCATATCTCGCCCGGCCCGATGCCGTGGCTCGGCGCGGGTCGCCGACGGAGACTCTGGCCAGGGCGCGCTCCGTCATCGTCGTCGCCCACGAGTACTACCAGCGGGACTCGCCGGACGTTCTCGACGACCCTTCCCTCGGCATCATCGCCCGGTACGGGCGCGGGGCGGACTACCACCGTGTGGTGAAGAAGAAGCTGATGACTCTCGCCCGGTGGCTCGACGCTGAGCTGGGCGGTGTGGAGGCGAGGGCGTACGTCGACACCGGGCCGATCCTGGAACGAGAGCTCGCCCGGCGGGCGGGCCTCGGGTGGTTCGGCCGCAACACGATGCTGATCCATCCCCGGCGAGGGTCGTTCTTCTTCCTCGGCGTCCTGTTGGTCGATGCCGATCTGGAGCCGGATCCGCCCTTCGAGGCAGACCACTGTGGTTCCTGCCGGGCCTGCCTCGACGCCTGCCCGACTGGAGCGCTTCTTGGTCGAGATGACGACGGGGCACCGGTCATGGATGCCCGACGCTGCATCTCGTATCTCACCATCGAGCTTCGGGGGTCTATCCCCGTCGGGCTCCGTCCGTTCGTGGGCAATCGCATCTATGGCTGCGACATCTGTCAGGAGGTGTGCCCCTTCAACCAACGCTTCGCCGAGGAGAGCCGGGAGCCGCGCTACGCTGCCAGGGGTCCCGGAGAACGGCCGGTGGGGATGGAGCCCATCCCCGGGGAGGAGGTACCGGCGGGATCGAAGCTGCCGGGGACCGACGCGCCCGAACTCACCTCCCTCATGAGGATGACACGGGGCGAGTGGTCGGCCTACACGCGTGGAAGTGCCATCCGACGAGCGGGCTACGAGGGGTTCAAGCGGAACGTGGCCGTGGCCGTGGGGAACTGGTTGGCGACCCTGGACGGCGGGACTGATGAAGAGGCCGAGTCGGCGTCGGTCCGCGAGGCCATCGGCCTGCTGGAGGCCGCCCTCGACGAGGAAAGCGAGGTGATCCGGGAGCACGCGGAATGGGCTCTGGCCCAACTGGCGAGGGGCTAGCAGCGCGCACGCAGGGGCCTGTTTTTCGTTGCATACCCCCCGGGGCGGCGGGTAAATAGGAAGTACACGATGGATCGTCGCCCCCCCAGAGGTCACACGCTTGAACGCTCGTCCACGCCCGTCCGGGCGCGTCGTCCGGACGCTCGCCGCTGCCCTTGTCGCCGTACTCGGCGGTGGGTGTGTCGATGGCTCGAGTCCGACCGGCGCCGGATTCCCGGTGGCGCTGGAACTGATGCCGGACTTCCAGGTCGTGTCCGTTCCGTTCCCCAGCGCACCTGTGGATCAGATCGTGTCGAGTGCCTTCGCCGTGTCCGACGGCGAGATTCTGGCGACCTCCGATACCTCCGTCGACCCGAACGCCACCGAGTGGGAGCTGTCGCTCTCACTACTTCTGTCCGAGGAGGCCTCCGTCGAGGTCTTCGTGGAGGTGGAATTGCTGTCCGGGGGCGTGGTCCAGTGGAGTGGGCGTTCCGCTCCGTTCACCGTGGGTCCTGGCATCTCGAACCCGATCCGGTCTCTGCCCGTCTTCCGCGGTGGGCTCGAGAACCTGGATGTGGCGGCCGTCACGATCGACGAGGCGCCGGTCCAGCTTCTCGCCGGCTCAACCCTCACGCTATCGGCCACGGCCACGCTGGTGGCCGGGTCAACCGCTTCACCGACGGTCTATTGGTTCTCCGACAGCCCGACGGTGGCAACGGTGGATACCGCGGGCGTTTCGGTATCGTTTGCGGCCCTTGCGCCCGGTACCGTGTCCGTCGTCGCGGGCGCCGGCCGGGCCACCGACACCGTGACGATCGGAGTACTTCCCGAGGTCTCGGCTGTCAGCATCACCCCGGCTGCCCCACTACTCGACGGCCTCGGCGTCACGACCCAATTGGCGGCACAGGTCGTGGATGGCTTCGGGATGTTGAATCCGGTAGCGGCGGTCGCCTGGTCGACCGACGATGCCAGCGTCGCCACCGTCGACAGTACGGGTCTGGTGACTTCTGTGGGCTTCGGGACAGCGGAGGTCCAAGCTACGAGCGGAGGTGTGACGGCGACGGCGAGCGTCTCTGTCCGCGGCCCTGATCTGGTTCCGACTTCCTTTGCGGTCATTCCGGATGGGCAGAGTGGGATCGCTTCGCTGGCGCTTACCGGGTTCCAGGTCGACGTAGAGAACCAAGGAGCCGTGGATGCTGGTCCGACCTCTCTCGAGGTTCGCATTCTGGATGCGGTATCGCTCGCCGAGGCGCACCCGCCACTCACCTTCAACGCCCCTGCCATCCCGGCCGGTGACACATACCAGTTGCAGGATGTCGGCGGCGGACAGATCCAGTCTTTGCCTTTGCCTGCGTCACTGACCTTCGAGGTGGAGGTGGACGCCGACGCCGACGTGCCCGAGGTCGACGAGTCGAACCAGGTCGCGGCGGACGGTCCCTTCGATGTCGCCGACCTGGCTCCGCCTGGCTTCGATACGGAGTGGCGCGGCGGTACATCGTCCGACTGGGCGACGGCGACGAACTGGAGCGCGGGCATTGTCCCGCGGGCGACGGACAACGTCTACGTCCCCCTGACGTCCACCGAGCCGGTTCTCACTGTCGGGGCGACGGTCGCCGACCTGTCCCTAGCGGCGGGAGCGACGCTCACCCTCGTCGATGCCGTGTTGATCGTGAACGGGAACCTCGACGCCGGCACCACCATCGACGGCAGCGGTACCGTGCGGCTCGACGGTACGGGTACCACCGCGGAGGGAGTCATCGTACCCGATGTCGCCATCGGTGGGACGGTCCAGGCCGTTTCCGACTTCACGCTGAGCGGGAACGTCGGGCTCGCAGGCACCCTGACCGTCCCCTCGGGGGTGACGACCGCCGTAGGAGGGACGCTGACGCTCGATGTCGGATCGACCCTGGATGTCGAGGGCACCGTCACCGCAGGCACGTGTGTGAACCTTGGTGGTGCGCTGCTGGGCGGTGGCAGCCAACCCTGTCCGCCCGCGCAGTTCACAAAGGCGTGGGTCGGAGGTACGCCGGGCTCGCCTACGGCGTGGGAGCACGACGACAACTGGAGTCCTCAGGGTGCGCCGACATCGGCGGACACTGTGCTCGTGGACGCGACCATCAACGGCCCTGTATTGAGCGCCAATGCCGCGGTTGGCGGACTGACCGTGCAAGGTGTCGAGCCCGTGGACCTCAACGGTAACTCCCTCACGGTGTCCGGCGACTTGAACGCTCCGACACCGATCGCCAACGGCACGGTGGTCGTGAGTGGGGTGGGGGTGGTGCTTCAGGGGACGGTCCCTGCGCTTCAGGTGGCCGGTGACCGAACGCTCTCGGGGAGTTTGACCGTCACGGGCAGCATGACGCTCAACAGTGCCGACGTGACGGTGGGGGCGAACACCCTCACCGTGCTCGCTGACTTCACGGTGCAGGGTGGGGCGGCCGAGCTGTTCATGGCCGACCCGCTATCGGTTCTCGACGTCGCGGGCAACGCGACCATCAACGGCGGCAACTCGAGCGGGGACCTGACGGCGGGAGCGATACGACTGGCCGGCGACCTCACCGTGAGCAGTTCGTCGTCGTCGCAGTCTTTTTCGTCGACGGGGACGTTGGTCGAGTTGGACGGGACGGGTCCGCAGACGCTGAGCTTCGCGTCGCCGGGCGGGACGACGCAGCGGTTCCAGGACCTGTTGGTGGACAAGCCGTCGGGTACGGTGACGCTGGCGACCGACGTCTACGTGACGGGCACGCTCACCGCGCAGGGCGGGGCCATCGACGCGTCCGACGATGTCGTGTCCATCGGCGGTGCCTACGTCGACCCGACCAACCTCATGTCGGTCCAGGAGGTGCGCATCGTGGGTCAGGTGAGCACGGTGCCGGCGACGATCCCGGCGAATGTCCGGGTGGACGCCAACTGGGTGTTGCCGTCGTCGGTGACCGTCACGGGCAGCATGACGCTCAACAGTGCCGACGTGACGGTGGGGGCGAACACCCTCACCGTGCTCGCTGACTTCACGGTGCAGGGTGGGGCGGCCGAGCTGTTCATGGCCGACCCGCTATCGGTTCTCGACGTCGCGGGCAACGCGACCATCAACGGCGGCAACTCGAGCGGGGACCTGACGGCGGGAGCGATACGACTGGCCGGCGACCTCACCGTGAGCAGTTCGTCGTCGTCGCAGTCTTTCTCGTCGACGGGGACGTTGGTCGAGTTGGACGGGACGGGTCCGCAGACGCTGAGCTTCGCGTCGCCGGGCGGGACGACGCAGCGGTTCCAGGACCTGTTGGTGGACAAGCCGTCGGGTACGGTGACGCTGGCGACCGACGTCTACGTGACGGGCACGCTCACCGCGCAGGGCGGGGCCATCGACGCGTCCGACGATGTCGTGTCGATCGGCGGTGCCTACGTCGACCCGACCAACCTCATGTCGGTCCAGGAGGTGCGCATCGTGGGTCAGGTGAGCACGGTGCCGGCGACGATCCCGGCGAATGTCCGGGTGGACGCCAACTGGGTGTTGCCGTCGTCGGTGACCGTCACGGGCAGCATGACGCTCAACAGTGCCGACGTGACGGTGGGGGCGAACACCCTCACCGTGCTCGCTGACTTCACGGTGCAGGGTGGGGCGGCCGAGCTGTTCATGGCCGACCCGCTATCGGTTCTCGACGTCGCGGGCAACGCGACCATCAACGGCGGCAACTCGAGCGGGGACCTGACGGCGGGAGCGATACGACTGGCCGGCGACCTCACCGTGAGCAGTTCGTCGTCGTCGCAGTCTTTCTCGTCGACGGGGACGTTGGTCGAGTTGGACGGGACGGGTCCGCAGACGCTGAGCTTCGCGTCGCCGGGCGGGACGACGCAGCGGTTCCAGGACCTGTTGGTGGACAAGCCGTCGGGTACGGTGACGCTGGCGACCGACGTCTACGTGACGGGCACGCTCACCGCGCAGGGCGGGGCCATCGACGCGTCCGACGATGTCGTGTCGATCGGCGGTGCCTACGTCGACCCGACCAACCTCATGTCGGTCCAGGAGGTGCGCATCGTGGGTCAGGTGAGCACGGTGCCGGCGACGATCCCGGCGAATGTCCGGGTGGACGCCAACTGGGTGTTGCCGTCGTCGGTGACCGTCACGGGCAGCATGACGCTCAACAGTGCCGACGTGACGGTGGGGGCGAACACCCTCACCGTGCTCGCTGACTTCACGGTGCAGGGTGGGGCGGCCGAGCTGTTCATGGCCGACCCGCTATCGGTTCTCGACGTCGCGGGCAACGCGACCATCAACGGCGGCAACTCGAGCGGGGACCTGACGGCGGGAGCGATACGACTGGCCGGCGACCTCACCGTGAGCAGTTCGTCGTCGTCGCAGTCTTTCTCGTCGACGGGGACGTTGGTCGAGCTGGACGGGACGGGTCCGCAGACGCTGAGCTTCGCGTCGCCGGGCGGGACGACGCAGCGGTTCCAGGACCTGTTGGTGGACAAGCCGTCGGGTACGGTGACGCTGGCGACCGACGTCTACGTGACGGGCACGCTCACCGCGCAGGGCGGGGCCATCGACGCGTCCGACGATGTCGTGTCCATCGGCGGTGCCTACGTCGACCCGACCAACCTCATGTCGGTCCAGGAGATCCAGGTGGTGGGCAACCTCACGGCCTTCCCGCCGACGCTGACTGCGAACCTGACCGTGTTGGCTGCCTGGACGCTCCCTGCCGACTTGACGGCGACGGGGGCCGTCAACGTGCTCCGGCCGCTGACCATCGGTGGAAACCGCCTTTTGGTCACCGGAGACGTGGCTACTTCGGGAGGCTCGGCTCTCATAGACATGACCAATACCGCCGACACACTGGATGTCGTGGGAGACGTCACCTTCGACGGCGGCTCTCAGGTCGGATGGCTCACGGCCGGCTACCTGCGTCTCACCGGGAACTTCACCGCTCTCGCGAGCTCGTCTTCGCAGTCATTCGCCTCTACGGCCGACCACGAAACGGTGTTCCTCGGCGGCGGTGTTCAGAACATCAGCCTCTCGTCTCCCGGATTGACCACGCAGCGTTTCGCTGATCTCACCATCGCCAACTTCTCGGGAAGCGTGGATCTCCTCAGCACGGTCTTCGTCACCGACACCCTCGAAGCCGACGACGTCACCATGCGTCGGGCGGCCGCTGGTGCGACGCTCGAGGCTCGCGGAACGGCCATCTTCTCCGAGCTCACCCTCGATGGACTACCCATCCGGGTCGACAGCAGCGTCCCCGGCAGCGCCCACACGTTCTCGCTCATGACCTTCACGAACATGAGCGCAAATGACATTCAGCTCGACCTCAGATTGCCGGGAGGGGTGAACTTCCCCGCGTCACTCAATGACATGGTGTTCGATATCGCCAATGTCAGCCCGGGACTGCACCTGCGGACGGAACGAGGTCCGGGAGGCTTGCCGACCGAGAGCCTCAACGTTTTCGTGACGAATCCGAACTTCGGCAACCTCCAGGGGGCGAGCTTCCAGGCCCTCACGGGCAGCGTCATCTTCTGGCCGTAGGCTGCTCGATCCTTCTCCGTACGCCGGCCGGCATCAGTTCCGAACGCGAGGGTGCTGCCGGAGCCTTCTATGCCCGACTCATCTGACGCTTCAGCTCATCCAGGGCACGGGCCATCTCATTGTTCGCTTGCCGTAGCCTGATCTCCGTCATGGCTGCCGCGGCCAGATCGTGCAGGATCTCGAGGTCATCGTCGCTCCACTCCCGTGGCTGATCGTCGATGACACAGAAGCTCCCGAGGACCATGCTGCTGTCGTCCTCGACCAGGGGGACACCGGCGTAGGCGCGGATATGGAGGTCCTCGATGGCCGGATTCCCTGCGACACGCGGGTCGGTGTGGGCGTCGGAGATGACCAGCGCCTCACCGGACTCGACCACCAGCTTGCAGAAGGAGTGGCTCAGTGGCGTCTCCCGCCCTTGGGAGTAGGGCATGGCGAGACCAACCTGCGAGGCGAAGAACTGTCGGTCGGACTCCACGAGGCTGACAAGGCTCACGGGGGCGCCGACTACGCGCGAGGCCAGGCTGACCAGACGGTCGAGGGACGGCGAGGGGTCGCGATCCAATAGTCCGGTAGCCCGAAGGGCTCGGAGGCGCGACGGATCGGCGAGCAACTCACTGTGGTGCATGGCGGTTTCTCCTGACGGTCCATCTTATGGGCGGTGCACGCATGCCGCGACCCGATCACCCCGGACCGGAGCCGAACGACTTTGCCCTACGTCACCTCTGAAAGCCGCACCCGCCTCGACAATGGAGATCACCCCGATGGTGCCGGCGAGCTGAACTACGCCGTGACCCGCGTGGTGGACACCTTTCTGGCGCGCCTCGCGCGGCGGGACGGTCGCACCCGCTACGCCCACCTCAATGAGGCCATCGGGGTCCTCGAGTGCGCCAAGCTCGAGCTCTACCGACGCGTGGCCGCGCCTTACGAAGACGAGAAGATCGCGGAGAACGGCGACGTCTATACGGTGCCGTGACCGTAGCGCGGGCTTTGACGTGGCGCGGTGCCGCTACTCGCACGCGGGCGGCACCGCTCCCCGTCGCTATTCCGAGCTCCCCGTCGCTATTCCGACTTGAGGACCTCGATGGGGTCGACGCGTGTCGCCCGTATCGCGGGAACGAGGCTGGCCAGGACCGCCGCCGCGACCATGAGGCCGGCTACCGCCGCGAAGGTCGCCGGGTCCGTGGTCGGGACCCCGAACAGCAGACCTTCGATGAGTCCGGTGAGTCCCACGGCGCCCACCAGCCCCAGGCCGATGCCTGCCGCCACCAGGGCGAGGGCCCATCGGAGGACCAGCGTCCGGATTCCTCCCTGCGGGGCACCCAGGGCGATGCGCACCCCCATCTCACGCATGCGCATGCTCACCGTGTATGAAACGACGCCGTAGAGACCGACGATGGCGAGGAGCATGGCCACGACGGCGAAGCCCCCGAGAAGCGACGTGGTGAAGCGATCCGTTGCCAGCGACGAGCTCACGAGTTCCTCCATGGGCTGCACCGTCGCGAGGGCGATCCCCGGGTCGAGTTCCGCGACGACGCTACGGATGGGGTTCACCAGAGTCTCCGGATCGCCGGTAGTTCGTACGGCGGCGAACATGAACGTCGAAGGTGCCTGGGCGTAGGGCAGGTACATGGCGTTCCGGCTGTCTGCTCGGATACCGAAGTTCTTGATGTCCCGCACCACGCCGACGACCTCGCGCCAAACTGGGTTCTCGGGGCTGTTGACGTTGAGCCGTTTGCCCAGCGCCTGCCCCCCGAAGTAGTCCCGCTGGAGGGTTTCGTTGACGATGATGACCCGACCGGCCTCGCGGTCGTCGGACGGGGTGAAGTTCCGGCCCGCGACGAGTTCGAGGCCCATGGCGTCGAAGTAGCCCGGGGTGCTCCGACGGAGCCAGACCGAAGGCTCCAGGCCCGGTTGAGGGGGTGGTGCCCCCTCGACCATGAACGACGCATCACCGTCGAAGCCTGCCAAGGGCAGGGCATCCACGAAGCCTACCGATGCCACACCCGGCAGGGCGGTGAGTCGCTCCTCGAGTGGGCCGTAGAAGCCCAAGCGACTCTCGGCGTCGTCGTAGCGAACACCGGGCAGGGCGATCCGCATGGTCAGGACACCTTCGGGGTCGAAGCCGAGGTCGACGCGCTGGAGGTTCTGGAAGCTTCGAACCAGGAGACCGGCTCCGACGAGGAGCACGAGAGCCAATCCCACCTGGCCGACGACCAGGCTGTTGCGCAGGGTCGCCGATCCTGTCGAGGCCCCGGATCGCCCTCCTTCACGCAAGGCACCGGCGGGATCGGTGGCGGAAGCCCGTAGTGCGGGAATCACACCGAAGAGCGAACCGGTCGCCACGGTCACCAGTAACGCGAAGCCCAGGATCCGCGAATCGACGGAGACCTGTTCCAGGAGCGGCGTTCCCGTGGGAGCCAAGGCTACGAGGATATCCGTCCCCACGTACGCGAAGCCGAGACCCAGGAACCCACCTACGAACGCGAGGAGCGAGCTCTCGGTTAGGAGTTGGGACACGATCCGACGTCGGCCGGCGCCCATGGCCACACGCACCGCCATCTCGCTGCTGCGCGTCGCGCCGCGGGCGAGGAGGAGGTTGGCGACGTTCACGCAGGCGATGAGGAGAACGAAGCCTACGGCGCCCAGAAGTACCCAGAGGGCCGTACTCGTCTGATTCACCAGGTCGTCGTGGAGCTGGTAGACGTTGAAGTTCGTGTCGACGTTGTCGACAGGGTACTCCTGGGCGAGGCGGGCACCCAGGTCCCGCGCCTGAGCCCGCACCAGCTCGATGGACGCTTCGTCCTGCATCCGACCTACGGCCCGGAGGAAGATGCTGCCTCGTCCCCCTCCGTTGCTGCGATCGAACTGGAGGGTGGTCCAGGCGTCAGTCCCCAGGAAAGGAGGCGGCTGGAAGTCGGAGGGCATGATCCCGATGACCGTGTACGGGATGTCACTCAACAGAATCGTCTGGTTCAAGATCCCAGGATCGGCACCGAAGGCCCGTCGCCAGAAGCCATCGCTGAGCACGACCACGGCGGGTCCGTCGGGCACGTCGTCGTCGGGGAGGAAACCCCGACCCATGGCTGGCGCCACACCGAGGACCTCGGAGAACATCCCGTGGCTGAACTGGGCGCCCACCAACTGCTGGGCCGTCGTGCCGTCTCCGGTGAGCGTGGGCCGCCAGCCCATGAACGCCGACACGCGCTCCACCGACTCCACCTCATCGCGGAAGTCGGCGAAATTCGGCCACGAGAGCCATTCCCGACTCTTGTCGGGGAGGACGACGTCGCGCTCGGTGTAGTCCATCCACACCATGACGAGCTCGTCGGGCTCCTCGTAGGGAAGGGGACGGAGCATCACGCCGTCGACCACGCTGAAGATCGCGGTCGTCGCGCCGATGGCGATGGCGATGGTGGCGATGGCCACCGCGCTGAACGCGGGATGGGAAAGGATCTGACGTGCGGCGAACGCCACGTCTCTCTTCAGGTCGCCCACGAAATCACTCCTCTGCATGGCTCTCCTCCTCCTCGTCATCATCTTCTCCACTTCATCGCGTACCGATTCGACATCGCCGAAGCGACGTTCGGCCTCGGCGCGGGCCTCGTCCGGGGACATGCCGTCGGCCTCGAAGCGAGCCGCCCGCTGGTCGATATGGAAACGGATCTCCTCGTCGACCTCGTGCTCGATCCCCCCGGCGCCTCCGAATGGAAGCCGGAAGAGACGCCTGCGGGGCGGCTTCCTGCTCTGGGTCACGGGATCGGCGACTCGACAGCCAGCGCCTTGGCCACGGCGTTCGTGTATGCGGCCCACGACGCCGCTTCCTTCTCCAGGTGACGCTTTCCCTGGTGGGTGAGGCTGTAGTACTTGGCCCGTCGATTGTTCTCCGAGAGCCCCCACTCAGCCTCCACGAAGCCCTTCTCGGCCAGGCGGTGGAGGGCCGGATACAGGGTGCCCTCTTCCATGAGGAGGGAGCCGTCGGTGACCCGCTCGATCCATTCACTCACGGCGTATCCGTGGAGTGGCTCCCAGGTCAGGGACTTGAGGATGAGGAGGTCGAGGGTGCCTCGGACGAGGTTCGGGTTCTGCGTCATTGGGATGATTCCGCCGTCGTGAAGAGTTACCCCTTGTGTTACAAGGGGAGCATGGCGGAGTTCCCCTAGCGACGCAAGGGGGTGGGCTCAGTCCGAGCGATCGGCCATGACGCCGCCCCTGTGGCGCGACCAGACCTGGGTGAACTCGGCGCCGAAATAGAAGATCTGGGCCGAGAAGTAGATCCAGGCGAGGAAGGTCACGACGGAAGCACCCGGGCCGTAGTAGGACGTCCATGAGGCATTGGCCAGCGCCTGGGCGACGATCCATTTGCCCAGCACGAAGAAGAGTGCCGTGACGAAGGCCCCCACCCAGACCGTCTTCCACTCGATCTCGATGGAAGGGAGGGTGCGGTACATGGCGGCGAAGAGGATGCCGACGAATACGAGAGAGAGGCTGGCGTCAGCGAGTTGGATCAGGACCGATCCGTTGGGCAGCCAGGCTTCGAATCGCTCCGCCACCATGCTGGTGGCCGACGTGATGAAGAAGGAGACGGTGAGTACGAGGCCCGTCACGAGCATCATTACAAAGCCCTGGAGGCGGGCTCGCAGGAGGTCGAGGGCGATCTCCTTCCTCGACTGTTCCTGGGGCTCGACGCCCCAGATCTCATTCAACGAACCCCGGACATTGGTGAACGCCGCGGTCGCGCCGAAGAGAAGCAACGCCACCGTAAGGAACGATGTCGGCGTGAAGAGATCGGGGACCTCGACCCTCCCGATGACCGTGGCCATCGTCTCGGCGGCTCTCGCTCCGAGATTGGTGCGAAGAGCTCGGAGGAGGCCATCCCGGACCTCGTCTTCGTTGACGAAGAACTCCAGGAAGCCAACGAGGAGGACTAGAAAAGGGCCGAGGGACAGCAGCACGTAGTACGCCAGGGCCGCACCGCGGGCCGGCACGCCGTCCGCGATCCACTTGACGACCGTCTCCTTGAGGATGCCGCCGACCACCTTCGTGCCACGCTCGAGGGTCTCGACGGGGCTCGCGGCGACAGCGGCGGCGGCCTCGACCACCGCCGTGTCGGTTCCGGCTTCCTCGCTCATGGGTCGAGTCTGGCGAAGAGATTCTCGAGGGGTTCGGCCATCGTGGGGTGTGCGTACACGGCGTCTCGAAGGGCCGTGTAGGGCAGATCTCCCATCATCGCGGTCTGCACGACGGATAGAATCTCCCCGCCCTGGACGGCCAAGGCGGCGACGCCCACGATGCGGTCCGTATCGACATCCACAAGGCACTTCACGAAGCCACGTGTCTCGTCCATCTCGATGGCCCGGGCCCAGGAAGCCATGGGCAGCTTGGCTACTCGTACGGACATCCCCCGGTCTTCGGCCTCCGTCTCGGTCACGCCGATCCGACCCAACTCGGGATCCGTGTAGATGACGTACGGCACGAAGCGCCCTTCGCGAGTGCGAGATGGGTACCCGGAGAGGACATCGGCGGCCACGACACGAAAGTCGTCGTACGCGACGTGCGTGAATGGGGGAGCGCCGGTCATATCACCCATGGCCCAGATCCCATCCACGGCCGTTCTACAGCGGGCGTCCACTGGCAGGTATCCGCCCTCGTCGGTCGTGAGGCCAGCTGCCTCGACGCGAAGCCGATCGTTGTTCGGTGTCCGTCCCACGGCGACGAGGAGCTGACTGGCGATGATGTCTCGCTTGCCGTCTTCGCTCTCGACCACGAGGGAGATGCCGCCTCCCGCGACAGAAGACACGGACGTCAGGGAAGATCCGGTGAGGACCGAGACACCCTCGTCTTCGAGGATCTCGCGAATGGCCTCGCTCACATCCTCGTCTTCTTTCGGGAGCAGCCTTGGCGCCTGCTCGATGACGGTCACCTTCGAGCCGAAGCGGGCGAACATCTGACCGAACTCGAGGCCGATGGGGCCTCCGCCCAGCACGGCCAGTCGGCGAGGCAGCTCGTCCAACTCGAGGATGGACGTCGATGTCAGGTACTCGACGTGCTCGAGGCCGTCGACCGGAGGGATGGCCGGTCGCGCCCCGACGTTCAAGAAGATCTGCGCCGCCGTGATGGCGAAGGGCTTTCCGCCGGGCCCGGGATGGACCTCGAGGGTCTCGGGGGTGATGAATCGTGCCTCCCCTTCGATGAGCTCGATCTTCTCGTGCTCCTCCAGCGCGCGTCTCCCGGAGGAGCTGAACTCGTCCACCACGGATCGCGTGCGAGCGCGAACCGCTGCCATGTCGACGAGCGGCGGGCCTGCCTCGACCCCGTAGTCGGAAGCCCGCCGGACGAGGTGGGCGACTCGGGCGCTGGTCAACATCGTTTTCGTCGGCGTGCATCCGTCGATGACGCAGGTGCCTCCTACCCTTCCGGCTTCGACGATGGCCGTGCGCCTGCCATCGTCAGCGAGGGCGTGGGCCAATGGCTTTCCCGCCTGACCCGTCCCGACAACGATGGCGTCGAAGGCTGTCGGCTGCTCTGCCATGTAGTCCGTCGTTCATGCGGTGGGTACCCGGGACCGTCTGCTGTCGCACAAGAACCCCCTCAAACTCGATTTCGGTCCCTTCGACGCCCCGGAGGACGGATTCGACCGTGGTCGCAAACGCCACGGTGACAAGCTCTTGGAACGATTCCTGCACGCTTGGGGAGTCGCGTTCTTGGTCTTGGAGACGAAGGGAGCGTTGTGTTGTGCAACAAATGGAATCGCCGAGCCATGACGACGCTGTCGGGATGACGCGTGTGACGGGGGTGTTTCGGAAACGGTCCACCGTCGTGCGCGCGGTGGAACGCCTCTCGCGCAAGAGCGTTCCCTCGGACAGCATCCGCGTCTTCGTTCACGGCCCCGAGGGGGAGCGACGGGAGATCCCGGTGGAGGATGAGTCCGGGACTCTACGGGGAGCGATCTGGGGCGCGATCTGCGGGGGCCTCCTGGGCCTGATCGTTGCGCTCGCAGCGGCGGTCGGACTTCTCGGACCTACGACGGTCGACGCCTTCAGTATTCGTGGGATGGCCGGCGCGTTCAGGGCGGTGCTGGGCGGGGCAGCCGCTGCGGTCCCCCTCGGAGCTCTCCTGGGCCTGGGCTTCTGGGACGGACGGAAGCGCGTCTCCGCGGAGGACTTCCAGAAGGGGACCGCAACCGTCGTGGTCGAGTCCGACGAACTGGCCGAGTTGGCTCGCCTCACCCTCCACGAAGCGGGTGCCCTCAACGTGACGGTGGACTGACACCCCCGGGCAACTCCGAACTTCACGTTCGCGTTGCGCCTGGCGCACCCTCGCTCATCGCGCGCTGGCCCTCGCTCATCGCGCGCCGAGGGTATTGATTTAGCCCGATCCCGGGGCGTGGAGCGGGGTAGTGGGACGCCGGAATGATTATGGACCAACGGACAGATCGAACGCCGATACGTATGTGGCGGGACCAGGCATGAGCGATGCCGGTTCCGGAGGGAGCCGTGCGTCCCCGGGGGATTCCGCAGCGTCCGAGGAGTCCGCGGCTGAGGGGTCCCGCCTCCGTCGGTACCTGATCCGGGGCGGCCTCGCCCTCATACTCCTCGTGGCGGCCGGATGGGTGGCGGCTGCTACGGGCTTCGGCATGGGGATCGCCGTACCGTACGCCCTGGACCGCTTCAGCCCGGACGGCTGGTCCGTTCGCGTCGGCACCGCCGAAGGGAGCTGGCTCGACCGGGTAGAGGTCACCGATGTCACCATGGAGGGGCCGACGTTCACCCTCCAGGCGTCGCGGCTTCTTGTTCGGTACAGGCTGAGCCCTCTCTTCGGCAGACGTCTGGAGGTCCTCGAGCTGGCGGTCGACCAACCCGTCGCGCACGTCACCCTGCCCGACACGGCCTCCTCCGCTTCGCCCGACACGGCCGCGCCTATCCTGCCGCGGTTGCTCTCGGGCCGTCCGACGGGTTCGTGGGCCATCGGCGTCTCCGACGCGCGCCTGAGGGACGGTACGGTTGAAGTCCTGGCCCAAGGCCGGCAGCGCTATTCGCTGTCGGGCTTGAACGTCGCGGCCCGAGGGTCGTTGGATGCGAACGGGCTCGCCGTCGACGTCGATACCGTGGGGGCCGCCTTCGTTTCGGTGTTCGCCGACTCCGCCGGATCCGAGGTTCGGTCGGAGGGCGGTTTGGCGCTGAAGGGAGGCTTGAGGGACGGGACGCTCACCCTGGACACGATGGCCATGGTGTCCGATCTGAGTCGGGTGTCGGGCGGTGGACGCCTGACGTTCGTCGACGATCCCGTGCTGTGGCGAGACGTGGACCTGGACCTTTCGGCGGATCCCCTGGACCTGCGGGATCTACCCGTCGAGCTCCCGGCGCCTCTGCTGTCGCAGCCCGAAGTCTACGTGGCCCTGAACGCCGCCGGAGCGCCGGATTCCCTCGTCCTGGCCGGAGGCGCCCGGATGTTGGGGGGCGCGACGACCGCCGAGGCCGATGTCGTCGCGCTCCGGCCGGCCGGCGTCGGCAGCGCTGTGGGCGTACGCGGCACCATGAGCGTCAGAGGGGTCGACCTCGCGCCATGGTCTCCGGAGGCGTTCGACGGCGCCGGAGACCTGACCGTCCGCTTCTCCCTCGATGGACTCGCCCCGGGTTCCGGATACGCCGCGAACGGATCCGTGCGCTACGCCCCGCGATCGATGGACCCGGCCCGACTTACTCGTCGGCCGCTCATCGCCCGCTTCGACATCACGGGGGCGCTGGTCGAGGACTCGATCACCAGCGCCTTCCCCGTGACCGTAGAGGCAGATGTCGCGCTTTCGGCCGAGCGGCCCGCTGTCTCTTTGGGCACTGTCTCGGCCCAGACGGACGGCACGACGGCGAGATGGAGTGGCGATCTTCGCCTGGGCAACGGCACGGTGCGGGGTGCCGGACGCCTGGCGTGGGCTCCCGAACTGGACGTCGAGACTTCCGGGGTCACGTTCACGGACCTCGACCTCGCTTTCGTGGACACGATCTATCCCTCGACGACCCTCACCGGCCGCCTCGAAGGTCGCCTCCGGCGCGAATCTGCTCTTCGGCGCGAAGCGCCTCTCCAACGCGTCGCTCCTCGAGCGCTATCGGGCGTCGCCGACCTGCAGCTGGCTCCTTCCCGCTACGCCGATGTCGCCATCGACACCGTTTCCCTGACCTCGGTCATCGAGGGGCAGGGGGCGGCTGGGATGCTCTTCGCTGTTTCGGCTCTGGGCGGTGTGCGGTCACGGTACTCGATCGAACTCGCCGACTCGATCATCCTCTTCGAGGCGGATTCGCTGACCCTCGTCCGGGAAGGGAGCGAGGGCGCGGTAGGTGGAGCGGCTCACGGTCGCGCGTCCGGAAGCTGGACACTCTCCGACGCCCGGACGGGAGACGTGCTGGCGGTAGTGGACTCCGCCCGTTGGGGGGCCTACTCCCTCGACGATGGGCGGGTCGACGCTCGAGTGAGGGGCGAGCGCGTCGAAGGCGAGGCCGAGCTGACCCTGGCCGGGGTCCTCCCCACACCGCTTCGAGTGCGAGGGAATGCGGACGTGTCGGGTCTCGTAGCGTCGACGGCGACGGGGCGAGTCTCCCTCTCGGTCGCCCATTCCAGTGCCGATTCACTGGCCCGGCTGGACACGCTGCATGTGGACGTGGTCGCCGAGGAGCCAGGCCGCTTCGCCCTGGAAGGCGCGATTCGACCGACCGAAGGTGGACGGATCCAGCTCGACGGTACCGTGGAGGCCGCGGGCGACTCCCTTTCCTTCGACATGGTGGCGGCCGGCGGCCTGGGTGGCCCGACGGCGCTCCTGGGTGGAGCGGCGCTGGACTCCCTTCACCTGTCTGCGTCCGGCAGCAGGGTCGGTGAAACCTGGGAGGCTGCCCGTGGCCAGCTCGTCGTCGCCGAAGCGAGCTGGAACCGGATCGAATCAGAGAGGGCGATCGCCTCCGTGGTCTTCGACTCCACCGGCTTTCGTGTGGACACGCTGGACGTCCGGTCGAACGTGTTCACCGCCTTCGGCCAGGGTCGACTGCCGGCTGGTGGCTCGTCTGGCAGTATCGACGTGCGAGGTCGGGTTCTCGACCTCGATCCCCTCCGCGAGCTGGGGAACTTCGACGTCCTCGCGACAGGCGACGGGACGTTCGAGGCCTCCTTCGCAGGATCGCTCGACTCCCTGGGCTTCGACACCGCTCTCGACCTGGAGGCCCTCGTCGTGAACCAGCTGCGGATGACGGGGGTCCGCTTCACGGGCGAAGGCGTCGTCGCCGCACCGTACGGCCCCCTCCTCGGGCTCTCTTCCAGCGACATGCAGCTGACCTTCGACCGCATCTTGCTGCCGGATTCGGAGGTGCGCCGGGTGAGCTTCGGCGCGTCCGGCGGAGCCGACAGCCTGCGGCTGGAGGCCGAGGCGCTTGTGGATGACCGCCGACAGGCCTCGATCCTCGTCCACGTGGATCCCCGCCCGGAGGGTCGCACCGCACGTATCGAAGACCTTCGCTTCCAGATCGACGAGGATCAGTGGCGCTTGGTGGACGAAGCCGTCTTCCAGTACGGGGAAGGCCTGTCGGTGGAGCCGGTCCTTCTGCGTGCCGGTGAGCAGGAGATCCGCGTGGAAGGCGGTGTATCCGAGGCCGGCGCCCTCGACCTCAATGCCAGAATGGACTCGACGGACGTGGCCACGGTCGCCGATCTCGTTGGCCTCCCGAGGCTTCGCGGATGGCTGTCCGGGCGTGTTCGGGTCCAGGGTACTACCGATTCCCCCGAGGCGTGGCTCGACATCGCAGGGGCCCTGCATCGGCAAGGGCGTAGGCCGGGCCCCGTCGCCATGCGGGTGCGAGGCAACGGACGACGGATCCGGGGCAATGTGGAGCTGTTCGACGCCAATCAGGGCGTGCTTCGCCTCACAGGAGGCGGCCTCATGCCGGGTGTCGGGCGCGGAGACGGTGTAGGCGAGCCCAGTCTGGCAGCCATGAGGTCCGCGTCGCCCGATGAGAGGGTCTTCGGCGTCGTATCGGACTCCCTCGACGTCAGCCTGGAGGCCGACGCGTTCGACCTGCGATGGACCGAGGCGTTCTTCACTGCTGATCTTCTGGCTTCCATCGCCGGCCGGTTGGATGGCGCCATCAGCCTGACGGGTTCGAGCTCCGACCCCGATCTGTCCGGAGCCATCCGGATGCGTGACGGAGCCGCGCACCCTACCGCCCTCGGGGTGCGCTACGACGCCATCGGGATGACCCTTCGCGGCGATGGCACGGCCCTCGTGGTGGACTCGGCGAGGATCTCTGGATCGTCGGGCGTCGCCACCGCAGAGGGCACGGTGGAGGCTACGGGTGACATGCCCCTCGATCTCCAGGTCGATCTCAACGGTTTCCGGGCCATCCGAACCGACGCCTACTGGGCGGTGGTGTCAGGCTCCCTGACCGTCGATGGAGCGGCTCTCGCGCCGGTCATCGGCGGCGACATCCGCATCGAATCCCTGGACGTGTTCCTGGACGAGCGGGTGACGTCAGGAGGCCTCGAGCCGGTCGAGCTCACCGAGGAAGACCTGCAGATGCTCCGGGAGCGGTTCGGCGTCGTTCCCGATCCCACTCAGGCCCGTCGTCCGTTGGCCGAGAGGATCACGGCGGACCTCGACGTCGAGCTCGGTCGCGATTCCTGGCTGCGCAAGCGTACCAGTCCGGAGATGGCGGTTCCCTTCAGTGGTACAATGCAAGTGGAGCTACGACCGGGAGAGCTTCCGTCCCTCCAGGGATCCGTCGACGTCATCGATGGCCGTGGCTTCGTGGAGCAGTTCGGGCGGCGCTTCGAGCTTTCCACGGGAACCGTCAACTTCAACGGACCCCCTGCCCAGACTCGGGTGGACCTGGAAGCGACGTACACCATTCCGTCCAGGGACAATCCGGACGACGCCGAGGTCACGATCATCCTGGAGGTCGCGGGCACGCAGGACGACCTGAGCCTGACACTGTCCTCCAACCCGCCGCTGGAGAACGCGGATATCGTCTCGTACATCGCCACCGGTCGTCCCGCTGCCGGAAGCCTCTCCTTCGAGGACGGCGCCGGTGGAGGAGGTCTCGTCGCCGCAGGCGCGGACCTGGCCCTCAGCCAGATGACGTCGCTCATCGAGTCCGCCGCGGCCGGGAGTGTCGGGCTCGACGTGGTCGAGATTCGACGGGAGGGTCTGAGGCAGGCGACGCTCGTGGCCGGGAAGTACGTCACGCCTCGCCTCTACGTCGGATTTGCCCAGCCCATCTCGCTTCAGGAGGGGAGTGGCCTGTCCTTCGGATCCGAGGGTCGATCCGAACTGGAGATCGAGTACGAAGCGTGGAGGTGGCTCCTTCTCAACGTCGAGGGCTCCGGCTCCAGCGTGCGCTTCTTCCTGAGAGGGCGTCGTGCGTACTGAGGTCCGGCATCTCGTCGCCGCCGCGCTGTTCGTGAGCATCGTGCCAGGGCTCGCCGTCGCCCAGCAATCCGACGGGCCGTCGCTCTTCCTTGTGAATACCGAAACCCGTATCGAGAAGGTCGGGTGGTCGTTCCCGTCGGGTTCGGCGATTCCCACGTCCCGCCTGGAGACGCAGGTAGCGGTGAAGGGCCCCGGCTCGCTGACCTGGGCCAAGAAGGCCTTCGACTTCATCCCCTTCGTACCGAGCCCCGAGTTCGCACCCTTCAGTCCAGTGGTGCTCCAGCGGGACGTGGTGCGCCTCCGTCGGCTCTACAGGAGCTCGGGGTTCCCCTCGGTGGTGGTGGATTATGATGTCGCCCTCGACACCACGGTGAACCGCGTGGCCATCACCATGGTGGTAGACCAGGGTGAGCCCCTCACCATCGATACCGTATCGATCTCGGTGACGGACGACATACCGGACGACCTCCAGGACGAGTGGACCTCGTTCACGTCACGTCTCGCCGAGGCCCGAGGGCGACGATTCAGTCAGGAAGAACGCTCGCGCCTGGTGCAGGAGACGACCAACTGGTTCTCCGATCGCGGCTATCCGTGGGTCCAGGCGTCACTGGTTCGAGCGGACACGTCCGGCACGGACGTCTCGGTGGCCCTCGAGGCGCGACCGGGCGCCCGTGCCCGAGTAGATGAGATCCGCATCGAGGGGAATGAGCGGCTCGAGCCTCCGGTTCTCCGGAGGGAGATCCCCATCCGTGTCGGCGACTGGTACAGCGCGCGACGGGTGAGCGAGGGTCAGCGGGAGCTCTTCGAGTTGGATCTCGTCCGACGGGCTCTCGGAGATCTCGTGGATAGCCAGCCCCCGGACACGTCGGTGGTGGTCAGGTATCGACTCAACGAGGCCCAGCCGCGTTTGATCTGGGGTCGGGTGGGATGGCGCTCAGAATCGGGGGTGGGCGGAGAAGCCCACTGGCAGCATCGTAACTTCTATGGCGGGGCTCGCACGCTGACGCTCTCGTCCAACTTCGAGAGCGGGTGGGGTGCCCTCGAGGCGACGAATACCCGCACGGTGGGTCTGTCGGCCCTTGTCCGTCAGCCCTACCTGATCCAGCGGACGATGGCGGGGACCTTCGGGCCGTTCGTCCGCTTTCGGGACGACTTCCGTGACAGATCGCTCCTCTACGGGTTGGAGACGTCCGTCATCTACCGGGTGCGTCCTCTGGAGACCGTCACGGCCCAGCACGAGGTCTCACGGCTACGGGTTGATGATACGTACCAGCTCACTCCCCTCAGTGAAGTCATCGCCCAGGGCGACAGTGTCTTCGCACCCATCTTCGTGAAGAGCATCTTCCGTCTGCGGGGCGCCTACGGGACCCTGGACGACCGCATCAATCCCACGTCGGGGTATCTGGTGGAGCCGAGCATCGAGGTGACGGGACCCTCGGGCATCAGCGACGTCGAGTTCTTCCGCATGTCTGTCCAGGGGATGGCGGCCCGGCGCCTGACACCGGGACTCACCCTCTACATGCGGGGGACCGCCGGTCGGCTCTTCCCCTTCGGGGAGAGCGATCCGGAGAGCGGCGTGTCCCGCACGAGGGCCATCGTGGGACTTCGCGACGTCATGTTCACGGCTGGTGGCACCAATGACGTGCGCGGGTGGGCCAATGGGCTCATGGGGTCCAAGATTCCGGATGTCGGGGTGGACGAGGACGGCGTGGTGGTGGCCGATCGTTTCGTACCGGCGGGAGGGTTGGTGCGCCTCACCGGGACGGCGGAGTTGGGGATGCCCTTCCCCCTTCTGTCCGACCCTCACCGGACATACGTCTTCTTCGACGCGGGTCGTGTCTGGAGCCCAGGTGAGACGTTCGATCCCGGAGACCCCGAACTCCGCCGGGAAAGCTGGGCGTACGCCGTAGGTGGGGGCCTGGAGTTCGGGACGCTCGTCGGGCCCATCCGCGTCGGTGTCGGCTACAAGCTCAACCCCATTCCCGTCGATCTTCTTTCCCCAGGAGTCGTGGCCAGGGCCATCGTTGACGGCGTTCCTCTGGACCAACTCGAGGCGCAGTCGTACCGTCGCTGGCATCTGCATCTCTCCATAGGTCGAGGCTTCTGATCCGCCCTTCGTCGCCCCGCTCGATTCCGCCGCCCCGCTCGATGCCGTCGCCCCTCTCGATGTCGACGGCCGATACGACTACGACCCGAAGGAGATTCCTCCGGACGGTCGGGTGGGCGCTGGGCTTCGGTGCTGCCGGCTGCACCTTCGAGACGAGGGAGGTAGCCGAAGGGTCGCCGGGCCGGGATGGAGACCAGGCTGCTTTTGGCGTGGACCGGGCATCCGAGGCGCGTCCGGTCGTGGTTGTCTTCGGGGAGGCGGTCCGCATTGCAACTCCGGTCCGAGCCAGGCCCGCGGCGTACGTGTCCATGGCCACTCGAACGGTCTTCGTCGACCGCGAGTTCCGTGACCAGGCGAGTTGGATCCTGGACGCCCACATTTCGGTGAGTACCTGGGTCTGGCGGATCCCGCTTCCCGGTGACTCGCCGCTGACGCCCATCTCCCCCGGGGACGAGCGGCGGGAGTTCGAGGAGCTTCCAATCGGATCCTGGGATCCCAGCCGACCGCCGAGCGACGGGGACATCAGGATCGTGTCGGGCCGTGTGGCACCCGTCACACTTCGACTGGATTGCGTGCCCATCCAGGGTACCGCCCGACGACTGTCGGCGGAGGTCGCACCGGTCGATGTCGTCGTTCCAGGACCGGGCGAGGCGGTGCGGGAGGACTTCGGAGCGCTGGGAGCCGGCGTCCACCACGAGGATCCGGAGTGTGCGCCGGCCTCGTCTGATCTGCCCGAAGTCGAGATCTTCGGGTGGAGTCATCGGGGCTGATCGGCCGGACCCCCGCCGACGGGTCCCTCGCAACTCCGACCGTGCCCGCGCCGGGCGGACGGGTGGCTCGAAGGTCGGGTACAGTCTACCAGCGGCGAGACGTCGTCCCGCGTCGGAACAGGGACCGGCCACGGCCTTCGATAGCCAGGAGCTTCTTGAGCATCTCAGTGGGATCCAGATGACTCGTGCCCAGGATATCTTCCGCCTCCTCGGCTGAGAGAGGTCCTTCCTCCGTCGCCAGGGCCGCGGTCTCCTCTTCCCCTTCGGCCGGCGGGTCCTCTGCCCGCTCGTCTTCCTCCGGATCGGGGACATTCACCGACCGAGTCACGACATCGGCCTCGACGGCTCCGTCCGTGAGTTCTCGCCCACTTCGCCGCTCGAAGGCATCGATGGAGTCCAGGAGGCGGACCGCCATGGCCAGATTCCACTTCGCGTCGGGGTCGCCGGGTCGCAGGCGGAGGGCGAGGCGGTTGGCTTCGATGGCGGCGGCGGCGTCGGAACGCACCGAGTCGGGATCCGCAACGTCGAGGGCCCGGCGAAGACGGACGAGCCCGATGTTGTACTGGGCTCTGCCACGGACGTCTCTCGGTCCGCCGGCCGTGGCTCGAGCGAGTTCGAACTCGGCGGAGGTGGAGTCCAGGGCAATGAGCGTCGTCCCCAGGTTGTAGCGCAGCTCAGTGTCCGTCGGAGTATTCAGGGCCCTCGCCTCGTAGAGCGTCGCGGCCTCTTCGACCTCGCCGGCTCGTGCCAGTCGGTTGGCGCGTTCCAGGCTCCCTCGCTCCTGGGACCATGCCCAGGCCAGTCCGCCCACAGCGAATACGGCCAGCCCGATGCGCAGCAGGATCCGACGCGACCGGGCCCTCATGCCCTTCCCTCCACCGCGCTGCGGTCCCGGCGTCGGAGGAGGACGCCCGTGTCCAGGATGGCGTCGGTGGCGAGGAGGGCCAGCGCAACGAGGAGGAGGAGCAGGGTGGGGTCGAAGGGAGCCTCTTCGGATGTTTCCACGTCACCGCCCAGTCGCCTGAGTTCGGCGACCAGCCCGTCGATGTCTTCGGCGGACGAGAGGGCGTGGAAGGCGCCGCCACCGATCCTCGCCATGTCCGTGAGCAGGTCGGCGTCGTAGCCGGCGACGACCTGCCCTCCCGACCCTTCGAGGAGAGGTGCTCCGCCGGATGCGGAGACGAAGAGCGGCGCTCCCTCGGGCGTGCCGACACCCGCGGTCCAGATGCGGAGGCCGGCCTCGACGGCTCGATTGGCGGCTCGGAGGACCTCGGCACCGGCACCATGAGCCTCACCATCGGAGATGAGGAGTAGAACCGGGACCGCGTCGTCACGGGCGCGATCGGTCCACTGGACCACCGCGTGGTCGATGACATCGGCCAGCGCGGTGCCCTGATCGCGCTGCTGGAGCAGCTCCGGCTGGAGCCAAGGCACGAAGTACTCCAGGACGGTGTCGTCATCGGTGACGGGGACCAACCCGTAGGGCCAACCGGCGAAGAGGCTGAGTGCCATGCGGTCGGCCACTCTCGCCTCGACGATCCGGTCCAGGGAAGCCCTCGCCACCTCGAACCGTGACGGCTGCACGTCGGCCGCGGTCATCGAATGGGACACGTCGAGGGCCACGACGAGGTCCACTGGCGTCGCCGGAGGGGGAGGTTCGCCCGTGTCCCGCTGTGCACCGGAGGCGGCCAGCGTCAGGGCGACGGCGGCGAGCACGGTGCAACCGAGCCTCGCTGTGGGGAAGCGGTGCAAGGACCGACCGGTGAGTCGCCGAGCCGCTGTGCTGCCGCCAAACGCATCGGCGAGTCTCCGCGAGCGCCTCCACTGCCACAGGATGGACAGCGTCAGGATGAACGCCGCCACGGGGAGCACGACGAGCAGGTCCGGGCGATCGAAGATCACGGGAGCACCCCCCACGGAGAGCCTCGGAGTACCGTCGCCAGCGTTCCGAGGAGAAGGGCCAGGAGGGCGAAGAGCCACGAGTACGGCGTCGTCTCGATGCGCTCGACGATCTCCTCCGACGGCTGGACGATCCGATCGATCTCGTCGTAAATCTCGTCGAGGGCGCGGGCATCGGTCGCCTTGAAGTAACGTCCCCCCGTGATTCTCGCCGCCTGGGTGAGGACCGTCTCCATGGCCTGGGTGTCACGCCCTCGTTCTTGACCGATGGCCACCGGGTAGATGGTGACGCCCACGGCGGCGGCGGCGCGAGCCGCCAGATCGGGCATGACCCCGGCTTTGTTGTGAGCTCCGTCGGTGACGAGGATGAGGACCTTCGAAGGGTGGGGCACGTCGTCGAGGAGTCCGGCACCTGCGGCGATGGCGCCAGCGATGTCGGTGCCGTCCATGAGCAGGCCGACCTCGAGCTCCGATACGGCCTCCCGAACGACGTAGGCATCGTGGGTCAGCGGGAGGCGCGTCAGGGCCTCTCCGGCGAAGGTCACGAGGCCCATGTCGTCGTCCCGGGCCTCGATGAAGCGGAGGGCCGTGTTCTTGGCGACCTCCAAACGGCTCTGCCGGGCCCCCATGTCTTCCGCCCACATGGACGTGGAGAGGTCCAGGGCCAGGGCGATGCCCACCCCTTCGGTCCTGGGCTCCTCGATGACCTCCACGGCCTGAGGACCGGCAAGGGCGACGACGACGGCGGCCAGTGCTCCCGCGCGCAAGAGGAGGGGTGCCCATTCGAGGATCGACCCGGTCCAGCTCCGTCGAAGGTGGCCCCGCGGCTCCTCCGAAGTCGCAAGGACGAGGGCCTGTGAGGCTCGGGGGCGCATCCAGATCAGGAGCAAGGCCACTGGGGCCAGGAGCCAGAGCCACGACGATGCCGCGAAGCCGAAGGTCACCATTCTGCTCCGTTGGAGTCGGGCCCCTGGGCCTCTCCCTCCGCGGCTCCCTCGACCCACTCCCGAGCCCGACGCAGGTGGCCCAGCGCGGTCTCGGGCTCCGGTCGCAGCCCGCCGAACTTCACCTCCTCGGCCGTTCTCATGACGCCCGCGATCTCTTCAGGGCCCATGGCCCGCTCGACCGCGACGGACCGCCGCCGACCTTGGAGGTCGCTCATCAACTCGGTGCTCGTCCACGAGGGGCCCCACGCCAATTGGAAGCTCTCGATGTAGCGTCGGATGGCCTCGCTCCAGGCGGTGTAGAACTCCTTCAAGCGACCATCGGCGTGCATCCCCGAGGCCTCCAACTCGCTGAGGACCGAGAGAGCCCGCTCCCTGGGCGTCGGCGGTGGAGGGGGCGGGACCATCGCCCGGTACCGCATCCAGTCCCGGGTCGAGGAGATGGCGACGCCCGAAAGGAGGACGCCGAAGACCGCCAGCATGACGGTCGACAGCCAGTCACGATTGCCGCCGGACAGGCCCGCCGGAGGGCGGGGGGTGATCTGGGTGGTGTTGTCGTCGAGTCCGAGGACGGTGGCCACCATCACCTGCCGCGGAGGCACCGGGAGGAGCTGAACCGAAGGCACGCGGGCCGGTGCGGCTCGGAAGGCCTCCCACGAGCCCACGAGATCTTCGGAGTCGGCATAGTCGGCCTCCACGGCCTCGGCCCGCGGAGCCACGAAGATGTCGAAGTCGGGGACCAGCACCGGGCCCGTCTGGTAGGCGAGGAGCGGATAGGAGATGGTGAGCAGCCGGGTCCCGTCGGTGCCCGTTTCGGCCGACCACTCGACCGCGTCGAACGGCTCTACGCCCGGCGCGCCGAGTGAGTCCGGGAAGAACGCCACGTCGGCGGGGCTCAGACGAAGCCGGAGGCGGAGGTCGAAGCGGTCGCCGATCTCGACGGAGTCTTCGGAGAGGGCCACCGACTCGAGGGGCGAGGTTCGCTGTTGGGGAGTGCCCTGGGCGTGGAGGGTGGTGTGGGGGTGGAGAGTGGCGGTTACGACCGATGTGGCGACCGCGAGGATCGAACCCGTCGCGGCAACCCTCGCCCGGAATCTCATCGCCTTGCCTCCGGCCTCATCGCAGCGCCCTCACTCTCATCGCCTTGCCTCCGGCCTCATCGGAGCGCCCTCGCTCTCGCCCGGAAGAAGCCGATGAGGGGCGGCAGGTAGTCCTCGGTGGTGTCGATATCCACGACATCGAGCCGAAGATCACGGAAGATCCCGTCCACCACCGCCCTTGCGTGGAGGCCCCGCTCCCTGTGAGCGTCCCGGATCTTCCTACGGCTCGTGTTCACCACGTGCCGTCGCCCTGTCTCGGGATCGGTGACGGCGAGCATCCCCACGTTGGGAAGCTCCGAGGTGGCCGGGTCGGTGAGGCGGATGGGCACGACGTCGTGGTCCCAAGCCAGCTTCCTCATGGCGTGGGGCAACTGCGGGTCCGCCGCCGTGGACGTGAGGAAGTCGCTGACGATGAAGACAGTGGTCCGCTGCCGCAGCACCTTCTCCGCGAACCCGATCCCCTCGGATAGCCTGGTGGCCCTGCCCTCGGGGTTGAAGGCGAGGATCTCCAGCACGAGCCGAAGGGCGTGGCGGCGACCGGTGTCGGGCGGTACGAACCACTCCACTCGGTCGGTGACCAGGAGCAGTCCGACGCGGTCGTTGTTCGAGGTGGCCGCCAGGGCGAGAATGGCGGCGACTTCGGCGGCGATGTGGGCGTTCGGCTTCTCGCCGGTGCCGAAGGCCTTCGACGCCGACAGGTCCACGACCACGAGCGCGGTGAGCTGTCTCTCCTCGACGAGTTCCTTGATGAAGAGCCGGCCGCGACGGGCGGTGACGTTCCAGTCGATGGCCCTCACGTCGTCCCCGGGCTGATACTCCCGGACGTCGGAGAACTCGAGACCTCTCCCCTTGAAGATGGAGTGGTACTCGCCGCTGAAGAGGGACTCCACCAAACCTCTCGTCGAGAGCTCGATGCGCTTGAGCTGGGCGGTGACCTCCGGCGTGAAGACATGCCGTGCCGCGACGGCTCCGGCGCCCTTCGTCCGCATCAGGGTGCCGGCACCGCCTCGAGCACGCGGCGCACGATGTCGTCAGAGTCCACACCCCGGGCGTCGGCTTCGTATGTCGTGCGGAGGCGGTGGCGCATGACCTGCAACGCCATCGCCTTCACGTCGTCGGGCATGACGTAGTCGCGGCCCCGCAGGAAGGCCCTCGCCCTGGACGCCCGGGTCAGGAAGATCGTCGCCCGGGGAGACGCCCCGTACTCGATGAGCCCGGCGATGTCCGACAGCCCGTACTCTTCGGGCTCCCGGGTGGCGAAGGTGAGCTCGACGATGTAGTCCAGGATGTCGTCTTCCAGACGGACGGCCTCGATGTCCGTTCGGGCCTGGGCGATCTCTTCGACGGTGACCACCGAGTCCACGGGAGCCCGTGCGCCGGTGGCGACGCGACGAACGATGGCCTTCTCCTCGGTCCGGTCCGGATATCCGATGTGGAGCTTCATTGCGAAGCGGTCGAGCTGCGCTTCGGCCAGCGGGTAGGTCCCGTGGAGCTCCACCGGATTCTGCGTGGCGAGGACCATGAAGGGTGTGTCGAGGACGAAGGTGTCGCCGGCGATGGTGACCTGCTTCTCCTCCATGGCCTCCAGGAGTGCGGCCTGGACCTTCGGAGGCGCCCGGTTGATCTCGTCGGCCAGGATGATATTGGAGAAGATCGGGCCCTTCTGAACCCTGAACTCGCTGGCCGCCTGGTCGAAGATCGGCGTCCCGATGATGTCCGTCGGGAGGAGGTCCGGGGTGAACTGGATGCGGCGGAAGCCCGTGTGGATGGCCTCCGCCAGCGTCCGCACCATGAGTGTCTTGGCGAGTCCCGGGAGGCCTTCCAGCAGAATGTGGCCGCCGGTGAGCAGAGCGATGAGGAGTCCTTCGACCGCCTCGTCCTGGCCGACGATGCGCTGATGAACGGCTCCAGTGACAGAATCGAGGATCTGTCGGCCCGAGGCGGCGGTGGTCTGCTCCGTCGCCGTTGCGTCGACGGTCATCGAGCGTGCCAGGCTTGGAGCACTTCCGCCTCACGCTCGGCAGACAGCCCCGAGCGGAAGTTCGCCTGTCGTTCCGCCGGCCGTGAGAAATGGTAGTCCAGCGTGTCAGCGGCCGTTTCCGCCAAGGGGCGGAACCTCAGACCCGCCTCGACTTCCGGCGTCAGGTCGAAGCGGGCGAAGCCCTCGCTTCCCTCCACCGGCGGACGCCATACCGGCATCTCGGCGTACGGCCGCACCCCCATGGACGCCAGGAAATCCAGGTCGTCGACCCAGGTGAAGGTCGTCTCCGCCGTGGTCACCGCTCGGATACCGTAGAGGAGCTCGGACATGGGACGGGGGACGGCCGGCCCCACGCAGTTGAAGACTCCCATGGTCTGGTTCTCTCCCAGATGGATCATGAATTCCGTGAAGTCCCGAACGTCGATGATCTGCACCGGATCGCTACCGTCGCCGGGAGCCAGAACCTCACCACCCCGGTGGATGCGCACCGGCCAGTAGGTGAATCGATCCGTTTCGTCGCCCGGTCCGATGATGAGGCCGGGTCGCACGATGGTGGTTCGCCCGGGCATGATCCGCATGGCGTTCCGCTCCGACTCGGCCTTGGCGAGGCCGTAAGGCAACCGTTCCGCCGAAGGGTCGATGCCCGCCGACTTGAACGTCCACGTGGGGGCCTCGATGGACATTGGCACCCGGGAGACGTCGGCGTACGCCGAGCGCGACGACACGTACATGTACTGCTCGCATTGGTCCTTCAGGAACTCGGCGGCCATCTCTACCCAGTCGGGCCGAGACGTCGAGTTGTCGATGACCAGATCCCAGCTTCGGCCTTCGAGGGCCGAGTAGTCGCCATTCCGGTCGCCCTCGAGGGTTTCCAGGTACGGGAAGACGGCGTCTCCCGATCCGCGGTTGAAGAGGGTGACGTTGTGACCCCGGTCCAGGGCGTAGCGGACCTGGAAGGGTCCGATGAAGCCCGTACCGCCGAGGACGAGGATGTCGAGACGGCGGGGCGCCGGAGGTACTTGTGGACGGGCGTACCGGGCGGCGGCCCCTTCGCTGGGGGCTTCCTGTCCCTTCAGCGCCTTGGGGCCCACGCCCAGGCCCAGGGCTCCACCGGCTGCGGCGGACAGCTTCAAGAAGTCTTTGCGGGTGGTGCTCATGTGATCCTCGATGCGGTCGAATGCGAGCGACGAATCTGATCGGGTAGGGGTCGGATGGCAAAGAGGGCCGCGGGACGAATCCCACGGCCCTCCAAGGGTGCGCCGAGTCGGTAGGGTCAGCCGCCGCGGCTGCTCATGACGGGTGTCTTGAGGATGTCCTCGAAGGCGTTCATGAAGCGGCCCATCTCTTCTTCGGTTCCGACGGAGACCCGGAGATGGTCGAGCATGGGCGGGAAGTCGCGACCCACCGCGACCAACCGCTCCCTGAAGGCGCGCCGGACCGGCGCAACCTCGCGGCCGAGATTCACCATGAAGAAGTTCGTCTGCGACGGGATGCTCTCGAAGCCGAGACTCGCGAGGTCGGCCCTGGTCTGCTCGCGCCACTTCTTGTTGTGGGCCAGCATCTTCTGTTGAGCTTCGACATCCTCCATGGAGGCGACGCCTCCCCAGCGTGCCAGAGCGTTCACGCTTCCCGTGCTGTAGTTGCTCATCTCCTGGATCATGTCCGGAGGGGCGATGGCGAAGCCGATCCGCATGGCGGCCATCCCGTAGATCTTCGAGAAGGTCCGGGCGATGATGACCTTACGGCCCTGGGTCACGTACTTGATCGACTCCTCGTATTCCGGGTCCTCGACGAAGTGGTGATACGCCTCGTCGATGAGGACCGGGACGTCATCCGGGATGTTGTCGAGGAGGTACGCGATCTCGTCGGCGGTGATGCACACCCCCGTCGGGTTGTTCGGGTTGCAGACATAGACGAAGCCGACGTCGCGGTAGTTACGGTTCGTCGCGTCCACCATCCGTTGGATGTTCTGACGGTAGTCGGCCTCGAGTGGGAGGAGGACCGTGTCGGCGTCGATGCCGCTGGCGTGGCGGTAGACCGAGCCGTAGGAGGGCTCGACGCCGATGACCTTCTTGCCGTGTCCCAGGTAGGTCAGGCCCACGACCTCGAGGATCTCACCCGAGCCGGCTCCCATGAGGACATGTTCGCGTCCCACGCCGTGGGCTGCGGCGATCTTCTCGTGGACATCGTTGTCCGGATAGCCGTAGCGCATGGAGTACTTGAAGGCGTAGTTCATGGCCTCCAACGCCTTCTCCGACGGACCGAAGGGGTTCTCATTGGATGAGAGGTGGGCGAGGGCGTCGTACTCCTCGACCTCGTCGAACCTGTGGAGCATTGGCGGTCCACCGGGCACGCGTCGGATGCCTCTGGCGGCTGCCACCCGATCCCGCGCGCTCGCGAACTCCGGTGCGATGGCCAGCGTGCCGAGAGCGGCCGCGGCTCCCCCGACGAAATGGCGACGTGAGACGTCGTTCTTCTTCATGGTCTCGTTCCTCCCAGGCGTGCGCGTTACCTCCGCGGGTGGCGAAGGCCCTTCCAGTCCTGCAGAATCCGTCCTCAGACGGATTTGTGCAACCGAGGGGGACGTATGATGGGCGCGCTGAAGGGGTTCGGAGGGAGGTCCGTGGCTTCCAAGGCGGTCGGGCCGGTGATGGTGGGGGTCCTCCTCGCCTCGGGTGTGACGCCGCTGGACGCGAAGTCGCAGACACTCGAAGGAGAGGGGGTCATGGCGAGGGTGGAACACCGCTACGCGGATTCGGATGGCGTGACGATCCACTACGCGCTCCTCGGGGCCGAGCACGGCCAGGGCGCTCCGTTGGTGGTCATGGTCCACGGCTTCCCCGACTTCTGGTACACATGGCGGGATCAGATGACGGCACTGGCCGACGCCGGCTACCGGGTCGCGGCCATGGACACGCGAGGCTACAACCTCAGCGATCAGCCCGAGGGGGTGGACGCCTACGCTATGCCGAACCTCATCGCCGACGTAGGTGCCGTCATCGCCGACCAGTCCGAGGAGCGGGCCATCGTCGTGGGGCACGACTGGGGAGGAATGATCGCGTGGTTCACGGCGATGTACCGTCCGGACCTCGTGGAGCGGCTCATCGTCCTGAACCTGCCGCACCCCAAGGGGCTGAGCCGTGAACTGGCCACCAACCCTCAACAGCAGGCCAACAGTCAGTACGCTCGCGACTTCCAGCAGCCGGGCTCACACCAGCGGTTGACCGCGGCGGGACTCGCGGGGTGGGTATCCGACGAGGCCGCCCGCGAGAAGTACATCCAGGCCTTCGAGCGTTCGAGTCTCGAGGGGATGATGGCGTACTACCAGGCGAACTATCCCCGGGAGCCCTATCAGGAGATGGGCGATGTGCCGCCGGTCCGGGTGCCGGTCCTGCAGGTCCACGGGATGGCGGACCAATACCTCCTTGCCGCCGCGCTCGAGGGGACCGGGGGGTGGGTCGACGGCGACTACCAGCTCGTGCGGTTGCACGGTGTGGGGCACTTCGTGCAACAGGATGCGTCCGAGGAGGTAACGCGGGCGATCCTGGAGTGGCTGGGCGCGCCGAGGGGGACCGCCCGCGAGCCGGCCCCTACCAGGGATTGACGCGGTACCCCTCCTCTTGGAGCAGGAGGAAGGCCGTCATCGCAGACAGCGCCACCTCCACCCCCTCGATGAGACGGTCGGTGGGCACCTCTCGGGACGCCGCACTCTGGCCGCAGAGGATCACACGGTGTCCCTTGCCGATGAGCTCACGGATGAGCGCCGCGTTGGGGTTCTCCGCGCCGAGGCGCTGACGATAGGCCTCGTCGTCCAAAAGCTCGAGGGACGCGCCCCCGTGAACGACGAGGGCGACGCCGAGATGCTCGGTGGGTACGCCAGCCTGACCGTGCATGTTCAGGAACCGGGCGGCCGTGTTGAACGCGACGTTGAGCCGGTCGGGTGAGGGAGCCGGCGTCGAGATATCGAACGCCAGCCTGTAGTCCCGGTCGGTGGGCGTGGCGAGTGTGGGCGCCACTTCGAAAACAGCCCCCGCCGTCTCGACGATGGGTCCGGCTTTGGGGCGCTGCTGTGCCTCGAGCCCCCCGATCTCGAGACCGGGAGTCGCCGCGAACGCGAGGGCCGCGGCAGCCGTGGCGAACAACGAACTCCGATTCCGGCGATCCTGCGGGCACCGCAAGAGGGATGGACGGATTCGAGGGTGCCGCGCGAGGCGGCGGGTCTGGGTGGGCTGGGCGCTGGGGCCGTGAGTGGTCATGAGTCTATCTCCGCCTATGGATGATGATGTGAAGGCGAGTGGTCGCCCGGATCGCCGTTCTCGTGGGAGTGGTCGTGGTCGGGTGAACGTTGGTGGTCGCGTGAATGGTCGTGGTCGTGGCGGCCTTGATGGTACACAACGTGGACCAGGGATCCGCTCACGAAGATCTGGAAGAGTTCGGCGCCACCCGAGTGCATCCCTTCCAGGATCTCATGGCCCAGGACCCATCCAGCGAGGGTCGCCACCATCAGTGACGCGACACCGAGTGCCGCAGCCCCTTGCCCGAAGCGTGGCCTGATGAGCCACCAGATCACCAGGCCCACCGGAATCCGATGGAGGATGACGGCGAGGGCGAAGGCATCCCCTCCAGAAGCCGTGGAGCCGCCGGAGCCGGGGCCGAGAGCAGCCCCTTCGAGCGTCGCGTGGAGTGCCAGGCCGGAGATCCCGACCACGAGGGCGAGGTTGTCGGTCTGCTCCGCCAGGGCGTGGGACGCCCGTTCCACCAAAGCCGGCAGGATGAAGCCCGCCGTCACCACGACGAGGGGCATCGGGCTGCCCTCGGCCCACGCGTGGGGGAGGACCTGCCACGCCACCAGCACGGGCACCGCGAGATAGACGAAGCCGTCGACCAGGCCCACGGCCCGCGGATGCGGGTGCAGCAAGCGATACAGCACCGGCCCGAGGACCGGTGCTGCGACCGCTGCGATCAGGTAGCCCACGAGGTCAGGTTGGGCGTGAGGCGATCATCCTGCCTCTATGCGCCGTCGCACGTCGTCAACGCACACCCACGATCCCGCGCACGGAGTCGATGAGCTTCGCCGAGTCCCAGCCGATGCCGTGGCGGAAGACGATGCTGGTGTCGTGGAGGTCGCCCGCTTGCTCGAGGTCGGCGTCGATGACGACGAGGTCGGCGGTCATCCCCGCTGCGATGGTGCCCACGCGGTCGTCGATGCCCAGTACCTTCGCGCCATTGTGGCTCATGATCTGGACGACCTCGGCCGGGGTGAAGCCGGCTTCCAGGAGAAGCTCGTAGTTGCGCTGGTCGCCGAACCCGGGAGGCGCCGCGCCGTAGCCCGTGGGATCGACGCCGGCGGCAAGCAGTCCGCCGGCCTCGACGAAGGCCTTCTCGTACTCCAGCGCCTTCTGATAGACGGCGGGATCGATGGCGCCGCGGCCCGCTCGGCGCTGGATGGAGATGGCCCGGACTTCCTCCGCGATCTCGGGTGCGAGTACGTCGAAGACCCGCTCGTCGATGGGCTCACGACCCGCGACGGAGATCTCGTAGACGACGAGGGTCGACGTCATCGGTACGTCGTTCTCGATCATGTCGCGGAAAGTGGCCTGCACTTCCGGGCCCTGGATGTCGAGGTCGGCGTACCCGCTTCGGAAACCAGGGGGGCACTCGTCCGGGCGCTTGTTCGGCGCGTACTCGCTGTTGGCGAAGAGCCCGTGCTCCAGATTGTCGATGCCCAGGGCGACGGCCTCCCGGTACCCGACGGAGCAGAGGTGAGCCGTGACCTTCACGCCGTGGCGGTGGGCCTCTTCGATGGCGGCGCCGAGCTCGGCACGGGAAATCCAGGTATACGCTTTGAACCAGTCGACGCCCTCCTCCGACCAGTAGCGAACGACCCGACGGGCCTGGTCCGGCCCCTCCAGCTGGGTCATGGTCTGGGAGCCCTGTTCGCCGGTGAGGTACGGGCCGGT
Source organism: Longimicrobiales bacterium (assembly GCA_965229435.1). Lineage (GTDB taxonomy): Bacteria > Gemmatimonadota > Gemmatimonadetes > Longimicrobiales > Gaopeijiaceae > UBA2589. The sequence goes on from CBDDJE010000001.1 coordinate 1,434,980, forward strand.
GGTGAACATGGTGGGGCCGACCACCCGCCCGGCGTCGATCTCCCTCTTCAGGTTGAGCTCGGCGTAGGGCTGCTGGGCGCCGGTGGTCCGGATCGTCGTGACGCCCGACGCGAGGTAGAGACGGGATCCGGAGAAGGAAAGCTGCGCGGCGCGACCGTTACCACCGGTGTAGTAGCTGTGGTTGTGAAGCCCGACCAGGCCGGGAATCACCGTCTGGCCGCTCAGGTCGATGACCCGGGCGCCGGAGGGGACGTCGACGCTTCCCGTCCGGCCGACGGCGGTGATCCGGTCGCCCTCGATGACGATGGTCTGACCGGTGCGGGCGGGGGCGCCACTGCCGTCGAAGACCTTGGCGTTCGTCAGTGCCACGGTGCCCCTCGGCACGGCGATGAACTCGTCGAAGTTCTGCGCGGCGACGGGTGCTGCTGGGGCGGACGCGGCGGCCAGGGCGGCGCCGAGGGCGAATCCGAGTGCGCGGTGTGCGAGTCGTGCGGTCATGGTCGAGTCCCTTCTACGTCGAAGACGAACTTCATTCCCGATTCCAGATGCTCGGCGATGTGACAGTGGACCATCCATCGCCCGGGGTTGGAAAGCTCAAGCAGGATGTCCGTCGTCGAGCCTGCCGGCAACAGGACGGTGTCTTTCCAGACCAGGTTCTCGTTCTCCACGCCGTTCTGTTCCAGGACGAGAAAGCGCTGCCCATGGATGTGGAGAGGGTGTTGCATGGCGTGGAAGGCGGCCCGGTCGTTGGTCACGCGGATCTTCACCACATCTCCCACCCGGAAGTTCCACTCGATCTCCATGTTCTCGGCGCCGGTGCGCCGGTCGCGAAGGATCCAAGCCACCTCCTCGCCGCTCGTCGCCCAGTTCATCACGGGCATCGTTCCGGTCCATTCCACCGGATTGAAGTAGACCCAGTCGAGGCTCATGGACTGTCGGATGGCCATGGGGAGGCTGTCCACCTCCAGCGTCATGACGAGCTCGCGGTCCGGGGCCCGGTCGAAGAAGCGACGGTACCGGTCGATGTCGGTGATGACGTCTTCGTTGGGACGGAGATGGTAGAAATCGTGGGCGTGGGTCGCGTCGGCGCTGGTGCTTGCGTCATCGGGGACCACGGGCGTCGCGCCATCGGCCTCGACCCCCGACACGGCGACATGGCCCAGCACGGCGGTCTCCTCGAGGAACAGCCCCTGGCGGTGGTTGATCCCCTGGACCCGGTTCGTGAGGGCGTACGCCCCGGCTTCCGGGAAGAGGACTTCAACCGTGTATCGCTCCGCCGGCGCCAGGACTACGCTGGAGACCAGCGATTCGCGCTCGAACTTGCTGATGTCGGAAGCCACCACCTTCACGGCCAGGGCGGGTGCCTCGACATCCTCGGTGTCCCGGAAGGAGAGATTGAACGTGCGGGTGTTCGAGACGTTCGTCAGGTGGAATCGAACGACGTCGCCGGCTTCGACGTCCAGGCCGTACTCCGGCTCGCCGTTGGTGAGGAAGACGTTGCCGAAGCGACCCATGAGCATGTAGTTGGCCGACTCTCCCCCGAACGGCACTACGTCGTCTTCCGTCAGGAGAAGGTCGTCGAGCATGAGGATCTCTTCCCGGTCGACCTCGTTGTAGTAGCCGTCGGCGAGGGGCTCGACGAGCATGTTCCCGGCGAGGCCCAACTCCTGCTGGACGTCTTCACGGTGGTGGGGGTGATACCAGTAGATGCCCGGGTCGGGGAAATGGATGGTGTAGCGGAAGCTCTCCCCAGGCTGGACGGGGTCCTGGGTGATGCCCGGAACGCCGTCATAGCGATTGTCGAGGCGGATGCCGTGCCAATGAACGGCCGTGGGCAACGGTGTATCGTTCTGGAAGTTCACGAAGAGGGTGGACGACTCGTCGACCCGAAGTAGCGGGCCGGGGATCTGGTCATTGAAGGCCATCATCACCAACTCCCGGTCACCCACCTGCTTCGTGACGAAGCCGGCGGTGAGGTCGAGGGTACCGCCGTCGGGAAGGGAGACGATGTCGCGAGGGCGTGCTTCGGGCAGGCTCTCCGGGACGACGGTGGGCCGGAGGGGCGACACGGCAGGCCGGGAACCCATCACGCCGGGAAGCATTGGAACGCCGTCGTACATGGGCGGCAGATCCCACGTTTCGTCGGTCGTTCCGGTCATTCCAGCCATCGCTCCCATCGCCGTCGAGTCGCCTGCCATCGCCGTCGAGTCGCCTACCATCCCGATCGAGTCGCCCGCCACGGCCATCGAGCCGGCCATGCTCGACCCTTCCTCCGCCGACGGGGCGAAGGCGAGGAGGTCGTGAGCCTCCATTCGCGCCGATGGCGACCGGCCGCGGATCACGAGTGGCCCGTCCCGCTCCGTGACGTCGGCCGAGGCCTCTGCGGAGATCCAGATCAGATACTTGTTGAAGGACACCTCTCCGAGGGCGTTCTCTCCGTTCTTCACTTCCCCGAGCCGGACGACCGGGTCGAGGGAGAGCGGTGTGGCCCACGCCACGTAGGCTGTGTAGGGCCCAAGGCTCGACGGATCCGGGAGGCGGGCGAACCAGGCGACGAGGTCGTGCCTATGGTGCCCGTCGGCGGTGACGGTGACGCCGAAGGGTGACCAGGGCCGCCGGAGCTCGACGACGCCCGCTGCCTCCCCACCCCGCGTAGTGGGGACCAGGTCGATGCAGTACAGGTCCGACGCCGGCCGATCCGAGTCGGAGCCGGACTCCGAGGGGGCCGGCTGCTCGGCAGCGAACGGTGAGGCGCCGGTGGCCGGTGGGCGGTCGTCGCAGACGGACGAAACACCGGGGATCTGCGCGACGGCCCGATGTGCAGGGGCCATTGTGGACAGGGCTCCGGCCAGGCAAAGGGCGAGGACGGCGCGGGTGGCCAGGCGTGGGTGTGGTGACGGTGCGGAGTGCATGGCGAGACGATGGCTCGCGGCGGAGATCTGATCAAGCGAGGCCGCGTAGTGGGGATCTCCACGCCACTTGGGGAGGTTGACACGACGGCCCTGCGGATGAGAGTTTTAGGCTAGCCTAAAAATATGTGCGCCTAAACCCGGAACCGGGCCTGTTCCTGCCTTAGTCCACCCGACCCCCCATGATCGACCCCGCCGTTGCTCTCGTCGTCTTCGCCGCTGTCGTCGCCCTCGGAGCGTTACTGCTCTGGCCGAGCCGTGGCATCGTCGCACGACTGAGACAGCTCTCGCACCTGAGTGAGCGTGTCTTGCTCGAGGATGCGCTGAAGCACGTCTACACCTGCGAGAGCGTCGGCCGTTCGTGCACTCTGGAAAGCCTGGCGGGCCGCCTCGAGATCTCCCGCGGGCGAGCGGCCGATCTCTTCAAGCGACTCGCCGAGGCCGAGCTCACCCACAATACGGAGACCGGGCCCAAGCTCACCGACGAGGGCCGCTCCTCTGCGTTGCAGCTCGTACGGACCCACCGGCTTTGGGAGCGATATCTCGCCGACCGCACCGGTGTCCCAGCAGGGGAATGGCACGCCGAGGCCGAACGCATGGAGCACGCCTTGTCATCGGAACAGGCCGACGCCCTCGCTGCCCGCCTCGGCCATCCGGCGTGGGATCCCCACGGCGATCCCATTCCCACATCCGGCGGAGAGCTTCCCAAGGTCGAGCGAACCACCCTTGCAGGCGTCGAGGTCGGTCGGACGGTGGAAGTGGTGCACCTGGAAGACGAGCCCCGGGTCATCTACGACGCACTGCTCGAGGACGGCCTCGACGTGGGTGCTCGGCTCGAGGTCGTGAGCCGGAACGGAAACGCGGTGACGATTCGGGCCCATGGAAGGGAGAGGGCTTTGGACTTGGTCGTGGCGGCCAACGTCACGGTGCGGCTTCTCGCCAAGGGTGAGCGAGCGGACGCGCCGGTGTCGACGCTCGTCGATCTCGAACCTGGTGAGTCGGCTCGGGTCGTCGGCATCTCGCCTCGTTGCAAGGGCGCCCAGAGGCGCCGATTGCTGGATCTCGGCGTGGTGCGCGGAACGGTCATCGAAGCGGCCTTCCGGTCCGCTGGAGGTGACCCCATCGCCTATCGCATACGCGGTGCCCTCATCGCCCTCCGGCGCGAGCAGGCGGAGTGGGTGCGGGTGGAGTTGGGTGATTCCGATATCGGACCTCCCTACCCCGGTGGCTCGGACGAAGACGCTGGCGCGTCCGGCCAACGGGCGCCGGACCCCGTCGATTCGGAGGAGGTGGCCTGATGCCGAGTCTCGCGATCGACCCCTGTGGCTCCTGCTCGGAGCATCGGGAGCAGAGCCTCGTCCGCTTGGGACTGAGTCCCGACAAGTGGGACTACCTCATCGCCCTGGCGGGTAACCCGAACGTCGGGAAGAGCACCGTATTCAATCAGCTTACCGGACTTCGGCAGCACACCGGCAACTGGCCGGGCAAGACCGTCGTGCGGGCGGAGGGCGCTTTCGCCCACGAGGGGAGCCGGGTGAAGGTCGTGGATCTGCCCGGTACCTACTCCCTCCAGGCCGGCAGCGTCGACGAGGAAGTCGCTCGCGACTTCGTCCTCTTCGGCCGACCGGACGTCACGGTCGTGGTCGTCGACGCCACCCGCCTCGAGCGCAACCTGAACCTCGTCCTGCAAATCCTGGAGATCACCGACCGGGTCGTGGTCTTTCTGAACCTCATGGACGAGGCCCGGCGCCACGGCATTGCGCTGGATCCGGCGAAGCTCGAGGAAGAGCTCGGCGTGCCGGTGGTGCCGGGCACCGCCCGAGACGGCCAGGGGATCGACACCCTCCTGGATACCGCCCACGCCGTCGCCATGGGGGAACGTGCTACCCGACCCTACCGGCAGGCGCGGCAGGCGCCGGAGGTGGAGCAGGCTATCGCCCGACTGGTGCCGGTCATCGAGGACGTCTTCGACGATGTGCCCAACGCCTGCTGGGTGGCCCTCCGGCTTCTCAACGCCGACGAGGCGGTCCAGGAAGCCGTGCGTTCTGGCGAACTCGGCCAGCTCTCCCGTGATGACATCGACGTGGAGCGCCCCGTCCCTGACCCCGAGGCCCGGCAACGCGTGTTGGACGCGGCGACCCGGTTGCGGTGGGAGTTGCCGCCGGACTTCCACGACCTGGTGACGGAGCACGCGTACTCCGCCGCCGAAGAGATCGCCCAGAGGGTGCAGAAGCGGGGACTGGCCAAGGCCGGCTTCGACCTCGACAGAAAGCTCGACGGACTTCTCACGAGTCCCGTCTTCGGCTTCCCGCTCATGCTCTTCATCCTCGCGGTGGTCTTCTGGCTCACCATCGAGGGGGCCAACGTGCCTTCGTCGATGCTGGCGACGCTTCTCATCGACAACGTCCACGGCTGGCTGTCTGGCGTGGCCACGTCCATCGGGACGCCGTGGTGGCTCCAGGGCTTCCTCCTGGATGGCGTTTACCTGTCGACGGCGTGGGTCATCAGCGTGATGCTGCCGCCCATGGCCATCTTCTTCCCTCTTTTCACCCTACTCGAGGACTTCGGGTACCTGCCCAGGGTGGCGTTCAACCTGGACTCCCTCTTCCAGAAGGCCGGGGCCCACGGCAAGCAGGCGCTGACCATGTGCATGGGCTTCGGTTGTAACGCTGCCGGGGTCGTATCGACGCGGGTCATCGACAGCCCCAGGGAACGCCTCATCGCCATCATCACCAACAACTTCTCCCTCTGTAACGGGAGGTGGCCGACCCAGATCCTCATCGCCACCATCTTCATCGGGGCGCTGGTCCCCGCCGAGCTCGGGGGCGTGGTGGCGGCGGCGGCCGTGGTGGGCATCGCCCTCTTCGGCATCGTCATGATGTTCTTCTCGTCGTGGCTCCTGTCACGGACCGTTCTGCGTGGCGAGGCCACCAGCTTCAGCCTCGAGCTTCCCCCGTACCGGCCTCCGCGGATCCTCCAGACGCTCTACACGTCGGTCATCGACCGGACGCTCATCGTGCTATGGCGGGCCATCGTCTTCGCCATCCCGGCGGGAGCCGTCATCTGGCTGAGCTCCAACATCATGATCGGAGACCTGAGCATCGCCGCGCACGCGGTGGATTGGCTGAACCCGCTCGGCCTCCTCATCGGGCTCAACGGCGTAATCCTCGTGGCCTACATCGTGGCGATCCCTGCCAACGAGATCGTCATCCCCACGGTTCTCATGCTGACGGTACTCACCGCCGGCGTGGGGGGGGGCGAAGGGGCCGGCGTCATGTTCGAGCTGGACTCGGTGCCGGCCACTGGCGAGCTGCTGCGGGCCGGCGGATGGACGCTGCTCACGGCGGTGAACATCATGCTGTTCAGCCTCCTCCATAACCCGTGCTCCACGACGATCTACACGATCTACAAGGAGACGCGGAGCGTGAAGTGGACGTCTGTCGCGACCCTAATGCCCGTGGCCATGGGCGTGACGGTTTGCTTTCTGGTGACGCAGGTATGGAGGTTGCTGGCGGCCTGACCGCACCGGCACGGATGCGGTTCTTGGGGTCGCGGACGGCCTCCCAGGTCTGGAGCCCGATGGTCGGTTGCGAGAGTTTCAGAGTTCCGCAATCAACCATGCAGTCACCCGGAGGCACTGATGTTCGACCTCGACTCCCTTCTGGCCACGGCAACGGAAGTCGTCGCCACCTGGGCGCCCAAGGTCCTCGGCGCGTTGGCCATCCTTTTCTTCGGCTGGGTCTTCGCCGGGTGGATCCGGAGCCTTGTCCGCCGCGTTCTGAAGAAGTCCCCGGTGGACGACATGCTCATTCCCTTTCTCAGCGGGGTGATCTACGTCCTGGTCATCACCATCGTCGGGGTCACGGCGGTGGGCACTCTGGGAGTCAGCACCGCCTCCTTCGTCGCCGTCCTGGGCGCCGCCGGCCTCGCCATCGCCCTGGCCTTCCAGGGCACCTTCTCCAACTTCGCCGCCGGGGTCATGCTCCTCACCTTCCGTCCGTTCAAGGTCGGCGACTTCGTGGAGATGGCAGGCGTCTCGGGGACCATCGGCGAGGTCTCCATCTTCACCAGCGTCCTCAACACCGGCGACAACATCCAGATCCGGGTACCCAACTCCCAGATCTTCGGCGAGACCATCAAGAACTACTCGGCCAACGATACGCGCCGCATCGACCTGGTCATGGGGGTCGACTATTCCGACGACCTGAGCGTCGCGGCCCAGACGTGCATGGACACCGTCTCCGCCGATCCCCGGGTGCTCTCTGATCCCGCACCTCTGGTGGCGGTCGACGAGTTGGGTGCCTCCTCGGTCAACTTCGTCGTTCGGCCCTGGGTAAAGACCGAGGACTACTGGAGCACGCGGAGAGACCTGACGCGGGCGCTCAAGGAAAACCTGGAAGCTGCGGGCTGCTCGTTTCCCTTCCCCCAGCGGGATGTCCATCTGTACGAGGAGCAAAGAGCCTGATCGGGCCCAACGATTCCGTAGAGCTCCGGGTCCTTGGGCTACGAGGGGCTACGAGGGGCTACGAGGGGCTACGAGGGGCTACGAGGGGCTACGAGGGGCTACGAGGGGCGAGGCGTAGCGGTCTTACGGATATATCCGGAGTCGGCGCCGCATGCCGGGTCCTTCGGTGGGTTCGGGAGCGTATTTGTACGGACTTTCGCCTCCGCCCCACCGTCCTTAGCTTAGTTGAGACTCGATTTCATTCTCATGTGGAGTCGGGTCGGATGAGAACCCGCAGCGCACTACAGGTCGATTGATGCAGCCACTTCCCGTTGTTCAGCACGACGAAGCCATCCCGGAGCTCCGGCTCGGGGACGTGCCGCTTCGCCAGGAAGTGGAGCTCATCTCCATCGACCTCCCTGCCGACCAGGCCGAGCCGCTCCTCGAGAGGGGCGTACTTCCGGGATGCCGTATCTGCCCGGTGCGGTCGTCCCCCGGGGGCGATCCCATCGTCTCCGTCGACGGATCGCTCATCGCGCTTCGGAGAGAGACGGCGGCCTGCCTCTGCGTGCGCCTCCTGACCCAGCTCCAGGAAGCGACCTGAAGGCGACTCCGCCCTCGTGCATGACTCGCAGGCGGTACTCGATACCACGCTAGCGCCCCTGGTTGCGCTGGTCGGTCCTCCCAACTCGGGGAAGACCACGCTCTTCAATCAGCTCACCGGGCTCAGGCAGAAGGTCGCGAACTATCCGGGCGTGACTGTCGAGAAGCATGTGGGCAAGGTGGAACTCACCGACGGCCGGGAGCTCGATCTGGTGGACCTGCCCGGCGTCCACGGCTTCTCGGCCAGGACGTTGGACGAGCGCGTTACGCGAGACGTCCTCGAGGGCAAGCTCGAAGGCATGCGGGCTCCTGACGCCCTCGTCCTCATCGTCGACTCCACGCGACTCGAGAATCAGCTGATGCTGGTGGAGCCGGTATTGGAGTTGGAGATCCCCACCCTTCTCGTCCTCAACATGTCCGACGAGCTCGAGGAGCGCGGTGGCGTGGTGGACGACGAGGCGCTGGCCCGACGGCTGGGAGTGGAGATCGTCCGGACGAGCGCCCGGACCGGTGCGGGCGTGCCGCACGTCCTGGACTACCTGACGACCGTCAAGGCCGGGGACCCGGAGGCGCCGTACAAGGAACGCACCCTAAGCAATGTCCCCCGCTCGGTGTCCCTGCCGGTGGTCGACGCCTTCGCCCAGCGGCGGAGGCTGGTTCGCGACATCGTCGACGAGGCGGGCTTCGTTCCGCCGGGTCCGTCGAAGCTCAATGAGCGGCTGGACTCCATCTTTCTCCATAAGCTCGCCGGGCCGCTCATATTCCTGGCCGTCGTCATCCTCGTCTTCCAGTCGATCTTCACGTGGGCTGTCCCTCTCATGGATGGGATCGAGTGGATGATCGAGACGTCGGGAACGTGGCTGCTGGCGACCCTTCCCGACACCTGGTTCCGATCGCTGCTCGTCGACGGCGTGTGGGCCGGGGTGGGATCGGTCATCGTCTTCCTTCCCCAGATCCTCATCCTCTTCCTCTTTCTGGGCATCCTGGAGGACTCGGGATACATGGCTCGGGCTGCCGTCATTGCCGATCGGAGCATGTATCGGGTGGGACTCCAGGGTCGGGCCTTCCTGCCTTTGCTGTCGGGCTACGCGTGCGCCGTGCCCGCCATCCTCGCTGCGCGGACCATCGACGACGAACGCGACCGAATGGCCACGATCTTCGTGACGCCCTTCATGACGTGCTCGGCGCGGCTTCCCGTGTACGCGCTCCTCATCGCCGCGTTCATCCCCGATGAGCCTCTTCTGGGGCCGTTCATGGGTCTCCGCGCCGGTGTGCTGTTGGGCCTCTATGGTCTGGGCATCGTCGCGGCCGTGGGGACGGCCTTCCTCCTCAAGAGGACGCTGTTGAAGGCCAGGCCCACCTCCTTCCTCATGGAGCTGCCGCCATACCGGATTCCGTCGCCGAGGACCCTGGCGCTGCGGCTACTGGACCGGAGTAAGATCTTCCTCAAGCGGGCCGGGAGGATCATCTTCACCGTCACCGTCGTCCTCTGGGCGCTGACCCAGTTTCCCCGCACCGAGGTGGGGGCGCCCGAGATCGAACAGAGCGCCCTCGGCCAGATCGGTCAGCTCATCGAGCCCGCCATCGCCCCGTTGGGCTTCGACTGGAGGGTCGGCGTGGGTCTCGTGACTTCCCTCGCGGCCCGCGAAGTCATCGTCGGGACCCTGGGGACCATCTATGGGGTCGAAACAGCAGACGAAGGGTCGCTGGAACTCATCGAAGTGCTCCAGCGCGACATCTCCTTCGCCTCGGCCATCGGCCTTCTCGTCTTCTTCGCTTTCGCGCTGCAGTGCATGTCGACGGTGGCGGTGATGAAGAGGGAGTCGGGTGGGTGGAAGTGGCCGATCCTCCAGTTCGCCTACATGCTGTTCCTCGGGTACATGGGTGCCTTCGTCGCCTTCCGGATCCTCGGTTGATGCGCCCGGGTCCCGTGCCGGGGACCTACGGAGCCACATGAATCGACGCCGCGCCAAAGACCCGAAGACCTCCTGTGCGGGAGGTCGCTCAAAACCATGTGGCCCGAGACTGGCCATGGCCACGCTGCTCGTGGGCATCGCGACGGCGGCGCCCGCTCCCGCCGCGAGCCAGCTCGGCATCGCCGCCCGGGCGGGGACCCTCGGAATCGGAGGAGAGGTCGCCCTGGGTCTGTCCGATGGCGTCGTGGCACGAGGGGGGATGGGTCTCACGAGTTACACCGTGACGACGACGTTCGACGACGTCCGGATGGAGCTCGATCTCCCGGAGAACTGGTACAACGTCGGGCTGGATCTCTACCTCAACGGCTCCTTCCGCGTCGGTGGCGGTCTCCTCATCAAGCCCGACGACCCCAGTATGGTGGGCCGTCTGGAGGGCCCTGTGGATATCGGCGGACAGACGTTCACCCCCGCGGAGGTGGGCACGCTGACGGGGACCATCGTGTCGAAGGAACGTGCGCCCTACGTTCTCCTGGGGTTCGGGAGGCATACCGATCGGGGGCTCGGCCTTTCCCTCGACGTCGGCGCCGCGTTCACCGGTGAGCCGACCGTGACCCTCCAGGCCGAAGGCGGGACGTACCCCGACCAGGCTGGGTTGAATGCGCGCCTCGATCAGGAGGCTCGCAACTTCGAGGACGACATGAAGACCTACCTCAAGATCTGGCCTATCCTCAGCCTGGGGCTGCGCCTGGGCGTCGGCTGACCGGTCGAGGGTCGGCAGGAGAAGCGGATACCGGGAGGAGCGGAACAGGGACATGAAGCGGACGAAGCTGACCTTCGAGGCCACCGAGTCCAAGGGCGATGTCTCGGGCATTCTCCTCGAGCCGGACGATGCCTTCTGTCTCTATCTTTTCGCCCACGGAGCCGGGGCAGGGATGGAGCACTCCTTCATGGAGGCTGCCGCGGCCGATCTGGCGGAGCGGGGCGTCGCCACGATGCGGTACAACTTCCCTTACAAGGAAGCCGGGCGGGGCGGACCCAATCCCGCCAAGGTCCTCGTAGCGACGGTGCGCTCCGCCGTCGTCGAGGCCGGACGCCACTCCGGAGGCCTGCCGATCTTTGCCGGCGGAAAGTCCATGGGCGGTCGGATGACATCGACCGCCGCGTCGGAGGGTGAGCTGCCTGGCGTCCGCGGTCTCGCCTTCTACGGCTTCCCCCTCCATGCACCCGGACGCGACTCCGCCGATCGAGGCGCCCACCTGGCCGATGTCGGCCTCCCCATGCTCTTCCTCCAGGGTACCCGGGACAAGTTGGCGAACCTGGACCTGCTTCGGCCTCTCCTCGATGCTGTCGAGCCTCGGCCGACACTGGGCATCGTCGAAGGCGCCGACCACGGCTTCCACGTGCTCAAGAGGTCGGGGCGGACGGACGACGAGGTGATGGATGAATTGGCGGACACCTTTGTCGAGTGGACCCGCGGGCTGATCTGAGGTCGGAAGCGGCCACTCGTGCGGCAGCGGGCGTGGAGCCCACCAGAGAGCTGCAGGGGCTGCCGCCCGTCTGAGCCTGACCGCTACTCCGTCGTCAGCGCCTCCATCGGATCCACTCGCGACGCGTTTCGCGCCGGAATGTAGAGCCCGACGAAGGAGACCATGATCAGCATGACAGTCACGGTTCCGAAGACCCAGGGGTCGCGGGGGCTCACACCTACGAGGACCCCGGCCATGCCGCTCCCCAGGAGCACGGCCAGACCAAGCCCTACCACGAGTCCGACGGCGGCCCTCCGACCACCTTCGTGGATGACCATGCGGACGACGTCACCCCGGTCGGCGCCCATGGCCAGCCGGAGGCCGATCTCGCCCGTACGCTGGGCGGTAGCGTAGGCGGTGACACCGTAGATCCCGATGGCACCCAGTAGGAGCGAAAGAAGCGCGAAGACGCCCATGAGATTGCCGAGGACGGCGAACCCTCCGATCCGGTCGTCGACGAGGTCTTCCATGGTGCGGATGGAGTGGAGGGGAATGTCGGCGTCGACGGACCAGGCCGCCTCCTGGATCGCAGGCACGACGCTCAGAGGCGAGCCGGAGGTTCGGACCACGAGAGTCCGACTGCGGACGTCGGCCTGGTCGATGGGCAGGTACATGGCCGGTTCGTGCGGTCGGTCCACCGCCCTTTCGATGGCGTTCTCCACCACGCCCACCACCTGGGCGGACCACTCGGTGCCGGACGTGACCCGGGTGGTCAGTGGATCGTCGTTCGGGGCCAGATACCGCTCCACGAAGGCCTCGTTGACCACAGCGACCCGAGGGCCGAAGTCGCCGTCCCCGTCGTCGAAGCCCCGACCCTTCGCCAGACGATAGCCGAGGGCCTCGAAGAAGCCGGGGGACGCCAAGGTGAGCCGGACCGTGCGGTCGCGATCGTCGGCATTTCCGGCGATCCGAATGCTGCGACCCCAGTTGGACCCCTCCAACGGCGCGCTCTGGACCGTACCAGCCTCGACCACCCCGGGGACCTCCCGAACCCGTTGTGTCACGTCCGTCCAATACGCTCGCGCGGAGGCGTCCGAATCATACTCGGTGGTGGGAAGGTCCACGCGCATCGCGACCACATCGGTGGGATCGAATCCCAGGTCGCGGTTCCTCATCTCGGCGACACTCTTCACGAGCAGGCCACCGCCCACGAGGAGGACCGCCGACATGGCGGTCTGAAGCACGACCAGGGCGCTGCCGAAGCGGTTGCCGGCCCGACTGCGGCCCGACCTGCCACCGTCGCGGAGTGCGTCGACGTCCTGACGTGAAGCTCGAAGGGCGGGCGCGAGGCCGAAGAGGATGGCGGAGCCCAGGGTGATGGCGGCTGTGTAGCCCAGGACCGATCCGTCGATGTCGAATTGGAAGACGGGGGGCATCGTAGAGGGGAGTGCCGCCACGATGGCCCGATAGCCCCACGTCGCCCCGACCGACCCGAGGACACCGCCGAGACATGCGAGGACCGCGCTCTCGGTGAGAAGTTGCCTGACGACTCGCCCGCGCCCGGCGCCGAGAGCGACGCGCACGGCGATCTCACGCCTTCGCCCGCCGGCCCGTGCCAGGAGGAGGTTGGCGACGTTGACGCATGCCATGAGAAGGATGAAGCCGACAGCCGACATGAGGATGATGGACGCTTGCGAGGCCACGTCGCCCACGACGTCTTCGTGCAGTCCGTAGACCTCAACGGTCCATCCCTCGTTCTCCGGAAACTCCGCCTCCAGGCGGCGGGCGATCTCGGCGAGCTCCGAACGGGCGAGCTCGACCGTCGCCCCATCGGCTAGACGCGCCACGGCGCTCGCGCTGTGATTCCCTCGTGGAGCCGACGCCGCGTCGAACGCGAAGGGCCTCAGCACGTCGGGCCGGCCGTCGTGGAAGAGGAAGTCGGCGGGCAGGATGCCGATGATGGTTACGGGCTCGCCATCCAGCGTGAGCACGGACCCCAGCACGTCGGGGTCGCGGGCGAAGCGGCGCTCCCAGAAGCCGTCGTTGAGGATGACCACTCGATCGACACCCTCCCCCATCTCTCCGGGGCGGAAGTCGCGGCCGAGGGTGGGCGTACGGCCGAGAACGGAGAGGAAGTTGGGCGTGACCCGAAGCGCCGAGACCAGCTCGGGTACGTCGCCTCCCGTGAGGTTGAAGCCGTCTTCGTCGAAAACGGTGAGGTCAGCCAGCGTGGTGGAGCGGGCGCGCCACTCCAGAGCGTCGGCGTGGCTGACATCGGTCCCCGACCATCCGCGCTCGGGGTGGGCAGCCCAGATAGCGACAAGCTCCTCGGGGTCGTCGTACGGCAACGGCGTCAGCATGAAGCCGTCGACCACGGTGAAGACCGACGTGTTCGCTCCGATACCCAGAGCCATGGTCAACACCGCGGCGGCGGCGAAGACCGGCCTCCGCTGGAGGGAGCGCACCGCGTAGGCCAGATCTGTTCGCATGGTATCCATGACGTTTCCTCCCTCTCCTCGTCGTTCCCGTCTCATGGATGCACGGGCGGCTAGCCCGCCGATGCACGAATCCCACACCGCTCCGCCCCAGACCCTCGCGGCACCCAGAGCGCCGTCGTTCTGGAGCTCCATGGTCATGAGCGAGAGCAAGGCTTCCTCCATCTCCTCGCCGTACCGCTCCCGATGCTCGCGAGGGTAGAGTCGAAGGAGCAGGCGGTATGTTCGCCTGGTGCGTGGGCGGTCCGTCACGGCATCCGGCCAGCCACCATCGTCGGCTCAGCCACCGCTGTCGGCGGCCGCCTGGGCGGCCCGCACGAGTGTGGCGAGGCGTTGCGCCTCTTCGTGGAGGGTCTTTCGACCCTGAGGCGTGATGGCATAGAAGCGCCGCTTCCCTCCCTCGGTGGGAGCACCGGCGGGAGGGTCGACTTCATGGAGGAGTCCTTGGTCCTCCATCTCCCGGAGCGCGCCGTACAGCTTTCCGGGCCAGAGCTTGAGTCGCTGCTCGGTTCGCTCGTAGACGTCTTCCATGATGGCCGTGCCATGGAGCTCGCGCTCGGCCACGGCGAGGAGGATGTGGAACCAGTGGGGCTTCAGCTTCGTCAGCGGACTCATTGAGCACCTATGTGTACGAAGTCGTATCTATACGAATATCTATCGATGCAGAGTTTCCCATGCAAGGTCAGCGAGCCGACAGGCTGACGTGTCTGTAGATTGAGAGTTCTTTCGGGTGGAGCGTTCGCCCGTTCACGGAATGGTTCGCAGGAGTGGGTTTCCATGAGTCGTACGACGTTTGCCTGGTCTGGTGGCTTTGCCGCCGCGACGGTCATGATGGTCTTCGCCTTCGCCGCGTCCCCCTCGCTGAGCTCCGAGTCGGGCGAGCTCTCGGCTCAAGAGGATCTGTCGAGGGTCGAGCGCGCCTTCTCCGACCTCGACTATCGCTATGTCGGTCCGTCCCGAGGCGGCCGCGTGACGGCGGTGGCAGGGCACGCCGCCCAACCGTTCACCTTCTACATGGGTGGAACCGGCGGTGGAGTGTTCAAGACCGAGGATTACGGCAATACCTGGCACCCCATCTCCGACGGGTTCTTCGAGACCGGCTCCATCGGATCCATCCGGGTCGCTGCTTCGGACCCGGACATCGTGTACGTCGGAACGGGCTCCGACGGTATCCGTTCGAACGTCATCACCGGTCGAGGGCTCTACTATTCCGACGATGCCGGCCAGACGTGGGAGCGCCGCGGCCTGGTGGAGATGGGTCAGCTCGGCGCGGTGGAGATCCATCCCGAGAATCCGGATATCGCGTGGGTCGCGGCGCTGGGCAACCCGTGGGCGAAGTCGAACGCGCGCGGTGTCTACAAGACGACCAATGCAGGGATGAGCTGGGAGCGAGTGCTCTTCACCTCCGACTCCGTCGGTGCCATCGATCTGGAGATCAACCCGGCGAACCCCGACGAGATCTATGCCGCCATGTGGCGCGGACAACGTCAGCCGTGGACGATCATCTCCGGCATGGAGGCTTCGGCCGAAGAGAACGGCATCTGGAAGTCCACCGACGGTGGGCGCACGTGGCGGATCGTCCGCGACGGCCTCCCCACCGGGCTCACCGGCAAGATCGACCTCTCCGTCTCGGCTGACATGCCGAACCGGGTTTACGCACTCGTGGAGACCACCGACCCCGTCGAGGGGCTCTACCGCTCCGACGATTACGGTGAGACCTGGTCCATGGTGAGCAACCAGCGCGGCATCATGAACCGCCCGTTCTACTACACGAACGTCATCGCCGACCCCACGGACGCCGACCACGTCTACGTGGAGAACGAGGGGTCTTACGAGTCCTTCGACGGTGGTGAGACCTTCCAGCGCGTCTCGACACCCCACGGCGACAACCACGATCGGTGGATCAACCCGCTGAACCCCATGGTTCAGGTCCAGTCCAACGATGGTGGCGCCAACGTCACCCTGGACGGAGGGGCCACCTGGTCGAGTCAGCACAACCAGCCCACTGCCGAGTTGTACCAGGTCGACGTCGACGACCGGTTCCCCTACTGGCTGTACGCGGGCCAGCAGGACAACAGCACCATCCGGGTGCCCAGCAATCCGCCGGCCACGGGTTCGGCTGGAGGGCACACTGGCAACTGGGAGGCCGTGGGCGGGTGTGAGACCGGGCCTGTCGTTCCCAAGCCCGGCGACGCAGCCATCGTCTACGCCAACTGCAAGGGCCGCTTCGGCCGATACAACCAGGAGACCGGACAGGAGAAGCAGTACTACGTCGGTTTCCAGAACCTCTACGGCGCCAACCCGGCGGATCTCAACTACCGCTTCCAGCGCGTGGTGCCTATCGAGGTCTCACCCCACGATCCCAGCACCGTGTATCACGGGTCGCAGTTCGTCCACAAGACGACGGACGAAGGGGTGACGTGGGAGCAGATCTCGCCGGACCTCACCGCCTTCCGCCCCGAGCGGCAGGTGGTTTCCGGTGGACCCATCACCCGCGACATCACGGGTGAGGAGCACTATTCGGTGCTCTACGCCATCGAGGAGTCGCCCGTCCAGCCTGGCGTGATCTGGGCCGGTTCCAACGACGGGCTCATCCAGGTGACCCGCGACGGCGGGCAGACATGGACCGACGTCACGCCCCCGGACATGGCGCCGGAAGGACGGGTCCAGACCATCGATCCATCGCCGCACCAGGCGGGCAAGGCGTACTTCGCGTACTACCGAACACTCCTCGGCGACCTCACGCCCTTCATCTACAAGACCGAGGACTTCGGCCAGAGCTGGACGCTCCTGACGCCCGGCCACAACGGGATCCCGTCGCATCACGCGACGCGGGTCATCCGTGAGGACACCGAGCGGGAGGGCCTGCTCTTCGCAGGCACCGAGTTCGGCATGTACCTCTCCATGGACGACGGAACGACATGGGAGAAGTTCCAATACGACCTGCCGCGGACGCCCATCACCGACATCAAGGTTCACGAAGGCGATCTGGTGCTCTCCACCATGGGGCGCGGCTTCTGGATCATGGACAATCTCTCACCGCTGCGTCAGGCTGCGGAGGCCATGGCCGAGGACGTTTTCTTCTTCGAGCCGGAGGATGCGTACCGCCTCCGCGGCGGCGGATTCGGAGGCTTCGGCCAGGCCGGCCCGGACGAGCCTCGGTACTCACCCAATGGTGCCATGCTCGACTACATGCTGCCCGCTGGTGTCCGCTCGGTGGAGCTCAGCATCCACGACGCCTCCGGCGAGATGATCAGGCTGTATGAGAGTGAGGGTCCCGGTGTCACCACCGAGCGGGCCCAGGAGATGCGTGCTCCCTTCTTCCAGACCCGGGGTGCCCCGTCGCCGGGGACCAAGGCTGGCCTCAATCGCTTCGTGTGGGACCTCACGGTGCCTGGGCCCGGAGGAGCGGCGAGGGGCGGCCCCATGGTCGTGCCCGGCCAGTACACGGCGCGCCTCACCGTAGACGGTGATGTACACGAGCGGTCGCTCAACGTCCTCATGGATCCGCGGGTAGCGGCCGATGGCGTCACTGTAGCCGACCTCCAGGAACAGTTCGATCTGGCCCTCGAAATCCAGGCCGCAATCGAAGACGCCGACCAGACCATCGAACGTCTGCGCGGGGTGCAGGAGCGCGTCTCGGAAGGCACCGACGTAGAGCGTGAGCTCAAGGAGATCGAGCGCGCCCTCGTCACCGACGACTCGATTTCCAGCTATCCGCAGCCCATGCTTCGCGACCAGTTCAACTACCTCTACCGCAACAGCATCAGCGCCGATCAGGAGCCGGCGGTGGACATGTACGACCGGCTCGAGGCTCTGGTGACGGAGCTGGAGCAGCACAAGAGTCGGCTCGAGCGTTTGAGTCGCATGGTCACCGACTCCTAGCGGGGTGATCGGAGAAGGGAATGGGCCACCCTGCGCCCTACGACCTGGTGGACCAGGTCAAAGAGGTGAGTGGGTTGTGGTGGATCCTGCCCGTCCTCGAGCCTGTCTTCGAGGACGGGCGGGACGCATGGCCACGCGTTCCCTGATCCGACCATGAAGGCGCATCCCTTCGTCTTCCGAACGTCCTGGATCTCACTCCTGGTGGGTGTGGCCCTCGCCTTGATTTCGCCCTATCTGGCATCCCGAGTGGGGGCTAGCGTCCCGGGTTGGGACAACCTGGACGATGCGCTGGGCGTCCTGGTCTGGGGTTGGGCCACGGCCACCCTCTGCTTCCTTGTGGCCTTGGGCACCGGGGTGCGGGTCTGGCGGGAGCACAAGATCGTGCTCCTCTGGGTCCTTCCCATCGCTCTGTACGTGATGTTTCTCGCGGCCTGGGGAATCGGCGCCCTGGTGGGGCCGTACTGGCGGCCGCATTGGCTGTAGTGGACCTCCAACTCCCCGTCCCCTGAGCTGTCGTACGGTGTCGTGAAGATCCTCGGGCACCACGACGACAAGACGCTCCAACAGCTCCGCGCTGTCGCCGGGAGGGCGGATCACGTGGCGCTCATGGCTGACGGACACATGGGCTATGTCATGCCCATTGGCGGAGTCGCCGCGTATCGGGGGCGAGTGAGTCCAATCGGCGTCGGGGTGGACATCGCGTGCGGCAACGCCGCCATCCGTACGGATCTGAGCGCGGAGGCCATCCGGCCGCACCTGGGTGAGCTGGCGGACGAGATCGCGTCGACCATCGGTTTCGGCATGGGCCGGCCCACCAACAGGGAAGACGACGCCCCCACAGACCACCCGCTCTTCCATTCGAACGCGTGGCATGCGATCCCCGCTGCGGTTCGCGACGCCCTGCGCGAACGGGCGCGCTCCCAGCTCGGTACCGTCGGCGGCGGCAACCACTATGTGGACGTCTTCTCGGACGAATCCGGCGCGATATGGGTGGGCGTCCACTTCGGAAGTCGTGGCCTCGGCTTCATCACCGCCCACGGCTTCGTGGCGCTGGCGCAGGGTGGAGAATGGCGGAGCCTGACGCCACAGCGTTCGGCCGACATGAACCGTGAGGTGCTCCTCGACCTCGACAGTCCCCTCGGCGACGCCTACTGGACGGCCATGAGTCTGGCCGGGGAGTACGCCTACGCCGGACGGGAATGGGTGGCGCGCAAGGTCGTCGAACTCCTGGGCGGCGCTGAGCGGGAGCTCGTCCACAACCACCACAACTTCGCCTGGCAGGAGGAGCACCACGGAGAGGAGTTCGTGGTCGTCCGGAAGGGCGCAACGCCGGCCCATGACGGCCAGTACGGCTTCGTGGGCGGGAGCATGGGCGACAAGTCGGTCATCCTCCGTGGAAGGCCATCGGACCCGGCGATGCTCGAATCCACGGTGCACGGTGCAGGACGGGTCATGGGCCGGATGCAAGCCAAGGGCAAGTGGAAGAAGGGGCGCCTCGTTCGCCCCGGCCGGGTGACCCACGAGATGATGCGGAACGCCACGCGAGACGTCGTTCTACGCGGAGGCGACCTGGACGAAGCGCCTCAGGTGTACCGCAAGTTGGACGACGTGTTGGCCGCCCAGGGGGATTCCATCGAGGTGGTCCACGAACTGACGCCGCTCATCGTCTGCATGGCGCCGCCGCGGACACGGGACCCATACCGGGACTGATGGATGGACGCTGTACCCGCTCTTGCCGGCGTCCTAGGAGACTCCGAGCCACGCCCGGGCCTCGTTCAGATCGCGGAAGACCCGGATGTCGCGCCCATCACGTTCGGCGAAGGCCTCGTATTGTTTGGAGACTCCGAACACGAGGTCACTGGAAGCGACGATGGCCGCCCGGCCGGAGTCGCCGAAGGGGCTCTCGAACGCCAGCAGCCGCAGTTCTCCGAAGGACAGCGTTCCCTCGGCTCCCAGCGCCTCGGAGAGGTGGCGCATCGTCGGGTCGAAACCGGGATCGGCCTTGAGCGCCGCGAAGTGCGCTCGGGCTTCCTGAATCGTGATCTTGCCTGACCACTCGGAAACGACCAGATGTTGACTCCGGTCGATGTGATACGTGATCGACATCCGGGTCGACTCCGGGAGGCGCGTGAAGAGTGGCAATGGCTGCCAATCCAGGGTTGACCTACCCGCCATCATGACGAGTGATTCTGGGCGAGCCTCGAATTGGTCTCGGAGTGCACTGCCCATCGTTGGCCGCGATTGGCCGTGCCGAGCGAGAGGGGGCGGGCCTGGCGTCCTCGAGGGAAGTCAATGAACGTTCTGCTTTTCGGTGCCACCGGGATGATCGGCTCGGGTGCCCTCCTCGAGTGCCTCGACCATTCGGACATCGCCCACGTCCTCGCCGTCGGTCGCCGTCCCTCAGGGACGACCCACGCGAAGCTGGAGGAACTCGTCCACGACGACTTCCTCGACTACTCGTCCGTGGTGGAACGCTTCCAGGATTGCGACGCGTGTCTCTTCTGCCTCGGTGTGTCGGCGGCGGGCATGTCCGAAGACGACTACCGGCGCATCACCCGTGATTTCACTCTAGCGGCTGCAGACGCGCTCTGGTCGATTCGCCCGGACGCCACCTTCTGCTACATCTCCGCCGCCGGCGCCGACCCAGAGCAGAAGAGCCGGATGATGTGGGCCCGGGTGCGGGGAGGCTTGGAGAAGGCACTCCTCGAGCGAAGCGATGCTCCTACATGGATCTTTCGTCCGGGGTACGTCCAACCCGCCAAGGGGGTGGCCTCCCGCACGATGCTCTACAACCTGGCCTACGCGGTGGCCGGACCCCTCTTTCCGTTGCTGGATCGCTTCGCCGCAGACCACGTGACGACGACGGAGCGCCTGGGCCTGGCTCTCATCCGCGCGGCACGAGATGGCGCTCCGAAGACGCACCTCGAGAACCGCGACATCAACGCCTTGGCGCGGGGAGAGCGCTCGGCGATATGAGGCCGGGCTGGGCTAGGCGCGCCTCGTTTTCGCGGCTCAGCAGCGCCCGGTCATGACGCTCGAGCCTCCTGGCGTCATGTAATACGAGCAGTTTCCGTCGCTACCCATGCTCCCGAAGAGCCCGCGTCGGGTGTAGCTGGACCCACCCGGCTGCTGTTGGGCGAGAGCGGCCAGGTTGAAGAAGGCCGGGCCGCCCTCGAATCCGCCGACTCCCAGCGCATTCATCCAGTATCGACCGGGCACGGTGTAGCCAACCAACTGCTGAAGGTAGAGGACCTCGGTGGGGTGTAGCTCCCTTCCGTTGATGAAGATCAGGGTGCCCGCGTCGCCGGAGGCGTCGGCCCGCAGCGGCCCGCCCAGCTCCATTCCGGGAGGCATCTGGCCCATGGTGGGGCCTCCTCTCACGCCCCAGAGCCCCGACACCCGATCGTACCAGTACGAACCGTCTGGTACTTGAACCGTCATGGGGAGTCCGAACTTCCCGAGTTCACGGACGAAGTCGTCCTGGGTCACCGCCTCACCGTTGACCAGGATGCCGCTCTGGGCCCTCGCGGCCCCTGGAGAAGCACCGAGGGCCGATAGGACGACGGCAACGGTGACGAAGCGAGCTGGAACCGACGAGTACGAGCCCATGGGTCATCCTCCGTCGAGGGCTGCGACCATCGAGTACTCTGCAACATTCCCGCCGTCGGCCGCTCTGTCAAAGGCCGCGGGCGCGTTCCAGCAGCCGCTACTCCTCCCTCAAGGCCTCCGTCGGGGCGATACGGGTCGCCCATGAGAGGGAGTGACGTGACTCAGTCCGGCAGGTCTTCCAAGCACCCGATGGGTTCTGTCGAGATCACGATGTTGTCTCGATAGAGCACGTTCGAGTCGGGCGACCCCCCGTTCCAGTAGTTGTCGAAGACGACCTGGTTGATCCCGTAGGCGTCGTAGACTCCCACGTGGTTCTGGTCATTTCGGGAAGCCTCCAACTCGCCGTCGACCCAAAACTCCTCGATTCCGTTCGATTGACCGGGGTCGTTCAGACGAACGTGGGCTTCGATGCATATCCAATCCGAGCCATCGGGTCGATTGCCGTAGATGGCCGTCGAACCCGCCGTCCTGGGAAGCCAGACGGACGTGTTGGTGTTGTTCCCGCGGTCGATGACGTTCCCTGAGGAGTCCACGCCGCGGGTGTTGTTGAAGAAGAGCGCACCGTCCGTGAACGCGTTGTCCGACCGTGTGTCGGGCCAGAAGTGGGCCTGGAAGGCCGACCGCAGTGGACCGGGGTCGGAGGGATCCGGGTCGGCGAGGACGCGAAGTCGGGATTGCTTGAACGTGATCCCGGTCCAACCCGGCGCGAACCGAACGTACTCGCGCCAGTAGATCTCCCTCACATTTCCGGATCCGACGGTCCGCCACGAGGCATACTCGTCGGGGACGTCGCCGATCGCTATCGAAAAGCGGCCGGCGTTGACCTGACCTGGCTGGAACCGGACCCGCATCCCCATGGACCCGTTGATCCCGATGCCTGCGACGGGCACGAAAGATCCGTTAGCGCTTGCGTAATCATTCCAACGGTCCCCGATGGCGGAGGCCTCATCGAAGGTGTCGCAGACGAGAACGGCCGGACGGACGATCGATCCCGCCGGGCACGAAGCCTCCGGGGCAAACTGCGAAAGGATGGTGGAGTCTTCGGGTAGACCGTCGTTCGCTTCGAGCAGGTCCCTTGATCCACACGCGGCCTGGCCGACGGCGACCGTGAACAAGGTCGCCACAGCCACGGCGCCCCGCGGCCCGGGGAAGGTCACGATCGGGTCGAGCCACCCGGTGGAGGCCCGTCGCTCCACGACCGCGGCCCGGGTGGCACGTACGTTCCTCGCGGAGTTCTGACCGACCCGCCGATCCCTCCGATCTCCGCCGATCGACCGCCGACGATGTAGGCATCCCCCGCAACCGCGGCAGCAACCAACTCACTTCGCCTGGACTCATCCAGGTACTGAATCGAGTAGTCCATGTAGGCGAAGCGACGGCCGCTCTGGGCGCGCGCATGGTGTGTCTCCAAGTACTGCTCCAGCGTCGAGTACGGGCGTGCCGGGTTCCCCCAACAGACCGTATCGGGAGGAAGCGATCGCGAGACCACCGAGCCCGCAGCGACGATGGTCCGCGGTCCTACCTCCACCCCCGGTCCAACGATGGTCCGTGCCCCGACGTGGGTGGACGCATGAAGGGTGATGGTGCCCACGACGGTGACGCCGTGACTCCCATCGAGCGCCGGATCGTGAGCGACGAGAGCGCATTCAGGACCGAAGCTCGTACTATCGCCTATCGATATGAGAGCGCAGTATTCTTCATCGATGTAGAGACTCGGCGGACAATGTACGTCGCGACCTATGTGCATCCCCTTCTTACGGAGTGCATCGAGTCGTGCGTCGTGGCGCCACCACTTAAGGGTGTGCTTGAGTTTGGCGACCACGGAACCTCAGGCGGGAAAAGACATGCTCATGTTCGGGAACATACTAGGCGGGTTGAATGCGGACCAAGTCGGGCGAGGACGAACCTGATGGAAGCGAGGCCCATAGAGGAGCGGGTCGCGACCGTTTTCCAACGAGCGTTGGGTCTCCCCGCGCAAGTGGAATGGTCGGCCCTGGAGTACCGGTCCGAGCCGCGCTGGGATTCGGTGGGCCACCTTCATCTCGTCACGGAGTTGGAGCGGGAGTTCAGGATCGTGATCGCGAACGATGACGTTTTGAACCTTACGAGCTTCGGGGAGGTCGTCGAGACCGTTCGCAAGTACGTGTCAGATTGACGGGGGCTCCGTGAGCGACGTCGATGCCCTTTTCGGCCCCGTCGGTGGGGAGGAGAGGGCCGCTCTCGTGGACGCCGAGACAGGTGACGTCTGGTCCTACTCGAAGCTACGGGCGGCCGCCGGCGCCGTCAGAGATGTCTTGGCTGACCACTCACCCGGCCTCGTCGCCTGGCTCAGCCGATCCCGCCTCGACAGGGTGGCTGCGTATCTCGGATCGCTCGAGAGCCACCACGCGGTTCTCCCCATGTCCCCGAACCTCTCGGCGGAAGCCAAGCGGCGCATCCTGGACGCGTACCGACCTGAGCTCCTGGTTGCCGGTCATGAAGACGACTTGCCAACGGATGAAGCCTACGAGGCCCTTCCGCTACTCGGCGAGACCAGCGTGTGGCGACGGCGCGAGCCTGAGCAGTCGTCTTCCATCCATCCCGACCTCAAGCTTCTCCTCTCTACGTCGGGCTCCACGGGGAGTCCGCGGATGGTGCGTCTGACGGCCCGGAACGTGCTATCCAATGCGCACCAGATCGTGACGGCTCTGGGTATCGACCCCGCGGAGCGCGCGGTCACGTCCCTGCCACTCTTCTACTCCTTCGGCCTGTCGGTACTGCACAGTCATCTCGTGGCCGGCGCCAGCGTGCTTCTTCAAGACGATTCTGTCGTGGAACCGACGTTCTGGGAAGCGGTGGATGAGTTTGGTGTCACGTCCATTTCCGGGGTCCCCCAGACCTTCGCGGCGCTACGCCGTGTCGGCTTCCAGGAGCTGGCACCCACCTCGGTTCGTACGCTCGCTCAGGCCGGCGGAAAGATGCCGGTGCCCCTTATCGAGCACTTCCATCGGATGATGTCGGAAAGGGGAGGCGTGCTGTTCGTGATGTATGGGCAGACCGAGGCCACGGCCCGAATCAGCGTTCTCCCGCCCGCTCAGCTTCCCCAGAAGATGGGGAGCGTCGGAGTTCCCCTCGAGGGTGGGGTCGTGGACATCGATCGGAGTGGATCGGGCTCTCCGGCTGACGACATCGGGGAGATCGTGTATCGGGGACCCAACGTCATGATGGGCTATGCACAAGAGCGACGGCACCTTGCCGGCGGCGATGAACTCCAGGGCACGCTCCGCACCGGTGACCTGGGGTATCTCGACGACGACGGGGTTCTATATATTCGAGGACGGATCAAGCGAATCGCCAAGGTGTTCGGTAACCGGGTGAACTTGGACGACATCGAGGATCAGTTGGCCGACGTGGGGCCGCTGGCGGTTATTGACTCAGAAGGGAGATTGGTCGTTTTCGTTCTCGAGCCCAAGGCGCAGCTCGCAGTTGCCGCCATCGACAGGCTGAGCCGTGAGATGCGGCTTCACACTTCGGCGTTTGGAATCATGACACTCGACGAGCTTCCGCTTCTGTCGAACGGCAAGGTGGACTACGCCGGTCTAGCCAGGCTCGCCGAGGACGGATCCAGCCCCTGATGGCGTGGATTCGGGGAGTCTTCGTCAACATAGTTGACAGTGTGCTACAACGCGTGAGGGTCGCACGTGAACGCCGTCGCCTGGAACGACTTGTCGCAATGGGGATGACCCTCGGTGATGACGTTGTCCTTCCTCCCTCGACCTGGATCGATGTCGCGCACTGCTACCTGATCGACATCGGTGACAGGGTCCGATTCGGCCCTCAGTGTTTGATACTCGCCCACGACGCGCAGATGGACGAGTTCCTCGATGTAGGCCGGCTGGGCAAAGTCGTGATCGGCGAAGGTGCGCAGATCGGCCCTCGGACCGTCATTCTCTGCAACGTCGAGATTGGTGCCGGGACTGTAGTGGAGGCCGGATCCGTGGTCTCCACTTCGCTTCCGCCCAATAGCTACTGTGCCGGCTCACCTGCCCGGGTGGTGTCATCTGTCGAGGAGTACGCCAAGATTACCGGGGACGCTCTCGAAGGCACGGTCTCCCGGGGCGACCTCTGGAGGAGCCTGAGCAGCCCGCAGGAGCGTGGAAAGATGGTGCGCCGAATCCGGGAGGCCGGGCTGGTCCGTGTCGTCTCGGACGGGGACCCGGAGCGCAGCTGACCCCACCGGGGCACGATCCGGTGCTACTCTTGCCGGAGCGCTGAGGCCGGTGGTATGCGCGAAGCCCGTCGAGCCGGCATCAACGTCGCGGCACCAGCGACCACAGCCAGGAGCAGCGTCACGGCCACGACCGTCACGGGATCGTACGGCGACACCCCGAAGAGCAGGCTCCGCAGGACACGGGCCCCTGCCAGAGAGGCGACGAGGCCCACGCCGATCCCGACCACGGCAGGGCTCCCACCCTGCTTCAAGACCATTCGCGTGACGTCGTCGGCACTCGCACCCAGGGCGATGCGGATGCCGATCTCCCGAGTCTGCCGCGTGACCAGGTAGGCGACCACGCCATAGAGGCCTACGGCTGCCAAGACGATGGCCAGAACGGAGAAGACGCCGAGAAGCGCAAGATAGAAACGGGTGGGTGCCAACACCCCTTCCACCCGGTCCTCCAGGCGATGGACGTCGGTTACCGCGAGGTCTCCGTCCAACCGGGAAAGCACCTCTCGAACGGCGGGCATGGCCGTTTCGACCCCAGGAGCCAGATGCAGAACGGCGTACTGGGAGTTGGCGGCGAATTGCGCGTTGGGGATGTAGATGGCCGGCTCGGGGTCCTCCATGGGGCTGAGTCGTCGCACGTCGCTGACGACCCCGACGATGGTTCGGGATGGCTCGTTGGCGAAGCCCCACGACACATCACTCTCGAGCTCCGTCCCGAGGGGCTCCCCCGGCGGGAAGTATCGGTCGACGAAGGCCTGATTCACCACGACCACCGGCTGGTCACTACGCCGATCCGAGTATTCGAGCCAACGACCCTGGAGAATCGTCAACCCGGCCGCCTCCAGATATCCCGGCGTCACGAGACGGATCGGTACCGACGATCTGTCTGCGGCTTCCGGTTCGGGGCGGTCGAGGAGGGAGAACGAAGCGCTGATGTTGCCCGACGCGAGAGGGATCCCGAAGCCGAGACCTGCGGCTTGAACCTCCGGGAGCGCGTCAAGGGCCATCTCCAGCTCTTCGTAGAACCGAGCGACGTCTAGCGAGTCGTACCGGCTGTCAGGAGTGGAGATGCGAAAACGCTCTATCCCTTCAGACCGGTAGCCGAGCTCCACGGCCCGGGCCTCGGAAAGCGTCCGAAGCATGAGGCCGGCTCCCAGAAGTAGGAAGAGGGACAGCGCAACCTCCCCCACCAGCAGCGCGGAGCGGAAACGTCCCGCCCCTGGAGAACCACTCGTCCGCTGGCCACTGCCGAGACCCTCGGACAGCGAGACGGACGTGAGCTCACGAGCCGGCAGGAGTCCAAAGAGGATCGTGACGACCAGAACCGTCAGCGCCGTGAAGCCGACGACCGTCGCGTCGATGCCGATCTCCTCGACGCGTGGAAGAGCGTCGGGGGCCATGGAAAGGAGAATCTCCGTGCCCCAGAAGGCCAACGCCAGTCCCCCGACGCCTGCAAGGACGGCCAGGATCAGACTCTCCGTGAGGAGTTGACGGGCGATGCGGGTGCGGCTCGCTCCGAGGGTGGACCGGAGAGCGACTTCGCCTCGCCGTGCGCCGGCTCTGACGAGCATGAGGTTGGCCACGTTGGCGCACGCGATGAGGAGCACCATGACGACGGCCCCAAGGAGGACCCAGAGTCCTGCCCGGACGTCGGCCACCTGGGAATCGATGAGGCGATCGAGCTCGAACGTCTCGTACTGGTGGGCTTCCGGGTCCGTTTCAGCCAGACCTGCTCCCACCCGGGCGAAGCCGGCTTCTGCCATCGCCATGGACGTCCCGGGTTGGAGTCGGCCAATGGTCCGGAGGATACGGCATCCGTGGCCGCAGTCCTCGGCGCTGTGCCGGCGGGGCAGCCAGAGCTCCGACTGGTTCGGGAAGTCGAACCCCTCCGGCGCGACACCCACGATCTCCCACGGTTCGCCACCGAGCGTGATGGCTCGACCCAGCGCGTTGGGATCCCGGCCCAGGCGCTCCGACCAGAAGCCGTGGGACACCACCGCGACGCGGGGCCCGTCGGGGATGTCGTCTTCCCTTCGGAGATCACGGCCCATGGCCGGCGAAACGCCCAGGACCTGCATGAGCCCATCCGTGACCCTGGCGCCTGAGATCACCTCGGGCTGACCGAGACCTGTCAGCGTCGGGTTGGCGCCCGAGTAGGCTGCGAGGAGAATCCCCTCGACCTCGGTCTGAAAGCGCCTGACGTCGGGGTGGTCGACCGTCTGGTTGCGCGTCCCCCTCAGCGTGTAGACGGGCACGACCTCGAAGAGGTCGTCGGAGTCGGGGTAGGGAAGCGGCTGGAGGAGGACGCCGTTCACCACCGTGAAGATGGAGACCGTGGCGCCGATCCCCAGGGCCAGCGTGATGATGGCCGCAACCGTGAATCCTGGCCGCCGGAGAAGCGTGCGCACGCCGAACTTCATGTCGTTCATCCACCCATCCATCGTCGTCATCTCCCGTACAAAGAGTCCGGCCGCGACGCGGCCTCGATCCGTCCATTCCAGAGCGGCCTGCCAGACCACATCGGTGTAGGCCGACAACGCGGTGCGAGCCGCATTGCCACTGCTTTCCGTGTCCCGAAGTCGGTCGGCGAAGAGCCGCATCATGTCCCGCCCGTACTCGGCCCGGAGATCCCCCGGGAGCAGTCGGAGGGTCCAGCCATAGAGACGCGTGAGCGTCGAATCCATCAGGTCACGCCTGGGGCGACAGGAGGTCGGCTGCCTGGTCCACGAGGCTCTTGAGCCTCACCGCTTCTGCCCGGGCCACCGCCTCGCCCAAGGGGGTCACCGTGAAGTATCGCCGGCGCTGATCGTCCAGCTCAGGATCCGGTCGCTCGTCGGTCTCCTCGATGAGCCCCTGCTCGTGCAGCGTCCGGATGCGCCGGTACAGGTTCGCCGGCATGATCGTGCCGACGACCCCCGGGTCCGCCTCCAACGCCTTCACCAGAGCGTAGCCGTGCTGCTCCTCCTCGCGGAGGGCCACGAGGATGCGGAAGCTGTGGGGATGCAACGGCAGAAACGATTCGATGTCGAACGCGCTCACGGCCCTCTCCCTCCCGAGTCGGCGCACTAGTGTCACATTGACACTACCTGCCGAACACTAGTGTCGTGGTGACACTAGTGCAAGAGGGTACGCTCGCTCTGGAGGGCGGCGACCTACCCGCCCAGAGAAGCCACGACAAAGTCCTCGCCCAGAACGCGATCCAGGACTTCCACGAGCCGCTCGCCATCCTGCTGCGAGAACGTCATGGGCGGCTTGATCTTGAGGACGTTGTGATCCGGGCCGTCCGCGCTGAGGAGGACACCCAGCTCCTTGGCTCGATTCACCACGTAGTGGGCGATCTCGGCGGAGGGGGTCTTTGCCGCCCGATCCGAGACGAGCTCGATGCCCAGGAAGAGGCCGCGTCCACGGACGTCTCCGATGCTCGGATGATGCATGGCCAGTGTCGCCAGTGCCGCCTTGAGCGTCCCTCCCACCACGGCGGCGTGCTCCTTGAGCTGATCGCTCTTCAAGACGTCCAGGACCGCCAGGCCGATGGCGGCAGAGACGGGATTGCCCCCGAAGGTGCTGAAGAACTCCATGCCGTTGGCGAAGGAGTCGGCGATCTCGGGTGTGGTGACCACGGCCCCGATGGGGTGTCCGTTGCCCATGGGCTTGCCGAGCGTGACGATGTCCGGCGTCACCTCTCCGGACTGAAAGCCCCACAGGTGGCTGCCCACCCGTCCGAAGCCGATCTGAACCTCGTCTGCGATGCAGACCGCTCCGGCCGCCCGAGCGTTCTGATAGGCGGCTTTGAGGTACCCGGGAGGTGGCTCGATCTGTCCGGCGCACGACAGGATGGCCTCGGCGATGAATGCAGCCGGCGAGTGGCCGTCGGTCCCCAGGCTGGCGAAGGCGTCGCGAATGTGACCGGCGTACCGCTCCGCGCGCCTCGCCTCGTTGCGCCCATAGAGCCCCCGGTAGTCGTCGGGCAGCGGTACGGTCCGAACCCAACGGGGTGCGCCGGCACCCCCCGCGCGAGCGTGCTTGTAGTGGCTGACGTCCACGAGGGCTTGAGTGTGCCCGTGATAGCCGGACTCGACGGCGACGATGCCCGAGCCGCCCGTATGAACCCGGGCCAGGCGAAGGGCCAGCTCGTTGGCCTCGGAACCGGAGTTCACGAAGAAGCACACGGACAATGGGTCCGGCATGAGATCGGCCAACCGCTCGGCGTACTCGATGACCGTCTCGTGCAGGTAGCGTGTGTTGGTGTTGAGCACGCCCATCTGGCGTCGGCCGGCCTCCACCACCTCCCGGCGCTCGTGACCCACGTGGGCCACGTTGTTCACGCAGTCCAGATAGCCGCGACCGAGAGGGTCGTAGAGGTGTGTGCCAATGCCCCGCACGATGTGCAACGGCTCGTCGTACGAGAGGCTCAGGCTGGCGCCGAAGCGCTCCTGTCGCCGCTCGGCCAACGCTTCCGGCTCGACGTATGTCGTCTCTCCCGGAAGTCGAAGGATGAGATTCGGGTCCGGAGAGAATGACGCCCACACGGAGCGCTCCCGGGGAAGCGCCACACCCGGGAACTCCACCTCCCGGCCCAGAAGATCGGTGATGATCTGGAAGTGGAGGTGAGGAGGCCAATCGCCGTTCTCCGGGTAGGGTCCGACGCGTGCGATGACGTCTCCCGGGTCAACTTCCGCTCCCGTCACGAGGTCGGTCACCGAGTCCCGCTCCAGGTGACCGTACAGCGTCCAGAAGGGACCGTCGGGTCCGTCGTGTTCGAGGATGACGGTGGGGCCGTAGTCCAAGCCTTCGCCGTTGTCGTGGACGGACTTCACCCGACCCTTCATCGGTGCCTTCACCTCGGCTCCGGCCTCGTCGAAGAGGTCGATGCCGAGATGGATGGTGCGCCGCTCACGGGGATCGCCGGCACGCCCGTCGAAGGTGTCGGTGAGGTAGAACGCCCGTGGCTCCAGGTACCGGCCGATGCCCAGGCGGGCTCCCCGGTCCTCCATCTCACGGAAGGTGCGACGGGTGAAGCCTTCCGTGTCTTCGGTGTCCCGTCCGGTGAGCAGTGGACTCGACACGCTCAGGTCCAGTACGCACGTCTCGTCCCGCGACTCCGGAACGTCCATCACAGGCTCGAACTTCTGCTCCGCGAGCCACGCACCCAGGCGCTTTGACTTCCGGCTCGCCGGCAGCCCACACGCGTCACGGATCACCCCCTCGGCAAGCCTCACCGGAATCTGGTCGAGGGTTCGGATCATCTCCCAGGCCGGCCCCTCCGTGACCATGGCGTACTCGTCGACCTGCTCCATCTGGTGCCGCTTCCACGCCGAGATGCTGACGCTCGCGCCCAGGCGGGCTCGGGCCAGGGCGTAGATCACGTCGATCTCGTCCACGCTCAGCGGCGTGCGCTCGTGGAATCCCCTCACTACGGCAGCGGCCGCCATGAGCGGATCGTCAGTCCCCAGCGCGGCGTAGGCGATGGTGATCCCGAGATCGAAGACCCGGGGTGCGGAATGCGCGTCACCCAGGTCGATGATTCCGGTGATCCTTCGGGGCCCCTCGCCGGGCGGTGACACGAGGACGTTGTAGTCGTTGACGTCGCCGTGGATGACCTGGGATCCGAGTCCGAGGAAATCTGGCTCGCGTGCCGTCCACTGCTCGTAGATCGCCTGGATGAGCCGGAGCTTCTCACCCTGGAAAAGCTCGAAGCATCGCTCCATGACGAGGCCCGATCGGCCCAACGCCCAGTCCAGATCCATCCGCGCCGGAGGATGGTCCGGGTAGGCGCCGAGGGCGCTATCGAGTTGGGCGAGCCTCTGGCCCAGATCGTAGAGCAGACTCAGCGAGCGCGGACGCGCGTCGGCGAGGAGACCGCCCTCGAGGTAGTCGACGACGCGGAAACGGTGCTCCTGTCCCCGGCTGTCCGTGTGCTTGACGATCCTGCGACCGTTTGTCGACCGCAGGACGTTGGGCGCAAACCCCTCCGTGGTCCGGTGGAGGTGCTCGATGAGGTCGGCTTCGATCTCCAGGATCTCATCCGACTCGTCGGGCGTGCTCACCTTCACCACCCATCGATCCCCCTCGGCGCTCACGAAGAGGAAGTTCAGGTCCCGGTCGCCGGGGAGGGGAGTGATCTCTCCCTCCATGCCATAGTGCTCTCGGACGCCCTGGAGCACGTCGGGACGGTCGATGTCCGGACGGTTCTGGATCTTGATCATCGAGGGGGTCGGATAACAGGCGAGGTCTGCGGGCACCGAGCGCTCTGGTCACCCGCCGGGCCTCTAAGATTGCGGCTTTTCCCCTGAGCGGGAGGGGCGGACCGCCTGGGGCGGCCCACCCCTGGCCCTCACTCGGCCTGGAGCGCCTCCCGGGGATCCACACGCGTAGCCCGGCGCGCGGGCAAGACCCCGGCTACCACGGCTGACGCGAGGAGGGTCGCGGCCACCGTTGCATAGGTGGCGGGGTCGCGGCCGGAAACCTGGAAGAGGAGCGGCTCCACAAGCCCGGCAAGTGCCGCGGCGATGGCGAGCCCCAGCCCGACGCCGACCGCGGCCAGCACCACCGCCTGGTGGAGAATCATCCCTACGATGCGACCCCGGTCTGCGCCCAGGGCTGAGCGCACACCGATCTCGTGACGGCGCAGTGCGACGTCGAAGGCGAGGGTGCTGTAGAGTCCCCAGGCCGCCACGATGAGAGCCAGGATGCCGAAGACGGTGAACATCGATGCACCCAGGCGCCAGGATCGAAGCTGAGGCTCGATGTAGGAGCCGAGGGGATCGGCTTCGACGAAGCGGATTTGGCTCGAGGCGCCGCGTGCCTCGTTCCGGATGCGAGTGAGCCCAACAGCCTCGTCGCTGCGGAGCCTGACCATGAGGGCCTGGGGCGGGCCTCGAAACGCTGGGTGCCCCTGGTTCACGTAGTAGAGGAAGTGGTCATCCTCCACCAGAGCCTGGCGCCGGTGGTTCTCGACGACGCCTACTACCTGAGTGCACCCGGCGTCCTCCTGATCCCTGAACACCAGGCATTGCCCGACGGGGCTCTCGTCAGGCCATATCGCCGTCGCCATGCTCTCGCTGAGCACGGCTACCGGGGGCGCACCGGATGTCTCGTCGGATACCTCGATTCCACGACCCTCGACGATGCGGAGGCCCATGGTCTCGAAGTACCCGGCCCCGACTTTGTTGATGTAGGGACCGCCGTTGTGGTGCTTGGGGATGGAGTCTCGACCCGGCACCCTCGGTTGGCCGAGGCTGATGCTGGACCGGAAGGGGACGGTATAGGTCAGCGCGGTCGAGGCCACGTCGGGCAGTCGCTCCACGGCCGTCTGGACTTCATCGTAGATGCGGGCCCTGACGTCCCCCGGAAGCGTCTCGTTCCACTGGAGAGCGGCCACCACAAGCCCCTGGGAATCGAATCCGAGATCGAGCTCCTGGGCACGATCGAGGCTTCGAACGAACAGGCCGGCGCCCACGAGGAGGACGACGGACAACGCCGCCTGCCCGAGGAGCAGGGGTGCCCGTAGCCGGGAACGGCCGTCTGCTCCGGACCTCGCGCCAGCGCGAAGGGCCTCTCCAGGCTCGCCGCGGGCGGACTGAAGCGCGGGGATCAGGCCCGTGACGAAGCCTGCGACCAGGGTGGCTGCGACGGTGAAAAGGAGGAGTCGTCCGCCCAACCCGCGGTCGTTGAAGGCGACGTTCGGCAGCAGGACCTGGTGCACGGCGTCGCCGAGAAAGCGCCCGACGGCGACGGCCGCGACGGCACCCAGGGCGGCCAAGACGAGACTCTCCACTACGGCGTCCCGCGCCAGCTGCCAGCGTCCGACGCCGAGGGTGAGTCGGACCGCCGTCTCCCGCCGCCGCCGGAGTGATCGCGCCAGGAGCAGATTCGCCACGTTGAAACAGGCGATGAGGAGAACCACGATGGAGACGCCGGCGAGCCACCGGGCGACGTTGGACTCACGGCTGGCGGTCGGTCCCCGGGCGGCGATGATGGAGGACACGAGGACCTCGGCTTCCCCGTCGTAGCGCCCTTCGTCGATCATCTCGGCCCGGCCGCCGCGATGAGCCGCCGTGGCCTCTGCGGCGGCGGCGTCCGTCGTGAGGCCGGGTGCGAGGCGCGCGACGGCCTGGATCCAGTACCATCCGCGATTGTCCCTCCAATTGGTCTCCCCTCCGTTCTCGAGGGCCATCGACACGTTCGCCGGAACCCACAGATCGACGGGGCTCAACTGGGGGCCGGTGAATCCAGGCGGGGCGATGCCGATGACGGTGTACGACCCCTCGTCGATGTCCAGCGTAGACCCGAGCACGTCGGGGTCGGCGCCCAACTCGCGTTCCCAGTACTCGATCGCCAGGACGACCGTCGCATCGGCACCCGCCTGATCTTCCTCGGGGGTGAAGAAGCGGCCTCGGAACGGCTGTACACCGACCAAGGGGAAGAGCGATGCCGTGGCCCTCACCGCGCGGGCCTGCCGAGCCTCTGGGCCGCGCCCCACCGTCATGTCCATGGGCTCCGAGTATCCGGCGACTGCGGCGAATGCCCCCACGTCCTCCAGGTCTACGAGGTCCGGGTAGGTGAGGGTGGCACCGGTGAAGACGTCCCCGTTGAACCCGATCCGGCGCACGTGAAGAAGCTTCACCTCGTCGGCCTCGACCACATGCTGGGGCGGACTCAAGAGCAGCCGGTCCACGACCCCGAACATGACGGCGTTGGCGCCGATCCCCAGGGCGAGGATTGAGACCACCGAGACCGTGAACCCGGGCGAGCGTCGCAGGCCCCTCCAGACAAACGTCATGGTGCGCACCCACGCATCGAACCACGCACGTCGCTCCCGCATCTTCACCCTCCCCTGATCGATGGTTCTCAGTGCTTCGCGGTACGCACGTTCATCGCCGAAGCGCGCTCTGGCCCGGGCGCGAGCCTCTTCCTCGCCCAGACCGGCTTCCAGGTAGGCGCTCACCGCCTCCTCGAAGTGATGGTCGATCTCCTCGTCGATCTCCCGGTCCACCCGTGACGTGAGCACATCGAGCCGAAGGAGCCGTCGAACGCCATCCGGCAACCGCATGTCAGATCCCTGCCTGCCGGCCCAGCACCTTGAAGACGGCGTCGGCGTACCGAGCCCATTCGCCCTCGGCGCGCTCCAGTTCACTTCGACCCGTGTCGGTGAGGGCGTAGTACTTGGCCTTCCGGTTGTTCTCCGACACACCCCACTCGGACGAGAGCCACCCCCGCTTGTGCATCCGGTGCAGTGATGTGTACAGGGCCCCGTCCTCTACTTCGAGGGTCCCGTCCGTCGTGCTCCGGATCCACTCCGCCACGCCGTACCCATGGCGGGGCTCGCCTGCGACGGCCTTGAGCACCAGAACGTCCAGCGTGCCCTGAAGGAGGCTCATCTGCTTCTTCGTCATCGTGCCATGAAATGTTGAGGGGAGCGGTGCGTTGAATGCCCCGCCAAAGGCGGGGCTCAAAGACCTGGTCGTAGACCGAGGCCAACGCTTCACCTGAATTGTTCAGGGGAACATGACATGATCTTCTCCGCCTTGCAACCCCCGGCGGGCACGGACTGTCGAACCTGTTGGTCGAACCCCTGTGGATCTTATCCCTTGTATTTTTAGGTATAAGAGTCTAGGGTATCGAGCATAGCCGCAGGCTGCGGTGGACCACAGCGCTACATCAACACGGAAGAACGAATGAGCCGCGAGTCTCTCGAGCTCCTCAAGGGCACCCTCGACATCGTCATTCTCAAGACGCTGGCAGGGGGACCTCGCCACGGCTACGGGATCTCGCGCTGGGTTCGTGATGCCACCGGCGAGGATCTATCCATCGATGAAGGCGCTCTCTATCCGGCCCTCCGACGCCTGGAGAAGCGGGGGTTCGTGGAGTCGGAGTGGGGCGTCTCCGATACTGGACGCGACGCGAAGTTCTATCGCCTCACCCCCGACGGTGAGAAGGAACTCACCAATGCCGTCGATACGTGGGAGCGCTACGTGTCGGCGATGTCGCGGGTTCTGGGGGCGGCGAGCGGCGCGTGAGGCATGCGGGGGGAGGACGGGGGCCGGGCAACGGTGCGGGCAATCGACCGATCGTCTCGAAGGCGTCCATCCGCGACGACGTCGAACGCGAGCTCGAGGCACACGTCAGGATGCGGGCCGATGAGTTCGTGGCCGAGGGCTGGGCGGCGGAAGAGGCCATGGCCGAAGCGCGACGCCTCTTGGGCGATCGGCGTGGGTTGGCCGAGGCCTGTGTGGAGATCACGAAGAGTCATCAACGGGCGGTGAGGAGGACGAAGGCAATGGACGCGATCGTGCAGGACATCCGATATGGCTTGAGGACCATCGTTCGGAGCCCGGGCTTCGCGCTCGTAGCGATCCTCACACTGGCCCTCGGGATCGGGGCGAACACCGCGATGTTCTCCGTCGTCGACGGCGTGCTCCTGGAATCACTACCCTATCCGGATCCCGAAGAACTCGTCGACGTGCTCGAGGAAAGGCAGGACGGCGGGGCGATGCGGGCCGCCTGGCTCAACTTCGTCGATTGGCGTGAGGAGAACTCTGTCTTCGACGAGATGTTCGCTTACACCTCCTTTGTCACCACCGTCATCGGAGGGGACGAGCCCGTGAGGACGAACGTGGCCACGGTCTCGCAGGGGATCTGGTCGGTCTTCGGTGTTCGACCCGTTCAAGGGCGACTCACCGTCGAGGCCGACCACATCGTCGGAGGCGCCCCCGTAGTCGTGGTCAGCGAGAGCTATTGGCGGAACCAGCTCGCCGGACGGCGCCTCGAAGAAGTGCGCCTCGACCTGAACGGCGTGCGCGCCTCGGTGGTCGGTGTGGCTCCGGTTTCATTCGACTATCCGTTGGGCACCGACATCTGGCAACCGCTGGAGTCCACCGGGCCTCAGTCGAACAGTCGCACGGCCCACAACTGGAACGTCATCGGCCGACTGGCGGACGGTGTCCCCTTGGAGAAGGCCGACGAGGAGCTGGACGCCATCACGGCTCGGGCGGTCCTCACCGAGCCTGACGCCGATCCCGACTTTCTGGCCGTCGGTACTTCGTTGCAATCCCTACGGGAGCGGGTCGTCGGTTCGTCCCGATGGACACTCCTGGTCCTACTCGGCGCGGCCGGCCTCGTCCTGCTCATCGCGTGCACGAACCTGGCGAGCACCCTCCTTGCTCGCGGCGCCAACCGCACTCGTGAGCTGGCCGTCCGGGCGTCCCTCGGGGCAGGCCAGGCCCGCATCGTGCGCCTCCTGGTCATCGAGAGCCTCCTCCTCGCCACCGCGGGGGCCATCGTCGGTGTGGGGCTCGGTTGGCTCCTCGTCGACCTCCTCCAACGCACAGGACCCGCTACGGTCCCCCGCCTACAGGACGTGGGCATCGACGGTTCGGTCCTGTTGTTCGCCGTCGCCGTCACGGGCCTCACCGCGCTGCTCTTCGGCCTCTTCCCGGCTCTGCGGCTTTCGAAGGGGCGTCCCCAGGATGCTCTGCGACAGGGATCTCGTGGCAACGCCCTCGGGGGCCGAGGACTTTCGTGGACGCTTCTCGTCGGCGGGGAGGTCGCCTTGGCGCTCGTCCTCATCGTCGGCTCAGGCCTGTTGGTGCGCTCCTTCAGGAGCATGCTATCCGTCGATTTCGGCTTCGAGGCCGCCGATGTAGTCTCTACACGGGTGAGCCTGTCCCGACTCAAGTACGAGACGCCGTTCGACCACGCGGCCTTCCACCAGCAAGTCGCCCGCGAGCTCGAGGCGGATCCGGCCATCGAATCGGCGGGGGTCATCAGCGTCGTCCCCATGGGAGGCTTCCTGCCAAGCGGACGTCTGGAGCTGGACGACGATCTGGACCAGACCACGGTGGCCGGATACGTCGTGACCTCGGCGGGAGCTCTCGAGGCTCTCGATGTCCCCCTTCTCCGCGGCCGGCACTTCGACGATCGCGACAACGAGGACTCTCCTCATGTCGCCATCGTCAGCGAGTCCTTTGCTCGGCAGGCCTGGCCTGATCAGGATCCCATCGGTCGGACGGTTACCGGCGGAGGAATGGACAACTTCTGGGAGGAGCGCCCCTTCGCGCGGGTCATCGGTGTCGTGGGCGACGTTCGCTACATCGAGCCTGGCACACCACCTCGCCCCGTGGTCTACTTCCCCTACACCCAACGTCCCTTCCGCCTCCAATTCGGGGGGACGATGGTCGTCGAGGCGACGGGCTCTGATCCTTCGGTCGCCGCCATTCCTCTTCGGACGATCCTCGAGCGGGCCGATCCGGACATCCCTCTGGAGATCGCTACGCAGACGGAGGTCATCGCCGAGTCGGTGGCGTCCCGTGAGTTCACCATGAAGCTCCTCGCCGGCTTCTCCTTCCTGGCCCTGGTTCTCGCGGTGGTTGGGATCTACGGCGTCGTTTCGTACTCCGTTGCGACCCGGACTCGTGAGATGGGGATCCGCCTCGCCCTCGGCGCCGACCGGACGGGTGTGGTCCAGCTCGTGGTGAGATCCGCCATGGGCATGGTCATCGCTGGACTGGTGGTGGGTGGCTTGGCGGCCTACTTCGCCAGTCGACTTCTGGAGGGGATGCTCTACCAGGTCGAGCCCGGCGACCCCCTCACGCTGGCTGGTGGCGTCCTGATCCTGGCCATCGCGGGGCTCGGAGCGAGTTGGATTCCTGCGGTTCTGGGAACCCGGGTGGATCCGATGGTGACCATGCGGGCTGACTAGGTCAGCCCGTCGGCCCTCCGGAAACGAGGAGCGTCCACGTCGTGTCCTGCACGAACGAAACGTCACCGCCGAAATGCCGAAGGAGAGCGGCCAGTAGCAGCGTCCGGGGCGAATGGACGACGATGGCGCCCTCTCTGTGCACCACCTCCACGACCTCGGCGGCGGCAGAGTCGGGGGGCGCGTCTGCCGCGATCAACCCACCGACGGGTGGATCCTCGTCGGGATCCAGGACGGGCGGCGTCGGGGGGCGCGGCGGTGCGAGCACCTCCTCCACGCGCTCCCATAGCCGCCATTGCAACGTGTAGCCATCCCGAGCGAGGGCGGAGTCACCGGGGAAGGCGGCTGCGGCTCCTTCGGGGATGTCCCCTGGCGCCACCGCCGGTGGCCACGCTCCCGCCGACGATCGGGTCACCGTCGTCGCCTGCCGCAGGGCCTCGATGTCGGTGACCGCCGACTCGACGAGTCGGTCGAAGGAGCGC
Organism: Longimicrobiales bacterium; assembly: GCA_965229435.1. Lineage (GTDB taxonomy): Bacteria > Gemmatimonadota > Gemmatimonadetes > Longimicrobiales > Gaopeijiaceae > UBA2589. Next base: position 1,473,690 of record CBDDJE010000001.1, read on the forward strand.
GCGCGCGCCGTGGGGAGTAGGGCCGCCAGCACCAGCGCCATGAGAGCGAGCCCGATCATGGCGTCGCCGGTCCCTATTCGATTCACGAGTCCCCCATCAGGCGAGACCACGCCTCCTCGGCCGCCGCGAACGACGGATCGGGAGATGATGAGTCGTAGATCACCGCGTCACCGGCGGGGGTGTACGCGATGAGCTGATAGAGCCGGTTCGAGGACCGCACGTATCTGACGCCTGGTAGCGCGGTCTCGACCTCGGCGATGGAGGAGGGGAGCCGCCCCGAGCGGGCGCGGAAGGCTTCGATCTGCTCGGCCTGCATGAGAAGAGCCATGCGGATGCCGCCCCCCGTCTCCGCCACCGTCAACGGTGGCGGGGCTTCCGGCACCAGGAAGGCGGGCGGGAGACCGACCAGGACGATGGCGAACAAGAACACGGCCGAAGCGATGAGCCCCTTCCACCGACGGGAGGCGCCCGACTCCAGGGGCACGCGGTAGATAGCATCCTGCATCTCCACGTGGGCGAGGGCAGCCGCCAGAAGCCGATCTCGCTCTTCGGGCGTGGTGGCGTCCCCCAGATCGAGGACCAGCTCCTCGGGGAGGGTCGCGACGCCTTCTTGGCGAAACTCGCTGAGAGCGACAAGGGCATCGGGGCCGATGAGGGGCCTCTCTTCCTCGGCGGCTGTCACGCCGTACGCGGCGTCGGTGTCCGGTTCTCCAGCGCCTTCGATGTCGCTCACCGACGCGGGAGGACTCACGCCGTCGGTTGCGTCCCTCGCGTCCTCGGCATCGGCCGATGCCTCGCCGGCCTGGGCCGATGAAGGGTCGCCTTCCGTGGGTGCGTCGTCGGCTGAGACGGGTGCGTCGTCGGTCGCACCCTCGTCGTCCAGGAGGCCCTCCTGCTCGTCCGGAGGCAGGTCGCCGTGGTCGTCGGGGCCGTCTTCCGTTTCCGAGCCCACCTCGAGACCCGCCACCGCGGCAACCAACTCAGCCCGGGCAAGGGGGTCGTCGAGGTCTTCATCGAGGTCGATGACGGCGTCCACCGGCGAGGGGGGCTCCGCCGACACTTCGGCAACGACATCGACCTCGGGCGTCACCTCCTTCGGCGACGCCTCCGCATTCTGCCGCTTCTTCCGGCCCTTGGACTTCTTCTTGCGCTTCTTCCCCACCGATTGCTCCCGTGCCGATCCGCCTGGGCCAAGATAAGGGCACGGTCCTGGCGCGACACTGATTTATCAGTCCCGCACCAGCTTCCTGTACTTGATCCGGCTGGGCTGAATGGCGTCATCGCCGAGGCGGCCTACGCGGTCTTCCTCGTACTCCTGGTAGTTGCCCTCGAACCACACCACCCGGGAGTCGCCCTCAAAGGCGACGATGTGGGTGCAGATTCGGTCGAGGAACCAGCGATCGTGGGAGATGACCAGGACGCAGCCCGCGTAGTCGAGGATGGCGTTCTCCAAGGCGCGAAGCGTGTCGACGTCGAGGTCGTTCGTCGGCTCGTCCAGGAGCATGACGTTGCCGCCCTCTTTGAGGAGCTTTGCCAGGTGGAGCCGGTTGCGTTCCCCTCCGGACAGGACTCCCACCTTCTTCTGCTGGTCGGCGCCACGGAAGTTGAACCAGGAAAGATAGGCTCGCGGGTTCACCTCGGCCCGACCGAAATGGAGGATGTCGGCACCGCCGCTGACCTCCTCGAAGACGGTCTTGTCGGCATCCAGGGTTTCCCGGGATTGGTCGACGTAGGCCAGTTCCACGGTGCTCCCGACCTCGACGGATCCAGTGTCCGGCGTCTCCTCACCGACGATCATCCGAAAGAGCGTCGTCTTTCCCGCGCCGTTGGCGCCGATGATGCCCACGACGGCTCCAGGCGGGACGTCGAAGGAAAGCCCGTCGATGAGGAGCCTGTCGTCGTACGCCTTGGAGATCTCATCGGCCCGGATGACCACATTGCCCAGGCGGGGACCTTTGGGGATGAGGATCTCAGCGGTGCGAATCTGCTCGCGTTCGTCTTTGGCGAGGAGCTCCTCGTAGGCGTTGAGTCTGGCCTTGCCCTTGGCCTGTCGAGCTCGGGGCGACATCCGGATCCAGTCCAGCTCCCGTTCCAGGGTCTTCTGACGAGCCGTCTCGCTCTTCTCCTCCATGCGAAGACGTTCCTGCTTCTGCTCCAGCCACGACGAGTAGTTGCCCTTCCATGGAATCCCCTGGCCCCGGTCGAGTTCGAGGATCCACTGGGCGACGTTGTCGAGGAAGTAGCGGTCGTGGGTGATGGCGACGATGGTCCCCGGAAACTCGTCCAGGTGGTGCTCCAACCACGCCACCGATTCGGCATCCAGGTGGTTGGTCGGCTCGTCGAGGAGGAGCATGTCGGGCTGGTCGAGAAGGACCCGGCAGAGGGCGACCCGACGGCGTTCCCCGCCTGATAGGGTCGTGACGTCGGCGTCACCGGGAGGGAGTCGCAGCGCCTCCATGGCGATCTCGATCTTCCGGTCGAGTTCCCAGGCGCCTGAGGCGTCGATGCGCTCCTGGAGCTTGGCCTGCTTCTCGATGAGCTCGTTCATCTCCTCGTCGGTGGAGATGTCTCCGAACGCCATGCTCACCTCTTCGAACTGCTTGAGGAGGGAGCGCGTTTCGGCCACGGCGAGCTCGACGTTGCCCCTCACGTCGAGGTCGGGATCGAGCTCGGGCTCCTGAGCGAGGTAACCGACCCGGGTGCCCTTGGCTGCCCAGGCCTCTCCAAGGAAGTCGGAGTCGAGGCCCGCCATGATTCGGAGGAGCGAGCTCTTCCCAGATCCGTTGGGACCGACGACACCGATCTTGGCGCCGGGGTAGAACGAGAGGTTGATGTTGTCGAGGATCTTCCGCTTCGGCGGGACGATCTTCGACAACCGATGCATGTGGTAGATGAACTGCGGACCGGACATCGGATGGTGCTCGGAAGTTCGGGAGACGGGGGCTCGGTCACCCTGGCGACGGCGCCTGGGCAGGGCGGTGAATCTAGCACGGACGGCCCCGCGATTGGAGCGTCGCTCAGGCTTCCAGGACTTCGCCGACGCGCCGGTCCAGTGCGGCCTGGAGTGAGTCCGGGTCCAGGCCGGTGGCGTCGTAGACGCTGAGCCAGAAACCCACGTGGGCGCCTTCGACCTCAACGAACCAGACCGCGTCGTTGAGTTCCGGTAGCGTGGCGGCGAAGTGGTGGCGATCCCGGCGCGACACCGTCGTTGCGCCATGCTCGGTCTCGAGGACGACTCCGTCCCCCACCAGGTCACCCGTCGTGAGTCGATCCCAGACCTCGTCACGAGAGAGGGACGTCGGGTGCCGCTGCCACACCAGGCGACGGTCCCGTCCTTCATGGGCCTCGAAGTGGTAGGCCAGGTTGAACATGAAGTACGTCCACCCGTCCTTCAGTGCGTCGTACATCTCGTCCCATTCCGAGGAGGCTGACAGGCCCGACTGTACGAGGCGGACTACCGTACCGCCGTCCCGGCCCTCGATGTGGAAATCGACGGCCACTTGGACCGGGCGGCCCTCGGCATCGTTCCCGTACGATTCGGTCCATCCGAAGCGGCGAGGCTCGTCCCAGATGTGGACGGGTGCCTCACCCTCGCAACCCGGCCCCCAGGAGAGCCACACGCGCCCTTCGGCACCGGGCTCGACTCGGGCGTCCAGGGGGAACCAGCGTTTCAAGCCTTCGCTGGTGGTGAGCGCGTTCCATACGTCGTCGGGGCTCGCGTCTACCTGCCGTTCGATCTGGATGGACCGCGTCTCGTCATTCGTCATCGTCTTCGTCCTCTCGGGCCGGCCCCATGGCCGGGTGGGAGCCGAGGGCGAGGCGGAACCAACGCCCATCGCCTCCCGACTCGTCGTGGTAGCGGGCGACGAGGCCCGCGACATGGTTGGAGAGCTCTTCCAGGAAGGCCGCTTGATCGGCCGGGGTGGCGAAGCGGACCGCCGTCTCCAACGAGAACGTCGGGAGCCGCTTTCCTGCTGCATCCGCTCGTTTGCGGAGCTCGGCCAGTTCCGAGATGGTCCGGGCGGATACGGCAGCCAGGTGATCGCTACTGAATGCGTCGGCTCGCTCCGTGGGTGTCGTGCCCAATGCGCCGAGCACCGAGGGGGCGATGAGGTAGTGGGTGGCCGTGGCCCGCACGATCCGCTCTGTGCAATTACCCTTCCGACGATCCTCCACATGCTCCACCAGGCCGGCCTCCTCGAGGGTCCGGAGGTGGTAGTTCACCTTCTGGCGGGGCAGGCCGATGGCCTCGCCGACGGTGGTGGCCGATCCCGGTTCACCGAGGGCCTCCAGGATCCGACGGCGGATGGGACTCAATACGGCCGCTGCGGTGTCTGCCTCGTCGAGGATGGCGAGCTGGGAGCGCATGCGGGCGGGGCGGGTGAAGACCACGGTCGAGAGGGTGCAGGCGTGTCTACCGACAGTTCAATATGTCTTGACGAAACATTTTGTCAATAGCTTCGAAAAAGAAGAGCCGAGCGGCTGCGACCGGCCCGGCTCTTCCCGTCGCCTTCGGTTGTCGGCGGTCAACGGCCTCCCGGAGAAGAGCCGCCACGGGCAAGCGCCCGGTAGTACTCCTCGACGAGCTCGCGGTAGCCCTCGGGCACCTCGTCGGCGCCGCTGAGGGACCCCCGCAACTCGGCTTCACCCTCGACGTCGCGCCGGAGAGTGAACTCCAAGCGCTTCAGCTTGTCGATCATATCCTCGTGGATCCTCGCCAGGGCCGCCGGATCCGCGTAGACCTCTTCGTCCTGTAGGCGTTCGAAGGCGTCGATGACGTCGTCGAGCTCTTCCATGGACCGACCGGCTTCTGCGAGGGCCTCGGCGAGGTCACGGGCCTGGGTTTCGCGCTGACCGAACTCGGCCCTGTATTGGCGGATCTCTTCCGGCGTGAACTCGCGTCCATCGCCGCGGGTCGCCCCGCCGAAGGGCGATCCCTCGTACCGATCGCCCACCCGACCATCGGTGCCACCGCCGCCTCCGAGGCGATCGGCGTTGCCCCCCCGACCTTCCTGTTGGCCCTGACCCTGTTGGCCTTGTTGGCCCTGACCCTGTTGGCCTTCCTGGCCCTCGCCCTGCTGCCCTTCTTGACCTTGGCCTTGCTGACCTTGGCCCTGCTGGCCCTCGCCCTGCTGCCCTTCTTGGCCCTGCCCCTGTTCGCCCTGCTGTCCTTGCTGGCCGGGGCCGGGCTCGTTGAGCCGGCGGTCCATCGCTTCGGCGCCGCGTACCAGGTCGCGGGTCTCGTCGAGGGCCTCTTCCAGGGGGTTGGGTTCGGCGGAACGCACACCCTGGCGCGCCTGTTCCAGCCGGTCACGGATGTCCTGCAGGTCGCTCTCGATGTCGAGCTCGAGGGTGATCGCCGAGTTGGTATCCCACTCGGCGATGGTCCCTCGTGAGTACCGGATCTTGTCCTTGATCCGAGACTCCTGGATCTCCCGGACGGTCTCGTTGAGCTCCCGGGCGGCCTCCCGGTTGTCGGTCTGGGCTTTGTTGGCCGCGTCGGCGAGCTCTCGCTCCAGCTCCTCGACCTGCTCGTACATCTCGTTCTTACGCTCCTGGAGCCGGCTCACTGCCTCCTGGCGCTCAGGGGTGGCACGCTGGCCCCGGGCCGGCGCTTCCGGGAGCTCACGGACGTCCTGCTGGATGTCACGCTGCTCCCGCTGGAGCTCCTCGACCGCACTGATGGCGTCGTCGACGTTTCGACGAGCCCGATCGGACCGAGCACGCTCGAGTTCACGCCGGGCCTGATCGAGCCGCCGCTGGGCCGAGTTGGCCTGAGCCGACGCCTGGCTGCCGGAGGACGCGGCGGACTGACGCATCGCCTCGGCGGCTTGCTGGAGATCCCGGGCGGTTTCCTCCAACTCCCGGTTGCCCATCTCACGGGCGAGCCGCTGAAGCTGGCGGGCGGCCTCTTCGGTCTCCGAGGCGAGATCGCGCTGCGCGTCGCCCCCCTGGCCCGCGCTCTGGCCTTGCGCGGCGGCGCGGCGCTGACGCTCGGCCATCTGCTCCTGCCGTCGTGCCAACTCCTTGAGCTCCTCGAGGAGCTCGTCGACCTCGTTGTCGGCCTGCTGCTGCTGTCCGCGTTGAACGGTCTCGTACTGGTTCTTCAGCTTGTCGAGCTCGAGCTCGAAGAGGTCGGCTAGGTCTTCGGCTGCCTGACTGCCGCCGCCACCGCCACCGCCTTGCTGCTCCTGTTGCATCTGAACGTAGCGCTCGTACGTCTCCTCGGCCTGCTGGAGGTAACGGAGCGCTTCCTGCTCGTCGGGCAACGCCTCACGAAGCTCCTCGTCGTCGAGGTCTGCCCGCGCACGGGTCATGGCCTCCGAGGCAAGGGGGAGCACTTCCGCGACGGCCTTGAAGCCGGCGTCGGTTCTCGTGAGGCCCCGGTTCTCCATCCTCTGGAGGAGCGTGCCCACCTGGTCCTGGAGTCGCGCCTGGGCGAGGCTGACCGAGACGATGTTCTCGCTGAGCTCCTGGGCGGAATAGCTGTCTTCCTGACGGATGAGGTTGTGGGTGGCTGAGATGACCTGGCGCTGGAGATCGGAGAGCGGCTGCTCTTCCATCCCCCCACCACCGCCACCGCCTCCCCCACCACCGCCTTGCTGCTCGGCCATACGGAAGGCCCGCTCGAAGGGACGGATGCTGAGGAAGTACATCTCGCTGACGACCTCTCGGTTCGCCGACGTCGCTGACGCCCGATTGTCCCGTGCGATGGCGTAGTACGACACCAGGTCGCCGATCTCGAGGGGCCACTCCTCGAGGAAGAGGGTGTGGCCAGCCGACACCTCGGAGATGGGTTCACCGCGTGCCTGGAAGACGGTGACGGTGTCTTCTTCGCCCCCGTTGATGGAGTAGACCAGACGGATGTCGCCGATGCCGTAGTCGTCGTCGGCGCTCATCTCGAGGTAGACCTCCTCGATGGCCGAGGCGGGCATGTCCCGTCCGGGGCTCGAGAAGCGGATCGAAGGCTCGAGGTCGTTGAGGACGTCGATGCGGTATTCCGGCGAGGCCGGGACCAACTCGCCGTTGTCCTGGCGGGCGAGCTCGATGGAGTAGAAGCTCTCGTCGCCCACAGTGAAGCGGGCCGTGAAGGTGCCGTCTTCCTGGGCCGTGAGTTCAGCGGCCTCCTCGCCGTCGAGGAGAAGACGACCGCCGGGGGCGACCATCGTTGGCTCGACGCTGAGTTCCACCACGGTGCCGGGTAGCGCAGCCACGTCACCGCCATTCTCGACGATGCGGGCGGGGAGCCCTGTGTAGCTGGGGTAATAGTACGTCAGGTCGATCTGATCGACGTAGGGAAGGTCCGCGACGTCGATGGTGAACGTCGGCGACCGCACTCCGGTGGCTTCCACGAAGTAGTCGGTGGGCTCTCCGACGCTGATGAGCATGACCTCGAAGCCACCCTCGAGACCGGGTAGCATGGAGAGGCGCTGGAAGTTGCTCTCCGACTCACCCCGAGTGAAAATCGAGGCGCCCGTGGACTCGAAGCCCGACAACGACGCGGTGATGACCTGATCGGAACCCCGGGCGATGGTGATGTCCCCCGGGTACACGCCCACGGCGTACGGATTCACCTCCGCGGCATCCACCGTCGGAAGGAGTAGGGCACGGAGGCCGAAGCGCAGGTGATCGGGTCCGAGCAAGGCGGTAGAAAGCGCGAGGACCGCGATGGCGGTCAAGGCTCCCGCGAAGCGGTAGAGGCCGCCCTGATCAACCCGGCGGCCGTATTCGACCTTCTTCGCCTTCTCCAGGGCGAGCTCGGTGGTCCTGTGGGTGAGCGCGGGCGACGCCGTGCGTGAGCCCTCGTCGAGAACGGCGGTGACGGAGTGCTCCAGGGTCGGCTCGTGCTCCTCGAGGTAGAGCGCCACCTGGGCATCGGAGACCCGGCGGAGAAGCGGGCGGACGAAGAAGAAAAGGAAAGAGATGACGAGGGTGACCCACGTCACCACGCGGAGCCAAACGACGGCGCCGGGGTCGAAGCGGAGCTGCTCCAGGACCGTGGCCGAGACCAGGAGGACGCCTCCGGTCAGGACGGCCATCCAGACGAAGCCCCGCAGGGCCAGCCGCGCCCTCCACCGCCAGCGGACGCCCCTGACCACGTCGAGGATCCGACTCTGCACCAAACGCCGTTCTGATTCCTTCATCGAGCTTCTCCGTGTGCGGCCTTCTCCAACCTACGGGTCGGTGGTCCGGCCAGCCATCGTCATCACAACACCCGTCCACTACCGTCCGCTCTCGGGATCCATCTCCCGACTTCTCCTAGTCTCCTAACCCGCGGCGCCCCCTGTGGCTCCCGCCTTCTTTCTCGACATCCAGTTCGAGATCGCCGTTTCCGCGACGAAAAGGCCCAGGGCCACGAAGAGGAGCCACCGCCAGAACGACTGACGCCGCTCCTGGTCCTCTCGCCTCAAGTCCAAGGCATCTCCGAGTCCTGGTCGGCCGTCCGTCGTGGCCGCGGAGGCCTCGATCTGGAGCACCAGTTCCTCGGGGTCGATGGCCGCGAGGTCGGACTCCTCGAGGTCGGCATTCACCGCCATGACGAAGGGGCGGTCCGGATCGGCGCCTGGCGCCCGGACGGTGTAGAAACCGTGCTCGTCCAGGGGCAGATAGCGGGGACCCGCGCCTGCGGGCATGGACACCGTCCCACCCGAGGGAAGCACGGCGACCTGATCCAGCCCCTCGGCCAGTCCTGCCGCCTCGGATGACACGAGGCCGGCGGTCTCGAGGGCGTCCGGATCTGCCAGGTCCACGACCTGGCCGGTGACGAACCACGGAACGGCCTCCGCGCGGCCCCCTAGATACTCGGTGAGTCGGTGGACGTAGGGCAGGAAGACGGGCTGGAGCGCGAGGTCGTTCCAGAAAGCGTCAAGCGTAGACGTCCAGGCAAGGACCCGGCCGCGCCCATAGCGGAGCTCGGCGAGGGCGACGGAACCGTCGTCGTAGCGCGCCAGGATGCCGGCGGAGTCCGAGGGTTCGAAGCGCCACGCGCGATAGAAGCGAGCACCGGTGAAGTCACCACTCCTCGGCCCGGCGAAGACCTCGAAGACCGGATGCTCGTAGTCGAGAAAGCCCAGGCGGCCGCCCCGACCCTGGAGACGGTCTTCCATCTGCCCGAGGGTTCCCGGAAGGAGGTCGGCGGCTGAAGCCGGCCATCCGGCTCCCTGGCCCAGCGCCACGAAGATGCCGCCCCCGTTCTCGACGAAGGCGCGGAGCCGCTCGGCGGACCCGCCGTCGATGACCACATTGTTCAGGAAGACGGTGCCGACGCCCTCCAGATCGAGAGGTCGGATGGTGCTGGACCGACGGGAGCGGACTTCGAACCGGCCGTCGGCGGAGATGCTCAACGCACCTCGTAGATAGAGGCTCACGTCGCTCGGCGCCTGCGACGCTTCGACGATGAGCACGGGCAGGGCGTTGCCGGGCGACAGGACGAAGTGGTGCGTGTTGTCGGTGGTGAGGTCGTCGACGGGGAGGCGGACGGTGCCCCGGGTATGTGGCCGTGACAGGGTGAAGGGCTGGAATGTGACCGCCGCGGCGGAATTCGGCGCCAGAGTCTCGGTGCGGGTCTGGAGTTCCTGTCCGTCGAGCTCGAGGGTCACACTCACCTCCCGGGGCTCTTCACCGCCGCGGCGGACGATGCGGGCCGTCGGGGTGACCCGCTCCCGGCCGGATACGATCTGACGCGGGAGTGAAACGTCGGTGACCATGACATTGTCCACGGGCTCGGCCGAGCCGAGGGGCACCGGGATGACCCGCGAACCAGCCGGCAGGCGTACTCCTTCGTCTCCTGTCCATCCGTTTCGCTGGAAGTCCGAGAGGAGGTAGACCTCACCGCTCGGCAACGTCGACTCTTCGAGAATGGTCTGGGCCACCTTCAGTGCCGGCCCGAATCGTGTGGCGGCCGACGAAACCGTGAGGGTGTCGACGGCGCCTTGAAGCCGGGACAGATCGGAGGTGGAGCGGGCCGCGACGTCGGCGCCTCGGGAGAAGGTCACCAGGGACGCCCGGTCGAGTGGGCCGAGGCCGCGGAAGACGCGTTCGGCCTCTTCCCGCGCGCGCTCCATCTTGTCGCCGATCTCCATGCTGTATGACCGGTCAACCAGGACGACGACTTCCCGGGGTCCCCCGGAGCCGAGGGCTCCGATGGAGCTGCGGTCGAAGAACGGGCGGGCGAAGGCCGCGGCGACGAGGATGAGGGCCAGCCCGCGCAGGGAAAGGAGGAACCAGTGCTGGATCCGCCGGCGACGCTGCTCCTGATACGGGATCTTCTGCAGAAACATGAGCGACGGGAAATGCACCACGTTCCGTCGCTGTCGCCGGGTGAGGTGCACCACGATGGGCACGACGATGCCCGCGATGCCGGCCAGGAAGAGGGGGACGAGGAAGGCCAGGCTCATCGGGCTTTGCTCATCCGTTCGCGTGCCAACAGGTACTGAAAGAGCGCCATGTCCAGGGGCTCCCCGGTGTTGAGGAGCGTGTAGTCGATCTGGTTCTCGGTGAAGCGCTGTTGGAGCGAATCCAGATGCGTCTTCATGAGGTCCATGTACTCGCCTTTGAGCTTGCCCGGGATCACCGGGATCTGCTCACCCGTCTCCAGGTCCTCGAAGCCCGACGCCTCCTCGAAGGGGAAGTCGAGTTCGTAGGGATCCAGCACATGGAAGACGATGACGTCGTGGCCTCGGGCCCGAAGGGGCGCGATGGCCGACAGGACGGCGTCGGGCTCTTCGTAGAAGTCGGAGATGACCACGAGGATGCCTTTGCGGCCCAGCATCTCGGTGATCTTCAGAAGCGGTCCGCCCAGCGCGCCCGGCCTGCCAGCCTCCGCTTGGTCGAGGCGGTGGAGGATGGTGTCCAGGTGCTTCATGGACGAGGGGACGTAGTCCACGATCTCGTGGTCGAAGGTCACGAGCCCGACGCGATCGCGTTGCTTGTTCGAGAAGTAGATGAGGCAGGCCGCCAGGTACCGGGCGTAGTCGATCTTCGCCAGGGAGTGGCTGCCGTAGCTCATGGACGCCGACAGGTCGAGGAGCACCGAGAAATTGGCGTTGGTGTCGGCCTCGAAGAGCTTGATGTAGTGCCGGTCCGTGCGGGCGAACAGCCGCCAGTCGATGCGGCGGATGTCGTCGCCGGGCATGTACGGTCGGTGCTCGGCGAAGTCCATGCTGAAGCCGAGATAGGGCGAGCGGTGGAGGCCTGTCAGAAACCCGTCCACGACGGTGCGCGCAAGGAGCTCCAGGTTCGCGATGCGACCGAGTACGGCCGGATCGAGAAACTGGGTCCCTGCGGCAGTGGAGGATCGGGGGGCGGCCACGGACCTCTCCTACATCCCCGAGGTCGGGACGGGCGCGTGCTCCAGGAGTTTGTCCACGAGCTTCGACGAGGTCTGGCCTTCGGACTCGGCGTGGAAGTTCGTGAGAACCCTGTGGCGAAGCACCGGCTGAGCCAGCGCCTTGATGTCGTCGAAAGTCACGTGGTAGCGGCCCATGGTCAGAGCCCGGGCTTTGGCACCGAGGACGAGGTACTGGGCGGCGCGGGGCGAGGCGCCGTAGGCGATCCACTTCTTCACGAAGTCGGGGCCTTTGCCGTTCTCGCTGGGTCGGGTCATTCGTACGAGGCCAACGGCGTAGCGTAGCACCGAGTCGGACACCGGGACCCGGCGCACCAGCTGCTGGAAGGCGATGAGGTCCGGGCCTGTGACGGCGTGGCTGAACTCGAAGTCCATCTGACCCGTGGTGGAGCGGATGACCTCCAGCTCGTCCTCTTCACCGAGATGGTCGATGGCGATCTCGAACATGAAGCGATCGAGCTGCGCTTCGGGCAGCGGGTACGTGCCTTCGAGCTCGATGGGGTTCTGGGTGGCGAAGACGTAGAAGGGCTCTTCCAGGACGTAGGTTCGGCCCTGGACGGTGACCCGGTGCTCCTGCATGGCCTCCAGGAGGGCGGCCTGGGTCTTCGGCGGCGTACGGTTGATCTCGTCGGCGAGGACGATGTTCGCGAAGACCGGTCCCGGGGCGAATACCATCTGGCGCCTGCCCGTCTCGGCGTCCTCCTGGATGATGTCGGTGCCCGTGATGTCCGACGGCATGAGGTCCGGCGTGAACTGGATCCGGGAGAACTTCAGGTCCACCACCTGGGCGATGGAGTGGATGAGGAGCGTCTTGGCCAGGCCAGGCACACCGATGATCAGGCTGTTGCCGCCGACGAAGAGGGAGAGGAGTACCTGGTCGATGACCTCCTCCTGGCCGACGATGAGCTTACGAAGCTCTGTGATCATCTGCTGGCGCCCATCCTTCAGTCGGTCGGCGAGGGCGACATCGTCTGCGTCGTCCAGCTTCACCGTTCCGATCGCGTCGTCAGCCAAGGTGTTTCTCCGTTTCGGGGCGGACCCCGGGTTCAGTGTTCGATGGATGCTCGGGGGCGTCAGTGCGTTAGACCATATACCACATAGTTGACGCCCAGCTTGTACGCCTCGTTGGAGAGGTCGATGGGGTAGTACCCCTGATCGCTGAACTCCCAGTACTCGGCGATGTCGTTGTTCGCGTTGATCATCACCATGAGGCGCTTGGTGGGATCGTTGTCTTCGTAGACGCCGAGCCAGAGTGGCGGCTGGCCTCCATAGGGGGGGATGACGTTGTCCGGAACGATGCGGAAGAAGGAGTCGAAGATTTCGTCGGTGGGTTCCACCAACTGGACCTGGGCCCCCGGGACGGCGCGCCCGAGTTGCTCCTGGAGGTTCTGGATCGCCCGGTAGCCCTGGAAGTCGTCGACGATGAGGAAGCCGCCCTTGAGGAGGTACTCGCCCAGGGCAGCCACCTCCTCGTCGGTGGGTACCCAGTACTCGATCTCGACGATGTAGGCGATGGGGAACTTGAAGAGGTCGGGGTCATCGAGAGGAATGACATTGGACGCTCGGTCGTGGGAGCGGACGTACGTCGTCTCCTGCAGGATGGAGAGGAAGTTGTAGTCGGCCCTGGGGTAGTCGTGGGCCCAAAGCGCGCCCCCGCCGCGTCCCCTCCCCCATCCACCCCGCCCTCGCGCCTCGAAGTAGATGCGGGCGAAGTGGAACTGACCGTCGTAGGGTGCGTTGATGTCTTGGAAGGACTGGGGTGCGGGTGCGCCGGTGCGGGCCAGGGTGGGGACCTCCGGATCTCGCGCTTCCACCACGACCGAGGCGGTCACGAAAAGAGCGCCGCCGACGACAAGGGCGCCGTAGAGTCCGTGTAGGCCGCTCCGCCCCATCATCCTCTCCCCCTCAAGGCGAGGAGGAACTCCAGCGCCGCTTCGTAGTTGGGTGCGATCTCGAGGGCGCCCATCACTGAACGCCGAGCACCTTCGGTGTCGCCGGCGTCCCTTTGGGCCACGGCGAGTTCATAGAACGCCTCGGCCCTGTCCACTGGGTCGAGGGCCAGAATGGCACCCCGCTCACGAACCGCGCTCTGGGCGTTGCCCAACTCCACGTGGAGGTCGGCCAGACGTTCGTGGACTGCGATCTCGTACGGCCAGATGAGCACCGCCTTGTCCAGCGCCCGGGCGCTCTCCTCTGCGCGACCCAGCTCCCGGAGGATGTCGGCCTGCAGGACGAGAGCCTGGTAGTTCGACTCCGAGATGGAGTTGAGGCGGGCGAGCGCGGCTTCGGCTCGCTCGAGATCGCCCCGGGCCTCGTTGATGCGGGCGAGGTACCAGTAGGGGCTGTCCTGACCGCCGTAGGTCGGGAAAATCCGTTGTGCGGCCTGGAACTCCTCTTCCGCTTCGTCGAACTGCTCCCTCTCGAAGAGCATGATGCCGAGGCGTAGGCGTGCCAGGAGGTCGCCGGGCTGGCGCCGGGCGAAGTCGCGCACCGCTTCGATGCCCGCGTCAGGCCCGGGGCTCTCGCCCATGGTGGCCAGACCGGCGAGGGGTGAGCGGAAACGCTCCCGCAGATGATCGTCGAAGATCCCGTCGAAGTCCGTCACGGGCATGCCCAGGACGGTTTCGAAGAGGTCCTCCGTGGAATGCCCATCGCGGTACCCCTGGAGCATCTGGCGGATGGCGTCGAAGCCGTAGCGTTCCTCGATGAGGCCGAAGACCAGCGATGCCTGGAAGTACGAGAAGATGACCTGCTGGGGGTAGTCGGGCCTCATGAAGCCGTCGTTGAGCTCGCTGACCCTCTTGAGGCGGTTCTGCTGGAGGGCCTGAAGGAAGGGGAGGGTGGCCTGATGACCCCAACCCTCCCTGGCCTTCCGCTGTTCGTGGACGGCGAGACCCTCCGAGAACCAACGCGGCACCCTGTTGTCCGATGCGGCGAGGTGGAACGTGTGGGCCAGTTCGTGCCAGAAGACCGAAGCCCAGTTGTAGTCACCGAGCTGCCTGGCCGAGGGTGAGTCCATCACCACCACGCGGCCGAAGCTCACACCGAGGGCGCCGAGACCGGCTTCACCGAGAGTCCGGACGGAGAAGTCCGCGGAGCTCGGGAAGAACTCGGCGCGGACGGGAAGCTCGGGTTCGACACCGTAGCGCGCCTGCAGGCTGTCGTACGCCTCCTCGGCTATGGACTCGAGGTATACCGCCAGCAAGTCGTCTTCACTCCCGTGGATGAAGAGCTCGAAGCGATCCGTCCGGTGGGTCTCGAAGCCCTCGAAGGTGTCCAGGAGGTCCAGGCTGTTCTTGAACCACGGGTTGAAGGGGTCACCCGCGAAAGCACGTTCCAGGCTGGCTCGGCCTTCGTCGATCTCGCCTACGCGGAGTTGGTTCATGCCGAGAAGGCCCCACGCCTCCCACGACTCCGGGTCGAGCTCGACCGCAGCCTGGGCCCGCTCCACCGCCTCCTGGTAGCGCCGCGTCCTCACCGACAAGTCGGCGAGGGTCACGTCGAGCTCGGCGTACCTCGGGTTGATGGCGAGGGCACGCTGGCGGGCGTCCTCGAAGCCGGCGGCGTCATCGGCGATGAGGTGCACAGCGGCGAGAGCCGTCAACGCCACCAGAGATCGGGGGTTCACGGCCAGCGCCTTCTCCACCTCCTCCTGTGCGTCATCGACGCGCTCGTTCGTGAGGTGGAGTTCGGCCACGAGGGCCCGGCCTTCGACGTGGTTCGGGTTCACCTCGAGGAGGCGCGTGAGCGTCGTCTGCGCTTCCGGTGATCCGTCGAACATCAGGGATCGGGCCAGACCGAGGAGTGCTTCGGGGTGGCGCGGGTTGTTGGCGAGGACCCTCTGGAACTCGGACTTGGACGAGGGGCTGTCGTACTTCTCGAGAAAGAGCTCGCCGGCTCGAACGATGGGCTCGGCCCAGGTGGGATCGGCGCGGGCTGCCTCGTCGAAGGCGCGGAGCGCGTCCTGAAAGAGGTTGGACTCTCGCCGGCCGAGGTAACGGACGGCCCGTCCCACCGCAGCCAGGTCCCGGGATCCGAGGGATCCGCCTGCGCCGTTGTAGATATCGATGAAGCGATCGAAGCGCTCCATGGCCTCGTCGATCTGGCCCCGCATGAAGAGGAGTTCGGCGAGGCTGACCTCGGCGGTGAGGGCGTAGCCTCCACCGTCTGCTGCGCCCTGGCGGAAGGCCTGGGCGGCTTCGTCGAGCCGGCCCAGACGCTGAAGGGCCAGCCCGGTAGCGTGGGCGACGACGCCCGGGTCGGGTGCGTCGCGCCCGACGTCCACGGCCTCCTGGTACCGACCGGTGGCGAGGAGTGCTTCCATGAGGTCGACGCGGGCCCGGGTAGCCTGAGGATCAGCTTCGAGGATCTTTTCGTAGGCTCCGATGGCGTCTTCGTACTCACCGGACCGGAGGGCCATGCGCGCCTCCGCGGCGTCCTGGGCGACTGCAGGGATCGTTGCCGCCGGGATGGCTGCCAGAGGCGTTGCGACGACGAACGAGATGTACGACACCGCTCGTCGGAGGAATTCAGCGACGGGGCGCGCGGAGGCGGCTGCAGCCATCGTTCTCACAAGCCCATCACCACCCTCGGCCGCCGTCATCCGCTACCACCCTCCCGCTCCCTGATCTCCCGGTTCTTCAGAGCCAGCTCGATGAGGATCGGCTCGAGGCGGTCGAGATACTGATCTTCACTCAATGCCGATCGACTCGCTCGGAGCCCGTCAATACGGCTCTGGATCTCGGCGCGCTCTTCGTATAGCCGGGCCAGCACCGGGTCGTCCGGCGTCTGGCCTGCGGTGCCGGAGATGCCACCCAAATGAAAGGTCGCGGCCAAAGGACCGTCGGCGCCGTCCTGGGCCGCGTCGGGGCTGGCGCTCCCGTCGCCGTTGTCGTCGAGCACCGCGGTCTCGGTGAGGATCTCGTTCTCCTCTTCGTACAGCCGTGCCACTTCCTGGCGGGTGTAGAGGAACGCCTCCAGAAGGGAGACCCTTTCGTCCTTGTCCAGGTCGGTGCCGTCGCCGGCGATGGCCTGGGCGAAGAACTGACCGAACTCGGTGGCGTTGAGTTGGCGCTCGGTGCTGGTCGCCGCGATGAGGATGCGGTTCGGGCCTGACAGCGAGCGGATGAAGCCGCCGCTGGCGGTCCCCGTGTGGACCAGGGCCAGCGTCTGGGTGGGGAACGCCGCGAGGCCGCGCTCGAAGTCGCTGGGCACGAGGTCGGGGCCTGGCAGGTTGAGCTGAGGTTCCTCGCGCCCCACCGTGCCGTGGCCGATGAGCACCACGAACAGCCGGTCGAGGGGCTGAGCCTTCTGGGCGATCTCGCCCAGGACCTGCAGCACGTTGGCCCTCGTCGATCGCATGGAGATCCGGCCGGGGTCGGTCTCCACCCTCTCGCCGAGATAGGTGACGTTCTCGGGTGCGAGCCCGTGCTTCTCGATGAGGGCATCGTAGATGGCGGAAGCCTCCGCGTGGAAGCTCTCACTGTACTGGGGTTGCCCACCCAACCCCGCGACGATGACGGCGTGGGTCCGGCCCTGGGCAGCGAGGCCGTTCCATGGGGCGGTGACCACGACCAGGCCGAGTGCCCACAGGACCCGGCGGGCCGCATCGAGGGGCGTGACCCCCGAGGTGCTTGCGCCAACCGTCAAACCATCCCCCGGACCCGACGGAAGCCCCACTCCGCGCCCATCAGGACGAGAAGCAGTATGAAGAGGGCCGGCATGTCCCACAGGTCGTGCTCTTCCACCAACGTGACGCCGGCCCCGGAGATGGTGATGTCCTCGGGGAGGTCCTCGACCGCCTCGGGGGTATAGAAGCGGCCGCCGGTTTCGTCGGCGATGCGGCGAAGCAACGGTGTGCGGCGCGCCGAGGCATAGTACTCGGCGTCACTCGGCGCGACGTGGAGGTAGGTGCTCGCCGACCCCATGGGGGTGCCGTCGCGCGTCGCCGTGATCTCGACGTGGTAGTCGCCGAGCTCCGTGGGTCGCAACTCGACGGCGTACTCGCCGTCCCGCTCCACCGTCCACTCCACCGGGAGCTCCTCTTCCACCCCGGTGGGGCTGGTGACCCGAGCCGTGACCGCGGCGTCGTTCATCTCGATGTAGGTGGAGTCACTCACAGTGGCGATGAGTCGAACGGCCTCGCCGGGCTCGACACGTTCCTGGTCGGTGGAGACCGAGACCGCATCGGGCACACCGTCGACGAGCCAACGAAGCATCTGCTGCCAGAGGACCTCGTGGCTCATGTCCTCCAGGGGGACGTCGGCGTGCATCTGCCACAGCCAGCTGTCCTGCGTCGTGAAGGCGATGGCCTTGCCTCGACCGTACCGCTGGAAGGTGAGGAGAACCTGGTCCGCGCCACCACTCGCCGATGTCCCTATCAGGAGAGTCGTCGCGCCGGGGCGTGTCTCGGTGAGGCGGTTCACCACCGTGACGGGGGGGAGGGAGTCCCAGCGTGCGACAACGCCGTCGAGTTCGGCATCGAGCTGCACCGTTGGATGGGCGAGTCCCGCCGGCGTCGGATTCGCTTTCACCTCGGCGAAATAGCTGTCACGCCCCGGGCCGGCCTGAGCC
Organism: Longimicrobiales bacterium; assembly: GCA_965229435.1. Classification (GTDB taxonomy): domain Bacteria; phylum Gemmatimonadota; class Gemmatimonadetes; order Longimicrobiales; family Gaopeijiaceae; genus UBA2589. The sequence continues at coordinate 1,491,610 of CBDDJE010000001.1, forward strand.
TCGCCGAGGATCACGGGCATGACTTCCTCCACGGGGGTACCGCCCCATCCGCCCTCGGCGAAGGCGTCGTGACCGCCGAGGAAGAGGACACCGCCGCCCCGTTCGGAGGCGAAGTCGGCGATCATCTGGAGCTGGTCGTGGGTGAAGAACGAGGCTTCGACGCTGCCGATGACCAGTCCCCGGTAGCGGTAGAGCTCCTCGCGGGTGGTGGGGAATCCGAACTGGAGCTCAGTGCTGTCGGAGACGGACAGCCGGAGGAACTTGTTCTCGGCCGTACGCTGGAGGACGACGAGTTGGAGGTTTTCGTCCTCGTCCACCGCTCGCCTCATGAACTTCACCTGCGGGCGCGGCTCACCTTCGAGGTACAGGACCTTGTCGGTCTGTCCCCTCACTTCGACCCAGGCGCTCCGACGGTTGTTGCGGGCGACCCGCTCTCCGTCCTGGGTGGGGATGGAGAAGTCCACCCGTCGGGAGCCCGAGTCCTCTACCTGGAAGGCTACCCGCGCCACCACGGGCTCGCCATCGGGTCCGAGCTCCACCGTTTCCTCGGCGAGGATCCGGTCTTCGTCCTGGATCACCAGCGGAACGGTGCGCTGACCGAAGCCGTTCTGGGTCACCACGACGTCGACCATGAGCGTGGAGCCTTCCAGAACCCGGCGGGGCAACTCGACCCGACCCAGCTCGATGTCCGGTTCCACGACTTCGTCGCCGACGCCCACGGTAAAGACGGGTACGCCGGCAGCCTGCAGTGGTACGAGCGCCTCGGTGAGGGGGCGGCTGTCGTTGTCGGCTCCGTCGGAGACCATGACGAGGGCCGAAAGGGGCACACCGGCCAGCTCCTCCCGGGCGAAATCCAGCGCTCCGGCGATGTCCGTGGCCCGCCCTTCGAGCGTCATCTCCTGGATCCCGTCCATACGCCGTGCCGAGTCCGAGAAGCGGAAGAAACGCAGGACGAACCGTTCGGAGAGTTGCGTGAGGAGATCGCTCTCGCCCGGGGTGAACGCCTCGGCGATGAAGTCACTTCGAGGTGTCCCGTCGGCGTCGACCAGGGACATGCTACGGGAGTCGTCGACGAGGACGCCTACGAAGTTCTGCTGAGGCACGACGGTGGAAAGAACCAGCGTCGGCTGCATGAGACAGAAGACGATGAGCCCGAGGAGGGCAACGCGAAGCCCGGCCATGACCCCGCGCTCGGCCACAGTGCTTCGGCCCCGGGCGATGGTATATGTGGCCACTGCGCTGGCGGCGACCAGTCCGGCCATGCCCAGCCAGAGGCGCGTCGATGCCGGCGCACCGAGGATGAATTCACCCTGTTCGAAGACCGCCGGGCGGAACTTGAAAAGGAACTCGAAGATCGCGTCCATCATCCCCTCAGTGGCTCAGCGCGTAGACGATCATGTTCGTGCCGAGCTCGTATGCGAAGGTCGAGTACTCGAGAGGGTAGCGCGGATCTTCGGCCCACTCCCAGGCGTCGCCCAGATCGGTGTTGAAGTTGATGGCGACCATGAGGCGGCCGTCGTCGTCGAAGATGCCCCGGACGTAAGGCGTGTAGCCGTCACGTTCGTGGGTCCGGTATCCCCAGCTCGCATTGGAGATGTTGGGGACCTGCCGGATCTCCTCGATGTCGTAGAAGGTCGAGAAGAGGGGGTGGTCCAGGGGGATGTCTTCGATGGTCCGCGTCGGGAAAACCCGGGCCATGTTCCACTCGAAGACCTGCCACTCCCGGGTGCCCCAAAAATCGTCCACGATGAGGAAGCCGCCGGCATCCAGGTAGCCCCGAAGCCCTTCCGCCTCCTCGTCGGTGAGTCGCATCCGGCCCACCTCCACGGCGTAGATGACAGGGAACCGACGCAAGTCCGGATTGGCGAGGTGGACCGCGTTCTCCCAGTCGTAGGCACTGAGCTTCACGAGCCGCTTCAGTACGACGAGGAACTGCTGGTCGCCCTTGGGGAAGTCGGTGGCCCACGACTGCCGACCACGACCGTACCACCCACCGTTGCCGGAGTAGATGGCCCGCGTCCAGTAGAAAGGCCACCGACCGGGAGTCTCGCCCTGGATCATCCGCTCGCCGATGACGCCGGTGATGGGACGCCCGACGGCCGGAGGCGCTTCCTGGCCGAGGAAGGAGGCACCCAGGTCCGGCGTGCCGGAGATCGGGTCCTCGGGGAAGGGGACCGCCGGCCGGACCTCCGATCCCCAATCAGCCGAGGTACTTGAGGTCCGGGCGTGGCTCACTCCACGGTCATCCCCCCCGCAGGCCGAGGCGACCCAGACGGAGGCGGCAAGGACCGAGACGGTTCCGGAGCGGAAGAGTCGCCTCATGGACACGTGGATTCCGGTTTTGACGCGGCGGGATTCCTTCCTACGGCCCCGCCCCTGTTTCGTTCCTGACGTCACACTTCACCCTTTCGTTAGCCGAATACTCGGATCGTCTCCCGATGTCGCGTCTGAATCTGAACCTCGAGGCCCTGGCACTCGTAGTGCGAGGCCCGGGCAGGTGCCGATCCGACAGGATCCGTCGAGATCGACGGCTTCATCGCCCGCCTCCGGACCCTGACGGCGACCTTCGGGCACTTTCGACGAGAGTACGGCCTCGACCGTAGATTGGACATATGACCACCAACAAACCGATGACCGTCGCCGACCGCGGAGTAACGCTCCGCGACTTCATCATCTTCCAGATCAAGCTCGTCCTGGACGGAATGAAGGACTTCCTGGCCATCTGGCTCTCGACGGGTGCCATCATCCTGGACATCATCGCCGGGCAGGGAAAGCGGCCCAGGCTCTTCTACTCGGTGGTGCGCGCCAGCGAACGGTTCGACCGCTGGATCAATCTCCACGGCGTGTTGGAGGAGATGGACGCGACCGAATCCGACGACGGCCTCTTCGGGGGAAGCCGGGCAGGTGACGACAGTTTCGTCGGGAGACTGGAGAAGATGGTGCGCGGCGAGGAAGAGCCAGGGCCCCGACGGGGACTACCGCCCCATGACCGACCCACAGATGGGATCGACGACGGCGAACTCCGAGGGCCTCGGGAGTAGGAAACGCCTCAGCGACCGGGCTCGACGACCCGAGTCAGCTCAGCGCGATCTGAGACCAGGCGTCTCTTTGCAGAATGAGACTGGCGGGTCCTTCCCGTTTCCCCCATAGCCGGTCGGTACGGGCCTCGATCTCGGAGAGGACGCCTCTCTGGTACAACCGGGCGAGGGCGTCGACGGCGTCTGGGGCGAACTGACGCGAACGCCACCGGATGATCTCGTCCATGGCGGCGTCGGGTGAGCACGCCTTCCGGTATGGACGATCGTTGGTGAGGCTGTCGTAGGCGTCGGCTACCGACGTGAGTTGGCCCTCGAGCGGAATCGCGTCCCCCTTCAAACCGTTGGGGTAGCCCTTCCCGTTCCAGTGCTCGTGATGCGTGAGGGCGATGCGCTCTGCAGTTTGCAGCAGAGTGAAGCCGCTTCCCGAGAGGATCGCTCCGCCGATGATCGTGTGTTGGCGCATGAGGTGGAACTCCTCGTCCGTGAGTCCACCACCCTTCAGGAGAATCTGGTCGGGTACTCCGATCTTGCCGATGTCGTGGAGGGGCGCCGCCTGCTCGATGGTGGTGGCCTGCTCCTCGGGGATCCCCATGTCGCGGGCGAGGAGTCCCGCCAGCGTGCCCACCCGCCGGGCGTGCTTGCCCGTCATGTCGTCTCGGTACTCGCCGGCTTTCGCCAGTCGTTCCATGACCTCGAGCTTCGCCGCCACCAGGTCTGCCGTCTGTTCCGTCACGCGTTGGGTGAGAAGCTCGTTGAACGAGGTGAGTCGGCGATGCATGCGAGCCGTCTCGATGATGTTGCGTAACCGGGCGACCACCTCTGTCGGCTCGAAGGGCTTCTGCAAGAAGTCCTTGGCTCCCGATTCCAGAGCCCGTTCGCGCACGTCGAAACTTCGGTCCCCCGTGATCACGATGATGGGCGCGTACGCCTCGTCGCCGATCTGCTCCATGAATCGATGGATGAGGTCGAAGCCGTCCACCTCGGGCATGTGGAGGTCCAGGAGGATGGCGTCATAGTCGGTTGCGTCGGCCTCGTCCAACGCCTTCCGGGGATCCGTCTCCACGACGACCTGGCCGAATCCGGCTCGTGTCAGGATGCGGTCGAGTGCGCGAGCGACGGGCGCTTCATCGTCGATGATGAGGATCCGCCTCCACAATGCCGGTGAGCCCGGCCCGTTGGTGGAGGAGGGGGCGATCACGACGCCAGTTCCTGCGGGGCGAAGGTCGAGAGGATCTTCCGCACGACGTCCAGCCCGAAAGGTTTCTGAATGACGGCGACGGCACCCAGCGCGCTGGCCGCCTTCAAGACGTCGTCGGCGGCGATGACTCCCCCCCCTGACATGGCGACCAGTTTGGTCTCGGGGAACGTCTCCCTGATGCGCATCAGGAACTCGAAGCCATCCATCTCGGGCATGTAGATGTCCGTGATGACCAGGTCGGCCGGCTCGCCGACGAAGCGGCGCAGGGCCACCTTGCCGTCCTCTGCCTCCACCACCGAGTGGCCTTCCCGTTCGATGGTCTTTCGCAGGACGCGGCGGATGTGGGGGTCGTCGTCAATAACCAGGACTGTCGCCACTACTCTGCTCCTCGAGGCAATTCCGTGTCCTCTCCAGCCGGGGGAAACGCCTCCTGAAGTGATCGTGTGATCCCTCGCATTCCCACGACGAGGTCACTCGCCCGAGCCGCTCCATCGACGACGTCGTCGAGGATCTCGGCCAGCTCCTCACCGTCGTCCTCGATCATGAGGCGAGCGATCTGGGCATTCGCCAGAATCGGGGTCAGGGCGTTGTTGATGTCGTGCACCGCTGCACGCAGTTCGCCCACGAGCCTTGTCGGGTTCGCGTCGGGGTTCTTCATGGTCTTGATTAGTATCGGAAGCACGACGAAAAACCTCAGTCCCGAGCCGCCGTGCGCGGCGGTCCCCCTTCGTGCTCAGGGCATGCTGTCGAACAGCCCGTCGGTTCGGAGCACGAAGGAGTAGAGCCCCGGGACTACCCGCGAGGACTCAACCAGCGAGTTGCCGTTTCCCGCCAACCGTTGCAGTTGGAGGGCCACGGGTACGCCCCAGCCGCCGTCGACGAAGAGGAAGCGGTCCAGGCTCCTCAGCTCCAACTCCTCGAAATCATCGGCCGAGCGTTGGAGGAACGAACGCAGGTCCGTGGCCGGTTGTCCGTTGGCAACGGTTAGAAAGGACCACGTCCGGCTCACCAGGATCCGGCGTTCGCCGAACGGCGCGTGGAACGACGAGCTGTCTGCGGAGAAGACGGCCTCTTCGCGCTCGGCCGGGTAGAACGGCAACAGGAGGTTGAAGGTCTGGTCGCTCATGACCATGAGTCCGGGCTCCCCCGAAGGATCGAGCACGGGGAGCATGGCCTGCAAGAAAGGCTCCCGAAGCAGGCGCTCTTCGGGTGGCCAGCGAGCGTGGTCGGCGCCCACGAGCGAGCCGACAGGTCCACCCAGGAGGAGGAGACCTCCCAGCGACAGCAGGACACGACGACGTGACGCCTTCGAGGTCGCGTCGAGAATCGTGGCGACGAACCAACCGAGGACCGGGACGACGAACACCGAAACCCAAGCGGCGTGGCGGGTCGAGCCGAAGGGATACGCCCCCAGCGAGGCAGCGACCATGGCTACCAGAATGGCGCCCGCCCCGATGGCCAGCACGTTCGACTCCTTCCGCAGGCCGGCGTATGCGAGGCCGGAGAGCAGGAGGAGAACCAGCGGACCCCTGAGCCAGGGCCCGCCGAGGTGATGCTGGAACCCAAGTAGACTCATCCACACATCCGACGGGCTCCGGATCATGAAGGGCAGGAGCCAGCCGTCGAGCGCCTCGTCGGCCAGCGCGCTGGCCGCGAGCGGCCGGAGGTGGAAGAGGTAGAGGCCGACCAGGATCGCCACAGGTGGCAGATGCCAGGCGGCGAGAGTGCGCCACTCCTTCCGCGAGAACCCGCGCCGAGCGCCATCGAGCAGCACCACCAGACCGAAGACGCCGAATGCGAGCACCGAACTGTAGTGGGTGAGTAGGGCCAGGCACGTCAGAGTGACGTAACCGGTGAGCCACCTGCCCGTTGGCGTCCGAAGGTGCGAAAGGAGGCAGAAGAGCGCCCAGGCCAGAAGGGCGGATTGGAAGGCATACGGCCTCATGACCTGCGACATCTGCACGGCGGTGGGCGCGAATGCAACGATGAACGCGGCGAGGAATCCGGCGGTGACGGCCCGGGTGTCGCCGTCCTCGCCGTCGCCGCTCGTTTCCTCGTCAGCCGCAGCTTCCCGTGCTGCGAGGCGATGCGCCACAGCCCATACGCCGGCAACCCCGACGGCGCCGCTGAACACGGAGAACGCCCTGAGGAGCGTGACTTCCCATGTCAGACTTCCGAGCCCACGCAGGAGCAGGTAATACAGCGGGGGGTGGGCGTTGAGGAGGACCTCGCTCCAGAAGCCCTGGAAGCTCGCCCGGGTGATGAGGGAGTAGTAGATGCCCTCATCGGGGTTGAGCCACCACTCCGAGAGACCCGACAGCCTGATGAAGACGGCGGCTGCGACGAGGGCGGTGATGCCGCGGTATCGCCGCAGCAGATCGAGCGGCCCGGTGGTGGAGGAGTTCACGTGGCGGAAGGTAAGACACGCCGGACGGCGAGGTCCAGAACGTTGGCCGCCGGCCTTTCGCCGGTCTCCTCGCGTCGGTGCGTCCGGGGAAAGCTCTTGGCTCCGCCGAGCGAGGCGAGCAACTTGCTGCCATGGCTTCTTCGTCGACGACCTCGGAGGTCCAGGCCCTCACCAGCGACGAGCTCGCCCGGGGGCTGAACGTCGCCCGCACTCAACGCGTGGCGGTCTTCGTGGTGGCGTACAACGCCGAGGACCACATCCGGCAGACGCTCCGTCGGATCCCCGACGAGCTCATGGAGTCGCTGACCAGTATCTACGTCATCGACGACTCCAGCGTCGACGAGACGACCCCGCTGGCCCGGTCGCTCGGACTGGAGATCCCCATGCTCGAGGTCTTCCGCACGCCCCACAATCAAGGGTACGGAGGCAATCAGAAGCTGGGGTACCAGTATGCCTCCCGGCGGGGCTTCGACGTGGTGGTGCTCCTCCATGGCGACGGTCAGTATGCTCCGGAATTCCTGCCCCGGGTCCTGGCGCCCTTCGACGATCCTGAGACGGCCGCCGTCTTCGGCTCGCGGATGATGGTCCCCGGCGCGGCTCGTCGAGGCGGCATGCCTCTCTACAAGTACGTGGGCAACCGGATCCTGACCATCGCCGAGAACCGACTCCTCGATGCCGAGTTGTCGGAGTTCCACTCGGGGTACCGGGCATACCGGGTGTCCGCCTTGGAGCAGGTGCCCTTCCAGTACAACACCAACGACTTCCACTTCGACACCGAGATCATCATCCAGCTTCTGGCGAGGGAGATGAAGATCGTCGAGGTGCCCATCCCCACGTACTACGGCGACGAGATCTGCCACGTCGAGGGGATCCCGTACGCGGCTCATTGCATCAGCACGGTGCTGCGGTCGAAGGCGAACCGGCTCCACCTCGTCTACCACCCCAAGTTCGATGTCTTCGGGGGTGACGAGTACGTGTTCAAGGAGGCCCCCAACACGGTGCACCAGCACGTGCTGACCCGGGGCTGGCCAGACGAGGGCAGCGTGCTGGAGCTGGGAGCCGGGCATGGCGAGGTCGGCCGTCGGCTGCACCGTGGCGGACTGGATGTGGTGGCGTTGGATCTCGAGAGACCCGACAGGGACTTCCCCTTCCCCTACCTGGAGGCCAACCTCGACGAGCCTTTCGCCGAGGACGCCGTCGAGGCGCTGGGTGGACCGGCTGACGCCGTCGTGGCGCTGGACGTCATCGAGCACCTTTCGCGTCCTGAGCGAAGCCTCAAGGAGCTCCGCCGCGCCATGAAGCCCGGGGCCACGCTGGTGGCGAGCACCGGCAACGTCGCCTACGTCCTCGTGCGGTTCATGCTCGCCATGGGCCAGTTCAACTACGGCACGAAGGGGATCCTGGACCTTACCCACACTCGGCTCTTCACCGTCCGCTCGTTCTGCAGGACACTGGAGGGAGAAGGCTTCCGCATCGACTCGGTGCGAGGCTTCGGACCGCCTATCCAGGACATGGTCGGTCGGTCGCGCATCCTCCGGATGATGGACGGTGTGGCGGGGTGGTTGGCTCGGGTGTGGCCGAGTCTCTTCGCCTACCAGTTCCTCGTAGAAGCGACGCGTCTCGACGACGTGGACACTCTCCTCGACCGGACGCTGGAGTCTGGAAGCGAAGAGCCGGCGGCGGTCTCGGCAGGCTGAGGGTCAGACGTCCTGCGGCCGACCCTCATCGGTTGCGGACTGTGGGGGGGACAGCAATTCCGTCTTCTTCCGTGCCAGCTCCTGGTAATCCATCACCGCCTTCTTGAGACCCAGCAGGACGAGGACCGCCAGGGCCACGGCGGGCCCGGCCGGGGCCTCGAAGATGACCCAGATGGTGACGATCAGGGCCACGGCGGCGGAGGTCACGATCGTCGCGCCCTTTCGGTCGAGGGCTTCCACGGCGTCCTCGACATCGACCGCGTGAACCGCGCTTTCCGAATCGGAAGCCGGCCGAGTCTCGTCGCTCACCGTGGCGTCCCCCTCACTTCACGTTCGCACCTCGGCGATCCAGCTGCGCGCCTCTAACGACCGTCTTCGTCCTTCTTGAACACCTTCGGCGCATACTCCCGGAGGTGCTGGGCCTTGTCGACCTGAGGCACGCCGTCCGTCATCCACGACGGAGCCGGCTCGCCACGCAGGTGGTGTCCGAAGAAGTCCTGGAGGCGGTACTGGAAGTCGATGCGATTCTGGAGCTTGCTCAGGCCGTGGCCTTCCTCGGGGTAGGACAGCCAGATGATGGGTTTGCCGAGGAAACGCAGCGCGTTGTACCACTCCAGGCCCTGCTCCCAGTTCACCGTCGGATCCGACTCCCCGTGGAGGTACAGGACGGGCGTGTTCATGGTCTCCACGCCGGAGATGGGTGACTGGTCCCAGTAGAGATCGAAGTCGGAGTAGGGATCCGTGGCGTAACGACCCTGCCCGTAGATGTCATAGCTGTGGTTGTTCTGACCACTCCCCACGAAGAGCTGGTTGAACTCGCTCACCAGGTTGATGGGGGCGGCACCGTGGGCGACGGCGGCGAACATGTTCGAGCGGGTGGCGATGTACGCGCCACCGCCGCCAGAGTACGAGTGCCCGCTGAGGCCGATGGCGTCGGGGTCGGCGTACCCCATCTCGATGACCCTACGCGTCGCGGCCTCCACTGCTTCGAGCATGTCCGAGTGGGAGCTCCCGATGCGGAAGTGGACATCGGGTTGCATGAGCAGATACCCGCGACTCACCACCCCCGCGAAGTTGGGCTGATGCCGGTAGACGGGCGTCGGATACGCATGGAGATTCTGGGAGTCCTTCTCGTAGAAGCGGACAATCATGGGAAGGCGATCGCCCGGCTCGTACGTCTCGGGGATGGCCAGCGTCCCCTGGAGAGGGATCCCGTCGTCGGTGGTGTAGTCGAAGAGGATCCGGGTGCCCCATAGGTACTCGGCCTGCTGAGGGTTGGCGGTGGTCATCCGGTCCCGATCGCCGAAGTCGCCGTCGGTGACCCAGAGGTCCGGGAACTCCTGCCATGTCTCGACGGTGAAGAGGTAGCGTTCGGCGTCCTGGGCCTTCAGGGGGCGGCTGAACCGACGGTCCTCGTAGGTGAGCTCGTAGAGTTCATCGCCGTCGAGCTCGAAGAAGCCGGACCGCTTGGTGAACTCGCCGAAGGCCTCGAAGAGGACCGGCTCGTTGAGGTCGATGAAGTCGTCGTCGGGATCGGGGTCGACGTACCGGAGGCGGACCTGGTTCTCCCCACCATACCGCTGGGTCAGCGACGTGGCCGTGCCCCCGTCGAGGGGTTGGAGCCATGCGTCGAAGCGATCGTACAAGACGACGGACTCGCCATCGGCGGTCCATCCGGCGACGCCGTGGGGTGGCTTCTCGCCGAAGCGATCGTACTCGAAGTCGGTGAAGTCCACGGGAGCCGAACCGGTGAGGTTCACATGCCGGTCGTCGTCCATGCGGTAGTTCCAGACGTCGCCGTCCTTCCAGTAGAGGAAGTTCTCACCATCCGGTGACAGGCCCAGCGTCCGGAGGTGACCCTCCAGGACCAGCGTCCGCTCTCCACTATCGGTGTCCATCCGGTAGTAGTCGGCGTAGTCGGGTTTCCAATCGGAGACGTAGTCGCGGTCGTCGCGACCGATCCCCCACTCCCCGTCCTCGGTGACCTGGACATCCCGCATCCTCTCGTCGGCCAGATGGACGACGTTTCCGTCATCCAGGTGGACGGCGGCCACGTACGTCCGATCACGGTCGTTGGAGAGTTGCCGTTGCTGCTGTGACTGGATCCTGTCGTCTTGCCAGTGCCAGATGTTCACGTCGGCCAGCGGAAGCCGGTCGACGGGCCACTCTTCCAACTCATCTACTTGGGACTTGGTGCCGACGAAGAGGGTCGAAGCGTCAGCGTCGAAGACGACGCGTCCCTTCTCGCTCATCACCCACCCTTCGCGAAGGCCGTCGGCGTCTGCCCCCACCTCGATACGGGCGGGTGTAGCAGCGCTACCGATTTCCGTGAAGGCCAACAGGCGGTTCTCTCGCTCGACCTTCCCTTCGGGGGTGGAGCCGCGGAGGGCGGCCAGCGCCCGGCCATCCTCCGACCAGGTCAGACGGGCGTAGCGGTCGCTGGAGTTGTCCAAGGCGCGACGGGCTCCTGTGCCCAGCTCCATGAGGTAGACCCCGTTTCCGTCGCCGTCGGCGGCGTCGATGGTGTACGCGAAGTGGGTGCCGGCCTCGTTGAAGCCCATCTCGTCGACACTCCCGAGAAGTTCTTCGTACCCGGCTCCCAGGTGCCGAAGGATCAGGTCCGTTCCGTCGTGCTCGGCATCACCGTCGCCCCGCTTCTTGACCCAGAAGTGCCGCCCCGTCTCCGAGAACCCGAAGCTGCCTGCGTCGTCCCAAGCCAGGGTATCGCCCGTCTCCAGGTCGAGGAGGCCGGCCCGACGGGGCACGCGATCTCCGTCCCGCTCGAGTGCCTCCACCTCCTCGAAGGGAGGGACGAGGGCATAGGCCATCCATCGGCCGTCGGCGGAGAGCTGCGGGTCGAAGGCACGGGCCACCGTGTACATCCGATTTCCGTCCACTGCCCGCACGTGGACGGTGTCGTCACCCCGGACCCGGCTGTACGTCCAGGCCACCCAGCGGCCGTCGGCGGAGATGCTCTCGTCGTCGATGGTCCGCCAGAGGCGGTAGTCGGCGATCTCCAGGGGGCGCTTGCCGGTGGTGGCCGTCGTGACCGTTCCCGAAGGGGCGGTGGCGGTCGCCTGAGCGGAGAGGCTCGCCGGGGGAAAGGCGACGACCGCGAGGGTTGCGGCGATGCACGCGAGGGTGGCGGCGATCGCCATGGCGCGAGCGCGCACCTCGCCAGGCGGTGAATCGAGGGTGGTGCCGGATGGGAAACGGTTCATGGCGTACGTCGGGTCTTCGGGGGCTTCCAGGAGCGCATACCGTAGCCGGGCTCGACGGAGTCGACCAGACCCCCGGGCCTGGGGACGGGAGCCAGGGCATGGAGCCCTACTCGGCACCCTGCAGCCTCGTAGCGGGACCTCGATGTCGGGCGGTAGCGGGCGACGTCGGCCCGGACTTAACGTGGGCTGCGACCACGGAGTCTGTTGTCAGGTAGTCGGCACGCCACAGATCCCCACGCGCAGGAGTCATCGATGTCCCGGTTCGCCCTTCCCGCCTTTCCGGTGGTCGCTCTTCTCGTACTCGCGGCCTTCTCGGCCGCTCCGGCCCAAGCCCAGGTAGCGGGCACGTGGGAGATCTCCGTGGAAGGACCGCGCGGGGCCCGCACCATGACGGTGGCCCTGGCTTCGGAAGGCGATGCCCTCTCCGGCGTCATGACCATGCAGCGCCAAGGCCCCCGAGGGGGTGGCGGGACCATGGAGGTCTCCATCCAAGACGGCACGGTGGACGGCGATTCGTTCACATTCGTCGTTGTCCTCGCGATGCGAGGCAACACCATTCGCCAGGTTCACCGAGGCACCGTCGAGGGCGATGTCATGTCCGGTGTGGTCGAGGGTCCGCGGGGCGAGCAGCCGTTTGCCGGGAAGAGGGTGTCTTCCGGCGGCACGCCGTAGCGTCTGGCGGCGGGGCGCGCGGGTTTCCGCGCACCGAGGGCGGTTGGGTCTGGAGGCGGTGATCGCGTTGCCCTCCACCCCATCGGCGGGCACATTCCGTCGCAGGGGCGGGACCGTCCGGTCCTGCCCCCGTTTCGTTTCTTCGGTCTTCGCGGAGCTCATCTCGATGCGTTCTCCTTCCGCCTTCCTCGGTGCCGCTGGTTTGGCCGTCCTCCTCGCACCGGTGCACGGCTCGGCACAAACGGAGCGGCCTCAGCTCACGACTCAGGACTATCAACGCGCTGAACGCTTTCTCGGCAATCACACGAACCCGCTCGTCTACGGCGGCAACGTTCGCCCTACATGGCTGGACGACGGGACGTTCTGGTACGCCAACGATGTCCCCGGGGGGACCGAGTACCTCCTGGTGGATCCTGGAGCGAGGCGGCAGGGGCGTGCCTTCGACCACGAGAGAATGGCCGACGCCATGTCGACGGTTCTGGACACGGCCGTCGACCCCCTCGAACTGCTCATTCGCGAACTCGCGTTTGAGGGACACACGGCAGTCATCGCGGTGGCGAGCCGTCCACTTCGCCTCGAGTGTGACCTGACAGAGTACACGTGCAACGCGACCCACTCCGGGTTGTCGCCCTTGAATCCAGGCGAGGTGCCTTCGCCCGACGGCGCTCTCGCGGTCTTCATCCGCGGCCACGACCTCTGGGTGCGAAACCGGAGGACGGGCGAAGAGACGCGACTCACAGACGACGGTATCGAGGACTTCGGGTACGGGACGAACAACGCCGGGTGGGTCCGCCGAGACCGGCCCGTGGTAGCGTGGTCTCCCGACTCCCGGAAGATCGCCACCTTCCAGCACGATGGTCGGGGTGTTGGCATGATGTATCTCACCAGCACCAAAGTCGGCCATCCCGAGCTGGACGCATGGCGTTACCCCCTCCCCGAGGACTCGGTCATCTTCCGGATTCACCGGGTGGTGATCGATCTCGACCGGCCCGACGGTGACCAGGTCGTCCGACTGGAGATGGAGCCCGATCAACACCGGTCCACGTGCAGCGATCATGTGGAGTGCGGGGGGCGCCTCGGCGATCTGGAGTGGAGCGACGACAGCTCGGAGTTCGCCTTCGTGTCGAGCTCCCGCGATCACAAGGTCGCTCAGCTTCGCATCGCCGACGCGTCGACGGGAGAGGTGCGCGATGTCTTCCGCGAGGTCGAAGAGACCTTCTACGAGTCGCAGAGCGGGTGGCGGTACCTGGCGTCCGCCGACGAGATCCTCTGGTTCTCCCAGCGGGACAACTGGGGCAACCTCTTCCTCTACGATGCCGAGTCGGGTGAGCTGAAGCGGAAGGTGACCGAGGGAGACTGGAACGCACTGGACATCCGCGAGGTGGATACGCGGGAGCGGACGGTGACCTTCATGGGCAACGAGCGGGAGCCCGGCGACCCGTACTTCCAGTACCTCTACCGCGTGGGCCTGGATGATGGTGACGTCACCTTGCTGACGCCTGACAGCGCCAACCACGTCGTCTCCATTTCACCCGACGGCCAGTACATCGTGGACTCGTACTCCACGCCGGTCGTGCCCCCGACCACGGTGCTGCGGGACCGGGACGGCGCGGTCCTGATGACCCTGCAGGAGGCCGACATCACGCAGTTGGTGGCGTCGGGCTGGCAACCGCCCATGCCCTTCAGCGTGAAGGCACGTGACGGCGAGACCGACCTGTACGGCCTTCTCTTCCGGCCTACGGACTTCGACCCCGATGGGTCGTACCCGGTGGTGAACTACCTCTACCCCGGCCCCCAGAGCGGGTCGGTGGGATCCAGGAGCTTCCGGGCGTCACACCGCGATCTCCAGTCCATCGCCGAACTCGGTTTCGTGGTCATCGAACTCGACGCCATGGGCACGCCCATGCGGTCGAAGACGTTCCACGAGGCGTACTACGGCAACATGGGCGACAATGGCCTACCCGATCAGATCACCGGCATCCGACAGCTCGCCGAGCGGCACCGGTGGATCGACATCGATCGGGTTGGGATATTCGGCCACTCGGGCGGTGGGTTCGCTTCGACCGCGGGGATTCTCCGGTACCCCGACTTCTACGACGTCGCCGTGTCTCAGGCGGGCAACCACGACAATCGCAACTACGAGGACGACTGGGGTGAGAAGTGGCAGGGGCTTCTGGAGGAGTACCCCGACGGGACCACGAACTACGACAACCAGGCCAACCAACTGGTGGCCGGAAACCTCAAGGGCAAGCTCCTCATCGCCCACGGTACACTGGACACCAACGTGCCCCACTCCAACACGCTCCTGGTGGTGGACGCCCTCATCGCCGCCAACAAGGACTTCGACCTCCTCATGATGCCGAATCGGGGTCACGGATTCGGCAACGAACCGTACATGATGAGGAGGCGTTGGGACTACTTCGTCCGGCACCTCCTGGGAGCCGAACCACCCCCGGAGTATCAAATCGGGCGATTGGAACGTCCTATAGGGTAGAGGGCCGGCCAGCGGATGGCCCCTCGGGTCCGCCCAGGGTGTGTGTGGGGCGATCGCGAGTCCGCCCAGGCGCTGTAAGGAAGACGCTGTGAGCAACACGATGAGACGACGATGCTGAGAAAGACGGGCGTTTGGATGCTTCTGGTGGGCGCCGTAGCGGCGTGCACGGACGCCGGCCCGTCGGAGCCCGACGACTCCATCGGGCTTCAGGCCCACATCTACATCAGCGCGGCGTTGGACATCATGGAGTTCAACTCCGTCCGCAGGTACGAGATCGACTGGACGGCCTTCCGCGAGGAGACCTTCGCCGAAGCCGCGGGGATTATGACCATCCCCGAGACCTATCCCGTCATCGTTTCGGCCCTGGAACGCATCGACGATGGGCACAGCTTCTTCCAGGAGCCCGTCTCATCTGCACCCCCGGCGGCCGGTGACGCGCCGTCTGCGGCCCTGGTCGATGAGATCGGCTATCTCGATGTCCCCGCGTTCTCCGGGGGCGGTGAGGATGGCGACTCGCTGGCACTCCTCTACCACGGACTCATCGAGGCCGTCGATACGATCGCGGTCCAGACATGCCGGTGGGTCGTCGACCTCCGTGGCAACACTGGAGGCAACATGTGGCCCATGATCGCCGGAGTGGGGCCCATCCTCGGTGAGGACACCGTGGGCTTCTTCGTCGATCCGGACTCCGTTTTCCGAGCGTGGACCTACGCCGAAGGCGAAGCGCGAATCAACGACTCTCCGGTCAACGCAGCCATCCCGGCCTACGCGCTGGAGGCTCCTGGTCCACTCGTGGCCGTCCTCACCGACAGCCTCACCGCCAGCTCCGGCGAGGCCGTCGCCGTGGCGTTCAGAGGCCGGGATGGCGCACGCTCTTTCGGCCAACCGACGTGGGGACTGTCCACGGCGAACGCTCCGTTCCTCCTGGACGACGGCGCGGTGATCTTCCTTACCGTCTCGACGATGGTCGATCGGGCCGGCGTCGTGTATGGTGGCGAGCTCGCCCCCGACGAGTTGGTGATGGGCGAAAAGACGGGCGACCCCCAGACCGATGAGGTGCTGGAGGCCGCCCTGACGTGGCTCTCCGCGCAGAGCTGCGCGTAGCGCCTGACGCGCCGTCTCGGCGCGCGCTACTCGTCGCCGCTCACCGTCACCTTCTCCATGACGACGTCCTCACGGGGACGATCGCCGTGGTCGGTGTCGATGGTGCCGATGGCGTTCACCACGTCCATGCCCTTGGTGACCTTCCCGAAGATCGCGTGTTTGCCGTCGAGCCAGGGGGTGGCGGCCAGTGTGATGAAGAATTGGGACCCCCCGCTGTTCGGCCCGGCGTTGGCCATGGAGAAGACCCCGGCCTCGGTGTGGGCCAGACCCTCGGCGAACTCGTCCTTGATGGTGTAGCCGGGACCGCCTCGGCCCGTGCCGGTGGGGTCGCCGCCTTGGATCATGAAGCCCTCGATGACGCGGTGGAAGATCACGCCGTCGTAGTAGCCGTCCTTGGCGAGCTTGATGAAGTTGCCGGCGGTTTCGGGGGCGCGGTCCATGTACATTTCCGCTTCGATGGTGCCGTGGTTGGTCTCGATGGTGACCGTGGGGTTGGCCATGCTGGTTCCCTGGGGTTTCGTCGTTGAGCGTGCGCCTTCGTATCGGCGGTGCCAAAGATACTAACCTCGGCGGCGGCGCCAGTCCGGCACGATTTGCGACCCTGCTGCAACGCTTGATGCTCTCGCGATTGCCAGCCTACCCGACGACGTCCATCATGGGGCCCATGACGACCAAGACCCGACGTTCCGCGCTTCCTGTTTTTGCCGTGGCTGTGGCCGTGGCCGCCTGTACTCCCACCCTCGAGCTCACGCCCAGCGATGCCGGTGTCGTGCTCTCTCGCCAGGCCCTCGACGCGCCGGATCCTGGTCAGTCCGGCGCGTACCAGGTCCTGACCCTCTACTACGGCTCGGGCACGGACAAGAACCGGCCCGAGTACCGCGATTCGGTGGCCATCACCACACCAACCGTCGACGTGTCGAAGATGGTGGACCTGGGAGGATCGGCGGCGGAACGGAACGAGTACTGGGGCTTCACGCCAAAGGAGATGCCCCTCAACGCCCGCGTCTGGTACCCGGACGGCGAAGGGCCCTTTCCCCTTGTCCTGGTGGTGCACGGGAACCACAACATGCGGGACTTCTCCGATCCGGGGTACGACTACCTCGGTGAACTACTCGCCAGTCGTGGATACATCCTTGCCAGCGTCGACGAGAACTTCATCAACGGCGGCATCCGCGGTGAGAACGACGCACGTGGGTGGTTTCTCCTCAGGCACGTCCAGCTCTTCGACGAGTTCAACGAGGAGGCGGGGAATCCCTTCCAGGGTAAAGTCGACATGGACAACATCGTCCTCATCGGCCACTCCCGAGGCGGTGAGGCCGTGGCCAACGCCGCGGCCTTCAACACGCTCTCCCACTATCCTGACGACGCGTCCCTGACCTTCGACTTCGGGTACGACATTCAGGGCATCATCTCCATCGCCCCGGTGGACGGCCAGTATCTCCCCACCGGCCGGAAGGTGGTGGTCGAGGACATGAGCTACCTCACCTTCCACGGCTCCCACGACGGTGACGTCACCAGCTTCCACGGTCTGCGCATCTACGACCGCTTGAAGTTCAATGATCCCGACGACTTCAACTTCAAGTCGGCCATCTACGTGTACCGGGCCAACCACGGCCAGTGGAACTCGGTCTGGGGCCCCCACGACAACGGTCCGCGAAGCCCCCGAATCCTGGACCTGAGGGGCCTCATCCCGGAGGAGGACCAGCGCCGCTTCGCCGAGATCTATGTTTCGGCTTTCGTGGACATCGTGACCAGGGGCGACAAGCGCTACCTGCCCATCTTCCGCGATCACCGCGTCATCGGCGAGTGGCTTCCCGAGACCATGTACATCACCCGCTTCGAAACCAGCGGCTTCCGACCGGTGGCCACCTTCGAAGAGGATATCGACGTGACCACGGGCAGTCTGCCCGGGGTTCGCATCCGGGGGGATTCGTTGTCCACCTGGAGCGAGGCCACGCTCGAGTTGCGGTCGAGCAACCGGAACAACACGTCGGCATCCCAGGAGAACCAGGGTGTGACCCTGGCCTGGAACAACCGCGTCGCTGGGTCGGACACCACACAACACGGTCCCGCCGCCCGGTACGTCGTCGAATTACCCGAAGGTCTGGCGGCGGACATGCGCCTGTGGGCCGGTTCGACGCTCGATTTCATGCTGGCACCCACGAACCGTGTGCCCGGCCCACGGCAGTCGCCGGACGACGACGAAGCCGACGAGAACGAGGCGGGGACCGGTGAGGAGGCCGGAGAGGGTTCCCCCCGTCCCTCGCGTGAAGGCGACGAGGAAGAAGATCCTCCGGTGGATCTCAGCGTGGAACTCACCGACGCCTCCGGCGAGAGCGCCCGTGTGACGTTGAGTGACTACGGAGCCATCCGCCGTCCGTTGGAGACCTACGTCATGCGTCGCCGGGACCTGGAACGGCAACGCTTCCAGTCGCACTGGGAGCTCATCCTCCAGACGTTCTCCGTTCCCCTTCGCGACTTCGTAGCGGACAACCGAAACCTCGACCTGCGACAGCTCCGGAGCGTCGGTCTGGTCTTCGATCAGGTCCACGGGGGTGAGGTGGTCGTCGACCACATCGGCTTCACGCCGGACATGGATCCGGCGTTCCTGCGGGCACGGGTCGACGGGTCGTAAGGCGACCGTGACGCGTCGCACACCGCACTCTCACCCCCTTGCCAAGCGTTGTCGCGTGAGGCGTTCGATGGCAGCAACCATCGGCGCAATAGCCGCACTCTCATGCGTTGAGTCGTCGGAGGTCAGTCGGACGGCTGTGACGGATAGCGCAGGCGTCCGAATCGTCAGCCATGACCTCTCTGACATCGAGGTCCCCCCGTTTCGCAGAGTGGGTTCCTTCGATCTGCAGATGGGCGAGGTGGACGGAGGCGCCGAGTACTCGTTCTCCGGAATCGTCGATCTTGCTCTAGCGGATGACGGCCGCATGGTTCTGTCCGACCGCAATGCGCAAGAGCTTCGCGTATTCGACGCCGAGGGACGTCATCTCGCGACGATCGGGGGATCGGGCGAGGGCCCGGGCGAGTTCGCTGGCACGCCGACTATCGCGGGTCTGTCCGGCGATACGATACATGCCTTCGATGCGCGCGCCGGACGCGTCAGTCGCTTCCTCCTCGACGGGGAGTTCCTCGCAAGCGACGGGGTGATTTCGGGGTCGGGCAACCGAATCCGGGCACTCCATCTGCGTGCGGGCGGGGGGTATCTGGGCGTGTCCCCATGGGTTCAGCGAGACGTTCGAGAGGAGTTCTACGAGGCCCGCCTCGAGCTGGACTCCTTGGTTGTCGAACATCTCGCCAGCGGCGGCGGGGCAATGGACACGGTCCTGGTGACGGCGGAGCGTCGCCGCCTTCGGAGAGTGCAAGACGGAGGCGGAGGGGTCTTCAGGACGGCGCAGGGCGATCCACCGTACCTGCCCGAATTCTTCTTGGCTTCGAACGGTGAGGTCGAGGTAACGGGCCGTAGCGTAGCCTTCGAGCTCGCTGTGTCCCGTCCCGGGGGGCAGCCTACGCTGCTCCGAGTCGAAGGAGCCCAGCACGCGGCCGATCACGGCGATATTCGGAGCTACCAGGAGGCGGCCATCAGGTCCGAGCTTGGCGAACAGCCGCTCAGCCCCATGATGAGGCAGCTACTGCTCGACAATCTTCCGGACCGCCTGCCTGCCTTCGCTCGCGTCGTCATGGCTCGAAGCGGGGATCTTTGGGTGGCACGGAGCAGTCTCGACGAGGGCGCCGAGCGGGACTGGCTCGTCTTCGCTCCCGACGGCGAACTAAGGGGGAGCGTTCAGACGCCGCAGGGGATGCGCCTACTTGCGGTGGCGCCCGACTTCCTCGTGGGCGAAGTGCGGAACGACCTCGATGTGCCCTTCGTGCGCCGCTATCCGTTCTTGGTGGGGCTGGGCGGCTGACGAATCAGTCGGCGCCCGAGGCCCTACCGGAAGCGTATCCCGAAGCGGTGCGTCCCACCGTCGTCGGCGCCGCTGAAGGGGCGCATGGCCCACTCCAGCGTGAGGTCGTCGCCCCAGAAGGCGAAACCGGCGGTGACAGGGCTCGCCTCGCTGCCATCGGGTACGTTCTGTACGCCGAGGCGCGCGACGAACGTCCTGCCCTGGACTGGCCAGTAGCCGAACTCAACGCCGCCGCCCCACGTGAACTCGTCGTCCTGGTCCACTCCGAGCTGGGCGGCGAAGCCGAAGTCGAGGGGGCCTAGAGGACGGCCGTACTGGCCCACGCCCAGGGTGTAGCGGGCGGGGGCGCTTCCGGTGTCGATGATGGGCTTTTCACCGATGTCGTGCACGGTCAGGCCCGCCACGAGAGGGCCGACGCTCCGGGAGACGCCGATATCGAAGAGCGTCACGCCGTGGATCTGTGACCCCACCCGTTGGTCGACGAGGTCGACGGTGACACCGAGGTCCAATCCGAGGTAGAAGTCCCGACTGTACCCCAGGGTCGCGACGCGCTCGGAGACCGGGACCGACGAAGCGACGAAGAGAGGATCCTGCGTCGACATCGTCTGCAACCCCGCCAGCGTGGAGCCGAACTGGGTGGAGCGAAGACCGATGCCGACGTTGCCCCCGAACCAGCCCACGGCAGCGGATGCCGCCACCGACGAAGCTTCGGCGCTCCACCGCTGGACGTCGAGGCCGAAGCCCGATGCCCGGGACAGCAGGGCCGGGTGGTAGAAAACGGCGTCGGCATGACCCGAACCCATCTGGTAGGCGTCCCCCAGAGCCATGGCCCGTGTCGACGCAGGGAGATGCGTGGACTGGGGCAGCACACCCGCGGACTGGGCTT
Organism: Longimicrobiales bacterium; assembly: GCA_965229435.1. Taxonomy (GTDB): domain Bacteria; phylum Gemmatimonadota; class Gemmatimonadetes; order Longimicrobiales; family Gaopeijiaceae; genus UBA2589. The sequence goes on from CBDDJE010000001.1 coordinate 1,512,244, forward strand.
CGACGTGCTCCACCGAAACGAGAGCCACCCCGAACACACCGGCGGCGGCAAGGGTGAGAGCGAAGGAGCGGCGTAGGACGGCTCGGGGCATCGAGGGCATGACGTCTCGGCGTGGGACGTTCGGTGGATATAGCCGGCCGAGGCCGGTGGCGGACGCCCCCAACCTCGGGGCATCGTCCCCGATGGGGCAATAGGGCCGCGGCCTCAACGGGTCGCGGTCGTCGGCCGATCCAGTTTCGCACCGGGACCGCTCCAACGCCCGCCGCTATCCCACCCGGCCGACGAAGTCTTCGATGAGGGCGCGTGCGATGGACATGGGGTGAGGGAGCCCTGGCAGATCGTCGGCATCGAACCAACGGGCGTCCTCGATCTCGTCCTCGTCGATGCGGATGTCCCCTTCGAGCCAGTCGGCGACGAACCCGACCATGAGGGAGTGAGGAAAGGGGTGGGGTTGGCTGCCGAAATACTGGAGGTGGTGGACCTTGACGCCGACCTCCTCGAAGATCTCCCGGTGGACGCACTCCTCGAGCGACTCGCCTGGCTCGACGAAGCCGGCCAGCGTCGAGTAGACGCCCTCGGGGAATCGGGCGGAGCGGCCCAGGAGCGCCTGGCTGCCGCGCTGGACCAGAACGATCACGGCAGGAGAGATGGGCGGGAAGTGAAGGCGCCCGCACGCGGAACAGGCCAAGGCGTCGTGTGCGTCGGACGGCGCGACGGGGGAGGCACACGCAGCGCAGAATCGAGTCGTGCGCCGCCACTCCACGAGCTGGCGGGCGGCTCCGGCGGCCCGGAAGTCCTCCCGTTCGAGGCTGTGGTAGGCGACCCGGAGACCGTCGCACCGGTATCCCAGGGGCAGCGACAGGTCGTCGTCGAAGCTGAAGGCGTACGCCCGAGTTCGGGTGACGCTCACGCGGACGTCCAGACGGCTGCTTTCGAGTCGCTCCCGCTCGAACGCTGCCTCCACCTCCCTCAGGGTCGGAAGTCGCAGGCCCTCCGCCGTCTCGCGGAGGAGCAGACGACTGCCCACGAAGGCGAGGACCTTGCCTTGGGAATCCGTCACTCGGGCTGCTTCCGGTCCAGAACGGCGGTGGCGTGACACTCCGGGCAATTGACCCAGACCCGGTCACGGACGTAGGAGACGTCCTGCCGTGGAGGGACCTCACGACGGTCCAGAAGCGTTCCGCACCGGGGGCATGAGAGTGATCGCCCCGCCCGGAGTGCCGCACCGAGGGACCGTCTCTCGGCTTCCGTGAGGGGCTCTGCGGCGTGCGACATGAGATCGATTCTCAGCAGGAAGGACGGCGAAGGTGTCTATATTCACTCAGCAAGCTATCGATCGAGTGCGGCGCTTCGCAGCCGCCCGATTTCGTTTTCTTGGCCGACACCCTCGGCAAGAGCATAGATGATCCAGACCCTCTTCCAAGTCGCCGCAGTGGCCAGCGCCATAGCCGCAGGCGGTCCCGACTCCTCGACGCCTCTGAGCCTCGACCGCGTCCTCGCCGGCGACCATGTCGCCCGATATTCCGGCCTCGAGTTGGATACCGAAGTGACCACGCCGTCCGTGCCGTCTGCGGACATCACCATCGATGGCGAGATCGTGGACCTGTCCTGGGAGCACGCTGCCCTCCTCGACGGCTTCACCCAGTTCAATCCGGTGGAGGGAAGTCCGGCCACGCAAAGGACCGAGGTCCTCGTACTGGTGGATGACGACGCGCTCTACTTCGCGGTGAGGGCCTTCGACGACGATCCGGCCGGCATCCGGGCGACGCTCTCGGAGCGTGATTCCTTCGGCTTCTCCGACGACTACGTCCGCTTCATCCTCGACACCTTCGACGATCAGCGCCGCGCATACGTCTTCACGGTGAACCCCTTCGGCGTCCAGCACGACGGTCTGTGGAACGAGACCGGCGGTGGCACCGGTCGTCGCGGGCGGGGGATGTTCTCCCCCATCGACGACAGCCCGGACTTCATCTGGGATTCGGACGCCCGTATCACCCCCGACGGTTGGGAGGCCGAGATCCGGATTCCCTTCAAGAGTCTCCGCTTCCCCGAAGCCGAGGTCCAGTCGTGGGGACTGCAGGTCGAGCGGAAGATCCAGAGGAACGGCTACGAGAGCTCGTGGGCGCCCATCACCGGCAACGTCGCCAACAAGCTGACACAGGCCGGCAAGCTCAACGGGCTCCAGAATCTGGACATGGGCTTGTCGCTGGAGATCAATCCGGTCGTGACCGGGGCGTACAATGGCGAGATCGATGACCTGACCGGCGACTTCGGCCGTCTCGACCCCACCGGAGAGTTCGGAATCAACGCCGCCTATGGGATCACGTCGAACCTCAAGCTCGACGCCACCTTCAACCCGGATTTCAGTCAGGTGGAGGCCGACGCGGGCCAGGTCCAGGTGAACGAGCGCTTCGCCCTCTTCTTCGAGGAGAAGCGGCCCTTCTTCCTCGAGGGTACCGAGATCTTCGGCATGCCGAAGCAGCTCGTGTACACGCGGACCATCTCCAACCCCATCGCCGGGGGCAAGCTCACCGGCAAGGTGGGGTCGCTGAACGTCGGGTATCTGGGTGCCATCGACGAAAGCTTCACCGAGGCCGACCCGAACACCTACGTGAACCTTTTCCGGGCACGGCAGGACGTGGGAGCGTCATCGACCATCGGCGCCGTCTACACCGACAGGACCGTGGACTCGAACGACTTCAACCGGGTCCTCGGAGCGGACGCCCGGCTCCAGATGGGAGGGCGATACACCCTCACGCTCATGGGAGCCCGGAGCTACACGAACGACGACCGCCTCGCCGAGCGTGCCGAGGGCGACATGACCGCCGCCCGGTTCGAGCGGGCAGGCCGAGCCTTCTCCTTCAACGCCGACTTCGAGGACACCGAGGCCGACTTCATTCCCGGCAGCGGCTTCTTTCAGCGCGTCGGCGACACCCAGGTCCAGTCGAGGACTTCGTACAACTGGTACGGCGAGCGGGGCGCTTTCCTGGAAGGCATCAGTCCCTCGTTGGAGGTGAAGGGCTACTGGGATCACGACGCCTTCTGGAATGGCGGAGGCCTCGAGGAAGGGGAGATCCAGCTGAATAGCCGGTTCAGCTTCCGCAACAACATCACGCTTTGGGCGAACATCAAGCGGACGCTCTTCGACTATCAACCCGAACAGTACGAAGGGCTGTTTGTCGAGGACGGCGGTTCGTACACGCCCTTCCGGCCGGACCAGGCCATGTTCGACGGGCTCACCGGCATGACGGTGGGACTTTGGTTCAACAACTGGGAGCGTGTGCGGGGCAACGTCCGACTCAGCTTCAACGAGACGCCCATCTTCGATCGTCGCTACGGTGTCGCCGTGGAGCCGGCCAGTTCCCGCTCCGGTGAGATCCGACTCAATCTCTTCCCGATTCCGGCCCTCAAGGCCGAGATGAGCGTGAACTTCAGTCGTCTGGAGCGTCAGCGGGACGGCGCCGAACACTCGACGGCCGTGATCCCGCGCCTCCGTACTCAGTACCAGTTCTCTCGCGCCCTCTTCCTCCGCACGATCTTCGAGTATGGTCACCAGGAGAGCGTGGCGCTCATGGACCCGGTCACGGGGCAGCCCCTCTACGCCTGTGACAGCCCCGGTGTCGGATGCGATCCGCGTGACGGCTCGGTGGGGAACGACTTCCGCATCGAGGGCCTGCTGGGCTACGAGCCTTCTCCGGGCACGGTGTTCTACCTCGGCTACACCCGGGAGATGGAAGACGCGTCTGCCTTCGGGTTCGAGAACGTCCGCCCGACGCGCGACGGCCTCTTCGTGAAGGTCAGCTACCTGTTCCGGATGTAGCTCCGGCGAGTCCCTCGCTGACAGGTCGGTCGCAGCCGCGACGGAGCCCCTCACCTGGTGAGGTCCTGAATGCGGTTCGTGACCCCGGATGACCCGAACGTCGCCCCGGTCGCCGCCTCCGCTCCGCGCAGCGACCCGGGCGTGAGATACCGTCGAGCGGGCAGGCTCCGATGGTGGACGACCGGTGCGTGGAGAAGGCCTCTCCCGTTGCCCGTGGCCCTTGGCGGTTTTAAGGTACGCGGCTTGGTAGCACGCGCGTCTTCCCCTGGAAGACGGGCTTCGACGGGGTCGAACGGGGCCCCGAGATTCAACGGAAAGGAAAGCGTGGCGAAAGACGCGATCGAAATCGAAGGAACCGTGACCGAGGTTCTGCCCAACGCGACATTCAGGGTGAAGCTCGAGAACGACCACGAAGTGCTTGCCTACCTCTCGGGCAAGATGCGGCAGAACTACATCCGGGTCCTCGAAGGGGACCGCGTGAAGGTGGAGATGTCTCCCTACGACCTTTCCCGGGGTCGCGTCACCTACCGGTACAAGTAGTCACGGCGGCGGTTCCAGCGCGTCGGGAGCCCAGATGCCCCATCACTCCGAAACCGCCGTCGGCCCGTCTCCGTAGGGAAGATCCGATACGCGATGCTCCCTCGGAGGTCCCATGAAGCAAGTCGTCAAATATGCCGCGCTGGGTGTGTCCGGCGTCGTGCTCTTCAAGCTCGTAGCCGCCATCTTTCTTCCCACGCTGGCCATGGTCTTCGGCCTCCTGGGACTCACCCTGAAGCTGGCCCTCTTCGCCGCGGTGCTCTTCTTCCTGTATTCCATCTTCAGGAAGCCTCGCGACGAGCGAGAGGTCGAAATCGAGGTGAACTGACGGGGCTATCCGCCAGGTAGGACCTCGTGGGTGTCAAACGCGCGGCCGCTTGATGGTCCGTCGGGGCCGGTCGAAGTCCACCCGGACAGAACGACCCTTGATGGTGGTCCCATTGAGGGCCTGGATCACCGATCGTGCCACGGTGTCGTGAACTTCCACCAGCGAGTGGCTTTCCTGGATGTCGATCTTGCCTACGGCTTCGCCGGGCACGTCGGCCTCGCCCGTGACGGCGCCGAGAAGATCCCCTACACGAAGACCGTCTCGCTCGCCGACGCTGAGGAAGAGCTTGGCCCAGGACGGCACGCCGGCCGCACTCGCTGCACCCGAGGCAGGACGGCTCGCCACCGGAGCCTGTGCCGTTGGGGACTGCTTGGAACGCAACATGGCCACGGCGGCAGCTGCGACCTCCGCTGGATCGTACTTCTCGAAGAGGGGCTCGAGGGCCAGCACGTAGGGCGCGGTGTCGAACTCTGCCATGGCCCGCTCGATGTCGTCCCGTATCTGGGTGACAGGCGTCGATCGGTCGGCCGGTGGGGGGAAGGGGATGGTTTCGTAGCCGGTCCTCTTGCCCAGGTTCTTGAGGTGGGCCAGCTCCCGGGCCAGGACCACAACGACGCCCCGGTCTCCGATGGAGTGGCGACGATCGAGCGTGTCCACGTCGGTGGGGGCGTCGCAGCTCACCACGACCAGCCCCTCCGTGTCTTTCGCTTCGGACCGAGCCTCCAGCGGATCGATGCCCAGCCAGACGGGGACCGACGCGTCCCCTGGCGCTCCGGCGACGAAGCCGTGGAGCGTCAGGTAGTCGCCGACGTCGGCGGCGCGATCGGCGTCGCGACAGTAGACGAGTGCGTGCCGTGCCCCGCCCGAGAGAAGCTCGTTCACGACCCGAAGAGTCCCAGCCTCACGCGGCTCGGGCGTGATGCGAAAGTGCACCTCACCTCGCTTGGGGACGTCGGACAGGGGCTCGGGGACGGTCATGGTCCGCTTGAAGAGCCGGTCCACCAGGCTCTTGACGCCCGGGGTCACGGGTAGCGAGCTGAGGATCCGCTGGGCCTCACCGGGGACGTAGTCGAAGATGCGCTCGACGCCCGCCAATCCGCCGAAGTCCTCGAGGAGCTGAGCTTGATCGACGACCACGGCCTCGACGGCTTCGACAGAGACCGTTCCCGCAGAGAGCGCGTCCACGAGGTCCTGGACACTGCCCACCAGGACGTCCGCTCGCTCAGGGAGGGCCCACGCTCCGCCGAGAGCGGACACGGTCAGGCCGGTGGCGGACCCCATTCGGGCCAGGGACTCCGCAAGGCGATGAGCCGTCTCCGAAGAAGCGCACGCCACCAGCGCCCTGGGCGAATCGGCTTCGCCTTCCAGGCGGTCCAGGAGTCCGACGGCCCAGGCCACCAGCAGGCCACTTCCCGGGCCTGCCTCGAGGACCAGATTGTTGCCTTTGCGGATGACGGGGATCGCCGATTCCTGGAGAGGGGTCGGAACCTCGATGCCCTCGGCGGTGAGGGACTCGACCAGCTCAGGTGCGATCCCCAGGTCCTCGAAAGAGTCCACGTCAGGGCCCGGCGACCCGAGACTCACCCGATCCCGGCCCGGCCTGATCGTGGGGCTCGTAGGGCAGATGGGTCAGGAAGCGCTGGACTTCGTAGTCCAGTCGGGACGTCCGAAGGCGGTCGGTAGATGCGACCACTTCGGTGTAGGGCCCGTGACGGTGCACGGAGAGCGTGACCGTCCCTTCCGCACCGTTGTAGGTCGCGCTGTGGGCGGAGGACGTCGAGCGCGTTACGCCGACCATGTCGGGGAGGAGCTCTTCGGCCTTCTCCAGAACCTGCTTGGGCGAAAACGCCGTCTTTCTCTTGTAACCGGCCATGACTCGGTGCCTTCCAGGCGTGCTTCGGTGGATCTCAGGTGCCGAGTAAGGTGCCGATGCGGTCTCGGTTGTGGAAGCCCTCGAGTCGTCGGCCCTCGAAGACGAGGGTGGGCGCGTCGGTCACACTCGCCGCCCCGGCCTCTTCGCGGAGAGACGCCACGCCGTCCTGGTGGCGGTCGACGTCGAGGACCGCCTTCGTCTCGGTTCGGTTCAGACCGAGGTCCACGGCGAGCCCGACGAGAACGTCGACCCGGCCGATGTCCGCACCCTCTATGAGATACGCCTCGAACAGGCGGCGTCGAATCTTGTGGGCCACCCCGTGCTCGCCGGCGTGGAGAACGAGCTCGTGCGCCTTGCGGGTCCACGGAACCAGCCTCGGTGGCGCGAAGACGATGCCCCGCTCCTCGCTCAACCGGCGGGCCTCCGACCATCGGGATGCGAGGCTCTCGTCGTCCGCCGTGACCAGCGGAGTTGGTGGCGGTCGGAGCTCGAAGGGATGCCACTCGACGAGTTCTTCGGCCAGCCTCCCCTCTGCGGCCATGTCGTCGAGCTCGCGGACGACGAGGTACGAAAGCGGGTCGATGAAGTCGTAGTAGAGCGTGGGAGTGGGATTGGGCATGGGAGGGAAGCTAGTGGCTGAGGCGTGGTCGCCGGAGAACTTTATCCGGATCTCGGGTCCCGCCATATTCCACTTTGCCTGCACTCATCGGGGGCCCCATGCAGCTCAGTTCCAACGTCGAAAAGCTCAAGCCTTCTGCGACGATAGCGGTCAGCACACTCGCGAAGAAGCTGGCGGCCGAAGGCCGTGACATCATCAATCTGAGTGCGGGGGAGCCCGACTTCGACACCCCCGACTTCATCTCCGGGTCGGCCATCGAGGGAATTCGAGCCGGGCGCACGCGGTACACGCCTCCGGCGGGGATCCCGGCCCTGCGCCAGGCCATCGCCGAGCGCCTCAGCGAGCGAGGACCGTCCGACGCCGACGCCGAAGGCGTGGTGGTGACGGCCGGAGCGAAGCAGTCGCTGTTCAACGCCATCTTCACTCTGTTCGGGCCTGGGGACGAGGTCATTGTCGCCGCGCCCTACTGGACCACCTATCCCGCGTTGGTGGAGCTCGCCCGAGCCGAGCCGGTCATCGTCTTCGGCGACGAATCGAAGGGCTTCAAGATCACCGCCGCCGACCTCGAGCGCTCGGCCTCGAAGTCCACGCGGGGCCTGATCCTGAACACGCCGTGCAACCCGAGTGGGGCGGTCTATTCGGTGGCCGAGCTCGGAGAGATCGCGGATTGGTGCAAGGCCAACGGCGTGTGGCTCCTGAGCGACGAGATCTATCGGGACATCCACCATGACGGAGACGAGGCCGCCCCCGGGATCCTGAGTCTGGACCCCGATCGGGTGGGCCCGTACGTACTCATCGACGGCGCGTCGAAAGGCTACGCCATGACCGGGTGGCGGATCGGCTTCTCGTACTGCGAGACGGCCCTGGCCAAGAAGATGACGGCGCTGCAGAGCCAGATCACGTCCAACGCGGCGACGCCGTCGCAGATGGCGGCGCTGGCTGCATACTCCGATCCCGAGAGCGCGGCCCGGGAACAGGCGGCCATGTGTGAGGCGTTCCGGCGCCGCAGGGATCTCGTCTGCACCCGGATGCGCGAGCTGTTGCCGGACGTGCCGTTCGTAGAACCCGCCGGGGCGTTCTACCTCTACTTCCGGGTGGACGGGCTCTTCACCGGCGAGGTGTCCAACGCCACCGAATGGTGCTCGCGACTTCTCGAGGACCAGGGTGTTGCCCTCGTGCCCGGTGCGGCCTTCGGCGACGATGCCTGGGTGCGCCTGAGCTTCGCGACGTCCGACGAGATCCTGGAGGCGGCCATGAAACGGATCGCGTCCATGGTGGGGGCGGGAGCCGCCAGCTAGCGAGTGTATCCGGGCCCGGAAGGGGTGCTGCGAAACCACCTGCGGCCGGTAGCGGTTCTTTACCCCAGCGCACCCAGCACGGTTACCCCAGCGCACCCAGCACGGTCTCGGCCGCCCGCCGACATCCCGCTTCGTACGAACCCCCGAAGAGGTTCACGTGGACCAGCAGGTAGTAGAGCTGGTAGAGCGATCTTCGGTGGCTGCGGTATTCCGCGGTGACTGGGCGCACTTCGTCGTACGCGTGGTAGAACGAGGCGCCGAAGCCCCCGAAGAGCTCGGTCATGGCCAGATCGACCTCACCGTCGCCGCAGTACACCGCAGGGTCCACCAGGGCCGCCCGCCCGCCGTCGGTCGCGTAGCTGTTCCCGGCCCAGAGGTCTCCGTGGAGGAGGGACGGGGCCCGGACGCCGTCCAGAGCATGGGGAATCGCGTCCAGGACATCGTCCATCAGCCCGTCGACGAGGTACCCGTTGCGACGGGCGCGATGGAGTTGCGGAGCGATGCGTCGCTCCCGCCAGAATGTCGACCAGGACATCGACGGTGTGTTCGACTGGGGCAGGGAGCCGATCCAGTTGTCCCGTCCCCACCCGAAGAGACCGCCTTGGTCGGTCCCGATGACGGAGCCGTGGAGGGCCCCGTTGGGGTTGCGATGGGATACCGGGCCGAAGGGTGGACCGTCGTGCAGCAGGGCCAGGCCCCGGCCCAGCGTCGCGTCGGTTTCCGCGGTGGCGGTGCCGGGCTCCAGCCACTCTGTGAGCAGCCACCCAACGCCGCCTGGCGAGCCCTTCTCGGCACTCCGGGCCAGGGGCTGGGGGACCCGAGGGCGGTACTCCACGTCAACACCTTCGGCCGCGGCTCGAAGGGCGAGGAGCCCGTTCTCTTCGGCGGCGACCATTCCCGAAGGAGCCGAGGGGTTCCACTTCAGGAAGTAGCTCCGGCCGGCTGCGGTGTCGACGCGTGCGCCATGGTTGATGCAGCCACCGCGGACAGGGGTAACGACGATGGAATCGCCGTCGCTGCCCGGGCGGCGGAGGGCGCTGGTCACTTCTGCCCGGACCGAGCCGGGGAGGGACATCAGACCGTTCTCAGACGATCCAACAGGTCACGGCAGGAGCGGTGGACCATCTGGTAGACGTTCTCGAACCCGCTGGCTCCGCCGTAGTATGGGTCGGGCACCTCGTCTCCTTCGCTCCCCTCCGGATCGAAGTCGCGGAGGAGGTGGATCTCGGCGGTGGCCTCTTCTCCGAGGGCGTCGGCCATCCGCTGCACGTTGCGCAGGTTCTCCCGATCCATCACCACGACGTAGTCGAAGCGCTTCAGATCTTCGTCGGTGATCTGGCGGGCGCGGCTGGGGAGCTCGACACCGTGCTGGCTGGCGACCATGGCGGCGCGAGCGTCGGGGCGCTCTCCCACATGCCACGCACCGGTGCCGGCCGAGTCGATCTCGAAACGATCGGTGAGCCCGGCTTCCTCGACCAGGTGTTGGAAGATCCCTTCGGCCAACGGAGATCGGCAGATATTGCCGAGGCAGACGAAGAGAACCGACGTGCTGGAGGAGTCGGAGTTGTCAGGTTGCATCGACCGACGGCTCGGCTCGGTGCGGTGATCTCGGCAAGGAAGTCGGACGATGGCCCGCTTCCACTCGGCGGCCAAGTTGCCTGGATGGTGCACCCTTGGCAAGGAACCTCTGTTACCTTTTTCCCTTCGGAAGCAGGACGCTTCCAAGACGCACATCATCGATTGGACTTCAGCTTGAGTACTGTACGTTTTTCGGACCTCGGACTCTCACCCGAGCGCCTTGCTGCTGTGGAGGCCCTCGGTTGGACCGAGCCCACTCCCATCCAGGCCCAGGCCATCCCCCCCGGTTTGAAGGGCACCGACATCGTCGGCATCGCCCAGACGGGCACGGGCAAGACCGCGGCCTTCATGATCCCCGCACTGGAGCGGGTCAACATCGGACAGGGTCTCCAGGTCCTGGTCCTCTGCCCCACCCGTGAACTGGCGCAACAGGTCTCCGACGACACCGAGGCGCTGTCCAAGGGCACCGCCATTCGCTCGCAGGCCATCTTCGGTGGCGTGTCGTACGAGCCCCAGATCAATGCCCTCAAGCAAGGCTTCGAAGTGATCGTGGCGACGCCTGGTCGCTTCATCGACCACATGAAGTCTGGACGTGTCGACCTGTCCAAGGTGAGCTACCTGGTTCTCGACGAGGCCGATCGCATGCTCGACATGGGCTTCCGCCCACAGATCGAAGAGGTCTTCCGCGGGATGCCCAAGGTCCGGCAGACGATGTTGTTCAGCGCCACCATGCCCAACGGCGTTCACGACCTCGCCCTTCGCATGACGAAGGAAGCGGTCTGGATCGAGGCCACCCCGCCTGGAACCACCGCCGACGGAATCGACGAGGTCTTCTACTCGGTCAAGCCGGAGAAGAAGCCCGACCTCCTCCTCCAACTCGTTTCCGACCCCTCCTGGGACCAGGTCCTCGTTTTCACGAGGACCAAGGCCGGAGCCGACGTGCTGGAGGCGCGACTCCAGCGAGAGGGTATCTCCACGGACGTGATGCACTCGAACAAGCACATGAAGCAACGCACGCGCGCCCTGGACCGGTTCGCCAACGGCGAGGTGAAGGTGCTGGTCGCCACCGACGTGGCCCAGCGAGGCTTGGACGTCGAGGGCATCAGCCATGTGGTGAACTACGATGTTCCTCTGGACCCGGAGGACTATGTCCACCGGATCGGTCGGACCGGCCGGGCGGGCGCCACCGGAACGGCGGTGACCTTTGTCACGGCTGGAGACCTGGGCGCCATGAAAAGTCTCGAGCATCGGCTCGACCGCAGCCTCGACAAGATTCACCTGCCGGAGTTCGACTACGCCGGAACGCCCCAGACGGAGAACCGTTCGGCGGCGAAGCGCGGTCGGAAGTCCCGGTCGCCGCAGGGCCTCGGGAGCAAGTCCGCCGACCAGCTGAGCCCCGAAGAGCTGGCGGCGCTGCTCAACCCGGGTTCCTGAAGGACCGAAGCCTCGGAACCATCAACACGTGAGACGACGATGATCTTTCGCCGTTATGGCACGACTTACCAGAGCGTCGACATGGACTTCTCCGCTGAAGCCCTCAACGAGATCGGCTTTCGCAGGAACCGTGAGACGTCTATTCCCGTGGACGACTTCGAGTCCCGGTATGAGCACGTCGAGACCGTCGAGCTCACCGCCGAGTCCCAGGGGGTAGTCCAGAACGACACCGAACAGGTGCTCCTCGATCGGCTGGCCGAGAAGGTCCGCGAGCGACTCGACGCGTTGGAGGAGGGTGGAATCCTCGTGGTGGAGAACGAGAACGGGCGAGATTACCCGAAGACGCGTCAGGAGACGAAGAACGTGGTGGAACGGGGCGCGAACACGCTCCACTTCGCCTACTCCATGGCCCCTCCCCTCAGAGTCGCGTCGTACCGACCCAAGAGCTGATCGCGGGGGCCTGCCCCGCCACGATCCGTCTGAATAGGCTCCTGGCGGCCGTGCCCCAGGCGTCCATATGAACTGAACCGGCCTCCGGCCGACCCCGTGTCGTGGGGGTTTGCCCCACACGACTGAGCGGCCCTCTCCCGACTGAGGAGGGGGCCGCTTGTCCGTATCGTTCATTCGGAATGCGGAGCCGGGTGCCGAAGGGACGAACACAGCACTCCGTGCCCCCAGCCTCGGCTCCCGGGTTCCGTCGGGAGTTCGGGCAGGGGCTTCCGGCGGGGCCCGACAGGATGCGGAGGTGGTCTGTTGACGGGAGGGTCGCAGGCGCCTTCGTCGAGGCCCGGTGAGGCTTACCCCTTGCCGGGTCTCTCTCGTTGGCCTCCGACCCGAGGGCCGGTCGGGGGGCACCCATCAGGGGCATTCGTGGCGCGGCGGAAGGGCCGCGCGACGGAAGCTAGCCTCCTGGTCTGTTCGCGAGACCTACCGCCGTGCCGTCCAGGCCCCAGGATGTAGGCGGATCGATGCCCAGGTGGGCCAGCGCCGTGACGGCGACGTCGACGATGTAGGTGGGGCCCTCGATGGTATCCGCGGCCGAGGGACCGCTGACGATGATGAAGGTCGTCATCTCTTCCGGTGAGTCGCCGCCGTGACCACCGTCGGCCCGCCGCCCGTGGTCGGTGCTCACGAGGATGAGCCAGTCCTCGGCCGCGAAGGTGGCGCGTCCCTGGATGGCCCGAACCAGTCGGCCGACCTCGGCGTCAGCCATGGCGATGGCCTCGCGATACTCCACCCCGATGGATCCCGCTTGGTGGCTTGTTTCGTCGGGATTACCCAGGTAGACGAAGACGGCGTCGGGGTCTCCCGTCTCAATTTGTGCGACTGCGAAGTGCACACCGCGGGTGTCGCCTTCGGCCCACCCGATTTCGTACCCGTCGAGGGCCTCCCGGACATCGACGTCGGGGCCGATGAGCGGACGCCGGCCTTCCAGGTCGAGGATCGGCAGCCAATCGGCCACCGCCACGGTCGTGAGCTCCGGTCGCACACCTTCGATTCGGCTCAGGAAATCGGGGTACTCCTCGTACCGGGGGGCGGTGAAGTCGTTGCTGAGGACGCCGTGCTTCTCCGGCCACACCCCGGTGAGCATGGACGACCACGACGGCCCGCTGACGGAGGGGGTCGTGGTCGTGGTTTCGGCGGTGTACGCGCCGTCGGCGATGAGACCGTCGAGATTCGGCGTTGAGACATCAGCGAGGATGTCGGGCCGAACCCCGTCGATGCCGATGAGGAGGACTTTGGGCCGAAGGTCGTGGGTGGCTCCCGATCCGGACCGCTCACACGCGCCCAGGAGGGCCGCTACCAGGAGAGCCGGGAGCAACCGACGGGAGGTCGAACCCCGTCCCCGTTGCGCCACGCCGGCTTTTTCGCTCCACTTCGACTGTCGCACCATCAGCACAACTCCCGGAGGTTCTCAGGATGCCCGTTCGTCACGTCGATGCCCACCCCGCCCAGGAAGTGAAGGCCGGCGAGGGCACGAAGGTCCAGGTGCTCATCGGCCCGGACGAAGGACCGAACTTTGCCATGCGTCGCTTCGTCATGGAGCCGGGGGGCGGCATGCCGCTCCACACCAACAAGGTCGAACACGAACAGTACGTCCTGCGGGGCAGCGCGCGAGTCCAGATTGGGGACGAGGTCCATCACGTCAAAGCCGGGGACGTGGTCTATATCCCCGGCGGTGTGCCCCACAACTACCAGGCCGACGAAGGAGACGAGCCGTTCGAGTTTCTCTGCGTGGTGCCCAACGAGCCCGACGAGATCTCTCTGGTCGACTGCTGATCAGCCGCCGAACTCGACGCCGCCACCGGCGGCTTCGGCGGCGAGAAGAGCCGTGTCGGCGGCACGCAGCAGTTCCTGCGAGTTCTCGAACTTCTCGCTGAAGGCTGCGAGCCCGAAGCAGATGGGTCCCGGCGCGGTGCCTTTCAGAGCGACCTCCACCCGATCGGCGGCGATGCGCCCACCCTGGAGGTTGGTGCCGAGAAGGAGGACGACGTAACGGCCGGCTCCCACGTGGGACACCAGGTCCGAGTTTCGTGTCGTACGCTCCACCGCCTCGCCGAGTTCGCGGATGATCTTGGCGGGTGTCTGCTCGTCGGCGCCGGCGGAGACGAGCATCACCGTGAACGGCATTCCCCGGTCGCCGGCCTCGAACATGTAGTCGTAGACGAGGTCGAAATGAAGGCGATTGGCCAGCCCCGTCTGTGCGTCGATCAGCGCCGGGTGTGAACGTGCGTATCGTTCGGCGTTCGACTTCTCACTGGTAAGCATCGATGCTCCGCAGGTCACGGTGGGGGGCCGCGACCTTCAATCTCAAATGATTGGCGGGATCGTGCCACTCACACCGTTATTCGTCCCTCGGCAGGGCGAGGGCCACCAGTTCCGCCGGCTGCCCGTTGCCACCCACCGACACCACGATGAACTGATGGCCATCGTGCATGTAGGTCATGGGCAGACCCACCTGAGCGTTGGGCAGCTCGATCTCTGCGATGGTCTCGCCCGTCGCCTTGTCCAGGGCCCTGAAGACGGCGTCACCCGCGGCACCTTCACCGGCCAGCAAGAGGGTTTTGGTCACCAGGATGCCGGCCCGCGACACCTTGCCCGTGCGGGGTATCAACGCTGGATCCAGCTCGAGGCGCTCGGCCACGTGATCCGGCGTGTCGCCGTTGGGTACCATCCACGCCAGGTCGCCCCGGGAGAGGTCCAGGGCCGTGATCCGGCCCCACGGCGGCTTCACGATAGGGACCCCCGGGGCCACCTGCGCTCGATTGAACCCGAAGATGTAATCCATGTCGGAGCGGTCGCCGCCTGGGATCAGGGCGAGGACCGTCGCATTGGTCTGGGATCCCACGTAGAGCATCCCGGTCTCCGGGTCGATGGCGCCTCCCTCCCAGTTGGCACCACCGATGGTGCTGGGCAGCATGAGCGTCCCTTTCGTGCCGTCGGGGGCCTCGGCCAGCGAGGGAGGCGTGAAGAGAGAGCCCATCCGGAAGTCCGACACCGCTTCGAGGGCACGCTCCTTGATCTCAGGCGTGAAGTCGATGAGGTCGTCCTCACTGAACCCCTGGCGGTCGAAAGCGGGGGGCTTGGTGGGAAAGGGCTGCGTCGGCGACGTCCACTCGCCCGGGACGTCGGTCTGGGGCACGGGGCGTTCCTCGATGGGCCAGATGGGTTCGCCCGTCAACCGGTCGAAGACGTAGGTGAAGCCTTGCTTCGTGAGCTGGGCCACGATCTTCCGCTCCTCGCCATCGATCTCGATGTCGGCGAGGATGGGGAAGGTGGGGTTGTCCCAATCCCAGATGTCGTGGTGGATGATCTGGAAGTGCCAGACCTTCTCGCCGGTGCGTGAGTCCAGACAGACCAGGCTCGTCGAGAAGAGGTTGTCGCCCGGTCGGTGCCCGCCGTAGTAATCGCCCGTGGCGGCCTCTGTGGGCAGGTACACGTACCCCGTCTCGGGGTCGTACGAGATGGGCGCCCAGACGGCGGCGTTCCCCGTGTATTCCCATGAGTCTTCGAGCCAGGTCTCGTTGCCCTCCTCGCCCGGGTCCGGGATGGTCTTGAACGTCCAGATGGGTTCCCCGGTCCGCACGTCGAAGCCGCGCACGTCGCCCGGGGTGTTGACCCGAGAGGGTGGACGGAGTCCCACGTGGTGGGCTGAGCCCACGACCACGACGTCCCCGACCACGGTCGGCGGAGAGCTGGAGCCGATGGTTCCCACCAGGGGGATCCCCTCCCGCGTGCGATGCCCCTGGTTGAGATCGAGGATGCCATCGTCACCGAAGCCTGCCACGGGAATTCCGGTTTTCGCGTCCAGGGCGGCGAGATGGTAGCCGGGAGTCACCACCAGGATGCGCTCGTCGTCTGCGCCGTCGGTCCAGTACGCCACCCCACGTCCCGGGTTCGGCCGAGGCGCTTCGGACAGGCGCTCGCCCTCGTCCATCCGCCACATCCACAGGGTCTCCCCGGTGCCTGCGTCGATGGCGACGACGCTACGCCTCATGCCCGCTGTGGCGTAGAGCACGCCGTCGATCTTGAGGGGCGTGGTGGCCGAGCGGATGTAGGGGTTGGGGCCGAAGTTGCCGGCGTGCCACCTCCACACGATCTCCAGATCACCGACGTTGGTGGCGTCGATCTGATCCAGGGCCGAGTACCGGGTGTGGCCGGGGTCTCCGCCGTAGACCGGCCACTCGCCACCGGGAGCGCCTTCCTGGGCGACCACGGGTTGTGGGGCGGCGAGGTACGCACTCATGGCGAGGAGGGACCAGAGCGTCCGGGGCGCGGCAGGAGATCGTGGCATGGTCACGCAGTGTAGGGTGGCGGCCGACGTTCGGCCCATCGATGCCCGGTATTGTGCGCGTCGATGGGAGTACCCGCCACCCCGCCGGGGTACCCGAGGCGAAAGCAGTGCGAACCGTTCTCCGTGCATTGGTTGCCCACTCGCGGACCCTCGGATACCCTTGCCCGACGCGCCCATCTCCTCCGTTCGAACCCCGAGCCGCACCATGCATACCCTCCGGACCTTCCTCACCCTGACCTTCCTCGTCGCCATGGCGCTCCCTGTGCATGGCCAGGAGAAGCGCCCTCTCGACCACGACGATTACGCCCGATGGAATCGCATCCAGAGCGATGTCCTTTCCAAGGACGGCCGTTGGCTGGCATATCGCCTGGTCCCCGGGGAGGGGGACGCGACGCTGACGGTGCGGGACCTCCGGAGCGAACGAGCGTTCGTCCTGGAGCGGGGCTCCCAGCCGAGGTTCACGGCGGATGCCCGCCACCTGGTCGCCATGATCGCGCCAATGGAGTCGGTGTTGGACTCGCTCCGTGCGGAGGGAGCCCGTCCCGACGCCATGCCCGACGATTCGTTGGCCATCGTCGACCTGTCGGATTTCTCCGTGACGCGAGTCGCCGACGTCATGTCGTATCGCCTTCCCGAGGATGTCGGCGGTTGGATGGCGTACCGGTTGGAGGAGGCCGGGGACGACGAAGAGGCGGAAGACGACGAGGCCGAGGAGAGTCCCGAAGAAGAGGAGGACGACGGGGAGGAGGAGGCACCGCGCCTCGATGACGGAACGACACTGGTGGTCCGGACACTCGGGTCCGGCGCCGAGCGGGCCTTCGAGCACGCCGTGGACTATGCCTTCGCCGCCGACGGCTCCGCCCTCTACTACACCGCGTCCGGCGATGAGGGGGCCGCAGATGGTGTCTTCCGGGTGCTGTCGTCGGGGGGTGCGGACGCCGTTGCCTCGGGTGAAGGCCGCTATGTGCAGCTCGCCGTCGCAGAGGACGGCGCCGTGGCCTTCCTCACCGACAGGGACGATCGCGCGTCCGAGGCTCCCGACTTCGGGCTCTACACGGCGGACACCGGCGGGATGGCTTCGGTTCGGGTGACCTCGGGCGCGTCGCCCCTTCCTACGGGTTGGGCACCGAGCGAGCACGGAGAGGTGGACTTCTCCGAGTCGGGCAGGCGCGTCTTCTTCGGCACGCGGCCGGCGCCGGAGCCCGACCAGGAGAACCCGGTGCCCGAACACGAGCGTGTCGAAGTCGACATCTGGAACTGGAAGGATCCCCTCCTCCAGCCCATGCAGAAGGTCCGTGCCCAGCAGGAGAAGGAGCGGACGTACCGCGCCATGGTGGAGCTGAATTCGGGTCGGGTGATGCAGCTCGCCACCGAGGCCATTCCCCAGGTGGAGGTGGGCGACGACGGTGATGGGTCCATCGCACTGGGCACGAGCGACCTTCCGTACCGACAGCTCGTCTCCTGGGACGGCTTCTACTCCGACCTGTACGTCATCGACTTGAACGACGGCTCGAGAGAGATGGTAGCCGAGAGGGTACGCGGGGGTGGCGACCTGTCTCCGGGCGAGCGCTACATCACCCGATGGGACGGTTTCGACCTTACCTGGTACGCCATCGACGTGGAAACCGGTGAGACCATCGATCTCACGGCGGACCTGGACGTCCCGGTCCACGACATCCTCGACGACCACCCCGACGCCTTGCGTCCGTACGGAGCCGCCGGGTGGACCGAAGACGACGAAGCGTTCCTCGTGTACGACCAGTTCGACATCTGGGCCATCGACCCGACGGGTCAGCGGGATCCCCGTAATGTGACCGAGGGCGCCGGCAGGGCGTCGGAGACACGCTTCCGGTATCTGGACCTCGACAGCGAGGACCCGGTTGTGCCCGGTGATGGAGAGGTCCTCCTGACCTCCTTCGGCATCTACACCAAGGCCAGCGGCGTCTATCGCGACCGCTTCGACGGAAACCGGCGCCCCGAAGCGCTCATCGAGGGCGACGCCCGGTACGCATCGGTGAGGAAAGCCGAGGACGCCGACGTCGTGACCTTCACGCGCTCCACCTTCCAGGAGTTTCCGGACATCTGGGTCACCGACCTCGACTTCGAGGCTCCGTCGAGGGTCACCGCGGCCAACCCACAGCAGTCCGAGTACTCGTGGGGCACGGCCGAGGTCGTGGAGTGGACGTCCGCGGATGGCATCAAACTCCAAGGCATCCTCTACAAGCCCGACGGCTTCGACCCGTCGGAGCAGTACCCGATGATGGTCTACTTTTACGAGCGGTCGTCCGACGGCCTCCACCAGTACACGGTACCGGCCGCTGGAAGCTCGTCGATCAACCGGAGCTTCTACGTGAGCCGGGGCTATCTCCTCTTCGTCCCGGACATCCCGTACCGTATCGGTTACCCCGGCGAGAGCGCCGTCGACGCCGTCGTCCCCGGCGTGGTCTCCCTCATCGACGAGGGCTTCGTGGACAAGGAACGGGTGGGTGTCCAGGGGCACTCGTGGGGCGGGTACCAGATCGCCTACATGGTGACCCGTAGCGACATCTTCGCCGCAGCCGAGGCTGGTGCACCGGTCTCCAACATGACCAGCGCCTACGGCGGCATTCGGTGGGCGTCGGGGATGAGTCGCGCCTTCCAGTACGAGCGGACCCAGAGCCGAATCGGGGGCTCGCTCTGGGACGAGCCGCTTCGCTACATCGAGAACTCACCCATCTTCACCGCCGACAAGATCCGGACACCGGTTCTCATGATGCACAACGACGAGGACGGGGCCGTGCCGTGGTACCAGGGCATCGAGCTCTTCGTCGCCATGCGACGGTTGGGCAAGCCCGTCTGGATGCTCAACTACAACGGCGAAGCCCACGGCCTTCGACAGGAGCACAACCAGAGGGACTGGGCCATTCGCATGCAGCAGTTCTTCGACCACTACCTCATGGACCAGCCCATGCCGGTATGGATGGACGAGGGAGTGCCGGCCATCCTGAAAGGGGAGACGTTGGGCCTGGAGCTGACGACGAAGAAGGTCGTGTCCGAGGAGGAGGGTGAGCCAGGCCGCTGACGCCCGGGGTCACGGGCCGGTGCGACGTCGTGGGCTGTCGCGGCGTCGCACGATCGTAGCCGTGCTGGTCCCGCTCGTGGCGGCTCTCGTACTAGGGCCCCGGCCCACGTTCGAGGAGCGGTGGCGGGAGGCCGAGCTGCCGGGCTCGCAGGCGACTGGAGAGGGCGCAGACGGGGCGGCGATGTCCGCTCTCGCCCGTCACATCGCTGAGGCCGAGGCTCGGGTCCCGAGGCTGAGGCCGGGGGACCAGCGTGAAATCGTCTGGGCCGATGCCGAGGCTCCGGCTCCCACGCCCGTGTCGTTGGTCTACCTCCACGGCTTCTCAGCGGACCGCCACGAGGTCGAGCCGGTGGTCACGCGGATCGGGCGGGAGCTGGACGCCAACGTCTACTTCACCCGACTGACCGGCCATGGCCGGGACGGCGCCGCCATGGCCGAGGCCACGGCCGTCGAGTGGCTGGACGACACCGCCGAGGCCGTTGCCATCGGGGGGCGCATCGGCGATCGGGTCGTCCTCGTGGGAACCTCCACCGGGGGCACGTTGGCCACCTGGGCGGCGATGCGGGCCGAGACTCGTGGCCGCGTCGATGCCGTCGTCCTCATCTCACCCAATTACCAACCCAAGGACCCATCGTCGCGGCTCTTGCTATGGCCATGGGGCGGCGTCCTGGCTCGCCTGGTCGTCGGGAAGGAGCGTTGCTTCCAGGCGGAGAACGAAGAGCAGGAGCGCCACTGGACCACGTGCTATCCCACCGCGGCGCTGCTACCCATGATGGCGTTGGTCGAACATGTTCGGACCTCTGCGTTGGGGGGATGGGAAGTGCCCGTGCTCCTCGTCTACTCCCCTGACGACGAGGTCGTGGACGCGTCGGAGACGGAACGGGTCCTCGCCGAGCTGCCTGAAGACATGCTCCGTGTCCACCGGGTCGACGAGACCGGAGATCCCGCTCACCATGTCCTGGCTGGCGACGTGCTGTCCCCTGAGACGAACGAGGAGCTGAGTGGAGTGGTCGTGTCATTCGTGCGCGATGCCCTGGGTCTCGCCGAGGCGAGGTAGGCGGGAACCGGACTCCCCGCCTCTGGTACGCGCTTCCCGTCGACGGTGCGATTCGAACCGAGAACTGACTGAATGGAATTCCTGACGAGCTCTTTCCTGGGCAACGAGGCTCGCGCATGGCTCATCGCAGCCGGCGTGACCGTCGTCTCCTTCCTGGCGCTCCGGCTGGTGGCTGGTTGGTCGGCAAGGCGGCTGGGTAGCTTCGCCGACAAGACCCGGGGCTACTGGGACGACGTCATCGCCAGCAGTCTGGCCGCGACCAGGGCTTCGCTCCTCCTCCTCGTGTCGGTGTATCTGGGAAGCCGGACGCTCACGCTGCCGGAGCTGGCGGGCGGGCTTCTCGAGAGCGTCGCCATCATCGCCCTTCTCCTCCAAGCGGGCTTCTGGGCCAGCGCCGGTCTCACCACCTGGCTCATGGCCAGGACCGCGGCGACGTTGGAGGACGATCCTGCCCAGGTGATGACGCTGAACGTCATCGGCATCTTCCTCCGCCTCGTCATCTGGTCCATGGTGGTGCTCCTGGCGTTGGAGAACCTGGGCGTGGACGTAACGGCGCTCATCGCCGGGCTGGGCATCGGTGGTGTCGCCGTGGCGCTGGCGGCCCAGAACATTCTGGGTGACCTCTTCGCGTCGATCTCCATTGCTCTGGACAAGCCCTTCGTCCTGGGTGACTTCGTCACCGTCGGGGATTTTCAGGGCACCGTGGAGTCCATCGGGCTCAAGACGACTCGTGTCCGGAGCCTCTCCGGCGAGCAGGTCGTGTTTTCGAACACTGATCTCCTCGACAGTCGCCTGCGCAACTTCGGGCGGCTCTATGAGCGTCGGGTGGTCCTCGACGTCGGCGTCACCTATCAGACCCCGCGGGAGCAGCTGGAACGGATTCCCGGCCTCATCCAGGAGATTGTCGAGAGCAGGGGGGGCGCGGACGTCAGGATCAATCGGTCCCACCTCACCAACTATGGCGACTCGGCCATCGAGTTCGAGACGGTCTACCACGTGCTGAGCCCGGACTACGCCCTCCACATGGACATCAAACAGGATGTCTACCTGATGATCCATGCCGCGTTCGACGAGCGTGGTATCGACTTCGCCTACCCGACGCACACGATCTTCCTGGAGCGGGGTCCAGCGGAGGACTAGCAGCCGGCGGAGGAAGGTCGGGCCAGGAGGGGGTAGCCCTAGATCGAACGGCGGGCCAACTCCGGCAACCGGTCGAACCAAGGCCGTGCGTTCTCGAGTTGACCGGCCAGTCTGAACAGGACGTCTTCCCTGGCGAAGCGGCCGACGAAGTGGACGCCGACGGGCAGACCCGCGTCGTTCCAGTACAGCGGGACGGACATCGCCGGCTGACCCGTGACGTTGTAGATCGGGGTCCATGGGATGAAGTCGAGGGCGGTCTTCGCCGCTTCCTCGATGAGTCCCACTGCCTTGATGACCCGCCCCGAGCCCAGCGTGCCGAGGATCTTGAGCTGGGTCTCCTCGGCTTTGCTGGGGGTGATCGTGCCGATTGGGGGTGGGGGCGACGACAACGTGGGCGTGAGGAGGAGGTCGTACGACTCGAAGAAGGCTCCAACGTCTCGACCCATGATCTCCGTCCATCGCAGCGCCGAGGCGAACTCCTTGGCGGAAACGGCCTCGGACAGCAGAGCGAGGGCCCACGTGGCGGGTTCGAAATCGGACCGCCTGGGCTTCCTGCCGACGGCCGCGGCGGCCTCGGACAGGTCGGCGCCCAGCTCACCGGCGACGAGGGTCATGAAGGTCCGGGCGAAGGCCGGCCCATCGATGGGGACCCGATCTTCCACCACCTCGTGACCGAGGTCTTCCAGGAGGGCCACGGCGTCGTGGACCGCTGCGACGCAGCTCGGGTCGACGTCGGTGGGCACGTGGGGCTCGGTGCTCCACGCGATTCTCAGACGGCCCGGATCGGCGGCGACCTCTTCGCGGTAGGGCCGGGCCGGTTGGGGCAGGTGGATGGGGGCGCCCGTATCGGGCCCATGCGTGGCGTCCAGCATGACGGCACTGTCGCGAACGCTCCGGGTCAGCACGTGTTCGACGGCGGCACCACGCCAGAGCTGCCCTCGACGGGGACCCGTCGGGGTCCGGCCCCGTGTGGGCTTCAAGCCGAAGAGTCCGCAGCACGAAGCGGGGATCCGGATGGAGCCGCCTCCGTCTCCGCCGCCGGCCATGGGCACGATGCCGGCGGACACGGCGGCTCCCGACCCCCCGCTGGATCCACCCGGCGTCCTGGACGGGTC
Organism: Longimicrobiales bacterium; assembly: GCA_965229435.1. Taxonomy (GTDB): domain Bacteria; phylum Gemmatimonadota; class Gemmatimonadetes; order Longimicrobiales; family Gaopeijiaceae; genus UBA2589. The sequence goes on from CBDDJE010000001.1 coordinate 1,534,899, forward strand.
CCACGGGTTCCGGCACGGACCCCACAGGTTGGACTCCGTCACCGGCATGAGGCCCCATTCCGGCGTGTTCGTTTTTCCTGCCACCACCACCCCCGACGACTTGACCCGCTTCGCCAGCTCCGAGTCCCACGTTACGACGTGATCCTTGAGGAACCGGCTCCCCGACGAAGTGGGGTGGCCGGCGTACATGGTGGTGAGGTCCTTGGCCAGGAAGGGCACCCCATGGAACGGCCCCGCTGCGGGGTCGGCGGCGGCGCGGCGCGCGTCGTCCTCCATCCGGTGGACCACCGCGTTCAGCGTCGGATCGAGGGCGTCGACCCGGGCCAGGGCGATCTCCAGCAGCTCGAGAGCGGTCACAGCGCCCGAGCGGACGCGCTCGGCGAGACCCGTGGCGTCGTGGGCGAGGTACTCGTCGTGGGTCATGGGTCGGACCTCAGCCGCCCACCAACCGCTCCAACTCTGCGAGCATCTGGTGGGAAGGGGTGTGCTCGGGCGAGAACTCGACGGCGCGCCGGGCGTGGGGGAGGGCGTCCTCGAAGCGCTCGAGTCGGAAGTAGGTCCGACCGAGCTCGAAGTGTGCTCGTCCGAGTCCAGGGTCGGCGGTGACGGCGCTTTGGTACGAAGCGGACGCCTCCTCGTAGCGTCCCGCCTGCTGGAAGTAGTTCCCCAGGTTGAAGTGGGCGAGGGCTTCATGCGGGTTCAGCCGTATCGCTTCGTCGTAGGCCGCACGGGCGCCTGCCGCATCACCGTTCCCGGTGAGGGCGATGCCCAGGTTCACCCAGGCGAGGGGCTGTCGGCTGTCCGCGGCCAGGCTCCGGCGGATGGCGTCCACAGCGAGGGGAAAGGCCCCGGCCCGGGAGTGGGTCTGGCCCAGGGCGTGGAGGATGTCGGGATCGCCGGGCTTCAGCTCGAGGGCCTTCTCGTAGGCGGTGAGGGACTGGGCGAAATCGCCCTCCTCACGGGCTCGATCGCCGAGGAAGCCCAGAGCGAGGACCCAGCGATCGCGGAGAGGACCGGCCTCCGGCTCCCCTTCGAGGGTGCTCACCAGATGGGAGCGAACGCCGGGGTCTTCTCCCAGAGTCCAGTGCAGACTCGCCGCCGCCAACGATCGGATGTCTAGATCGGCGTTGGCGGACAGCTCGCGGAGGCCGTTCTCGACGGGCTCGGGTAGGGAGTCGACGTCGGGCTGGAGGTAGCCGGAGAGGAGTCGGCTCAGGGCCTGAAACTGGATGAAGGGGTCGTTCTCCTCCGGATGAAGAAGCAGCTCCCCCGCGTCCGCCAGATTCCGCGCCCGGAACTCGCCGGCGAGACCTTCGACCGTGGGTCGATGTGGCTTGATCTGGCCCCACCACTCCCGGACCTGGCCCTGTAGCTGAAGCGGGGTGCGCTCTTCGTGACAGCTTGCGCAAGCGCTCTCGATGCCCAGGTCGGAGTCGAAGATCGGCCTGGGGATGGCGATGGTGTGGTCGGAGCGGGCGAAGGAGACTCCTTCACCTACTTCCGGGTGTTGGAGGTAGGGCATGTGGCACGACACGCACGTCGACCCGTCGGACCCCGCGGGGTGGAAGGTGTGGGCTTCTACGTCGATGCCCTTGCTGGCGTGGCACGAGGTACACTGGCGGTCGTCGAAGGGGTGGTCGAGAGGGCGCTTGTCGATGTCCCAGTAGCCCTGTCCGTGGGGCTCGTGGCAGCTCACGCAGTCCATGGGGCCGTCCAGGTAGCAGGCGCTGCCCAGGTGGGTCGCCTGGTAGGCGAACGTCCGTACGCGGCCGTCGACGGTGTAGGGCCTGTCGCCCAACACTGGATACTTGAGGGCGTAGTACGCTTCCAGGGACTCGCCAGGCAGGTACCCCTCCCGGAGGACGTCCTTCAGGGCGTGGCACTGGAAGCAGAGTCCCAGTGATTCGTCCTTGTCCAGGTACGCCAACGTCCCGATGGCGGCCGGGTCGCCCGGGGCGTACTCGGGAGCCGTGACCGACTCGACGTGCTCGCGAGCGGGACCGTGGCACGACTCGCAGTTCACCGCCAGCGAGGTATAGGTCGTCTCGTATCCGGTGCCTGTCTCCAGGGTCGTCAGGATCTGGCTCCCGTGGCATTCCTGGCAGTTGGCGAACCGATCGACGGTGCCGATGGGGCGTAGGGGTGGCCAGTCTCCGCAGTCGGCAAGAGCCATGTCGGAGGTTACCGGCTCCCACCCCGCGTCCGTGCGGGAGCCCGTGTTGCAGAACCAGGTGCCGTCGGTGCCCGACCAGTCCCACGGAAGGAAGCGCTCGGTCCCGTCGACATGGCGACTGATGAAGCCCTGGGTCCCACCCCCCAGCATGTGGGCCCGACCGATGACGCCGTCGACGCGGAACGTGCGTTCGTCGAAGCCGTCCTGGCGCACGACGAACTCGTAGCTGCCACCGCGGATCCGGGGGACGACCGTGGCGTCGGCGAAAGCAATGGGACGACCATCGAAGGGGGCGATGATCGTCTCCGGGCCGGACTCGCCCCCCGCCCTCCCGTGGGTCGACTCGGACCACATGCGGTACTGGTCGGCGTGACAGTCGGCGCACACTCCGGCCCCGACGAAGTCGGCGGAACTGACGGTGGGAGGGGCTTCGGCGGTAGGTGGCGGGAAGTCGGTGGTGGCACTCGCCGCGGACGTGCCGTCCTCGTCGTCGCCACAGGCGGCGAACGCCACGGCCGTCGCGACCACCAGGGTCGCCCATGGCCGACGGGCCGCGCCGAACAAACCCACCACCCACGGCCCGATCATTGGAGTCTCCCTGCCCACGCGGGCTGGGTGCAGTCGCAGAGTCGGCGAATGTGAGCGACGAGTGCTCGGATCTGCTGTGCGGACAGCATGGAGCCGAAGGCGGGCATCCGGTTGCTCTTGTCCAGGACGAAGCCCCCCACGGCGATGGCGTCGTAGAGGGTGTCATCCGGGCGCTGGGACATGAGCGCCGCGTCGGCATGCGCCGTCGGGGTGACCGGCAGGTTCCCGGCGTTCCAGCCGTTCCCGGCGCCGGTCTCCCCGTGGCATGCCGCGCAATGCCGAGCGTAGAGTGCCGCGCCGTCGGCGGGGTCACCGGGTCCGAGGGCCGGAGGCGCCTGGGCGGTACCGGCCGGAGCTGCCTGCTCGGGGAGCCCGACGAGGTACGCCGCCAGCCTGCGCGATTCCTCCTCGGGCATGGGCTGATGCGGCATCAGCGTCCCGGGGATCACTCCACTGGGGTCGCGGAGAACGGCGAGGGTGTAGGTGAAGTCCACTCTGGCTCCGAGACCGTCGAGAACCGGGCCGATCATCCCGCCGGAGGCATCGATGCGATGGCACCCTAGGCAGGAGAAACGCCCCTCCAACGCCCGCTCGACACGTACCGTCTCGAGGGGGGTCAAGCTCGCCCCTATGAACTCTTGTGCCGAGACCGGCATGGCCCAGAGAATCGCGACCGCCCCGAGCGTCGAGACGAAGGGCCGACCGGGGGCGGGGAGGAGGAAGGCGAGGGCGTGCTTCATCGCCGAACCCTCTCCGCCACCCTTCGGCGTGTCAAGCCGGGGCGGCCGCCCTCACTCGGCGCGGAGCACGGTGATGGGGCTCGTCCGCGAAGCCCGGGCGGCGGGTACGAACGAAGCCAGTGCGGACACGGCGAGGAAGAGGCCGAGGACCGAGATCAGGGTGACGGGGTCGGCAGGACTCACTCCGAACAGGATCGCCGACGCGAGTTGTCCCAGCCCCAATGCCGCGACGAGTCCCACGGCCAGCCCGACCGAGGTGAGCTTCAAGCCGTCACCCACGACACGGCCCCGGATGTCGGCCGCCGACGCCCCCATGGCGATTCGCACCGCCATCTCTCGTTCCCGCTGGACCACGGAGTAGGAGATGAGTCCGTAGATCCCCAGCGTGGCCAGGAGGATGGCTCCGCTTCCGAAGATGGCGAGGAAGATGGATGAGAACCGCCACTGGATATCGTTCTCGGCGACCACATCCTTCATGGGCCGGATGACCAGCGGCAGATTCGGCGCCAACTCGGCCAGGCTCGAGCGGATGGATGGCGCGACGGAGGCCGGATCGGTGGGGGTGCGGGCGACGACGAAGAACCGCCCGGCGGCTCCTTGCATGGCGGGTCGGTACATCTGAGGACGCACGTCGTCGGGATCGAGGTTGGCGTGGTAGATGTCATCCACGACGCCTACGATGGTCGCGGTGGTAGGCTCGGCCGGATCGCCTACGAGCACGGCCTGCCCCAGGGCGTTGCCCGACGGAAAGAAGCGCTCGGCGAAGCGGCGATTGACGACGGTCACCGGGTCCGAGTCGAAGCCGTCGAGGGTGGAGAAGTCGCGCCCAGTGAGGACTTCGATGGACATGGCATCGAAGTAGCCCACGTGGACACGGTTGAAAGTGGCGAGGGGCCACTCGTCGGGCGGCGTGCCCGCCATACTCGACGGGACCGTCTGTACGGGCACCGTCTCGTGGTTCTGGGGGAGCCATTGGACCGTCGACGCAGCCTCGACACCAGGGAGACTGCCGATCGCTCCCACGGTCTCGGTGAGAAAAGCCCGACGCTCCTCGCCCGACGCGAACTCCTGGTCGGGAAGGTTGATTTCGACAGTGACGACTCGATCCGGGTCGAAGCCCAGGTCCAGGGCCTGGACCGAGGCGAAGCTCCGCAGCGTGAGGCCGGCTCCGGTGAGCAGGACGACGGCGAGGGCGACCTGGGCGACGACGAGGACGCGGCGGCCCTTGGAGGTCCCGAGGCCATTCGACCCCTTGGACCCTTCCTTGAGCCCGGTGACGAGGTCGATCTTCGAAGCGCTCAGGGCCGGCACGAGGCCGAACGCGATGGGCGTCGCCAACGTCACCGCCAGGGAGAAGACGAGGACCAGGCCGTCCAGGCGAACGCCACCGATCTTGAAGAGACCCTCGGGAATCACGGGGTCGAGGGCCGACGTCAGGACGTAGGCCGCCCCGACCCCGAGGGCGCCGCCGAGGAGGGCGAGGACGACGCTCTCCGTGATGAGCTGCCTCACGAGTCGTCCCCGAGCCGCACCCAGCGCGGCCCGCACCGAAACTTCCCTCACCCGGCCGCTGGCCCGGGCCAGCGTCAGGCTAGCGACGTTGGCGCACGCGATGAGGAGGACGAAGCCCACGGCCGCCAGCAAGACCATGAAGAGCACGTTGACGATATCCCATGCGAAGTTGAGAGCTTCTCGAATGGGCTTGATGGTCACGCCGGCCATGCGGCCGTCGACGTCGGGATACTGGCGAGACAGCTCTACCTGGATACCCGTCAGCTCTTCCCTGGCGGCATCGATGGTCCATCCCTCGGCGAGCCGGCCGATGATGAGATACGCCTCCCGGTCACGGTCGTCCGTCGCCGAGGCCTGAAGCGGCACCCAGATCTTCACTTCTCCGTAAGGGAAGTTGAACTCCGGTGGCATGATCCCCACCACGGTGTGCTGGACGCCGTCCAGGGTGATGGGGCGCCCGATGAGGGTCGGATCGGCCTGGTACCGCCGTTCCCAGAGGCCGTGATCCAGCACGACCACCGGTTCTGCACCCGGTGCGCCGTCGCCGGGGAGGAAGGTTCGACCGAAGGCGGGCTGCACGTCGAGGACGTCGAACATGTTCTCTGTGAGCCGCCCGAAGGTCATCTGCTCCGCGGCCTCGACACCCGTCACGTTGGTGGAACCGTAGTTGTAGGCAGCGAGGTCTTCGAAGGCGCGGGTCCGCTCTCGCCAGTCGACGTACTGGGGGAACGAGAAGCGGGCCATGTCGAAGCCGAGAACAGGGTCGACCTGGTTGATCTGGACCAACTTCTCCGCCTCGCTGAACGGCAGGGGGCGGAAGAGGTAGGGGTTCATCACGCTGAAGATCGTCGTGTTGGCGGCGATCCCGAACGCCAGTGTGAGCACCACCAGCCCGGCGTATCCCGGTGCTCGGCGGATGGCGCGAAACGCGACCTTGAGGTCCTGTCTGAGCTCGTCCATCGACATCATCTCCCTCCTTCGATCCCTTCGTCCACGTTCCGTTTGCATGCGCTCGCAGTAGCTCCGGGTCTCTTCCAGGTCGCCGAAGCGCCGTTGCGCCTCGGCCCAGGCGCTGGCCTCGGTCCACCCAGCCCCCACCAGCTCCTCGACCTCCAGCTCCAGGTGGTGCCGGAGTTCCTCGTCGACAGCCGCCCGGACGTCCGAGCGCGAGGCTCGGTCCAGTCGGAAGGCGCGCTTGAAGTCCACGGGTCCTTCCTCAGGCCTCGTCGGGCATGGGCTCGAGGACCTTGAAGACGGCGGCGGCGTAGCGCTGCCAGAAGCTGACTTCCTGGTCGAGCTGCCGCCGCCCCTGGGGGGTGAGCCGGTAGTACTTGGCCCGGCGGCCCTTGTCCGAGACACCCCACTCGGGTTCGATCCACCCCGCATTCTCCATGCGGTGGAGCGCCTGGTAGAGGGCCGAATCCTGGAGCTCCAGCTCACCGCCGGAGCGAGCCCGAATGGAGCGTGACACAGCGAAGCCATGCAGGGGCCCCGAAGTCAGCGTCTGCAGGATCACCAGGTCCACGGTGCCAGGGAGGAGTCCTCGGTTCTGTTCGGTCATGTCGCTATCCTGGAGTTCGAGCGGGCCCGACCCGACCTTGGCCTCACTTACTGAGGTCAAGGATAACCTCCTACGGGAGGACCTTGGGAGAGTTTCAGGACAGGCTCCTAGCCGGTCGACACCCGACTCCGCCACATTGACCGGGCCCACTTCTTTCGCCACTCCGCCCGTGTCCCTCCTCTTCGATCAGGCCCGTCATCCGACGGTGGACTTCGTGCTCCACCCCACGGACCTATCGGAGGCGTCGGAGCGTGCCTTCCACCACGCACTGGCCATCGCGATACGCGAGAGCGCCCAGTTCACACTCCTTCATGCTCTCGGCCGGCGGGCGACCGACAACTGGCCGGGCTTCCCGTCGGTCCGCCGCAAGCTCGCCGATTGGCGGTCGGCGGGGACGATGGACGATCTGGAGAGTCGCGCGAAGCGGTCGAGCATCAGTAAGATCGAGGTCGACATCCGCGATCCGGTGGCGGCCTCCATGGATTACATCGGACGACACGCGGTGGACATGATCGTTCTTGCCACGGCCGACCGAAGCGGGCTGACCCGGCTCCTCAGGGCATCCCGCGCCGAACGCCTCGCGCGAGAATCGCGTATCTTCACGCTCTTCGTTCCAGAGGGAGGCCGATACTTCGTGGATGCCCAAACGGGCGCGGTGGACCTGCACCGCATCCTTGTGCCCGTCGATTCCAGGACAGATCCCCGTCCGGCGATGATTCGAGCAGTATCGGTGGCGGCCCTCCTGGAGGACCCCGAGCTTGAGATCACGTTGCTCCATGTGAGTGACGAAGGTGAAGACGCCCTTCTGGACGTGCCGGAGCTTCCGTTCTGCCGCTGGAACGTGGTGAGACGGTCGGGGGATCCGGCCGCCGAGATCCTCTCCGCGGCAGAGGAGTTGCCAGCCGATGCGATCTACATGTCGACGAACTGGAGTCGCACCCGCCTCGGACGCGGCGCAGGGAATGTCACAGAAGAGGTCATCTCGGCGGCGATCTGTCCGGTGGCGGCGATTCCAGTGGAGGCGGCATGACGGACGCCCGTCGGATCGGCTGCCTCGCCGTCGCGACGTTGATTCTGACCGGGCTCCCCTCCGCGTCGTCGGCCCAGACCTACGAGGGAGACACCTGGACGACGGTGGGTGGTGCGACGATGGGCCTCTTCTCGGGCAGCGTCATGGGTGTCCTCGGGACGATGATGCCATGCAACCGGACACTCATGGGTGACCGGTGCGTGGCTTCGGGCGTGGGCACCGGAGCGGCGATGGGAATGGTCATGGGGGGGCTCATCGGGGCGCAGAACACCAACGCCCTCGACATCCGCGCCGAGAACGCCGGCATCGGGCTGGTAGTGGGCGCCGTGGTCGGCGTGGGGCTCCGGAGGGCGGTACGCCAGTACGGTTGGACGGATGTCGGCACGGCGGCCCTGGTGGGCGGCGCTATCGGCGCGGCGCCGGTGGGGTCGGGCATCGGGGCCGGGGCGGGGGCGGTGACCGGGGCTCTCGCCTGGTGGCTCATCCCTGACGCGACCATCGCGGACATGGCGATGATTTCCCTCCTCGGCCTCGCCGTAGGGGGCATGGTGGACTGGGCGGATGGCGCCGCGTCGGCCAAATCCGACCGACCTCCGACCTTCCCCGTCTTCACGATCCACTTCTGATGCGCTCCGTCCTCCGATCGGGCGTCGCCCTTATCGGCCTCGCCAGCGTGGCAGCCGCGTGTGGCTTCAACTCCACCATGGAACGGGCCGTCCCTACCACCTCGTACTGCCCCGTGGAGTCCCGGCCCAGGGCCGCCGCTGCTCCTCCGGATACCACGGAGCTGCGTTGGTATCGGGCTGCCCAGGAGCGGGACGTCGAGCTCTCCGCACGGTGGTGCGCCACGGTGGGCGAGCCGGTCTTCACTGCCGATCCGGTCCCGGGACTACCGGACTGGATCCAAGGACGTGACCTGGAGGTGTTCACCTGGAACGTGCAGGCCGGGGGTGGGGATCTCTTCGCGTTCCTCGAGGCGGAGGTAGGGCTCGACTGCTCGGACCCCGCGTCGGCGGTGGCCTCGGGACCGGGCCCCGTCGTGCTCCTGGTCCAGGAGGCATGGCGTCGGTCCGAACGCATGCCTGTGGTGGAAGGAGGGTCGAACGTACCGTGGACGGTGGACCCGGATCGAGGTCCGGATGGTGGGGCGGACATCGTGGAGGTCGCGCGTCGATGCGGCCTGGCTCTGCTCTACGTTCCTTCTGCCCGGAACGGCCCCGACTCGGGGGACAGGCCCCGAGAGGACAAGGGCAACGCGGTCCTCTCTTCGGTGCCGCTCACGGCGCCCATCGCCTTCGATCTCCCCTTCGAGGCGGGCCGGAAGGTGGCGGTGGCGGCGACGGTGCGAGCCCCTGGCGGTGAGCGGGTCAGGGTGGTGAGCACCCACTTCGACGTTGCGTCCACCCTCACGCGGACGCTGATGAGCGGCAACCAGACCCGGGCCCGGCAGGCGGACGGTCTCATCGACGGACTGCGGAAGGCCGAGGACGACGGCCCCCTCAACGCCGTGACCCTTGTCGGTGGAGACTTCAACAGCTGGTCCGCCCACGAGACTGCGGTGAGACGGATGCGAGCGGCCTTCCCCGACTCGCCGGGCTGGGATGGCCTGGCGACGTGGATGCCTCTGCAGCTTCCCGTGGATCACTTCTTCTTTCGTCGGGGCCCCTTCGACAACGTGACGGTGAGTGAGTACGGGAGGCTGGAAGATGATTACGGGTCCGACCACGTCGGCCGGCGCATCGTCATCGAGTACGCCCCTTCCTGAGGCGGTCCCCCAGGAGCCTGTCCGCTGTGCCGCCCCAACCCGAAGGGCACGAGGGGACCACCCTTGGGGCGGTGCCCGCGGCGTCATACGGCGTCAGAGCTCCTCACCGATGCTACCGCATCGCCCTCGTCGCTCTTCCTCGTCTGGCACGCGACGCCCCTCGTACCCCCTGGGTGGCGCGGCCGCACCCCATTGCTCGGACAGGCCCCTAGCGGGGGATCCGACTGAAGGCGTACACCACGGGCCATACGACGAGGACTCCCCCGGCGCCCGTGGTCTCCTCACGGAGCCGCTGGGCCAGACCGTCGATATCCTCGCTCGTTTCGAACCCGGCGATCCCCGAGCGACGGGCCTCAGCGAGCATGCTCCGGACGCTCTCTTCCACATACTGGTAGTACCCGCTCTCCGGACCGCCCTCCAGCCGGGCGTCGAGGCGGCAGATGGGCGCCGGGAGGCCGGCCGCGACGAACGTCTCTCGCAACCGACCCCCCGAGCGAACGTCGGCGCCAGCAGCCGCGACCACCTGGCACTTGAAGCGTACGATCTCGTCGTACAGCCGCGAGGGCGGCTGGGAGTGCTCAGTGTGGATGAGCTCCATCCATGATTCGATCATGACGACGGGGCCGCCGGGCTTCACCGAACGGGACGCCCTCGCGAGCACGGCAGCCGGCTCGCGTTGGTGCATGAGGACGAACCGGCCCACCAGGGCGTCGAACGGGCTGGTGCGGGTGGAATCCCTCCCGTCCTCCGTCTCGCCGTCGGTGATCTCATCGATCTCCGACACTCGAAAGCTCACGTTGGTGAGCCCCCGGTCGGCGGCTCGTCTCCTGGCGGTCGCCACGGCGGCCTCCCCACGGTCGACGCCCACCACGGTACCGTTTGGGCCGACGACCTCGGCTACGAGGCAGGAGACATCACCGGAGCCGCAGCCGACGTCGAGGACGCTCATCCCCTCTTCGACTCCCGCCTCTGTCAGGGCACGGAGCGTCACGTCCCGGTAGAGGGCCCCCTGCAGATCCAGACGCCGAAGCTCCCGAGGGTCATGTCCAAGGAGGTAGTGCGCGGCCTCGCCGAGCGTTGGGCTGGCGGCCTCTCCGCTCGTGCCCTCGTTCATCGCCGACCGGTCCTCACGGACCGTCGGCACCCGGGGCCGAGGCGGGGGCGTCGAGGGGCCGGTAGTTCACCCCCAACGCGTCGAATCGGGCCAGGTGCCACTCGAGGCGCTCCAAGAAGCTCTGGTAGTCCTTCTGCTCGGCGGGCGTCCACACCACCTCGGACAGCGCCAGCATCCGGGGAAGGAGCATGTACTCGACGTGCTCCGGCGTCTTCATGTACTCGGTCCACACGTTGGCCTGGGCCCCGATGATCCGCGCGGCGTCCCGCTCGCGGAGGGGGCCTGGAATGGGCTCGTAGCTGTAGACGGTATCGAGGGGGAGGAAACCACCGATGGCGAAGGGTTCGTTCTCCCTGTCTTCGGACTGGTAGTAGTCGAAGTAGAGATGACTGTAGGGGGTCATGATCACGTCATGACCCATACGGGACGCTTCGATTCCGCCGAGCGTGCCCCGCCATGACATGACCGTGGCGTTGGGGGCGAGCCCCCCCTCCAGGATCTCGTCCCAACCGATGAGCCGTTTGCCCCGGTCGTTGAGGAAGCGCTCGATGCGGCGGATGAAGTAGCCCTGGACCTGCTCCACCTCACGGATGCCTTCCTCTCGCATGAGGTTCTGGACGAACTCGCTCTCTTCCCACTGCACCTTGGGCGCTTCGTCGCCCCCGATGTGGACGTACTCGCCGGGAAAGAGCTCGATGACTTCCGCGAGGACGGTCTCGAGAAACTGGAAGGTCTCCTCCGTGGGGCAGTAGATGTCCTCGAACACGCCCCAGGTCATGGCTACCTCCACGGGCTCGCCATGGCATGAGAGCTCCGGGTAGGCGGCGATGGCCGCCGTGGCGTGACCGGGCATCTCGATCTCGGGGATGATGGTCACGAACCGAGTCTGCGCGTACGCGACGATGTCTCGGATCTCGTCCTTGGTGTAGTACCCACCGTATCGCTGACCGTCTCCGTTGAACGGCTCGCTTCCATGCCCGATTTGGGTCTGGTCGCGCCATGCGGCGACCTCGGTGAGGCCCGGGTAGGCGTCGATCTCGATGCGCCACCCCTGGTCCTCGGTGAGGTGCCAGTGGAAGCGATTGATCTTGTACTTCGCCAGCAGGTCGATGTAGCGTTTCACGAAGTCGGGCCCGAAGAAGTGCCGAGCCACGTCGAGGTGCATGCCACGGTAGCGGAACCTCGGCCCGTCGACGATGGTGACCTCCGGGATCTCGATCCCCCCGTTGCTCAGCACCCCGGCCTCGGCGTCGGGTGGCATGAGCTGGCTGAGCGTCTGGAGCCCGTAGAAGACCCCGGCATGGTCCGCACCCACGACTGAGACCCCTCGTGGGGTCACGTCGAGTCGATAGCCTTCGGGGCCCATCTCAACGGCCTCGGGATCCACGGTCAGGACGATCTCGCCATCCTCGGCGACGTCCATCGGCATGCCGCTCCCAGCGCCGAAGGGAGCGGTCCAGACCTCGGCCAGCTCTCGAAGTGCCGGGTCCTCCGGTGATCCGGGCACGATGCGTGTATCAGGCGTGAGCGTGAAGGAGCCGCGGCCCTCCTCTACCGAGACGGGCTGCGGGACGATGGAGAGCGCGCGCTCGGACTGGCAGGCGGTCATGAGCACAATGGCGGAGAGGAAGAGGCCGCCGACGCCCCGGCGCTGTCCGACATGGGCGGCGAAGGATGCACCGGACCACGCACGCGCCATCATGAGGACCTCGTGAGAACGCGGGTCTGGGTGAACTGCCGGTGGCCATCCTTGGACTTGTGGAAGCCGAAGCCGCTCTCCCTGGCGCCCACCCATGGTGTGCCCGGCACACCCCCGACGGACCGATTGATGCCCACCATGCCTGCGGTGAGACGCCGACCGACCTCGGCGGCACGCTCCTCGTCCCCGCCGAAGACGACGGCTCCGAGGCCGAAGGGAGTGTCGTTGGCACGCTCCACGGCTTCGTCGACCGACTCCACCCGGGTGACGCACGCCACGGGTCCGAAGGTCTCCACCGTGCCGATCTCCATCTCCGCGGTGACTCCGGTCAGCACCGTGGGCGTCACGAAATTGTCCCGGTGGCCGTTGCCACCGGCGAGCACCTCGGCTCCGGCGTCCACGGCAGACTCGATCTGGGCCACGACATGGTCACGCTGCCGCCGGCTCACCATGGGGCCGACGTCGGCGCCGTCCATGCCGTTACCGACATCCATGGCCGAAGCGAGTTCGGCAAGCGCCTCCTCGAAGGCGTCAGCAACGCTGTCGACCACGAAGATGCGTTCCGTGGAAACGCAGACCTGGCCGCAGTTGCGAAAGGAGTTCATGGCGGCGAATCGGGCCGCCTTGTCGATGTCGGCGTCGTCCAGGACGATCATGGGGTCCTTGCCGCCCAGCTCGAGGACCACGCGCTTCAGGGTGCCGCTGGCTTGACGCATGATCTCCTTGCCCACCTCCCGCGATCCTGTGAAGGCGATCATGTCCACGTCCGACGCCACCAACGCCCTTCCCTGCTCGTCGGCTCCGTGCACCACCTGGAGCACGCCTGCGGGCAGAACCTCGTTCAGCACATCGGCGTACGCTTGCCCACAAAGTGGCGTTTCCTCGGAAGGCTTGAAGACGACGGCGTTTCCGGCGGCCAGGGCCGGCAGGACCATCCAACTCGGCATGGCCATGGGGAAGTTCCAGGGCGTGATGGCGCCGACGACGCCCAGAGGATCGTGGTGGACGGTGGATCGGGCACCGCTCTCCTCCAGGACCTCCGGGGTCAATGCCTCGACGATCTCATCGAGTTCTCGCCTGAGGCCGGGCCCGCCCAGTCGATGGGCCTCAGCCCTCGATTCCTTGATCGGCTTCCCCATCTCGCGCGTCATGAGCTGTGCGTGCTCTTCGATGCGATCGTCGAAGAGGGCGCGGGCTCGGGCGAGGACGTCCGCCCTCTCCTCGAGGCTCAGTCGAGCCCAGCCGGGCTGCGCCCGTCGGGCGCTGTCCACCACCGCTTGAACCTGGTCGGCCGGCGTGATGGTGACCCGCCCCACCGATGCACCGGTGGCTGGATCGTAGGATTCGAGCATGTCCATTGGGAGGGGCCTCGCGCGGGAAGGACGGGATCGGCAGCTTGGGCTCGGAAGATGTCCAACGTGGGAAAGTGAGGGCAAGCGAATGAAGGGGGATCCGTCGGCGGCGTTCGCCTTCGTGCGCGATGGGGACCGGGAGAGCCTGGCGAATCTGCTCGCTTCCGCACCGGCCCTCGCCTCTGCCACGAGCGACGAGGGAATGCCCCTCTTGCACGCGGCGGCGCAGACCGACGATACAGGGATGGTGGACACGGTGCTGACGGCCGGCGCCGAGGTCGATGCCAAGGCGGCGTGGGGCCATACCGCCCTGGAGTGGGCGGCCAACACGAACGCACATCGAACCGCCGGGCTTCTCCTCGCACGGGGGGCGGAGCTCACCCTGTGGGCGGCGGCGGCGCTGGGCCGTCTCGGAGAAGTCGGAGCGTTCCTGGAGGCCAGCCCCGAACCTCAGGCCGTTTCCGACGCCTTCTACATCGCCTGCAGGAACGGCGCCCTCGACGTCGCCCGCCTCCTTCGTCGGCACGGAGCCGACGTCGATGCCCTCGGCTACTTCGACGCCACCGCGCTCCACTGGGCTGCCATCAACGGGCACGAGGAGACCGCTTTGTGGCTGGTGGGCGAAGGAGCCGACGTCCGGCGGCGGGATCCCGAGTTCGACTCGACGCCGGCGGGTTGGGCCCGGGAGGGCGGGCACGACGCTCTGGCCCACAAACTGGAATTGGAGTCACCCTGATCATGAGATTCGCTACGCAGGGATTCGCTCTCGTGGGCTTGGCGGTGGCGCTGCTGACGGCCGTCGCAGCCGCCCCCATCGCCGCTCAGTCCTTCGACCTGCTTCTTCTCGGTGGGCGGGTCCTCGACGGCACCGGCAACCCGGCGGTGGTGGCCGATGTGGGTGTGCGGGATGGCCGCATCGCGGCCGTTGGCGACCTGAGTGGCGCCATCGCGGGTCGGGTCATCGATGCCGACGGGCTGTATGTGGCGCCTGGCTTCATCGACATGCACTCCCACGCCGACGGTGCGCTCTACGATGGAAGCCCCCGTCAGCGACAGGCCCGCAATCTCGTGGCTCAGGGTGTGACCACCATCGTCGTCGGGCCCGACGGGCGGAACCCCACCTGGCCCATCTCCGAAGAGGTCGCCGGATATCGAAGGGGTGGGACGGCGGTGAACGTCGTGCCCATGGTGGGACATGGCACCGTCCGGGGAATGGTCATGGGCGACGACTATGAGCGCCACGCCACGGAGGAGGAGGTGGCGCGGATGCAGGCGTTGGTCCGACAGGGCATGGAGGAAGGCGCGTGGGGGCTGGGCGCCGGTCCCGAGTACCGCCCGGGACGCTTCTCCACCACCGAGGAGCTCATCGCTCTGGCCGACGTCGTCGCCGACTACGACGGCTTCTACTACTCCCACCAGAGGAGCCAATCACCGCTCCCGCTCTGGCTCACACCGAGCATCGTCGACGAGTATACGCCTCCGCCGACCTGGCCTCCGGGCTGGCGGCTCACGGCCACCGATGGCATGGCGGAGACGATCCGGATCGGTCGCGAAGCGGGCATCCGGGTCGTGGGGACCCACATCAAGGCCAAGGGGCCGACGACGTGGGGTCAGTCCGCCGTGGACATCATGGCCATCGACCGGGCCCGTGCCGACGGGGTCGAAGTCTACCTCGACCAATACCCCTACGAGACGTTCGGCGGCGGGTCGGTGGAGGTCATCCCACGGTGGTACTACGCGCCGGTGGGAACGGATCGGAGCGGCGGGCTGGACGCACCCATGTGGAGTCGCAGGGAGCTCATGGCCGATCGGGAGGCGAACCTCCGAGCCCACCTCGACCACCCGGTGTACCGCGAGGAGCTGGTCACCGACGTCGAGTACATCCTGGATCTGCAGGGCGGCGCCGACCGCCACGTCATCGTCATCTCACCCTACGACGAGTCCCTCGTCGGACGAACCCTCGCTCAGGTCGCCGACGCCAACGGCCTCAACCCCGTCGAGCAGGTCATCCGCTTCGCCCTGGAGTTGGGAACCGAGGATCTCCGGTCGGGCGTTCGATTCAGGGGGTTGGCGGGGTCGGCGGAGGACGTGGAGCGATACATGCGCCAGGAGTACACTGCCACATCCACGGACGGTGGCGTGGTCGAGGATCCGGGGCCAGGCCGTCATCCCCGCTACTTCGGTACGTATCCCCACAAGATCGCCACGTACGTACGGGAGAAGGGCGTGATCACGCTGCCCTTCTTCGTTCGTTCGTCGACGGGGCTTCCAGCGCAGATCGTTGGGCTGGAAGACCGGGGCTACATCCGGCCGGGACTGGCCGCGGACCTGGTCGTCTTCGACTTCGATCGGGTGCAGGATCACGCCACGATCCTTGACCCCGGCGGTCACAACGAAGGCATCGAGTTCGTCTTCGTGAACGGGACGACGGTCGTGGACAGCGGCACGCTCACCGGCGCGTTGCCCGGAGAAGTCCTGCTCCGCTCTGAGAACGGCTCGGTCCGCTGAGGTCGAGCCCGAGCCGGGCCCGACTCGATGGAGTGGAAGGGAAGACGCGGAAGTCGGAAAACTGGACACTGACCTGAAGGCGGAGGCACATCGAAATGAGACAACTCTCCCTCACACTGGCGTTACTCGCCGCATTCATCGTCCCGGCCTCCGTGGAGGCTCAGCGGGTCTTTCACTCGACTCAGTCGGCCAACCTCCACACAGCCGAGATGCTCCGGCCGGGCAACTGGCTCTTCGAGATCTCCCACCGCTTCTTCCCGCCGATCTCCGCTGGTGCCGACGCGCTGTGGGGGGTCGATGGGTCGGCCTTCATCCGCCTGGGGCTGACCTATCAGGCCACCGAACGCCTCATGCTCGGCCTGGTGCGGACGAACCTCGACGACAATGTGGGTCTCGACGCCCGGGTGGGTATCGGGGCGACGGATGTCGGCGGAGCCCGGGTGAAGCTCGCGGTGGCCGGAGGTGTCGCCGTGAATACCGACGTCAACGAAGTCTCGAATCCGTCCCAGGGCCAGCTCCGGGAAGACAACGAGGTTCAGCTGTATGGGCAGCTCCTCGTCAACGCCCTCCTGGGCGAGAGTTTCGCCGTGGGCGTGGCGCCGTCCTACCTGAGGAACCCACGCCTGCTGGACGTCGAATCGGAGACCACGCTGTCCTTGGGCCTCCATGCCCAGGGCTACTTCAGCGACGCGGTGAGTGTATTCGGCGAGTGGATCTTCTCCGAGGCCATTCCCGGCCAGGAAAACGACAGCGGCACCTTCGGCGTCCAATTCGAGACCCGGGGACACTTCTTCACGCTCCTGGTCACGAATCAGACGCGGCCGAACCCGACTCAGTACCTCGGCGGCTCACCTCACCCGTTCGAAGCCGACGAGCTGCGCTTCGGCTTCAACATCACCAGGCTCCTCCCCTTCTGACTTGGGGCGACTCGAACCCAGCGTTGGGTCGGTCGTTGGAGGTCCCACAGTCGGGGGTCGTCGCGAGTGTGGGCGACGCCCTCAGATTCCTGCGCCGAAGTACTCCACCAGCAGGACGTAGAGCGCCGTCGCGATGGCGGCGATGGCAGCGAGCTTCAGGAGTTTCTTCAGGATGGCGAAAACGATCATCGCCACGGCGAAGAGGAGCGGAACGAGGAAGAGCGGATTGGCGAGGAGGAACTCGACCAGCTCGTTGACTTGGACCATGGGCTGGGCTCGGAGGCACGAAGAGGTAGCCTGAATCAAGCGAGGTGGAGCGAGCCTGTCCACGCAGACTTGCGTTACCACCACGTATATCCGATTACGTGGGCGCGGAACCGTCTGTTTCCACGGTTCTCGTTTCTTCAACAAGAGGGCGATGACTCATGGGGGGACCCATCCAGGACGCACCAGGCGGTGGAGCCACGGAAGCCGCGGCTCTCGATCCCATGATGCTGGGGGGCGGCAAGACCTTCATGGGTCACCCCCGGGGCCTCTCCACCCTCTTCTTCACCGAGATGTGGGAACGCTTCTCGTACTACGGGATGCGAGCGCTCCTGACCCTCTTCATGACCGCTGCCACCATCGGTGAGAATCCGGGCCTCGGCTTCGACGTGGCGACGGCGGGTGCCATCTACGGCATGTACACCGCCCTGGTGTACATCCTCGCCCTACCTGGCGGGTGGATCGCGGACAACCTCTGGGGTCAGCGAAAAGCCATCTGGGTCGGGGGCTGGATCATCGCCCTGGGTCACTTCACCATGGCCATCCAGGGGATGCCTACCTTCTTCCTGGGTCTGGTCTTCATCATTTGCGGTACGGGGCTGCTGAAGCCCAACGTCTCGACTGTGGTGGGGGACCTGTATCCGGAGGGCGGAGCGAAGCGTGATGCTGCCTTCTCCGTCTTCTACATGGGCATCAATCTGGGCGCCTTCGCCGGACCCATCATCACCGGTCGCCTCGGCGAGAACATCGCGTGGCACTGGGGATTCGGTGCCGCCGGTGTGGGGATGGTCCTGGGCCTCATCCAGTATCGGATGGGTCAGCAGTACCTGGGCGACATCGGCAAGCTCGAGACGACGAAGACCCCCCAGGAGCTCGCCGCCCTGTCCCGCAAGTTCTTCGGCTCGTTCTTCGCCGTCGTCGCCGCCGTCGGCCTCTTCGCCTTCCTGGTATGGAACGGCACCATCGACCTCACCATCACCGAGATCGCTACGCGGCTCGGGCAGGGTGTTCTCGTGCTGGTGTTCGCCTACTTCATCTACGTGTGGACGATGGGAGGGCACACCGCGGAGGAGAACAAGAGCATCGCGGTGATCTTCTGGCTCTTCATGATGATCGCCGTGTTCTGGTCCGGCTTCGAGCAGGCGGGGACGTCGCTGAACCTGTTCGGTCGGGACCTCGTCGATCGATCCCTGCCCGAGTGGGTGCCGTTCGTGGGTTCGGAGTTCCCCGCGTCATGGTTCCAGTCGGTGAACGCCGGCTTCATCATCCTCCTGGCTCCGGCGTTCGGGTCGCTCTGGGTCTGGCTCGATTCGCGTCAGCGGAACCCCTCGATCCCCCTCAAGGCGGGAATGGGGCTTCTGGGCCTTGCGCTGGGCTTCTTCGTCATCGCGTGGGCCGCCGCTCAGGGGACTCCGGAGAATCCGGTTTCCCCCGCATGGCTCGTGGTGATGTACTTCCTGCACACCGTCGGCGAGCTGTGCATTTCTCCCATCGGTCTTTCGGCCATCACCAAGCTGTCGCCTCGCGCGCGTGTCGGGCAGATGATGGGCATCTGGTTCGTGGGAGCCGCCATGGGCAACCTCTTCGCCGGCCTGGTGGCCGGACAGCTCGAGAACATGCCTGCGGCACAGCTCTTCCAGACCGTCGCGATGATCATCGGTGGCGTCGGGGTAGTGGCCGTCGCCGTCAGTCCGGTTGTGAAGAAGTGGGCTGGGGCGGCGAAGTAGAAGGCGGTACGGAGGGCGGGCGCTGGGCAGCCTGACGAGCCTGGCGCTACGCCCCCAGGCCACCTCGGTCGAGGATCTTCTTGTACTTGGCCAGGTGGGCCAGGGCGTCGGTCTGGCGCCCATCGGCCTCGAAGAGTCGTGACAGGTTGAAGTGGGCCACGGCCAGGTCGGGGTCGAGGCGGAGGGCCGCTTCGTACGCCTCGATGGCGCCGGCCGATGCCAACTGGTCCTCGAGCGCGACCCCCAGGTTGTAGAACGCCCGGGCGCTCTTCGGGTCGGCGGTGGCCGCTTGGCGATAGTGCTCCTCGGCCTCCGGGATACGCCCCGACTCGTGGAGGAGTCGACCCAGGTTGAGGTGGGCATCGGAGTGTGTCGGGTCCAGATCGAGGGCGTTCCGGTACGCCGTGATGGCGTCGTCCAACGAGACGGCCTCCAGGTCGACCCCCGAGTCGTACCAGTCGTCGGCTGTCATACCCTCGTCCCGACCCACTTGGTGGAGCGCTCGTCGGGCCACGGGCTGCGCGGCGGCGGCCACGTCGGACACGTCGAAGTCCATGCTGAGTTGGCCGGTGTCCGGCTCCCAGACGGTATCCTCGTCCCTGACCAGGACGCGGTCGCCCAGTGCCGAGATGGTGACGGCGCTGAGGGGCCGGCCCGCGGGCAACTGGTCACGAAGTGCCTCGAGGGCCTTGCCCACGCGCTTTGCCGGGACGTCGGCGTCCAGCAGTTCCCGGGCCGTCCGTAGGAGAACGATGTCCTGGAAGGAGTAGACGTAACCCTGCGGCCCCCGGGTCGGTGATATGAGACCGCGCCGGGTCCAGGAGAGGATTCGGGAGGTGGGGAGGCCGAGGACTTCGGCGACCTCGCGGGTCGTGTAGCCCTTCACGCCGGCATCATCCGATAGAGGCGGCGGACCGGCTCGCCCACGCCGAATGTGAACGTCCGGACGCGCGTCCGTGTGATGGCCCATCAGCCCGAGGCGGCCTTCTTGCCCGAGGACTTCTTCTTCCCTGACTTCTTGGCACCGGACTTCTTCTCGGCCCGCTCGGCGGGCTTGCGTGTACCTTCGGACGCGTCGTCGCCTTCCTCGATGGACGCTTTCAAGGCGGCCATGAGGTCGATGATCTTGCCCTTCGATTCCTCGGCCGGAGCGGCGGTGATCTCTTCGCCATCGATCTTCTTCTGGATGAGCTCCATCGTCGCTTCCCGGACCTCGTCCGTGAAGGCTGCCGGGTCGAAGGCCTCTTCGGTTGCCTGGTCGATGAGCTGGAGGGCCAGCTTGAGCTCGGCTTCGTCGACCTCACCCTCTTCTCGGGGTACCTCGTCGAAGGAGCGGATCTCCTCGGAGTAGTAAAGCTGCTCCAGCAGAAGACCGTCTTCGTGGGGCCGGATCATGACCACGTATTGCTTGCCACGGGTGGCATGCTTCGCGATGGCGACCCTGTCGGTTTCCTTCAACGCCGCGGAAAGCAGTCGATACGCCCGGGCGCCGCCCTTGTCGGGTCCCAGGTAGTACGCCTTGTTGAAGTACAGGCGCGGAACCGTCTCCGCGGGCACGAAGCTGACGATCTCGATTTCGTCGGACTTCGGCGCCTGGACCACGTCGAGTTCTTCCTTGTCGAAGAGGACGTACTGGTCCTTGGCGAACTCGTACCCCTTCACGATCTCGTCCTTGGGTACGACGGTACCGTCGGTGGGGTCGATGTACTGCTGGCGAACCCGAACGCCCCGTTCCTTCCAGATCATGTTGAAGGATATCTTCCGGGACGACTCGCCCGTGGAGTAGATCTTCACGGGGAGAGATACGAGCCCGAAGGCAATGGTCGAGGTTCCGATCGCGCGAGCAGCCATGGTGCGAAAACATACGTTTCAGAGATGGCCCCGTGCAACGATGGCCTCTTGGCCGGCCGAGGCGGCTAAGCTCCCCTCGCGGATGAGCTTGCCATCGTGTCACCGCACGTACATGATCGCGCGATGATTTTTGCACTCCTCCTCGGTGGGACCCTCGTCGGGACCGCCCTTCTCTGGTTCGCCTGTTCGCGCCTTGAGGAGTCGACCCACCGACTCGCCGAGCACTACGGCATTCCCGATGCCGTAAAGGGTTCGATCCTTCTCGCCGTGGCGTCCAGCATGCCCGAGTTGGTCACGGCGCTGCTCGCGTTCCCCGTGCACGGCGACTTCGAGTTGGGTCTCTCGGCCATCATTGGCTCGGCCATCTTCAACATTCTCGTCATTCCCGCCTTCTCTGTGTACGCCCGGGGGCGGCCGCTGGAAGCGAATCGGGATCTGGTGTACCGGGAGGGTCAGTTCTACCTGGTGTCCGTCACCGTCCTGATGCTCGTCTTGAGCCTTTCGGTGATCTACGCGGGCAACGGAAGCCTGAACCCCGTCGCCGAAGAGGGGCAGCGGCAGATCTTCCGAGGCGAGTTCAACCGCACCCTGGCCATCTTCCCGCTTCTGCTCTACGGGTTGTATGTCTACATCCAGTTCGAGGAGGTGAGGCGGCAGCGCGACGATCACCCCCGGAAGCCGGGAATCAACGCGTTCAAGGAGTGGAGCGTCCTCGGGGGTACCATCGTCATGATTCTGGTGGGTGTGGAGATGCTGCTCCAGGTCGCCATCACCCTCGGTGACCTCCTCCAGACCCCGACGTTCCTGTGGGGCATGACCATCGTCGCGGCGGCCACCTCTCTACCGGACACCTTCGTATCGGTGCGTGCGTCCGTTCTCGGTCGCACCGAGTCCAGCGTCTCGAACGTTCTGGGGAGCAACGTCTTCGACCTGCTGGTAGCCGTTCCCGCCGGCGTGATGGTGACGGGCGCCATCGTCATCAACTTCACCCAGATCGTCCCGATGATGGTCTTCCTGGTCGTTGCGACCATCGTCATGCTCGTGTTCATGCTCCGGGACATGAGGCTGTCCAGACGAGAGGCCCACGTCATGATGGCGCTGTACATCGTCTTCGGAATCTGGATGACGCTGGAAGCTTTCGGCGTCATGAGCCTCCTGGGCGTCCGGGCCATCATCTAGCAGGGGACGTCCGGAACTCGAGAGCACGAGGAGCAGGGAAAACCCCGGCCCCCAGAACAACGGCAGGGGCAGCAACCCAGGCGTCGATCGCCCGACCCGCGCCACTATTCGGTGGGTAGCCCTTCGCCGCAGAAGCGGCAGAACCGCGCGTCCGGGTCCGTCTCCACCCTCCCGCACGAGTCGCATGTCCGCGTCAGTGCCGTGGCCATGCCCGGCGGAATGCGGGACAGCTCGGCGGTGACGATCCCCGTGGGCACGGCGATGATCCCGTACCCGAGGATCATGACGATGGCGGCCAGCGCCTGACCGAAGGAGGTCGTGGGTGCGATGTCTCCGTACCCGACCGTGGTCAGGGTGACGATGGCCCAATAGACGCCGCGGGGAATGCTGGTGAAGCCCGACTGGGGGCCTTCCACCACGAACATCACTGAGCCCACCACCACCACCACGCAGATCACCGTGACCAGGAAGACGGAGATCTTGTAGCGAGAGTTGCGGAGGGCGGTGGCGAGGACGTTGGCTTCGCCGAGGAAGCGGACCAGCTTGAAGACCCGAAAGACGCGCAGGATCCGCAAGATCCGAACGACGACGAGAAAGTGTCCGCCCGGCAGGAGAACGCTGAGGTACGTGGGAAGGACCGACAACAGGTCGATGATGCCGAAGAAGGACCTGGCGTAGGCCAGCTTCCTCTTCACGCACCAGAGTCGCGCCAGGTACTCCACCGTGAACAGGATGGTGAAGGCCCACTCGATGGCGCGGAGGAGTCCGCCGTGCTGTTCCCGGATGCCCGCCACCGAGTCCAGCATGAGGGCCACGACACTCCCGAGGATGGCCACCATGAGAATGCCGTCGAAGAGCTGAGGCGCGCCCTCGTCGTGGCCGAAGATGACCTGGTAGGTCCGCGCCCGCAGTGAGCCCGGCGGGCCGGCGGATCCGAAAGGAGGCATGGGTAGTGGAGGTAGGGGTCGAGGGTCGAGGTCGCCCGGCAAAATAGCGCCGCACTGTGAGGCGTCGCCTGGCCGCTTCCAAACGATACCTTCCACGGCATGACCGGACCCCTACGATGCGCGAGTTGCCACGCCGAGCTACGTGGGCCGTACTGCTCGGAGTGCGGTGAGCGGGCGCTGCGCGAGGACGAGTTCTCCGTAAGACGACTCGTGGTCGACGGCCTCCGGGACGCGGCGGCCTTTGACTCGAAGCTCTGGCGGTCGTTCCGGTTGCTCATCGCACGACCGGGCGAACTCACCCGACGATACATGTCCGGCCAACGCATCGGCCTTGTGGGGCCGGTCCAGCTGTTCCTGACATGCAACCTCATCTACTTCATCGTCCAACCGCATACGGGGTTCACCGGCTACAACACGACACTCGGATCCCACATGGATCGGCAGGTCTACAGTCAGGTGGCGAACATCCGGGGGCGGGTGACCTCCGACGTCCAGGCCCGGGTAGACCAACGGGTGCGGCAGGGCCTGGAGCGCATGCGGTCGGAGGGGAGCGCTCCCTCCGCCGCGGACTCACTCGATCTGCGCCAGACCGCTGCGGCTGTGGAATCGGAGGTGTATCCCGCTCGCTTCGACGCACGGGGCGAGGTCTTCGCCAGGGCTCTTGTCGGGCTCATCATCCCGATGTTGGTGGTGAGTCTGGCGTTCCTCTACGTCGGGCGAGGCGAGCCCTTCGTGAAGCATGTCGTGTTCGCCACCTCATTCCACGCATGGGAGCTTCTCTTCATCGGCTCGATGGTCCTGCCGGTGTGGGGCCCGCTCATGCGGGCGCTGGCTGCTCTGACCGGCGTGTTCGTCGGCATGAGCTTGTCCGAGGTCCTCACTCATCCGCTGGGTGGTCGCGTCTTCGATCTGGCCTCGGAGTTGGGGTCGCTGATCTTCGTCGTGATCTACCTGTACTTCGGGCTCCACCGTGCGTACGGAGGGCACCGGCTGGCAACGGCGGGGCGGGCCGTCGCCGTGGCGGTGTTCAGTCTGTTGGCCACGGTCGCCTACCGATTCATCCTCTTCTGGCCGACCTGGTGGTCGATGTGACGGCATGACACCCACCCGCGACGAACGCCTCGCCACCTACCGCGAAAAGCGGAAGGCGTCCCGGACGCCCGAGCCCTTCGGCGGTCGTGTCCTGGCCGGGGGCAGCATCTTCGTGGTTCAGAAGCACGACGCCCGGAATCTCCATTGGGACCTGCGCTTGGAGTTGGACGGCGTCCTTCTTTCCTGGGCGATACCCAAGGGCCCCTCGCCGAATCAGGACGACAAGCGCTTGGCGATGCAGACCGAGGACCACCCCCTGGAGTACGCAGAGTTCGAGGGTGTCATCCCCGAGGGTGAGTACGGCGCCGGACCCATGATCGTCTGGGACCGGGGAGTCTGGATCCCTATCGAAGACCCTGTGGAGGGCCTGGAGAAGGGCAAGCTCCTTTTCGAGCTTCGCGGCCACAAGCTCATGGGCAAGTGGACGCTGGTGAAGACCAGGCAGGCCCCCAATTCCTGGCTCTTCATCAAGGAACGCGACGCGTATCTGGACCCCGAGGCCACCACGGAGGACTACCCCGACGACTCCATCTATTCGGGCCTCACCGTCGACGAGTTCCCTCGGGCCGACGACTTCGCGGAGGCCCTCGCCGAACGGGTGGCCGAGTCGGGTGCCGAGGAGGCTGAGGTCCGGGCCAAGGACGTCGAGCTCATGCTGGCCACCTCCCAGGAGCGGTCTTTTTCCCGGGAGGGGTGGATCTTCGAGATCAAGTACGACGGGTACAGGCTCCTCTCGGAGCGGAGCGGTCGCGAGGCGTTTCTGCGATCCCGCAAGGGCCACGATCTGACCGCCACCTTTCCGGAGATCGCCCGGGCCGCGCGTGGGCTTCCCTACGAAGGGCTCATTCTCGACGGGGAGGTCGTGGTCAACGATGCCGACGGCAAGCCCTCCTTCTCCCGGTTGCAGCGGCGGGGCCGCATCCTCAACAAGACCGACGCCCTTCGGGCGAGCTTCGAGCTGCCTGCCCTCTACTACGTCTTCGACATCCTCGCCGTGGAAGGGTACGACCTGCGTGGACTGCCCCTCCTCGAACGGAAGGCCTTCCTCCGCGAGATCCTGCCCTCGGTGGGACCCATCCGCTTCGTCGACCACATCCCCGAGAAGGGCGAGCTCATGTACGAGCACGTCGAACGGATGCGTCTGGAGGGCATCGTCGGGAAGAGGGCCGACTCACCCTACCGGGGTGGCCGCTCGAAGAGCTGGATCAAGATCCGGACGATTCACACGGGTGACTTCGTCATCGTCGGGTGGACCGACGCCAAGGGCTCACGTGGCGGGCTGGGATCCGTGCATGTGGCCCAGTACGACGGCGGGGAGCTGCTTTACCTGGGTAGCGTCGGGAGCGGTTTCACCGACGCCCAGCTCGACGACACCCTGGCTGTACTCGAGGAGGCGGAGATGGAGGAGTGCCCCTGTTCAGCGGGAGCCATCCCCAAGGGTCGTGGCCACCACTGGGCCAAGCCCGGGCTCGTCGCCGAGGTGAAGTACAAGGAGGTCACCGATCAGGGGATGCTTCGGCAGCCTTCCCTGTCGCGCCTCCGTGACGACCTCCTGCCCGAGGATTGCGTCCTCACCGTCATCGTCCCAGGCGAGGACCCCGAGCCCGAGCCCGTGGAGATCGTCGAGGAGAAGACCGTCGCCTTCTCCAACCTCGACAAGGTCTTTTGGCCGGACGAAGGCTACACGAAGGGTGATCTCATCGAGTATCACCGCCTCATCGCGCCATGGATACTGCCGTACCTACGGGACCGTCCGCTGGTCATGACCCGGTACCCCGACGGCATCCACGGGAAGTCCTTTTTCCAGAAGGATGCGCCTCCTTACGCACCCGACTGGTTTCGCACGGTGACGGTGTGGAGCGAGGGCTCCGAGCGGGAGCTCTCGTACTTCGTGGCCGAAGACGTGGAGTCGCTCCTGTACGTCATCAATCTCGGGACGATTCCACTCCACATCTGGTCGAGCCGCATCGAGACGCTGGCCGCTCCGGACTGGTGCATTCTGGATCTGGACCCCAAGGAGGCCCCGTTCACGGACGTGGTGGATGTGGCCCTGGCCGTCCGGGAGCTGTGTGAGGAGATCGAGCTTCCCTGTTATCCCAAGACCAGCGGTTCGTCGGGGATCCATGTGCTCATCCCGCTGGGCCGGAAGCTCACCTACGAACAGTCCCGGGCCCTGGGCCAGCTCCTCGGTCAGGTGGTGGTGAGCCAACGACCGGACATCGCCACACTCACGCGCAACCCCGAGCGGCGTGACGGCAAGGTCTACGTCGACTTCGTGCAGAATGGCCACGGACGGCTCCTGGTCGCTCCTTTCTGTGCGCGTCCCAAGGCCGCGGCACCCGTCTCGGCGCCCCTCCTCTGGGACGAGGTCGACCACGACCTGCGCATCGAGGACCACACCATCGCGAACATGCCCGAACGCATGGAGCGACTCGGTGCCGACCCGCTGCGTCCGGTTCTCGACGAGGAGCCCGACCTCCTGGCCGCACTGGGGCGGCTCCAGGAGTGGTTCGACTAGCTCGCGCGGGTCCACTCGTGCCGGGCCGGCTTCTGGACTGGCTCGATCCTCGGGGGCGATGGTGGCCCACGGCTCGGCGCCATGACCTATGCCAGAAGTCCAGGCGCCCCACCCGTATGCAGGAAGACCACCCGCCGGGAGTCGGGCACCTTACCCCCGTCGACGGCGGCGATCATCCCGGCCGCGGCCTTCGCCGTGTACGTGGGGTCGAGGACGACCCCCTCGGTCCGGGCCACCCGTTCCAGGGCACGCTCCGACGCCGCCGTAGGCACCCCGTATCCCTCGCCGACCTGACGGTCGTCGACGATGAGGGGCACCGAGTCGAGGTCCACGTCCGCCTCCAATAAGGATGCTCCCTCGGCGGCGAGGGCGAGCGCGGTGCTCCGAAGCTCGTCGGCCGACGCATCGGCACTGACGGCGACGACGTGCACCTCGTTCCTGGCGAGCATGGCCAGGCCGAGGATCAGGCCGGCAAGTGTGCCTCCCGAGGAGCTGGACACGAAGAGAACCGTCTCCGTGCATTCGTCGGCGACGTTCTCGTCGAGTTGACGGGCGAGCTCCCACGCCGCACGCGCGTAGCCCAGGCAGCCGAGCCCCGTCGAGGCACCGATGGCCAAAATCCGGGGGGTGCCGCCCTGCTCCCGGATGCGAGCGGCGACGGCCTCCATTCCCTCTGCCCGGTCCTCACGCTTTTCAACCGTGACGATCTCGGCTCCGAAGAGCCGATGCAGGAGGGCGTTGCCCGTGGGCACGTCGGGCTCGGGAGCCTGGGCGACGAGGACGCACCCCAGGCCGAGGCGGGCGGCTGCGGCTGCGGTGACACGGCAGTGATTGGACTGGGGGCCGCCGGCGGTGATGAGGTGGGTAACGCCTCCCAGCCGGTCGGGGGCAAGCTCGAACTCGAGCTTTCGGACCTTGTTGCCGCCGAGTGCGAAGCCGGTCTCGGCGTCCATCTTCAGGTAGAGGTGCCTCACGCCGAGGTGGGCTCCCAGGCGCGGAGCCCGCCGCAGGGACGTGGGCAGGGTGGCGAGGGGCAGGCGCGGCCACTCGAGGAGGCGTTGGAGCGCCGAAGAGCCGGGGGGCGCGACCTGATCGATATGGGAAGTCATCTCCACGCTCCATCGAAGGGTGACGGGTCGGGCACTTCCGGCGTCCCATCGGCGTACTCGGTAACGCACTCGCGCGAGAGACGGTACGTCTTCGTGCGACGAAGATACTTCAGAGTTTCGGGTGGTGCCGAGGGTCGCTCGCGGCACCCAGGTAGATAGAGTGGTCAAGACCAGTCAACGTGTTCGCATGGAACGGGTGACGCACCGCGCCCTGCTCGCTTCGCTCGTCTTCGTGGCGACCAGCGCCTCCCTTCCAGGCGAGGTGCGGGCGCAGGCGTCGACGGTGCAGGGCCAGATTCGGGACGTGGAGGGTGCCGCGGTCTTCGGGGCCACCGTCACCCTGCACCGGGGTGACCGCCTCGTCTACGGAGCCGATACCGATCGTCTCGGGTCGTTCCGGATCTCCGAGGTGGCACCGGGTCCCTATGAGTTGAGGGTGCAGGCTCTGGGGTACGCCGAGCTCGTCCAGTCCCTGGATGTCGGGTTCGCCACCACCGAGACCCTCGACCTGAGGCTCACCCAGAGCGCCCTCGAGCTGGAGGGTATCTCGGTCGAGGCCGAGCGGAGTCGACAACGGCGACGCTTCGAGGAGATCCCCGGCCCGACAGTTCGGGAGATGGACCGGAGCGAGGTCCGCTGGGTGCCCGGCGTGGCCGAGCCCGATCCTGTCCGTGCCATCGAGGTTCTGCCGGGTGTGGTGTCCACGTCGGACTTCTCGGCTGCCTTCCATGTCCGGGGTGGATCGCAGGACCAGAACCTCATCCTCCTCGACGGCATCCCCATCTTCTCGCCCTTCCACCTCGGGGGTCTGTTCTCGGTCTTCAACGCCGACATGATCGACCGGGTGGAGCTCATGTCCGGCGGCTTCGCCGCGGAACACGGGGGCCGGGTTTCCTCGGTCCTCGAGATCGATTCCGATCCGGGGTCAGGGGACTTCGGTGTCGATGGCGCCGTCTCTCTTCTCTCCAGCCGAGCCGCCGTCGCGGGGGCACTACCCAAAGGCGTCGCCGACGCCCTGGGGCATGCCAACGCCCGTTATCGCTTCTCGGCTCGACGCTCGTACTTCGACGTCCTGCTCAAGCCGGCCTTCGAGTTCCCGTACCACCTCACGGACCTCCAGGGCGTCATCGAAGGATGGACGCGCTCCGGAGGGAGGGTCACCGTTTCGGCCTACAGTGGCGAGGACGTCTTCGCGCTGACCTCGTTGGACGACCAGGATTTTCCGCTGCGTGTCGACTGGGATTGGGGAAACGACGCCATCGGCGCTCGGTGGACGCAGCCTCGGAGCGGCGGTGGTTCGGTGGACGTGAGGGCCAACTTCTCCCGATACGGCACGGGCCTGATCTTCCCTGACTTCGGGGACACCGAGTTCGACAGCCGTATCCAACAGGCCCAGGTGAGGACCGACCTGGACTTCCGCCCGGCGCCCCGGTGGTCGTTCCAGACGGGGTCGGTGGTCCAGCGGCTGTCGTACCGGAATTCGTTCCAGACCGGCGGTACGGATTTCGGCGGCGGACGCGGCACCGCCAACCTTCTCGGTAGCTACCTCCAGGCGCGTTGGACGAGCCCACGAAGGTGGCTCGTGGAGGTGGGGCTCCGTGGTGACCTGTACGCCCCCGATCCCGGAGCGATCGCATTCGAGCCGGCGCCGCGCATCGCGGTGAAACGCTTCATCGGCGGGGACATCGCACTCAAGCTGGCCGCCGGGCGGTACACCCAGTTCCTCCACTCCCTTCGGGACGAAGAGCTTCCCCTGGGCCTCGACATCTGGGTCCTGGCCGGCGCGCGGGCACCGCATACCGTCTCCGACCAGATCCAGGTGGGCATCGAGGGCTTCCGCGACATCGACTGGTATTGGTCGGTGGAGGGGTACTACCGGGACTTCGACGGCGTCGTGACGTTCAATACCGCTGACGATCCCAACGACGACTTCGACGACATCCTCGGCGGGCAGGGCACGTCGTGGGGCGTGGACGCCATGCTCCGGAAGGAGACCGGGGACGTGCAGGGTTGGCTGGCCCTCTCCTACCTGAAGGCCAAGCGCACCTTCCCCGACGTGCTCTCGCCTCTCGACGCGAAGCCGTTGGTGACGTATCCGCCCATCTTCGATCGGCGCATCGACGCGGATCTGGTGCTGACCTATCCGGGGCCCTGGGGCTGGACCGGGGGCGTGCGGTGGAATCTGGGTACGGGCATACCCTATACCCGGGCACTGGGCTCGTACGCGTACTACCAACCGCGGTACGTGGAAGGCGGCGGCCTCGACTGGACCGGTGACGACCAGCAGGCAACCGGCGGTTACGGTGTCGTCCTGGGAGACCGCAACTCGTCACGCTATCCCACGTATCACCGCCTCGACGTGAGCTTCCGGCGAACCTTCCCGAAGTCGTGGGGCTCCCTCACGCCGTACGTGAACCTGGTGAACGTCTACAACCAGCGGAACGTCCTCTTCTACTTCTTCGAGTACGAACAGGACCCGCCCGTGCGCTCTGGGATCTCCATGTTCCCGGTCCTGCCGACCATCGGGATGGAGGTGACCTTCTGATGGCCCGCCGCGCGCTTGTCGTACTTGCCCTTGGCGCCCTCACGGCGTGTGAACTCGAAGAGATCACCGTCGTGGATGTGGAGGAGGTGGTGCTTGCCGAGGTCTACGCCAACGTCGCCTCGGAAGCCGCCGACAACCAGGTCCTCGCCCTCTTGCATCAGACGCTGGGAAGTGAGGACGTGGACGCCGCGGAGGCCGACCTCGTCAGCGCCCGCATCACGGTTCGTCGGCCGTCGGATGGGCTGACCATTCTCCTCCGAAACGCGTCCATCACCGACTGCCTCGAGGAGGACCGGGCCGATCTGCCCCAGGCGTGTTTCCTGGCCGACTCCACCGAGGCCGTCCTGCTGAGTCCAGGAGACCTCCTGACGCTGGCCATCGACTTGGTCGATGGGGGGCGCCTGGAGGGAGAGACGCGAGTGCCGGGCTCGTTCCAACTTCCGGGTATGCCCGCCCAGTGCAGGATCCTGGCCGACACCCTGTTGCCACTGCGGTGGACGCGAGCGGCCGGAGCCTGGGCGTACGTGAACGAGACGGCCATCGCAGGGCTTCCGAGTGCCCTCCGGTCGGAGGGGATCATCGTGAGGGAGGACCCGCTCTACCTTTTCGGGCTGTCGGTCTCCGATTCGGACACGACCATCACCTTCCCCTCGGAATTCGGCGTCTTCAACCGGTTCGACCTCGACCAGGACCTGGCCCTCCGTCTTCAACGGGGGATCCCGTCGGGAGCCAGCGCCGAGATCACGGTGACAGCCGTGGATCGCAACTACGTGAACTGGGCCAGGGGCGGCAACTTCAATCCGTCCGGGCAGGTCCGCGTACCCAACCTGCGTGGGGATGGATCGGGAGTCTTCGCCTCCACCGTCGGTCACAGGATTCTGGTCACGACCTCGACCGGATCCGGGCTTCCGGTCTGTCCGGCTGAGAGCGGCTGACGCTCAGCCTTCGTCGGGAACGACGTAAATGTGGCGAGCGAGTTCATCGGGCACCTCGCGGGCGCGCTCGTCACCGGTGACGGAAACGTTCACGAAGCCATTTCGCGTCGACTCCTCGTTGACCACCACCCGGGCTCCAGGGACGAGGCCACCTTCGGCCATCGAGCGGAGGTCGGACGAGTCTTCGTCGCGGACCGCCCGGATCATCACGCGGTCACCGACCTGGGCATCGGCGAGGGTCGCGAGGTCCGTGGCCTCGATGTCGCCGGCCCGGGTGGGGATCGGCGCACCGTGGGGATCGTGGCTGGGGAAGTCGAGGGCTCCCGCCATCTGTTCGATGAGCTTGTCCGACGCCGCGTGCTCGAGGCGCTCGGCCTCGTCGTGGACGTCGTCCCAGCTGTAGCCCAAGCGCTCGCACAGGTACGTCTCCAAGATGCGATGGCGCCGGAGGACCTTGAGGGCTTCGACGGTCCCGGCTCCGGTGAGGCGGACACCCTTGTACGGGACGTGCTCGACCAGACCCGACTCGGCGAGCCGCTTGATCATGCCCGTCACCGAGGCGGGCTGGATGTCCAGGACCTCGGCTATGGCCGATGTCGACGCCGGGTCACCGGCGTCGCATAGGGCGTAGATCGCCTTGAGGTAGTCTTCCACCGAACGGGAGAGTGGCCGCACGCTCATGTCCGAAGCTAACCGCCGCCTCTCGGACTCGTCGACCCGATGTCCCTCGGTGGGGCCCGAGTCGCAGCCGGCGGCGGGCGGCCCGAGGGCCGGGCCCCCGGCGGGTGAAACACTATCTTTTTTCCCACCGCATTGGATATCATCTTTCTGTAGGCGTACTCGCGACCCCCTCCATTTCGATTCGTTCATCAAAGGCCGCGCCGTTCGGCCACGAACGAAAGCCCATGCCCGATTCCGACCAGGTAAAGCCGTATCACGCCAAGGACGCCGCTCCCGGCCAGGAGGCCGCGGACGTGGTTGCCGAGGTGTTGAAGCACGCCGAGGAACGGGAGCAGGCCTCGAAGAAGAAGGTCATGCCGAAGGGGCCGCCCAAGTGGATGCTGCCGCTGACCTTGAACCTCGGGGTCCTGGCGCTCTATTTCCTTATCGCGCAGCCCGACTTCCTCGTGCTGAGCCCGGTCGAGGATCCACGACCGTCGGTCGAGGTCATCGAGGCGGAGCGACGGGGCTTGTATTTCGAGATCATGAAGATCCTGAACTACCAGAGCGAAAACGGTCGACTCCCGTCCACGCTGGCCGAGATGGGGAGTCCGTTGGCCGACCAGGGCGTGGACTACACCCTCCAGGGGGACTCGAGCTTCCTGCTCATCAAGACGGTGCAAGGGGAGACGATCGTCTTCGACTCCTCTCAGGACGACCCGGCGGCCTGGGTCGGAACCATCCAGATCTCCGGGTGATGACCATGGGATCTTCGAGAGATCGGCGCAGGCACGCACGGAGCGGTTTTTCCCTCATCGAGCTCCTCATGGCGGTGTCCATCGTGGGCATCCTCGCCGGGCTGGCCATCCCCAACCTCCGCAACATGACCTTCCGCGCCAGGGCCACCTCCGTGGCTGGCGACATCGAGGTGGTGCGGATCTCCACCGCCCAGTTCAACGGGGACATGAGCGCGTGGCCCGCGGAGGCCGCCGCCGGTGTGGTGCCGCCCGAGCTCAACGGCTTCCTGCCCGACGGCTTCTCCTTCCAGGGCGACGGATACGAACTCGACTACGAGCGACTTTCTCCGGTGGTCATCCCCGGTGACCCGACGACGAACCAGGTCATCGGCGTGGCCGTCACCGCGGATACCGACGAGTTGTCCAACGCCATTGTCGAGCTTCTCGGCGGAGGGATCCTCTTCTCCGTGGGACGCCGCCACACCTTCGTCATCGACCGTAGCTGACCCTCGCGGGCTCATCGATCAGCGGGCATCGTGCCTGCCATCGGAACCCTTCCGAGCCGGACAGCTCGTCGTCCGCGCATCCCGTCGACGTGACAAACCCGGTGGGTCGGTGTATCACTGTTCGAACTCACTCCGATGGGGCGCTCCGCCATGCGATACGAAAAATCCACAGAGGGAATCCGGGTCCAGGTGCGACCCCGCTACTCCCTGGCCGATTCGGATCCGGCCGACGGGATGTTCGTCTTCGCGTATACCGTGACCATGGCCAACGAGAGCGAGGACACCGCCCAGCTTCTCTTCCGCCACTGGCGGATCCACGACGCCGCAGGGGACGATTCGACGGTGGATGGTGAGGGCGTCATCGGTGAGCAACCGATACTGGCTCCGGGCGAATCCCACGAGTATCAGAGCTACTGCGTGTTGCGGTCGCCCGTGGGGTACATGGAGGGCTACTACACCTTCACCCGCCGTGGCGGCGAGGAGTTCAGGGTGGAAGTGCCACGCTTCCACCTCAACGGCCCGCTGGTGCTGCCCGGCACGTACACACCGGTCTTCGACGACGAGGAAGAGCCCGACGTCCTGCACTGACGTCCGGCCGGGGGTGCGTGGAACCCCGCCCAGCGTCGCGGTTAATCGATGACGGCCTCCCGAGACCCGAACAGTCGAGCAGACACCACCGTGAATGATTCCGTCGCCATCGACGCCAAACGGATCCTGCTTCGCTACGGCGCTCCCATTCTGATCCTTGACGACGTCACCGAGGCGCACCGCATCCAGTTCGCCCGTGAGATCGCCAAGACCTCACTTCCCGAGCGGCAGACCCGGCTTCGCGAACTCCTCGTCGAGCACGGCTACATCGTCGAAGAGGACGGCTAGGTCAGCTTCGCCTGCGGCTCCAGCGTCGAACACGGCGACTAGGCGCTCGTCGCGCCTGCGGGCATCGTGATCTCCACGACCCGGGTGGCGTCCAGAGGGAGTTGAACCGGCACCACCGTTCGGGCTCCTTTTTCTCGTGGGTCGAGTTCCGCCACCTCGCCATCGATGGCGACGCCCTGCGGCAGGCCCGACACCACGGGTTCGAAGACGACGAGGGGAGGAATGGCACCGGCTTCGGGGACCAACTCGTAGCGCAGGGTGTCCCGCGTCGCCGAGTACCTGACCGTGACGGCGCTGCTTCCCAGGGTGATCCCCGAGGCTTCGAAGTGAGTCAGGTGACGGGGCAGGCGGGGAGCGATCCGTAGGCGCCCCACGCCGGCGTCGGCTCGGAGTCCGAGAAGACCCGCAGAGAGGGTGAGCAGGAGCTCGGCGGTCCGTGACCCACCGTCGATGCCGTCGTCGTCCCACAGTGTCACCACCCGTCCGGAGGCGTCGACAAGGGCTTCCCGCCACGCGATCCAGGCGGCCTCCGGGTCCCTCTCCGCGACTCCGTAGTCGCCGGTGAGGATCGTCGCGATGTCGGCGATGTCCAGGCCACGGGTCGTCGGAGGGGACGACGGGTCGCCCACCCTGGATCGTGGGCTCGTCGCAGGGCGGCTTCGACCCGCCATCGGTAGTGAGCGACCGGCCCCCGTCCTGGAGGGAGCCGA
Source organism: Longimicrobiales bacterium (assembly GCA_965229435.1). Taxonomy (GTDB): domain Bacteria; phylum Gemmatimonadota; class Gemmatimonadetes; order Longimicrobiales; family Gaopeijiaceae; genus UBA2589. The sequence goes on from CBDDJE010000001.1 coordinate 1,569,514, forward strand.
GGGTGGACTGGCCTGAGCTGCGGCGATGGCCTGCAGGGTCGCCACCGTCCTGGCGTCGCCGACGAGGTGGAGGGCGTCTGCCAGCTCCCTGGCGGCGAGAGTGGCGAGAGGCGATGGGGCCGGGGACTCCGTGGCCCACCGAGCCGCGGATTCCCGGGCGCGACCCGTCTCGCCGAAGACGGCGGCGTGCCTGGCCGCCAGCAGGCCAAAGGTTGCCGAGTCCACAGGCACGATGGAGAGGACGGCGGCGCTTGTGTCCCGGTCTCCCACCGCAGTGGCGGCGAGACCGACGGACAGGACCGACGACGAGTCGACGTCCGGGGAAAGGCGACGCGCCAGTCCGGCCAGCCGGACTCTCAACCAGGCGACGGCGTCGTCGACGTCGGGGAGGCCCGTGCCCAGCAGGAGACCTGCGGTCGGGCCCGAGGCGGCGCGTACGGCGTGGCTGGGTGTGTGCCGGGCGGCGGTCGTCGGTGGCGGCTGCCCCTTGGCGTCGCCGAGAGCGAGGACGAGGGAGATGTGCCCGTTCTCGGCTGGACGGAGCGTCACCCGGAGCCGGCCTTCGGTCTCGTGCAGACGGACGTCGGCGGCCGGGGGAACCAATCGGACCTCCATCAGGGGTACTCCGTGCCCGCGCTCCACTCCGTCCTCGAGGCCGACCCCTTCGACGAGCACCTGCCCTTCGTCCCCCAGCCGTGCGCGTCGGGCGACACCATCGAACGTCACCTCCACTGCAGTCGGTGTCGCCTCGCCGGTGGCAGACCACTGGACGACGACGACGGGCAGTGTCGGCATGGCCAGCACGGTCTCGACGATGCTCCCCGTCGGAGCCGAGAAGTCCCGGCGAAGGATTCCGGGGAAGCGGAGGATGTTCGCGGCGGTGCCGAGGCTCTCCGCGCGAAACCGGGCGATCGGTCGTCCCCCACGCCCCATCTCGAGCTCCGGGCGGCTCGCCACTCCCCGCACCCAGATCGACTCGCCCTCGGCGAGGACGGGGAAGACCCCGGCCGGGCGGACGTCGTGAAGGCCCGTGACGCCTGGATCGATGAGCGGGATCGAGTCCACCAGCTACTCCACATCCAGGGAACGAAGTCGGTTCAGCGCGGCAGCCAGCTCGAAGGGCCGAAAGGACGTGAGGGTACCCAGGCGGCGAGGGCTGAGAGCGTCGAGCCCGTCGCCCTCGATACGCTCCTCCACCCAGCGAAGGAGGTCAGCGACGGTCTCGAGCCCGCCGGGAGCGGACCGGAGGAGCGCCAGTGCCAGACCGACGCTCCGCAGTTGGCTCCGGAGGCTCAATTGCTCTACCGCCGCGAGGTCGACGGTGTCCTTCCCGAAAAGGAGCGTGCGGTCGTCGGGGACCTTCACGAACATCGACCGTCGGCCCTTGGAGGGGTCGATGGAGGTGAGCCGAGGCCGCCGCGATGGTGGTTGCTTGAAGCTCCCGGAAGCTTCGACCGCTCGACCGGTGGGGTGATCGCGGGCGACCTCCTTCGCCCGATCCGTGACGTCCTCGGGGAGGTAGTCGCGCATGCGGATGACGTGGTCGGCGACGTCGAGGTAGTCCCCGCTGCCGCCGACGACGAGAACCGTGCTCACCCCGTGCTCCCGGTGAAGTGCGCGTACGCGGTCGACGAACGGCGTGATAGGCTCACCCCCCGGGGGAACCAGCTCCTGCATCCGCCGATCGCGAATCATGAAGTTGGTCGCCGACGTGTCCTCGTCCACGAGGAGGACGCCGGCGCCGACTTCCCACGCCTCTACGATGGCCGCCGCCTGGCTGGTGGAGCCGGAGGCGTTCGCCGAGGTGAACGTTCGGGTATTCCCTCCGCCGGGAAGTCCATCGATGAAGGGTGAGATGTCCACACCGGCCACGCTTCGGCCGTCTTCGGCGCGGATCTTCACCGCGTCGGCCCTGGAGACGACGAGCTCTCTTCCGTCCGTCGGTCGATGGTTGTAGACGCCGGCCTGGAGAGCCTGGAGAACCGTGCTCTTACCGTGGAAGCCCCCTCCGACGACGAGGGTGACCCCCTCGGGAATGCCCATCCCCGTCACCGCGCCGGCGTTGGGCAGATCGATGGTGACCCGGAAGGAGGGAGGGGCGGCGAAGGACACCACCGCCTCGCCCTCGAGGGGGACGTCTTCCACACCGCTTCGACGAGGGAGATGGGCTCCGTCGGCGACGAACGCCACCAGCTCACGTGGCTTCAGTGCCGATCGAAGGGCCTCGGCGTCTTCGTTGGCGGCGGCGCAGAGCTCCACCACGTCGGCAGGATGGGCCGAAGCCTTCAGCGATGCCGAGACGATGTCGGGGACATCGCGGGTGAGGAGTGCGATGGCTTCTCCTGCCGCGATCCTTCGACCCTTGGCAGGGAGGCCCACGGCGAAGCGGGCCTCGATTCCGCCGTCCCCGTCGACCTGCACGGCGGTCTGAGGCAGGACGATCTGCCCGACCGACTCCATCCGGACGGCTCCGCTTCGCCCACTTCCTCGCGGGCGCGCACGCGCGTCGGCTTCCCGGCGAAAGGTCCTGACCAGGAGTGCCGCGGTGCCCCACCGCCGTGCCTCGCCGCGAAGGGCGCCAGGGGGGAGGGCGGCCGTGGCCGGTGGGATCTCCAGGCGAACCCGACTCGGGTCCGCGAAGGGGTCCCCCTGGACGTGATCGAAGACGAGGGTGAAGTCCGGATAGGTCCAGGCGCCGGTGAGCTCCTTGTACGCCTTGTAGCCACGACCGCCGATGCCTTCGAGAAGGCGGACCAGGTCTTGGGTGGTGCGGGATGGAGTCATGGGGACGGTGAAGGCACGACAGCGCGTTTCTCGGGGTCGGTCCGAATCGTACCTTGTTCCCATGCGAGACCGTAGACGTACGCGCCACGAGGCCAGGGCCGGAGTCGTGGCTTCTCTCGCGCTGATGGGCTGCTTGGGCTCCGGGGATCCGGCGCCGGAGGCGCCGTCATTCCCTCCGACGGCTGCGTCGTCCCGAGGCATGGTCGTCGCCGGTTCCCCCTACGCCACCGAGGCCGGAGTCCGCATCCTCGAGGCGGGTGGAAATGCCGTCGATGCGGCGGTGGCCGCCGCCTTCGCCCTCGCCGTCGCCGAGCCGACCCAGTCCGGGTTGGGTGGGCGCACGCAGCTTCTGCTCCGTACGGCATCCGGCGCCGTCATCGCCATCGACGGCGGCACCGAGGTCCCGGCCGGCTACGACCGGGACACGGCTCCCACCGGGGATACGGGATACGCGGCGGTTGGTATTCCAGGCACGGTGGCGGCACTCCTGACAGCGCACGGCGAACACGGGACTCTCAGCCGGGAGGCTGTCCTTGCACCCGCGGTCGAGTGGGCGGAACGAGGCGTCCTCCTGCCGGATGGCGAGCGGCGGAGGCTCCGGGATCTCATCCATGAAGCAGGTTCGGAGTCGAAGGTGGCACGTCTGTTCTCGACGGATCCGGATGGTCCGCTCGTGCAGCCAGCGCTGGCCAGGACGCTCCGGGTCATCGCCGCTGACGGCCACGACGGCTTCTACCGCGGGGGGGTGGCGGCCACCATGGCCGACGACATCCGCGACGGCGGTGGCTACGTGACGGCCTCCGACCTGGCGGCCTACAGGCCAAGACGCGCCCTCGTCGGTCGGACGACCGTCGGTGCATTCGAGGTCGTGGGTAGCTACCTACCGGCGTCAGGTGTGACCGTCGCGGAGATTCTGGGCATCCTCGACAGGGCGGTCCCTGAAGTGGGTGGCGTGCGGGCCCTGGACGAGGGCGCCTGGGCTGAGCTGGTGGCGGACGCCCTGGTGGCGGGCTTCGAGGATCGTGAGATCGCCGAGTCGATGGCGCCGGAGGCGGCCGTGGCCTGGTTGACGTCCGACACGCTCCTCGAGCGGAGGGCGAGGGAGATCACGTCCGAAACGGTCGCGTCCTCCCTATCCTGGGGGCGGGCGGGAGGCGGCTGGCAGACGCAGGCCGGTGCGACGGCGAGGGCCATCGACGAACCTCCCTTCACCAGCCACCTGTCGGTGGCCGACGCCGAGGGAAATGTCGTCGCGTTGACCCAATCCCTCGGACCCACCGGCGGCGCTCGCGTCGTCACCCCCGAACTGGGATTCCTCTACGCGTCGACCCTCGGGGGCTATCTGACGGCAGGGGGGCCCGGGTATCGACCATGGTCGTCCCAGGCGCCCTTGCTGATGCTGGGTGAAGATGGCCAGGTGGTGGTAGCCGGCGGAGCCGGCGCCCGGCGGATCATCTCGGCTCTGGTGACCACGTTGAGCCGGGTGCTCCATCGTGGAATGGGAATGGAGGAGGCCCTCACCAGCCCCCGCCTGCATCCCACCGGTGGGCGGATCTACGTCGAGGAAGGGTGGGACGTCCACGCGCGGATGGCGGAGGGAGGCAGGGAAGTGGTACCACGGGAGCGGAGCTACTTCGCCCGCCTCAACGTCATCGAGGTCGGCGCGGGTGTATGGAAGGGGGTCGCCGAGCCGGAGTGGAGCGGTGCGTCGGCGGCGGGACCGCGTTAAGATCGCGGCGCTCGACCCACCCCTTCGATACCCGATCGCGACGCCCCGATCACGGACTCCGGAATCATGACACGCAGACGCCTTCCGACCCTTTTCGCCCTCGCCGCCTACCTGCCCGTGGTCGCTCTCGTGCCCGGGGCCGCTCTCGTGAGCGGGGCAGCCGTCCTGGCCGGGGCCGCACTCATCTCCACACCCGTCGCGGGCCAGGAGTCGACGACGCTCATCGTGAACGGGCGCCTGCTCGACGGGAGCGGGAATCCTTGGATCTACGCCGACGTGCTCATCCGTGGAGACCGCATCGAGGCCGTAGGCGATCTCGGGGGAATGGAGGCCGACGAGACCATCGACGCCGCCGGTCTGTACGTGGCACCGGGCTTCATCGACTCCCATTCCCACGCAGGCGGTGGCCTCGCGTCCGAAGGGTTGAGCCACGCCGAGCCCCTTCTGGCCATGGGCCTGACCACCGTGTTCGTGAACCCCGACGGCGGCGGTCCCGCGGACATCGCGGCCCAGCGCACGTCACTCATGGAGCATGGTCTGGGCGTCAACGTCGCTCAGCTCGTGCCTCAGGGATCGGTACGAGGGGCCGTCATGGGCTCCGCCGACCGGGCGGCGACACCGTCGGAGCTCGCCCGAATGCGCGAGATGGTCCGCGACGGCATGGAGGCAGGAGCCTGGGGATTGTCGTCGGGGACCTACTACGTGCCGGGGAGCTATACGCCGCCTGAAGAGATCGAGGATCTGGCCAAGATCGTGGCGGAGTTCGGCGGGGCGTACACCAGCCACATCCGCGACGAATCGACCTACAGTGTCGGTCTCATTGCCGCCGTCGACGAAGTCATCGAGGTGGGTCGGGTAGCAGGGATCCCCGCCGTGCTGACGCACGTCAAGGCGCTGGGCCCCTTCGTGTGGGGGTATGGCGACGCCATCGTCAAGCGTGTCGAACGAGCGCGGGAAGAGGGGATCCAGGTCTTCGCCGACCAGTATCCGTACACGGCGTCGGCCACTGGATTGAACGCCGCTCTCCTCCCCCGCTGGTCTCAGGCCGGGGGTCGGGATTCCCTCATGGCGAGGATGGACGATCCGGCTACGATGGCCAGGATCCGCGAAGGGATGGTCGAGGGACTCGCGCGCCGAGGTGGAGCGGACCGGATCCAGTTCCGACGATTCCGCCCGGACCCGTCCATCGAGGGCCGTCTGCTCAGCGACCTCGCCGACGAGCGGGGCGAAGACCCCATCGATACCGCCATCGACCTCATCCGGTCGGGGGGCGTGAGCATCGTCTCGTACAACATGCACGACGACGACCTCGAGCGTCTGATGGCGCAGCCGTGGACCATGACGTCGTCGGATGGAGATCTCGTTCCCATGGGGGTCGGCGTGCCGCACCCTCGCACGTACGGCGCTTTCGCGCGAAAGATCGGCCTGTACGCCAGGGACCTGGGCGTGGTCTCGCTGGAAGAGGCCGTCCGTAGCATGACGTCCCTTCCGGCCACGGTCTTCGGGATGCCCGACCGCGGGGTCATCCGGGAGGGAGCAGTGGCAGACATCGTCGTCTTCGATCTCGCGGCCGTCGACGATGTCGCGGAGTTCACGGACCCGCATCACTACTCCGAAGGCATGGTCCACGTCTTCGTGAATGGCGTAGCGGCGATACGTGACGAGGAATTCACCGGGAAGCGGCCGGGACGCGTGCTGCAGAAGTAGGCGCCTTCTAGTGGCCCTTGAAGTCCGGAGCCCGCCGCTCTCTCGAGGCGCGTAGCCCCTCCTTCACGTCGTCGGAGGTAGCGCACTCTTCCACGAGCCGTTGGAGCTCCTCCGGGTCGCGCTCGCCCACGGCGAGGGCAAGGAGCCCTCGCTTCATGTTCCGCACGGCGAGGGGGGCGAGGCCGGCGAGCCGGGTGACCACTTCGTCGACCCGGGTGTCCAGGCCCTCGACGTCGGTGAGGTGGGTGAGGTAGCCCGTGCGTAGGAGCTCGCTGTCGTCCAGCTCCTCGGCGGCGAGGAGAATCCGGCTGGTGGTACCGAGGCCGAGGCGGGTCAGATACCGATGGAGGCCACCGGGTGGGTAGCAGACACCGAGCCGGGCGGCCGGGACCGAGAGCCGCATCCCCCGGATGCCGATACGGAGGTCGCAACACAGAGCCACCTCGGCTCCGCCGCCGTAGACACTGCCGTTGATACGGGCCACGGTGGGCAAGGGCAGGGCCGCGAGCTGCTCGGTGAGGGTATCGAAGATGGCGCCGCTCATGCGACCGCTCTCCATTTCCTCGAGAGCGGCGCCGGAACAGAAGGTCCGGTCCCCGGACCCGGTGAGGACGATCACGCGCACGCCCTCGTCTTCGGCTGCCTCGCGCAGGATGCGCTTGAGGACCGCGACATCGTCGGCGCCCAGCGCGTTGTGACGCTCGGGTCTATCGAGGGTGACGTGGCCCACCGCGCCGTCCCTTCGATATCGGATGCCGGATGACTCGTCGACGGAATTCACGGCCGCACTATAGGCATGCGGCTGTTGGAGCGCATGGGTTCGACTCAGGGCAGGTCCCTTGGTACCATTGGCAACCCGAGTACAACTACGGCACCGGATGGAGGACCAGCGTTGGGCGCGATCCGCGATTTCATGGAGGCCCACTACCGGCATTTCAACGCGCGGGAAGTGGTGGACGCGGCGAAGGCCTACGAGGCGCACGTCGACGAGGGCGGCAAGATGCTGGTGGCCATGGCGGGCGCCATGTCGACGGGAGAATTCGGCGTGATCCTCGCCGACATGATCCGGGCCGGTAAGGTCCACGCGATCTCATGCACCGGGGCGAACCTCGAGGAGGATGTCTTCAACCTCGTCGCCCACGACGACTACGAGATCGTCCGCTCCTGGCGGGAGCTTTCGGCTGCCGACGAGCAGGCGCTCTACGAGCGTGGCATGAACCGGGTGACCGACACCTGTATTCCCGAGACCGTCATGCGCCACATCGAGGGCCGACTCCTCGAACGGTGGAGGGCGGCATCATCCAGCGGGCGCCGGCTCATGCCGTCGCAGTTCCTCTTCGAGCTGCTGTCCGACCCGACCCTCGAGGAGCACTATCAGATCGACCCACGCCATTCCTGGATGCTGGCGGCGAAAGAGGCGGGGATCCCGGTGTATTCGCCCGGCTGGGAGGACTCGACCACGGGCAACATCTTCGCGGCCAACGTCCTGGCCGGTAATCTGCCCGGGCACGGGTGCGTGAAGAGCGGCACCGAGCAGTTCGCCCACCTCGTCGACTGGTATCGGGCGAGCCACGGCGGTGGCGAGCATCCGTCCGTCGGCTTCTTTCAGATCGGGGGTGGAATCGCCGGTGACTTCGCCATCTGTGCGGTCCCGTGCATCACCCAGGATCTCAAGGAGGAGGTCCCCTACTGGGGTTACTTCTGTCAGATCACCGACGCCCAGCCGTCCTACGGGGGCTATTCCGGCGCTCCCGCGAACGAGAAGATCACCTGGGGCAAGCTCGAGCCCACGACCCCCCGCTTCGAGATCAACTCGGACGCCGCCATCGTGGCGCCGTTGATCTGCGCGTGGGTGCTCGGGCGTTGACCCTCGTCACACGTGTGAACCTCGACCCCACCAGGCCGCGGTCGTCGTCTTCACCGAAGGACGTTTCGTGACGTCGTTCCGGACAGGGGAAGACGGACGCTTCCGGGTTGGGCTCCCTGCGGGTCACTACCGGCTGGTCCCCGAATCGGGAGACCCGTTTCCCGTGGCTCAGGTGGAGGAGGTGGAGGTCGTGGTCGGCGTCTACACCGAGGTGACGCTCTCCTTCGACACGGGTATCCGCTAGGTCGCGGCGCCGACTCGCAGCGCCATGTCCATCGGGCTTCGATTCGTTCCTTCAGGCTTCCTGCCCGTCATGAGACCGGTCCGGCGAAGCCCGCTTCGGCCACCACCAGGAGGAGGGCCCGCTGCACGGCCAGGTAGGCATCCCGATTGACCCAGTACTCGTCAGGCGCGTGGCCATTGGCCCCGATCCCGCCCCTGCCGATGGTCACCGCCGGAATGCCCAGGGCGATGGGTACGTTGGAGTCGGTGGAGGAGCGGGCCAGCTCGCCATCGACACCGAAGGCCGCCGTAGACGCCAGGGCCCGTTGGATGAGAGGCAGGGTCGGATCCAACTCTCCGGAAGGGCGATCCCCGATCTTGGCCGGATCGACCGTCAGGGGAGGACCTTCACGACGCAGTGCGTTCTCCTCCGCAAGGGCCCGCTGCATGGCTTCGAGGAAGACCTCTTCGATGCGGGCGAGGCTTTCGGGGCTCTCCGAGCGCATGTCGACCTCCATCCACGACGCGAAGGGTACGGAGTTCACGGAGGTGCCACCGCCGATACGACCGACGTTGTAGCTCGTTCGTGGGCCGGAACGCGTGAGCGTGTCGGCCACGTCCTGGAAGTAGCGGACGGCCCGGCTCATGGCGTGCGCCGGGTTCGCCGTACCGAAGGCACCCCACGAATGTCCGCCGGGCCCCTCGAAGGTGACACGGTAGCGGACCGAGCCCAGCCCCATGGTCACGAGCCGCGTCAGGCCGCCGCCGTCGACTTCCACCCACACGTCGGGACGAAGGCCGCCCTCGCGGTAGATGTGCTTCATGCCGCGGAGGTCACCGAGCCCTTCCTCGCCGACGACGCCGACGAATAGGAGGTCGTCCTCCGTTTCGACGCCGGCCTCCTCGAGGGCCCGCAATACCGAGAGTACCACCACCAGACCGCGTGTGTCGTCGCCGACGCCAGGAGCGAAGAGCGTGTCGCCGACCTGGCGCACGGACACGTCCGTTCCCTCGGGGAAGACCGTGTCGAGATGGCCGCCGAAGCCGATGGCCCGGTCACCCACCGTCCCCCGCCTGAGTCCGATGACGTTGCCCTCCCCGTCCGTCCACACCGAATCCGCACCGAGTTCCATGAGCAGCTCGGCGAACCGTTGGCCGCGGACGTCCTCCATGAAGGGAGGCGCCGGGATCTCCGTGAGCTCGATGAGAAGCTCCAGAGCCCAGGGGTCGTGCTCCTCGGCGAGCTCCAGGGCCGAGCTCACGGTGGGGTTGGCGAGGAGCGTCCGGATCTCTTCGGCGTACTCGGGAGCCGCGTCCTGGGCTGACGCAGGGAGGAAGAGGGCACCGACGGTCACGGTCGCAGCAACGGCTGCCGCTCCGAGGGAGGGCACCCTTTGGACCGAGACCTGGAGGGCGTCTCGAAGGCGGGCGGTGCGCGGCGAGTCTGCGGTGTGCCGTGCGTCGAAAGAAGAAGAGGGCTTCACGGATGGCTCCGATGGTCGGTTCACGTCCACTGATCTCCGGCTACGATACCGGAGGGCGGCCGATGGGGTCCAGCCGGGGCCGACGGGTGCAACCCGGCCCCGCCACGGGTGGGGCGGCCGGGTTGCTGCTCCGATTTGGGACGGCGATACTCCGAGCCGGTAGGAGTGGCCCTCCGCCTCGACCCCACCACTGAACGATGACCGACGCCCACGTCACTTCAGCGCCCCCGCGCCCCATGGACGACGAGATCTCCCTGTGGGAGGTCCTGGCGGTGCTCCTGCGTCGACGAGGCACCATTGTCCTCACGACCATCGCGGTGACGGCGCTCGCCGTGGCGGCGACGCTCATCCGGGCCGAGGAGTTCACGACCGAGGCGGCGTTCCGGCCTCAGGGCTCCGAGGTCTCCGGCTCACAGCTCATGGCGTTGGCGAGCCAGTTCGGCGTCAGTGTGCCCGGGGGAGGGGAAGAGGCGAGCCCGGCCTTCTACGCGGAGCTTCTCCGGTCCAGGGAGATCCTGTCCAGAGCCGCGACGCGGTCGTACGACATCGACGGGGTGGGGACCGTCCTCCTCAGGGACCTCCTCGAGATCGAGGAAGACACCGAGGCACTCCGCGATGCGGCCACCATCGAATGGCTCCGTGAGGAGGCCGTCTCGGTCGCGACGGGCCGGGAGACCGGGACCGTCACGGTATCCGTCACCACCGAATGGCCGGATCTGTCCAAGGCCATTGCGGACGAGCTCCTCGCCGAGGTTGCGCTCTTCAACCTGAACACCCGACAGTCGCAGGCGGCTGCGGAGCGCGCCTTCATCGAAGAGCGGGTCCAGGAAGCGGAGGAGGATCTGGAGGCGGCGGAGGAAGAACTGAGGATCTTTTTGGAGGCGAACCGTCAGTGGCAGGATTCGCCGCTCCTGACCTTCCGTCAGCAGGCGCTCCAGCGCGAGGTGACGCTTCGCTCGTCGGTCCTGACCACACTGGTCCAGTCCTACGAGCAGGCACGGATCTCCGAGGTCAGGGACACCCCGGTCATCACCGTGCTCCAGGACCCCTTTTTCCCGCCTGGACCGGACGAGCGGCGCCTCGTCCTGAGCGCGGCGCTGGGCATCGTACTCGGCGGCATGATGGGCATCGTCCTCGCTTTCGTGGTGGAGGCCTGGCGGCGCCCCAGCGAGGGAGATCCTGCCAAGCAGGACTTCCAGCAGACCTGGGAAGGCCTGAAGCGGTCCATCCCCTTCGTGGGGAGCCGGGCCTGAGGAATCGTGGCCAGCCTCTTTCGGCCTCATTTCCGTTAGCTTAAACGGCTGCCCACTTGTAGAACTCTATCGCCCGCCGGCGGGCGTGAGGACACCGCCGCCGCCGGACGTCGCAGGTTTTTTCGATATGCCCATTCGCAACATCGCGATCATCGCACACGTCGACCACGGAAAGACCACCCTCGTCGACAAGATGTTCGGTCAGGCCGGAGTCTTCCGGGAGAACCAGAAGGTCGAAGAACGGGTCATGGACTCGAACCCCCTCGAGAAGGAGAGGGGGATCACCATTCTCGCCAAGAACACGGCGGTCCACTGGAACGACGTGAAGATCAACATCGTCGACACGCCGGGCCACGCCGACTTCGGTGGCGAAGTCGAGCGCATTCTGCGGATGGTCGACGGCGTGGTGCTTCTCGTGGACGCCGCGGAAGGGCCCATGCCCCAGACCCGGTTCGTCACCCGGAAGGCTCTGGAGCTCGGCCTCCTGCCGCTGGTCGTCATCAACAAGGTCGACCGCGGCGATGCTCGTCCTGAAGAGGTCCACGACGAAGTGCTGGAGCTCTTCATGGACCTGGAAGCCAACGATGCCCAGCTCGACGCGCCCTTCCTCTACGCCGTCGGCCGGGACGGGTGGGCCTCGGAGAGTCCCGACGGGCAGGGCAGCGACCTGACACCTCTCTTCGAGACCATCGTCTCCCACTTTCCGGCGCCCCAGGTGGATCGCGACGGGCCCTTCCAGATGCTGGTCTCCACCCTCGACCACTCTCCGTACGTGGGTCGCATCGCCGTCGGGCGTGTGGAGCGCGGAGTGGTTCGCGTGGGAGAGCAGGTCGCGCTCCTCGACCTCGGCGACGCCGGCATGGTGAACGCGCCCGACGAGGCCGAGTTGGCCAAGGTCTCCCAGCTCTACACGTTCAGCGGCCTGGATCGCATCGAGATCGAGGAGGCCTACGCGGGAGACATCGTCGCGCTGGCCGGACTCGAGGGGGTGGAGATCGGGAAGACGGTGACCGACCCCGAGCACCGGGAGCGGCTGCGCGGCATCGCGGTGGAGGAGCCCACGCTATCCGTGGACTTCACCGTCAACAACTCACCCTTCGCAGGGCAGGCCGGGAAGTACGTGACCACGCGCCAGCTCCGTGAGCGCCTGTACAGGGAGCTGGAGCGGAACGTCGCCCTTCGGGTCGAGGACACCGAATCACCGGACACCTTCACCGTGAGCGGTAGAGGTGAGCTGCACCTCACCATCCTCATGGAGACGATGCGCCGCGAAGGCTACGAGTTCCAGGTCTCCCGCCCGCGGGTCATCACCCGCCGGGGGGATGGCGGCGAGGTGCAGGAGCCTTACGAAGAGGCCGTGGTCGAGGTACCCTCGGACATGGTGGGAACGGTCATCGAGAAGCTCGGCTCGCGAAAGGGCGAGATGACCGAGATGAAGCCCATGGGTGATTCGGGGACGACCCGTCTTCGCTTCAAGATCCCGGCCAGGGGCTTGTTCGGGTACCGGTCGGAGTTCATGACCGACACTCGGGGCGAGGGGATCCTTCATCACACCTTCTCCGAGTGGGACGGCTGGGCAGGCGAGCTCAAGGGTCGCACGAGGGGCGTCCTCGTGGCGGATCGTCCGGGCAAGGCGGTGGGCTTCGCCCTCTTCGGCCTCCAGGAGCGGGCCACGCTCTTCGTCGCCCCCGGTGCGCCTGCCTACCAGGGCATGATCGTCGGCGAGAACGCCCGAACCGACGACATGGACGTGAATGTGAGCAAGGAGAAGAAGCTCACGAACATGCGGACCACGTCTTCCGACGAGAACATCAAGCTGGAGCCGCCGAGGCAGATCACCCTCGAGCTGGCTCTGGAGTTCATCGAGGACGACGAGCTCATCGAGGTCACGCCCGACGGCATCCGGCTCCGAAAGCGGATCCTCGACCCCAATCAGCGGAAGAAGGCGGCGAAGCGGCAGCACCAGATGGCGTAAGGTCGGACGCAGAGCACGCGTCGGTGGCGCGGTGTGGTGGACCGTGACGCTTCGCCGCGGGCGACCGCAATCAGCGGACTGCCGACAGCACGCCCTCCACGACGAGTCGCATGGCCTGTTCTGTGAGCCAGGCGTTCCCCACGTCCTGTGTGACCCCCCTCCACTCGGTGGTCGTGACGACCACGAGGTCCAGCTCGGGATCGACATAGATGAGCTGCCCGCCGAATCCCCAGGCGAAGGCCGCTCCCCTGGACTCGTCGATCCACCAGAGATAGCCGTAGGAGACCGGCCCGATGGCCGTGACGGAGCCCAACGGACCCGTGACGGGCTCGAGTGATCGCCGGGCCCACCCTTCCGGGAGGATCCGGCCATTTCCCGATTGTCCTTCCTGGAGGTAGAGCTGTCCGAAGCGAGCCAGGTCCCGGGGGCGGAGGTCGATGCCGGCGCCTCCGTTGACCCGCGCCCCGCTCCCGATGGGTTCCCAGGCGCGGGCACTGATCCCCATGGGTGCGAAAAGGACCTCGTCGGCGAAGGCCGGTAGCGTGCGCCCTGTGGCCTCTTCGACGATGACCCCGAGTAGATGGACGGCCGCCGAGTTGTATGCGAAGGTCTCGCCGGGCGTGGCGACCAGGTCTCGCTCGAGCAGATACGCGACATGATCTGCCGCGGCGATCCAGTCCAGGTAGCCCACGGAACCGCTCTCCGTCCATTCGATACCGCTCGCCATGGAGAGGAGGTGGCCGACGGTCACGCTTTCGTGCTCCGGGCGCAGCGGAAGGTCGGGGCCGGACAGGAAGTCCGTGATTGGCTGATCGATGCTCTCGATGTGGCCCTCCTCGATGGCCAGGCCCACCAACGCCCCGACGACGCTCTTCGTCACGGACCGCACATCGGCGAGCGTCTCGCGGTCGGCGCCATGGAAGTAAGCCTCGTAAACCAGTCGTCCGTGGCGGATCACCAGGAGGCTTCGCATGCGATCGATGGCGCTGGCTCCAGCCCCCGCGACCTGGAGAGCGAAGGGGTCGAGGCCGACCTCGGAGGTGGCCGCCGTCTCCCACGGTGCGGCGAGGTCGACGGGGGCCGTCGTGGTAGGCGCCAGAGGTGCATCCGTGCACCCGGCCGCCACGAGCGCGAGCATCCAGACGGCACGACGAGGCGAGCGCGGAGACGGAGAATGAGGCGGATTCACGAGGCAGCTCCCGGTGGCGGCTGTTCCCACGTACGCGGCACGGTCTTCGGAATTGCCGCGTTACCCTTTCGGCGGTTCGACCGTCTGGAGGGCGAGAACACGAAACGACCGGTGCATCGTGCACCGACCGTGGAACGCACGATCGAGGATTGAGACCATGATACGACGAATTGGAACGGCTCTCGCGATGGTTCTGGCGCTGGGCGCCTGCGATACCACCGAGCCCGCCATCGACGATGCCCTCGTCGACGACGTGGCCCTTCTCGCTGCCGACGCGACGCTCGAGGAAGTGACGCTCTGGAATCAGCCTCTGGACTTCAGTAGTGCCGGTCCGGCGCAGGTCCAACCCCAGGCCGCCCCGGGAGAGCCCGGAGGCCGCGGTGGTTGGTCGGGGACCCTCTCCGGCATGAGGAGCGTGAGCTTCTACGACGAGAACGGCGATGAGCAGGATGGCTACGACCCCCTTCTCACCGAGTCCATCAACATCGTCCTCGAGATCGAGGGCGAGGTCTCCCGGGCGGGCTGGGAAGCCAGCATCTACCGCGAGCGGGACAAGACGGTTTCCGGGCTCCTGGGAGAGGAGACCACGCGGACCTGGAACGGCACGGGAACGAGTGAGGTCTCCCGGAGCCGTCACCTGGACTCCGGCGAGGAGCGGAGCTACGAAGCGGTGGGCACCGTGCAATACGAAGACGTCGTGGTGCCCATCCCCGGCAGTGATCCCCGGTGGCCCCTTTCCGGGACCATCCGCCGCACCTTCACCGTGACGCGCACCGGGCCGGACGGCTCGATCACGCGCTCCATGGAGGTCGTGATCACCTTCGACGGTTCGGAGATTGCGGTGGCCTTCGTGGATGGCGTGGAGCGGCTCATCGATCTGGCCGCGAGTGACGGGGTGAACCCCATTCGTCGTCGCGGGGGCTGACGCACCGACGACGCCCCCGGCCCGTCGATCGGGTCGGCACGAGGCACCCGGGGGGTGGTGGCTGCGGCCGCCACCCCCCCCTTCTCGTCCGGGGTCGGACGCCGCCAGCTTGGAACCGGTTCTGATTCGGTTCACGGAGGGCGATGTTTCCCAGGCGTCGAGACCGGTGCCGAATACGTAGTCGAGGAATTTCGGGGTGCCTGCATTGAATAGAGAACGCTTCGAGAAAGCCCACACGTTCGAGACCTATCTCGATACCGTGGAGAAGAATCGGGAGCTCTGGCATGCCGTCTACGATCGGGTCCGGCTGCCGGACGACGTCGTCGAGGAGGCCCGCAGCCTCCCTGGAGGATGGCACCTGGTGGCGCTATCGGAGGACTGGTGCGGTGACGCCGTGAACACGCTGCCCGTCATCGCTCGCCTTTCCGACGAGGCCGGGTGGGATCTTCGGGTCATGAGTCGGGACGAGAACCCAGATCTCATGGACAGCCATCTCACCAACGGCCGGAGTCGCTCCATTCCCATCGTCATCGTCTACGACGAGGCGTTCGAGGAGGTCGGCTGGTGGGGCCCACGGCCTGGAGAGATCCAGAAGTGGGTCATGCGTGAGGGGCTCGCTCTACCTTCTCCCGAGCGCTACAAGGTCATCCGTCGCTGGTACGCCAAGGATCGTGGGCGGACCACGCTGGACGAGTTGGTCCAGATCGTTTCCTCGGCGGCGTGAAGCGTGTGCGGTGGGTGACGGTCGTGACGGAGGCAGTCGGGTGAACCGGCGGTGGGGTCTCTTCGCCCTCGCGTTCGGATCGGGATTCGCGGTCCTCGCCATCGAGATCGCCGGAGCCCGCCTCATCGCTCCCGTGTTCGGGCTTTCGGCGGTGCCGTGGACCGCGGTCATCGGAGTGATCCTCACCGCTCTGGCTCTGGGGAATCACTTCGGTGGACGGTTGGCCGATGCGGGGTCGGTGCCCCTCTCGCGCATCCTCGTCGTCGCCGGGTTCACCGGGCTTCTTCCCGTTCTTGGCGCCGGGGTGCCGTGGGTGGCGCGGTCGGTCCTGGGTTTCATCCCCGGTGCGGTAGTCAGCGCCCTCGTCCTCTTCGCTCCTCCAGTGCTGTGCCTCGGGGCCGTGGTCCCCTACCTCGTCCGCGCCGACACCGAAAGTCTCGAGACCATCGGTCGCCGAGCCGGAGACATCAGCGCGGCGGCGACGGCCGGCTCCATCGCCGGGTCCTTCCTCACCGGCTTCTTCCTCCTCCCCGCCATGCCCCTGCCTGTTCTCCTCGGGCTCACGGCCGGCTCCCTCTTCGTCATGGCGTGGGCGGCCTCGCGGATTCTGGGCGAGGATGGTCCAGGAGGCGGCTTGATGATGGCGGTGTTTCTCGGTCCCGCCTTGGGCGTACTCGCCTCGGGGAGTCCGCCGGACACACTCCACGCCGAGCAGACGCTGCACACCTCCGTCCGGGTCACCGAGCGAACGTGGGCCGATGGCGGTCGTGTTCGGGAGCTCTGGCAGAACGGCGGCTCGTCTTCGGCCGAGTTCGTGGATACGGGAGCGCCGGCCCACGTCTATGCCCGCGTGAGCCTCGACATCCTCGGGCCCTTCGTCGGCGAGATGGAGCGGGCGCTGGTGCTCGGTGGCGCGGCGTTGACACTCCCCGTCGCCCTGGTGGAGGGGACGCCGGGCCTGCGCGTCGACGTGGTGGAGATCGATCCCGAGGTGACGCGGTTGGCCGAAGCATACTTCGCCTACGGAACGGCGCCGCGTCCGGCCATCCGGGTGGTCCACGAGGATGGGCGCGTCTTCCTCCGCGCCGCCGCCCGCTACCTGGACGGGTCGTCGGGCAGCGCCGGTAGCCCGGCGGGGGAGGCGCCGTCTTACGACCTCGTCTATCTCGATGTCTTCGACCATCTCCTCACGGTCCCCTGGACGATGGTCACGAGCGAGGCGTTGAGCGACATGGCCGAGCTCCTCGACGAGGACGGCATCTTCATGGCGAACGTTCTCTCGCCCCTGGAAGGGGAGGGGTTGATCTTCCTCCAGCGGCTTCGGGCCACACTCGAGTCCGTGTTCGGGGAGGTCCGTGTCTATCTGGCCGACCCGACTCTCGATCGGGGCGCCACGCAGAATCTGGTCGTCGTGGCCACGATGGAGCCCGGGGTCCTCCCGCCGCCGGATCGCCCGCAGGCATCTGCGGAGGCTCTGGGGCGACCGTTCACCGATGCCTGGGCTCCCGTGGAGTACCTCCAGGCCAAGGTGTTCCTCGAAGGTCTCCGTTGGAGGTGAAGATGGCTGTTGGCTTCAAGGACGGTGTACCGGAGAACACCCACCCCCTCAACCTGGTGGAGGTGGACGACACCTCGGAAGACGTCGTCGGCGTCATCGAGGAGGTGGGCCGGCCCCCTCTCTTCGAGGTGTACATGCGAATGGCCGAGGAGCTGGCCAAGCGCTCTACGTGTGCCCGCCTTCAGGTGGGGACGGTCATCACCGACGCCAAGCTGGAGAACGTGGTGGCCATTGGGTACAACGGAAACGCTCGGGGCTTCCCCAACCGTTGCGACTCCGACGAGGCGGGCCGTTGCGGGTGCATCCACTCGGAGATGAACGCCCTGGTCAAGTCGCCGGGCCAACTGCGGGACAAGGTCGCTTTCGTCACTGCGAGCCCGTGTGTCATGTGCGCCAAGCTCATGGTCCAGGCCAACGTCTCCCACGTCTTCTACCGTCACCGGTATCGGATCCCCGCCGGGCTCGAGGTCCTGGAGCTAGCGGGTGTCGAGGCCATCCACTACACCCGTTGGCGCGACGCCTGGCGGGACTGACGCGAGTCCGGTCCGCCCCCTGGGAAACATCCGTGGATTGAGTAGACTTCCGGGCTGACACAGCCCGTGAACCCAAAGGGCTCCAGGGCCGACGAGGCCCGGAGGATCTCTTCCAGTGCATACTCTCGACCGAAGCGTCGCCACCCGGCCCTACGGCCGGTTCTTCCTACCCGGTCCCACCGAGGTCCACCCCGATGTCCTGGCCGCCCAGACCCGTCCGATGATGGGGCACCGTGGGGCCGAGGCTCAGGCGTTCATGCAGGGGATCCACCGTCGGCTGGAGCGGGTCTTCATGACCGAGCGGCCGGTCTTCGTCTCCACGTCGTCCGCCACTGGGCTCATGGAAGCCGCCGTCCGGAACGCCGGCCGGGAGCGGATCCTCTCGTTGGTGAATGGTGCCTTCAGCCAACGCTTCGCCGATATCGCCAAGGCGTGTGGCTTCGAGGTGGACACATTGGACGTCCGCTGGGGCGAGGCCCATGAACCCGAGGCCGTCCGTCGTCGGGTGGCCGAGGGCTCCTACGATGCCGTCACGCTGGTCCATTCCGAGACATCGACGGGCGTCCTCAACGATGTTGCGACGCTGTCCGCCGCCATACGGGAGACTCCCGATACCTTGGTCCTCGTCGATTCGGTTACGGGGTTCGGCGCCGCCGAGGTCCGGCCCGACGACTGGGGTGTGGACTTCCTCCTCACGGGCTCGCAGAAGGCGTTCGCACTGCCCCCCGGATTGTCGTTCGGAGTGGCCTCGGAGCGGATGATGCATCGGGCCGCCGACGCCCCCCGGCGCGGCTACTACTTCGACCTGGAGTTCTTCGCCAAGAACCACGCCAAGAACCAGGCGACGACCACGCCCGCCGTTTCGGTCCTCTACTCCCTCGACGTACAACTCGATCGGATGCTGGAGGAGGGAATGGAGGCCCGTTGGGCCCGCCACCAGCGCATGGCGAAGCGTAGTTGGAAATGGGTCGACGAAATGAGGGATCGCGGCGTCGGCCTTCGGGTCATGGCGCCGGAAGGATACCGCTCGCCGGCGGTAACCGCGGTGGTCACCCCGGACGGCCTCACCGGCCCGGATGTCACCTCGCGTCTCGCTGAACGCGGATGGGTCGTGGGCGGCGGCTACGGCAAGCTGAAGCCGACGACCTTCCGCATCGGTCACATGGGTGATCACACCGAGGACGAGCTTGAAGGACTCCTCGAGGTGCTCACGGAGGCGCTGACGTGAGCGGCGAGCGCTTCACCGTCCTGGTGACCGACAAGGTGTCCCAGTCGGGCCTCGCACCGCTTCTCGGCGACGACCGCTTCGAGATCGTGCAGATCGACGACTCCTCGGACCCGTCGTTCGGTGAGGCCCTGTCGACGGCTCATGGCCTCATCGTCCGCAGCGCGACCAAGGTCACGGAGGGACTTCTGTCCGACGCCCCTCTTCTCCGGGTCATCGGCCGGGCGGGGGTCGGCGTGGACAACATCGATCTGACGGCGGCGACCCGTAACGGCGTCGCCGTCATGAACGCACCGGCCGGCAACACCGTCTCGGCTGCCGAGCTCACCATGGCTCTCATCCTCGCCATGGTGCGGCGGGTGGCCGCGGCTGACGCCTCCATGCGGGCGGGGGAGTGGGCGCGTTCGCGCTTCAAGGGTGCCGAGCTGAGGGGACGCACTCTCGGGCTCGTCGGTGCCGGCCGCATCGGTGGGGAGGTGGCCAAGCGCTGCCGCGCCTTCGGCATGAGTGTCATCGCCTTCGATCCGTACCTCACCGCTGAACGAGCCGAGGACCTTCATCTCGAGCGGGCCGGGAGTCTGGAGGACGTGTTGGGGAGGGCGGACGTGCTCTCGCTCCACGTGCCTCTCACCGACGCCACGCGGGGAATGATCGACGCCGACGCTCTGGCCAGCATGAAGAAGGGCGCCTTCCTCGTGAACGTGGCTCGTGGAGGTGTCGTCGTGGAGGCCGATCTGGCCGCCGCCCTGTCGTCGGGTCACCTGGCGGGCGCTGCGCTGGACGTGTTCGGCAACGAACCCCTGGAGGAGGAGTCCCGGCTGAGGGAGGCACCGAACCTCGTCCTGACTCCCCACCTGGGTGCGTCCACGTCGGAGGCGCAGGAGCTGGTCGCCACGGAGATCGCCGAAGGCGTCAGGGCGGCGCTGGCCGACGGGGACCTCTCCAAGGCGCTGAACGCTCCAGCCATCAGCGGTGACTCCATGCGTGCGCTCACCCCGCTCTTCTCCCTGGGAGAGGCTCTGGGGCACCTGGCCTGCGCCCTGGCTCCCGGGGCCGTGGAGGACATCGAGGTACGGTATGCCGGCGCTGCCGACGAGGCGCTCGAGCCGCTCACCGCATACGTCCTGGTGGGACTCCTGCGAAACGTCCTCGGCTCCGATCAGGTGAACTTCGTCAGTGCGGGACATCTCGCCGGCCAGCGCGACATCGGCGTGGCCCGTACCCGACTCTCTGCCCACGCCGACTACACCGAGTACGTCGAGCTTGTGGTGGCTGCCGAGCGGGGAGAGCTCCGGCTGGCCGGCGCTCTACTCGGAGACGCTCACCCGCGGATCGTCCGAATCGCCGACTACCACGTGGATGTGGTTCCGGAAGGTACGCTCATCGTACTGAAGAACGACGACGTGCCCGGGGTCATCGGACGCGTCGGCACCTTGTTGGGTGAGCACGACATCAACATCGCCGGCTACCACCAGGCTCGGCTTTCGAAGGGGGGGGAGGCGCTGGCCGCCGTGGCCGTGGACGGGACGGTTGAGGCCGACTTGCGCGACGCCCTTCTCGGCCTCCCGGAGGTATCGAGGGCAGTAGTGGTGAGGCTAGGATAGGAGCCGGTAGCGGAGGGGCCGCGCTCCCCGGCGGAGGCGTCCAACCGTCCGGTACGTTCAACCCAAGTCAGGTGTGAAGCGCGATGCTCAGCGACCTCCAGACCAAGAAGCTGACGCGATACTTCCAGGTCTACGACATCGACGATGACGGCCACATCGACTCCGCCGACTTCGATCGGATCGTGCACAACGTGATGATCCTCCATTGGGCCGAAGAGGGGTCGGAGACCACCGACGCCCTCCGCGACGCCTACGGGCGCTTCTGGCAGGGGCTGAGGTCCGCCGCCGATGGTGACGGAGACGGGGGTGTCAGCCTCGACGAGTGGCTCGCCTACTGGCAGGTCACCCTCGAGAACGACGACCGCTACGAGACCGAGGTGCACGCGCTCACCGATCGCCTGTTCACCGTCTTCGACCTCGACGAGGACGACACCATCGGCGCCGCCGAGTTCATGGACTTCTTCGGGGTCTTCGGTCTTCAGGTGGACCTGGCCGAGTCTGTGTTCGTAGAGCTGGACGCCAACGGCGACGGCGTCATCTCCCGAGACGAGCTACTGGACGTGGCCCGCGATTTTTATCGAAGCGACGATCCGGAGGCACCGGGCAACCTTCTCTTCGGCCCCTTCGGAGTATGACGGGCGTCAGCGGCGCATTCCGGAAGGCCGAGGAGGGCAGGGCATGAAGCTCACGTTCTGGGGAGCTGCGCAGACGGTCACCGGCTCGCTCCACATGCTCGAGCTCGAGGCCGGAAGGCTCATCATGGACTGCGGCCTCTTCCAGGGTCGGCGTTCCGAGGCGCTCCGCTTCAACCAGGAGTTCCCGGCGGACCCCTCGAGCATCGACGCGGTGCTTCTCTCCCACGCACACATCGATCACTCCGGACTGCTTCCGAAGCTCTACAAGGAGGGTTTTCGGGGGCGTGTATTCGCGACACCCGCCACCCGGGATCTATGCGCGTCGATGCTCGCCGACAGCGCGTACATCCAGGAGAAGGATGCGGCGTGGGTGAACCGTCGTCAGCGCCGCGAGGGGGCCGACAAGATCGAACCCCTCTACAGCGCCGAAGATGCCGCAGGGGTCATGGAGCACTTCGAGGATGTCGGCTACGGTGAGGACTTCGATGCCCTGCCGGGGGTGAGCGTTCAGTACCGGGACGCCGGCCACATTCTCGGGTCGGCATCGATGATGCTGACCATCAACGAGGGTGGGCGTACGGTGAAGCTCGGCTTCACCGGCGACGTGGGCCGGCCGGAGCGACCCATCCTGCGGGACCCCCAGCCCATGGACGACTGCGACTACCTCATCTGCGAGTCGACGTACGGCGGGCGGGTCCACGAGCCCCCGGACCAGTCCAAGCAGCGGCTGGCCCACGTGGTGGGGGCCACGGCCCGGCGGGGCGGCAAGGTCATCATTCCGGCGTTCGCGGTGGGGCGGACCCAGGAGATCGTTCATCGCCTCGACGACCTCACCAACGAAGGTCGCCTGCCGCCCATCCCCGTCTACGTGGACAGCCCCCTGGCGGTGAATGTCACCGACATCTTCAAGCGGCACCCCGAGTGCTACGACGAAGACCTCCTCGAGTACATGCAGAACGACTCGGAGCCCTTCGGTTTCGGTCGACTCACCTACATCCGCGACGTGGAGGAGTCGAAGAAGCTCAACTCGTCGCGGCTGCCCATGGTCATCATCTCGGCGTCGGGCATGGCGGAGGCCGGCCGGATCCTCCACCATCTCCGAAACAACGTCGAGGATCCGCGGAACACGGTGATGATCGTCGGCTATTGTGCGCCTCACACCTTGGGGAGGCGGATCGTCGAGCGGCGCCGGGAGATCAAGATCTTCGGCGAGCCGCACCGGCTTCGTGCCGAGGTCGAGGTGATGAACTCCTATTCGGCCCATGCCGACGAACCGGAGATCGTGGACTTCGTGTCACACCTCGATCCCGGTCGGCTCAAGCGGATCTTCCTGGTTCACGGCGATCCGCCGCGACAGCTCGCGCTCTACGAGGCCTTGTCGGAGCGGGGGTACGCCAACGCGCACGGTCCTGCGAGGGGTGAGGCTTTCGAGCTTTGAGTTGCGGGAGGCGGCGTATCCACCCGGGTCCCCGGTTACGGTCCCCCGTGCCCCCTCCTCCGATGCGGAGGAGGGGGCAGAGGTTCTTTTCCTAGCGTCCCCCGGAGTAGGGGCCACACCAGTTGTCGCGGCAGATGGCAATGCCGCCGATGTAGGCGAAGGTGAAGGGGAACGTCCCAGGCAGATGGGTGCCCACCAGGCTGTTTAGGCCCGTGCGGAATGCACCAAGCTGCGCCGCGCCTCCTGCACCGAAGTTGAAGCGGCGGGAGCTCGCCAGGGTTGCCGATCCGTCGGCATTGGCGAAATCCGCATCATCGGCGACAATGGCGCCGGACGCATCGTACACACGGGCGTGTAGGGTGAACTGAGACGTGCTCACCCGACGGATCTCCTGCTCGATCCGATACGTTCGGTTCTTGCTCAGATTCGCGTACCAGAAGGAGTCGGGCCAAGGGTTGCTGTTGGCTGCGTTGGAGACGGTGAGACGCAGATCGAACGTGCCATCTCCGCGGGTTTTGATCACGTGCGACCAATTGCGGAGGCTGTAGTCGTCCGCGTCCTGCGTGCCGTGCGTCTGAGGGTCGTCCGAATAGGAATCGGGTACGGTGATGCGGATGTAGTAGCGGTAGTACAGGCTCTGGCCCACACCCGGAATCGGGATGTATCCATCCGACGTCCGGAACTGGGGTTGAGCCGCGCGTACGAGGCCGCTACCGAAGTTGTCCGCGTTCACCTTGAGAACGTTCGCCGAGGGAAAGTCGAGGCCTTCGGTATTGGTCGGGACGACTTCCAACAATCCCGAGTTGTCGAGCATGAACGTCCACGGCTTGGCCTTGTCGCCGTCGGCGAGTGTGTGCGCTGACCGCCCCACGCCGCTGCTCCAATCGGAGTTGAACACGAACTGCGGAGGCGCACCCGTCGGAGCCGTCACGGTCACCATCGCCGTGTCGGACGAGAGCCCACCGGACGTGTCGATAGCGTGGTAGACGACCGTGTAGGTTCCTGTCGCTCCGTATGTGTGTGGACCGGGATCTTCAACCGTCGCCTGCGTCCCGTCACCGAAGTCCCAGAGGTGGCTCGCCAGGACGCCGCTCGGATCACTCACGCTTCCCTGAAAGACGACGGCCTGACCGAGGGTGATCGATGTGCCGCTCGTCGGGCTATCGATGGTAGGAACCGGAGCCTGGCTCGCGGCGGCGACCGTGACCGTCAGGCTGGCCGGTGGGGAAAGGGCCCCTTCGTCGTCGATGGCCTGATAGCGGACGGTGTACGTGCCCTCCGATGCATAGGTGTGGGTGGGATTCAGGACCGAGGCGGCCTGACCGTCGCCGAACGTCCATTGGTGGCTACTGATGCTCCCGTCGGCGTCGATCGCGGTGCTTCGGAACTCCAGGTCGACACCAGGGCTGACGATCGTGTCGGTCGACGGCCCGATGATGTCCACGGCCGGAGGCACGTTCAGAACGCTGACAACGTTGAGCGCTCGGCTGTCACTTGCAGCGGCCCCGTTGTCGTCGTACGCGGTGAATGTCACCTCGAATGCGCCTTCGGACCCGTACACTCGTGCCCCGGGGACAAGGACACTCGACGTGCCTCCGTCACCGAAGTCCCACTCGTACCGAGTGACCGATCCGTCTGAATCCGAGGCCGTGCCCTCGAAGTGCAGGGTATCACCCACCATGATCGTGGATGCTCCCGCCGGCGAGATGATCGAGACGATGGGCGGTGTGTTGGCGGTGACGTTCGTCGTCGTGACAGAGGCCGTGCTTCGAACGTTCCTGATCTTGGCGATGGCGTTCGCGTTCCCGACGCCCACCGCCGTCACCGTGCCGTCGGAGGACACCGTGGCGACCGACTCGTCGGAGGAGAGCCAGGACACCGTCTCCCCATCGACGGGGTTCCCGAAGACATCCACTGCTGTCGCTCCCACCCGCCAGCTCCCGTTGGTCGGGATCGCCATCGAAGGTGGGGAGAGCGTGATCGCGGCTACCCCCCCTGGCTTCGCTCGTGACCAGAAGTCCGAGCGGCGGGCCGATGCGGAGGTCGTCGTTTCTTCCTGCCCTGATACGGAGGCGGGTGACTCGATCTCGGCGCTGACCCATTGGAGCCGTGCCCTCGGACCCATCTGCCAGTCGACCGAGGCGAAGCCCAGCGAGTCCGTGGACGTGGTGACAGCGTCTGATGCCCGCGTCCCGCTCACCCTTCCCGCCCCGCCTGAGAACGCCCACTTCACCGGGACCTCGGCCACCGGCGTCCCCGCGCTGTCCAGCGCTTGCACCACGAGGGATTCTCCGAGGTAGCGCCCAACCGTTGCCTCCTGGCCGTTTCCAGAGACGGCGCGGAGGAGGGTGGCCTGAGTTGCCGGCGAGGGATCAGGGTTCTCTACGGAAGTGACGGTGCTGTCGCCACAGGCTGCGAGGAGGGTGACTGCGGCGATGCGGGACCAGCGTGTCATGATTCGAAGACCATGACGAGCGACCGCCCCCCCCGGGGTCGTTTGTTGCTGCATGCGGAAAAATCTCCTGGCCATCTCGCGGCCCCACTCGTGAGTGAGACCTTAATTGAAAAGGACCGGGCCGCCAACGGACTCGTGGATCTCACGAATGAGCTGGCGACCCGGCCGGCTTGGCGATCCGCGTGGATCACCGTAGCCCCGATGGCTCTGCGTCACCGTCTTTCGAACGGCTTTGCTCTGAGCAGCATGTACTTCCGCACCGACGGACCCGGCGGAAACCAGCCTCCTTGCAGCAAGAAGGGTGCCATGATGAACGCAGCTACGAGCCGATGATCAATCTTGCCGCGGGCCCCTCTGGAGCCGATCGAACTCCTCGCGTGCGAGTACCAGCTTGCCTTCGTCCCAGGAATCCTCCAGCTCGACCCCGAGCCCGTCGGCCATCCGGTTCACGTAGTTGTAGTATGACGTGACGTGGGCGATGTCGTGGATGGCGGTGTCGTCGAAGCCATGTTCGCGGAGAGCCTCCACGTCGCCAGCCTCGACCGCGTGGGGATGCCGGGTAAGCTTGACCGCGTAGTCGAGCATCGCGCCGTCCGCCGTAGCCAGACCGGCGCCCACCCGGTCGCCTCGCGCCAGTGCACGGACGACCGCTTCGTCACTTCCCAGCCGACGGAGTCCCGCCCCGTGGTGGTTGATTCAATAGAAGCAGTCGTTCGACGCGGACACCGTCAGCGCGATCATCTCCCGCTGGACCTCGGTGAGGGGCGACGGGCCCCGCATGGCGTGCTCGTAGAGCTGGAGGTGGTGGCGAAGAGCCGGAGGGTTCACGGAGTGGACCCAGACGATGTTGTCGACGACACCGTCCTCGTCGGCGAGCTGGGCGTGAAGACGACGGTCGGCCGGCGAAAGCGTCGATGGGTCCCGGTAGTCGATATAGGCCATGGCGAGGCAACGTGGGCCGCGGCGGGAAGGTGTGGCAAGCGGACGGGGTGCGGCACCCCGCACCCCGCCGATCACTCACCCCTGAGCGCTCCCATGGGATGGAGCCCTGCGGCCCTACGAGCCGGCAGGTAGTTGGCCACGAACGCCACGACTAGGAGCAGAGCCGTGACGAACAGGTAGATCCACGGGTCGGTGGAGCTGACCCCTACGAGGATGCCCGCTACCAGGCGGGCGCCCGCCAACGACAGCACGAGCCCGAGTGCCGCCCCCGCGAGGACGAGCTTCATCCCCTGGACCAACACCTCCCGAACGACCTTGCCGCGTTCGGCACCCATGGCCATCCGAATGCTGATCTCCTGGCGACGCTGACCTACCGAGTAAGAAATGACCCCGTAGATCCCGGCGATGGCCATGAGGAGCGCCACCGTCGAGAAGATGCCGATGAGCCAGGACATGGCCCTCCTGGTAAAGAGCGACTCGCGCAGGCTCGTCTCCAGTGGCGTCACACTGTGGACGGGCAACTCCACGTCGAGAGCCGCGGTCACCTCACGGACCCGAGTCATGAGCGGGGCGATGTCGCCGCGCGTGCTCAGCGCCATGTGGAAGGCGGAGAGGGGATTCTGGGCGAGGGGTTGGTATACGCCCGGCCGCATCTCTTCGTCCACGCCGTAGTGCTTCACGTCGCGGGTCACACCGACCACCGTCCACCAGATTGCGTCGTCCCCCGGCGTGCCCGTCCCGGGGTGGATGCGCGCACCCACCGGATCATCGAGGTGCGAGAGGTGCGTCCGGACGAACGTCTCGTTGACGATGACCACCGGAGCGCCCTCGTCGCGACCATCGAAGCTGTCGAAGGCTCTTCCGGCCTGGAGCTGCACACCGAGAGCCTCGAAGTATCCTGGCGAGACGACACGATTCAGGACCACCGGGTTGGCTTCGTCTTCGGCCCTCGGCGGTTCATCCTCCGCCGAGAAGAACCATCCCCAGTGCCCGCCAAGGGGTACCGAGCTGGCGATGGCTGCCGCCTCCACGTCAGGTATGGCCTCGAGCTGTTCCACGTACCGCTCGGCGAAAGAGAGCCGAGCGGCCCCGTCTTCGTACCGTTGCGAAGGAAGGTTGAGTCGGAAGGAGACTACACCCAGGGCGTCGAAGCCCGGGTCCGTTCGGCCGAGGTGTCGGACGTCGAGGGCGCTGAGGCCGCCCACGACCAACAGGACCAGGGCCAGCGCCACCTCGCCCATCACCAGCAGGCTCACCGCTCGCCTCCTCTTCCGTCCCGAAGTCGCACGGTTGGAGAGGGCCCCGGTCTCCGAAGTCCCCGCAGCGCGGAGGGCCGGCGCGAGTCCGAATGCCACAGCGGCGCTCACGGTGATGGCGAGCGTGAAGAGGAGGAAGCGAAGGTCCAGGTCGAACTTCACGAAGGCCGGAAATTGTTCGGCCAGGGGCTGGACCAGGAACTCCGAGCCCCAGTACCCCGCACCGGCGCCCACCGCAGCTCCGATACCTGCCAGGACAAAGCTCTCCGTAAGGAGCTGACCGACGATCCGTCCCTTGGGGGCCCCCATGGCTCGGCGGATGCCCATTTCCTGAGCCCGGGCCATCGCTCGCACGCTCATAAGCCCGGCGATGTTCGCGCAGGCGATGAGCAGAACGATCCCCACGGCACCCAGGAGGAAGCCGGCTCCGAGCCGGTATTCCCCGAGGAAGCGATCTCGCAGCGGGGTGACGACGGGCGACGTGATCTCGTTGACCGGCCTCTCGTCGATGAGGGCTTTGTGGATGGCGGTGAGGTCGGCGAGAGCCTGCTCGGGGGTGACGTCGGGGCGCAAGCGGCCGACACCGTTGTACGACCAGCTGCCGGCATCGTCGGGGTTGCCCCGGAGGGGCAGCCAGAGGTCGTACTCGCCGAAGTAGCGCGCCTCGGGAGGCAGGATACCCACGACCTCGATGGGAAACCCATCGATGGAGATCGTCGTGCCGATGACGTCCGGGCTTCCCCCGAACTCCTGCTGCCAGAAGCCCTGAGACAGCAGCGTCGCGCGTGGCCCGTCGGGCATGTCCTCGGCTGGATCGAAGAATCGGCCCATGAGAGGGGTGAGGCCCAAGGCGTCGTCCAGATCGTGGGTGGCCAACAGGATCGTCACCCGCCGGGGATTTCCTTCGCCCACGAAGTTGCCACCGCCCTCGTCGTAGAGAGCCATGGACTCGAACGAGCTGTTCTCGGCCCGCCACGAACCGAAGTCGCGGTACATGATGCTGACGTACTCCAGGTCCCACGCCGGCGCCGTCTCGTCGAGATCCACGAGCTGCTCCGGGGCTTCGAAGGGCAGCGGCTTGAGGAAGAGTCCGTTGAAGACGCGGAAGACGGCGGCATTCCCTGCGATGGCGAGCGCCATGAGGAGGACGACCACGACACTGTACAGCGGCTGCCGTATCAGCTGGCGCACGGCGTAACGGATGTCACCCAGGACCTCGGACATTTTCTCCTCCCCTCCCCCGGTCGTCATCGACCTCAGTGTTCTTCCCAGAAGCGCGAGCCACTCCAGTGCGGACACCTGGCAAACGTCCACGGTCAGCGCGAGCCAGAAGCTCGCGCCGGGCTCTCCTCGCTCTTCCTCCCAATCGGCCCTCATGTCCAGGTAGGTGCGCTCCAACGCTTCTCCGTGAGCCCGCCGGAAGGCGGGCGGGAGGATCCGCAGGAGGCCCCTGTACCGGCGAAGGCCGGGCGCCGGCATCGTCAGCTCCGTACCTCCCGGGCCGTTCGAACCCACCGGGTCATGAGCTCGACCTCGGCCGACAGCCGCTCGCGACCCTCGGAGGTGAGCGCGTAGTACTGCCTGCGCTCATCCTCGGGCTGGTCATCAGGCGAGGTCACCGCTTCGATGAGCCCCGCCTCCTCCAGGCGTGTCAGCGACCGATACAGCGTCGCCGGCCAGAGCTTCAGCCCGTCGTCTGTCTGGTCGAGGACGGCCCGCTGGATCCCGTAGCCGTGGAGGGCACGGTCTGACAGCGCGAGGAGGATCTGGAAGTACTGGGTCTTGAGCGGCGTACGCATGGAGGTCCGGTGATTGCTATCGAATGATATTGATATCACATGGTAGCAATAGGTCCTCGTTGGCCGCAAGGTCCCGGGGCGGCGCTAGCCCCCGGACAGCCCCAGCTTCCGCGCCAGGACCACCACGGACGCCTCGGCCTTTCGACCGGTCACATCGGAGATCTGTGCTCGGCAGCTCGTCCCGTCGGCGACGAGAGTTGCTCCTTGGCTAGCGGCTCGAACCGCCGGGGCCAGGCCCGATTCCGCCATGGCGACGGAGGTCTCGTAGTGCTCAGCGTGGTAGCCGAAGGCGCCGGCCATCCCGCAGCACCCCGACTCGATGAGCCGGACGTCGGCGCCGGGGACCCGCCTCAGCATGGCGAGTGTGGCATCGACGCCGCCGAACGCTTTCTGGTGACAGTGGCCATGGACGAGGATCGATCTACTCTCCGGGGACGAGGCCGAGGACGCGGGAGAACCCGAAGCAGTGGCGGCTGGCAACGCGTCCAAGCTTACGGTCTGCAGGTAGGTCGGCAGCATCTGGGCCAGCTCGCTCAGCATGTCGGCGTCCTCACCGCCCAGGAGCGCCGGCACTTCGTCGACGAGGGTGTAGAGGCACGAGGGCTCGAGGCCCACCACGGGGATTCCTTGGCGCACCAGGGGCGCCGCTGCGGCCACGAGCCGAGAGGCTTCCTCGCGGGCTTCGTCCAGCATGCCTGCGCTAAGGTACGTCCGCCCGCAGCACAGGGGGCGCTCACCCGTCGGGGCATGAAGGACCGTCGCTTGTCGACCACTGGCGTTCAGGAGAGCGGCTGCTGCCCTGGGAATCTCCGGCTCGAACCATCGCGAGAAGGTGTCCACGAAGAGCGCGACGTCGGGCCGCCCTTCAGCCGGCTGCGCCCCGGCGACATGAAGCTCGTCGTCACGCCAGGGACGGGCGCTCCACTGGGGGAGGGCGCGCCGTGCGGCGAGGCCGAGCAGGCTGCGGCCGGGCAGGCGAGCCAGAACGTTGACGACGGGGGCCACGACGGAGGCTCGCCGGGTTGCCGAGACCATTCGCGGAGCCAGTCGCGGCACGGCGGCCAGGAGCTTCTCCCGGAGCGGGACGCCGCGGAGGCCATTCCGTCGGTGCTGCCACTCGAGCTTCATCCGGGCCATGTCGACGCCCGCCGGGCACTCCCGCCGGCAGCCCTTGCACGAGATGCAAAGGGACATGGCCTCGGCCATCTCCGGCGAGTCCAACCCGTTCTCACCGAGCTGGCCTGTAAGGGCTAGTCGAAGTGCGTTGGCCCGTCCACGCGTGGAGTGACGCTCGTCGTGGGTGACCCGGAAGGACGGGCACATGACGTCGGGTCGGTATTTGCGACACGCGCCATTGTTGTTGCACCGCTCGGCGGCACCGAGAAGACCGCCGCTGTCCGACCAGTCGAGAACCACCGGGAGGGGCCGCTCGGTGTATCCAGGTGGATATCGGAAGAGGCTCCGGTCGTCCATCGGCGGAGGGTCGACGATCTTGCCGGGGTTCATGAGGCCCGCGGGGTCGAAGGTGCGCTTCACCTCCTCGAAGGCCCGCACCATGCGAGGCCCCAGCATGGACTCCAGGAACTCGGAGCGAAGGATCCCGTCTCCGTGTTCGCCGGAGTGGGTGCCTCCGAGGCGCCGCACCACGTCGTGGGTCTCCTCAGCGATCCGCCGGAGGCGTGCCACGTCGTCCGGATCCTTCAGGTTGAGGGCAGGCCGGACGTGGAGGCAGCCCACCGAGGCGTGGGCGTACCACGTTCCCCTGGTGTCGTGACGCCGGAAGATCTCCTCCACCGCCGTGGCGTATTCAGCGAGGTGAGCCAGGGGGACGGCGCAGTCTTCGATGAAGGAGATGGGCTTTCTGGGCCCGGCCATGGACATGACGATGTTCAGGCCCGCCTTCCGCACACTCCAGACGGCCGCTTGCTCGGCCGGCGTCACCGCCCGCACCACCGCACCACCGTAGCCCAGATCGGCCATGACATCGTCGAGAGCGGATAGCCCCTCGTCGATGTAGGAATACGTCGACCCGTCGCCCTCCTCGGCGAACTCCACCAGGAGGAGCGCGCCGGGTGTGCCGTGGACGAAGCCCTCCATCGCCGACCGGAAGTCGTCGTTGGCCGCTGCCAGCCGCAGGACGTGCTCGTCGACGAGTTCGACCGCGCTGGGCTCGAGGGGCACCAGATGCTGGACCGCACCCAGAGCGGAGACGAGGTCGGGGAAGTGACAGACTCCGAGGGCACGGCGGGTGGGACGAGGGCTCAGCTTCAGCCTCAACCGCGAGAAGAACGCCAGCGTCCCCTCCGAGCCGACCAGGAGCTGGGCGAGATTCTCTTGGCCTGGCCGAAGGCGGTCCAGGTTGTAGCCCGCGACGTTCCGCATGGTACGCGGCGTGCGTCGCGCGATCTCGTCGGCCTCGCGGGCGAAGAGGGCTCTAAGGGCTCGGAGCTCATCGGTCACCGACTCCGGCGCATGTCCCTCACCCAGCCAGAGGCGGCGACCGTCGGGCAGCACCACCTCCAGCGCCGCGACGTTGTCCACCATCATCCCGTACCGGATGGATCGCGCTCCCGCGCTGTTGTTGCCGGCCATCCCACCGAGCGTGGCCCTGCTTCCGGTGGAGGGGTCGACAGGAAACCAGAGACCGTGCGGCTCCAGGTGAGCGTTCAGGTGATCGAGGACGACGCCCGGCTCCACCACGATCTCCTGGGCCGAACCCCGGTCCCTTTCCGGGTCGAGGCCACCGGGCTGGATGGCACCCGCGACCCGCATGGGGCCGGACTCGTTGGCCGACGGGGGCTGCGCGCTCGCGCGCCGCTCTCCATCGACGCCGATACCCGTGAGATGGCGGCTGGTATCGAGGATCAGCGCCCGCCCGATGGTTTGACCGCACTGAGACGTGCCGCCCCCTCGAGGCAGGACGGGGACGCCTTGATCGCGGGCGACCTCCATCACGGCTTCCACGTCTTTCACCGACTGCGGGAACACCACGCCCAGGGGTTCGATCTGGTAGTGAGAGGCGTCGGTGGAGTAGAGGCCCCGGGTGAACGCGTCGAAGCGAACCTCGCCGCGCATGGCGGCGCGGAGCCGACGTTCGAGACCGGGATCTCCGGGTGCGATCCCCGCTTCGGCGCTGGTGTCGGAGGCGATGGTTGGGATGGTGTCGAGGGTGACCGGACCGTGTATGTTGGCCCTTCCGATTCGGCGGCAACCTATCCCGAGACGCCGCGCATCGCATCCGAAGGGGCATCACCTTGAGCTACAAGAGCGGTCGGCACTTCCTTCAACTACCGGGCCCGACGAACACGCCCGAGCGCGTTCTTCGCGCCATGTCGAAGCCGACCATCGACCACCGAGGGCCCGAGTTCAAGGAATTGACCCACCGGCTCCTCGATGGGCTCGCGGAGGTCTTCAGGACGGAGCACACCGTGATCGTCTATCCGGCGTCGGGGAGTGGCGCGTGGGAGGCGACGCTGGCCAACGTCCTGGACGAGGGCGATCGGGTCCTGTCCTTCCAGCAGGGGTTCTTCGCAGGCAAGTGGGCCGATACAGCCGAACGCTTCGGCCTGGATGTCTGCGTCGAAACGTGGGATCCACGGCGCGGACTCACGGCCGACGCCGTGATCGAAGCCCTCGACGCCGACGACGGTATCAAGGCCGTCCTCGTCGTCCACAACGAAACCTCCACGGGGGTGACCACCGATGTCGAGGCCATCGGCCGGGCCATGCAGGCGTCGGGTCACGAGGCGCTGCTACTCGTCGACGCCGTGTCTTCCCTTGCCGCCACCGATCTGCGGCACGATGAGTGGGGCCTGGACGTGACCCTCACCGGATCCCAGAAGGGCCTCATGCTTCCGCCTGGTCTCGCCATGGTGGCCGTGAGTCCCCGGGCGATGGAAGCGAGTCGCGGGGCCGACCTACCCGTATCGTACTGGAAGTGGTCGGACCACGTCGAAGCCAACGCCGAGGGGGTCTTTCCCTACACCCCCGCGACCCACCTTCTCTACGGCCTGGAGGAGGCACTCGCCATGCTGGCCGAGGAGGGGTTGGACCAGGTCTTCCGCCGCCATGCCCTCCTCGCCCGGGCCACCCGGGCCGCGGTTGATGCCTGGGGTTTGGAGAATTTCGCGGCCGATCCATCGGAGTCGAGCCATGCCGCCACAGCGGTCCTGGTGCCCGACGACCACGACGCCGACGCCCTGCGCCAGGTGATTCTGGAGCGCTTCGACATGTCCCTGGGCACGGGCCTGGGGGCGGTGAAGGGGAAGGTCTTCCGCATCGGGCATCTGGGTGACCTCAATGCCCTCACCCTGGCAGGGACGTTGGCGGGTGTGGAGATGGGGCTGCGCCTGGCGGGAATCCCTCACACCCCGGGCGGTGTGGGCGCCGCGCTGGACGTGCTGTGCTCTTAGCCGAGCCGCGCTGATCGAATGGAGACGAAAAAGAGAATGACCTTTTCCAGACTGACGTGCCTCGCCGGCGTGCTGACGCTGGCGGCATGCACCCCCGACGCCACCACGCCTCGGGAGCTGAAATTCGGACACGTGGGTGAGCCCGGATCCCTCTTCGCCCTCTCCGCCGACGAGTTCGCCCGGCGGGCCAACGCCCGACTCCCCGAGGGTTGGGAGGTGGTCACGTATGGCTCGAGCCAGCTGGGAGGAGACGAACTGCTGCTCCAGAAGATCAAGCTGGGTACCGTGGACTTCGCGCTCCCCTCGACCATCATGTCATCCCAGGTCGACGCCTTCGGCCTCTTCGAGATGCCGTACCTGGTGAACGACCGCGACCATATGGGCGTCATCGAAGAAGAGGTGGTCTGGCCCCACTTGGTCCCGCGAGCCGAGGAGGCCGGCTACCGCATCATCGCGGTGTGGGAGAACGGATTTCGGCACGTAACGAACAACCGCCAGCCCATACGGACGCCGGCCGACCTCGACGGTGTGAAGCTCCGAACGCCCAGCGGCGTCTGGCGCCTCAGGCTCTTCCAGGCGCTCGGTGCGAATCCCACACCGATGGCCCTGTCCGAGGTGTTCATTGCCCTGCAGACCGGAGTCATCGACGGGCAGGAGAACCCGCTCGCCCAGATCTGGGGATCCAAGCTCTACGAGGTGCAGGACTACTTGTCCCTCACCGGGCACGTCTACACGCCGGCCTACGTGGTCACGTCGCCGACCCGTTGGGATGGACTTCCCGGCGATGTGCGGGCCGTCCTCGAGGAGGAGGCACGGGCGACCCAGGCCTACGTATACGAGACGGCGAGCCGTCTCGATGCCGAACTCCTGGAGCAGATCCGGACCGAGGGCGTGGAGATCAACGATCCCGACCCCCAGCCGTTCCTGGACGCCGCGGCCCCGCTGTACGAGGAGTTCGTGACCGAGGTATCGGGCGCCGGGGATCTGGTGGAACGTGCCCGGGCCTCAGGCGGTCGGTAGCACGTGACGGGATCGCCGGACGAGGACGGCCCCGCGATGGACGCCTCCGAGTCCAGACTCCGGCGGACGCTCAGGACGGTCCTGGAAGTCGTCGTCCTCGTCCTCATGGCTTCCCTGGCCCTCGTCGTCGTCGTGGGAGTGGGCTTCCGGAAGGCGGGTGCCTCGCTGGTCTGGTACGACGAGGTCGCATCCATCCTACTGGCGTGGCTCACCTATTACGGCGCTGCCCTCGCCGCCCTCCACAGGGCCCACATCGGGATGCCCACGCTGGTGGACAAGATGCGGGGGACGGCGAGGAAGGTGACGGTCCTGGCCGGTGAAGCGTGTACCCTCGCCTTCTTCGGGGTTCTCACCTGGGCCGGGGTTCGCGTCCTCGCCGTATTGGGGGGGACGTCGCTGGTCTCCCTGCCTTCGGTCCCCATGTGGGTGGCCCAGTCGGTGATCCCCATCGGGGGTGCGCTCTTCATCCTGGCCGAGGTCCTATCCATTCCCGACGCCCTGCGCGAACCGGTGCCGGAGGAAGGCGGAGGTTCGGGCGCGCTCCACTCGGGCATTGGTGAGCCGCCGTACGAAGGTGGAAGCGCACCATGAGCCTCCTGAGCATCGGCCTCCTGCTCCTGGTACTCGTCGTCTTCGGCGTTCCCATCGCCATTGCGCTGGGCTTCGTGGCTCTGACGGCGATGATCGCGGGTCCGGGGGGGGTGGGCTCCATTCCCAACGCCGCCCTCGTGATGTTCGACGGGGCCACGTCCTTTCCTCTCATCGCCATCCCGCTGTTCATTCTGGCCGGGGCCATCATGAATGCGTCGGGCATCAGCCGGCGCCTCATCGCGTTCGCTTCCGCGTGCGTGGGGTTCATCCGCGGTGGCCTGTCGATGGTCACCATCAGCGCGTCTCTCTTCTTCGCCGAGATCAGCGGATCGGCCGTGGCCGATGTCGCGGCGTTGGGCTCCATCCTCATCCCGGCGATGAAGAAGAAGGGGTACTCGAAAGCCTTCGCCGCTGCCGTCACGTCGTCGTCGGCCACGCTGGCGGTCATCATCCCGCCGTCCATCCCCATGATCATCTATGGCGTGATGTCGGGGTCCTCCATCGTCGAGCTCTTCGTCGCGGGGATCATTCCAGGCGTCCTGGGCGGAGGACTCATGATGTTCGTCGCCTACCTCCTGGCCCGGAAGCATGACTTTCCGCGGGAGGAGGCGTTCCGACTCCAGCGGGTCTGGGAGACGTTCAAGGAGGCAGGCTGGGCCCTGGTGCTGCCGGTCATCATCCTCGGAGGGATCTTCAGCGGCTGGGTCACGGCGACCGAAGGAGCGGGCCTGGCCGTGGTGGCGGCCATCTTCATCGGGGGCGTGATCTACCGGGAGCTCGACGCTGCGGAGCTTCGGCGCGCCATGCTCGAGGGAGGGCAGCAAACGGCGGTGGTGATGCTCCTGGTGGCGGCTTCGGCTCTGCTGGGCGACTACCTCACCGAGGTGCGTGTGCCCCAGCGCGTTGCCACCGGAATCATGGAGCTGACCCAGGCCCGTTGGGCCATCCTTCTGCTCCTCAACGGATTCTTCCTCGTCATAGGACTCTTTCTTCACTCGGCCGCAGCGATCATCCTGGTAGTACCGATCGTGATGCCGCTGGTGCAGGCCGCCGGCATCGATCCCGTACACTTCGGACTCATCGTGACGCTCAATCTCGGCATCGGACAGCAGACTCCTCCCGTGGCTTCGGTCCTCGTCACAGCGTGTTCGGTGGCCAAGGCCGACATCTGGGAGGTGAGCAAGGTGAACCTCTACTTCGTGGCCGTGCTCGTGACGATGCTCGTCCTGGTGACGTACGTGCCCATCGTGCCCATGGCCCTCGTCGAGCTCTTCTACCGATGAGCGAGGCCGCGAAGGTCGTCGTGGAGATCGATCATCCCATTGCGACGGTGCGACTCGACGGTCCCACCCGGCACAACGTCCTCGACGGAGGCGGCTGGCGGCGTCTCGGAGAGGTCTTCGACGAGATCTCCGACGACGAAGAGGTGAGAGCTGTGGCCGTCCGTGGGACCGGAGGTCGGGCTTTCTCCGCCGGCTCGGATATCGCGGCCTTCGGCGAGCAGCGTTCCGAGCCCGGGGATGTCCGGTCGTACTCCCGGGCAATCGGGCATGCCCTCAACGCCGTTCAGGGATGCCGACACCCGACGGTCGCCATCGTCGAGGGCCTCTGCGTCGGCGGAGGTCTGGAGATTGCGGCGTGCTGTGACCTCCGGGTGTGCGGTGAGGCCAGCCGCTTCGGGGCGCCCATCAATCGCCTGGGGCTGACGATGTCGTACGACGAGCTCGAGCCTCTCGTGCGCCTCCTCGGGCCCGGCGCCGTGCTCGAGATCCTCCTCAGCGGGGAGCTCATCGATGCCCAGCGCGCCCTCGCCGTGGGTCTGGTGAATCGCGTACTACCCGAAGGCGCGGTGGTCGAGCGCGGCTACGGCCTGGTGGCCCGCATCGCCGCGGGGGCTCCGCTGGTGAACCGCTGGCACAAGAAGTTCGTCCGCCGGCTCTTGGAGCGCAGACCCATCGAGGCGGGGGAGCGAGAGGAGGCCCACCAGGCCTTCGAGACGGCGGACTACCGGGAGGGAAGGGCGGCGTTCCTGGAGAAGCGCGAGCCCGACTTCTCCGGGGAGTAGCGTGCTCGTTTCCAGTCCACCGCGACCGCGATGGTCATGAGCGCTTCACCCCTCCACGGAGTACGGGTCGTGGAACTGGCCCATATCATGGCCGGGCCCGTGTGCGGGCTCATGCTGGCCGACCTCGGGGCCGACGTGGTGAAGGTCGAGCGACTTCCCAACGGCGACGGATCCCGAGGGTTCGTGCCTCCGGATGTCGGCGGCGAGTCGGCGGCGTTCATGATGTTGAATCGGGGCAAGCGGGGGATCGCCCTTGACCTCCGCGACCCCGCGGGTGTGGAGATCGTCCGCCGGCTGGTGGCGGATGCCGACGTCCTCATCGAGAACTTCCGTGTGGGGACCATGGAGCACATCGGTCTCGGGTGGGAGACCCTGTCCGAGGCGAACGCCCGCCTCGTGTATTGCCAGATCACCGGCTTCGGCCGTACCGGCCCGCTGGCGGTCCAGGGTGGCTTCGATCTCATCGCCCAAGGGTACTCCGGGCTCATGAGCGTCACCGGCGAAGGGCCGGGGCGGGAGCCCGTGAAGGTGGGAGCGCCGGTCACGGACATCACCGCAGGAATCCTCGGCGCTCTCGGCGTCGTCTCGGCCCTTTTCCGGAGGGAGCGTACCGGCCGGGGAGGCCTCGTCGATACTTCGCTGTACGAGGCCGGTGTCGTGCACACGTACTGGCAGAGTGCCATCGCTCTCGCCGGGGGAGGATCGTCCGGGCCTCTGGGCTCCGCTCACCCGCTGTCGGCTCCTTACCAGGCTTTTCGCACATCCGACGGATGGATCAACGTCGGCGCCTCCAACGAGGCTACGTGGCGAAGACTCGTCGACGCGTTGGGCAGAAACGACCTCGCCATCGATCCCCGGTTCTCCACCAACGCCCAGCGCATGGAGAACCTCGAGGAGCTGGTGGAGGTTCTCTCCCGGGAGTTCTTCTCGCGGGGAACGGACGACTGGCTCACCACCCTCGAGGTAGCGGGCGTCCCGGCGGGCCCTGTGGCCTCCATCGGTGAGATGCTGGAGCACCCTCACACGGAGGACCGCGGGATGGTGCAGAAGGTGCGTCACACGAAGCTCGGAACGGTTCGGTCGCTGGGTTCTCCATTGAAGTTCGACGAGGTCGCCGCGGACGGTGAGGGCGACGCCGCTACCGCCAGAGGGCGTGGGGCTCCCCTCCTGGGCGAGCACACGCGGGAAGTGCTCCTCGAGAGCGGCTGGTCGCCTGACATGGTGTCGGAGCTTGTGGAGCGAGGGGTCGTCGTGGACGGCCGGGGGCAATACTAATGGTGGGTAGGACCACGGAGGGGTTCTCGAGTAGCCTGGCGCGCACGAGGGCCCACGACCTGCGATGGAGCGTGCTGCCGTGAAAGGACCCCGGTGCGGTGCCTGGTCGGTACTCGCGCTCGTGTGCGCTGTCTCGTGGGGATGCGCTTCTGGCGGGAGCAGTTCGGTAGAAGGCGCCAGCCGCGAGTCCGGGCGCTGCACTTCCGACCTGGCGCCCTCTGCGGAGAGCCTCACTCCGGTCCTCGACTCCGTAGCCGTCCAAGAGAGGCTCGAGGCCCTCTGGCCGGAGGTTGGTGGTCTCGCGGTGGCTCGCCTGGCGGCGCTCGATTCCGACGGCCCGCGTCCGGTGCAGGTCTGGTCCGAATCCTTGACGGCGGAGCAGAGGGACACCGTCGCCTCTATCCTCGAAGAGTACCGTCGGCGCCCGGACGAAGGGGACGGGGGGGCGTACCTCTTTCTGGGAGACGCGCGTGGCCCGGCTTTGCGCCGCATCGAGCGGCTCGGCCAGTGCGCGCCGACGATCATCAGCCGCGAGCCAATCACTCGTCGCATCGCGGCAGAGATCCGGCAGCTCGGTATCGACCAGCGGTACGTCGTCCGCCTCTACGTGTTCGTCCAGGCTTCGGGTCAGGTGGGTGAGGTGCGCGTCGCCGAGAGCTCGGGAGACGTTCAGGTCGACCTCGCCGCAGCGCGGGTCTTTCGGGGGGAGCGACTCACCCCCGGGATGATCGAGGGCATGCGGGTACCGCTCTGGGTGGCGTTTCCCGTCACGTTCACGCCTCGCTGATGAGCGACGTCCCAACGGCGCGCTATGCCCACATCAGACCCGCCCCCTTCTGGCGGAAGCGCTGC
Source organism: Longimicrobiales bacterium (assembly GCA_965229435.1). Taxonomy (GTDB): domain Bacteria; phylum Gemmatimonadota; class Gemmatimonadetes; order Longimicrobiales; family Gaopeijiaceae; genus UBA2589. The sequence goes on from CBDDJE010000001.1 coordinate 1,609,033, forward strand.
GGGCGGGCCGCCCCGGGCTCCTCACGTACGTGCACCCGGGCACCCGGTCATCGGGGACCTCACGTCGCCCACAGCCTCCTTCGGCGCGTCGTCGCCGTGTGGGAGGCCCAGGACTCACGGGCGAATCCACCTGCGGGTAGAAAGCGGGGCACCGGCAAGCCGGTCGGGTTACCGTCGAAGGGATCCCGGCGACCCGTTGGTCTTCGGTCGAAGGGCTCGTCGAGCCTCACGGGTCGGATCGGTGTCCTCGCCAAGTTCGTCGACGAGCACGTGGAAGAGATCGCGTTGGCGGTCTTCTTCGTCGCCTTCGTCTGGTTCGCCATCGACTGGCTGATGATCATCCTGAGGTGATGCGCGGCGAAGGGCGCACGGGAGGCGGCCAAGGGCACGCGGACGCGGCTACGACAAGGCCCAGAAGCTCCCGCTGAGTCCCACGTCCCCGAGGATGGTCTGGGCCTCCTCCACGCCTCTGCCTCGCCAGTCGGCGTCCAACCTCCGTCGGTACCAGCCCTTGGAGAGTGCCCACACGGTCTCGAGGTCGAGGACCGCTCCCTTCGAGTACCCCCGCTCGTCGAGCCAGGCGTCTACGTCTGCTTCCGACCGGAAGGCCAGGTAGTTCGCTCAGGTGAAGCCGATGTCGTCCCAGGCGTGGCGAAGCGGCGTCAGGAAGTGGATGACGGTATCCGCATCGCCCTCCACGTTCCAGTTCCTGACCCCGAACTCCAGGGGCTCGCCACTGGCCGGGCACCTCGTCGAGGTCCAACCGTCCCTGCTCAGCACGGCCGGTATGGCCAGCGCGTCCCATGCGCAGTTGGCGTAGCAGGTGAAGTCGCTGGTCTCCACGGGATAGGCCGTGGGGAATGCCGAGAAGGGGTGGGCCATGCTCACGGCTTCCCCATCGTCGGTGAGGGCGAGCTCGTGGGCATGGGCCAACCTGAGGAGCGAGCCCTTCACTCTCGCAGCGGGGGCTCCGGTCGTGGCCACCAGATCGTCGAGTGAAGGGGCACGTCCGGACCGGGCGAAGGAGCCGTAGATCTGCGTCCTGAGCATCCAGTCGAAGTCACGTGGAGAGACATCGCCCTGGGATCTGCGGGCGTACCCCGAGAAGTCGTTCAACGAACGACGCCGTACCGCTCGAGGACCTCGAGGGTCTCGGCCAGGGGAAGTGCTTCCACGGTTCGGCCGTTGCTGGTGACGGTCTCGGCCTTGAAGAGGGAGTTGTAGATGGCCTCTTCCGTGGCCTCCACGGTGGCCTGGAACAGGGGGCTCGTCGCACCGTTGGCGAGGTCGTCGACGACGGACAGGGAGCCGGTTCTGCCGCGCCGGACACCGTTGGCGGTGGAGAACGCGATGACGTAGTCGCCGGATCCGTTGCTGGCGTAGGATCCGGTTCGTGACAGACCCATGATGGCTCGCCGCGCCACGCGCTCCAGGTTCCGATCGGACAGGGGTGCGTCGGTGGCCACGACGATCATGATGGAGCCCCACTCCTGGACGTCGGCGTCGGGATCGTAGTCCGCGTCGGCGCCGACCTGGTTGGCGAAGGCGTACTGTCCCAGCTCCTGTCCTACGGGCGCGCCGTCGATCTGGAGGATGCCTCCGTAGTTCGACTGGACCAACACACCGACGGTGTACCCGCCGAGACTCTCGGGGAGAACGCGGCTGCTGGTGCCGATGCCCCCCTTCCATCCGAAGGCCACGGTTCCCGCTCCGGCTCCGACGGCCCCCTCCTCCACCGGTCCGTCGCTGGCCCCCTCCAGGGCCGCGACCACATGCTCGGGCTCCAAGGGTCGGCGGCGGATGTCGTTGAGCCCCCCGTCGTTGGTTTCACCGACGAAGGCGTTCAGCGAGCGGACGTTCTCCATCCCGTCCCGCTCGAGCATCCAACCGACCATGGCGTCCGCTGCCTTCCACACACATAGCGTGCACGTGAGGAGGATGGGCGTCTCCAACTCGCCCAACTCCCGGACCTGCGTTACACCGAGGAGCTTACCGTAGCCATTGCCCACGTGGATCGCCGCGGGAACCCTCGAGGCGTAGGCGTTCCCGGAGTGGGGAAGGATGGCCGTCACGCCCGTGCGGACGTTCGGCGCCTCGATGACGGTGGTGTGCCCGACCCGCACGCCGGCGACATCGGTGATGGCGTTGTGCGTCCCGGTGGGGAAGATCCCGACCTCGATGCCCAGGTCCCGGGCTCGGGGTCGATCGGTCTCCTGGCTCACGATCGAGGAGGGGGGGACAGCGAGGGTCGCGCCGAACAAGAGGAGCGCGAGACGAATGGGGCGAAGCAGTCGTGGCACGACGGGGTCTCCAGCATTCAGAGGCGAAACGTGTCGAAGAGCATGAGCCCCAGCAGCAGAGGATGATAGAGGAGCGAGGCAAAGAAGACTCTCCGGGCCGTCGCCTCGGTGAGGTCCCGGGCGGCGGCTACGGCGGTACCGAGGAAGGCCAACCCGACGAGGGTGGCGCCCACCGTGTACGGTGCGCCCACGTAGTCCAGAGCCGCGGGGATCCAGCTCACCGGGAGAAGTACGGCGGTGGAGGCGATCATCATCCACCCGATGGCTCGGCCACCTCCAGGAGGGATGAGTTTGAAGCCGACCCGGGCGTAGTCGTCGCGGAGCATCCAGGCGAGCCCAAGGACGTGGGGTAGCTGCCAGAGGTAGCCGATGGCGAACATGGCCAGCCCGCCGGCGTCGATGGCTCCCGTCACGGCCGTCCACCCGATGAGCATGGGGAGGGCTCCGGGGACCGCTCCCGCCAGGGTCGCCACGAAGGAGTGGCGCTTGAGGGGTGTGTAGACGCCGTGGTACATGAGGCCGCTGGCGGCCGTGAGCAGGGCCGGAAGAGCGCCCACCGCGACGCCCAGCCAGACGAGTCCACTCATGAGGAGTGCCGTGCCGAAGGCGAGGGCGGCCATGGGCGTCACCCGCCCGGTGGGCAAAGGGCGTCCGCGGGTCCGGACCATGATGGCATCGATGTCGCGCTCCACCCACTGGTTCAGCGAAAGGGCGCCTGCGGTGGCCAGACCGGTGGCCGCCATGACGTGAAGGGCGAGCGCCAGCCCGACCTGACCTCCGCTGGCGACGAAGGCGCTTACGCCGGCGGTGATCATGACGTAGCCGGCGATACCCGGCTTCGTCAGCTCGTAGAAGGCCCGAAGTCGTGAGCGTCCTGTCGCTTCGATGTGCGCTTCGGCGTGGTCCACGACCCGGTCCCCAGGGGCGGATGGAAGAGACGCCGACGGCCGGAAAGGCGGCCGCCGGCGTCCGTACCCCGAAAGGTACCAGAAGCCTGTCGGGGAAGTCTACTCGGCCCGAAGCGCGCGGACGGGGTCCACCCGGGAGGCGCGGCGGGCGGGAAGGTAGGTGGCCGTGGCGGCCACCAGCGCCAGCACGAGGGGGGCGGCGATGATGGCCAACGGGTCCAAGGCGCCGGCGCCGTACAGGAACTGGTCGGCGATGCGTCCCACGAAGACCGATCCCACGAGCCCCGCACCGGCTCCCACCGCTACCAGCACGAGCCCGCTCCTCAGGACCAGGCCGATGACCCGGGACCGCTCGGCGCCTAGAGCGATGCGGATCCCCATTTCCCTGGTTCGGCGGGAGACGGCGTAGCTGACCATGCCGTACAGGCCGAGACATGCGAGCGTCAGGGCCAGGAGGCCGACGAATGAGAGAATCCCCGCAGCCATCCGCGGCAGGAAGTATGCGTAGCCGAGGTGGTCCTGGATGGTCCCCACGTCCGTGATGAAGATGTCCGGGTCGACGGCTCGGGCTTCGTCGCGTATGGTCGCCGCGATCTCGCCACCCGGACGGGTTCCCCGGGCCACGACGGAGAAGGAGGAGTTCTCCAGCCCCTGGAAGTACGGCCGGTACATGTACGGGAAGGGCGCCTCACCGAGGCTCCAGATCTTCACGTCGTCGGCCACGCCCACGACGGTGAGGGGCGTCGACCCGTCAGGACCGGCGAAGAGGGTCTGACCCACCGCAGATCCGTCGGGCCAGTAGCGGTCGGCGGCGGCGCGACTGAGGATGACGACGTCGGGCGCCCCCGCGCGATCGGTCTCCTCGAACGCGCGGCCTTCGAAGATCTCGATGCCGAGGGTCTCGAAGTACCCCGGCGTGACCGCTGCGAACTCCAGGTAGTGTCGATTCTGGTCGGGAGGTGGCTCGATGCCGGGAATGTCGAACGACGTGTTCGTCACGCCGAGATCCAGAGGCATCCTACCGGTGAAGGCGACATCGGTGATGCCACCGTCGGATTCGAGGCGACGCTCCAACTCCTCGATGAAGGCCACACGCTCCTCGACCGTGTACCCGTTGGCCGTCGTGGACACGTCCACGACGGCGGCGTCCCGGGCAGAGAAGCCGAGGTTCAGGTCCGACGCCGCCTGAAGCGACCGCACGAACAGCGCCGCCCCGAAGAGGAGCATGGTGGAGAGAGCCATCTGGGCGGCGACGAGGGCCTTCCTCGCCCCCACCTTCTTCCGGCCCCCGCTCGAGCCCGACTCGTCTCTGAGGGTCGCCGCCGTCGGTGCTCGCGTGGCCTCCAGTGCCGGGGTCAAGCCGAAGACCACCGCTGCCACCAGGGCCGTTCCCGCGGTGAAGAGCAGGAGAGCCGGGTCGAGTCCGAGGTCGAGGTCGTGGGGCAGGGGCAGAGGGATCTCGACCGCGAGGACTGCCCGGAGCGCCAGCTGGCCCAGGGCGAGCCCCACCGCAGCGCCGGCCGCGGCCAGAAGCAGGGACTCCACGAGGAGCTGCCGGATGATGGCGGTGCGCCCGGCGCCCATAGCCACGCGCACGGCCATCTCCTTCCGACGGTCGGCGGCCCGGCTGAGCAGGAAGCCGGCGAGATTCACGCAGGCGACGAGGAGCACGAGTGCCACCGCGATGAACAACAGCACGGCGATCTGCGTCAAGATTCCGTCGAAGCCGGGGTGGACCTTCACGTCGGCGAGGGAGACCCCGATGAGCTGGAAGCGGCTCCGACGGTCTGGGTTCTGGGCCTGGAGCTCGGCGTCGAGGCGAGCGGCGACGGTCTCCACTGCGGCGATGGCCTGGCCTGGGGTGACACCCGGCTGCAGGCGAGCCGTGATGGTCAGGTCTCCGCTGCCGAGCTTGCTGGGCGCCAGATGGGGATACATGCTGAAGGGGACCCAGAAGGAGGTAGCCACCGCCGGAGCGATGCGCCCGTTGAAGCTCTCCGGGCCGACGCCCACAACGGTGTACGGACGCCCGTTGAGCCGAACCTCCGATCCGACGATGTCGGGGTCGGCACCGTACCGGCTCGTCCAATAGTTATAGCCCAGGACGAGGACGGGGTGGGTGCCCGGGGTGGCGTCCTCCTCCGGCAGGAAGGTGCGCCCGAGAAAGGCGTCCACACCCATGACATCGAAGTAGTTCCCTGTGACCATCTCACCCAGGGCCATCTCCGCTTCGCCATTCGTCGCCTCGATACGACCGGTGAAGACGCTGTGGTTCGCGACCTGGGAGAAGACGTCGGTCGTCCCCTCTTCGATGAGCTCGAAGGACGAGTAGCGACTGAAGAAGTACTCGCCGTCGGAGGTGAGCGTGTAGATGTCGACGATCTCCTCCGGGTCGTCGAGTCCCCACCCCTGGAAGAGGACACCATCGACCAGGGAGAAGATGGCGGTGTTGGGTCCGATGCCCAGCGCGAGGGACAGGATGGCGACAAGGGTGAAGGCTGGGGCTTTGCTGAGCGTACGGACGCCGTACTTCACGTCTGCGAGAAGGGAACGCACGATTCCATCTCCAGGGGATGGGCGGGGTGAGGAGCCGGGCGGCAGGGGCATGCCCCTGGCTTCTCGGCGAATTGCCAGGACGGTGGGTGACAGCACGCTGCTCCAATACTCGCGCCGGGCCTTTCGTGGGCGGTCCTCGGCGGTTCGTTGGAAGCGCTCTTCGAGGTCACCGGCGAATACCTCGTGCAGGTGTCCGGGGAGAAGCGCCCGGAGGAGGACCCGGGCGAGGAGGGGAGGGCGACGGCGGTCCACCGTCAGGAGCCTGCCGGGTCGGGCAGTCCGTCCCAAAGGCGGTCCAGGGTGGCGCGGGCCTGACGGAGGCCCTCGATGCCTGCGGGGAGAATCGCGAAGTAGCGCTTCGCCTTCCCTCCACGCACCGGCGTGGGATCCGACATCCTCGACCTGAGGAGGCCCTTCTTCTCCAGTCGGACCAGCGTGACGTAGACAGCGCCCTGGGTGAGGTCTCGACCTGCCCGGGCCTCGAGCTCATCTCGCACTGACGCTCCATACGCATTGTCTCCCAGTCGCCAGACCGCCAGAAGCACCTGCTGTTCGAAGTCGCTGGGGGAGGGGATCTCGCTAGGCATCGCAAGCGGGGTTCAAGTGGGATCCGTGAATCGCCGAGGCTCCTCGGGGGCGGATAAAAAATACGATGTCTTTAATACGGGTGTTTCGGCGGCTGCACAACAGGGTGGAGGGCTGAGAGGTTATTCCTGTTGAAGTTTTGTTGACCTAATAGCTTGACAGAATGAGAAGGGGTGTCCATGTTGCAGAACAATTTCTTAAACAGCACTGCTACAAAGGCCATCCATGTTCAAGTCCACGCTTTCCCGTTTGGGGGTCGGTCTGGTCGCAGCGACGACGATTGTCGCCTGCGGTGACGATCCCGTAGAGGTCGACGAGCTCGACACCATTGCCGCCACCGCGGCTGCGTCCTCCGACCTCTCCACCCTTGCCGCCGCCCTCGAAGCCGCAGGACTGGTTTCGACGCTCGAGGGTGAAGGCCCCTTTACCGTCTTCGCTCCCGTGAACGCGGCCTTCGATGCCGATGTAGTCGAGGAACTTCTCGAAGACGGCAACATCGACCTCCTTTCCCGAGTGCTCACCTTCCACGTGGTGTCCGGCGCCGCCGTGTTCTCCGGAGACCTCTCCGACGGCCAGACCGTGACCACCGTGGAGGGTGGCGAGCTCACCATCGATATCTCCGGTGGCTCGGTCATGGTGAACGGCGCCGCCGTCACTACGGCCGACATCGAGGCCTCCAACGGCGTCGTCCACCTCATCGATCAGGTTCTGGTCCCGTCTGACACGGACATCTACGAGACAGCCGTCCTGACGCCCGGCACCACGACCCTCGCCAGCGCTCTTCTGACGGCAGGGTTGGACGGCGCCCTCCAGGGTGACGGGCCCTTCACCGTCTTCGCCCCGACGAACGCAGCCTTCGACGCCCTCGATCCGTTCGTCATGGACAAGCTCGACGAGATGGCCGATGCCGGCGACATCGATCTGCTGTCGAAGATTCTCACGTTCCACGTCATCGCTGGCGCGCAGGTGCTGGCCGGCGACCTCACTGACGGTCAGATGGTGGAGACGCTGCAGGGCCAGGAGTTGACGATTGATCTGTCCGACGCGTCGGACCCGAAGGTCAACGGGGTCAGCATCACCACGACGGACATCCAGGTCGAGAACGGCGTCATCCACCTGGTGGACGAGGTCATTCTGCCGGAGTTCAACGTCGTCGAAACCGCGATGCTCACTGACGTTACGCAGACGCTGGCCACCGCTGTCGCAGCCGCCGGTCTCGGCACTGCCCTGAGCGAGCCTGCCGGAATGGGCGACGCCCCCTTCACCGTCTTCGTTCCCGTCGACGCGGCTTTCGCGGCCCTGGGCACCGATCGACTGGACGTCGTCCTCGACCCGGCCAACCAGGCGCTTCTGCAAAAGATCCTCACCTACCATGTCATCCCCGGCGCCATCGTCGAGGCCGGTGACCTCAGCGACGGCCAGATGGCCACCACGCTGGCGGGTGCAGATGTGACCTTCGACCTGAGCGACGCCCAGGACCCGAAGATCAACGGTGTCAGCATCATTGCTACGGACATCCCAGCCGAGAACGGCGTCATCCACCTCATCGACGGCGTCCTCACGCAGAATCTGGACATCGTCGACGTGGCGACTCTCGAGGGCTTCTCCACGCTGGTGAGCCTGGTGGACCAGCAGCAGCTCACCGCAACGCTGCGTGGCGACAACATGGGCGACGGATACACGGTATTCGCGCCCACTGACGACGCCTTCGCCGCCCTGTCCGCGGTTCCGACGGGTGACGATCTCACCAACGTGCTCCTCTACCACGTCGTAGCGGCGACGGTGGAGTCCAGCGCGCTCAGCGACGGCCAGGTGGTGGCCACGGCGTACGCCGGCCACGACATCACCGTCAACATCAACGGCTCCGTCACCATCACCGACGAGTCCGGCGGCATGGCCACGGTCGTTCTCACGGACGTCGCGGCCGCCAACGGCATCATCCACGTCATCGACGCGGTGCTGATTCCGACCCCGTAGCTTCCATAGCCAAGCCACAGATCCAGGGGTCGGCGGGTCCCGGGGCGCAGTCAGCCCCGGGGCCCGTTTTCTGGTGGGTGTGTGTCCGAGGGTCCCCGGTGGACGTCTCTCAACAGGGGGAGTGGGGCCGGCGCGACCCCGACGCCACTCGGAAACCCTCGGCCTGAAGCGGCAGTAGTACTTCAGCGGAGACCACGATGACCGACATACACGAGATCAGCGCGCGAGACCGGCGCCAGAATGAGCGGAAGATCTGGCGTAACGGGCTCCTCGTGTCGGTCCTCCTGCATCTGGTGATCTTCCTCGGCTGGAAGGGCAACGTCATTCCGGCGTCGCCGTTCGCAGCGGCGGGACCTCGGGCCGGTGACGACCGAGCCGCCGCGGGATCCATGCAGGCCATGAACATCACCAGCCCCGAGACCCGACCCATCATCCCTCCGCCACGGCCCCTCGAGGTCGCCATAGAGATCGAGCCCGTGGAGTTCGAGGACGAGGCGCGAGTGGATCCGGCTGCGGTGGCCGGCACGGAACCGGGTGCCCTCGAGGGGCCGGGGCTTCCCGATGGCACGGGCGAGGGCGACGACGGCAATGCGGCGGAAGGACTGAATCAGCTCCAGCCTCCCGCTCCCCGCGGCATGATCATACCGCCGCGCAATCGCGACCTGAGGGGTACCGAGGTTCAGGTCTGGGTCTTCGTCGATGAGCGTGGTCGGGTGGTCCCCGACTCCACTCGCCTCGACCCTCCCACCCGCGACCGGGGCTTCAACCGACGGCTCATCGAGGAGGCCGCCGAGTGGGTCTTCCGGCCGGCGCTGCAGGCAGGAGAGCCCGTCGCGTCCTGGTTTCCCTATACGATCTTCATGTAGTCAGTTGGCGCCGTACCCTACCCGCCGGCGCGGCTGCGGCCAAAGCCACTGGAACTAGTTCCGTCTCCCAGGCCTTTGGTCCACGAAGCCGCGGAAGACGCGCCCCGAGTCCACGGCTGTGACGGTATCCCAAACGGGGCACCTGGACGTACGGAGGCCCAATGGATGCTCTTCCGAAGGTTGGACGCTTTCTCTTCGCGCTCCCTATGGCTGCTTTCGGAGCGATGCATTTCATGAGTGGGGAAGCGATGGCCGGCATGGTGCCGATCCCGGGCGGGGTCCTTTGGGTGTACCTCACCGGAATTGCCCTACTCGCCGCCGCCGCGGCCATTATGACGGGCAAGCAGGCCGTTTTGGCCACCCGATTGCTGGCTCTCTTCCTGCTTCTCACGGCCTTCACGGTACACCTCCCGGTGGTGATGGGCGGCGATCAGATGGCCATGAGCCAGGTACTCAAGGATGTGGCGCTGGCCGGAGGATCGCTGATCCTCTCAGGCGTGTTCGCTCACGAGGCCGCGCACCACTCCGCTCCGTAGCGACGGGCGGCGGTAGCCGAATCGACCCGGCCGGTCAGCGGGGAAGCGCGTCCAGTGCGAAGCCGTGCCGGGTCACCACCTCCCGAACCCGCGGGTCCGTGAGCACCGTGTCGTAAATCCACTCGTAGTGGGTCCAGGAGGCCATGACCTTCCGGGCGGCATCCTCACCGATGAGGCGTGTCATTGCCTGCAATTCGAGGTCGCAGACCAGGAGATGCCGATAGGTCGATTCGTCGTCACGAGCGCCGCCCTCCCGCGACGACGGCACCTCGGGAAACATCTCCTCGAACTCCCGCATGGCGGCCCGAAAGCGCCTGAGCGTCTCACCCTCTTCGAGCCAGTGGAACTGCTCGTGGACGAACGTGGAGAGCAGGTGCTCGTCTTCACCGAGGTGGCGGGTATGGAGGGTGAGCACCGGGTGACTGTGGGGGATAGCCGTCTGGTCGATGATGACCCGGTGGGTATAGAGCCACGCCGACACGTCGTGCTCACCGACCAGTCGCAGCAAGGCGTCTCTTGTCGCCTCCTCGGCCTGCGACCCGTGGGCCAGCTCGATCTCGATCTGTCCGCTGGCGGCGTTTGGTAGCAGCATCGTCGCAAGGAGCATGAGGGCTTCGGCGGCGGCCCTCGAATGGCGGCCCGTCCGCCCCGCGTCGTGACGACGCGACCCGTTCACCTCCCGCTGATCCGCCTGATCCATTGTAGGAATGCCGTCTCCTCCGCGGGTCATTCTCCGATGCGGCGGCGCCCATCCACGCGTCGTGTGCCAGGCCCGCCGCTTCTCGGCCAACTGCCGTCTATTCCGAACGTAGCGCCCGTGACGGGTCCACGGCCGCCGCTCGGGCGGCGGGGATCCAACACGCAACCGCGGAGATGGCCATCAACAGCACGGAGACCGATGCATAGGTCAGCGGGTCTGTGGGGCTCACCCCGTACAACAGAGACGAAACGACGGAGCTCAGTGCTCCCGATGCCACCAACCCCAACACCACACCTCCCACGGCCAGCAGCAGTCCCTGACGAACCACCATGCCTCGAACGCTCCCTGCGCTGGCGCCCAGAGCCATCCTCACACCGATCTCCCGTGTTCGCTGAGACACGATGTACGAGATGACGCCGTAGATGCCCACTAGACCGAGAAGCAACGCGACGCCGGACGCCCCACCCAGCAGGGCCATGGTAAAGGATGTCCGCGACGTCGCCGACCCCACGATGTCCGTGTAGGCCCGGGGGTTGGAGACGGGGATGCGGGGGTTCAGCCCCTGCACCTCCCGGCGAAGGACGGGAACGAAGTCCAGAGGGTCCCCACTGGCCTTGATGACGACATCCATGCTCCGCGTCGGTTGGGGCGCGTCGGCGGGCCCGAGGGTGGCCGGCCAGTAGATCATCTCCTCCGGCACCTCTTCCAGGCTGAGATAGTGTGCGTCGGGAACCACCCCCACCACCTGCCACCACTCCTCTTGAGGACCCTGACGGATCCGGCGTCCGATTGCGCTGGCGTCGGGCCACCAGAGCTCCGCGAAGCGCTGACTCACGACGACGGCCCGGTTCTCCTCGGCGCCGTCGCCGCGTTGCAGGAGGCGCCCCTCGAGGGCCGCGATGCCCATGGTCTCGAAGTAACCGGCCTCGACCTGGTTCTGACGGGCGAAGATGGGCAGCTCGCCCTCGCCCCGTGGATGGTCCTCGACCTCGGTGCTGTAGTAGGGCACCCCGCCCCCGCCAAGAGGAGTGGAGAGGGCCATGCCGACGCTGGTGACGCCGGGCTGGCCGGCGAGGCGTTCCCGAAGCGTCCGGAAGAACCCTGCGGTCTCCTCCCATCCCTCCATTTCCGCAGTGGGTACGGTGACCCGGGCGGTGAGTACGCCCTCCGCCTCGAAGCCCGGGTCCACCGCGCGGAGGGCCTGGAAGCTCCTCAACATCAGCCCCGAGCCCACCAGGAGCACCAGAGCGAGAGCCATCTGGGCGACGACGAGCCCGCTGCGGACCCTGTTGGTGTCGCGCCCGCCCGTGGAGCCCCGCGCCCCGCCGCCGTCCCGCAGACGCATGGCGAGGTCATCCACCCCGAAGCGGATGAGGGGGAAGAGGCCGAAGAACACGGCACAGAGGATCGTCACTACCAGCGTGAAGCCCAGGACACGCACGTCCAGCCCGATCTCGTCGATACGGGGCAGGTCCATGGGGACCGACGCGATGGACGCACGCACGGCTACCGAGGCGATGGCTACCCCAGCCACGGCTCCGGCCCCTGCGAGAACGACGCTCTCGCTCATGAAGGAGCGAACGACCTGGCTCCGCCCGGCGCCAACGGCCACCCGAAGTGCCAGCTCACGTTGACGACTCTCGGCCCGGACGAGGAGAAGGTTGGCGACGTTGGCGCAGGCGATGAGCAGGACGAGCCCGACGGTGCCCAGAAGGACCCAGAGCGTCCGGTCGAGATCGCCCACTACGGCGGCCTTCAGCGGGCGAATCACTGGACGGAGGTTCACTTCCTGGAGAAACGCCGGCGCCCCGGAGTCGGGGTACCACTCCGACAGCCGGGCGATGAGGCCCCGGAGTTCGGCGTCGAGGCTTTCCACTGAGGCTCCGGCCCCGAGCCGGGCAACCCCCTCCGATCCAAAGGCGGCCAGGGGGGCTTGGGCGGGATCCACCGCGAAGGGGAGCCAGAGACGCATCTGCCGATCCGGGAAACCGAAATCCTCGGGCATGACGCCGACGATGGTGCGCGTGGTCCCGTTGATGTCCAGCGTTTGACCGACGACCGAAGGGTCGCGGGCGAAGCCGGACTCCCAGAAGCCGTGGCTGAGGATGACCGTGGGGTCAGCTCCCGGGGCGCCCTCATCATCGGTGAACGTACGGCCGAGGAGCGCGCCCACGCCGAGGACTCTGAAGAAGCTCGGGGTGACCACCTGGGCCGGCGTCCGCTCGGGCTCGCCATCGCGAATGAGGTTCACCGCCGTGAGGGCGTGGAGAGCGACGCCGTCCAGGACGTTGGAGCGGTCCCTGTAGACCACGTACAGCCCTTGCGACATGGGCAACTCGTCGCGGCCGTCGCGGCCCTGGTGCTGCAAAGAGACGAGCTGGTCGGGCTCGTCGAAGGGAAGCGGCGAGAGCATGACGCCGTCCACCAAGGTGAATACCGCGGTCGTGGCCCCGATGCCCAGGGCGAGGGTCAGCACCGCGATGAACGCGAAGCTCGGGCGGCGCCCGAGGCTGCGTACGGCAAACCGTAGATCGTTGAACAGGCCCGTCATCTTCATCGTCTCCTTCCGCTCCCATAGAGCGTCGATCAAGCAGGTGAGTACTCTCAGTCTCAGGCGCATCACGCTCCCTGGCGGTCTGCCTCTCTCGAGGAGGACTCGCCACGCGTACGTGACCTCGGCCTCCCACTCCTTTCGCCAGGTCGCCCTTCGCCGGGGAGGGACGATGGCCGACACCGCCTCGATGAAGCGGAGTCCGGGTGGCGTGGAGTGCTGAGTCACGCGATGCCGGGGTCGCTGGCGGTCCCCGCATCCCCGCCGAAGAGCCGCGACAGCGTCGGGAAGCGCTCCACCACTTCCACCAACGACGCCTCGCCCACTTCGGTGAGAGCGTAGTAACGGCGCTGGGGCCGCTGTTCGCGCTTGGCGTGGACTTCGGCCTCCCAGCGACCCTCGAGAACGCCTCGGCGCTCCAGGCGCCGGAGGATGGGGTAGACGGTGCCGTCGGGCAGACCCGTGGCGTCCATGATGTCGAAGCCGTATCGATGCCCGTGGGCGATGGCGATCAGTACGGCGGCCGTCGGGTACGTCAGGCTGAAGAGTCGCCCCATTCCATCCTCACCATAGAATCCTAGGTAGGGTCGTGTGGTAGTTCGATGGCGATTCGGTCAAAAGGGTTGCATGGGCCATGGGTGAGGAGCCCGCCGTGAGGAGCGGGACATGGTCGTCCACGGCCTGGGTGATGGCGAAGTGGACGCTCTTGGCTGCGTTCCTGGCCCTGATCGTCACCCTGTTCTCCGCGCCCCGTGGGGGGCTGTTGGTCCTGTGGTACGTGGCCGTGCCGCTCCTCCCCGCCCTCTTCCTCATCAACGCCGAGATCTGGCGTAACGTTTGCCCCCTGGCGACGCTGAACACGCTGGTTCGCGACGAGGACGGTCGGCCCCTGGGGCCACGGGCGTCGCGGATCGCCGCGGTGGTGGGGGTAGCCGTGCTTCTCGTCGCCATCCCGCTACGGGTCGCCCTGCTCAACGAGAGTGGCTTCGCCACCGGTGTGCTCCTCGCGGCCATGGGGATCTTCGCCCTGGTCAGTGGGATCCCCTTCCAGCGGAAGGCCGGCTTCTGCAACTCGGTCTGCCCCGTTCTGCCGGTGGAGCGGCTCTACGGGCAGGCGCCGCTACTGGGGGTTCGCAACGTCCGATGCACGCCCTGTCAGGCATGCACTCGCGCTGCGTGCTACGATCTGAACCCCGGACGCTCGGCCCTCCAGATCATGGGCGCCGGAGCCGCCGAGAGGCACTGGACACTGTTGCCCTTCGGCGTCTTCGCACTGGCCTTTCCCGGCGTCATCGTTGGCTACTCCCTGGCCACCCTGGGGGGTGCCGGTGTGGGGGCCGTCGCCGTGGGTGGAGGACTCAGTTGGCTGGTCCTGACATCCGTCTTCGTCCTGCGACGTGTCACCCCCGCCTCGGGGCTTCTCGCCGCCGCTGTACTCTCAGCGGCCACCTTCTACTGGTTCACCCCGGCCGCTGTCTCCGAGGGCCTGGGCCTTCCCGGCGCCGCGACGGCGCTCATGCGCGGTGTCGCCCTCGGGCTCGTCGGTTTCTGGGCGATTCGAGCCGCCCGGAGCGAACGGGCGCGACGCAGGGTAGTGACCCTCACTCGATCGGCATCCCGAGTCGGGAGCAGTGAGCCCACCGATGCATGACCAGCCCTCCGACCTCACCAATCGTCCCGTGGCCGTCGGCGTCACCCCTGGTGACCCGCGGGCCGAACGCGTCCTCCGGATCGCCGACCGCATGGGCGTGACGCTGACCGATGGAGACCCTGTCGCCGGCCACATCAGCATCGGGAGCACCATCCTCCCTGACCCGGACGCCACGCCGCCCACCCTGGGCTCCGACGCCGACTGGTACATCGAAGCGGCTTTCCTCCGTGCCCTCGAGCCGCGACACATCCTCTTCCTTTGTGTGGCCAACTCGGCCCGAAGCCAACTCGGGGAAGGGATCGCACGGGATCTCGCCCTGCGTTCAGGGCCCGATGGCGGACCGATGCCGGTGAAGATCTCTTCGGCCGGCTCGGTGCCCACCTCCGTACGACCGCAGGCCACCGAGGTCCTTCGCGAGATCGGCATCGACATCTCTCATCACCGGTCCAACGGCGTCGACGACGTGGAGCGCCCCGTGGATGTCGTCATCACGCTCTGCGCCGAGGAGGTCTGCCCGGTATGGCTCGAGCAGTCGGTGAGGGTACACTGGGGCCTCCCCGACCCAGCCGGGGCGGGGGCGTCGGAGGAGGAAGAGCTTCAGGCGTTCCGCGACACCCGGGACGAGCTGCGCCGGCGGCTGGGTGTGCTCTTCACTGGACGAGCCCTGTAGGTTCCTTCATGGCCAACCCGTCCCGCGCCACGAAGCGCATCCTCTGGGTCGACGACGAGATCGACCTCCTGAAGCCTCACCTGCTCTTCCTGCAGGCGAGGGGATACCACGTGGACGCCATCTCCAACGGCGACGACGCCCTCGAGCTCATGCAGGAGGCGCCCTACGACCTTGTCCTCCTCGACGAGCAGATGCCCGGTCGCCGGGGTCTCGAGGTTCTTGAGATCATGCGGCGGGAGGCTCCCCACCAAAGGGTGGTCATGGTGAGCAAGTCCGAAGAGGACCACACCATGACCGAGGCCATCGGCCGGCGGGTGGACGACTACCTCGTAAAGCCCACCAGCCCGAGGCAGGTCCTTTCGGTGGTGACACGCATCCTGGAGGGCTCGTCGATACGGCAGCAGCGGGCGGCCCAGGACTTCGCCGCCCGTTTCGGGACCCTCTCCCGAAATGCCCAGCAGGCGTCGACGCCCCGGGAGTTCGCGTCGGTCTACACCGAGTTGGTGGACTGGCAGCTACGCCTGGGCAGCGCCGGTGAGGAAGGGCTTCTGGACACGGTCCACTCCATGGTCGTGGATCTTCGCCGGGACTTCGGCCAGTGGGTGGTCAGGGAATACCCACGTTGGATGCAGGACTCGGAGGACCGGCCTCGCCTGTCGGTGGACCTCGTCCGTGAGTTCCTCGTGCCCCGGCTCGGGGCGGACCCGGTGTACTTCGTCGTCCTGGACTGCATGCGCCTCGATCAGTGGCGGGCCATGTCTCCCCTTCTCGCCGAGTTCTTCGAGATCGAGGAGTCGTACCACTACTCCATCCTCCCCACCGCCACCCCGTACGCCCGCAACGCGATCTTCAGTGGGCAGTACCCCGACGAGATCGCCAAAGCCCGACCCGAGTGGTGGGACGCGTCGGACGACGAGGGGAGCCTGAACGCCTTCGAGGACGAGCTCCTGGTCGAGCAGCTCAAGCGGCTCACCGGCAGGGACGTGCCCGTCCACTACGAGAAGATCTTCTCCGACCGCCAGGGCGAGCAGGTCCGGGGGCGGGTCAACTCCGCACTCAAGACCGAAGGCACCGTCGTGGCCTTGGTCTTCAACTTCGTGGACCTGATGACCCACGGGCGCTCCGAGTCGCCCATCCTCATGGAGGTGGCTCGGGACGAGCGGGCCCTCCGGGATCTCACCCGCTCGTGGTTCGAGCGCTCCACTGCGTTCGCCGTCCTTCGCGAGGCGGCGCGCCGGGGGCACAAGGTGATCCTCACCACGGATCACGGATCGATCCTCTGCCAGAACCCGTCCACGGTTTTCGCCCGGCGTGACGCCACGAGCAACCTGCGCTACAAGTTCGGCCAGGACCTGCGCGCCGAGGACGCATCCACCGCCTTCGGCACACGTGACGAGAAGGACCTCCGCCTTCCGCCGGGGCGGCTCGGGATGTCGTACCTCCTGGCACTCGACGACTACTTCTTCGTGTATCCCACGAAGCTCCGTGAGTACCAGGCACGGTACCGGAACTCGTTCCTCCACGGTGGCATCAGCCCCGAGGAGATGATTGTGCCGGTGGTGAGTCTGACACCCAGGCGGTAGCGGCCTTTCGGGTCAATGCCCCTCAAGGCCAGCCCCGGACGATCACGACCCCCAGGGCCACCAGCACGAGGGCGAGGACCCCGTTGAGGCGTCCGAGGAGTGATGCCTGGCGGCGAAGCCTCAGCGCCTCCCGGGAGCCCGGGGCCTTCCGCATGACTTCCGTCGCCCGGGGACCGAGCACGAAGTCATGGACGGCGCTCACCGCCAGGACTAGTGCGAAGGCGGCGAGCTTCAGCGCCACGGCGACGCCCAGGGGTGATGCCCACCAGCGAGCATCGAAGAGAGGTTCGACGGTGACGCCTCGGACCCAGAGGTTGAACGCTCCTGTCACCAGCAGCAGTGCGAAGCAGATCCATCCCACTGCGCGGAAGCGCTTCCCCGTGTCGCTCAGGAAGGCTCCGGGATCCATCGCACCTTCCCCGCCGCGCCGTAGCCAGGGAACCACGACCAGGACGATGAAGAAGAGCCCCCCGATCCAAATGGTGGCGGCCAGGATGTGGGTCCAGACGGAGAGGAGGTATAGGAGGCGCATGGGTCGGACCGTCTCAGGCGTCTGCCCGCGTGGCCTCGCTGGCTGCTCGTTCCCGCTTCAGGATGGTCAGAAGCATCTTGAACGGGGCGCCGCCATGGAGCGCATGGGGAACGGTTGACGGAAGGTGCAGGAGCTCACCCTCGCTCACATGGTGCTCCTCGTCCCCCACGGTGATGGAGACGTCTCCCTCCAGGATCTGCACGACGGCGTCGTGAGGCGACGAGTGTTCCGTGAGCCCCTGTCCCTCGGCGAAGGCGAAGACCGTCATGACTCCGCCCGTACTCCGGAACAACACACGGCTCACCACCGACCCGTCCTGGTAGTCTACGAGATCGATCAGCTGCCGGGGTCCAGAGAGTGGGTCAGCCCTGAGGCTTCGTTGTGCCACGGTCATGGTGCGTCGTCTCCGCCTCGTCGAGTCAAAGTCCGTCCGCTTTCATCAAGAGTCACCAGGCCCACCTCTCCGCCGCCGAGCTCCATGACCCCCGACCACCTGAAGGCGGCGGGTAGACCTTCGGCCCGGTAGTCCTCGGGAACGAGGGCGGCGTAGGACACGTCGACATCGTGTCGGCCGGGAGGGACGGTGACGTCGCGGAGGACGTAGACGGGCCGATCTCTCCGCAGCCCCGACGGGGCCAGGGTATCGACGGCGACGGCTCGGCCGTCGATCTCCAGGCGGAGCTCGTAATCGACGTGATATCCGGTGCAACTCTGGGCTCGGCGCATGTGGGCCGGTATGTCCTCCTGGTCCTCATCGGTCAGGGCGCGGCACTCCTCCACCCGAATCGGCTCGTTTCGCCAGGACAGGCGGATCCGCGCATCACCGTCGGCCGTGGCCAGGGGGATCTGCGACAGGCCGGCCATACCGGCGACCAGAACCAGGCTGACCACGGCGGCCGCGACTCCCTGGGCGGGAGTCACGTCACGGGCGGCCATCATGTGACCTCCTCGGCAACCGACAGCACGGGCTGCTCGCAGGTGGTGTCGAGCTCGATGGCTCGTTCGGAGAGGGCTCGATCGAGGGCGCCGACCTGTGAACGGAAGAGCGCCAACGCCTGGGCCAGTACCCGGCCCTCTGCTTCAGCGGCGTGAATCACCCGGATGCGGGTCCGGTCCACCCGGTCCTTGAGCTCGGCTTCGCGCCCGTCGTAGACCCGGGCGTCCATCCACTTCACGCCCTCCCGAGTCCAGCAGTCCCGGGGCGGGCACGAGACCACCATGACGCCGCCGGCGCCCGCGCGGACGAGGTACTCGACCACCGACGTGTGGACGTTCCCCACGCAGTCCACGGGCAGAACCGGGGCCCCACCAAACTCCTCGGCGTCCCAACCGGCGGCGCTCCGCGAGCACGCCACGAGAACGACGTCCTGACTCCCTGGCTGATGGCGGGCGATGAATCCCTTCACCCCCGGGAGCTGGTCACGGCCCGTCCGCTTCGGCGGCCCGACGCCCATGGGCGCGCACGAGCCCGCGCAGATGCCGCAACTGACGCACTTGTCGGGATCGACGAGGCCGACGGCGTAGGGACGGTCATCATCGCGAGGCACCATGCTGATGGCCTCGTATGGGCAGTCGTGGTAGCACTGCTCGCACCCGGTGCAGAAGCGGGGGTCGACCCACGACGGCTCAACGGCTTCCGGAGCGGGGCGGGTGAGCCAGGGGACGGCGCCGACGGCAGCCACCGCGGCGATGAGGATCAGCCAGGATACACCTGCCGGCACCGCCGCGCTCAAGGGCACCCAGAAGTTGTAGAAGACGTCCAGGGCCACATCCTGGGGCACGCGTAGCGGGTCCGCTTCCGGACCCAGCACGGCGGGCCAGGCGATGGACAACGCCGTGAGGACCCCCACCATGCCCCACGTCAGAGGTCTGGGCGGGAGAAGCTCGGTACGGGCCAGCCGTGAGACGTGGATCCAGAGGATGAGGAGGATGCCCACGGGGATGGCGATGTGGGCGAAGAGGTTGAGGAAGAAGAAGGCGTTGGGGATGTCCCGGTCGCCGGCGAAGGTCCGGGCGATGGGCTCGGAGAAGATGGGGAAGACGTCGAGGAGGCGGGCTCCTTCCTGAGCAACGAGCTGGGCCTGCGTGTCCCACACCATCACGTAGCCCGTCCACCCGCATATGAAGAAGACCCCGAGGAGGACGATGCCCGACAGCCAGGCCAGTGCCCGCGGCCCCCACGTCCGATTCTGCACGCCCATGCGGAGTGCGTGGACGAGCGCCGCCACGATTGCCAGGTCGGACGCGTAGCGGTGGAGGGTTCGGATCCATCGGCCGGCGAAGGCCTGGTCGGAGATGCGCTCCACCGACGCGTAGGGTGACCCGATGCGGTAGAAGAGCAGCAGGTAGAGGCCGGTGACGCTCAGGACGACGAAGCACGCGACGACGAGGGCCCCCGAGTGGTACAGGGGGTTGTATCGCCAGGTGTAGAGCCGGTTGAAGAGAGCGTCGAGGTGGGCCAGAGGGCGACGGAGAAGGGCGTATTGCTTCGCCGGATAATTCATCATATCCTTATGATAATTAACCCTTCGGGGTGCACAACCCTCCACGAGTCGTCGCCGGTGATCCTTTCGAAATCAGCGAACTACGCGCTGCGCGCCGCGCTCTACCTGTCGGAGTCGACGGGTGACGCGTCCGTCCCCGTCGATGAGATCGCCGCGCAGTTGGATGTCCCGAGGAACTACCTGTCGAAAGTGCTCCACGAGTTGGCGCGCACCGAGATCGTACAGTCGACGCGGGGGCCCGGGGGTGGTTTTCGCCTCGCTCTTCCCGCGGACCGGATCACCCTCTCCGATATCGTCCGGGTGTACGACGCGGTGCCGGACGAGACGACCTGTCTCCTCGGGCGGGCGGCGTGCAGCGACACGGATCCGTGTCGGGCGCACGACCGCTGGGCGCGGGTCCGAGCCGAGATCATGGACTTTCTCGACGACACCCGCCTTGCCGACCTCGCCGGGCGGCACTCCGGAATGTTGCCAACAGCGACCATCGAGTCGTAGCATCGCCATGCCGTAGATAGCCGCACACGAAAAATCAGCCGCAGTCTTCGGATCCAGTCCCCGCGACCCTCCCCTCGCGGATCCGGTGTTTTTCATCATCTCACCGGAGGTCAAATGGACGACCGAGCATCATCGGACGCCCCGCAGGAGATCCCCTTCTTCCAGCGCTTGTACGACCGGCCCTTTCTGCTTCTGGTCGTCGGTTTCGTCGTCATGCTGTTGGTCTACACCGGTTGGGGGCTGTGGGAAGTCATGAGCCTCCCCACGGCCACCCTTCCCTGAGGGCGCCGCCATGAGCAAGCAGACGTACGCCACGGGCGTGACGCCCCCTCAGGGGGTCTGGTGGAAGCCGGCGCACAAGTCGGAGAAGGTTTGGTTCACCATCGCTTTCGTATGGTGCTTGGTCCTCTTCGCCATGATGCCGTTCTGGCATCTGCGGGGCGGCCAGAATCCAACGGGGATCCGAGCCAAGGTGGAGCCGCGGGACTACCTGGTACGGGTCCAGCAGTTCGTAGCCGACTACGGCACCGGTGAGTCGGAGAACGGAATCCCCGTCGTGGCGCCGCCCCCGGGGGCCGACGTCTACCTGCTGGCGGCTCAGTACCAGTGGACACCGGTGCTGCAACTACAAGAGGGGGCCGAGTACACGCTCCACTTGTCGTCGCTGGACGTGAACCACGGCTTCAACCTCTACCCCTTCAACGTCAACTTTCAGGTAGTCCCGGGTTATGACTACGGCCTCCGGGTGACCCCCACCGAGGCCGGCGACTACCGCATCGTCTGCAACGAGTTCTGCGGCGTCGGCCACCACCTCATGGTCGGGAAGGTCCTGGTGATGCCCGCCGAGGACGGCGCCTCTGCGTCGGCCGACGAAGGCGATGACGCGCAGGCTGTTCCGGGAGGTGACCGATGAGCCAGACGACAACGGCCGCCGGCGCCATGGCCTCCGCAGCCGCGCTCTTCCGGGGGTGCCCCACGACGGGGCTGAAGGTGCACAAGGACGCCGACGCGCTCATCAAGGCAAACGCCGTGGCGGCGACGGTGGCCCTCCTCATCGGGGGCATCGCGGCCATCCTCGTGCTCCTCACGCGGTGGCAGACGGTCCATCTGCTGTCCGACGAGCTGTTCTACCGCTGGCTGACCGTGCACGGCATGAACATGCTCATCTTCTTCATCATCTTCTTCGAGATGGCCGTCCTGTACTTCGCGTCGGCCGTCCTTCTCAACTGCAGGGTGCCGACGCCCAAGCTCGGGTGGGTGGCCTTCGCACTCATGGTGTTGGGCGCGCTCATGGTCGAATGGACCATGTTCACGGGCCGCGCCGACGTCCTCTTCACCTCCTATGTGCCGCTTCGGGCCCACCCGGCGTTCTACCTGGGCGTCATCCTGTTCGCCGTCGGGGCCATCGTCGTCACGGCCATCTTCTTCGCCACACTGGTGGTGGCCAAGCGTGAGCAGACGTACACGGGCTCGGTCCCACTGGTGACCTTCGGCGGCATCACGGCGGCCATCATCGCCGCCATCACCCTGGGCCACGGAGCGGCGATCTACATCCCGACGTTCTTCTGGTCGTTGGACATGATGAACGTCGACCCCCAGGTCTACCGACTGGTGTGGTGGGGCCTGGGGCACTCGTCCCAGCAGATCAACGTGGCAGCGATGGTCGCCATCTGGTACCTGCTGGGAGCGCTCAGCGTGGGTGCGGTGGTGGTGAACGAGAAGATCAGCCGCACGGCCTTCGTTCTCTACATCGCCTTCATCTCCATGGCGTCGGCCCACCACCTCCTGGTCGACCCGGGCTTCGGTCCGTCGTGGAAGATCGTCAACACCTCGTACTTCATGTACATGGCGGTTCTCGCGTCGATGCTCCATGGCTTCACGGTCCCGGCGGGCGTTGAGATGGGGATGCGGCTCCGAGGCTACACCCAGGGCATCTTCGGCTGGTTGCGCCGCGCCCCCTGGAACGACCCGGGCTTCAGTTCGCTGGTGCTCTCCGTCGTGGTCTTCGGCTTCGTGGGCGGCATCACGGGCGTGACCTTCGGCACGGAGCAGATCAACATCGTCGCCCACAACACCCTCAGGATCCCCGGCCACTTCCACGCTACGGTGGTGTCGGGTACGGCGATGGCCTTCATGGGGGTCACGTACTACGTGATTCCGCTCATCTTCCGGAAGAAGGTCGCCTTCTATCCGCTGGCCAGGATCCAGCCGTACGTCTTCGCGGGAGGCATGCTCCTCTTCTCGCTGACCATGACGTTCGCCGGAACCTTCGGCGTTCCGCGCCGACACTACGACATCACCTTCGCCGGAGCGCCCTTCACCCTCGAGTATTCCCCCGCGGTGAACCTCATGCTCGCCCTCATGGCCATCGGTGGCCTCATCGCCATCGTGGGGGGAGGCATCTACATCCTGGTCACGGTCTGGTCGGTCTTCTTCGGCAAGCCGCTGGGTGAGGACTACAGCGAGGCTGCCCTTGCAGGCTCCGTCCCACCTGGCGTCTACAAGCGCCCGTTCCTCGAGCTACCGGAAGAAGAGACCGAGCTGGAAGAGCACGGCGCGCTCGGCATGATGCCCGGGACGATGATCCTGGTGCTCATCTTCTTCGTGGCCTTCGTGGTCTACTACTTCGCCAACTGGAAGCTCCTGTCGGCGATGTGGCAGATCGGGTGACGCCGTGGAGGATGCCATGACATCGGGCGGGCCCGGGACCGGGCTCTCCAGACGCGACATTTGGCCGCTCGGGGCTGTGGGGTTCGTCCTCGCGGTCTCGGCGGCCTGGTGGACGCTCGCCCTCTGGTCGGTACCGGGTGCGCCGGAATGGTTGGAGCGGACGAGGGCCGTCTGCTTCAACCTCACCGAGACCGGGCTCCCCGACGCCAAGGGGTGGCTGCTCCTCTTCGGACAGCCGCCCACCATGATCGCCATGCTCGTGGTGGGGTGGGGGACCGAAGTGAAGGCGAGCCTGGGCCGAGTCGCCCGGTCGGGGCCCGGACGCATGGCGGCCCTGGGCGTCGCCACCGTGACGGTCACAGGCCTCGCTCTCGCCGGCCGGACCGTCGTCCGGGCCCAGCTGCCCGAGGTGGCGTGGGGTATCGACGCCCCCGCGCCGGAGACCTACCCCCGCCTCGATCGGATCTGGCCGGAACATCCGGGACTCGTGGATCAGAACGGGGCCGAATTCGGTGTCGCCCGGCTCGAAGGTCGCCCTACGCTGGTGACCTTCGCCTTCGGGCACTGCGCGACGCTCTGTCCTGCCATCGTTCACCAGGCCCGAGCGACGCGACTCGAGCTCGGGAATGAGTGGCGCATTGCCGTCATCACGCTGGATCCCTGGCGGGACACACCGAGCCGACTCCGGCGGCTCGTGGAGCAGTTCGAGCTCGACCCGGAGTCCGACTTCGTGGTGAGTGGGGAGGTGGACGCCGTGAACGCGGCTCTGGACGACTGGGGAATCCCGCGAGACCGCGACGAGACGACGGGTGACGTGACGCATCCGGGGCTGGTGTACCTGGTCAACGGGAGCGGGACGCTGGCGTTCGCGTCCACGGGGGGCATCGAACAGATGGTCAGCCTCGGGCTCCGGGTGGAGTAAGGGCGGCCCCACCCGTCCGGCGGCGGGTCACCCGACTCCGCCGCCTACGACTCCCTGAGCGCCTCCGTCGGTTCGATCCGTAGTCCACGGAGCGTCGGTCGCAGGCATGCGAGGCTGGCCACGAGGAGCACCGCGACCGACACGACGGACAGAAGTCCCGGGACGCTCGACACCGCGAACTCGCTCTGGTCGACCATGATGCTCAACAGCCCCCAGCCGGCGATCCATCCCAGGACGATGCCGGCGACGAGTTGCTGGAATGCGCGTTTCGCGATGGCGGCCACGATGTTGCGCGCACCGGCCCCGAGAGCCGTCCTGATTCCGATCTCCCGGGTGCGCTGGGAGACGGTGAAGGAGACCAGCGCGTACAGCCCCGTCGACGAGAGAATCACGCCGGTGGTGGAGAGCAGGACGATGAAGAGGGTGATGAGGGTGCTCTGGGTCCTTATGCGCTCGACGACCTCACGTAGCGTGAGGGGATCGCGCACCATGAGTTCCGGATCGACTCCGGCCGCGAGCTGCCGGAGGCGTGGAATGAAAGCGGACGGCTCACCGACGACTTCGATGATGAAGCGCATGGGGTGGACCTCCGACGCCGCAACCGGATGGAAGACGGCGGCCCCCCTGGCCGGATTCTGCACGTTGGTGCCGAAGGTCTCCACGACGCCGACGATCTCGTACCAGACGTTGTAGTCCTGGACCCCGACCTCGGTCCCGGCGAAGTCCGACTCCCCGAAGGTGTACCTCAACTGCAGCCCCACGGCTTCGCCGCCTCCGAGGATCGAGTCCACGAACTGGTCGTTCACCACCACGGCGGAACGCGGCGCTTCACCCCGCCGGA
The DNA here is from genome assembly GCA_965229435.1 of Longimicrobiales bacterium. Lineage (GTDB taxonomy): Bacteria > Gemmatimonadota > Gemmatimonadetes > Longimicrobiales > Gaopeijiaceae > UBA2589. The sequence goes on from CBDDJE010000001.1 coordinate 1,633,880, forward strand.
CCCGCGGAACGGCCCAGGGGGGAATGAGAACGGGCCCGGCCTCCACGTCGGCCGGAGAGAAGCCGCGGCCCCTCAGGACCTCGATGCCGAGGTCGCGAAAGAAGTCGACGTGGACCCGACCCGCTAGCGTCCGTTCGCGACGAGGATCGGCTGCCTCCCGTCCCCTGATCTCGATGGCCTGGTCCGCATGGGGCATACCGGGTACGTGGTGGCCCATGGCCACGCGCCCAACGTTTCCGTCCGCCCGGAGTCGGTCTCGCAGCTCCAGATGGTTACTCCCGATGCGGGCCAGGAAGTCGGCCCGATGGGTCTCGGCCTCGCTCTCCGTCGGCTCGGACCAGGGAGTCAGCACGTCAGCCGTGAGATAGCGGTCGACATCGACCCTGGCTTCGTCGGTTCGATCCTGGACGAACGAGATGACCGCCGCGGTTCCGAAACAGAGGAAGGCGACGGAGATGGCCACTTCGGCGACCACCAGCGCCGTGGTGAGGCCCCCGAACCGGACGGTGGTGCCGGCGGCGTTGCGCTGCAGCGTGCGCTGGATGCGCGGGCTCGTGGCTTTGATGGCCGGCAGCACGCCCGCCACGACCGAGCACACGGCCGCGAGGGTCATTGCGAAGAAGATCGAGGGCGCCCCGAGGCCCACATCGAACCAGTACGGCAATGTCTCGCCCGCCAGGACTTCCGACGAAAGCAGGGCGGCCTGGTGAGCCAGGAGGAGGCCCACGCCCGTAGCGCCAACCGCCAGGACCAACGACTCCACGAAGAGCTGGGAGAGGATCCGTGGGCGGCTGGCGCCGAGGGCCGTCCGGACGGCGATCTCACGGGTGCGGGTCGCCGTGCGTGCCAGGATGAGGACGCCCACGTTGCCGCATGCCACCATGAGCACTGCCAGACAGACGACCTGGATGAGGAGCATCTCCCACGTCATCGAAAGACCCCATGCGGGCTCCCCGAAGGCGAGGATGGGCACGGTCACCACCTCGGCGCGAAGCCGCGCGTGGGTCTCCGGCCAGTCCTGCGCGAGACGGGCTCCGACCGTCTCGAGCTCCAGTCGTGCTTGCTCGGGCGTGACCCCCTCCGCCAGCCGCCCGAATACGAGGAGGTGGGGACCGGACCCGACGGCGTAGTCGCCGGGGTCGGCCTTCAGCGGCGTCCAGAGGTGGTCGGACCACGGAAAAAGGAAGCCGCGGGGCATGACGCCGACGACGGTGTGTGGCGTGCGGCCGACCCCGATGGTCGTTCCGATGATGTCCGGATCGCGGGCGAAGCGGCCGTTCCAGAGATCTTCGGAGATGACCACCACGTCCTCCGCTCCCTCGACCTCGTCATCGGCGATGAGGGTTCGGCCGAGGAGAGGGGGGACGCGCAGCATGTCGAAGATCGACGCCGAGACTACGGCGCCGCGCACGTCGTTCGCGGCGCCGTCCGGAGAGTGGACGTTCAGGTCCCCGGACTGGGCCGCACCCAGGACCTCGAACGATCGAAGCTCATTCCGCCAGACCGAAAAGTCGTGGAGCGGTCCTCCGGCAGCCCGGTTGGTTTCCAGGTCCCAGTGCCGGATGCCCACGATCCGGTCCCCGTCCTCGACGGGCAGGGATGCGTTCTCGAAGACGGTGAGGACGTGCATGGGAATGAGGCTTGCCGGGATCCCGAGGCCCAGCGTGAGCCCGGCCACCACGGTGAGGACCGGTTGCTTGGCCAGCATCCGCAGGGCCAGGCGGACGTCCAGGAGGGAGAGGGCGAATCCGCGGCCACGGGTGACACGCGCCGTCTCGAGTCCAGGGGGACGACCGGCGGCCCTGCCCGGTTCCGAGGTCGTCGAGCTCCGGCGGGCGCGCAGGGCGGCCAGGGGCTGCCGCACCAACCACATCAGGCGACGATGGAGGGGCTCGCGGCGCCTGCGTACGTCCCACGCCTCGATGAGGTCGCCGAGGATCTCCTCCCGGGCGTCCTGAGGCAGGAGCCATGCGGCCAGTCGGAGGAGCAGGGGCGGGCGTCGCCCGGTCACGTCGCGCCTCCGCCTCACGCGTCGTCCAGCAATGGCTCGAGACCATCCCAGAGAGCGATGCGGGCTCGTCGGGAATCGGCCAGCGCCGGCAGCACCGCCTTCTCGATGACGCGGTAGTACCGTCGCGGCCGTCCCCCCCGCTCGGGGTCCGACGTCCCCACACGCGACTCGAGAAAGCCCTGTCCTTCCAGCCGGCGCATCACCATGTACGCGGTGGCCGGTGAGACGTCTCGACCGGTCCGCTCGGCCAGCTCGTCGGCCACGGGCACGGCGTAGCTCTCGCCGTCCAGCTGGAGCAGCGCCAGAATGACCTGCTCTTCCAGTTCCCCGAATCGATCGCGCCCCACGTCACCCTCCCGTCATCGTTAGTTCATAACAATGTTGTGAACTGTATCCCAATGGGCAACAGAGCCGCTCCGACTACTTTTCGTCGTGTCCCTGAATCGGCGAATCCTTTCGTATCTGAAGCCCCACACCCCGGCGATCCTCCTCGCCGTGGTGGCTGCGGCCATCTACGCGGTGTTCGATGCCGCCGTGTATATCCTCCTCATCCCCTTCGTCGAGGCCATCTTCCTGGACAGCGCCTCGACGCCGGAGGCGGGGGACAACCTCATGCAGGGGATCCTCGACGCGACGGTGTACCGTTGGGTGGACCTGGAGGGCGACCAGTTGGTGGCGGTGAGCCAGATCATCGTGCTGCTCATCGTCGTCTTCCTCTTCAAGAACCTCTTCGCCTTCATCCGGGCGTACGTCCTGGCCCACGCCGAGCAAGGCGTGAACCGGGACCTGCGGGACGCCGTGTACGACCACATGGTGGAGCTGGACCTGGGCTTCTTCGGCCGGACGCGGACCGGTCAGATCGTGAGCCGCCTCACCACTGAGATCGAGCAGTTCCGCATGCTCGTCACCCGGGAGATGTCCCGCCTGATTTCGGCCGTCTTCGAGTTCGTGGTGGCGCTGGCCGCCATGCTCCTCATCTCGTGGAAGCTCACCCTGGCGGCGTTCATCGTGATACCGGCCGCCATGGGCATCTGGGGGCCTCTGGTGAACGTGCTGCGTCGGCGGGACCGCCGGGTGCTCCATCTAGGAGGTGAGGTGAACGCCCACATCTTCGAGACCCTCTCGGGGATTCGGCTCGTGAAGTCGGCGTCGGCGGAGGACCGCGAGCGGAAGCGCTTCCACGGTCTCACCGCCGACTACTTCCGGCAGTTCATGCGCGCCGAGTTCGCCCGCTCCCTGGCGGCCCCCATGACCGAGATGCTGGCGGCCATCGGGACGGTGGTGCTGCTCTGGTACGGGGCCCGGCTCGTGGTGGCCGGTGAAGTCGGACCGTCCCTCTTCGTCGGCTTCCTCGGTCTCTCCCTCAAGCTCTACGCTCCGGTGAAGAACGTGGCCAAGTTCCCGGCCACCGCCCAGCCGGGGCTGGTGGCCGCCGAGCGGGTCTTCGAGTTCCTCGACGCTCCCATCGCAGTGGAGGACGCACCCGGCGCTCTGCCCTTGGAGTCCTTCGACGACGAGATCGTCTTCGAAGACGTCTCCTTCGCCTACGGCGACGGGGACTCGGCCCTCGAGAACGTGTCGTTCACCGTGCCCAAGGGCACGGTGGTGGCTCTGGTGGGACGAAGCGGCGCGGGAAAGAGCACGGTGGTCGACCTGCTGAGCCGCTTCTTCGATGTCACGTCGGGCTCCATCCGCATCGACGGCCACGACATCCGCGAAGTGAGCGTCCACGACCTCCGCTCCCTCATGGGCATTGTCTCCCAGGAGACCGTCCTGTTCCACGACACGGTCCGGGCGAACATCGCGTACGGCCGGCCCGACGCTACCGACGAGCAGGTGGAGGCGGCGGCGCGGGCGGCCCACGCCCACGACTTCATCACCGAGATGCCCGAGGGCTACGACACCCTGGTGGGCGAGCGCGGGGTCGAGATCTCCGGGGGGCAGCGACAGCGCATCGCCATCGCCCGCGCCCTGCTGCGTGATCCGCCGATCCTCATCTTCGATGAAGCGACGAGCTCCCTGGATACCGAGAGCGAGCGCCTCATTCAGGACGCCATCGAACGCCTCCTCGAGGGGAGGACGGTTTTCGTCGTCGCCCACCGCCTGTCGACGGTCCAGCGGGCGGACCAGATTCTGGTACTGGAGGCGGGGCGTGTGCTGGAACAGGGGGACCATGCGTCGCTCATGGCGAAGAGCGGTCGGTACACGCGCCTCTACGAGCTCCAGTTCGAGGACGCTCAGACCTCCACGGGGTGACGGCGTGATCGGAAGATCCAAGGGACCGACGGTGGGCGTTCTCCAGGACGCGCGTCCCACCATCGTGAGGGTCCCGAACCCGTGAGCTTCCGTCACCGTCTCGAGTACGTCGCGTTCCGTGTGCTCCGGGTCGTGCTCGGGGCACTTCCCGAACGCTTCGCCCTGCGTGGCGCTGCGGGTCTCGGCTGGTTCGCGGGTTCGGTGCTGCGCATCCGTCGAGGCGTCGTCGACGAGCATCTGGCCTTCGTCTTTCCGGAGAAGGACACGGCGTGGCGCAGGCGTGTGGCCCGGGCGAGCTACGCCCACCTCGGGCGGGAAGCCGTGATGCTCTTCCGCATGGGCGCCTGGTCGGAGGACGAGCTCGTAGCCCGCACGCGACTGGATGGCGAGGACAGTGTCCGAGCGGCCATGGCCGGGGAACGTGGGGCCGTGCTCCTCACTGGGCACCTGGGCAACTGGGAGGTCGCCGGGGCGGCCCTCGCTGCCCGCGGCGTTCCTCTCGACGTCGTCGGAAAGGGCATGGCCAACCGCCGCTTCGAGGAAGACCTCTTCGAGGCCCGTCGCCGGCTGGGCATGCGGGTCATCGACATGGGAGAGGCTCCGAAGGGTGTTCTCCGCGCCCTCCGGGACGGACGGGCGGCGGCGATGGTGGCCGACCAGAACATGCATCGCAACGGGATCTTCGTTCCCTTCTTCGGGCGCCTGGCGGCCACCGCTCGCGGCCCGGCCCTCTTCGCGCTCCGGTCGGGGGCCCCGATCCTCTTCGGGTACGCACTCGCCGAGCCGGCCGACCGGGGTCGAGATGAAGGCACCGATGGCGAGCGTCGAGGGCATCGGTACGTCGTCCATGCCGAGCCCATGGAATACGAGGCCACCGGCGATCTCGATCTCGACGTCCGCAACCTCATGGCGGAGTACCACGCCCGGCTCGAGGGGACCATCCGAAGGGCGCCGGAGCAGTATTTCTGGCAGCACAAACGGTGGAAGACACGCCCGCCAGAGGAACAGGACTCCCGAGGCTAGGTTACTAGCTGCATGTGGCGGATCGGCTTCCGCCCCACCTCACGCGAGCCTCTGTCGATGCCGCACACGGCGCGTATCGGCCCGGCCGTCATGACCTGTCAATCGTGATCTACGTCTGCATACCGACCCACAACGAAGCCTCGACGGTGGGCGTGCTGCTGTGGAAGACGCGGAACGTCCTCGGCGAGTTCGATCGGGACTACCGACTCGTCGTCTACGACGATGCGTCCACCGACGAGACGCCCGAGGTGCTTCAGCGGTATCGGCGGTCGCTTCCGCTGACGGTCCTTCGCTCCGAGGAGCGGATCGGCTATGGAGCGTCCGTGGAGCGTCTTCTGCGCCACGTGAAGGACGAGGCGCCCTACCCGAAGCGGGACTGCGCCGTGGTCCTGCAAGCCGACTTCACCGAGTCCCCCGACGACATCGTGTCTCTGGTGAAGGTACTGGAGGGTGGCGCAGACATCGTGGCTGGCGTGACCGAAGAACTCGACGAGGAGCGGAAACCGACCCGGATGGTCCGTTGGGCGGCGCGGAAGTTCCTCCGCAGCCTCATGGGCGGAGCGCCCGTTTCGGATCCCTTGCCCGGTCTTCGCGCCTACCGGATCATCGTGCTCAAGAAGGCCCTTCGCGAGCTCGAGGACGGCGAGCCGCTCCTGCGCTCCGACGGCTGGGCGGCGAACGTCGAACTCCTCGGCAAGTTGGCGCCCCACGCCCGACGCATCGCCGAGGTACCCACGCGGGTTCGCTACGATCTGAAGGCGCGGCCTTCGCGTTTCCGTCCGTGGCGGACGTTCCTGGGGCTCGCCAGGCTTCGTGGCTCCATCTGGTCCGACGTGGACGCGGAGGCGGCGTGAACAGGATTCTGGCGGCTACCGCCGTCACCGCCCTCTTCGCGGCTCCGTCGGCCCTCGAGGCCCAGGAAGGCAACGGTGATCCCGTGCGCGACCGGGACTTCATCGTGGACTCCCTGCGCACCGCCTTTCCGGGCGCCGACGTCCCGGTCATGCTCACCGCAGACGACGTGCCCGAGGATCGCTTCGCCGCCCGGGCTCCCTTCGGACCGGGTGAGCATCTGGTCTACAAGGTGAAGGTGGGCATCTTCGGCGTCGGTGAGGGCTTCATGGCCGTGGTCGGTACCGACGAGCATGAAGGCAATCCGGTCTACCGGGTGGAGATGGGGATCCAGGGCAGCCTCGGCCCGGCCAAGGTCGACGACCTCTACCAGACGTGGTTCGATGTGTCCACGCTCCAGACGTGGCGCTACGTCCGAGACATCGACGAGATCGGGTACCAGAGCTACCGCCATTGGGAGTTCTTCCCCGATCGCATGCGGTGGGAGCGGCAGGACAACGACGAGGCCGGCGACCTGGGTTCGGCGTTGCCTCTCGACGAGATCGCTTTCATCTACTATCTGCGCACGCTGCCCCTGGAAGTAGGGAAGTCCTACACGCTCAGCCGCTACTTCCAGGAAGACGGCAACCCGGTGACGATCAAGGTTCTTCGTAAGGATCAGCGGGAGACCGAGGGTGTGCTCTACAACACCATCGTCATCAGCCCGGAGATCCAGACCGACGGTCTCTTCGGCAAGGGTGGCAAGGCCGAGATCCACGTCACCGACGACGAGCGCCGCATTCCGGTCTATGTGAAGTCCGACATCCCGGGCTTCCCCGGATCGCTCACCCTCCATCTGCGTTCCGTCCAGGACGGCTATCCTCTCCACCCGGACTCTCGGGCGGAGGCGATGGAAGGCCGGGCCCGCCGGGCCGAATCGACGAACCAGCGCTGAAGGCCCCGACATGGCGTTGACCATGCGCCAGCTCCGCCTGAGAGCGGTCTGGCTGATCGTCATTCCCTTCCTCTGGTTCTCCAGCCCCTCGGTGAACTCCCTCGGCGTGGGGGTGGCTCTCGCCGCCCTCGGTCTCTTCATCCGCGGCTGGTCGGCAGGGACCATTCACAAGGATCAGGAGCTGACGGTCTCGGGCCCGTATGCCTTTACCCGGAACCCCCTCTACTTGGGGAGCTTCTTCATCGGGTTGGGTGTCTCCATCGCCGGCGGGCACTGGATCTGGCCGACGGTTTTCCTCCTCTTCTTCGCCACGATCTACACCCGTACCATGGCCGGAGAGGCCCGCCACCTGGGTGAGTTGTTCCCCGAGCGGTACTCCGAGTACGCCGCCAGCGTGCCGGCTTTCCTGCCGCGGATCACGCCCTACCGGCCCGAGGGTGGTCAGACGGCCGGCTTCCGATGGGCCCAGTACTCTCGGAACCGGGAATGGGAGGCGTCGCTGGGGGCCCTGGCCGCCTTCGGGCTCCTCGCCGCGAAGGCCTTCTGGCTTTAAACGTCAGCCGGCAGCGTTCGGCGAGTGCGGTGCTCTAGCGTCCGACCCGTCGCGCAACCCGGACGGTACCCGCGAGTGCCGTGCGCTGACTTGCGACCTCGCGCGCCAACCCAGAGTCAGGCGAGCGCTTTCCGGGCCGCCTCCGTCGCCTCCGTCAGGAACGCTTCGATCCGCGCGGACCGCTCGCCGGGGTCGAAGCCCATGACCTCGGCGCCGGGGAGCACCGCCCCCGTCCACTCGTCGGTGTGCCAGCGTCCATCTCGCCTCAGGGCAGGAAGGTCGTCGGCGTCGGGGTAAGGTCGGGGTGTGACGTAGAGGTACCAGGTATCGTACCCGCCCCCCATGGGAGCCAGGCCCACCCCGATGGTCCGACTCTCCTCGGCGTCCCCAGGCGCCTCGAGGGTGAGGAGCGTCGCGATGTCGAAGTGGTGCGGCCAGCACCTGACTTCGGACGCCTCGTCGAGATCGCCGTAGAGTCGGACGAGGGTGGCCGCGGCCGACGCGTAGAGTGCCGAGAGGGCGGCGAGCTCGTCGGATCGATCGCGGGAGAATGCCGCGCGACCACCAACGGGATGCCGGGGCATGTCGTACTCGGGCCGCTCGATGACCGGAGGCGATCCGCCGCGATACGTGGCCATCCCCAGGGCCAGCCAGTCGTACGCATCCTGCCTCGAGCGGCCTTGGAGTTCGAACACGCTCAGGACTCCATCGGCTCTGTCGAGCAGGACGAGGGCCAGGTCCACCGGGCGGAGGGCTAGGCGGAAGGGGTAGGGTCCGGCGAAGTCCGCTCCGACGAAGGCGCCGAGCCCGCTGCTCCACGTCATCGCCCGGTGACTGTCGTCGTCCCGGGGCTCGGCGAAGGTCTGCCCGGCGGAGGCGATGAGTTGAGCGGCCCAGTGGAGTTCGAGGGTGGTGTCGATCAGGTCGGCGGGTGCGATGGCCAGAGCTCGGTCCCAGCTCGCGCCGCCCACTCCGCTAACGTCCTCGATTCTCCTTCCCAACGTACACCTCCATGGCCCGGTCCACCTTCGCCAACACGTCGTCCACCCCGATCCGTTTCATCCCGTCCCGGTAGTCGGGCATGACGGGGTACTCCTCACCAGGGTACTCCGCGTATCCGTCGACGACGAGATCCCGGAAATCACGGTACGGGCCCGAACGCTTGGGGTTGGTGTACCCGAAGAGCCCTACGACGGGGGTGCCCAGGGCATGGCCGATGTGGAGGGGGCCCGTGTCGGGCGAGATGAGGAGCGCGCTCCCCTCGACGATCCACATGAGCTTCCGGAGGTCGTCGCCCAGGGCGTCGACCACGGTGGCCGACGTGCGCCTCCGGACCTCGTCGGCGATCCGGCGCTCCACCTCCGATGGACCTCCGACGATGACGGGGCGGAGTCCGTGCTTCGACTCCACCGCCTCCAGGACTTTGGCGTACCCTTCGGCGTGCCAGTTCTTCTCGAGCTTGCTGGTGCCTACGACCACCGCGCACGCCGGCCGGTCCAGGTCGTCGAAGAAAGCCCCCTGTGCCCTACGCTCGGCCTCGGTGAAGTCCAACCGCCACTCCACCGGTTCGGGGTCGATGCCCAGGTGCTCGAGGAACTCGAAGTACTGATCCTGGACGTGGCGTTGGCCTCGGGCGGGGATGCGGTCCGTAGTGAAGAGCCACTGGGCGTCCCGGGCCCGCACCCGATCGAACCCCAGCTTCACCCGCGCGGGTGCGAGGGCGGTGATGAGCCCCGCCTTGAAGTAGACCTGGAGGCCGATGAGGAGGTCGAAGCGTCGACCGCGGAACGCTTCCATGATCTCCTGGAAGCCCTGCCACGCCGCCAAGCCGCGACGGCGCCGGAAGAGGATGAAGTCGTCGATGGCCGGGTGGTCCTTGACCATCATGTGGGCCACCGGCTGGATGACCCAGGTGATCCGGGAGTCCGGCCAGTGGCGCTTGAGGGCGTTGGCCACCGGAAGCACGTGGACCGCGTCGCCGATGGCCGAGAGCATGACGATGCAGATCTCCCGGGGCGGCTCGGCCATCCTCAAGGTCGGTGGCCCGGCCGCCCGGCCGCCCGGCGCTTCGCTCACGCCTTCCCCCGGAGGGCCACCAGCACCTCACCGTCGCCCAGCGACTCGCCTGTCGGCGTGCCGACCTTCACCACCGAACGGGTGAGACGTGCGAGCATGCGCTCCGCGGCGTCACTGTCGCGACGGTTGCTTACCCGTGCCCGGTCCAGGTCGATGACCCACGGTCGTCCGGTATCGCCTTCCTCGAAAAGGATGTTGTGGGCGTTGAAGTCCACATGGAGGATGCCGGCACCAGCGAGCTCGGTCGCGAGTCGACCGGCGGCGGCCATGGCGTCGAGCCAGGCCCGGGTGCCGTCGGTGTCATGAGCCACGTCGGCCAGCGTCCTGGCGCCCGGCACCACTTCCGTGGCCAGGTCGCACCGGTAGTACATCCCCGCCGGATAGACCGCGCCTGCGACGACGGCCGGCGTCCGAATGCCGCGGGCCCTGGCGGCCGATGCCGCATGGATCTCCCGCTCGGGTCGGGAGCGCCCCAGGCGGAGATACCGGTCGCCGAGCCGGGCGGCCACGGCGCCTCCCCGGCGGTAGTGACGGACCGCCCACCGCTTCCGACGGTCGGGTCCGTCCGCCGGCGCCTGGAAGGAGTAGACCTCACCCCGTCCTGCGAAGGAGGCGCTCTCGGGCCCACTCGAGGCCCAGTCGTGAAGGGTTCCCTCGGCTTCGATGGCCTCCCGCGCCCAGGACGCGGCGGCGGGAAGAGCGATGACCCGGGCGGAGCCGAAGCGGTGGCGCCCATAGTCGGCGGGGTCGTTCCCGGCTCGGCGTGGAAGCGTCGGCGACGCCATCATCATCAGGCGGGCGCCTGGCCCTCCTCCGGGGTCGCGAACTCCTGCGGCATCTCCATGAGATAGATGCCCGGTCCCTCCAGCGTCTGGCCCTTCACCTTCACACGGAAGGTGTACTGGCCGGGGTGGGGGAAGATGACCTCTTCGATGGGCATGATGAGTTGGCTCCTCGCCGGAGGCTGATCCGGGGGAGACTGATGCACCTCCGTCTCCCCTTCCACGGTAAGCGAGATCTGGCCGTCCTCGTCCTCGAGGTCGGCCTTGAAGAGGTAGCGACCATGATCTTCGCGATTCCACTCGAGGACCACGACGAGGACGAGGTGCTCCTGCTTCGCGGGGAAGCCGGGGGCGGCGAGGTCATGGTACACCCCATGGAGGTCGATCCGGCCGGTTGGGGTGGTCCGGGCGTCGTCACAGACTGCGGAGAATCGGAGGCGCATTCGAGAGCTGGTTCGAGGGGTAGGTGGGTCGGCGTCAGGTGCCCCAACCGCCGCCGCCGGGAGACCGAATGCTCACTACGTCCCCGGCTTCGACCCAGAAGGTAGCCTTCCCGTTCAAACGCTCTTCCTGCCCGTCGCGGATGATGACGTTCTCTCCCGTGGCGCCCTCTTCCCCGCCGCGGGCGCCGGAGGGTCCCCGTTCCCGACGTTCGCAGAGTAGTGCCACCCGCGCCGGGCCCAGCACCTGGAGATCGCGGCGGAGTCCGTCGCCTCCCCGGTGAAGCCCCGCCCCGCCGGACCCACGGCGGATTTCGTAGCGCGTGATGCGGAAGGGGTAGGCATGTTCGAGCGCCTCGACGGGCGTGTTCAATGAATTGGACATGTGGACGTGGACGCCGCTCAGGCCGTCGGCGGAGGGACCGGCTCCCATGCCTCCGCCCACCGTCTCGTAGTACGCGAAGGGCTCTCCGGTCCGGGGGTCGATGCCGCCCACGGTGGTGTTGTTCATCGTCCCCTGCGAGAGAGCAGGGACCAGGTCGGGAAGTGCCTGACCGAAGGCCCGGAAGAGGGTGTCGGTGATGCGTTGGCTCGTCTCCACGTTCCCTGCCGCCACGGAGGCAGGGAGCGAAGCGTTGACCAGGCTGCTCGGAGGCAGTCGCAGCTCGACGGCGCTCATGGAGCCTCCGCCGGCCGGGAGCGGTTCACCGAGGAGGGCCTCGACGATGCATCGCACGACGTAGCGGGTCGCCGACGAGGTGATGGCCGCCACGGCGTTCACGCCGCCGGGGACCTGGGGCGAGGTTCCCTCGAAGTCGATGATCAGTCGCGATCCGGAAAGCTCGAGGGTGGCGCGGATGGGGAGGGGCCCCGATCCGAAGCCGTCGTCCTCGATCACGTCTTCACCGACGAAGGTCCCGTCGTCGATACACCCCAGACCGGCGGCCACCAGCCGGTCGGCGTACTCGATGAGCGCGTCCATGGCGGCGAGGGTCTTGGCGGCCCCTCGGCGTTCGACGATCTCGAGGAGCCGAGTCGACCCGGTGTGGAGTGCGGCGAGCTGGGCGTCGAGGTCGCCGGCCCGCTCGACGGGCGTGCGGACATTGGCCAGGATGGTGCGCCACAGGGCGTCGTTTCTGGCGCCCTTCTCGTATAGAAGGACCGGAGGGATTCGCAGTCCTTCCTCGAAGATCTCCCGGGCCAGCGGCATGGAGCCCGGCGTGGACCCGCCTACGTCGCTGTGGTGGGCCCGCGAGGCGACATAGCCCAACAGTCCGTCGTCGGCGTCGTGGACCGCGGAGATCAGGGTGATGTCGGGAAGGTGTGTCCCACCGCGGAAGGGGTCGTTGAGACAGACCACGTCACCGGGTTCCAGGGCGCCGAGCTCGGCAAGGGCGGCCTCCACGCTCATCGGCATGGCCCCGAGGTGGACGGGCATGTGATCGCCCAGAGAGACGGCAGCGCCCGAGGGGTTGAAGAGGGCGCAGGAGTAGTCCCGGCGCTCTTTGATGTTCGGAGAGAACGACGCGCGCTTCAGGGCGGCACCCATCTCCTCCGCCAGGGCGGTGAAGAGGTGCCGGAAGACCTCCAGCTCGACGGCGTCAGGTGGGCCGTTTCGCGTCACGAACGCTCCGGTTTATCTGTTTCTGTTTCAAGGTTAGGTTATGACGGCCTGAAAGTAACGTTCGGGCTACGGCGTGCTGAAGGCGCGCTTCAGAACAACAATGATTGGAGGGCGACTTGTCGCACGAGAAACTCTTGGATCGGGCGCGGGACGAGCTGTTCAGCCACGTCCACCGCTGCGGTGTACTCCAGGCCGCGGAAGATGATCAGCGCCACTGGATGGACGAAACCATCGACTACATCGGGGAGCGGTATCCCGATCTGTCGGATTCGGATCTCCGGAGCCTGCACGAGATCGGAATCCGCTTCTGCAAGCCGGCCATCGCGCACGGTACGGCGAAGGCTACGGCCGTCGAGAAAGCAGTAGAGGACGTCGCGGTCAACTGACCGCCGACGTACGAAGGTTCAAGGGGTCGGCGCCCACGCGGCGCCGGCCCCTTTTCTCGTCTCCGAGAACCACCGAGAACCCGGTCGTGGCGAGGGCTTCCACTTCCTGGGCAGCGGGCGGACGAACGGGTAGCGCGATTTGCCCACCTCTTCTATACTTCCGCCCACTTTTTTCCCGAAAATCGGGGTAGGGGCGTCTTTTTGCAGTCGCCCCGGCAACCGTTCGGGCACCGATCGAAACAGGGGGCGGGACTTGGGTGACGCATTGCAGCTGGACAACGCGAAGCAGCTGCTGCAGCAGTACTACGCGGGCCAGCAGGTGGAGTCGCCCAACGGCGGCTTTCTCATGCTTCTCGGCATCCGGAGCAACGATGACGGCTCGGCGACGGGTATCTTCGAGTGCAACGTCTCGTCTCTCCGCTACGAACTGGCCATTCCCAAGGCCACCCGAACCGAGCGAAAGAAGGTCCGCGAGGTCCTCGACGGCGGTGGCGATCCTTTCTGCCCGCGCCACGGCACCGTGAGCCGCCTGGTCCGGGCGGGTAAGGATCTGGTGTGCCCGGCCTGCGGCATCGCATACGCCAAGCCCTGACAAGCGCCTGGTACCGTCTGTCGTAGGGCATTACGTTTTGGGCGACGACCTGTTGTGTTCCGGGATCATCCGAACGGTAGCGGCCCTGCGGTCGAGGAGAGGTAAGCTCTAGATGCCTGATGGGTTCCTCAGCTCTGAGGAATACGACGAGCAGGCGCACCGGCTCTACAACGACGGTGACTACGACGCTGCCCTGGAGATGCTGAAGGAGGGGCTCGCGCTCTATCCCAATGCCGTCGAGCTCTACGTCGGCATGGGGTACGCCCGCCTCGCCCGGGAGGAGTACGCCTGGGCCCGGCACGCCTTCGAGCGGGCCGCACTCCTGGATCCCTCCCACGAAGACGCCCTGGTGGGCCTCGGGGAAACGCTCCTCCGGTTCGGCGAGCGGGAGACGGCCCTCCGGTACTTCCGGCAGGTCGCCGAGATGGGGTTCGATGACGACATCGAGCTCATGCTCACCATGGGCCGTGCCCTCTACCGAGCGGCCATGTACGGCGACTGCCGGGACATCTTCGCCAAGGCCGCCGCGAGTCGTCCGGACAGTGCCGAGGCCGCCGCCTCGTTGGGGTACGCCCTCCACCGGCTGGGTGACGAGGTCGGCGCCGGTCGTCAGATCCGACGAGCCCTCCGCCTCGACGCCGACCTCTACGAGGCCCGCGTGTATCTGGGCCACCTTCTCTACGACCGTGGTGACTGGGAAGGCTCGCTCCGGGAGTTCGAGCGGGTGCCGCCCCAGGAGCATTGGGACCCGCTGGCCGTGTGGCGACTCATGGAGCTCAAGCGCACGCTCTGGCACATGGAGTCGGGAGATCCACGGCTGACGCCCTGGGAGACGCGCCTCCGCGACCTCGAGCAACTCGACGATCCCATCGATCGGCTCCTCGCCGATGTCGAGGCCAGCATGGGCGCCCACGACCCGGCCGGCTACTTCGATCCCAGCCAGCTCGAGCTCTTCGACGCGGGAACGGAGGAAGACGAGGACCGTGTGATCCGGACGGCCGACGGCTATCTTCTCCGAGGCGACTGGCACGAGATCGTCCGGCAGATGAGGGACCAGGCCGGCTTTCGCCACGAGGGCGTTTCCGACTACATGCGTCGGATGGCCGAGCGGTGGCACGAGGAGTTCGGCATCGAAGTTCCCTTCGTCGATCCGGAGGCGTTCCTGCGTGCGGCCGTCGAGGCGGGTTTGATCCGACTGGAAGTGGAGGAGTAGGGGGGATGACCACACAGATACTGGAGCGCTTTCATCGCGCGCTGCTCGAGGAGATCCAGACGCAGCGGCCGGAGTACCTCACTCAGCCCTTCACCGTAGCGGAGATCTATCAGAATCTCGTGCCGTACGGCTCCCACCGGGACCGGATCGGAGTCGAGATGAACGGTGACTACGAAGACGCGCTGGTGCGCCTCCTCGCCGGCGAAGGCGGCTACCTCATCCTCGACTCGGAGCCGGCTCTCAGGGACCTCCGGGCGGAGCTCGAAACGCCGAACCCCAACACCGGCGTCTATCGGGAGTTCGCGGCCGTGGACGTGCGATTGAACCAGGCGTACCTGGACCTTTCCCACCAGGCGCTGGACCAGCTTCCGGACCTTTATGAGGAGTTGGAGGCCGAAGACCCCGTAGCCATGACCGATCTCGCTCCCGCCGAGGGCAACGCCACGGCAGAGGGGATGGGCGTGGTGCCTCCCGGTGTCGATATCTTCGCCGACGCCAGCGGGCCTACCGTCGTGCCCCCCGAGGCCGACGTTCACGCCGCGGCGGAGGGCCTTTTGGAAGACGACATGGACGATGCCGCGACCGAAGCGGCGGGTCACGGCGCGGTGGGCAACGGTGCCGCGCCCGACGAATCTCCTGCCGACATGGACGAAGTCATGGACGAGGCCGACACCGCACCCGCCGACAGCGACGGGTCCACCCGACGCACGCCGCTGGAGCCCGAGTTTGTCGAGGAGGACCCGCCGACTGACGAGCCCGTTCGGCGTGGCTCCCAGCCGGGAGGCTCCTGCCTGTGGTGCCGTGCCGATCTCCCCGAGCGAGAAACGCTCAACTTCTGCCCCTACTGCGGGACGGACGCCAGCCTGGTGCCGTGCCCGGAGTGCGGCGACGAAGTGGAGCCCAGTTGGCGTTTCTGCGTTTCGTGCGGGACGGAGGTGGATGCCTGAAGTCTCGCGCCTTCGAGGCTTGAGACGGATGGTGACCGCGAGGACCGCACGGCTCCTCATCGCCCTGCCCCTCTGCATGGCCCAGGCGGCGTGCGACCGCCCTGACCCGGCCCTCATGCCCGACGAGGTCCTCCAGGGAGAGTTGGGCCTGACGCTCGACGACCGGGTCCACACGGTGCGGATCTCCACCGGAGTCGCCGAACGCGCGGCCCCGGACACGTTGACCGTGCGCCCAGGCGACTACGTCCAGTTCGTCAGCGCCGACCGGATGGTCCACGAACTCGCGTTCGTCCTGGACAGCATCCCCGAAACGGCCCGCACCTTTCTGGTCCGAACCGGCCAGGATCGGTCCCCGCCCCTCCTCGAGTACGACGCGCGCTTCGTGGTGTCGTTCGAAGGTGCGCCCGAGGGGCGCTATCCGTACACCCTGGCGGGGAACCGGGGTGGCGGCGGCGGAGAGATCGTCGTTGCCGTCCCCACCCGCTGACGGCCGAAGACCTTTTCCCAGTCCAACGATGTGGCGAGCCTTTCAAGATCGAACTGCTTCCTCCGACACTCTCGACCATGCCCCGCATCGCTCTCATACCTGGTGACGGAATCGGTCAGGAGGTCGTCCGTGAGGCTCGCCGCGTCCTCCAGATGGTGTCCGATGCGGAAGGGTTGGGCGTAGAGGCCACCGAGCTCGATCTGGGTGCAGACCGCTTCCTCCGAGACGGCGTGACGATCACCGACGAGGAGTTCTCCTCCATCGAGTCGGAGTACGACGCCGTTCTCCTGGGGGCACTGGGCGATCCTCGCGTTCCGAGCAACCAGCACGCCAAGGACATCCTTCTCGGCATGCGCTTCAAGCTCGACCTCTTCGTGAATTTCCGGCCCTGTTCGCTCCTCGCGCCCGAGCTCTCGCCGCTGGAGCGGGACATGTCGGGCGTACGCCTGGACATCTTCCGGGAGAACACCGAGGGCGAGTACACGGGGATGGGGGGCAGCCTGCGGAAAGGCACACCGCACGAGGTGGCACTGGAGGAGAACATCGCCACCCGGATGGGCGTCGAGCGTATCGTCACCGCCGCCTTCGAGTACGCCTTGGCCCAGGGTCGCACGCGTGTCACCCTCGTGGACAAGTCCAACGTCATGCGTCACGTGGGGGGGCTCTGGCGGCGGGTCTTCGACGACATCGGGGAGGGCTTCCCCGGAATCGAGCGCGACGCCATGTACGTCGACGCCATGGCCATGGATCTGGTCCGGCGACCGGAGCGATACCAGGTGCTGGTGGCCTCCAACCTCTTCGGCGACATCATCAGCGATCTCGCCGCCGAGATCACGGGAGGACTGGGCCTGGCGCCCTCGGCCAACATCCACCCCGGCCGCCACGCCCTCTTCGAGCCTGTTCACGGATCGGCTCCCGACATCGCCGGCACCGGGCGAGCGAATCCCCTGGGCGCCATCCGATGCGTCGGGCTCCTCTTCGACCACCTGGGCCATGCCGATGCCGGGGCGCGTGTCGAAGCCGCGGCCATCGCCTCCTTCCAAGCGGGGTGCCGCACACCGGACCTAGGTGGCGACCGCTCCACCGAGGACGTGGGCACCTGGATCGTAGAACACCTCCAATCCGACTACGCGAATGGCTGACCAACCGCAACGCACCATCGGCGAGATCCTCAAGGGGCTCGGCCGCATCAACGAGGAGGACATCGAGACCGCGCTCGAGTACCAGCGCGAGCACGGTGGCTTCTTCGGCGCGGCCCTCGTCGCCAGCGGCATCGTCTCCGAGGAGGAGATCGAGTTCGGGCTCGCCTCCCAGTTCGACCTGCCCTACGTCTTTCCCGACGCTGAGGCGGTCGATCTGGAAGCTGCCTCGTTGGTGACGGCCGAGTGGGCTCTGGAGCACCTCACACTCCCCATCCTGAGGACGGACGAGACCCTTCAGGTGGTTGTCGATTCACCCCTCCGGGTCGACGCATTGGATGAGCTGAGGGAGAGGACCGAGCTGGATCTCGACCTCGGCCTGGCTTCCCCGGCCGCCATTCGTGAGCTCATCCGCCAGGTTCATGCCCGGGCTGCCGCCCTCGATGGCGAGCGTAGGGAGCCCCTCTCCCTCGAGAACGTCCTGGACGTGGTCCGGGACTGCGAAGCCTCCCGTTGGGGCATTTCGGTTCGTACGAACCGGGCTCAGGCCTGGTGGGACGATCGCGGGACCATTCGCCGGAGAACGCTGGCCGGCGACTGGTTCGACTCGCTGGAGGGCAGCCTCGCCCCGCAGCCCAGTCACATGGTGACCGAGAGGCGGGCCGAATGGGACGCCCTGGTGGGGCGCGGCGACTCGGCGACCCCGGTGAGGGCCCACTGCATCGCGGACGAATCCGGCAGGGAGTATCTCTTCATCCCCAAAGGAGAGGCCGCGGAGGAGGACGAGGGATTCCCGACCCCACCCGCCGGTATCGTGTCCGAGATCCAGATCCTCGCCCGGTCCGGCACGGCACGCTTCGCGGTGACCACCGATCCGGCGGAGCTGGGTCACCAGATCCTCGCCCACCTTCCCGAGCTGACGCTGGATCCATCGTGGAGGAGCATCTACCTGCACACGGGCACCCAGGCTGCAGCCGCCAGGGCGTTCAGTGTGCGGCTTCCCGATGATCCGGCCAGCTGGGACGCCGAGATCGACGCGTTGAAGATTTTCCACTTCGACGCCGTTTCCGTGGATCTCTCCGGTGGTGACGGCAGCTGGGTGTCAGCCGCCGTCGGCATCGCCTCGGTGGCCTTCGTCCACTGGCCCGAAGAGTCCATGGACGCCGCTCGGGAGTCGGGCATCCGCTACCGGCTCTTCATTCGGGACGTCGAGAGCGGAGAGCTGGAGTGGACGTTGGAGTCGCTGGAGTCATGAGCTTCGTATACGAAGGGAGAGCCTGAATGGCGCAGATTGATCAGTTCTTGAAGGTCCTCGTGCAGCAGGGTGGGTCCGACCTGCACCTCACCGTCGGTTCGCCGCCGGTCATACGGGTTCACGGGCACCTCCAACGACTGAAGTTCCGCGACCTCTCGAACGAGGATATGGAAGCGCTGGTCTACGAGATCATGGAGGAGGAGTGGCGGATCGCCTTCATCGATCGACTGGACTACGACTTCGCGTATGAGATCGAGGGCCTGGCGCGCTTCCGCGTGAACGTCTTCTGGCAACGGAAGGGGTTGGGGGCCGTCTTCAGGACCATCCCCTCCGATATCCTGACCGCCGACGACCTGGGCTTCCCCGAAGCCATACGCCGCCTCTGCATGCTCACCAAGGGACTCGTCCTGGTGACGGGACCGACGGGTTCGGGAAAGAGCACCACGCTGGCGGCGATGACGGACCTCATCAACCGCACGCGCTCCGACCACATCCTCACCATCGAGGATCCCATCGAGTTCGTCCACGAGAACCAGAAGTCGCTGGTGAACCAACGGGAGATCCGGACGAACACGAAGAGCTTCGCCAATGCCCTGAGGGCAGCGCTCCGAGAGGACCCCGACGTCATCCTCGTCGGTGAGATGCGCGACCGGGAGACCATCGAGTTGGGCATCACAGCCGCGGAGACGGGTCACCTGGTGTTCGGGACGATGCACACGAATTCGGCACCGAAGACGGTGGATCGAATCATCGACGTCTTCCCCGCCGACGAGCAGGAACAGGTCCGCTCCATGTTGGCCGAAAGCCTAAAGGGGGTCGTCGCCCAGGTGCTCCTACGGGCGAAGGACGGGAAGAGCCGGATGGCGGCCATGGAGATCATGGTCGGCACCTCCGCCATCGGGAACCTGATTCGCGAGGGCAAAATCCATCAGATCCCGTCCATCATCCAGACGGGTAAGAAGGACGGGATGCAGCTCCTGGATCAACACATCCTCGAGTTTCTGATGTCGGGCAAGATCACGCCCGAAGAAGCGTACATGAGGTGCAACAACAAGCAGGCCTTCCTGGCTCACCTGGACAAGCCGCCGGAGAAAGAGTTCGTGTGATTCCCAAGCGGGTCGAAGACCTCGACGGCCTCCTGGCCGAGATCGAAAGACAGCACCACGAGGCGGCGGACATGTTCGACGCCGTCTCGGTGGAGGGGGCGCGCTGGCGTCCCGACGAGGCCCGGTGGTCCATGACCGGGCACCTGGCCCACCTCGGACTGGTCAACGCCGAGTACCTGGCCGTAATGGAAAGGCTGGTCGCCGAGGCCCGGGCCGACGGCGCAGCGCCTCGACGCTCCGACGGACCCTACCGCCACCCCTGGATCGCCACGTGGTTCGTCCGGACGATGGAGCCGCCGGTGAAACGGCGCATGAAGACGTTCCGTCCCATGGTGCCGGAACCCGACGTCGACCCGGCGGATGCCCTGGCCACCTTCCAGGGTCATCAGGCGAGACTCCGTGAGCTGGTTGAAGCCTCTCACGGTCTCGACCTGGGCAAGATCCGCTTCTCCTCGCCCTTCCTCGCCGTCATGCGGTTCTCCCTGGGCACGGGTTTCGACCTGCTCCTGGCGCACAACCGGCGGCACCTGTGGCTCATACGCGAGCTTCAGGACCGGCCCGACTTTCCCTCTGCGGCGTGAACCGCGCGCCCCCCTCGGGGTAGCTGAGGGCCCGAATCACCCGACATCCAATTCATACGAGGTTTCATGGCTACCCAGGGCCATTCGCGCGACGTCGTCGTGCTTTCTGGCAAGCGTACCGGCTTCGGTACCTTCGGCGGCTCGCTCAAGGACTTCACCGCCACCCAGCTCGGTGTCTTCGCGAGCAAGGCCGCCCTCGAGGCGGCGGGCATCTCCGCTGATCAGGTGGACCACACCTTCATCGGCAACGCCCTCCAGACGTCGTCCGACTCCATCTATCTCGCCCGGCACGTGGCCTTGCAGAGTGGTGTGCCTCAGGAGAAGCCGGCCCTCACGGTGAACCGGCTGTGCGGCTCGGGTTTCGAGGCCATCGTCCAGGGCGCCAAGGAGATCGTGCTCGGTGAGGCCGACGTCTGCCTGACGGGTGGTACCGAGTCCATGAGTCAGGCCCCCCACGTGGTCAGAGGAGCGCGTTGGGGCAAGCAACTGCGCCTCGGGCCGGCGGGTGGCCAGTTCGAGGACCTCCTGTGGGAAGCACTCCTCGACACCAACTGCGGACTCACCATGGCCCAGACCGCCGAGGAACTCGCCGAGCGCTACGACGTGACCCGCGAAGAGGCCGACGCCGTTGCCGTCGCGTCCCAGGAACGGGCCAAGGCCGCGTGGGACGCGGGACACTTCGACGCCGAGATCACCGAGGTCGTCATCGAGGGTCGCAAGGGCGTTACCACGTACGCCGCCGACGAGCACATGCGGCCGGATACGAGCATGGAAGCGTTGGCCAAGCTCAGACCGTACTTCAAGAAGGACGGTCTCGTGACCGCCGGCAACGCCAGCGGCATCGGTGACGGTGCAGCCAGTGCGGTTCTCGCCAGCGCCGACTGGGCTGCGGCCAACGGTGTCGAGCCCATCGGTCGGATCGTGTCGTGGGGCTTCGTCGGCGTCGAGCCTCAGGTCATGGGAATCGGGCCGGCCCCTTCCGCCCGACTCGCTCTCGAGAAGGCCGGCATGTCCCTCGACGACATGGACCTGGTGGAAGTCAACGAGGCGTTCGCGCCCCAATACAAGTCGGTGGAGAAGGAGCTGGGCCTCGATCCCGACATCACCAACGTCAACGGCGGCGCCATCGCCATCACACACCCCCTGGCGGCGTCGGGTGCTCGGATCACCATCCACCTCATCCACGAGCTCCGGCGTCGGGGCAAGAAGTACGGCCTCGGCTCGGCGTGCATCGGGGGTGGTCAGGGCGGCGCCGTGATTGTCGAGGCGTTCTGACGCTTCGAAAGACGATGGCCCATGACGGGTGGTGACGGACGGAGTCTGACGCGGCAGCAGTTCGATGCCGTGATCAGGCGTGCCGCCGAACTTGCCGGGTCGGAGGCCGATGCGTCCGAGGGGACGCTGACGGAAGTCGAACTCTTCCGTATCGCCGGAGAGGTAGGTCTTTCGGAGAACCATATCCGACGGGCCCTCGCCGAGGTGCGGGGCGGCGAAGCCGACGGTGGCTTCCTCGATCGCACCTTCGGCCCGTCCACCGTGTCCACCTCCAGGGTGGTGGAACGCGACATCGCCGAGATCCGCGACGAGATCGACGAGTTCATGGTGGCGACCCAGCTCCTCCAGCCCGTGCGGAGGGGCACGGAAGTGTTACAGTATCGGCCGGCCCTGGACTGGGCGTCGCAGCTGGCGCGGGCCGCGAGCTTCACCTCGCGGAAGTACTACATCGCTTCAGCGAAGTCGGTGGAGATCCGTCTCCACGTGGTGGAGGAAGGACGGACATTGGTGGAGTTCACCGTCGATCCGGGAACTCGGGGCGACGACATTGCCGGTGCGGTCTTCGGCGGCGGAACGGCCGGCGGCGTCGTGGGTGCCATGGGCGGCGCAGCGTTGGCCAGCGTGGCCCCCATGGGCGTCGCGGTGGGAGCCGGCGTGGCGGCCGGTCTCGGGCTCTGGACCGGGATCGGGTACATGGTTGGCAAGAACCACAAGAAGAAGGTCAAAGACGTCCGGAGCGAAGTGGAGGGCGTCCTCGACGACCTGGAGACCGGGCGGTCGCTGAAGCCACCACCGTCATCGTGGCGTCGGTGGGTGAAGCGTCAGTTCCACGGAGTCGCCCGCGACATCATGCGCGACTACGACGACTAGAGAAGATCCGAGAGACAGAAGATTCGAGATGCGTTTCCAGGGGGCCGTCTGTCGGCTTCGGGGCAACGCAAAACCAATCGCGAAGAATCAGGAGAACAACGCTGTGCAGATCGAACGAGTAGGGGTGGTGGGCTGCGGCCTCATGGGGAGCGGTATCGCCGAGGTCGCCGCCAAGAGCGGCTTCGAGGTCCGGGTCCGGGAAGTGAACGACGCGGCTCTGGAGGCCGGCCAGAAGCGCATCCGGAGGTCCATGGACCGGGCGGTGGAGAAGGAGAAGCTGTCGCCTGAGGATCGCGACGCGGCGTGGGAGCGGCTCTCCTTCACCACCACCGTCGCCGACCTGGCCGACTGCGATCTGGTCATCGAGGCCATCGTGGAAGAGCTGGAGGCGAAGAACGCCCTTTTCGGCGAACTCGACGGTCTCTGCGGAGAAGGGACGATCTTCGCGTCCAACACCTCGTCGCTGACCATCACCGACATGGCTGCCGCCACCGAGCGACCCGACCGTTTCGTCGGGCTCCACTTCTTCAACCCGGTGCCCGTCATGAAGCTCGTCGAGGTGGTGAAGACCATCGCCACCAGCGACCAGACCTTCGACCGCGCGTTCGCCTTCTCCAACGCCCTGGGCAAGACACCCATCGCGGCCAAGGACAACTCGGGCTTCGTGGTGAATCTGCTTCTCGTGCCCTACATGCTCGACGCCATCCGGCAGTTGGAGCGCGGTGTCGCCAGCATCGAGGACATCGACACGGGAATGATGCTCGGGTGCGGGTACCCCATGGGTCCGTTCACCCTCTGCGACTTCGTGGGCATCGATACCCTCTACAAGATCTCGGAGATCATGTACGAGGAGTACCGTGAAGAGCGCTACGCGCCGCCCCCGCTCCTCAAGCGGATCGTCTCGCTGGGCCGGTACGGCCGGAAGACGGGCAAGGGCTTCTACGACTGGTCGGGAGACCAGCCGGTTCCCCTCGCTATCTGAGAGGAAGGCGGTAATCGCATCATTTCATACTTCGTTAGATGGCGTGATTGGACTTCTGCGGCCACATTGGGTGTAGGCACGACCCGCCCAACCCCCTGAAGAATGATCGTAGTGCAGGCGTCCGACATCCGACTCCGCAGGGCCGTATTGCGCGCGGCCCACCCGGAGGAAGATGTCGTCATGGACCCGAGACTCGTAGCGGACGCTCTCGAGAAGGGCTTCCCGCGGCTCGTGGTTCGCGACGCAGTCAGGGAATGGCCGGGCATTCCCGGCGACGTGCGGGTCCTGGACGTGGGTCCCTCCGTTCTGGAGCGGTGGGAGGCCGAGCGGAGGTCGGCGGAGCTCCCCCCCACCCGTCTCGACCACCTCACCGATCGGATCGCCACCGTCATGGAGCGGACGGCCTCGGATCGGACCTGGGTGGATGCGGCTCTGGCCGAATTGAGCCGCGCGGCGGGCCGGAGGCTACCGCCGGCTCTCCGTGGGTTCGGCCGGCGGGTCATGGAGTTTCCGAGCCATTATACCACGCTGCGTCCCCTGGCCGACACGTGCAGCACGACGCGGGGGGCCTTGAAGGCGCTGTTCCGTCGGCGGGACCTTTCGACTCCGTCGACGTACCTGCGGTGGTTTCGACTCATGGCCGTGGGTCAGGTGCTGGCTGATCGCGGGGTGACGGTGGCGGAGGCCGCCAGCCGACTCGGCTTCACTTCCGACGGCAACCTCTGCCGAATGATGTGGGGGGTCTGCGAGATGACGCCCACCGAGCTCCGGTCGCTCAAGGGCTGGAATCGTCTCCTCATCACCTTCGCGTGGTCCCACCTGTCGACGGACCACCTGGAAGCGTGGTCGACCCTCGACGACCTCTTCGAGCGACGCTCGGCCTGACCACGCCCTCCCCAAAAAAAAACGGCCCTCCCACCCGGGAGGACCGTCTCGAATCGTTGTCGATCCGTATCAGGTGCGCTTGCGGCGCTGTCTCCGACGCTCGCGTCGGATGGCAGCCTCACGCTTACGCTTGCGCTGGGCGCTCGGCTTCTCGTAGTAGCGGCGCTTCCTCAGCTCGGAGTACAGACCCGAGCGCTGAACCTTCCGCTTGAAGCGACGCAGAGCGCGATCCAAGCTCTCGTTGTCCTGAACGACGACTTCCAAGACGATCACATCCTTTGGTAAAACCAGACAGTTGAGCTTGAAAAGCTACACAGGCTCGTCGGAGGGGACAACCTCGGGGATGGACGGGGGCGACGGATCGCCGCGCTACGAGCGCGAAGGGTTGAGCTGCTCGGCGGAGGTCAGCGGAAGGTGGAGCTGCTCGGCGCAGGTGAGCCGACCTCAGGGAAGCCGCCCCTCGCGGTGAAGGGTGTGCGCGTACAGCCGATACGCCTCGGCGTTCGCCAGGAAGTCCCGGGCCCACGTCTCGAAGTCAGGAAGGGGCAGAAGGGACTCGATGTGGTCCACCACCATGCGAGCGAACTGGACTCGATCCTTGGTCCGGAAATCGATGCTCTCTCCCTCGAGGATGTCGTCCACGGCCGACTCGAAGTCCTCCGGGTCGACGAGGCAAATGAAGTGGGAGACCTGGTCGATGCGGTACGACTCGTACAGCGATCGCAGCCGATCGATCTCGTCGTCGTCGGGAACGCGCTCGTCCGCGCCGGTCCACTCTCCGGCGATGTCCACCGAGTTCTGCGTGAGGAGCGAGCGGAACTGCCCGCGCAGATGCTCACGGTTCCCGTTCTGCTTCGCCGAGGTGTGGACGGCCGAGTCCAGGAGGCCCCGGAGGAGCGGACGCCCGAGGCTTCGGGCCTTGTGGTGGATCTCGCCTTCCGACGCCTCGACGAAGATGTCGGTGGTGCGGACCTCGTCTTCGGTGCGCTCGCTGTGGCTCGGACGGAACGAGAAGTACCCGTGCCAGAGCCCACCGTCGGCGGGGAACGTCACCAGAAAGCATGCCCACGAATGATCTTCCCGCTCCAGGAAACCCACGGAGCGGCGCCGTTCGCCGTGGATCGTCAAGTCGGGACTCTCCGGATGGGGCGGAAGTGGGCAGAAGTGGGCAGAAGTGGGCGACGGTCACGAGAAGATGACCGGCTCCTGGAGTGCCTGCAAGACGGGTACCGGCGCTGGCAGATTCTTCTTGCTCTGCCCGTAAACAGATAGTTAGTGTGGGGATCCCCCACGACCCACTGAGGGGATGTCGATACGGGCCCGCGCGCGCACGCGGAGCGTCACCTACCCGAGGAGCTCCGATGCAGTTGAACAGCAACTCCGCTACCCGCCCCGAGGCCATGGGCGATGTCCCTGGCGTCTGCGAGCTTCCACTCACACGAGCCATCGTCCAGTACCGGGATGTTCACGAGATGGACACACTCGGCGGTCGCATCGAGGACATCGGTCTCGCTCTCGTGGTCGAGGGCGAGTTCGCCTCATCGGCGCAGGCGGTGGATCTGGGGAGCGGCGCGGTCAAAGTCCTCGACCTGAGCACGGAGCTCGTCGTCCTCGACTGGGTCTACTCGCCCACGGTGGAGCATGTGGGTGAGCTCATCACCGCTGCAGCCGCAGCCAGGGACACCGACGGTCTGCGGTCGTACAGTCGGGGTCTCGGGCTCAAGGTCCTGGAGCGCGTCGGTTTCGGGCCGCTCACGCGCCCCACGTTTCTTCGCATCGGCTTCCGTGACATCTGCCGGGATCTGGACCTCCATGAGGGGACGTCCATTCGCTACGTCCTCGGACCCGGCCGTCTCACGAGGGCCCACCTGGACTACGACGCCTGCGCCCTGGTTTTTCGAACGGCCTTCCGCGATCAGGACGTACCGTTGGAGCGGGGGCTGGCCGAAGCCTTCCCCCACGGCGACCTCCGCCGCCAGGAGCCGGTGGACGAGGCCGACTCCATCGTTTATCACGTACGGCTCCCGATCCCGACGACGCTGGGCGAGACCCGTTCGACGTTGGCGAGCATGCGGCGCGGATTGGTGGGCCTCATGGCCCGCTTCGAGCCCAACCGCTTCACGGCTCTGGAAAGCCTCATCGATACGTTCGGTGCCCGTGAGACGTTGGCCTCCCTGCAGATCCATGAGCCGCTGGATCGACTGGTTCGCATTCAGCCGCCCATCGCTGGCTCACGCGTCGTCCATTGAGGGAGCCCCTGGAGGGCATCGACGCCTCCACCGCGTCCGCCACATCCGCTACGTCCGGGTTGTCCACCGCCTCGACTACGTCCGGGTTGTCCGGCGCGTCCGCGGGCGTCGCCGACATTCCCGAACATGCGTTGCGCCGGCTGTACGCCGACTATCGGGTGCGGCAGGCCCGCTCGCTCCTGAGTCTCATGCCCAGGGAGGCGGTCCGGCCCCTGTATCGTAGGGCCACCCAGGCGCCGACGAGTGCGGCCCGCGGTGGCGCCGACCCCATGGACGTCATCGTGAGCTTCGCCGAGACCCTCCTGCCCCTGCCTCCGTACGAGGTCTGGCTCGGCGACTTCCGGGCGAATCCGGAGGCGCACTGGGCCGACCTCGAGGGCTCGGCCGACGTACCCTCGCCGGCGACGCCCGCGACGGTGGACACTCGCCGGGTCCGGATCCGCGCGCAGGGCTGGAACGCCCACCTCCGCGGGTTCAGAGACGACGACATCTGGCGAGGCTTCATCGCCTTCGAGGATGTCGGAGTGGTCCCGGCTCGGGTCCATCGAACGGCCGTGATCTTCCGCGAGGATTCACTCGACGAGCTTCGCGCGCGCTTCCGCGACTTCGAAGCTGCCAGTCTCGAAGCCTTTCTTCGCTCGTCGATTTCCTGACCGGTTTTTCGTAAAAAACCGGTCGTGGCCCTGTCGCGGTTCGCGTATCCTGCCGAGTCCGAAACCCGGTGTGTTTCTTCGACTTCCGGCGTCGGCTGTCTGGTCGGCCGACACTGTGTAGGCCCTCAGGAACACTTGGATTTACATGATTCAAGTGTTTTTGCAAGTGATTGCAGGACAACAACTTACGGGATCACCCGGGATTACGGGAAGATTGCGTTCGGGGGTTGCGCCCGCCGGGGCGGCCGTTTAGAGTACACCGAGTCTGAGGCAACAAGACCCCCCCGCCGCTTCTCTCTGGTCCCTCAGGCCGAGAGCTCCCGGCACCTCCTAAAAACGCAACTTTTTCCAACCGCAGCCCTAGGGCGAGGTACGTCTATGTGGGAAACGCGCTCCGTGCAGCTCTCAGTCCGGTTGCCTCGGGACATCGCCGCTCAGGCTGAAGAGGTCCAGGAGAAGGATCCGGAGTTCCTGAGCCGTGTGGTGCTGTACGGTCTGACGCGCCGCTCCATCTACCGTCACCTGCGGCAGAATGACGAAGCGGACACGGATGAGGTGATGGAGGTGGCTCAGCCCTAGCCGTGAGCTGACGCGGAAGTCTTGCTTTTCGAGGCCCCCGAGCCCAAAGCTAGGCGCGGACGAACCTTCGGGTTCCCTTCGCACCCGGCTGGGTCGGGGGCTTTGTCACGTCCGGCGGAGGCACCGCGGTGGACGGGGAAAAGAGTCGCTCCAGAGAACCACGCAACGTCCTGCGCGCCAAGTATCACGACTACTGTTCGGCGCAGGTCGCGGATCTCCTCGTGTACATGAGCCCCGACGAGATCTATCTCCTGGCCCACCGTGCCTACCGGGAGCAGGGGAAGAACGACGACATCTCCTACGCGGAGATGGTCCAGGTCGCCACGGAGTGGCTCGCGAGTCGGGTCGCCCTGCCCCCCTTCGACGTGTGGGTGGAAGACTACCGTAAGCATCCCGAGCGCTATGAAGAGTACTTCATGGGTCTCTGGAAGTCGGAGCTGGGCGACTCGTCCACGGACGACAGCGACAACAACTGAACGATGATGAAGAAGATTCTAGTCCGAGTCGTTCTAGGCCTGGTGATCCTGATCGTAGGCTGCATCGGCGCCGTCTACGCCATCTCCTCGATGAAGCTCGCGGCCCGGTACGATGTGCCCGTGGCCTCGATCGAGACGTCGACGGACTCGGTGGTCATCGCCCACGGGGCGCGGGTTGCCCAGACCCGTGGATGCCTCGACTGCCACGGTCAGGACCTGAGCGGCAGTCACTTCTTCGATGCCATGCCCGTCGCGAGCATCTGGGCCACGAACCTGACATCCGGGGCCAACGGAGTCGGCGCGACGTATTCCGACGAGGACTTCGTCAGAGCCATACGGAGTGGAGTCCGACCCGACGGCTCACCACTGCTCATCATGCCGTCCCACGAGTATCGTCCCATCGGCCCCGAGGACCTCGGCGCGCTGGTCAGTTGGATCAAGTCCATGCCACCCGTCGACACCGAACCCGTCGATCAGACGCTGGGGCCCGTGGCTCGCGTGCTGTACATCACCGGTCAGGCCCCCATCGTGCCCGCCGAACTCATCGACCACGACGACCCCACCTTCGAGCAGCCGGAGGTCGGAGTGAGCGTCGAGTACGGCGCCTACCTGGCCGTGTCGTGCATCGGATGCCACGGCGAGAGCTTCGTAGGAGGGCCGATCCCCGGGTTCCCTCCGGACTTCCCTGCCGCGGCGAACCTGACGCCCCATGAGGAAGCAGGCCTCGGCGGCTGGTCCAGGGACGACTTCGAGCGTTTCGCCGAGACGGGCATCACACCCGATGGGCTTCAACTCGAACCGATGTACATGCCGTGGCCGTTGCTCCAGGCGATGACCGACGTCGAGCGCGACGCGGTATGGCTGTTCCTGCGGTCGCTACCGGCTGCGGCGCAGCCCGAGTAGCGGTCGGTCTCAGAACGGCAGGTCGTCGTCGGGCTCGGTCATGTTCGGCGCGCCGCCGCCCCCGCTCTGTCCACCACCGAAGTCGCTGCCGCCGTATCCACCTCCGGCTGCCGCACCGGAGAAGTTCCCACCCCCGCCCCCGGCTCCCGTGGATCCGAGCATGACCATCTCCTGGACGACGATGTCGGTCCAGTACTTGGTCCCGCCTTCTCCCTCGGTCTGGGAGTACTCGATGCGTCCCTCGACGTAGAGGCGGTCGCCCTTCTTCACCCATTGCTCGACGACATCGACCAGGCGTCCGAAGAAGGTGAGGCGGTGCCACTCCGTCTTCTCGTTCTTCTGGCCGGAGTTGCGGTCGGTCCACGATCGGTTCGTCGCCAGAGAGAGCTTCCCCACCCGGGCTCCGGAGCTGGTGGCCCGGATCTCGGGATCGTTTCCGACGTTGCCGATGAGCATGACTTTGTTCAGGGACCGACTCATGTGGAGCGTACTCCTGTGACCGCTGGGAAGCGGCGACCGCTGGGCGATGAAGGGGCGTGCGACGCCTGCTCGGAGCGCTGTCTCGGCTCCTTGCGGGGCCGGAAGTTAAGCCTTGTCACGAGGTTTTTCCATCGTGCCCGGGGCCGCTATCTTTCGGCCTTCCGATACCCTGGACATTGCCTCGGAGCAGAGCTTCCGAATGACCGATCTGAACTACGTGAAGGTGGAGTGGGACGGTGAGATCGCCGTCGTGACCATCGACCGACAGGACAAGCTCAACGCCCTCAACGCCGAGGTCGTCGGGGAGTTGGGGGAGGTCTTCGCCAACCTCCGTGACGACGACGACGTCCGTGGCGTGATCCTCACCGGCGCCGGCAGCAAAGCCTTCGTCGCCGGCGCCGACATCGGCGAGCTCGCGACCATGGACTCGGTGACGGGCGTGAAGGTCAGCCGGGACGGCCAGGACGTCTTTCGGGCAATCGAGCTCTTCCCCAAGCCGGTGCTGGCGGCTGTGGGTGGCTATGCCCTCGGCGGCGGCTGCGAGTTGGCGCTGGCCTGCCATCTCCGCATCGCCAGCGAGCGGGCGCAGTTCGGACTTCCCGAGGTGGGGCTCGGGATCATCCCCGGGTACGGCGGGACGATTCGCCTGGCCCGACTCATCGGATTGGGCCGGGCCATCGAGATGACCCTCACGGGCGACTCGGTGAAGGCCGAGCGCGCGTACGACATCGGGCTCGTCTCCAAGGTGGTGGAAGGCGACGCACTCCTCGACGAGGCCAAGGCTGTCCTCCGCCGGATCACGTCGAAGGGACCCGTCGCCGTGCGCATGGCGCTCGAGTCCATCTATCGCGGCCTCGACACCCCCACCGGCGAGGCCCTGGGCTTCGAGTCGGCGATGTTCGGACTGCTGGCGTCCACCGACGACATGCGTGAGGGAATGCAGGCGTTCCTGGAGAAGCGGAAGCCCGACTTCAAGGGGTCCTGAGGTCCGCTGCGCGGCCCCAGAGGGAGCCGTCGCGGCGCCTTCGCACACGCCTCGATCCCGTTAGATTTCACCATGTCTTCAGGGACCCTCCTGCACGGTAGTCCGTGCGTCTGAGCCGGCTCGTTCTTCGCCACTTTCGCAATCTCCGGAACCAGGAGTTGGAGCTGCCGTCGGAAGGCGTGGCGCTCATCGGGGACAACGCCCAGGGGAAGTCGAACTTCCTCGAAGCGATCTACTACCT
Source organism: Longimicrobiales bacterium (assembly GCA_965229435.1). GTDB lineage: Bacteria > Gemmatimonadota > Gemmatimonadetes > Longimicrobiales > Gaopeijiaceae > UBA2589. The sequence continues at coordinate 1,664,715 of CBDDJE010000001.1, forward strand.
CGAGACGCTCCGCTCCTTTCGGGGGGCCCGCGACGACCAGTTGGTGCGGTTCGGTGAGGACGTCTTCCGGATCGTCGGAACCGCCGAGTCGGATGCGCCGGGGGTGGGTGCGTCCGAGGGTGACGCTGCGGGGGACGCCGCCGGCGACAGGGAGACGGACGATCGGGGCGGCTCCACGGAGATCGCGGCCGCGTTCCAGAAGCGAGGCCGAAAGAAGAAGGTCACCATCGACGGACAGGAGGCCGAGCGACTCACCGACGCCCTCGGGACACTGTCTGCAGTGATCTTCTCACCGGCCGATGTCGACCTCGTGAGCGGGGGTCCGTCGGAGCGCCGCCGCTTCCTCGACATCGTGTTGTCATTGAACGAAAGCGGATACGTGAAGTCACTCCAGGACTACCGGAAGATTCTCCAGCGCAGGAACGCGGCGCTGAAGGCCGGCGCCCCCACCTCGTCGGTGGCGGCATGGGAGCCGGGGCTCGTCCGATCGGGCGCGGAGGTCATGACCGGGCGCCAGCGCTGGGTGGAGGCCAAGCGTGAGGCTTTCGGGGACTACTACGCAGCCATGAGCGACGAGGCCCGGGCGGTGATGTCGTATACGCCCGACGTGTCGATCCCCGGAGGCGCTGGCGCCCCTGCACCTGCCGAGGGGACGGCCGCCTCCACGGACGAGATCGCCGACGCCTTCCGCGAAGCCCTCCGTGACTCCGCCGATCGGGAGCGCCGACGGGGCGTCACCCTCGTCGGCCCCCATCGAGACGACGTCCGACTCCGCCTCGAGGACGAGGGCGATGGCATGGACCTCAGGGACTACGGATCAGGTGGCCAACGACGCACGGCGGCCCTGGCCCTCAAGCTCGTGGAGGCCATGACCATCCGGGAGCATCGGAGTCGCAGCCCCATGATTCTCCTGGACGACGTATTCGCCGAGCTCGACCCGGGCAGGAGCGAACGGGTTCTGGAGCTCATGGAACACGAGGAGGTCGGGCAGGTCATCATCACCGCCCCCAAGGATGCCGACGTTCGGATCCGGCGGGACCGACTGCCCAGGTGGCGGATCGCAGACGGGGTCATCGAGGCATGAGCCGCGACGACCACCGTCGGAAAGCCGGCCTCGAGCCCATGGCCTCGGTCCTGTCCGACGTACTGGACGAAGCAGGGGTCGCCGATCACGTCGAGCGGGTGCGGGTCCTCGAGCTGTGGCCGGAGATCGTAGGCGAACAGGTAGCCCGCGTAACCCATGCCAGGCGCGTGGATGGCTCGACGCTCATCGTCGAGGTGAGAAACAGCGCCTGGCTCATGGAGTTGAACATGCTGAAAGGCGACATTATAGGCCGGGCGAACGAACGGCTGGACGACGTTTCCATCGAAAAGGTCGTCTTCGTGTTGGCGGAGACCGAGTAGAGCGCGCCTTCCCGCGCGTCGAGACGCATTCGGAGCGGATATGGCAGAGAACAAGAAGCAGGGTGGCGACTATACCGCCGGACAGATCCAGGTCCTCAAGGGTCTGGAGGCCGTCCGCAAGCGGCCGGGCATGTACATCGGCTCGACGTCGTCGCGGGGTCTCCACCATCTCGTCTACGAGGTGGTCGACAACTCCATCGACGAGGCGATGGCCGGTCACTGCAGCGAGGTGACCGTCACCATCCACGAGGACGACTCCATCACCGTCGTCGACGACGGCCGGGGTATCCCGGTGGATGTCCACCCGACGGAGAAGGTGCCTGGCGTCGAGCTCGCCATGACCACGCTCCATGCCGGTGGAAAGTTCGACAAGGACACCTACAAGGTCTCCGGCGGACTCCACGGCGTCGGCGTCAGCGTGGTCAACGCCCTGTCGGAGTACCTCGAGGTCGAGATCCGGCGAGCCGGCAAGCTCTACCACCAGCGTTATGAGCAGGGCATCAAGACCAAGGAGCTCGAGGAGCGAGGCAACGCCAAGGGCAGCGGTACGACGGTCACCTTCAAGCCCGACCCCGAGATCTTCACCGAGCTCGTCTACTCCTACGAGATCCTCTCCAACCGCCTCCGCGAGCTGGCCTTCCTCAACAAGGGCCTGAAGATCGTACTCAGGGACGAGCGAAACGGGGGTCAGGAAGAGGTCTATCAGTACGAGGGCGGCATCGCCGAGTACGTGACCTTCCTCCGGGGATCCCGTGGAGCCCTCCACGACAAGATCTGCTACTTCGAGGCGTCCAAGCCCGAGGCGGAGATCGAGTTGGCCCTCCAGTACGATCAGGGCTTCAGCGAGAACACCCACTCCTTCGTCAACAACATCAACACCCATGAAGGCGGGAGTCACATCACCGGGCTGAAGGCGGCGCTGACCCGGACCATCAACGACTACGCCAAGCGCACCAACATCTTCAAGAAGGGTGAGACGCTCTCAGGCGACGACGTTCGCGAGGGACTCACCTGCGTTCTCAGCGTCCGGGTGATGGAGCCCCAGTTCGAGGGCCAGACCAAGACCAAGCTCGGAAACAGCGAAGTCCGCGGCGCGGTGGAGACGGCGGTCAACGAGCACCTCTCCATCTTCCTCGACGAGAACCCCAAGGCCGGTAAGGCCATCATCGAGAAGGCGCTTCAGGCCGCCCGGGCCCGGGACGCCGCGCGGAAGGCCCGGGACCTCGCCCGGAAGAAGAGCGCCCTGGAGGGCGGCGTCCTTCCGGGCAAGCTGGCCGACTGCTCCATCTCGGATCCGGCGCAGTGCGAGCTCTACCTCGTCGAGGGAGACTCCGCGGGGGGCTCGGCAAAGCAGGGTCGCGACCGAGGCTACCAGGCCATCCTGCCCCTCAAGGGAAAGATCCTCAACGTCGAGCGCGCCCGCATCGACAAGATCCTGTCCAACGACGAGATCGGCGCGATGATCACCGCCATCGGGGCCGGGATCCGCGAGGAGTTCGAGCTGGGCAAGACGCGCTACCACAAGATCGTCATCATGACCGATGCCGACGTGGACGGCGCCCACATCCGCACGCTCCTGCTCACCTTCTTCTTCCGTCAGATGCGGGAGCTCATCGAGGCGGGCTACGTCTACATCGCCCAGCCTCCCCTCTACCGGATCCGGAAGGGGAAGACCGAGTTCTACGCGTACAACGAGGGCGAGCGAGTGGAGTACGTGAAGCGCCTCGGCGGCACTCCCGGTGAAGGAGGGAAGGGCATCCACATCCAGCGCTACAAGGGTCTCGGTGAGATGAACCCGGATCAGCTCTGGAAGACCACCATGGATCCCGATTCTCGGACGATTCTCCGGGTGGAGATCGAGGATGCGGCCATCGCCTCGAACCTCTTCGACCGCCTCATGGGCGACGACGTGGAGCCGCGGCGGCAGTTCATCGAGAAGAACGCCAAGTACGTGAAGAATCTGGACGTGTAGGGGGGGCTTGGTGGTCGACTCCCTCGCGTTCGCCCTCGACGGATCAGCTCTCCGGCGCCTTCAGCTCGAACACGGGCAGCCGTAGCCCCCAGAGCACGGAAGCCAGACGCAGCGCGACGATGGTCGCCATGCCGACCAGTGCCGCGGCCGTCCGGTCGAGGCCGGCGTCGAGAAGCAGCAGGTAGACCGACGCCCCGGCGATGGCCGTGGACGCGTAGAGTTGGCCCCGCCGAAAGATCAGCGGGATCTCCGCGGACAGGACGTCCCGGATGACGCCCCCGGCCGAGCCGGTGATGGTGCCCATGAGGACGATGATGATGGCCGAGAGCCCGGCCTCCTCTGCGATCTGCGCACCTCCGATGGTGAAGAACGCGAGGCCGAGGGCGTCGGCCACCGCGAGGCTTTCGTCGGGTGGTCGGCGGAAGCGGGTCCAGACCACCGTCATCAGGGCCGCCCCGATGATGACCACCAGATAGGTGGGGTCGTCGATCCAGAAGACCGGGTGACGGTCGAGGAGTACGTCGCGGATCGTACCGCCGCCGATGGCCGTCACGGCGGCGATGACCACCACGCCGAGGAGGTCCAGGCTCTTCCGGCCTGCCGCCAGGGCACCACTGGCTGCGAAGACGGCGACACCCAGCAGGTCCAGCACATAGAGGATCACGGCTTCATCTCGGCAAAGGTCGACTCATCCCATCAGCGCCTGGGCGTCGATGAGCCGGGCGTCGGGGTCGCGGGCGATCTCGCGGACGAGCCCCACCGGGGGCGGGCGACCGGTGAAGACGAGGCGCAGGCGGTGTTGGCGTCCGAATCCGTAGCGGGAGGCACGCATGCCTTCCTCGATACGGCGTAGAGGCGGCCGGATTCCGGGACGCGCGGTCAGCCAGTCGCACGCGCCGAAGTAGGCGGCGCCGTTCGTGAGGATGCCGGCCACCGGAAGGTCGTAGTCCGCCCCCCAAAGGCTACCGCCTGCCCGGGCGACGGCCCCGAGGGTCTCGATGGCGTCGCGGCTCATGTGCTGGCGGCAGACCATGGGGAGGATGGACTCGAGGTGGCTGTCGAGGCGTGGACGAATCTCGCGGGCGTAGTCGTCGCCTTCACCGGACGCAGGCCAAGGGTTGCCCACGGCGCCGACCCGCAGAGGAAGTATGAAACGGACCCAGAAGGCGAAGAAGGGATCGGTGATGGCGTAGCGACGAGCCCGCCCCCCGGGGGCTGCATCCACCGACCGGCGGACCTCGATGAGCCCCAGCTCCATGAGCTTGTTCAGGTAGGGGGCCACCTGGCCGCTCCGCGTCAGGTCGGGGACGCCTTCGTGGACGGTTCCCCAGTCGGCTTCGCCACGGGCGAGCGTCGCGAGGATGGAGTAGTAGCGGGCCGGGGTCTGAAGATCGCGCTCGAGCCAGAGTCCCCCCGCATCGGCTAGCGGACCGTCGGGGGAGAGGAGGAGACGGCGCACGTTGGTCCCGACGCCCACCTCGGTGTCCAGATGCTGGAGGACGGCGGGGATCCCACCGAACACGCCGTATGCACGGAGTCGGTCATCAGGCCGACGACCCGGAAGTCGGGCGGCGGCCGACCGGAAGGAGAGGGGAGGCACCCGGATCTCTGTGATGGGCGGAGCGTCATCATCGTCGGAGGAGCCGGATTGGAAGTCGGCTGGGAGGTCAGTCGGCCCGACCATCACGACGTGGAGTGGGGTCTCTCCCTCCCGGGCCCGGCCGAGCGTCTCGAGCAACGGCTCGACGAACCGCGCCCGCGCCTCGACCAACCGATGGGCGTCGTCGAGGACGAGTACGAAAGGGCGTTCGGCACGCCGGGCCCGACGGACCACGGCGTCGAAGAGCTCGGCCCACCCGACGTCGTCCGGCAGCGGCGGGCCGTCGCGGGCTGGTCCGGAGCCCGCCGTCGCGCCATCGCCTGACGCCGCTCCAGAACGCGTGGCCTCGCTCCGCCCTCGTCCGGACTCCAGCCGCCCAGCCAGCGCGGCTCGTTGGGCCGGCTCGGTCAGCGGAGGGCAGATGTGGAAGACATGGGGATAGTCTTCGACCACGCGCCGGACCAGCGTCGACTTTCCGCCGCCCCGCACGCCGGCAACGTGCACCACCGAGGGGCGTCGGCCATCCAGCGCACCTCGAAGGGCGCCGAGTTCTTTGGATCTTCCGAGGAATATCACGCGCAGTGTGTCGAAATGGCAATAAATCTACAGAGATTAGCGTAAGTAAATTTAGTCTAAAATACACCAGACAGGGGTTGAGGCGACCTGAATCCTCCGTCAGCTTCCTCGCTGAGCTTTCAATACCCACGGAGAATCCATGAGCCGAGTCATCCCCCGCTTCGACACACTCGCCGCCGCCAAGTACGATTCGACGCCGTCGGACGAGAAGCGCCACCGCACCGACCTGCAGGAGGTCTTCGGAGAGAACGTCTTCGGCCTCCACGAGATGAAGTCGCGCCTTCCCACCGCGCAGTACGAGGCCCTCCTCTCGACCATCGAGAACGGAACGGAACTGGATAGCTCGGTAGCCAACGCGGTGGCTGCGGCCATGAAGGAATGGGCGCTGGAGAAGGGAGCCACCCACTATAGCCACTGGTTCCAGCCCCTCACGGGCGCGACGGCCGAGAAGCACGATTCCTTCCTCAAGCCCACGGGTGACGGGCGGGCCATCACCGAGTTCAAGGGCACGGAGCTCGTGCAGGGGGAGCCCGACGCTTCATCGTTTCCCTCCGGCGGACTGCGACAGACCTTCGAGGCCCGCGGCTACACCGCGTGGGATCCGACTTCGCCGGCCTTCATCATGGAAGGTCCCGGCGGCGCGTACCTCTGCATCCCGACGGCGTTCGCCTCCTGGGCCGGTGACGCCCTCGACAAGAAGACGCCCCTCCTTCGTTCCATGAACGCCATCGACGAGCAGGCCCGTCGGGCGCTTCGGCTCTTCGGTTCGCCGCCGAAGGCCGTGAAGCCCACCTGTGGCGCCGAGCAGGAGTTCTTCCTCGTCGACGAGGAGTTCTTCTACCGTCGTCCCGATCTCCAGACCGCCGGTCGCACGCTCTTCGGCACCAAGCCGCCGAAGGGACAGGAACTCGACGACCACTACTTCGGCTCGATTCCGGCACGGGTCCTCGAGTTCATGAATGAAGTCGAGTTCGACCTCTACCGCCTGGGTGTACCCATTACGACGCGCCACAACGAGGTCGCGCCGGGGCAGTACGAGATGGCGCCCATCTTCGAAGACGCCAACCAGGCCGCCGACCACCAGCAGCTCGTCATGTCGACGCTCCGCGGCGTCGCCAGGAAGTACGGCCTCGTCGTCCTCCTCCACGAGAAGCCCTTCCAGGGCGTCAACGGAAGCGGCAAGCACCTCAACTGGTCCATGGGCACCGAGGACCAGAACCTGCTGGAGCCGGGTGACACGCCCCACGACAACATGCAGTTCCTCTTCTTCTGCTCGGCGGTCCTCAAGGGCGTCGCTGCGCACCAGGACCTCATGCGAGCGGCCGTGGCCCACGCGGGCAACGACCATCGTCTCGGAGCCAACGAAGCCCCACCGGCCATCATCTCGGCATTCGTGGGCGATCAGCTCCAGGACATCTTCGAGCAGATCGAGAAGGCGGGTGAGGCGACGAGCAGCAAGCCCTCCGGCCTCCTCGGCCTGGGCGTGAAGGTCCTTCCCGACCTGCCGAAGCACGCCGGCGATCGGAACCGGACGTCGCCCTTCGCCTTCACCGGCAACAAGTGGGAGTTCCGGGCCCTCGGCTCGTCGCAGAGCGTGTCGTTCCCGGCCATGGTCCTCAACACCATCGTGGCCGAGGCCATCGACGATCTCTGCACCAAGCTCGAAGCCGAGCTCGAGAAGGGCACGTCCTTCGACGACGCGCTCCGCGGGCTCCTCGCCAGTGAGATCCACGAGTTCAAGCACGTGGTCTTCAACGGGGACAACTACTCCGACGAGTGGGTGGAGGAGGCGGAGCGCCGGGGGTTGCTGAACCTCCGCAGCACCATGGACGCGCTACCGAGGATCGTAGACGAGAAGAACATGGCGCTCTTCGAGAAGTACGGCGTTCTCTCACACCGTGAGCTCGAGTCCCGCTACGAGATCTTCGTGGAGCAGTACTTCTACGCCATCAACATCGAGGGCGAGACCGCCCAGCACATGGCTCAGACCATGATCATGCCGGCGGCCGCTCGGTACCTCAACGAGCTGTTCACCACTGCCGAGCGCGCCGACGAGCTGGGCATGAGGGCCGACGGCGTTCTCAAGACGGCCCAGACGCTCAACGGGCTCATCGATCAGCTCGCTGAGAAGCTTGCGGTGCTGTCCGAGCAGAACCAGGAGCTCGGCGGTGACGATGTGGTCTCCAAGGCCGAGCACATGCGCAAGAACATCATCCCCGCCATGAATGACGTTCGGGACGTGGCCGATCGCCTGGAGCGGATCGTTCCCGACGACCTCTGGCCGGTGCCGACCTACCGGGACATGCTCTTCGTGAAGTAGTCGTTACCCGACATCGCTCCGCGACGTCGGGTACCTACTCGGCGTGGGTTCCCGACGGCGTTTGTCGGGAACCCACCCCTCGGGGGGTGCCTGCGGTGGGAGCGTCGGGAAGGGGGCTGCCTGCGTTGCGGCGGATTCGTCTTCTGGCCCTCGTTTCGTCGTTTCCGGGCCTCCTCGTGGTGTGGCGGCAGAGGGGTGTTGCGTATAACTTCTACGGAAGAAATCGGACGCCCCCCCAGGGGCCCGAGAGAGGAAAGGGGGTCGGTGGATTCGTTCACCGGCCCTCTTTCTGTCGTTTGGGGGTGACTCGGTCCGCCATCGTGCCGGGTGGGATGGCGTGGAGAGGGGACTACTCGCCTCCCTGCCGTTCATCCCTTCGCGCCCTGCTCTCCCGGGAATAGTGCGGGCTGTACTCGAGGCCGAAGCGCGTGGTCGTCTTGTGCTCGGCTTTGACCTTCGCGAATTCCTCCCGGGCCTTCCGGATCTCTTCCACCTCGGCTGAGGTGCAGTCGACGAGCTCCACCTCTTCGCGGGGGACGAAGAACGCCTGGCCGATGGGGAGGCTGTGGCTACCCGGTAGCCCTTCTCCGGGTTGGAGCACATACCTGAATTCGGTCTGGTGGGCGTACCAGTCGGTCTCGACGCGCACCACCAACATCGGGGCGATGGGTCGGTCGACCATGTTCAGGACCGGTACGTACACGGTGTCCCAGCCTTCCGGGGTCTTGAAGCCCCACGCGCCGCGCAGGGTGATGGCGCCGGGAGGTGTTCCGAAGTCTTCGGGGACGACGAAGGTTCTGGCCATGCGCAGGGCTCCCTGCTCGCTCACGCCGGGGTCCTCCCGTGCGAACGCCACCTCCTCTCGCATCATCCCGATGCTCCCCATGGGCATCGTCCACGTCACCGAGAAGATCGGTCCCCAGTTCCCGCTGGGCTCCCGCATGAAGTACTTGAACTCGTAGCGGCCGTCGCCGCGGTACTCGACGTAGAACGCCTCGTGTTCTTCCAGGGGAGGATAGACGAGGTAGCCGAGCGAGCTTCCGGCTTCCAGGACCGGACAGTGTCGGGCGTGCTGGGGGAGGAGAGGGCGTTGGCCTTCCTGCCTCGGCTTCAGGCCGACGTCGGGTCGGCTCAGGTTGGGGAAGATGCGGACTTGCATTGGGGTCGGGTGAGGAGTGGGCGGGGGCGAGGACATGGTACGCAGTCCCGCCGAATGCGGCATCCACCCCGCGGCTCGCTTCTAGTGCCAGTGCCCGTGCGCCGCCGACCAGGTCGCGCCGTCCCAGGGAGGGTCGCCTGGCCCGCCGCCGCCTCCGAGCATCATGGCGATCCCCAAGGTCACCGCCACCGCGAGCCCGATGCCGAGAATGAAGAGCAGCGCCGGGTTCACGCCCTTCTTCTTTTCGCTCTTCCCTTCCTCCCTGCGTTTCTTGCGTTGCGCTTTCTTCGAGGACATGGAGGGCTCCGATGGCTGGAGGCTCGAGGGCCTCCATAGTCGAGTCCCGTCACTCGGTTCGCAACGGCGCCACGGGTCGTGCGGCCCCAGTCGACGCCCACCCGCTCCAAGGCCACGTCCCGCGCGATGACGCCGAAGTCGCGATCCGTTGTGCGCTGAGCGGGTGCTGCTGTGCGGAGGCTGAGCGACAGAGGTGTGGGCGAGTCCTCCCTACCGCATCCGAACCACGTACGAGTCCCCCGTCACCATCCGCACCACCTCGCCGTTCTCCTCGACGAACCGGACGATCTCGCCGACGACCCCGCCGCCCGTCGCAGCCACCATCCGAAACGTCCCGTCGCCCAGCGGCTCGAGCTCAGTGTAGCCGATGCTGCTGGACCAGGGGTTCATGGTCACGAGGCGCTCGTTCAGGACCAGGACCCGCGTCACGCCGCGGCCCTCGCGACCGTAGAGGCCGGCGAAGCGCTCCCACGCGGGGTTCCAGGCGACCTGCTCCTCCTCCTCGGCGGTCGCCCTGGCGACCGCCTCGCCCACCGTTCCATACAACTCGCCTGCGATCTGCGACGGGTTCGAGTCGTTGGTGTTCGTCAGCACGATGACCCCGACTTCGGCGTCGAGCTGGATCGTCGTGTTCGTCGTGTTGCCGGGATATCCACCCCCGTGGCCGACGAAGAGCTCATCGTCGATTCGTCGCACGCTGAATCCGATCCCCTGACCGCTCCTCCAGTGATTCTCCAGCATGCGGACCCGGTGCATCTCGCGAAGGGAAGCCGTGTTGAGGATCCGGTGGCCACCCCGTGTGCCTTCCCGGAACTGAGCCGACACGAAGCGGGCCATGTCTTCGACGGTGGACGTCAGACCCGTCGCCGCGGCCATCCCCCGTGCGTCCACGAAGGGATAGACCATGCGCGAGCCGTCGGGCATCCTTGAGCCGTACGGCGTCGCCAGCTTCGGGTCGGGCACGTCGACGCTCGACGCCGTCATGCCCAGGGGATCGAAGATGTTGGCCTGCAGGTAGTCGGCCCAGCTCATGCCGCCGACTTCCTCGACGACCATTCCCGCGATGGTGTAGGCGAGGTTCGAGTACTTCCAGCGCACTTCCGGCGAGAACGGGGCCTGCCGATAGGGCATCAGGGCGCGGACCTCGTCTGCGGTGGGGAAGTCGAAGTCCGTCCAATGGGAGCTGGCCTCCCGGGGCAGCCCGGAGCTGTGGGTCAGCAGGTGCTCGATGGTGATTGGAGGATCGTCGGGCGATGCCTTCTCGTGCGCGAACCACGGGAGGTACTCCACCACCGGATCGTCCAGGCGCAGCCTGCCTTCCTCTCGAAGCTGCATGATGGCCGCGGCCGTGAAGAGCTTGCTGTGCGATGCCATGCGGAAACGCGTGTCGGTCTCCATCGGCCGGTCGGCCTCGATGTCCGCATGCCCGAAGCCCTGGGCCCACACGAGGTCGTCACCGGCGACGACACCCACCACCGCACCGGGGAGTCCGCGGATCTCGATCTGGCCTTCCATCCACGCGCTGAAGAGCCGGATCTGGGCCTGGACGTCGGGGTCGGAGGCGACCGGGTTCGCGGACTGCGCCGTGGTCGGGCCGGGGACCGTGAGGAGCAGGGCCGCGCCCAGAGCGGCGCCTGAAACGGCCGTAGACAACATCCTCAGGACCGACGAGAGGAGCCGGGCGGGAGCGGACGAGCGGACGTCGGCGGGGTGTGTCATGGCGGGCTTCCCGGTGGAGCAGCGATGTGAGGCCGACATCGTACGCGCTGCGGGGAGCCGAGGCGAGCCTACTCCACCACCACCGGATACCGGAAGATCGACAGCGTCCCGGTCCAGTCGTCGTACGCGGAGATCAGGACCTCGAAGTCGATCTCGCGCTCCCACTCGAGTTCGACGGTGTACGTCTCGAGGACTGCCACACCGGAGCACACCACGTTCCGCCTGTACTCGTGCCTCCTGTAAGGTGTCACGAGGACGCCCGTACCCTGTGGCTCGATTTCCACCGGCCCCTGCTCGCTGCAGGTCCCTGTCCAGACGGGGATCTCGACGATGAACGGGACGCCTCGCGACACGTTCGTCGGCACGACGGGCGGCGTACTGGCCGTGTCGATGCGGACCTGGCGGAGGACGATGTGCGGTGTTCCGAAGAGGTCGCTGCACGAAGCGAGGGCCGGCGCCAGCGCGAGCGTCAGGGTGAGGACGATGCGGTGATAAGGTCTCATGGCTCAGGCCTCCCTCGGTGGTGCGCTCCTACCTCTAGTCGATCGACGTCTCGGTCGCCAACCCACGGTCGGATGCTCGTGCGTGCGGGCCGCCGCACGGCGTGCCACTTTCGACCGTCGATTCCTGCCAACCTCTCCTCAACTCCAGAGAACCTCTCCTCCATGCCCGACGCTCGTCGCGCCACCCGACGCACCCCGGTGTCCATACCCCACGCCCCCGCCATCACTTTCGCGGCCTTCCTCATCGTTGGCGCTGTCCTCACCGCATTCGCGGTGAGCCCTGCCCAGCAGCTTTCGCCGCGCTTCAACCACGTCATGCTCTACGTCTCCGACCTGGACGCGTCCATCGACTTCTATACCCGTGCGTTCGGTGTTCGGGTGTCCAATCGGGTCGACTCACTGACGGTCATCGCGCCCGACGGCCGGGAGGCGCACAACCGGGTGCGGATGGCCATGCTGCGTTTCGCGGATCAGGAATTCGTCCTCGAGCTGTCGGAACAGCCGACGCCGGGAGGGGGAGGGACCGCTCTCTTTCAGCACCTGGGCGTAGACGTGACCGACATCGAGTCCGCCGCCGAGCGGGTCCAGGCCGCCGGCGCCAGCGAGTTCTCCGGGGTGCGCACGGTTCGAGCTCACGGGCTCGGCGTGGCCCGCAACGCCTTTTTCCGCGGGCCCGACGGGGAGCTGCTGGAGCTGATGCAGATGGTGGAGGGGGTCTTCTAGGAGGTCGGCAGCCTCACGGCTCGACGTCGAGCCCCGAGTCGCTGGGCGCCCTCCAGCCCGAGCGGCTCGCGGAGCCCTCGCGCCCCCTCTACCCTCCCGTCTCCAACCCACGCACCCTCTCCGTCGCCGTCACGTGATAGACCGTCTGCTGCCGCTCGTAGATCACGAGGGCGATGCCCTCGTCCTGGAGCTCTCGTAGCACGGCGCTGAAGATCTTCCCCAGCTCTCGGGACTTTCGAGCCGACACCGACTCGAGGGCCAGGTCGGCGATGCGCTCGAGGTGGGGCCGGAACTCGGTGGGGGCATCGACCGCGACCTCGGCGGGCGCCTCTTCGGGCGGCGCGAAGGCGGCATAGGACACATCCGCCGTAGCGCCAAACTCGTGCGAGCTGAGGCCCGCTGCGGCATTGGGGTTTCGACCGCGGAGCCGCGCCTGGTGCTCGGAGGTCCGGAGAGCGCTGGTGACCTCGAAGCGGTACCGGGGCAGGTCCATCTCGGCGAGCCGCTCCTGGAAGCGTTCGCCGGCAACGGTGAGGACGGTGCGCAGCTCAGGCGTCACGAACGCCGGAGCCGTTCGTGGGCGGACGATCCAGTGGCGCGTGCTGTCCTCGAGCTCGACGAGTCGGCCCGTGGCGACGAGAGAGTCGCGGGCCTCCTCGTCGTGAACACGCGAGCCGATACGCGCGGCACTCGCCACGTGGGAAGCGCTGAGGAACCGGCGCAGGGCCGCCTCTTCTCCCGGAGTCATCACCGGCAGGGGGCTGAGGGTCCGGTCGGCCGAGCCGGCGATCCGGTCGGCTCGTGCCACCGCGTTCTGGAGCATCACCTCGATCTCGGCCAGGGCTTCCGCGCGCGCCGTGGCCGCGGCCTCCCGGCGCTGGTCCTCCACCCAGCCGCAACCGCCGAGGGGCAGGGTGGCAAGAAGCAGGAGGAGGGCCGGTGGGCGGAAGCGGCGCGGGAGTCGGGGGCGGGGAGGGGCCATGGAGGCGAAGGTGTATGGCGTACGCCGGGTGCGCCAGACGCGGCCCAGGTGATCGGAGTGGCCAACGTTGACACGAAAATCGTGTAACACGAATTTCGTGTATGGCGAGAAACAAGAAGAACGTCACGGTCACCCTCGATCGGGAGGTCGCGCGCTGGGCCCGCGTCGAGGCGGCCCGCCGCGGGACAAGCGTATCGGGCATGCTGGGCGAGATGCTCGAAGAGAAGATGAAAAGCGACGAGGCGTACGAACGCGCGATGGAGCGCTTCTTCGCCCAAACTTCTGACGTGCACCGGTCCGACGGACGTCCCCTCCCCACCCGAGACGAGCTTCATGACCGTGCCGGTCTTCGTTGACACCAACGTCCTCGTCTACGCACGGGACAGGACCGACGAGGTGAAGCACCGCCGCGCCCTCGAGTGGCTGACCGCTCTGTGGGAAGAGAGGGCTGGTCGGGTGAGCTGGCAGGTCTTGCAGGAGTACTATGTCACGGTAACGCGCAAGCTCGATCCGCCCCGCGATGCGGCCGATGCCCGTGAGGACGTGACTTCCCTCGTGACGTGGAGGCCCGTACCGGTCGATGTCCGAGTCGCCGACGCCGCCTGGGCCATTGAGGACCGCTACGGCTTGTCATGGTGGGACGCCCTCATCGTCGCCGCCGCTCAAGCTGGGGATTGCACCTACCTCCTTACCGAGGACATGCAGGATGGCCAGGACCTTGGCGGAGTGACGGTCCTCGACCCGTTCGCCCACGAACCGTCGGATGTGCGGATCGGCTGACGCGACTCCTGGCCTCGGTACCCGCAGCGCTATCCTACCGCCCCGCCGGGCACCTCACGTTGGACCACCAGCGCTCCGATTCTAGCCCTGGCGTTGGTCGAGTACTACTATAGTGGTATGAAAGTGAAGACATCCGTAACACTCTCGGAAGACCTTGTCGAGGCCCTCGATCGGGCGGTCGGGACGGGGTCGCGATCTGCCCTCATCGAGAAGGTGTTACGTAGCTACCTCCGCGAGCAGGCGCTCGAGATCGAGCAGCAGCGAGACCGGGCGCTCATCGACGAAGGCGCAGACGAGTTGAATGCCGAGGCGTTCGCCGTGCTCGACATCCAGAACGCGTGGCTCGACGCCGAGCCATGAAGCTTCTCGCGCCTGTTGGCCCTCATGCGCAGAGGTGAGCTGTACCGGGTCCGAAGGCCGGACGGAGACCCGAGGCGTCAGCGTGTCTTCGTCATCGTAAGTCGCCAGGCTCTCATCGACTCGCGCTTTGCCACGGTGGTGTGCGCGCCCGTCTTCTCCCGAGGCGAAGGGCTATCGACACAGGTGGAGGTCGGGCCGGACCAGGGGCTGAAGCACGCATCGTGGGTCATGTGCGACAACCTGATCAGTATCCCGAAGCGGGCACTCACCGATTTCGTCGGGACGTTGCCAACGGCGAAGATCCGCCTTCTGGACCGAGCCCTTCGGTCCGCCCTCGACCTGCTCTAAGGCGGCGGTGGCTCGAGGATAGGATCTCAGCCTACGGGCTTCGCTCTCAGCCCGCTCCCGTGAGCCGCTCCGCGAGCATCCTCAGACGGTCCCGCGCGGCCTCGTCGTACGCCCACTCGTTGGCCCGAGCCCGGTCGGTCTGGTTGAAGTAGTGCCCCGAGCCCAGCTCCTCGCCCTCGATGAGGTACATCACCGCGTCGGCTCCGTCATGGACGCTGGCACGGGCCCGGGCTCCACGCTCCAGGACCATGTCGGTGTCCATCATGGTGGCCGGGTGCAGCGCGTTGGTCGTCACGCCCGTGCCGGCCAGCTCCTCGGCCAGGTCGAGGTTGAACAGGATCTGAGCGAGCTTGCTCTGAGCGTAGGCCCGGCCGTCGGAGTAGTCGCTCTCCAGCATCACGTTGTCAAAGTCGATGGGCCGTTGGGCGATGGACGAGACGTGCACGATGCGTGACGGCGCGCTTTGCCGAAGGAGCGGTAGGAGCTCCCGGGTGAGGAGGAAGCTCGAGAGGTAGTTGACCTGGAGGTGGAGCTCGTGGCCGTCGTCGCTCAACTGGCGGGGGCCTTCCAGCCAGACCCCGGCGTTGTTCACCAGGACGTCGAGTCGGGCGTAGTCGCGCCCGATGGCGTCGGCGAGGGCTCGGACATCGTCGAAGGATCCGAAGTCCGCCAGGTACAGCCGCGCGCTCCCGTGCCCCTCTGCCTCGATCTCCTCCACCAGCTCCACACCCCGGTCCGCGCTTCTTCCGTGGACGATGACGTGGGCGCCGCCCGCGGCCAGGCGCCGTGCGACCTCTCGACCCAGCCCACCGGTGGAGCCGGTGACCAGCACCACACGCTGACCGTCGCTGGGCGCCGTTCCGGTGACGGGCCGGAGTTCCTGACTCGAGGCGGAGGAGGCGATGGCGAAGAGGGCTGCGAGGAGCGTAACGGGTAGGCGGGCCAGGCGAATCATGACGGGACTCCTGAGCGGCGGTCCGGGCGAACGTCCGAAGCGTCGGTGCTCGGGCTCCACGCAACATCCTGCGGCTCCGGCTGGCGGGCAAGCGGACGTCGGCTTGCGACGCCCGAGGGGCGCGACCTATCTAAGGCTCGCTTTCTCTTTGGAGACGTCAGATGCTCCGATTCAGGCTCCACACGCTAGGGCGGCCGCGGGTTACCGAGGCCGGGGGTGCGGACGTGGGCCTGCCTGCGGGGAAGCCGCTGGCGGCACTGGCGTTACTCGTCCTCTCCAGTGCCCCGGTCACCCGACGCGACCTGGCCACGCTGCTCTGGCCTTCGGCGAAGCGGGATCGTGCTCGGGCATCGGTGAGGCAGGCCGTGTGGACGCTCCGTGACCGGCTCGGCGCCGACGTGGTCCGCAGCGGAGACGGTGACACCCTGGAGGTACCGGCCGGCCTCGTGGGGACCGACCTGGACCTCCTCGATGAAGCTCTGAAATCGGCAGACCCCGAGGCCATCCGAGCACTCTGGGAGGGCGGTCCGTTCCGATCGTTCGTGGTCCCCGACGCATCCGGTTGGAACCACTGGGCGACGGAGCTGCACGCCCTCTGGGAGGGGCGGGTGATCCGGGTCGCCGAGACCACCGCCGAGGGGCTGCCGGCGCAGGATCGGTTGCGTTGGACTGGGTTTGCCCTCCAGCAGTGGCCCTATCGGGGCGGCCTCCACGCCCTCCACATCCGAGCGCTCCTGGGCGCCGGACGACTCGCCGAAGCGCTCGTGGCCCTGGACGATGCCCGCTCGCTGGTGTCGACCGAGGCGGTCGCCGACCTCGCGGCTGTCGAGGCCGAGCTCGAGGTGGCCACGCGGGAGAGCCGCAGCGAGGACGTCGATCCGCTTGCTCGGCCGCCGTTCGTGGGCCGCAGTACCGAGTTCAGTCTTCTTTCCGACGCCCTGCGGACCGCACGTGACGGACGTTCGCAGAGAGTCGTGGTCGTCGGACCCGCGGGCATCGGCAAGACGCGCCTGGCTCAGGAGTTCGTTGCCTTCGCGCGCGCGACAGGGGTCCTGGTCGTCACGGTCCGGGCGACCACGTCGGAGCGAGAGGTCCGATTCGGGGGCGTGTCCGACGTGATACGGCAGTTGGTCACGCTCCCCGGGGCGGCGGGCATCTCCAGCGCGTCGTCGGACGTGCTCCGCTCCATCGTGCCGTCCCTGGACGATCGCCCGGCGATGACCGGCACCGTTTCGCGCGCAGCCGTCGGGGATGCCCTCCTCGACCTCGTGGACGCTGTTGCCGACGAGTCGCCGCTCTTGCTGGTGGTGGACGATGCCCATTGGTCGGACGCCGACTCCAGGACACTCCTCCACCGCGCCAGGCGCTTGGCGGCCCGTCGACCGATTCTCCTCCTCGAGACCAGCCGGTCGGAGGGCGCGGACTCGTTCCTGCGCCAGGTGGGCGAGGACGTGGCGGCCGGCCTGGCGACGATCGTTCGCTTGAGCCCGTTGGGCCCCGACGATGTCACACAGGTCGTCCTCGATCTTGCATCCTTCCCGTCCGAACGGCATGCGGCGGAGGCGGGGGAGGCACTTCATGCGGCGAGCAGCGGATACCCGCTTCACCTGATCGAGCTTCTGCGGTCCCTCCGGCAGGAGGGGGCTCTCACCCGGGTACGGGATCGATGGGTCCTCGACGCAGATCGCATGGCCTCCGACCTCGTGGCGCCGCCCGCCTTGGAGGAACTCCTCCGCAGGCGGCTCTCCGCCGTTTCCGAAGAGGCCCAGGGGGTCCTCGGAACGCTTGCCCGGGCCCGGGTCGACAGCCGGGCCGAAGTCCTCAGGCGCGCGAGTCGGCTGCCGAAGGCTCCGTTCGACCAGGCGCTGGACGAGCTCGTCAGGGCGGACCTGGTCAGGTGGGGCGACGGGGGTCACGTGGAGTTCAGTCATGATCTCGTGCGAGAGGCCGTGTTGCACCGACGGCGGGGAGCGCGGCCACTGCTTCGCGCCGTGCCGGTTCTCCTCGGGCTCGTCCTCGTGTTGGTCATTGGGGGCTTGGTCGGCTCGCCCGAGGCCGAAGTGAATCCCCTGCTGGGCGTAACGGTGTCCATCCGAAACGACGCCGGTCTCAGGACGTTCGAGCCGCAGAGCGATGGCGCCTGGCTTGTCCGGGACTCCGCGGCCGCGCGGTCGGAGGGGGCGGGCTTCCACCCGCATTTCCTCGGTCGCAACGGCTCCACCATCGGTGAGATCCGCCCCGCCAACCGGGGCCCGGACATCGCCGTCCGCAGGCCGAATGGGACCATCGACGTTCTCCTCGATGGCGGAGGCGACGACGGGCTGTACGACATCTCTCCGGATGGAACAGCGGCTCTCGTCGGTGTCGAGGATACGCTGGCGGCTCAGTACCGGATGGACCTGGAGCTGCTCGACCTCGAGTCGGGAGTGCGGACCAAGCTCCTGGTCCCCGAGGTGAGGGCCTATGCGGTATGGGCTTCCACAGGTCGGGATATCCTCGCGGCCGTGCCGACCCTGAGCGGCAACGACTACGTCGTACGACTTCGGCCGGACGGCTCGGAGGTGCTGAGGCACGAGTTGCCCGAAGGCCACGTGACAGGGCTCCGTAGCTGCGGCGAGAGGTGGGCGCTCGTTCAGCTGCTGGAGCCGAGGCTCCTCCCGCGATGGCGGCTGCTCGATTGGGAGGGTGGGCAGCTGGGCGTGCTCCCCGACAGGTTGCAGCGGGAGCCCACGCTGGCGTGTACGCCCCTCGGCGACCACTTCGTCACCCTCGACTTCACGACCGGTGTCGTCCGGATCTTCGACGCCGAGCGGCCGGACATCGAACGGACCATGCAGCTCAGCTCGCCCCTCGGCTCCAGGGGCCAGGTGCGGGTACGCTGGTCGGACGTCACGGTCCCCGCCGAGGTCGTAGGCCGAGCCCCCGACTCCATCGCGTGGGGCGCTCAGGCGCCACTCGAGGCGGCGATCCTTGACCAGTCGGGGCGGCCCGTAAGAGGCATGCTGGAATGGGAGGCGCTGGACGGAGAGGTGGTGAGTGTCCGGGACGGTGTCGCGTTCGGCAACAGCCCCGGGGTGGGTCGGGTGGTGGCCCGCGTCGATGGATGGCTCACCGACACCGTGTCCATCGTTGTCACGGGTGAGGCCGTGGACGATCTCCTCTTTGCCGAGGGGTTCACCGAGGTCAGCGAGGATGTGTGGATCCTCGTGGGTCATCCGCCGCCGAGTATCGTCCAGGGCCCCCAGGGTGCGGTGGCCTCCATCGGTGGCGATGCTGTCTGGACCGATGGTATCCGGTCCCACGATACCTTCGCGAATGCACAGGGCCTGACGGCCACGATCCAGTTCCGTCTGCCGCTCACGGACCGGGTGGACCGTCAGAGCGTTCGACTGTGCCTGGAGGAAGCGGGTGGAGGTCAGGTGGAACTGTGCGTCATGTACCCGCAGGGCGAACTCGCCACCTTCGACGATCGGGCCGTCAACCTGCGCTTCGACGGCCAGACGGTGCTGGGATTCCGGTCACCGTTTCTCGGCGACGGAGCGGTTCATTCCCTGGGGCTTCAACTGCGTTCGGACGGGCGGTTCTCCGCTCTGGTGGACGGGGACCTCATCGGATCGTTCCCCGAGCCGGTCCTTCGTCCAGATGCTCGCTTCAGGG
The DNA here is from genome assembly GCA_965229435.1 of Longimicrobiales bacterium. Taxonomy (GTDB): domain Bacteria; phylum Gemmatimonadota; class Gemmatimonadetes; order Longimicrobiales; family Gaopeijiaceae; genus UBA2589. Next base: position 1,684,070 of record CBDDJE010000001.1, read on the forward strand.
TGGCCATCTATGGGCGTGCCCAGGACACCGAGCTGTTGCTCAGCAGCGTCGCGGTGCGCGCGGGGACCCGGTACTGACCGGTCCCTCCAGTCCGGTGCTCGGCCCCCTCGATCCCGTGTCGTCGGCACCGATTGCTCACCCTCGCCATCCGTTGCCGTCCCACCGCGTTCCGCCTCGATCCTGGCGATCTGCAAGCGGCTGACGCGTAGCTGGAATCCCTGAACTCCGGGGTATTCCGCCCTCTCCGGGCCCTGGCACACCCCTTGCGCCAGGCCCCCGCACGTCGCGCCCCCCGCCTGACCCTGCGCGGCGTCGTTCAACGAGAACCGGTACGATGAGACACCTGGTCCGAACTTCTGCCCTCGCCTTGGCCACGTTGGTGGCGGCGTGCGGCATTACCGACGTCGAAGACCTCAATGAGGCCATTGACCTTTTCGTTCAATCCCTCGACGCCGAGGCTTTCCACGCGTCGATCCTGTCCGAGCCCTCCCAGGTTGAAGTGACCCTGTTGCCCGGTGGGCTCACGGCCAGCGAGTTGGCTGTGCGGTCCGCCGGCACCTCCGACGAGGAGCGCGTCCAGAGCAAAGCCGTCGCCATCTCCGGCGATACCCTCGGTGGACGCGTCACCCTCATGCTCGGTGAGCTGGAGGTGTGCTTCGATCAGGAGACCCGCTTCTGGTTCGGGGACGACGAGGTCGAGATGGAAGGCTTCCTCGCCGAGGTTCGCGCGGACATCGAGGCCGGCACGAGCCGCCTATAGTGGCCGAACGCGCGGTGCCCGACATGCCCCAGGATCCCGACGCCGGATCCTTCCTCGCTGATGCCCTCGCCGTCACCGGCGACGGGACCGCGCGGATTCGGGTGGAGGTCGACGGAGACAACCTGGAGATGGTCAGTGATCGCCAGGAAGGCGATCCCGACGGCTGGCTCACCGTCCTCGGACTCCGGATCCAGCTCCGGATCACCGACGGGACCACCGAGATCGAGTCCCACGATCACGACTTCGAGCATGTGGAGGACCTCGAAGGGGTCGTCCAGTCGGTGAGTGCGAGCGACGGTATCGTCACGCTCCGTGATGGCACCACCATCCAGATCGTGGACCGCACGCACATCAAGGACCGCGACGGGTTCATTGCCTCGCTCGCCGGCGTGGCCGAAGTCCTGGCCAACGGTGGCGAAGTGGTGGCCCGGGGTGCTGGCGCCGTGGAGATCGAGGAGCCCCTGGTGCTCATCGGCCTCGAGGTCGCCTTCCAAGCCGTCGAAGAGGAGCCGCACCTGGAGGAGTTCGAGGGCGAGGTCATCGAGGCCGCGCCGTCCGAAGGCACGTTTACGCTCGGTGACGCGACCGTCGTGCGCATCGTCGATGGCACCGAGGTCGTGGCCTACGACGACCCCAGCCCGAGCTCACTCGCCGGCGTCGTCGAGGCGCTCGACAACGGGCAAGAGGTCATCGCCTGGGGCGCGGCCGAGATCGAGAGCGAGGATCCCCTCGTCCTCCAGGCCAAGCGCGTGGTCTTCAAAGCCTACCAGGCCGACGAGCCCACCTTCGAGTTCGAGGGCACGCTCGTCGAAGTCGGCGAGGACGTGCTCGTGCTCGCCAGCGGCAAGACCATCGTGGTGAACGCCGACACCGAGATCGTCGCCTACCACGACCACAGCCCCCACGACCTGGAGAGCGCTGCCGACGCGCTGGAGCGTGGGCGGATCGTTCAGGCCTGGGGCCATGGCGTGGTGGAGTCCGAGGATCCGTTCGTGGTCCTTGCCGACCGCGTGGTGCTACACGCCGTGATCGAGGACTTCGAGAAGGACGTGGTCGAGATCGACGTGGCCAACGGCCTCATCGTTCTCGAGGGTGGGTGGCAGCTCACCGTCACGGCGGACACCGAGATCGTGGCTGCTGACGACGTGAGTCCAGCTACGCTGGAGGGTGCGGCTCAGGCCCTCGAGGACGGCGATGGGGTTCGGGTGTGGGGCTGGGGGTTTGTGACGGGTGAAGAGCCGGTGTCGTTGGAGCTGGGTGAGCTGACGATTCGGAGGATTGTGGCCGGGTAGCGCCGCGGCAGACAGTCGAAGTATCGGCGGCGGGTCCCGACGGATGGGGCCCGCCGCTTTTCGTTCAGGCGTTGCGGAGCGGATCGGCTCCCGGGAGTGCCGTACAGTCCACACCTGAGGGACTTCTGCCGGCGATAACCTCACGCTCCGGTGCAGGGCAGCTGGCGGCCTTCGCTACGGGCCCGGTGGTAGCCTCGAGACCGTGTCGGCGGCGGTTCGGGAGTGTGATGGGCCCATTGGATGGACACCCCGCATCAGAGGCGCGCCGCACAAGTGCGCACGCAGTGGTCACTTGGTGGGAGAGAGCCTCACGCTCCGTTGGCGTGCACTCGGGATACCCACGTCCGCCCGCTGCCCCCCCGGCCCGGTTGAAGGAGGGGGTACTCCCCCGCGACATCTATACCTAGGTGCGCCGAAAGCGGAGGCCCTCGTAGGTTGATGGTATTAGTCGAGTAGCCGAGCATACCGCTCGGCGACAAGGACGGAGGTGCAATTGGGGAATGGCGACGTGACGCGACGAGTGATAGCCCGCACGGCGGGAGAAAATGACCGTGGCTAACCCGTTCTTTGACGCCCCGATTCTGAACTCCCCCTACGACTACCCCACGCGCCACTGGGAGCTCGACGAGCACGGCCAGCCCACCCAGCAGATCATCCCATCCCGACGTTCGGCCGAGTTCATTACCCCGATCCCCAAGCCGAAGAAGAGGACGAAGAGCAAGGCGAAGCAGGAGGAGTTGATCCTCGACGAGGGGAAGGGGCTCTCCACCGAGGACCAGCAGTACGATGCGACGTCGATCATCAACGAGGTGCGGGGCCACGTCGACCGATGGCGGGAGCTTCCCGAGAGTCAGTGGCGGGTGACCCCGGAGACGGCGCGACTCCTCAAGCACTGGCGGCACCACGAGTTCGAGGGGATCCGGCCGTTCTTCTGTCAGGTGGAGGCGGTCGAGACCGCGATCTGGCTGACGGAGGTCGCCCCGGATATCGCCCCGGGGAAGCGCCTCCTTGAGCACCTGGAGCGCGCGAACAAGGACGCGAACCCGGAGCTGAACCGGCTCGCACTCAAGCTGGCCACGGGCGCGGGAAAGACGACGGTGGTGGCGATGATCATCGCGTGGCAGACACTGAACGCGGTGCGACGCCCGACGTCGAGCCGCTTCACGCGTGGCTTCCTGATCGTCGCACCGGGGCTGACGATCCGGGAGCGGCTCCGCGTGCTCCTTCCGAGCGATCCGGACAACTACTACACGACGCGCGACCTGGTGCCGAACGACCTCGTCGAAGAGGTCCAGCGGGCGAAGATCGTGATCACAAACTACCACTCCTTCAAGCTGCGCGAGCGGATGTCGATCTCCGCGGGCGGCCGTGCACTGCTGAAGGGCCGCACGGGAGAGGCGCCGCAGACGCTGGAGACGGAAGGACAGATGATCCAGCGGGTCATGCCCGACCTGATGGGCATGAAGCGGATCATGGTCCTGAACGACGAGGCACATCACTGCTACCGGGAGAAGCCGCCCGAAGAAGACGACGCGGCACTGAAGGGGGACGAGCGGAAGTGGGCCGAGAAGGAGAATGAGGCGGCCCGCCTTTGGATCACGGGGATCGAGTCGGTGAACCGGAAGCTGGGCGTCCTGCGCGTGGTCGACCTCTCCGCGACCCCGTTCTTCCTGCGCGGCTCAGGCTACGCGGAGGGCACCCTTTTCCCGTGGGTGATGAGCGACTTCTCGCTGATGGACGCGATCGAGTGCGGGATCGTGAAGCTGCCGCGGGTGCCGGTGGCGGAGAACATCTCGAGCCCCGACGAGCTTCCGATCTACCGCGATCTGTGGAAGCACATCGCGAAGAGCATGCCGAAGAAGGGGCGTGGGAAGGGCGGCGCGCTCGACCCGCTCTCGCTGCCGGCCACGCTCCAGACCGCGATCGAGGCGCTCTACGGTCACTACGAGAAGACGTTCGAGCTCTGGAAGCAGCAGGGGATCAGCGTCCCACCCTGTTTCATCATCGTCTGTCAGAACACGGCGATCTCGAAGCTGGTCTACGACTTCGTGTCGGGCTTCGAGAAGGAAGACGACGACGGAAACGTCACCATCGTGAACGGGCGCCACCGGCTCTTCCAGAACTACGACGAGAACCTGAACCCGCTGCCGCGCCCCAACACCCTCCTCATCGACTCCGAGCAGCTCGAAGCCGGCGACACGCTCGACCCGAAGTTCCGGGCCATGGCCGCAGACGAGATCGCGCGCTTCCGACGAGAGATCATCGAGCGGAAGAAGGACCCACACGCAGCGGACAAGATCACGGACCAGGACCTTCTACGAGAGGTGATGAACACGGTCGGGAAGTCGGGTCAGCTCGGCGCCGACATTCGCTGCGTGGTCTCGGTCTCGATGCTCACCGAGGGGTGGGATGCGAACAACGTCACGCACATCCTCGGAATCCGTGCGTTCGGCACGCAGCTGCTCTGCGAGCAGGTGATCGGGCGCGCGCTGCGCCGGCAGTCGTACGATCTCAACGAAGAAGGGCTCTTCAACCCCGAGTACGCCGACATCTTCGGGATTCCGTTCGACTTCACGGCGAAGCCGGTCGTCGCGCCGCCGAAACCTCCGGTCGAGACGATCCGCGTGAAAGCCGTCCGTCCCGACCGTGACCACCTGGAGATCCGCTTCCCGCGAGTCGAGGGGTATCGGGTCGAGCTGCCGCAGGAGCGGCTCACCGCGTCCTTCAACCAGGACTCCGTCCTGGAGCTGACGCCTGAACTCACCGGCCCATCCGTGACGGTGAACTCCGCGATCATCGGTGAAGCGGCCGACATCAACCTCGACCACCTCGAGGACGAGCGGCCGTCGACCGTCGTCTTCCGCCTCACGAAGCATCTTCTGTATACGAAGTGGCGAGACCCGGGAGAGGAGCCGAAGCTCCACCTCTTCGGGCAGCTCAAACGCATTACGCGGGAGTGGCTCGACACCTGCCTCGTGTGCAAGGGCGGCACGTACCCCGCGCTCCTCGTCTACCAGGAGCTCGCGGACATGGCGTGCAACCGGATCACCGCCGGCATCACGCGCGCGCACTCCGAGGAGCGGCCCATCAAGGCGCTGCTCGACGCGTACAACCCGACCGGTTCCACCGCGCGCGTCCGCTTCAACACCTCGAAGCAGCTCCGCTGGAAGACCGACGGACCACCGATCCGGAACCACGTGAATTGGGTAATCCTCGACGGAGGGTGGGAGGGCGAGTTCTGTCGCGTGGCGGAGGCGCATCCGCGGGTCGTCGCGTACACGAAGAACCACAACCTCGGCTTCGAGGTGCCGTACCGAATGGGCTCGGACATGAAACGCTACCGCCCGGACTTCATCGTCCTTGTGGACGACGGTCGCGGGCCGGACGACCCGCTCCACCTCGTCGTCGAGATCAAGGGATACCGCGCTGAGGACGCGAAGGAGAAGAAGTCCACGATGGAGACGTACTGGGTCCCCGGTGTGAACCACCTCGGTACCTGCGGGCGCTGGGCCTTCGCCGAGTTCACCGATCAGTGGACGATCGAATCGGAGTTCGCGGAGAAGGTCGAGAGGGAGTTCGAGAAGATGATCGAATCGGTGGCCGCGCAGGTCGTCGGACAGGGAGAGGGCTGACGTGGCGAAGAAGGGTGGCAAGACGGTCGAGGCGATCCGCCACGGCGATGCGACGCGAAAGAACATCCCCACGGCCGAGCATCAGTCCGTCCTGGGTGATGAGCACAAGGAAGTCCCCGAGGTCCGCTATCCGCGCAACACGGATCTGGACCCCCAGCTCGTGTGGCGCGGCAAGGACGAGCAGGACTGGAGCGACCTCGTCGCTCCCGCGCCTCCGCTCTACATCCAGGAGAAGGTCCACCCCAAGGTCCTCATCGACGACCTAATGCAGCGCTCCGCGGCGGACGCGGAGGAGGACGATGCCCAACCGGACCTCTTCGCCGACTTCAACGGTGTCCCCGAGGGCGCGGACCGCACCGACTTCTACGAGCACGACCAGAACTGGTCGAACCGGATGATCCTGGGCGACTCGCTTCAGGTCATGGCGTCACTCGCCGAGCGCGAGGGGCTCCGGGGCAAGGTCCAATGCATTTACCTCGACCCGCCGTATGGGATCAAGTTCAACAGCAACTTTCAGTGGTCGACGACGAGTCGCGACGTGAAGGACGGCAAGGCCGACCACATCACGCGCGAGCCCGAGCAGGTGAAGGCCTTTCGGGACACGTGGCGGGACGGGATCCACTCCTACCTGACGTACCTGCGGGATCGGCTGACGGTAGCGCGGGACCTGCTGACGGAGTCTGGCTCGATCTTCGTGCAGATCGGCGACGAGAACGTACACCGGGTTCGGGCGCTGATGGACGAGGTGTTCGGGGAGGATGGGTACTGTGGCCAGATCGTGTTCAACAAGACTAGTGGCCAGACATCGAGCCTGCTTTCCTCCACGTTCGACTACCTCATTTGGTACTCACGGAGTGCTGAAGGCGTGAAGTTCAGGCAACCGCTCGAGGAGCGACCTCGATTCGCCAATCCATCCGAACGTTACGTGTTCTGTGAGACGGATGACGGGCGGATGCTTGACCTCACTGTCGCTCAGAAGCGTGGAAGGGCTCCGATTCCACCAGGCCGTATCCTCAAGCTCCTAGACACCACCTCACAAACCGGCTCGGCATCTTCTCGAGAGCCCTTTCACTTTTTCGGGCACACGTTCCTGCCTTCAGGCACACGGGGGTGGTCTACGACCCACGAAGGACTCGCTCGTGTCGGCCGCGCCGGGTACTTGCACAAGCAGGGAAGGCACATTTGGTGGAAGCGCTACCGGGGTGACCACACCTATCGCGCGCTTGGCCTGCACTGGCGCGACACCGTGTCGAATGCCTTCGGTGGAGAGCGCGTCTACGTCGTCCAAACGAACACGACTGTGGTCGAACACTGCGTCTTGATGACCACCGACCCCGGCGACCTCGTCCTCGACCCCACCTGCGGCTCCGGCACCACCGCCTACGTCGCCGAGCAATGGGGCCGTCGCTGGATCACCATCGACACATCCCGCGTCGCGCTCGCCCTCGCCCGAGCCCGCATCATGGGCGCTCGCTACCCGTACTACCTCCTCGCGGACTCCGAGGCCGGGAAGGAGAAGGAAGCGGAGATCACCCGGACGCCGCCGGTCACGTCCCCATCCCACGGTGACGTCCGACACGGCTTCGTCTACGAGCGCGTCCCCCACATCACGCTCAAGTCGATCGCGAACAACGCCGAGATCGACGTGATCTTCGAGGAGTTCCAGGAGAAGCTGGAGCCCCTCCGGAACGCGATCAACGAGAAGCGCGGCCTGGAGCTTGAAGAATGGCAGATGCCGCGCGAGGCGGGCGACCCGTGGCCAGAGAAGGCACGCAAGCAGCATGAGCGCTTCATGCGGGTCACGACCGACACCACAAAGCAGAAGGCGGTCGACCGCATCAACAAGATCCTCGGCCGGTCGTACACGATCGGGACGCTGCCTCCCGACCCGGTCGATCCGTGGGAGGACGAGGAACTCATCGAGCTCCACGGGCAGTGGTGGGCCCTCCGGATCGAGCGCCAGCAGGAGATCGACGCTTCGATCGCCGCGAAGGCGGACTTCGAGTACCTGTACGACAAGCCGTACGAGGACAACAAGGTCGTCCGCGTCGCGGGGCCGTTCACGGTCGAGAGCCTGAGCCCGCATCGCGTGCTCGGCGTCGATGAGAACGACGAGCTGATCGACCCGATGCAGGTGAAGGAGGGCGAGGAGGCCCAGTACCTGGGCCTCCCGTCCTTCGAGCAGATGGTGCTGGAAAACCTGCACATGGCCGGGGTGCAGCAGGCGCACAAGCAGGACAAGATCGACTTTGCCTCGCTCACTGGATGGCCGGGCCACTTCATCTGTGCCGAAGGCCGATATCAGGAGGGGGAGACGGAGAAGCGGGCGGGGATCTTCATCGGGCCGGAGTTCGGCACGGTGTCACGGCCCGATCTCGTCGACGCCGCGCGCGAGGCCGGAGACGCGGGCTTCGACGTTCTGATCGCGTGCGCGTTCAACTACGAGGCGCACGCGAGCGAGTTCGACAAGCTGGGGCGCATCCCGGTGCTCAAGGCCCGGATGAACGCCGACCTGCACATGGCGGACGACCTGAAGAACACGGGTGCGGGCAACCTCTTCGTCATCTTCGGCGAGCCGGATATCGACGTCCTCGAAGAGGAGGACGACACGCTGCGCGTGAAGGTGAAGGGCGTGGACGTCTTCGATCCGAGCACGGGAGAGGTGCGCAGCGACGACGCGGAAGGGATCGCGTGCTGGTTCGTCGACAACAACTACAACGGCGAGAGCTTCTTCGTGCGCCAGGCGTACTTCCTGGGCGCGAACGATCCGTACAAGTCGCTCAAGACGACGCTCAAGACCGAGATCGACGAGGACGCGTGGGCGACGCTGAACAGCGACACGTCGCGGCCTTTTCCGCGGCCTTCGACGGGCCGGATCGCGGTGAAGGTGATCAACCATCTCGGAGACGAGGTGATGAAGGTGTTCAGGATCTGACCGGTGGACTTCCTAATCGCCGACACCTTCTCTGATAGTCTCGCCCGGTTGACGGGCGACGAGCAGAAGGGGGTGAAGACGACGGCATTCGACCTCCAGATGGACCCATCTCGTCCGGGTCTGAGCTTCCACAAGCTCGACCGGGCCCGGGACAAGAACTTCTGGTCCGTCCGTGTGAACTCCGATATCCGGATCATCGTGCACCGGACGTCGAGTAGCCTGCTCCTCTGCTACGTCGGTCATCATGATCGCGCCTACGACTGGGCCGAACGTCGGAAGTTGGAGACGCACCCGAAGACTGGCGCCGCACAGCTCGTCGAGATCCGAGAGGAGGTGCGGGAGATCGTCGTGCCCGTCTATGTCCAGGAGGAGGTGCAAGCTCCGAAGAAGCCCGCGCCACTTCGCGACCGGTCGGCTGACGAGCTCCTGGGCTACGGGGTGCCGGCTGAGTGGGTCGAGGACGTGAAGGCAGCGGACGAAGACGAGCTCCTGGAGCTCTCGGAGTGGCTACCCGCCGAGGCGGCTGAGGCCGTTCTCGAACTCGCTACCGGAGGTGTGCCGCGCGTCCAGATCGCGGCTGACGTCGCTCCGTTCGAGCATCCGGACGCACAGCGTCGCTTCCGGGTCGTGACGAATGTAGAGGAACTCGAACGCGCTCTCGACTTCCCGTGGGAGAAGTGGACGGTCTTTCTCCATCCAGAACAGCGCGCGTTCGTCGAGCGTGACTTCAATGGGCCGGCGCGGGTGTCGGGGTCAGCCGGTACGGGCAAGACCGTCGTGGCGCTTCACCGGGCCGTGCATCTCGCCCGGCAGCACCCCGAGGCCCGCATACTTCTGGCGACGTTCTCGGAGCCTCTGGCTCGCGCCCTAAGGCTCAAGCTGAAGCGACTCATCGGCAACGAGCCCCGGGTCGCGGAAGGGATCGAGGTGCATGCGTTGGGGCCACTCGGGGTGCGTTTGTACTCGGCTCTCCGAGGGTCGGTATCGCTCGTGGGCCGGGATACGCTACACGAGGTCGTAAGTGCTGCGCGGGACGATGCAGGTGCCGAAGGGTTCAGCATGCGATTCCTGCTCGACGAGTGGGATCAGGTTGTGGACGCTTGGCAGCTCAACAGCTGGGAGGCGTACCGGGATGTGCAGCGTCTGGGGCGGAAGACGCGACTGCCTCAGTCTCGGAGAGAGACGCTCTGGTCCGTGTTCGAACGCGTCCGTTCGGAGCTTGCCGAGCGCGGTCTAAATACGCAGTCTGGGGTCTTCCATGCTTTGGCCGCGGACCTCGCCGAGAGCGGTCGGAGCCCGTTCGACTTCGCTGTGGTGGACGAGGCCCAAGACGTCAGCGTTTCTGAGTTGCGATTCTTCGCAGCCCTAGGTGCGGATCGCGAGAACGGCCTCTTCTTCGCAGGTGACCTCGGCCAGCGGATCTTCCGGGCACCCTTTTCGTGGAAGTCACTCGGAGTGGACATCAGGGGACGGTCTCACACACTTCGCGTCAACTACCGTACGTCCCACCAGATCCGGACCCAGGCCGATCGATTGCTGGGCCCCGAGGTGGCCGATGTGGACGGAAACCGAGAGGATCGCAGCGACACGATCTCAGTCTTTAACGGCCCTCCGCCGAAGATCACGGTGCTGGCTGATGAGAATGAAGAAGTGGGGTCGGTGTCCGGGTGGCTTACGTCGCGGAGAGACGACGGGATGGCAGCCCGGGCCATCGGCGTCTTCGTGCGCTCGGAGGCACAGCTCGAGAGGGCGCAGCGTGCCGTGAAGGCTGCCGGCCTCGAAGGTCAGGTGTTGGACGAGGACTTCGAGCTCGCGTCTGGTCGTGTCGCGATCAGCACGATGCACCTTGCCAAGGGACTCGAGTTCGGAGCCGTAGCCGTCATGGCCTGCGACGACGAAGTGGTTCCGCTCCAGGAACGGATTGAGGCGATCGGTGACGATGCGGACCTGCAGGAGGTCTACGATACGGAACGACATCTCCTGTACGTCGCGTGCACGAGGGCGAGAGACCACCTGCTCGTGACAGGCGTGCGGCCGGCCTCGGAGTTCCTGGAGGATTTCGCCCCTTAGTGGCCGGAGTGTTTGCCCGGTTTCCGGGAGGGTAGTCCCGGGTCGGAGACACCTTCGCGAGAGCGTGCCGATCATGTGGGAGCGCCTTAGCATCAGCTGTGGCTTTTCGCTTTCTTGGGTGAATCCGACGTGCCACCAATGACTGAGCACCCCATCGCGGACCACGACCCGCGCCTTTGGAAGCACGTTGATCACGACGTGAGCCGACTGGTCGAGCTTCACGAGGAGATCAATGGTCGCCGCTGGGCAGCCTACGGTGAAACGACACGCCGAGGGCTGAACGTGGCATATGCGGCCGCTTACCGATCCGTGATGGAGTTCGTTCACTCGGGTCGCCCTTTGCACCCTAACAAGCGGGAGTCGGTTGCGCTCGTCCAGAGAAGGAGGGCCGGCCGGGCTTACCCCGACGGTGGTTCGGACATCACGTCCAAGGGCCTCTGCGGAGAGCCGCTCGCGAGTGGGTGGACGCCGGAGGAAGAGGCACGCCATGACGATGCGGACAAGCTGGTCTCGCGCCTATCGAAGGACCGCGTCACGCGGGAGGGGATGGACAGGGACTGGGGCGACTCCGCAGATCGAGCTCTCTGGGAGCCGTACGTCCGCGACCTGGTCGCACGTTTCTGCGATGACCTACCTATGACGTGCGCAGCGTATAAGCGGGCCGGGGGCTGATCGGGTGCGGTTTCGGCGACCGTCGCGGATGAGTTCGGCCGGGTCGTCGTGATCGTGCTCGGGCGCGCGACCAAGGTTCGCTCTGCCGCCCCACGAGCACCGGTGTGGACGCCGCACGCCCACTAACCTTGCCGAGGCGCCCGGGGGTCCAGCGGCGCTAACCTCCGTCGCCGGTAGCCCCCCGTTGGGATAGTGGCTACGACATACTTCTCTCGGAGCGGGCGCCGGTCTGGACGGATATAACATATAGGTTATAATCCGTCATGGACGTTTCGGACCGACGCCGTATCGCCGTAGCTGCAAAGGGAGTCCACGGTGATTGTCCGTTCGTCCGCTTCGTTCGCGGCGAGACCGACGCGGGAGTTCGAGCCAAGGTCCTGTCGAAGGTTGACTACCTGACTCAGTTGGAGCCCTCCGAGTACTCTCGACCATTGGTGGACACACTTCGTGGTCAGATAAAGGAGGTCCGCTTCGGTAAGGGGCTGAGGCTGCTCTTCTCCGTGGAGTGCAGCGGCCAAGTACTCCTCCTCTACGGAGGTGAGCGGAAGAAGAAGAACCAGTGCTCTCCCCAGCTGATCGATGAGGCCACGTGGCTTCGGAGGGCATGGTTGAGCGGGACGAGTGGGGAGGCGATAGACGTTTTGGCGATCCGACGCGGTATCAAGCGAAAGAGAATGGGGTGACCGAATGAAGGATCAGAATCTCGATCAGGCTCTGGAATCCTCGATGGGAGACAGCGACTTCCATGTGGCAATGCTCGCCGAGGAGCTGGTCCATCGTGTCGCCCTGCGGGTTCGAGATTTCCGCAAGGCGAACGGAATGTCACAGCGGTTCCTGGCTGATCAGCTGGGTACGAAGCAGCCGAGGGTGGCGCTCATCGAATCGGGTGAGTCGAACCTCACGCTTCGTTCTCTCGCGGAGCTCGCGTATCACCTCGGCCGTGATCCCGAGGACTTCGTCGCGGACCGCGCGACGTATCAGAAGCCCGCATGGGGACGCCCGAGTCTGGTCGTGCAGGGCACTGGAGTGGATTGGGGCACAACATACGACGCGCAACGAACATCCCTGGTGGCATAATGAGTACGGCACAGCAAAGACGACCCACTCGACTCCAGCTCCGTCGCCTGTACTGCGAGCGGGCGCATTTCGACCACGAGCTGGTCCCGGCCGAGAGTCTGGGCTCCCGGAGACCTCACGGGGGCTACCATACTTCCATCACTACGGCCGTGCTGGTGTCCGCCGAAGAGCCGACCCGATTCAGCACCCGCCTCGGGATAGAGATCTCCCCTTCGGCCCGAGATGATCAGCCCTATCGGGTCGAGGTCGCCTACGTCGGTGATTGGGAAGTCGATGAGGGCGTTGACGAAGACGCGGCAGATCGCCTGGCCAAATCTGAGTGCGCCAGCATCCTCATGCCCTATCTCCGCCAGACCGTGGCCGATCTAACGTCGCGAGGTACGAACGGTCCGATCCTACTTCAACCGATGAACTTGGCGGCCAGGCTTCTCGGCGCGGAGACCGATGAGGCCGGCGAGTAGCGGCGCGCCCGGCGCAGTCAGCGCGCCAGAATACGAGTGTGAGGAGCGATGCATCTATCGCGGCGACTGCTACTCGGTTCGAGACAACGGATCTGTCCGGAGGGATGCGAGGCCCGGCCAAAGGAGGCGACCGCTCGACGATAAGTGGACCTTTGGTCGGGTGTGTCCACACAGTGGGTACATGATGCTCGCTGGAAAGAGAGTGCATCAGATCGTCGCAACCGCCTTCCACGGAGCGGTTCCGTCATCGAAGCACGTCGTTGATCACATCGATACGAACCGGCGGAACAACCGTCCTGAGAACCTGCGATGGGTGACCCGGTTGGAGAACATCCTGCTGAATCCGGTCACATCGAAGCGTCTCGCGTACTGCTACGGGAGCCTCGAGAGGTTCTTCGCGGATCCCAGTAGCCCGATTCCCGGACGACTAAAGGAGGAGTTCGACTGGATGCGGGGAGTGACGCGCGAGGAGGCGCAGAACAGTGGAAGGCGTCTTCTTGAGTGGGCGAGGTCCGAAAGAGCGAATAGAGGAGGCACTCTCGGTTCATGGCTCTACTCAACACCCGATGCACCCGCCGAGCGTTCTCGGCCCCGTATGGTGCTCTCCCAGACACCTGGGGCTGTTCAGAGGAACTGGCGGCTCCCTGCGGAGTTCCCGCTCTCCCCTCAGGAGGAAGAAAGTCGGACTCTCGGCGAATACTTTGATCGCCTGGTGAAAGACGCTCTCTTCGCCGCCACCAGATTCGGATCCACCAAAGTGGTCGAATTCGGACGTAGCGCAGACGGCTCGGAGCTCTTTGTGTTGGGTGAGTTCACCGATGGTGCGGTTAAGCCGTGGTCGCTGGTTCGTATCACCTTTGAAGATGAGAACTTCGTCCACGAGAGCAGAGGCACCTTCTTCTCGCTCGAGGGCGCGCGGAAGAGGTTCACCCTGATCCAGGGTCTCCCTTGGGATGGCGGGGACTCAATCGACGACTACGCCTAGCTGACCCACGCGGTTAGAGCTCAGCAGTGCCCATCGAAGTGTCCGTTGGGCCCGATATTCCGATAGCCTGGTGCACCTCACCAAGGAGCCTACGTCCCCGTCGATCGAGGTCGGCATGGTCATACCCGCCCCGGGTCTCGAATAGCGAGTTGATCTGATCGACCGCCTCCTCAAGTGGTGGCTGCCGTGCTCCTCGAAGGGCCTGCAGGAACATCTCCATTGCTCGCTCCGCACCCCTCTGTGTGAGGCGGACGAACGTAGCGGGTCGCCCGTCGTCGGCTTCGCTCAAGGCGTCGAAGTAGCCGTCCTTCTCGTCCGAGAAGAACAAGCTCGGAACCCACGCGTCTCGATACGTGAAGACCGAGGCCAGGGCCCGAGACACTCGTCCGTTGCCATCCGAGAAAGGATGAACTTGCGTCAGAGCGTGGTGGGCGTAGGCTGCTTGTAGGACCGGGTGTGCACCTTGGAAGGCACCGGTAGAGAGCTCGTCGCAGTACCGCGTCATCTCCGCTGCGGTGGACTCAACGGGCGCGTAGACGTGAACGCTACTGTCACTGGTGATGACGTGGTTGGGGTGAGCCTTGTATTCGCCCTTAGGTAGTTGGCGCTCCGACGGGCCGTCCGGGGTGCATACCGTGTAGGTCTCCTGCGCCGCGCACACCTGCTCGTGGAGCTGACGTATCCACGCAGGGGTGATGGGCCTGGCCTCCGTCGCGAAGTCCATGATCCACTGGTAGGCCTCCATCTGCGACCGCACGAGATTCCGCCCCAATTCAGTCAGCCGGTCCATCGCGGCCTGTGCCGCGACCGCCGACGCGAAGGCAACGGTGATCGTGAAGCCTCGCTCAATCGGATATAGCTCTTCGATCGCGCCGGTCTCGACCGCGGCCACCTTCACTATCATCTCACCAGCGCGGGCCACTCTGCCCTTGTCGCTCGAGGAACGCGCCCGCTTCATCTGGGACCTCAGCGTCTTCCACCGCTCGGCATCTACCTGGGCGTTCCTGCTCCAGTCCTCGAACGAGAGGAACGGTGAATACTGCGCGTCGAGGTCGTTAAGCGAGTCTATCTTCGGCTCTTGATTGGCCTTCGTAGTGTCCTCGGTCATAGGCCTGACTACCCAACGGGCTCGGAGAGCGTCACCTGGAACCTGATCCAGGTGGACACCGGCACGAGCTCGATAACATCCTCGGTTGCGCCCATATCCACGCCCCACAGGGGCTCAGTACCGGGGGGCGCATAGGACTGCAGGGACACTTCCACAGGTGCTGCCCATGGTCGTGAAGGGGTGCCAACGTCGCACTTCACCCACCCGACGAGCCACTCCACAAAGCCCGACCACCCAGTAGGATCGATCCTCACAGTGTCTCGCCCGCTCCACTGGGGGATGATCGGCGCGAGAGGACTGATCCGGATGTCCCTGCTGAGAGGATCGATCCCCACCGCAAAGCTACGCTCTAGGATTCCCGGGGCTGAGGCATCATTGATCTGGTCTTTTCGAAGTTCAACGCGGTCGTTCTCGGTCCTCTTCAGTTGGAGCAGCGCGGTCTTAAGGTAGGAGGCGCGCTCAATGCTGAGAGTGACCGCGATGTCTGAACCGTATTGATCGGTCTGATTCGGTCCTCTGCGATGCAGGGATAGCACCTGGCTTCTGACGAGTGCAGGTGCGGAAACCCCAATATCACACGCTCTGCGCAACCGGAGCTTCCCTGTCAGATGATTGAGAAGTGCCTCCTCAGACCGGGGCTGACCATCGACCCAGCCTCGGACAGCGGCGCCTACCCGCTTCTGAGTACCGGCCACAAGCCGATCGATTGAAATGCCAAGCGGCTTCATGGCGGCAGAGTTGGAAGGGGTGATTGCCACAGAATGATAGGAACCCGGTTGGCCGCGCAATTAGCCAAATGGGCCGGTTCTTGTGTCGATTGGGCCGGTTCTTGTGTCGATTCGACAGGGCACAGTCCTGCCTGACCTGAAAGCGAGAACGGCACATCGTGCACTCTACCGGTGGAGTTACGTGTGTTACGTACTTCAGGATCCTTGGAGTGGGCCTGCCAAGCGTGAGGTCGGCCTCCTCCCCCCTCACCCCCCCACCGCAAAAAACACCAACACCGAAAGATCCTCCATGATGTCCACGAACCGGTGCTCCTTGTCCTTCGCCACATACAGCACCGACCCCGGCTCCACCGGAATCCGCTCGCCTTCCACCAGAGCCGTCGCCCGCCCCGAGATGATGTAGTAGACCTCGTCGGCGTCATGGGGTGACTGCCGGTCCTCGCCCCCTGCCGGGATCTCGTACAGCCCGGTGAACAGGTCGGGCACACGGATGAACTCCTGCCACGGCCGGCCGTGGGCTTCGCGGTCGGCGCGGACCTCGTCGATGCTCGTGTGGATCCAGTCGGGACGGTCGGGCATGGGGTCCTCCTGGGCGGCTGCGGGGCTGGCGACGGCGAGAGCCACCACGAGGGCCACGAAGGAGGTAGGGGCGGTGGCGGCGAGCAGCTTCATGGCCAGCTTCATGGTAGGGCTCCGAGATCGTATGTTGGACCGACTCTGGTCGGTACGGGGTCGAGCGACCTTCCTTTCACGACCACTCGATGACCGCACCTCCTCCCGCATCCCTTTCCCGTCTGGTCCGGAGCCTCGCGCGCGTCTCGGACCGTGACCGGGTAGGCAGGAAGCTGCTCCTGGCCCCCAACATGGCGGCGGGCCGCGAGCTCCTGCGGCGGCTGACCCTGGCCCACGGGGGATGGATCGGCTTCGAGGTTACCACCCCCAGCCGACTGGCGCACCGCCTGGCCGAAGCCGGCCTGGAGCGCAATCAGGCGACGGTGCTGGACGCCTTCGACCATCAGGCGCTGCTGGACGAGGCGCTGGATTCGGCGTTGGCGGCCGAGAAGGCGGGGCTGGGCGAGCTCTCCGAAGGCGTGGGTTTCCGGGAGAAGGTCCACGGCGCGGTGAACGCCCTGCGCCTGGCGGGGATCGGTCCGAAGGATCTGGACGACGCCCGCTTCGCTCAGTGGCAGAAGAAGCTCTTCCTGCTGCGCGTGCTGCAGCGCTACGAACGGCTGCTGGTGGAGCGGCGTCGGGCGGACCCGGCGACGATCCTGCGCCTGGCTCTGGCGGCCCTGGACGAAGCGGGCAGCACACTGCCGTCGACGCTGGACGCCGACGCGATCCACCTGGTGCCGGGGCTCAACACCCGTGGCCTGACGGGGCGCCTCATCGCGGCCCTGGGCGCCCGCGGAGCCAAGGTATTGGAGACGGACGCGGTGCTGGGGCTGGACGTCCCGGCGGCGATGCTCTGGGGCAAGACGGGCGACCCGTCGCCGGGCTCCTACCTCCACGCCGTGGACGACCTCGCCGCCCCGTCGGACGGCGCCGACGGATCCGGAGACGACGCGCCGACGCCCGACGTCCTCGACATCGACGTCTTCCATGCCGCCTCCATCGACGCCGAGCTCCGGGAGGTCCTCCGCCGTGTGGTGGAGCGGGGGCTGCGCTGGGATCAGGTGGAGATCGTCACGCCGGACCCGGCGGCGTACGGCTCGGGGCTCCACGCCCTGGCCTCCCGACTGGGCATCCTGGTGACGTACGCCGTGGGCCTCCCGGTAGCGCGCACCCGAACGGGTCGTGTGGTCCAGGCGTATCTGGACTGGATCGAGGAAGGCTTCCAGGCCGATCCCATCCGCAGGCTCTTGGAGGCGGGCGACCTGCGGGCGCCCAAGTCCCGGGGGCGCCACGCGCCCGCGGCCCTCGCTCGTCGCTTCCGGAGCCTGCGCATCGGGTGGGGGCGCAAGCGCTACCGGGTCCAGATCCGCGAAGCACTGGCGGGTGTGGACGAGATGGAACGTCGAAGCCGCGAGCCGGCGTCGGCGTTCGAGAAGCGACGGGAGCGCACCCGCGAGGAGCTGGAAGCCCTCAAGTCGATCCTCTTTTCCGCGTTGAAGGCGACGCCTTCGGTGCCGGACCGGATGGGCGTCGGCGGCGAGCCAGTTTCTCCTTCGGAGCTCGCCCGTGGGCTGCAGGCCTTCCTCCGCCGCGTCCCCCGCGGCCGCGGACCGGACCGCCACGCCCGGGAGGAGATCGGGCGGATCCTGGAGCGCATCGAGGCGACGCTGAAGCGGCGGACGGACTTCCGATCGTGCGTCTCCATCGTCCGCCGTCACCTGGATATCCGCGTCCGCCCCGAGCTCCACGGCGAAGACCCCGACGGCACGGGCGCGCCCTGGTCGTCTACCGGGGGATCGCTCCACATGAGCGACCTCGAGCACGGAGGCTACACGGGCCGGGAGGCCGTCTTCCTGGTGGGCCTCGACGCCGATCTCGTGCCGGGCACCGGAGGTCAGGACCCGGTCCTCCTCGACAGCGACCGGAGGGTGCTGGGCGCTGATCTCCCCACGTCGGCCGAAGTGCTCCGCGAGCGCATCTTCCGCTTCGCGGCGCTGGTGGCTCGACTCCGGGGCCGGGTCACCATGAGCTACCGCTCGTGGCAGCCGACCGAGGCGCGGACGGTGGGCCCGTCGTCGGTCCTCCTCCAGGCCATCCGCCTCACCGAGCGCGACCCCGAGCTGACCTTCTCCGACCTCCACGAGCGCATGGGTCGTGTGGTGAGCGCCATCCCGCCCACCGGTCGGCCGGCCCTCGATGGTGACGACGTCTGGATGGCCGCCCTCGGAGCGGGAGCCGTCCTCCGGTCCGGGCTCGTCGCCGTCCGGGGCTCCTTCCCCGATTTGGACCGGGGCCTCGACGTCGTCGCCGCGCGACGGGACGGGGTTCCCACCGCCGTCCACGGCGTCATCGAGGGGCGCGACGTCTTCGATCCGCGCCGTAGTCCCGACATCGTCCTGTCTCCCAGCGGGCTCCAGGCCCTGGGTACCTGTCCGCTCCGCTACCTGCACAGGACCGTCCTTCGCGCGTATCCCCCCGACGATCCCGAGCACGATCCCGACCGCTGGCTCGACGCCCGTCAGCGAGGCAACCTCCTCCACCGCGTCTACGACCGGACGCTCAGGACGGCACAGGCCCGGGGGGTGAAGCCGGCGGACCGGGCCTTCGAGGTCATCGCCCTGGATGCGCTCCGGGAGGGCATCGAGCGACTCCGCCACGAGGTGCCCAGCCCCGGAGAGGGGACCCTCGACCGCGAGATCGCCGCGCTCCGCGAGGACGTCCGCTCGTTCGTACGCATGATCGCCGAGGACGTCCCCGAGGACGCCCGCCTCGAGTACACGTTCGGCATCGGAGACGACGAGCCCGTGGAGCTGCGGCTCGAGGGCGGTGCGGTGCGACTGCGGGGGGCCATCGACCGTGTGGATCGGGACCTCAACGGCCTCCATGTCGTCGACTACAAGACCGGCGTCGCGTACGGCCACGGCAAGGACACCTTCGACGGCGGCCGTCGCCTCCAGCACGCTCTGTACGCGCACGTCGCCGAGGAGCGCCTCGGCAACCACGTGGTGGACGGCCAGTACCACTTCCCAACGCGGCGAGGCCAGAACCAGCGCTTCGTCTACGAGCGCGACAAGCTCCGGCCCGTGGGCGAGCTCGTCTCCCTCATGCTCGATGGCATCGCCAAGGGCCACTTCGTTCCCACCGACGACTCCAACGACTGCACCTTCTGCGACTACGCCGAGGTGTGTCGCGCCCGGCAGACGACGTGGGGCGTCATGTCACCCCTCGCGGATTGGTCGAAGGAGCAGCTCAACCTCGGGCTGCAGCCGGCGTTCGAACATCTGAAGAAGGTCAGGACGTTCGAGGAGTAGGTGGGGCGCCCGCGTGTCCACGGTGGTGTCGGTCGCGTCAGTCGGCGACGGGCCGCGGAGTCAGGACGTCTGAAGTCAGCCCGTCTGAGGCACACCACCCTCGAGGATCGTCGCCAAGATGTCCGTGTCGATGTTGCCTCCCGACACAACCGCCACCGCTTTGCCCTCGTGCTCCTTCGCCCACTCCAGCGCCGCGGCCACCGCCGCCCCTCCTGCGCCCTCGGCCACGACATGAGCCTCCGTGGCCAGCCCGCGGATGGCGTCGCACACCGCCTCCAGCGTCACGACCGTCGAGCCGGCCAGGAGCGATTTGGCCAGCGGCCACATCTCCTCCAGGACGCTGCTCCCCCCGATGCCGTCGACGAAGCTCGGCGTCCGGTCCACCGAGACCGCCCGTCCTGCCTCAAGTGAGGCGCGGAAGGGCGCCGACGTTTCGACCTCGGCTGCGTACACCGGCACGCCTGCCGCCTTCTCGGCCAACGCCGAAGCGATCCCACACGACAGACCGCCGCCTCCGTACGGCACGAAGACCGCATCGAAGTCGGTGAGGTCTTCCAGGATCTCCAGCGCCACCGTCCCGTTCCCCGCGATGACCGCCGGATCGCTCACCGGGTGAACGAAGAAGCCCGACTCGTCCGGGTGGCCGTGCTCCATGATGGCCTGCCACCACTCGTCGAAGGGCAGGGGGACGGCCACGCCTCCCAGCCTCTCGATGGCCTCGACCTTCGTCCGCGGAGCGGTGTCTGGTACGATGACCCGGCACGCCACGCCCAGCTGTCGGGCCGCGAAGGCGACGCCCTGCGCCATGTTGCCGGCGCTCGCCGTGTAGACGCCGCCCTCCAGCGCATCCCTCGGGGCCAGAGCCAGGGCGTTGGCCGCGCCACGGATCTTGAACGAGCCGATGGGCTGGAGGCACTCGAGCTTGAGCCAGATCGTGCCGGGGCCGCTATCGGCTGCGCCGTCGAACGGGAGGAGGGGCGTGCGGATGGCCGCGCCGGCGATGCGGGCGCGGGCGTCCTCGATGGCGGCGAGGGGGATGGGGGCGATGGGGTCGGTGGGCTGCATCGGGGCAGCATGTCGGGTCGGTGGGCCGGCGTCCAGTCTGGCCGGCGTCCCCAGGGCGCGCCCGACCCGACCGCGTGATACCTTCGCGCCCATGATCACCAACCCCACCGCCGTCTTCTTCGTCCTGGCGACCGTCGTCGCCGTGGCCGTCCTCCTGGAGATCCGGACCAAGGTCTTCCGGGCGCTGGGCTCGGCCCTGGTCGGCATCCTTCTGGGGATGCTCCTGTCCAACACGGGCATCATCCCCGGAGAGTCGCCGGCGTACGACTTCCTCGGTGGTCCGGCGGTGAGCGCGGGCATCGTCCTCATTCTCCTCACCGTGGACATCAAGTCGGTGGCGAAGGCGGGGCCGAAGATGCTTGCGGCCTTCACCATCGGCGGGATCGGGTCCGCACTGGGTGCTTCGGCGGCGGCGCTCCTGCTGAACGACGCCATCGGGCCGGAGACGTGGAAGCTGGCCGGCCAGTACACGGCGACCTACACGGGTGGAGGCGTGAACTTCGCCGCGGTCGGGGCCGCCCTGGACACGAGCGGGGAGCTCTTTGCCGCGGGCATCGCGGCCGACGTGACGATGACCGCCATCTGGATGGCGATCTGCCTCACGGTCCCGGTGCTGTTCGCCAGCTCGCGCCGCTCGGGCGGCAAGGCCGATCTGGACGACGCCCACCTGGAAGAAGCCGCCGACTACGCTGCGGCGTCGGGCGTCGGCGAGCCGGAGGAAGAGGATTCGGACGACCCGAGCCTCCACCAGATGCTCTACTCCAGCGTCGGCTCCATCGAGCTTCACGACCTGGCGTACATGGCTGCGCTGGTGCTGGGCACCCTCTGGGCGTCGGACTGGCTGGGTACGGTCTTCGCGCCCATCCCCTCCGTCCTCTTCCTCACCACCATCGCCCTGGTCCTGGCGCAGGTGCCCGTCATCGCGGCCATCAAGGGAACGGGCGTCATGGGCAACTACCTGGTGCTCATCTTCCTGGCCAGCAACGGCGCCATGTCGGTGCTGGCGAACATCGTCGTCATCGGCCCGCCCATCGTCTACTTCGCCGCCCTCACCGTGGGGATCCACGGGCTGGTGATCTTCGGCGTGGGGCGCTTGGTGGGCCTCGACTTGAAGACGCTGGCCGTGGCGTCGCAGGCCAACGTCGGCGGACCGGCGTCGGCCATGGCGCTGGCCGCGGCCCGGGGCTACACGGACCGGCTGCTGCCGGGTGTGGCGGTGGGGTTGCTGGGGTATGCCGCGGGGAACTACCTGGGGCTGGCGGTGGCGGGTGTGCTGCGGGGGATGCTGGGGGGCTGAGGGCTACTTCAACTCCTCCCCCACATCCTTCCCGTAGAGCCCCAACTCGGCCCGCGCCTCCTCCTCCGTCAGGCAATACGGCGTCAACATCTCCACGAGGTCCTCGGGCAGCGGCCGTGACTTCAGCGTGTCCCGCGTGGTGCACACCAGGATCTCGTGCCCGGTGACGGCCAGCGTGTTCGCCCCCAGGTGGAGCACGTCGAAGTTGATCTTCAGCGACTTCGTCCCGAAGTGGGTGAAGTACGCCGCCACCCGCAGCTCGTCGTCCAGCCGTGACGGGTAGTGGAAGTCCGACTCCAGGTGGACCCGGGGAAGCCACATGTCCCATCGATCGAAGACCTCGCCGTAGGGCACGCCCGCCGTGCGGAAGAGCTCCATCTCGGCAAGCTCGAAGAAGCGGACGTACGCGCCGTAGAAGATGATCCCCGCCTTGTCGACCGCGGACCAGCGGACGCGTTCGTCGACGGTGAAGAGCTTGGTCATGGCTTCGGAGCCTGCATCATGGCGTTGGGATCGCGGACCGGGGGACGTGGACGGTGACGCCCGCCAGGGCGCCGGTCTCGGGCATGGAGTCGTAGCGAGCGTCGCCGAAGCGGACGGACCAGCCGTCGCCGTCGGGCGTCACATGAACGTAGGGGTAGCGCGCCCATACCAGGTAGTTGGACACCGCGGGAATGGATCGGGCTTCGGCGATGACGGTCTCGGCGGTGGCCTCGTCCATTCCGACGGGAACGGCGCGGATGGGGATGGCGTCGTCGGGGCGCAGTGTCACCCGAGGGTCGGCGAGCCAGTCGTGGATGCCGGGGACGTAAGCCTCGTTGGTTCGGACCTCGACTTCGCTCCGGTAGGGGACGCCCCGGGTGGGAGCGACCAAGACGTCGACGATGTCGAGGCCCTGGGCCTCCGCGGCGTGCCGCACCTGGGCGCGCGCCGCTCCGTCGGCGGTGACCATGACGCCGATGTACACGACGACCAGGACGGTGGCGAAGCGCACGAGGCGGCGGCGCGGAGCGGTCGGCGAGGCGTCGACGGGTGCTGAGCGCTCGGCGGCGCCCATCGGGTCGGGTGCCCCCACACGACGACGCGCTAGCAGGATCGCGGCGATGCCCACCACCCACAGCGCGGCGGGCCAGCCACCGACGCCGACCAGCAGGAGCGCGGTGGTGAGGACGGCGAGGACGCCCCACCCGATCATCCCGCGGCGGCCGGGCGCCGACGCCAGGAAGACCGATCCGCCCAGCAGCAGCCAGATCCACGGGTCGATGATGAAGAGGCTGTCGCCGTACGTCCACGTGCCGTCGAAGGGCAGGCTCCATCGCATCCCGTAGATGTTCAGCCAGTCCAGCGAGGGGTGTGTCACCACGCCCACGGCGGAGAGCCCCAGGAGCCATGTCGGGTCGGCGGGTTCGGCGTCGGGATCCCGCCGTCTTCGCATCCACCGGTCCCATGCCATCATCAGGCCCGTCACCACGAAGGGCAGGATCAGGAGGGCCGGCCATCCGTGGGTGATCCCCCGACGGAAGGCGAGGGAGAAGTACTCGCCACGCACGAAGCCCACCATGTCGATGTCGGGGATGTTGGCCGCGACGACCAGCGTCGCGGTGGCCAGCGGCGTGGTCCGGTCGGCGCCGGATTTTCCGATGGCGGCGCCTACGAGAGAGTGGGTGAGGTTGTCCACGGAGGAGGTCGGCTTCGAGGCTGAGGCGGGTCTCTCGGGCTGTGTTCGGCCGGCTGTCCCAACGGCACCGAATCACATGTTGGTATCCGAAACTGGCATCTCGCGGCTCGGCGGCCCATTCTTGATGGGTTGCCCACGAATCCAAGACGCCCCGTGGAGGCCAGTCATGCGCAGGTTCCCCCCACTGCTGCTCACCATATTGGTGGTGTCGGCATGTTCCGACCTACCCACCGCACCGGTGGCAGTGCAGTACAATCACATCCCCGAAGGCCAAGAGCGACGGTACATCGTCACGCTGGCCGGCAGTCCCGACGGCGACGTTTCCGCCGCCGCTGATCTCGCCGCGCAACTGGGCATTCGGCCCGAGCGCCTTTACTCCCACGTGCTGAGGGGATTCTCCGCCAGCCTGGACGCCACCGAGCTGGCCCGGCTGTCGGGTCACCCGATGGTCGCGGCCCTGGAGGCCGACCAGGTCGTATCGATCCAGGTCACGCAGTCGCCCGTGCCCTCCTGGGGTTTGGACCGCGTGGATCAGTCGGCGTTGCCTCTGGACAACGCGTACAACTATGACCTCTTCGGGACGGGCGTCACGTTCTACGGTGTGGACACGGGTATTCTCGACACCCACGTCGACTTCCAGGGACGGATGCTGCCGGGAGCGGACTTCATAGGGGACGGGAACGGGACCAGCGACTGTAACGGCCACGGAACCCACACGGCCAGCACCGCTGCCGGGGCGACGTACGGAGTCGCGAAAGGTGCCGACATCGTGCCCGTTCGCGTGCTGGACTGCTTCGGTTTCGGGTCCTTCTCCGGTGTCATCGCCGGTGTGGATTGGGTTGCCCAGAACGCGACCGCGCCCGCCGTGTTGAACCTCTCGCTCGGCGGCCCGCCCTCCGCAACGCTCGACGCTGCGATCTCCCGCGCCGTTGCCGCCGGCTTCACCGTCGTGGTCGCGGCGGGGAACGACAACATCGACGCTTGCTCGGTGTCGCCGGCGCGCGCCCCGGACGCCATCACGACCGGTTCCACCACCATCTCCGACAACCGCTCGGCCTTCTCGAACTTCGGAACCTGCCTCGACCTCTTCGCACCCGGCTCGTTGATTACCGCGGCGTGGAGTACCTCGAATACGGCGGTAAACACCATCAGCGGAACGTCGATGGCCGCGCCCCACGTGGCTGGCGTCGCCGCGCTGTATCTGGAGGCGAATCCCGCTGCCACGCCGGCTCAGGTGGTTCAGGCCATCACCGCCAACGCGACGGTGGGTGTCGTGGGCAACGAAGGTGCCGGCAGCCCCGACCTGCTGCTCAACTCGAGCTTCCTCCTCGGAAACCCGCCACCCCCGAACCAGGCGCCTACGGCGAGCTATGTCTGGTCGATTTCCGGTGGACAGCTCACCCTCGACGCTTCCGGGTCGAGTGATCCGGACGGGAGCATCACACTCTACGAGTGGATCAACCCGAGCAACGGCGAGGTCTTCGGCACGGGTCAGGTGTTCACCCGCAGCGCTCCGCCGGTGTCCCGCCCCGTGACGCTCCGAGTCACGGACAACGGAGGGCTCACCGCCACCGAGACCCAGACCATCAACCCCTCGGGACCGCCGGTGAATCAGCCTCCGGTGGCATCGTTCACGTTCAGCTGCACCGGCCTGACGTGTTCGTTCGACGGCACGGGGTCTACCGACGACAACGGCATCGTCTCGTACAGCTGGACCGACGGTAGTGCCAACGTGATTGGTACCGCGGCTCAGATCTCCTACACCTTCCCGGCGGCCGGATCGGATGCGATCACGCTCACGGTTACCGACGCGGGCGGCCTGACGGGGACGCAGACCCAGACGGTCACGGTGACGAACCCGCCGCCTCCGAACCAAGCTCCGACGGCCACGTTCGTCTGGTCGGTTTCGGGAAGCCAGTTGACCCTCGACGCGAGCGGATCGACGGATCCGGACGGCAGCATCGTCCTGTACGAGTGGATCAACGCCAACAACGGAGAGGTCTTCGGAACGGGCCAGGTATTCACCCGCAGCGCTCCGCCTGTGGCTCGCGGCGTGACGCTCCGCGTCACGGATGACGGGGGCCTCACGGCCACCGACACTCAGACGGTCGGCGGTAACTGACCAAGGCGCCGCACGCTCGCTCGCAGCGATGCTCGGGTGTGCGGCAGAGTCATCGACCCGATGGTCGGCTGGCGGAGTCCCCTCGTGGGGGCTCCGCCAGTTGTCCGTCGGTATCTGATCGTCGATGACCCTTCACCTCACCACCGAAGAGCGCGACGCCCTTCAGGGTGCGCGAGGTGACGCCACCGCCATGGCCATGCGTATCGTGGTGGCCGCTGGCGAACTCCTCGGCGCGGATCGGTTGGTGGGGATCTCGTCGGCCCACATCGACGGCTGCCTCCACCACGGCGACGGGGGTGTCGAGTTCGCCGAGACTCTGGTGGGAGGCGGAGGCCGGATGGCCGTCCCGACCACGCTCAACGTGGGGGCTCTCGACCTCCTTCATCCGGAGGTCGTCCGGGCCGACGGTCACAAGACCGACATGGCCCGTCGGCAGATGGAGGCGTACGTGGCCATGGGCGCTCAGCCGACGTTCACGTGCGCGCCGTACCAGGTTGGCCACGAGCCCGACGTAGGGGCCCAGGTGGCGTGGGGCGAATCCAACGCCATCGCTTTCGTGAACTCGGTCCTGGGGGCACGCACGGAGCGCTACGGTGACTTCCTTGACGCGTGCTGCGCCCTCACGGGTCGGGCGCCACTCCACGGACTCCACCGGACCGAGAATCGGAGGGCTACGGTGGTGGTCGATGCCCGGGGCGCCCCCGACGCGTTGAAGACTCGCGACGTCTTCTTCCCGGTGCTGGGAACCTGGCTGGGCCTCGAGGTGGGGCAGGAGATCTCGGTTATCGACGGGCTGCCGGCTTCAACGACGAGGGACCAGCTCAAGGCCCTCGGCGCGGCGGCCGCGTCCAGCGGAGCGGTGGCCCTTTTTCATGTGGCAGGCGTCACGCCGGAGGCGCCGACGGTGGAGGCGGCGCTGAGACTAGGCACGGCGACCGACGAAGTGGCTTCGAGGACGGGACCGGGGTCGGAGGTGCCGGGGAACGTGGCGCCCTCGGCGGACCCCGAACGCGTCCGCCGCATCACCCTCACAGCCGACGCCCTCCGCTCCACACTCGACCGCCTGAGCACAGCCCATCGAGCCGAGGCCATCGACGCCGTCGCCATCGGCAGTCCCCACGCCTCGGAGGACGAGCTGCGGGCGCTGGGACGGCTCGTCGAAGGCCGCAGTCTGGCCGTGCCCTTCTACGCCTGTACCGCTCGCGACACCCTCGCCGCCGTCGAAGACGACGGCACCGCCGACCGACTGCGTGACGCCGGCGTCCAGCTCGTGGTGGACACATGCGTGGTCGTTACGCCCATCCTACCGGCGTCGGGCGGCGTCCTCATGACCAACTCGGGCAAGTTCGCCCACTACGGCCCGTCGAACACCGGGTACGAGGTGGTTTACGGCTCGCTGGAGGACTGTGTCCGCTCGGCCGAGACGGGAGCTCTTCTCCGCGACGAGGCGCTCTGGCGGTGGTGAGGGGCGGAGGTCGTGAATGCGATGACGGTCGGGTCACTGTGACCCGTGAGGTCATCACAGGCCGGACGCTGGTCGAGGGGCAAGGCACCGGCCCCCTCCTCCGACTCACCCACCCCATCAGCTTCTGGGGCGGTGTCGATCCCGTGGCGGGGACCATCGTCGATCCCCGCCATCCCCAGTTTCGGGCGTCCATCGAGGGCACTGTCCTCCTCATCCCGTCGGCGGTGGGCTCGAGTTCGTCCAGCGCCATCATGCTCGAACTCCTCCGTGAAGGGACCGCGCCGGCGGCCATCGTCATGGGGCGGGCCGACGCCATTCTGGCTCTGGGCGCCATCGTCGGACGCGAGTTGGGGCATGCTACGGTGCCCATCGTGGAGGCGGACCCGGCGGCATTCGTCGGTGTGGAGGATCGAACGGTCCTTCGGGTCGTGGCCGGCCGGAAAGCGGAGGTCAGCGCAAAGGGAGGGTGAGTCGTGCCTACCCGGGGGGGGGACCCCCACCCTCACTTGCCGCCCGCAAGAAGCGTGGCGATGCTGGGCGAGTTCTTCTCGTGGAGGGTGCAAGCGTGAGTTCCGATCTTCAGGGACAGCGAGTACTGCGCGTCACCCTATGGCTCTCGCCTGTGATCGGCGTGCTCGGCTTCCTGACCCTCCAGCGGGCGACGGGGCAGGTCCCTCCGGTGCCGTTTCTCCTGTTGTTCGCTTCGGTTGTTCTTTCGGCCGGAGGCGGAAGGCTCACGGGTGTCCTCGCAGCCATCGGCGGATCGGCGTTCATCGTCCACAGCGCGCTGACGGGTTTCGGTCCTTCGACGCTGACCGGAGGCCCCATTCAGGTCCTCGCCGGTTGCGGCCTCTTTGGGGTCACGGGTTGGCTGCTGGGTCGGACCTGGGACCAGAATCGCGATATGGTTCGTGCCCTCGAAGGCGCGAGGTCGGGGCTGGAGGAGACGGTTCGCCGACGTACGGCTGAGTTGGAAGAGCTGAACGCGGCACTCAAGCGTGAGATCGAGGAGCGGACGTCGACGGAGCGAGCCCTCCAGGCGTCCGAGGCGCGGGTGAGGCATGCTCAGCGCCTGGAGAGCATCGGGGTCCTGGCCGGCGGGATCGCGCACGACTTCAACAACCTGCTGACTTCCATCATGGCCAATGCCGTCATGGCGCGTGGGGCCGACGCCAGCGAGGTCGACTCACTGCTCGACGAGGTCGAAGCGGCGAGCGTCCGCGCCGCCGACCTGTGTCGCCAGATGCTCGCCTATGCCGGCGAGGAGGAGGTCGAGGCGGTGAGCGTCGATCTCGGTGAGATGGTCGAGGAGACCGTTTCCTTCCTGTCTGCTTCAGTGTCCAAGAAGGTCAGATTCGAGGTGATGGTCGAGCCCGGCACTCGGGTGACGGGCGATCGGGCGCAGCTCGCTCAGCTCCTGCTCAACCTCCTGACGAATGCTGCGGAAGCGATCCAGGACGTTGGCACGGTCCGGGTGACCGTGCGGCCGACCGACCCGTCCCCGGCCGACCTCGCGGGGTTCCTCTTCACGACGGACCTTCCTCGAGGGCGTTACGCATTGATCGAGGTTAAGGACGATGGCGTCGGCATGGGCGCCGACATGCACGAGCGAATCTTTGATCCCTTCTTTTCCACGAAGGTCGAAGGCCGGGGGCTGGGTCTTGCCGTCGTGTTCGGCTCGGTTCGGGCCCATCGTGGTGCCATCTCCGTGGAATCGGCCGATGGCGGCGGGACGACCTTCCGGGTTCTGTTGCCGCTCGGGGGCCGATTCGCTCCGAAGTCGGCGGAGGCAGAGGCGATTCCATCGTCGGGACTGGAGCCAGCGGGAACGATCCTCGTCGTCGACGACGAAGATCAGTTGAGGCGCCTTTGCCGCCGAGCACTCGAGGACGTCGGGTGGTCCGTCGAGACGGCGTCGAACGGAGCAGAAGCCGTGAAGTTGTTCAGGCGCGTCGAGCGCCCCTCACTGGTGCTGCTGGACCTGACGATGCCGGAGGTCGATGGTCTGGAGACCATCGACGCACTCCGAGGAATCGACCCCGACGTGCCCATCATCCTCATGAGCGGGCACGTAGGTGTGGCCAAAGAACGTCTGACTGGGCCGAGTTTCTTCATCGCGAAGCCTTTCAAGCCCGCGGAACTGGTGGCAGAGGTCGGTAGGTTGGCGCGACGCCCTGAGGCGTGACCGCTATCCTACCCGCCGCCGCCACACCATCGACACCACGAGGACTCCGAGCAGCGCCCAGGAGTGCACGTTGTGCAGCCCCGCATCCAACGGCGACACCGGAGCGACACCGCCTCCGCCGGTCATGGCCGAGGCCAGGATGGTGGGGATGAAGAAGGGGAGCAGGAAGGGGTAGGTGCAGACGGTGACGTCGAGAATGTTCGCCCGCCGGTAGCCGCCTATGCCCGCCCGCTCGCCAACCGCCCGGGTCAAGGGCCCGACGGTGAGGATGGCCACGGCCGAATGGGTGGTGAGAATGGTGGCGGTGGAGATGGACCCGAAGATCCACCACTCGGCGCCGGACTCGGACTTCGCCCGATTCTCCATCCAACGGATGGTCCGGGTGAGAAGGCCCGACGCCTCGAGGCCACCGACGAGACCCATGAGGAGGATCGTGAAGATGGACACGCCGAACGCCCGCCTCATGCCGTCGAGGAGGATGCCTGTAGCGATGAAGTTCTCGTCGTCGATGGCCAGCAGATCCGCTGGGCCGAAGCGACCGAGTGCCATCCCCATGACGATACCCAGCCCGATACCGGCGAAGAGGCCCACGGCCAGGTGGTGGCGACGGAGGAGAAGGGCCAGGGTGACGGCGGGGACCACGAGCATGAGGAGGCCCGCGGGATCCTCGTCGAAGGCCGGCCCGGACACGGCCCCGCCGGCCGACGCGCCCATGAAGGCGAACGCTGCCATGGCCACCGCCGCCGCGGGCAGGGCGTACCGCATGCGCGAGCGCACCACGCCGCCGAGGTCGGCTCCCTGGGTCGTCGCCGACGCGATGGTGGTGTCGGAGATGGGCGAGACGTTGTCGCCGAAGGTCGCGCCGGCGAGGATCGCCCCGATGGTGAACGCCGGGTCGCCCCCGAGGGGGGCGGAGGCGGGGTAGAGGAGGGGAGCACAGATGAGGATGGTGCCGAGGCTGGTCCCCGTGGCGGTGGAGAAGACGGCGCACACGAGGAAGGTGGCGACGACGAACCCTCCGCCGTGAACGCCGACCTCGGCGGCGGCCCAGACCAGGGAGTCGACGAGGCCGCTCGCCTGGAGAATCGTCCCCAGGACGCCGGCCAGGAGCCACGCCAGCACGAGGAGCATGACGAGGCGATGGCTCATCCCGTGGACGATGGCCTCGGCGTAGTGCTCGCGGTCGCGGGCCAGGGAGAAGCCGAACCCGATGGCCACGAGGAGCACCGGCCCGAAACCGGTCTCGTCGGGGGCGCCTGAGAGGCCGAGCCACGACACCCCGGCGAGGAAGACGATGAAGGGGGTGAGCGCACCGAACCAACCGCCGTGGAACCGGAGCTCTCCCCGCGTCTCGGCGCCCTCACGCTCAGCGCCGCCGCCGGCCTTCCTCACGCCGCCTCCTGCCGCAGCAACCACACCGTATCCACCCCGAACGAGTACACCAGCGCCACCAGCCCAGCCGCCGCCACCGTTACCGCCATGAGATCCGGGATGATGGGCCCGAGGGCCACCAGCAGAACGACGCCCTGGACCACGCAAACCACCTTCCGCCGGAGGCTCGGGAAGAGATCGCCCTGGAGCTTCGGCGCCACCCACCCGGCGGCGACGAAGAGATAGCGCATCCCTCCGATGAGGAGGACCCACGCTCCCGCCCGCCCCTCCACCCAGACCAGCACAGAGAGGACGAGCATGAGAAACGCGTCGGTTTCCATGTCGAACCGGGCGCCGAACGCCGATTCCGTGCCGGTGCGTCGGGCCATCCAGCCGTCGAATCCGTCGAGGACCATGATCACCGTGCCGACGACGACCACGAGCCAGCGGGCGGCGGTATCGAAGGCCGACGGGTGGAAGGCGAGCGCGGCGAGGGGGAGGAGCATGATGGCCCGTCCGAAGGTGATCCGGTTCGCGGCCCCCATCCCGGAGCCAGAGCCGGGGGCGGCCACGCCGGACGCGCTCGGCCGCTCGAGCGGCAGGGTCACCATGAGAACGGCTGCCAGCGCGCCGTAGAGCACGCCGACTTCGGCCACAAAGGTGGCCGGCAGATCCAGGAGCGCCCACGTTGCACCTCCCACCGCCAACGCGGCGGCACCACCCACGAACAGATCCCGAGCGGCCCTTCGGCGCGTACCGCTGGAGTCAGGGGCTGAGGTCATGACAGGCAAGATCACCACGCGAGAATTCTGGATAAAGGAGCCGGGCCGGGGTGTCGTGCGGGACGGCGCCATCGAGGGGCCCGGGCCGGGCGAGGTCTTGGTGCGGACGCTCTTCACGGGGATCAGTCGAGGCACCGAGGCACTCGTCTTCCGCGGCGAGGTCCCGGCGTCACAGCAAGAGGCCATGCGTTGCCCCTTCCAGCAAGGCGACTTCCCGGCTCCGGTGAAGTACGGCTACATCAACGTCGGACTCGTCGAGGCGGACAACGGCGGCAGCCTGGAAGGGCAGGCGGTTTTCTGCCTCCACCCCCACCAGGATCGCTACGTGGTCCAACGCGACTCCGTGACGCCGCTGCCCGAAGGCGTGCCGCCGGAGCGCGCGGTGCTTGCCGCGAACGTCGAGACGGCGGTGAACGCGTCGTGGGACGCCGCCCCCAGGACGGGCGACGAGATCGTCGTCATCGGCGCTGGCGTCGTGGGGCTGCTCACGGGATGGCTCCTGGCCAGGACGCCGGGCAGCCGTGTCGTCGCCGTCGACCCCGACCCGAGTCGGGAAGCCGTCGCCGGAGCCCTGGGCATGGAATACGCGGCCACCGCTCCCAAGGGCGCCGACGCCGATCTGGTGGTCCACGCCAGCGGGCAACCCGCCGGCCTTCGCGACGGCCTGGAGTGCGCCGGGGTGGAAGCGACGATCCTCGAGCTGAGCTGGTACGGCTCGCGGGAGGTCGCACTTCCCCTTGGCGACGCCTTCCACTCCAAGCGGCTCACCCTCCGGAGCAGCCAGGTGGGTCGGATCCCGCCACCCCGGGCGCCTCGCTGGGACTACGGTCGGCGTATGGCCTTGGCCCTCGACCTCCTCCGGGCGCCGGAGCTCGACGCGCTCATCACCGATGAGAGTGACTTCGACGACCTGCCGGAGGTCATGGAACGCCTGGCCGGCGGTGGGGAATCCACTCTCTGCCATCGCATTCGATATCCGATTCGTCCCGAACCCTGAGCCCTCGATGTACCAGTTGAACGTCCGCGACCACTTCATGATCGCCCACAGCTTCACCGGCGACGTCTTCGGCCCGGCCCAGCGCCTTCACGGGGCCACGTACGTCGTCGACGCCACCTTCAAGCGCGCCGACCTGGACGACGACGGACTGGTGGTGGACATCGGGCTTGCGAGTCGGCAGTTGAAGGCCGTCCTCGACGACCTGAACTACCGCAACCTCGACGACATGGATGTCTTCGAGGGCGAGAACACGACGACGGAGTTTCTGGCCAAGCACATCCACGGCCGGCTGGTGGAAGCCATCCATGCCGGCGAGCTCGGTCCCGGCGCGCCGGGGTGCAGCAGCGTGGAAGTGCGGCTCAACGAGTCCCACGTGGCGTGGGCGAGCTACGAAGGGAGCGTGTGAGCCCGGCGACAGCTCCCGTGGGGACGCCCAGCAGGCCGACGCCCTTCCATTTGGTGGTTCCGGGACCGCTGGATCAGCGGACCGGCGGCTACCTGTACGACGCCCGGATGGTGGCCGAGCTCGGCAGGGCCGGTCGCCTGGTCGTGGTCCACGAGGTGGAGGGGCGCTTCCCGAACGTGGACGAGCGGGCCCTCACGGCTCTGGACGCCGAGCTGGCCGGGATACCCGACGGTGACGTGGTCGTCGTCGACGGACTCGCCTTCGGGGCTGCCCCGGCCGTGGCCGCCCGCCATGGCGATCGACTGCGTCTCGTGGCCCTCGTCCACCACCCTCTCTCCCACGAGACGGGCCTCACCGATGAGGAGCGCCGGCACCTCGAGGGCGCCGAAGCGGAAGCCCTGCGCCATGCTCGTGGGGTCATCGTCACGAGCCCCTACACGGCACGACGCCTCGCCGACTTCGGCGTGAGCGCCGACCGGGTGCGCGTGGTCCGACCCGGCACGGAGACGGGGCCCATGGCCGAGGGCCCGGCTCCGAGTGAACCGGCCAAGATGGTCTGCGTGGGCACGGTCACGCCCCGGAAGGGCTTCGACATCCTCGTCCGCGCCCTGTCCCAGCTCGACGATCTGGAGTGGCGGTGCGACTGTGCCGGAAGCCTGGACCGGGCTCCGGATTACGCCCGGGAGGTCCGCGAAGCGGTGGAGCGTGAGGGCCTCGTGCCCCGGATGCGCTTCCTCGGTGAGCTACCCACCGACGCCCTGGACGAGGTCTATCGAACCGCCACGCTCTTCGTGCTGCCTTCCTACTACGAAGGGTACGGGATGGCCTTTGCAGAGGCGCTGGCCCGGGGACTGCCCATCGTCGGCACCACCGGCGGAGCCATCCCCGACACCGTGCCCGACGAGACCGGCGTGCTCGTGGAGCCCGGCGATGCCGATGGGCTCGCCGCCGCGCTACGTAAACTCCTCGAGGAGCCGGCGCGTCGGGAGGCGTTGGCCGAGGCCGCCCGGGAGCACGCCCGAGGGCTGCCCGATTGGAGCGCGCAGAGCGCCCATTTCGGCGCCGCCGTGGACGCCTTCGTCCATGGCTGAGCGCGTCTGCACCGCCCACCGCGAGGGAGCGATCGATGGCTGACGAGACCTTCGACGCGGCGTGGCTGGCCCTGAGGCAGAGGGCGGATCACGGCGCGCGGTCGCGAACGCTGGTGCACGCCCTGAGACGGGAAGGCCGACGCCGGGGCTGGTCGCATCTGGTGGACCTGGGTGCCGGGACCGGATCGAACCTCCGGTACATCTCCAATCGGGTGCCCTGGGCCAAGGAGTGGGTCCTCGTCGACCACGACGACGACCTCCTGTCGAAGGTGCGGGCGCCGACCCACACCGTCCGTGTGCGCACCGTGACCGGGGACCTCGAGGTCGAAGGCTTGGCCGAGGTGGACGAGGCCGATGTCGTCACCGCGTCGGCTCTCCTCGACCTCGTCTCCGAGTCGTGGCTCACCTCCCTTCGGGACCGGTGCGCCGCGACGGGGAAGGCGGCGTATTTCGCCCTGAGCTACGACGGGACCGTCGAGTGGCGCGGGCGTTCGTCCGATGCGATGGACCCCCTGGTTCTCGACGCCGTCAACGAGCACCAGCGCCGGGACAAGGGCACCGGCGCAGCCCTAGGCCCCACGGCCAGCGATGTTGCCCGGCGACTCTTCGAGGAGGCGGGCTACCGCGTGATGGTGGCTCCGAGTCCTTGGATGCTCCGAGCCCCTCGAGACGTGCTCCTGGTCGAGGCCCTCGTGGCAGGATGGGTGGAGGCCGCCGCCGAGGTCCGCCCCGACGCCGCGGACGCCATCCGGGGGTGGGGCGAAGCGGCCGTCCGTCGTGTGCGCGACGAGGGGGCAGTGGTGCGCGTCGGCCACCTCGACGTTCTGGCTCTGCCGCCGGACCCTGCCGCCCTGTGAGCAGGGCGTTCTACTCCGTCAGCCCCTGGGTACGGCTGGGGCTCCGGGTCGCCTCCAGCGCCGCCTTTCTGGCCCTTGTCGTCGCGCTGGTGGACCCGGCCGAGGTCCTGGGGCGGTTGGCGATGCTGGAGGTCGGGTGGGTCGTGGCGGCGGTGGCCGTCTCGGTGGCCCAGGTCGTTGTCTCCGCCTGGCGGTGGAGGTACACGGCGGGCCGCCTGGGGGCCGATCTGCCCCTGGGAAGCGCCGTCGGCGAGTACTACCTGGCCACCTTCCTGAACCAGGTCCTCCCCGGTGGCGTCGTGGGCGACGTCTCCCGGGCGTGGCGTCACCACCGTGCGGAGGAGGGGGCCGAGACCCCTCCCACGGCCGCGGTGCACGCCGTCATCCTCGAAAGGGCGTCGGGGCAGATCGTCATGCTGGCTGCGGCGGCGGTTGCTGCCTTGTTGCTCGCCATCGGGGTGATTTCCGGCTTCGCCGGACTCGCAGGCCGCGAGAGCGGTCGAGTGGGCATGGGTCGCGGCGCTTTCCTCGGGGGCGGCGCCACCGTCGCCGCGGTCTTCTTCCTCGTCTTCGCCCTGGTGGGTGGCCTCATCGCGCTCTCCCGACGACGGGGATCTCCCCGGGTCGACCGCTTCCTGGGCGATGCCCGGAAGGCGCTCCTCGGCTCGGCGCTCCCGGTCCAGGCAACGCTGTCCGTCGCCATCGTGGCGAGCTACGTACTCGTCTTCGTGATGGGCGCCCGCGCCGTGGGCATCGATACTTCCGCCGGCATGCTGGCGCTCACCGCGCCGCCCATCCTGGTGGCGATGCTCGTCCCCGCGTCCATCGCAGGGTGGGGCCTCCGGGAGGGTGCGGCGGCGGCGCTCTGGAGCGTGGTGGGTCTCTCGGCGGCCGATGGCGTCGCCGTATCCGTGGCGTACGGGCTGCTGGTCCTGGTCTCCAGTCTTCCCGGTGCTGCCTTCCTCCTCAGGCATCGCTCGAGCCGAAGTCCAGATCGAAGAGGAGATCCGACCCGAGCGTGAAGTGACGCACCCGGGGGCGGAGCGCTTCGTCCAGCGTCTCGATGGGCGGTAGGGTGAGGGACGGTCGACCGGATCCCAGGATGAGGGGTGCCACAGACAGGTGGAGGCGGTTCAGCGCCTTGGCCTGGAGGAAACCCGATACCGTGAGGCCGCCGCCTTCGACGAGGACACGTGTCAGCCCGCGGTCGGCCAGCAGCCGAACAATGGCGTGGGGGTCGAAGCGTCCGTCGAACGTCGGGAGCCGCTCGACGTCGACGTGGGGCGCAGGGGCGTCGCCGCCGGCCCGCACTGTGGCCCGGGTCCCCGGCACGTCCTGCGCCTGCACCCACAAGGTGGGGGCCGCACCATCCTGGAAGACCGTGCTCCCGGCGTCGCACCGAGCCGAGGAGTCGAGCACCACGCGCACCGGGCTCTCCCCCTCGCAGAGCCGCACCGTGAGTCGAGGGTCGTCGGAGGCGACCGTTCCCGCGCCCACCACGACGGCGTCGGCGAGGGCTCTCAGCCGGTGGAGACGCTCGATGTCGTCGGGCCCGTTGATGTAGTGGGAGTGCCCCGACCCGGTGGCGATGCGGCCATCGACGCTCTG
Source organism: Longimicrobiales bacterium (assembly GCA_965229435.1). Taxonomy (GTDB): domain Bacteria; phylum Gemmatimonadota; class Gemmatimonadetes; order Longimicrobiales; family Gaopeijiaceae; genus UBA2589. The sequence continues at coordinate 1,720,640 of CBDDJE010000001.1, forward strand.
CCCGAGCTGGCCGACGACCCACGCCTCGCCGTCCCTCAGGGGGGCGAAAAGATCCCCCCAGACCGCACCGTCTACGCTCAACGCCCCTCGCTCAGTCGCTCGAGGGGAAAGCGGTAGGCGTCGCGGAGCACGTCGGCGAGGTAGGCGGCGTAGTGGCGGACGAGGCGCTCACCCATCTGCGCGTCGGCGAGGGTGGCGTCGCCCACCACGCCTTCAGCGTTGAGGTCGTCGGCGGTCCACGCGAAAGACGCCGGACCTTCAGGGCGGAGATGCGTCAGCGTCGCTTCCATCTCCACACCGAGCGACGGGAAGGCGCGGATGGCGTCCCTCCGCACCAACTCCGGCTGGAGGTGGAGCATCATCGCGGTTTCCACGGCGCCGCCGTGGAGGCCATGGGTCCACTCTTTGTCGGGGAGGGCGACGTCGTCGGGCGGAGGGAAGCGAAAGGTGCTGGCCTTCACCACGAGCATCTCCGCGGAGGTTCGGAGGCGGAGGGCAGCGACGTCCATAGCGGCCCGATTCCCGCCGTGGCTGTTGACGATGACCAGTCGCCGAAGCCCGCTTCGGGCCACGGACGTACCGATGTCGAAGAGCGTCGTCTCCAGGGTTACGGGGTCGAGGGTGAGCGTCCCCGAGAACGCCTGGTGCTCGGAGCTGGTGCCCAGCGCAAGCGTGGGAAGGAGGAGAAGGGGCACGTCGGAGGCTGCCGCCTGGCAGGCGGTCTCGACGATGCCTTCGCCGATGATGCGGTCGGTGGAGACGGGCAGGTGGGGACCGTGCTGCTCGATGGCGGCCAGCGGCAGGACGACGACGCCGTCCCGCCGGGCCCAGTCGTCGAAGGCACCGGTGGCGAGCTCCTCCCAGCGGGTCGGCCCTATGGTCGCGGCTCCCTACGTCTGGCGTAGACGTCTCCCGACGAAGCGCCCCCGGCTCCGGCTTCGAGCCATGCGACGATGGAGTCACCCTCCACCCAGTGGCGAGCGACGAAGTCACGACCTTCGCCGACTACGGCGTTGAAGTGGTAGTCGCCGAGGGCCATGAGGCGGCGAACGCACGCGACGGCGACATCGGCGGTGCCGGCGACGAATTCGAAGGAGAGCGCTTCCAAGGGCTGGCTCAGGCCCTGGAAGACGGCCGCCTCGTGGCCTTCCACGTCGATCTTGCAGAAGCTCGGCTTGCCGTATCTCTCGATGAGCTCGTCGAGGGTCGTCACGGTCACGACGACCTCGCTATGCCACCGGACGTCGCGGAAGGTGGGATTGGCGCGTACGACGCGCTGCCTCCAATCGGCGGCGAGTGTGGACAGGGTAGGGGTCGTCTCGCTCAAGGCCAACCGGCCTCGGCCGGCCTTGGCGCCCACCGCTTCGTCGACGACCATGACCCCGGCGTGCCGCTTCGCGAAACGCCGCAGCCAGGGCAGGAGTGTCGGGTTGGGCTCCACGGCCACGACCCGGGCGCCGAGATCGGCGAAGGCCACCGTCCGGTCGCCTACGTGAGCGCCGATGTCGAAGACCAGATCGCCAGGAATGACGAAGGGCGCGTAGAGTTCGCGCAGGGCATCCTGTCGACCCGGTCGCCAGTAGGTGACCATCGACCGGGCGATCCCGGCGGCGCGACGCAGCTTGGACATCAGGGGCCTCCTGTTCTGGGGTTCGCACTGAAGGCCCCCACGAACCATCCCCGGAAGGCGTCCATGCGTGGTGGATCGTCCACCTCCGGTGGGAACGCCCCCTCCTCGAAGCCCCACGCAACGAATGGCGCGATGAGTTCGGGGTCGGAGGCGAAGACGTGGACCGGGACGGTGCGAGGAGCGTCGTCTCCGGTGATGAGGGGCGCGGGCTGGTGGTCGCCCAGGGCGATGAGGAAGACGTCGTCGTCGACGAAGTTGGCGACGTACGAGGCGAGGACGTCGACGGCGTATCCGACCGCGAGGGCGTAGCTCTCACGGACACGGTCACTGTCGCGCCACAGTTCCTCGGGGGTCTCGCCGGCGTCGGCCCACCGCTCGAAGATGGTCCCATCACCGACCGAGTCCCACGGCTCCACCACCGGAAGGATCGGCGTCCATGGCGCGTGGCTGCTGATGAGTCCTACCTCCGCAAAGACCGGACTGCCCTCGACGCGGCTTTCGCCGCCGCCGTCCCCGCGCTCCCCATTCGGAGGCGCCTCGGCGTCGAGGACCTCCCGCTGAAGGAACGACCAGGTGAACTGATCGGGCATCGTCACCCAGTTCAGGGGGGGACCATGGTAGTCGATGTCGGCGTGCGCGTAAACACGGTCGTAGCTTAGGCGCTCTCCCTCGGGCCATGCCATGGTGATGGCGGGCATGATGGCCACCGTGGAATAGCCGGCCGCGCGGAAGTCGTCGATGAGCGTCCCGCGCTCGCTGGCCATCAGGAGGTCGTAGCGCAGTTGGTTCTCCAACCAGAGGCCGCTCAGCACCGATCCATGGCCCAGCCACGACTGGCCGCCTTGGCTCGGCGCCACCATCGCTCCCGTGGCCATGTGCACGCCCGCGGCGGCGACTCGCGCCTCCATGGCCTCGAGTCGCGGTCGGACCACGGGTGCGTAGCGGTCGTCGTCGAGGACGGTCATCCCGTACGACTCCACGAAGGCCATGACCACGTCGCGGCCCCCCAGGCCGGCGAGGAGGCCCGGCGTCTGCGCGTAGAGGGAGGGCGACAGTTCGAACTCGGCGGCGAAGCGGCTCCGCTCGCCCATCATCCGTACCGCCTGACGGGTCTGCTCGCGGACGAGTTGGACGGAGGGCAGTCCGAAGATCACGCCTCGAGGGTGGATCCAACGGAGGGGGATGAGCGCCAGGCCCACCACCACGAGGCCGGCGCCGACGTGGAGTGTGCGGCGACGGAGCCCGCGCGCTTCGCCCGCACCCGCCAGCGTCTCCAGAAGCACGGCCAGAATGACGAAGGTGCCACCGGCGACGACGACGCCCAGCACCAGCACGCAGAGACCCATGAACCATCCAAGGCTCCCGCTGAGGAGCTTCGAGACGGCGTCGAGGAGCTGAAGGTCCAGGTACAGGTTCAGCGGCCGGGCCAGGCTCGTGCGCGCCGTGGCGTCGCCCAGGAGGAGGATGCCGAAGGCGATGAGGAGGGCCGATACGATCCAGGCGGCCACCTGCACTCCCCGACGGGGTGGCAGCGCGAGGAAGGCTCCGACGACGATGAGGGCTTCGAGGGCGAGCCAGTGCGGACGGAGCCCCCCGGCCGCGATCCACCCGGGCATCAGAAGGAGCGAATTGACGACCACGAGGGTAGCCAATGCCCACATTCCGTACGGATCGACCCTGGGATTTCGGCTTTTCATGGCGTCCATTCGCCTACAGATCGCGCTTACGTGCGCCCTCGCTCTCGGAGCGCTCGCCTGCTCCGGAGAGGACGCTCGTGCGCCCGAGCCCGAACAGCCGCCCTCCGGAGGGTCCCCTACGGTAGCGCCCTGGGCCGCCGACGCGAACGGAACGCCGCTCTTCGACCATGTGGCCGAAGAGGCACGCAGGCGGGCGGCCTCGCCGTACCGGGCTCCGGACCACGCGCTGGTGACCGCCGCGGCAGACTTCGACTATGCCGAATACAGGGACATCCGGTTCCGAGACGAGCGGGCGGTCTGGCGAGGCTCGACGCCCTTCGAGGTCCAGCTCTTCCATCCCGGTGGAGCCAGCGACGTCCCGGTCCGGATCCATGTCGTCGAGGACGGCGTCAGCCGTCTCCTGGACTTCGATCCGACGCTTTTCGAGTACGGACAGCTGGCGCGTGACGCGCTGGCGGGCCGGCCGTCGACCCGGGATGATGATGCCCCGGAGTCGTCCCCGAGCCTCCCGCCTGAGGTCGGCTACGCTGGCTTCCGCGTGCTCAACACCATGAACGAGCCCACGAAGCTGGACGAGGTCGCCGCCTTTCTGGGGGCATCGTACTTCCGACTCGTCGGACCCGGTCAGGTGTACGGCCTGTCGTCCCGGGGGCTGGCCGTGGATATCGGCGAGCCCGACGGCGAGGAGTTTCCGGACTTCGTGGAGTTCTGGCTCGTGCGGCCGGAGGCTGACGCGCGGGTGCTCACCTTCTACGGCCTCCTGGACAGTCCATCGGTCGCCGGGGCGTTCCGTTTCGACCTGCGACCGGGGAAGGCCACGTGGAACGAGGACGCCGGCGGCGAGGTGGGTGGCCTCGGCGGGGGGACGTCACTGGAGGTCAGCGCCCGCCTCTTCTTCCGCGAAGACGTGGGCAAGGTCGGCATCGCCCCCCTGACCAGCATGTTCCTCCACAGTCCGATGATCCTGAGCGGACACGACGACTTCCGCCCCCGCGTCCACGACTCCGAAGGCCTCTCCATGCTCACGTCCCGTGGAGAGTGGATCTGGCGTCCCCTCACCAATGGCGACGGCGTGCGGGTGACTTCGCTCCGTGACGTCGATCCCCAGGGCTTCGGGATGGTGCAGCGGAGCCGGGACTTCGACGAGTATCTGGACCTGGAGGCTCAGTACCATCGCCGGCCCAGTCTCTGGGTGGCCATCGACGCGCCGTGGGGCGGCGGCGGAGTGGAGCTTCTCGAGATCCCCACGACGTCGGAGTTCAACGACAACGTGGTGGCGTACTGGCGCCCGGACGGCACTCCCGGTCGCGGCGAGGAGCTGAATTTCCGGTACCGGCTGGTGACCTTCGACAAGGCCCTCGGTGGCGGTGCCCCCGTCGGTGGTGGGGTCGCCACGGTGGCCCGCTCGCGCATCGCGTGGGATGCCCTTCCGGGCCAGACCGAGCCCCCGCCCCGGAGTCGACGCCGGGTGGTGTTGGACTTCGAGGGTGGCGGGCTCGCCGCGCTCGCTCCTTCGGATGTGGTGATGGCGTCCCTTACCACTTCGTCGGGCACGACGACGGACGTGCGGGTGGAGGCCCTACCCAACGGTGGGCGAAGGGCGACCTTCTCCCTCGAGCCCGACGGAGACAGGGGCGCGGATATGCGCCTCTTCCTCGTCCACGCCGATACCGCCGTCACCGAAACATGGAGTTATCTGTGGGAGCCGTCTCTTGTCCGCTGACCCCCGGGTGGCGCCGGTGAGCGCCGTACCGATGGCGATGGCGCGGCGGTGGCTTCTCTTCGCCCTCGTCGCGTCGACGACGGGAGCCGGCGTCTGGACCATGGCGCGAACCGTCTCCGCGCAGGGCGTGACGGTCCTGGAGGTCGTCATCCTCCTCCTCTTCGCCCCCACGTTCGCGTGGATCGTCGTGCCCTTCTGGACGGCCGTGGCCGGTTTCCTTCTGCGGGCCCTGCGGCTGGACCCCCTCACCCTCCGCCGGGCGCCCGCCACTCCGAGGGTGCCCACGTCGTCCCTCACCGCCCTCGTCGTTCCGGTCTACAAAGAGGATCCCGACGCGGTGGCGGCGCGGATCGCGGCCATGGTCCGGTCGCTGGTGGCTACCGGCTCTGCCGACCGCTTCCACTTCCACATCCTCAGCGACACACCGGACCCGGACATCTGGGCGCGGGAGGAGGTGGCGTGGGTCCGCCTGCAGGCCGAACACCCCGAGATCCCCATCTTCTACCGTCGCCGCGATTCGAACGCCGGACGCAAGGCGGGCAACATCGGCGAATTCTGCCGGCGATCCATCGACGACTACGACTTCATGGTCGTCCTCGACGCCGACAGCCTCATGAGCGGCTCTACGTTGGTGGCGCTGGCGGGAATGATGGAGGCCGACCCCGAGTTGGGGTTGGTCCAGACGGTGCCGCTGCCCGTCATGGAGGAGAGCCTCTTCGGCCGGCTCATCCAGTTCGCCGGCTGCCTGTACGGTCCCCTCCTCGCCACCGGGCAGAGCTTCTGGCAGACCGACGAGGGCAACTACTGGGGCCACAACGCCATCGTCCGACTGCGCCCCTTCACCCAGCACTGCGAGCTGCCTGTTCTTCCGGGTCGTCCTCCCCTGGGTGGCGAGGTCCTGAGCCACGACTTCGTCGAGGGCGCCCTCCTCCGCCGGGCGGGGTGGAAGGTGGTGATGGCGTCCGGATTGGGAGGGAGCTGGGAGGAAGTGCCGGGCAACGTGGTGGACTACGCCATTCGCGACCGCCGTTGGGCCCAGGGCAGCTTGCAGCACCTCAGGCTCCTGCGCCTGCCGGGCCTACGCGCATCGAGCCGCGTCCACTTCACCCTGGGCGCCATGGGCTTCGTGTCGTCGCTCCTGTGGCTCCTCTTCCTTCTGGCGGGGACGATCTACGTGCTGGCCCCGGGGCTTCATGGGCCGCCCATCGCCGACCCCTTCGCCGGCTCCTCCGCGCCCGGCGGGATCTTGTCCGACGTCTCGCTCCTGGCGGTGACTGCGGTGATCCTCTTCCTGCCCAAGCTCCTGGGCGTCGCGGATGGCCTCCTCGGCCGACGGCGGGCCTTCGGAGGATCTCTCCGGCTTTTGGTGAGCGCGGTGACCGAAGGGCTCTTCTCCGTCCTGATGGCGCCCATCATGATGCTCTACCACTCGGCCTTCGTGATGAGTGTCGGTCTCGGTCGCTCGGTGCCCTGGGAGCCCCAGCGGAGGGGCGGGTCCCGTCTGACGTGGGCCGATGCTTTCCGCGCGGCCGCCGCTCCTACCGTGGTGGGCCTGCTCTGGGGTGGGGCGACGCTCATGATGAGCCCTCTCTTCTTCGCCTGGCTGAGCCCCATCCTGGCGGGCCTGCTCCTGTCCGCCCCATTACTTCGCTGGACGAGCAGCCCGAGTCTGGGGACCCTCGCTCGCCGGTTCGGGTTGCTCCGGGTTCCGTCGGAAGTCGATCCGCCCCGAGAAGTGGCCGACGTCCGGTCCGCCTTGCGGGGCGAAGGCGAGAAGCCCCTTCTGGAAGGGGATCCCAATCCGGAAACAGGGGTTTCCGGGATTCCCGGGGACGTGGGAGCACAGCATTCCCTCATCGCAGGTAGCAGCATGTACAACGCCGAACGCGGTCTCTTCGACCTGAGGCAAGGTCGGCCCCTCCTCGTCATCGAGGGGTCGGGGAGCGCACGTCCGGGACCCTCGACGGCGACTCTCATCGCCGCCGTGGAGGGGCTCGATTCCATCCGCACCGAGCGGTTTCTCTCTCTGGGGAGTGCACCGCCGCGCCTGGTCCTCACCCACCACCGTTTGGCGGCCATGGGGCTCACACCCTCGTCGAACGGCGCCGCCCCGGCAGGCTACGGCGCGACGCCGGCTGACAACGGTGCAACCCCGACAGGCAACGGTGTGGCGTCGGCGGGCGGAGGTGTAGCGTCGGGCAACGGCGCAGTGTCGGGCAACGGTGTGGCGTCGTACGCGAATGGCGGGTCCGCGCGCCTCGATGGCGCCACCGGCACCTGCGCGCTGGAGGTAGGAGGCGACGCCAGCCTCCATCGTCTGGTGGAGCTCAGCTGCTCGGCGATTCCCGGTAGCGGCGTCGAGGGTCTTCAGCTCTCGCCTGCCACCGAGGCCGAGGAGGCCGGGCTGGCTCTCGTCCGCCTCGGCAGGCTTCTGCCCGCCATCGTCGCGGTCCCGGTGGCCGAGCCGTATCCCGATGCCATCGCCCGCATGCTCGACGACGGAGCGGTCCTGCGCGTGGACGTCGACGAGGTCCGTGCGTTCGTGGCGTCGGCTGGCGCCGAGGTCGTGCCCATCAGCGAAGCGCCGGTGCCCCTGGCCGAGGGGGTCGATTCCCGCTTCATCCTCTTCCGCGAGGGCCACGGACTCCAGGAGCATGTGGCGATTCTCGTGGGCAACGAAGCCGAGTGGCCGGACCCGGTGCCGGTGCGACTCCATTCGGCCTGTCTCACCGGCGACCTCTTCGGAAGCCTCCGCTGCGACTGCGGAGAACAGCTTCGGGGAAGCATGCGCCTCTTCGCCTCCCGCGGCGGTGGCGTGCTCCTGTACCTGGCTCAGGAGGGACGGGGCATCGGACTGCGCAACAAGTTCCGGGCGTACACCCTCCAGGAGGGCGGCCTGGACACCATCGATGCCGACAGCGCCCTGGGCTTCGGACCCGACGAGCGCCGCTACGACGTGGCGGTAAGGATCCTCCAGATGATCGGCGTGGAGCGCATCGAGCTTCTCACCAACAATCCCGAGAAGGTCAGGGCCGTGGAGGAAGCCGGCATCACCGTGGTGCGCCGCCGGCCCCTGCATGGAACGCTCAATCGCCACAACCTCCCGTACGTGCGCGCCAAAGTGCAGCGCGCCGGGCACTGGCTGGGAGACATGCTGTCCCAGGAGCTTTCCGGGGACTGAGGACTACCCGCCCTTTGCTTTGGCGTAGCCGTGGACCGCGAACATGTACAGCATGATGACGGCCGCACAGACCGTGAAGTAGGGGATGATGAGCAGGGCGGAGACGATCCAGGTGAAGAGGATGGCTCCCCACTGCTCAACGAGAGCGGCGACCGTCACCAACCAGAGCAGGACGAAGAAGCCTCCGATGACCGCGGCACCCTTGTTCGTGCCGTACTTCCGGTTCACGGCGTCGCGCCTCGCTTCTCCCTCCTCCCCCACGTAGATCCCTCGCCTCTTCGCATACGATATCGCGAACGACGCGAACAACATCGAGAAGATGGCGAATGGGGGCGCCACCGTGAAAAAGGCATCGAGGATCGACATGGTCGTGGGCTCGCTTGGGTAGCGGCGGCGGCAGGGCGCGCCGTCGGGCTCTCTTCTATCTTTGCTCCTTGCATCGGCCGTTCGCAAAGGAGTTTTTCGTGTCCCCATCCGACGAGTTCACCCTCTACGATCTGCGCGTCGAGGTGGTGGCCGGGGATGGCCCCATGGTCTGCAACCACGCCGTGGGTGACTATTTCGAGCTGTCCGGCGAGAACCTGAGCTTCCCGTCGGGTCAGACCTTTCCCCTGTACCCCCTCGCGGCTCTCCTCCCCATCCTTCCGGCGAAGCAGCGTGAGACCGACCCGGCGGATTGGATGACCACCGACATGGACGTGGCCTGTCCCGACCCGCACTGTGGCGCCCGCTTCCGCATCACCCGCACCGGGCGGACCACCTTCCGACACGGCGACGTGACCCGGGTCCCCCTGGACGGCGGATGATCGCCCCGCCTGGTCCCCGATGATGGAGCGATTCGAACTCGCTCCCGACTACTCCATCTCGCGGCTCATCCACGGCGGCTGGCAGTTCTCCGCAGGACACCGACTCTCCGACGCCCGACTCGACGACGCCGTGGACGTCCTCATGACGTCGGCGGCCATCGGCGTCACCACCTTCGATTGCGCCGACATCTACACCGGCGTGGAAGAGCTGTACGGCCGGTTCCTGGCGGCATGGTCCGAGCGGGGCACGGGGGCGCCCATCCAGATCCACACCAAGTTCGTCCCCGACGCGTCGGACCTCACCGACGTGGACCGGGCGTACGTGCGACGCATCGTCCACCGGTCCCTCGAACGCCTGGGTGTGGACTGCGTGGACCTGGTCCAATTCTACTGGTGGTTGGACGACGTGCCGGGCATGGAGGAGGCGGCGTGCTGGCTCGGGGAGCTGAAGGACGAGGGGAAGATCCGGCACGTGGCGGTGACCAACCTCGACGCGGCCAGGCTCGCCCGCATCCAGGACGCCGGCGTCGAGGTGGTGAGCAACCAGGTCCAGTACTCCATCCTCGACCGCCGGCCGGAGGGCGCGCTGGCCGCCCGGTGTGACAGAACGGGGACGCACTTCATCGCCTTCGGGACGCTGGCGGGTGGCTTCCTCACCGACCGATGGCTGGGCGAGCCCGACCCGGGAATCGCAGGGGCGGAGGCCCATCTGGCCAACCGCTCGCTGGTGAAGTATCGGTTGATCATCGAGGAGTTCGGCGGGTGGGACGCGTACCAGGCGCTGCTCGAGACGCTGGCCGATATTGCCCGGGCGCATGGTGTGGAGATCTCGGCGGTGGCCGTCCGCTTCGTGCTGGACCAGCCCCACGTCGCCGCCGTGGTGGTCGGCGCCACCCGGCTGGGTCAGATGTTGCGCAACGCGGTGGCTTTCCGGGTGCATCTCGACGATTCGGACCATGCCCGTATCCGGGCCATCACCGATGGTGTGCCGGGGCCGACGGGTGACGTGTTCGAGCTGGAGCGCGATCGTGAAGGTCCACACGGACGCATCATGAAGTACGACCTGAATCAGACCACGGCTTGAAGCGCGGATGATCATCGACCTGCCTCTTCCGGATCGGGCGGCCCGCCAACGGGTCGTCACCGACCTGGACGCCAACCTCCTCGTGGAGGCGGGCGCAGGGTCGGGCAAGACCACCGCTCTGGTGCGCCGGATGGTGGCGTTGGTCCGGACAGGCCAGGCCACCGTCGACGAGATCGCCGCGGTGACCTTCACACGGAAGGCGGCGGCGGAGCTTCGGGAGCGGTTCCAGGCGGAGATCGAGACGGAACTACGGGCGCTTCGAGCCGCAGGCTCCGCTCGGGACCAGGCAAGTACCGATGCGGGCGACCGCGACCGCGACCGCGACGGCGACCGCGACCGCGACGGCGACGGCGATGGTGAGCGTGGGCCCGTCGGTCCCATGGAGGTCGAGCGGCTAGCGGCGGCCCTCAGTGACATCGATCGGGCCTTCGTGGGAACGATCCACTCCTTCTGCGCGCGCCTCCTCCGGGAGCGACCCCTCGAGGTCGGTCTCGATCCTGGTTTCGAGGAGTTGCCGGTGGAGGAGCGGGCAGGTCTCCGCCGCCGGTTCTGGGACGCTTACCTCGAGCGGCTGGCCCGGGACAGCGATCCACTCCTGGAAGAGCTCGCCAGGGCGGGGATGCGGCCGGTCGTTCTCTACGGCCTCTTCGATCGGCTCGTGGAGAACCCTGACGTCCACTTTCCGGTGGACGGCACGGAGCCGCCTTCTGTCACCGAGGTCCAGCCCGTTCGCGAAGTGCTGGAAGAGATCGTGAACCATGGGTGGGAGCTCATGGACGACGTGCCGCCGGAGAAGGATTGGGACTCCTTCCAGAAACGGATCCGGAAGCTCCACTTCGAGCGGGAAGTGACGGGATGGAGTGAGCCCGCCGACCTCTTCGAGGCCATCGCCACGCTGTGCAAGCCAGCGTCGTCGGGGGGGCACAGGACCACGCTGAACCGTTGGCGGGACAAGGATCTGGCCCGGGCGGTGAAGGATCGCGCCAACGACTTCGGCCACGGTGATACCCCGGCCCAACGCGTCGTCGACCGGTGGTACGCCTATCGCTACGGCCTTGCCATCCGTCTCGGTAAGGCCGCCGCCCAGGCCTTCGCCGAGCACCGCCGCCGCATCGGTAAGCTCGACTTCCAGGACCTCCTCCTCCTGGCCGCGCGACTCCTGCGGACCAACTCCGACGTCCGGCGTCAGCTCGGTCGACGGTACCGGCGACTCCTCGTCGACGAGTTCCAGGACACCGACCCCCTCCAGGCCGAGATCATGCTGCTCCTGTCGTCGGAGCCGGAGGACGGCCCGGCAGAGGGAAATGACCCGGCGGCCCCCGCCGGTGGAGCTTCGCCGGCGGGCGAGGCGGACTGGCGAACGGCGGTGCCCCGCCCCGGAGCCCTCTTCGTCGTCGGCGATCCCAAGCAGAGCATCTACCGGTTCCGGCGGGCGGACATCCAGCTCTACGCCTTGGTCCGGGAGCGCTTCGCGGACTTCGGCGAGGTGGTGTCACTCTCGGCCAACTTCCGTTCCCGCCCGCCCATCGGCGATCTGGTGAACCAGGTCTTCCAGGCACCCGACTTCTTTCCCGACAGGGCCACGCTGCAGCAGGCCGCCTTCGAGGGCCTCGACACACGGCCGCCCACCGAGCCGGTGGTGGCCGAGGGAGTCTTCACCTACGTCCTGGACCCGAAGGGCAATCGGAAGGACCTCGCCGCCGGCGACGACGGCGCCCGGATCGCCAGTTGGATCCGTCGGCGGGTGGACGCCGGTGAGCGGGCCCCCTCCGACTTCCTCATCCTCACACGGGGAAGGGGCCGGCTCGCGGCCTATGCGCGCGCACTGGAAGCGTACGGCCTCCCCGTTCAGGTCACCGGGGCGGGCATCGGCGTGGAAGACGAGATCCACGAACTGCAGGCGGTGCTGGCCTGCATGATCGATCCGACGGATCCGGTGAAGGTGCTTTCGGCGTTGGTGGGGCTCTTCTTCGGGATGGACTACGAGCGGCTGGTGGAGCACCGGCTCACAGGCGGCACCTTCGACGTCATGATTCCGGGGGACCGGGGCGACCCCGCCGTTCTCGAGGCCATCCGGCGGCTCCACGGATGGTGGCGGGATTCGGTGACGCGACCCGCCGACATCTTCATCACCGGGCTCGCCCACGATTTGGGTCTGCTTCCTCTCGCCGCGTCGGGAGACCTCGGCTCCATCCGGGCCGGGGCCGTCCTTTATGCCCTGGACTCGGTCCGGGCCGCGGCGCTGGCCGGGGATGCCTCGCTGCCGGGAGCGTTGGAGGCCCTCTCCGCTGCCCTCGACCTCACCGAGGCGGAGGCACCTCTGGAACCGGGCCGATCCGATGCCCTCCGGCTCATGAACCTCCACCAGGCCAAGGGGCTGGAGGGCACCGTCGTCATCCTCGCCGATCCCACGAACCGGACGGATTTCCGGCCCGATGTGCACCTGGCCCGGGGCGGCGATGGCCGGGCCGAAGGGTTTCTTCGGGTGACGGAGGTGTCGACGGGTCGTCGCCCGGCGGAGGACCTGGCCCGCCCGTTGGGATGGGTGGATCTGGAGGAGGAGGAGCGTCGCTTCGAAGCCGCGGAGGAGGTCCGCCTCCTCTACGTCGCGGTGACCCGCGCCCGCGAGGAGTTGGTTGTGGCCCGTTGGCCGGATGGGAGGGGAGAGTCACCCTGGTCCCCCCTCGACGGGTGGCTGGAGGCTCACGCCACCGAACTGACCATGGAGATCGACACCCCTGTGGCTCGCGAGGCGCTCGAGATGACGCCGGAGTCGGTGGGCACCGCGCTGGCGACGGCAGCCGCCGCTCTGAAGGGAGGGGGTCGGCCGTCGCACCGGCACGTAACGGTCACCGAGCTGGCGAAGGGGGAGATGACCCCGCCCTTCGACTCCTCGTCGGTCGTGCCTACCGAAGCGGGGGCGGCTCTTCGTGGCTACTCATGGGGCAGTGCTGTCCACGGCGCGCTCGCCGCGGCGACGGCCGACGGGCCGCCCGAAGCCCTCCGCGCCGCCTGCCGCAACCTCCTCATCGAGAACCAACGCCCCCTCGACGACCACGGTGAGCCCGTCGAGCTCGCCGAACTCCTCGACCTCGTGGAGGCGGTGCGTTCGTCGGAGCTGTGGCGCCGAGCACAGAACGCGGACCGCTTTCTCGCCGAGGTCCCCTTTTCGGTGCCCGACATGGAGCCCGACGTCGAAGACGAGCCGCCGAGCCCTCCGGTGAAGGAGCCCACGGGGCCGCCCAGACGCCAACTGGACCTGTTCGGTGAGGAGGTGGCTTCGGGGTCGGTATCGGCGTCCGTTCAGGTCGGCGAGGTCGGCGATGGCCGCGGCGCCGATGATGGCGTCGACGACAAGGATGGCCTCGTCGACAAGGACGGCGACGGCCGGGTGGTCCTCGAGGGCATCATCGACCTGGCCTTCCGGGAAGCCGACGGATGGGTCATCGCCGACTACAAGACCGATGTCGGCAGCGACCCGCACTTCGCCGCCCGGGAAGAGGCGTATCGGAGGCAGGTGGACATCTACGCCAATGCCTGGCAGCGCCTCACCGGGGAGCCGGTGAAGGAACGGGTCCTCTTCTTCACATCCCAAGGGCGGATCGAGCGATGGTGACCGAGCAGACCCAGGGCGGTCGGCGGGCTTCGGACACCGTGCCGGCGTGGCCGCCACCCGGCCTCGAGCGTGTTCAGGGAGACCTCTTCGGGATCGCCGCCCGGGGTGCACTCGCCGGTGCCTTCCTGGTGCTGCCCCTCCTCTTCGTCGTCACGAGGGATGCCGGATTCGCGACGTTGGGTCCCCTGGCCGACGCCTGGTGGGTGGCGGTGGCCCTGGCGACGGTGGGCCTCGCGTTCGCTCTGGATGCCATCGGTCGTACGGCTCGTACGTTGCAGCGTGCCCGGCGGGGCCTGGAAGCCGGCTACGGCCCGACCACGGTGCTTCAAGTGCTCACCGACGCCCGTCGGGACACGGGCTTCCTGCTGGCCGGCGTGCGTCACTTCTCGCAGGTGAGCGCCACGGAGCGCGCCGGGATTGCTCGAGGGCGCGTGCTGGCGGGCGTCGCTCTGGCCGGCGCCGGGCTCTGGTCGGTGGTGGCGTTCTCGGTGGGGCTCATGCTGGCCGCCCGGGGAGTCTTCTCCCCACACCTCCTCGAGTGGGTGACCATCGCGCCGACGGTCCTCGGCTATCTCGTGGGTGGCGTCACCTACCTCTGGGAAGAGGCCCGGGTACAGCGTGCACGGAAGGCGTGGTACGCCCATCCTCGAGGTGCTGCCGAGGTCGACGAGGAAGTGCGTCGTTGGCATGACGTGGCGTCGGCGGCGGACAACGTCGCCGCGGGTCGCGGAGGGGCCGCCGACGGCGCCAGGGCGCGGGCCTTGTCCGGTGCCCGGGTGGGGATGGGGGTGCTCGCCCTCCTGGTGACGCTGCCCGTGCTGACCCTCGTGCCCGCGTCGGCCATCGGCCCCATCCTCTCGGCGGTCTCGGCGCCGGGTTTCGCCGGTTATCGGGCGCGGGCCGCCCGGGCCGAGGCGTACCGGCCCTATGTCGTCGCGGGCGACCCGTCGGTTTCGGCCGAGGAAGCAGGTCGCCTCCTCCATGCGGTGACCTTCGCCGGCTCCGACGACGATCCGGGGCCAGGTGAGCGGACTCCCGAGCCCCGGGTCGCCGAGCCCTGGATCCCCAACGTCGCGGCGGGAAACCCATTCGACCTCGACCCGCCCCTTTGGGGTGATTCCCTCTTCCAGCGTGTCTCCGGCGACCTGACGGCGGAGGAACGGGCGTTTCTCGGGGAGGTGGCCGAGCACCCCCTGGCCGACGCCTTCGGTCGTCTCGCCCGGGCGCCGGCACTCGACGCCGCGTCCGGTCGGTGGACCGAGTCGTTTCCGCCGGGCCTCACCATGGCGACGCTCCCGGTGCCCCAGTTCGGCACCCTACGGTCGGCGGCGAACGCCCGAATCGCCGCCGCGGCCCTCGCCTTCTCGCAGGGCCGTGTCGACGAAGCGGAAGAGTACCTCGGCGAGGTGCTGGCCGTGGGCTTTCTGCTCGTCGACGACGGTCCCACGCTCATCGACAACCTCGTAGGCTACGCCATCGTGGAATCCGGTGGTGCTGCCCTGGAGCAGTACTACCGCCAGGCGGGTCGCGCCGGCGACGCCGCACAGCTCTCACGCCTCCGTCAGGTGGCGGAACGGGCAGCCCTCATGACGCGAACCGGCGAGACCGTGGGTCAGGAGGCGTGGGTGCGCTCCCTTCCGGACCTCGTCCTCGATTCCGCCCTCGCCCGGGGTGTGCGCTGGGAGTACTTCATCAACCTGGCCACGCTGGGACCGTGCCTGAACGTGAACCGGATGGTCTTCGGTACCGGCGAGGCGTACGACGCCTTCGTTGAGTCCGCCAGAGAGTCCCTCGTCCGCTGGCCCTCGGAGGAGCCCCTCTTCGAGTTGGCCCGTCGAGGATGGGTAGGAAGCGTTGATGCCGGGTCGAAGGGGCTCATCGAGACCCTCGCCGGCCTCTACATGAGCACCGACGAGAACTCGTGCGCCAACGCCCTGGGCCAGATTCCGGCCCAGGGCTTCTGAGCCTCGGCGGAGCGAGCCCTACCAGCCCTGTTCGTCGGCGTACTGGGCCTTGGTCGTCTTGGGCAGGGCGAACATGAAGAGTCCCTGCATCCAGTACATGACCTTGGTCTTCGTGGGGATGTCTCCGGACTCGAGCTCGCTCTTGAGGAGACCCAGAATCTCCATCCACCCGGCCTCGTGCTTCTCCGGGGCGGTGTGCTCGTCGGTCCAGCCGGCGTGAGTGAGCGTCACCTTCGTGCCCTCGGGCACCTCTTCGAGCTGCCAGGTGACCACCGTCGTCGGCTCCGGCTTCATGGCGAAGATGTACGTGTGCTTCAGAAGCCGTGGCGCGTCGACCTCGAGGACCTCACCTGCGACGAAGACCCGTTTTCCGTCGAGGCTCGCGTAGCGGAGCTTGCCGCCGGGCTCCAGATCGATATCGAGGACCGTGTTGTACAGCGGCCGCTGGACGGAGCCGGTCTTGGTGATCTCGGACCAGACGTCTTCCACCGGAACATGGATGACGATGGAGCAGACGTGGTCGGGGAGGCCTTGAGGGTTCACGGGCGGATCTCCGGGGTCGGACTTCGAGGGAACTCGGCTAGTGGTCAGGCTTCTCGACGGTGGTCTTCCAGCGCGTGCTTCAAGCTGGTGAGGGCGTCGGTCCAGGGCTGCATGTATCGGCTCACCCAGCGGTCGTAGACCTGCTGGATGGGTACCGGATTCAGGTAGTTGTAGCGCTGCCGACCATCGCGCACCGCGACGATGAGGGCACCCTCTTCCAGCACCTTCAAGTGCTGCATGACCGCGAACCGGGACAAGTCCGGGAAGTGTTCGACCATCTCTCCAGTGGTCAGCGGTCCATCCATGAGCAGGTCGAGCATCCGGCGCCTCGTGCCGTTGGCGAGTGCCCGCCAGACGGGCTCGGTCTCTTCGTAGAACTGCTCTTCGCGTTGCATATGTGATAATATCATCACATATTGGTTCGCGTCAACCGCACCCGGCGGTGGGCGATGGGGTTTCCCGAATCGAGGAGGGAACGATGGGTCGAGCTATCGGAGCGGTAGTCGCGGGTGCGGTAGTGTGGGCCGTGCTCTGGTTGGGAATGAACGCCGTGCTGCCCTCGATGATTCCGGAGATCTACGTGCCCGGCGAGCGCCTGGACCACGTGCCCGTGCTTCTGGGACTTATTGGCTACAGCGTGGTCCTCTCTGTGCTGGCCGGCTATGTCACGGCTGCAGTGCGCGGGGGCCCGGATCCCATGGGTGCCGTGAAGGCGTTGGCCGCTCTCCAGTTCACGTTCGGTGTCATCGCCGAGGTGTCGAGCTGGGATCTGCTTCCCGTCTGGTACCACCTCGTTTTCCTCGCACTGGTGGTGCCGGCGACGATCTACGGAGGGAAGCTCAAAGGCGGAGCCTGATCCCCGCGCGCCTCACGGCGCGGGACGTTGACCTGCGCCCCTGAGCTCCAGCGGCTCAGGCCTGCCAGGCGTCCAGCGCCCGTTCCAGTGCCTCGAGGCCGGCCTCCGTCGTCTCCCTCTCACCGGAGACCGCGATACGGAAGTGGGCCGGCTCACCGAAGAGGCGACCGGGTGTGACGCTCACGTCGAAGTGGCGGGCCGCGTGCTCGATGAAGGGCTCGGTGTCGTCCGTGCCCAGCAGGCGGGGGAAGCCGATGGACCCGCCGGGCGGCTCGACCCAGTCCAACTCCGGGCGGGAGTTCACGAAGTTCCGGAGAAGGGCGAAGCCCGGCCGGAGGATGCCCCGGGCCCGCTCGAGGAGGGCGTCAAGGCGGGAGAACGCCAGAGCGCCGAGTACGTCCGAGGGGACGGAGCCGATGCCGTCGACGACATCCCGCACGCGCCAGACCCGTTCCACGGTGTCGGGGTCGGCAAGGATCCAACCGATGCGCAAGCCGGAGAGCCCGTACGACTTGGTGAGGCTGTTCGTCGTCACGAACGCGTCACCGAGGTGAGCCGCCGGGGTGGTGTCCACCTCGGGGATCGTGTCGAGGTAGACCTCGTCCACCAGGACCTTCGCCCCCACCGACTCGGCGAGCTCACCCACCCGGCGGAGGCTGTCCGGGTTCGCGTAGACCCCACTCGGGTTGTGGAGGTTGGTGAGGACGACGAGGCGCGTGCGCTCCGTGAGGGCGGCCTCGATGGCGCGGGGATCGAGGGTGAAGCTGCGGTCCCATCCACGCGGGAAGGTGTCCACCTCGGCCCCCAGTAGACGCGCGGCTCCGGGCTGGGGATCGTAGCCCGGCCATTCCGTGAGGATCCGGTCGCCGGGGCGCAGCAGCGCCGCGTACACGAGGAAGTTCGCCCCCGACGCCCCGGGCCCTGTCGCGACTCGTTCGCGATCCACGCCGAACCGCTGGGCGATGGCGTCGACGAGGGGCGGCCAGCCGTCGTCGTTTCGTCCGTCGAGTCGCAAGGCCTCGCGAGCGCCAGGCAGGTCGTCGAAGGTGCACGGAAGCAGGTTCGACCCGGTGAGGTTCCAGCGCGCGCCCACGAAGTGTTTTGCCCACGTCATGTAGGGCGCCCAACTGCCGGGGAAGGTCTGCACGGTCATGGGGTCTGCACGGTCATGGGGTTTGCACGCTCATGGGGTTTGCTCCTTCGTGGGGCCTGCAACGCTCATGGGCCTGCACGGTCAGGGCGCAGCCATTCACTTGGCCAGGTGAAGGCGCGGCGCCAGATTGCCTTCCCATGGACATCTTCGACGCCATCGAGTCTCGACGCTCGATCAAGAACTTCACCGATCGTCCCGTTTCGGACGAGGCCATCCAGCGAATGCTGTCCATGGCCGTTCTCGCCCCCAACCACCGCATGACCGAACCGTGGCGGTTCTATGTGCTCGGACCCGAGGCTCGCGGCGCCTACGGCGCTGCCCTCGGAGCCCGAAAGGCCAAGCGGGTGGACGATGAAGATGCGGCGGCGGCCGTCATCGCCAAGGTGGAGCGGACCCACCGCGACCTACCCGCCATGTTGGCCGTGAGCATGATCCTCGACGAGAATCCCGAGATCCGGGAAGAAGACTACGCCGCCACATATATGGCCATCCAGAATCTCTGCCTGGCGGCCTGCGCCATGGGACTCGGGACACACGTGAAGAGCGGGGCCGTCATGGACGACCCGCGTGCCCGCGCCGCGGTGGGCGTGGATGACGACGAGCGCATTGTCGCCACCATCCACATGGGCATCCCCGCCGAGGTGCCCACGCCGAAGGCACGGAGGGATGCGGCAGGCTTCACGACCTGGGTGCCGTGAACGTCGCTGGCTCGACCGCCGGGTCACACCCGACCCCGGACGCGCGATACCCCGAAGACATTCGATGTCCTGTACCGGATAGACCCATGAATCGTACGACGATCTCCAGCCTCGTTCCCCTCTTCGTCGCGGCCCTTCTGACCGCCACACCGCTCCTGGGCCAGGACACGATGCCGCCGGACGAGTACCAGCGGCTCGCCCGTGACATCTTCGAGGAGATCATCGAGATCAACACGACCAACACCGAGCGGGGCAACAACACCGAGGTGGCGCAGGTCCTGGCGCGCTACCTGCTGGAAGCGGGCTTTCCCGAAGAGGACGTACACGTACTCGTCCCCGACGACGCGCCCACCAAGGGGAACCTGGTGGCCCGCTACCGCGGCCGGGACGCCACGCTCGATCCGATTCTCGTGCTGGCCCACATCGACGTGGTGGAGGCCCTGCCGGAGGATTGGAGCAGCGACCTCGACCCCTTCGCCTTCACGGAGCGGGACGGCTACTGGTACGGGCGGGGCGTCACCGACGACAAGGACGAGGCGGCCATCTACACGGCGAACTTCATCCGGATGCGCGACGAGGGCTTCGTGCCCGAGCGTGACATCGTCATGGCCCTCACCGCCGATGAGGAGGGCGGGCCCCGCAACGGCGTCGCCTTCCTCCTGGAGGAGCACCGCGACCTCATCGACGCCGCTTATGCCCTCAACGAGGGGGGCGGCGGCATGGAAAAGGACGGGCGCAAGATCTCCAACAACGTGCAGGCGGCCGAGAAGAAGTTCCTGAACTTCACCTTCCGGGCCACGAACCCCGGCGGTCACTCGTCGCTGCCGGTGAAGAAGAACGCCATCTACGACCTCTCCGCGGCTCTCCTGGCTGTCCAGGAGCACGACTTTCCGGTCATGATGCACGAGGTCACCGAGGCCTTCTTCCTCGGCTCGGCGGACATCGTCGGTGGGCCCATGGGCGATGCCATGCGCCGGATCGTCGAGAACCCCGACGACGCGGCGGCAGCCGAGGTCCTCGCTGCTGAGCCCGGCTACAACTCCCGTCTCCGGACGACCTGCGTGGCGACGCTCCTCGAGGGCGGGCACGCGTCCAACGCCTTGCCCCAGCTCGCCGAAGCCAACGTCAACTGTCGGATCTTCCCCACCCACGATCCCGACGACGTACACGAGCGTCTGGAGGCCCTCGCCGCACCCTTCGATGTCGAGGTCGAGCCGGCGGGTTCGGCCACGCCGAGCCCTCCGTCTCCCCTCACGCCCGAGGTCCTCGAGCCCATCGAGCGGATCACCGAGCAGATGTGGCCCGGTGTGAAGGTGCTTCCGGTCATGTCCACGGGCGCCACCGACGGGCTCTATCTTCGCAACGCCGGCATTCCGGTGTACGGCGTCAGCGGCATCTTTGGCGACGTGGACGACGTTCGGGCCCACGGCCAGGACGAGCGCATCCTCATCCGGCACTTCTATGAGGGCCAGGAGTTCTTGTATCGCCTGGTGAAGGCTCTCTCTGGCGGAGGCGTCGCCCAGTAGGCGGCATCGGGTCCGAAGAAACGGCTTGCGGCCCGTTGTAGCGGGGGATCGACAGGGGTAGGAATGATTTCCCCCCGGGCGACATTCTTGTCGGATCCGGCCGGTCACCGATCCGGCGTCGAATGCCCCGAAGTGGGGAGATTCCGCTACACGGCGGGCTTGCTATAGGGATGCCCGATTGGCATTCTCTTTGCACAAACCGTATGCGCTCGGCCATCGGAATGTGAGGCCGGGACGACTTACGACTGCCTGGATGGAACGATGGATATGACGCCGACCCTCCGCCACTCCCGCGCCGGGTTTGCACTGCCGGCAGCCCTCGCGGTTCTGGTACTCCTTGCCGCACTCGTCGCGACGACGTTCGCGAACGCGATGGCCTCCTACCGCTCGGGAAGCACCGACCTCGGGAAGGTGCGGTCGAGCTTTGCCGCAGAAGCCGGTGCCGAGTCGGGCATGGCTCAGCTCGCCGACGCCCTCGAGGACGCCGTCCTCGAAGACGCGGAGTTGACGTCCATCGTGCCCCCGGTCATGGCGGGCTTCACCTTCGACAGCTTCTCCGTCGTGAAGGTGGGTGGCGTCGTTCCGGAGCCCATCACCGACGGCCCCTTCGCCGGGCTCTACTCCCTCACCCAGATGGTGGACGTCTACTCGGAAGCCACCGACCCTGGGAACAACTCCTCGGCGGTGATGATCACGGCCAAGGCGCAGGCGATCCCCATCTTCCAGTTCGGTGTCTTCTACGAGAAGGACCTGGAGATCCACAACGGTCCGCGCCTCGACTTCGACGGGTGGGTGCACTCCAACGGAAACATCTACCTGAACTCGAACAACCAGTACTTCAAGGACCTCGTCACGACGCCCAACAAGGTCTTCCACGACCGGAAGAACTCGCACCAGGTGAACAACGGTGTCCGCATCGCCGACTCGGGTGGGACCGACGTGCTCCTGACCTTCGACAGCCGCGACACGCCGGACCCGGCCGACTTCCGCAACAACAGCGACACCGACTTCGACAACCGGCTCCAGACCGATGCCTACGCCGTCGATACCCTGCGGGTGCCGCTCCCCACGGGCATGAGCCCTCAGGCCGTCATCGAGCCGCGCCTGGTGAGCGACGGGCCCCTGGAGGTCCAGGCGAAGATGGCCCACAAGGCCGACTGGTACATCGAAGTCCCCATGAACATGCTGTCGGACCCCACCGATCTCTGCGACGAGATGATCAGCATCCGCGATGCCGGGCTGGTGCTTCCGACCGACGCGGAGTGTGAGGACATCTTCACCTTCCAGCCCGACCAGTTCTACGACAGTCGTGAGCTGACCTTCGTCGACGTCCTCAACATCGAGATGGACGAGCTCTTTGCCTGGGCTGGCGCGGATGCGACGAAGGTCACGAACATCATCTACGTCTTCTTCAGCGGAACCACGGTTGCCGACTTCCCCATCGTCCGTCTGGACGACGGAGCCTTACTGGGCAACCCCATCACGGTGGCCACCCAGCACCCCATCTATGTGCAGGGCGACTACAACACGGTGGGCTGGCAGCCTTCCGCCGTCATCGGCGACGCCATCACCCTCCTGTCCAACGACTGGAACGACGGCGACCACGGCGCGGCGACGGTCATGCGGACGAACGCCGACGACACGGACTACTACATGGCCGTGCTTGCCGGTCACACGCCGACACCGTGCGACCACGAGGATGTCGGGTGCGGCTCGCCGCCGTACGGTGGAGGTCTGGAGAACTACCTGCGTTTCCTGGAGACGTGGAGCGGAGACACGGCACTGTACCGTGGCTCCCTCGTGTCCCTCCACTTCTCGACCCAGGCCAACGCACCCTGGGCCTACGGTGGGTACTACACCGCACCGAACCGTGACTGGGCCTTCGACACCCGCTTCGAGGATCCGGCCAACCTGCCTCCGGGCACGCCGGTCGTGGGTAACGTGATCCACACTGCCTTCCGGCCCATCCACTGAGCAGTGCCATGAAGAATCATCGCGCCGGTTTCACGCTGATCGAGCTGCTGATGGTCGTGACGCTCATCCTCGTGCTCACGTCCATCGTGGCCCCGACCTTTCGGATGAGTGAGACCCGGCGTGTCCAGAACCAGGCGTACGAGATCGTGGCCGAGTTGGAGTTGGCCCGGACTCACGCCCTGGGCCAGCGCCGACTGGTGAGGGTCCAGTTCGATGTGGGTGGGAATGCCTACACGGCGTTCGCCGATCACGACGAGGACGACGCCATCGGCGCTGTGGCCGCCGAGGTGGCGGCCTTCCCCGACTTCGGCGTGCAGACCCTCGACGATCTGGTGGTCTTCGGTCGGGGCTCCGCCGACGCCTTCCCGGGGGACCCGTTGCCCGGCGCGGTGACCCTGCCCTCCAACATGCTGGAGCTCGACGACCAGGCGATCCCCACCCCGTGGGGCACCCAGGGCACCATCTACTTGACCCACTCCCGAGACAACTCGGCGGTCTCCGCTATCAGGGTTTCGTCGTCGGGGGCTTTCAGGGCCTGGCGCTGGTGGCCGGGCTCGCCGGGAGAATGGCGATGAGAACCGAGACCATGCGACCCGATCCGGCGGGAGTACCCGAGCAGGCGGTGCCGGATGGACAGCCGACGCGTGAGGATCGGATCCGGACGGCGGTCCGTCGGTCGGACGCAGGCTTCAGCCTGGTGTCGGTCCTGGTGGCGCTGATTCTCCTCTCCGTGGGTGTCCTCAGCGTGTCCAACGTGCTGACCCAGTCGTTGGCCATGCAGACCATCGGCTCCCAGAGGAATCAGGCGATCTATATCGCCCAGACCATGATGGAGGAGATCCGCGGCATGGATCCCCTCACGATTACAGCCGTCCCCCTACAACGTGTGGACGAGTCAGGACAGCCCGACGCCAGCGGCGTCTACACCCGAGAGGTCACGCTCTCCGCTCCCGGCAGCAATCTCGTGGGTGTCACGGTCATCGTGACGGCGCCCCGCACGAATCCTATCCGACTGACGACGTGGGTGTACGATGGCGCTTTCTGACCGCCGAGGCTTCACACTGGTGGAGCTGCTGATTTCCATGACCGTGGGACTCGTCGTCGTGGCGGCGTCCCTGAGTTTCGCCATCTCCACCGTGCGTGATGTGGAGGGCAACAAGCTACGCGAAGAGGTATACCGGAACGGCCGCTTCATCGGCATGAGCCTTCGTCGCGACCTTCAGACGGTGGGCGTCGGGATCGAGAGCCAACGCGACTTCGGTACGCTGCACACCTTCGGCGACACGCTGATGATCCTTCACGTGCCCTTCGAGCCCACGATGGCTCCGGCGCACCAGATGTGGCCGCCGCCGAGTTCGCCGAACCCCCTGCCTCCGGGCGGAACGTGCGGGGCGCTCTGCCTCGACCTCGAGTATGACGCCTTCGGGAACTTCGACTTCGCTCCCGGTGACCTGGCTCGCCTTCAATCGGCGACGCAGCGCCGCCTCATTCTCATTACCGCGGTTCGTGACGTGGGAACCCGCTTCCAGATCGAGTTCCTCGGAGACACCACGTTCATGAATCACCGGGCCGCCTTCGCGGGAGGCCTCCAGCTCGATCGGTCGGGCACCTCGGTGCAGAAGCTGCAGCCCATCGTCTACTTCGAGCAGGATTCGACGCTCTTCCGGGCCCAGTCGTTCGACTCCGCGGGCGTCATGGAGGCGGCTACCCTGGCCGAGGGCGTCGTCGATTGGGACACCTTCCTGCTCTTCACCGACGGCGATACCGCCACGGCAGGAAGTCATATGGATGCGGACCTGACCAACGACTTCGACGATCTTCTGGGAACGCTGATCCGGGCTCGTGTGGCCACGACCCGGTTCGATATCCGCGTACAGGATGGCGGTGTTTTCTTCAGGGACTTCGAGTGGGCGGTCATGCCACGCAACCTGATGTACGAGCGGAACCGCTGACGTCGAACGCCGGGCAAGGGATTCAAGCCTCGTTCGAGTGATGGCCTGACAGCGGAACCAGGGCCGCGGGTGTCCGTACCATTGATGGCTTGCTCGTTGCATCGACTCCGTGTCCCCCTGACGGTCCCCATGTCCTACCTTCGCCCCATGATGGGCGCCGTGGTTCTGGCGCTCCTCCTTTCCGCTTCCACCTCCGCACAGACGGTCCTCGTCCGGGTCGTCCACGGCGAGACCGCCGGCCCCGTCGTCGGCGCGCTGGCCTACCTGGACGACAGCCAGGGTCAGACGGTGAAGAACACCCTCACCGACGAGCGCGGCAGGGCACTCTTCGTGGGGATCCCCGCCGGGAGCTACCGCGTCCGCGTGGAGATGATCGGAATGGGCACGACGGAGACGCAGGTCTTCGACATCTCCGACGGGGCGACGTTCACCGAGGAAGTGAGGATGGAGTCCAGCGCCATCCAACTGGAAGGGATCGAGGTCGAGCTGGAAGCCGATCGCTGCACCGTCCGGCCTGGCGCGGAAGGCGCGCTCGTGGCCCGGATATGGGACGAAGCGCGTAAGGCCCTCTCGGCGGCGTCTCTCACCGACGAACGCGGTCGGTACCGCTACGAGACCATCAAGTACGACCGGAAGATCGATCGCCAGACCGGTGTCGTCCTCGACGAGGAGCGCACTCGCCGGGAAGGATACATGGACACGCCCTTCGAGAGCCACCCGGCCGAGGACCTTGTGGAGAACGGCTTCGTCCAGCGCGACGGACAAGGCTTCCTCTACATGGCACCGGATGCGGACGTCCTCCTGTCGGATGCGTTCCTCGACACCCACTGCTTCCGGGTGGCCGAGCGACGGGATGACGGACTCGTGGGCCTCGGCTTCGAGCCCACGGGGGAGAACAAGACCGTGCCCGACATTCTGGGCACCATGTGGATCGACGCCGAGACCGCCGAACTCCGCTGGCTCGAGTTCACCTATGAGTTCCTCCAGCAGGAGATGATGTCCGATCAGGTGGGAGGCCGGGTCGACTTCCAGAGGATGCCAGACGGCACGTGGATCGTGCCCGAGTGGTGGATCCGCATGCCCATCATGGGTACGCAGACCGACTTCCAGGGGCGGCCCCGGCCCTACATCGCCGAGTACCACCAGACGGGTGGTCTCGTGGCCGAGGTGCGCGAAGCGGGAGGCCGGAGCCTGGGTCAACGGGCGGAAACCGGTGGCTTCGAGGGCGTCGTCCGGGATTCCCTGGGGGCTCCCATGGGCGGTGTCCGTGTCGGAGTCGTCGGCTCCACCCAGGAAGTCTATTCGAACGCACAGGGCGAGTTCAGCATCACGGGCCTCACCGACGGTCGCTACCAGGTTCGTTTCATCGACCCCGCCCTCGAGGATGCCGGCTTCATTCCTCCGCCGGTTCCGCAGGACGTGATCCGTGGGGAGCTCGCCCAGATGGAGTACCATATGCCCTCCAAAGGCGACGTCCTCTTCGAAGCGTGTCGGGGAGAGGAACGGCCTGACGGCACCGCCGTCCTGGCGGGGACGGTGGTCGACGCCCTCGGCCGGCCGGTTTCCGACGCCACCGTCCGGGTGAGCTGGGTCGGCTACGACATGGTCGGCGGTGGTGGCCTGACGTCCTCCGACGCCCGGAACATGGCAGGCGGATCGAACGTCCAGAATCTCCGGGAGACGACGAACGGCTTCGAGTTCACAACGGGGAGCGCCGGGACGTACAGCTTCTGCGGACTCCCCGCAGGTGCTCGCATCCAGGTCCAGGCCCTCGCCGGCGATCGGCAATCGGATGAGTTCGAGGTTGTCATCCCCGACCACGAGGTGGGCGCGATGCGCGTCCTGGAGCTCACGAATCGCCGATAGAGGCGCGACGTTTTCTCACCGCAGGATCCAGCACTCCGAGGCCCTTGAGATGACTGCTTCGTCCCACCCTTCGGCCCGGGATGCCACCGCCCACTTCGCGGCCGCGACCCTCCTCGTCACCGTCGTCCTCGCCGCTCCCTCTTGGGCGCTACCGGCGGAGCTCTCCGGGCAAGCCACGGCGACGGAGGCCGTCGAGCGCATGTCGGCCACGGAGCGCCTGGCACGCTTCGATCTCCACCGGGCGCTCGTCGAGTCGTCTCCTTTCGAGACGCTTCCGTGGCAGCGCCTCGGACCGACCAACATCAGCGGTCGGGCGACGGATGTCGCCGTCCAGGAGCCCCGGGGTGAGACGTATACCATGTACGTCGCCACAGCGGCCGGCGGGGTCTGGAAGACCGACAACGAAGGCGTCACCTGGCAGAACATCTTCGCCGACGAGGTCACGGCGTCCATCGGTGATATCGCCATCGCGCCGTCGGACCCGGACCAACTCTGGGTCGGGACCGGCGAAGCGAACATCTTCCGCTCCTCCCACGCCGGTGCCGGCATCTACACGTCGGAGGACGGCGGCGAATCGTGGGAGCACCGGGGGCTCACCGAGACGCAGACCATCGGGCGCGTCATCGTGCACCCCACCGACCCCGATGTCGTGTGGGTGGCCGCCAGCGGCCACGAGTACCGGGACAACCCTGACCGGGGTGTCTACAAGACCAACGACGGTGGGCGCAGCTGGGAGCAGGTCCTCTTCGTCGACGAGATGACCGGGGCCATCGACCTGGTCATCCATCCCCAGGACCCCACGGTGCTCTACGCTGCCACCTGGCAGCGGCGGCGGGCCAAGTTCAATGACCCGCGCAACGAGCCGGCCTTCACCGGATCCGACGACTACTTCACCGGCTCCGGCGTCTGGAAGAGCACCGACGGCGGCGAGAACTGGCGCCCGGTCAATGAAGGCCTTCCCCAGGCGCGTTACCGTGGCCGGATCGGCATCGACATCGCCCGATCCAGCCCCGAGACCCTCTACGCCTTCGTCGACAACTACGAGATCGCCCGCCCGGCGCCGGAAGGCGCCACCGACGCCTACGGCCGCCCTCGGGGCGGCGTCATCCGCGGCGCGACGATCTTCCGGTCGGACAATGGCGGCGAGAGCTGGTACCAGACCAGCGTCCACGGCGAGTACATGGAGTCCCTGGGCGGGACATACGGTTGGGTGTTCGGTCAGATCCGTGTGGATCCCAACGACGCCGATCGCATCTACGCCCTGGGCGTCCAGCTTCATGTCTCGGACGACGCCGGCCGGACCTTCCGAGGGCTCACAGGCATGCACGTGGATCACCACGGCCTCTGGATCGATCCGGAGAACTCCAGTTATCTCGTCAACGCCAACGACGGCGGCGCCTACGTCTCGTACGATGGCGGCGAGAATTGGCGCTTCTTCGTCGACATTCCCGTCGTGACCCTCTTCAACGTCAACCACGACATGGACGACCCCTTCCGGGTCTACGGCTCCATTCAGGACCACGGGTCGTACTCCGGCGTCGTCGACCTGAGCCAGGGGCGGCACGCTATCCAGGCGACGGCGTGGGACCGGGCGCCTGGCGGGGAAGGCAGTCACCACGCCATCGATCCCCGGGACCCGGACATCGTCTACTCGGCGGGCTTCTACGGCTCGTTGTCCCGCACCGACGTCCAGTCGGGTGACCGGGAGACCATCATGCCTCGCGTGGAGCCAGGCGATCCGCCTCTGCGCGGTCAGTGGCTGGCCCACTTCATTCTCTCGCCACACGACCCCGACGTCGTGTACCACGGCATGCAGTACGTCTTCCGCTCCCGCGACCGAGGCGAGACGTGGGACCGCATCTCGTCCGACCTGAGCTACAACGATCCCTCTCGCCTGGGTGACATCCAGTTCCAGACCATCACGGCGTTGGCCGAGTCTCCCATCACCGAAGGGCTGCTGTACGCCGGCACCGACGACGGACGGGTCCATGTGATGCGCGGACCGGATGCCGCTTGGAGGGAGATCACCGCCGGGCTGCACCCGTACCGCTTCACTTCGGAGATCGTGGCCTCGGCGTACGACGAGTCCACCGTTTACGTGACCCAGAACGGCCGGCGGAGTGACGACTTCGCGCCGTACGTCTGGCGTTCGCGCGACTACGGGCAGACATGGGAGAGCCTGGCCGACGGCGTGCCGGTGGGTCCAGTGAATATCATCCGCGAGGACCCGAAGAACGAGAACATCCTCTACCTGGGAACCGACGTGGGAGTGTATGTCTCGCTGGACGCCGGTGAGAACTGGGAGGCGCTGGCCAACGGCTTACCGTCGACCTTTGTCCACGACCTCGTCATCCACCCCCGGGACGACATCATGGTGGCGGCGACCCACGGCCAGGGGATGTTCGCTTTCGACGTTCGTGAGCTTCAGCGGCTCACAGCCGACATCATCGCCCAACCGGCGCACCTCTTCGCCACCGACCCCGGTGTGCTGCCCACCCGCGGCGGAGGGTTCGGTGGTCCGCGCCCCCGAGGGGCCTGGATCCACTACTGGCTCGGCGCCGACGCGGCTATGACGCTGGAGGTCCGCGACGGCGACGGCGAGACCGTGGCGCGTCTCGACGGGCCTCGGACGCGAGGGCTCCACCAGGTCCAATGGAATCTGCAGCGAAACGCCGCCGGCCAGGGACGCTCGGGTATCGTGGGGACCGGCACGTACTCGGTGGTCCTGACCGTCGGCGGTTCGGAGTACGCGACGCCGCTCCACGTCGAGAGACGGTAGGGTCGTGGTCCGCACCGGGGTCGAGAGACTCCTCGACGGTGAAGCCGGGGGCCTCGAGGGTGCCTCGGCTGGGGTGGTCGTCCACCCGGCATCGGTGACCGGCGACCTCACCTTCACGGTGGACGCCCTCCTCGAGGCCGGCTTCTCCCTGTCCGCCCTCTTCGGACCTCAGCACGGAGCCCGGGGAGAGAAGCAGGACAACATGATCGAGTCGGATCACTACACCGACCCGGTGACCGGCTTGCCGGTTCACTCGCTCTACAGCGACGTGCGCAAGCCGACTCCGGAGATGCTCGATGGCCTCGACGTCGTGCTCTTCGACCTCCAGGACGTGGGTGTTCGCGTCTATACCTTCGTCTGGACGATGGCCCTGGCCATGGAGGCATGTGCCGAGGCCGGCGTCCCCTTCGTCGTCCTCGACCGCCCCAACCCGGTGGGTGGTCTCGTGCGCGAAGGTCCGGTTCTCCGTTCGGGCTTCGAGTCCTTCGTCGGCCTCCACCCCGTGCCGCTGCGTCACGGGCTGACGGCGGGCGAGCTGGCCCGGTGGCTGAACGCGGAGCGGGGCATCGGATGTGACCTCGACGTCATCGCCTGCGACGGCTGGCGGAGATCGATGGACTTCAAGGAGACAGGCCTTCCCTGGGTGCTTCCGAGTCCGAATCTCCCCACGCCCGAATCGGCGACGGTCTATCCAGGCATGGTGCTTCTCGAGGGGACGAACCTTTCGGAGGGTCGTGGAACAACCCGCCCCTTCGAGCTCTTCGGCGCTCCGTACCTGGACGGCCGTCGGCTCGCCGATGCGGCGTCGGCGGAGATGGGACCGGGCGTCGTGCTACGGCCCTGCTCCTTTCAGCCGACGTTTCAAAAACACGCCGGACAGGTATGTCACGGCGCCCAGATGCACGTGACCGACCGCGATGCCTTTCGCCCGGTACAGGCGACGGTAGCCATCCTTCGGGCGTGTCGCGAGGTGGCCCCCGAGGCGTTCGACTGGAGGGAGCCGCCGTACGAGTACGAGGAGGTCCTTCCGCCCATCGACATCCTGTGGGGCCACGACGGGCTCAGGAAGGGCGTGGACTCGGGCCTCCCGGTGGAGGAGATCCTCGCCGGCACAGAAGAGGAGATTCGGGGCTTCGAGCGATCGGTGGCGCCGTACCTGATCTACGACTGACCTCGAAGGCTGTTGAAGAAGTACCGTGGGCCCTCACCCGTGCCATCGCACGGGTACCCGGGATGCCACGCGGTACTCGGAGAGACTGCCGCCTACCGGCGGCGCGTCGTCAGCGGCATTGCCGCGAGTGAAGGAAGTTCTGATCGATCTGCAGCTCGAGGACGTCGCCAGGATCGGCGAGGAGTTCCTCGGTGGTGCAGCTCGGTCCGGCCAGGATCTCGATGCGGATGCGGATCGGGTCGCTCATGTCCCAGTCCACATCGAACTCGGACTCGGCCTTTCCACCCACGACGCCCAGGGGCAGCGTCGCGCCCCGCCGGAGCACGAAGAGCCGTGCGTCGGAGAAGTTGCGGTTCTCCACCAGGAGGGTGATGGAATTCGGCGGGCCGACCTCGGTGAACGGTTGGCTGCTGGGAGCCTGGGGGTCCGGCGTGAAGCCGGAGCAGGCGCCGAAGGCGACGGTGGCCGCTAGGGCCAGGGCTCGGGTTTTCATATCAGCGACGTCCTACGCGACACGGCTGGGTACCGACATTCGATGGTACGATGACCCAGACCCGGGCGTTACGCTCCACCGCCACCTGGCCGGTACGGCAAGAGCGTCCTCCCGTGACGTCGACGACGAAGTAGATGGGTAGGGCGAGGTTCCAATCGATGGTGAAGGTCTCGTCGGTCTTGCCGGTCACCCGACCCAGGCGGATCCGCTGCCCTTGGCGGACGGCCCACACGGTGATGTCGTTGAAGTTGATGTTCTGGATCTCGATCCGGATGCGGTCCTCGGAGGTGCTTCCACCGCCCCGTCCCCCGTCGAAGGGGCTGCGGGCTTCGTTGCGCGACGCGCCGCAGCCCGCGAGAGCGAGCAGCGCGATGAGCAGCAGGGATCGGGACAAGGGGTTCATGCTCACGCATCCATGATACGGTGTGGTGCCAAACCTGGCGACGGTGTCGTAGGGCGCCCATTCTGTTCGGGTGCTGCACACCCTCCGAAAGCTCGCCCGCGAGATCCACCGCCGCTCTGTATGGCAGGTAGTAGCGGGGTATACCCTGTTCTGGTTCCTTGCGTACCGCGCCGTGGTCTTGGGAGCCGGGTACCTGGGCCTGCCTTTCTGGACACCCAGCATGGCGTTCGTGCTGCTCGCCCTGGGCTTCCCACTGGTCCTGGCAACGGCGGTGGTGCAGGGTGGTCTCCCCGGCCTGAGGATCGAGGACTGGGCGGACCCCAACGAGCTCGAGGGCCTCACGCCAGAGGAGGTCCACGTCGTTCCGGACGCGCATCCCCTCCATGGAGCGCGTTTCCTCACCTGGCGCAATGCGGTGCTGGCCGGGGTCATGGCGGCGGCGCTCTTCGTGACGTCGGTGGTGGCGTACCTGACCATGTGGGCCTTCGGCATCGGCCCGGTGGGGTCGTTGGCAGCCCAGGGGTTCATCGAGCCGGGCGACGGTGTGTACGTGGCCGGGTTCACGGGCGACACCGGGGAGGATGAGAGCCAGCCGGTGAGGCGCCTCATGGAGCGTGAGCTGGCGCGCTCCACCTTTGTCGACGTCGTCGACCGCGCCAGGGCCGACGCGCGATCGGGTGCGCGCCTGGTGGTGGACGGTGAGGTGGGACGGGAGGGCAGTGCGTACCGCGTCTTCGCTCGCATCAGGCTGCCCGACGGGACGTTGTTGGCCGGCTTCGGGCGGAGCGCCGCGTCGGCGGACGAGCTTCCCGCTGCCGTCGCCGCCGTCGCGCTGCGGCTGCGGGAGCGCATGGGTGAGTCGCTGCGCGAGATCTACGAGGCCGACGGGGGCTGAGGGGCGCAGAGTACCAGGGTGCCTGGTACCCCCCGACGAGCAGGAGGCCCGCAAGCCACCGGCGACTCCGGCCGCCGCCGCCGGTGGGACGGCCAGCCAAAGGCTACGAGGGCCGTGTGGCTCATGACTGCCACCAGGCGAGCACCCTGCACCCCATCAGGGTCAGCCACCGGTTCGGGGCGCCCACCCGGCCCGCGAGGTCCGGGTACAGGGTGTCTTCGTGCCGCCGCCCGAGCGCCCAGCGGCCGTCCGTCGCCCGATGAGCCCTCAGATGGGTGACCGCGTCCTCCGCGCGGCGGTCGGCGTTGCCCGTCGATCGCAGGTGGTCGAGTGCCCGTAGCGCATCGTAGCGCCATAGCGGTGGGAAGACGGGCGTCGTCCAGTCCGCGTCAATGAGTTCGCCCGTGCTCTTCCGGCGAAGCAGAAAGCGCTCGAGGATGTAGTCTTGCCCGCGACGGCGAGCTTCGGTCACGGCCTCGCTGCTCGCCTGCGCCCTCTCGTACGCCAGCAGACCTTCCAGGACGCAGATGGTCGTGTGGAAGGACGAGCGCGTCGAGCCACGTTCAGCCTCGCAGTTCCAGCCACCGTCGTCGAGTTGCTCCGACAAGAGTCGGTCGACGACGCCCTCGACCGGTTCACCGAAGTACGCGCCCAGCGCGACCACTCGCCCGTTGATGCAGGGCTCGGACTCCCCGGCGAAGAAAGGGGCGAATCCATGCCACTCGCCCCACGTCAGGCGGTGCCGCACGCGATCGATGGCCCGGCGGACTCCTTCGTCCGTGGGGTCCACGCCCAGGTCCCTCAGCCAGATCAGGGTGTAGAGATTGGTCCACCAGAACGGGTGCCCCACACCGTCTCCCCACTGGCCGTCGTCACGCTGAAGCTCGAGAAGCCGGGCTCCCCAGCCCTCCCGAGCGACCCGCGAGCGTTCGGCCGCCACCACGTCCGCCCCAGCGTCCGTCAGGTCCCTGAGGGTCTGCCATCGGATGGCGGGATCGCCGGCCAGGAGCCAGTCCAACGTGGGCGGCCCGACCACCGGGGTTCGTGAGCGTCGGTTCACGTGCTCCCCTGCTCGGTCCCGGCCCGAGGGTGCTCACCGACCAGCTGAAGCAGGCGGTCGAGGACCTCTTCCACCGGCAGGGTCGCATCGATCTCATGGTCCGCCGCCTTTCGCAGGAGCGGTTCGACCGTGTCGACGTACCCGAGGACGTCCGCCAGCTCGTCGGGTCGCTTTCCGTAGGGATTGTTGGTCCGCGTGCGAAGTCGTCTACGGAGTACGCTGGGTGGCGCGCTCAGCAGGACGACGGCATCGAAGTGCGGATAGAAACGCACCTGGCTCTCGGAGCATCCGCTGAGGAACAGGGCCGGCCCCGAGCGCTCGGAGAGCAGCCGCTCGACGACGTCCTCGCGCCACGACCGGCCTCCGTCGTCCGAGGGCAGTGTCCATCCCTCGTCGTCGACGTCGTACGCCCGGTACCCGAGCTCGCTCAGCCGACCGACGAGGGTGGACTTCCCCACACCGGACATCCCCGTCAAAAGCACGCGCTTCACTTCTTCCGCTCCAACCTCTCCTCGAACTCCACGAGCTCGAAGTCGTACTCGTAGCCCACCCGGTCCAGCGACGGCAGGTACCGGTCGAGATCGAGCTCCGCCGGGTCGAGTTCCCGGTCGAAGAGCTCCATGTCCCGCCGAGACGCTTCCTCCGGCGTATCGGCGGTGGAGAAGACGATGTCGTCGACCGTCCGTTCCTCGAGGCGGAGGCGCCGGCGGGCGGACTCGCTGGCCGCCATCTGTCGGGGGATTTCGTCGAAGCGGTAGCGCACCTGGCCAGTGTCGAGGACGGTCACGTCGGCGTCGAGCTCCGTTGCGAGTTCTTCCAGGACCCTCTCCACTCCTTGTCTGGAGACGAGCTGGTCGGTGAGCTTGCCGTCGACGAAGGCATGGGCCTCGCCGACACCCACGTCATCGCCGTCCAGGCTCCGGCGATACACGTATCCCAGGAGGACCCGGCGAACGTTTCGGTGCGCCCGGCGCTTGTTCTCCATGCCCACCCCCGCCATGCGCACGAGGGGGCCCGCGAAAAAGAGGATGCTGTAGATGACGGGGATGAGGACGAGGCCGACCCACGCCGCGGTGCCGCCCAGGCCGAGCCGGGGGAAGATGAACCAGGGCGCGGTGGCTGCCGCCGCCAGCGTGAAGGTGTTCATTCCCACCACCACGGCGTTTGCGCCGGCTGTGTTCCCGGTGAGCTCGAGCCTCGGCTCCAGTCGGAGCCAGGCCGGGTTCGGCTCCTTGGGCTTCCGACCACCGCGGACCGTGGTCATGAGATCGGGGAACGCGTACACGAGCTCGCCGTCGGGGGAGACGGCCGCCTCTCCGTCGTATGCGCCCAGGAGGCGAGCCATCTCCTCCTCGGCTTCGTCGAAGCGGGACCCGGTGTGCTCGACGAGGTCGGCGGTGCTGATGACGCCGTTGCGAGCCCGGATGAGACGGAGCTTGCCCCGGTCCAACTGCTGCTGTGAGGGCCTGGGCCGGTCGGGCCCGAAGACGAAGGCGAAGACCTTCTTGTAGAACGGCACACGGTCCCGGTTGCCCAGGGTGCGTTCCCACCGGTGGCCGTAGTAGGGCCGCCCCAGGCGCCAGCGCGGCCCCCAGATCCAGTACCAGAAGAAGGGGTTCACGTCGAACCCGCCTCGTCCCCGTCCACGGCCGCCACTCCATCCTCCCCTCGAATCGCCTCGTTGCCCCGCGACGATGGCGGCGACGATGAGGACGACGAAGACGACGAAGTAGATCACCAGCATGGCGACGATCCAGCCCTTGAACGCCGTCTGGATCCACTTCTTGGCCGTGCGCGCCATGCGGGCGAGGGCCGGCTCACTGCCGCGCTCGATGAGGGACGGGTCGAACTCGTAGACGAGCTCTCCACCGTCCGAGACGGCCAGGTGACCTCGGTGTGACTCCAGCAGCTCCTTGAGGCCGGCCCGGACGTCGTCGGCGGGAAGACCGGAATCGGCCACGACGTCGCCGACCGTTCCTCGCCCGTCGAGGCGACGCAGCGACGCCAGGAGCGTCGACTGCGTGTGCGCCAGTGTCAGCGCGTTGCTCACGGCAGGTCCATGGGTGCGCCGACTACGTCGCCGACGGCGCCGTCTTGGGCTCCGACTCCGACTCGGCCATGAGGCGGAGGACGGTCTCGTTGGCCGAGTCCTCGGTGTTCAGACTCACCAACCAGAAGGCGAGGGTGGAGAGGATCATGGCCGGGAAGACCTCGTGAAGCACCGCCGATCCGGGAACGAAGTCCCACCCGAGAAGCACACCGATGCCCACGAAGAAGGACGCGATGACGGCGGTCCCGCTTCCGCGCCGCCAGTGGAGTCCGAAGACAACTGCCGGGAAGAAGCACGCGCCGTACAGGCTGCCACTGAAGGCCGTGAGCTCCACGACTCCGGCGGGTGGATTCAGGGAGATCACCGCGGTGATGAAGGCGAAGAGCGCCACCCAGCCGCGGGTCCAAAACATCTCCGACGCTTCGCTCCGGTCGGGCCGGACGATGCTGACGATGTCCCGCTCCGTCGTCGACGCCATCACCAGGAGCACCGAGTCCAGCGACGACATGGCCGCCGCGACCATCGCCACCAGCAGGAAGGCGCCGGTGCCCGGACCGAAGACCTCGGGCTCTGTGAGGAGCGTCGGCACCACGAGGTCGGTGTCCTCGATACCGGTGGGGAGGATCCGGCGGGCGTAGATGCCCACCGGGATGAGGAGGGTGAAGACGGCGCCGAAGGTCACCGATGAGACGATCATTCCGGTTCGCGTGGCGTTCTCTCCCTCGAGGGCGAAGAAGCGCGAGAGCTGGCGGGGCTCCACCGCGAATTTCACCAACCCGGCGAACATGGTTCCCATGAGCACCGGGATGGCGACGCCGCCGCCCCAGGTGAAGAGTGCTTCGCCACCGGGTTGCTGGCGCACCTCCGTGATGGCGCCGAGACCGCCGGCGGCGCTCACGGTTCCGACGAAGAGGAGGAGGGCGGCGATGATCATGACCACGCCCTGCACCGAATCGGTCTTCACCACGCTGATGAAGCCCCCGATCATCGTGTACGTCATGACGATGAAGAAGACGATGATGATGGAGACCTCGTACCGGATCTCCAGGAAGGTCTCGAGGAGGTTGCCGATGCCCTTGAAGACCGCGGTCATGTAGAAGAACGACGCGGCGATGACGATGAGGGCCGCCATGACCCGGGCGGGGGTGCTCCTGAAGCGGAACCCGATGAAGTCCGGGAGCGTGAGGGAGTCCATCTCCTTGGTGAAGCTTCGCAGCCGGGGGGCCACGACGATCCACGCGAAAAGAGAGAAGGCGACGGCCGTCGGGATGAACAGAAGCCACGGAAGTCCCCAGTCGTATGTCCGCCCGGAGAAGCCGACGAAGGAGTTGGTGCTGGCGTACGTAGCGAAGAACGACAGGCCAATGACCCATCCGCCCATGTTGCGGCCGCCGACGTAGTAGTCGGCGAGACCCTTCGTGCTTCGGTTCCCCGTCCACGCGTGGTGCGCGAGCATCACGGTGTACAGCGCCAGGAGCGAGTGCACCATCCAGTATTCGCGCAGGTTCTGCAGGATGGCGTCGATCATGAGCTCTCGTCGGGTGTGAAGAGTTCGCGCACCGCCGGCTTCGTCACCTTGCCCATCGCGTTGCGGGGCAGGTCGGCGACCACGAGGAAGTCTTTGGGGACTTTGTAGGGCGCAAGTCGGTCCCTGGCAAACGCTCGGAGGGCCTCGGTGTCGATGTCTGCCCCCCGACGGGGTACAAGGGCGACGCACACGCGGTCGCCCCAGGCGGGGTCGGGGACGCCCACGACAGCGCAGTCGCCGACGCCCTCGAACGAGCGGAGGACGTCCTCGATCTCCAGGGCCGACACCTTTTCGCCGCCGGTCTTGAGGATGTCGACGCTGGAGCGCCCGAGGATCCGGTAGGCGCCATCCTCCACCACCGCCCGATCACCGGTTCGGAACCAACCGTCCTCGGTGAACGCCTCGGCCGTCTCCTCCGGGCGGCGCCAGTAGCGCTCGAACACCGCCGGCCCGCGGACCTGGATCTCGCCAGGCGTGCCTTCGTCGACTTCCTGCCCGTCCTCCACCAGCCGGACCTCCATCCCCGGGAGTGGACGCCCCACGAAGCCAGGGCGACGCTCTCCCTCCAGCGGGTTCGAGAGGCCCATCCCGATCTCGGTCATTCCGTATCGCTCGAGGAGGCGGTGCCCGCTGATGGTCTCCCACCGCTCGAGGATCGGCACCGGAAGGGCGGCCGAGCCCGACACCATGAGTCGGCACGCGTGCGCCCCCGCTGACCACGCTTCCCGGGTGAGTGGCTCCGCCTCGTCCCAACTCTGGATGAGTCGCTGGTAGACAGTGGGCACAGCCATGTAGAGTGTCACCTCGCCTCGGGCGAGGCGTTCCCAGACATCGACGGCCCGGAAGCGCGGGAGGATCTCGCAGGTGGCGCCATTCCACAGAGCCGACATCAGGATGTTGACGATGCCATGGACGTGGTGGAGGGGGAGGTGGAGGAGGATGTGGTCCTCGGCGCTCCAGCCCCACGCCGTGGTGAGGGCCTCGACCTGGGCTCGCAGGTTGGCGTGACTCGACACCACGCCCTTGGGCCGCCCGGTTGTGCCCGACGTGTAAAGCATGAGCGCCGGCCGCTCCTCGTCCACGTCGGGAAGGTGTGCCGCCGGTCCCGGCCGAAGTAGCGCCGGGGTTGGGAGCACGGGTATGCGCCGCTCGTCTGCCGCATCGCGGATCTTCCCGACGAGCGTTGGATGGGCGACGACGGCCTCCGGCTCGGCGTCGTCGAGGACGTAGGCCAGCTCCGCGGGAGGATGCGACGTCGCCAGGGGTACGCCGTGGCCACCCGCCCGCCACACCGACCACTGGCACGCGACGTAGTCCCACCCGGGCGGGACGAGGTAGCAGATGCGCGCAGAGTCGAGGTCGTCCCTTCCGGCCAGGAGGCGTGTCGCACCCACCGCCGACGCGTCCAGGAGCTCTTCGTACGTGAAGACACCCTCGGGCGCGATAATTGCAACGCGATCGCCGCGCCCTTCGGCGCGGACCAGCAAATCGAGACTCAACGGACCTCGTGCTCGGTAGGAATCTCCGGGGCGCGGTAACAAAGGCCGGATGGCGCCAGATGGCAAGACGGCTCGGGCCTTGTCCGAGGGGGTATTCCCACCTTACGGTCCAGCCCATCCCAGGGATCCTGCGGCTCCACTACGGAACTGTAAAAGAATGAAACAACCCCACTTCGAGCATGTGAAGGAGCACTTGGAGCGGGTCCGGGACGGCTACTCGTTCATCCCGGATCCCGAGTCCATCTACCTGGGCAGGCAGGAGACGGACCACTTCTGGGAACTCGTGGGCCTCCGGCTCCAGGGATGCCCGGTCATCGTCCTCGCCGCCCTCCGCTTCAAGCGGGAGCAGCGGCCGGGCGTGCCCGACGCTCGCCAGTCGCTGGCGAGCTACCTCAGCGTCAATCCTGACCTGGAGTCGCCGGACGGGCAGCGCCTGACGGCGCTCCTCCCCAACAAGGACCAGGAGATTCCCGCGTTTCTGGCCGGGCTGAGGGCAGGGCGTGAGTTCGCCCCGGTGAACATCGACCGCCTTCGCGTGGAGGTCGCGTTCGATTTTCGCGCGGACAACCCGTCGGCGCTCCGCGAAGAGAGGGAGGCGGCGGCGCCCCTTCGAAGCCACTACTACCGGACCGTGACCGGCCACGTGTTCCGGGGTGAATCGCACGAGGTGAAATCGTTCGGTGGTACGACGGCCCGCTTCCTGGCGGTCCGGTCGCCGGAACAGCTCCTTCCCCAGGGCGTGATTGCCCTCCCCACCGTCTTCGTCGCCCACAAGTTCATCGGGTTGCAGGTGGACGTGACGGAGGAATCGGCCCGGCTCGCCGTCCGCAACTGGATTCCGTTCCTGTCCGGTGCGGCCTCGAGGGAGGGGTTGCTCCCCGTCCGCTGACGGACGTGGCCACCGCTCAGCCGGGGACGGCCGGCACCGCCGTCATCCTCTCCGCCAATCCCATCCACGACACCGGTGGCGGCCAGCGGAGCGCCCAACTCGCCCTCGAGCTTCTGAAGCGAGGATGGACCGTCGTATTCGTGAGCCACGGGGTCGTCACCGAGACCGTGGATCTCGGCCTCCGCTACGACCAACCCCGCCTCGTCCAACGGACCATGGCCGAGGTCCTGGAGCCAGACACACGGCGCCGGCTGCTGGAATCGCTGACGAAAGGTCGGGGACTCCTCGTCACCCAGGTACCCGTGGCCGACTGGATGCCGTGGCTTCGGGAAGCCGCCGAACGTGGTGTCCCCACCGTCTACGACTGCATCGACCGTTGGGCGTCGGAGCTCGGGCGGGGTTGGTACCGTCGCCGCGCCGAGCGTGACATCGCCGAGGCGAGCCATACGCTGGTCGCGTCGGCGCCGGCCCTCGTCGACCATGTAGAGGAACTCACCGGCCGAGAGGTCGCCCTCCTTCCCAACGCCTTCAACGGGCACGTCTTCGACTCCGGCCTGAGCCACCGACTGGATCGGCCGGCATCGTTTCCCGACGACGGTCGCGTCGCCCTCTATGTGGGTGCGCTGTGGGGCGGGTGGATGGACTGGTCGCTGGTCCGTATGGCTGCCGAGGCCCTGCCCGAGACGACGTTCGTCTTCGTGGGCGACCATCGGGGCGAGGGCGGGGGGCTTCCCGACAACTGCGTCTTCGTCGGTCTCTTGCCCCAGACGGATCTTCCCCCGTATCTGGCCCACGCCGACCTCGCGTTCGTGCCCTGGC
Organism: Longimicrobiales bacterium; assembly: GCA_965229435.1. Classification (GTDB taxonomy): domain Bacteria; phylum Gemmatimonadota; class Gemmatimonadetes; order Longimicrobiales; family Gaopeijiaceae; genus UBA2589. The sequence continues at coordinate 1,760,495 of CBDDJE010000001.1, forward strand.
GGGTCGATGAGGTGACGGTAGCCACGAGCCCCCTGAAGGTCTACGAGTTCGTTGCGATGGAGCTGCCGGTGGTGGCGCCGCGCATCGAACCCCTCCGTGGCATCCCGGGTGTGTCGACGGAGGCGAGCCCCGACGCCTTCGTCCGGGCGTTGGGGAATGTGGAGCGGAGTGGACTCGGCGACGACGCGGTCGGGGCCATGCGGGCGTTCGCCGCCGAGAACTCGTGGTCTCGGCGGGTCGAGGACCTTCTGCGGCTGGTCGAGTCTCCGCCGCCCGAGCCGGCCACCGTCCGATTCCGGCCGTGCATCTCGGTGGTGGTCCCGGCCTATGATCACGAGCGATTCGTCGGGAGAGCGCTGGAGAGCGTCGAGATCCAGTCACTCGCCCCGGGGGAGGTCGTCGTCGTCGACGACGGTTCGTCGGACGCGACCGCCGAAGTCGTCGAGGGCCGCTCGATGCAGGGGCTGCGACTGGTCCGGCAGGAGAACCGGGGTGCCCACCATGCCCTCAACCGGGCCATACGCCTGGCCCGCGGTGACTGGATCGCCGTCCTCAACTCCGACGACGCTTGGGAGCCCGAGCGTCTCGAACACGCCTGGGCGGTGGCACGGGAGACGGGCGCGGCTCTCGTCGTCGGATCCGTGAGACTCGTGGACGCCGCCGACGGCGAGGTCGACGGCTCCCACGAGATCGCCCGGTGGTATCGCGAAGCCCGGGCCTGGGCCGGGGAGGCCAGTTCGCTTCGGGCGGTCCTGGGTCGCCACAACATCGGCGTCACCACATCGAACTTCTTCTTTCACCGTGCCCTGTGGAGCAGCCTCGGGGGTTTTCGGGACTATCGGTACGTCCACGACTACGACTTCATTCTCAGGGCTGTGGAGTTGTGTCCGGACCGTGTGGTCTACGCGCCGGAGCTCGGCGGTGTCCTCTACCGCGTCCATGCGGGCAACACCATCACCGACGGCGGTGCGGCCCAGCGGGAGCGGAGGGAGTTGATGTCGTCCCTCCAACGACCCGCCGACCGGCTGCGCCGGGCCTTCTCCGGCATCTGGGAACGAAGGGCGGTGGCCGAATCGGTGGAGTCCTCCGCGATCCTGGATCCGGTGCCGGCGACGCTCACCGGCTCGCCGGGAGAGAAGGGGGCGAGGCTCCCGGGGGGTTCGCCTGGCGGTCGCCTGCGGGTGGGCCTCGTCGTGGACACCATGGGCCTGGGCGGTCTCGAGGAGGTGGTGGCCCTTCTAGCCCAGTCGCTTCCTCGGGCAGGCGTCGACACGGCGGTCGCGTGTGTACGGAAGGGGGGGGTGGTGGCGCATCGGCTGGCGAACGCGGGTGTCGACGTCACGGTCTTCGGTGGAGATGCCGGGCGGGTCGGTGAGTGGGCCGAGGAGAAGGGGGTCGCCGTCGCCAACAGCCACTTCGCACCCGTCGACGCGGTGGAGGCCCTCGCCGAAGCCGGCATCCCTGTGGTAGAGACGGTCCAGAACTGCTACGCGTGGCTCGATGATGACGGGTGGGCCGTCGAACGCCGGCGGGTAGCGTCGGTCTCGGGTATGGTCGCGGTGAGTGACACCGTCGCCGCCTATCACGCTCGGCGGTGCGGCCGCGAGGTCGACTGGATCGTGCCCAACGCCGTCCACCCGGCTCGGGCCGCCGCTGCCCCGCGCGCCTTTGCCCGGCGGGTGCTCGGGTTGCCGGACGATCGCCCGGTTCTGGCGTTCGTGGGCCGGCTGACGAAGCAGAAGAACCCTGCGGGACTGGTGGACGCGTTCGCGGAGGCCGTGGGACGGACCGCCGAAGCCTCGCGGCCTGCACCTGTTCTCGTCATGGCGGGGCCCGCCGACGACAGTGCCGGCATGCCGGCTCTTCGGCGAAGGCACGCGGCGCTCTTCGAGGAGGAGACGGTCCGCCATCTTTCCGACGTACGCCACGTGGGCACCGTCCTCGCCGCGACGGACATCTACGTGTCCAACGCCTTCTACGAGGGATGGAGCGTGGCCGCGTCCGAGGCGGCGTGGGTGGGATGTCCCCTGGCCGTGAGCGAGACCGGCGGGAGCCGTGCCCTCGTGGGAGCGATGGGGGACGGCGCCGCCGGGGACAGGATCGCCCTTCAGGGGCGTGGGTCCGTGGGCCAGCGCGGCATCGTGGTCCCCAATCCGTGCGGCGACCCGCTCACCGTCGACGCCACGGGTATCGCTGCTGCCGACGGAGAGACCCGTCGCCTCAACGTCGAGGCCCTGGCCGAAGCGATGGTGGTTCTGGTGAACGATGCGGACGGGTGGCGGTCGCGTCGTGGCGCCATCCAGGCATGGGCTCGTCAGGAGGTCGCCCCGGGAGTCATCGCACGCCGCTATGCCGCCGTCCTGTCGGGGGTCGCGGGCCGAGGGGAGGGCTGAGGGCCCGCCCCCCAGGTCTGTCGGAGTCGCCGAAGGCCCGCCTGCAGGGTTAGTCGGAGTCGCCGAGAGCCCGCCTGCAGGGTCTGTCGGAGTCGCCGAGAGCCCGCCTCTACCACCATCCGACGGCTTCGAGGATCCGCCGTCGGCGCTTCATCCGTTTGAGCTTCGCGACTTCGTCGTGCCACGGCGCCGTCTCGGCGGGAGGGACGCCGGCTGCCCTGCGGCGCTCGGCCATCTCCGCCAACAGGCGCCGGAAGACGGCGTCGGAGGGTGGCCAGATGAAGTGGAGGAGAGGCTTGGCGGGATCGTCGAGGTCCAGGGCGTCGAACTCGTGTGGCCAGTACATCACGTGGGGTGGTGGGAGCGTCCCGAGACCCAGTCGGCCGCCGACGACACCGATGGCGATCTCGTCGCCGAGCCAGGCCCCCTTCAGGAGCGACCAGCGAAGGCCGGGCTGGACCTCCTCGAGGAAGCAGCGCCTCCACTCCTCCATGATCGCGACGGCGGGTTCCCGCTTGAAGGCGAAAACCCCGCTGTTGGTCTTCAAGTAGCGGTCGAGGCCGAAGCGATGCATGAGCCGACGCGTGGAGAACCCGTGGTGATTCTCGTCGTCGTCGGGGGTGAGTTGCTCGCCGAGCATGGCGACGTCGTCGTGGGCGAGAGAGTCGAAGAGGTGATCGAGGCTGCCGAGGACGACGCAGTCGGCATCGATGAAGACGACCTCGTCGAAAGGGCTCGCCTCGGCCACCCCGTATTTCCGGACACGACCCTGGAGGAAACGGTCGGGGACGAGGGTCGTGGAATCGAAGATCCCGTGAAAGCGCGTCGTGGCGATCCCGGCGAGGGTTTCGTCGGTCGCGAGGGCGACGGGCAGGCTGGTGTGCTCCCGAAGAGACAGGGCCATGTCTGCCGCCATCTCCAGGAACGCCTCACGGCCCGTCGCCAGGGTGAGGAAGCCCCGGCTCGAGGCCTCGGTCACACCCTCACGACGTCCGTCGATGACCGGATCGTCCTCGCCGGCGTCGGCTTCTGCACGAGCTGCTGGTGGAGCATCAATGCGAAGCTCAGTCCCCAGAAGGCCATGGCGATGGCCCAGAGCCCTTCGCCTCCGAGGACGAGGAAGACGGCGCCGGCGAGGCAGTAGACCATCACCGCCAGTTCGGCGAAGAAGGTCCAGTGGAGGGGACTGGTGTACGGCGTGTCCGCCCCGAGGGCCGCGATGTGCGCGTCGGTGTGCCGGGAGGGCAGCTTCGGCGTCCGTGCGAACTCACCCCCGGACGAGAGGAAGCCCTCGATCTGGCCGACGGTGTTGTTCACCATCAGACCCATCCCGACCAGGAGCCCCCCCACGACCTTCCCGAGGGATGCCAGGCCCCACCTGTGGCCCCGCTCCTTCAACGTCGTGAGGAAGCTCGCCAAGGCGGCGATGATCCCCAGGGACATGAAGCCCTGAAGAATCCAGAAGAGGGTCCGGTCGACGTAGAGGACGGCCCACGGCCACAGGACGAGGCTGGCCAGGAGGAGGGGGTGGATGGCGTATCCCGCCAAGACGAACGTCTCGTCCCACTTGTCCTCCACGGCCTCACCGGCGCCGAGGACCCGCCGGGTGAGCTTTCGGAAGCACTGGGCGTTGCCCTTCGACCAGCGGCGCTGCTGGAGCTTGAACGCCCGCATGTCCCCGGGGAGTTCGTTGAACACAGGCACATCGTGTCGGTATCGACCGTGCCACCCGGCCAACGCGCATCGGTAGCTGAGGTCCAGGTCCTCGGTGAGGGTGTCCGATGCCCAGCCGCCGGCGTCGTCGATGGCGGCTCTCCGCCAGATCCCGCCGGAGCCGTTGAAGGTCGTCACATTCCCGATGAACGCCCGTACCGGCTTCTGGATCTGGAAGTGTCGGTCGAGGAGAAGGGCGAGGACGGACGCCAGCCAACTCTCGTTGTCGGCGGTACCCCAGGCCCAGCGGGCCTGGACGAAGGCGACACCCGGATCGTCGAAGGCGTCGGAGTCCACGAGGAGCCGCCGGAGGAAGTCGGGCTCCGGTGCGAAGTCGGCGTCGAACACCGCCACGAAGTCCGCGTCCGACTGCTGGAGCCCCTCCGCCAGGGCGCCCGCCTTGTACCCACCTCGATGCTCGCGGTGGAGGTGCTCGATGTGGACGCCCTGCCGCTGGAGCTCGGCCACCACCCGGGCGACGATGGGCGTGGTCTCATCGGTGGAATCGTCCAGCACCTGGATGTCGAAGCGGTGGCGGGGGTAGTCCTGGGCCGCCGCCGCCCGAATGATCCGGTCCGCCGAGTTCCGCTCGTTGTAGAGTGGAAGCTGGATGGTGACGGTGGGGTGCATGATGCCGCCGGTCCTGTCGGCGCCCCTCTGGCTCTCCTGATGGGCTCGACCCTGGATGGCGGCCTTGTGCCTGAAGAAACGGAGGAGCATGCGTAGCTCGACGGCTGCGAATGCTGCGCCCAGGAGAGCCGCGAGGCCATACGATAGGGTGACGAGGAGGGACATCAGAGACAGCGAGAGAGGTGTGCCGACGCGAACACGGGGGGCGGAATCACGGTATTCAATTCACCATCGTTCCGGCACCCCCACGTCGGCGCTGATTCCCGAAATCCCCACGCCGTTGTCACGCGTTCTATTCGCGAAGGTTGCCAGCGGTCGGCGGTGGCGTGTTTTCTTTGACAAGAGAAACGGAGACATCATCGAACCGCACCGACGAGACCGCCGCGCCACGGGACACGTGACGCCCAGCACCTCGCCCCCGACCGGGCTGGGGAAGTGGGTGGTCGTGTGGGCTGCGGCCGTGTGTGCGCTGTTCGCTGCTCCAGCGACCGGGTGGGCCCAGTCGGGAGGAGAAGGTGAGGGGGTGTGCACCCTCGGCGTCATCTCGTCCATCGAGTTCGACCGCAACTCGGTGTTCGATCCGGAGGCCACCAACGTCGGAGCCCTCGCCTGGACGTACCGGGCGCTCAACCTCCTACACGTCACCACGGCTCAGTCGTTCATCCGACGAGAGATCCTCTTCGAGGAGGGAGACTGCCTCGATCCTTTCCTCCTCCAGGAGTCCGAGCGGCTCCTCGACCGGTACGGTTTCCTCGCCAGCGCCGAGATCGTCCATGAGGAGGACGGTCAGGGTGGGCGAGCGGTGCTCGTACGCACCCACGACGAATGGTCCACCAAGGTCGATGTCGGTGTCACCTACGACGAGAGGCCCAACCTGGAGAAGGTGGAGGTCACCGAAGAGAACTTCCTCGGGCAAGGCGTCTTCGCCGAGTTCACACATCGCGAGCGACGCGAGACGAGGGCTCAGTCGATTTCCCTGGCGACACCCCGGCTCTTCGGACGGACGGATGCCAGTATCGAGCTCGGACGAGATCGCCCGGGGAATTTCTTCAACCAGTACGTCCGCTACCCGTTCATCGGGGAGACGGGCACGTGGTCGGTCCGCCAGGGCTACAGTCGCGGGACGAGCTTCTTCGCCTACGCCACCGACGGGAGCGAGCCGTACACCCAGGTGCTGGTACCGGAGTTCCGGGAGACCATCGAGTTCTCGTTGGCGCGCCGCTTCGGGGATCCCGGTCGCTCCATCATCACCGGTGTGACGCTTCAGCGGGACGTCACGCAGTTCCCGCGTACCCCCGAGGTCACGCTCATCGACGACTTCAATGAGCTCCAACCCTTCCCGGGTCCGCTCCCGGGGCCTCTCGCGGGTCAGTTGCTGGAGTCGGCGTCGACGCGAGTGTCCCTCCATCTCGGCACACGGCGCTACCGCTACGTGGAGTACCGGGGGATCGACGGCCTACGGGAGCGGACCATCGTGAGCCTCGGTCTCTTCGCCGGTGCGAGCGTCGGCAAGGGCTTTGGAACGTTCACGCCCGACGGCGTGCCCGTGGTCGACGATCTCTTTGGACGAGTCCACGCGAGCTTCGGCGCCGGCGTGGGTTCGTCACTGCTCCACGGGGGATTCACCGTCGAGTCCCGCCGCGATGCAGGCTCGTGGCAGGACGTTCTCGCCGACGCCGATCTGGTGGCGTATCTGAGGAACGACGGACTGCAGGCCCACACCATCTTTGTCCGGGCGTCGGTGGCCGGCGGGTGGAGGACCCGCCTCCCGTACCAGCTCTCCCTCGGTGGTCGCCAGGGTGTTCGGTCTTTGGCGGAGGACCGCTATCCGGGCGCGCGGATGATGCGCTTCCTCGTCGAGGACCGGATCCTCTTTCCGTGGCCGCGGCCGGGAGCCGCCGACCTGGGGATGACCGTGTTCGGCGATCTCGGTCGGGTCTGGCCCGGGGGCGTGCCCTACGCCGTGGATTCGGGTTGGCAGGCGGCGCTCGGCGTGGGCCTGCGCGTCGGACTTCCGGCGGGCACGCGCAACGTGGTCCGGGCGGACATCGCTTTCCCTGTCGGTGCCTCCGGCGGAAGCCCCATCTTCCGGATGAGCTTCGAGCTCAACCGCTTACGAGACGGCTTCTTCACCGAGGACGTGTTCCGGAGTCGCCGCTTCAACCTGGGCGCCGAGCACTTCTGACCCGGAGCAGGGGCCCGTCGAAGGGCCCTCTCCGACGCTCCGAACGCGGCTGGCTGGCGACGTGTCCGTCGCCCCTTCGATGGGATCGCCTCAGCCCCGTATCAGCAGCGGCGGAAGCGGAAGAAGAAGATCATCCCCACCAAGGCGAAGCCGATGGCCGCCTTCGTGAGGGCGTCGCGGTCCCACTCGGTGTCGTGATCCCGAGGAGGCCGGACCTCCTGATCCTGATGGATCGAGCAGAAGCCCGAGTCGGGGCGGGCTTCGCGCTTGCAGCGCTCTCCCTTACGCGTCTTTCCGTCACATTGAGCCACGCTGAGCCTCCTGCTTCACACATTCGTCTAACGGTCCCGTGTTCAATACTACGGATCGTGGAGCGTTTCGATTCACGGTCACGAGAATCGAGGGGCCTGAGGGCCGTTCTACTACAGAGTTAGTTGACAGGGGGGACATTCCGGCGTACGATCTACTAAACCCTTAGTGGAGGCGTCATGGATATCCGATTCACGCAGCGGGAACTCGACATCATGTCGGTGCTCTGGGATCGGGGTCCTTCCACCGTGGCCGAGGTGCGAAAGGCGCTGGACGACGAGCTGGCCTACACCACCGTGCTCACGGTTCTGAGGATCCTGGAAGAGAAGGGACACGTCGACTACACCACCGAAGGACGTGCACACCGATACCGGCCTCTCGTGGAGAAAGCCGCCGCAGGGGGAAGCGCTTTGCGCCGCATCAGGGAGCGGCTCTTCGGGGGTTCGCCAGAACTGCTGCTCACGCGACTCGTAGACGACGAGGACCTCACCGAAGACGAGCTCCGGCGCATGAAGGCTCTCCTCGACGAACGACTCGGGAAGGACGGATCATGATCGCCGGGACGGTGGTCTTCTTCGGCGTCGTCTCCCTTCTCGCGTGGGGAGCCGCATGGACGGCGGATCAGGGGCTCCGCCGACTCGGTCTCCCGACCCGGGGAGTCTGGCTGGTCGGTCTGGTCGCGCCCTTCGCCCTCCTTGTCCTCCCTCTGCTGGTGCCGAGCGGTGCGCCACTTCCAGGCGCGGGTGGTGCCCCTTCGACCCCCTTCGAGCTCGCACCCATCGTCGTGGGGGACGGCGTGGCAGGCCTCGGGTTCTGGATCTCCGTGGCCCTCGGGACCGTCTGGGCCCTTTCCAGCGTCGGGCTCGTCGTCAGCCTCGTCCGCAGCCATCTACGGCTGACCCGGGAGCGCCACGGGTGGCCGACATCCGAGGTCTCGGGTCGTTCCGTCTACGTATCGACGGATCGCGGTCCTGCGGTGGCCGGTGTCTGGAAGCCGTGGATCGTCCTGCCCCGCTGGGCGCTCAAGCTCCCCTCACAGGAGCTCCAGTTCGTGCTGCTCCATGAGGAGGAGCACATCCGGGCCCGGGACACGACGCTCCTGGCCGGAGCCCTGGCTCTGGTCGCGCTCACGCCCTGGAGCCCGGGCGCGTGGCTCACCCTCCGGGGGTTGAAGTTGGCCATGGAGGTCGACTGTGACCGCCGCGTGCTCCGCCGCGCCCCCGATCGGGCGACGTACGGCGATAGCCTGCTCACCGTGGCCGCTCGCTCGTCGGGTCTTTCCCTTGGGCTCGCCGCATTCACCGAAAAGGAACGCTCCCTCAAGACGAGGATTCTCGCCATGACCAGTCGTGCCACACGATGGACCGCTGTCCGCTCCCTCCTCTTTCTCGCCGTCGCCACCCTCGTGGGGCTGCAGGCGTGCTACGTCGAAAGTCCCATCCTCATCATCGGCGACGATGACGAGGTGGCGGAGGCGGTACGGGAGCTCATCGAGAGCCGTGATGCGCAGGTGTCGCCATCGGCGGAGTCGCCTCCGGCCGAGACGACGGAGCCTGCAGGCGCGGGTGAGCAACCGGACGAGGCGGAGCCCTCGTCTTCCGTGATCCCGCCCGAGCCTCCGGCGGTCCGCGAGCCGGCCGCGCGCGTTACTCCGCCTTCGGAGCCGAGGGAGGTTACGCCGGAGCCGGACGTTCGCGAGCGCACGACGGAGGAGTTGGGTCAGGAGCCCACGTTCACGCCCTTCACCGTCGCGCCCAGCATCCGCAATCGGAGCGAGGTCGTCGCGGCGATGAACGCCGAGTACCCACCCCTCCTCCGAGAAGCCGGGATCGGCGGCACCGTGCGGGTCTACTTCTTCATCGACGAGGGGGGACGCGTCCAGGACTACCGAATTGACGTGAGCTCGGGCCACCAGGCTTTGGATGATGCGGCCCTGAGGGTCGCGGACGTCTTCCGCTTCAGTCCCGCTCTCAACCGGGACGATCCGGTGCCGGTCTGGGTACAGTTTCCCATCACGTTCCAGGCGGGCGGAGGACGCTGATCTCGCCCCAGGGCCGTGAGGCCCTTTACCGGTCGACGGTTGCCGATCCGTTTCTGACCGGGTGCGCGCCGGGGGCCGTGCGTTGGCCGCGTCATCCACCGAGGTGACGCGGCCTCCTGCGGCTCCTAGCTTCGGTGATGCCCTACATCGAACAGGTCCCCGTGGGGGAGGCCAGAGGCTTCCTGAAGAAGCTCTACGACGAGGCGCTGGAGCGCGCGGGTCGCGTCTGGCACATCGTCCACATCATGAGCCAGAACCCCCGGGCCATGGACGCGTCGATGAGGTTCTACGGGGCCATCATGTTCGGCTCTTCACCTCTCAGCCGGCGCCAACGGGAGATGTTGGCCGTGGTGACCTCGAAGGCCAACGACTGCTTCTACTGAACGCAAGCGCACGCGCATGACCTCCGGGCCGAGGTCGAGGGTGATTTCGCCAACAGCGACGAGGCCGACGCCTTCGTCCACGCCGTCGCGTGGGACTGGCGGACGGCGGATCTGTCTCCGGGGGACCAGGCTCTCTGCCGATACGCGGAGAAGCTGACCGACTTCAGCGAGCCCATGGGCGAGGTCGACGTGGAGGCCCTTCGGGAGCACGGGTTCGACGACCGGGCAGTGCACGACGCAACGCAGGTAATCGGCTATTTCAACTACATCACGCGTGTCGCGGAGGGGCTCGGTGTGGAGCCCGAGGACTTCATCGAACCCTGGGGGGTCGGGGACGGCTGACGGGGATCGTGAGAGCGCCGGATGGTCGCAGTGGCGCTTCGCCCCACCTCGCTATATTCCGGCCCGAACGATCCGCCGATCCTCCCCGGACATCCACGCGACGCTGCTGAATGGAAACCAAGCGCCCCACGATCCCCGCCGCCGAGGAGATCCTCGGTCAATACTTTCCCGTCCTCGATCACGGCTTCGTGTCGCTGGTCGACTACATGGGGTCCGACGAGGACGTGGAGCGCGCGGCCCGGGTCAGCTACGGCTTCGGGACACGAAAGGTCTCCCAGACGCGGGGGCTCGTCCGCTACCTCAGGCGCCACCGGCACACGACGCCCTCGGAGATGGTGGAGCTGAAGTTCCACTGTGCCATGCCGATGTTCGTGGCGCGACAGTGGATCCGTCATAGGACGGCCAGTGTCAATGAGCTGAGCGCACGCTATTCGCTCATGCCCCTCCTCTTCTACATGCCGCAGCAGAAGCACTTCGCTCTACAGAGCCAGTCCAACAAGCAGGGCCGGGAGGGCGGGGCTCCGGAGGCAGTCTACAAGGAGGCCGTGGAGCGTTGGGAACGCCTCCGCGAGGACGCCGGAGACGCCTACGGCTGGATGCTCGAAGAGGATGTCGCTCGCGAGATCGCCCGTATCGATCTGCCGGTCTCGACCTATACCCAGTGGTACTGGAAGATCGACCTGCACAACCTCCTCCACTTCCTCTCCCTCCGCGTCGACCACCGAGCCCAGTGGGAGATCCAGCAGTTCGGACAGGTCATCGCCGCGATGGTCAAGCGGGTGGCGCCGCTCTCCTACGAAGCCTGGATCGACTACGACCTCGTCGCCGAGCCCGTCACCCGCGTCGAGCGGGAAGTCCTGGCTCGACTTGTCGAAGGCTCGGACGACGGGATCGCGGCCCGGGACGGTGCTTCGGTCTCCACCGACGAGATGAAGGAGATGGGTCTCTCGGCTCGGGAAGTCCGGGAGTTGGTGGAAAAGGTCCAGGCGCCTCCGAAGCACGACTTCGAGCTCGACCTGTCGTCCATGAAGAGCGCCGACGAGATGGCCGAGCTCATGTACAAGGCGGTCCCGGGCAACTTCGAGTAGGAGCACCTCGGCCGCCCCCTCCGCGGCCGCGGCAGGGCGCGGTGGCGGTCGCTCTGAGCCTACCTCACCCAGACGGTCTTCCGGTTGGTGAACTCGCGGATGCCCAGCGGGCTGAGCTCGCGACCGAAGCCGCTGTCCTTCGTGCCTCCGAAGGGCAGGCGCGGATCGGACTTCACGATCCCGTTCACGAAGCAGTTTCCGGCGTCCAGGTGCTCGGCGGCGATCTCCTCGCCCCGCTTCTCGTCTCGGGTGTAGACGGCGGCGCCCAGACCGAACGACGTGTCGTTGGCTACGCGGATGGCCTCTGCCTCGTCGGACACCGGAAGGATGGATGCCACAGGCCCGAAGAGCTCCTCGTGGTACGCCGGCATGCCGGACGTGACGCCTGACAGAAGCGTCGGCGGATACCACGCTCCGGGCCGATCCGGGATCGTGCCGCCGGTGACCAACTCGGCGCCGGCGTCCACGGAGCGCTGAACCTGATCGTGGAGCTCATCCCTCAGATCCTCACGGGCCATGGGGCCGAGCTTGGTGTCGGGGTGGGTGGGGTCGCCGGGCTGCCACCTATCCATCTCGGCGAGGAGCTTCTCCTGGAAGGCGCTCCTGACGTCGTCGACGACGATGAAGCGTTTCGCGGCGATGCAGCTCTGGCCGGTGTTGTTGAAGCGGCCGAGGGCGCACGCCGCGGCGGCGAGGTCGAGGTCGGCATCGGCGAGGACGAGGGAGGGGTCGCTTCCGCCGAGCTCGAGCACACAGCTCTTGAGCACGGCTCCCGCGCGCTTCGCCACCGCCTTCCCGGCACGGACACTTCCGGTAAGACTCACGGCCCGGACCCGCGGGTCTTCGATGAGTTCGCCCGCCTGATCATGGTCGATGAAGAGGTTGGCGAAGAGGCCCTCCGGGTAGCCGGCGTCCCGGAAGAGATCCTCCAGGTCCTGAGCGCATCCGGGCACATTCTGGGAGTGTTTCAGAAGCGCCGCGTTGCCGGCGGTGACGGTGGGTACGGCGAAGCGGATGACCTGCCAGAAGGGGAAATTCCAGGGCATGATGCCGAAGATCACGCCCAGGGGTCGGTAGGCCCAATAGCTGGTCGTGGCGTCCGTCTCGACCGGGACCGAGGCGAGATGTTCAGCGGCGTTCTCGGCGTAGTAGTCACAGACCCAGGCGCACTTCTCGGCTTCGCCGATGGCCTGGGTGATGGGCTTGCCCATCTCCGTGGTCATTCGGGCCGCCAGCGCCGCCTTCCGCTCCCGGATGACGACGCCGAGGGCCCGTAGGTACTCGGCTCGCTCTGCCACCGATCGGATCCGCCACAGGCGTTGGGCTTCGTCCGCCGTGGCGAGCGCGGTCTCCAGCTCGGCATCGTCGAGGAGATCGTAGGTGCTGACGGACTGTCCCGTGGCGGGATTCACGGCGATGAACGACATGGCGGTGCGAATGTCAGGGTCGGGGTGAAAGCCGAGCAGCCTCGGCTGCTACTCCGTGCGGTTACCCCCGCCCGCCGAATTGTTCTGGAGTCCCGAGCGGCCCTGGAACCCCGGCGCGCCTCGACCGGCTTTTCCCGTTGGGGTATCATCCACTCCCTCCGGGGTCCTCTCCGCGACCTGCACGCTGCGAGGCCGGCCCGCGATACGGCCCCCGGGGACGACCCAAGGAACGCATGACGAAAGCCCTCCCAACACTCGTCGGTGAGCTCGGCGCTGCGCACTCGGACGCGTCGGTGAGGCCTCGCGGCACACCGCATGGGATCGAGCCGCCGGCACCGACCGTTCCCCTCCGGGCCCTCGACCAGCTCTGGTTCCAGGTGTCGGGCACGGTGTGCAACCTGCGGTGCAACCACTGTTTCATCTCGTGCTCCCCGGAGAACCACTCCTTCTGGTTCATGACCCGGGCCGAGGTGGCCGCAGCGCTCGCCGAATCGGTGGAGTTGGGGGTGAAGGAGTACTACTTCACCGGGGGCGAGCCCTTCATGAATCGCGACATGCTCGAGATTCTCGAAGACACCCTGGCCCTGGGCCCGGCGACGGTCCTGACCAACGCCACCCTCCTCCCTGAGCGCACCGTGGACCGCCTGCGAGTGCTCTCCGAGGGGTCGCCGTACACCTTGGAGCTTCGAGTCAGCATCGATGGGGTCACGGCGGAGATGAACGACGCCATCCGTGGCGAGGGATCGTTCGACCGCGCCCTGGCTGCGGTTGGCCGACTCGCCGAGGTGGGCTTCCTGCCCATCATCACCACCATGCGCACGTGGGAGGACTCGGAGACGGACGCTGTCCTCGAGGCCTTCGGTGAACTCCTGGCCGATGTCGGCTACTACCGGCCGAGGCTGAAGATCCTGCCCCCCCTGCATATCGGTGCGGAAGCGGAGCGGACCCGGGGCTACGAGGACGTGGAGCGGGTCACACGCGAGATGATGGCCGAGTATCCCGCCGAGCTCCTCCTCTGCTCCGGGGCTCGTCTGGTCACGGCGTCGGGCGTGTGGGTCTGCCCCATCCTCCTCGACGACCCCACGGCGAAGCTGGGTGAGACGCTGCAAGAGGCCGTCGAAGCGCCGGCCCGTCTGGGCGCTCAGGCGTGCTACACGTGCTGGGTGAACGGGGCGATCTGCTCCAACATGCCGGGCTTCACCGACTTCTCATGAGGGGCACGACTCCGAGGGTATCGTGACGGAGGCACCCGAGAATGCGAGCCTCGAGTACGAGCGAGTCGCCGTCTTCGGCGGCATCTACTCCAACCACCTGGCGCTGGCAGCCGCCATCGAGGACGCTCGGGGCCGGGGTGTCGATGCCCTGCTCTGCCTGGGCGACCTGGGCGCTTTCGGCCCGAATCCCGACAAGGTCTTCCCTCTGCTTCGGGACAACGGGATCGCGGTGGTGCGGGGCAACTACGACGACTCCATCGCTCGGGGACTCGACGACTGCCAGTGCGGCTACACCGACCCCCGGGACAACCATTACGCCCGCCTCTCGTACCAGTACACCTACCAGAACACCTCGCCGGAGAACCGTGCCTGGATGGCCGATTTCCCCGAGGATCTCCGCTTCCGGCTGGCCGGACGCGAGGTCCTGGCCTTCCACGGCAGTCCCCGGCAGACCAACGAGTTCCTGTGGGAGTCCACGACACCCACCCACTTCCTCGACAAGCTCGCCGACGACGTCCGGGCCGACGTACTCCTGGGCACGCATACGGGGATCCACTGGGCCCGGAGCTGGGCGGGAGGCGTGGGTGGGGGTCCGCCGCGCCAAGAGGAGGGAGGAGCCGAGCGCGCCTACGTGAACGTCGGAGCCCTGGGCAGACCGGCCAACGACGGCCGCACCGACGTCTGGTACGCGCTCCTCGACGGCACCGGTCACACCCTCGATGTCGACTTCGTGCCCGTGACCTACGACCACCGGGCTCTGGCGGAGGAGATGCGCTCCGAAGAGCTTCCCGAGGAGTTCGTAAAGACGATCCTCACTGGATGGTGGACGACGTGCCTGGAGATTCTGCCGGGAAAAGAGCGGGCGGCCGGACGCTACTGAACGCCCGCGGGGAGCCCATCCGGCTCTTCGTCACCGGCGGAACCTTCGACAAGGAGTACGACGAGATCCACGGTACCCTGGACTTTCGGGATACCCACCTGCCCGAGATGCTCGAGATGGGCCGCTCACGTCTGGAGGTGAACGTCCGGACGCTCATGATGATCGACTCCCTGGAGATGAGCGATGCCGATCGCGGGCTCATCGCGTCCAACTGCAACGACGCTCCCGAGCCGCACATCGTCATCACCCACGGCACCGACACGATGGTGGAAACTGCCCGCATCCTCGCCGAGCGAGTGGAGGGAAAGACCATCGTTCTCACCGGGGCCATGATCCCCATCGCGTTCGGCTCGTCGGACGGGCTCTTCAATCTGGGCGGCGCGCTGGCCGTGGTGCAGGTCCTTCCCCCCGGTGTCTACATCACTATGAACGGCCGGGTCTTCGACTGGGACAAGGTCCGCAAGAACCGGGACACGGGCGTCTTCGAGCCCATCGCGGCGCAGTAGCGCGCGCCGAGTCCTCGGGCGGGCACCCGAGCACGTTTTCCGCGGAAACGCATGGGCTGGTCACGGCTAGAAGGCCTTCAGGTACGTCAGCTTCACCACTCCCGTGCGCCGCGTCCACCGCGTCGTCCGTGGGTCTTCGAGGGCGCCGGTGAGGTAGCCCGTGTCGAAGACGACGAAGAGGTCGCTTCCAGGCGTGTGGATCCAGTCGATCCGGATGTTCGCCTGCAGTGTGTTCGACTGGTCGTCCCACTGCACCAGAGCGTAGGCGAAGAGCTTCCGGTTCAACGCAGCTTCGGCGCGGAGCCGGCCGAGGGTGGTCGAGAAGTCACCGTCGGGGACGGGTAGGGAGACATCGTTCCAGAAGACATCGGTGTCCAATGTCAGGTGCCTGCTCGCGATCCACACGAAGCCACCGGACAGCTGCGTCCGGGTACCCGACCAGAAGCCGCCGCGGGCGGCGCCGAAGTTCACGCCGAAACTCCGTGCCCGGTCCGGCGCGAATCGCAGGGAGACGGTCCGGTAGGTGTAGTCGTCGGCGGGGAGCTGCCGACCGTTGATGAAATCGGGCACCTCCAGGCGCTCGAACTGCTCGGCGATGTCGAAGGTCAGGTTGTCGCCCCACTGGAAGTCGAGCCGGGAACTCAGGCGGCGGAAGTGGGACTGCTTGTCGCCGTCGATTCCGGTGATGTGGTTGGCACCGAACGACGTCGTGAGCTGACGGGCCCAGTCGCTGGTCTCGAAGCGCGGGCGGAACCCCACCTGTCCACCCCACCTCTTCTGGTCCGGTCGAGGGACGAAGCCTAGGGCCGGGTCGAAGTCCTCACCGATCTCCGTCCTCGTGATCTCCATGAAGTAGCGATCGTTCTGGAGCATGAGCTCGGCTTGGCCCGCGAAGGTGCTCCCGGTCGCCGCGTCGAACCGTGAGTCGGCGACGTCGGCGCCCCAAATGAAGAGAGAGCTGCTTCCCCAGAACCGCGTGCGGAAGTCCGCCCCGACGACCCGGTTGTACTCCCCGCCGCCGTCCTTGCTGGTCACGATCCCGCCGACGGTGGTGCGCGGGCGGACATTCCCTTGAAGCCGCGCCACGGAGCTCCACTCCGTCACCTGGCCCTGGGGCGCCGCCGGATCGGCGTAGTCGGTGGCCAGGCTCAAGGCGCCGACGGAGAACGGGCCCACCTCACCGGTGAGGCGCCCACCTCCGACGATGTCGGAGTCGAGTCCCACCCTTCGGCTGAAGAAGACCTCCGTCTCGCGCTGGGCACCGAACTGGAAGAGGGCTGCCCGCTCGAGGAAAAACTCCCGCTTCTCGGGGAAGAACAGATCGAAGCGCGTCAGGTTGATCTCGACGTTGTCCGCTTCCACCTGGGCGAAGTCGGTGTTGTAGGTGAGGTCGAGGGTGAGGTTCGACGAGAGCGCCGCTTTCACGTCGAGACCTGCGTCCACTTCGGTGTCGGTGGGGCCGTTGGCCGGTCGGGTGGCGCCTGTGATGGCGAAGGGCTTCACCTCGATGTGCCGTCCCTTCCGGAGGTCGCGCAGCCCGGTGAGCCGAGCGTACTGGGACACCTGCGTGATCCCGCCCCGGTACTCCTGCCCGATGTGGGGCCAGAAGGCGTGCTCGTTCTTGCGCCGGATGTTGCGGTACAGCGCGATGCCCATCTCCGGGGCCGTCGGATCGTCGAATCGGATGGTGGTGAAGGGGATCTCCACCTCCAGCACCCAACCCTCTTCCGTGATGCGAGCCTCGGTGGTGTAGATGCCGTCCCAGTTCCAGTCCTGGCCCGATTCGTCGGAAATGAGGGCGTCGTCCTGGGCGCCGAGTGACCCGATCTCGAAGAGGTAGGCGTTGCGGCGATCGCGGTAGGTGTCGAGAGCGATGAGGACCCGGTCGTCCTTGTCGATCCATCCTCCTCGCTGGAGGATGTTGCCGAGGATGAGCTCGGGCTCGTCGTCGTACATCATCATGCCGAAGTAGAGCGCGTCTTCGGTGAAAGCGATGCGTACTTCGGTGCGCTCTGTCGCCGGCGCTCCATCGATCGGGTCGCGTTGGAGGAAGCCGGTGATGGGCTCGATGGTGCGCCAGAACGGTTCGTCCAGGACGCCATCGATGGCGGGTGGCGCATCGATGGGGACGGCTACCGCCACCGGCTCCGGAACCGACTGCGCGGCAACCGGACCGGCCCCCAGTGTCCAGGGGCTGGCAAGAAGGATCAGCCCGGCGACGGAACCGGCCCTGCGGGTCCAGGGGCTTGTGAGGACAGGTGTAGATGTCGAACAGGTTCCGTATCCGGGAGTGGGCAAGAAGAGCCTCCAGGAGGCTGGTCGGGTCGAGAGGGTTACCGGTCGGAGTCTCGACTCCGACCTGCGGCTGACAAGGCGAACCGAAGCTATGCATCCACGCCGCGTGAGCCAGTCCGTGGGCTCCTTGCCTAGACGGCTTTGGTAAGTCGTCATCGCGTCCGAAGGTTGCTACTGGCACATGCGGCGGCATAGATTGTATAATCTGCTTAGGTTACTCGTGCGGGAGATGACAATCGGTGGGAATCGACGCCAACACGCTCTACGGAACGCTGAACCTGCTGGTCCTGCGGACCCTCAGGGAAGGTCCACTTCATGGCCTCGCCGTCAGCCGCAGGATCGAAGCGGCGACCCATGGGGCTCTCCGCATCGAGGAGGGTGCGCTCTACCCGGCGCTCCATCGACTGGAGCGTGATCGGCTTCTGGAGGGCGAGTGGGGACGCACCGAGGAGAACCGTCGGGCCAAGTTCTACCGACTGACACGGAAGGGGCGCAGGCACCTGGATCGGGAGACGGCCCGCTGGACGAGCCACGTCGCGGCAGTGGCGGGTCTGCTGGACGTCGAAGCGCCCTGGTCGGAGGCCTGAGGGCTGCATGGACTGGCGTGCCGTTCGACGAGCTCTGTCCCCACGGGAGGCCATCGACGCCGACGTGGAAGAGGAGCTTCGATTCCACATCGAGGAACGGGTGCGGGAGTTGGTGGCCCAGGGGCGCGACGAAGTCGAGGCGAAAGAGGAGGTGCTTCGACGGTTCGGGGATGTCCGAACGGTGGAGGAGATGTGCCGGAGACTGGATTCGCAGCGAGTGGATGACGAGGAGAGGAGGGGTACGATGGAAGCGTGGGTGAGAGATGTGCGGTTGGCCCTGCGGACGATGGGACGAAGTGGTGGGTTCACGGCGACGGTGGTCGTGACGCTGGCCCTCGCCATCGGCGCCACGACGGCGATCTTCGGCGTTCTCGAGGCGGTGGCGCTCCGCGCGCTTCCGTTCCCGGACGCCGACCGTCTGGCCATCGTGTGGCAGAACGATCGGGCGACCGGGACGGTTCGGGAGGCCGCCTCGACATCGGACTACTACGACTATCTGGAGCGGAGCCGGACCTTCGAGGACCTGGCCATCTTCTCCACGACGACGGCGGTCCTCTCCCGCACCGACGCGCCGGCCCTGCAGCTCAACGCGGTCCGCGCCAGCCGCAACGTCCTCCCGGTTCTCGGTGCCGAGCCTCGCCTCGGGCGTGGCTTCACCGAAGAGGAGGATCTGCCGGACGGGCCACTCGCGGTGATGCTCACCGAGGCGGCGTGGATCGACCTGTACGGTGGCGACCCGGGCGTCGTGGGTCGGACGATTCTCGTCGACGACGAAGCCCATGAAGTGGTGGGCGTCCTTCCGGATGAGGTGGAGGCGCTGACCGGCGAGGCCGACATCTGGGTGCCCATCCGTCAGTCCCCGGCCATCGCCACGCGGCCGCAGCATTGGGTCCGCGTCGTCGGGCGCGTTGGCCCGAACGTCGCCATGGAGGCGGCCCAGGCCGAGATGACCGGCATCATGGCCGATCTCGAGGTGGAGTACCCCGGCGACAACGCCAACCGTGGCGCGTTCGTCGAGCCCCTTGCCGACGTCGGGAGGGGCGAGGCCCGAACCACGCTGTGGGTCCTCTTCGCCGCGGTCCTCGCCGTCCTCGCCATCGCATGCGTGAATGTGGCCAACCTGCTGCTGGCCCGTGGAGCCGGTCGGATGAAGGAGTTGGCGGTGCTCACGGCGGTGGGAGCCGGTGCCGCGGACGTGCGTCGACGCTTCTTCGTCGAGGCCCTCCTGACCACGTCCCTGGCAACGGTCCTCGGAGTGGCACTGGCGGTGCTCGGGAACCGGGCCCTGTTCGAGCTGGCGCCGGCCCAACTTCAGACCCTCGGGCGCCCTGAACTCAATCTGGCCGTCCTGGGCTTCGTGCTGGTGGTCACGGCGCTCATATGCGTCGGCTTCGGCCTCCTCCCCTCCCTCCAGGCCCGCAAGCTGGACCTCCAGACGGAGCTCAAGGACGGCCGGACCACGGGTGGCCGCGCGGCGGGCCTCGGGCTGCGGCGGGTTCTCGTCGCGGCGCAGCTCGCGCTGGCGGTATCGCTGCTCCTGGGTGCGACGCTTCTCATCGGTACCGTACGCAATCTCCAGGGTGTGGACCCGGGCTTCCAGGCCGCGCAGGTGATGCGGGCGGACTTCGCTCTCCCGGCTGGCCGATATCCGGAAGACATGTCCCGATACCCCGACTGGCCCGAGATCCACGGGCTCATCGCCGGCGTGGAGGAGGCCGTCGAGGCGGTACCCGGCGTGAACTCGGTGGCCATTGTCCTCAACCACCCTCTGGACAGGGGATTCACCAACTCCTTCCAGGTTGAGGGGCGCCCGTATGATCCCACTCAAGGCGAGATGTCGACCCGGATGGTGACCCCGAGCTACTTCTCGACGGTGGGTCTCGGGCTCCTCGAGGGGCGGACCCTCGCCGATACGGATCGCGTCGGGGAGCCTGGTGTCATCGTACTCAACCGGGAGGCGGCGACGCGCTACTTCCCCGAAGGTGATGCCGTGGGCAGCCGCATCGGGTTCTGGGGCCAGTACCGAGATGTCGTCGGCGTCGTGGACAACGAACGGGTCCACGGTCTGACGGCCGATCCACCGCCCGCCATGTACATCTCCATGTACCAAGCGCCTCCCCGCGGTGGGCGGATCACACTCATGGCCCGGACCGAAGTGCCCCCGCTGTCCGTGGCCGACGGGATCAGAGCGGCGGTCCAGACGGTGGACTCGGACGTACCGGTCTTCAACGTCACGACCATGGAAGAGACCCTGGCGGAGGCCATGGGCCGGGAGCGTTTCGCTTCCATGGTTCTCGTCGTGTTCGCCGGCGTGGCCGTTTTCCTCGCCATCCTCGGCGTGCACGGGGTGTTGGCGTACCTCGTGGCCCAGAGAGGGCACGAAGTCGGCGTCCGCATGGCCCTCGGTGCGACCCGAAGCGACGTCGTCGGGCTTGTGCTTCGCCAGGGAGCCACGATGACCGTCGTCGGGATCGTCGCCGGCTGTCTGACCTTCCTGGGCGCGGCGGGTCTGCTACAGACGCTGCTCTACGGTGTCAGTGTGACGTCGCCGGGGATCTACGTGGGCGTCGCGCTGGCCCTCGGGGCGGCGGCGATGGCGGGATCGGCATTGCCTGCCATGCGGGCCGCGTCCATCGACCCGGTGAAGTCGCTGCGGGCCGAGTAGCGACAAAGGGGAAGCCGCCCGGGGTCCACCACCATGGTACCCATGGCCTGCACCTGTCGGGGGTTGGCGTGGCGGCCTACGGTGCTTCCCCGACAGCCTCCTAGGGGAAGGCCCGACGCCGGAGGACGGCCTTGATCCGCAGGAGGAACAAGGGGGGGTCGATGGGCTTCGAGATGAAGTCGTCGGCCCCCGCTTCGAAGAGGCTCATCTCGATGCGACGATCGCCTGCTCCGGTGACCATGATGACGGGTAGGTCCCTCACGCTGGACTTGGCGCGAACGCCCTGAAGGACTCTCAGGCCGTTCATCTTGTCCATCCAGTAGTCCAACGTCATGAGGTCGAAGCCCCCGTCGGCCTGGAGCTTTTCGAGGGCCTCGGCCCCGTCCTTGGCCAACGTCACCCGATAGCCCCCGCCCTCGAGAATCGATCGAAACAGCTCCCGCTGTCCCGCCTCGTCGTCGACGACCAGGACGTGGGGACCGGCGGGCTCGGCGGGGCCATCGCTGCCGCGGACCACGCGCTCGATCCCTTCGCCTGAGCCGTACGCGGCGACGATCTCGTCCTGGAGGTCGTCAGGCGGGGCCACCTGGAATCGCACGGAACGGCCGGTGAGCCATTCGATCTCCCGCTTGGCCTCCTGACTCAGCGGGTTGCAGGTGGCCACCGTGACCTCCCGGTCGGTACATCCGAGGGGAAGGACGGTCCGGCGGTGGGCCACCTCCGCGGGAACGAGAATCTCCGCGCGAGCGTCTCGATCATCCAGCTTCGCGATACCGATTCCCGCTTCACCCGCGATGGACGCCGCCAGCTCCTCCTGGCTGATCTCGGCGGCCCGCCGCACGAGGGTCCAGGCCTTCGTCATCTGCTCGACGGACGCGCCGTCGAGGTTGGGTGCGCCGGCGACCTCGGCAGCCTCCGCCACGGCCACCATCCAGTTTCCGAAACGGGGCTTGGAAGGCACGGATCTCCGAGGAGTTGTGGGGCGCGTAGGCGTGGCCGGAGTGGCCGCGGGTTGAGCTAAGATATGTGGCCGCCGGCCCAGGAACACCCTGTTTTCAGGTGCCTTCTCGTAGGCCCGGCGGTAGATTCTTCGTTTCGTGTCAGGCCCCCCAAAGGAGCAACGTCCCGGATCTATGCAGATTGCGTACCTGGACGGCCCGCGTCTTCGCCGGTCCCTCATCGCTGCTTGCGCCTACGCGCAGGGTCAGCGGGCCGAGTTGAACCGGATCAACGTCTTTCCCGTCCCCGACGGCGATACGGGAACGAACCTGTCCCTCACCGTGCAGGCCATCGCGGATCACCTCCGTGACAACGAGGACCGCGCGGTGTCGGCGGTGGCGCATGGCGCGGCCCAGGGCGCGGTCCTCGGCGCCCGAGGCAACTGCGGGATGATGCTGTCGCACTTCCTGCTGGGATTCGCGGACAGCATCGGCGACCGGGAGCGGATCAGCACCGAGGAGTTCGGTGTGGCTCTCACCGCCGGCGTCGACCGGCTCTACGACTCCCTGGAGGACCCCGTGGAGGGCACGATCCTCAGCGTCATGCGGGACGCCGCCGTCGCCGCCCGGCAGTCACGGGCCGACGACTTCGTGCACCTCGTGAACGAGGTCGTGGAGGAGGCACGGGAGGCGCTGGCCCGAACGCCGGATCAACTCGCCGCCCTGAAGAAGGCAGGCGTCGTCGACGCCGGTGCCAAGGGCTTCGTGAGCATGCTCGAAGGTGTATCGCTCCTCGTGGAAGGGGTCGCCATCGCCGCGGAGATCGAGGCCGAGGGCCCGGGTGCCAACGGTCAAGACGCAGGAGCGGCGGCTGCGGCCATGGCGGAGTACCCGGTGGCGGAGGAGCAGTATCGGTTCTGTACGGAGGCCCTGGTGCGAGGCGATGCCCTCCCTGAGCAACGGGCGGTCCGAGACATCCTCAAGGAGATGGGCGACTCGCTCATCGTCATCCGTTCAGGGGACGTGCTGAAGATCCACGTGCACACCGACGAGCCCGAGGAGGTGTTCGACTACCTGCGGGGCGTGGGTACGTTGGTGACCCACAAGGCAGAGGACATGAGGGTCCAGCACGAGACGCTGGGCAGTGGGCGAGGGCACGTCCAGCTGGCCCGTCGTCCGGTGGCCGTGGTCACGGATTCGGCATGTGACCTGTCGGAGGAGGTGATTCGGGCCCACGGGATCCACGTCGTGCCCATGGCCCTCGTCGACGGCGACCGGACGTACCGTGACGGCATCGACATCACGGCGACGGAGTTCCACGAGCGGCTTCAGTCGGCGGAGGGGCTACCCACCACCAGCCAGCCGGCCCCGAAGTCCTTTCTCGACGCCTACGAGCGGGCCGCGGGGGAGGGCGAATCCGTGGTGGGCATCTTCGTCTCGTCCACACTGTCGGGCACGTTCGGCGCCGCCGAGGTGGCAGCGTCCCACTTCGATGACGTGCCCATCGAGGTCGTCGACTCACTGGGCAACTCCCTCCTGGAAGGGCTCCTCGTCTTGAAGGCCGCCGAGCTCGGTGAACTCGGGTGGAACGCCGGCGACATCGCCACGGAGTTGATGCGCATCCGCAAGCGCTCGGGCATCCTCTTCACCGTACGAACCTTCGACCGGCTCATCGCGTCGGGACGGGTGGGCAAGGGCAAGGCGCTCCTGGGGCGCTTCCTCGGTCTAAAGCCCATTCTCGGCATGACGGCCGAAGGACGGGTCGAGGCGTTCGGAAGAGCCTTCGGCGATGACCGGGCCCGCCCGGAGCTCCTGAAGATCGTGCGCGAGCAGGTGCCCGACACGGTGGAGAAGGTCCGCTTCGGCATCGTTCACGTCGCCTTCCCCGAGATCATCCAGCCGGTCTCCGAGACACTGCGCACCATCTACGGCCCGAAGGTCGAGATCCTCTCCGGACCGGCTTCCCCGGTCATATCCACCCACCTGGGTATCGGAGCGTGGGGCCTGGCCTACATGGTGGAGGATTGAGGGACGGCGACGCTCAGCGTACCGCCTTCTGCTTGCCCTCGACCAGAACGTCGTAGGTGGCGAGCTGAGGCGGCGAAAGGCTGGCAGGTAGCGCAACCACCAGGGCGCGCCGCCCGTCTTTGGGCAGGTGGAGGATGAGTCGTTCGGTGTCGGGTCCTTCGTACGGGTGGGCCATGCCCGTCGAGTCGACGGAAACCGTCCGACCCTGGGAGACGGCTTCGGCGAGAATCCGTCCATACTCCGTCCATGCGCCGAGGGGTTCGGCTTTCCCCGACGCGATGTCGGGCACCAACGTCTCCCGATAGTAGGCGACGGCCGTGGCGTAGCCGTCGGGATCGGATCCCTTCAAGGCGAGAAGCCGCTCGCGGTAGAACTGCCGAGGGTCCCGCGCCCCCGTCCGCTCGAGAGCTTCTTCGAAGATCCGGTCGGCTTCCGCCGCAATATCATCCACCATGGAACGTACAGTCGGGTCCACGCCCAGGTGCGTCAACGAGACCCCGCCATCCAGACCACGGTGTCGTCGGGCGGGCCGCTACCGTAGGTTGGAAGCATGCAAGACCCCTATGCGTTCATGACAACACCCGATTCCGTGACCCAGGAGTACATCGAGGTCGACTGGGCGATGTTCGGCGAGTTGTGCCGAGCCCTCGCGCTGAAAGTCGCTCGTGAATACGACCCCGACGTCATCGTCGGCATCGCTCGCGCCGGTGTGATTCCCGGCGCCGTCATCGCCTCGATCCTCCGCCTGGACTTCTACTCCATGAAGATCTCCCGCCGGTCGGGAGACGACATCAGGGAGCGGCCTGCCATCCTCTCGGCGGCGCCTCGGGAGGCCGAAGGTCGGCGGGTTCTCATCGTCGACGAGATCACCACCTCCGGCGACACCCTCCGCCTTGCCCTCGCCGCGGTGCGCGACGTGCATCCCGCCGAGGTGAGGACGGCCACGAGCTTCGCCCGGACCACCGGTTATCAGCCCGACTTCTCGGCGCTCACCATGGACGCCAACGTCATCTTCCCGTGGGACCGGAAGATCTTCGACGGCGACGAGCTCATCGTGAACCCGCGCTACGCAGCCGTCATCGACGAGTAGGGTTTCGGGTCCGGTGGGCTGCTGTCGCAGCGCCCTGACTCTCTAGCGGTCCCCGGCGACGTTGCCGTCCAATGCGGGCCCCGCCGCCTTGTCGGGATAGATCCGGTCCATGTAGTCCTGCCAGGCAGTGTCGCTTTCGGGGACGAGGCTCTCGATGAAACGGGCGAACTCCTCGTCGACCAGCGGTCGTCGGGCTTCCCATGACGGGCCGAACCACGCCAGGGCGTAAGTGAGGCGGATCTGGGTCACCCAGCCTGCCCAGATCCGGTCATCGAGCATTCCGGCCTGGTGTTGATAGAAGGCCTGCTCGTACACACGGAGGACCTGAAGAGCCAGGATCCGGAGCATGACCCGCTCTTCCTCCGTCAGCTGGCCGATCGTGTCGGGGCTGGCCCCGAGGTGGTAGACCCGGGCGCCGTGGGGCGTCTTCATGAACTCGGCGGCGTTGTTCCAGCCCAGGACCAACTCCTCGCTGGCCGCTGCCCGAACCGAGCGTGTGTTCTGGCGGACCTGGATCGCCAGGTACCCGAGGGAGACGATGACACCGACGGCTCCGGCCGACTCCGCGATGGCCTGTACCGCCGCCCAATCCAACGCCTACACCCCGCCTCGGGTCATGGCGTCGAGGAACTCGGCGTTGGACTTGGTCCTGCGCATCTGCCCCAGGAGGAACTCGATGGCCTCCACCGGCGGCATGTCCGACAGGAAGTTGCGGAGAAGGAAGGCCCGGTTCAGCTCGGTATCCGTGAGGAGAAGCTCTTCCTTCCGGGTGCTGGAACGGTTCAGGTCGATGGCCGGGAAGATGCGCCGTTCGGAGATCTCACGATCAAGCACCAACTCCATGTTGCCGGTGCCCTTGAACTCCTCGAAGATCACCTCGTCCATGCGGCTGCCCGTTTCGATGAGCGCCGTGGCCACGATGGTGAGAGAACCGCCGTCCTGGATGTTGCGGGCCGCGCCGAAGAAGCGCTTGGGCTTCTGGAGGGCGTTGGCGTCGACGCCACCCGAGAGGATCTTTCCCGAGTGCTTGATGACGTTGTTGTAGGCGCGGGCGAGCCTTGTGATGGAATCCAGGAGGATGACGACGTCCTTCTCCTGCTCCACGAGTCGCTTGGCCTTGTCCAACACCATCTCTGCCACTTGCACGTGACGCTTGGCCGACTCGTCGAAGGTGGACGCGATGACCTCGCCGTCGACTTCGGCCTTCATCTCGGTGACCTCTTCGGGCCGCTCGTCGACGAGGAGGACGATGAGGTGCACGTCGGGATGGTTGTGGGCGATGGACTGGGCCATCTCCCGGATGATGGTCGTCTTGCCCGCCTTGGGCGGAGAGACGATGAGGCCTCGTTGTCCCTCGCCGATGGGGGCGATGAGGTCGCAGACCCGCATGGCCAGCGAGCCGCCGGGCACCTCCAGATCCAGCCGCTTCTGCGGATACATGGGCTTGAGCTGGTCGAACTCACCCCGGTCGTGGGCTTTCTCCGGAGTGTCTCCGTTGATGGAGTCGACCTTGACCAAGGCGAGATACCGTTCTCTGCCCTTGGGGGGACGGACTTCGCCGGCGAGGGTATCGCCCGTTCTGAGGTTGAACCGCTTGATCTGAGACGGACTGACGTAGATGTCGTCAGGGCTGTAGACGTAGTTCCACTCCTGAGAGCGGAGAAAGCCGTATCCCTCCGGGAGTAGCTCGAGGACGCCTTCGGCCGTGAGCGCCTCGCCGCGTTCCAGGAGCTCGCTCTCGATCTTCACGAGGAGATCCTGCTTGCGGAGCCCCGAGTACTGGTCGAGGTTCAGCTCCTCGGCCATGTCGTAGAGCTCTCCGATGTTCTTGGTCTTCAGCTCGGCGATGTCCACGGGACTCCGTGAGGCGGCTGGATGGGCCTGGCATAGCGCTCGAGAGGCCCGCAACGAGGAACGACCGTAGCAGTCGTGGAAGAGCGTACAGCTCCGGCGGACTCGATTCTTCGGGGGGAACCGTGAGAACAAGAGCCGGTCCTCGGACGACCGGCTGGACTTCCAACATTGAGGCTGACGTTCAACATTGAAAGGTCGAATGGCCGATCGAGGCGATAGTAATGGCGGCTTCTGAGCGGGTCAACCCTGATCCGAGCCTGTGGCTGCCCCTACTCGACAGCTATGAACTGACGACGTTGCCCGGCGATACGGTCCTACGGGGTACGTTGCGCCCGGACCTCGCCCCGGACTCACCCGAAGTCGCCGAGGCCCTCGAGCGCTGGCCAGGGCACGCCCACCTCTCTGCCGATCCCGATGGGGTGGACCTGGTGCTGGTGTACCAGATCAAGGATCGCGTGCGGCCGTCGGTCACCGTCCATGTGGTGCTCTTCCTCGCCACGCTCGTCACGACCCTGGGGTCCGGCGCGCTCATGGAGGGAGCCGACCCGTTCCGCACCCGGATCTTCGAGTTCGGTGAGCTGGATCTACCGTACCCCTCGGGACTGGACCTGCCGCTGCTCGGGCTGGGTGTGCCCTTCGCTCTGCCCTTCTTGGGTGTCCTCCTCGCCCATGAGATGAGTCACTTCTTCGCCGCACGGAAACACGGCGTGCGGGCGAGCCTGCCCTACTTCATCCCGTTCCCGCCCTACTTCTCCCTTATCGGCAGTTTGGGCGCATTCATCCGCCTCCGGGGACCCACGGTGCGCAGGGCGTCTCTCTTCGACATCGGGGCATCGGGCCCCGTGGCGTCGTTCGTGGTCTCCATCCCGCTGCTCATACTCGGTTTCATGTGGTCCGAGCCCATCACGGGCCCGTCCAGCGTGACGACTCCCTTCGTCATCCGCTTCATGGGTGAGCCCGTCTGGCTGGGCAACGGCGTGGCCACCTGGTTCATCGCGGAGCTCTTCGGCCCGGCGTCGGTGGGTGACACGCTGATCCTCCTGCACCCTCTTGCCCTGGCTGGATGGCTGGGCCTCTTCGTCACGGCCCTGAACCTCCTCCCTCTTGGCCAACTGGACGGAGGCCATATCCTCTACGCCATGGGCCCGGGGATCCATCTCACCATCGCCCGCCTCTTCATGCTCGCCCTCATCCCTCTGGGGTTCCTGTGGTGGGGGTGGTGGGCGTGGGCTGCGCTGGTCTACGTCATCCATCGGGGTCGGGTCGGCCACCCCAGTGTGATCCAGCAGGGGCCCGACATCGGTAGTCGGCGCACAGCGCTCGGATGGCTCCTCGTCCTCACCTTCTTCCTGACCCTCGTTCCGGTGCCCATCGAGTTGTAGGTGGCGTGGCCACCGGTTTTTTCGAAAAAGTGAGACGCCGTCGACTATCGCTTTTCTCGAAAGATGGCCATCCGCCGACTCGCAGTGTTCCAATGCCAGTCAGGGGATTTCGGGAAGTGCAGACATCGAATTCTTGACTTTTCCCGTTCCGCGAAAAGACATTCGTTTATGTAATTTTCCCAACTCCGGAGTGCGGCGAGGCGCGCCGGAACCGGTTTTTTGGAACCCGGGACATGGAGTCCGGAGTGGCACGACACAACCGCGAGGGGTCGGGCGCCGATCAGAGAGGCTTCGAGTACGGCGTGAGCTATCAACCCGACTGGCTCAAGCTGGTGAAGGTCACCCGGCAGCTCGAGTCGGGGCGACAGTCGACGAAGACCCTCTTCCGCAACCCGAACGGACCCGAGGCTGAGCCGGGGGAACGCGTTCGTACCCGCATCGTCTCGAAGGACCAGGGCCTCGACTTCGAGTTGGCGCTGACCGACCCGTCGTGTGCCGTGAAGCGCGTACGCATCGCCTATGAACTCCCTGGCGACAACGGCCGGACGGAAGAGGTCGAGTTCACGCTGGAGAGCGAGGACGTATAGAGGGTCTCCAGAAGGCCTTCCCATAGAGGGTCTCCAGAAGGCCTTCCCATAGAGGAGATCCAGGAGGCCTTCCCATAGGGGCACCAGGAGGCCTTCCCATAGAGGGGCACCAGAAGGCCTTCCGACGAGCCCGGCCCCACCGACCTCGTCGCCTGGCCATGTCGGGCCCCCTGGCAGGCCACGGTCGGGACATTGTTTTAGATTCGAGCATGCATAGATCGCTGGCACCCGTGCATGCCCTCGGGCGCGGAGCTCTCCGGTCCGTTGCCGCGGTAGGCCGAGCGGGCTACCTCGGTATGGACGCCGTCAGGGCTCTTCGTAAGGTCAAGCTCTGGGCGCCCCACGTCGTGAGCCAGATGACCAAGGTCGGGGTCGAGTCCGTCCCCATCGCACTCTTCATCGCGACGTTCACCGGTGTGGTCCTGGCGCTTCAGGCTTCGTACACGTTCACCGGCGCCATGCCGCTGTACTTCGTCGGGGTGCTCGTCGGCAAGACCATGATCCTCGAGCTCGGCCCGGTGCTCACCGGCCTGGCACTCTCCGGGCGGGTCGGCGCGAACATCGCGGCGGAGATCGGCACGATGCGCGTGACCGAGCAGATCGACGCTCTCGAGGCCCTGGCCTACGACCCGGTGGCCTACCTGGTCGTCCCCCGGGTCCTGGCCGGAGCCATCATGTTCCCCATGGTGGTGATTCTGGCCAACGGGCTCGGAATCCTCGCCGGGTGGGGAACGAGTCTCGCCCTCCTGGACATGTCGTCTGCCGAGTTCCTCAAGGGGCTCCGGCTCTTCTTCGAGCCGTGGGACGTCCAGTTCTCGACCATCAAGTCCATCAGCTTCGGCGTTACGGTGACCGCCGTGGGCTGCTCCTTCGGCTTCCACACCAGCGGCGGTGCGGCAGGGGTCGGGAAGGCGACGACCCAGGCGGTCGTCATCTCGAGCATGATCATTCTCGTGCTCGATGCGTTCTGGGCGGCGACGCTCCTGCAATGAGCATCGAACTGGTCGATATCCACAAGGCGTTCGGTGAGAAGAAGGTCCTGCAGGGCTTCTCCCTCACCATCGCCAGCGGCCAGACCATGTCCGTCATCGGAGCTTCGGGGTCGGGCAAGTCCGTGACCCTCAAACACATCATCGGCCTTCTCCGTCCGGACGCAGGTGAGGTATGGGTGGACGGGGAGAACATCGCCCGCCTGGACCAGGCGTCTGTCTATCGGATCCGTCGGAAGGTCGGCTTCGTATTCCAGTTCGCGGCCCTCTTCGATTCGATGACCATTGCCGAGAACGTGGCCATGGGACTGGAACGGATGGAGAAGTACTCCGATTCCGAGATCCGGGATCGGGTGGAGAGCTGCCTGGAGAGAGTCGACCTCCCCGGCTACGGCGACCGGATGCCGTCGCAGCTTTCCGGAGGGCAGAGAAAGAGGGTGGGATTCGCACGGGCCATCGCCACCGAACCCGACTACATCCTCTACGACGAACCCACGACGGGGCTGGACCCCATTACGAAGGCAGTCATCGACGAACTCATCATGAGAATGGCAGACGATCTTGGCGTCACGGGTGTCGTCATCACCCACGACATGAACAGCGCCTTCAAAATCTCGGATCGGATCGCCATGCTCCATGAGGGACGAAACAGAATCGAGGGCACGCCCGAAGAGATCCGGTCGACGGAGGATCCCGTGGTGAAGGGGTTCATCGAGGGAAGACCCGAGCTGCTGGAGACCGCATAGCATGCATGGCCGGAAGGAGCTTCTGGTGGGGACCGTGATCATCGTCGCTCTGGCGGTGGGGGTCGTCGGGACCCTGTGGCTCCAGGGGACCAACTTCGGGAACCCCACGACCGAGGTCGATGTCCTCCTCGAGTCGGTGGGCCAGCTCTCCGAGGGCAATCCGGTGACCTACCGCGGTGTGGGCATCGGGCAGGTGTCGTCCATCAATGTCGAGCCCGGAGGGCAGGTCGTTCGCGTGTCGCTCCTCATCCGCCGGGCCGTCGAACTGCCGACCGACGCTGGCGTCGTTCTGGGGCCCGAGTCCCTGTTCGGCGACTGGCAGGCCGAGATCGTGAGCCGGGAGAGCTTCCCACGCTTCGACTTCTTCGAGGTGCCGGCCGGGTCGCCGAGCAGCGTCATCGGTGGATACTCGCTGCCGGAGATCACCCGCCTCACGGCGTCGGCCGAGCAGATCTCAGACAACCTCGCCGATCTCACCGACCGGATGGAGTTGGCGTTCAATCAGGAGACGGCGAACAACCTGGCGACGGCCATCGCGAACATCGAAGCCATCACCCAGGAGGTCAGGACCCTGGTTCAGCAGCAGGGTGTCGTGGCCGCGAGCATCACCTCCAACGCCGACAGCGCCCTCACCGAGATCGAGTTGGCGGCGAGCGCCGCTCGCCGTTCGTTCGAACGGGTCGACGGTGTCCTCGCCGCCGCCGAGATCGATTCCCTCATCGTCGACCTCCACGCCGCGGCCTCCGGCATCCGTAGCCTCACCGAGGACCTGGCGGACGACTCGACGGGCGTGTCGGCGACCCTGACCCGGGCCGACTCGGCGTTCGTCCGTGTGGATCGCCTGGCGGCACGGCTCGAGGCCGGCGAGGGATCCCTGGGGCGGCTTCTCACCGACACGACCTTCGCGGTGCGGGCGGAGAGCGTACTTCTGAGCCTGGACTTGCTCCTGCAGGACGTGAGGGAGAACCCGAGACGGTACGTGCGCCTCTCGATCTTCTGAGCTGTCGTGTCTGGGACCTGACGGGTCTCGGGATCGGCGTGAGCCGGTCGGCCTATCGGTGGAAGCGTCCCCATCGCTTCCAGTGGCGTCACCGGGCGTTAGACTAAAAGGCTGTCGGAGAAAAGCCGTGGTCCCCTCGGGCGTTCCACGGCCCGTACACGAGGCGGAGCGAGCCTTCCTGTGGCCGAAATGGCAGAAGACATAAAGGACATCACGATCATCGGCGGCGGCCCCACCGGGCTGTTTGCCGCCTTCTACGCGGGTATGCGCGGCGTATCGTGCCGCATCGTCGATTCGCTGCCCGAACTCGGTGGCCAGCTCACGGCCCTCTACCCGGAGAAGTACATCTTCGACGTGGGGGGCTTCCCCAAGGTCCTGGCCAAGGATCTTGTCAGGAACCTCGTGGCTCAGGCCAACCAGTTCGAGCCGGAGGTGGTTCTCGACGAGCAGGTCCGGGACCTGGACCGCCACGACGATCACTTCGACCTCCACTGCGCCAAGGGGACCTACGCCACCCGGACGGTCATCATCGCCGGCGGGAAGGGGGCCTTCGAACCCATGCCCCTGCGCTGTCCCGGGTACACGGACTTCATGCACTCGGGTATCGAGTACGCGGTACGTGACCCTGCGATGTACCGAGACAAGAGGCTCGTCGTCGTAGGTGGAGGGGACACCGCCATGGACTTCGTCCTCATGCTCAAGGATCTCACCTCGTCGCTGACGTTGGTCCACCGCCGGGACGGTTGGCGTGCCCACGAAGCCTCCGTCGCCCAGGTGGAGGAGGCGGTGAAGAAGGGTGAGATCGACCTCAAGACGTTCTACGAGGTAAAGGAGATCCACGGCGACGATCGTGTGCAGCGGGTCACCATCTTCGACAACCGGACGGACGAAGAGATGGTCCTCGAATGCGACGAGCTTCTGTCGTGTCTGGGCTTCAAGCCCGATCTGGGGCCCATCAAGTCGTGGGGCATCGATGTGGAGAAGAACCGGATCAAGGTCGACGCCCTCATGGGGACTGGAGTTCCGGGCATCTACGCCGCCGGCGACGTGGTGGACTACGAGGGGAAACTGGACCTCATCGCCACGGGTTTCTCCGAAGCCGCCATCGCGGTGAACAACGCGGTCCACTTCGTGGACCCCAGCGCCCGGGTGAATCCGGGCCATTCGACGAACATGAAGGTCTTCAAGGACAGCTGAGCACGGCAGCCATCGGCCGCATCACCCGGCCGCCAGGGCCAACAGCGAGAGGAAATGACATGAGCGACAACGAGAGCCGGCAGCACGAGCAGGTCGTGATCATCGGATCGGGGCCGGCGGGCTGGACCGCCGCCATCTACGCGGCCCGTGCCGAACTCGATCCCTTCGTGGTGGAGGGCGGGATCAGCCGGACGATGATTCCCGGCGGGCAGCTCATGTTCACCACGGAGGTTGAGAACTACCCCGGCTTTCGTGAGGGCGTCGACGGACAGACCCTCATGATGGAGATGAAGGAACAGGCGCTCCGCTTCGGCACGCGCGTCCTCACCGAGGATGTCGTGGAGATCGACCCCGGTCAGCGTCCCTTTCGGTTGGTCACGACCAGCGGGAAGGAGATCTTCACCGAGACGGTGATCGTGGCCACGGGGGCGAATGCCAAGTGGCTGGACCTTCCCAACGAGCAACGACTGGCCCAGTCGGGTGGTGGCGTGAGTGCGTGCGCTGTTTGCGACGGCGCCCTCCCTCATTTCCGCGAGCAGGTGCTGGCCGTCGTCGGCGGTGGCGACACCGCAATGGAAGACGCTCTCTACCTCACCAAGTTCGCCAAGGAAGTGGTGGTCATTCACCGCCGGGACGAGTTGCGGGCTTCGGCGATCATGGCCGACCGGGCCATGGAGAACGAGAAGATCCGCTTCGCCTGGAACACGGTCGTCACAGAGGTCTACGGTGACGATGTCATCACCGGCCTGCGCTTGAAGGACACGCTGACCCAGGAGGAACGCGACCTCGAGGTCGGCGGACTCTTCGTCGCCATCGGTCACAGTCCCAACACCGACTTCCTCGAGGGCGTCGTGACCCTCAAGCCCAATGGCTACATCGAGACGCCCATCCCGTGGAGGACCCAGACGTCGGTGCCCGGTATCTTCGCCGCAGGCGACGTCATGGACGACTACTACCGCCAGGCGGTGACGGCGGCGGGCACGGGGTGCATGGCGGCGCTGGAGGCCGAGCGTTGGATCGCCCACGGTGGATCGGATGCAGAGCACGCGGCGGACGTGCAGGAAAAGGCGGCCGTCGGAGGCTGAGGCTGATGGGATGTCCGGCTCCCGCCGGGCCCCATGGGGTGGGCCGCCGCCGGGGGGGCCTCGGCAGGCGCCAGCACGCCCCGGTTGTACAGCCTGGTTTACTCTTGGTCGGTCATGGGACCGGTGGCGCCGAGTAACCGCCCGCCGTCCACCGGCAGGACGTGCCCGGTGACGAAGTCGGCCGAGACGAGGTAGAGCACGGCCTGGACGACGTCGTCGGGGCTTCCCGTGCGACGAAGGGCGGCCTTCTCGGCCACGGCGTTCCAACGCTCGTCGGACCAGTCGTCGGGAGCGAGGACCGCTCCGGGGGCGATGGCGTTCACCCTGACTTCCGGGGCGTAGCTCCGGGCCTGCACCCGCGTGAGGTGGGCCAGCGCGGCTTTCGATACGGCGTGGTGGGGGTACCGGGGCCACGCCTGGAAGGCCGACAGGTCGGTGATGTTCACCACGCAGCCCCTCGATGCCCGGAGGAGGTCGATGGCGGCCCGGGTCACGAGGTGGGGCGCACGGACGTTCAGTGCCATGGCCGCGTCGAACTCCGCGGCGTCGACGTCTTCCAAGGGCTTGGACCGGAAGGAGGCCGCCGAATTGACGACCACGTCCAGACGACCGAACCTCGACCGGGCCTCCTCGACGAGGTGGTCGGGGCCGGCGGGTTCGGTGAGGTCAGCCTGCACTGTGAGGCACGCGCGACCGAGCCGTTCGATGTGGCCGCGCGTCACTTCCGCGGCGTCCGCCGAAGTCCCATACCCGATGACGATGTCGTGTCCGGCCTCGGCGAGGCCGAGGGCGATGGCCCGGCCCACGCGGACCGCTCCGCCCGTCACCAGGGCGACGGGTGCGACATCACGGCGTGACTCGTCGTGGTGGCGTTTCTGGTCGGTCATTGCGACACTCAAGGAACGGGCTGTTGCTCGGGGTTCGACAACGGATCAACTCGAACGAAGTCGGGAAGGGAGAACGATGCCGAACGTCACAGGCAAGGTGGCTATCGTCACCGGTAGCACCAAGGGGATCGGCCGGGCCATCGCCGAGCGGATGGTCAATGAGGGAGCCCATGTCGTGGTCACGTCGCGCACCACCGACGAGGTGGAGAGCGTGGCCGAACACCTCGGCGACAACGCCATCGGCATCGCGTGTGACGTGTCCGATCCTGCGTCGTGTCAGAAGCTCGTGGATCAGGCCGTCGAGCACTTCGGTCGCCTGGACATCCTCGTCAACAACGCCGGCCTCGGCATCTTCAAGCCCATCTCCGAGATGAGCATCGAAGAATGGCGGCTCCAGGTGGACGTCAACCTCGGGGGCGTCTTCTACTGCTCCAAGGCGGCACTGCCCCACCTGTCCGCCAGCGGAGACGGCTACATCATCAACATCGGCTCGCTGGCCAGCCGGAACACCTTCGCGAGTGGCACTGGCTACAACGCCAGCAAGTTCGGCCTCCTGGGTATGACGGAGGCCATGATGCTCGACGTTCGTTACGACGACGTCCGTGTCTCCATCGTCATGCCGGGCAGTGTGAACACCCCCTTCAACGACAACGAGACGAACCCCGAGCGGGGCTGGAAGCTCGAGGCCGACGACTGTGCGCTGGCGGTGATGCAGCTCCTGGAGTATCCCAAGGAGGCACACGTCAGTCGCATCGAGATGCGTCCGGCGCAGCCGAAGCGGGGGTGAGCCTGAGGGAACCCTTCAGGCTCGGCGTATCCGAACGAGCCGAGGGAGGTCGGGACTGGGTGGTGCTTGCGGCCCTGGTGGCGGTGATGGTCGCAGGTCTGGTTCTGGCGGGATCCGTGGGGGGAGCTTCGGCCATCTCGGCGGAAGCGGCGTCGGTCGAGGCCGCGACATGGCTGACGGAGTCGCCCCTGCCCACGGGCCCATGGGGCTTTCAGTGGGATCGGTCGAGTCGGGGACCAGAGGTCGAGCAGGCGTCGCAGGTGGATGCCCTTCGGTACGTTGCTGCGGGGCTGGCCGTTCTTTTCAGCCTGGTTGCCCTCCTGCTTCAGATCGGCTTGTGGCGACAGCGGCTTCGCCATCGCGCGGGGGAAGGCTTCGTCCACTGGGCCGTCGGATCGAACCGAAGGCAGCGCCTGGCCCGGGCCGTCGGGCAGGGCGGCCCTTGGCTCGGCGTCGCTGGCGCGTCAGCGGTGCTGGTGGCGTTCGGGGTGCCCCTGGCCATCGAGACGAGTTGGCCGGGGTCGTCGGAGGTCGCGCCACCCGTCGCAGCCGCATTGGTCGCCGCGGTAGCCCTCCTCTCGCTTCTCCTCCGGTGGGAGTCGATCCACGGGGAGAGGACCGATGGACCCGTCGCCGGTATGGTCTCGTCCCCCGTGGCCGTCGCGACGGTGGGCTTCGCCGTTCTGAGCTCGGTGGCCGTC
The DNA here is from genome assembly GCA_965229435.1 of Longimicrobiales bacterium. Lineage (GTDB taxonomy): Bacteria > Gemmatimonadota > Gemmatimonadetes > Longimicrobiales > Gaopeijiaceae > UBA2589. The sequence continues at coordinate 1,796,424 of CBDDJE010000001.1, forward strand.
CTCGCCGGCCATGTCCCGGGCTCCGCCCCGGGGCTCGGGGGTGAGCGACTGGTTTCGGAGGTGTCGTTGCCCGTGGCTGCCGCCGACCAGCGGGGTGGTTTGCTGGAACGCTGGGCCAGCTTCAACGGAGGCACATTCGGGATCGCGAGCGCGGGTGCCGTTCGCGGGATGGGGCACTCGGCGGGCGTGCAGGTCGAGTGCGGTCGGTGCTACGAGGGTGGCTTGCCCATGCCTCTCAAGATGGTCAGGGCGGAGGTCCACGCCGTTTCGGCCGACACCTTCCCGCTTCTTCGCCTCTCCATCGCCCGCGGTCGGGACTTCGAGGCTTATGACGGGCCGGTGGCCATCGTCAGCAGTGCCTTGGCCGCGAGGCATTTCGAAGATGGCGAGGCCATCGGCCGTCGAGTTCGTATCGGCGACTCGCCGTGGCTGGAGGTGGTGGGCGTGGTGTCGGATCGACCCGAGGCCCGTGACCATTTCGACTACGAGGTCTATGTGCCCGTGGGGCTCGCGGCCCCGTCGGGCGTAGAGATCGTGACGGATGGCTCCATCGAGACGATGGGCCGGGTTCTGGCCGAGGCTCCACCCCAGGCTATCGTCGGTGAGGTGATGACCATGGCTGAGGTCTTCTCCAGTCACCACTGGTTCGCGTGGCTGTCCCGGCTTGTGGGTTTGAGCACCGCGTTCATCGTCTTTGGCGGTGTCTGGGTCGGGTGCCGCAACGAGGCCAGGCGCACCGTATTCGAGTTGGCGCTGCGCCGAGCGGTGGGTGCGTCCATGCGTGACCTCAGGCGCCATCTCATGGCCTCCACGCTGAGGAGCCTCGCCGTCGTGTTCCTGGCAGGGGCGTGGGTGTCCCTCTTCTTCGGCGCGGGACTCAACGCAGCGTATGGCGGCATCCCCGGTCTCGACCCCAGAGCGTGGAGCATTGCCGGGGCCGTGGTGGGCGTCGCGTTCGTGCTGAGCCGAATACCTGTGTATTTCGCTGCGGAGCGGCTGTCGCCCACGGAGGGACTACGGCTCGGCTAGGTTGTTGGCGTGCGTCGGGGTGGCAGGAGTAGCTTGCCGGATCGCAGGTAAAGGGAGGAAGACCATGAGCGTTGTCCGCCGCGCCGCGGCTTTGACGGTCGTCGTTTCGTTGGCCTCGTGCACCGTCACGCCTACTCCGCCCACGTCGGGGCCGGTCCCGCTGGTGGCGGGCGAGGCCGATTCCTTCCACCCGCTCGTGACCGCGTCAGCCACCGGGTCGACGTGCGTCCAGCCTTCGGATGAGGCGCTCGCCCCTGGGGCTCGGGCGGTGTCGATGCGCTTCTCCGGTCCGCCCCAGCGCCAGGTGACGGTAACCCTCGACGGCGACGGGAATGCGATCAAGTACCTCGATGTCCGCGGTGACCTCTCGGAGAAGGACGGCGAGGCCGGGGATCGAACCACCATCGGGCTCTTTCTGCCTCAGGGCTACGCGGTCCTGAGTAACCGGCCCGCGAGCGAGGCACCGGTGATGCTGGAGGTACCGGCGGACGACGTGGTCTGGTCTTCGCGACTGGGCAATCCGGGCGCGGTGATGAACGAAGTGCTGGAGGCCTGCGCCGGGGTCAACTGACCGACACCCCGGGGTCAACTGACCGACACGCCGGTCAGCGGATCGACGCGCCGCGGTCAACCGACCGAGGCGCCCGACTCGGCCCGATCGTTCACATCGACTCCCCCGTCGCCCAGCGCTTCCCGGTCGGCCCGGATGGAATGCGGTGTGCGCGCCAGGGCTCCTGCCATCCTGGTCTTGACGAGCCACCAGCCGATGCCGACGACGACGAAGGTGGCGAGCCCCACGGAGGCCCAGAAGGCCCCCCACAGCGCCTCGCGCTCCAGCATCCCGGCAATGCGGGGCATGACGAAGCGTGAGAGTGACTCGGCTGCGGCGGCGGCGCACAGTCCGATGTAGGACCAGCTCATCCAGATGGCGTGGGCCTCCATCCACGACTTCCGGGGCCGGCGGGCCAGGACCGTGTAGAGCCCGGCTACCAGAGTGAGGCCCCCGACGACCGCGGCCACGTGAAACGGACCCGCCCGCCCGGTCATGTCGTAGATCGACAGCGCGGAGATGAGAACCACCGCCATGGACCACACATACAGATGGCCCCATGTGCGATGCCATCGCGTGCCCTTCCGCAGGAGAATGACCACAGCTCCCGCGGCCAGCGCCACGAGGCACGAGAGGAAGTGAACCCAACCCAGGGTGCTCACGGCTGCAGGCCTCCAAGTAGATTCTCGAGACGGGTGAGGTAGTCGCCGAAGGCGTTTCGCCCGTCAGGTGTAAGCCGGTACCGGGTGGCTGCCCGACCCGCGTCCAGGACCCGATGTGTCTCGACGTATCCGGCTTCCACCAGCTTCGACATGTGGGTGCTCAGATTGCCGTCGGTGAGACCGATCTCGTCTCTGAGGTGGGTGAACGTGGCATCGTCGACGGAGGCGAGAATCGCCATGATGGAAAGCCGGATCCGCGAATGGATGACGTCATCCAGGCCCCGGTAGTCGAAGGCCGCGCTCTGGTCCATCAGATGCCGTGGTCGCCGGGGCCTTCCATGCGTCGGAGCACGAGCGCCGGGACGATCTCCAGAAGCACGGTAAGAGCGGCGAGTCCCAGGATGGCATTCGGTCCCTGGAGGAAAAGGAGGGCGCCGCCTCCGACCCACCATCCGACGCCGACGAAGATCAACCCCCTGAGGCCACTCACGAAGCCCGTCGCGAAGTACCCGGCTCCGAGCACGATGGCCAGCAGGCCCGGCAAGCCATCGGGGGCGACGGCGCCCGTGGGAATGCTGACCATGCCCACCAGCGTCAGCGTCACACCGAGACCGATCCAGATGCCCGCGAAGGCCCGCGACGCCGCGTTTTGCACCCTCGCTTCCGCTGCGTCCTGTCGGCCACGAATGATGGACCCGATCCACCCGACGACCACCACCCCCATCCAACCCACGGCGATGAGGCCGTACCGGCCCGACTGCTCTCCGAACCAGGTCAGGACAAGACCCAGTGTGACGAGGAAGCCCCAGAGCAGCTGATACCACCAGGTACCGTGTATCAGGGCCTGACTGTCCGCCATCAAGGTGCGGATGGCCGCCAGGTCGTCGCGAAGGGTCTGCTGATCGTTCATCGGTGCCGGGACTTTGGAAAACAAAGTAACTTTGAAAAACAAAGTACATACCCGAGGGCGAGCAGCCAAGGTCTTCGTGTCGCCGGGGACCTCAGTAGATTCAAGATCCACCGCACCGCAGTCATCGATGGTTGAGAACGAGGAGATCGAGCGGCCATGGCCGACGGATATCGGATCGAGAAGGATTCCCTCGGAGAGATGAAGGTCCCCGAGAAGGCCCTCTACGGAGCGCAAACGCAGCGCGCGAAAGAGAACTTTCCCATCAGCGGGCAGGGCTTCGATCGGCGTTTCATCCGCGCCTTGGGACTCATCAAGAAGGCGGCTGCCGAATCGAACGCCGAGCTCGGCCATCTGGACGGAGCCATCGCCGACGCCGTCGCCGCCGCCGCCGGGGAGGTGGCCGCCGGTCGCTGGGACGACGAGTTCGTCGTCGACATCTACCAGACGGGTTCGGGGACGTCGACGAACATGAACACCAACGAGGTCGTGGCGCGCCGGGCCACCCAGCTCATGACCGACGGGACGGAGGTCCACCCCAACGACCACGTCAACTTCGGCCAGTCGTCCAACGACGTGATACCCACGGCCATCCACGTGTCGGCCCGGGTGGCAATCCAGGAAGACCTCCTCCCGGCGCTGGAGCACATGCGCGCCGCCCTGGCCAAGAAGGCCGACGAGTTCGACGACATCATGAAGTCGGGTCGCACCCACCTGATGGACGCCACGCCCGTGCGACTCGGTCAGGAGTTCGGTGGCTACGCCACTCAGGTCGCGAAGGGGATCCGCCGTGTCGAGCAGGCGGCGGAAGAGTTGCAGGAATTGGCTCTGGGAGGAACCGCCACCGGGACGGGGATAAACACCGATCCGGCCTTCGCCGCCAAGGTCATCGAGCGGGTCTCCGCCGCGACGGGCATTCTCTTCGCCGAGGCGGGCAACCACTTCGAGGCCCAAGGCGCGAAAGATGCCGCGGTCAATGTGGCCGGCGCCCTCAACACGGTGGCGACGAGCTTCATGAAGATCGCCGACGACATTCGCTGGTTGGGATCAGGGCCGACGTCGGGGCTCTACGAGGTCAGCCTGCCTGCCATCCAACCGGGGTCGTCCATCATGCCGGGGAAGGTGAACCCGGTCATGTCCGAGGCGATGATGATGGTCTGCGCGCGGGTCATGGGGAATCACACCACCGTGACCGTGGCCGGGAGCCGAGGCAACTTCGAGCTCAACGTGATGATGCCGGTCCTCGCCCAGGCGCTCCTCGAGTCCATCACGCTGTTGGCGTCCATCGCCCGTGAGTTTACCGACCGGTGCATCGTCGGCATTCAGGCCAACGAAGATCGGGCCCGCGAGCTCCTGGAGAAGAACCCCTCCATCGCCACCGCCCTGAATCCGTACATCGGGTACGACAAGGCGGCTGAAGTGGCCAAGGAGGCCGCCAAGCGCGGCGTCAGCGTCCGCGAGGTGGTGCTGGAGAAGGGGCTCCTCGCCGCCGAAGAGATCGATGCGGCGCTGGATGTCAGAGCCATGACGGAGCCCGGGCTGCCGGACAACTGATGCCGTCGCATGCAGGTTGGCGGCGGGAGCCCCTCGCGCTTCTCTTCGCCTGCCTCACCGCCCTCGTCGGTTGCGATGCCAACGAGCAGCCTGCTCCAGAGGCCGTGGTGCGGGACTCTGCGGGTATCGTCGTCCAGGAGTTCCCCGAGACCGTACTGGAGCGATCGACGCTCGTGCTGGCGGCAGAACCTGCGGTCCGGATCGGCGTCGTCGAAGGGGCGCCAGAGTACCAGTGGACCCATCCCGTGGCCGGAGCCAGGCTCGCGGACGGAGGGTTTGCCGTGCTGGAGCAGACTCCCGCCGAGGTGCGGACCTTCGATTCGGCTGGGCGCTTCCAGGCCAGGATCGGGACCGAGGGCGACGGGCCCGGAGAGTTTCGAGCACCCAGCGGGCTGGTGGCCCTTTCCGGGGACACGATTCTGGTGTGGGATCCGCGCACGCGTCGACTGACGTGGTTCTCTCGCACCGGATCCGTGGAGCGGGAACTCACTGTCCGCGAGCCAGGCGGGATCCTTACCGCTCGTCGGGTGGGCCTGTCCCCTGGAGGTGGCGTCGCCATGATCGGGGGAGCCACCACCCTAGAGGAACTCGCGAACCGTGGGAAGGTCCGGGAGAGCTGGCAGGTGGTGAGGCTGGCGCCCGATGGAGGTGGCGAGCCGATCGGGTCGGTTCACGGTGCTGAACGAGATATCGCGATTCAGGGTTCGGCCACCGGAGAGATCATGTCCGTGAACATCCGTGGACGGTGGTGGTGGGGAGACGGATTCGCGTGGGGCTCGACGCGTGGGGTATGGACCGCCGATCGCCTGGTCCTTGAAGCCCGGCACTTCGATCTGGAGAACGGCCTGGACCGGATCGTCCGCATCGACGCCGAAGGCCGCCCGTTCACTGCCGCCCTCATCGATTCGCTTCACACCGTCGAGTTGGAGCGAGCCGCCGATCCCGAGATGCGTGACCGTTTGGAGGCCGACTTCGAGGGGAGGGAGTACGCGTCGACGGTGCCTCCCGTTGCCGCCGTGTTCGCCGATGTCGCCGGGCGGGTCTGGATCGGGTTGGAGGACCCACCTCCGGAGCGCCTGCCTTCCGGGGAGCACATGGGGGTCCGGAGGTGGGCGGTGTTCGAGGAGGCCGATGCGGTGATCGGCGACCCGGAGGCCATGCACTTCGCCGGGCTCATCACGCTTCCGGCGAGAAGCCACCCATTGTATGCGGACGGCGAAGGCGTGCTCCTGGTGCGGAATGACGAGGCCTTCGACGTGGCCTACGTCGAATGGTATCTCTTCGCCGAAGCGCGACACTGAATCACGGGATTCGACCGACGTAGCCGAGCGGGAGGGCGGACCCTATGAACGGGAAAGGGCCGACCCCGGTAGGGATCGGCCCAAGGCACCCCAGGTGCCGCTTCTCGTCGATTTGCTAGAACGGCAGGGCCAGAGGGGCCAGGCGCCTTTCGGCCGCCCGCTCCATGAAGCGAGGGGTGTAGGCCCGGATGTGGCGGCCTCCTGCGTACACCTCGATCATGTGGAACTCCCACGGCCGGAACGTCTCCAGGTAGTCGAGTCCACCCAGGAGCGGCATCTCGTCGACGTATACGACGGGCTCCACCACACGACCGCGGACGACGAGGCAGCGGTCACCCCTCTGCCCGTTGCAGTTGGTCATGGGTGCCACCGCCCGGTACTCGACGAACTCGAGGGCGTCGCGAGCGGTGCTCGTGGCCAGAACGTCGCGCTCGAAGGCGTAGACGCTCGTAGCCGCGGCGTTACGGCGCGAACGGAATCGATCGGACACGACCTGCAGCCCCTCGAGGAGGACGGGCTTGGCCTCGAGCTCGATGGTGAGCAACGCATCACCGTTGGCGATGGTGCCCTTCCATGAACGGGTATCGTACCCGAGCTGCTCGACGTGTAGCTCGAGCTGCCCCGGCGTCACGTCCGGGATCCGGAAGCGTCCTTCCTCGTTTGTCAGCGAGCCCCAGTCCGTCCCCGGGAGCCCGACCCAGGCACCGACGAGCCCGGCGCCTGTCTCTGCGTCGACCACCTGGCCGACCACTTCGAACGAGAGTGGCTCCTCGGAGTGCTCCTGGCCGGCGAGGCCGGAGAAGGCGAGGCCCAGGGCGGCGATGGCCATGACGAGGCCGAGAAGCGTGGAGCGAAGGCCGCCCTGAGCCCGCGCGCCGAGAGTGTTTCTTGCGTTGAACATGGTGTGTTCCCCCGAAATCAGCGTCATCCCAATCCCGACGGGCGGCTGGTGGCCCGTCCGGGGCCTCCATGAGGGCAACGCTCATGCCAAAGGGGCAGGCACGATCCTCCCGAGGCCCGAGGCACCACTAAGCCTTGGAGGACAAGCCTTTAGCCGGCTTCCCCGCCCGGCGACGAGGAGAGCGCTGAATCCTCCGCTGTCCCATGGAGGGGACGTCGCAGCCCACCGGGTCGGGACATTCCGGCGAGCAGACTACCCGAGTGGGGGCATGGCATATAAAAAAGCGAGTGACGGTAGGTGCAAGCACCTACCGCCACTCTTGGCACGCCCCCCCAGGGCGTGTTGCCCACCCGTGCTGGCGTGGGACTTTGTGCCGGCTGGACGACCAAGTCGAACCGAACCGGCACGAAGTCTGTTTTTACGCGGTCTTACGCTCCAGATCGAACTCGAAGACCATCTTCTCCTTTACCTCTGCAATTGGCATGCCGCCGTGCGGGATGACCCGGGTGACGTCGCCATCCGCATAAAGAGGATAGGCCCAAGTACCGAATCTTACCACTTGAATCAATTCAGGTTCGCTAGATGCGACCGTAATGTCGACCCTTTCGGTGATGGAGCGCCAGACTCTGTCCACCAGGGCCATCCGCTCGGAGACCGAATCGGCCCAGAGCGCGAGGCGAATCCGCTTGCGTTCCTGGACGGACATGGGCCGCACGATCCGGCGGTGACCGCGGAACGTGTGGGACAGAAGAAAGGCGACGGCCTCTTCCTCGGGCACCGGCTCTACGCCGTGATCGTGGAAGCCAGGTGTCTTGACCCGTCGGCTGTCACTGAGATCGATATATCCATCGGCTGCGATGCGCATCCTCGTTCCTCCACTCTGTCCGCCGCTGCGGGGGGTTCATGCCTCGGGTGCCGGATAGTTGGAAGAGCCGTGCCGCGTGTCCGGGCAGAAGTGTCACGAGGGGTCGAAGTGGTCCAACTCGTTGCTGGTCACGTGTTTGCCACAGTGCCTCGGCGATCTCTCGGGTCTGCCCGGTGAGGCGCTTGTCGCAACAATCCTTCCGGTTTTGGCAAAGTTTACCGAGCTTCCCGCGATGCCCATTCCCGCCGATGAACTCGGTGCTCACGTCTCCGCGGCAGGCGGGGTGCAGCACGCTCCGGCGCGCGCTCGCGCCATCGAGTCGGTGGTCCTGCAACTGTTCACGAAGCAGCCCAGCCGATGGGCCGAGCCCTCCGTGGACGAAGCCACCGCCGAGGCGTTCAAGGAGGCGCGGCACGAGCACACCATCCGTGTCGCCGGAGCCCATGATTCCTACCTCATCAACCTGTCGAGTCCGGACCCGGCTCTCTGGCGGCGGTCACGACGGTCCTTCGAGGCCGAGCTCCGCCGGTGCGTGGCGTTGGAACTCGACTTTCTCGTGACCCACCCGGGAAACGCGACCGACGGCGGCATCGAGGAGGGGCTCCGCAGGAACGCCGATGGCGTCGCGGAAACGCTGGAACGGGTGGAGGGCTCGACGCAGGTCCTGCTCGAGCTGACGGCCGGCAGCGGGACCACCGTGGGGGCCAGCTTCGAGAACCTCCGGGCCATCATCGACGAGATCCCGGTGTCGCTGCGGGACCGGGTGGGCGTCTGCGTGGACACGTGTCACGCCTTCAGCGCCGGTTACGACCTGGTGGGCGGCTACGACGAGGTCTGGGACGACTTCGATCGCATCCTCGGCTTCGAGCGGCTGGGGCTCCTGCACCTCAACGATTCGAAGCACCCACTCGGCGCACGCAAGGACCGCCACGAGGGCATCGGGGATGGTACTCTAGGACTCGAGCCCTTTCGGCGCATTGTGAACGACGACCGCCTGAAGGCCGTGCCGAAGGTGCTGGAGACCCCCAAGGGCGATGACGTCGTCACCGCGGACCTGAGGAACCTGGGCCTGCTACGAGGAATGCGCGGCCCGGGGTCGTGACGTGCCGACCGAGGAGCACCGCCCTCCTTGGACTCTCAGACGGCTTCGTCCACGAACATGTCGACGATCAATCCTCTGTCCGATGGGTCCGTGACCCGGACCCCGTACCTCGAGCGGAAGAGTAGCGCCACCAGGAGAACCCCTCCGAAGCAGACCACCAGGACCGGGCCCGTGGTCACGTCCAGACTGAAGGAGAGTGCGAGGCCGCTCACAATGGCCACGGTCCCCGAAGTCCAAGCGATGAGCAGGGCAGTGGAGAACTGCCTTGTGTAAAAGAAGGCGATGACCGCGGGGATGACCAGCACACTGAAGACCATGAGCACCCCCGCGATGTGCACGGAGGACGTGATGATCACCCCGAAGGTGGCGTAGAACACGAAGTCCCACGTTCTGAGACGCTTCACGCGGTCTGGCGCGAAGGTGATGGCCAGCATCGTCCGGCGCAGGACATAGTGGAACAGCCCGATGGCCCCGTATGAAAGGGCGACCTTGGCGACGGTCGGCCAGGTCACCCAGATGAGCTGCCCCGTGAGTGTCTCGCGAAGGTGCTCCGTCCCCTCGGCGGAGAAGCTCGACAGCAGGATGACCGCCGCCGACGCCACAACGAAGGTGATACCGATGAGCGCTTCCTGAGGGACCGGCGAGTCCTCCAGTCGGGTGACCGAGAAGATGAGCGCCCCGATGAGGGTGAAGACGAAAGAGAAGAGGTACCCCTCCATGGAGCCATGGGCAGCACCGAGCATGAATGCTACGGTGCTGCCGAGGGCCGCGATCTGCGCGAGTGCCAGGTCGACGAAGATCACCTCCCGCTGAATCACGTGCAGCCCGAAGTAGGCGTGGGTGAAGAGGATGATCATCGCCGCGGCGAACGGCGGCAGAATGAGCTCGATCATCGGTCGATGGCCGCCACCAGCTCGGATACCCAGATGTCTACGAGGTCGAAGTAGCTGTCGACCCCCGTCCGCGGGTTGGTCTGCATAGGCACGATCACCGCCCTGGCGTCACCGCGTCTGGCCACGTTCTCCACCCGACCGGGGTCGAAGTAGTTGGCGGCGAGGACCACCGAGATGCCCTGGCTGCGCATGAGGTCGATGAGGCGGGCCACATGGCGGGGCGTCGGCGAGATCCCTGGCTTGGTCTCCACGTATTCCGCGCATTCGACGCCGAAGCGTTCCTCGAAGTACGACCAGTTCACGTGGTAGCAAATGATGTTCTGACTTCGCAGGGGCATGGCTTCTCGAAGCCAACCGCCGAGACTCTCCATGAGCGGCCTCCCTTCGAACTCGTTGGACTCGAGGAAGTCGAAGAGGTCGCCGTTCAAGGCAAGCTGCTCGAGGGTTGGTCCGTCCAGCAGCTCGACGAGACGTGCTCCGAAGAGGCGCTCGTACGTTTCGGCCTGATACGCGGCCAACCCCGCTTCGAAGTGGGCACTCCGATCGGGAGCCACCCGCTTGAGGCCCGTCGTGATGTTGCGGGCGATCTGGAGTGCCCTCAGCGGATCGGTGTGAAGGTGGGGGTTCCCATAGATATGGACATCCCCCTGACTCCGGTCGGCGGCGGCGGGTACGTCGAGAAGCTCGATGCCGGTGTAGGCCGTCACGTACCCGCGAGCGCCTTCCAGCACGTTGGAGTTTCCGGCCTTGTCGAGGAGGGCCGGCACCCAGAGCTCGAGGTCGAGACCCGTGTTCACGAACATCTCGGCCCGTCTCAACTCGAGGGCATAGCTCGGCTTCGGTCGGACGAAGTGGGAGTCCTCGTTGGGGTCCGCGATGGAGACCACATCCACTTCGGCTCCACCGATGGCTCGGGTGATGGAGGCGTAGACGGGGAGTGTGGTGACGACGCGCACGGGTGCGCGAACGGCGGTATCGGCGCCCGTGTCGATGCCCAGCTCCGGGTACGCGTCCCCTCCGCTCAGTGCCAGAGCCGAGAGTGCGATGGTGGCGAGCGTCTTCATGGTGTCCCTCCCATTCGGGATATCTCGTAACTGCGCCGTGGTTGCGCCAGCACGTCGGTGTGTCTCGGTTCAGGGTCAGTACGTGGCATGACGATGCGGTCCCATGCCGAAGGTCACCTGCAGGACGAACATTCCGGTCCTGGGTTCTTCCTCGAACGCACTGAGGGTGTCGTACTCCGCTCGGATGCGGACGTACTCGCTTTGCCACCATGTCAGGGTGGGTGAGAACATCCATTGGGTCTCATCGGGCTCCAGGGGACTCTCCACCCGATCGAAGCGTGCTCCGATGAGCCAGTCGGTGTTGAGGCGAAGCTCGGCCATCGTCCAGAGACCGGAGGCGTTCCCCGTTCCTGCCAGCGAGGGCTCCTCCTCGTTGGCGAGTCCGTCGAGGAGCATGTAGCCACCGCGGAGGGTCAGGCCGGACCGACGCGCCCGCTCGGGGGGAATCCAGTTCAGGGCCGCCTCCACGCTGTAGAGGTTGCGACCGAAGGACGCGTCCTCGTCCTTGAAATGGCCGTTGAGCCACGCCCCACCGAGCTCGAAGTCCACCGAGTTTCCGAGCTGCCAGAAGGCGTTGAGGTGGGTGAGGACGCTGGCGCTGGAGGTCTCACCGAAGAGGGCCTCGTTCTCGCTCCGTGTGACCTCCACCGTGGCCTCATAGGTACCCGTTGCGCCGCCACCGAAGGGAGCGAGCCACGTCACCGAGACGCCCGACTGGGCCAGCGATTCCTCACCGAGGAAGGCGAGGTGCGGAAGGGATCGACTCTGGAACGGCAGCGCATGGGCGTGCCACCGGTTCAGGTTGGTGAGCCTTTGGAAGAACTTCCCGAGCTTGAGGCCGAAGCCACCGGGCAGGCTCACCCATTCGACATAGCCTTCCTCGATCTCGAAGCCTTCGCCACCGTGGCCTTCTTCCTCGCCGTGGCCTTCCTCTTCCCCCTCCTCCTCGCCGTGCCCGCCGAGTTCTCCGCCGAAGGGCTCTACTTCGGGGCCGACTCCGTGACGGGAGATGAAGACGGCGGCCCGGGAATACGGATCGAGCGACGACTGCAGTGACAGCTCGAACTCCCGCCAGAAGAAGTTGTCGGCGTCGGTGTCGTCGGGGTTCAGATGCCCGAAGACGTCGGCGTTGAGGCTGATCTCGGGATTGAGGCCCTGCAGGGACCGCTGGCGGCCGACGAACTGCTGGTCGTCGGCTGCATCGGCTGCCTGGCTCCTTCCCCCACCTGCTGCCGCTGCGGCGGCGGCTGCCGCGCGGAGGTCGGCCAGGGCGTCGCCGGCCTCCTCGACGCGGCCTTGGGCGCGAAGACGCTCGACCTCGCGGCTGAGGCTGTCGACGAGGGCGGCCAGGCGTTCGACCTCGAGGCGCAGTGCGTCAGTCGGGTCCTGTGCGGACGCAGTGGACGGAGCGAAGCAGAGAAGTGCAACGAGGAGTGCGACTGACGTCGCGGGGAACCCCGCACGACGAGGTCGGTTGAGCATGATTCGAGCGCTCCGAAGGAGTTTCTGGAATGACGAGAGGCCGCGACGATTCGTCGCGGTTCGGCCCGGTGAAGGACCCGGAGGGACTCGTCAGCCCAGGGGTGGCGCTCGAGAACGCGTGTTGGAGGCCCATGCGCGGGCCGCGGCGACATCGTCCCTCGAAGAGCTCGCCGAAGCGACGCTGCCCGCGTGGTCGGGGCTCTCCACGGCCCGCCCCTCGAAGGCGAAGTTCGCCCCCATCTGGGTGCAGACCGTGTGGTCGTGCCCGGACGGGCACTCCCCCAGATTGTGCTCGGCCTCGGCGACCGGGTGACTGAAGAGCGCACCCTGCTCGAGAACGGGGACCGCGACGCTCAAGGTGAGCATGAGCGCCGAGATCACCGCCGCGATACCCATCCGGAAGGGGTTGCGCCGAGATCGATTCATGATGGACAAGCCTGGTCGACCCCCTCTCGGGGTGTCAACGAACGCGTCTCGGGGTGTCAACGCATGCGGGCGTTCCATCGCGCTGCTGCGGCGAGGTCTGCCCGAACAACTGGTGATGATACCGAATTGCTCCTATATTCGATCCCCGCACATCGGAGGGCTCATTTATTGAGCCAACAAATCGAAGCCGGGACTGACTTCCGGGCACGACGCTAGGCCCCCTCGAGGGGAAAGCGGCAAGGCTTGGGGAGGTTACCACAAGTTGCATTCCGGGCTTCAATAAAGCCCCTTCGGTGTGTGTCCGAGGGCCGGTGGCCGACGCGATTCTTCGCGCACGGCGCCGGCCCTCGGTGTTTTTTCGGGATCGTGCCCCGGCGAGCGTGCCCGCTCCGAGGTGGATCGCCACCCCAGCCGGCGGGTAGGCGACCGTTCACGAAAAGGCTGCAGGCCGGACCGAGCGCCGCGTCCTCGACCTGGTAGCCCTCGATCCCGAGCCTGCAACGATGCCCGTAGTCCGAGCCACTCGTCGCGCCCACTTCTGCGCGGCCCACCGCCTCCACCGTCCGGATTGGTCCGAGGAGCAGAACCGCGAGGTCTTCGGCGACTGCTCCAACCCGAACTGGCACGGGCACAACTATGTGCTCGACGTGACGGTGGAAGGCCCCGTCGATCCGGAGACGGGCTTCGTCATGGACCTCAAGCACCTGAAGCAGGCGATGGCGGCTCGTGTGGTGGACGACGTGGACCACCGGAACCTCAACCTGGAGGTGCCGTGGATGGGTGGCGTCATCCCTTCGACGGAGAACTTCGCCGTCGCGATCTGGGACCGTCTGGCCTCGGCCATGCCCGACGGCGTGCGGCTGTGCCGTGTGGTCGTTCAGGAGACGCCCAACAACTCGGTGGAATACTCGGGACCCGAAGAGGTGGAGGCCTCATGAGCAAGGACGGAAGGACCGACCTGAGCGGGGTCGACTTCGAGGATCTGGTCGCCGAGATGATCACTCGACTCGGCGACGACCCCGACCGCGATGGCATGAAGAAGACGCCCGAGCGGGTGGCCAAGTCCATGGCCTTCCTGACCCAGGGCTATTCGCAGACGCCCGAGGAAGTGCTGGGCGATGCCCTCTTCGACGAGAGCCACCAGAGCATGGTCCTCGTGAAGGACATCGAGCTTTACTCGCTGTGCGAGCACCACCTACTCCCGTTCTTCGGGAAGGCCCACGTGGCCTACATCCCCAACGGCAAGATCATGGGCCTCTCGAAGGTGGCGCGCCTGGTGGAGGTCTTCGCCCGGAGATTCCAGGTCCAGGAGAGGCTCACCGAGCAGATCGCCCAGTCCGTCTGGGACACCACCCAACCTCAGGGCGTCGCCGTGGTCATCGAAGCGTATCACCTCTGCATGATGATGCGGGGGGTGCAGAAGCAGAACTCCAAGACGCTCACTTCGGCCATGCGGGGCATCTTTCTGGAAGACCACCGAACCCGTGACGAGATCCTCCGCTTCGTCACAAGCTCCCACCCCCCTCTCTCGTGACCGACGCATCGTTGCCGGACGCGCCTCGCCTTCGCGGACGGACAGCGCTGGTCACCGGCGCGAGCCGGGGTATCGGCCGGGAGATCGCTCGGCGGATGGCGGAGGAGGGCGCGCGGGTCTTCGCCCTGGCTCGGAGTCGGGACGCCCTCGACGGACTGGCCGCGGAGGCGCCGGGTGTGCAGGCGGTGGAGTGCGACCTCACCGACGACACCGCCACCTGGCTCGCCCTCGACGAGCTCGCGGAGAGCAACGGCGGCCCTCCGGACATGGTCGTGAACGCTGCTGGCGTCTTCGGCATCCGCCCTCTGGCCGAGGAGACGGTCAACGGCTTCGACGCCCAGGTGGCCGTGAATCTGCGGGCGCCGTTTCTGGTGATCCGAGCGCTGCTGCCGTCCATGCTGGAGAGGGGATCAGGGATGTTCGTCACCGTGGGTTCGGTCTCCGGCTACAGGGCCTTCCCGGGCAACGGGGCGTACTCGGCCACGAAGTTCGGCCTCCGGGGCCTCCACGAAGTTCTCGTGGAGGAGCTCCGTGGAACGGGCGTTCGGGCGACGCTCGTTGAGCCCTCGGCGACGGATACGGAGCTGTGGGACCCCCTGAATCCCGATGCCGACCCCCACCTTCCGAGCCGTGCTGAAATGCTCCAGGCGCGGGACGTGGCAGAGGCCGTGCTTTTCGCGGTCACGCGGCCGGACGGGGTGAGCTTTCCGTTGCTCCGCGTCGAGCGGGGCTGACGCACCCAAGGGCCGGCTCGTGTACCTCCTCCTCACCGACCGCCTGACATGCCCCCGATGCGGACCGTCGTTCGGTCTGATTCTGTTGGCCGACCGGATGACGGATCGACGGGTGCACAATGGCACGTTGGGTTGCCCCAACTGTCGGGACTCTTTCGCCGTCGAGAACGGCTTCGCCGACCTGAGAGCGCCGCCGAGAGGGCCTCTGCCCGAGGGTCTCGCCGGGTCGGACCCTCGCCGTTCCGGATCGGTTGCCGACGACGACGAGAGCGCTGAAGGTGAGAGCGCGGAAGCGCGACTGGAGCCGTCCGACGACGTGGCGAAGATGACCGAACGCCTCGTGGCCCTCCTCGGGATTCATCGCGGGCCCGGCACCGTCGTATTGACGGGTCGGGCTTCTCGCTACGCCTCTGACGTCGCGGGAAGGGTGGACGACCTCCAGACCGTCGCCGTGGACGCCGACACCCGGCATTGGTCGGACGTGCCCATGATGAGTCGGATGGTCGCCGAGCCTGGGCTCCCCTTCTACTCCGGCACGCTCCGAGGGGCCGTGGTGGACGGGGCGGGTGGCTCCGGGGTCGTATTCGAAGGCGCCCGGGTCGTGGCCCCCCGATCGAGGGTCGTCGTCCTCCACGCCGCCGCCGACACCGTCGGCGTGTTGGAAGAGGCAGGGCTGGACGTGATGGCAGCCGAGTCCGGAACGGTCGTCGCCACAAGGGGTTGAGCGTTGCGTCTCCCCCTGTCGCTCGTCTACTTTCTGGCAGCTTGAAGGCCCCGCGGCACAGGCCGCCGGAGGCTTCAAACGTCGATCTCCGGAGTCGGTCTCCGGGGACGTCCCGACCTCCCGAGCACCCTGGTACATGGCCTTTTGGAACAAGTTACTGGGCAATGAAGAGGCCCGACCGGTCGACTACTACCAGGAGGGGCTCGACCTCCTTTCCACCGGCAAGTTCCACGAGGCTCTGACGTCGTTCCGACTGGCTCTGAAGGAGTCGCCCGGCGACGCCATCGTCCTGCAGCAGATCGCCATCTGCTATACTCGCA
Organism: Longimicrobiales bacterium; assembly: GCA_965229435.1. Lineage (GTDB taxonomy): Bacteria > Gemmatimonadota > Gemmatimonadetes > Longimicrobiales > Gaopeijiaceae > UBA2589. The sequence continues at coordinate 1,812,472 of CBDDJE010000001.1, forward strand.
TCGGGATGGTCGACGAGGCGGCGAAGACGTACCGGCACGTGCTCCAGAAGAACCCTTCGGCGTCCGGCGCCCACTACGGCCTGGCCTTCATCCTCCTCCGTGGCGAGGACCCGAGCCAGTCCATTCCCCACCTGGAAGCATTCCTGGCGAATGCGCCGGACGACGAGGAGGCGAGCGCCCACGTCGAACACGCCCGTTGGACGCTGGCCCAGCTCCGTGAACAGGGCCACGAGGTCCAGAGAGACGCGGCGGCGCCCGATGCCGGACTCTGATCTCAGGCAGGTCCGGCTGCGGTGGACCGGCGAGGGGATGGCCTTCCGGGGCGGACCCGACGGTGGAGTCGAGTCGGGGATCGACAGCGACGGTGTCATCGGTCACTCACCCATGGAGGCGCTCCTCATGGCGCTCGCAGGGTGTATGGCCGTCGATGTCCTCATGATCCTCGAGAAGTCCAGGGTCCCCCTCGAGGCGCTTGAAGTCGAGGCGGTGGGGAGGCGGGCCCAGACGGTGCCCAAGCGCTATGTCGCCGTGACCTTGACCTACGTGCTCGAGGGCCCGTCCGAGGACGACCGCCCGAAGGTCGACCGCGCCATCGACCTTTCGCGGGAAAAGTACTGCTCGGTCCTGCATACGCTGGATCCGGAGCTGGACGTCGACATCCGGCTCGAGATGACTCCGTGACGACGCTGGACTACATCGCCGACGAGACACCCGTCCCGGAGTCGACCCTCACCGACCTCTTCTTCGAGGCCGTGGACCGTTTCGGAGGCGCCGCCGCCCTCCAACGCTTCGAATCGGAGGACTCCATCGTCGACATCTCCTACGACGACGCCCTGGAGACGGTGCGACGAGTCTCTGCGGGCCTGGCGACCCGAGGCATCCAGCGCGGCGACCGGGTGGCCATCCTATCGGAGAACAGGCCAGAGTGGGCGCTGGCCGACTACGGCTGTCTGTGCTCGGGTGTCATCGTCGTTCCCATCTATCCGACGCTCACGGCGCCCCAGTTGGCCTATATCCTCGGGGATTCCGAGGCCCGCCTCGTCTTCGTCTCCGACGAGGAACAGGCCGAGAAGGTGCGGGAAGCCGGGGCGGAGCTCCCGTCCATGCCCCAGGTCGTGACCTTCGACGCCACCTCCGTGGTGGACACGGTGCCTTGGAGTCTCTTCCTGGAGGTCGAGCCGGAAGGCGATGTGGCAGCGTTCCGGGCGAGGGCCCTGGAGGCTCGACCCCATGACGTGGCGACGGTGCTGTATACGTCGGGAACCACGGGAACGCCTAAGGGCGTCATGCTCACGCACAACAACGTGGCGTCCAACGTCCGGGCGTCGTGCATGATCCTGCCCATCGCCGACACCGACAACACCATCAGCTTCCTTCCCCTGTCCCACATCCTCCAGAGGATGGTGGACTATCTCTTCTTCTGGACGGGCTGCACCATCGGGTACCCCCGGTCCCTCGAGACCCTCATCGTGGACCTGAAGAAGCTCGAGCCCACCGTGGTGGTGTCGGTCCCGCGGATCTACGAGAAGATCTACAACGGGGTCATGTCGGCGGAGGGCTTCAAGAAGAAGCTCATCAACTGGGCGGCGGGTGTGGCCGACCGGGTGGCCGATCTACGTCTCGCGGGTAAGGAGGCCAGCGGTCTGCTGGCGCTCCAGTACTCGGTGGCCGACAAGCTCGTCTTCTCCAAGGTGAAGACGGCGGTGGGTGGGCGTCTGCGCTTCTTCGTGAGCGGGGGAGGGCCCCTGGCTCCCACGCTCAATCGCTTCTTCTACTCCATCGGCCTCACCATCCTCGAGGGATACGGGCTCACGGAGACGAGTCCCGTGACGAACGTGAACACCGTGGAGAATTTCCGGATCGGCGCCGTCGGCAAGCCCATTCCCTCGACCGAGGTGAAGATCGCCGAGGACGGGGAGATTCTGGTCCGGGGACCGCAGGTCATGAAGGGTTACTACAAGAAGCCCGAACTCACGGCCGAGGTCATCGACGCCGATGGATGGTTCGCCACCGGTGACATCGGGGAGATCGACGCCGACGGCTTCCTCTCCATCACCGATCGGAAAAAGGACATCATCGTCACGGCCGGTGGAAAGAACGTGGCGCCGCAGCCCGTGGAGAACCTCCTCGCCACCCACGGCCTGGTGGAGCAGGTGGTCATGGTCGGAGACAGGAGGAAGCACCCCTCGGTCCTCGTGGTGCCCGCTTTCGGTCCACTGGAGTCGTGGGCCAGGGGTGAGGGGATCGCCTGGTCCTCCCGTGAGGACCTCCTCTCGAACAAAGCGGTCATCGCTCACATGGAGTCCGAGCTCTTCGGCATGCTGGGCGCCTTCGCTTCGTACGAGCAGCCCAAGAAGCTGGCATTGCTGGCCGAGGAGTTCACGGTCGAGAACGGCATGCTCACGCCGACGCTGAAGGTGAAGCGCCGGGTAGTCCAGGAGCAGCTCGACGACCTCATCGACCGGCTGTATTCCGAAGAAGCCCCCGACTGCGACGTCTGAGCCGCCGTGAGCCCCTCCTCCGAGGCGACCGTCATGGTCGTCCTGACTACCGCGCCCGACGCAGACGTGGCCCGCTCCCTCGCCACCCGGCTCGTCGAAGCACGCCTGGCTGCCTGTGCCAACGTCGTGCCGGGGGTGACCTCCATCTATCGGTGGAAGGGCGAGGTGCAGGAGGATTCGGAAGTCCTGGTCATCCTCAAGACCACACCGGCTGGGTTGGGCCCCCTCCGCGACAGGATCGCCGAGCTCCACCCGTACGACGTGCCGGAGATCCTGGCACTGGATGCGCCGGAGGGCTCCGCCGACTACTTGCGATGGGTTGCCGAGGAGGTGTCGGCGCCATGAGCCGGAAGCGCAGAAAGCGTCGCAAGGCGCAAAAGAAGAAGAACGACCCCGGCCAGGTCGAGCTTCTTCCCGAGTTGGCGGAGGCGAAAGGGGAGGGAGCGGCACCCGAGGCTGCAGACGTTGAGGCCCCAGCCGAAGGCGAGGGAGATGGGGCTGCGGTAGAGGCCCCGTCCTCATCGAAGACCGATGTCCCCACGACAGCACCTTCGACAGAGGGTGCCCAAGGCCAGGCTACGGAGGAGGCTTCGACCGAAGCGGCGACCTCCGCTGACCGGGACGACGCGAAGCCCCTGCCGCCGACGTCCGCCGCCCGCGAAGACGCGAAGCCCCCGGCGCCGGCCTCCGCCGCCCGCGAAGATGCGAAGCCCCCGCCGCCGGCCTCCCCCGACAGCGACGACGCCCCGGTCCTCCCGTCCGCTTCCCGAACGGCCGATGACGATGGGGTCCCACCGGCGCCCCGGCCGGCAGGTAATCAGCTGGGCCTCGCCCGCGACCTGGTGGAAGCCGGCCGGGTTCCGGAGGCCATGGCCCTTTACGCGTCGATTCTCGCCGACCGGCCGGACAACCTGAAGGCTCACAACAACCTCGGCGTCCTCCTCGACGGGCTGGGAGAGCGGACCCGAGCCCTGGAGCACTTCGAGGCAGCCCTCGGGGTGGATCCCGACAACGTCGAGGTCTTGAACAACTACGGTTCGACCCTCACGGAGCTGGCTCGGTACGACGAGGCGGACGAGGTACTGCGTCGGGCACAGCGGTCGGCTCCCGACGATCTCCGGGTCCGACTGGCCCTGGGCATCCTCGCCTTCCGGCGGGGGCTGTACGAGCTCGCCGAGACCGAGCTCCATTCGGTGTGCGACCGCGATCCGGAGCATGGCCTGGCGTTCTACTACCGGGGCGAGGCGTTGAACCGGGCCAGCCGCTACGACGAGGCCATCGACGTGATGCTGCGGGCCGCCGAGCTCCTGCCGAACGACCCGCGACCGGTGTATACGCTGGGCCACCTCTACGACCGCGCCAACCGTGGGATGGAGGCGGCGGAGATGTACCGGAGGGCCCGGGATCTCCAGAAGGAGGCGACCCCGTGATCCGTGTCCACCAGGGATCGTTCCTGGACGTCGAGGCCGAAGCCTTCGTGCGCCCCATCCGCTCCGATCTGGCGCCGGTGAGTGCCGTCTCCAGGGATCTCGGTTCGGCCGCCGGCGAGACGGTGGAAGAGCAGTTGGCTCGGTCGGGGTCCATTCCGCTGGGGGGTGCCGTCATGACGCCCGCCGGTGCCTTGCCCTTCGACTTCCTCATCCACGTGGTCGTGATGTCCGAGGACGAGCCCCAGAGCACGGCGACGGTGCAGAGGGCACTCCGCAATGGACTGCGTCGGGCCACCGACTGGGCCATGGCCTCCCTTGCCCTCCCACCGCTGGGCATCGGTGTGGGTACCACCGAGCCGGAGGAGGCGGCCCGGGCGTTGGCAGAGATCCTCTTCGACCACCTCGACGAGGGCGCTCCGCCACGGGACCTGACCCTCGTGGTGTCGAGCGCCTTCGAAGGGGAGATGTTCGAGCGACTCATCGCGGAGTTGTCGGCGGATCGGTCCTAGCTGTACCCGCAGGTCGCTCCTGGCCCAGCCATGGGCCGCCACCCGACGCGGTCACGGTTTGGCCTTTTCTACTCGGATTCCCTGACCTCCGGTCGATACTCGGGTATGGAAATCGTGGCGTCGGAGGACCCGGCTCCACATTCATTGGAAGCCGATCCGTCGTGAAGACCGTCCACAACCGAAGGAGCCGATGTCGAAGCGTGTGCTCGGGACGTGCGTCGTCCTGATCTGGGTAGCCATGGTGGGGTGGAAGGCCCGGGACGAGTACTTCCAGCCGGAACTCGCTCGTATCGCGGAAGCCGCGTTGACGTTGGCCCCGGGTATCAACTTCTACACCCTCACCATGGGCGACCGAACGGTGGGGCAGGCGACCTCGCGCCTGGATACGGTTCCCGACGGCTTCGAGCTCGAGGATGTCATGAACCTGGAGCTGCCCGCCCTCGGGCAGACGGGTGTCGCCATCGCCCGGACCCGGGTCAAGCTGAGCCCGTCGCTGGTCATGGAGAGCTTTTCCTTCACCCTGGACTCCGAGGTCGGGCGATTCGCCGCCAACGGAGAGCTCACGCCGGACACCACGCTGCAGGTGCAGATCGTCTCAGCGGGTAGCGAGCAGAACCTCAGCTTCCGACTCCCGCAGCCTCCGGTCATGTCCAACGTGGTGCCGATCCGGGTCGCCATGGGAGAGGGCCTGAACGTGGGGGAGACGGTGCGCCTTCCGGTCTTCGACCCCACCAGCCTGAGTACCCGGACGGTGGAGGTCGACATCCTGGAGCACGACACCCTCTTCGTCACCGATTCGGCGGCCTTGGGCCCCGATGGCCGTTGGGCGTCGGCCCGGGTCGATTCGGTCCCGGCGTGGAAGATCGCGGAGGTCTTCGGCGGCGTCCGGGTGGAGAGCTGGGTGGACGAAGACGGCCGGATCCTCCGGGCGGAGTCCGGGCTGGGCTTCTCCATGGAAAAGACGGAGTACGAGATGGTGCGGCAGGCCACGGAGGACTCCCGCCTGGCATCTTCGTCGCCCATCGACGACGACGTCATCCTCTCCACGGCCGTTCAGAGCAACGTCGACTTCGCCGATGTGGAGATCCACGACGAGATCCGCTTCCGGCTCACCGGCGTCGACCTGGAGGGCTTTCAGCTGGATGGAGGCCGCCAGACCCTCCGCGGCGACACCCTCATCATCCGGCGGGAGAACTGGGAGGCCCTCGACCCCGACTACCGCCTCCCGTACCCGTTCATGGACCTGCGGGAGGCCCTGGAGCCCGAGCCGCTGATCCAGAGTGACGACGAGCGGATCATCCGCCGGGCCCGAGAGGTCACGGGACGCAGGACACAGTGGGCCCAGCGGCCCAAGGACGTAGCCCGCCAACTCACCACGTCGGTCTACAACATGCTGGAGAAGGACATCACCTTCTCCGTGCCCAACGCCGTGCAGGTCCTGGAGACCCTCCAGGGTGACTGCAACGAGCACACGGTGCTCTACGTCGCCATGGCTCGAGCCCTCGGGCTCCCCGCCCGCACCGCCGTGGGCCTGGTCTACGTGAACGGCGCCTTCTTCTACCACGCCTGGCCCGAAGTCTGGCTGGGCGAATGGGTCGCCGTGGATCCCACGTTCGGTCAGTACCCCGCCGACGCCTCCCACATCCGATTCGTCATCGGGGGACTCGCCCAGCAGGTGGAGATCGTCCGGCTCATCGGCAACCTCGACATCGAGGTGCTCGACATGACTACCGCACAACAGTGATGCCCAGCCACCAGCTCCGAGAGGAACGCTCGTGATGGATATGCAAGGATCGAACACCGCCGTTCTCACCCCGCCGGCGCCGAAAGTCGCGGCGGGCACCATGCTCGAGTTGCGCCAGGTCTGGAAGAAGTACGGCCGGTTCGAAGCGGTGAAAGGGCTGAGCCTCTCCGTGAAGCGGGGCGAGATCTTCGGCTTCCTGGGGCCCAACGGGGCGGGGAAGACATCGACCATCCGTATGGTGGCCGGTGTACTCCGTCCCACGTCGGGTCAGGTGATCGTCGGTGGCGACGACCTGGAGAAGGAGCCCGAGCGCGCCAAGTCCCGGGTGGGGTACATCCCGGATCGCCCCTACCTCTACGACAAGCTCTCGGGGGGCGAGTTCCTGCGCTTCGTGGCGGGCTTGTGGGGTCGGGAAGGTGACGAAGTCGAGGCCCGTGCCGACCGTCTCCTCGAGCTCTTCCAGCTCGCGCCCTGGAAGGACGAGCTCATCGAGAGCTACTCCCACGGCATGCGGCAGAAGATCCTCATCAGTTCGGCTCTCATTCATCAGCCCGAGCTCATCGTCGTCGACGAGCCCATGGTGGGACTCGACCCCCGGTCGGCGCGCCTGCTCAAGGACCTCTTCAGGACCTTCGCGGAGAACGGGGGGACGGTCTTCTTGTCGACCCACACCCTGGAGGTCGCCGAGGCCCTCTGCGACCGGATCGCCATCATCGCCGAAGGGGAGATCATCGCCTTCGGCACCATGGAGGAACTCAGAGAACAGGCCCACGCCGGCGGGGCCCACCTGGAGGAGATCTTCCTGAAGGTCACCGGTGGCGAAGCGATGAACGACATCATCGAAGGGCTGCGAGAGGCCATCGCACGGTGAACGGAGCCGCCCTCCGCCCTCGCGCCGGCCTCCTCTGGCTGCTGAGGCCCAAGCTCAGGACCAAGCTCAATCGAGCGAAGACCGACGAGGGGCGGCTCTTCAAGGGCTTCCTGCTGAGCTTCGTCGGCCTCTTCTTCTGGGCGCTCATCTTCGCGGTGATCTTCCGGATGCTCCAGTACTTCCGGGGCACACAGGGGATCGGCGATCTCCTGGCGGGCAAGCTCCTGGGCATCGCGTTCCTGACGTTCCTGATGATCCTCGTCCTTTCCAACGTCATCACCGCCCTCTCCACCTTCTTCCTCTCGGAGGACCTGGAGTTCGTCGTGGCCGCTCCGGTCGAGTCGGAGACGGTGTACGCCGCTCGCCTCATCGAGACCATCGTCGACTCGTCGTGGATGGTGGCGCTCCTCGCGGTGCCCCTGCTGGTGGCGTACGGGGTCGTCTATGCGGCGGGGCCGGTCTATTACCTGCTGGCCTTGGGGACCGTGGTGCCCTTCCTCGTCATCCCCGCCGTCCTCGGAAGCGCCGGCACGCTGTTGCTGGTCAACATCTTTCCGGCACGCCGGACTCGGGACCTCCTGGCTCTGGTCGGACTCTTCGCCGCCGCGGGTGTGGTCGCCCTCTTCCGCTTCCTGAGGCCCGAACGCCTCATGAGCCCGGAGGAGTTCAGCAGCCTCGTCGACTTCATCGCGGTACTCCGGACACCCACCTCGACGTGGCTCCCCAGCGAGTGGGCGGCCCAGTCGCTCATGACCCACCTGAGCGGGGACTTCGACGCCTTCTCCTTCGCCTTTCTCTGGTCCACCGCCGCCATGTGCCTCGTCGTGGGGGCGTGGCTGCACCGTCGCTACTTCGACGGCGGGTTCACCCGCGCCCAGGAGGGGGCGGAGAGGAAGGTGGGCCGCCAACGCTCGAGGGTGGTGGACCGCGCGTTGAGGCGCGCCGAGCCCAGCACCCGTGTGATGGTCGCCAAGGAGATCCGGGTCTTCTTCCGCGACACCACCCAGTGGTCGCAGCTCATCCTCCTGGGTGTCCTGGTGGCGGTGTACGTCTACAACATCACAGTCCTGCCCCTCTATACGGGTGAGGAGGTGTCCTTCCTCCTCATCAACGCGGTCTCCTTCTTGAACCTGGGCCTCGCCGGGTTCGTGGTGGCTGCCATCGCAGCCCGCTTCGTCTTCCCCGCCATGTCCATCGAAGGGCGGATGATGTGGCTCATGCAGTCGTCGCCCGTCGATATCCGGACCATCTTCTGGTCGAAGTACTGGGTGGGGACCGTGCCCCTTCTGGTCGTCGCGCTGCCCCTCATCGTCGGCACGAACCTCGTACTCCAGGCCTCGACCTTCGTCCTGGTCCTGACCACGGTGACCATGGTGGGAGTCACCTTCGCGCTGACGTCGTTGGCACTCGGCTTCGGCGCGCTGTACCCGAACTACGACACGGAGAACGTAGCGGAGATACCCACCTCCTTCGGCGGCCTCCTCTTCATGATGGCCGCCGTGTCGTACCTTGTCGGCGTCGTCGTCCTCGAGGCATGGCCGGTGTATTTCTTCCTCGATTCCCGCATACAGGGCGGAGAAGCGGAGGTCGGACTGGTGCCGCTCTTGATGGGCGTGACCGGAGCCGCCATTCTCACGGCCCTCGCCATCTGGCTGCCCCTCAAGGCGGGCATCAGGAAGGTGCAGTCGGTCGACTTCTAGAGCGCCACGGAGAGTTTCATGCTGAGCTCGATCAAGAACTTCTTCTCGTCGTCCATGAGCCCGGCGCCCCAGGCCGATCCCCAGGAGGCGGCGAAGGACATCCGACTGGCTGCGTGTGCCCTCCTCCTCGAGTTGGCCCACGCGGACCGCGAGTTCACCGACGACGAGCGGCAGCACCTGGAATCGGCGGTGCGCCGGCAGTTCGGCCTGGACGCCGCAGAGGCGGGCAGACTCCTCGAGCTGGCGGAGGAGGAGAGGGAAGAGGCCGTGGACCTTTGGCAGTTCACGAACCTCATCGCCGAGAACTACTCCACCGGCCAAAAGATGGTGCTGGCCGAGATCATGTGGGGTCTCGTCTACTCCGACGGAGACCTGGCGAGCAAGGAGGACTACCTCATGCGGAAGATCTGCAACCTGCTCCGCCTGGAGCCCGGATACCTGGCCGAGGCCCGTAAGCGCTACACCGGGTCCGCCGACGACGCCTGAGGCGTGGTCTGGCGTGCGAGGCCGCGGTGCGGGATCGCAGGGGTGACAGGCACGGCCCACCCGAGCATATTTCACAGGCGCTGAACACCGACCCGAACCCGATACCACGACGACGATGAATCTCCTCCCCGGCGGCTACACCTTCACACACGTGGTCTTCTGGACCGTCGTCGCCATGGTGGCGGTGGGCACCAACGCGGTGGCCATCATCCTCTCCATCGGGCTCGGCCTTCTGGTGGTGGAGACGCTCACGGGCAAGTGAGCTTCCAAGACGTCCTATCGCGACTCCGGCGTCCCTCGCGGGGCGCCGTTTTCATTGGCGGTAACCCATGACCCTCTTCTTCCTCATCGTCACTGGAGTCCTGGGCCTGGGCATAGGGGTCTGGTTGGGGATGCCCGGCCGTTACACGCAGACGCCCGAGGACATCGAGCGGGTCATGGAGTCGGGGGGCGCCCGGCGGCGAAAAGTGAAGCGGATCTTCACTCCCCTGGCTTGGATGCAGCGTCAGATCTCCACGAGTGGTCCGTCGGCGGACCGGCGCAGGCAGCGCGGGAGCCGCTCCGGCTTCAAGCTCGAGTCCCCGGAAGACCGCAAGGACTGAGCCGGAGCCCGCTACTGGAGCAGAGCGTCCACGAGAATCAAGGCGATACCCACGAAGGCTCCCAGCACGTAGCCGAGTCGTACGATGAGCTTGAGCTCACGGTCCGTGACCTTCCGCACCAGCTCCTCCATCTTCGGCGTCGGATAGTGGAGCACCTTCTCCTCCACCCGGCGCGCCACGTCGATGCGCTCCACCACGGCGGGGACCTGGGTCTGGAGCCACTCCCAGAGCGGGTCTCCCACGGCGGCCTCGAGCCGCTGCGCGCCGTCCACGGGTAGCCAGCGGGCGGGGGTTCCGATGGGGCGCTCGAAGAGGCGGCTGACGAGACGCTGAGCGCTCTTCTCGGCCACGGTTCGCGCCGTCTGCGTGCGGGCGGCGGTCACGAGAAGCTCGGCGATGCGGTCCGGCGGGACGTTCTCCAGGGCTTCGCCCCACGTCTTCGCGCCGGCTCTCTCCAGGCCGGCATGGAGCTTCTCGACCAGGAAATCGTGGGTCGCCGGGTCCCGTGACATGTCCACGATCCATCCCGTGAGGGTCGCCCGGGCCTCGACCAGGTTGGGATCGTCGGGCTGACCGAGGACCTCCGCCACCGGTCGACGGAGGAAGTCCACGATGGCCTGGTTCACCCCGCGCGCCATGGCCTCCTGCACCGCCGGGTCCCGGAGGATCTCGGAGAGCCGCTCGGCGCCCTCCGCCTCGATGGTGTCGAGGACCTTGTCCACGGTCTCTTCGGTCATGACCACCCGCGCCACCACGCGTTGGTGGAACTTCAGGTCGCGGAGAAAGCGATGGAGGAGGTCATGGATGGTCGCCTCGAAGCGGGCCCTGGCCTTGGGATCTTCCAGGAGTCCGCCCAGGCGCTCGGCGGCCAACGGGAGATAGCTCGCGATGGCCTTCTCCAGTGAGCTGATCAGCCCAAGGGGCAAGATCTCCTCGAACGTCCGGCCCGGCTCCAGGAGCTTGATCGAGGCCCGCTCGAGGTAGTCGGCCACGGCGTCCCGGAAGTCCTCACTACCCACAGCGTTCTGGAGCCACTCCTCGACGGCGGATTCCAGTGCCGCTTCCCGGGCAGGGGTGAGGACACCTCCGATGGGCTCGTCGGCTACCGCGTCGACCAGGTCCGTCGCCCGACGCCCCATGGCGCTTTCGAACTCCTCGGTGGCCACGTAGGCCTCGAGTTGGTCGAGCCCCCGAGCGAGTGCGTCGTCCACGAGGGCGTCCACGTCACTCTGAACCGGCTGCGGGATGAGCTCCCGCAGTGAGCCACGCTCGGTGTGCAGCATCTCGTCGAGGAAGGTGGCCAGACGGTGGTCGAAGGCGTCGCGGAACTCGACGTTCGCGAACGTCCTCGTCAGGTCCTCGGGAGTGAGGAGTCGATTGCCGACGGTGCGTCCGATGGCGGCTGCCAGCCGGGGCTGGTTCTTCGGGATGGCGCCGTGGAGGAATCCGATCGTCCACCGTCGGAAGAGCTTCGGCGGCTCGTACGGATGGAAGAGCATCCACACCGCGATGGTGTTGGTGAGGCCACCGGCCATGGCGCCGAACAAGATCTTCACCAGGGCCTGGACGATCTCCTGAGTCGACATGCCGGTGACGCCCTACCGTCGCTCGTGGACCACGAGCCCGCGCACCCGGAAGTCGCCGACCTGCGTGGACAGCCGACCCTCCACCTCGTACAGGGCCCGCACGGGGAGGAGCGGCCCGGGGCCCTCACCGGCCTGGATCTCGGCGGAGACGGCCTCCAGCCGACCCTGGATGTCCACGTCGTCGGAGCCGACGCGCCACTCCACCGGCACGTCGCGGCGGGCGGGGGGGAAGGCTTCGGTGCGCTCCCACTCCACCCGGACGTCGGGCCAGTGGAGGTCCTCGTCCTCGAAGCGCCCCCACGCCCGGTAGACGGCATCGGCGTCCCCCCCGTGTTCGACGTCCGAGGCAAGCACGAAGTGGGCCGAATCTCCCGATAGCAGAAACGCCCAGTCCCCCCCGTTCACGCGGTTGCCTGCCGATGCCCGGGCCATGTCGAGGATCACCCCGTCGATGCGCTGATCGGCGAGATAGGCCGACCCGCTGAGAAGCTGGAACGTGCCGCCTCGCGCTCCCGTCCAGGCTGCCCCCCCCGGGCCAATGATCACCTCGAGGCTTCTCGGTGGATCCTCGAAGACGATGCCGTCCACGACGCCTTCGTCACCGATGAGAAGAGCCAACTCACGGTGTGGAAGGATCCGGTTCGGGACCCGCGTCGGAGGCGTCCACCAGCGCTCGGCGTAGAATCGATCCCACACCCCCCCTCGGGCGATCCACCCGGAGGCCTCCCGAAGAACGGAATCAGGCATCTGTTGCGTCTGCATGAACCAAGGGACGAGAAAGACGCTGTCTCCTTCGAGGGAGGCGAACACGAAGTTCCGTTCGTAAACGCTCTCGACGAAGTTTCCGGAATCGGCGGCGGGTTCGCCGTCGGCGGGCCCCTGATTCGGTTGCCGCTCGGGTTCGGTGCAGGCGACGGCGAGGGCTGCGGCCATCACCGCAGGGACGAGGCGGCGGAGACTCACGTGCTCTGCTGGAATCGAGGCATGGTCATCGGGTCCAGGATCTGGTCCGGCCGAGGATCGAGCTGCCTGTCGAGGCGGTGGGTGAAGCGTCCGATGAGCCTCCGACATCGCCCGAAGTCCCGCACATCCGTGCGCGATGTGGCCCGAAGGTCCACCCGCGTCTGGCCGTTCTCGTCGAGGCCGAGACGTACGACGACCTCGGTCTCCAGGCCACGCAGGGCGCTGGTGGCGAGGGCGTCGATCCGCCCGGCCCTGTCGTCGTCCAGGACGACGGTCCATCGGCCTAGACGGTGGCGAATCACGGCCAAGGAGGCCTCCCACACGTCATCGAAGGGGATGGTGTAGGTCCGTCCCCGGAGACGCGGATCTTCGGCGTCGGGGGAGGTCTCCGCCGACTTCTCGGTGAGCCCCCGGACGAGGGGGTTCACCTCACCCACCGGTCCTCGGCCCGAGAGCGAATCGGATGGTGACGTTGGCGGTGACGGCCTGGCTCCCCGCTTCGATGGGCGTGGGCGCCGCCTGTGCTCGCCCGCTGAGCGCCAGGTCGGACTCCATCATCCAGGGACCCGGCCGCATGGCGCCTCCGTTCACTTCCAGGGGCGGACCCAGCTGGTAGCCCAGAGTCTCGGCGATGACGCGGGCCTCGGCGGTGGCGTCGCGAACAGCCTGAGCCATGGCCTCGTTGCGTGCCTCCTCCGTGTCCGACGCGAAGAAGGAGATCCCCGCCACGCGATTGGCTCCGGCGCCGATGGCGACATCGATGACCCGACCGACGAGGGCGGGTTCGGCCACGGTGGCGCGGACGTTGTTGTACGCGGTGTACGCGATGATCTCCCGGGTGCGCTGATTGTTGTTGGTCGAATACTCCGGGCGCAGCGAGTATCCGTAGGTCTCGAGTTCGAGTCCGGCGAAGTCGGCGGAGCGGATGGCGCGCAGGACGGCGTCCATGGCGTCCGCGTTCGCCTGGGCCGCGCCGCCCGCGTCGCCGGCCCGGGTCTCCACTGCGAAGGAGACCGAGGCGCGGTCGGGCGGTACGTCCACGCTCGCAGAGCCGCTGACCTGGATCCATCCCGGCTCAGGGGACTCCTGGACGGATATGCTCGGTGATGGAGCCGGCGAAGGCTGTCCCACGGCGGGCGGCCCTCCACAGGCGCCGACGGCCACGGCAACGAGGGTCGCCTTGGCGATCTTTTCCAACATGGTCCCTCCTGTCCGCTTACGAGGCGCGATGAACCAGTTATAGTGTGGCTGGAAGGCTGGAGGACAGCCTTCCGGTCCGCCACCCTCGACCAACTTCGGGTAACGACGCCGATGAAAGCCGTGATCCCCCTCGCGGGAAAAGGTACCCGCCTCCGCCCGCTGACCCATCATACTCCCAAGCCACTCCTGAAGGTCGCCGGAAAGCCCGTTCTCGCCTACATCCTCGACGACCTCGTCGAGTTGGGTGTGAAGGAGATCGTCTTCATCGTCGGCTACCTCCGGGACGCCATCGAGGAGTGGATCGGTGAAGAGTACCCCCAGCTCACGGGTCACTTCGTCGTCCAGGAGGTCCAGGACGGGACCGCGGGCGCCATCGCCCTGGCCGAGCCGTACGTCGACGAGGACGTTCTCATCATCTTCGCCGATGCGGTGCTGGAGGTCGACTACGGCCTCACGGCCACTCTCGGCGCGGAATATGGCGCCGTCCTGTGGGCGAAGGAGGTGGAGGACTACCAGCGCTATGGGGTCATCGTCACCAATGAAGACGGCACCATGAAGAAGATCGTGGAGAAACCGTCCGAACCCATCTCGAAGCTCGCCAACATCGGCCTCTACTACATCCGCGACCACGAGCTCCTGTTCGAGGGCGTCCGACACACTCTGGCGAGCCAGCCCGGACCCTCGGGTGAGTTCTACCTCACGGATGCCTTTCAATACATGGTCGACCAGGGGAGCCGCCTCGTCACGGCTCCCGTGGAGGGCTGGTGGGACGCCGGAAAGCCGGAGACGCTCCTCGAGACCAATGGCCACTTGCTGGAGACCCGGCGGGGCGGCGTCGACTCGGGAGCCCACGTCGAGGGCGCCGAGATCGTCGAGCCCGTGCGCATCGAGGCCGGTGCCCATGTCCATGGTGGCACCATCGGGCCCAACGTGACGCTGGAGGCCGGTGCGGTAGCAGAGGGATGCGAGCTTCGCGACACGGTGGTCGGAGCCCGGACCCGCCTCCAATCCGTCCGCCTCCACGGCTCCATCGTGGGGGCCGACGCGCGTCTGTCCAATGTCAGCGGGTCGGTACTCGTGGCGGACCATACCGTCGTGGAGGGATAGGCGCCTAGCTCGGCGGGCGCGGCTCACGCGCTCCCGTCAGCCGTTCGCCAGGCCTGCCACGTGGAGAATCACGTGAAGGGCCCGGACGATCCCGTCCGGGCCTTTCGTGTTCCGGTACCATTCGTCGGTGGTGTGGGCTTTGCCGGCCTCGCCACCGCACCCCAGCGTGATGGCGGGAACGCCGAAGGCCATGGGAACGTTGGCGTCGGTGGACGACAGGGCCAACTGGGGCTCCTCACCCAGCAGTCGGGTAGCGGCCAACGCAGCCTGCACCAAGGGGTGCTCGTCGTCCGTAGCTCCGCTCGGGCGGTCGCCGATGACCTCGAGGCCGTAGTCCAGGTCGGGGTGCCTCGCCGCCTCGCCCTCCACCGCGCGCTCCACGCGCGCCACCAGGTCCGCCAGCAGGGCCCCGTCGGCGCTGCGACAGTCGATCTCCAGCCAGCTTTCCTGGGGAATGGCGTTGATGCTCTTGCCGCCTCCGAGTCGAGCGACGGTCAGGGTCGTCTTCGGTTGGCTGGGCAGTGCGAGCCCGGTCAGCCGTGATCCGAGTTCGATGAGGGCGTGGGCTGGATTGGCCGTGCCCCAGTCCACCCAGGAATGACCTCCTGGTCCGCGGATGGTCAGGCGGAATCGACGGGATCCGAGCCCCCTGGATACGATCCGCTCCAGTCCGGCTCCGTCCAGGGAGATGAACGCGCTCGCGGCGCCTCTCGCCGAGGCTGCCGCGTCGCCGTCCGTGACCGAGTCTCCCCCGAAGAGCCCCTTCACCCCCCGCAGGTCCCCGATCCCTTCCTCGCCAACGGTGGCGACGAAGCGTAGGGGCATGACGGTTCGTGCATCGCTGGACCCGAGAGCCCGCGCCAGGGCGACGAGCGCCGCGAGCCCCCTTCCGTCGTCGGATATTCCGGGTCCCTGAAGCAACGACCCGTCTCGAGTGACGGTCACGTCCGTGCCTGCCGGAAAGACCGTGTCGAGGTGGGCCGTCACGAACAGGGGGGGCTGGGAGGACGAACCGGCACGAGAGGCGGTGACATTGCCGGTCCTGTCGAGGGCGACATCGGTGAGGCCGGCCTCTGTCAGGAGTGCCGCCATGCGCTCGGCGCGGGCCAGCTCACCGAAGGGCGGCGCCGGGATCTCCGTGAGCTCGATCTGCGTGGCCAGGGTGGCCTCGTCGTTCGCGCGCAACTCGTCGACCAGGGCACGCACGCGCGCACTGTCGGCCAGGTCCCGTAGCGACGTCTCGAAGTCCGTCGTGCCTGCCTTATCGGTCATCGACATGAGTTACCGCTCCGTTACGAAGGCTGCCCTTGGTCGTTACGGGTCGCCGGTATGCTTCCCGCATCGAAACGGGAGCGCGGGGCTCCTTCGAGAAGATCGGTTCCAACGTCAACGACGGAAGGAGCAATGAACAATCCGATGAAACGATGCAATCGCATCGGGGCCAACGTGGCCACGCGAAGTCTACTGATACTCCTGGCGGCCGCCCTCACGGGCATGGTGCCTTCCACCCTGAACGCTCAGGACGTCGGCCGTATCGTCGGCCGTGTTCTGGACGGCGAGACGGGCCAGCCCCTCTCCAGCGTGCAGGTCTACATCGCCGACGGATCGGCCGGCGCCCTGAGCGCCCTCGATGGCCGCTACGTCATCCGGAACGTGCGCGCGGGCAGCTACGACGTCACCGCCCAGAACATCGGGTACGGGTCGAAGACGGTGACCGGCGTCGTGGTACGAGCGGGCCAGACGGCCGAGCTGGATATCACCCTGATTTCACAGGCCGTCGAACTCGAGGAGATCATCGTCACGTCGTCGGCCCAGCGGGGCTCGACGACGGCGCTTCTCACCGAGCGGAAGCTCTCGGCGGTGGTGTCCGACGGCATCGGCGCAGAGCAGATCTCCCGCTCGCCCGACGGAGACGCCGCGGCTGCCCTCAAGCGCGTGCCCGGGCTGTCCGTGGTGGACGGCAAGTACGCCTACGTGCGTGGGCTTGGTGAGCGCTACAGCTCCACGACGCTCAACGGCGCGCCTTTGGCATCGCCGGAGCCGGACAAGAAGGTCATCCCTCTGGACGTGATCCCTGCTGGGCTCCTCCAGAGCATCGTCACGTCGAAGAGCTACTCGCCGGATCAGCCGGGGGATTACGCCGGTGGTCTGGTGCAGCTCGAGACCCGTGACTTCCCGTCGAACCGGATCTTCAGCGTGAGCTTCTCCGGCGGCTGGAACTCGGTGGCCACCGGGACAGGGGGGATCGGCTACGCGGGGGGTGGCCTCGACCTGCTTGGCTTCGACGACGGAACCCGGGGGCTCCCCGGTGTCATCCCCATGGATCGTCCGGTGAACCGGAGCAACTTCACCGACGAGCAGCTCGAGGAGATGGGCGAGGCGTTCGGCGGCGACTGGGGCCCGACGGATCGGAAGATCCCGTTCAACGGCGGCCTCGGACTGTCGTACGGCGATGACTTCGATTTCGGAGAGAACCAGCGGGCGGGCTTCATCGCCTCCTTCAACTACTCCGCCGACCAGAGCCTGCGGACCAACAGCATCGAGCGCGTCTTCGCCTCGGCGGGTGTGGACGACCCGGAGGTGGATTACCGCGGCACCGTGGCGCAGCAGTCGGTGACCCTCGGCGGGCTGGTGAACCTCACGTATCAGCCGCGCCCCACCGACCAGATCAAGCTGGCGACGGTCTACAACCATCTCTCCACCGACGCGGCCCGGATCTACGAGGGCTTCAACCTCGACTCGAGCACGAACCAGTGGAACTCCCGCCTCCAGTACATGGAGCAGACGCTGCTGAACACCCAACTCGAGGGAGAACACCAGCTCGGCTTCCTCGCCGACGTCGTGCTCAACTGGCGAGGCGCCCTAACCCGCGCTTCCCGTTACGAGCCCAGCACCCGCGAGTCTCTCTACCAGGAGTTCGACGGCGAGTACATCTGGGACGACTTCATCCAGAGCGGCTCGGTCTTCCACCAGGACATGGTGGACGACGGCTGGAACGCCGGTACGTCGCTGAAGCTCCCCTTCGAGCTCGGTGATTCGCCGGCCAGCGTCTCGGTAGGGGCCAGCACGGACCGGAAGGACCGGACCGCTTTCACGCGCCGCTTCCGCTTCCGGCCCCGGGGCTCCCTCATCGACAGTGACGTTCGGACGCTGAGTCCCAACGAGCTCTTCGACGACGCCTACATCGATCCCGATGGCTTCGTGATCCAGGAAGCGACGTTCCGTACCGACAACTACGACGCCCTCCAAGAGATCGATGCGGCCTACGCCATGGTCGACTTCGAGTTGCTCGAGGGGCTGCGTCTGTCGGGCGGCGCCCGGGTCGAACGCTCGCTGCAGAGCGTCTCGCCCAAGGATCTGTGGGAGGTCGCCGGGCTGGATCCGGTGGAAGGGGCGGAGCGTGAGTCCACCGATGTCCTGCCGGCCATCAATGCCACGCTGGCTCTGGGTGAGTCCATGAACCTGCGGGCCAGCGCGTCGAAGACGCTGGCGCGGGCTCAGCTCCGCGAGCTGGCGCCCTTCTCCTTCGCCGACTACGCCGGTGGTTATCTGGTCATCGGTAACCCGAGCCTGAATCGGACCCGGATCGACAACTACGACCTCCGGTTCGAGTGGTTCGGTGGTCCGCAGACGGTCTTCGCGGTAAGTGGCTTCTACAAGCAGTTCGACGCGCCCATCGAGGTCGCCGTGCTTCCCAGCTCGGAGCTTCTCAAGACGTGGGTCAACGCCGAAGGCGCCGACAACTACGGTCTCGAGTTCGAGGTACGCTCGGACCTGGGCTTCCTGGGTAACGGCCTGGAGAGCTTGTCCTTCAACGGCAACCTGACGGTCATCGAGTCCGAGGTCGTCAATGGCTCGACGATCCAGGTCTATCTGCCGGGCACGGGCGAGACGGACCTGGCGGTGGTGGCGAAGCAGCGGTCACTCCAGGGCCAGTCGCCCTATGTGCTGAACGGGGGCCTGACGTGGGCGCCCGGGGAGGGAGGAGCCAGCGCCACGGTCCTCTTCAACCGGTTCGGACGTCGCATCGACGCCGTCGGCGGTCAGGCGACTCCGGACATCTACGAAGAAGCCCGGAGCCAGCTCGACGCCGTGGTCGAGTGGCCCATCCAGGGGGGCTGGAAGGCCAAGATCTCGGCCTCCCGGCTCATTGGAAACGAGGTCGAGTTCACCCAGGGCGGCGGTCTGCTGAGGGCATACGACCTCGGTCGCTCCGTCTCACTGGGCATCAGTTGGGGCTTGGGTCGGTAGTGAGCGATTCCAAGCCCACCTGCTCCGTCGCCACGAGGGCGGCGGAGCTCACAGGTGGGTCGCGAGAGGCGCGACCCGAAAACAGCATTCCCCTACAGGAGAATCTCAGGATGTTTTCAAGAGGTCGCTTCTTCCCTCTCGTAGCCGCGCTGGCCGTCTCGGTTGCAGCCTGCGGTGACGAGGACCCCGTCGACATGGGCGATCCGCCCGCAGTCCCGACGGGCGTCGCAGTGAGTGAGTCCAGCGGTTCATTGGTCCTTACCTGGAGCGCCGTCGCCGGCGCCACCGCATACGACGTCGAGCGTCGGACCCTCGGCACCAGCACGTTCTCCGCTCTGGCTTCGGACCTGACGGAGACCACCTACACCGACGACACCGTCGTCCAGGGCACGACGTACCTGTACCGTGTCATCGCCAAGAACGCCGACGGGAACTCGGCTCCCAGCGACCCCGCCGACGGTCTCATCGATCCCAACACGGCGGTCCTCAGCGGGAGCATCGACACCGCTGTCACCCTCGATGCGACCATCACCTACACCATCACGGGCATCGTGACGGTGGAGGACGGGGGCTCCCTTACGATCCCGGCAGGGACACTCCTCCTCGGTAGCACCGACGTCCAGCCGTCTGCGCTCATGGTCCGCCAGGGCGGACAGATCTTCTCCAACGGCACGATGAGCGACCCGGTGGTCTTCACTTCCGCCGCCCCTGCGGGCTCGCGGGAGCGGGGTGACTGGGGTGGCGTGGTCATCAACGGCTACTCCATCTGCAACTTCCCGGCCTCCGATTGTGTCGGCGAGGGCGCGTCCGGTCCGTACGGCGGGACGATGAACGACGACGACAGCGGCTCGATGACGTACACGCGCATCGAGTTCGCCGGCTACGAGGTCTCCTTCGGCAACGAGCTCAACGCCCTGACGCTGAACGGTGTGGGCTCCGGCACGACGCTGGAGGCCATCCAGACCCACTACGGCTCCGACGACGGCTTCGAGTTCTTCGGTGGCACGGTGGACCTCAAGTGGGCTGTCGCCACGGGGATCTCCGACGACTCCTTCGACTACTCCACGGGCTGGCAGGGCCGAGGGCAGTTCTGGATCGCCCAGCAGGACCCCGACGATGCCGACAACGGGTTCGAGGTCGACGGCAACGAGGACGACTTCGATGCCATGCCGCTCACGGATCCCCTCATCTACAACGTGACTCTCGTCGGTAAGGGTCTGGACGGCGCCGGTGGCACGACGGGCGAGTCCGTCGATGGGCTGCGCCTCCGCCGGGGTACGGGCGGTGACATCTACAACGCCATCGTCATCGGCTTCGGTGGCTCGGGTGTCGACGTGGACAACGCCGAGACCGTCGGGCGGTACTCTGTTCAGAACTCCATCATCGCCCGAAACGGCGGTGACGGGGACATCGATGGCGACGCCGACGGCTTCCAGGACGATGTGGCGAACACCGCTGCCTGGAACAACCTGGTGGGCACCGACCCGCTGCTGACGGATCCCTTCAACCGGACCGCGCCGGACTTCCGTCCCGGCGCGGGCTCGGCGGCGCTGGCTTCGGCCGGCAACGGCGCCACGCCACCCAATGACGGCTTCTTCGACGTCACGGCGACCTACATCGGCGCCGTCGATCCGGACGCGACGACCCAGTGGTTCGAGGGTTGGACGACGTTCGCGCAGAGCTGATTCACTGAACGACGAGATCGAGGCTTCGCCGGTGCCCTCCGTGCTTCACCATACCCGCGCTTCCTGCGCCGCTCAGCGGACCGCAGAGGAGTTGTGCGGAGGCGCCGGCACCTCGACTCTCGCGAACGACGGCCTCCCCCAGGGGTCGGTGGAGGCCCGGAGTCGGATCAGACCGGCTCCGAGGCCTTCCACGTTCAGCGCGTTCCTTCCGTTGTTGCTGTTGCTGGCGACGGCGTGCGGAGGGGCGCCCGTCGAGATGGGTGCCGAAGTCGGTGCGGACCCGCTTCACCCCGGGGATGTCCCCTCGGGTGAGCGTCCCTCCGGAACGCTCCGCCTGGACGGGGCCATGCCTGGCCTGAGCGCGCTCGGCGAGCACGTCCTGGCGGCACTTGCCAACCAGGACACCGCGGCGCTGAACACTGTGCGGCTCACGGAAACCGAACACAACGAAGTCGTGTGGCCGGAGCTGCCCGCTTCGGCCCCCGAGGTGAACTTCCCCGTGGACTACGCCTGGTCCAACATCCAGAATCGGAACGCCAGAGGTCTCGGTCGGCTCCTTCCCCTTTTCGCGAACCGCGACCTGGGGTTCCAGCGCGTCGAGTGCCGCGGAGGCGTGGAAGAGTTCGAGACGTTCGCCGTCGAGACGGACTGCGTGGTCGTCTTCACCCTCCACGGCGGTCCCCGGCTTTGGGAGGCCGGGCTCTTCAAGGACGTCCTCGTGCGGGGTGGCGGCTACAAGATCTTCCGCTATTACGACGAAGAGCCGCGCCCCTACCGAGGCCCCGTGGCTACGCGCCCGTGATCCCCCTCTCCGGGTGTCGGGGCGACATGACCCCGAGGTTCGTCCTCTCTATGTTTAGCGGACCTTCGAAGGGAATCCGTGCCGAGAACGGAGAGTATGGACGAGCAGACGCTCATTTACGACTGGAACGAGTCCGACGGAGCCTTCGATTGGGCTGCCCTGGGAGAGATCCAGCTCGACGACGAGACCCTCCGGGACGGTCTCCAGAACCCATCGGTGGTCGATCCGTCCATCGACGACAAGATCCGGCTGCTCCACTACATGGATCGGCTGGGCATCCACACCGCCGACATCGGACTGCCGGGGGCCGGCCCGCGGGCCGTGGAGGCGGTCACTGCCCTGGCACAGGAGATCGTCCTCTCCGGGCTCTCCATCCAGGCGAACTGCGCCGCCCGCACCGTCGTGGCCGACGTCGAGCCCATCGCCGAGATCAGCCAGAAAGTCGGTATCCCCATCGAAGCGTGCACCTTCATCGGCAGCTCGCCCATCCGCCAGTACGCGGAGGATTGGACGCTCTCGAAGATGCTCAGGGTGACGGAAGAGGCGGTGAGCTTCGCCGTATCGGAGGGCCTGCCCGTGCTGATGGTCACCGAGGACACCACTCGGGCGCATCCGGACGCCTTGAAGGAACTGTACGGAACCGCCATTCGCTGCGGGGCTCGCCGTCTGTGCATCGCCGATACCGTGGGTCATGCCACCCCCGAGGGCACCCGGGCGCTGGTGCGCTTCGTCATCGAAGAGATCGTCGAGCCGTCGGGCGAGGACGTGGGCGTGGACTGGCACGGTCATCGCGATCGGGGCTTCGGCCTGGCCAACGCCATCGCGGCCATAAAGGCTGGAGCGACCCGGGTCCACGGCACCGCCCTGGGCATCGGGGAGCGATCGGGCAATACCGAGATGGACCTCCTCCTGGTGAACCTGAAGCTCCTGGGGGTCCACGACGCCGATCTGACGGTGCTCCCCGACTACTGCGAGCTGGCCGCCAAGGCGTGCCAGATCCCTCTGGTCCACTCCTACCCTGTCGTCGGGTCGGACGCTTTCCGCACGGGGACCGGAGTGCACGCGGCCGCCATCGTGAAGGCGCAGGCCAAGGGCGACGCCTGGCTGGCCGACCGGATCTACTCGTCGATTCCCGCATCCATGGTCGGACGCCGGCAGACCATCGAGATCGGGCCCATGTCCGGCCTCTCCAACGTGAAGTACTGGTTGCGGGACCGCGGCTACGACCCGGAGGACGAGGAGCTGTGCGCTCGCCTCTTCCGGGCGGCCAAGCAGACCGATCACACACTGACCGAGGGAGAGCTGGAAGCACTCTGCAAAACCGGCTGACCCTCCAGCCCCGGATGGTCGGACCTTCCGTCCATCTCGCGGAGGGACACCGTTGAGCAGGCTTGCCCAGGAATTCATGGAAGCCACCCAGTCCACCGTCGTGCCGAGGGTTCTCGTCGTCGAAGACGAACCGGACATCGCCGCCCTCGTCGCCTACCAGCTTACGCGGGAGGGCTTCCGGGTGGAGACGACGGGGAGTGGCACCGAGGCCCTCGATGCCGTCGGTCGGGAGATCCCCGATCTCGTAGTCCTGGATCGGATGCTGCCCGGCTTGAGTGGCGATGACGTCCTCCGGAGGCTCAAAGACGACCCGGTCACGTCTCACGTGCCGGTCCTCATGCTGACGGCGAAGAGGGAGCAGACGGACCGCATCGAAGGGCTCGAGCTGGGCGCCGACGACTACCTCACCAAGCCGTTCAGCCCACGCGAACTCGTTCTCCGGGCGCAGGCGATTCTTCGCCGCGTGCAGGAAACCGGAGGAACTCCCGGCGGTCGGATCCTCAAGGCCGGGCCCATCCGCCTGAACCCCGAGTCCCACAGGACCTCCATCGGCGACGAGGAACTCTCCCTGACCCCGACCGAGTTTCGCCTTCTTCAAGCGTTGATGGAGCGTCGTGGCCGCACGCAGAGCCGAAAGCAGCTGCTGGAGAAGGCGTGGGACATGGAAGCGGGTGTATCCGACCGCATCCAGACTCGCACCGTGGACATGCACGTACGGCGCCTCCGTGCCAAGCTCGGGGAGATAGGCGACTGGATCCAGACGGTCCGCGGGTTCGGATACCGACTGAAGGTGCCCGAGGGAGTCGAGTAGTCCTGGTCACCAGAGGACGCCCATGCGCCTGAGGGTCCACCATCCTCTGTTCCTGGGGTTCGCTGGTGTCGTCGGGTTCCTCGTCGTCGTCATCATCCCGCTGCTGGGTACCGGCCTGCGCAGTGAGCTCGACGAGGTGTACCGGCAGGAGCTGGAGCGGAAACTCTCGCTGGCTCACGTCCTGGTGGAGGTCTCCGAGGCGCCCGACGCCGACGCCCTGGCCCGGCTCATCACCGATCGAATCGACAACCGGGTGACCTTCATAGCCCTCGACGGGACGGTTCTCGCGGACTCATACGTCGCCCGCACCCGGATCTCCGCCGTCGAGAACCACATCGATCGTCCGGAGGTCCAGGGCGTCCTGGCGGGGGAGGAAGTCAGCTTCGCCAGCCGGACGAGCACCACCGTAGGGCGATCGTTGCTGTATGGTGCGCGCATCGCGAACCTGGACGGGCAACCGGTCGTTCTTCGTATCGCCACCCCGCGGTCGGAGATCGACCGGGCCGTGGACCAGGTTCAGGGCACCGTAGCCGTCATCGGTCTGGCCACGCTCCTGCTGGCGCTTTTGGTGGCCTATGCCATGAGCAAGGCGTTCACGCGTCCTCTGGTCGCTCTTGCCGACCGAGCCGGCAGGCTCGCCCGCGGCGACTTCACCACCAAGGTCCCCATTGGTCGAATCGCCGAACTCCAGGACCTCGCCGGGGCGTTCAACCGCCTGACGGAGGAGTTGCGCGCGCGTCTGTCCGAACTGTCCCGGGAGCGCGACGAAATGCAGACGCTCATCGACTGCATGGCGGAAGGGGTCGTGGCCCTCACCGACGACGCCCGGGTTCTGCGCATGAACCGTGCGGCCCGGCGGCTTCTCGAGCTCGACGATGTTCCCGCCTATGCGCCGGTCAGCTCCGTGGTGCGGGACGGCGCGCTCCGAAGCGCCCTCGAGCGTAGCGTGATCGTGGATGGCCAGTCCGGAGAGCTCGAGGTCGATGGGCAACACGTGCTGTGGGCGTCTCGGGCTCTGGACTCCGGCGGCGCCGTCACCACGCTCCTCGACATCACCGAGGTGCGCCGTCTGGAGCAGGTGCGGCGCGACTTCGTGGCGAATGCGTCCCACGAGCTGAAGACGCCGTTGACGGCCATCCGTGGCTTCGCCGAGACGCTCACGGAGGCCGACCCGCCCGAGGACCTCCGACGCCAGTTCCTCGAGTCCATCCGGGTGAACACACTTCGTCTTCAGAGGCTCGTGGACGACCTTCTCGACCTCTCCAGGCTGGAGGCGGGGGGGTGGGCGGCGGCGAGCGAGGACGTGTTCGTCCCCGATACCGTCCAGGAAGCACGAGGCCTCATCGAGCTCCCCGAAGGATCGGAGCGGAGCTTCTCGGTGGTTGGCGAGGCCATGGTGGTCGGTGATCGGGCCGGCCTGGTCCAGGTGTTCCGCAACCTGTTCGAGAACTCTGTGCGTCACACCCGGCCCGATGGGTCCATCCAGGTTCTGATACAGGCCGACGCAGCGGTGGGACTCGCCCGCATCGCGGTAGTGGATGACGGCGAAGGGATCCCGTTGCGGTCGCTACCGAGGATTTTCGAGCGGTTCTACCGAGCCGACAGCTCCCGGGCCCGGCACATCGGCGGTACCGGCCTGGGGCTGGCTATCGTCAAGCACTTGGTGTCGGCCATGGGAGGGGAGGTGGAGGCGGAGAGCACACTGGGGCGTGGCACGACCATCCGGGTAACCCTTCCCTTGGCCGATTCGTGAACGTGGAGGCGAACGACCGTGTCGTCCGTGCGTTACCCATCTGTTACTTTCCTGTCTCGTTTCTGTCGCCCATTCCCTCTAGGCTTGTGAATCCGATACGGACTCTTTCCTTGAGTGAACAATCATGAAGCGTTTCCCCTCTATCTCGTTCCTTGTGGGCGCTGTCCTGCTGGCCCTCGCCGCTTGTGGCGGAAGCGCCGGTGATGACGGTGCCATGCTCAGCGGCTCGGTTCAGATCGACGGATCGAGCACCGTCTTCCCCATCGCGGAGGCGGTGGCCGAGGAGTTTCAGATCGGCAATCCCGGTGTACGCGTCACCGTAGGCGTGTCCGGTTCCGGTGGCGGGTTCGAGCGCTTCTGTAACGGAGAGACCGACCTCTCCAACGCCTCACGTCCCATCCGGGAATCGGAGGTGGAGAAGTGTCAGGACGCGGGCGTGGAGTTCACCGAACTGTCCGTGGCGTGGGACGGCCTCTCCGTCATCGTGAACCCGGCGAACGACTTCGTTCAGTGCCTCACGGTCGAGGAGCTCCGCCGGGTCTGGGCTCCGGATGGTGGCGTGAGCACGTGGAGCGATGTCCGGTCCGAGTGGCCGGATGAGGAGATCCGGCTGTACGGCCCCGGTACCGACTCCGGAACGTTCGACTACTTCACCGAGACCGTTCTCGGAGAGAGTGGCGCCAGCCGCCCCGACTTCCAGGCCAGTGAGGACGACAACATCCTCGTCCAGGGCGTCGCCGGCGACCGGTATTCCCTCGGCTACTTCGGATACGCGTATTATTCCGAGAACCAGGATCGTCTGAAGCTCCTGGAGATCGATGGCGGAGCCGGGTGCGTCGCACCTTCCGACATTACCATCGAGGACGGGACGTACAGCCCTCTCGCGCGGCCCCTCTTCGTCTACGTCAAGCACTCCGCCCTTCAGCGTCCCGAGGTCCGCGCCTATGTGGACTTCATGCTGTCCGAGGCGGCGATGTTGGTACCGGCCACCGGCTACCACGCGCTGTCGGAGGCCCAGTATCAAGAAGGCCTCGCCATGATCGCCGAGGCTGCGAGTGGCACCGACTGACCTAAGAGACGCATCGGAAGACGTAGGGGCGGTCGGAGGCGATCCGGTCGCCCCTACCGCTGTGTCCGGCCTGGGCTTTCAGCGTACCAAGAACGTCAAGGAGCGCGTCATCGGAGGCGTGCTCTTCGCGTGTGCGGCCATCTCCACCCTGGTCACGGTGGGAGTCGTCGTCGTACTCCTCCGCGAGAGCCTGGTCTTCTTCTCCAACGTGCCCATCTGGGAGTTCCTGACGGGCACCCAATGGCAACCGGCGTTCACACCTCAGCGGTTCGGTGTGCTGCCCCTGCTGTCCGGCTCGGTCATGGTGGCTGTCGGCTCGGCCATCATCGCCCTCCCGCTGGGGCTCATGACCGCCATCTTCCTCAGCGAGTACGCGGGAGAGAGGCTTCGCGGTGTCCTCAAGCCCGTCCTGGAGATCCTCGCGGGCATCCCAACGGTGGTGTACGGCTACTTCGCCCTCACGTTCATCACGCCTCTTCTTCGGCAGTTCGCTCCCGAGACCGACGTGTTCAACGCCGCGGCGGGCAGCATCGTCGTGGGTATCATGATCATCCCCACGGTGTCTTCGCTCTCCGAGGACGCCTTGCGGGCGGTGCCCCGGGCCTTGCGTGAGGGTGCCTACGGACTGGGCGCCACCAAGCTCGAGGTCTCCACCAAGGTCGTGGTCCCCGCGGCGCTGTCCGGGGTCTTCGCCTCGTTCATCCTGGCCATTTCCCGAGCCATCGGCGAGACCATGGCCGTGACCATCGCCGCCGGGAACCTGCCGAACATGACGCTGAACCCCCTCGAGTCCATCCAGACGATGACTGCCTACATCGTCTCGGTGAGCCTTGGGGATACGCCTCAGGGGACCGTGGCCTACCAGACGCTCTTCGCCGTGGGGATGACCCTCTTCGTCATCACGCTGTGCATGAACATCCTGAGCCAGTGGGTCCTGTCCCGCTTCCGTGAGGAGTACCAGTGAGCGGCGAGGACTGGCTCAGGGGGTCCGATGCGGCGTTCGATCGCCGCCGGCGATGGAAGGGAACCGTCTTCGCGGTGGCGTGCGGGGCGGCGACGCTGGTGGGGGTGGTGTCCCTGGCCGTGCTGCTGGTCGACGTCATGGTGGACGGCATGGGGAGTCTCGATTGGAGGTTCATCAACGCCCTGCCGTCGCGATTCCCCGAGCGTGCCGGTATCAAGGTGGCTCTGGCCGGGTCCGTCTGGATCCTGGCCCTGACGGCCCTCATTTCGTTCCCCATCTCGGTGGCCGCGGCCATCTATCTCGAGGAGTACGCGGACCGCGGATGGGTCAGCAAGACCATCCAGACGAACATCGCGAACCTCGCCGGGGTGCCCTCCATCGTCTACGGGATTCTGGGTCTGGCCCTCTTCGTGCGGACCCTGGGACTCGATCGGAGCGTTCTCTCGGGGGCGCTCACATTGTCCCTCCTCATCATGCCCGTCATCATCATCGCCGCCCAGGAGGCCATCCGGGCCGTGCCGCCCACCATCCGCGAAGCGGCCTACGGGCTGGGGGCTACCCGGTGGCAGGTGGTGAGCAGCCAGGTGCTTCCCATGGCCCTGCCGGGGATCCTTACGGGCACGATCCTCGCTCTATCGAGGGCCGTGGGTGAGACGGCGCCTCTCATCATGGTAGGTGCCGTGGGCTTCATCGCCTTCACGCCCGAAGGGCCGATGTCGCCCTTCACGGTGCTTCCACTCCAGATCTACCAGTGGGTGTCGAGACCGCAGGACGAGTTTCGCGCCATCGCAGCTGCCGGCATCATCGTTCTCCTCGTACTCCTGCTTTCCATGAACGCGATCGCCATCGTGCTCCGGAACCGATACAGCTCGAAGATCTGATCGATGTCCACCACCTACGGCGTTAAGATCGGGAACGACGGCCCGGCCCTCCGGGTCCGGGACGTGAACGTCCACTATGGCCCGAAGCAGGCCATCGACAACGTGTCGCTCTCGGTTCCGAAGAAGCAGGTCGTAGCCCTCATCGGCCCGTCCGGGTGCGGCAAGAGCACGCTCCTGCGTTGCTTCAACCGCATGAACGACCTGGTCCCCAGCGCGCGGGTGGAGGGCCTCATCGAGTTCCGCGGCCACGACCTCTACGCTCCCGACGTCGATCCGGTGGAGGTGCGTCGCCGAATCGGCATGGTCTTCCAGAAGCCGAATCCGTTTCCGAAGTCCATTTACGACAACGTCGCCTTCGGGCCCAAGATCAACGGATTCAAAGGGGATCTCGACGAGCTCGTGGAGACCTCGCTTCGACAGGCGGCCCTGTGGGACGAGGTGAGCGACCGGCTGGGTGATTCCGCCTACGCGCTCTCGGGTGGTCAGCAGCAGCGGCTGTGCATCGCACGGACACTGGCCGTGAAGCCGGAACTCGTCCTCATGGACGAACCCGCGTCCGCACTCGATCCCATCGCCACCCAGAGGATCGAGGAGCTCATTTACGAGCTCAAGGAGCACTACACCATCGTCATCGTCACTCACAACATGCAGCAGGCCGCGCGGATCTCCGACTACACGGCCTTCCTGTACATGGGTAAGCTCATCGAGTACGGCCCCACCGACACCATCTTCACCAATCCGCGTGAGGAGCGTACGGAGGCTTACGTCACCGGGAGGTTCGGTTGAACACGGAACACGCACGGCGCCGGCACTTCCACCAGGAGCTGGACACTCTCCAGGAGCGGCTCCTGGAGATGGCGACCATGGTCGAGCGGGCTCTGGCGGATGCCACCCAGGCTGTCTTGGAGCGGGATCCGTCGCAGGGCGACATCCTTCGCGACGCCGACGAGCGCATCGACGAGTTGGAGGTCGAGATCGACGAGCGGGTCGTCGAGCTCCTGGCCCTGCAGCAGCCCATGGCATCCGACCTCCGTCAG
The DNA here is from genome assembly GCA_965229435.1 of Longimicrobiales bacterium. Taxonomy (GTDB): domain Bacteria; phylum Gemmatimonadota; class Gemmatimonadetes; order Longimicrobiales; family Gaopeijiaceae; genus UBA2589. The sequence continues at coordinate 1,841,753 of CBDDJE010000001.1, forward strand.
ATCATCGCCACCAACAAGGTCGCCAACGATCTGGAGCGCATCGCAGACCACGCGGTGAACATTGCCCGCGCGGTGGCTCGTCTTGCCGACACGCCACCAATGGAGAAGCTGCGCGAGATCGAGGAGATGATCGAGATCACGCGGGGCATGGTGTCGGATGCGCTGGCTGCGTACGTGTCCCGCAACGCCGGGACGGCTCGCATGGTGTGCCTCATGGACGATCGCGTGGATGACCTGAAGCGCTCGGTCTTCCGAATCGTGGTGACGCACATGCTGGAGGACCCGAAGCGGATCGGGGCCGCGCTGGAGATCCTCTTGATTTCCCAGAACCTGGAGCGGACCGCGGATCTCGCCACCAACATCTGCGAAGATGTCGTCTTCCTCGTGGAAGGGCGGTCCATCAAGCACGGGCTAGAGGCGGACGAGGACGAAACCGGCGAGCATCGCTGATCGGTTGCGCCCCACGCACCGTTCCCCGTAGCCTCAGCGCCCATGGACGCGGACATGCACGGCGCCGTCGAGGCGCTACTCGACGAGGTCGGCACCGGGACCGAGCCCAGACCAGAGTTCGACGCCACGAATCTCCGGGGACAGGTCGCCATCGTCACCGGCGGGTCGAGCGGTATCGGTCGGGCCGTCGCCCTGGAACTCGCCCACTGCGGCTGTCACGTCGCCTTCTGCTTTCTCGACGCCGGTTCACAGGCCCGCCTCGATGCCCAGGAGGTGGCCCGACGGCTGAGGGAGCTCGAGGTCAGGGTCTACTTCCGCCACTGCGACGTCCGGGACAGCCGTGACGTGAAGCGGTTCGTGGAAGAAGTCGACCGGGAGCTCGGCGGCGTCCACATCCTGGTCAACAACGCCGGAATCGGTCGAGACGGTGCGCTCTGGCGCCTCGAGGACCACGAGTGGGAAGCCGTCGTCCGCACCAACCTGGATGGAGCGTTCTTCTTCACCCGCTCCGTCGCGCCTATCATGCGCGCCCAGGAGTACGGCAAGATCGTGAACGTGACCTCGGTGCACGGCGTCCGGTCGGAGTTCGGGATCTCGAACTACGCCTCGTCGAAGGCCGGCCTCATCGGCTTCACCCGGAGTGCGGCGGTGGAGCTTGGGCCGAGGAACATCAACGTCAACGCCGTGGCCCCGGGCTACATCCGGACGACGCGCCTCACGGATGGCGTCCCGTCGGAGATCCTCGATCGGGCGCGAGAGCAGGCTGTGCTGGGGCGCCTCGGTGATCCCCAGGACGTCGCTGGTGTGGTCATCTTTCTCTGCTCCGAGTCGGCCCGCCACATTACAGGAGCGGTCATTCCTGTGGACGGAGGCTACCTCCTGTAGCGGACCACTCGGCGCCGGAACGACTGCCGAGGGCCTTCGTGGGCGCACCGACCAGGGTGGGCCCATGAGCGATTCGGCGCCCCCGCGTGTCTCTTTCACGTTGCCCCGGAACTCCTGCCCCTACATCATCCGCGGATGAACGCTCTACGAAGACTCTCCCAGATGATCGACGCGCTGAATGATCGCATCGGCGTGATGATCCGTTGGCTCGCCCTGTTCATGGTCCTGGTGGGCGCCATCAGCGCCGTGGTCCGGTACTTCGCCCGCTCCCAGCAGTGGACGTTGAACCTGACCCCCGCCACCGAGATGCAGTGGTACTTCTTCAGCATCATCTTTCTGCTCGGGGCGGCGTACGGCCTGAACCACAACGTCCACGTTCGCGTCGATGTCATGTACGAACGGTTCAGCGCCAAGACCCAGGCCTGGATCGACCTGGTGGGCTCCATTCTCTTCCTGGTCCCGTTCTCCCTGATGATGCTCTGGGTGTCGTATCCGGCGGTACGGGCCTCGTGGCAGGTGCGTGAGGCCTCTCCGGATCCGGGAGGGCTCCCCCGCTATCCCATCAAGATGCTCATCCTGGTCTCGTTCATTCTCCTGGTGCTGCAGGCGGCGAGCCAGATCATCAAGCAGGTGGACGTGATCCTGGGGAACCGTGATTCCGTGATTCTCCCTGAGGACAAAGGGGAGGTGCACGTATGAGCGCCTGGGGCCCGCTCATGTTCGTCTCCGTCCTGGCGATGATCTTCACCGGGTACCCGGTGGCCTTCGCCCTCGGCGGTACGGCGCTCATCTTCGCCCTCATCGGGGCTGCGTCCGGGGTCTTCGATCTTCCCCTTCTCTTCGCCCTCCCGGAGCGCACCTTCGGGACGATGTCGAACTTCACCCTCCTGGCGGTGCCGTTCTTCATCTTCATGGGCACGGTGCTGGAGAAGTCGAAGCTCGCCGAGCAACTCCTCGAGACCATCGGGATGCTTTTCGGTCGGTTCCGGGGTGGATTGGCCATCGGAGTCGTCTTCGTCGGCGCCCTCCTCGCAGCCGCAACCGGCGTCGTTGGAGCCAGCGTCACCGCCATGGGCCTCATCTCCCTGCCGGTGATGCTGCGCAACGGCTACAAGCCGGAGATCAGCCTCGGCGTCATCTCGGCCTCGGGCACGTTGGGCCAGATCATTCCGCCGTCCATCGTCCTCATCGTCCTCGGCGACCAGATGGGCGTGAGCGTCGGCGACCTTTTCCGTGCCGCGCTGGTGCCCGGACTGGTGCTCACCGGCGGGTACGCACTCTGGGTAGGCTTCATCGCCTTTCTGAAACCCGAGGTCGCGCCGGCCCTGCCGGTGGAGATGCGGGTCTCGGGAATGGAGTTGGCCAAGCGGGTCGTGCTTTCACTCCTGCCGCCCCTGGCGCTGATCGTCGTCGTCCTGGGAAGCATCTTCGCCGGGGTGGCGACGCCCACCGAAGCCGGCGCCCTGGGATCGGTAGGGGCGATGACCCTGGCGGCGATGAACCGGTCGCTCTCGCTCACCGCGCTCCAGGACGCCATGGAGGAGACGAGCCGACTGACCATCATGGTGGTCTTCCTGCTCATCGGCTCGACGGCCTTCGCCCTCGTCTTCCGCGGCTTCGACGGCGACATCTGGATCGAGACCATGCTCACGGGAATTCCCGGGGGCGCGCTGGGCTTCCTCCTGGTCGTCAATCTGGTGGTCTTCATCCTCGGCTTCTTCATCGACTTCTTCGAGATCGCCTTCATCATCGTGCCGCTCATCGTGCCGGCGGCGGTTCTCCTGGGCGTCGATCTGACGTGGCTGGGCATCGTGCTGGCGGTGAATCTCCAGACTTCCTTCCTCACGCCTCCCTTCGGGTTCAGTCTGTTCTACTTGAGAGGAGTGACTCCGTCGGAGATCCCGACGACGGCCATGTATCGAGGCGTGATCCCCTTCATCGTCATCCAGCTCGTCGTGCTCTCCAGCCTCATCTGGATCGCGGTGCCGAAGTAGTGAGCGCGGCAGCCGGTGAGTGACGACACGGCGTACGTCCGGGTCTGGGAAGAGGGGAGCGAGGTCCTGGCCAAGGACCCGGTCTTCGGGCCGTGGGTCCGGGAGGTCGGGCCGGTAGAGGTCCCGGCGTCGGAAGACGATCCTTTCCGGTATCTCACGCGGGCCATCTGCTACCAACAGCTCGCCGGTGCGGCGGCGGCGACCATTCACGGTCGGGTCGTGGAGGCACTGGGCGGGTGTGTAGAGCCCGAGCGGGTTCTGGGGACGAACGAAGACGTGCTTCGAGGCGCCGGTCTTTCGAGGAACAAGCTGGCTGCCATCCGCGACCTGGCCGAGAAGATCGAGGCCGGAGAGGTCCCCGTCGGCGATCTGTCGGAGCTCTCGGACGAGGACGTCGTCGAGCGACTCACGCGGGTTCGAGGTATCGGGGAGTGGACGGCTCAGATGTACCTCATGTTCCGACTTCAGCGACCCGATGTTTGGCCTGTGGGTGACCTCGGCGTTCGGCAGGGCTTCGCCTGCGCACACGACCTCGATCCGGCGCCGACCGCCAAGGAGCTCCGGCCCTTTGGAGAGCGGTACCGGCCTTGGCGGAGCGCCCTCGCGTGGTATTGTTGGCGCATACTGGAAACAGAGCTGCCCTGACCCCGGGGTTGCTCCCCGCAGGCCGGAGCTTCAATGAGTCGACGCACGACACCCCTCACCGACGAACTGTACGACTACTACCTCGAGGTCTCACTTCGGGAGAGTGACGTTCTGCGGCGACTGCGTGAGGAGACCGCGCGCCTCGAGAAGGCCCAGATGCAGATCAGCCCGGAGCAGGGTCAGTTCATGCATCTTCTGGTCAAACTCATCGGCGCTCGGCTTGCGTTGGAGATCGGCACCTTCACCGGCTACAGCGCGCTTTGCGTCGCAAAAGCCCTCCCCGAAGACGGCAAGCTCATCGCCTGCGACATCGACGAGGAGTGGCCGTCCTTCGGCATGCGTTACTGGGCCGAGGCAGGTGTCCGGGACAGGATCGATTTCCGGGCGGGCCCGGCCATCGAGACGCTCTCCGACCTCATCCACGAGGGGATGGAGGAGTCCTTCGACTTCGTCTTCATCGATGCCGACAAGCGCGGCCTCGACGACTACTACCAGATGTCGCTGCGCCTCGTCCGCCGGGGGGGTGTCATCGCGGTGGACAACACCCTGTGGCACGGGAAGGTCGCCGACGACGAGGTCCACGACGACGACACGATGGCCATCCGGGGCTTCAACGCGCGGGTCATCGACGACGAGCGCGTCGAGCTGAGCCTCGTGCCCATCGGAGACGGGCTGACGCTGCTGCGGAAACGCTGAACGACGGGGCCGGGCCCGCGCGGCTCCGTCTGGGAAGGGGGCCTGAACGACGAGAGGCCCGCCTCGGTGGAGGCGGGCCTCTCGATCCCCGTGGGTGCTTCACCCACTCATGGACGGGCTAGATCCGTCAGACCGGCTACACCCGATTGAACGCCGATGTCCGGTACAGGAGCTCGTTGTTCCTCTCGTAGAACCAGGCGCGATCCCGGAAGGCCCGATACGACTCGTAGACCGCCCGGAAGCCCTCGTCCGCCGCGGACTGCTCCTCCAGGTAGGCGTTCGACTCACGCCAGGCGGCCTCCATGATGTCGTCGGAGTACCCGTGGAGGGTCACACCCTGGTCGTTGATGAGGCGCTGGAGGGCCAGTGGGTTGTGGTAGTCGTACGCGGCCAGACGGTCGGCGAAGGTCTCGCCGCACACTGACTTCAGGACCTCCTGGTACGAGGGGGGAAGCTCATTGTAGGCGTCCAGGCTGATGAGGAGTCCCATCGTCACCCCGGGCTCCCACCACCCCGGGTAGTAGTAGTTCTTGGCCACCTGGTAGAAGCCGAGCTTCTCGTCGTCGTACGGGCCCACCCACTCCGTGGCGTCGATGGCGCCGCGCTCGAGGGCCGGGTAGATCTCCGGCGCGCCGAGGTTCTGCACAGTTACGCCGAGACGGGACATGATCTCACCGCCGATGCCCGGGATCCGGAAGCGAAGTCCTCGGAGCTCGGACAGGCTGTTCACGGGCTCACGGAACCAGCCACCCATCTGCCCGCCGGTGGAGTTGCACGGGAAGGAGATGATGCCGAAGTCGGAGTAGATGGCGTTCATGAGCTCGAGGCCGCCCCCGTGCATCATCCACGAGTACTGCTGGCGCGTGCTCAACCCGAAGGGGATGGCCGTGTCGAAGGCGAGAGCCGGGTTCTTCCCGATGTAGTAGTAGCCCGGCGAGACACCGCACTGGACGGTGCCCTGCATGACCGCGTCCATGACCTGAAGCGGCGGTACGATCTCGCCGGCGGCGTACACGCGGATGGTGAAGTTCCCGCCAGTGAGCGCTTCGACGCGCTCGGCGACCCGGACACCCGCTCCGTGTAGGAGGTCGAGAGACGGTGGAAAGCTGGTGGCGAGGCGCCAGTTCACCCGTGGGCCGTCGATTCCGGCCGCGCCGCCGCCCTCGGCCGACTCGCCCCCACCGCACGCGCCCAGCGCCGCTACACCCGCCGCGCCCGTACCGGCCTTCTTCAGGAAGTCACGTCTCTTGATCGTCATGTCGATCCCTGCTCTCCGTTCATCGGTATCGTCGGCGGTTCCCGTCATTCCGCCCTTCGTTCGTCGGATCCTGCGGGAGCAATGAAGTAATGCCACCCGACGGTTCGGGCAATCGGTGATCGGGTGGCCTGCTCTGCCTCCTCATCGCCCCTCGGCCGCCCGCGACCGCTGGCGCTATCGGCGCGGATCCCGAATGTTTTCCGCTTCTCAGTCCGTTTCGCTTCACCGATGTCTCCGAGGCCCCTCATGCTCCGAAGTGGATCCGCACGACGCTTCATCTCCGCCCTTCCCGCCGTGGTGGTCGCAATCGTCCTTCTCGCGGCCCCGGTAGCGGCACAGGACAACGGCGTCGTTCGTACGACCGACGGAGTCGTATCGTCCCAGCAGTGGATCGCCTCGCAGGTCGGCGCCGATGTGCTCGCCGCCGGTGGCAACGCCGTCGACGCCGCCATCGCCACCGGGTTCGCCCTCGCCGTGACCCATCCCACCGCCGGCAACATCGGTGGAGGCGGCTTCATGGTCATCCGCTTCCCGAATGGCCAGTCCACGGCACTCGACTTCCGGGAGAAGGCGCCTCTTGCCGCTCACCCCGAGATGTGGCTCGACGAGAACGGTGAGTACTCGTCGGAGATGCACCACCGGAGCCACCTGGCGGTTGGGGTGCCGGGGACGGTGGCCGGCTTCGAGAAGGCCCATACGCTCTACGGGGAGGCTCCGTGGGCGAGTCTGGTCGACGCCTCGGTGGAGCTCGCCGAGGAGGGCTTCGTGCTGAGCGAGGCTCTGGCGGGATCCATCGGCCGCTTCGTCGGGCGAACGCCATACGAGGCGTCGGTGCAGGCGTACTCCAAGGACGGGACTCCCTACGCCGCCGGCGAGACGATGCGGCTGCCCGATCTGGCCCGGTCCTTGGCCCGGATCCGCGACCAGGGCGCCGACGGCTTCTACAAGGGAGAGACTGCCCGGCTCATTGCGGCGGAAATGCGGCGGGGCGGGGGCATCATCACGGAGGAGGACCTGGCACGGTACCGGGCCAGGGAACGGACCCCGGTGACGGGGACGTACCGTGGCTACGACATCATCTCCATGCCGCCGCCGAGCTCGGGGGGCGTGGCCATCGTCAGCATGCTCAACATCCTCGAGGCGTACGATCTGGCGTCCATGGGCCACAACAGCGCCGAATACATCCATCACCTGGCGGAGGCCATGCGCCGTGCGTTCCGCGAGCGGGCCACGTACCTGGCCGACGCGGACTTCGCCGATGTCCCCATCCAGCGGCTCACCAGCAAGGAGCACGCGTCGTGGCTGCGGCGGAACATCCATCCCGAGCGGGCGTCGGTGTCGCATCCGTCGGATGTCATGCTTCCGCCCGAGAGCCCACAGACGACCCACTACTCGGTGGTGGACGCCGACGGGATGGCTGTGTCGGTGACGTACACTCTGGAGTCCGGCTACGGCTCGGGCATCGTCGTGCCCGGGGCCGGTTTCCTTCTCAACAACGAGATGGGTGACTTCAACGCGGGACCGGGGATCACCACCGAGTCCGGCCTCATCGGGACGAAGCCGAACCTGGCCCGGCCTGAGCAGCGCATGCTGTCGTCCATGTCGCCGAGCATCGTCGCCCGTGACGGCGAGCTCGTCGCCGTCGTCGGTTCGCCGGGGGGGCGGACCATCATCAACACCACCCTCCAGCTCATCCTGAACATCGTGGACTTCGGGATGTCCATCGACGAAGCCGTCGCCGCCCGCCGCCTCCACCACCAGTGGCTCCCGGACCGCATCCGCATCGAGTCCGACGGAGCCACGGCGGCGGCGGTTCAGCGGCTGGAGGAGATGGGACACACGGTTCAGATGGGTGGCCAGCAGGGCTCGGCCAACTCCATCGGAGTGGACCCGCGGACGGGACACTTCGTCGGGGCCCCGGATCCCAGGAGTCCTGATTCCGGCGCCAGGGCCGGCGGGCGGTAGCGGCGCCCGCGAGGTTGGTTGCGAGCCGGTGTGGCAACGGGTCGGGGCGCCGAGGTCGGAAGGCGGCCCCGGGGGCTGTCATCCGTAGACGTCCGGATTCCGGAACGTCGGCGGTACGATACCGTATTCGCAGGGTGTCGGGCCGTGACCATGGCTCACCCCCGTGAACGGCAAGACCTCGTCGTCACCAGGACCCCGTAGTCGCCAGGACAGGACCCATGCACCGAACGCTCGCTCGCACGCTCTCTTTCGCCGCGGCTCTCGTCGTGGCCTCGGTCGTGCCCGTACAGGCCCAGTCCACTGGGCCGAGTCACGCGGGGTACGATCCCAACGCTCCCGTCGGTGGGCACTATCACGAGGGAGAATTGGGCGAGAAGCTCATGATCCTGGAGTCGGCTCTGAAGTGCAATTGCAGCTGCGGGCTGGACGTGCACTCGTGCCAGTTCCAGATGCAGTGCGGGGTTTCTCCGGGCTGGTCGGCACGAATCCGAGATGCCCTGGAGAGGGGTGAGTCCGTCGAGGCCATCCAGGCATCGTTCGTGGCCGACTTCGGCACGGAAGTGCTCATGATGCCCCCGGCGGAAGGCTTCAACCTCCTGGGCTACTTCCTGCCCATGATGGCGATCCTCGCGGCCGCAGCTCTGGTGGGGATGGTCGCTCGGGGCAACACCACCCGGCAGGCGCTGGCGCCGGTCACCGAGCTGTCCGACGTCGAGCAGGCACGCCTTCGTGAAGCCATGCGCAAGCTCGACGAGGACGAGAGCCCGGACTGGTAGCCCACCGGATCCTCAGTCGAGGAGCTCCACCGCCCCGTTGTGGAGGCAGTACTCGGCCGAGACGATGGCGAGCTCGCCCGATTGGACGAGCCCGTCGATGAGGGCGGATCCCCTCCGGAGATCGGCGGCGGCCTGATGCACGTTGAGCCGGATCGCTTCTTCGATGACCTGCGACCGGACGTCGTCTTCCAAGGGTGCGTGGGTCGAGGCGTCCCCCACGATCCGGGCCACGGCACGCGCCGCGGCCGGCTCAATTCGATCGGTGATGGAGCGCAAGTTGTCGGAGAGGGGTGTGTCGGGTCGGCTGAGGAGGTCGACGGCGGCTGTCACGGCGCCGCAGCCCGTGTGGCCGAGGACGACCACCAGTCGGCTCCCTAGCTGATCGACGGCGAACTCGACGCTGCCCAGTTGCTCAGGGGAGACGACGTTCCCGGCGACCCGGATGACGAAGAGGTCGCCCAGCCCCTGGTCGAAGATCAGTGTGGGGGGCACCCTCGAGTCGGCGCAGGTCAGGACGACCGTGTCCGGGGACTGCCCGTCGGCCAGGCGCCGCCGGTGTTCTGCCTCTTCGGCGGCAAAGCGATTCGCCGTTCCTTCCATGAAGCGGCGGTTGCCATCACGGAGGCGGTCCAGCACCGATTGATGTAAGGGGTCGCTGGAAGGGGTCACCGGTCAGTCGCCTCGCGATTTGGAGTCCACTCGTCATGGCACCCTCGACTCGGCCGCCGACGGTCCAGTCGCCGCACACACCGATGCCGAGTCGGGGTTCGTACAGGATGCCGAGGGCGGCCTCCGATGCCAAGGCGTACCCCCACCGGTGGGCTCGAGAGAAATCGGGTTCCGGCACCGAGTCGACGAGGGCGCGCAGGGCGGCCAGGGCCCTCTCGACCACATCCTCCGGCGCGTGGTCCCAGTGCGTGCGCGTCCACTCGGGGCCGAAGTGGAGGACCCACGCCTCCTCGTCGGGACGCCCGGGTTTGCTGGAGTTCCGGGCGACCCAGGTCAGAGATCCCTTCCGGACGAAAGCGCCGTCGAACGCCGCGTCGATGCGGTGAGGGAAGGTGAGCATCGCCGCCCAGCACGGTTGCATCTCCACGGCCTGGACCCGGGCCTGGATCGTGGGGGCCGCCTCGAGGAGAGGCACGGCCTGGGGAGCCGGGACGGCGATGACGAGCTGGTCGAAGGGGTCATGCTTTGCCCCCTCCGTGTCGACCAGGACCCAGTGGTCTTCGTGGCGGTGCGCCGTCTCGATGCGGACCCCCATGCGTACGTCGAGGTCTTCGGCGAGGTGCAGCGCCAGATCCACCATCCCGGGGACTGCGACGTACCGTCGGGCATTCGAGGCGGGCAACACGCCGTCCTCGTCGATGTGCACCAGTCGCCCGTGCCACTCACTCACCACGCCAGCGGCCCGGAGTCCATCCAGTTGAGCGTGGCTGACCTCGCCGTGGATGGTGAAATACTGGGCTCCGTGGTCGAACCGACGGCTCCCGTGCACCCGGGTGTTGGCCCTACCTCCGGGACGCCGACCCTTGTCGAAGAGGGTCACGGTTTGGCCGGCATCCACGAGGGCCCTTGCAGCACTGAGTCCCGCCAGCCCCGCCCCGATGATGCCGATGCGCTGGCCTTGCGAACCGCTCATGCCGAGCGCGCCTGTCCGAGTCCCCCGTCGACGCCGAGGACCTGGCCCGTCACCCAGCTCGCTTCGTCGGAAAGGAGCCAAGCGATGGCGTTGGCCACGTCGTCGGGCGTTCCGATACGACCCAGGGCGTGCATGGCCTCCGACGATGCCCGGGCCTTCTCGTTGCTGGTGATTCGGGTGGTGAGTGGGGTCTCGACCAGCCCTGGAGCGACGGCGTTCACGCGAACGCCCGCGGCCCCGTAGGTGGCGGCCGCAGAGCGGACCATGGCGTCGATGCCGCCCTTGGCCGCCGCGATGGCCTCGTGGTTGGGAAGACCGATGGCAGCCGCCGCGGTGGAGACGAAGACGACAGAGCCACCGTCCTTCCGGAGGGCCCGGGCCGCCGACCGCAGGATGGCGAATGAGCTGGTGAGGTTGGTGCGAAGGGTGTCGGACCACTCCTCGGGGCTCGTGAGGTGCGCCGGCTTGAGCAGGACACTTCCCACGCAGCTCACAACACCGTCGAGGCCCCCCATGATCTCGGAGGCCTTCTCGATGGCGGAGGCTACGTCAGCGAAGGAAGCCGCGTCCGCGACGAGGGCGACGGCGTCGACCTCACCAGTGAGCTCGCGGAGGCGGTCCGAGTCGCGACCGGACAAGGCCAGGCGGGCGCCGCTCCGGCCGAGAGTCCGCGTCAAAGCGGATCCGACGCCGCCGTACGCGCCGAAGATCAGGTACCTGGAGGCCGAGTCGTTCATGATCAGGGTGCGGTGGTCGTGGAGGGGGTTGCGAGCCTCGCCAGGACCAACTCGGCAGCACGGCGACCGGAAAGAAGGGCGCCCTGGATGGAGCCGAACTCCGTGTAGTCTCCGGCGACGATGACGCCGTCCGCTCGTCTTCGGGTGCCTTGGGCGGGAATCGAACCTGCCGGGTGACGGGGAAGGGCGTGGGGTATGGAGTAGGTCCGGAGATGCGTCCAGCGGTCGACGCTTTCGCCGAACCACCGGCGTAGCTGCCGCGGCGCTTCGACGCGGAACGCGTCGGGGTCGGCGGCGGCTGCCTCGACGCCCGACACCGAGACGAGGTGCTTCCCCTCGGGGGCGTACGAAGAGGATACAGCGCTCATGACCGCCATGTGGTTCACCGGACCGGTGCCCTCGCCGTCCAGCACGAGCATGGCCTCCTTCGTCGGGGGATGTTCGCAGGCGAAGTACGATGTGACGGTTGCCTTGAAGGTGGGGCTCGGCTCCCCCAGGAGTGCGGACGCGCCGTGCCCGTCGGCGGCGACGACGATCTGGTCGGCCGATACGTGGGTTCCGTCGCTCATGATGACGCCGCTCGGTGAGAGGGCTCTCACCGGCGCATCGAGGGTCAGGCGGCCTTCCAAGGGTGCGGCGAGGCGCTCGGGAAGACGCTGCATTCCGCCCGTCGGCACGGCTGCGTCGCCGCCGGCGAAGCACCGGAAGTAGTAGCGGAAGAGACGGGCGGAGGTGGCGAGGTCCCTCTCGAGGAAGACCCCGCCGAGGAAGGGACGGAAGAAGGAGTCGATGAAGTCCCCGGAGAAGCCCAAGGCCTCCAACTCTTCGAGCGTGGAGCGGTCCGGACCCTCGATGGCCTCCTCGGGCGAGCGGCCGAGGAGACGATGTCGCAGCGATGCCACCTTCATCTTGTCGGCCATCGTCCCGAGTTGGGCGCCCAGCGTCGAGATGGCCGAGGATGGATTGCGATACGGGTCGCCGAGTGTTTCCAGGCGTTTCCCGGACCAGATCATCGATCCCGCTTTGAAGGGTGCGAGGTCCAGCCGCTCGAGGTCGACGTGTGCCTGAAGCTCCTCGTAGGCGGTGAGAAGGACCTGGAATCCCCGGTCGAGTCGGAAACCATCGACATCATCCGTGCGGATGCGACCTCCGACTTCGTCGGCAGCGTCGACGACGTGGACATGGACACCGCGCTCGACGAGTTGCCGAGCCGCGGCAAGTCCGGAGAGCCCGGCACCGATGACAAGTACGTCCGGTGAGGGAGGGAGGGCGGAAGTGTCGGTCATGGCTGTACAGGTTGTGTATAATGTTGAACGAAAAATAGAACAGCGATTGGACATTGTCCAGCTTGTTGTTTATGATTTGTTCAACAATCAACCTTCAGGAGGTCTTCATGACGACCCTCGCCATCATCGCACAGCTCATCATCGCACTCGGCATCTTCAACGTCTGGATCATCCGCCGTGACCGGCCGAGCCCGTACCGTCCGGATGGCGCGTCGAACATGGAGGAGGAGTTCCAGCGCTATGGCCTCCCCGACTGGGTTCGCCTCGCCGTGGGCTCCACCAAAGTGACGCTGGCGGTTCTCCTGCTCGTTGGCGTTCTGTTCGCGCCCCTCGCCATGGGCGCCGCAGCGGTGATGGGCCTCCTCATGCTGTCGGCCGTCGTGGCGCACGTCCGCGTCGGGGACCCGCTGTCCAAGTCCGTTCCTGCCGCTCTCATGCTGGCGCTCTCGGCCATCGTCGTCATCGGCCACTCGGTCTAGCCGCGTGCCGACCGTCGAGCTCGTCCACCTGCTGGCCACCACCTTCATGGCGGGACTCATCGTCTTCGTGCAGGTCGTTCACTATCCACTCTTCGCCCGCGTCGACTCGCGGGACTTCGTGGCCTATGAGCGTGAGCACACCGTTCGCACCGGGTGGGTGGTGGTGCCTGTCATGCTCGTCGAGTTGGCTACTGCGGTGTGGATCGTGTTCGGCGCAACGGGTGCGGAAGAGATGACGGTCGCCTGGGCTGCCCTCGGGATCCTGGTGCTGATCTGGCTGTCCACGTTTGCGTTGCAGGCACCTGCCCACAGGCGTCTGCTCGCCGGATTCGACGACGGGATCCAGCGCCGTCTGGTGGGAACGAACTGGATCCGGACCGTGGGATGGATGGCTCGGGTGCCCTTGGCCGTTCTTCTCGTGGGTTGAGCGACGTGAGCCAGAGGCGGCGCCATGTCCTGGTCCTCGGCGACCAGCTGAACCGCTCGGTGGAGCCTCTGGCCTCTGCCGACCCCGCGTCCACCCGCGTCCTCATGATCGAGTCGGCGGCGCTGGCCGAGGGGCTGCCCCACCACAAGCAGAAGCTCGTGCTTGTGTTCTCGGCCATGCGCCACTTCGCGCAGGAGCTCGAAGCCGACGGCTTCGACGTGGAGTATCTGAAGTGCGGCGACTTCGAGGAGGGCATCACTCAGTACCTCGGGAAGAACGAGGGCGCGATCCTCGAGGTCATCCGGCCCACCGACTGGGGGTACGAGGAACGACTCCGGAAAGCCGGGCACGGGGCAGGTGGGACGCTGGAGGTGGTCGAGAACGGCCTTTGGCTCACCTCGGACGAGGACTTCGACGTTTGGGCGAAGGGGCGGAAGTCACTGCGTCTGGAGTACTTCTACCGGATGGAGAGGAAGCGCCGTGGCTGGCTGATGGATGGTGACGAGCCCGTCGGCGGCGAGTGGAACCACGACGCAAAGAACCGGGAGATCCCGGACGACGACCACGTCTTCCCGGCGGTCCCGCGCTTCGAGCCCGACGAGCTCACCCGGTCGGTGATGGACGAGATCGAAGAGGCGTTTCCCCATCACTTCGGGGATCTCGACGACTTTGCATGGCCGGTGACTCGCGAACAGGCGCTGGAGGCTCTGGACGATTTCGTCACCAACCGGCTGCCCGACTTCGGCCCCTACGAAGACGCCATTGTGGATGACGAGCCCGTTCTCAACCACAGCCTCCTCAGCGTCCCCCTCAATCTCGGGCTTCTGACCGCCGAGGAGGTGTGCGAGCGAGCCCTCGAGCGGTGGCGGGGCGGGGACGACGTCCCCATCCAGTCCATCGAGGGTTTCATCCGACAGATCCTGGGCTGGCGGGAGTTCATGCGACACATCTACCGCACGAAGATGCCCAGCCTTCGGCAGGCGAACGGACTCGAGCACGACCTGGGGCTGCCCGGCGCCTACTGGGGTGACGAGACGGGCATGCGCTGCGTCGGGCGTACCGTCGAGCAGCTCCAACGGAGCGGTCACACCCATCACATTCAGCGCCTGATGATCCTGGGCAACTTCGCCCTCATCGCACGCGTCGATCCCCGCGAGCTCAACGAGTGGTTCCTCGGCTGCTACGTCGACGCCCTGGACTGGGTGGTGACACCGAACGTCATGGGCATGAGCCAGTTCGCCGACCTGGGGTCGTTCACGTCGAAGCCCTATGCGGCCAGCGCCAACTACGTGAACAAGATGAGCGACTACTGCGCAGACTGTCGCTACGACCCGAAGTCGTCGGTGGGCGAAGATGCGTGCCCTCTGAACAGCCTGTACTGGGCCTTCATCGACCACCATGCCGAGCGATGGGCGTCGAACCACCGCATGGCCCTCATGGTCAGGAACTGGGAGCGGAGGGAAGAGGAGGACCGGGCGGAGATCCTGGCCAAAGCCGAAGCGGTGCGTGAGGCGTTGGCGGGCGGCGGGGTGTGACCCGGGTCCCTCCGGACCAACGACACCGCCGGCTTGGCGCATTCCCCCTTTTGACTCGGGTGCTTCAAGTCCCCCGGCGTCGGTCAGCCCTTCAGCTTCGCCGTGAGCGTGCGGTCCAGCGCATTCGCGAAAGATCGCTTGTCGCCATCGCTGTAGGCGCTGGGGCCGCCCGTCTCGACGCCGGTGCTTCGCAGCGAGTCCATGAAGTCCCGGATGGAGAGGCGCTCCCGCACATTCTCCTCGGTGTACTGTTCGCCCCGCGGGTCCAGGACGTGGAGTCCGTCCTCCACCAGGACCGCCGCCAGGGGGATATCGGCCGTAATGGCCAGATCCCCAGGGGCCGCTCGCTCGGCGATGTAGTGATCGGCGACATCGGGGCCGTGCTGCACCAGCACCGTGGTCACCCAGGCGTTGTTGGCTGGCGTCGAGAGCCGGTGGTTCGCAACCAGCACGGCCGGGATCTCCAGTCGTTTCGCGGCTCGGTAGACGATCTCCTTCACGTCTCGCGGCGCCGCGTCGGCGTCCACCCAGATCGTGAAGCCCACGCCGCCGCCCTCGCCTCCGGCCGGTCCGTCCGTCGCCGTCACTCGCCGCTCGGGATGAGGACCCACTCCTCCTGAGGAGGAACCATCCAGACGGCACCGTCCTCGGTGATGACGACCATCTCCTCGACCGAAATCGTCTTCGTCGTGCCGTCATCCCGGGTCCAACCGTAAAAGCCGTCGAAGGCGAACGTCTGGCCCTGCCTGAGCTCCCGGGCGGCGTCGCCACGAGGGGAGGCTCCTCCGGCGGCGCCACCCAGGCGGGGTCCGACGTCGTGGGCCCAGTAGCCTACCGGATGGCCCGTGCTCCAGATGATGGGAATGGAGCCGTGACGCTCGAGGACCTCGCGCTGTGCCCGGTCCACCTCCCATCCGGTGGCGCCGGGTCGCATGGCGGCGAAAGCGGCTCGACTGCCTTCCTTGGCATGCTCCCATCGCTCCTGCATTTCCGGTGGGGCCTCGGTCTCACCGGGTCGAAGGACGTAGGCGAACCGCTGGATATCGGTGACCCAGATACCGTGGACCTTGATGCCGAAGTCCGTCTGGATGACATCGCCGGGCTGGATGACTTTCTCCGTGGAGTGGGAGTGGCCACGATCCGGCCCCGAGTTGACGGTGGGGTTCTGGTCCGGCGCCCATCCATCGGTAACACCGAGCTCGGCCATCCTCCGCTTGAGGAAGCGAGCCACGTCGGCATCGGTGGTCACCCCGGGCTCGATCATCGCGTAGGCTTCGAGCTCCAGCTCCTCGGTGAGACGCGCCGCCCGGGCCATGATGTCCGTCTCGCGATCGAGCTTTACCGAGAGCCACTCGATGATGATGTCCTCCGACGAGACCAGGCGGGACGCGAGCATCGGGCCCAGGGCGTCTTCCAGCGCGTTCCGCTGCGTCCACGAGAGTCCGTCGGCGATGTTGCGGCTGCTGCTGTTCACGGCGATGCGCGCGGGGTCGCGCGCTCGCAGCTCCTCGGTCACTGCGGCGTAGGTGCTCATCCCCCTGGGGATGGCGCGCACCGAATCCAGAGGCGTGACCTCCGCCAGGGCTGTGGATTCCGTTTCCGGTGATACGGCGAGGGACTCGAGGGTACCGTCGTCGTCGACGAAGAAGAGGAAGCCTGCCAGACCTCCTGCATTCTCGGCGCCGATGTGCGAGGCGATGGGATCGTTTGCGTTCTCCCGCGCGAGGACCACCCATGCGTCCACTCCCGCGCGTTGCATGGCTGGACCCAGGAGGGTGCGGATGCGTTCCTCGCGGATGGAGGGCCACAGCGCGGGGTCGTCGGGGAAGGGGAGATCTGCGGTGGCGGCCCCGCCCATCGCGGACGCGCCGCCGGCGGAACCGGCGACGCCGGCCTCGTCAACGCAGGCCGAAAATAGAGCCACGAGAGCCATCCCCGCCGCCACGGGGGCGGCGCGTCGGATCCGTTTCGAGCCCATGACCATGGTGCGCGTCATCCTCATCCGCCCCTCCGTGAGGCTCCGTAGACAGCGAGGCCGACGCCGAGGGCCATGAGGCCACCCGCCGCGAGCGGCGGGATGTCGAACTGCTTCTCGACGTCCGCCGACGCGGAGATCGGGCCCAGTTCCATGGTCTCGCGCTCGGTGTAGGGGATGCCGCCGAGCCAGAGCCCTACGCCGCCCACGGCGGCGAGAATGATTCCTGTGACGACCCAGCGCATGCCATACCTCCTGCCACGGTTCACGACCTCGGAATCCTACCATCGCACGGGGGTGACGCCCCGTACAGGATCTTTCCATCGGTGCACCGTATTATCTCCACGAGTCCCCGAAGAGAGAGGAGAGATCCGTGAATGCTAGACCTGCGACACTGGCTTTGTCTGCCGCCCTGCTGATGGCCGCGGAAGCCCAGGCCCAGCGCTTCGTCGCCGTGCCGCCTCCTCCGAACCAACCCATGGCGGAGGACTTCGACCCCGAGCGGGCCCTCTTCTTCGCCCAACCCAACTTCACGCCCCTCCGCAATCCGGAATGGCGCCCGCTGGACGATGTCGTCGGCGACGAAGTCGCAGAGGATACGCCGGTGCTCGTTTTCGAGGCTGGGGGCGAGACGTTGGTGCTGGTCTCGAGCCAGATGTCGTATCACCACGTTGCCCAGGGGGAGATGGCCGGCGAGGCGTGGATGGTCACATTCTGAGTGGTCTGCAACTCAGGGGTCAGGATGACTCCACGGGTAGATGGCGAAGTCCACTGGTTCGCCGAGCAGGGTCTCTTCGACGGTCTCTTCCTCATGCGTGATGAGGAGTCGGGGACCTTCTGGGATCACATGACGGGCGAAGCCGTGTACGGGCCCTTGGTGGGCTCGTCTCTCGAGGTACAGCCCCTGGTCATGACCACTGCCGAGCAGGCTCTGGAGATGGCTCCCGACGCCCGGATCACCCTTTCGGACCAGGCCATCCGCAGGGACAGCGACATGAAGGTCGACGGGCTCCTGGCCGGCATCCGGGGGCGGTTGAACGCCTTCTTCCAGGGGACGGTGGCGGAAGAGGATGACCGACGGCCGACGATGGATCTGGGCCTCGGGCTCTGGACCGACGACGGCGCAACGTACTATCCCATGGACCGCGTACGTGAAGAGGGACGGGCCATCGTCGACACCTTCAACGGCGAGAACGTCCTGGTCTTCATCGACCCGAAGACCTTTGTCCTCTCGGCGTTCATCGTCAGCGGAGACGACCCCGAGTGGGATGGCGACGTCCTGCGACTCTCCGACGGGAGCTACGTCGAGAACGGCGTCCTCCATGACGACTCGGGCGAAACGGTGGACAGTGCTCGGCCGTTGCAGGTCTTCACCCGTTGGTACGGTTTCTCGTTGACCTTCCCCGAAACGGAGATCTGGGGGGAGGGGTAGGCCCGACGATTTTCGCGGCCGCTCGCGTTTCACCCGGTAGGCGAGCTCACCCCGTAGGCGAACTCTCCTCGCAGGTGAGCTCTCCCCGCGGGCGAGTCTCCCGGCAGGTGAGCTGAGCCCGCCGCCGACCTACCCGTTGACGTATGTCAGATACCCGTGGGGATCGCCGTTTTCACCGCGAACCGTTTCCAGGAAGCGCTGCTGGACGTCCAGGGTGATGGGCCCGGCCTTGCCGGCTCCAATCTCGATCCGGTCCACGCTACGAACCGGGGTCACCTCGGCGGCGGTTCCCGTGAAGAACATCTCGTCGACGGTGTAGAGCTCCTCGCGGGGCACCGGTCGCGCTTCCACCTCGTAGCCGAGGTCACGAGACATCTGGATGACGGCGCTCCGCGTAATGCCAGCCAACGACGTCCCGTCGAGGACGGGCGTGATGATCTTGCCCTCATGGACGAGGAAGAGGTTCATCCCGCTCCCTTCGCTTACGAGTCCGCTGGGTCCGAGGGCGATGGCGTCGACGTAGCCGTTCTGCACGGCCTCCATCTTCATGAGCTGCGCGTTCACATAGTGGCCGCCGGCCTTCGCGCGTGCCGGAAAGGTGTTCGGCGCCATCCGGTTCCACGACGAGACGCAGACGTCGACACCGGCCTCGAGAGCCTCCTTGCCCAGGTACGTGCCCCAACCCCATGCAGCCACATAGGTCTCGATCGGGCTCAGTGTCGGGTTGAGGCCCGGCGTCCCGTATCCGCGGAGAATCATGGGCCGGATGTAGCAATTCTCCAGATCGTTCTCGCGGATGACTTCGAGACAGACCTCGACCAGTTTGTCGGCGTCGTACTCGGGGAGCATGCGGTAGATCGTCGCCGAGCCGATGAGGCGCTGGATGTGCTCCCGTAGTCGGAACACCGCCGGCCCGCGGTCGGTGGGGTAGGCCCGGATCCCCTCGAAGACCGACGTCCCGAACTGCACGGCGGTAGCGAGGAGGTGAACCCGGCAGTCGTGCCAGGCGACATACTCACCGTCCTTCCAGATCCAATCCGCCTCCTGAAAACCCACTGCGCCCATTAGAGAAGTCCTTTGATCCAGCCGCCGTCGACGGCGACCGATTGTCCGGTTACGTAGGATGCCTGCTCGGAACAGAGGAAGGCCGCGACGGCCCCGAGCTCGGGAGGCTCGGCGAGTCTCCCCAGGGGGATCTCGGACGCCCACCCGTCGTAGACCTCATCGATGGTCTTCCCGTCACGCTCCGAGACCGCTTCCGCCAAATGTATGAGGCGTTCCGTGCGTGTATAGCCCGGGAGCACGTTGTTCACCGTCACGTTGAACGGTGCGACCTCGTTGGAGATGGTCTTGGCGAAGCCCGTGATGCCGGCACGGATGGAGTTGGAGAGGATGAGCCCCTCCACCGGCTGCTTCACCGAGATCGACGTGACGTTCACGATCCGACCCCACCGACGCTCCTTCATTCCAGGGAGCGCGGCACGCACGAGGTTGACCACGCTCTCGAAGTTCTGGGCGATGGCTCGGCTCCAGACATCGGCCGAGTGGTCCTCGAACATCCCTGCCGGCGGACCGCCCGTGTTCGTCACCAGAATGTCGACCTGACCGAAGGCGGCTTCGGCCTTCTCTACCAGCGTGGCGGCGCCGTCGGCGGGGGTCAGGTCCACGGCCACGGCCTCCACGTCGGCGCCCGTCGCTTCGGTAATCTCGGCCTTCACCGCGGCGAGCTTGTCGGCCGAGCGGGAGTTGATGACGAGCTTCACGCCTTCAGCCGCCAGGGCGTCGGCGATGGCTCGCCCAAGGCCCGCACTCGATCCCGCCACGACGGCGACCTTTCCCTCGATTCCCAGATTCATGAGCGTGTCCCTCCGGTGACCCGAGCGGGGTCCGTAGCGATCAGCGGTCGTGGAAGTACGAGTCGGTGCCGTCGAGCCAGTCCTGTCGCGGAGGGCTGAAGACATCGACATCGAAGGTGTCTTCCAGGGCCTCTGCCTTGTGAGGCACGTTCGACGGGATGTACATGACCTCGCCGGTCCTCACGACTCGCTCCTCGTACCCCGGCTCGCCTTCGTCACCGATCCAGAAATGGAGGGCGCCGCTCACCACCCACGTGAGCTGCTCGTTCTCGTGGGAATGCTTGGGCACGATGGCGCCCTTCTCCAGGTGAACGTGGGCGAGCATCATGCGCTCGCCGGTGAAGAGCTGGCGGGCGATGTCTTGGGTGACGACTTCGCGTTCGATGTCGTCCCACTTCTCGTGGCGTACCAGGGAGTCGCTCATGGAGGCTCCAATGCGCTGCGGGCTTGCCCGCGTCGGGGCATGGTTCGGGATCACCCCGTCGGTGGTCGCTGGGGGGCGAGGACCGGCCAAAGGGCGGCACAGCCCGCCATATGTCAATGGGCCCCCGTCCGCGCCGGGGGCGTCGGGCCAGGGCCCGCAGCGGCTGCGCTTGCTCGCTCCGTTAGGGCCTCAGTCCCGGAGGGACACCGCCGCGTCGACGCGGCTGGCCCGCCGCGCAGGAATCCACGCGGCCAGGGTCGCGGCAAGAAGGAGAATGCTGGAGGCGGCCAGGAAGGTGGGTGCGTCCATGGTCGACACGCGGAAGAGGAGGGATCCCAAGGCCCTGCCCAGGCCGTATGTCACCACGGCTCCGAGCAGGATGCCCATGGTGCAGATGGCCGCGCCGCGGGCGAGGATCAGGCGGATCAGGCTGGACGGCTCGGCGCCCAGGGCGATGCGGATTCCGAACTCGCGGATGCGCTGGGAAGCGCCGTAGGAGACCAGGCCGTACAGTCCGACCACAGCGAGGAAGAGGGCCAGGGCGGCGAAGGCGGTGACAAGGTACCCGATGGTCCTCGTCTCCGAGAGCGTGTCCACCACCGTGGCCTGGACATCGTAGACACGCGACGGGGGCATGTCGGGGTCGAGCCCCGCGATGACCCCGCGCAGAACCTCCTGGGAGCGAGCCCCCTCGGTGTCGGCCTTCACCACCAGGGCCATGGACCAGGGGAGGTACTGGTGGGCGATGGGGTAGTACACCGCCGGATTGCCCGATTGCCGGAGCGACCTGGACTGGACATCACCCACCACCCCCACGACCCGCCACGTCGGGTCCCCGGCCAACTCCTGACCCACCGGGTCGTCGCCGGGCCAGAACAACGCCGCCAGCGCCTCGTTCACCACGACCACCCGCTCCGGCTCGTCGTCGAAACCGCGGAGGGCCCGCCCTTGCAGGACCGGGATGCCCAGCGTCTCGAAGTAGTCGGGACCGACCACGTTGTACTCGGCCTCGAACGAGACGTCCTCGCGCCCGACGGGTTGCACGGAGGCTCGGCTCTGTCCCGCCACGAGGGGGAGTTGGCTGGCCAGCGTCACCCCATCGACGCCCGGTAGCCGCTGCGCCGCTTCGTACATGTCGCGGTAGAAGGCCTGGCCGGTCTCCCGGTCGTAGCGACCGGTGTCGTACAGGCCCACGTATCCAGCCGATAGACCGTCCGCTTCGAAGCCGGGGTCGGCGTTGTAGGCGTTGAGCACGCTGCGGCCGAGGAGGGCCGCCCCGGTGACGAGGGCCAGGGAGAGGGCCAACTGGGACACCACGAGCATGTCCTGGAGGCGGCTCCTGCTCCTGCGCAGCGTGCTCGATCCCTCCCGCAGCGTCCGGGCGGCGTCGGAGCGGAGGGCGGCCCATGCCGGAGCGACGCTCAGCGTCAGCCCCGCGATGATCCCGATGACCACCAGGAAGCCGAACACACGGGCGTCCGGCGCCAGCGATACGGAGACGCGATACGGCATCACTCGGGGGAGGAGTTCGCCGGCGGAGAGGACGAGGGGCAGGGAGAGGATCATGGCCAGGACGGCGAGGAGGGAGCCCTCCGTCAGGAGCTGACGCACGAGTCGTCCGCCGCCCGCCCCCAGGGCAATGCGCACACCGACTTCGGTGGTCCGGCCCGCCGCCCGGGAAAGGAAGAGGTTGGCGACGTTGGTGCATGTCAGGAGGAAAACCAGCACCACGATGACGGCCAGGATGGTGGACATCCGTGTGGCCTCGGCGCGGTCCGTCGGGTCCAGGCCGACGCCTTCGGCGAGCTCCACCATGATCCCCTCGTGGACCGGGTCGATGGAGCGAAGGCGTGAAGCCACCACGTCCATGGACGCCCGCGCCTCGGCGAAGGAGACGCCTTCCTCCAGCCGCGCCACCACGTCGAGCCAGCTCCAGCCCCACGTCTCGGTGAGGCTGCCGGCCTGTTCGATGTACGCGTTCATGACCGCGGGACCGTAGACCTCGGGGTAGATCCCCACGTTCTCCACGCCTACGAAGCCGGGTGGGGTCACCCCGAGGACCTCCCATGCCTCCCCGCCCACGTCCACCGAGCGTCCCACGATGTCCGGGTCCGAACCGTACCGGCGGACCCAGAGGTCGTAGCTCAGCACCAGCACCCGGTGCCCTCCGGGCTCGACGTCGTCCGAGGGTTGGATGAGGCGGCCGAGGTGGGGGTTCACGCCGAGGAGATCGAAGTAGTTTCCGGTCACCAGGCGACCGATGACCCGCTCCGCCGTGGCGCCCCTGCCCAGCACGAACGCCTCGCCCGACGAACCGCCGACGGCCGCGAACGCGCGCCCCTCTTCGGCGATGACACGGAGAGCGGGCCACGACCAGGAATCCCACTTGGGATCGTCTTCGAAGGAGCGACCGATCTGGACGAGCCGCTCGGCTTCCTGAATGGCTGGCGGGGACCGGAGCACCAGCCCATTGATCAACGAGAAGATGGACGCGTTCGCTCCGATGCCCAGGGCGAGGGTCAGGGCGGCGACGACGGCGAAGCCCGGCGCTCTCGTGAGCATCCGGAAGGAGTAACGAGCGTCCTGCAACAGGCTGTCCACGGTCCACCCCTCCACTCTCATCCACATGGCGTGGGGGATGGCCCCCACAACGAATTCGATCGCTCCCGGCAAACCCACCGCTCCGGCCACCCTCGCCTGCTCCAGCGCCTCCAACTCCCCCCGCCACTCCTCCAACCACTCCGCACGATCCCGCCCGGGCACCATCACCGAGAGGATGCGGAGGAGGACGTCGAGGCCCGGCCGCCGCCCGGTCATGTCAGCTCGTGGACTCGGCGGAGAGCTCCGCGGCCAGCGAGGCCACGCGTTGAGAGCCCCGGGCCAGGGCTTCGGCTCCCTCGGCGCTCAACCGGTAGTAGCGCCGGCGGGGTCGGCCCTCCCGGTCGGCCACCCGCTGATCCTCCCACTGGGCGGTGACCAGTCCACGCTTCTTGAGGCGACCCAGCGTCGGGTAGACGGTGCCCGAGGGCATGCCGGTCTCCTGTACGATGTCGAGCCCGTACGCCACCCCGTCGCGTATGGCGCCGAGGATTCGAAGGGAGGTGATTCCCAAGGATCGCGGCATGATGGTTTCCAATGTAGAAGTGTAAGGTAAGTAGTATTGTATTCATCCTTTCGGGTCAAGCGGGGACCAGGGATGGGATCATGGGGACCGCCTCGGGGTTGGATCGTCCGAGGGAGGCACCAACCGAGAGGCGAGCATGACCGAAAAGGTCGAGAAGTCGGAGCAGGAGTGGCGTTCCATTCTCTCTGATCAGGAGTACCATGTACTCCGCAAGAAAGGCACGGAGCGGGCGTTCACCGGTCGATACCACGACGAGAAGACGCCGGGGATGTACCGCTGTCGTGGGTGCGGCACGCCGCTGTTCTCGTCGGCGACCAAGTACGATTCCGGCACGGGATGGCCGTCGTTCTACGACGTCGCGCACCAGGACAACGTGCGGGAGGAAGAGGACAGGAAGCTCTTCATGAAGCGGACCGAGGTGCTGTGCGCCACGTGCGACGGTCACCTGGGACACGTCTTCCCCGACGGGCCCCAGCCCACCGGGCTGCGCTACTGTATCAATTCGGCAGCACTGGAGCTCGATCCCAACGAGGGTGACGACACACCGTGAGCGTCTCCGCGCGGCAGTCCAGGCTCGGAGCCTGCGTCCTCCTCGCCCTGGCGTGGGGATGCGGGGGCGGGCCCGCTTCTGCGCCTCAGCCCGGAGAGAGTCGGGGCTTCCCGCCCGACCTGCGAGGGCGAAGCGTCATGCTGCTACCCGTGCAGCAGAACCTGGGCATCCCAGGGGACCCCAGCGCCGAGTTGGCCTTCGCTCTCACGAGCCGCACCGAGGAAGTAGAGTGGATCCTGGAGGAGGACATCCAGGAGATCCTCGGTCGGTCGCCGGGGATCGATGCGGACACCCGGGGCCTCCCCGTGGGGATCTTTCGGCAGGCGGCGGTGGAGCGGATCGGTGACCCCCTGTACGGGCAGATCCGCCGGATGGCGGCCCTGGTGGGCGCGGACGTCGTGGTGCTGCCCGTGGCTGTGTCCTTCGAAGCGAACCCCGAGCTGCCCGGATCCACGCCCCGGGTCCGGTTCATGGCGACCATTCTGGATGCGCGTACTGGACGCGTGCTCTGGTTCGGGATCGAAGAGGGTGGAGATCACCCCCGGACGGATCCGCGAGCGCTGGCGTCTGCAGCCGAACGCCTGTCACGGACCATCCTCTGGTATGCGGCAGGCTGACGTGAAGGTCGGCAAAGGCCCGTCGCGGATCGCGTCCGGCGGTGCCACCGCTCGGGCGTTGATGGTATCCACGGCGGTTCTGCTCGCGCTGTCGTCGGGCGCATGCGTGGATCGCCCCGCTCTGACCATGCCCACCGCCGACGAGGTGGAGACGTACTACGAGTACGCCGACGGGCTGGAGGCCGAGATCGTAGGAAACGTCGCCGTTCTCACCGTGGAGCAGTCGGCCCAGCAGCTGCGTGATGGCGGGCGACTTTGGGCACGGGTCGGACCCTATATCTTCCTCTTCACCGACGAGACCCGGCAGCTCCTGGAGGACTTCCCGGGGCTCGCCGGTGTCCGGGTCACCACCCGGGTCGGTACGGCCCAGGTCGCAACGGCGATCCTGGCCCGGGACGACATGCCCGACATCCTCTGGCGGCGCTCGCTGAACATCGCCGGCAAGGCCAGGAGGGACGGTACGCAGCAGATGACCCTCCTCGAGGATCTGGTGGACTGGGGCGAGTCCCACACCGAGTTCGAGTACAATCCGCGATTCACCCGGCGCTGACCACGGCGGACCCGGCAGGGCCGCACCGGTTGTCGCTGATCCGCACACACTCCAGACGGCAAGACATGGCACAGACCATCACCGTGATTCCCGGGGACGGGATCGGACCCGAAGTCACCGAAGCGACCCTCGACGTCCTGAAAGCCGCCGGCGCCGAACTCGAGTACGACATGCAGCTCGCCGGCCTCATCGCCCTCAAGGAGGTCCGGAATCCGCTGCCCCAGGCCACCCTGGATTCAGCGGAGCAGAATCGGCTCCTTCTCAAGGGCCCGCTCACGACGCCTTCGGGCTCGGGCTTCCGATCCATCAACGTGGAGCTTCGGAAGGCCTTCGACCTGTACGCCAATGTCCGGCCCGTCCGTACCATCGTGCCCGGCGGCCGGTACGAGGACATCGACCTCGTCCTCATCCGCGAGAATACCGAAGGACTCTACGTCGGCGTCGAGCACTATATCGGGATGCACGGTGATCCCCGGGCCGCGGCGGAGTCGGTGATGATCATCACCCGGTTCGGCGCGGAGCGGGTCGTGCGCTATGCCTTCGACTACGCCCGGAAGAACGGACGGAAGAAGGTGACGTTGGCCCACAAGGCCAACATCCTGAAGTACACCCAGGGGCTCTTCCTGGACGTCGGTGAAGAGGTGGCCAAGGACTACCCCGACATCGAATGGGAGGACCGGATCATCGACGCCACCGCCATGCAGCTGGTCCTCGATCCGTACCGCTTCGACGTTCTCGTCATGGAGAACATGTTCGGCGACATCCTGTCGGACCTCATGGCGGGCCTGGTGGGCGGCCTGGGCTTCGCTCCCGCCGGAAACATCGGCGCGGACGCCGCCATGTTCGAGGCCGTCCATGGGTCGGCTCCCGACATCGCTGGGCAGGGGATCGCCAACCCCACCGGTCTTCTCATGTCCGCATGCCTCCTTCTCGAGCACGTGGACCAGCACGAGACCGCCAAGCGCATCCGGGACGCCGTGGATACGGTGGTTCAGGAAGGCACGGCCCGCACCGTCGACATGGGCGGGACCGCGAACACCAAGGAGTACACGGCGGCGCTGGTGAAGGCGCTCAGGTGAGGAAAGCGCGCGGCCCCCGGGCGTCGTGAGCACGGGGGCGTGATGGACGGGGAACGGAAGGTGTCGTGGCGGGACCGGTACCCCGCCGAGGTCACGTGCGTCCGGTGTCTCGACGTCTTCGACCAGATGCTCCTGGACCGCCTCCTATGGTGCGAGTCGTGCCGGGTAAAGGCGCGCAACCGGGCCACGTGGTTGGGGTGGGCCGGGGGGCTCGCCTTCGGTGGCGTGGTGGCGGCGTACGTCTGGCTCGTCATCCAGCCCAGCGATCTGGTCATCGGGGGTTGGATCGCCACCATGGTGGCCGCGGTCTGGATCGGGTCGAAGGTGGCCCGGGAGTTCGTCTACGGGGCCATGCGCTTCCGCAACGCTCGGGCCGTTGAGGCGGTGCCCCCCGTGGGGGGCGATCCCGGTGCCGCCGCCTCCGACGACGACGCGCCGTAGTCGCTCAAGAAGCGGGTTCTTCCCTCCGATACTCCGGAGACCGGGTTCGTCCTGTTCCGACGCGCGGTGCGTCGGCGTGCCCGGGTATGGCCCTCCCGGGAGACGCCTTCGTGAACCTGCGAGCCCGAACGACGCTTGCCATTCTGGGCCCGGTCCTGCTGTGCACGGGGATCTTCGGCACCTTCGCGTACGTGCAGGTCCGCGAGTCGGTCCTGGCGGCCGCCGTGGGCGAGTTGGAGGCCATTGCCGACCTCCGGGTACGGCAGGTGGCCCGGCTGATGAGCACGTACCGCAGTGTGACGGCGGCCGGGGCTCAAGCCCTCGAAAGCCGCTTCGCCCCCGACGGTTCCGTCACCCCCGAGGTGACCGCCTATCTCCAGGACCTGCTGCACCTCGAGGAGGCCATCTCCGCCGCCCACGTCTTCGACTCCACTGGGTTGGTGCTCGCCTCGACCCTTCCTGACTTCGTAGGGACGGTGGGCAACGAGCGCATGGGCCCCTACGGCATGCCCGAATCCGACATCGATACTCCCCGGGTGCGCCCCTTTGTCTTCGACGAGGCGAATCCCGGACGGACGGCCGTGCTCATGCCCATCGTGCGTGACGGTCGCTTTCTCGGAACCCTCGGCGTTCGCTTTCAGGCGGCACCGCTGCTCATTGCCATCGAGACCGGCACGTTCGGTGACACGGGAGAGCTCCTGCTGGCGACGAGCGACGACGACGGCAACGCGCGCTTCCTCACCAACGTGAAGCAGCGTGCGGGAGCCATGGGTGAGATCCTGGCCACGGCGGAGGACGTCGACGTACCGATGATCCGGGCCCTCAATGGCGAGAACGCCGCTCATGTCGACGACATGCGCGACTACGCGGGTAACGAGGTCATCGCGGTGACGCGCTTCATACCCGGAGTGGAGTGGGGGCTGGTGGCGGGGGTGGACCTGGCCGAGGCCCTAGCTCCGGCTACCCGTCTGCGAGAGGTCCTGATTCTCCTTGCCGCTGCCCTGGGTACCCTTTCCATCATCGCGGGCTACTACCTCGGAGGTCGGCTGGGTCGCGCCAGCACCCTCGTCGGTCGCGAGCTCGAGGCGCGCAACCGGGCCGAGCGGCGGTTCGTCCACATGTTGGCTACCTCGCCGACTCCCGTGGTCGCCGTGCACCCCTCCGAGGGGCACACCATCACGCTGGCCAACCGTCAGGCGCAGCGCCTTCTCGGGATGGAGGAGGGGGCGCTCTCCGGCCGCGCTCTGGTGGAGTTGGTTCACCCGGAGGATCGCGATCTGCTCCTCGAGCATCTCCACAGTGCGGGGAGAGGGGGAGAGGGCCGGACGACCCGCGTGGACATCCGAGCGCATGGCGCCGACCAGGACTCCTACGTCGATCTGGAAGTGGCGCTCACTCCTCTGGAAGACGAGTCCGGGCCCCTGATGATCGTCAGCCTTCTCGACCTCACGGACCGGAAGGAGGCCGAGCGGGCTCTGGAGGAGCGCGCCCAGGCCCTTGCCCGGAGCAACCGCGAACTGGACCGGTTCGCCTACGTCGCTTCCCACGACCTTCGCGCTCCCCTTCGGGGCATCGACCAGTTGGCAGGCTTCATCGAGGAGGATGCCGGCCACGTACTTCCCGAGGAGTCGAAGGACGACCTGGCTCTACTGCGCGGTCGCGTGAACCGGCTCGATCAGCTACTGGCCGGACTCCTGGAGTACGCCCGGGTGGGACGCACGGAGTCCGAGCCGAACGAGGTCGACGTAGCGGAGTTGATGGCCGAGATCGTGGACCTCTACGTACCCGAGGATCGTATTCGCGTCGAGGTGGAGGACCCTCTCCCCAGGGTGTTCGCGCCGCGCACCGCCGTCGCGTTGTGTCTCCGCAACCTGGTGATGAACTCGGTGAAGCACCACGACCGCGCCGAGGGCGTGATCCGCGTGAGTGGTACCACGCGTGGCAGACAGGTCGGCATTATCGTCGAAGACGACGGGCCGGGGATTCCCGCCGCGTACGCCGCCAAGGCCTTCGAGCTGTTCCAGACGCTCCGACCCAGGGACGAGTTGGAAGGGAGTGGTCTTGGCCTGCCCATCGTGAAGAAGGCTGCCGAGGCCCACGGAGGTCGGGTCCGACTCGTCGTCACGGAGGGACGGGGGGCCCGGTTCGAACTCTGGTGGCCGCGGCCGGGCCGGCGCTCGTCACCGAGAGACGCCGCGTGATTGCCTCGACGGGTTTCGCCGAGAACGCCGACCCTCGGGACGTCACCTTCCTCGTGGTGGACGACGATCAGGTGGATCGTCGCGCGTTCGTTCGCGCCATGCGCCGTCAGGGACTACCAGGCAAGGTGGTGGTGGCCCGCGATGGCCACGAGGCCCTTCAACGGCTCCGGGGAAACGCGGATCAGGGGATCGACCCCATTGGCCGCCCTTTCGTGGTGCTCCTCGACCTCAACATGCCCCGAATGGGCGGCCTGGAGTTCCTCGAGGAGCTTCGGGCGGACCCTCGTCTCCGTCGGGCGGTGGTCTTCGTGTTCTCCACTTCGGACGACCCCTTGGACAAGGCTGCCGCGTACGACCGGAACGTCGCGGGATACCTCGTGAAGACCGGTGACAGCACCGACTACGACGCCGCCGTGCGACTTCTGGGTCAGTACGTCGAGGTGGTGAGACTCCCCGGCGAGAGGAGACACTGAGCCATGGGCTTCGGACTCAAGCCGCCGGCACTCCGCGTCCTCGTCATCGACGATGATCGGGTGGACCGCCGAATCCTGAGGCGTCGCCTGCAGGAAGTGGGTGCGGACATCGAGGTGGACGAGGCGGAGGGCCCCGCCGACGGAATGGCCCGGGCGCAGTCGGGAGACTACGACTGCATCCTTCTGGACTTCAACTTCCCCGGCGGTGACGCCTTCGACCTCTTCGGCGAGCTCTTCGCCGAGGCGCCCTCGGTCCGTCCGCCCATCATCCTGCTCACCGGACAGGGTGACGAGCGCATCGCGGCCGAGAGCATCCACCGAGGGGCTCAGCAGTACCTGATGAAGGGCGACGTCGAAGCCGACGCGCTCCGCGCCGCCATCGAGGACGCCCTGGAGCAGGGCCGCGAGCACCGGGACGTGGCGGCCCGGGATGCCGAGCTCACCCGCCTGTCCTTCTACGACGCACTCACTGATCTACCCAATCGACGTCTCCTCATGGAGCGTCTGAGCCAAGCGGTGCTCGATGCGGCGCGCTCCGGACCCTTCGTGGTCCTCATGATGGACTTGAACCTCTTCAAGCAGGTCAACGACGAACACGGTCATGACGTGGGCGATACTCTGCTCAAAGTGGTGGGCCGTCGCATCAGCCAGGTGACGCGGGAGTCGGACACCGTGGCTCGCCTCGGTGGCGACGAGTTTGCCGCGGTTCTTTCCAGTGCGGACAGCGTGGAAGGTGGCCTCGTGGTCGCGCGGAAGATCAAGCGGGCGGTGGCGGAGCCGGTGGTGGTGGGCGACGACGTCCTCCACGTCGGGATCTCGGTCGGGATCGCGCTCTTCGGGCCCCATGGGGACAACACCGACGACCTCCTTCGCCATGCCGACGTCGCCCTGTACGAGAGCAAGGGGACGGACGACGTCGCCGTGTACGGCGGCAACGCCACGGCGGAAAGCAGAGAGGCCACGCGCATCGCCCGCGATCTGGACGATGTCGTGGAGAGGCGACAGCTCGTCACCATGTATCAGCCGCAGGTCCGCTTGGACTCGGAGTCGCGCTGGGTGGTGGTGGGAGCCGAGGCCCTCGTCCGCTGGTCCCACCCCGATCTGGGGATGCTGCCCCCGTCGAAGTTCGTTCCCGCCGCGGAGCGGTCCGAGGTCATCTCCACGTTGACGGATCACGTCATCCGGACCTCGCTGCGACAGAGCATGGCGTGGGGCATGAGCGGACGGGAGATCCCCGTGTCGGTGAACCTGTCGCCTCGGCTCCTGGAGCGTGACGGGCTGGTCTCGCGGGTGGCCCGCATCCTCGGCGAGACCGGTGCCGATCCAGCCACCCTCTGCCTCGAAGTTACCGAGACCGGCATCTCACGTTCGCCTGGGATCGTCTCCCGGGTGCTGGCCGGGCTGGACGAGTTGGGTGTTCGCCTTTCCATCGACGACTTCGGGGCAGGCATCTCGTCGCTTCGGCATCTCAAGAGCCTACCCTTGGACGAGATCAAGATCGACGGGTCGTTCGTGTCGGATCTCGAGGACGAGGACGGCAACGCGTCGGTGGTGGCGTCCATCGTCGCCATCGGCAATGCGTTCGGCACCCGGGTCATCGCGGAGGAGGTGGAGACCCTCGAGGCCCTGGGGCGCCTACGGGACCTGGGATGCCCCTATGGCCAGGGCCACGCCATTGCGCCGGCCATGACCCCGGACGACTTCCAGCGCTGGCTGGACGACAGCACACGAGGGCCGCTGAGCTGACCCGGCACGACCTCTCCTTGGAGGGGTAGGTCGCGTGTACATTTCCACGTCCCATCCATCGGGACCCCCCACGCGTTCCCCACTTCAAGGCATCCGTACCGATGGCCCGTTTCGAAGGCATCGATTTCTACAATCTCGACGCGCTGTTCTCCGAAGAAGAGCGCATGGTCCGCGACACCATCCGCACCTGGGTGGAAGACCGGCTCATGCCCATCATCGGCGACGCGTACATCGAAAGGAAGTTTCCTACCGAGCTCATCCCCGAGCTCGGTGAGTTGGGCGTCCTCGGCGCCAACCTCCCCGAAGAGTACGGCTGCGCGGGTCTGAACAATGTGTCGTACGGGCTCATCATGCAGGAGCTCGAGCGGGGTGACTCCGGAATCCGTTCCTTCGTGTCGGTTCAGGGCGCTCTGGTCATGTACCCCATCTTCGCCTTCGGCAGCGAGGAGCACCGGCAGGAATGGCTGCCCAAGCTCGCCACGGGCGAGGCCATCGGATGCTTCGGCCTCACCGAGCCCGACTACGGCTCCAACCCGGCCGGCATGATTACCCGGGCCGAGAAGACCGCCGACGGGTGGCGCCTCAACGGCGCGAAGATGTGGATCACCAATGGCTCCATGTCCGACGTGGCCGTCATCTGGGCCCAGACCGGCGAGCTGGGCGACGTGAGGGGGATCCGCGGCTTCGTGGTACCCACCGACACGCCGGGCTTCAGCGCCAAGGACCAGAAGGGCAAGCTGTCGCTGTTGGCGTCGGACACGTCGGAGCTCGTGCTGGAGGACGTGGACGTGCCCGACAGCGCCCTCATGCCGGGCAGCGACGGCGGGCTCAAGCATCCCCTCATGTGCCTCACCCAGGCCCGCTATGGCATCTCGTGGGGCGCAGTCGGAGCGGCCATGGCGTGCTTCCACGAGGCGCTGTCGTATTCCAAGGAACGGGTCATGTTCGACACGCCCATCGGCGGCAAGCAGATCCAGCAGGTCCGCTTGGCCGACATGCTCACGAAGATCACCCAGGGTCAGCTCGTCTCGTACCATCTGGGTCGCATGAAGGACGAGGGCACCATGACGCCGCAACAGGTCTCGCTGGCGAAGCGCGCCAACTGCGACATGGCCACCGACATCGCCCGGGAAGCCCGGCGCCTGCTGGGCGGAAACGGCATCCTCGTCGAGTACCACTCCATGCGCCACATGGCCAACCTGGAGTCGGTCTACACCTACGAGGGGACCCACGACATCCACGGGTTGATCCTCGGGCAGACGCTGACGGGTTTGAACGCGTTCTGAGGAGGGCGCCCCGCGGGCGGGCCCGCCCGACGCGGCGCTCCGGGCATCGTTTCATGAAACACTCTTGAAACATCGCTACCCGAGGATGAAACATCGGGGCCAGGCCCGGTTGCTGTCGATCTGACAGGTGGTTCGTCCCCCCCCCAGGCTCGGAAAGCGCTGCCTGGCAATGGGATGAGGCGTTGGTCGAGGGCGGACCGACACCATTTCGCCAGGCGGCCCAGTCCGTGCACTATGGGGAGACACTTCGCCGCCCGCCCCACGGAGATGGGATGAAGGTGTCACTGAAGAGCGCCCTCATGGGCCTCGTGCTGTTGGTCTTGCTTCTCGGGTTGGTCCCGGCGGGCATCCTCCTCGATCGCCGGCTCACCGCCGCCCTCGAGGAGGGCGTTCGTGACGACCTGGGGACGGCGCCGCTCGTTCTGGTCGATCGGTGGGAGGCCCTAGCGGGCGCCCGGATGATGCACAGTCGGGAGATGGCTCTCGACCCCGATCTCACGTCGGCTCTCGCCCGGGCGGACACCGCGTCGGTGATCCGGCGCGCCGAGGAGATCGCGGCGGCCTTCCCCGGCGAGTCCGCCGTCGTCATCGGGCCCGACGGCGTTCCGTGGATGGGGCCCGATGTCGACGATCCCGTGGTGGACTCCACCCGGGCGGGTGCCATGCCCGTCCTCGCCATGAAGTCGGAGGAGCACGGGCTGGGCACCATTTCCCTCGCACCGGTCATGGTGGAGGATGGTTGGGCCGGAGCGGTGGGCGTGTGGGTGCCCATGACCGAGGACGAGGCGGCCCGCCTCTCGGTGCTCACGCGCTCCGACGTCCTGCTCATGGCGCCCGACGAGGAGTTGGCGGCGTACACCGGGCGGGCCGAGCCCGCCATGGGACTCTTCGGCCTGCTGGCACAGCAGCCCGTCACCGACGAGGTGCGCGAGTTCGAGCTGGACGGCGAGCGGTACTTGGTGGCCAACGCCCATGTCCCGGGAGGGGCGCGGGTCTCCTTCGTCCGGGCCATGGAGGAGGAGCTGGCCGTGGTGCCCACGCTCCGCGCCGTCGGAGCCGGTGTCTTCGGCCTGGCACTGGTCATGGCGCTGGCCGTGGGCGTTCTCTTCGCTGCGCGGCTGGCGGAGCCGGTGGCGTCGCTGGCCGGCGCCGCGTCACGCATCAGCCAAGGCGACTTCGATGCTCCCGTGGATCATTCCGTGGTGGACGAGGTCGACCGGGTCGCCCAGGCCTTCGAGGTCATGCGCGATGCATTGGCGCTACGTATCGCCGAGCTGGCCGACGCCAACCGCGCTCTCGAGGATCGGCAGGAGCGGCTGGCCATGCTCCAGGCCGAGCTTGTTCAACGGGACCGCCTCTCGGCGGCCTCCCGGCTGCTCGCCCAGCTCGCCCACGAGGTCCGGAACCCTGTGGCGAGCGTTCGGAATTGCCTCGAGGTCCTTCGACGGAGGGTGGAGGGCGACGAAGAAGCCAGTGAACTCGCCGACCTCGCCATCGACGAGCTCCTACGCATGCACGAGCTTGCCGAACAGATGCTCGACCTCCACCGACCGCGGAACGGGGACGGCGACTGCGACGCCGTTCGCGTGGCCCAGGACGTAGTGTCCGTCGTTCGTGTGGGCCTCGGCGAGCAGGACATCGAGCTGAGGGTCGACGGTCCGGAGCACGCTTTCGCCGAGATCCCAGGCGATGCCCTGAAGCAGGTCCTCCTCAACCTCGTTCAGAACGCCCAGGACGCCCTCGGCGAGGAGGGAACCGAAGGCACCATCGAAGTCCGTGTGGTGGAGACGGGCGCCAACGTCCGCATCGATGTGGTGGACGACGGCCCGGGCATTACAGACGATGCTCTTCCCCAACTCTTCGATCCGTTCTTCACCACCAAAGCCGACGTCCAGGGCGTCGGCCTCGGGCTCTTCACGGCCGCAGGCCTTGTCCGATCCCACGGAGGCCGGATCGCCGCGTCGAATCGAGCGGACGGAAAGGGTGCCCGGCTCACGGTGGAGGTCCCGCGGATGCACGCCGGCCACTCGGAGGTGACGGCATGAGCGCCCGCCTCCTCATCGTCGACGACGACCGCACCTTTCGGCTCTCCACAGCTGCGCTTCTCCGCCAGGACGGGCACGAAGTAGCCGAGGCACCCGACGGCCAGGCCGCCATCAAGCGCCTCGAAACCGAGCAGTTCGACCTCATCCTCCTCGACCTGCGGATGCCGGGCCTCGACGGCATCGGCATGGTGGAGGTGCTGCGTACCTGGGGCCACGACACACCCATCCTCATGATCAGCGGATTCGGTACGGTCGGCACCGCCGTCGACGCCCTTCATACGGGGGCCGACGACTTCCTCACCAAGCCGGTGGAGCCCGACGTGCTCAGCGCGCGGGTGGAGGAACTGCTCGAGCGCCGACCGGTCCGGTCTCCCGACATGCAGTCTCCACCCAGGGGGATCCTCGGCCGGTCCGCGGCGATCCGCTCCGTCCTGGAGGTTGTCGACCGGGTGGCTCCCACCGACGCCACGGTCCTCGTGACCGGTGAGACCGGGACGGGAAAGGAACTCGTCGCGCGGGCCATCCACGATCGGTCCGACAGGGCCAAGGGTCCCTTCGTCGCCGTGAACTGTGCTTCCCTGGCGGAGGGACTGCTCGAGTCCGAGCTCTTCGGGCACGAGAAGGGCGCCTTCACCGGCGCGGTGCGTCAGCGGAAAGGACACTTCGAGGCGGCCGAGGGCGGGACGCTCCTTCTCGACGAGATCGGCGATGTCTCTCCCGGTGTGCAGCACCGACTCCTTCGGGTGCTGCAGGAGAGGGAGCTGACCCCGGTCGGCTCGTCCCGCCCGGTATCCGTGGATGTCCGCGTGGTCGCCGCCACCAACAAGGATTTGCGAGCGGAGATGGAGGCGGGGCGGTTCCGCGATGATCTGTACTATCGATTGAACGTCGTCCGCATCGAGCTGCCTCCTCTCCGGGCGAGGAAGGAGGACATCCCACTCCTCGCCGAAGCCTTCAACGAGCGGGTAGGACGGCCGTCCCACCGGGGGTGCTCCCCAATGGCCATGCGCCTGCTCCAGGGCTACGCGTGGCCGGGCAATGTCCGCGAGCTCTTCGCCGCACTGCAGAGCGCCCATATCCGGGCCGGCGACCGACGCATGGAGGCACAGCACCTGCCGGAGGACGTCCGTGGCTCGAGGCGCGGGCCGGCCGGCGAGGCCGAGGGGGAGCGTTACCGGAGCGAGCAGCCCGCCGCCGACGAGCGGAGCGCCATCGTCGATGCCCTCGAGCGAACCGGCGGGGCACGGACCGCCGCGGCCCGCCAGCTCGGCATGAGCAGAACGACACTCTGGCGTAAGATGAAGGAGTACGGCATCGATGGGTGACGGCTGAGGTGCCCCATCACTCCTTCTCGAGGTGACAGATGGCCAGTGGGTTGCGCGCGCTGCGGTGGCGGGGGGCCATCGGCATCGTCGGACTGGGTCTGGTCCTCGCGTGGCTGTGGATGTCGGGTGGGACACGCCACCTCATCCAGATCGACTACTCCTGGGCGAAACAGGAGCTGGATAGCGCCGAAGTCGAGATCAACGGCGAAGTTGTGGGGATCCTGCAGCGCTACGGTCGGAGCAACTTCGTCACCGGCTTCGAGGTCGAACCCGGGGAGCACGTCGTGTCGGTCTCCATCGACGGCTGCCCGGGGATCCCCGATACGGCGCTCCTGGGTGGTTCCCACGGCAGGCGCGTGACTTTCGTGGCCGACGTGGACGACGGCTGGAGCTGCCGGGTCCTTCTGCGCTAGGAGCCTGCCGACGGATCGGGTGGATCCGGATCAGGGACGGGGGGAGGAACCGGACCGGCCCTCGGGGCGGGACCCCTGGGGTGGGCAGCGGCCCCTGGCGGGGCCGACGGCCTCTCGTCGTCGACCTCTGCCTCGTCTTCCTTCTTGATGGTCACCAGATTGATGGATCGTAGTCGGTCCGCTCGAGCCTGCCTCCTGGAGCGGAGCATCGCGGCCGAAAACAGGACGGCGCCGAGAACGATGACGATCAGGGGGATGTTGAACGTCGTCCGGCCGACGGCGAACGACGTGACGATGACTCGCAAGGTGTCCGGCGACGTACGCTTCAGCGTGGGCTCGGTAGACGTGAAGAGGAGGGCGTAGGTGATGGTGTCGTAGGGCACCACTGCCGTGTAGGCGACTTCCTCCAGGCCGCGCCGAGGGGATTGGATGGATCGATACCACCCCCACGCTTCCCGACCATCGATGGTGAGGGGCTCTATGG
This sequence comes from Longimicrobiales bacterium, assembly GCA_965229435.1. Lineage (GTDB taxonomy): Bacteria > Gemmatimonadota > Gemmatimonadetes > Longimicrobiales > Gaopeijiaceae > UBA2589. Next base: position 1,878,549 of record CBDDJE010000001.1, read on the forward strand.
ATCCGTAGACCACATCGGGATCGCCTTCGGAGGCCAGCGCCTCTTCGCGGGCCACGATCACCTCGTCCACACTCAGAGCGCCGGCATGGCCATCGATATAGATGACGCTCACGCCGTCCATGTCCGCATGGACCCAGCCCGTGTGGTGGATCACCGGCAGTTCCGGGAAGACCCGTCGCGGTGGGTAGTTGTCGGGTTGGCGTTGGAAGTTCGACGGCGGTGACTGGATCTCCGGTCCTTCGATGAGTGGAAGCCGACAGCCCTGCAACGGGACGATCAGAACCGCCAGGGTGGTGACGATGCGGATGCTTCTCACGACACGGCCTCCGAACGTGGGAAAGGTGCTCCACGTTGTTGCGGACGAGCTTCCCTCGCCAGGGTTGCGACACGGTAGCGTGGGCGCATCTTGAGCGTCCGTCAGGACCCACTCGGCACGTCTCCCGAATTCGCGACGCCCCATGATGAGTCAATCACCGATCCTCCGCCCCCATCAGCTTCCGTCCCTCGCCCTGGTCGCGGTCGCGGCCTGCACCCTCGGGTCGCCGCCTCCGTTGGAGGCCCAGGGGATGGAGAACGTCCAGATCCGGACGCAGCAGGTTGCCGACGGTGTGTACATGCTCATGGGACAAGGCGGCAATATCGGGGTCTCGGTGGGAGACGACGGCGTCTTCATCATCGATGACCAGTTCGCACCCCTCACCGAGAGGATCCTTGCTGCCATCGCCGCCATCACCGACGAGCCCGTTCGTTTCGTCTTCAACACCCACTGGCACGGCGACCACACCGGCGGCAACGAGAACATGGGTGAGGCTGGGGCCCTCATCGTCGCTCATGACAACGTGCGCCAGCGGATGAGCAGCGATCAGGTCCTGGAGCGCATCGGCCGACCGGTGTCGACGACACCCGCGTCGCCCGAAGCCGCCCTTCCTGTGGTGACCTTCAGCGAGGACGTGAGCTTCCATATCAACGGCGGCCAGCTCCACGCCTTCCACGTATCCAACGCCCACACCGACGGGGACGCCATCGTCCACTTCGTCGACGCCAACGTCGTCCACATGGGCGACACCTTCTTCCGCGGTCGCTTCCCCTTCATCGACACCGCCAGTGGAGGCTCCATCGACGGACTGATCGCCGCCGTGGGCGATGCGCTGGCCGTCATGGATCCCGACACGCGGATCATCCCAGGGCACGGCGACCTCTCCACCCGAGCCGACCTGCAGGCGTACGGCGATGCCTTGAAGGCCATGCGCGGGGCCGTGGCCAGGCTCATGGCTCAGGGCATGAGCCTCGAGGCGATCCAGGCCCAGCGCCCGATTCGGGCCCAGGCCGAGGCGTGGGGGCAGAACCGCGACGCAGAGGACGGCTTCGTGGCGACGATCCACCACGGGCTCGGCGGATAATCTGCCGGTTCGGCCGCTAGCAGCGAAATCTGGGGGTATGACCCCACATGCTCTCCGTACTGTTACGGAGATACCCTTGCGTAAGAGTCAGGGGATTCCTTACAGATAACCCCGTACGACCCTCCCGATATTCCAGCGTAGGATTACGGATTCGCACTCCGGCCCACCGAGGGGTGGCCGGTCGGGAGAGATCATGGGGCGTACGTTCAGTCGATTGGCCTTCCTGCCAATGGCGGCGATAGGGCTCGGCATTCTGGCGAGTTGCGTTGACGAGACCATCGTCTTTCGCGACCGCGAACTCTTCGAAGAACCTCTGGCCGCCGCGAACAGCTTCCTCGGCTACACGTCCACCGACGACAAGCTGACGGTGTGCGGCAACTGCCACATCGGCCCGCAAGGCGAGTGGGAGGAGACCGCCCACGCCGACGCCTGGAACGGGTTGCAGGACAGCGGCCATGCCCAGGCGTTCTGCGAGGGGTGTCACACCGTCAGTGAGTTGGGCAACACCGTGACCGCGATCTCCGGTCACTCAGCCACCGGCGAGGAACGCTACCAGGATGTCCAGTGCGAGTCGTGCCACGGACCGGGGCTCGCCCACGTGACGAATCCCGAGGACGCCACGGTGCCCCTGGCTGCCATGGATGTGGGGCTCGACCTGACCCAAGGCTGCGCCGAGTGCCACCAGGGCAACCACCACCCCTTCGCCGAAGAGTGGACGGAGTCGGGTCACGGGTCGGTCCTCGCGTTCCCGGCTGGCCGTGCGTCGTGCGAAGGGTGCCACACTGGCGAGGGTGCGCTGGAGATGTTCGGTGTGAACACGGTATTCCTCGAGCAGGAGACAGTGGCGCAGGACGGAGAGCACCTGGCCATCACCTGCGCCGTGTGCCACGACCCCCACGGGTCGGACCACTCGGGGCAGCTCCGCTTCCCCATCGACGAGCCCAGTGAGGAGGTCAATCTCTGCATGCAGTGCCACCAGAAGCGTGGAACGCCGGATCCAACCTCGTTCCGTGGTCCGCATTCGCCTGAAGGCCCGACCCTCCTGGGAACGGCCGGTTGGTGGCCTCCCGGGCTGGCCCAGCCCATCATCAGCACGCACGGTTCGACGGACGAGAACCCGAGGCTGTGCGCCGGGTGCCATGTGAACTCCTACGAGATCAACGACCAGGAGACGGGTGAGTTCCTCTTCAGCGCCACGGGTCACCGATTCGAGGCGACACCGTGCACGGACGCCCAGGGCCTGCTCGTCGAAGGGCCATGCGACAACGCGGACAAGACGTACGCTGCCTGCACGGATTGCCACTCCGAAGCGGTAGCGCTTCAGCTGGTGGATCAGGCCGAGCTCAGCATCGCGGCCGATGTCGCCGAGCTCACCGATCTGTTGGACACCGTCGAGACCACCATGCCCGGTGAATTCGACGACAGCGACAACCGCTACACGGTTGCCGAGGGCTCGCGCTTCAACCTCGAATTGGCGCTCACGCCAGGCGCGGTGGTCCACAATCCCTTCCTGATCCGTGCGCTCTTGGACGCGAGCATCGCGGAGATGAAGGAGGAGTACAACCTTCCGTAGAGAGGCGGGACGCGCGTTCGGCGTGGCGTCGAGCCAGGAGGCCTTCGGCCGGGAGATACGACCCCGGGGATGACCGAACGGAGGCACGGACGGCTCGGTAGGATGAGGGGCAGGCTGGAGAGCCTGCCCCTCTACGCGCTTTTGCTCATTGGCGGATTCATCGTCGCAGGTACCAGCGCCGGTGGCTACTACGCGTACAAGACGTACGACTACATCGAGCACGACAACGAGTTCTGCTTCTCGTGCCACCTCATGCAGGACCCCTACGAGCTCTTCGCTCAGAGCGCCCACCGAGGCTTGGGGTGCAAGGCGTGCCACCAGCCGAACATGCTGGAGCGGAGCTCCATGGGCGTTACCGGGGTTGTTTTCGACCCCGACACGCTGAGCGTGCACGCCGAGGTCCCGAACGAACTGTGCGCCAGCTGCCACATCGAGGGTGACCCCGAGAAGTGGCTTTCCATTGCGAGCTCGGCGGGACATCGAGTCCACTTGGAGTCCCAGGACTCGGTGCTCCAGGGCCTGCAGTGCGTGGAGTGCCACTCGAGTTCGCTGCACCAGTTCACGGCGGCCGACGAGACGTGCGCCCAGTCGGGGTGCCATACCGACAGCGATGTCGAGCTCGGCGCCATGGGCGACCTCACCATCCATTGCGCCGCGTGCCACGCCTTCAGCGCCCCCGTGCCCGACGTGGACCGGGCGGGTGCGCTGGCGGCCTTGGCGCCAGATCAGGATACCTGCTTGAGCTGTCACGCCATGCGACGGCTCGTGGCCATGCCCGACCCCGATCCGCACGAGAACGCCTGTGCCGCGTGCCACAATCCCCACGAGCAGCAGACGCCTGCCCAAGCCGTCCAGACGTGTGCTGGGGCGGCGTGCCACACCGAGCCCGTGGAGCTGACGCCCTTCCATCAGGGCCTCGAAGAGGCCGTCATCGAGGACTGCCTGTACTGCCACCAGGCGCATGATTTCGAAGTGGACGGCTCGAACTGCCTCGCGTGCCATGTGGACATCATGGAGGACGATCCGGCTGTGGCGCGGCCGACTGCTGCGGGGGGGGGTGGCGCCTTGCCGTCGCACGCTGTGCGATCCGGGCCCGCCACGAGCGTCGGATCGCCCATGGCGGAACGCCGCGCGAGGGATTCGGCCCTCGACCCCGGTGTCGGTCTTCTCCATTCGTGGGGCTACCCGATTCCGGGCTGGCGGCCCCCCGCTCAGCAGGAGCCGGACTTCCTCCACTCCGAGCACCCCTCGGTGGAGTGCGCCTCCTGCCACCAGTCGGTGGAGCGACACGGCGAGATCACGGTCACGACGGTGACCGATTGCAGGAGCTGTCATCACGCCGAGGACCGGGTGGAAAGCGAGACGTGTGCCGAGTGCCACCAGGAGTCGGGCTCCGGTGGAGACCCCTACGCCCTGACGCGGACGATGGACTTCTCCACCGGCCTCACCGTCCAGCGTTCGCTGCCCTTCGATCACGAGGCGCATCCCGATCTCGACTGCGCGAGTTGTCACACCGATGGCCTGGCGCTGTCTGCGTCGGCGGTGGATTGCGCTTCTTGCCACGAGGACCATCACGAGCCGGCGGCGGACTGCATGTCGTGCCATTTACCGACCGGGGGCGATGCCCACGTCGTCGAGACGGCTCATCTGACGTGCTCAGGGTCGGGCTGCCACACGGACCTTCCCTTCGAGGGCCTGCCGCGGACGAATACCGTGTGCCTCTCCTGTCATCAGGACATGGTGGACCATCGACCGGAGGGCGAGTGCGCAGAATGCCATGCGCTGGCGGAGGTGGGTGGGTGAGGGAGTCGGCGATGAGGTCCATTCGGGCGAAATGGCGGGTCGGAGTCGTGGCCGTCCTCGTCCTGTGGGCTCTCGCGGGTCCACGGCCTCTTTTTGCCCAGGGCCTGAGGGGCTGGACCGGCAGCACCGTCCAGGCCGTCGATCTCCGACCCTTCCAGCTGACGTCCACGGGGTGCGCGTCGACCGCCACCTGCTACGTCCAGGGAGACGATGTCACGTCCGTCGTCGGGACCCAGGACGTGAGCCTCACCGCGTGGGGCTTCGGGCTTCAGGGGTTGTCGGCGACGCTCTATGCCCGGGGGCGAACCGGCTTCGGGAGCGAAGCACCCTGGCCTCGCTCCGGCGACTACTTCGATGCGCTCCTCGCCTACGTACAGCTCGCTCGTGGTGCATGGACCCTTCGCGCTGGCCGCCAGGAAGTCCGCTCCGGACTCGGTTTCTCGTCCTTCGATGGCGGGTCCGCCGCGTGGCGCCGGGGCGCCCTCTCCCTGGAGGGGTACGGGGGACGGAGTCTGGCGCGTGGCCTAAGGGATCCCGCCAACGAAGCCCTCCGTGGAATCGAGGACTTCCTCCCGGACCAGAGCATCTATCTGTGGGGAGGCTCGAGCCGAGTCCGTCTACGGACGACCTCTGCGACCCTCCGATACCAGAGGGAGATTCTATCCGACCGCTCAGGGCTCGCGTCGGAGCGGGCATCGCTCGACATGACCGCTGCCTTGCCGATGGTCCGCTTCACGGGGGCCGTCGACTGGGACCTCGGGCTGGACCAACTCGGCAAGGGTCACCTCACGGCGTTGGCTCCCTTCGCCGATGGCCGATGGACGGTCTCGGCCACGGTGCGACGGTACGTCCCCTACTTCTCGCTGTCTACGATCTGGGGCTTCTTCGAGCCGGTGTCGTACACCGAGGCTCGAGCCCGCATCGCCTGGTCCCCGGTGACACGGGTGGGTCTTTGGATGGCCGGCGGTCGTCGTAGCTACGGTGACGCGGAAGCGATCGTCGTGCTGAGGCCCCTGGAGGACACCGGGTGGAGGGCCGAGGCAGGGGGGAGCTGGGTCGTTTCGAATGTATGGAGGCTCGACGGCCGCTACGAGGTGGAGTGGGTGCCTGGCGGTTTCCTGAGCTCCGCCGACGCTTCGGTCCGATGGAGCCCCGCCGAGCGTCTCTCCCTGGCCGTCACCGGGATGTCACTCCAGCAGATCGAACAGTTCAGGGTCGGTGACGGGCGCGCTCGTGGAGTGGGCTTCAGCGTCGCAGCCGATGTGACGGATCGCCTTTCGGCGACGGGCGGAGCGTCGGTCCTGCGTCACACCGTGGCCGGCGACGGGCCGGCCAGCCCGTGGAATCAGAGTCGGGCCTGGACATCGCTGCGGGTGCGCGTCGGCGAGGATCCAGGGTTGGCGAATCGGCGGGGAGGGGCCCGTCTGCCGAGCTCGTACCCGGTGCCGGCGACCCATCATGTCGAGGGCTTCGAGGCCGCCCATCCGGTGGAGGACGGAGCGACCTGCTCCACATGTCACACGTCCGACGACTGCGCCTCCTGCCACCTTTCGCCACTGCCCGACATCGCCGCACGTCTTCCGTCCCGCTCCGAGGCGATGGCCCCCGGTGTCGCCCTCGAGAGCGCTGCTCCCGCGACCCATGGTTCGTTCTTCTTCGCCGAGACCCACGCCACGCTGGCCGCCGCCGAACCCTCCACCTGCGCGACGTGTCACACCGAGTCCTACTGTGTGGATTGCCACGATGGCCCAAGCGACGGCGGCTATCACCCTCCCGGGTTCGTGTCACTCCACCCGTCCAGCGCGTTCGGCCAGGCCCAGGAGTGCGCGAGCTGCCACAACGCCGCCGCCTTCTGCCGCGAGTGTCATCAGGAAGTCGGCTTGGGGAGTACCGGTCGACTCGGAGCCGGCTACCACGATGCCGAGCCGCTCTTTCTGTTGCGCCATGGCCAGGCCGCCCGGCAGTCGTTGGAGAGCTGTGCCTCATGTCATCAGCAGACCGACTGCGTCCAATGCCACGGTGTCCTCGGCGCCTTCCAGGTGAGCCCGCACACCCAGGACTTCGATGCCCGAGAGGCGTGGGCCCGAAGCCCCAGCACGTGCTTGGCGTGCCATGTATCCAACCCAGTGGGAGGTGGACCATGAAGCGATTCTGGTCACGGAGCCTGCGCGTCCTCGGCGTCACGGGTCTCGTCGTCTTCGCCGGTTGCCGTCCGGAAGACCAGCGCACCGATTCCGTCGACCCCGTGGCGGCTCACCAGGAAAGGGAGTCGTGGGACCCGGCCATGGCGGCACAGCTCGACAGTGGGAATGCAGCGATCCGGGCCGATGAGCACGCGCGAGCCAGAGACCACTTCATCCGGGTCACCGAGATGGCGCCAGACGTAGCCGCCGGCTGGTTCGGGCTCTACCTGGCCGAGCAGGGGGTGGGGGACGCCGACGCCGCCCAGGCCGCGCTGGAACGGGCCCGCTCCATCGCGTCCGGCGCGACGCTCATCCATCCGTCCGAGGGAGACACCGTGCGATGAGGAGCGGCGTCGACGATGGAGTGGTGACCCCTCGGCCGATGGGTCGGCGCCGCCGGCTGCCTGCCGGGCGGGTGGAGCGTTCCGTCCGTTTCGCCCTCCTGGCCATGGCCGTGCTCCTGTCGATCTCGTGCGGGAAGAAGACGTTCGACCCTCCGGACCGCGAGGCACGGGTCGCCGACGCCGAAGTCCGCTACGGGGCGGTGCGCTTCGATACCCTGGCGTGGGAGAGCGACGACGACCGGGCGTTCATCGGCAACGCCATCTACGCGTCTCGTTGCCGGGATTGCCACGGCACCCTGGGTCGAGGGGCCACGGACTACGATCAAGCCCGTGGTCTGGACGTGCCCTCCCTCGTCGAGCCCGAGTGGAGGATGGCGGCGTCCATGGACTCGGTGCGTCACCGGGTGTTCGTGGGGCATGCCGCCGGAATGCCGAACTGGGGAGTCGTCGGGCTGACGGTGCGTGAGATCGACGCCGTGGCCTTCTACGTGTTGGAGCGGCTGCGGCCGGAGGTCCTCGGCGGCGGTTGACCCGTTGAGCCTCGCAGGTACCTTTCATGGCTCCCGACGGTTCATCCGGCGGGTAAGCCTCGCTAGCTCAACTGGCAGAGCAACTGACTCTTAATCAGTAGGTTCGGGGTTCGAGTCCCTGGCGGGGCACTCTACGCGTGACGATTCGAGGACGGTCGACTCCCTTGGAGTTGGCCGTCCTTTTCGTTGCCTCGCCGGACGCGCCAGCCCTCAGCGGGCGTCATCCAACGCCAAAGCAACCCACGCGCCCTCATGATCACCGCCGCCGATGGCGACGACGATGTACTGCTTCCCGTCGTGCACGTAGGTCATCGGCGCCGCGGTCACGCCTGCCGCGAGGTCCGTCTCCCAGAGCCGTTCGCCGGTGCGCTTGTCGAAGGCCATGAAGGCGGTGCCCCACCCGTCGCTCCCCGTGCCGATGACCGCGTCGCCGCCCTCTCCGCTGAAGAGGAGCGACCGCGTCACCAGGGGGGCGCCGCGACCGGTCACCCCCAACGGGGGGATGTCCAGCCCCTCGAGGAGCGGATGATCGCGAGGCCCGTCTCCGTTCGCAGCGACCCACGCGTGCTCTCCGCGGTTCATGTCGATGGCCGTGATCCGTCCCCAGGGGGGCTTGAAGATCGGGAGGCCGTCGATGCGCGGAACCTCCGTCTCCTCGTTCCAGTCGCCGTAGTAGTCCATCGTCCCGTCGCCACCCTCTCCCGACACGATGCTGAAGACGTCCGGAAGCTGGTGGGATACGGCGTAGTAGTACCCGGTCTCGGGGTCGAAGGCACCGGTGTGCCAGTTGCCCGAACCCCACGTGCCGGGGCGCCCGAGTGTACCCTTCTTGCCGCCCTCGGCCGGGTCGTACAGGGAAGGCGGGGTGAAGATCGGCCCCGTCCGGAACGGCTCGATGAGTTCGACCGCCCGCGCCCGCAGCTCTGGCGTGAAATCGATGAGGTCATCGACGCTCACACCCTGCGCACCGAACGGAGGAGGCTTCGTCGGGAAGGGCTGGGTGGGTGACGAGACCTCACCGGGGACCGTGGATTGCGGCACGGGACGCTCCTCGATGGGCCACACCGGCTCCCCGGTCGCTCGGTCGAAGACGTAGACGAAGCCGGTCTTGCTCGGCTGCATCACCGCGTCGATCCGGCGCCCGTCCACGGAGATGGTACCCAGCGTCGGCGGGCCCACGGTGTCGTACTCCCACAAGTCGTGGTGGACCATCTGGAAGTGCCACGCCCGTTCACCGGTTCGTGCGTCGATGGCGACGAGGCTGTTGGAGAAGAGGTTCCAGCCGGGCCGATGTCCCCCGTAGTACGCGGCGGTCGGCGCCGAGAAGGGGACGTAGACCAGGCCGAGCTCCTCGTCTGCGCTGAGGCAGCACCACGACCCGAGGTCGCCCGACCACGCCCACGATCCATCACCCCACGTATCGTTGCCGAGCTCCCCCTCCCGCGGCACGACGTGGAAGGTCCAGACCAGACGACCCGTTCGGACGTCGTATCCACGCAGGTCCTCCGGCGTGGCCTCCTTCTCGTTGCCGGAGTCCCCGGCGGATCCGACGATGCCGGCAACGACGATGACGTCGCCGACGACGATGGGGCCCGAGCTCGCGCGGTAGTTCTCCTCCTCCGCGGCCTCCGGGGTGAGCATCACCCGTCCGCCGTCCCCGAAGCTTTCGACGAACGAGCCGGTCGCTCGGTCGAGCACGTAGAGCCACGGCTCGCGCACCACGACGAGCCAGTCCCGGGACCCATCGGACCACGCGTCGATCCCCTTCGTGCTGCGTCCTCTCGCCTCCTGGAGCGTCGGTTCGAACGGCTGTTGGAGCCAGACGGTCTCCCCGGTACCCGGGTCGAACGCCTCGACGAGGCCGATCCCGTTCGGGGCGTACAGCACGCCGTCGATCTCGACGGGGGTCGACCGCAGGTACGAGGAGACCGTGAGCCCTTCGAACGCGGCCTGGTACGAGGGATCCGCGCCCGGGCGCGTCCAGGCAACGCGGAGTGCGTCGACATTCGATGCGTCGATCTGATCGATGGGAGCGTACCGCGTGAAGGAGCGGTCGGCCCCGAAGTAGCTCCACGATCCGGATTGCGCGCGGATGGGGGCAGGGGCGCAGACCACCGCCAAGGCCATGAGGGCGATGGACGGGCGGAGCAGGGCACTGAGCGTTCGACGGTTCATCCGGGCTCCCTGGGCGAGGATGATGAGCACCATAGATCCGCCGCGCCCACCCGGCCAGTCGCTGTGAGATCGGCGATGACGTAGGATCCGTCCAGACCTCTCCTACCGGACTTCGCAGATGAGATTCCGCCGTCGCTCCTTCGCCACGATCGCCGGTTGCGCGCTCCTCGTGCTCGTGCCGCCCCTGGGCAGCCAGGCCCAAACCACGACGACGAACCCGTACCGGGCCACGCTCGGATGGGAGAAGCTCCCGGAAGGTCGCACCCTGGGAATCGTGAGTGGTGTCTGGCCGGACCCGGATGGGGAGCACCTCTGGATCCTCGACCGGTGCGGTGGCAACCAGTGCGCGGGCTCGGAGCTGGATCCGATCCTGAAGTTCGACCTCGACGGCAACCTCGTGGACAGCTTCGGCGCGGGGCTCTTCGCCTTTCCCCACGGCTTCGCCCTCGATCACGAGGGCTACCTCTGGGTGACCGAGGGTGGTGCCCATGGCGACGCTCGCGCACGGCTCGGTGAGTCCATGGGGATGGGCCACCAGATCTTCAAGCTCACCCGCGAGGGTGAGGTCGTGATGAGGATCGGTGAGGCGGGCGTGCACGGCGACGACGAGACCCACTTCAACGGTCCGTCGGGTGTGGCCATCGCGCCCAATGGGGACATCTGGATCGCCGACGGGCATCGGGGCGGCAACAACCGCATCGTGAAGCTCGCCCCGGACGGCACGTTCATCCTCGCGGTCGGCGGCGGGATCGGGTCGGAGAGCCGCGAGCCCGGCTCCTTCAGCGACCCGCACGACATCAAGGTCGACTCCCAGGGACGGGTGCTGGTCGCGGATCGGGGCAACAGTCGGATCCAGGTCTTCGACTCCGACGGCGAACTGCTCTACATCTGGACGCAGTACGGGAAGCCGAGCGGCCTCTTCATCGACCGAAACGACATCCTCTACGCAGGCGACGGTCTGTCGGGTGACCTCCGCACGGGCGCCCCGGACGACTGGCGCAGCAACTTCGGCTGGGAGAAGGGGATCCGGATCGGCGACCTCAAGACCGAGCAGGCGTGGGTCACGCACTTCATCCCGCAGCACGACGTGAACATCGGGCCCGGTATCGAATTCCTGGGCGTGGACTTCGAGGGCAACATCTACGCGGGCGAGGTCAACCGTCAGCGCCTCGTGCGTTACGTGCCGTGGCGTCCGCCGGAGGTGGGCCGACGCGCCCCTTGAAACCCTTCTGATGCCCCCCCGGCGTCAGCGGCCCGCCACGTCGAGGTGACTCAGAAGCACGAGCTCCCCGGTCGTCGCGACGTCGCTGTAGTCGTACTGGTCGAGGCCGTCGGGACCGACCACCATGGCCAGCGGCGGGATCAAGATGATGTCGTACGTCTCGTGGTTCGTTTCGAACGCGAGCAGGTCGATATCCATGGGGTCGGTCACGTCGTAGACCTTGAGCCCGGCGACGCCGTCGGCCACGAACAGGGTCGAGCCGTCGATCGCCAATCCGTAGGGTCCCTGCATCGAGTAGGTCTCGACCATCACCGGATCCGTGAGGTCCGTGATGTCGAGGATGTCGAGGCGATCCACGCCTCCACCACAGAAGCTCCCCGACCTCAGTGTCACGTAGGCATAGTCGCCCTGGGCCACCACGGGATCGCAGCTGGTGACGTGCGCAAAGCTGGAGAGCTGCGTCGGGTTCTCGGGGTCGGTGTTGTCGTAGATGAACATCCCCGTAGTGGATCCGATGAACAGGTTGTCACCGTACGGGAAGATCGTCTCGATACCCCAACCGACGTCGACCCTGCTCCAGAGACTTGGATGGACGGGATCGTCGATCCGCACCAGCTGGATGTACGAATCGTGAAGGGCGTACAGGAAGTCGTCGACGATCGTGAACCGGGCCATCGATCCGCCCGTCCCGGTCGCGTCTGAGCCGCCCGCGCTCGTCGGGGCCCCGCTCTGGAGCGCGACATCGAATATGGAATTGCTGCGCTCGCGCTCGATGAGCGTCTGCTCCCATCCCACGACGACGCCGAGGCTTTCATCGGGAGTCGCAACGGGGCTGCCCGGGACGAAATCTTCCAACATCCAGGGCCACGGGGTCAGATACGGAAAGGCGTCTTCGATCCGTGAGACCTCAACGGCGTTCGACGGGTCGGCGATGTCGATCGCCACGAGGTCCACGTAGCTGTCGGAATACAGCGTGGTCCCCTTGATCGCCATGTCGACGCTGCCCGGGATCGGGATGAAGGCAATCCTTTGCGGCGAGGACGGGTCGGCATTGTCGATGACGTGGATCCCCTTGTAGAGCTCGTTGATGTAGATGTAGTCGTCTTTGACGTAGATCTTGCCGGTTACCTCCATCTCTACGGGGGCCATCGCCGTGACCGACGTGCGGAGCTCCTCGTAGCTGAGGTAGGTCGGCGAGTACGCCAAGACCCGCTCGGTATCCGAGCAACCGGTGACACCGAGAAGGGTTGCCGCGGCGATGGCAACCGCAGCCCAGACGGGCGACGCCGAACCGACTTTTCGCATTTCGCGCTCCATGGTCTCCAGGGTTCCACTCCAGCGTCGTGGCCAGCTCGACTCCACGGTGGTTGGCCTCGTTGATGCGACGCTCCATGTGAGAAACGAGTCACCCGTGCTTCGTGTGACATGGAGTGGCCCGGTGGCTCGACTTCGTCGGCGCCTTCTCGGGTAAGCTTGTGCAAGACGTGTTTCATCGGACCCCGTGAGACGTTCCATCGACGTTGCATGAAACGCTCGGTGGTCGCCTCACTCTCCAGGCCCGATGTCCGGAAACCCCTGTCCGACGCGGCTTCCCGCCCCAGCGCACGGAACCGGCACGACGTCTGCCATTCCTGAGGGTCGTACGAACCGCGTGAAACACCGCGCGGACTCACCACGACCCCTGCAAGGAAGTTCTGATGAAGCGTGCCCTTGTTCTAATGACCCTCTGCGTGCTCGGGACGGCCGCATGCGGCGACGATGCGATGGAGCCGCTGGTGGAGACCCTCGAGCTGTCGTTCACCGGGCTCGAGCCTCTCGCCAACGGGTTCCACTACGAAGGCTGGGCCATCATCGATGGCGCCGCCGTGACCACCGGCAAGTTCAACGTCGACGCCTCTGGAGACCTGGTGACCGTCGGAGGCGACCCCATCGTGGGCGGAGCCTTCGAGACGGGCCTCGATCTCTCGGGTACAACGGCCATCGTCCTGACCATCGAGCCGTCGGGCGACACCGACGACATACCGTCGGATACCCATGTCCTGGCCGGCACGGTGGCCTCGGGCTCCTCTGCCCTCACCGCGGGGCACGGGTCCGCACTGGGCGACGACTTTCTGGCCGCCACCGGTGACTACATTCTGGCGACGCCGACCAACGGCGACATGACCAACGAGAACAGCGGCATCTGGTTCCTGTCTCTCGCGACCGGATCACCGACCGTTGGTCTGGACCTGCCGACCCTCCCCGCTGGCTGGGCCTACGAGGGCTGGGCTGTCATCAACGGTACGCCGGTCACGACGGGCCGCTTCACCGAACTCGACATGGCCGACGATGCGGCACCCTTCAGTGGCGCTTCGGCTGGACCTCCGTTCCCGGGCGAGGACTTCCTGATGGGGGCACCTGCGGGGCTGACCTTCCCGACCGACCTGGCTGGCGGTTTGGCGGTCATCTCCATCGAACCCGACCCCGATGATTCGGACCTGCCGTACACGTTCAAGCCGCTGATGGGCCCCATCGATGCCGCTGCGGTGGACCATGTGACGTATGCGATGCCGAACATGGCGGCCGCGACGTTCCCGACGGGGACGGCGACGATCCGCTAGGCCCTCGGCCAATGGAGTAGATCGCGGTCGTGGCGTAGGCCGTGATCCCGAGCCCTGAAGAGGCCGGCGGACCCGAGAGAGGGTCCGCCGGTCTCTTGTCATTACGGGGTGCTGGGGTTTTCCCGTGGCTTCTTCCTCGGACCAGAGAGCCGAATCACAGGCCGGGCGCCCCCGAGCTCGGCATGCTACAATGGCGACCGTACGCGCAACTCGAACCCCGATCCTCGATGACGTCTCGACGAACTCGACTGGTCTGGTGGACCGGAGGCCTTCTCCTCGCAGCGGCATCGGCCGTGCTCGTCGCACCCGAGGCTCGTCTGGATGGACGGACACCGTTCCAGACGATCCCCCGGACGTGGGACGAGGCCGCCCTGGAAGAGTACGAGGTGCCGCCCCCGGACCCGTCCATGCACCCGGAGTTCATCTCGGCAGAGTACTACTACGGGATTCCCGAGCGGGTCATCCACTACACGTATCCCGTGTATCACCCCGACGTCGAGCCCCCCGGTTACGTCGACTCAATAGCGGCCCTGGGGCCGCGTTCGGCTCTGGATACCGATACGCTGGAGACCGATGAAGAGTGGATTCGAGCCGGTGAGCTCGTGTTCGAGTCGCCACAGATTTTCTTCCCCCTGAACGTGGGTGGGCCCATCGAGGCCTTCCTCGCTCCCGCACTGGCGGCCGCTGGCGTGCCCACCGCCCCCGACGGGACGTACCCGTGGGTCCGGTACGTGGTGACGGAGTCGGGCGTGGCGATGGGGGTGGGCGCGTGCTCGAACTGTCACACACGTCTCATGCCCGACGGGTCGGTGGTGAGGGGCGCTCAGGGCAACTACCCCTTCGAGACCCTCATGGCCGGACTTCCCACGGCGGCGGGTCCGCAGATCGGTCCGAACCTCGTGAGGGCCATCTCCCACGAGCAGCTCGCCGCACCCTGGATCGACCATGAATCCCAGGACAGCCTGAACAGGATCACGCCTCAGCGGGACAGCGTGTGGCGGGCGGGGATTCCGCCTGGCGTCCAGACGCGCCAGGGCACCAACTACGCTTATCCCGCCCGGGTCCCCGACCTTCGAGGGGTCAGGGATCAGAAATACCTCGACGCCACTGGACTCGTCCGGCATCGGGACATCGGCGACCTGATGCGGTATGCCGCATTCAATCAGTTCGCTGATCACCTGACCAGATACGGGGATTTCATCCCTTCCCTGGGCGCCGGCCGCGGTACCACCCTTCCGCCGCCTGACGAGGTCCGGTCGCCCTTCCACGGGCCGTTTACGCGCTTTACCGACGCCCAGGCGTACGCCTTGGCCCTTTTCCTCTACGACCTCGAGCCGCTGCCGAGTCCCCACTCGTTCGACGAAGTGACCATGGCCCTGGGTGAGCGCGTCTTCATCGAACAGGGGTGTGTGACCTGCCACAGCCCGCCGCTCTATACGAACAACACCCTCACACCGGCCCTCGGCTTCACGCCTCCGGACGACCACTACGACCGTCTCGACCTGTTCGACATCTCAGTCGAAACCGACCCCGGACTCGCCCTCTACACCCGTCGGGGCACAGGGTACTACAAGGTTCCGTCGCTTCGGGGCCTCTGGTACCGGTCCCCACTTCTGCATGACGGGTCGCTTACCACCCTCGAAGAGCTTCTCGACCCGGCACGCCTGCAGGACGATTGGGTCCGCACGGGCTTCAAGCCCTACGGGGTGGAACGCGCCGCTGTACCCGGGCATCCGTTCGGGCTCGAGCTGGACGACGCCTCCAAAGCGGCGCTGATCTCTTACCTGCTCACCTTGTGATCAGTCTGAGCGGAATGGGGTGAGGACTGCGAAGAGGTTTCTGGGCACGAGTGCCCGCCAGGTCATGACCGCGGGCGTGGTGGTCTTCGTCGCATCGCTACCGGCGGCGGGGCAGACGCCGTGGCGACTCGTCGGTCACCAGGTCTCGTTCGAGATTCGTAACGCCGGACTCCCGGTGCGTGGAACGTTCGAGGAGTTGGACGTCGACATCCGTTTCGATCCCTCGGAACCCACCTCGGGAGCCCTCTCCGGCCGCATCGATCCGGCCTCCATCAAGACAGGTATCGCCGTGCGGGACCGACATCTTGCCGGCCGACAGTTCTTCGACGTTCGCCGCTTCCCGGTCATGGAGATGCGTAGCCACTTCATCGAAGCGACCGATCGCCCGGGTTGGTTTCAGGGCGAGTTCGAGCTCGCTATCCGTGACGTGACCAGGCGAGTTCCGGTGAGTTTCCGCTTCGAAGATGACGGTGATCGGGCAACTCTGTCGGGAACCATCACAATCGACCGCGTGGAGTTCGGGGTCGGGGACGGGGGTTTCCTGCTGGGAGACGACGTGACGGTGAACGTGCAACTGGATGTGGAGCGAGTATCGTTCACGACCCCGTGAGGTCTCGTCAGCCGTACGTCAGGAGCGTGACCACCTGCGCTGCTTCGAGGTCATGCCGAGTCTCCGGTCGCGGACAGAGTTGCAGCGCCCTCTCCGGCCCGCCCGACAACACGCCGAGGGCGATCTCCCCACGCGCATCGGCTGCACGCTGGATGGCTCGGAAGAGCACCGTCCCGTCCCCCTCGACATCCTGTACGTAGTCGGCCAGGGGAGCGAACGTGATCTCCGCTCCACCTGCGGTGAACAACTCATTGAACACGGCTCCGAGCTCGGGCCTCAGCGCGATGTGCGCCAACATGTGACTCAGGATCAGAGGGCTGACGATGACTTCTCCCTCCGACTGATCGACCAGGCGCTCGTTGTCCGGGTCGAGGAGCTCGAGGATCCCCTGCGTATGGGGCCCGGGAACGCCCCGCTGCTCCAGTAGAAGCGAGCCCACAATGGTGCGCGCGTCGGACTCCCCGGCCCCCTCCCGTCGGTCGCTGCTCAGGAGCAACACCGCGTCGTAGCCGTCGGGGTCCACGTCGTCCAGGTCGGATACCTCGGCGTAGTCGCCTTCGATGTGTCGCACCTCCACGGTGGACTCTCTGATGCCGTAACGCCCGAGGGCCCGGTCGCGGACCGCGGCGGATACGGTCGACAAGATCGTGACCTCGAAGCGCTCCTTTTCATAGGTGCTGAACTCGTGGATCAGAGCGGGCACCCTACTATTCCAGCCCAGGATCAAGACGCGGCGCTGAAGGCCGGCGGGCTGGGCGACCCGTGGGGATTGCCGCGGCCAGGAAGGGCCTGAAGCCGATTCCGGCATGTCGGTGTCGTCGTACGATGGGGCGAGGTGGACGAAGCGGTCATCGGCGGTGACGACGAAGTCTCCGGGTGGGTTGAGATGAGGCAGGGGGCCGTCGCTGGTGGGTCGGACAACGCCCAACAGGACAGACCGCTCACAGAGTGTGGTCAAGTCATCGAACCGTCGGCCTGCGAGCCCGGGGTGGTGGCGGACGTAGAGCTCGGCGCCACCCCCATGAGTGAGGATCTCGTTGAACACGCGAGACAGGCCAGGGTGGCGCACGTTCTGCGCGAGGAGGCGGCTGACGATGGCGTCGCTGGCCACGATCTCGAGACGGCCGGGATACGCCCCCTCGGCGATGGGGATCTTCCGGGCGTCGAAGATCTCCGCCACGACGAGTGGCCACTCGTCGTCCGACCTCGCCGCTTCCTTGCGGTCCTTCGCCCCCGACCGGCTGCTGACCAGCGACAGCAGTGTCTTGATCATCTGCGAGTCCGTCTGGGTCGCTCCGCCGGGTTCGAACTCCGATCCGGGAACGATGATGGCCGAGGCATGGAGGGCGTCCACGCGCTCGAGGTGTTCCGTCCGAAGGGGTATGCCAGACCGGAGCGTGACCTTGTCTTCGTCCCAGGCGTCACCGACGGCGTCCCGGAGGTTCTGAGCGACCGCCGCGTTCACCTCCTCGGCGAGGACGACGATGTGGAGCCTGCGCGTCCCATGGCGGCTCAGGAAGCGACGAACGGAGCCTTCGGATAGCAGGATCTCGCGAATGATCGCGTGCGTTCTGCCGTTCAACCCGAGGATCAGGACATGGTCGTCGCGTTTGACCGGTGTTAGCCCCGTCTCGAGCCGCTTCATCCGGTGATCCAGCCACTGAGTCATGACTGCGACGAGAGCACCGAGGAAGACGACGTACCCGAGGATCGTCACTACCGTCGAGACTACCCGGTTCACCGCGCCGACATCGTCGCCCAGATAGCCTGGATCGGTCAGTCGGAGGAAGGCCCACCAAATGGCCTCACCTGGCCTGGTGAAGCCTGATCCCCACGCGAGGACGGTCCAACCCCCGACGATGGAGATCAGACCGATTAGAGCCGCGATGATGAGCAGGCGGTAGTGGGCTCCCCGAACGAAGCGCCGTTCGGTCCAGTAGGTGAACCGATCCCACAGGCGAGAAAGCAAGCGGCTCGTCCTCGTTTCGCCCGGCTACCTGGGCACGTAGCGGGGCCCGATCAGTTGGGCCGGATCCGCGCCGGCTCTCGGCACGAACTTCTGCGTGCGAGCGTGTTGGTTGTCGCCACCGTAGAGGGCGCCGCTCTCGTCGACGGCGAAGGTGTGCATCTCGATGTACGCCGCCGGCCCCTCGGTGGGCAGCGCCCACTCGTACAGACGGTCACCCTCGAACGACAGCTTGATCACCCGGGGGGGGCTGACCTCCGTGATCCAGATGGCGTCTTCGTTCACCAGGACGTCGAGGGTGAGGGCGAAGCCTCCCCAACGGTGCTCCGGGACGAACTCGGGATGGTATGAGCGGCTCCGGTCGGGGTCGCGTTGGCGGAAGACATGGACGGACCTGGCATCACGGTCCGTCACGATCACGCGTCCCTCGGGCCCCACGGCGATGGAGTGGAGGCTGCCGAACGCGCCCAGGCCGTCACCCTCACTTCCGAACTCGGACTCGTAGTTCCATTCGGCGTCGAGGACCATCACCCGCCGGTTGCCCAACCCGTCGGCGATCAACACGCGGCCGTCGGGAAGGAAGGCGACATCCTGTGGGAGGTTGAAGTGGGTCTCGTCCGACCCCGCGATGCCCTTCTCACCGAAGGTACGCAGCAGTTCCGAGCCGTCGTTGGAGAAGACGAAGATCTGATGGAACGTTTCGTGGACGACCCAGACTCGGGCCTCCGCATCATGCGGACTGATGCGAAGTCGATGCGGGCCCGGCCCGTCCGACCCGGCGAAGAGGTGGTCCCACTGATCCCAGATCTCCTGGACTTCGCCGTCCCGGTTCACGGTGAAGATGACGTTCTGCCAGGTGCGTGGGCCGCGGAGCACGTTCATTCCGATGGAGCCTGCGTATCCCTCGAAGCCTTCGGGGACAGGGTCGGGGAGGGGGGTCTCACCCCGCTGGATGATGAAGATCCGGTCGGGCGACTCGACCCAGACGCTGGAGTTGCCGCCGAACGCGAAGCCGTCGGCCTGGAACGGCTGGAGCCAACCGGGCTCGATGCCGTAGGCTCCGGCGTCGACGGTTTCGAAGTCGGCCGGGACGGCGTCGTCGGCCCGGCCCCCGGGAACGCAGGAGGATACGAGGGGCAAAGCCAGCATGGCGGCCAGCGCCCTGGGGATGGGTCTGGGCATCGTGTCGTCCTGGGAATGGGCGGGGCTCATGATGTCGATTCGGCGCCGCTGTGACAATTCGGTAGCCTCGCTCAACCCCCGCGATGTACGACCGCGGTCAAGCCGAACGGTCCTGGTCGCCCCCGGCACCCCCGCTGCCCGCGGCACGCCGCCCGTCGAGTCGCTCCCTCAGGAGTCGAGCCAACTCCATGGGTGGAAAGGGCTTTTCGAGGTCCACCGTCGGACTGGGACCGTCGCCCAGCACACTCTGATCGGCGTACCCCGACATCACGAGGACGACGGCCTCGGGCCGGATACTGCGAAAGCGCTCGGCCAGATCGCGACCGTTGAGCTCAGGCATGATCAGGTCGGTGACAAGGGCGTCCACCGCCTCAGGATGGCTCGCGGCCATCTGTGCCGCCTTCGCTCCGTCCGGCGCGGTGAGTACCGTATAGCCGTACCGCCTCAGGGTCGACGCGACCAGTTCCCGAACCGCGTCGTTGTCCTCCGCGACGAGTACCGTCTCCGAGCCGTGCAGCTCGGCGTCTCCTGCCCCATCGGCGTGGTGAGTGCTGCGGGGCCGGCCTTCCACCCTCGGCAGGTAGACAGAAAGGCGTGATCCCTTCCCGGGACTACTCTCGACCAGGATCGCCCCACCACTCTGGGCCACGATCCCGTAGGCCGTCGATAGACCCAGACCGGTACCCTGTCCCACGGGTTTCGTCGTGAAGAACGGCTCGAACGCCTTTGCCTGGGTGGCGGCATCCATGCCAACGCCGTCGTCGGCCACTTCGATGACGACATAGTCTCCCGGGTTCAGCAAGCTCGCCGACGTCTGCCTTGGTGCGTCGAGCGTCGAGTTGAAGGCCGAGATCCGGATGGTGCCCCCAGGCTCGACGGCGTCCCGCGCGTTGACAACGAGGTTGATGATGACCTGCTCGATACCCGAGGGGTCGATTCTCACGTGGCCGACATCGTCGGCGATCTGGAAATCGACGGTGAGGTCCTCGCTGATGAGCCGGCTCAGCATGCCTTCGAGGCCTTGTACGGATTCCCCGACGTCGACCACCTGGGGCTCGAGAACCTGGCGTCGGCCGAAGGCGAGCAGTTGCCGCGTCAGCGATTGGGCTCGCCCGTGCGCCTCGAGGATCTGCTCGATGTCCTCGCGAACAGCCTGGGGGTCATCGCCGCCCCCTTCCGCGATCATCGACGCATAGCCGCCGATGACCGTGAGGAGGTTGTTGAAGTCGTGTGCGACTCCTCCGGCCAGCTGACCGACGGCCTCCATCTTCTGCACCTGCCGGAGTGCCTCTTCGAGCCGCCGTCCCTCCTCTTCGGCGTTGACCCGTTTGGTCATGTCCTGGGTGTAGCCCATCAGCTTTACGATGGTCCCTTCCTCGTCCCGGAGCGGTGCGAGACTCGAGGCGAAGACTCTCGGACCATCGACGGTCTTCGCGCGGAACTGAAACTCGCACGCTTCGCCGGAACGGGCGCGCTCCAACAGCGACTCGACGTGGGGACGATCCTCCTCCATGACGGCCGAGAGGTAGGGCAGGCCGAGGATATCGGACTCGCCGCTCATGCCCATCATCGCCAGCCCCGCCGGGTTCATGCTACGGAGCCGGCCGTCCAGGTCGACCTCGTGAATGCAAATGGGAATCTGGTCCACCAGTCGTCGGAGGCGCTGCTCACTCCGTTCGACCATCTCGAGGTGCTCCCGCCTTCGACGCCCGTAGTGCACGACGAACGCCAGGCCACTCAACGCCCAGAGCAGCCCGACGGAAAGAACCAGTGGATGCCTGAAGAGCGGGGGGGAAACCATGAAGCTGGCCGAGGCCGGGGCGCCGGATACCTCGCCGAACATGCCCTTCGCTTCGACCTCGAACACGTGGTCCCCCGGGGAGACGCTGAGCACGACTTGCCGGACCCCGCTCCACTCCGACCATGGGGCGTCGTCGATACGGAATCGGGTCTCGATGGCCTCCGGGGCGACCCCCCCTCGATAGGCCAAGGCGGACCACGCGGCGGACACCCGATCGTCATCCACCAGAAGGGGCTCGATCTCGACGAGGGGAGGCCGAGTGCCTTCCTCAGCGAGGCTCAGCTCGTACACACCACCCCCGGCGGTCCCGACGTACACCCGATCGGACATCGGTACGATGGGCCAGACCCGGGGATGGCCGAGCCCAGTCTGCCAATCGAAGGTAGCGAAGCGTCCGTCGGCATAGCGGGCGACCCCGCCTCCCGTTCCCAGCCAGATGGCTCCGTCAGCGCCGGCCTGGATGTCCCAAACGCGATCGTCCACGAGGCCGTCTGCTTCCGTCAGGTACCCCACCTCGCCGTCCGCGTCGACGAAGCCCAACCCGCCTCCGGACTCGAGGTGACCGAACCAGATGCGTCCTCCAGCGGCGGCCACGACGTACACCCTGGGCCGGACGAGTCCGTTCGACTGGGTCCAATGCGTCCACTGGCCGTCCGCCCATCTGGACAGCGACTCGGCGGTCCCGAACCAGAGCGAACCGTCGGGCGCGTCGGCGAAGGCATACACGCGACCGCTGGGAAGACCCTCCGCGATCCCCCATGGCGTGAAGTCACCGTCTTCGTACACGTAGGCCCCTGGCTCGTCGACACCGGGTTGCGCCGAGAGCCCCAGGAACCAGAGACGGTCCTGTCGGTCCACCGCGATTCGATGGACACGCCCCGCTCGAAGACCTTGAGCCTCTCCGACATGCTCCCACGACCCGTTCCGCCACCGGAAGGCACCCTCCCAGTCCGCACCGCTCGAAACCCAGATCGAGCCGTCGGGCCCGCGCGCGACACTGGTCACGACGCCGAGGGCTTGGCCCTGGATCTGCGAGATATGATCCTCGCTTCCGTCGGCGTGACGCCGGTAGAGGCCGTTGGGCGTTCCACCCCACAAGTCTCCCTCCGGACCGAGGGCCAAGGCGTTGACCTCCACCGCCGCGAAGTCTCCACCGGGCGACCACCGCGACCATCGCTCCGACGAGCTCCGATGCAACGCGAGGCCCCGGTCCGTGGCCACCCAGAGATCACCTTCGCCGTCGAAATGCAGAGCGTGGGCGTTGTCCAGGTCCATGGGCACGGTCGCCAGCCATTGCCAGCCGTCGCCTCTTCGGACTCGGACCCGCCCCGACCGATAGACCACTACGGCGTTCTCGCCATGACCGGCCATCGCACTGACCAGTGACGGGTCTTCACCGGGCAGCCGCCGGGGCTGAGGATCCTCTGCCGTCCAACTCCAGAGGCCATTCAGGTCGGTGGAATGATTGACGGCCACGGCGCCCCACCCCTCGCCCTCGTGAATCAACGTACTCCGGTAGGGCTGGCGCATCACCCACTCTTCGCCTGTCCACTCGTAGGAGCCTCCCTGGGTATCTGACGCGAGGAACCAGACGGTGCCCCGGTCCGTCCTCACGAGGGCGCCCTCCTCCAGGGACCCATCAGGGACCGGGCTCTCGAAGGGCAGCACGCGATGACCGTCGTGTCGGTAGAGCTGGCCGCCACTCTGGAAGAGCACATCGCCGCCGTCCCCCAGCGCCACCGCCTGGGTGGCGGACATGGTCCGCCCATCGCGCTCCAGGACCATCTCGGACAGGCCGGTCTCATCGCCCTGCCACACGCCTCCGCCTGCCACCGCCAGGACTCCGCCTTCGGCATCGGCCGTCAACCGCTCGACCCTCGCCGTGGGACCGCTCTCGGGGCGACGCCATCGGAATCCGTCGAACCAGACGAGACTGCGGTTCGTGAACGCCCAGACGGTCCCCGTGGTCGTCGAGGTGAGGGCGCGCATCCGGGTGTCGGGGGCACCCGACTCGGCGGTGAAGCGGCTCCACCGCCACTCTTCGAGGAGAGGATCGGACTGGGCCAAGAGCGACGCCTGGGCGCCTGAGAGGCCCAGGAGCGCGATGAGTAACAGCCCGGTGACGGCCGGCATCGCCTGAAGTACGATTCCGCCTGATGCGGTCGTCCGCCGATCGCGCCAGGGTGTGTGCATCCGTTCGCATCCAGGAGTGGTGTCGCCGCCACGGAACATCAGCCCGCATCGGACCGAAGGCAACGACGTGCCGGGCCACCGTCGCCAAGCCATGCTCTGCCTACGGGTCACTCGAGAAGCCCGACGCCGGGTGGGTACTCGCGGAAGAGAACCGTTGACGGCGCTGCCGCCGTCGTCCCAACCATGAGTGACGCCGCCTGGACGGGGAGGTCTCCGTGACATCGTTCGACGCAACCCCGGCGGCAAAGGCCGCTACATCCGCCATGCCTCCAAGACTCCTGGTGCTTCGGCACGGTCGAAGCGTAGCGAACGAACAGGGGCTCATCGCAAGTTCCCTCGGCAATGCCGAACAGGACTTCGGCCTGACCGACCAGGGCAGAGCACAGGTCTTCGCCTCCGTCGGGGCCTCGTGCGCTTGGATCGTCGTGCCAGTGACGGTGGTCTCGTCGCCCCTGCTGCGAGCCCGGGAAACCGCCGACGTCGCGGCGGAGATCCTCGACACAGATGTCCGTGTCGACCACCGACTCATCGAGCGAAGCTTCGGCGAACTGGAGTTGGACTGCGATGATCGATACGAGGCGGTGTGGACGCTGGATCGCCGCGATCCCACCCACCGGACCTGGAACGTGGAGAGCGTCGTGGAGGTCTGGGACAGGCTGCAGCACCTGCTGAAGGCCCTGCTGGACGACCCCGGCATCCGAGCTGCCCCCGAGTCGTCTGTGCTTCTCGTGACCCACGGTGACGTGGCTTCGATCCTCATCTGTGGGTCGAAAGGCAAGCCGTTGAGCCGTCATCGAGACGTGGGCGCGATGGGCACCGGCGAACTCCGTGCCGTGGATTGGCCTCCTGTGAGCTAGAAGGGTGATCGGAAAGGGGAGCGGGCCGCGTTGTGGATGCCACGGCTCCAACCGGTAGGCGGCGCTTCGAAGGCATAGCCGTCGCTACGTCGAGGAGCGCCAACGACGCGGGTGGGGCCGTGCCACCACAACCCACGACCGGCTAAGATCTTGTCTGCTTTGCTGTTGGGCGCAGGGCGGTTGCGCGGTTGATCCATCGTCTCTCCTCGTCACCGTAGCTACGGCTACGCCTCCTCGTCGATCCTCGCCTGAACACGCGCAAGCGCCCTGCGCGCGGCCCACTCTCCTTTCCGATCACCCTTCTAGAGGCCCATCTTCGACGCCGTTCGCGTAACGGACTCGAGGAGGCGACAGGCGACATGGGTGCTCGGCGGCGGAACAGACGACAGCGAAGGGAAGGACTAACGGTATCCGCCGCGGTGACCTTCGTTGGTGTCGGGCTGCTCGCTGCGGCCTGCGCGGACGGCGGTGACACCCCGTCCGACGACCCTTCGGAGGCGGTCGCCCCCCGCCCCGCCATCCTCGTCGCGCACAGGGGAGCGTCGGCCTATGCTCCCGAGCACACCCTGGCATCGTACGAGCTGGGCATCGAGCAGGGGGCCGACTACATCGAGCCGGACCTGCAGATCACCCGCGACGGAGTCCTCATCGCGCTCCACGATCTGACCCTCGAGCGGACGACCAACGTCGAGGAGGTCTTCCCCGACCGGTTCAAGGAAGCCGTGGTTCGTGGCGAAACGGTCCGGGTTTGGCCGGCCGCCGACTTCACACTGGACGAGATCCGGAGCCTCGACGCCGGGAGCTGGTTCGACGAGTCGTTCGCCACCGCCCGTGTCCCCACCTTCCGCGAAGTCGTGGAGGTTGCTCGCGGACGGGCGGGTCTCTTCATCGAGACCAAGGCGCCGGAGGTTTACGGCGAACTCGGCTTCGATATGGAAGCACAGCTCCTCGCCGAGCTCGCCGAGCTCGGCCTGGACGAGCCCGACGAGGACCCCGCCACACCCGTCATCATCCAATCGTTCAGCGCGGCCAGCCTCGAGCTCCTTCGCCGCGAGCATGCGACCGGGCTCCCCCTGGCGCTTCTCGTCGGTGGAGAGGATGCAGCCGCGGAGTGGCTGTCGTCGGAGGGTCTGACGCGGGCCGCCGCCTTCGTGACGGGGATCGGCCCGGCCAAGAGCCTCCTCGCGGACGACCCTGCTGTCGTCGAGCGTGCGCATGAACTCGGCCTGACCGTGGTGCCCTGGACGTTCCGGGCCCGTAGCCCGGGGGATGGGTTCGCCACCGTGGAAGACGAAATGACGTACTTCCTCGACGAGCTCGGCGTCGACGGGATCATCACCGACAACCCGGACCTCTTCCCGAGAGGGACAGGCGCGGGCGGGTTCTGACCGGTGGGGGTTCTTTGATCCCGAGCGCGCTCCTCGAGCCCGTGTGGCGGAGATGGGCGGTTCCGATGGTGGCGCTCTTTGGTCTGGCGTGCACGGGGCCCCTCGTGGAGGAGTGTGAGAGAGGCGACCTGGACATGCGCTACTGCGATCGCGATGGAGACCTCGTCGCCGACTTCGCTCCAGAACATCTCCGGCTGAACCCCGACGTCCTGATCTTCGCCTACACACCGGTGGAGGATCCTGCCCAGTTCAGGGGTGTCTGGGCGCCGTTCCTCGACCACCTCGAGAGTCTGGCCGGCCGCGAGGTCCGCTTCTTTCCGGTCCAGTCCAACGCTGCTCAGATCGAAGCGATGCGGGCGGGGCGGCTACACGTGGCGGGCTTCAACACGGGCAGCGTGCCGCTGGCTGTGAACTGCGCCGGCTTCAGGCCGCAGGCCATGATGGCGCGGACCGATGGCAGCTTCGGATACGAGATGGAGCTCCTGACGCATCGCGACAGCGACATCGAGAAGGTGGAGGACCTTCGTGGCCGCGCCCTCGCCTTCACGTCGCCGACGTCCAACAGCGGCTTCAAGGCCCCTTCCGTTCTTCTGGAAGCCGAGTTCGGGCTCGTCGCCGGTGAGGACTTCGACGTCGTCTTCTCGGGGCGCCACGACAACTCCATCCTCGGGGTCCTACAACGGGATTACGAGGCGGCGGCGGTGGCCAATCAAGTCATCGACCAGGTGCTCGCCCGTGGTGTGGGGAGCCGTGACGAGTTGAGGGTTCTCTACACGTCGGTGTCGTTCCCCACCACGGCATACGGGGTCTCGAATCGACTCGATCCGGAGCTCTCCGACGCTGTGGCCGAGGCCTTCCGCACCTTCCCATGGGACGGGAGCGCGCTCGAAGTGGAGTTTCAGGAGGAGGATGGCTTCATCGACATCACCTACCAGGAGCACTGGGAGGTGATCCGGACCATCGACGTCGCGTCGGGGACGAGCTGGGGATGCCGATGACGGATTCGACTCGCGCCGATGTGGTGCTCGAGGTGGAAGAGCTGACGGTCCGCTACGGGGCGGGTGCCGATGTGCTGCGCGGCGTCTCGTTCGCGTTGGGGTCCACAGAGATCGTGGGCCTCATCGGCGCGTCAGGGGCCGGGAAGAGCACCTTGTTGCGGGCCATCCAGCGGCTGGTGGAACCGACATCCGGATCCGTGCGGCTCGTCGGTACGGAGCTGACCACCCTCGACAGAACCGATCTCCGTGCGGCTCGTCAGCGGATGGGGATGATCTTCCAGGAGCACGCCCTCGTGGACCGCCTGAGCGTCATGGAGAACATCCTTTGTGGTACTCTGGGGCGCACCGGGTTCTGGCAAGCCGTGCGGCGTCGCTTCGACGAAGACGACGTCGCCGAGGCCTTCCGCCTCCTGCACCGAATGGGCCTCGACGGCTACGCGGATCGACGGGCGGACGAGTTGTCGGGAGGGCAGAAGCAGCGGGTGGGGATCGCCCGGGCGCTGATCCAGCATCCGGAGCTCCTCCTGGTGGACGAGCCCACTGCCAGCCTCGATCCGGCGGCTTCGGTCAGGATCATGACCCTCATCTCCGAGGTGTGCACGGAGAGCGGGCTGGCGGCTCTGATCAACCTCCACGACGTGCCGTTGGCACGGCGCTTCTGCCCCCGCATCCTGGCGCTTCACGAAGGACGCATCGCCTTCGACGGGTCTTCCGCGGACCTCACGAATGCCGTTCTGACGGAGGTATACGGCGAGGAAGCGGTGGAGTCCCACGTGGTCGGTGGTGTGGACCCTTGAGGCCGCCATGGGCTCGCTGAGGAATGTGACGGTTGGCCACTGACGCCGCCCGTACATGGCGCCCGCCGCCGAGGATCGCCAGCGCCGCGACCCGCCGGCTGCTCTGGTTGGTTGCCATGGTCTACGCGGTGGTCGCCCTCGTCACCATCGATGTCGACACCGCCCGCATGGCGGAGGGCGCGGCACGAGCCGTCGACTTCTTCGGCGGATGGCTGCGTCCGGACTTCGTGACCCGGTGGACCGACATCCGGACGGGGCTCGTGGAGAGCCTCGCGATGACCGTGGCGGCCACGGCTGCGGGCTTCGTCCTCTCCGTCCCCTTCGGTCTGGGGGCGTCGCGCAATCTCGTTTCGCCGCCCGTCTACGCCGTGTGCCGGGGTGCACTCTCCGTCTTCCGCGCCTTCCACGAGGTGCTGGTGGCCATCCTCTTCGTGGCGATGTTCGGCTTCGGGGCCTTCGCCGGTTTCATGACCCTCGTCGTGGCCACCGTGGGCTTCCTGGGCAAGCTGCTGGCCGAGGCCGTCGAGGAGATCGACCCGGCGCCGGTTGAGGCTCTTGCCGCGGCCGGTGCGCCCTGGCTCAGTCGCATCGCCTTCGGGGTGCTGCCTCAGGTGATGCCCCGGATTCTGGGGCTCACTCTCTACCGACTCGACATCAACTTCCGCGAGTCGGCCATCATCGGGCTGGTGGGGGCGGGGGGAATCGGCGCCACGCTCATCACAGCCTTCGCGCGCTACGAGTTCGAGTCGGTATCGGCGATCCTCATCCTCATCATCGGGATGCTCTTCCTGGCCGAGGTGGCATCGGGCCGACTCCGGCGGAGATTGCTCTGATGCCCGCGTGGGAGTGGCATACTCCGGCGGAACGAAGGCGCGGGTGGCTCGGGACGTTGGCGGTGGCGGTGGGCCTCGCCTGGGCCTGGAATCACATCTCGGCCCGCACGACGTGGAGCTTCGTTCTCGACGCAGGCGTCCAACTCCAGGACATGGGGCTGCGGATGATTCCGCCGGACGGGTCGTATCTCGCGGCCCTCCGCCAGCCTCTCGTGGACACACTGCATATCGCCACGCTCGGCACCGTCCTCGGCGTCTGCATCGCCATCCCCTTGGCCTTCCTCGCGGCCCACACCACCACCCCGTCCCGTCGTGTTCTCCGGCCCCTCGCGCTCCTGGTGCTGGTGACCTCGCGTTCCGTGAACTCCATTATCTGGGCGCTCATCCTGGTCGTCCTCGTCGGCCCGGGTCTCCTGGCGGGAATCCTGGCCATCGCGCTGCGGTCCGTCGGCTTCGTGGGCAAGCTCGTCTACGAAGCCATCGAAGAGGCCCCAGCGCTGCCGGTAACCGCCATCGAGACCACGGGGGCCGGCCGCGCCAAGTCGATGGCCTTCGGCCTCCTGCCCCACGTCCTGCCGACGATGGCTGGCGTGAGCGTCTATCGCTGGGAGATCAACATCCGCGAGGCGACGATTCTCGGCATCGTCGGGGCCGGAGGGTTGGGGATGGCCCTCCAGGCATCCATCGACGCGCTGGCGTGGTCGCGGGTCAGCGTGATCCTCGGCGTGATCCTGGCGACGGTGGTGGTCGCCGAGTCGGTGTCGGCGCGGGTTCGGAAGGGATTGGCCTGAGGGGACCTCCTACAAGCGCCCTTCCGCCATCAAATCCGCCGCGTAGTTCGCCGCCCGTGCACTGAACGCCATGTACGTCAGCGACGGGTTCTGACACGCCGCCGACGCCATGAAGGAGCCGTCGGTGATGAAGAGGTTCCCCACATCGTGGGCCTGACACCATCCGTTGAGGACGGACGTCGCCGGATCCCGGCCCATGCGCGCGCTCCCCATCTCGTGGATGCGGTTGCCGGGCTTCGTGAGTTCGACCGGGCTGGACCGGATGTCGGTGCAGCCCGCTGCCTCCAGCATGGCGATCGCGTCCGTTCGGGCCTCCTCCATCATGATGTACGCGTTCTCCGAGTACTTGACGCGGAAGACCGCGATTGGATTGCCCCATTTGTCGCGTCGAGTGGGATGGAGCGTCACGCGGTTCTCGGGGTCGGGCAGCTGCTCGCCGAAGGCCCCGATGCTGACCCGCCACGGTCCCGGTCGTCGCCGCGCCTCCTTGAAGGCCCTGCCGATCCCTGGTGTCCGGCCACTGGGGCCTCCGACGGGCGTACCGCCACCCTGGTACCCGAATCCCCTCCGGTAGGGTTTGTCGTTCTCGGTGATGTTGGCGTACCGCGGGATATAGATCCCACCCGGTCGTCGTCCGAAGACGGTCTTGTCCTCGAAGCCGTGCAGCAGACCCGAAGCCCCGGCGCCGCTGATGTGATCCATGAGGTTGCGGCCCACCTGATCGGACCGGTTGGCCAACCCGTTGGGAAATGCCTCCGACGTCGATTGGAGGAGGATCATGGCCGACGCGATGGTCGACGCGTTCAGGAAGACGACCCGGGCGGTGTACGTCGTCCGTTCGCCGGTCTCGGCATCGATGACGCGGACGCCGGTGACTCGGGCCGTCTCGGCGTCGTAGTCGACGGACTGGACGATGGCGTTGTGCACCATCGTCAGATTGCCGGTGCGCTCCCCGGCGGGGAGCGTGGCGTTCACCGAAGAAAAGTATGCCTTGAAGATGCAGCCGTGCTCGCAGCGGTTCCGCACTCGGCAGCGTGAGCGCCCGAGCTCCGCCTGCTCCTCGGTGGGCTCCGTGATGTGGGCGACCCGCGCCGGGATGACATTGCGACCGGGGAACGCCGCTTCGACCCGGGCCTTGAACTCCTCCTCGGCGCAAGTGAGGGCGAAGGCAGGCTGGAAGACGCCGTCAGGGAGTTGGGGCAGCCCCTCCGTCGTCCCGGCGATCCCTGCGAAACGCTCCACATGATCGTACCAGGGGGCGATGTCGTCGTAGCGGATGGGCCAGTCGACGCCGACGCCCTCTTGGAGGTTCGCCTCGAAGTCCTGGGGGCCCAGTCGGTAGGCCTGCCGGCTCCACATGATGGAGCGACCGCCGGTGTGGTATCCCCGGAGCCAATCGTAGCTGGTGCCATCGGCCTCCTCGTAGGGGTGCTCGGAGTCCTTCACCCAGAAGTGCTTGGTCGTCTCCTTGATGGCGTATGCCACGCCGCCGTACTGCTTCGGGTAGTGCTCCGCGATCTCGTCTTCGGGGATGCGGTCCAGGTTGGGCCGCTCCCACGGGGGAATGCGATCGGTGTAGTCGCGTTCGGGACGGATCTCGGCTCCTCGTTCCAGGACGAGGACCTTCAGTCCGCGTTCGGTGAGTTCCTTGGCGCTCCAGCCGCCGCTCATGCCCGAGCCCACTACGATGGCGTCGAAGTCAGCCATCAACGGAGACCTTCGGCGGCGGAGCGGTCCATACAGGGATCCCAACGTCCTGGCACGGAAACCCAGCCCTGTTCCTCCACGGCGCCTCCCTCGGTGGAGAAGTAGGCCTGGGCGATGAGCCCCTTGAGACCGAAGTAGCCATCGATCTCGTCGTCCTCGAACGCGGCCTCGTCCAGGGCCGTCAGGGCTTCCGCGGCACGGCTCATCGACCCATCGACGAAATCACCGCCGGACAGCGCCGCGAGGCGGGCGTCGAGCGCCGTGACGGTCGCCCGGTGCTCGGACTTCGTCTCCGCGTTGGCCCACTCGGCCATGAGCCGATCGAGGATGGCAGGGACCTGGACGTCGAGTGCCCCGGGCGTCTCGGTACGGGGCAGCAGCAGATCGCTCACGCGGGACACCAGAGCCATCTCCCGGTCGGTGTAGAACCGTGGGCGCTCCGTAGGGGCCAACGCGTCGAGGGCGACCCGGCCGCCGCACGCACCGAGCAGCGTCGAGCCGCCAACGGTGACGACCATGTGTCGGATGACGTCGCGTCTGCTGATCATTGAGTTGTGCGTCGAAGGGCTGTGGGCCGCTGCACCCGCTGTGGGCCGCCCGACCGGGTGGGCTGCCCGCCCCCGGTGAGCTGCGCGGGGGATGAGCCCGGGGGTAGCGCTCGGTTGCGGAGACTTCAGGCCGGGACAAATTACGCGCACGGTGCGCTTTCGCTACGACGCGCCGATGGCGGGCTCTCCAGGCCGTCGAAGCCTTCCTCCATCCTGGCACTTCCATGCGCCCGCTCCGGACCCTGAGGACCGCTCGCCACGCTCGCTCCGTGACCCTCTTGGCGGCTTTGGGCGCTGCGGGGTGCTCCGCGTCCGACTCGACCTGGACGCCCCTCTTCAACGGTCGCGACCTGTCGGGATGGACGCCAAAGATCCGAGGTAACGCTCTGGGCGAGGATCCCATGGCAACGTTCCGCGTCGAGGAGGGACTCCTCACCGTGGGTTACGAGCGGTACGGTGAGTTCGGTGACCGCTTCGGCCACCTCTTCTACCAGGAGCCGTATTCCCACTATCGGCTCCTCGTGGAGTACCGGTTCATCGGGGACCAGGCCCCGGGTGGGCAGGGGTGGGCTCTGAAGAACAGCGGCGTCATGGTCCACGCCCAGGCGCCGGAGACGATGCTACCCGATCAGGACTTTCCCATATCCGTGGAGGTTCAGTTCCTGGGCGGCACGGGGGTAGAGGAGCGACCTACTGCGAACCTGTGTACCCCTGGTACCCATGTGCACATGGGCGGTGCACTCCGGGAGGGGCACTGCACGAACTCGACGTCGCCGACGTTCCACGGCGACGAGTGGGTGACGGTGGAGGTCGTTGTCCGCGGTGACGAGTCGCTCACCCACATCGTGAACGGCGATACCGTGCTGGCCTACACGCGACCGGTCATCGGGGGTGGCGTCGTGTCCGGGTTCAGTGCGGATGCCAAGCCCGACGGACAGCCTCTGACGGGTGGCTACATCGCGCTCCAGAGCGAGAGCCACCCGATTCAGTTCCGTCGGGTGCTGCTCCAGGAGCTGGATCCGGGGCGGTAGCTGGCGAGTGGGAGCCGCTAGCCGCGGCACTCGTGGCCCCTTCGAGGGATGTGTCAGGGCGGACAGGCCACGTACTCTCGTTAGTTCTTCCCGTAGTCCACCCACGCCGCGAGCTGCCTGTAGTCCACATCGCGCAACGCTTCGCGGAGCAACTCGGCGTCGTGGCGGTCACTGGCGCCTGCGATGACCGCGAACCGGCCTTCCACGAGAAGTGCGACGAGGAGATCCCCGTCGTCGTCTTCCATGCGGATGGCCGGGAAGCCCTCGATTTCGACCTCCTCGACGTCACCGTCCAACTCTCCCCGGGCGAAGAGGGGTGCGATCCACCGGAGCGCGAGGTTCGCCCCGCTGCGAAGTGCACCCAGGTCGGCGACTCCGACGAACATGCTGTCGCCGTCTACCAGGTACTTGGCATGGGCCACGGACATCCCGGCGCCGTGCTTGTCGCGAGAGTCTTCCCCGTCGACTTCGAGGCGTTCGGCTCCGCGGACCTGGTCGGGAATGGTGCTCATGAGATCACTCCAAGGCACCGCCTCGACATCTGCATCCCGTTGGATGGCCTCACCCAACTCGGAGACGCGATCCCCCAGCGACTGGAGACCTTGGGCGAACTGACGGATGCTGGTCTCGCCGTCCTCGTCGACGAAATCCCCACAACCGACGAGCCCTACGGCCAGGAGGGGTATCAAGAGCCTCTTCATCGTCCGCTCCGTTGGGTCCAGGGTGGGCAACTGTCTTTCATGGCTCCTACGAGGAGAGGGGACGCGGAGGTTCGAAGCAGCGGGCATCTGCCTGCCTTCACGCACGAGATGACTGTCGTGGAGCCGTCCACCCGCGAGATGACGATCGCGCGAACCGTCACTCGACCCTGAACGCCTCCCTCGGATCCGTGCGTGCCATCCGCCAGGCCGGCAGCGCACTCGACAGGAGGCATACGAGAAAGACGGTGCCCGTGGCCAGGAGGATCCCCTGGGGTTGCATGGGGTGCACGCCGTACAACCAGGACTCGATGAGCGAACCCAGAAACCAGATGGACGGGAGCGCAACCAGTACACCGAGGACGGTGAGCCGGAGGGCATCGGTCACGATGAGACGCGATGCCACCATTCTCGGCGCACCGAGCGCCATGCGGATGCCGATCTCTTTCGTACGCGCCTGGACCGAGAAGGCCAGGACACCGTAGATCCCGATCATGGCCAGGGCCGTAGCGAAGAGCGCGAACGCCGCCCCGATGGATGAGAGGAGGCGCTCGAACACCAGGAGCCGGTCGATCTGCTCGTCGAGGGTGCGCATCTCCGAGACGGTGAGGACCGGGTCGAGTTCCTGCACGCGAGAGCGGATCGCGGGTGCGACCTGCGCGAGCGGGAGCTGCGATCGGGCATAGAAGAAGCCGCCGGCTCGTGCCTGGGCGAGGATGGGAAAGTAGATCTGCGGATCAGGGTCCCGCAGGCGCTGTTCCGCGTAGTCCTGGACGACGCCGATGATCTCCATGCGAAGGGACGCGGGGTCCTCGCGACTGAAGTCGATGCGCACGCCCAGGGGCTCCTGATTCGGGAGGTATCGCGCAACGAAGGACTCACTGACGATGACCTTATCCCACGCCCACGCCTCGCCCGACGTCCGGTCACCCTCCGCGAAGTCACGTCCCCTGACGATGTGTACGCCGAGCACGTCGAAGAACCCATGAGTGACGGCATTCATGGGGAGGTACAGGTCGGTTTCGAAACGACCTCCCTGAGCATCGACCCACATGCTGTTCCCCCAACCGCTACCGGTGAGCATGGGGGTGACCGCGATGCCCGCAGCTTCGATACCCGGGACTCCCCGGGTGGCCTCGAGGATGTCCTCGAGACGCTGTTTCGCCTCGACGACTTCGTACCCGTCGTTTCCGGGGTGGACGGCGAAGGTGATGAGCTGGTCCGTCGGAAAGCCCGGTCCACCGGACCTCAGGGTCGCCAACGTCGAAGCGAACAGGCCGGCGGACATGAGGAGGACGAGTGCCAGGGCGACTTGCCCCACGACGAGGGCCCTGCGCAGCCGGACGCCGCCGCCGGCGCTCCGCGTCCGGAGCGCTCCCATAGGCTGAGTCGATGCGGCGAACCAGGCGGGCCCGATACCCGAAAGGACGGTGGCGACGACCGCGATGAGGACCGCACCACCGAGCGTACGACCGTCGAGTCGGGCATTGATGGCCATGCCGCTCCCTCCTACCTCGAGGTAGGCCAGAATCCACTGCCCGACGGACGGGGCGATGAGTACACCGACGGCTCCCCCTACCAGTGCCAGCAGACCCGATTCGACGAAGCGTTCCATCATGATGCGGCCACGGGAGGCTCCGAGAGCGGTACGCACCGCAGTGTCGCGGTAGCGGGCCACGGCCCTGGCCAGCGACAGGTTCGCGACGTTGAGACACGCCAGGAGGAGGAGCAGGATCGTGGCGAACGACAGGATCAGGACGGGCTCCGTGAGTTCATACGAGCGAGCGGCTTGACCGGACCCACCGTCCAGAAGTGCGAGTCGCGACTGGAGATAGGCGCCGATCTCAGACTCCTCTCGGTCGCTCGGCCAGCTCGGATGCTCCATGTCTGTCCGTAGGTACCGCTGGAACCAGGGCTGGAGCGCTCCCTCTGCCTCGTGCCGGGAGACGCCCGGGGCGAGCCGGGCGTAGATGTGCTGGAACCTCACGCGGGGTTGGTCGAGGTCGCCCCACGCGTGGAGGTGGTCGTTCATCATCATGGAGGTCCACGCCACTGGCACGACGCTCCAGTCGGTGCCGTGGAAGCCTTCGGGGGCGACGCCCACGATGGTGAACGGCCGCTGGTTGATGACGAGCTCCCGACCCACCACGTCGGGATCGGATGCGTAGCGCGTCGCCCAGAACGTGTGGGAGAGCACGGCCACGGGGTGCCCGTCCAGGACCACGTCGTCACTGGCGTCGATAAGCCGACCCAGGCGGGGGCGGATCCCCATGGTGGTGAAGAAGTCGCCTGTCACCAGGGATACGTTGCCGCGCTCGGGACCCGATGGGGTGATGAGCGTGGCGACCCCTGGACTGCGCGCGGCGATGCTGCTGAAGAGTTCCTCGCCCGGTTCGCGAACGCCGAGGTAGAGCGGATGCGGCAAGACGCTGCCCCACCCCCGACCCTCACCCACCCACTGTCCATCCCAGTGCAGCTGCACGACGCGGTCGGGCTCCGGGATGGGCATCGGCCTCATCAGCGTCTGATCGGCCAACGAGAAGATGGCCGTGTTGACTCCGATGCCGACTACCAGGGATAGCAGGATGGTCAGGGTGGCCCCGGGCGTGGATACGAGTTGCCGAAGGGCCTGTCGCACGTCCCGAACGAGAAACTCGACGGGGTTCATCCGGGATCGGGCGTCGGACGGATCGAGGGTCGGGTCGTAGCCGAAGCGTTCCCGGGCCCGCCGCATGGCGTCGTGCTCCGACAGGCCCTCCCCTACCAGTCGGTCGGCCTCGATGCGGATGTGCGCGAGTCGTTCTTCACGCTCTTCGATGTCGCTCTGTCTTCCCCGACCCCATCCCCACGTCATGCGAGCTCCTCCTGCGAGTTCTGTCCGAGCACCCTGCCCATCGCTGCCGCTAGCCGATTCCAGCGGCGTGTCTCCACCTCGACCTGTCGTCGCCCCGCCTCCGTGAGTTCGTAGAACCTGGCCCGCCGGTTGTTGGAGCTGACGCCCCACTCCGCCTGGACCCACCGTCTCTTCTGGAGGCGCTTCAGAGCCGGGTAGAGAGACCCGTGGTCGATGAGAAACTCGTCTCCCGACGTCCGCTCGATGGCACGGGCGATGCCCTGTCCATGCTGCTGGCCAGCCTGTAGCGTGCGGAGGATGAGGACGTCGAGAGTCCCCTGGAGGAGCTCGACGCGGTCGGATGTATCGTCTTGGGTAGTCATTCTACCCGAGAATGCACCCGGCTTGGGTAGAATGTCAACCCAAAGCGTCGGAGGTGTGTCCAGGCCGGTCCAACGCGGCCTCAGGGGGAGTGATCGGGCCGGGTCACCTCACTCCGGCTGATTCCGCATGTGATCGGCTACCGCTCGAAACCGCTGTCTCAGGAACGACCGCAGCTCGTCCGGCATCTCGTGTTCGTCCAGCGCCTGGTCCATGCACCAGACCCACGCATCCCGCTCCGCCGTCCCGATGGGAAAGGGCAGGTGCCGAGCCCTGAGGCGCGGATGACCGTGCTTCTCGACGTACAGAGGCGGGCCGCCGGTCCAGCCCGTCAGGAAAAGAAAGAGCTTCTCCCTCGACGACGTCAGGTCGGGCGGGTGGAGGGACCGGATGCCGGCGGCCTTCGGCTCGGCGTCCATGACATCGTAGAACCGATCCACCAGGGCCCGGATGCCGTCGGAGCCGCCCAGAAGCTCGAAGTGGCTCACCGGACGTTCACTCATCCCCGAGGATGCGCCAGCAGCCACTCCACCACGTGTCGCGTGAATGCCGGCGACAGGCGCGGAGTGTGCCCACCGCCCTCGATGGTCCACAACTCCGCCGAGCCACCGTCGAGACAACCCGACGCGTAGCGAACGACCCCCGTCTCCGGCCCCTCCACCGACCCGTCGAGGTCCAGAGCGTTCTCGCGTGTGGATGGCTCCCGGTCGCATCCGTTGTACCGTGCCCACCGCTCGACACTCTCCCGGGCGCCAGGGTAGGCGACGTCCCCGATGTCGCCCCCGTCGAAGAGGATGGTCTCGTCCGCGGTGCCGTGGATCTGGAGGACGTGAACCGGCGCCGCCGGAGCGCCTCGTTCCTCGGACGCCGCCGCACCGGCGAGGCTCACGATGGCGGCGATGACGTTCGGGTGTTCGTGGGCGGCGCGGTACGACATGAAACCGCCGTTCGAGTGCCCCACGAGGTAGACGCGGTCGGCATCGACGGTGAACAGCCGCTTCATCTCGTCGATGACCGCCAGGACGTAGCCGGAGTCGTCGACGGTGCTGCCGGCGAAGTTGCAGCAGGCCTCGGAGGCGTTCCAGAAACGTGGATTCCGTCCCGTCGCTTGCTCGGTCCCGTCGGGTGCCACGAGGAGGAAGCCGTGGCTGTCCGCCAGGTCACCGAACTTCATGTACGACTCCTGCCGAAGTCCGCTGGAGCCGTAGCCGTGGAGGAGGACGATGAGGGGCGTCGGCCTCTCGACGTCGTACTCCCCGGGTACGCGGACGGAGAGCTCGCCGCGACCGAGGTCTATGGACTGAGCATCGCTCGACGTCGGTGCCGCGAAGAGGGACGCCGCCAGGACGACCATCAAGGGAAATGCTGCCGCGGGACGGGCTGGGGACGGGTCACCGTGCGGCTGAGGCAGCGCCGTTGGGCTTGGTGTGGTGTGCATGGTCGGCAACGATCGGAGGAGCGGCGGGACCACGCAACACGAGGTGGTGCACTCGCGTGGTTTCGGGCGAACGCTACGTTGATCCGACGCGCCTTTTCTGCGCGGAGGAGGAAGGATGAAACGAAAGGAGTTCTTGGCCACCGGCATGGTGGCCGCGTTGGGCGGAGCGAAGACCGAGGTGATCGGCGTGGGCACGGGTCGACACTCCCGATCGGCCACCCCGGCCACCCCGGTCACCCAGGACTTCCGGGCTCAGTTTCCGCGCCTCGAACGCGAGGTCTTCTTGAATGGAGGCGGTGGTACGCCCCTTTCCGCGTTCTCCGAGGCGGCCATCGAGCGGTACCTGGACGTCGCCCGTTACGGAACCGCGGGCGAGAGGGGCGAGTGGTGGTTCGGCGTGTGGGACGGGGTTCGCGGTCGCTTCGCGTCCCTCGTCGGAGCACAGCCCAACGAGGTGGGGCTGGTAGAGTGCACCAAGGCCGGCGAACAGCTCGTCCTCGACGTGCTACCCGCTCTTCGGGGGGGCGGGACCGTCGTGACCAACGATCTCCACTTCCAGGGCTCCCTTCACAATCTGGAGGGTCGTCGGAGGGCCGGAGGGCGTGTGGTGGTCGTTCGGGGAGATGGCCGGGAAGTCCCCACGCAGCGGATGCTGGACACCATCGACGATGACACGGCCCTCGTCACACTCTCGCTGGTGTCCAACGTCACGGGTCATCTGGAGGACATTCAGGAGATCTCCGCCAAGGCTCGCCGCCACGGGGCGATCGTTTTTGCCGATATCATCCAGGCGGCGGGGATCATCCCCATCGATGTGGAGGCCATGGGCATCGACGTGGCGGCGTGCTCCACCTACAAGTGGCTCTTCGGCATCCACGGCGCCGGCTTCTTGTACGTCGCCGAACGTCATCAAGGCACGACGCTGCCCGACACGATCTGGCCCGGTGGGTCGCGTCGGCTCTATGAGCCGTTCGCCACGTCGGGCGCACCGGGCTCGCTCAGCTTCTCACCCAGAGAGAACGCGGATCGATACCGGCCCGGCCACGTGAACTATCTGGGATACGCCGCTGCCGAGGCTGGCCTCCGCTTCGTCTCCGATGTCGGGGTCGAGTCGCTTCTCGCCCACACCGTTGCGCTCAACCGGCGGGTCGTGGACGGCCTCGACCCTGATGAGTTCGAGGTCCTTTCGCCTCATATCGATCGGTCGCCGATCCTCAGCCTGGCCGCTCGCGATCTGGAGGCCGTACGTGGGCGGTTGGCAGGCTCGCGTGTCGTGGTGTCGACGGGAGGGGACCGTCACGACCTCATACGGATTTCCCCGGCTATCTACAACAACCGGGCCGACGTGGACCGTCTCCTGGAGGTACTGAATGGTTGATCGGCTGGTGGGAACGTGGGTGGGGCTCCTGGCTATCGTCGTCGTGCCCGGGGCCGTGACGGGGCAGCCGACTCCGGGGAGCGCCGATGCCGTCCATCCCGGATCGGTGGTCGTCCACGTAAGCCCCATCGCCGCCGACACGCTTCCGATCCTTTGCCGGGACATGAATCACCCGGAGCGCGGCTTCGTCACCGAGACCGACGATCCGGAGTGGACACCGCGCCTGGCTCTGGCTCTCGAACGACCGTCGGGCGCCCCGGACCAGGCTGCGGTCCTGTTGGAGCTCGATGGCACCGACTACGCGGCTTCGTTCCCTGCGGGGGAGTCCGGGGAGGGCTTCTACACGGCGGTCGCGACCGTCATGGCATCCGACGGGTCGGCTCCCCCCCGAATGATTTCCTTTACAGCGAACTGCACGGAGCGACTTCCCCGAGCCCTCTAGAGGTGACGACGGCTTGCCAACGCCGCCGTCGCGCGTGAAAGCTTCAGGTTCGGCGCCTCTTCAAGAATCGAGACCTCCGCATCACATGAAGTCCCCATTGAATCTCGCAGTCCTGCTCGCTTTGGCTTCGGGCCTCGTGCTGACGCCGACGGTCAGTGCCCAGACGCCCCAGGTGCGTGTCGAGGCCATTCGACTGGCACCGGAACAGCACGTGAACGAGATCCGGACGGTGGTGGGTGTCGTCGACCGTCTCGTGAGTCGAAACGGTTCGGACGAGCCGGCCTTTTACCTGGAGGACGACTTCGGCCACCAGCTTCTCGTCATCCCCATGGGTGAGGCCCCGGCTCGAGGCTCGAGGGTCGAGGCCACCGGCGTGGTCAGCCTCGATCCGGTGGGTGATCCGGTGCTGACCGTCTTCGACGGTGACGGGCTCCGCGCGGTGGACGGTGCTGAGGCAGTCCCGGGGCCGGAGCCTGGTGGCGCTCCCGAAGCGCAGTCGGGCCCGCTGCCGGACGGCTCCCAGCGCTGGGGTCGGCTCCTGCCGTGGCTCATTCTTCTCGCCGTTGTGGTCGCCGGGGGTTGGCTCCTCATGGCACGGCGCAACGCCGGCGAGGAGCGGCCCATCGTCACGGGCCCACAGCGTGACAGCGATGTCGACTTCGCCACATCGGCGCTCTGGCCCGAGTCCGACGACGCTTTCGAAGGTCGAACACTCCGTTTCATCCGGCCGGATCCGACGGTGCGTCTCATGTCGGCGCGCCTGGAGGTCGTGAGTGGAGCGGACGCCGGTCAGGAGATCCGCTTCGTGGCGCGTCCGGGGGAGCCCATTTCGATGATGTTCGGCCGCGCGCCCGGTGACGGCGAAGGATGCGTGACGTTGAAGCAGAAGACTGTGAGCCGGACCCATGCCGTCGTCCGGTACCGGCACGACGAGTGGCTCCTGGAGAATCTGTCCCTGACGAACCCGACCGTCCTCAACGGGGAGAAGCTGGGAGTGAAGGAGCGACTCCTGACCGACGGGGACCGGATCGAAATGGGCGAGGTCATCTTCGTCTTTCACGAGTGATCTCCCCTCGCTCGGTGGGCCCGCTGGTCATCGCCGTCCTGGCTCACGTGGCTGTCACACCGCACGCCTCCTCCCAGGAGCCGCCCTCGTCCCCACCTGCACGGGCTCTGGGAGTGGTCCTCGCATCATCCCTGAACGTACGCGGGGCTCCCAACTTGAATGCCGACGTCCGGACCACGGCTGCTCGGGGTGACACGCTGTGCATCGTCTCGGTGGACGGCGACTGGGCCAGGGTCCGCCTGCCCAGGGACGCGCGGTCCGCTGAGGTGATGGAGGGCTTCGCGTCCCGCGGCTTCTTGTCGGAAGTCCGCGTAGCCGACGACGACCTCGAGACTGCGGGCTGCGGTCGCTAGGGTCGATCGGGCGAGGCGCGCCTATCCTCCGGTGTCGACACGCTCCAGTTCAACCCGGCGATTCGCCTGGCGCCCATCTGGCGTCTCGTTGGTCGCCACGGGCTCGTCCGGTCCGAACCCGCGAGCCTCCATGCGATCCGCGGCCACACCCTGGCTGGCGAGGTACGTCATGACCGACTCGGCACGTCGTTGGGACAGGTCAATGTTGTACGCGCGGTCGCCGGTGGAGTCGGTATGTCCATTGACGCGGACCCGGATCTCGGGGTTCGCGACCAGGGCGGCCGCCACACCGTCCAGGACCCGACGGGCCGCCTCGGTGAGTGTGGCGCTCGCCGTTTCGAACGTCACCCCTTCCAGGACGAGTGGGACCTCTTCCTCTTCATCGAAGAGAATCTGGCAACCGGTGGAGTCCACCTCGATTCCGGCGGCGGTACCCGGGCAAAGGTCGTCCTCTTCCCAGACGCCGTCTGAGTCGGAGTCGATCCGACAACCCACTTCGTCCACGGCCGCACCTGCCGGTGTGGCCGGACACCGGTCCAGATGGTCGGCCACGGAATCCTCGTCGGTGTCGAGGGCGCAGCCCTCGATGTCCACCCCGACACCCAACGGAGTCCCGGGACAACGATCGTCCTCGTCGTAGACTCCATCGGTGTCGGCATCGAGCCGGCACCCGACTCTATCGACGCGTACCCGTGGTGGTGTCAGTGGGCAGTGATCGTCCTCGTCGAAGACGCCGTCGTCGTCTTCATCCAGGCGGCATCCGGCGGTGTCCACGGAGACGCGGGGTGGAGTGTTCGGACAGGCGTCGGTACGATTCCGAACCCCGTCGGCGTCGTCGTCCAGGAAGCGTCCCGGGCCGACGTCCATGGAGACGCCGGCGCTGAGATTCCAGTTGAGGTGACTGGACACGTTCGTGCCGTTCACCATCTCACCTTCGTTGAACGGGGTAGACACCCGATCGACGTGGAGGCCGGCGCGGAAGGCGACGCGCTCGTCCAGGTATGTCTTGAACCCGGCCAGGGCGCTCACCCCGTTGTCGGTTCCGACAAGCGCGTCGGAGTAGGCGTTGCGAACGAAGCCCAGTCCGGCGAAGGGGTAGAACGTCTCGGTGACGGGGACGTAGTAGGCGGCCTGAACACGCAGAGGCACCCAGTTGACGCCCACCCGTGGCGGCTCGGCGGGATGGGTCCAGGTGAACGACGTCCCGACCTCGACGGCCAGGTTCGGCCAGACGAAGTAGCCGGCCACGACGCCGATGCCCGGGGCCGTCCCGAATGCCAGCGTCGTCCCCTCGTCGAATGCGGTGCGCTGGCCGAAGAGCGCGACCTGGACGGTACCGGCATCCTGGGCGGCGAGAGGGTCGGAGGCGACGGTGCCGGCCACCAAGGTGAGGGCGGAGAGGAATGCGAGTCTCACCGCCCCGCGAGGGGCAGGGCGCCGGCGTACCTGGGATCTCACGCGCCTGTCGGACATCATGGCTCTGGACACATCAACCTCCGAAGCGGGAGCGCCAGAACGCAGCGGCCGAATCCACCAGGTCTTCAGTGATCCGCGTCCCGAGGGTGAGGAAGAGACCGTCACCGGAGCGTACTGCGAAATCCGGGTCCTGTAGATCACCGAAACGATAACCGACCTCGACCTCCAGAGCCTCCAAGGGACGTCCCACGATGCTCGGCGCCACGTCCCAGATGGCGCCCGGCGCCAGGGCGCTCATGAGTCCTCTCGCCTCCAGTTCGGCGCCGATCCAGTCGTTGGCGAACCAGCGGCCCCGCACCCCCACGAAGTCTGTCTGATTCCGGGTGATGATGGTGGTGGCCTCGGTGAGGGGCGTGCCCAATGTCGTCGAGCGGGTGGCGAAGCGAGCGCCGAGCTCCACATCACGGGTGGGCCTCCAGATGGCCTCGAGGGCGCCGATGAGGCGGCTCTCTTCGCCCTCCGACGTGATGACACCGGAGCCGAACGGATTCACGGCGTCCTTCCAGCCGAACTTGAAGAGGATATCGATGTCGGACCGGGTCACCGGACGATACGCCACACCCCACAGGCTGGAACGCTCCCGGGTGTACCGCGTGGTGAGCGATCCGAAGACATCGCGCTCGACGAACTCCTGGCGCGACAGGAGGGCGAAGCCTCCGTCGAATCCGATGTCTCCGGCGAGGGTGGCTAGGCGTGTCGACGACAGTGAGCCGCTCCGATCCTCGGCACGAAACGAGGCACGGTAGGGGCGACCCTCGGGCAGGTACTCGGTGCCCACGGCCACCGACGTATAGTCGTCCTCCGGCTGATCGAAGGGCGAAGCGAGGACCGGGTCGCCCAGCGTCGCGCCGGCGATGCCGTTCCGGCGCTCGAGCATGGTGCTGAAGCGCCAGTCGGACCCGAGGACGAAGCGGTGGTTCAGCCCCACCACCGCGGCGTTGCGGCGGCCGTCGATGCCCCCGCTGATCTCGTACGCCCCCCAGGCGCGGGTGCCGGCGCGCAGGGACGACGTGAGGCCTACACTGGTAACGGAGTACGGGTTGGCGTCGCCTGTTGGGTCGACGCGCAGATGCCGTGCCTCCAGACCGAAGGACTCGGCGAGCTTCAGGGCTGCGCCACCGCCAT
Organism: Longimicrobiales bacterium; assembly: GCA_965229435.1. Taxonomy (GTDB): domain Bacteria; phylum Gemmatimonadota; class Gemmatimonadetes; order Longimicrobiales; family Gaopeijiaceae; genus UBA2589. Next base: position 1,922,070 of record CBDDJE010000001.1, read on the forward strand.
AGTACGAGCCGCGGTTCGCCAGCCCTTCGCCATCGGACCAGAGCTCGTTGCGTCCCTGAGCGAAGACGTCCACTCGTGAGGTGGCCGACCAGGTGACCTTGTACTCCCCGGCGCCGGACGACGTGTCCGTGCCACCCGACGAGCTGGCGTCGGCGGCGAGACGAGCTTCCACCTCGACGTCTTCGCGGACGGCCTGGGTGTAGCCCACGGTCCCGCGGCTCCGTTCCAGATCCCGGGAGGCGAAGTCCTGACGCTCCCATGCCGCATTGGCTCGCCCGGCGCCGACGTCGACTCCTGCGCTCGCGCGAAGCTCCTCGGTGCCGGGTCGGAGGGCGATGTTGGCGGGGTTGGAGAACTCTTCGCCCACCTTCGACCATTCTGCGGAGAGATCGACGCGCCCGGCTACGTCGGGGGCCGCAGCCCTGATGCGCGTTGCCAATCCCGTGGAGTCGGCGCCCTCGGCGAGAGCGAGTTCGACGCTCAATTCACGACCGTCGGAGACGATCCCGGTCTTCAGGGCGCCCATGCGGAAAGGGCGACCGTCCTGGGCGTCATCGACGAAGCTCAGGCTCACCGGGACCGAGTCTGCCACCGACCCGAGAACGTCACCGAGGTCGCTCGAGCCCCGGATGCCCCAAACGGGGTTCCGCTCACCACCCGATTCACCCTCGAACGTCACGGTCAGGAAGACGGGGTTTCCGAAAGGGTCGGCGGCGGGAACGGGTTGTTTCAGAAGGAGGATGCCCCGGCGATAGTCGATCTGATACTCGAGGAAGCGGGCCAGCCGTTGCTCGGAAATGACCCGGGTGGGGTTATCCAGGGCGCGGACCTCGATGCGGACGATCTCCGTCCCGGGAAGGACGCTGGGCCCGAGCTCGTAGGGACCCGATGAGCCTTCGCCTCGGAGCTGAAGCTGCTGGAGCGCCTGGGATGTGGCGGCACCGAAAGCTTGCCATGTGACGGCTCCGGTGGTGACTCGACCGGCGACGCCCGGGAGGGAACGGCCGTACCGCGCGAGGGAGAGCCCGTCGGAGAAGCCGCTGGTCTGGACATCCCCGATCATCATCCAGTCCAGGCCGCGCTCGATCTGGGCCGAGAAGCGGTAGCGCGACGACACCAGAGAACGCTGCGTGCTGGCGTCGCCAAGAATGGGGTGCTGGCCCTCCTCGAGGGGGTCGAAGTTGCGACCGAATACGTCGCGGCCCTGATCGAGGCGCCGGGAGTCGAAGCTCAACGTGAGGGCCGTTTCCTCGCCGATGCGACCGCGGGCCGTGACGGCTCCGAAGTCCTCGCCCGCGGATCCCAGGGAAAGCTGGCCCACGCCTGTAACGAAGAGGGGCCGGACGGGGGCGACGACCCGGAGGGGCAGTGTGGCCGTGGCGTCGGGTGTGACGATCTCGAGTGTACCTTCACCCGTTTCGCGACCACCCACCAGGGCGACCGTCACCCAACCCGACGGGTCGGCACGGAGCTGGTGACCTACGGACGAACGGTCGGCGTCGGCGCCCATGGCGTCTGCGACGTCGGAGTGGACGGTGACTAGAGGCTCGGTGATGACGGGTATGCCCCAGGCGTCGAGGAGGCGGACCCGGGCCATCGCGACCGTCCGGCCGTCGGCCAGGAGGGCCAGGTCGTGCCGATCGAAGGCGAACGAGACCGGCCGGCCGCTCTGGTGCACGCGCACCGAATCCCACCTCTCGTTGCCCCACGAGTTGGTGGTGCGGACTCGGAAGACCTGCGGACCCTCCTCGAGTTCGACGCCGATGAAGTCACCCTCTCCGTTGGGCAGGAGCTGCCCCTCTTCTACCAGCTCGTCGTCCCGGAACAGGGCCACGGGAGCCATGGGCTCGGCGGTGACGCCGATGTAGAGGCGGTTCGTGGGCGCCACGGTTCCGTCTACTGGACTGCGGATGCGGATGGCCGGACCGTGGAGGAAGGCAGAGCGCTGGTCGGCTTCCCGTTCCTCTTCGGTCCGGAGGGCCTCCACCCGAACCGCGTCCACGGAGCCATCGCGGGCAAGGGAGTCATCCGAGTCGGTGTCGGAGTTATCCGAGTCGGTGTTTTCGCCATCCGAGTCGGTGGAGGCGCCGGCAGGAACCGGGCGCCCGGTTGCCGTGGCCCCGTCGAGGGCGAAGATCACGCGAGGAGTGTTCCACCCGTTGATCTCCACCACCTGGAGTCGTTCGCCAATTCCCCGCGTACGGGCGTCTAGGCCCTCCGGGATCGTGAGGGGGTCGATTCGGAGAGCGTGGCGCCCAGGACGGAGGTTGGTGAACGAGAACTTGCCGTAGGCGTCGGTGGTGACGAGTTCGCCGTCGGCCGTCACCACGTCCACGCCGGCGATGCCGGGCTCGTCGGCGTCCTGGACATCGTTTCCGTCGATGTCGTGGAAGACCTTACCGAGCACGGTTCTGGTTTCCATGGCGCGGTTGCGCGTAAGGCCGACCAGAGCCTGCGCCTCGTTCGATGCCACGGCGATGGTGCTCGACGCAGCCAACGTGCCTCGCCGTGCCTCCGCGACGGCCTCGTTCACGACGACGCCGTCCGGGGCGCTGTCGATCATGAGGAGGTAGCGGAAGGTCATCGCCTCGGCCGGGCGAAGCTCGCCGGGGAGCCAGACATGGAGGGTGTCGCCCACCACCTGGAAGGAGTCGATCTGCAGAGGCGTCTCGGTGAAGCCGTCGCCGAGGGCCATCGCAGGGCTCGTCGCCGAGGCGGACGTGTCGGTGCCGACTTGGCCCGATGAGGCGAGTGCGGCAGGAGCATCCGCCGTCGCCAGGCCGTCGGGTGCGGCGGTCACGACGAACTGGGGGCTGGGCCGGTCGGCGATGAACGTGCCGGTGAGGGCAGCCTGCTCGATGAAGCGCGTGCCCACGGGGAGGGCCAGTCTCACGACGATGTCGACGAGGGTGGCGGGCCCGTCGTTGGTGGTCGTGGCGGTCAGGGGGAGCGCCTCGCCGAGGCCGATCTCGACGACTTCGGCCTCCAGACCGAGCGCCAGGCTCGCGTCCACGTCGGGCATGACCGTCCGGGGCTCCGACTCGGCGTTCTCGCCGGTGGCTCCGTCGCGGATCATGAAGGTTCGATTGACGACGGGAAGCGTATCGGTCACCGCGGGCACCACCGTGTTGATCCGGAAGCTCACCGTTTCACCGGGCTCGATCCGGGCGACGTCCCAGCGCAGCTCCGACCCGACGACCGACGCCGAGGGGGTAGCCCCGACGAGAGTGAGGGCCGCGGGCAGACTGTCCACGACGACCACGTCGGTGGCCGCCAAGGTGGCCGACGGGTTCTCTACCTCGATGGTGTAGACCAGGGTGTCGCCTTCCGTGGCGGGGTCGAGACCCTCGACCGACTTCCGGATCGTGAGATCAGGTGCAGAGACCCGGGTGGCCGCTGCGTCCGACTCCTCGGTCAGCGTGCCGCTGGGCGTGTGGACGGTGAGGTGGCCTCGGTTGGCTACCGGGCTCCCGATGGGGGCGTCGTCGAGAACGCGCATCTGCAGGAGGATGGTGGCTTCCGTGTCCGGGGCGAGGGCGCTGAGATCGACGCGCACCGTTCCGGTACCGACCTCGAAGGACCCTTCGTCGCCGTCGGCCACGTCGGTGAGGGGGACGCCATCGAGGAGCAACGTGCCACCTTCGTAGCCGGCGAAGGCCGGAACGTTGTCGGCGAAGAAGACACTGTCACGGGCCCCGGCGCCGTCGAGCCGCACGCGGATGGTGTAGGTGAGTAGGTCGCCGGGCGCAGCCTCCGTGAGATCCACGTCCTTCTGAATCACGGGGTCGATGCCAGCGTCGTCGAGTCGGATCTCGTCTGTGAGCGTGTCGACGGAGGAGCCGTCGAAGTCGCTGGTGGCCGATACCACGACGGGCTCGATGGTTCCGGCCGTGGCAGGAGAGGGTACGGTGACGACGACGAGCACCGATGCGGCACCGCCGAAGTCCACGGGCAGGGGGCCCGCGAGGAGCGTGTCGGCGGGAGTCAGCAGGCCGTCTCCGTCGACATCGTGGTGAACGCGCGTGATCCACGCGCTCGGGGTCGAGGCCGCCACCGAGAAGGCGTCGGCTCCATTCCCCACATTGAAGACGTCGTGCGGGAACACCACCTCGTCTCCAGCTTCGGAGAGGGCGATGCGGGGCGGGTCGATGTCGACACCCGCCACCTGTCCAACGATGAATGTGACCGACCCGGAAGCCGTGAAGGCGCTTCCGTTCTGCGTCTCATACGAGACCGTCGCCACATTCGACACCGCGGTACCGGCAGGCGTGAGAGAGCCGCCCGTGCTCTGGGCACGGAGCGGACTCGCCACGAACAGGCCGAGCGCGGCCCCGACCCCCCACGCCGCCATGAGGCGGGTGAGGGGCCGAAGCCGCTCGCTACGGAGAACCGCGGAAAGGTTCATGCGTTACTGCGTGTGCTCGTCGATCAGTTGATCGTGACCGCGAACACGAACCACGCCGTACCCCCTCCTCCGGGGAGGCCTGCGGCGATGGTGCCGTCGATCACTCCGGCCGCTTCGGCCAGCGTGGTCCATGCGATGGGGCTGCCCGAGTCGTTCAGGCTGGCGGGCACGTAGGTCACCGGGAGCCCCGTCAGGTCGTCCGAGATTCCGTTGGCGCCACCGGTCATCACGGCGTCGGCCGTACCGTTGTTGGTAACCTGAACGCGGTACCAGATGGTCTGGCCCGGCTGAGGGTTGCCGGTGAGCGTCGACGTGGTGTTGCCCTGAGCGTCGACCTCGGACCCGTGGACCGTCTTCACCACAGAGAGGTTCGGGGCGACGATGGTCACGACGTGGTCGTCGGTATCGTTGGGCGGACCGGGTACTGAAGGTGCCGTCGCGTCCAGCGTCAGCGTGGAGCTGCTTCCGGCATCGGTCACCGCTCCGTCCACTCGGTACTCGACCTCGATGGAGCGGGTCTGACCCGCCGTGAAGGTCAGCGTGGTGGCGCTACCCACCACCCACGCGCCCGACGGTCCTTCGCGGATGCGGGTGACGACGAGGGTCGCCGCGTTGGCCGAGAGCGAAGCCGTGAGGTCGACATCGGCCGTACCCGTCAGGCCACTCGTCACGTCGAAGCTCTCGACGTAGAGTGTTGCCCCGTTCGACGGTAGGCGCGAAGCCGTGGGGTTGGAGGCCGTCACCGTGAGTGACCCGGCGATGGCCGGCGTCACGGCGGTCACCGACGAGTTGCTGTCGCCGCCGACCCGCGTGGACGTGGCGGTGAGCTCCACGTTCGAGGTGTTCCCGCCCTCACCAGGTCCGACATCATAGACCACGTCGATGGTGATGGTCCCACCCTGGGGAACGCTGTCAGTGGGAAGAGCCAGCGCCACGTTCAGCGTCGTGACGTCGGGGTACGGCGTCCCGTTGTAGACGTAGCTGATGTTTCCGGCCACGTCGGGGTCGGAACTGGTGGTTCCGATCTGGACCTGATCCGAGCCGTTCCCGTTGTTGGTGATGCTCCACGTCAGGGTGTTGCCGGTGGACGGGGAGTTGGGCGAGGCCGCGGCGGGGCTCGTCACGGAGAGCGATCCCTGGAAGCCCACCGTGACCGAGACCGCACCGGACGCTGCCGTGTAGGCGTTCCCGTTGGCATCGGTGTAGGTGGCCGTGGCCGTATTCGTGATGACGGTCCCTTCGGCCGTCTGGGCGGACAGGGCGTTGCTGCCGCCGCCCACGAGCAGCCCGATGAGGGCTACCCACAGGAAGGATGCCCCGAGTCGGGGCATGCGGGTCTTGGAGAACATCGTTCGATTCCTCGTAGCGAGTTGGTGTTGTGCTGCGCTGCTGGGTTCAGGCGTGCGGGGGCTCATGACTCACCGCCGTTCGCCGCGGGGTCGGCCACACGTGCGCGGAAGCGCCCGGAGACCTGGGCGCCGGGATTCACCGATCCGGTGATGGTCCAGCGCACGTGGGTGAAGGCCTCGGCGGGGGCGGGGCGAAGGACCATCTCGCCCGCCTCTTCGACCTCGACCTTGGGATCCGTCGACCAGGTCGCTCCCGAGTCGATGGAGTACTCGACCCGGAGGTCTTCTCGGCTCGCGGTCACGGAGCCGGGGACGAAGACCACCCCTACCGGGATGGGGTCGTTGAGGACGACCTGAGTGACCGGTCCGTCCTGGTGATTCGTGAAGGTGAGCCGGTACTCGATGACATCTCCGGGACGTGCCGTCCCTTCGTCGAGTTCGGTTCGCTCGGCCGATCGCGCCGTGACGTTCTCGGCGACGATGGTGAGTGCCTGTGGCTCAGCGACCTGTGCCGACGCCGGAAGCGCCAGCAACAGGAGGCCGAAGCCGATGATGATTCCCTTCCGCATGGGAGTTCTCCTGTTGAGTGAAACCACACCCGCACGGAGCCGGAGGAGACTCGGCGGGTTCGAAACGAGAGGTGCGGCGTTCATCAGCGGATCCCCGCTGTGAAGCCGAAGACGACGGCGTTGTCCGGAGCCGTCGAAGAGAGGGGGGCGTCCAGGGTCCACCGGATGGCGCGAACGCAGCGGTCGCTGCCTGCGTTCGCTCCGCAGCCGCCGGAAACAGGGGTGTAGGACCACGTGTTCGTGCCGTCGTCGAACTCGAGCGTCGCTGCGATGCCCGAAGGCAGAGTCTCGGTGGTGCTTCCGACGACGTAGTCGACCTGGCCGGGTAGCGAGTCCACGACCTCGACGACGGTGGCGTCCTCGGTGCCGAGGTTCGTCACGGTCATCTGGTAGGTCACGGGCGCGCCGGGGATCGTGTCGCCGGCAACGCTCGCGAGCTTCGTGAGGCCCAGTAGCGGACGAACGACCGTCACGGTGGTGATGTCGTCGTCGGCCGTAGTCGGCGAGGCCTCGCTGGTTGCCGTCAGCGTGACAGGGTCCGTCGTGCCCGCGGCGACGTCTGTCACCGTGTAGTAGACGGAGGCGACCACGGAGCCGCCGTTTGCCGCGAGGGACGCCGTGAGCGCCGAGTCGGCCGGAGCGCCGAAGGTGAGACCCGGCCCTCGGATGGAGTCGACGATGGCGGCGCTGCCCGAGGCCGACGCATTCAGGACGTACGCTGAGGCGCCGGGACCGGAGTTCAGTATCGTGAACGTCTCGACGTAGGCGACGCCGTTGCTCGGAAGACGGTCCACTGCGCCGGTGGCTGCGGTCACACTCACCGCGAGGCTGGGGGGTGCCTCGAAAGCTCCGGCGTCGAAGCCGGCTCCCTGGGGGCGGGCGACGCCGCGTTGGTCGGTGGGTAGTCCTGCCGATGCGTTCCCGGCGTCGATGGCGATGCTCGCGGGGGCGAGCGCGTGCGTCCTCGAGTTTCCGCCGTTCAGGGCGAGGGGGAGGAGCGAAGGATCTCCGGTGAGATCGCCGGCTCCGCATCCGGCGCAGCCACCCTCCACGATGTTGCCGCCGAGGGAGGTGATGGTGCCCTCGATCTCTCCACCGACGTTGTCGGCGACGATGGTGTTCACCAGGGTGACCGAGCCGGAACGGGAGCGGATCCCGCCCGCCTGGTTCTCGGCTACCGTGACGTGCTCGAGTCGCGCGCCGGCCCTGAGATCCAGGCCGCTCCCTCGCGTCCCGGTGTTCCCACTGACGGTGACGTTCTGGAGCAGGATGGTACCGGAGCGGTGGAGGATGCCCCCGACCCGGCCTCCGGCGTTGCCGGTAACGGTCGAGTTCCGAAGGGTGAGATCGCCGCGTGTGCGGACCCCTGCGCCGGCACCGCCGATGCTCCCCCCGGTGATGGTGAGGCCATCGAGCTCGACGACGTTGCCCCCCCTTACATCCACGACCCTGGAGGCTCCGCCGGCGTCGAGGATCACCTCCCCGCCGCCGAGATTGCGAACGACCTTGTCCTGATCGATGACCAGTTGACCACTTCCGCTTGTGGTGAGGTCGTAGAGGCCGGGGACAACCAGGATGAGCGCGACGCATGGGTTGGCGACCGCGGCCCGAAGGGCGGCGACCGTGCTCACCGTCACCGTCGAGAGGCAGGGTAGCGTCCACGACAGGTCCGAGAGGCCCATGACCTGCAGTGCGGGATTGGTGCTCGCGCGGGGGCCGGGACCGTAGATGAACGTCACCGAGTCCACCAACTGGTCGAATCGGAGGTCCACATTGGCGGCCGCCGAGTTGTTCCCGATGCTGGCGAGACCGGAGTACACGCCCGGGGCCACTTCGGAGACGGCCAGCCCGAGCCCAACGGTGGTCGGGGCAAAGGAGGTCGTTCCGTTCCAGCCCACGACGGTGATGGAGTCGTGGAACTGGAAGTTCGTGTCGATGTCGAGGAGTGAGAACTCGAGCGCTTCGACCTGCTGGCTGAAGGCCAGAGCGATGGTCAGCAGCTCGGACTGGGTGTTGGCGTCGAGGCCCGACTCCCAGTAGCCGGCGTGGTTGCCCCGCGTCCCGTAGTTGACGGTGAAGTTGCCGGGACTGCCGACGCCGAATGCGTCGATTCCCGAGACGGAGACCGTGGTGCCGTCGATGGTCACCGGGGTGGCGGTCGCGCCGTTGCCGTAGACGTTCTCCCAGATCAACTGCGACTGGGCGGCCGAACGACCGGGCATGACCATCGCCATCGCCAGGGCCAGACCCAGCAACAGGGTGGGGCCCGCGCCGCCACTCGAGAGCATGCGGCGGCTCTCCCGAAGGCCCGAAGGCTCCGGCGAGGGCTGCGTGAGATGCTCTGTGGCGATGGCGTTCGACATCGGTCTTCCGCGAGGGTCCGAGCGCTTGTGTGAATCACGCGCTCGACTGCGCGACGAGGCACGGGTTGTGCCATCGACGGATGTGGCTTAACCACGCGGAAAAGTGCGATTTCGACGGGCTGTCGAATCGGGGTGCGTTACCGTAGACGGACGCGAAATGTTACGAAAATCGGACCTGGCGGTGCTGTCAGGTGAGGGGACAGCGAAGGCAGCCACCCACCCACGGGCGGCTGTGTGGGCGGCTTCGGCCCTTAGCCAAGCCCGTGGCGCTTCCGCTTCTCCCAGAGATTCTTTCGGGAGATTCCGAGGCTCTCGGCGGTCTCGGCGACCTTGTCGCCATGGGCTTCGAGGGAGGCGCGGATGTATTCGCGTTCCACTTCCTTGAGGGTGAGACCACGAGGGATCGTGAAAGGCGTCTCACCGGGAATGGCGCCGATGTTCAGGCGCGGTAGGTCGCGGGCCTGCAGGAGCGGGCCTTTGGCGAAGAGCATCGCTCGCTCCAGGACGTTGTGGAGCTCGCGGGTATTCCCCGGCCAGCTCCACTGGCTCAGGACTTCCAGAGCCCCTTCGCTCAACCCCGTGATCTCCTTGCCCAGCTCGGCGGCGAGCTTCTCCAGAAAGTGCTCGGCGATCTGTGGTATGTCCGTGGCGATCTCCCGGAGTGGTGGGAGCGTATGCGTCGCCACCGAGATCCTGTAAAAGAGGTCCTGGCGGAAGGTCTTCTCGGCAACGAGTTCTTCCAGCGGCCGGTTGGTGGCCGTGATGATCCGAAGATCCACCGAGAGTTCCCGCGTGCCGCCCAGGCGCCGGTAGGAACGCGATTCCAGGAAGTTGAGGAGTTTCACCTGAAGCTCGAGGGGCAGCTCGGCGATCTCGTCGAGGAACAGGGTACCGCCATCGGCGACCTCCACGAGACCCGGCTTGTTCTCACGCGCGTCGGTGAATGCGCCTCGCATATAGCCGAAGAGTTCGGCTTCGAGGAGGTGCGGGGGGAGGGCAGCGCAGTTCAACTCTACGAATTGCCCCTTGGCGTCGGGATTGGCGTTGTGGATGATTCTGGCAGCCAGGTTCTTCCCGACGCCGCTTTCGCCGAGAAGGAGCACGGACACGGTCGGAGCCGTGGCCACACCCTCGATGAAGTCGCGCACGGCCTGCATGCGCGGGTGATCGCCGATGAGCGCCGAAAGCCCGTACTTCTGGCGCCGCTCGCGGCGGAGGTTGGTGGCTTCTTCGAGTAGCGGCTTTGCCTCGAGCGCCTTGAGCAGGAGCGTACGCAGCTCCGTGACGTTCACCGGCTTCAGCAGGTACTCGTTGGCCCCGGCCTTGATGGCTTCGATGGCCGTCTCGATGTCCCCACGCCCGGTGACCATGAAGATGGGGAGGTGCGGGGAGCTCTCCCGGATCCGCCGCACGACCTCCGTCCCGTCGAGTTCGGGCATGTAGAGGTCGGTGAGGAGCGCGTCCGGCGCCTCTTCCGCCATGACCTCGAGGCATTCGAGGGGGTTGTTGAAGACCCTCGTATCGAACTCGCCGGCACGCCCGAGGTTCGCCTCGAGGAGCGTCGAGAACGTACGTTCATCGTCGAGGATGTAGATTTTAGGACGCACGATATACGGTGTGCCGGGGTCCGACGGTCTACCATATATAACCACGGCGGGCTCGAAAGCGCTCCCCCTCTCCGTCGCTTCAGCAGACGCCCCACGCGACTCAAGTGCCCCACGCTTCCAACCGATACTCCCTGAAGCGTGAAGGAAAGCCAACGTCGAGTCGCCGGGGAGCCCAATGCTGCGAGGATCGTGTCGTCCGCTGGCCCTGCCTCTGGCCTTGGCTGCGGTCGGATGTGGAGCCGAGTTGGAGCCAAGGACGACCGAGCTTACGGCGGCAGAGGCATCGGAGCTCTCCGAGGTGATCCTCTTCGCCACCTTCAACAGCACGAGCGTGCTTCCGGCGCCGCGTCCAGCCTCTGTGGGCGCATGGGGCATGGACTTCGAGGCCGAGGTCCGGTGTCCCGCCGGTGGGAGGGTCGCCATGGCTGCAACGCTGACCTTCGTGGAAGCGGAGGGACGGGCCACGTACGGCATCACCCAGATCCACGATGACTGCGCTGCTCAACCGACGGATCACCGCTTGTCGGTCGCGGGCGCCCCGCGGATGGAGGCCGAAGTCTCCGTGCGACACGGCGACGGCGGAGCCGAGGCGTGGGAGGGCATTGCCGAAGGGGAGGTCGAGTGGACGAGTCCGGTGGGCAGGGGGCGATGCGCCCTCCGCCTCGAATTCCAGGGCCAGCGAACGCCAGGAGCCTCTGCGGTGGCCCAGGTGGGCGGGACGGTGTGCGGTCAGGTCGTCGACCACACGATGAACATCTCCTGATCTCCGGCACACACATCACCTGAGTCGACACCGCACCGTGGCTGCGGTCCGCCAGTCGCGAGCGTTGACTCCGGGACCGCTTCCATCGCACGGTGGGAGGATGATGACGCTACTTCTCGCGGCTCGGCGAGCGATCTTCGGCCTTCTCGTCTGTGTGCCCCTCGGTGCCTGCACCATGGTCGGTGCCGTTCCCGCCGGGCCCTCGGGTCCGATGCGCCCGGCAGGCCCGGAAACGGCGGCGGGTGGCGCGGTTTCTGGTCCGGAGCGTGCGAAAGGCCATCCAGCGGAATCCGCGACACCGGGGGAAGGAAGCTGGCTCACGGCCGAGGTGGTGGCGCTGGCCCGGGAGTCCATCGGAACGCCCTACCGCTGGGGTGGCACCGACGAGAACGGGTTCGACTGTTCGGGACTCATCCAGTTCGCCTACGGCGAAGTGGGGATCGCTTTGCCGCGTACGAGCGCCGCGCAGATCCGCGCTGGCTCACCCGTCGCCACGCGACTCGACCGGCTGCAGCCCGGAGACATCCTGGGCTTCTCGAACGGGGGCGGTCCGAAGACGGAACACGTGGGCTTGTACCTCGGGGGCCACGAGTTCATTCACAGCAGCTCACGAGGGGTTCGGATCTCGAGTCTGAGGAATGGCTACTGGCAGGAGCGCCTCGTCGCCGCGCGTCGCGTCGTAGATTGAGGAGTCCTTCGAGGCCGTGCTTCCCCCCGGAAGCCACGCCTCCGCCGCCACGCCGGCACCGCGCAGGCAACCCTTGGCGTGACTAGGGGAGTCAGAGGTGACGTCCCCGCCGGGATTCACCTCGCAACCGACAGTCCTCGACCCGGAGTTCGGCCGTGGCACGCAGTCCTGTGATCGCTCGTATCCTGCCCAACCTTCTCGGATCTCTCGGCCTCGCCTTCGTCGTCCTGAGTCTCGGGATGCCCCCGCAGCCGGCGGCGGCCCAGGGGCCACCCCCCGTCGTGCGAGACGCCATCGGCGCCTTGATGGGCATGCTGGAAGGCGGGGACGAAGCCAGCGCGGAGCGCTTCTTGACCCAGCGTCTGTCCGACGAGTACCGGACCCTGCTGGGCGATGGGGCGGTAGCGCATCTCCGCTCACTCCAGGCCGAGACGCAGGGTGCCCTGGGCAACGTCGGGGTCGAGCGATCGCCCGACGGCTCCCTCAGGCTGAACGTCAGCGGTCCGTCGGGACGTGCGTCCATGCGGTTGATGCTCGACCAGGCGACGGGCCGCTTCGACGGTATCGAGCTCTTGGATGCGAGCCGTGGCCCCGGGGGCGGTCCTGGTGGCGGGGCACCGCCCGAAGGGCGCGCGGAGGCGGTGGAGGATCACCTCCGGGCCCTCGAGCTGCTGACCCCGGACGACGCACAGATCCGGGACTTTCGACGTCGGCGAATGGCCCCGACGCTCCGGAGTCGCCCTGAGATCCCCGATCTTCTCGGTACAGTGGCCCGGGCCGCTTCGTCCGCCGGTGCCGTGGGCATCGACGGGGACGGACCTTATGAGGTCTTGAGTCTGCGTGGTGGGCTCACCGCCACCGTTCGCATGCGCGTGAGTGACGAACCGCCCTTCCTCATCGAGGAACTGACCGTCGACACCACCGGTGCGGGTCAAGGAGAAGGGCCGGGCGGCGGGCCGGTGGAACCGCTGGCCTGGGCGGACCTGGAGCCCACGTTGGCCGAGGCCGTCGAGTGGGGCTTCTCGGGGACTGTGCTGGCGGTGCGCGACGGGGAGATCGTTCATCACCAGGGATACGGGATGGCCGACCGTGAAGCGGAACGGCCCAACGACGTCGCGACCGTCTACGACGTCGGTTCCCAGCCCATCGACTTCACCCGGGCCGCCATCTGGCTTCTCGTGCAGCGCGACGCGTTGTCCATGGACGATCCCATCGCGCGGTTCTACCCGGACGCGCCAGCCGACAAGCGCGCCATCACCATCCGCCATCTCATGGAAGGATCGTCGGGTCTACCGAACTTCCACCATAGGGCTTCCGACGATGATTGGGACCTGTCGTGGATCGACCGGGGCATCGCCGAGCAGAGGATCCTGAACGGGCCACTCCTCTTCGAGCCGGGCACGGGCTCGGCGCCGTCGCACTCCGCCTTCGGCCTCCTCGCCGCCATCGTCGAGCGGGTGTCGGGACAGACGTACGAAGATTTCCTCGCGGCGAACTTCTTCGAGCCCATCGGGATGGAGCGCACCGGGCCCTACGGTGACGATCTGGGCTTGCCCGAGTCCGCGTTCGCCGTGGGGTACGGAGACTACGCCGCCGCGGACCCCAACATCCCTCCACGGTGGGGACCGACGTCATGGCTCATCAAGGGGAGTGGCGGCATGGTATCTACGCCCCACGATCTGTACCGCTTCTTCGACGCCATGCGCTCCGGGGAGATCCTTCAGGGAGCCGCGCGCGAAGGCTATCTGGATCGGGGCTCGTCCAGCGGCGCCACCGATCGAGGCTTCCTGTTCATCCATGCGTGGCCTGGTGGCGACGCCGACTCCATGGTGCTGTTCACGCAGAACGCCCTACCGGACCACCCGGAGTCGCGCAGGCTGCGGCGGAGGCTCGCGGCGATGGTGAGTGCCCGCTTGATCTCGTAGCCCTCCGGTGAAGGCCCGCTACCCGTCACCCAGCCCGAAGGCTCCGACCAGGTTGTGATACTCCTCGCCCACCGATGCCATCAGCTCGTTGAGCAGTGACGGGTCCAGGTCGAGGGAGTCCCACACCCCGATCCACCTCGGAGGTACCATCCGCTCGCCACTCCGTCCGAGGCGCAGCGCGTTGGCGACGAGGTCCGCCAGATGGATGGTCGCCGCTTCGACGCGGTGGTCCTCAGCCTCCTGCGGACGATGGTGGAAGGCCACGCACTCGATGAGGCTGGCCGGCATGTTCCACCGCTCCATGAGGGCACCGCCTATGGTTCCGTGGTCGAGCCCGGTGAGCTCCATCTCCGACTCGTAGAGGAGACACTCACGATCCTGGGCATGCTCGAGGACGGCTTGTGCCGTCTCTGGAGCCGACACGTAGAGGACGAGCCTCCCGACGTCGTGGAGCATGCCTGCCACGAAGAAGCGTTCGACATTGGTCTCCCGGCGGATCCCGGCGATCAGACGCGCTCCGATTCCCACGGCGACGCTGTGTCGCCAGAAGTCCTCGAGGTGGATCAGGTCCGGAGGCACGTCGCGGAAGGCGCTCGTCACCGATGTGGCCAGGGCGATGTCCCGGACATGGGTCAGACCGATGAAGGAAACCGCCTGATGGACGGAGTCCACCGGTCTATCGAATGCGAAGTACGCGCTGTTCGCGAGCCGCAGCAAGCGGGCTGTCATCGAGGGGTCCTGACCGATGACCGCAGCCACCTCGTGTGCCCCTGATCGAGGATCGTCGAGGACTTCGCAGAGGCGCTGGTACACCGCGGGCGGAGAGCCCAGCGTGGGCACCGACTCGATCAACTCCCGAGGGTCGAGCGTCTTCACATCAGGCATGGGCGTCGAATCCGGTGGAGCGCACGGGGTAGCGTCGACTGCTCGACTCTTGGGGGCGTCCTCCTGAGAGTATCGGGCCGCGCTGCCTCTTCCTTGAGACTGCGGGCCGGCGCCGACGAGCCTAGTTCATGGTCGGGTCGTAGGGCATCCTGGACATGCGATGGTACTCCGGGCCTTTCCGCTGTAGGACCTGGCTCCAGAGGAGATCCGGGTATTCCGTAAAGACGTCGTCGGCTCGGGCCGGATCCACGATCCAACTGTCCTCGATCATCTCGGCCTCGAGCTGCCCGGCCGCCCAGCCGGAGTACCCCACGAAGGCCCGGGCTCGACGGATGTGGGGCAAGATGTCGTCGTCGAGGTCGCCCACCAGGAAGCCCACGTGGCCGAAGACGTGCAGGTCGGCCAACCCGGGATCATCGAGCTCGGCGACGAGGACGGGCCCGGTGGGTTGGACGGGGCCGCCCTCATACAGCACCTCTCCCGGGCCTACGTAGTCTTCCAGCGCCGGGATCGTGTCGGCGACGGTCATGTCGAGGGGACGATTCAGGATGACACCGAGTGCCCCATCGGCGCCGTGTTCGCCTATGAGGACGACGGTGTGCCGGAAGTTGGGATCGTAGAGACCGCCGCCGGAGATGAGCAGACTACCACGCAGACTTTCCATGACTTCTCTCCTCCTTACCGATCGCTACCGGCGCCAGACGACGGACGCGACCGCATAGTTGATCCACGCGAAGTTGTACACTTCGTCGACGTCCGCGCCTCCCTCCACTGTCCGGTAACCGACCCGCATGGACCAGCGGTCGTCGAGGTCGTAGCCGATCTTCACGGCGGCGTCGATGGCTCGTCCGGGTCCGCCGGCGAGGGCATCGACGTCGGCTCCGATCCGGAGGCTCGGACCGACCCGCCAGTCAGCCGCGAGATGAAGGAGTGGGACGAAGCCGATGTTGTCCTTCCGGCTACTCGTCCCCCCCTGATCCAGGGCGATGGTCGCGTCCCTGACTTTCGCCGTACCACCGATCCAGTAGTCGGCGCCGTCGGTACTCTTCGCCAGCCAACGGTACGAGAGGCGGTAGGAGTTGAAGGTGTACGTCGCTTCCACCGGCGTTCCCGCCAGGAAGTCCTCGTCCTCGAAGCGAAGGGGTGACGACGGCGTGCCCGTCTCCGTGAAGGAGAGGGGTGCCACGAGCACCCGGAGACTGCTCCGTTCGGTCAGGCGCCACGTGACGTAGCCGCGTCCGGCCCACGTCGGGCCGGTGCCGGCGAGGTCCGTGAGGGAAAAGCGGGTAGCCGTTCCGTCATTCGGCACCTCGACGTTGTTGGAACTCTGCCAGACCGGTCCGCCCTCCAGCTCCACCACGAACCGAGGCTCCTGGGCGGATGCGGATGCGGGAGCGAGGGCCATCCAGCCCAGGCACGCGGTGGCGAGCAAAACGGGAATCACGCGCACGACCATCTCAACTCCAGAATGCGGTCAATTTATCGGTCAGTTCTCGGTTGACTGCCGTCTCGATGGGGACCTCCACCAGAGACAGCACCCCGGACGGGATCACCCGGTGGAGCACCGACCTCAACTCCTCCACCGACTCCGGGCGATATCCGTCGATGCCGAAGCTCTCGGCCAACTTCGGGATGTCGGGGTTGGTGAGCCGTGTACCTACGGACGTAGACCGCGACTGCTCCTGCTTCCAGGAGATGAGGCCGTAGTCGTTGTCGACGAAGACCAGACAGGTGAAGCCCACGCCCAGGCGCGTGGCCGTTTCCAGCTCCTGGACATTCATCAGAAAGCCCCCATCACCCATGGCCGAGACGACCGGCCGGTCGGGGTCGACCATGGCGGCTGCGATCCCGCCCGGGAGTGCGATCCCCATGCTGGCCAGGCCATTGCTGATGATGCACCCACCCGGGCAGTAGGTGGGGAAGTTGCGGGCGATCCACATCTTGTGGCTGCCGACGTCGCTGATGAGGAGCCCGTGGTCTGGAAGCGCTTCGCGGACGATGTCCAACACGCCGGGGACGTGGAACGCGTCACCTTCTTCCAGCCGGTAGCTCTCGATGTCCTCCTTGATCCGCCTACGGATGGGACGATACCACTCGGTGTCGAAAGTGAGGCCCGTCTCGTCGATTCGCCGGTGCAGCTGCGCCAGGCCGGCGGCAACGTCGCAGACGACCTCCACGTCCGGTGTGTAGTGGGCGAAGACATCGGCCGGCTGGAAATCGAGGTGGACGATGCGCTTGCTACCGTCCGGGTTCCACGCCTCGGGGTCGTACTCCGCGACATCGTAGCCCACAGCCAACACCAGGTCGGACTCGTCCATCGCTTCCATGACGTAGTCGGCGAAGCCGAGGCCCACGGCAAAGAGGGAGATATCGAGACGGTCGGACACCGCCCCCTTCCCCATGAACGTGCTCACCACAGGAAGACCGTGCCCCACGGCGAGGGCCTCGAGCTCGGGCGTGCCGCCTTTCCGCACCACTCCGTTGCCTGCGACGATGAGGGGACGCTGGGAAGAAGCGAGTAGCTCCAGCGTCGCCTCCAGGGCCTCGACGTGGGGCGCCGACCGGTGTGCGGCCCGCACGGGCAGGGGCGTGGGAACGTCGTCGAACTCGTGGCCGGCGATGTCTTCGGGCAACTCCAGGTGGGTGGCGCCGGGCTTCTCGGCCGTGGCGATCTTGAAGGCCTTCCGCACCGTCTCCGTTACGATGTGGGGTTCGCTGACGGACGCGTTCCATTTGGTGATGGGCCGAAACATGTCCATCACGTCGATGTACTGGTGGCTCTCGTGGTGGAGACGAGTCGTCGACCCTTGCCCGGTGATGGCGACGAGGGGGGCCTTGTCGAGGTTCGCGTCCGCGACCCCCGTGACCAGGTTCGTGGCGCCAGGCCCGAGCGTGGACAAGCACACACCCGCCTCGCCGGTGAGCCGGCCCCAGACGTCGGCGATGAACGCGGCTCCCTGCTCATGGCGCGTCGGTACGAAGGTGATCGCCGCGGACTCGTGGAGGGCGAAGAGGAGGTCCTCGTTCTCCTCGCCGGGGACGCCGAAGACGTAACGCACCCCTTCGGCTTCGAGGCATCGGACGAAGAGCTGGGCGACGTTCATCGATTCGGTGGACTCCGGCGGCACTTGGACGGCTTTCGAGTGGACGGCTACGCCGATCAGCGCGCCGGGGTCCAGGCGGTGAAGCTATTCGTCCCTGAGTGCCACGACCGGATCCACCCGGGCAGCCCGGCGAGCAGGCACCCAGCTCGCCGCCAGCGCCACCGCCAGTAGCAGAACCGGCACGCCGAAGTACGTGAGGGGATCGGTCTTGGAGACACCAACCAGGAGGCTTTCGACCACCCCGGATGCAGCGAAGGAGACGACCAGCCCCAGCACCACGCCCGCGCCCGAAACCACCATCGCCTGACCGAGGACCAAACGCAGGACGTCCCCTCCTCCGGCGCCGAAGGCGACGCGCACGCCGATCTCACGGGTCCGCTGTCGAGCCGAGTACGAGATCACTCCGTAGAGGCCGAGGGAGGCGAGGACGAGCGCGAGGACGGCGAAGGCTCCGATGAGTGCGAGCATGAAGCGGGTCTCCGCCATCGCGTCGCGCACGTGAGACTCCAGCGTGGCGAAGTCCGCCATGGGTACGTCCGGATCGAGTTGACTCAACTCCTCACGGATGGTCGCCATGAGCGGGGTCGGGTCTCCTGCGGTGCGGACGGTGAAGGTCGGAGGGAGGAAGGAGTTGTAGTGGTACGGGACGTAGACCGTCTCACGGCCTTCCGCCGCGAGGGACTGGGAGCGGACGGGCGACACGATACCGACGACCTGGACGTTGGCGCGTTCCATGGAGAACGTCTGCTCGTTGAAGTGGTCGAGCATCAGCTCCTTCCCCAGCGGGTCCTCGTCGCCGAAGGCACGCCTTGCCAGTCGCTCGTCGACCACCGTGACGAGCAGTGCTTCCTGTTCGTTGTCCGCCGGTGTCAGCACTCGGCCGGAGACCAGTTCGATGCCCATGGCTTCGAAGTAGCCCGGGATTACGGCTTTGTAGTCGGCCTTGTTTGCCTGGTACTCGTCTTCCGTAATCCCGACCCGGCCGAAGGAGCCCACGGAGTAGAGATCACCGCCGGCCAGGGGGAGCGGGGCCACGCCCCCTACGGCATCGACTCCGGGTAGATCCCCGAGGCGCGCCCGGAAGTCGTTGACGAAGTTCGCCCTCGATTCGGCGGTGTAGTACTTGAGGAAGGGAATGGGGGTGATGAAGGTGACGACGTTCTCGGGATCGAAGCCCGGGTCCACGCGTTGGATCTCGGAGAAGCTGCGGACCATCAACCCGGCCCCGATGAGCAAGACCAGGGACAGAGCGACTTCGGCCACAACCAACCCCGTGCGCAATCGATTGCTCCGAAGGCTTCCCCCGTCGCTCCCCCGGTCCTTGAGGGATACCGCGAGGTTTCCTGCAACGGTCCGGAGGGCCGGGGCCAGGCCGAAAACCAGAGAAGCCACGAGGGTGATGGCCGCTGTGAAGACCAGGACTCGCCCGTCGATGGTCACCGCGTCCAGCCGGGGGAGGTTTCCCGGACTCAGGCTGGAAATGACCCTCACCCCCCACCACGCGAGGACCGTCCCCACGACGGCACCGGCGGCGCCGAGGAGGGCACTCTCGGTGAGCATCTGTCGGACGATTCGGCCACGTCCACTGCCGAGGGCGGCACGGACCGCGATCTCCCTTCCTCTCCCCGTCGCCCGAACGAGAAGAAGATTGGCGACGTTGGCGCACGCGATGAGGAGTACCAGGCCCACCGCGCCGAGGAGGGCGAGCAGTGCGGGCCGAGCGCCCGACACGACATCGTCGTGCATCCCGTTGACCAGGATCTGCATGTTCTGGGTCGCGTGGAACGGATGAGTGGCCCGGAGCCGCGAAGCGATCCCGTCCATCTCCAACTGTGCGTTCTCAAACGTCGCGTCGTCTTCCAGGCGCCCCACGACGGTGAGCCATGGACCATCTCGAGCGAACTCGGTGAGGTTGCTGGGCAGCACCATCCAGAGATCGATATTGGTCGGCATTGCCGCGTCGGATGGCAGATAGATCCGGAAGTCCGGTGGAAGGACTCCGGCCACCACGGAGCCCCAGCCGTCGATCTGGATGGTGCGACCCACCACGGCGGGGTCGCCGCCAAAGCGGCGTTGCCACGTACCGTGGCTGAGCATGACGGTGCCGGGCGGTAGATCCGGTGTTGGTCCGCCGAACGCCGAAGGGTCGATGGGGAACGCGTCATCGGCGAGGAATCTGCGGCCGAGGAACGGGGTTACGCCCAGGACGTCGAAGAGATTCCAAGTCGCGTAGCCCACCATGATCTGCTCGGCTGGCCCCTCGCCTGTGAGCGTGCCGGCCATGCCCATGGCCCCGGCGAACGACTCGAAGAGGGTCGACTCGACCCGGTAGTCTCCCAGGTCCGGACCCGAAACCAGCGTGCGCTCCACATTGGTCGCGGGGAGCTGCGTCCAGATCAGGGCGAGGTCCTCGGGGGCCTCGTAGGGGAGAGGTCGGAACAGCACGGCGTCGGCCACACTGAAGATGGCCACCGTGCTCCCGATACCGAGGGCGATGGTCAGGACGAGGACGGCTGTGAAGATAGGCCGTTTGGAGAAGGACCGAACGGCGTACTTCACGTCGGCGAGGAACACCCCCATGGGAACTCCAGGCTGGTGGGGACGCGAATGGTACCCCTGAGCCTCCGGGGCGCACAAGCGTCCCGTTCTGAAAGCCTTCCACCTTACTCTTGAAAGCCTGCCACCTTACTCTTGAAAGCCTGCCACCCTCCTCTTGAAAGCCTGCCGCCCTCCTCGACGATCACGCGGCCTTCTCGGCTTCGCAGTCCTGGGGGCTAGCCGCCGGTGCCGTCTCGATCCAATCGGTACCCGAACTTCCGGACGGTGAGGATGAAGCGAGGGCTAGACGGATCGGGCTCGAGCTTGCGCCGGAGTTCGCCGATGTGGGTGTCCACGGTGCGCGTGGCGATGCTCACCCGGTGCCCCCACACATTCCGCAGAAGGTCACGCCGGGACTGGGCCGCGCCGTCGGCTTCGAGGAGTGCGGCCAGGAGGTCGAACTCCCGCGGGGCAAGGGCGACGGTGTCATCGCCGCGGCTCACGGTCCGGGTAGCCACGTCGACCACCACGTCGCCGAAACGGTAGATGGCGGCAGGGGGTTCGCCGTCCGAGCCGTGGGCTCTCCGTAGCAGTGCATCGACCCGGGCCAGGAGTTCTCCGATCCCGAAGGGCTTGGTGAGGTAGTCGTCAGCGCCGCCTCGGAGCCCCGCCACCTTGTCGCGCTCGGCTCCTCGGGCGGTGAGGATAAGGACAGGCGTGTCGATGCCCCTGGCTCGAACACGGCCCAGGACGCTCATGCCGTCCAATTCGGGAAGCATGAGATCGAGGATGACCAGGTCGTGCTCGGCGCGAAGCATCGCCTCCAGCGCGTCACGCCCGTCGTGGGCCACATCGACCCGGTGGCCGTCGACCTCGAGGTTCCGTCGGATGCCGAAGGCCAGGTCCTGCTGGTCCTCTACCACCAGGATGCTACTCAAGCGCCATGCTCTGACGCGGCCCCGAGACGCACGACAACCCTCGTGCCGCCCATGGGTGAGGTCTCGATGTGCGCGTCTCCATCGTGCCGTTGGACAAGAGCGCGGACCACGGTGAGGCCGAGGCCGGTACCACCGGCCGCCGAGCTCCCGCGTTGCTCGAAGCGCCAGAACACGCGCTCGCGGTCGGCGTGCGGTATCCCCGGGCCATCGTCGTCGACAATGAACGACACGTCGACGTCGTGGGTGGCGGTGATCTCGATCCTGCCTCCTTCTCTGCCATGGCGAACCGCGTTGTCCAACAGGTTCGTGAGGATGCGGGTGGCCGCGACGGGATCGACGAGGGGCTCTCCCCCGTCCACGGAGACGAGCGCGATCCGAACCCCACGCGCCTCGGCGAGGGGACCCATTCCATCGATGACTTCGGTGATCATGGCCCCCAGGTCGGTGGGTTCTGGGCGAAGCGATCCGTGCCGACCGGAGGCGTGGAGGAGGTTGTCGACAAGGTCGTCGATGACCTCCGTTTGGCGCTCGATTATCGCGAGTGCCCGATCCCTCTCTTCGGGTTCGTTGAAGTGCCCGCGGCGAAGCGTCTCGCTGAACATCCTGATCTTGGTGATGGGTGTGCGCAGATCGTGTGAGACGTTGGCCACGAATGACTCACGGAGTCCGACCAGCCGCGCCGATCGTCGTTGCAGAGCGATGGCGACGTAGAGGAGCGACGCCGAGAGCAGGGCCAGGAACGACAGGAGATAGAGGGAGGTTGCGGGTTTGATGCCCGAGATCAACTCCTCCGCCATCTGGGCGTCGAGACGGACCCTGACTGCCATCCGGCCGGCCTTGGGTGCGAAGGCCCAGGCCTCGGGGCCTCGCTCCAGGGCCGGAAGGTCTCGACGGTAGAGGGCGGGTTCGTCCGGAGCGAGGTGGATGCCCACGTCGAAGAGCTCCCGGCTCGACGCTTCGTCGATGAGGCTTCGCGGAAGCAGCGCCGTTCGGTCCACCACCCGGCGGTACCACTCCACCGGTGCGTCGAAGTGAAGGACGAAGCCGTACAAACTCTCCCTCTCGTAGGCTTCGTCCCTGCGGTACACCAGGGCACGGGCATCATCGCTCCTGAGCACGACATAGGGGGCGGGAGGCGGATAGCCCGGTAGGTGACCCCGTACCTCCCGTTCGATCCATGCTCGAGTGGATGCACCCATCTCAGTTCCGTGCGCCACCACTCCGTGGTCGGCGAGTGAGAAGTAGGCCGAGATGGTCCCGGGCGGGATCGGTCGTTCGGGCCTGGCGATCTCGTGGGGGACGTCGGGGTCGGCCACCCATCGGTAGTGGGCCGCTTGTGCCAGCTCCAGGCGTTCCGGAATGAAGGCGCCATACAACTGATCCAACTCCGTGGCGATTCTCTCGGCACCGAACCCGGCGAAGTCCTCGAGGGTGGTTTCCACCATGGCTCGATGGGACCGCAGTGTCATGAAGGATTGGACGATGAGCGTGAGAACTACGAGGTACGCCACGGCCAGAAGAATCACCACTCCCCCACCGCCGGCCCGACTCTGGCGGAGCCAACGACGCATCGCCCCCTCGGACGGATTCTCGATGCCCGTCACCTCCTCCTGAGATCCTCCAGCAGACGCTGCCCCAGCTCATGATCCGGATGGTGCGCCAGCCAGGCCTCGGCTAGTGCGACTGCTCCCTCGGCGTCACCGGCCAGGGACCGCCCGTAGGCCAGGTCCTCGGTGGTGTTGTAGGCGTCGGGATGCTCGGCGTGGTTCAACTCGAAGAGTCGAAAGCCCGCAGCCTCGCGGTCCGAGCGGACGAGGCGCCACCCAAGCCCCGAGAGGAGGGAAGAATCGAAGGCCTCGGTCGGGTGCTCGCTCCTCAACGCGTCGTACCGCTCGACCATCGCCTCGATACCACCGGCCGCGAGGGCCTCCTCCATCCGGAGATGAATGAGCCCGTGGTAGGCGCGGATGTCGCCGGTGTACTCGATGTTGGCGCGGTGGACGGCGGCCGCGTCCTCGATGGATCCCGCAGAGGCGACTCCGTCGGCGACCTGGGCGAGGACCGGTGTCCGGAAGTCGTACGCGCCGGCGGCGAAGTAGCGCGAGCGGAGCGTGCGATAGGTCTCAAGGAGCGCGTCGAGCCCGCCGGAGTCGTACTCGCGCCTCAGGACCTCGTGAAGCGGCATTGGATTCGTTCGCGCCGCGTGGCAGGTATAGCAGCCCACCTCGCCGTTCCAACTCCGGTCGATGCCCGACAGATGGCGAGCGTTGATGTCACGAACCATCGCCATCATGGCCCTTGCCTTGATCTTCTCGGGCTTCTCGTCGGAGGCCCAGTCCCACTCCCGGGACGGCACGTCCATGGAGCCGGAATGACAGAAAAGGCAGCCTTCATTGGCGCGGCGAGGAAGGCCGAGGCCTTGAAGGTTGTCGAGCATGATCTGGTTCAGCTCCGACCGCGTGATGTCGGCGGGCAGCACCTGGAGGTTGGTGTATTCCTGGCTCGCCACCGGCGTCTCGCCGAGGATCATCGCCGCCGTCACCATCATGATGACGAGTGCGGCTCGGGCACCTTCGTTCATTGGGTCGCCTCCACGCTCAGCTCATCTTCGCCCTCGGGAAATACTACGTGCGCCCCCGCCGGCGTGCTCCGGCCCTTTCCGTTTCCTGACACAGCGCTGTCGGATCCATGGATCGCCGAGCCCGGCGCTGGCTCATCTTTGCTCGGACGTGGGCGACGAGAGAGGCCGTCCGCGAGAAACCACAAGGAGGGGCGAGATGCGGGCAACGGTCCTCGGGTTCCTGGGCTGTCTCATTTTCATGGCCACGATCGGGGCTTCGCCTGGCACCGCCCAGGATCGGGGCCTACAGAACCTGCAGTACTTCCCCCCGGACACACCCCGGGATTCCGTCATAGAAACGATGCGTCAGTTCTCGTTCGCGCTGGGTGTGCGATGTCAGTACTGCCACGTCGGAGGCGATGGCGTCTCCTTCGAGGGGGTCGTCTTCGAAAGCGACGAAGATCCGGACAAGCGCAAGGCGCGCCAGATGCTCCGACTCGTCGACGTGATCAACGAGGGACTCCTTCCGATGATGGCCGATCGCGACAGCCCCGAGACCCGGGTCACGTGCAAGACGTGCCATCGTGGGCTGCCCAAGCCCGCCCTCCTCACCGATGTCCTACGAGCTACCCTCGATGAATACGGTGCCGACTCGACCCAGGCGCAGTACGACCGTCTGCGTGAGACCAGCATGGGGTCCGGCACGTTCGACTTCGGCGAGTGGGAGATGAACACGCTGGCCGATCGCCTGGAACGCGAGGGTCGGCTGCGCGATGCCATCGCCATGTACCGGATGAACCTCGAACACTATCCCCGGTCGGTGTCGGTCCTTCTGGCCCTGGGTCGACTCTACGAGGAGGTCGAGGAGGTCGAGGAAGCGGTCGGCTACTATCGCCGAGCGCTCGAAGTCGCTCCAGGCAACGCCTTCGCTACGGCCCGCCTCGAGGCTCTGATCGGGGGACGACGTTCGGAGGGCTGAGGCCGGGCCAGAGTGTCAGTTCGCGTCGGTGATGATGAGGGTGGCATCGGCGGTGGCCGCCGCGCCGACGACGAGGCCTGCGGGGGTCGCCCGTACACCGATGACGTCGACCTCGTGGACGGTGCCTTCAAGGCGCACCCCGGATGCCAGCGAACGGTTCAGGCCTTCGTGCAACCGCTGGGCTGCCCACTCCACGATGACGTCCACGGGCCAGCGGGCCCTTTCCCGCAGGAGGGCTTCGAGCCCCGCGTCGACGATCCACGAAGCGCCAGATACGAGGACGTTGGTCGTGGAGACGGAGAAGGCCAGGTCGGGCACGGACGCGTAGCCCGACGCCGCGTCATAGACCGGTGTCCCCACCAGGAAGAGACGTCCTGCCACCGTCCCGTCGATCTCCGCTTCGAGGGCCACGCGTCCGGCGCCGATCCCACTCAGGCGCGCGGACAGAACCTCCAACGTCCGACCTCCAGCTTCGACCCGGGTGCCGGCGACCGCTTCGGTGAGCAGCCGGCTGGTCTCGTCGTACTCGCCGAAGGCCTCGACCAGGACCTGGAGTGGTCCTTCCCCGACGCCCGTGGCCAGGGGCGGGAGTGGACGGGGGTCAGGGTCGGGGCGGCCGCCGACGACGATTCTCGGTCGCGCATCGAGGCTCGCGGGAATCCGTACCACGGACCCCTGTCCCTGGATGGCGCCGCGGCTCACCGACTCCGGACGGATCTGTAGCCAGATATCGTCGTCGAGCTGGATGGGATCGGCCAGGACCGACCACCACTCCTCGAAGCTCGACCGGACATCGGCGGTGCCCACGATGGAGTCGATGGCCGGAGTCTGGCCCTCGACGAAGGCCCGGGCCCTGGAGGCGACCCGGTCGGCGATGTCGATCCCCAGAGCCGTCACCTCGCATTTGTCGCGCTCGTTCTCTGTGAGGGGCGCCAGCCGCCGGACCTCGGTCCTGGCTTGGAGGCTCCAGTCCGACACCAGTTCGATGGGGGCCTGGAGTACCACTTCCAGCCGGGGCCACAGATCATCCGGGCCGGTGGCACACGCGTAGTTCACATCGGGAAGGAGGGGGAGATCGTACGTGCCCCGCACCCGGTACGCGACGATGGCCGACAGGGTCGCGGTATTGCCTTCCAATGATGCTTGGAAGGACGAGCGGACCAACTCGATGGCGGCGTTGTTGTTCGCGCTGTCCCCCAGGGGTGCCGGCTGGGAGAGGTCGCCCCACCGACCGGGCACGTGCTTTTCCACCTCGTCGAGGAGGGTCTGGAGGTCCACCTGGACGGGCACGGGCAACGAACTGACGGGGAGTTCCAGTGGGGCGGCGTCCTCGGCGGAGACGGTGGGGCGGTCCGGCCGCAGGGAGCCGTCGTCCTTCATGATCCACCACGCGGCTCCGAGAGCGATGGCCAGAAGCAGCAGGGGCGTGACCCTGCTCTTCTTCGCCGCGCTCACGAGTCGAGGACCTCGAGGCTGGCGCGCCCGAACATCCGCCCCGACGCGGTGCGAAGGACGACCTCGTACCGGCCTGCCTCCAAGGGGGCGTCCGTCGGCCGCCAGGCATCCCAGACCCGGAAGCCCAACTCATGGGCGAGAATCTCGATCTCACGCGACTCGCGAATGACGGTTCCGTTCCGTTCCCAGACCAGCGCGACCCGCGTCGGCACCACGGTGGGCGCAAAGACCTCCATGAGCACCACGACGGCCCCGTCGAGTTCAGCGAGCCGCGCTTGACCGTCGAAGGTTTGCACGGGCTCGAGGGTCGACCGCTCGATGTCACGACTGAACGTCGCCGAATCCAGGCGCAAGGGCACCGGGGGCACCAGTTGGGGAAAGCCGAGGCCCAGGGCGAGGAAGAGGAGGGCGGCTCCCCCGACACGGATCTTCACGCCGGATGTCCACGAGACGCTGCCGTGTGCCAGGGGGATGGCGCTCATGATAGCGGCCACCACCGCGATCCGGGTCGCCCATCGGGGTGTGATGGGCATGAGGATGGGGAGCAGAAGGTTGAGGGCGGCAAACGCCACGATGGCGAAGAAGGCCACGCTGGCCACTGGACTCGTGCGGAGCCACCGATCGAAGACGAGGTCCAGACACGACACGAAGGCCAGCGCGCCGAGGCCCAGCAGGAACACCATGTTCACGGAGCCGATGACCGTGGAGTAGGCGTAGAACGGGAGCAGGAAGAAGAGGGTCTCCTGGTACATCGTCCGAGTGAGGTACGACGTCGCCTCTTCGCCGAACCCCGGCGTGTACGGCGATCGGTCGCCATCGTCGCCGGTTTCGGGGATCCGCCGTCCGAAATACATGGTCGACGCCCAGGTCAGGGCGAGGAAGAGGACGACCCAGGGAACGAAGGCGTACCGCTCTCGGGCGAGCCAGACCACGAAGACGCCGGTGGCGAGGGCCCATAGGGAATGGAGGGTCCAGAAGAGATGGCGATGGCGGCTCCAGAAGGCTCGGAAGCCGCCGCCACCCGATCGGTCGGTGGCGTCCTGTACGTCGTCAGACATGTGTGCGGAGCCGGGCTCCTCGAACCATCAGTGGCGTCGTGGCCACCCCGGGTGCTACCGGGCGGCGGGAGCGAAAGATGGCGGGCCGGACGGCCCGGGAGCAATGCGTGGGCGCTGCGAGCCGGACGTCAGCACACCGGCGTCAGGGGAGGAGCCACTCCATGGCCTGATCCTGGACGGCCGGCGGAAACTCGTGCCCGCCCTCGAACTGCACATACTGGACGATAAGGTCCATGTCTCGCAGTTCCGGCAGGATCTCCCGGTGGGTGTACTCCTCGTCGAACACCGGGTCGGACAGCCCGTGCGCCAGCCAGACGAGGGGGTTGCCCCGAAGCTCCCGGCCCGGCTGCAGGAAACCCGGGGCCACCGAGATGATGTGGGTGAAGAAGTCGCCGTTGGACACACCCAGCGAGAGGGCGTACGTGCCTCCGTCGGAGATGCCCATGAGCACGATGCGCCCGGTGTCGATGTTGCACCGTTGGATCACGTGATCCAGCGCCAGGCTCAGGAAGATCACGTCGGGGCCGAAGCTGCCTGTGATGGTCAGGTCCCAACTGCGATCGCGTGATTCGGGCGCGAGCATGATCATGCCTGCTGCATCGCAGTCGTCGAAGAAGACCCCCCAACCGTCGACATCCATGCCCCGTCCGTGGAGGGCGACGAGAAGCGGCGCCGGCGTCTCGGGATCGTAGCTCTCGGGCACGTAGAGGTACCCGTCCCTCCCGACGTTGTCGATTCCCAGGGGCGTCTTCCCGGTCTCGGGTTCAATCGTTGGAGAGCGGCGATTGACGGTCAGGTGAGCTGGATCGAATTGGGGCCCGAAAAGCGCTGAGTCATCGGGAAGGCAGCCAGCGGCGCCCACGCCCAGCAGTCCGGCGCCCCCCGTGGCGAGGAAGCGGCGCCGTGACATGGCGCGCCCGTGATCGTCGTTCGAACGGATGTCGTTTCGGACTGGGCTACCCATGGGGTACTCGTCTCCGACTCGGTTCAATGCCTAAGTTCCAGCTTCTTCCTACGCTCGGCCCCGACCCCGATTTCGCTCCGTGACCGACATCGTTCGACTCCTGACCAAGCCCCTGTGGCGAGAGGACGCCATGGCACGCCGGGCTCGGCGGATCCGACAGGCCTTGGTGACGCCGGTGATGGCTCTGGCCGGCTTCATCTGGGGTGCCTTGGCGGCCCCGGCTCCTACCGAGGTGCTCGGCTGGGTCGCGGGCGGGGCGTTGGGCTTCTCGCTCATGGGCTATCTGTACTTCCGTTTGGAGCCGGCCCTCCAACACCTGGGCGAGCACCTTTTCGGGCGCTTCGGTTGGACCCTGGGCCTGATCTGGGATTGGGTGGTCATCGGCGGCGTGGTCTTCCTCCTCACCGACGTCCTCGGCATGCCGACCTTCAACGCGGTCACGAGCGCGGTGCTCATCGGAGGCACGTACGCCATGGGGATCGCCTGGTTCTTCGACGACGGCGGCAGTCGAGCGCTCGGTGGCTTCATCGCTGGCAGTTGGGGCCGTCCCCGGGTCCCATTCTCCCACATCGAGTCGATGATTGCGGGCGGGGACGTGGAAGGGGCCCTCCAGGCGTTGGAGGACTTCGTGGGCCGGTATCCGAAGGACGCCCGGGGCTGGATCACACTCGGACGTCTGCTGGACAAGGAACTGGACGATCCCGACCGAGCCTTCAACGCTCTCCGCGACGGGCTTCAAACGGCGCGGCTGACCGTGGCGCAGAAACAGCGTTACCTGCACGAGATCGTTCGGGTATGCGACTCGTGCGATGCCATGCACCGGGCCGTCCCCTTGCTGGCGGATTTCAGTGCCGACCACCAAGGCACGATCCAGGGGGACTGGGCCGAAGGCCAGCTTCGGCGCCTGGAGGAGGAAGGAGGCGCCGACCTCTGATCGACGCCTCCGCGGCCGTGCAGAGCCTCCGAGGGTCTCCGCGCGTTCTGCGGAGCACCGGGGTACTACGAGATCGGTCGCGACCTCTTCTTCAGGACGAAGAGACCTTCTTGCAGGCTCGTGACGATGATCGATCCCGACTCGAAGAACGGGTAGGTGCTCCACGCGCCACTGAAGCCAGGGCCGGTCTGGTAGGGTGACGTGTCGAAGCTGCCCACCTCCACCGGGTTCAACGGGTCCGACGTGTCGAGGATGTGAAGCCCGTACCGGTAGTTGGCCTGATACGTGAAGTCTCCCTTCACGTAGAGGTTGTGTGCGCTGGCCGGCATCGAGCCCATGAACTCCTTGGCCAGCACCGGATCCTCGAGGTCGCTCAGGTCCCAGATGAGCGTTCGCGTGGTGCCCACGTTCCCGGCGATCACATCGCTTTCGTCATCCATGATGAAGTATTGGTGGTCTTCGGTGACCCACCCCTGGTGCATGTACGCCGGGTTGGGGTGGGAGGCCGTGGAGAGCTGGACGGAGTTCTGCTTGTCCGTCACGTCGGAGATCTGGAAGGTGTTGCCCGACATGCGGAGGCAGATCTCACGGTCCTGGAAGCGGGCGTCGGGGCCATGGTAGATGACACACTGAGCGTCGTGTGTGCTTCCCGGGTCCGTGCATCCCACGAATGTCGGGTCCAGCGGCTCACGGATGTCGACGATGTGCATCCCGGCGCAGCCGCGGCTCGTCAGGTATGCGAAGCCGGTGTCCTCGTTGATGATGACGTTGTGGCTGCTCTCCACCACGTTGGGCCCTTCTCCCCGATAGAGCAGGTCGGGGTCGAAGACCTCGGGCGGATCAGCGACGTCGCGGAGGCGTCTCAGGTCGAAGACCTGCATGCCGTGGGCGCCGGCTCCGTCGGCGACGATGAAGGCGTGATCGCGATACGTCTTGATGTCCCGCCAGAGTTGAGTCCTCGGCGTCTCGGGGGTCTTGGGCAGATCGCCGATGAGAACAGGATTCACCGGGTCGGTGATGTCCACGAAGGAAGTCCCGTCGTTGCGGCCGACAAGGGCGTACTCCTTGCCGGTGACCGGATCGGTCCACCCCCAATTGTCGTTGGTGCGCACGCCGCGAGAGTCGCCTGGTGCCTTCAAGAGGGAAATGGGCACGTACGCGTACAGCTCGATCTGGTCGCAGTCGAAGAGCTCCACGGCTCCGTCGTCACAGCGTCGCTCTTCGCCCAGGACGGCGCCAAGTGCGTCGGGCTCGCTCACCAGGCGATCGGTCTGGGTCCATGCGCCGCTGTCGTCGCGCTCGAAGACGAAGACGCCCCCGGCGCCGTGGTCCAGACCCGAGGCTGTGACGACCGCGACGTCATCGCCGGTGAAGATCCGGTGGCCGAAGGAGTCTTCGGTATTGGTTTCGAACTCGGTGAACTGGAAGCGGGCCTTGGACTCGACCGCTTGCCCGTCTGCCGAGAAGACGAAGGCCATGCCCGTCTCCAGACCCCGTGTGACGGGGGCGCCCACCCACACGTCGTCCGCGGCCAGGCCCACCGCGGCTCCGAAGACATCGCCCTCGGCGGCGTTCGGGGCCTCGATACGGATCGGGTCGGTCCAGGAGTCTCCGCTGCGTCGAAACGAAAAGGCCGCTCCGAACCCGAACGCGGCGCCTGGCGCACCGATGATGGCGCGGCTCCCGTTCACGGCGATGGCAGCGCCGAAGGCGGCTTCCGTCTCAGCCGAAACGGTCAGCTCACCGGAGTGTCGCCATGTACCATTGTCCAGGGCGAACTCGAACACGCGACCCGCCTGGTCGACCGAGCCGGCTCCATCCGATTGTGCGGCTTCCGGGGCGCCCACCAGGGCGCGCCCTTCGGCCACCGCGATGGCGGCGCCGAACGCGTCGCCCTCGGCTGCTTCCGGCGCCTCGATGCGCTGACGCTCCACCCACGATCCGTCCGCGGCACGCTGGAAGGCGTACACGCTTCCCGGAGGAGGCGGAGGGACGTCTTCGTCTCCCCGGCGGCGGCGGGGGCGCAGACGGCTCAGGTCCGACGGGGCACGGGGCTCACCGATGAGGAGCCAGTCACCCTCGGCTGCGAGGGCCATTCCGAAGTCCGTTCCGCAGTAGCCGTACGCGTTGCAGCGGGGGTCGAGGCCTGCCCGGTCGCCCTGGGCGAGGGTCGAGGAATGACTCCAGGCGCTGCCCGAGCGTTCGAAGACGTGCACGGCCCCGCCCCGCTGGCCCACGAAGAGCGTGTTGCCGGTCATGGCCAGGACCGCACCGAAGCCGTCGGCCCGTTCCGCGTCGGGCGCCCGGAGCCGATCTACCTCCACCCACGCGTCACCCTGCTTCCGGTACACGTAGACCATGCCGGGCCGGAAGCTGTTGTTCGGTTCGCCGATGATGAGCGTGTTGCCATCCACGACGACGGTGTTGCCGAACGAGCTCGATTGTGCTGCGGCGGGCACCGTGAAGGCCGCCAGGGCCACCAAGGCAACGAGTAGACGAGGCAGGGTCATGTGTTCCTCCAAGACGAATTGGCGCGAGGCCGAAATGCGTTCGTCAGGCTATCGCACGGGGGGGCGACTGACAACGACACGCGGCGAAACGTGTGTCCGTCAAGCTGTCCAGCGCCTCGACTTCGCGGCGTCCTGGCTCGGGAAGTACCCCAAGGCCTCTGGGTGAGGCTTCCTATCAAAACGGTGCGCAGCGGCGGGTGTTGTTGCTACTATTGAGATTGGCACGTCTGGCAAGCAGGACGGCAGTACCCCTACGAGGACCCCCAACTCGTGCACGAACCCCCAGAGGGCAAGGCGGAAGGGACCGCCCGCGCCCTGATCGACCTGGACCTTCTCGGTACCGGGCCCGATGAGCGTTTCGACCGGTTGACGCGTCTTGCGCGTCATCTGTTCGACACGCCGTTGGCGCTCCTGAGTCTGAGTGGATCCGATCGTCGGTGGATCAAGTCCCGGATCAACCTCGATCCCAGCAAGACACCGCCAGAGTTGTCTTTCTGCGCTCAGGCCATGGACGACGACATGCTCATCGTCCCCGATGCGTCCAGGGACGAGCGCTTCCGCGACCACCCGGCCGTCCGCAACCTGCCTGAGATCCGGTTCTACGCGGGCTGCCCGGTGAAGGGACCCGACGGGATCTCCCTCGGGACGCTTTGCGTCATCGACCACGAGCCTCGCGAGATCGGCGAGGAGGAGGCCGGCGTCCTCAAGGACCTGGCGTGGATGCTCGAGCAGGAACTCAAGTCCCTGTCACTGGCCACGCGCGACGAGCTTACGGGACTCACCAACCGTCGGGGCTTCGACGCCATCGCCGAGCACACCATCGCGATGTGCCGGCGGGTCGGCGAGCCGGCCACGCTCCTCTACTTCGATCTCGACGAGTTCAAGGAGATCAACGACAGCCTCGGCCACGCCGCCGGGGATCGTGTGCTCCGGTCCTTCTCCCATCACCTGAATTCGACGTTCCGGGACTCGGACGTCGTGGCCCGCGTCGGTGGTGACGAGTTTTGTGTCCTACTGACCTCGGCCACGACCGAGGACGTCCAGCGCCCCCTTTCGCTCCTGAAAGGTCGACTTCGGACGCGAGGTGGAGAGCCGTCGGTGGCGTTCAGCGTCGGCGTGGCCTCGTACGACCCTTCGCGTCACCAGTCCGTGCAGGCCCTGGTCAACGAGGCCGACATGCAGATGTACCGGCACAAGCGGTCGCGGGGCGGGGGGCAGGGGCGGCGGGAGACGTAACCCCCCCTTACCGGGGCAGCACCGCTTTCGGCATGTGCATGCTCACCAGATAGTGGGGCATGTCCACCGTCTCGGAGATCTTGAGGTCGCCAGCCAGTGACGCCAGGACGTAGGCTTCCTCTCTCGCCATGCCGTGCGCGGCCTCGAGGTAGTCGATCATCGCCAACACCGCCTTCCGGGTGGCCTGGTCGATGTCGGTGCCGAACCCCGTGACGCCGTAGAAGTCGGCCGTCTCGTACTCCGGCTCGGCGATGTCGCGGAAGTCCCTGAGCACCTCGAGCTCGAGGACGATGCGCATGGGGGCCTCGATGGCGGTTCCCGAGACCTCGCCGTCGCCCTGTGCGGCGTGTGTGTCACCGATGGAGAAGTTGGCCCCCTCGATGGCCACGGGCAGGTACACCGTCGTGCCGACCTTCATGTGGCGGTTGTCCATGTTGCCGCCGTTGGCCCGCGGCGGGATGGTGACGAGGAGTTCGTCGGTGTCGGGCGCCACGCCGAGGACACCGGGGAAGGGATCAATGGGAATGCGGATCCCGTTGCCGAAGTCGGCGTGAGTGGCGTCGGGGCCCAGTTCGAAGGTCCTGAGCCACGGTTCGGTGAAGACGTCGGCGAGGAAGCCGAAGCCGGGCGCGATGGCAGCCCATCCCCAATCACCCACTTCGATCTCATGCAAGGTCACCGCCAGCACGTCGCCTGGTTGGGCTCCTTCGACCCGGATGGGTCCGGTCAGGGCGTGGATCAGATCGAAGTCCAGGTTGGCCACGTCCTCGACCGTGGACTCGAGCGAGAGCTGCCCGCCCGTGGCCTCTTGTGTGAAGACCTCGACCACGGACCCCGACGGGACGGTGAGGGCGGGCTCGATGGTTCGACTCCACCGTGCGTGGGTGTTGTCGGCGGACAGGGAGAACTGAGCCTCGGGAACGTGGGAATCGGCGGCACTCGTAGCCGAGGAGGCGCCGGTCTCCGGAATCCCATCTCCGGAGTAGCAGGCCCCGAGGAAGACGAGTGACACGGAAAGTGCTTTGAGGGCGGGTCGGTTCATGACGGATTCTCCGGCACGGATGTTCGTGGTCACCGCTGGATGCGCCGCCAGTCCCGTCATCTTAGAGAGGGGGTCGGAGGTGGTGCAAATCGCCACCGCTCAGGCTAGCGGCTTGCTCCTCTCCCTCACCTCGGACTCCCGTAGTCCATACAGGGGCGGTGTGTCCACGCCGAGCTGTCCGAGGATCTCGTAGAGCTGTCCTCGGTGATGGATCTGGTGCTCGAACATGAGCCGGATCCACTTCCAGACTGTAATGTCGGCGCCGCCCACCGTCGTGCAGCGGAGCTCCAGCTCTGCCGGCGTCAGACCTGCGATGATGGCCGCGGTCTCGTCCTGCATGCCGTCGAGATAGGCGAGTACGGCATCCCGTCCCGCGGCCAACTCGGGACCATGCCCTGGATACCGGGACGGCCGTTGTCGGACATTCTCCCCCCACATCCAGCGCTCGGCCGCCCCGATGTGGCGTAGGATATCGCCAGGGGTGAATCGCGCGGGAGCCGACTCGAACTCGAGTCGATCGTCCGGGATGCAGTCCGCCAGGGCGCGGGTCCGCCGACGCACGGAGGCGTACTGACCGAGGATGTCGCCGAGCTCGGGAGGGGAGGGCCGAACCCGTTGGTTCAATTGCAGCTCGGGGCGGACCGGTTGAAGTCGAACTGCTGCAGGGGCAGGCCGCTCGGCACCTCCGCGGGAAGCAGCGAAGCGAGTCGATCGGGATGCGCGTCGGGGTCGCTGAGCGCGTGCATGAACGCCACCAGATCATCGATGTCGTCGTCGGTAAGGTCCCGGGGCTCTGCACTGAGCTCGTGGACCTGATCGAGCATGGGCTGGACCGGACCCATGGGACCTCGAAGGCTCTCGGGCAGGATGGTGTTCGAGTAGTTGTCGAGGGTGGTGTACACGTCGGTGTGGTGACGGACGGCGTCCTGCAGGCAGACGTACGCTCCGTTGTGCATGAACGAAGGCTGAAACGCCACGTTCCTCAGGGGTTGGGTCCTGAACTTGTAGCGATCCGCAGGGTCGCCGCTCACATGCTCGAAGCCGAAGTCCTCGTTGTCGCCGGGCCCATCGAAGTCGGCGTTGGTGGTGACGGGGCGGATCTGCGGGACGGCCAGGTTGTGCGACTTGAAGTCGCTGAACATCTGGTTGGCGTAGCCCTCGGTAATGTGGCACTCGAAGCACCCGACTTCGTGGTCGAAGAAGAGAATCCCGCCCCGCTTCTGGGAGGGGGTAAGAGCGCTGGTGTCGCCCCGCGCGTACCAGTCGATGGGTGCGTCGGCGCGCACCAGTGTGAACTGGAACTCCGCCAGTGCTTCTGCGATGCGGTCGTAGTCGATGGGGTCGCCGGCGTCGATGGAGGGATAGATCTCCCCGAACTTCTCCCGATACTCGGGGATGGCATCCACGCGGCTCGCCACCTCGGCCCGGATGTCGTCGGCGTCGCCGACGAAGTCGAAGCCTGCCATCTCGATTCTCGAGACCACCGGCGTGAAGGCCTGGCCGGCGAGGAGGTGGTCGAACCTCGACAGCGACATGCCGTCGGGTTCAGGGAAGACGAAGCCGTCGGTGTTGTCGAAGGGATCGAGGGCGAGGGACTCGAAACGGCCGTCCCACATCAGGCGCGGGAAGAACGCCGCGTTCACGACGCTGGGTGCCCGCCGCAGATTGTGGGGTCCCTGGCGACCCTCACCGACGACGAGGTTGTTCTCGATCCCGACGGAGATGGAGACAGCATCATTGAAGGAGACGTTCGGGCCGTGGCAGCCCGCGCAGCTGTTGTCCTCGGTGAGTGAGAGGACCCGGTCGAAGAAGAGGAGCCGCCCGACCTCGGCCAAACGATCGTCCACCGGACGGCCGAGTTTCACCTCCAACTGCTCTTCGATCCGACCGTCTAGACGGTGTGCGGCCAGCAGCGTGCCGAGCGTCGCGTCGAGCTCGGGACCGGTCTCGTCGACGCTTCCTGGCCCGACGGGCTCGTCCGGGCTACACGCTGATGCGACGGCAAGCAGCATGAGGGTCGGGACGAGGTGCCCCAACCGGGGGAACCGGGTTTCCCGGGCAGAAGCGTTCGAAAGGGCTGGGCGTGACATACTCATCGTACGAGCGGATACCGCGGCTGCTGCAGGTTGATCCGATCACGATACAGCCCGGGCCGCTTGTTCGCCTAGTAGATGAAGCCCAGGCCAGCCATGAACGCGGTTCGGTCTTCTCCCCAGGCGACGGCCAGACGCACGACCTCCGACCGATCAACGAGCCCGAAGAAGATCCCGCCTCCCACGGCGGTGTGCCAGGTACTCGACGACTCGCCGGCGCTCCATACGCGACCCGCATCGCCGAGGCCGTAGACCCCGATGTCCAGAGGGATCGGGAAGAAGATCTGCCATAACGGGAGGCGCAGCTCGGCGCTGCCCAGGAGGAGTGCGTCGCCTGCGTACCGTTGGAACCGAAGTGAGCGGACGGAGCGCGGACCCCCGAGGAAAGCCGCCGACGCGAAGGGAAAGGTGCCCCACACCTTCTCACCGGCCGCTCGCAGGGCGAGGACGGGTCGCTGAACTCCTGGCGGAGACAAATAGGTGGCCACCTGGAGCCGCGCTTCCTGGTACGTCGAGCTGAGGTCGAAGATTGCCGGGGAGAGGCCGCCTCGCCCCTCGATGCGGACCCCGCGCGTGGGCCGACCGCGATGATCCCGGTCGTCGAAGCCGAAGGCGGCTGTGAGGCCCGCCCGGGTGAAGTCGCCGGCGCCGTAGGGGTCGCTCTCGGCGATGAACGACGCGGCGCCAACGGTGTCGGTAGAGGTGTAAACGACCGTGGGTCCGAACTCGAAGAAGGCGTTCTCCCCGTCACCAAGGGTCAGGCCGAGGCTCGCACCTACCTGCTGGTGGGCTACGCGGTGGTAGGCCTTGGACCGGGTCGTGGTCGTCTCGTTTCCGAGGCCGTAGAAGTTGATGATCTCGATGCCGCTCCAGAGGACGTGGAGGCGGAGATCGTGTCCACCGATGATCTGCCGGCCCAGGTAGCGAAGG
Source organism: Longimicrobiales bacterium (assembly GCA_965229435.1). Taxonomy (GTDB): domain Bacteria; phylum Gemmatimonadota; class Gemmatimonadetes; order Longimicrobiales; family Gaopeijiaceae; genus UBA2589. The sequence continues at coordinate 1,958,965 of CBDDJE010000001.1, forward strand.
TCGACGATGGGTTCGTCGAGCCCGAACGCCCATCCGGCCTTGAACTGGATCCGGGTATCGAGGGGACGCTTCCCGAAGGCGAATCTCCGGTAGTCGAGTCCCGGACTCACAACGAGGCCCCGGTCGCCGTCGTAAGAGGCCGTGGGCTGGGGGATGGTCTGTGTGCCCCAGTCGAGCTCCCGACGGTCCTCGAACCAGGCCATGGGCCGGGCGGAGGCGGTTCGGCGCACCGAGACCCGATCCGACTCCGGGAATCGGGTTTCTCCACCATTGTCGTAGAGGAAGGTGCGTCCGCCGCCACCGGACATCTCGTCGTGGAAGGCGTCCCGACCTCCACCTCCCACTACGCGGACGGTGATTCCCTCTGCTCCCTGGCCTCGAAGGAATACCTCATCCGGGCCGCCGCGCAGGTAAATGCGCACTTCCGATGTCTCGGCGGAGTGGAAGGTGCGACGGAATCCGGAGCCGCCCTCGGCCGCGATCTCGACGTCGACCGTGCCTTCGGGCGTTCGAGTGACGGTCAACGTCTCGGAGGCGTCCGTGGCGTGGATGTCGGCGTGACCGAAGACCACCGCGTAGAGGCGGTCGGCGGCTTCGGGTAGGTGGTGCCGTCGAGCCATCATTGCGGTGGCGAGCCCTTCTCCCACAAGCGCGTGGTGCTCCGGCGGCATGGTCGCCACCGCCGCCAGGATCACGTCGTCGGTGAGTGCCTCCTGGACCTCGGCTACGGTGGCCCTCCACGTCGCCGAGTCCAGGCCGACGAGGAACTGCCGATCGATGTCCCAGGCGTTCCGGGTGAGAGCGAAGATGTCGGGGTAGGCCTTGTCGAAGACGACCAGGCGACGCTCCCAGGCCCGAGCGATGGCCTTGAACACTCCGTCGAAACGGACGAATGCCTGATCCCGGTCCCGTGGAATGACGCGCCATTCGGTCCCGTCCGAGACCTCGAACGCCGCCCACAGGTGGTTGTTGTGGCTCCGGTCGCGGTCTCCGACGATGAGGTCCACCAGTCGGGCCTTGAGGAGGTTCCGGGCGTCCACCCGGTGGTCGGCGTTCTCCTCGAGCGTTTCCCAGAGGTCTTCGGTGGAGACGATCCGGAGTGAACCGGCGAAGCCAGGCGCGCCATCGGGGCCGTCGTCCGGCCTTTCCTCGACGAGGACCACCAGGCCGCGGAACTGATCCTGGAACTCTCCGAGTCGTGGATCGTCGGGTACGACCATGTACGTCGGTTCGGTCCGGAGAACATTCACGGCGCCGAGGAGCGCGCTCACGACGGGGGCCCCCGTCGGGTGAAATGACGAGATCTGATCCTGGATCAGGTCGGCCAGGATGGACCGGTTGAAGACCTCGAACTCGATGGGGGACTTCTCCACCGACCGGAAGACGAACCGGCGCCCGTCCGCCCCTCGCAGATGTAGTGTGCGGGTGGTGGAGCCTCCGCCCAGGCGGAGGGGCGTCAGTCCTCCGGCGAACATCTCCAGATCGATCACTGGGAGCTCGATGGGCGTGGTCCAGAGCTCCCGGTACCCGGTGCCGAAGAAGGTCCGGGCGAGCCTTCCGGCCTGATATCCGGCGCCGGGAGCGACGACCACGGTGGCCGTTCCGGGTGCCGGCGGCGGATCGACCTGTCCCCGGGCAGGATCTCCGAGGGCGGTCAGGAGGGCAGCCGTCCAGACCGTTGTCAAACCCGCGTGGAGCCGCCGTCGGGCCATCCCGGGCTCAGTCGCTACAGGCCACTGCGCGAGCCGGTTCCAGTGTCCCACGCATGGTGAGGTAGGCTGTCCACTCCTCCTGGGTCCCTGACGCGTTGATCTCACCGTCTCCCCAACGGAGGCGGATGGCTTCGAGGGCCGACGCCAGGAATCCTGCACACTCGGCGGCCTCGGCGCTCTTCTTCCCCGGCTTCAGGATGAGGTCCAGACCCATGACGGCCGTCGTCGCCACCCCTGTCGCGATTCCTACGGCCTCGACGTGATCCGGGTCCGACAGCGCCAGTGCAGACGCCGTGCCCGATACCGGCAGCAGGATACCCAAAATCCCGAGCGTGGTGTTGAGGAAGCCACCCTGGGCGGCGTCGGCTCGGGCCAACTCGCCCTCGTATGTCGTCCTGAGGTTCGTGATCCGGGTATCGAGGGAGGACGCCCCGAGGGCCTGCATGGCCGTCGCGCGGTCGGTGTAGAGGTAGGGCTCTTCCTCCTGCAGGGCCGTGAGGCCCGGATTCGGAACCGTGAAGGGGCGGGCGGCCCCGCATCCCAGAAGGGCAACGGATAGGGCGGTCAGGCCGACGATCTTGAAGTTGTGCATGTGGCTGGCTTCGACGAGCGGGGATATTCCCGGCCATTCGACCGGTACGTGTCGCACGGAGGCTACGGAACCGATGGGCCAGGCGCCATGCTCGGCCGGGGCTTTCAGCCAGACGACACTCTCCGGGCGGACCGATGCCCACGGAGGTCGTACGCCCTTGGCCGGAGGGCGACGGCCGCCGTCGCGAGTTGTAGCTTTCCGGCAACTCCGAGACGGCGCACGAAGGACGCGCCGATATCGTCCCCTGAGCCCCCGACTCCTTGTCCTATCGTTCGACCTCGCCGAGAGCCGCCGGCAAGGAGGCGTCGTCGACGCGACCCCCGGGCGAAGCCCCTCCGGACGAATCCGGCTTCGGCACGTTCGCGGGGGTGTTCACGCCGTCGATCCTCACGATCCTCGGCGTCATCATGTACCTGCGGTTCGGCTGGGTCGTGGGCAATGTGGGCCTCTGGCAGACGCTGCTCATCGTCACGATCTGTACATCCATCACGGCCCTCACCGCTCTGTCCATGGCGTCCATCGCTACCGATCGCCGGGTGAAGGCGGGTGGGGCGTACTACATGATCAGCCGGTCGCTGGGCGTGGAGACGGGAGGGGCGGTGGGCATTCCGGTGTACTTCGCCCTGGCCTTCTCGGTGGCCCTCTACACCATCGGCTTCGCCGAAAGCGTGACCCGCGTCTTCCCACTGGTCCCGCAGACCGCGCTGGCGGCGGTGACCACCGTCATTGTCGCCATCCTGGCCATCGTCAGCGCCAGGCTGGTGATCCGTGCCCAGTACTTCATCATGGCGGCCATCGGGATCTCGCTGCTGTCGCTGGTCTTCGGCGGACCCATCGAGGCGACGGAGCTCCAGTTGCAGCCCGCGCCCAACGCCGAGGCGGGCTTCTGGGTCGTACTCGCCGTCTTTTTCCCGGCGGTGACCGGGATCGAGGCGGGGGTGAACATGAGCGGCGACCTCAAGGACCCTGCGCGGTCGATTCCCCGAGGAACGCTCGCGGCTCTCGCCGTCGGGTACGTGGTGTACATGACGCTACCGATCCTGCTCTCCACGCGGGCCGATGCACAGGCGCTCATCGACGATCCCCTCATCATGCGCCGGATCGCCTTCTGGGGCGACGCCATTCTTCTGGGGGTCTGGGGGGCGACCCTCTCCAGCGCCCTGGGGAGCATTCTCGGTGCACCCCGGGTCCTCCAGGCCCTGGCCCGGGACGGCGTCCTCCCCCGCTGGATGCGGATCCTCGGGCGAGGGAGCGGACCCGGCGACGAGCCTCGCATCGGGACGGTGGTAACGCTCGGGGTCGCCCTCAGCGCGGTGATGCTCGGCGAGCTGAACGTCATCGCGCCCATCCTCACCATGTTCTTCCTCGCCTCGTACCTCTCGGTGAATCTCGGGGCGGGCCTGGAGAACATGCTGGGCAGCCCGTCCTTCCGTCCGTCGTTCCGGGTCCATTGGTCTGTTTCGCTCCTTGGGGCCCTGGGCTGCCTGGTGGTGATGATCCTCATCAACGCCGCGGCCACGTTGGCCGCCGCCGTGGTCATCGGTGGAGTCTTCCTCTGGTTGGAGCGCAAGGAGCTTCGGACCACCTGGGGAGACGTACGGCGGGGAGTCATGCTGTCGTTGGCCCGGACCGCCCTTCTCCGGCTCCAGGGAGAGCCTCCCGACGCGAAGAACTGGCGGCCGAACCTCCTTGTCCTGTCCGGTGCACCGACGGGACGGTGGCATCTCATCGAGTTTGCCGACGCTCTCACCCACGGGCGGGCGTTGATGACCGTGGCCACCATCCTTCGTACCGGCGCCCGGGACTCCGACGCCCGACGGGGGATGCAAGAGCACGTAAGGGAGTACCTCGAGCGAAAGGGTGTCCAGGCGCTGGTTCGTATCGACGAGGCCCCCACCCCCTTCGTCGGCATGGAGCGCCTCATCTCCACGTACGGGTTCGGTCCGCTGGTGCCGAACACCGTCCTCATCGGTGCGTCGGAAGATCCGGAGCACCGCGCCGAGTACTGCCGATCCATCGCCATGATGCACGAGCGTCGACGGAACGTGATGGTCCTGCGCTACGATGACGAGCGCGGCTTCGGCGCCCGGAAGAGGATCGATGTGTGGTGGGGCGGAATGCAGTCCAACGGCGGTCTCATGATGCTCCTGGGGTACCTGCTCCGCACGAGCCTACCCTGGCGGAGGGCGACGCTCACGGTGAAGCTCATGGTTCCCGACCAGCGAGCTGCCGAAGCCACCCGTGCCAACCTGAAGTCGATAATCCAGGGGCTGCGGATCGGCGCCGACGCGAAAGTCCTCATCGGCGATCAGGCGAACTTTCCTGACGTTCTGAGGAAGTCGTCGGCCCACGCCGACCTGGTCCTCATGGGTCTCGCCACGCCTGGCTCGGTGGACGACTACGAGGGGTATTATCAGCGACTTCAGGAGATGACGGAGGGATTGCCGACAACGGCCTTCGTTCTGGCGTCGGAAGATCTCGACTTTGCGGAGGTGTTGCTGTGAGGGTGAGCGCCCCATGACTCAGTTCGACCCCATCGTCGGCGTGCTGCTCGCGTCATCGGTCGCGGCCGCGGTCGCAGCCCTGGGCGTGGTACCTCAGGCCCTCATGGGGAGGCTGGCGACGCCGGTCCTCGGCTGGGGCAATGCCCTGGCGTCGGGCCTGATGTTGGGTGTGGCGTATTCGCTCACCACCGTTCAGCCGGACGGTGAGGTGCTCATGGGGGCCGGTGGAGCCCTCCTCGGGATGACGTTTGTCCGATTGACCCACGTCTTCGCAGGGGTCGAGGACCTGGACCTGAACGAGCTCGGGGAGTTGGATCCGGCGTACGGGTATCAGCTCTTCGTGGTCAACACACTTCACTCGGCGTACGAAGGCGTGGCCATCGGCGTGGCGATGCTCGTGTCCTTGCCTTTCGGCTTCTCCATGGCCCTCGCATTGGCGGTGCACAACATCCCCGAGGCGATGGTCTTCACCGCAGTGCTCCGAGATCGGGGCGTGAAGGTGCTCCACGCCGCGGTCCTGGCGGTGGCCACGAAGTTGAACCAGGTGCTGCTGGCGGTCGTCACCTACTCGGTGCTGGCTGCCCTTCCAGCCCTCCAGCCGTGGGCTCTCGGTTTCGCCTTCGGCGCCCTGGTCTACCTCGTCCTCGACGAGCTTCTTCCCGAATCGTATCGCCAGGCGGGCCACACGAGCATCGCATTGGTTACCCTCGTAGCCATGGGAATCGTGGTCGCGTTGGGCGGAGGCGTGATGCAATGAGCGACTGGCTCCTCGTCTTCCTATACGCTCTCGCTACCGCCGTCGCCACGGGCCTGGGTGCGCTACCCTTCATCTTCTTCCAGGAGGTGTCGGACCGGTTCGTGGCCTACGCCAACGCCATCGCGGCGGGACTCATGCTGGGAGCCAGCTTCGGCCTCGTCGCCGAGGGGACGGCCCACGGCCGCCTGGAAACCCTCGGGGGTGTGCTTCTGGGTGTCGTGTTCATTCTGGTGACCCAGCGGTACCTGTCCGAGTACGATGAGGAGGAACTGGTCTTCGGCGCAGCCCAGGGCGAGAGCGCGCGCAAGATGTTCCTCATGCTCATCGTCATGACCGTGCACTCCTTCTCGGAGGGCGTGGCGGTGGGAGTTTCGTTCGGAGGCGGTATCGAGCTCGCCACCGTCATCACGCTGGCTATCGCCGTGCACAACATCCCCGAGGGCGTGGCCATTTCCGCCGTCATGCGTCCGCGGGGCGTGAGCATCGCGGGGTGCGCAGGGTGGAGCGTCGTCTCGTCTCTGCCTCAGCCCCTGATGGCCGTTCCGGCGTTCCTCTTCGTCGAAGCTTTCCGGCCGGGCCTTCCATGGGGGATCGGCTTCGCCGCCGGCGCCATGATCTTCATGGTGCTGGGCGAGTTGTTGCCGGATGCCCTCGAGGAAGGCCGACGATCGGAGGTCGCGACGCTGACCACCGGTACCATCGTGGCGATGATGCTCTTTCAGCGGTTCCTGTAGGCGAGCCTACCCCTGAGCCCGTCGGAGCGCCGCCTTCACCCGAGTCTGGAGCCGTGGCGGATCGATGGGCTTTCGCAGGTAGTCGTCGGCCCCCATCTCCATGAGTTCGATCTCCGCGTCCGGGTCGGGGGTGCCGGTCAGGACGACCACCGGAAGTCCGGCCGTGGCCATGGACTGGCGAACGGACTTCAACACGTCCTTTCCGCCGAGTTGAGGCATGTCCAGGTCCAGGAGCATGAGGGAATAGGTCTCGCCTCGTGCCAGGCGGAGGATAGCGTCGCTCCCGTCCGGAGACTCGGTGACCTGGTAACCAAGGTTCTTCTCCAGGATTCCGCGAGCGATGGAGCGCGTGGTGCCGTCGTCGTCGACGAGGAGGACGTGGGGCGTGTTCATGCTCTCCCCCCGTGCCGAACCGCTTCTCGCGGAGGCGCCGTCGCCGACCGCTCCGTTCGCGGGCGTCGTGCCGATGCCTGACGGCGTGCCCGTTCCCGGCGCCGCCGCGCCGTTTCCTGCCGCTGCGCCATTTCCTGCCGCCGCGCCACTCGCTGCCGCCGCACTCGGGACACTGGCCCGAGCCACCCCCAAATCATCGCTCGCCGGCGCTGCGAAACCGTTCCCGGCCGCTACCTGTTCCACGATGGCCGCTGCATCGGCGATGACGGCCTCTGCGTCCACCACAGGTGCCCGCCGCTCAGGCGGAGGGGCCAGCTCCGCGTCCGCCTCGGCGTCGGCGCGGTCCGCGTTCTGCGCGCTGTCGCCCAGTCCGATGACCCGATCCACCTCTTCGATGGTCGTCTGTCCGGCCTCCATGCGGCCGAGGGCGGACTCGGCCAGGGTATTCATGCCGTCGGCGACGGCCTGACGCTGGAGCTCGAACGGCGGTGCGTCGTCCATGATGAGACGCACCAGATCGGGGGTGGGGACCATGAATTCGGTCACCGGTAGCCGGCCCAGATATCCTGAGCCGAGGCAACGATCGCACCCCTTGGCCCTGACCTTCGGGCGTCGGCCATAGCGGTCAGCCAACGCCTGCTCGGTAGCGGTCAGATCCTCACCCACCTCCTCGGCGCACCCCTCGCAGACGCGTCGGACAAGACGTTGAGCCAGCGCTCCACGGAGGGTCTCGCCGATGGTGCCGGCATCGAGCCCGAGGTCGAGGAAGCGCCGGATGGAACCCACGGCGTCGTTCGTGTGCAAGGTCGCCAGGACCAAGTGGCCGGTGAGGCTCGCCTGGGCCGCGATGTTTGCGGTCTCACTGTCCCGGATCTCACCGACGAAGATGATGTCCGGGTCCTGGCGAAGGATGGCCCGCAGAGCCGAGGCGAAGGTCATTCCCTGCTTGTGCTCGACCTGGATCTGCGTAAGACCCGGGAGCTCATACTCCACAGGGTCTTCGACCGTCATGATGTTGACGTCCGGGGTCGCGATCTCGCGAAGGGCGCCGTACAGCGTCGTCGTCTTCCCCGAACCCGTGGGGCCAGTAACGACGACGATCCCGTCGCGGTTGGAGAGGGCCGCCCGGATCCGCTGGATCTGCGCGTCGACGATACCCGTCTCCACGAGGGTGCCGGCGCCCTGGGTGTCGAGCACCCGGATCACGGCCTTCTCGGCGTTACGGGTGGGGACGGTGGACACCCGCAGATCGTACTTCCGGCCATCCACGAATATCCGGGCCCGTCCATCCTGCGGGCGCAGCCGGTCGGTGATGTCCAGCTTGGCCATGATCTTGATGCGCGACACGATGCGCGTCAGGACCGGCAACGGCATCTGCATTCCATTGTGGAGTACCCCGTCGGTCCGGAACCGGACGACTCCGCTGCCTGCCATCGGTTGGATGTGGATGTCCGAGGCGCCACGACCTACCGCTTCGTGAAGAATGATGTTCGTGAGTCGCACTACCGGCCCCGCCGCTGTCTCCTCTTCCGAGACCTCCTCCGGAAGTTCTTCCTCGGCGCCGATGTCGACTTCCACGCTTCCCAGCTCGTCGAAGCGTTCGGCTACCCTCGACAACAGGGACTCTGCGGCCGCGTCCGGGGCATAGGTCGACTCGATGGCCTCGGCGACGGCGTCGGGAGAGGCGATCTCGAACCTGGCGATCCGGCCGGAAACGAAGGCCAGCTCCTGCTCGGCATCGGCATCCACCGGGTTGGCCGTGGCGAGGACGAGGTAGCGGTCTTCGTCGCGAAGTGGGTAGACGTGGTGCTTACGGGCGGTGCTGGCCGGTACCAACTTCGTAGCGGTGGGGACGGCCTTGTCCAGATCGGCCACGGGCATGCTGAAGGCGCCGGCCACGGCTTGGGCGAGCTCTTCGTGGGTGATCCCGCATGCGGCGCACACCTTGGCCCATGCCTCGTCCACCTCCATGCCACCGACGACCTGCAGGTCGTCGGCTCCAGGTAGTCCTGCCTTCTTCGCGGCCCGAAGCAGCCAGCCGGTCACGACGCGATCCCGGCTTCGGAGAGGTAGGTGAGGACCCGTTCGAACTCCGGTTTCGCCTCATGGAATGTGGCGTCGATGCCCTCGAGGTCGCCGTCCTGGGCGGAGTGCTCCAGGCTCTCGAAGAGCGCGGCGGCGTTCTGGGCCCAGATGTTGCCCGAGGACGACTTGAGGGAGTGGGCCGCGGCACGAGCGGCCTCCGCATCTCGAGCCTCCACGGCGTTCTCGAGCGCCTCGAAAGTGGCCTGGGCCTCCTCGACATACACGTGGAGCGTGGGCTCCACGATCTCTTCGATTCCGGCCGCGCGCATGGAGGACCGAAAGCCCTCCAGGTCTACCGGGGCGGCTCCATTCGTCTCCATGTCCTGCTCCGTGCTCGCATTGGGCTCAGGGGGCGTAGACGGCGCTCCTCGAGCCGGCCTCGCTGGCTGCAACGGCGCATATCCCCCTCTCGAGAGAGGATCGGAAGCGAACGGCGTTTCTTTACCGGAATCGAACCGCGATCCGCTACCGGAAGCGGACTCGGTCCTCCAACGGATTCGGACCGAGACTCGTTACCGGATGCGGACGGGGCTCCTACCGGGACCCCTCCAGAAGCCTGAAGCGTGTCTTCCGCCGGTTCCACGTGATCGATCCCTCGTCGCGACCTGGTCGGGAGAACGTCTGGAGCGAGAGGCCCAGCTCGTCGTTTCGCGGGTAGCGGACGAGGAAGTCGACGCGGCCCCGGCGCCTGTTCGACCGGATGCGATACTCGGCCGACTTGTAGCTGAAGTCGACGTTGTTGAGGTACGGCTCGAGCTCTGCCGGCACGGTGCCCCACGCGGCGGTAGGCGGTAGGCCGCCTTCGTCCTCCCGGTACTCGTAGACCGCGCTGCGGACCGCAGTCATGTCGGTCATGACCTTGCGAGCGTCGGCCTTGTGGACGGCGCGCTTGAAGTTCGGAATGGCCACCAACCCGAGGATGGCGATGACGATCATCGCCGTGAGAAGCTCCAGGAGCGAGAAGCCCCCGCGTCCCGAACTGGCCAGTCGCCCGTTCATCCACCACCTCCGATCACAGCTGCCACCCAGTCTTCGAGGGGAAGGGCGCTGTCGTAGGAGAGCGTCGGACCTTCGGAGAGGGTGAGGACGTACTCGCTTCCCCGGGACTGGTAGGACACGACGTCCTCCAGCTCGGTGGCCACCTCGTCTGTAGTAGGGAGCCGGCCGGTCTCGAGACGGAAGTCCTCGATGACGTCGGCGGCGTCGACCAGCGTCCAGGCCCGGTTCTCCCGTGCGTAGAACATGGGGTCGGACGCGGTGGCCGGCTGAACGATCAGCCAGATGTTGGTCGCGATGAGGCCGAGCAGCACGATGAACGCGGCGGCGACGAGGCCCCGGCGGGAGACGGGTCCCTGGCGTTCTTCGGCGACCGCCTGGGCGTCGAGTCGCTCCTCGACGTGCCGGGTAGCCTCGGAGACCGCCGTCGACCAGTCCCCGGCGGGTGCATCGACATCCTGCATGACGATCCTCTTTCTCGGGTTGCCCACGAAAGGGAACGGCCCTTCCGGTACCCGGGAGTTTCGGCTGCCCCAGGCAGTTCCTTGAAAGCTGGGGTCGTATTGTGCCTTCGCCTCGATCCGTGCAACTTCAGGCCGACACCGGGGACAAAGGCCATTCCGGGCTAAGGGGCTGAATGGTTGGGGACCGTCTGACGCCCGAAGTCAGAGATCAACCAGCTGGATCATCGGAGTCGGCAAGCGACATGGCCGACGTGGTGCCCCAACCCCCACCCCCGGGAGAGTACGGGGTCTTCTGGCTCGACCTCCGAGGTCGAGTGACCCGGTGGTCGGCGGAAGCGCAGGAAGTGTTCGGGCACACCGAGGAGCAAGCCGTAGGGCTCAGCCTCCACGAGCTCTTCCCCGAATCCGATCAGGCGGCGGGCGTTCCGGCTCGAGCCCTGGAAGCGGCCCGCGATCGCGGAGCCTGGGACGGCATCGGTTGGCGTGTCACCCGGAGCGGGGAGTGCTTCTGGTCGGCGACCAGTCTGACGATGGTATACACACCCAACGGCCTCGGCATCGGGGTCATGGCCGTGGTCCGGCGCCTCGAGTCCTCGCTGGCAGCCGACGTCGACTTCGACGCCAAGCGCTTGGCCTCTCTCGGCCGGGTTGCGTCCGAGGTGTCTCACGACGTGCGGAATATCTTGAGTGCCATCCGCGGCTTCGCTGCCGTGTTGGAGCGCAGGCTGCCCGATGGGGATGCCGCGCACCAGGTCTGGCATGAGCTGGTGAAGGCGTGCGATCGAGGCGCAGACCTGACAGAGCGGGTTCTAGGGGTGGCCAGGTCCGACACGTCAGCGGAGGGCCCGGTGTCTATCTCGGAAACGGTTCTTTCACTCCGGCCCATGCTCCGTCAGATCGTGCCCCCGCGGATCCGTCTGGACATCCATGCCCCGGAGGAAGTGGCGCCCATCTTCGCTCGCCGCCACGACATCGAGTTGGCCATCCTCAACGTTGTAGTGAACGCCAGGGATGCCATCTCGGGGCCCGGCCTTATCGACATCACCCTTTCGGAGGAGCGAACCCCGGGCTCCACGACGGGTGAATGGGTCGTACTCTCCGTTCGCGACAGCGGTCAGGGAATGAGCCCCGACATCCAGGATCGGATCTTCGATCGTTTCTTCACCACCAAGGGCTCAGGGCGGGGAACCGGCCTCGGGATGGCGATGGTGAGGGATTCGGTACAGGCGGCGGGTGGTTCCATCGAGATCGAGTCGGCCCAGGGAACGGGGACGGTGGTTCGAATGCTCTTCGATCCCAACCACGCGATACACGGAACCGTTACTTCCCGTGGGACCCTGATTCGGGAAGGGGTCCAGAGCCAGGCTTCTTCGCCGGGTGCGAAAAAGGTATCGCCGGGTCCCGGCGGGGTCTCACCCGCTGCCGCGGGGGGTCGAGTCGCGGCAGACGGGCTCAACAGCCTGCGGCGAACCGTCCTCGTCTGTTGTGGTTCGCCGGTCCTTCGATCCGCGGCCGCCGAGCTCCTCGGTCGCAGAGGTTATGGCGTGCGGGTGGCCGTCGACGACGAGATGGCGCAACGGGTACTGGAGGACGCGTCCGCGACGGTCGACTGCGTCATCGTCGACTCGGGCGCCGACCTGTCATCGTTCTACAACCGAATCGCGACGGAGGGCGAAGGAAGCGATGGTCCGCCGATCATCGGGCTGGTGGAGGGAGGTACCCGGAGTGGCGCGGACGAGGCGGGTACGCAGCGGGACATCCTACCGGCCGCCCATCGCGTGTTGTCCATGCCTTTGGATCCGCGGCTGCTCTTCGAGGCCGTGCATCAGTTGGCATCCGAATATGAGGAACGACGCGCCTCGGTCCACTGACCTCATGGCCCGAGCCACCGGCCCTGACGACCGGGTCGGACCATGGTATCCCTACGTGTCAGGCGGCTACGGGGGACAGCTCCGGCATGAAGGGCCGCCGAAGGTCGGCGGTCTCGTCGGTGAGGATGAGCTGAGCCCCCTTGGAGTCGACCACGTTGATGACCACGGGGCCGCGGAGGTTCGCCGTCCACGCCTCGCTGTCGTTACCTGGCACCGTGATGGCCAGGACCGCGACGTCTGACGCGCTGGCGGCGCCAATCCTCTCGCTTTGCGCCTCGTTGAGCACGAGGCTGTAGCCCTCGAAGAAGCGGAAGGGATCGGAGAGGAGGAAGGTGGGACCTGCGTCGTCGGCTGCCACCAGCCAGAAGAGACCGTCGCCAGGGCCGTCCACAAGCCGGTACTCGGTCGTGTCCGGGAAGCCCAGGAGTCCCTCGGGGAAGCGGATGATGCCGTCCATTCCATCGCCCTTCGTGTCTTGATCGTTCATCGGAGGTAGTTCACCAGGGAGGTCTCGAGGAGGCGGGTCGTAGTAAGTAGAGAGGCTTGGTAGGCCGATTGCACCGCCACCAGCCTCGTGATGGCTTCTTCGATCGGGGCGTCCGCGAGGGTGGACCGACGCGTCGAAACGGTCTCATCGACGATGGTCTGGCGATCCTGGGCCATGTCCAGGCTGGCCTGGCGAGCACCGACGTCCGCCACAAGTGTCTGCACGTTCTCGATGGCTCCCGTCAGCTGAGTGCTGGCTGCTTGAATGCCAGGGACGTCGTTGGCGCCGAGGGCGGCGTCGAGGGCATCGAGGGACGCCATGACATCGGTGTCGATGAACATCTGGCCGGCGTCGTGTGCAGCAAGAACCGTCATCCCCGGACCGATCTCGTAGCGTGGCGCTCCGCGAGCCGGGAAGGTGGGGTCGAGAGCCCCGGTGGAATCCAAGGGCGGCCTGTCGGAGTAGGCACCCCCGAAGACGTACGCTCCGTTGTACTCCCGGTTGGCGAGCTGGATCATGGACTCCCGGATGGCCTGGACTTCGGCCTGCGCCCCGAGCCTCTGCTGGGCATCCACCGTGTCGCTGCCGGACTGAATGGCCAGTTCACGGGCGCGGGCCAGCAAGTTCGACATCGCGTCGGTGGTGCTGTCGGCGATGGCGAGTCGGGTACGGGCAGCCTCGATGTTCCTGTTGTACTGCTTGCTGGCTCGGAGATCGGCGTCGAGTTCGAGGACCGACCGGGCGTCCACGGGGGCGTCGGACAAGCGCTCGAACTTCCTCCCGGTCACGATCTGACGCTCGAGGCGAGCGGACTCCTGCTTCCCGTGTTGAATGGTTTCGAGAGATCGACTCAGGATCATCTGGTTTGTGATTCGCAACGTCGGGTCCCCGAGTTCAGTTGAGCGGGTCGGGTCCTGCCACTACCCTTCACACGTCATTATCGGGCGTCGCCCACCTCTCTTTAGGGACCTTCTTCGCGCATGCCGAAGATCCTCTGCATCGACGACGATCCGGGCGTCCTCGCGGCGACCGAGGAGATGCTCGAGGACGTCGGCTACGAGGTCGCCGCGGTGCGCAACGCCGAGGCGGGCCTGGCGGTCCTCGGCCGCGGCGGAATCGACCTGGTCATCACCGACTACCGGCTCCCGGGCATGTCGGGCCTCGAATTTCTGGAGCAGATCCAGGAGGAGGGCATCGACGTGCCCGTCGTGGTGGTCACGGGCTACGCCACCATCGACCATGCGGTCACGAGTATCAAAGCCGGCGCCATCGACTACCTGACGAAGCCGGTCAGGCGGGGACAGTTGGAGGTGGTGGTGAGCCAGGCCCTCGAGTTGGTGCGGTTGCGACGCCAGAATCAGGCTCTCCGCACCGAGGTGTCGAAACTCAGCGCCGGACGCACCGTGGTCGGTGACAGTCCCGTCTTCCGCAAGATCCTCGACGCCGTGGGAACCGCCGCCCCCACCAAGGCCACCGTCCTCCTCCACGGTGAGTCGGGGACGGGCAAGGAGCTTCTCGCGCGAATGGTCCACGACCTGAGCGGGCGCGGAGACGAGGCGTTCATCAGTGTGAACTGCGCCGCCATGCCGGAGCACCTGGTCGAGAGCATGCTCTTCGGGCACGAGAAGGGCGCCTTCACGGGTGCGACCAAGCGGACCGCGGGTGCCTTCGAGCGAGCGAACCACGGGACGCTCCTCCTCGACGAGATCTCGGAGATGCGCCTCGACCTTCAGGCCAAGCTCCTCCGCGCTCTGCAGGAGCAGGAGTTCGAGCGGGTCGGCGGCATGTCGCCCATCAGGGTGGATGCCAGGGTGGTCGCGACGACGAATCGAGATCTCCAGGAGGAGGTCGACGAGGGACGCTTCCGGGCCGATCTCTTCTATCGGCTGAACGTCCTCCCTATCCGGGTGCCTCCGCTTCGTGAACGGGCGGACGACATCCCGGCGCTGGCCGCGTATTTCGCCAAGAAGGCAGCCGCGGACCACGATCGGCCCCAGGTCGTGGTCGAGCCGGAGGCAATGGAGAAGCTTCAGCGCCACTCGTGGCCGGGGAACGTTCGGGAGCTGGCTCATGCGGTGGAACGGGCGGTGATCTTCGCCGCCGACGGCAGGGTGAGCGCCGATCGGATCGTCCTCGGAGAGGGGAGCATGTTGCCACAGGCTGGTTCGCCGGGCCGCTTGGGTGGCACCCGGGACGACGGTGCCGTAGTGCTCGACACGCTGGACGTGGGCGAGGCGGAGTCGGTCCTCATCGAGGCCGCTCTGGAGAAGACCGATGGGAATCGCACCCAGGCCGCCAAGCTCCTGGGCATGAGCGTTCGCACGCTGAGGAACAAGCTCAACAACCCCTGAGCCGGAGCGACCATCGCGCGGTGGGAGGCGGTGGGATTGCGGGAATCGGGAGGGTGCAGCGGGGATGCGCGCCCCTCGTTTGCCGCCGGCTCCCCGGAAGATTTCTCCGCTTCCGCCCCGGAAGATGTTGCCCTCTTGAAGGTTCGCGCTGTGCGCCGGCCACCGCGTTTCAGCCGGAAACCGTCCGACGTGACGCTCCGCCGTCTGGCACCATGTACCTCAACCACGCGGCTTTTCGCGCTATCCGACCTCTCGTCGCCACTGCGATGGCCCGGAGTGGAACGGTCGTTGCCTTCGGAAAGACGCGGAGGACCACGGCTTTCAGGAGACGAACGGTGATCGAAGGAATGATGGGTGCGGGATCGGTGGTGCAGGGCCTCAAGGCCGAGATGAGCGCCAGCATGGTCCGCTCTCGGGAGATCGCGCATCGGGTCGCCAACGCTTCGAACGACCGGACGGCGTCGTTCGAGGCTTCGCTCTCGGCGGCCCTCGATCCCGACGACGTGGATCTCGAGGTCGAGATGGTCAAACTCGCCGACGAGCAGATTCGCTTCGAGGCGATGGGCGAGATCCTCCAGAAGATGTACGGACAGATCCGCTCCAGCATGCGGAGCGTCTAGGTCATGTCCGTGGACGGCGTTCGGGGTCTTCTGCGCGGGCTCGCCATCCCGGCCAGCGGGTTGTCGGGGCAACGGAAGCGACTGGACATGATCGCCATGAACATCGCCAACGCCGAAACGACGAAAACGCCGGAGGGTGGGCCGTACCGCCGTCGGGTCCTGGAGCTCCAGGAGGCGCAGACCGTCGAGCACCCCGCCTACTCGACGCCCACCATGCGTCGGGCTGGGATCCAGGTTCCCGAGGTGCCGGAAGTGCCGCCGGTCGGGTCGTTCCCCGCAGTCGCGGAAGCCGCCTTCGGCGTGGAGCTGGGTGAGGTCCGGGAGGTAGCCGGGGAAGGGCCGCTGGTCTACGAGCCCGGGCATCCCGATGCCGACGAAGCCGGATACGTCCGCTACCCGAACGTCCAGATCGTGCAAGAGATGATCGACCTCATGGACGCGCGCCGGAGCTATGAGGCCAACGCCACCGTATTCGACGCCATGAAGTCCATGCTGCGTCGGGCCATCCAGATCTAGCCCATGACCTCTATCAATGGACTCGGTGGCGTGCTTCGTGGCCTCGGTCATCCGGGGCTCGAGAAGCGGGCGCCGGCTGACGAAGCCCAACGACTCCCGTCGCCGGAATCGGGAGCGTCCCAAGCCAAGGCCGCTACGGCCGACTCGGCCGTAGCCGACTCCCCGGCTGCGGGAGTCGATCCCGAGTTGTGGGCCATGCTCTCGTCAGACGAGCGGGTCTTCTATCTACGAAATGCCATGACGGGACCGCTGACCTACGGCCCGGGCGCGACGGCGGACGCTTCGTCTTCACCCGGATCCCGTCTTGGCGGCCGCATCGACGTGAGGGGGTGACCGGATGACGCAACCGATTCGAGGCGTGGGCCAGGTCGGCCCTCAGCTACCCATTGACCGTGGACTCGGCCGCCCGGTGGCACAGTCGGCTCGGGGCGAGGGCGCGTCCTTCAAGGACACCCTGGCCGAAGCCCTCGGTGAGGTCCAGGGACTTCAGGACGAGGCCGGCGATGCCGTCGAGGCATTCCTCCGAGGCGACCCGGTAGAGCTCCATGACGTCATGGCGGCGGTGGAGGAAGCGGGGATCGCTTTGGAGATGCTCATCGAAGTCCGGAATCGCTTCATCGATGCGTACCGGACCGTCGCCAACATGCAGAGCTAGGCTGAGCCGCCGTGCAGCTATTCGACGCCATCGGGGACTTCGTACGAAGGGTCGGCGTTCCGCGGGTCATCGGGATGCTCGTCGTTCTCGGCATCGCACTCGGTGGCATCTGGGGGCTCGTGGCGTGGGGCAACGCTCCCCAGATGGTCGCCGTCGTCAACGACGCGACACTGGAGTCGGTGACCGCGGCCCAGGCGGTCCTCGAGACCGCGAACATCTACCACGAGCTGTCCCCGAGCGGCGCCCAGGTACTGGTTCCGGCGGAGCGCGCCGCCGAGGCTCGAGTGGCGCTGGCAGAGAACGGCGTCTCGGCGGGGAGGCGGCCTGGCTTCGAGCTCTTCGACGAGCCGTCCTGGGGGATGACCGACTTCACCCAGCGGATCAATTATCGCCGGGCTCTGGAAGGGGAGCTCGAACGCACCATCGGTCAGATGCGGGGCATCACCTCCGCCGAGGTCCACCTGGCGCTTCGCGACGGCTCGGTGTATCAGCGGCAGGACCAACCGGTCGAGGCGTCGGTGCTCCTCAGCGTGGCTGCCGGTGCCCGGCCCACTTCGGAGCAGGTCGAGGCCATCACCTTCCTCCTCGCCAGCGCGGTCGACGGCCTGACATCGGAAGGGGTGAGCGTCCTCGACGATGCCGGACGCGTCCTCTCGGCGGCCGCCGAGCCCAACGGCTCCCGAGGGGATCGCCGCCGGATGGAGATGCAGCTGGAACTGGAGGATCGACTCGAAGGACGGGTCGCCCAGCTCCTCGAGCCCCTGGTGGGTCCGTCCAACGTCCGGGTGCGAGTGTCCGCCCAGCTCGACCTCGAGCAGGTCGAGCGACGCACCGAAGCGGTGGACCCCAACCAGCAGGTCCTTCTCGGCGAGGCACGCTCCGAGATCGAGCCGGGTGACCCATCGCAGGGGGCGGCGTCGACCATTCAGAACAACCAATTCGACGTGACCCGCAGTACGGAGATCTCGACCCGGGCTCCGGGGACCATCGAGCGACTCACGGTGGCCGTCGCCCTCAACGAAGACCTACCCCGTGCCAGCGACCCGACGCTCATCGCACGCATCCAGGAGCTGGTCTCCAACGCCGTCGGCCTCGACACCGGCCGGGGGGACGCCATCTCTGTCATCGCCGTTCCCTTCGAGTCCATCCAGCCCACTCTCACGCCCAATGCGGCGCCGACGACGGGTCCTTTGGACATCGTGCGGGAGTTCCAGCGCCCGATCATCCTCGCTCTGGCCCTGGTCCTGATGTTCGTCCTGGCCCTGCGGGGTCTGTCCATGGTCCGGTCGGCACTCCCGGACGTGGCCCCAGCCCTTCCACGGCGTGACGGTCCGCCGGGCGCTCTCGGAGGTGGCGGCACGGGGCAGCAGATCAACGTCAACGCCGAAGGGGCGGGCGACGTGATGATCGGTGGACCGAATACCGCCGACGCCTCGCGGATGGTGCGCGCATGGCTCGGGGAGGGTTGAGCTAGATGGCTGCCGTCGCCGCCCGCAAGTCTTCGACCCTCCGACCGGACCGCCTCACGGGCGGGCAAAAGGCCGCGATCCTGGCCCTCGCCCTCGGACCCGACTTCGCCGAAGCTCTCACCGAAGAGCTTTCCCAGGAGGAACTCGAGGCCATCTCACTGGAGATCGCCCAGCTCGACCAGGTGCCAGCCGAGGTCGTTACGGTGGTGCTGGAGGAGTGGCAGGAGCAGGCAGAATCGGCACAGGCGTCGGTATACGGTGGCTTCGGAGCCGCTCGGACCTTCCTCGAGAAGACCGTGGGGCAGAACGAGACCGAGACGGTCATGAAGCGGCTCGAGACCACTCTCCAGGAAGGGGCGGGCTTCAAGACACTCCGGAAAGTCGACCCGGAGTCGCTGGCCAACCTCCTTCGGTCGGAGCACCCGCAGACGGTGGGCTTGGTGCTGGCGCACCTCGAACCCGGGCTCGTCGCTGAGATCCTCATGCGTCTCGAGCCCATTCTGGGCGCCGACGTAATGGTGCGGAAGGCTCAGATGGGCAAGGTGCTTCCGGACGTGCTCGAGGTGGTCGAGCGGTTTCTGGGCGGCGAGGCGTCGCTGTCGCTGTCGACACCCCTCGCGCAGGCAGGTGGCCCGGCGGCCGTAGCCGACGTCCTCAATATGGCGGCCCCCTCGGTGGAGAAGGAACTCCTCGAGGAGATGGCCAACCGGGATCCGGCCCTCGCCGACAAGATCAAGGATCTGATGTTCGTCTTCGAGGACATCAACCGCCTGGACGACAAGTCCACCCAGCGTCTGGTGACGGAGGTCGAGACCAAGGACCTGGCGCTGGGCCTGAAGGCGGCGAGTGAGGATCTCAAGGAGCAGATCTTCCGGTGCATGTCACAACGAGCCGTTGGTGCCCTCAAGCAGGAGATGGAGTTCCTGGGTCCGGCCCGGCTCCGTGATGTGGAGGAGGCGCAGAGGAAGATCGTCGCCGAGGTGCGCCGACTCGAGGAGGCGGGCGAGATCTCGCTGGGGGGAGGCGATGACGAACTACTCGTTTGAGCCCGTCTCACTTCCGACCCCCGACGAATTGGGCCCCGTAGGGGAAGCGGCGCATCCCACCCCGGACGGTCCGCTGCGGGCGGACGGGGTCGACCCGGCATCCGTGGAGGCGGAAGAAGAACATCTCCCCGAGTTCGCCGGTGCCGCTCCCTCGCCTCCGTCCGGGCAGAGGATCTCTCCGGTGTCCGCCGAGGAAGGACTGCAGCAACAGCTGGAGGCGGCCAGGGCCGAGGCTCACCGTCAGGGGGTCGAGGAGGGCAGGAAGGCCGAGGCCGAACGCGTTCGCACCGCCCTGGAAGCCGTCCGGGCCGTCGTCGACGAACTCAGGGAGGCCGACGATCGTCGGGACAAGGAAGCGGAGGACCGGGTCGCGGTTCTGGCCGTGGCGGTAGCCGCCCACCTCATGGAACGTGAGGTGCGGGCATCCCCGGAGATCGTGTCCGATCTGGTGCGCCGAGCCATCGCCGAGTTCCCGGTCACGGACGCCCTCAGTGTCCATATGAACCCCGGCGATCTGGCACTGCTCTCTCGGGGGATCGGCGGCGAAACCGCCCAACCCCAGCTCACGAGCGGGCAACGGGTGCGCTGGCTTCCCGACCCACAGATCCGTTCAGGAGGCTGCCTGGTGGAAGGAGGCGATCAGGTCGTCGACGCGCGGGTCTCCACCACCCTCGAGCGCCTCGTCCGGGTGATGATCGATGGCTGAAGCCCTCCTCGATCGGGTCCGGACAGTGCCCCGGTTCGTGACCTGCGGGCGGGTGAAGCGCATCGTGGGACTCGTCATCGAGGCTACCGGTCTGGACGCCGCGGTCGGCGACATCTGTCGGGTACGGACGCTGAACGGCGAGAGCGAGGTCGAAGGCGAGGTCGTCGGATTCAACGGCGACCGAGTCCTCATCATGCCCTACAGCGGCCTCGAGGGACTGCAACCCGGGAGCGCGGTGGAGGTCATGGGCCATGCGGCCACCGTGGGGGTTGGCCGTGAGCTCGTCGGTCGAGTGATCGACGCCCACGGCGAGCCCATCGACGGACTCGGCCCCATCCGTACCGGCCGGCGTCGGTCGCTGGCCGGTGCACCGTTCAACCCCTTACGTCGTCGGAGCATCAGGGAGCCGCTGCCCACCGGCGTGCGGGCCATCGACGGACCGCTCACCATCGGACGAGGTCAGAGGGTCGGCATCTTTTCCGGGTCCGGCGTTGGTAAGAGCACGCTTCTCGGCATGATTGCCCGGGGGACCGCGGCGGACATCAACGTGATCTCCTTGGTGGGAGAACGAGGCCGCGAGGTCCCCGATTTCCTCGAGGACGCCCTCGGTCAGGAAGGCCTCGCCCGGTCGGTCGTGGTCGTCGCCACCGGCGACGTGAGCGCGCTGCAGCGAGCCAGGTGTGCCCAGGTGGCCACCGCCATCGCCGAGGACTTCCGTGAGCAAGGACTGGACGTGCTGCTCATGGTCGACTCCATCACTCGGGTCGCCACGGCGTGGAGGGAGATCGGGCTGGCCGTAGGCGAGCCGCCCACCACCAAGGGGTATCCGCCCTCGGTGTTCGCGCTCCTCCCGCGTCTCCTGGAACGAGCGGGCACCGACGACTCGGGCACCATTACCGGGGTCTACACCGTCCTCGTCGAGGGAGACGACTTCAACGAGCCGGTGGCCGATGCCGTCCGCTCGATCCTCGACGGCCACATCGTACTCACGCGGGACCTCGCCACGGCGGGCCATTTCCCGGCAGTGGATGTGCTGGAGAGCGTGAGCCGTCTACGGGATCGAGTGCTTCCCGTCCCGAGTCAGCGGGTCATGCGTGAGATACAGCGCCTCATGGCCTGTTACCGCGACAAGGAGGATCTCATCGCCGTCGGCGCCTACCAGGAGGGGACGGACGCTCAGGTCGACCTGGCGATTTGTATGCGACCCACCATCTCGGACTTCCTGCGCCAGGACCCGGACGACCTGTCGGATTGGAACGAGACCCTCGCCTCCATTGCGGAGGTCAGCCGCAGCATCGAAGCGACCAAGAGGTCTCTCGAATGAACGACCCCAAGCGCCTGGACCGGTTGCTGGATCTCCGCAAGCACGAGGAAGAGCGTCGGGCCATGGAGTTCGTCATGGCCCAGCAGGCGGTATCCGATGCCGAGGAGGCCCTGGCGGCTCTCGAGGGCCAACGACGACAGGTCGAGGCACAGGTGGAGAGTGCCAGCGGCGACTCCGTGGGACAGGTCCAGACCCTGAGAATGGTGCTCGAACAACTGGACCAGGGAATCCGCAACGCACGAACCGTCTGTGCCCTCGCCGCGGCGACGGCGTCGGAGAAGGTCGAGGCGCTGGCCAAAGCGAGCCAGGACCGAGAAGCCATGGAGCGTGTTCTCGGCCCTCGTCGTGAACAGGCGCAGGCCTTCCGACGGATGATGGATCAGAAGGCGGAGGACGAGGTGGCCATGGACCGCTTCCGAAGGGCCCAGGAGAAGGACGGATGAAGGCACTCATGCTCTACGTGATCATGCTCGCCGGTGGGGCCGCGGTCGGTGCCTTCGGGGTGGGCGCCTACAACGTCTTCACCGGACAGGCGGTGGTCGAGGAGATCGCCGAGGGCGGAGAGGGCGAGGGTGAGGAGGGGGCCGGTGAAGAGGGTGGAGACGCCGAGGGCAACGAGGGTGAGCCCGGTACTGTCCGCACGGCTGCGGGTGAGCCAGGGTCGGAGTCCGGCGGGGGTGCCGAGGATCCGGCTCAGTCCGGCGAGAACGAGGAGGGCGCCGCGGTCGAAGCCGTCGACGCAGGGAGCGGGACGGCTCCGGGGCAGACGCCCGCCACCGCGACGACAACCCCTGTGGTGCAGGTTCCACCACCGGATCCCGACTCCCTGGCTCGCCTGGCCGAGAACTACCAGCGGTTGGCGAGGATCTTCAGTGCCATGAAGCCGGACGAGGCCGCACCGGTGCTCGCCCAACTCGACGATGCCCAGCTCGAGGGAATCCTCCTCGCCATGCAGGGCCGCAACGCCGCCCCGATCCTGGCAGAGATGGATCCGGAACGGGCGGCGGCTCTCTCACGGAAGGTCCTACGAGGTAACCAATGATGATGATGCCACTTCCCGCAGGCTCGTCGGGGCCGTCGGGTGAACCGGTGTCGATGGTCGGTAAGGAGACGAACGCCATGATGGGACGCCCTCAGGACGGGATCGCGTTTCCCGCGGTCCTCCTCGCTTTCGCAAGCCTCGGCACACCAGCCCTGGGCGCGACCGCCGAAACCGGCACTGCGGTGGCCGAGTCGGAGACTGCGCTGCTGGATGGTGGCGCTGCGATGACGGAGGAGGGCCCGGACGAGACCGGGCTGTCCACGGCCTTCGCCCTCCTCGCTCCGACGGAGGACATCGTCAGGAGGGAGTCGGGGGAATCGCTGGCGTTCGAGGCGGACACGAACGGTGAGAACACCAAGGACGCGGCCGTTGTGGTCGATCGAGCGATTGTCGGCGAGGAGGCCGGTGGATCGGTGGCATCGGGTGCGGACACGGGGGTGCCCATTCCGGAAGCTGGTGCGGATGTGGCCGTCGCGAAGGCTGTCGGGGACGACAGGGCGGTCGGTCTCTGGTCCATGGCGGACACGGTGACGTTGGATTCGCGCCTGCTACGGAATCTTCGTAGCGACTTCGTGGCCCGCTTGGAGCGGGTAGCGGAGCGCATGTGGAACGAGCACGGCCAGCGCGTGGAGGTGGTCGAGGGCTATCGCACCCCTCAGCGACAACAGCAGCTCTTTGCCCAGGGGCGGACGACGGAAGGACCGGTCGTGACGTGGACGCGAAACTCCCTCCACTCGGCTGGCGCCGCTGCCGACCTGTTCGTCGACGGCGCGCCGGTGACGCCGGAAACGGCGGCTCTACTGGCTCGAGTCGCCCGGGAGGAAGGGCTTCGCACGCTGCATCCCTTCGACTCGGGGCACATCCAGATGGAGGGTGTAGCGCGGCGGGGATCGCCGGAATCCGCACTTCCCCGCGAGCTCCCCGGGTCACCGGCAGGCGAGCCACAGCCGAAGGGAGTCGCTCCTGTGGCCCCGGTGGCACAACCGGCCCGACCGGCTCGGCCGGGTGGTCTGGTTCTCCGCGACCTGTCGGGGGCCCTGAACGAGAGCCCGGGGCTGGTGGGGTCCGAGAGTGGGGGAGAGGGCGTGCGAGCCGCACCCAGGCAGAGCCCGGCAGAGGTCGTTCGCGCCCTGCTCGCTTCCGCCGACGCGTCGAGCGAGCGCGCTGCAGTGGCAGCCGGCTCTCGGCCGGGGAGCAAGGCTCCCGCGAGCCAAGCGATGTCCGGCGGATCAGGACACGACGGCATCTTCACGACCGGATCGAAGTCCGCGGCTCCGGGCCGCACGGGTGCGGCTCCGGGCGGTACCGATGCGGGAGCCTGGAGTCGGGCGGAAGGAGCGGCGAGGGTTGCTTCGGACGCGATGATCGCAGAGACACCCACGGGCCGATCTCCGGCGGTCGCCGATGCCGAGCCGGTTTTGTCCGCCGTCCAGCCTTACCGGAGCGGGGGGGGACAGGCGAAGACCGATTCGGCGGTCCAGCCCATGTCCAGGGCGATGGAACCCTCAGCCAACATGGCCCGCTTCGAGACGGACATCGGCGCCGTCTATCGCCGTGTGCATGTGCCGATCGAGGGCCTCGGTGGACCTGCATCGCTTCAGCTCGGCGTTCGCGGCGGGACGGTGGATGCAGCCCTCACGGTCTCGGATCCTCTCCTCGCCACCGACCTCCGCGAGAACCTCCACGAGCTACGACAGTCTCTGGCGAGTCGAGGCGTTCAGTCTGCGGCAATGGCCGTCCGCGTCTCACCCGAGGGAATTCGAGCCGCGTCGTCCACGGTGGACGCGACGACGACGGTGATGTCGGAGGCAGGGGGGAGCAACGCTTCATCCGATGCGCGCTCAGGGGACTCGAAGCACCAGAACTCCCGGAACGGGCATTCCCAACTCACAGACGATCACGACGACGGACGGACTTCTCGCCGCCGAGATGACAGGCACCGTCGAAACGCGCAGGAGCAGTAGCATGCACACTCCCACTCACGGGGTCTCCGCTTCATCGGGCCTTTTCGGTCCCGGGGCCCTGGACAAGGAAGATTTCCTTCGGCTCCTGGTCACGCAGCTTCAGCACCAGGACCCGTTGGACCCACTGGACGCGCAGGACTTCGCCTCTCAGTTGGCGGAGTTCACGGCCCTCGAACAGCAGTTGAATACGAACGAGCTCATCGAGCAGCAGATCGAGCTGACTTCGGCGTCGATGGTGGAATCCCAGAACTCTGTCGCCATCGGTCTGATCGGAAATGGCATCGTGGCCGAAGGGAATCAGGTGGAGCTCACCGGTGAGGCCGGAGACTCCGCCTATATCCACACGTCGGGGCCTGCGACGGTGACGGTGGAAGTGTTGGATGCTTCCGGCTCGGTGGTGCTGACGACCAGCGTTGCCGTCACCGAGGACGGCCTCCATGAAGTCGAGTTGGGTTCCGCCTCTGACGGTCTGGATGCCGGTCTCTACACCCTTCAGGTGCAGGTCGCTGCAGGGACGACGGGCGTCACCGCCCGACCGCTTTCCAGCGGAGTCGTTCAAGGGGTGCGCTGGGGGGACGACGGGCCGGTTCTCGTCGTCGCCGACACTGAGGTCCCGCTCTCGAAGGTCCTTGAAATCACCTAGGAGACACGAACCATGATGAGATCACTGTTCGCCGCCGTGTCGGGGCTGAGGAATCACCAGACCCGCATGGACGTTATCGGTAACAACATCGCCAACGTGAACACGATCGGCTACAAGGCCAATCGCGTCACGTTCGAGGAGAGCCTCTCCCAACTCGTGCAGAGCGCCAGTCGCCCGCCGGGCGGCCCCTCTGGGGCCACTGGTGGAACGAACCCCGTACAGATCGGGCTCGGCATGAGCATCAGCAGCATTGACCAGGTGTTCACCCAGGGGAACCTCGAGGCTACGGGGATCAACACAGACCTGGCCATTCAAGGGGACTCGTTCTTCGTGGTCTCGGACGGTGGCCAGAACCTGTTCACGCGTGCGGGCAACTTCCAGGTCGACTCGAACGGGCGGCTGACGCTTGCCACGAACGGGTTCGTGGTCCAGGGCCGGAGCGCTACGAACGGTGTCCTGGGCCAGACGATCGGCGACATCCGACTGCCTTTCGGCCAGAAAGCGCCGGCGCAGGCGACGGCCAACGCGACGCTGGCCGGCAACCTGGACGCCAGCGCCGCCATCGGTGATGTCCGGCAAACCTCGATCGTCGTGCACAACGAGCAAGGTGGCGAGCATGAGATGACGGTCGAGTTCACGAAGACCGGCACGAACACCTGGGACTACGTAGCCACGGTCGCCGACGCCACGGTCACGGGGGGTGACACCGGCACCGTGACGTTCAACAGCGATGGTTCCCTCGCCGGACCGGCGTCGACGGCCCTCACCTTCACACCGAACGGATTTCCCGCCGCGCAATCCGTGAACGTGGCGTTCGGGACGGTGGGCGACATTGACGGAATCTCCCAGTTCGCCTCACCCACCACGGTGCTGATTCGAGACCAGGACGGGTTCCCCATGGGAGACCTCATCGACTTCGGGATCGACCCCACGGGCACCATCCAGGGCTCGTTCACCAACGGGGAGACGCTCGTTCTCGGGCAGATCGCGTTGGCCGACTTCAACAACCCGGAGGGCGTCATCCGCCTGACCGACAACCTGTTCACGGGGTCGGCGAACTCGGGTGATGCGGTGCTGGGATTCACCGGTGAGGGCAGCCAGTCGTTCATCACGGCCGGGGCCCTGGAGATGTCGAACGTGGATCTGGCTCAGGAGTTCACGAACATGATCACCACCCAGCGCGGCTTCCAGTCGAACGCCCGGGTGATCACGACGAGCGACGAGATGCTCCAGGAACTGGTGAACCTCCGGCGGTAGTCCCTGAGGAGGTAGGACGCTCGGCCCCATCGGTGGTGGCCGACGGGTGGCCCCCGCGCCCTTCCGGGTGCGGGGGCCTGCTTCTTGGGTGGCCGGAAGAATCAGCCGGACGGACCCCCGGAAGATCGTTCCGCTACCTCCGTCGGGAGAAGTCACTCCCCTGGGGCCGGCACAGTGTGAAGTCGCGTAAGGTGATGTATCATAACGCTTTGGGACGCAGGACGCCGGCTGGCGACGGATGGCACGGGCCGTGCGAATAGTGGCGGTGAACCTGCACTGCCCGGGGGCAGCCCTTGAGCGACGAAAATCTTCTGGACGAAGGTGCCGACGACCTCGCGACGAAGTCCTCTGGACCGTCCGTCGTCATGCTCCTGGCCGTGGCCCTCGTCGGCGCCGGTGCGGGAGGGTGGTTCGGTGGACCGGTGGTCACCCCCATCGTGGCCGAGATGATGGCCTCGTCGCCGTCCGAGGGTGGCGACGACGGCCACGGCGGAGGTGGGTACGGCGGGGACCGGCCGTACGGCGACGCGTCGGCTGACGACGGCCCCCTGACCATCGACAACTTGATCCTCAACCCTGCGGAGTCGGGTGGCTCGCGATTCCTCATCGCGACGCTGGTCCTCGACACGAACGAAGACACACGCGCGGAGCTGGAGTCGAGAGATGCAGAGGCTCGGGATCTGCTGCAGACAGTGCTCGCCATCCGCACCGTCGACGAACTCTCCGACATCTCCCTCAGGGACGAGATCCGCAACGACCTCCGCATCGCCTTGAACACGATGCTCGGTTACGAAGGGGTCCATCGGATCTTCCTCCCCCAGTTCGTCATCCAATGATCCGGCCGAGCCCTGAACGCGGGGAGATCGTCCCCTACGACTTCACGAAACCGAGCCGGATCTCGCCGGACCGGCAGCGGAGCCTGGAGGCTTCCCACGAACAGCTGGCCCAGGGCGTTCAGCGGTGGCTCTCAGGGAGACTTCGCGCCGCCTTCGAGGTCCACGTCGAGTCGGTGGGCCAGGCGCCGTACCACGAATTCCGGGATGCCGTCGAAGACAACGCGGCGACGTTCGTCTACGACATCGCGAAGCCGGCCGGACTCTCCATGGCCGTGAGTCTCGATCCGACCATCGCCTTCCTCCTCGTCGAGCGTCTGGTAGGCGGAGGGCAGGTGTCCGAGCCCCTGCCGCGGCCGCTGACGCCCCTTGAACAGGTGATCATGCGGATCGCCACGGACAAGATGGCCGAAGAGGTGGCTCTGGTCTGGAGCGACCATCTCGACCTCGAGCTCCAGTTCGCTCGCTACGAGTCGGCCCGGGAACTCATCGACATGGCCGGTCGCGACGACGACGTGCTCGTGTCTACGCTCCGCGTGGAGTTCGAGGAAGTGAAAGGCATCCTCCACGTGGCGCTCCCCTTCCAGGTCCTCGAGCCCTTCATCAGCCCAACCGAGGGCAAGCCTCGGCTCGCCACCCCCAGTACGTCTCCGGCGGAGCGGGCGGTGGAGCGCCACCGCATCGAAGGTCTGGTTCGTCGCGCGAGCATCGAGGTGTCCGCCCGCTTGCCGCAGCTCCGCATGACCCTCGGCGAGCTCGCCGCGCTCGAACCCGGAGACTTCCTGACCACCACCGCGTCGACGGAAGACCCCGTTCAGGTCCTCGTCTCCGGTGTGCCGCGCTACGAAGGCCTCCAGGGCCGCCTCGGCCCGCGGATGGGCGTTCAGATCACCGAATCCATCAATAAGGAGTAGTCCGTTGAGCGATGAGCAACTTCCCAACCTGCGTGGGAGCGAAGGGCAGGGAGCGGCAGGCGGTGCGGGTCAAGCGCCGCCGCCGGGAGGGGCGGCAGCCCCCGGCGGCCCCGGTGCGCCACCCGGGGGCCGCGCGGCTCCACCGGCCGGCGGAGGTGGTTCACTCGCCGCCGTCATGCAGCTCGAGGTACCGGTTTCCATCGAACTCGGTCGGACCCGAATGGCCGTGGAAGACGTTCTGGCTCTCGGCCGCGGCTCCGTCGTCCAAC
>CBDDJE010000002.1:0-229505 GCA_965229435.1 Longimicrobiales bacterium
CCCGGGAACCGACAGCCTCGGTCCCGCGCGTCCAGCGCCCTGCGAAGCCGAGGCGTCACCGTCCTCCGGCGTCGACCGACATCGAGGACCGGCGATGGAGTCGTGGTCACCGTCCGCCGGCGTCGACCGACATCGAGGACCGGCGATGGAGTGGACGGGTCGGCCCTCTGCCCCTGCGCCACCCTCTGCCCCTGCGCCACCGTCTCTCCTCGCGTCACCGTCACCACCGATGCATCACACGCCAGTCGTCGAGACGTTTCCGCGGAAACGCGCGTCCCGTCTTCCAGTTCCGACATCCCCGGCTCGGCGTCCTCGGTCAGCGTCTCGGCCTCCACGTGCAGTAGCACCTGATAGCGATCGGCCCGTGAGCCGCTCACCGGCGCGTCGGCTATGCCCATCCCCGCTGCAAGCGCTCGCTCCGAGATCAGCCCCACTGCGTCGGCTCGACGTTGAGCGGGATCGATCTCCGAGCGCTCCTCTTCGCTCGCCGCCTCGAACAGCGCATCACTCGCCGCTTCCACCGCACGAAGCAGTACCGCCGCCACTTCCGCTGTCAGACGGCCACGTACGACGTACATCCCCTCCCCGTCGGGCACCACGCTGAACCGGCGCGTCTGATGCAGAACCTCCCCGCGCTTCGCCTCGTCCGCACGCGACAGCCTCTTCCACGCCCGTACCACTCGCTCCAGATGCGCCGCCGATCCGGTTCGGGCCAGATCCAGCAGCTCGCCCTCGCTCTCGGCCGTCGCCACTCGCGTCAGCGCGCGCACCTTGCTGAACGACACCTCGCCCCGGGCCATCGCCTCCGACGTCTGCGGGAGACCCGCCAGCGCACGGGCAACGCGCACCCGCTCACGCGCCGCGTTCGGCTGAAGACCCACACGCCACGCCAGCCACTCCGCGCAGGAGCCGAAGCCTTCGGCTGCCCAGTCTCCGTGGCGATCACACTCCGCCACGGCTCGCAGGAACTCCCGCGTCGCCGCCGTGATCTGCGCGTACAGCACCGCCACCCGATCGACCCGCTCCGCACGCGCCTCCGCCTCCCGCGTCCCTCGATCCTCTGCACTCCTCATCATCCCCTCCTCCCCTTCCAAGTCTCGGGCGGGCTTCGGCTCCACGCTCCGGCGCTCCGCACCCTCCAATATACGCGCCGCCGAACCGGTCCCTGAGATGGCCACAGGAGCTGAAAACCCGCCCTCCGAGGCCTTCACACGCACCTCCACTGAACCGCGCTCGCGACACGTCTGTCACCGGCTCGACAGACCCGGCCGCGCCTCACACCCCCACCCACCCCACCTCCGAGCCCAGAATCCTGTCAAGGCTGAAACGCGACACCCACATGCCGGAAACGGCCTTCCCGTTCGCCAATCCGCCCCTTCACCCCCAAGTTGGCGGTTTCGACGATCCGACCTGGTGGCCAGTCCTCACCGCCCACCGGCGCAAGCAACAGCCTTCCCACAAGCAACAGCCTTCCCATCTGAAGGAGCCCCGATGACCCGCGCCCAGACCATCATCCTCACCTTCACCCTGAGCCTCTTCGCGGTCACCGCCCCGACGAACACGCTCCTCGGCCAGCGAAGCGGCAGCGGCGACCTACCGTCCATCGCCGAAGCCACCGAGGGGATGGAGCGCATGGACGGGATGCTCCCGCTCTACTGGGACCCCGACCTGGGTCAGCTCTGGATGGAGATTCGGGAGCTCGACACAGAGATGATCCACTACGTGGGATACGGCGCCGGCCTGGGGTCCAACGATCTGGGCCTCGACCGCGGCGCCCTCCGGGGATCGCGCATCGTCGAGTTCGAGCGGGTGGGTCGGAAGGTCCTGATGGTTCAGCCCAACTACCGATTCCGGGCATCATCCCCCAACCCTGCCGAGAGACAGGCGGTTGAAGACGCCTTCGCTCGCTCGGTGCTCTGGGGATTCACGGCCGCCGCAGAAACGGACGGAAGAGTCCTCGTCGACCTCACGGGCTTCCTCATGCGGGATCCCATCGGCGCCGGCAACCGCATGCGCCCGGGGACCTACCGCCTCGATCAGAGCCGAAGCACGGTCCACATGCCCTTCACGGACGCCTTCCCGGAGAACACCGAGATGGAAGTCGAGCTCACCTTCGTCCGACAGGACGGCGGTGGCGGGGGTGGCTTCGGCGGTGGCGGCGGCGCGCTGGAAGGTGTGGGCAACGTGGCATCCACCGGTGAGGCGGCCAGCATCCGTATCCACCACTCCTTCGTCCAGCTCCCGGACGACGGCTTCGAGCCACGGGCGTTCGATCCGCGAGCGGGCTACGGTTCGGTCTCGTGGCAGGACTACAGCGCCGAGTTGGGCACCGACATGACGCAGCGCTACATCCGGCGTCACCGCCTGGAGAAGCGCAATCCGACCGCGGCCATGAGTGAGCCGGTGGAGCCCATCGTCTACTACCTCGATCCAGGTACGCCCGAGCCGGTACGGTCGGCCCTCCTGGACGGCGCCCGCTGGTGGGATCAGGCCTACGAGGCGGCGGGCTACCGCAACGCCTTCCAGGTGCGCATCCGGCCGGACTCCATCAGCCCCCTGGACGCCCGCTACAACGTCATCAACTGGGTCCACCGTTCGACACGCGGTTGGTCCACGGGGGGATCGGTTTCCGACCCGCGAACCGGCGAAATCATCAAGGGTGTGGTAACCCTGGGCTCTCTCCGCATCCGACAGGACTACATGATCGCCGAGGGGCTGCTCTCGCCGTACACCACCGGCAACGAGGATCCGCCGGAGCTGGAAGAGTGGGCCGTGGCGCGCATCCGCCAGCTGTCGGCCCACGAGGTCGGCCACACCATCGGGCTGGGCCACAACTACTACAACAGCGAGATGGGTCGGATCTCCGTCATGGACTACCCTCACCCGCTCGTCGAGCTGAACGCCGACGGCACCCTCGACTACTCGGAGGTCTACGACACCGACATCGGCGAGTGGGACGCGGTCGCCATCCGGTACGGCTACACCGACTTTCCGCCAGGGACCGACGAGGAAGCCGAGCTCGAGCGTATCCTGGAGGAGGCATGGGAAGACGACGTCCGCTACATGTCCAACCAGGACGTCGCCACCACACCCCAGGCCGACCAATGGGCGAACGGCACCGACGTAGCCACCGAGCTCGAGCGGATGATGGACGTCCGGGCGGCGGCGATGCAGAGGTTCGGCATCCGAGCCATCCGGAATGACCGGCCCATGTCGACGATCGAAGACGTGCTGGTTCCTCTGTACATGCACCACCGGTATCAGACCGAGTCGACGGCGACCGCGGTGGGCGGCGTTCAGTACACTTACGCCATGCGCGGCGATGGCCTCACGCCCATGTGGCGCGTCCCCGCGGAACTCCAGAATCGGGCGCTGGATGCGCTCATGCGCACCCTCGACCCCTCGGAACTCACCATCCCCGAGGACGTGATCGAAGTCATTCCTCCCCGGCCGCCCGGATACGGTCGAACGCGGGAGCTCTTCCCCCGCTACACCGGATCGGCCTTCGACGCCATCACGCCGGCGGTGGTGGCCGCGAGTCACACCGTCTCGGCTCTACTGAACCCAGCGCGGGCGGCGAGGATGGTGGAGCAGAACATCTTCGACCCGTCGCTGCCATCCCTCGAGCAGGTCCTCGATCGCCTCGTCGACGCATCCTTCGGCGCCACCGCCGTCGGTGCTTACGAGAACGAAGTGAAGCGCGCCGTGGAGGCCGTCGTCGCGGAGCGGATCCAGTGGCTGGCGGACAACGCCGAAATGCCGCAGGTCCGAGCTGTTGCCACGTCGACGCTCCGGGGGATCCACGGCAACCTCGTCGCCATGACGAACGCGCCCCACGCGCAGCTCCTCGCCATGGACATCCAGCGCTTCCTCGAGCGCCCTGCGTCACCGACGAGCATCCCGGGTTTCCCGTCTGCTCCGCCGGGGGCTCCCATCGGTCAGCCCGCGATGAATTGGCTGGGCTCCATGGGGATCGGTGAGCCAGCGAGGGAATGGCTGAGGCAGACCGACGTCCACCGCACGTGGGAGGACCACGGATGGCACTGAGGTTGTTTCTCTTGGCCATCGCCCTCAGCGCGACTGCTTGCGTCAGCAAGGGGACGCACCAGTCCACCCTCACCGACCTCAGCCAGGCCAGAGCAGGTCAAGACACCCTGCGAGATGAGATCGCCACGCTGGAGGAGCGAAACGACTCCCTACAGGCGGCGATCGAGACAGAGCTCACCAGGCGGGATCAGGTGGAGTCGGCCCTCCAGCGTACCATCGCCGATCTGGAACGCGAACAACGATCCCTCGAGCAGCAGCTCGACAACGCCCGGGCGGACTCCGAGAGACTGGAGACCATGGCCGGGCTCCGCGGCGCCGAACTCCAGTCCATGCGACGACGCCTGGAGTCGCTCCGAGCCGTCGAGCAGGAGGTACGGGAGCGGAACGCCATCTACGAGGATGTCATCTCCCGCTTCCAGTCTCTCATGGACGGGGGCCAGCTGAGCGTCACCATCGACCGTGGGCGCATGGTCATCCAACTGCCCCAGGACATCCTCTTCCAGTCCGGGAGCGCGACGCTGGGGAGCGAGGGCCGGAGCGTCATCTCCCAGGTCGGCGCGGTCCTGGCCGACTTCGACGACCGCCGCTTCCAGGTCGAGGGACACACGGACAACGTGCCCATCTCAACGGAACGCTTCCCGTCGAACTGGGAGCTGTCGAGCGCACGGGCCCTGGCGGTGGTGCGCCTCCTCACAGCCCAGGGAGTGGCGCCGGAGAACGTGTCGGGCGCGGCCTTCGGCGAGTATCAGCCGCGGGCGTCGAACGAGGACCGAACCAGCCGGGCTTTGAACCGGCGCATCGAGATCGTCATGCTGCCGAACCTCGACGTCATCGCGGCGGCGCAGGTGCCCGGGTGAGTCGGAACCGTCATGGGCGACCGGACCGTGCCGCGCCTCTCCCCTTCAGATCCTTCGCAGCCGCGGCATAGCCGCCTCCGGCCCCATCGACGAAGTGGAAGTGCTGGCCTTGCCGCTTCTCCACGATGCACGTCACTACGGCGGCATCGGAAACGTGGATGCCGTACCGCACGGCGTCAGCCCGTGCGAGTCCGTCGAGAAAGGCTTCGAGCTTGCGGCGCTGCTGTGCATCCCCGGTGAGGACGAGTCGCATCGTTCCGTCGAACTTCCTGAAGTCGGTGTTGGCGACCAGGTCGCGCTTGTAAACGCTCCAGTCCGTCTCGGTCGACTGCTTGCCCGTCCAGAAGAGATACCGTCCGATCAGGGCGAAGAGCCGAAGCTTCAGGTTCGCCCACGCCTGCCCGACGCGGCCCGAGCGCCACGCCTTCACCCGCGACTCACGCGCCAACTTATCCCGGGAGAGGGTGACGTTGAGCCCGCCCTCCACAATCGGTCGGCATCGGTCGGGCTCCCCGTAGATGGCTCGGACCCGTTCCATGACCCATCGGTAGGTGTCGAGAGCCGGCACCTTCTCGCCCTTCGCCTCGATGATGAGTGCGACGGTCTCGGCGGACGGACTCGGCACCTCGTCCCACCGGCACTCGAGGCCTTCGAAGCTGGCCTCGGCCTCCGCGTCGCCTTCCACGAGGTACGACCTCGGCAGCGTTCCGTTCTTGAGGGCGTCCTCGAGGTATACCGCCCCGCCGCCGAAGAAGGCGCACTGTTGGAAGTACTCGGAGACCCGATGGCGGGCCACGAGTACGTCGGAGTTTCTGCCCCGCGCATAGTCGATGGGTACGACGGCCCCGCGCAGCACGAGGCCGAAGGCCCGGTCGGCCATGGCGATGGTGGCGGCCAGCGCCATGCGAACCTCCGACACGCGTTCCTCCGGCACACAGACCGCTGCACCATCTCCACCGAACATGTAGGGGATGTCCACAGGTCGACACGCATTCCGGACCGCGGTGATGACGGACACGCCCACCGAGTTGACCTCCTTGTAACGGCCCTCGGCGATGGCCCCGGTGGAACCCGCGACGTCGGCGACGACGATCCACCAGTCGTCAGGCAGCCGCGTGTAGCTCTCCGGATCGGCTAGAGATTCGAAGTCGTTCACGGGGACGAGGTGAGCGTAGAAGTCGATCGAAGACCGATCCGGCGACGCGGGTCCGTCGGCACCGCCCAACCGGCTACCACCGTCGGCTACGTCGCCGTCCCTCACCGCCCCTCCGCCCTCGGATCAAAGGCGTCCTGAAGCCCATCCCCGAGGAAGTTCACGCACAACACGACGACCAGAATCGCCAGCCCGGGGAAGATCGAAAGCCAGGGCTGCGTCGACATCGTCGCCTGGGCGTCCATCAGCATGTTGCCCCAGGTCGGCGTGGGCGGCTGAACTCCGAGTCCGAGGAACGACAACGACGACTCGAGGATGATGGCGTTGCCCACGGCCAGCGTCGCGCCGACGACGATGGGGCCCACGGCGTTGGGCAGAACGTGACGACCGATAATGCGGGTGTTGCCGGCCCCCAGACTCCTCGCCGCCTCGACGTACTCCATCTCGCGGATCTTGAGGACCTCGCCGCGCACCACCCGGGCGATGGCCATCCACGACAGAACACCCACGGCCACGGCCATCGAGACGGCCCCGGCCTGGGTGTACGAAGCGAGCACGATGAGGAGCGGCAGCGTGGGGATGGAGTAGACGACGTCGGTGAAGCGCATGAGCAGTCCGTCCACCCGCCCCCCATAGAAGCCGGCCACCGCGCCCACCAACGCCCCGAAGCCGGTCCCGATGACTGCCGCCATCAACCCGATGAGGATGGAGACACGCCCGCCGTACAGGAGTCGTGTGAAGAGATCCCGGCCGAGATCGTCGGTCCCGAACCAGTGCTCCGGCGAGGGCGGCTGACGGATGCTGCCCAGGTCGATCTGGTCGAAGTCGTAGGGAGCGATGAGAGGCGCAGCGAGGCAGAGAATCGATACGACCACGACGATGCCCACCGAGGCCGTGGCCAAGCGATGCCGACGAAGGCGGCGCCATACCAGGCTCGTCATCGTGTGGCCCCGCTCCACAGGACCGGTCCCCTCGACAGGAGCGCGGCGCCCCGCGACCCGGTCAGTCATACCGAATCCTCGGATCCAGCAGTCCGTAGACGATGTCGGCCAGCAGGTTGAAGACGACCACCATCGTCGAGCCCAGGAGCAGGATGCCCATGAGAAGAGGATAGTCCCGTGAGAACATCGCCTGGACGAACATCCGCCCGATGCCCGGCCACGCGAAGATGGTCTCGGTGATGACCGCGCCGGAGAAAAGCCCGGCGAGGTTCAACGCCATGACCGACACCACCGGAATCATGGCATTCCGCAGAGCATGTCCCCACACCACCACACTCTCGGAAAGCCCCTTCGCCCGGGCCGTTCGGACGAAGTCGGTGCGTAGGATCTCCAGCATGCTCGATCGGAGATAGCGACTCCACCCCGCGACATACCTCAATGAGAGCACCGTCGCCGGAAGGACGAGGTGCAAGAGGTGATCAGGCAGCGACGACGCCCCGATGGTCGCCGTGCCCGCAACGGGGAGCCATCCCAGCCACACGCCGAAGACCAACTGCAGAATGAGGGCGAACCAGAAGACGGGCATGGCGATGCCGAGGAAGGACAGCCCCGTCCCGATGTGGTCGAAGGCGCTGTACTGACGCACGGCGCTGAAGACTCCCAACAGAAAGGCCAGGACCGCTGCCAGAAGAAAGGACGCGCCCATGAGCTCGAGGGTCGCCGGCAAGCGCTCGAAGATCATTTCTGTCACCGGCCGGGTCGTGGAAAAGCTGACGCCGAGATCGCCGCGCACAGCGGCGGCGAGCCACTTCGCGTACTGCACCGGAACCGGCTGATCGACGCCGAGACGCGCCCGATACGCCTCGATGACCGCCGGGTCGATGAAGCGGTCCGACTCCAGCAGCGCGGCCTCGGGACCTCCCGGCGCCGCCTGGATCACCCCGAACAGGACCACGGTGATACCCAGCATGAGGGGGATCATCTGGAGAAGTCGGCGGACGATGTAGGTCGTCATGGGCACGGTGCTCGGGAGGGCGAACCGGCGGCGGACCGTGGGGAGGCGGACGGCAATCTACCGGAACGCCGACGGGAGGCTACCTTGGCGTGCCATGGCACCCAACCCGCCCATTCTCGACGGCCACAACGACACGCTGACCAAGATCCACCACGCCCGGGGCTCATCCGAGGCGCGGTCGTTCCTGGAGCGAGCCGACTTCGGACACCTCGACCTGCCGAGGGCCCGTGAGGGCGGCATGGCCGGCGGCTTCTTCGCCATCTTCACCAGCTCGAAGACGTGGCAGAAGGAGAAGCGGCCGGTCTTCGACGAAGAAGGCATGCGGGTGGATGGCGCATTCTCCGTCCCTCTGCCCGAGAGGCTCGACCGCCGCGTCGCCGCCCGGTTCACCCAGTCGGTCATGTCCAGTCTCTTCCGCCTGGTCCAGGAGTCCGAGGGAGCCGTGGAGGTGGTCCGCACCGGCGACGACCTCAGGCGATGCCTGGACGATGGGGTGTTCGCCGTCATCCTCCACATCGAGGGCGTCGAAGCCATCGACACGAAGCTGGAGGCCCTGGACGTGTACTACGCGGCGGGCCTCCGCTCCTTGGGGCCCGTGTGGAGTCGACCCAATGCGTTCGGTCATGGTGTTCCGTTCGACTTCCCTCGGCATCCCGACACGGGACCCGGCCTTACCGCTGCCGGCAAGCGCCTCGTCCGGCGATGCAACGAACTCGGGATCATGATCGACTGCTCCCACCTCAACGCCGAGGGGTTCTGGGACGTGGCGCGGATCTCCAACGCTCCCATCGTCGCCACCCACTCCAACGCCCACGCCCTCAGTCCTTCCCCGCGCAACCTCACCGACGCCCAACTCGACGTCGTGGCCTTGAGCGGGGGCGTCGTCGGCCTCAACTACGCGGTGGGCTTCCTCCGCGAGGATGGGGACTCCCACCCCGGCACGCCGCTCGCGGAGATCGCCCGTCACGCCCGTTACATGGCGGACCACATGGGCGTCGACCACGTTGCCCTGGGATCGGACTTCGACGGCGCCACGATCCCCGCCGACCTCGGCGACGCGACCGGCCTCCCCCGCCTCCTCGACGCACTCCGTGAGGTGGGGTTCTGTGAAGAAGAGGTGGCCAAGATCGCGTATGGGAATTGGGTCCGCGTGCTGGACGTCACATGGCACGAATGAGCGAGGTCCGCCTCACCACTACCGGGGAGCACCCGCGAATGAAGGAAGTCGAGGGACGATGAGCGAAGGCCACCGACGCTTCACCGATCGTGAGGTCGCTCTCGTCCTCCAGCGCGCCACCGAGCTCGACGACACCGAGACGGCGTCCGGCAGCGGGGGGCTGTCTCTCGAAGACCTCAAGGGGATCGCCAGCGAGGTCGGGATCGCACCGACGGCCATCGACCGTGCCGTCGCCACCCTGGACCGAGGGCGCAGCATCGGACGATCCTGGGCCGGCGCGCCTCGGACTCGGAAAGCCGTCCGCGCTCTGCCCACGGAGCTCGACCGCGACGCAATCGCCCGTATCATGGCCATCGTCGACGACCAGACCGATAGCACGGGTGCCATCACGGAAGCGCTCGGGTCCGTTCGCTGGACCGGCCGGGATCGCTTCAAGAGCACCCGCGTCTCGGTCACTCCCAGGAACGGCGAGACCATCGTCGAAGTCGTCGAGAAGGCGGAACCCAAGATGCGCCGGATCTTTCATCTGCTCCCCCCGGCCTGGGCGCTCATGATCGCCGGGCCCTTCGCCGCGGCCTTCGGTACGGCTGCCACGACCGTGGTGATGACCGTCCTCGCCGTCGCCGTGGGGCTCGGCATCGGACGAGGCGCCTGGGCGCTCGTATCGGCCGCGAGTGAGCGACGCGTGCAGAGGCTCGCCGAAGAGCTCGCGGATGCGGGGGCGCGCTGAGGACCGAGGACTTGGCGGGGAGCGCTACTGCTCCGTCAGATCCCACTCCCAGAGGTTCCAGAAGCTCCCGAAGTTCGTCCCGCTCCCCTTGTACCCCGCGACCCGCTGGCTGACGACCTCCGGGATCACGTTGTAGTAGATGGGGAGCATCCGGGCGTCCTCGGCCAACAAGCGCTGGGCCTCGTCGAGCATGGGCTTCCGGGACTCGAAGGCGAGCCCCCGATCGGACGCTCGCATGACCTCGTCGAGGTCGGGATCGCAGAAGCCCGTCATGTTGTTCGGGCCGCCACACGAGTACAGCCCTGTGAAGCTGGGATCTGCGGGAAGGAACCACGCGCTCACCACCGCCTCCCAGTCGAAGCTCCGCCAGGTCTGGGTCCACGCGGCACTCTCCAACGTACGGAAGTCCACCTGGATGCCGACCTCCTTGAGCTGGGCCTGGATCACCTGGGCGATGGCGATGCGGTCCGCTGTACCCGCCCGGTTCAGCATGGTGAAAGCGAAGCGCTGACCCTCCTTGACCCGGATCCCGTCCGGCCCCGGCACCCACCCGGCGACATCGAGGAGCCGACGGGCCTCGTCCGGGTCGTACCGGGACGCCACGACGTCAGCGTTGTGGTAGGGGCTGGTGGGGTTGATGGGTGTGTTCGCCACCCGAACCGTCCCCTCCATGAGCTGGTCGGCGATGGCGTCACGGTCGATGGCGTGGAAGATGGCTCGTCGGATGTTGGGGTCGGAAAACAACGCCTCGGCCCGCTCGGTGTTCAGGCTGAAGTCGAGGTGCATGAAGGTGTTCGAGCTCACCAGGTGCGTGGTGTAGCCGGGGAGGTCGCGAACCTCCTCGACGTGCGTCGGCTCCAGCCGTGCATAGTGGTACTGCCGGGCCCGCATGGCGTTGAGGCGGGTGTTGGAGTCGGGGATGAACGACCAGACGATCTCGTCGATGGCCGGCACATCCGGGCCCCTCCAGTAGTCGTCGTTGCGCACCACGCGGATGTACTCGCCCGACCGCCACTCGTCGAAAACGAAGGGCCCGGTGCCCACCAGCTCGTCGCCCCGGTTGTAGGGCGTGTAGTTGACGATCTCCTCGGTGGTCATCCCGCCCAGGACATGCTCGGGCAGGATGGCTTCGAAGAGGCCGGCGTAATAGCCGTAGGGCGCGTCCCAGGTGAAGACGACGGTGTGGTCGTCAGGAGTGGCGCAGTCGCTGATCCCCAGGTACCAATCGCGGTTGTAGACCTGGGAGTTCTCCGAAGTGACGAAGGCCCAGGTAAAGCAGACGTCCTCGCTGGTGAAGGCCTCGCCGTCGTGCCACCGGACGCCCTCCTGGAGCTCCCATGTCATCTCGATGGTTCCGTCGGCGTTCTCCACGATCCCGCCATTGTCGAGGGTCGGAATCGCATGGGCCAACACGGGCACGTAGGTGTTGTTCTCGTCGGTGGTGACGAGGCCCTCCACCATGCTGAAGTGGATATCCACCAGCATCTGACTCGTGAAGGCGTTGAGCACGTCGACCTCACGCTCGTACGCCACCCGGAGGATCTTCCGGCCGTCGGGTGAAGCGAGGGGGTCGCGGGTCTCGCCGCCGGAGCACGAAGTGAACAGCGCCACCGCGCAGAGCGTCGCCGAGCAGCGAGCAGCGCGGCGCGCGGCTGCCAAGGGTTCCCAGGCCGAATGGGCACGGGTCATCCTCATCCTCCGTTCTCGGCGTCGTACATCTCCACCGTCCGGTTCGAGTGCATGCGCCCGTAGAGGTAGCGGACGAAGTCGTCCTGCGCTCCGTTGGCCACCTCGTTCCACTTCGCCGCCACCGTGGGCTGGCCCCACCAGTACGACCAGATGAGGACCGCGCGGCTCGGGGCCTCGATGAAGGCCATCCGATTCTGGACCCACCCCTCTCCGCCGGTCAACGCCTGCTCCCGGAGCCAGTCGGTGGCGTCCTCCTTCGACCATCCGAGGGAGTGGAGGCGCCACGCCGCTCCCGTCCCGATGGCCGACCGATACCTGTTCATCAACTCCTGGACACGGTCGTCGTCGTCCGAGTCCCACCCGAGCATGATCATCCCCGCATCGGCGATGCCCTCGAAGACCGACGAACTGGCGGTGTTCACAACCGAGAGGAGGTTGTCGGCAGGTGCCGTCCCCTCCCGGTACCACGTCTCCCGCAGCTTGAACTGGACGTAGTGCCCGGGATAGCCCTCGTGGACGGCCAGGTGTCGAAGGGCCGGACGCGTGAGGATCGGCTCCACGTTCAGGTCCACCGTCCGCGCCAGGTAGTTGCAGCGCGCGTTGAACGGGACGCCCCTCACCGCCGCTACCCGCATCCCGTCGGACTCGTCCGCGGGGATCTCAACGACGAGCTCGTTGGTTCGCTCCCACGCCTCCCGCATGAGCTCGGCCGACACCTCCTCCACCTCATCGGGCGGGACGCGGTTCCGGTCTTCCCAGGCGGCGCACTGGGCCTTCAGGTCGCCGGTGTATCCCATCTCGCCAAGTAGTCGGCGGATGTCCGACCGGAGCGCGTCGAGCTCGGCGTCCGACACCGGGCCCACCGACACGTGGAGGAAATCCCGAAGCTGATCCTCGAGGGGCAACCCCGACGTCCGCCAATCGATGAAGGCGAGGGTCGAGTGGGCGAGTTGGTCGTAGTAGACTCGACGGTCGTCCTCCGGAAGGCCCGCCGCCCGTCCACGAAGATCACGCCAGGCTGCCGAGGCCTCGGCGTAGTCTCCGTACCCGGCGGCCTCGAAGTCCCCCTCGGTGTCCATGTTCAGAACGGCCAGCCCCGCCACGTCGCCGCTCTCGGCGCGGTAGAGGGAGTCCACCCCGAGGATGGCACGCGTCACGTCGCGACCGAAGTCGAGGGTCGCTGTGCTCAGGTCGCTCACACCGACACCTGCTCGTGCGCTCCGAGGGGCAGTCCGGCCCTTGCCCGCCTGCGCATCTCGTCGGCGACGAGGGCCACGGGCACCGAGCCGTACGAAAGAAACGCGTCGTGGAACGACCGTAGCTCGAAGGCATCGCCAAGCGCCCCCAGGAGGTCGCGGCGCAGTTCGTGGATCATGTCGGTACCCACCAGATACATGAGGGCTGCCCCGGGGAACATGCTGTTCTTCACCGCCTCACCATCGGCTGCGGCAGGACTCATGCCCGCCTCTCGCTCGTAGAAGGCAGCCGCCTCGGCCAACGACATCCGACCGTGATGAAGCTCGACGTCGACAATGGCTCGGGCGCACATCCGCACCCGTCCGGCGTGGGCGGCGAACTGTTCGGACTCGGTGCAGCCGCCCGCCTCGGCCATGAGGTCGGTGGCGTAGCAGGACCAGCCTTCCGCCATCGTCCCGCCACAGAACATCGCGATCCGGGAAGCGCAATCGACTGCAGCGATCCGTCCGACCAGCGAGCGCGACCTGAAGGCATGCCAGTTCTGCACATGGTGGCCGATGCCCCCATGGTGGACGACGTGGTTGAGTTTGATGACGGAGTCGTTGTTCGCCCGGAGGAATGCTCTCTGGTCGTCGGATGAGGCGGACGGATCCAACGGCGCCAAGAGGTAGTGGTGGGTGCCGGGCCGATGCACGGCCGAGGGCGAACGATAGGAAAGGAAGTAGAGAGCCGGTGCCGCCTCCCGTGCCCACCCAGGCCGCTCGACGTAATCGATGGGAAAGTCCGGCCAGGTGATCAACTCCCTCTCGTCGGCCACGGCACGCATCGCCTCCCAGGTATCGCCGTACCGGGTCAGATACCCGTCCGGCGTGGGATGAAGATCGGCGAGGCCGGCCATCACCTCCTCGGGCGTCGCCGCGCCATAGCCCGGTGCAGCCGATTCGAGCCAGTTCCGCGTCCGGACCATCTCGTCCCTCGCGTACGCGACGATGTCGTCGGCCGAGCGGGTGAGAAAGTGGCCGCCCCGGAGGTACATCTGGAAGGCCTCCGGCCCGCACGCGACGTCGTCGGACCCGGTGGGCAGCACGTCGCGCTCCAGGAAACGACGGAAGGAGCGGAAGGCATCGGCCGCATCGGATCGCAGGGAGGCGGGCCAAGCCAACGGACCCGCATCACCGTCCACGCGCTCCAGCCCCACCTCCACGAAGCGCACACCCGCCGTGCACTCCCGAATGGCTCGTCGGATCCACGCGGCGGGGAGAGCCGATCCGTGGACAGGCCCGCCCTCGTCGCCGGGCCTCCACATGGGCGCTCCTTCGGCGTTCGGTTCCAGGAGTTCCCGCGCGCCGGCGAAGAACCGTGGGATCTCCGCCAGCCGCGCAGCCACGGAATCCAGCCGCTCGTCCATGGAGCCGAAGCGCGTGAGCAGCGGACCCATGAGTCCGAAGACCGCGTCTCCTACGTGGACGCTGGGGTTCGCGGAGACGTGCCCCGACTGGTACTCCCAGATCCGGGATGCGAGGAACCCACGAACGAGCCGACGGTCCAGGTCGACCAAGGAGCCGCCGACCACGGCGTCACGGTCGCCGCCCGCCGAGTCACGGTCGCCGTTCGCGCCGTCGCGGTCGCCAGCCGCGGTATCACGGCCCCCCGACAGGTGCGACTTCATGGAATCGAGGGTCGCAATCAACCCGTCGGGGGAGACGTCGGGCAGGCGATGATCGTGGTCGTGCACGCCGATGAAGGTGGCGTCGACAGGATGTCGCCGGAGGTGGTCGGCCAGTGCCGTCCGACTCCAGGCATCGAACGACGGGTCGTCGAAAGGGTTCATGCCCGGAAAATGGGGTAATCCCGCGCGATGACCACCGGGCCCGTTACCTGGCAGGGATCATCGCTGCTCTTTAATTTAAGGGGCGCTCCTGGCACGCATTCAAGAAGTGCTCCTGGCACGCGATCGTAGGCCGCTCAGCGTTCGGGCCCCCTCGCGTGTCTATATAGACTGAACACGCAGTCCGCATTTCGACGTCATATCGAGGCAGAATGAACGCACCGACTCCCGTACTGCTCGTCGCCGGCCTCCTCCTCGTGGGGCTCGCCGGTGACGCCGGTGTCGAACCCGCTCCCACCGAGGCCTCCGTCTACGCGACGGTCTCGGACGGACTCGATCCGGAAGAAGCCAACGAGGTCATCGAGCAGTACTGCACGCGCTGCCACAGTGAGCAGCGCCAACGTGGAGGCCTCGTGCTGGAAGGCTTCGACGTGAACAACACTGTCGAGCACGGTGAGATCGCCGAACGGATGATCAAGAAGCTTCGGGCCGGAATGATGCCGCCCG
This sequence comes from Longimicrobiales bacterium, assembly GCA_965229435.1. Taxonomy (GTDB): domain Bacteria; phylum Gemmatimonadota; class Gemmatimonadetes; order Longimicrobiales; family Gaopeijiaceae; genus UBA2589. Next base: position 15,142 of record CBDDJE010000002.1, read on the forward strand.
CCGGAGCCCGCCGTCCGGAAGAAGCTGTCCTCGAGGACCTGGTGGTCGAACTCGAGACTCGCCTCGACGAGCACTGGGAAGACGATCCCGAGCCGGGGACGCGCGTCTTCCAGCGCCTCAATCGCGCCGAGTACGCGGCCGCGGTCGAGCACCTCCTCGGCCTCGAGGTCGACGTCTCGTCGTACCTGCCGCTGGATACCAAGAGCGCCAACTTCGACAACATCGCCGACGTCCAGATGCCGTCGACGACGGTTGTGGAAGGGTACCTCCGGGCCGCCGGTCAGATCGCCCGCCTCGCCCTCGGCGACCCCGATGCCGAGGTCGGTAACGCCATCTACCGGATGCCGCGCATCGAGTCGCAGAAGGAGACCGCAGAAGGAGCGCCGCTGGGCACCCGCGGTGGGATCTCGGTCATCCACAACTTCCCCGCAGACGGGAAGTACGTCTTCCACATCATGCCGTACAACGCTGTGGAGGGTGAGGTCTTCGGTCGGACCTACGGGACCGAGCAGATCGAGATCTCCATCGATGGCGAGCGCGTCGCTCTCATGACCGTTGATCGCTGGATGCACGAGTCCGAGCCCTCGGGGCTGAACATGCGGACCGACTCCATTCAGGTCTCCGCAGGCCCCCATCGGGTGACGGCGGCCTTCGTGAAGCAGTTCGAGGGTGACCTGGACGACCTCATCCGTCCCATCGACCACACCATGGCAGACGGCCAGATCGGCATCGGCTACGGAGTGACCACGCAGCAGCACCTCCAGCGGATGACGATCCTGGGGCCCTTCGAGGTCACGGGCGTCTCCGACACGCCGACGCGACGCGCCATCTTCACCTGCCGTCCGACGGCTCCCGAGGAGGAGCGACCCTGCGCGGAGAGCATCGTCAGCCGACTGGCCGAGCGCGCCTACCGTCGTGACGTCACGGACGCCGACGTCGAGTCGCTCATGGCCTTCTACGATCGTGGCGCCGAGCGGGACGGCTTCGAGGACGGTATCCGACTCGCACTGCAGGCCATTATGGCGAGCCCGCACTTCATCTTCCGCATGGAGAAGGCTCCGGAGGACGTGGAGCCCGGGGAGATCTACGAGGTCGCCGACGTCGACCTGGCGTCCCGCCTCTCCTTCTTCATCTGGGGCTCGCCCCCGGACCAGCAGCTCATCGACCTGGCCGATGACGAGAAGCTCTCCGACGAGGACGAGCTGGAGCGTCAGGCCGAGCGCATGCTCAACGATGCGAATGCCGAAGCACTGGCGAGCCGATTCGCCGCACAGTGGCTGCGACTCCAGGATCTGGAGAAGATCCGCCCGGACGCGTTGAGCTATCCGTACTACGACGAGACGCTCGCCGATGCCATGCATCGCGAGACCGAGCTCCTCTTCGACTACATCCGCAAGGAGGACCGGCCCATCACCGACCTCCTCACTGCGGACTACACCTTCGTCAATGAGCGCCTGGCCCGGCACTACGGTATCCCTGGCGTTCTGGGCACGGAGTTCCGCAAGGTCGAGTACCCCGACGATCGCCGTCGGGGGATCCTGGGCCACGGGAGCATCCTGACGCTGACATCCCATGCCGGACGGACCTCTCCGGTCCTTCGCGGCAAGTGGGTGATGGAGGTCCTCCTGGGATCGCCGCCTCCCCCGCCGCCGCCGAACGTCCCGGAGCTCGAGGAGACCGAGGACGCCGGCGACGGTCGCTTCCTCAGCGTCCGCGAGCAGATGGAAATGCATCGGGCCAATCCGGCGTGTTCCTCCTGCCACAACGTCATCGACCCCATCGGCCTCGCCTTCGAGAACTTCGATGTGGACGGCTCGTGGCGGAATCGGGATCGCGGCAACCCCATCGATCCCGCGTCGGAGCTGTACGATGGCACGCCCATCAACAGCGTCGGCGACTTGCGGGCGGCAATCATGCAGCGCCCGGAGGTCTTCTACCGGATCTTCACCGAGAACATGATGGCGTACGCCCTCGGCCGACGGGTCGAGCACTACGACCAGCCGGCGATCCGCGAGATCGTCCGGCAAGCCGCGAAGGAGGACTATCGCCTGTCGGCGTTCGTCCGTGGCGTCGTGACGACGCCGGCCTTCCGATACCAGCGCGCTGCGGCTCCGACGGCGACCCCTGCGGTCACCACGGCGACCGGCGCAAACTGATGCACCCCCGAGACGACAACGAGACAACCACCTCGACGAGGCACTGAAGAAATGGACTTCATCACCGGAAAGCACATCTCACGACGGGCGATGCTCAAGGGCATGGGGGCGAGCGTCGGCCTACCGCTTCTCGACGCGATGGTCCCGGCTGCCCGGCCGATGGCTGCCACAGCCGCCGGTCGCGCCGCGGACAGCACGCGCCTTGTCGCCATCGAAAACGTCCACGGTGCCGCTGGATGCAACGATCTGGGCAACGAACTGGGCCTCTGGGCGCCGAAGGAAGAGGGCAAGAACTTCGACCTCTCCCTCAGCTCCATGAAGCCGCTGGAGCCCTTCCGTAAGTACCTGACCATCGTCAGCGATACGGACTGCAGGAACGCCGACGCCTTCTCGCCGGAGGAGATCGGCGGCGACCACTTCCGGACGGCCGCGGTCTTCCTGACGCAGGCGCACCCGAAGCAGACCCAGGGCTCCGATGTCCACGCCGGCACGTCCTTCGACCAGGTCTACGCCAAGGCCATCGCCGGGGAGACGCCCATCCCGTCGATGCAACTGACCATCGAGAACGTCGATCAGGCCGGTGGCTGTGCGTACGGCTACTCCTGCGTCTACACGGACACCATCTCCTGGGCGTCGCCCACCGAACCACTCCCGATGATCCGCGACCCTCGGGCCGTCTTCGAGCAGATGTTCGGCGCCGGCGGAACGCCCGAGCAGCGGGCCGAGCGCCTGGCCACGGACCGAAGCATCCTCGACTGGGTCATGAGCGAGATGTCCGGACTCCGCAGGGATCTCGGCGCCGCCGATCGCGAACGGCTCGATCGCTACACCACCAACATCCGCGAGCTCGAGGAGCGTATCCAGCGGATCGAGGCGCAGAACACCAGCGGTGAAGAGCGGCAGATCCCCGAGGCCCCCGTGGGCGTACCCGACGACTTCGCCGAGCACGTAAAGCTCATGTTCGATCTGCAGGTCCTGGCCTTCATGTCCGACACGACGCGCGTGTTCTCGTTCAAGATCGGGCGCGACGCGTCGCCGAGGGTCTACCCCGAGAGTGGCTCCGACACACCGTTCCACGCTGCGTCCCACCACGGTGGTCGCGAGGAGCGGGTACGCGACTTCGCCAAGATCAACGAGTACCACGTCTCGATGATCCCTTACTTCTTGGAGAGGCTCCAGTCGGTGACGGAAGGCGACGGCACGCTGCTGGACAAGACGATGGTCATGTACGGCTCGGCCATGGCCGACTCGAACCTCCACAACCACATCCGCTGCCCCCTCTTCCTCGTGGGTGGCGCGAACGGGCTCATCGAAGGCGAACGGCACATCCGTGCTACGCCCGGTACGCCCATGGCCAACGTCATGCTCAGCCTACTCCAGAAGCTGGGCGTCAACGACATCGAGCAGTTCGGCAACAGCACAGGAACCTTCGCCATATGATCAAGAGCACCACGGTGAGGCTGGCCTCGATCCTCGGGGTCGGCCTCCTGCTGGCCGCGGCGACACCGCTCGAATCTCCCGTCGCCGATGCGGCACAGTCGGGAGACGTCGAGGAAGTCCGCACGCTGCTGCGGCAGGGCGCGGACGTGAATGCACCTCAGGCCGACGGACTGACCGCCCTCCACTGGGCCGCGCTGAACGACGACCTGGCCACACTGGAGGTGCTTCTCTACGCAGGCGCCGCCATCCGTCCGCTGACACGCGTGGGAGGCTACTCTCCCCTCCATCTCGCTGCGCGCTCGGGGCATCCTGCCATCGTAGCGGCTCTTCTGGAGGCCGGAGCCGACCCCAACTTCTGGACGGACACCGGGGTCACACCGCTCCACTTCGCCGCCCAGGCGAACGACGCGGAATCGGTACGTGTTCTCGTGGAGTACGGAGCCGACATCAACGCCCGGGACGAGTTCCGTGGGCGAACTCCTCTGGTCTTCGCAGCGGGACGTGACGCCACCGGCGCCGTGAAGGCCCTCCTCGAGCTCGGCGCCGATCCATCGATCACCACCGACCTCAAGGACTACACGGCCGCCGAGCAGCGGGACCGGGACGATCGAGCCCGTCGTGCGCGCATCCGGGCGGCTGAGAGCGGCGAGGAACCTCGTGGCGACCCACGCTTCCCGCCCCAGGCCCAGCCCCAGCCCGACACGGCATCGGCGGACAGCACCAAGGCCGAAGCAGAGATCGAAGAGGAGAAGGAAGAAGAGAAAGAGCCTCCGGTGAAGGCTCTGTCCTCCATCGAGCAGATCGGCGTACAGGGTGGCTTCACGCCCCTGCACTACGCTGCTCGCCAGGGCCACGTCAAGACGGCTGAGATTCTCCTCGACAATGGGGCGGACATCGACCATCTCTCGGGAGGTGACAACTCGAGCCCGCTCCTCGTGGCCGTCATCAACGGCAACTACGACCTGGCGAGGGTCCTGCTCGAACGGGGAGCCGACCCGAACCTGGTGAGTGACGATGGCGTCGGCCCCCTCTTCGCCACGTTGAACATCGAGTGGTCGCTGCGGACCTGGTACCCGCAGCCCCAGGCGTACCGGGTACAGGAGACGTCGTATCTCGAGTTCATGGAACTGCTCCTTCAGGCCGGCGCGGATCCGAACGCGCGCACCAGCACCCACGTCTGGTATGCCGCCTACAACGCTGGCCGGATGGGCGTCGACTTCACGGGAGCCACGCCGTTCTGGCGGGCGGCTTATGCCACGGACGTAGACGCCATGCGGCTTCTCCACTCCTACGGCGCAGACCCCCACATCTGGACCATGAAGCTTCCCGAGCGCCGTCGCTTCTTCGACGACGACGACGACGAAGAGGAAGTCGATCCGTCGGGTCTGCCGCCTGTCCCGGTGGGTGGTCCGGCGGTGCACCCGATCCACGCCGCGTCCGGCGTGGGCTTCGGGACCTCCCGCGTGGCCCAGCAGCATCGTAGCGTCCCCGGGGGATGGCTCCCGGCCATGAAGTACTTCGTGGAGGAGTTGGGCGTCGACCCCAACCTCCGTGACATGGACGGCTTCTCACCGGTCCACCATGCAGCAGCACGGGGTGACAACGAGACGATCCTCTATCTCGTCTCCCAGGGAGCCGACGTTACCCTGGTGAGCCGTAGAGGACAGACGACGGCCGACATGGCCAACAGTCCCGAGCAGAGGGCACAGCCCCACCCGGCGACCATCGCTCTCCTCGAGAAGCTGGGTTCGAAGAACAACCACAACTGCCGGTCCTGCGGTTCCGGATCGTCGGGCGGCAACTAGTGGACCTGAGCAAGATGATGCGACGCTCTACCCTCGGACTGCTGGCCTTGGCCGTCTCGGCGCCCATGGGTGCCGAGGCGCAGGATACGGAGTGGAACCGCTACACCCTCGAGGACCTCGGGGGCGTGTACATCCGCATGGAGGTTGCGGAGGCGTGTGAAGCCGCCGGTGTCACGGCATCGGATTTCGAAGCGAGCGTGTCCATGTCGCTTCTCGACTCGGAGGTGGGTGTTCTCACCATGGAGGAGATGCTGCAGCATCCGGCCCTCCCCGAACTACGCGTGGCCATCGACTGCGCCTCCGGAACGAACGGCGCCAGCGGGGCCATGGCCTACTCTGTAGCGCTTCGGGTCCAGCAGTCCGCTCAGATGCTCAGGGACACCCAGATCACACTGCCCGAGGCCGTGACCTGGTTCTCCAGCGATATCGGAGTCACCAGCGCCGCTTCCGCGACCGACGCGGTGGGCGCGACCCTGGACGCGCTGGTGTCGGCGTTCGCCACCGCCTGGACCGAGATCAACTCGGACGAAGGCGGAGGTTGATCGAGCTGGGCCGGAGGGTCGCCACGGCGGCCCTCCTCTTCGTCGGCTCACTCCTCGTCGTGGCAACACCCGCCTCGGCGACATGGTCCGTTATCGCGGTGGACGCCCGCACGGGGCGTGTGGTCATCTCGTCAGCGACGTGTGTCGCCCAAGAGCGCCTCTTGAGCTTCCCTTCCAAGGGCCTCATGGACGTCCAGGCCATCGTCGTGCCGGGTGTGGGTGTGGCTGCAGCACAGGCCGGGGTGGATGTGACGAGGGAGAATCAGGCGCTCGTCTACGAGCAACTGAAGGACGGGACCGATCCCCGGCTCATCCTCGACATGCTCCACGGCGACCCGAACATCCAGCGCCGTCAGTTCGGGATCGTCGATCTACAGGGCCGTTCCATCGGCTTCTCGGGAAGGGGCAACAGCCCCGCATCACTCTCCGTTCAGGGGCGCGTTCCCGGCACGGACATCTACTACTCCGTGCAGGGCAACATCCTGGCGTCCGATGCCGTGGTCCAGAATGCGGCCAGGGCGATGGAGCGCGCCGAGGGCGACATCCTCGACAAGGTGATGGCGGCCATGGAAGCCGCCGACGCTGCGGGCGGCGACCGGAGGTGCACGTGTGAGACACCACCGGTACCCGACGCTCCCTGCGATGGACGAAATGCCCACGTGGCCTACCTCCTCGCGGCCGATCCGGACGATCCCGAAGGTGAGTCGTTCAACGACGGTGACTACTTCATGTTCATCGACGTGACGGACCAGAACATCGAGTCCGCCGAGAACGCAAACCCGGTGATCACCCTCCGGATGCGCTACGACGCCTGGAAGGCGAGGCAGGGCTGACGCCCTCCCCTCTGTCGCGACGCGCGGCAGGGCATACCTTCTCCGACTTGTCCCCTCGGGCATCTCGCTCGACGCACTGTACACGTCCCACCCATCGAGACCTCTCGTGAAGACATCTGCTCGCGGACTCCACCGAGCCGACGCCCTCCCCGCCATCGCAGCTCTCCTTGCCGCCCTCGGCCTTGCGGCCTGCTCCGGGAATTCGGGCGCCGACACCGGCAGCGAGGACGGCGCTTCGACCGCCGCTACCGACCTGCCTGCCGACCAGCTCATCCGCACCGCCGACCCTTTCGAGCGAGGCTACACGGTGGATGACTTTCCGCGGGTGAAGGAGTTGGCGCCGGGCGTCTACAGCTACGAGCAACTCCGCTCGGCGGGCGAAGAGATGTTCACGACGGTGAGTATGTTCGTCGTCACCGACGAAGGCGTGCTCGTAGCCGACGGCCAGGGCAACGTCGAGGAGACCCAACGCCTCATCGATCACATCGCCGAGATCACGGACCAGCCCATCCGAACGGTGGTGGTCGCATCCGATCACGGCGACCACACCGCGGGCAACGCGGCCTTCCCCGAGGGCGTGGACTTCATCGCCCACCCCACGTCGGCGGCGGCGCTGGAGGGAATGGACGCGGTTCCCAACGCCACGCAGACCGTCGAGGACGAACTCGTCGTCGATCTGGGCGGTAGGGAGATCCGGATCCTCCATCTCGGGCGCGCTCACACCGGTGGGGATCTGGTGGTCTACCTGCCCGAAGAGAGCATCATGTTCATGAGCGAGGCATACCTCCACCGGATCTTTCCGGCCATGCGAAGCGCCTTCCCGTCGGAGTGGATCGAAATGATCGAACGGGCGCAGTCCATGGACGTGGAGACGTACGTCCCAGGCCACGGCTTCGTCGACCATCCGACGATCCTCGCCGAGGAGCTCGAGCTCTTCCAGGGTGCCATCCGAGTCGTCATCGATCAGGCACGGCAGCTCCACGAAGAGGGGTACGGCGTGGGAGACGCTCAGCAGCAAGCGTTTTTCGGCGACCTCGAGGAGTGGTCTCTTCGGGAAAGCCAGGGGGACCGGGCCATCGCCCAGGTCTACGCCGAGATCGACGGCACGCTGCCCGAGCCCGGCCGATGACCACTGTGCACTCCTCCGTCATCGATGGAGCCCGGGACCGGACCGGCAACGACCCCATCTTCACCCTCAATGCCGAGGCCCGCTCCCGAGCGGCCGCTGGGGAGTCCATCCTCAACGCCACTCTCGGGGCCCTGATGGACGACAGCGGCGCCCTCTGCACGATGCCCACGGTGTTGGAGACGTTCCAACGGTGTGCCGCCCGCATCCCCTCGGCAGGATACCCTCCGATACCCGGGATACCAGAGTTCAGGGAGGCCGTGATCCGTGACCTGTTCGATGGCACTTCGCTCGGCGAACAGGCTGTCGCCGTAGCGACTCCCGGGGGCACCGGAGCCGTCTACGCGGGTGTGGTCAATTTCCTGGGACCGGACGAGAAGTTGCTGGTGCCCGAGTTCTATTGGGGACCCTATCGGCACATCTGCGATCACGCTGGCCGCCGGGTCGAGACCTTCCCGATGTTCGACGACCGAGGGGCCTTCGATGTGGATGAGATGGCGGCGGGCCTCGAGCGGCACCTCGTCGAGCAGGGTCGCGCGATGCTCATTCTCAACTTCCCCTGCCACAATCCGACGGGGTACTCGTTGGACGCACGGGAGTGGCAAGAGGTCGTCGCGGCGGTCAACCGGACCGGAGCCCGTGGACCGGTGACGGTGATGATCGACGCGGCGTACATGGAGTTCGGTCGCGAGGCTGCTCGCAGCTGGATCAGTGCGGTGCCCGGTCTTCTTCGCAGCGCCACCGTCCTCGTGGCCTGGACGGCGTCGAAGAGCCTGGCCCAGTACGGCGCCAGGATCGGCGCCCTGGTCGCGCTCCACCGCGACGAGGGGGAGCGAACCCAGATACGGAACGCGCTGGGCTATACGTGTCGGGGCACATGGTCGAACTGCAACCACCTGGGCCAGCTCGCCGTCACCGACCTCCTGACGGAGCCGGTTCTGGCCGAGCGTGTCGCCGTCGAGCGTGCCGGGCTATCCGGGCTGCTGGACGAGCGCATCGACGCCTTCAACGAATACGCGTCCAAAGCCGGCATCCCGACGCCTCGTTTCGACGCGGGGTTCTTCGTCGCGATGTTCACCCCCGATCAGGAGCGCACAGCGGCGAAGATGCGGGAATTGGGCGTCTACACGGTGCCCATACCTGGAGCCGTACGGGTAGCCATTTGCGCTACTCCGGCCTCGGCCATGCCGTGGCTTGTGGAGGCCTTGGAGGCCGGCGCCTCGGCGGGAGCCGCCGTCTGAGGGGAGCCGGAGTCTAACGTCCCGCCGCCGCCCTCCCGACCCTGATCGCCTCGTCCGCTTCAGGCCCCGACATGAGCAGCCCGAGGAAGCCCTCGTCGATGCGCTGACCCACGTCCTGGGCATTGGCGGTGATCATGTCCGGCCGTCCCACCCGCTTGGCCTCCTCCAGGACACGCTGGTTGCCGGCCTCTCCGGCCTCGCGACTCCCGAGAGCCGCCGACAAGCTGCCGATGCCGCAGGCCAGGACGCTGTAGCCCTCGACGTCGGCGATGGCTGCTGCCTCTTCCAGCGCCCCCGGATCCTCGATCATGACCATGGCGATGACCGTGCCGTCGGGGTTCGTCGGTGACCACACGTCGGCGCCTGCAGCCTCCATGAACTCCACCACCTGGCGGGCCTCGGCTTCGCTCCGCACGTGAGGGAAGACGATCCCGTCGGCGCCAGCTGCGAGGGCTTCCATGGCCCGGTCCTGCGCAGCCACTGCGCCGTCGGCCGAGATCGGTGGGATCCGGACGAGGAGCGTCGGCGCGGTCGGGTCGTCACCGAGCCCCGCGGCCACGGCGGCGACGGCCTCGGCGTCGTACGAGGGCTCCAGATTGAGGAAGAGGTAGTCGAGGAGGGGGTTCTCGGCGAGACGCGCCGCTCCTTCCATCGTGTAGAGCGGCGGCAGTCGCTCTCCATCGGGGCCCCGAGCCCCTCGCTCGCGCTCGCTGGGCACGAAGACGCCGAAGGCCGGCGTCCCGCCTGCCCACAGGTCGACGAGGGTCGTGCGTTGTGCCTCGACGGCGACTGCTACAACGTCGGAGGCGCCCGCTTCCGTCGTCGAAGCGTCCGAGCCAGGCCCGTCGTCACCACCGCCGCACGCCGCCGCCACCACGACGGCGAGCCCCGTGTGAAGAAGCCTCAGCCGGCGCACCATCAGCCTCCCCGCCCCGAAGCCTGCAACCCCACGGCCAGAGCCTCGGGCCGCGTGACGATGATCATCTCGAAGCCCTGTTCGAGGCGCTCGGCGATATCGTCGGGTCCGGCGGTGATCCCGCAGGGAACGTCGAACTCCTTGCACGCGGCGAGTACCGTTTGGATGGCGTTCTCCACGGCCTCCATGTCGCCTTCGTAGGCCCGTCGGAGGTCCCCGGGGCCTGGAATCGCCACGCCCACACCCGGCGCACCTACCAACTCCCGCGCGAGAGCGATCCCCGACTGATCCTCGATGAGAATGACGTTCAGCACGTCGCCGTCGGGGTTGAGGGGCCAGAGTCGATCGCCTGCGACTTCCGTGGCCACCTCCACGTCCGCCACCGTCTCGACGTGGGGAAGCACGAGTCCGTCGATACCGGCAGCGAGGCCCTCCTGCATGTGGGCGCGAGCGGCGTCGCGATCATCCCGGATGGGCGGAATCCGAAGGACCACCGGGTGGGGTCCCGACTCGCCGGCCGCTTGCGCCATACTCGCCATGAACGTCTCCATGGTCGGGATGTCCCACGGCCCCGACTCCAGCGAGTAGAAGATGAAGTCCGTCTCGTGGTTCGCGGCCGCCTGGACGCCGCCGTCGGCGGACTGCTCGGGTGCGAACATGCCGAACACCGGCTGGCCCGATGCCAGGAGCGCGATGATCACGTTGTCGTGCTCCATGGGCGCCGCGGTCATGGATGGTTCCCCTTCGGGCATCGGCTCGTCCTGAGCTCCACACGCGGCGAGGGCCGCGACGGCGAGAACGACGGTCGTGCGGCGAATCATCGGGACCATGGAGGTACGACTCCGTTCATGCGTGCGTAGGCGATGGATTGGCCGAGGTGCTCGTTCATGTGGGTCACGAGTTGGAGGAGCACGGCCCACTCTCCCACGCTTCGTCCGTAGAGCATCGTGGCCTCGTCGAGATCGCCAGGGCTCATCGAGCCGGCGACGTCGCGGACATACTCCATGGAGGCTTCGAGAATCTCCACGACTTCGTCCTTGTCGGTGACTTCGTCTTCCCACCGGGCGTACTCGGCGGGGGAGACGGGCGACTGACGGTCCATGTTCTCGTGGGGGTACATGTAGTTGTAGCGGGCGATGTGCATGAAGACGCGAGCCACACTCGCGACACCGTCTCCAGGGCTCCAATCGTACGTCGATGCCGGCATGGCCCTGGCGAGGGCAACCAGCTTCTGTGCGGACGCGCCGAACTGCCCCTCGAACTCCTCCATGAAGCCGGGGGGCGAGCTATGGGCTTCAGCGCGCTGGGCAGCCGGGGCGCCCGGAGCTGCGGATGCGCTTTGCGCCTGAGCGGTGGCAGGAAGGGTCGCAGATACGATCGCGGCCGACGCGGCAGCCCACCCCGCGATCCGCACGCCCGTGGCGAGGCGCTGCATCACCCGCTTCATCGGGACGACACCTGTTCAGCGCGCACGGAGGCCGCGTCTTCTTCGAGGGTCTTCAGAACCATCTCCCACTCGAAGCCCTCGCCCATCCCGCGGACGTAGTGATCCATCCACGCCATCTCACTCACCGCTTTCACCAGCCGGTTCCGGGGATCGGGGATGCCGTGGCTGCGGCCCGGATACATGAAGAGCTCGGTGGGCACGTCGAGCTTCTTCAGCGCCATGTGGAGTTCCACCGACTGAGGGCTGGGAACGCGAGGGTCACCCTCCACCACGTGAATCATCGTGGGCGTCTTGGCGTTCGTGATGTACTTCAGCGGCGACTGATCGAAGTAGGTGTCGAAGTCCTCGTAGAGGAAGCCGTCACCCACGTAGTACTGACGATTCCGCTGTACGTCGCTCTGGGCGTACATGCTGATCCAGTTCATGGTACCGGCACCGGAGCTGATGGCCTTGAAGCGATCCGTCTGCGTCAGGATCCAGTTGGACCAGTGTCCACCGGCGCTCCATCCGAGGGCACCCATTCGCTCCCCGTCGACAATCCCTTCGTCGATGAGATAGTCGACGCCGGTCATGATGTCGTCGTAGCCCAGGGTAAAGTAATCGCCGACGATGTCCGTGCGGTGGGCGTTTCCGTAGTTGCGCGAGCCCCTGTAGTTGGGCTTGAGCACGGCGTAGCCGGCGCCGGCGTACACCTGCGCGCTGTAGCCGCCGTTGAAGCGCAGCACGTCGGCCGATGCCGGCCCACCGTGGATGGCGACGATGAGGGGGTACCGTGTGCCCTCCTGATACCCCACCGGGTACACGAGCACGCCTCCGACCTCCTTGCCGTCGGTGGATGTCCAATTGATCTCCACCTCACGACCGAGTGCGATCTCCTCGACCTGCGGATTCACGTCCACCAAACGGGTCCAACGGCTCCGGTCGGCGACCTGGTCCAGGTCGGTGACGGTGAAGACGGTGGGTGGGGTCTCCGGATCCTGGTAGTTGATGAGGATGGCGTCGGTGTCTTCGTCACGGTCCACCGAAAGCGACGCGCGCTCGTGTGTGATCTGCGTGACCTCGTCCGAGGCGATATCCAGTGCCCACAGCTGATTGGTGACCGTGATGCCGGTGTTGAAGTAGATGGTGCTGGCGTCGTCGGACCAGAAGCCGACCGACAGACTTTGATCGAAGTCCGAGCCCAGCTTGCGGAAAGGCTCCCCGCGGGCGCTGACCTCACGGAGGTAGATTCGGTTCTCCGTCATGGAGTACCGCTCCATGTTGTCGGGCGCGGAGAAGGCGATGAGGCGGCTGTCGGGCGAGAACGTCGTCTGACCTTCGCCCACTTCGTAGTTCTCCGTCAGGCGCTCGACGCGGTTCGTGGCCAGATCCATGAGGTACTGATCGGCGTAGAGACGCGCACCCGTGATGTTGCGCTCATACCGGTTGGGCGAGCCGCCCGTGAAGGCGACCCAACGCCCGTCGGGTGACAGCTCGAAGTTCTCCACGCTGTAGTCCGGGGAACTCGCGAGCTGGTCCTCCGTTCCGCTGGCCACGTCCACGATCCACAGGCTCGACAGCGGCGTGACGCCGTTCTTCACGTCGACGGTGAAACCCGCTTCCACCCGTTCCTTCTCGGCGTCGTCGAAGTCGTCGGGGCGGGTGAAATAGATGGACCCGCCGTCCACGCTCCACTCCCACCGGTCCACACCCGCTTCGCCGTGGGTGATCACCGTGGACTCGGCTTCGGGGAGTTCCGCCACGACCATGCGATGGAGCTGCTCCTGTCCCGAGTCGCCGCTCCGATAGACGAGCCACGCTCCGTCGGGGCTGAAGTCGAAGCCCGACACCCCGTGCTCGGCGTCGGTGATGCGCTGACCCTCGCCCCCGTCGGGCCGCATCATGTAGAGCTGGTCGTCGCCGCCGTCCGAGTCCCGATCCGACGTGAAGACGAAGAACGAGCCGTCCGTGCTCCACGTGGGGTTGGTCTCGTCGTCTTCGTCGGTGAAGGTGAGCTGGCGGCTCGAAGCGACGCCGTCGGTCATCGACACGATGTGGATGTCGGTCTGTGAGTCGGCCTCCTCCCAATCGGGTGTCGTCACCGTGTACAGCATCCACCGGGCGTCGGGGCTCGGAGCCCACGACCCGGCTCGATTCATGAGCTGAACGTCCATGAACGTCATGGGGCGCTGTTGGGCTTCGACCTCGACGACGCCCGGGGCCAGGGCGCCGAGGAGGCCAAGTGTTCCGAGGGTGGATCGCCGTGCGGGTGGGCGGGTCGTTCTCATAGTCGTTGGGCCGGGACTGCAGGTCGACGAACGCCGGAGCGAGCATGCGTGCTGCTCCGGTCTTGGACAGACGCCAATTATGGGGACACCCGCCCGATCTGGCACGGGGTCGTCTACTCGTCTGCCGAGCCTTCCGCCTTCCCGGAGGCGATGAACGCCCGCGCTCCCTCTGGGAGGAGCAGGTCGTCGGAGATGGCCGCGATCTCCTCGGCCTCCTCCCAAGCTCGCTCAAGGAGCCACATCTCCCCTTCCAGTGCACGCCGTTCCTGCTCTTCGTGGAGGGCCATCTCCAGGGCGAGCTGGGTCGGCTTCGGCATCTTGTTCACGTAGCCGGGCACGCCCTTCTTGTCGGTGAAGCGGTCGCCATGTACGAGGTCCGTGAGGAAGACATCCGGGTGGCCGTGCTCTTCGATCTCGGACACCGCGTCGCGAACCACGCGTTCCTTGCCACCCATGCGGTTCATCGCCGGCATGATGAGACCGACGTGCCGTTCAGCCTCCGCTCCTTCGAACCACTCCTTCTTGTTCCCCTTCCGCACCTGGAGTCGCAAGCCCCCGCCGCCCTCCGGAGCCCGCAGACGGGTACCGAGGAGGTCATGGCTCTTGAGCTTGATGACGCGGCCGTCGTCGGTGCGGAGCTTCACCCGGGTCCGGCCGTTCATCCAGACATTGAAGATGTTGCCGGATTGACTGAGGACGGCGCCGCTCAAAACACCGGTCGCCGCACCCCCGACGACGAGCGTGCCGAACACCGCCGCCGCCCCCACCCCGTAGAGAACCGCTTTCTTACGCCGCCGCCCGAACTGATCGCCGTACCGCCACGCGGCGAACTCCTGTCGGAGGGGATCGCCGATCCGCACCAACTCCAGGCCTTCGGGATGGCGGGCCAGTCCGACGTTCTCCGACGACACCCGGACGCGGGTCTCCCGGAAGAGGCGTTCGCACGTCTCCACCGCCTCCCACCGCTCTTCCATGGGGGTGAGGTTCCATCGCTCACACTTCCGGCAGACGACCCAGAGGCGTCCCCGCGAAGAATCGAAGGCGAGCCTCCGCCCCACCGGAAAGTGCTCCACCACCTCGTTCGCCCCCAGGGAGCGATTGCAGAACATGCAGGTGGTGTACATGGAGGTCTCCTGTCCTACGACGAGTGCCTACCTCCAATACGTGCCATTCGGCTCGGGTGTTCAACACCGCTGCTCCTTCCGAGGGCACTGCAGCGGTGGGCGTGCGGGGAGTGTACAGTCGAGCGCCCATGACCTACTAGCTTGGATGGACAAACCCATCACCCGCGATCGCATGACACGCCTAAAGACCATCCGGAAGGCGAGCCGACTGGTCGGCCTCGCCCTCCTCTCCGGTTGCGCCACCCTCCAGCAACTCGGCGCCCTCCGGAACGTCGACTTCGACCTTCGGGGCGTATCCGAGGTGCGCCTCGCAGGCGTCGACTTCACGCGGGTCCGCTCCTTCGGCGACCTGAGCTTCTCCGACGCCGCGGCACTCGCGTCGGCAGTGTCGAACCGGAATCTGCCCCTCGACCTGCAGCTGGACGTCGTCGCCGTGAATCCGACGGACAACTATGCAGACGCCCGCCTGGTGGAGATGGCGTGGACACTCTTCCTGGAGGACCGGGAGACGGTGAGCGGCATCCTGGACCGAGAAGTCGTGCTGCCCCGAGGAGCGCCGACGGACGTA
The DNA here is from genome assembly GCA_965229435.1 of Longimicrobiales bacterium. GTDB lineage: Bacteria > Gemmatimonadota > Gemmatimonadetes > Longimicrobiales > Gaopeijiaceae > UBA2589. The sequence continues at coordinate 30,607 of CBDDJE010000002.1, forward strand.
CCTGTCAGCGTGGGCCTCAACCTCGTCGAGTTCTACGAGGGCAACGCCCGAGACCTCTTCGAGATCGCCAGCTCCCTGGCCGGTGTGGGCGGCGACCCCAAGGAGGTCATGGTGGAGGTGCTCCCCACCGTTCAGACCTCCCTGGGGCCCATCCGCTATCCTGAGCCCCTACGACTGCGATACACCGTCGGCGGCTGAAGACAGGCGCAGGACACGCAGGCGTCAGTAGCCCGGTCGGAAGTACCGGTTCCTCTGATACATGTTGAAGGGCTGAACCTCCACCACCGGCAGATACTGGTGGCGCATGACACGCATCATGGGCACGCGCTGGCGCTCGTCTTCGCCCTCCCCGGTGACCTCGAGCACGTGATCCGTCCATCCCCAGGTGATGAGGTTGTCGTCGGTCTCCGGCTCGAGGATGTAGTTGATGAGGTTCGCCCGGGACTGGGCGCTGGGGATCCAGAACCAGCCGGGAACAACGTCGAGGGACTCGGTGGCCTTCTCCACCTCCGCCGACTTGAGGTAGTGGCCCTGGAAGTAGGAGTCCCGATTCACCTCGGTGGCGTAGTAGACCTCCGCCTCGAGGGTCGCCGGGGCACGGAATCGATACACCGAGATGTCGTGGTCCTGGAGGAGTGGCACGATGGCCGCCATGGCCGGCGGAAGGAGATAGCCGACGGGGCGCGGTGCGGTGCGGGTCGGCACCCACTCGAGGAAGACCGGCACCGTCTGGAGCGAGTAGCCGCCCTCGGCGTTCTCGTCGGGCATCCAGACAGGCTCGTCGCCTCGGTTGGTCAGCTCGTAGTCGAGCACGATGGGGTCGCCACCCTCGGCTCCGGCCTCGACGGCACGCATACGTGACGCCGTGGTCAGCGCACGGATCTCTTCACGATTGTCCGCCGCGACCCGGATGATCTCGCGGGTGGCCAGGAAGCCGCCACGGATCTGGTGGTAGTACCGCTCGTCGTCGGGCGTCTCCACCAGTGAGCCATCCCGGAAGAGCGTTCGCGCGCTGGGCGTCTCCAGAAGGATACCGATGGAGTTCGTCAGACCCGTGTATACGTGGTGTTTTCTCGGCTCGACCGATGTCGATCCCCAACCCCGCTCGCCGTCGACGGTGCGGACGCCGGAGTAGTCGAAGGCGCGGTAGCCTTCCGCTGCCACCGCCTGGCGGATTCGGGGAAAGATGCTCTGGTACGGGTACCGCCGAAGCTCGTCGTCGGCCGCCGGGTTCAGCGTACCCTGGTAGGTGATGACGTACGGCGGTGACCCGCCGTGATGCCCGTCGACGTGGATGTCCGGCGTCCACTCGTTCATGACCTGCGTCACGAGGCCGTGGATCTCCTGGGACTCCAGCTTCACATAGTCCCGGTTCATGTCGTAGCCGGCCTCGTTGGTCCGCCGGGTCACCTCGCCCCCATCGGGGTTGATGATGGGAACGACGACGACGATGACATCGTCGAGGACGTCCCTGAGGTCGCCGGCCACCAACTCCTTGGCCACGAGCTGGACCGACTCCTTGGGCGAGACTTCTCCTCCGTGCACCGACGGAGCCAGGAGAACGATGGTCTTGCCCGACCGCACCGCGTCCTCGGGGTTGGTGATGGGCGGATCCGCGATGGTGACCGTGTACATCTCCCGATCGAGGAGGGTGTGCGTCAGCGGCCGCATGTTCACGATGGGGCTGATGGCGTCCAGCTCGTACCAGAACGCCATGAGGGGCTCGAAGGGCGTGGGGCCCGAGCGGAAGTTCTGCTCCTCCTGCCAGGTCAGGGGGAGTTCCTGGGCCGCGGTGTCGGACGGCAAGAAGGCGAGGAAGGTCAGCGCGACCGCTGATGCGAGGACGGACGCGAAGCGGGCGAAGCGCGAAGTGCGGTGAGGCATGATGTCGCAGGGCTCGGGCGGGTCGATTCGAGCCGCTACGGTAGAACCCTCAGGGCGTTGCCGCCACGGGGGACGACAAGCCCGCGCGAAGTCAGTTCACGTTCGCGAACAGGTGCGTCCAGTGTGTGTCCACCAGGCCGACGCCGTGCTGTCTCAAGGAGCAGTTCTCGATGTTCGCCCGGTGGCCAGGGCTGTCGAGCCACGCCTGGAGGACGGAGACGGCGTCGGGGTACCCGTAGGCGATGTTCTCCGCCGCCATCCCGAACTCGATTCCGGCGGCGGTGAGGCGATCGAAGGGCGAATAGCCGTCAGGATTCGTGTGGGCGAAGTAGTCTCGGTCAATCATGTCGGCCGAGTGGGCCCGAGCGACGTCGGCGGTGGGCTGGTGCCATTCCAGGGGGGAACAGCCGATATCGATACGGTGGAGGTTCATGAGCTCGACGAAGTCCGCCACCCGAGGGTCGGAAAGATCCGGTCCGGTGAGGCTGTCGCCACACCCGACGATGCCGACGGCGACGACGACGAGCAAGGCGCACCGCGCCCGGTTGGGCCTCGTAGCGTGGGAGTTCGGGTCCATGAGCGTTCTACCACTTCCTTGGCAGCCGGGTTTCTCCTGCATCCATCGGTCCAGAAGGAATTTCCGTGCCACGTCGGCCAGAGAGACGCGGCACCCACCCGACCCGGACGCCCGTGCCTGGATCATATCGTCGCCACCCCCGGCGATAGGCCTGACGGACGGGCTTCGCTGGCTCATCGAACCTCCGGAGGGTACCGTGACACGGCGGTAGGTAACCCGCCCCCCCGGCAACTCGCCGGACAGGCAAAGATTTCGTGTTGGAGGAAGTGCGTTGCGTCTCGTCATCGAAGGTCTCTCCAAAACCTATCCCGGCGGAGTCCAGGCTCTCGACGACGTCTCCCTCACCATCGAGCCCGGCATGTTCGGCCTCCTGGGCCCCAACGGGGCCGGAAAATCCACGCTCATGCGTACCATCGCCACGCTTCAGCGTCCCGACTCGGGCTCCATTCGACTCGGTGACCTGGACGTCCTGGCCCAGCCCGACGAAGTGCGGAAGGTCCTGGGCTATCTGCCCCAGGAATTCGGCCTCTACCCGAACCTCTCGGCCAGGGTCGTCCTCGACCACTTCACGACGCTCAAGGGCGTAACCGGTCGAAGTGAGCGCAAGGAGCTGGTGGAGTCACTCCTGGTGAAGACGAATCTCTGGGAGTCCAAGGACAAGGCGGTAGGGGGCTTCTCGGGCGGGATGAAGCAGCGGCTGGGCATCGCCATCGCGTTGGCCGGCGACCCGAAGCTCCTCATCGTCGACGAACCCACGGCCGGCCTCGATCCAACCGAGCGCCATCGTTTCCTGAACCTTCTGGCGGAACTGGGCCGCGACATCGTGGTGATCCTCTCCACGCACATCGTCGAAGACGTGCGTGAGTTGTGCAGCTCCATGGCCATCATCCACCGGGGCAAGGTCGTCCTGGAAGGCGATCCGTCGACGGTCCTGGAGAGCGCGAGGGGTAAGGTCTGGCGCAAGAAGGTGAGCCGCGACGAGCTCGAGGCGGTCCAGCGGGACCATGACGTCATCTCGGTCCGACTCCAGGCGGGCGAGCCCCTCATCCACGTGTGGAGCGAGGTGACGCCGGGTGGTGGCTTCCAGGGCGTCGAACCGGCCCTCGAAGACGTCTATTTCCACGAGGTCGGCGAAGCCGCCGCGAGGAGCGTCTGATGTTCTGGCCCATCCTCCGCTTCGAGTTGACGTACCACCTGCGACGCCCGGTGACGTGGCTCTACTTCGGGATCCTCTTCCTCTTCAGCCTCTTCCTGGTTTCGTCGGAAGCAGTTGTGGTGGTGGGTGCCGCCGGGTTGGTGAAACGGAACTCGCCCTACGCCCTGGCCCAGGCCACCGCGGCGCTTACCGCCCTGGGGACGGTCATAACGGTCGCCATCGTCGGCACGTCGCTCCTTCGGGACTTCCGGGTGAAGACCCACGAGCTCCTCTTCACGACGCACTTGTCGAGGCTCGGGTACCTGTCAGGGCGCTTCCTCGGCGGCTTCGCCGTCATGGTCGTGGTGTACGCGGCCATTCCCATCGGCACCTTTCTGGGCACCGTCGTGCCGTGGGCCGATCCGGAGACCCTGCTGGAGTCCCGGAACCTGTGGTTCCACGTTCAGCCGTTCCTGGTCTACAGCGTCACGACGCTCTTCCTGGTGAGCGCCCTCTTCTATGCCGTCGGCGCCCTCACGCGGAGCCTGGTGGCGGTCTACACCAGCGGGATCGCACTGCTGGCTGCGTGGAGCATCGCCGGAAACTGGACACAGGGCCTCGACAAGGACTGGATCTCCAACGCCGTCGACATCTTCGGGCTCATCAGTCTCGACCTGACGACGCGCTACTGGACCGTCGCCGAACGAAACGCGCAGGTGATTCCGCTGGAGGGCTTCACCCTCACCAACCGGGCCATCTGGGTGGGCGTAGGCCTCCTCGTGGCACTCGTCACGATCCTGACGTTCCGCCTGGAGGTGACGACGAACAAGGCAACGAAGAAGGCGAAGAAGGAGCCCGAGCCGGCCCCTCCCCTCCGCGATGTGGTGGCCCGCCCGGCCTTCGGCGGCGCGACGACTCGACGGCAGTTCGTCGACACCACCTGGGCATCGTACCGACACATCCTCAAGGACAAGGCGTTCATCGCCATCCTCCTCATCGCCACCATCGATTCGGCCATGAGCTCGTGGTATGCCGATCAGCTCTATGGGGTGACTACGTGGCCGGTGACCTATCTGGTTGCCGAGGTCATCGCCCTCGAGTTCTTCCTCTTCATGATCATCCTCTCGACGATCTTTGCCGGGGAGGCCGTGTGGCGGGAGCGCAGCCAGGGCTCCGATCAGATCGTCGACGCGGCACCGGTGACGACCTTCACCCTGGTGTCCGGCAAGATCGTGAGCGTCGTGGCCGCCGTGACGACGGTCTTCTTCGCCATGGTCCCGGTGGGCATCGGCGTCCAGTTGGTGAAAGGCTTCACCGACATCGAAGTGGGGCTCTATTTCCTCTTCCTCTTCGGGACGCTATTGCCGTGGGCCGTGGCCATCATCCTTTTCTCCTTCGCCGCACACGCCCTGGCCCAGAACAAGTTCGTGGGCCACCTCGTCCTCATCGGATACTGGGTAGGGTCCATCGTACTCGCGAACCTGGGATTCGAGCATCAGCTCTACGGTCCCGGTTGGCTCCCGGGCTTCACCTACTCCGACATGAACGGCTTCGGCCACTTCGTCGGCGAACTGTTCCTCCACGGGAGCTACTCGGTTTCCTTCGGACTCATGGTCGTGGCCCTGGCGGGACTCGCCTGGGTTCGGGGAACCGATTCGGAGTGGAGGAGCCGGGCCCAGATGATTCGAGCCCGTTGGACGCCACGCACCGGCATAGCCCTGGGCGGCTGTGCACTCCTCGTCGTCGTCTTCGGGGGCGGGGTCTTCTACAACACCAACGTCCTCAACAGCTATACGACCAGCGATGAGCGCGAGGAGCGCTTGGTCGAGTGGGAGCGGACGTACCGGCCCTTGATCCACCTGGTGCCGCCCCGGGTAGTGGCCGTCGACGCCACTGTCGAGCTCTGGCCGGAGCGGAGGGCGTACTCCCTCGATGGCCGCTACACGATGGTCAACAAGAGCGACGCGCCTATCGATTCGGTGCTGGTGAACTACGACCAGAGCCTGGAGGTGGAGCGGATGGAGTGGGGTGTCGCGGCGACGGCCCTGGTCCTGGACACGATTAGCGGAACCCAACTCTGGGCGTTGGACGAGCCGCTGGCACCCGGTGACTCGACGACGCTGTCGTATCGTTACTCCTTCGAGGCACGGGGTTACCCCAACTCCGGGAGGAACAACCGCATCGTCGCCAACGGCACATTCCTCGGCGGTGTGGGCCCGTCCTTCGGATACAACGAAGCCTTCGAAATGAGCGATCCGGCGGACCGCCGGAAGTACGACCTGCCCCCCAAAGATCGACTCCCCGATCTGGACGACCCTGACGCGCGCAGGAACTCCCAGTTCAGCATCGACTCGGACCTGGTGGACTTCGGTGTCACGGTGGCCACGGCCCCGGACCAGATCGCGGTGGCGCCCGGCTACCTCCAGGAGGAATGGATGGAGGACGGGCGACGGTGGTTCCGATACGAGATGGACCGGCCCATCGCCAACTTCTTCTCCATCGTTTCGGCGGAGTACACGGTCGCGCGGGACCGTTGGAACGACATCGACATCGCCATCTACCACCACGCCGAACACGATTTCAACATCGATCGGATGATGGAGGCGGTGAAGGCATCACTGGACTACTTCACCGAGCACTTCGGGCCCTACCAGTACCGCGAGATCCGGATCCTCGAGTTCCCCCGGTATTCGTCCTTCGCCCAGTCGTTCTCCACCACCATCCCGTACTCGGAGAGCATCGGATTCATCACCAGGGTGAAAGACGACGACGACGACCTCGACATGCCCTTCTTCGTCACGGCCCACGAGGTCGCCCACCAGTGGTGGGGCCACCAGGTCGTGGGGGCCCGGGCGCAGGGTTCGGCGATGATGGTGGAGTCGATGGCGGAGTACGCCGCACTCACCGTCATGGAGAAGCGCTACGGCGCGTCGCACGCCAAGAAGTTCCTGCGCCACGAACTCGATCGGTATCTCCGGGGCCGCACCGCCGAGCGCATCCGTGAGCAGCCCCTCATCCGTACCGAGAACCAAGCGTACATCCACTACTACAAGGGTTCCCTCGCCCTCTACGCTCTCCGGGACTACATCGGCGAGGAAGCCATGAACCGGGGACTCCGGGCGTACATCGAGAACCACGCCTTCGAGGAGGCCCCCTACTCCACCTCCCGCGACTTCCTCGGCTACCTCCGGGCCGAAACGCCCGACTCCCTCCAGTACCTTTTCACCGACCTCTTCGAAACGATCACGCTATGGGACAACAAGGTGGAGGACGTCACCGTCGTAGGGCAGGACAACGGCCAGTGGACGGTCACCTTGGACTTCTCGTCGAGGAAGGTTCGAGCCGACAGCGTGGGCAACGAGACGGTCGTCCCCATGGACGACTACATCGAGGTGGGCGTCTTCGGTGAAGAGGAGCCCGGCAACGAACTCGGTCGACCGCTCTCGGTGTTCAAGATCCCGGTGACGGCGGACACCACGACCGTCGAGTTGATCGTCGACGAGCGTCCTCTGAAGGTCGGCGTCGATCCGTACAACAAGCTCATCGACCGGGTGCCGGGGGATAACGTGCGGGACGCGCCGGGTTCGGGCTGAGGCGGGGCCGCCCGGCCGCCCCTTCGCGGCCGCGGGGACGCCGTCGCTACGGCCTCGCCTTCACGAGCGCGGCGACGGACCGATCGATGTCCGCACGGGTCGTCGCCCACGAGCATACGCTCACCCGCATCACGGCGCGGCCCTTCCACGTCGATCCACCGAGCCAGCATTCGCCGGACGCCTGAACCCTCTCGATGGTGCCCATGGTCTCCTCGTCGCTGCCGCACGCCACGAGCACCTGGTTGAACACCACCTCGTTGAGCACGTCGAAGCCTTCTTCGTCGAGCCGGCTCGCGAAGTAGCGAGCATGGGCACACAACTGATCGACGAGGTCGGCGACTCCTTGCCGCCCCAGCGTTTTCAGGATCGCCCAGAGCTCCACGACCCGAGCCCGCTTCGACATCGATGGCGTGTAGTTCATCGGGTCGCGCTGGGCGCTCCACTGGAAGTACGACGCCGTCGCGCGAAACGCGGCGAGTAGCGCCTCCCGGTCGCGACAAAGCACGATGCCGCAGTCGTATGGAACGTTCAGCGTCTTGTGGGCGTCCACCGCCCATGAATCGGCGTCCTCAATGCCGTCGTAGAGATGAGCGAGCCGAGGAGAAGCCCCGGCCCAAAGACCGAACGCCCCATCGACGTGGACCCAGCCACCCGCTGCGTGCGCCCGTTCGCACAACGCTCCCACGGGGTCGAAGGCCCCCGAGTTCACATTGCCGGCCTGCGCGACGTAGAGCGCCGGCTCGTCGAAGTCCGGCAGTCCTTCGAGGTCAAGCCGACCCTGGTCGTCGACGGGGATCACCCGGGTGTGTCGATCCCCCATCCCCAGCAGCGAGAGAGACTTCCTCACCGCGGCATGGGCGTCGGCGCCGACGACGACCGGTATCGGAGGCGCCCCATAGAGCCCGGCCTCGGCTACATCCCACCCCTTTCGGCGGAGAAGTTCGTTCCTGCCGGCGGCGAGACCCGAGAGGTTGGCCATGGTCGTGCCGGTGACGAAGCCGGCGGCGGTGCCCTCCGGTAGTTTCAGGAGGTTGGCCACCCAGCGTTCGCATACATCCTCCAGGCGCGATGCGACGGGCGACATGACGTAATGGGCCGTGTTCTGGTCCCACGTATCTGCGAGCCAACGTGCCGCCACACCGACGGGCAACGCCCCGCCATCGACGAAGCCGAAGTACCGGCCACCCACCTGAGCGACGGTCGCAGGACTACCCACCTCGTCGAGGAGCGCTACCGTCGCCGCCGGATCGCCGGACTCCTCCGGGAACGGTTCGTCGAAGGCCGCCAGTGCCGCGAGCGCCTCGGGCCCTGGGAACACCGGTCGGTCATCGAGTGTGCGGAGGTAGCGCTCGGCCGCTCGCTGTGCGGAGTTGAGCAGGCGGATCTGTTCCTCGAAGGTCATGGCTCTCCATGCTCCTCGGCGTCGAGTCCCACGATCTTGAGTAGCTTGAGCGCGTTCCGGCTCGTCGCAAGTCCGGGCCTCACCATGTAGTCGAACGTCAGGACCCGCTCCCCCTCCTCCTCCACGGTCTCGCGGAAGTGGACCTTCCGGGAAGCCTCGTCTAGCCGGGGCTCCTCGTGCAGTGCCAGGTCGTGAGTGGTGACGGCGCCGATGGCGTTGGAGTCCAGGAGATGGCTGATGATGCGTTGAGCGGCAACCCGACGCTCCTCGGAGTTGGTGCCCTGGAGGACCTCGTCGATGAGGTAGAGGAGCGCCGGCACTCGCGCCCACCCTCCCTCTCCGCTCGTCCCGCTTCCTTCATCGGCCGCGTCCACGAGCGCCTTCAGCCGAAGCAGCTCCGCCATGAAGTGCGACACCCCCTCGGTGAGGGAGTCGTGGATACGCATGGAGGTGAAGGTCCGGAGCGGCGTCATCTCGAGGCGCCGAGCACAAACGACCGAACCCGCCTGCCCCAAGACCGCGGCGAGTCCGATGGAGCGGAGTAGCGTGCTCTTTCCCGACATGTTGGAGCCGGTTACGAGCAGGAAGCGCCCCGGTGGGTCGAGGGTCACGTCACTCGTCCGGCGCATCGCGTCGGCGATGAGGGGGTGGCCGAGCCCCTCGGCGACGAAGCCGGGCTCGCCATCGCGGAGGTCCGGGAAGCTCCACTCCGGCTGATCATGGGCGAGGGTAGCCAGCGCCGAGAGCGCTTCGAGCTCGCCAAGCGCTTCGAACCAGGCGGGAACCGCCGACCCGGCCCGTGCCCGCCAGCGCTCCAACCCCGCCGCCAGGTGGACGTCCCAGAGGAGGCCGATGGAGTAAAGGTGGTGCATCATGGAGCCGTGGCTGCTGGCGGCGTCGAGCCAGCGCTCGAGGGAGCGGATCGCCTCCGAAGCCCGGAGACCACCGGAGGACAAGAGCGGAGTGCGGAAGTCGTCCAGCGCCGTTCCCCCCGGCTCGTAGCGTTCCCATGCCGCGAAGAGCGGGTGATGGCGCCGAAGGCCGGGACTCCTGGACCCCGCGGCGTCGAAGTAGTCGCCCAGGGGGCCGGCCCACCGGAAGGCGAAGACGGCCTGAAGGGTCAGGGTGGTGAGCCAGACCCCTGCCGGTAACAGGTCCAAGCTCCACGCTACGAAGAGCCCCATGGTCAGCGCCGGAAGTGCCCACGCCACCGCACGACTCCAACGAGGGACCAGATCGGGGAAGACGGGGGGGCCGTCCAGCCACCCCTTGAAGCTGTCCCACGCCGAGGAGCCTACCCGGTCGATGAGCAGCCCCTCGATGGCCAGCGCGTCTCGCCCGTCGGGGTCGGCTGCCAGGAGACGGACCGCGGCCTGCCTGCGGCGGACCTCTTCTACCGGAGCCGGCGCGGTGAGCCAGTCCCGGAGTGTGTCACCGCCGGTGGCGCTTGGCGTGGGACCCAGAAGGGCCCGGACGGACGCCGGGCCGAAGAGGTCGAGGTCGGCCAGGTAGGGATGGGACTCGTCGGAGGCTGCGTCGGGCTCGAGGAGAGGGTCGTCGTAGCCGAACTCCTCGAGGGTACCGCGGAGGGCGGGCCAGTCGCGAGCCAACCGTAGCAGTCCGGCACGAGCCAGTGTGAGGGCCGCCCGCTCCCGCCGAAGGCGGCGTCGGACCCGACGGTGGCGGACGATGAGGGCCACGAAGCCCACCATGGCGACGCTCCCCGCGAGGGTGGGGATGACGGGCGCCACCGGCAGGTCCGTTCTCAGCAGAAGGAGAACGGCGCCGACGACGAACGTCCCGAGGCGACCCGCTTCGAGGCGAGCCATGCGGCTCTCCAGCATGGCCACGGCCTCACCGTGACGGCGGGTCGCGGCCAGGTAGGCGGCTTCGACCGGAGAGGCTTCGGGCGAGACGGCTTCGGGCGAGACGGCTTCAGACTCGGAAGAGTCGGCGGCGTAGGTCAGGGGTGCCTGCGGGTTCGGGTGATGGAGGCGTCGCCCGATTCGGGGCGGCCTCGTGACGATACACGAATCCGGTGCAGTCGGTACCTCTCCCGGCACACCTTCGATGCCTCGGCCGCTGTCGCGATATTGCACCCATGAGCGACGAAGCCATCCGCGCCCTCGTACGGGAGAACCCCGGCCAGGCGACATACGAGGAGTACAAGCTCGTCCATGACATCCTCGTCGAGCGAGCACCGTGCAATCTCCTCGTCTTCGGGGTGGGTCGAGACTCGGCGCTCTGGCTCGATGCCAACGAAGGAGGTCGGAGCGTTTTCCTGGAGGACGTGGCCGAGTGGGCAGCCTTCGCCCGGGACGCCGTGCCCGGCATCGAGGTGTACGATGTCCGGTACGGAACGCTGCGAGTCCTCTGGCCCGTCCTGAAACACTTCGAGGAGCGACTCAGGATGGACGAGTTGCCCGCCGACATCGACGAAGTGGACTGGGACATCATCCTGGTGGATGCGCCGCGTGGCACCCGTTGGTACCGGCCGGGCCGGATGAAGAGCATCTACATGGCGTCGGTACTCGGTCGCCGCGAAGGGTCGACGGACGAGACCGCCGGCGCGGCCGACGTCTTCGTCCACGACTGCCACCGCCGGGTGGAGCGCGAGGCCAGCGACCGATTCCTCGGGGCCGACAGACTCGTGGAGCAGGCGGGCAGCATGCGTCACTACCGCCTGGGCTGAGTCGTGCGTATCGGAATCGACATCCGCGTCGTCGACCCTCGGGAACCGGGCCAGCAGCGCTACCTGTGGAGGATGGGCGCTTGGTTCGCGGCCGCCGGACACGACGCCCACTACCTCACGGTCAAGAAGCAGCGGGAAGGGGTGACGGCCGCGAAGGGCACGACCCTGCACCGCCTCCACGGCGTCTCGAGGCCAGGACTCCGCGATGCCGTCGCGGCCCTCGAGCTGGATGCCCTCCTCCTCAATCCAGAACGTTCGCGCCGCTATCGGGGCATCGAGGCCAACGTCCTCCGCTCGGCGTACGGGACGGAGCACTATCGGCAGAAGCTCCGGTCCTTCCGCAGTCCCCTCGAGCGCGGGGTGCGACAGCTTTGGCGCAAGGCCCCTTGGATCGTCGCCGAGCAGCAGTGGGAGCGTGCGTTCTACGAATCGACCACCCCACCACCTCACGTCGTGGCTCAATCCCGTTACATGCGCGAGCAGATCCTCGAGAGCTACCGGATCCCACAGGACCATGTCCACGTGATCTACAACGCCATTGACACCTTGGAGTTCTCACCTGAGGCGCGCCTGGACCGCCGCCAGGAGATGAGAAGCCGATGGGGCATTCCCGACGACGCCGTCTGCCTCCTGTTCCTCGGGCACAACTTCCGTCTCAAGGGGCTGTGGCAGCTGCTACGGGTGCTCGCCAGTGGAGCGGACCAGTTTCACCTCCTCGTTGCCGGCAAGGGCACGGGCTCGGGACAGCGACGCAAGGCGGAGCGCCTGATCCGTGACTACGGACTCCACGGTCGTGTCACGCTGGCCGGTCCGGTCCGCCCCAGCATGGTGGCGCTCGCTGCCGCCGACGGACTGGTCCACCTCTCATGGCACGACTCCTTCGGCTTCGCAGCCCTGGAGGCGATGGCCTGCGGGTTGCCGGTCATCACCACGCCGTTTGCCGGTGCGTCCGAGCTCATCAGCCCGGGCGAATCCGGTCTGATCGTCGACCCGGGCGTCGACGATGACGTCGCGGGAGCCATCGACACGCTTCGTAGCGCCGGCGAGCGGACGCGCCTGGGGGAGGCCGCGGCCCGTGTGGCGGCCGAGCAGACCGAGCCGTCGAACTTCCTGCAGGTGCTGGGCGTCATCGAGCAGGCGGCCCGCGAGCGGGGACGCCCCATCGGGCGTTGACGGTCCGACTGGAAGCCGGCCCTCCGACGTTTCCGCGGAAACGCGTCCGGCGTGCGCGACCGCGGGTCCGAGCCTATGCTATCGCACCCAACCACCGACCGACGGTCCGCCCGGGCGGACCCGTTCCTACGGAGAGCACGATGTCGACGAACGCCGAAGAGCCGCGGACTGAGCGCGCCCAGCCCGAATCCCTCCGCCTCAAGATGCTCTCCCCGAATCTCACCGTTGACGACATCGCGGAGAGTTTGCGGTGGTACTCCGAGGTCCTCGGTTTCACCGTCAAGGAGCGGTGGGAGCACGAGGGGGAGCTGCACGGGGCGCACCTGGTCGCCGGATCGGCGAACCTCATGATCGGTCAGGACGACTGGAAGAAGGGTCGCGACCGAGCCAAGGGCGAGGGGCTGCGTCTCTTCTTCATGACGAGCCAGGACCTCGACGAGCTGGCCGCCCTTATCAAGGAGCGCGGAGGAACCCTCGAGAGCGAGCCTCAGGAGATGCCCTGGGGTGGCCGCGCATTCTCTCTCGTCGACCCGACGGGATACAAGCTCACCGTCCACTCGGAGTAGGACCGCCTATCAGCGTCGGACCGCGCATCAGCGTAGGACCGCCCATCAGCGTCGGACCGCGCATCAGAGCACGACCGCCTACTGCGTTGCCCAGACGATCCAGTAGTCGTCGATGGAGTCGTCGTCGGTGGCGAGCTCGGCGTCACCGGTCGGAAGGCCGTTGAGCTGCAGGATGTACGTCAGCACGTCGGTGACCTGCTGGCGTGTGAGGCTCCACGGATCGTCGTAGGGCATCCGGTCGTTGATGTAGTACCAGAGTTGGAAGACGGACTGGTCTTCCCACCGGTTCTTGAAACCTGTTTCGGTCCAATCCGCTGCGTCATGGCACTCCGAGCAGACGGCGCGGAAAAGCTCGTGGCCACGTTCAGCCTGGGCTGCAGTGAAGATGCCGTCGGCGGTGGATGGCTCCACGTCGGGCTCGGCCATCGGCGCCGCCTCCGGAGCGGGTGCCGGTGCGGCCGCCGGAGCGGGTGCCGATGAACACGCGGCGACGACCGCGACGAGGGCGATACCGAGAAAGGCTTGGACGTTGGACTTCATGGCAGTTTGGTTGGGCAGGTTGGACCGATCCATCGCACTTGAAAAGACCCGGATCAGGGCTCGAACGTTGAGCCATGTCGACGGTATACGACGCTCATGGACATTGGAATCTACTCATTCGTCGAGACGAAGATCGACCCCTCCACCGGTGGGCAGTTGGAGGCCCGTGAACGGACGGCCCGTCTCCTGGAGGAGATCGAGGTCGCCGACCGCGTCGGACTCGACGTCTTCGGCGTCGGTGAGCACCACCGTCCGGACTACGTCTCGTCGACTCCCGCTACCCTTCTCGCGGCCGCAGCCGCCCGGACGAAGCAGATCCGATTGTCCAGCGCTGTCACAGTCCTCAGCTCCGACGACCCCGTGCGGGTGTTTCAGGACTTCGCCACCCTCGACCTCATCTCCGAGGGGCGAGCCGAGATCATGGTCGGCCGAGGCTCGTTCACCGAGTCCTTTCCCCTCTTCGGGCAGGACCTGGCCGACTACGACGAGCTGTTCCAGGAGAAGCTGGAGCTTCTGCTACGGCTACGCGAGCAGGATCGCGTCATCTGGGCCGGGAAGCACCGGCCGTCCATCGACGGCCGCCTCGTGCTTCCCCGGCCCGTCCAGGATCCGTTGCCCGTCTGGGTCGCGGTAGGCGGCAATCCACCCTCGGTGGTGCGAGCGGCGTCTCTCGGCCTTCCCATGGCATTGGCCATCATCGGCGGCATGCCCGAACGCTTCGCGCCCTTCGTCGACCTCTACCGGGAAGCCGCGGCGCGTACTGGTTTCGACCCGGCCAGCATGCACGTCTCCATCAACTCCCACGGCTTCCTCGCCGAGGACCGGGACGAGGCAGCGGAACTGGCCTTCCCCCCGTTCGCCGAGGCCATGGGACGCATCGGTAGGGAGCGCGGGTGGCCGCCCCCGACCCGAGCCCGGTTCGACGCCGAGGCCGAACTCCAGGGGGCGCTCTTCCTCGGTGAGCCCCAGGACTTCATCGACAAGATCCTCTTCCAGCACGAAATCTTCGGCCACGACCGGTTCCTCGTTCAACTCACCGTGGGCCCCATGGAGCACGACAAGGTGCTGAGGGCCATCGAGCTGTTGGGCACCGAGGTAGCGCCGGCGGTGAGGGAGGAGGTGGCGAAGCAGGGCGCCGAGAAGGCACCTGCGTAATGGCCCCTCACATCACTCCGCCTTCATGGCCGCTGTAGAGTCGATGGCCAGGGCCCGCCGTACCGGCACGAGGGATGCCGCCGGGCCAGCCCCCATGAGCAGCAGCGAAACGATGACCAGGGAGCGAGGTCCATCGTCCGCGACACCATCCACGAGAACCGGCACGGCGATGAGGCTACCCAACGCAACGCCGGCCATGAGCTGAAGGACGGCGCGCCCGAAGACGGTGCTCACGATCTTGCTACGAGGGGCTCCCACGGCGGTCCTGATGGCGATCTCCCGCGTCCGCCGCGAGACAGTGAACGACATGAGGGCGTAGATCCCGGCGACAGAGAGCATGAGGACGATTGCCGCCATGGACATGAAGATCCACCCGCCGATCCGAGCGCCGGTGTGGACCGGCGCCCAGGACTCGGCGAGGGTCCCGACGTCCGAGATGCGAAGACTCGGGTCGACGCCGGCTACGAGCGCGTACAGCCGGCCTGCGGGGGCCTCGGCGTCAGGGGCCAGGCGCATGAAGAGCTGGATGGCGGGTGCGTCGGGCATGCCCATGAGCCCTACGGCTCGGGGCGTCACAGCCGCAAGGTCCAACGGGGCGTAGATG
The DNA here is from genome assembly GCA_965229435.1 of Longimicrobiales bacterium. GTDB lineage: Bacteria > Gemmatimonadota > Gemmatimonadetes > Longimicrobiales > Gaopeijiaceae > UBA2589. The sequence continues at coordinate 45,928 of CBDDJE010000002.1, forward strand.
GCGGGATGCACGCCGGGGCCATACGCGTCCACGCCCGGATCGCTCACTACACCGACGATATCCAACGTCGAGCCCGTGGTCGGCACCGACACGACGGAGGACTCTCCCGTTCGCTCAGGGAAGCGAAGGCGACCTCCCACGGGGTTGCGCCCGCCCAGGATCCGATCCACGAAGGCCCGGTTCACGACGACGGCCCTGGATTCGGGGGCGAAATCGCCAGGACCCAAAGGCTGCCCCGAAACGACCTCGGTCCCGATGAGATCGAGGTATCCGTCGTCTACGAGGAGCACACGGGCCCGACCTCCCTCCCAGCTCGCCGGTAGGCTCGCTCATCCACGATGTGACCAGTCCACGCTTCTCCAAGCGTCGGAGCGTCACGTAGACCGCAGCGCGAGAAACCGACCGTCCGGTACGACGCTCGATCTCCTCCATGATGGGGACTCCATACGCCTGACCTTCCACATGAAGGATGGCCAGCAGCACCATCTGCTCGAATTCCCCGAGTCGGCGAGTGGGACTCGGAACCGGCCGATAGAACGTCGCCGAGGGCTGCCGTCCCGGCTACTTGGTCAACTGAAACGCCACCGAATAGGCCCGGCTGCGGCTCCGCTCACGCTCGGCGTCCGACTTCGCCAGGTGGAATCGGTCCGGCGTGAGCCTCGGTTCTTCGAATCGCGTCACCGCGAATCCGGCGCTCGTGAAGGCCTTCCAGTAGTCGGAGAGTGGCCGGTGGAACCAGATGAAGTCCGATGTGAAGTGACCCCAGGGCGGCTCCACGACCTTGTGCGGTTCGAAGTATGGCCGGGTCCAGGCGAACGTCGCCTCGCCCGCAGGGCCGTCGGTGCGTTCGCCCTGTGGAAAGCACGGATGGGAGAAGACGGTGACGACCTTCCCACCTTCTCGGAGTACCCGATGGAACGCCTCCACGGTGTCCATCAGATGGGGCACATCCATGAGGACGTAGTTGGCCACGACGAGGTCGAACGCTCCGTCGTGGACCGTCCCGAGCTTCGAAACCGAGTCCACCCTGAAGTCGATCTCGGGGGATCGCTCCCTGGCGATCTCGATCATCTTGTCGGAGAGGTCGACGCCGACGACCCGCGCGCCCCGATCGGCGAGGTGTCGCGACAGGTAGCCCGTCCCGCATCCCGCATCCAGAGCGTCCAGACCGCTCACGTCGCCGGCGAAGTCCCAGAGGACCGGATCGGAGTTGAGCCGACGATTGGCATCGCCCTCGTCACCAACCTGAATCTGCCAGTCCGAGGCGATGCCGTTCCAGAAACGGCGGGTCTCCTCGAGGATTTCGTCGTTCATGCCGCCCCGGAACTCTCGCTTGGGTGGTTTCCAGCTCGATAAATGATATCCGACCCCTTCTCTGCCCGCTCCCGGGCAACCTCCCTGCGATATCCCAACGGGACGGGCGGCGGGTCCCTCGGATGCGTTGGATCCACCCGCCCGGTCAGATTACTTCCAGCACGCCGGCCGGTACCCATCCGACCTTTCCGTCCTCGAGGACCACCTCGAGCCACTCCCCGGTACGCTGGTCGATGCGCACCTTGGTTCCCTCATGGATCTCGAAGAGGGTCAGGTCATCGTCGGCCGAAGGCGCTGACCGCACCTGAACGGCGTCGGCCAGGACGATCGCTTCGTCCGATAGGCCCGCCCCGGTCTCCCGGACGAGCATGACCGGAGCGAAGAGGAGGAGGAGGAGCGAGCCCGCGACGACGAAGGCCCTGCCCACCGCCGGGGCCCAGTGTGCCCGACTCAGGATCCTGAGGATCACGCCGCCGCTGACCGAGAGCCAGCCGAAAGCGACGGAGGCCCGGAGCCATCCGGCGGGGAGGAGTCCGATCCACCAGGACACCATCGAGAAGAGCCAGAACCGTGGTAGGGGCTCCACCGCATCCACGGTGAGCGACCGGGCGAGATCGAGGTTCGCCTGGATGTCCTCGTCACCGGGTGCCAACTCCTGGGCACGCTCCCAGTGGAGGATGGCTCTCCCGAGATCGCCGGTCTTGAAGTAGGCGTTGGCGAGGTTGTACTCGAGGCCCGCGCTCCGATAGCCGGACTCGAGGACGGCCTCGTACGCCTCGACGGCGGCGACGAAGTCGCCGTCCTGATACGCGGCATTTCCCCTGGCGACGATCTCGTCTTGAGCCCGCGCGGGTACGGCCATCACAGCGAGGGCCGCGAGCACCGCGAAAGCCACCGCCCGCCATCGGTGAAGGAGCGGCAGACGCTTCATCGGACTTCCCGGTCGAGGCGGGTCATGACGTCCCCGGCACGGTCGAGGAATCGCCCCCTGGACGCCGTGTCGGCGCTGGGCGGCGCGAAGCGCTGGCGGTCGCACTCCTCGAGGCACTGTACGACGTCGTTCCGCAGGTCGTCGGCGATGCCGGTCTCGGCTAGCGCTGCATCAAGCTCCGCCGTCTGGAGGCCGGCCTCGGCCAGGTTCATCCTGTCGGCGACGAGTCCCCGGAGGGCCCGGGCCACCTCGGCGTAGAACGCCCGGACGTCATCGGACTTCATGATCTCCCGAGCGTGGGCCAGTCGTTGTCGAGCCACACGCCCGGCCCGGCGACCCCGTGCGTACGCGACATCGCCTTCCAACCGGTCCCGATGACGCCGGACCAGCCTCGCTCCCGCAACCGCCGCGAGGGGCAGGAGGAACAGCAGCCAGAATGTCGTGCTCTCGAAAAGCGGTCCACCGACCCGTCGGAGTTCCAGAGGACCGAGGCGGATGAATCGGATGTCCTCACGAAGCTGAGCGACGCCCCCCCGACCCAGCGAGCCGGGACTCTCGAGAGCGGTGCCGGACACGGCGAGGGCAAGGGGGTCGGTGGCGGCGACTCGATACTCGCCGATGGCGTCGTCGTAGTACGCAAACCGGATGGCGGGAATCGACCTCGACCCGGGTGCCCTGGGAATGAGAACGAACTCGAAGGTCTTGGAGCCTGAGAGCCCGTCGCCCGAGATCCGGAAGGACTCGGACACCTCCGGCGGGAAGACCTCGAAGTCGCCCTCGAGCTCCAACTCCGGCGCCGGAACGGCCGGGATGTTGCCGGTCCCATCGACACGAACGGTCAACGTTACGGCGTCGTTGGAGGCCACCGAATCCCGATCGAGATCGGCGGAGACCTCCAGCGTCCCCACGATGCCGGTGAAGGGCTGGGGAGCGCCGGACGGCAGCGGCTGAACGTCGATGGTGACGGGATTGGCCAAGACCGTCGTGGAAAGAGTCCGCGACGCGAAGGGGGACGCACGGCCGAAGAAGTCCTCGAAGGGGTCGAGAGTGCCCGAGCGGACCCGCACCTGGGCCTCGACGCCGATAGGCTCGATGGGTCGCTCCCCCGTCCCCGTGGGAACGAGTGCGATTCGACGGATGACCGCCGTTGTGTAGTCGACGCCCCCCCGCGTGCGCTGCTCTACGCGAGGCTGACCCGGCTGCGTGACATCCTCCACCCAGAAGCCTTCGGGCTCGGGAATGCGGGTCATGCCGAAGCTCGCCACGTCGACCAGCGTCCAGATCCGGTACTCCAGAATGAGGGGCTCACCGACGAACACCGACCGCTTGGAGGGCTCTGCCGTGATGAAGAGGTCATCGGGACCGATGGGGCTGTTCTCAGTCCGTGAAGGCCCGGCGTCGGGCGAGACCGTGATCTGCAACGGCTCGGTGGAGATCGTCCGCCCCCCGGCCTGGACTTCGAAGGCCGGGATGCTGTGCGTCCCCTCCGTAAGGGCCTGGTAGCGGTACTGCAGCGTGAGGGACACACTGGTGCGGCCGTTCACCATCTGGACCGACGACTGGCTGCTACTACCGAGGAACTGGGCGAAGGACGCCAGGTCGGGGAGCTGGATGTCGCGCTGGACATCCTGGGTGCCGGAGACTTCGACGTTCAGCGTGAACGAACCCCCCGGCGCGACGGTGGAACCAGGCGAGAGGTATGCGCGGACGCTGGGCTCCTGAGCAGACGCCACCTCGGCTCCGGAGAAGGCCGTGAGCCCGATGACCACCCCGACGGCTATCACCCGCCCGCCCACCACCACGCTCTTCATCCTACCACGGCTTGGTGGGCTTTCGGCCGCGAGCCGAGGCCGGTCGCCGGTTCACGTCGCCGGGATCTTCGTCGAGGGCGTCGAGGAGGCGACGAGCCTCCTCCTCGGTCATCTCTCCGTCGCGTGGCTGCGGCTGACCCTGCCCTTCACCTTGTTCGGCGTCGCCGTCGCCTTGCTCGGGCTCCTGGTCCTGAGGCTCCTCACCCGGTGGCTGCTCTCCCTCGCCCTCCGGCTGCTCTTCGTCGCCTTCTTCCCCCTCCGGGGGCTGCCGTCCCTGTGATCCCTCCTGAGGCTCGGACGAGCCCTCCTGAGGAGGCTGCTCCCGGTCTTCAGGCTCCTGCTCATCGTCCTGGGACTGCTGGTCCTGAGGTTGTTGCTGCTGCTGCTGGAGCTCCTGGAGGACCCGCTCGAAGTTGTGCTTGGCGTCGACGTCGCGCGGGTCGAGGCGGAGCGCCTGTTTGTACGCCTCCAGACTCGGCTGGAGCTGCTGCTGTCGGTAGAGGGCGTTGCCCAGGTTGTACCAGGCGTCGCTGGCTAGCTCGGGATCGCCTGAAGCGATGGCCTCCTGATACGCCTCCATGGCCCGCTGATAGTCGGCGTCCTGATAGAGAGCGTTGCCCGCGTTGAAGGGGATGACGGGCGAGTCGGGCGATTCGGCCATCGCCTCCATGTACCTCTCGTGGGCCTCCTGGAAGCGGCCTTCCTGATAGAGCCGGTTGCCTTCCTGGACCAGGGCACGCGCAGACTGGGCCTGTGCCGGAGCGGGTACAGCGGCGACGAGCGCAAAGCACACGAGCGCGTGCGCGCCCCCCCGGCGGAAGAGGACCCGGATTTCGCCGTACCCGCGCCGCAATAGCGCACCTTGTCTCATTCGAACCTCCCTGCCCAGACGTGCTGCTGTCGTTTCCGCTCCGAGATCATTCCGTCGGCCACCAGGAGCAGGAGAGCCAAGGCCAGGAAAATCTGGTATTGCTCCTGGAACTGTGTCACCTGCATGGCATCGATCTCCTCTCCCTCCCCTCGAGCGATCTCGTCGACGAGGTCGTCGAACGCCGTCCCTCCGGCGCCGGCTCGGACGTAGGTCGCGCCGGCCTCCCGCACAATCCGCTGGAAGGTCTCCTCGGCGAGGCGGGTCGTGACCACGTTGCCCTCATCGTCTCTCAAGAAGCCCTCGCGTCGACCCTGGGCGTCGTACACCGGGATCGGCGCACCGTCGGTCGCACCGACACCGACCAGGTACACCTGGACGCCCGACTCCACTGCGCGAGCCAACTCTTCGGCGAAGGCATCCTCGTGGTCCTCTCCATCGGTCACCAGGACGACGACCCGGGCATCACGCGCCCCCTCATCCAGCGCATCTAGAGAGACACGCAGGGCGGCTCCGAGATCCGTCCCCTGCACCGGCATGAGGTCCGGTTCCATTGCCGACAGGAACATGGCGGCGGCGCCATAGTCGATGGTGAGAGGGCTCTGGACGAAGGCGTCGGCGGCGAAGGCCACCAGACCGAGGCGGTCACCATCGAGCTGACGCATGAGACGCAGGACGGCGAGCCGCGCGCGTTCCAGCCGGTTGGGCGCCACGTCCTCGGCCAGCATCGACTGGGAGAGGTCGAGAGCGACGACGATGTCCTGCCCGACGCTCCGCACCGTTTCCACTCGGTTGCCGAATTGGGGCCGGGCCAGCGCAATGGCGAGAAGCCCCAATGCCATGACCCGGAGGAAGTTCTTCCAGCGACGCGCCTGGAGATCGACGGAGTCGGTGAGCTTCTCCACGAGGTCCGAATCGGCGAACTGCTCCAGCGCCCGGCGCCGCGCACGGGCTGCGGTCCATACCAGGAACACGAAGACCGGGAGGAGGGTCAGAGCCCAGAGCCAGTTGACGTCCGCGAAACGAAACATCAGCGCCTCCTACTCGCGGCAGCGTCCATCCTGCTCGACCGCTTCCACGTCATGGCAGCTTCCTCAACGCCGTCTGAACGAGAACGAGCTCGAGCATGAGGAGCATGAAGCCCACACCCAGCGGGAGCGGAAAACGCTCCTCGAAGCGGGTGAAGTTCTCCACCTCGATCTCCGTGCGCTCCAGTTCGTCGATCTCCTCGTAGATGTCGGCAAGGCTCTCGGTGTCCGTGGCGCGGAAGTACCGGCCGCCAGTGAGCTCGGCCACCTCGGTGAGGGTCGGCTCGTCTATGTCGACGCGCATGTTCGCGTAGCGAGTGCCGCCGAACGGATCCTGCACCGGTACCCTGGCGGTCCCCTGAGACCCGGCCCCGATCGTGTAGACCCGGACGTCCAATGCCTGCGCCATCTGCGCCGCGGTCACCGGCCCGATCTCGCCCCGGTTGCTCCGACCGTCGGTGAGCAGGACGACGACCTTGGATTCGGCCTCCGATGCCTCGAGGCGCTTCACCGCTGTCGCCAGCCCCATCCCCACGGCCGTACCGTCATCGATCATGCCCACGTCCAGCTCGGTGATGAGCCGCTGGACCACGCTGTAGTCGAAGGTCAGTGGCGCCTGCGTGAAGGCCTGTCCGGCGAAAGCGACCAAGCCGAGACGATCGTTGCGTCGACCGGCCACGAAGTCGGCGGCGACCAGCTTCGTCGCCTCGAGCCGGTTGGGCTCGAGGTCCTCGGCGAGCATGGAGCTCGATACATCGAGAACCAGTACGATGTCGATGCCCTCGGTGAGGACGTTCTCCGTGGCGATGGAGGTCTGGGGCCGAGCGAGTGCGACGACGAAGGCGGCCAGGGCCAGCCCTCGAAGGAGGGGCGGCACCCATCGGACCAGCCGCCCCTGCCCCGTCGAAGACGCACGCGCCTGGTCCACGCGAGAAAACACGATGGACGCCGCCCCCCGGCCCCAGCGATGCCGGAGCCAGAACCCGACGGGGATCAGAAGCAGGAGGGCCAGGACGGCGGGATCGTCGAAGCGGTACATCAGGCGGCGCCCTCCTTTGCGCTCATCGACCGTCTCACCAACTCCCGCCCGAGCTCGAGGACGAACCGCGACGCCGTCTCATCGGGCTTGGCCTTGGCGAACTTCACCAAGTCGCACTGATCGAGAAAGCGCCGGAGATCGGCCCGAAAGCCCTCCTCGATGCCCACGGACTGGAGGCCCCCGAGGACCTCCCACGTCGTCATCTCCAGAGCGGGAACGTGGAACCGCGCCTCCACGTACCGTCGCAAGATCTCCGACACCCGGATGTGATACTCCTTGACCTGCCCTTCCGCGAGGAGCGTGGAGTCCTCCAGACGCTGGAACTCCTCCAGGGCGACCTCGTGGGCGGGACGTGGCGGCGGTCCCGTGATGAATCCTTCGACACCTCCATTCTTGCGCCGACGAGCCCATGCCCCGTAAGCGGCGGCGGCGAAGAGCATCAATAGAAGCGCCGCCACCAACAGGCTGACGATGCCCACCGGGATGGCGAGGGGACCCCGGATCTCACGGATGTCACCTCCCTCCTCGACCCCGACGGAGACCACCTCGACACCGTAGCGGTCGGTGGCGAACTCCTCCTCCTGCCCATCCGGGTGGAGAACCCGAATCGGGAGGCTCGGCAACTCCACCTCGCCGAGTTCGAAGGTCGTCAGAGAGAAGACGGCCACCGAGATCGCCGACTCGCCCTGGCTGCGGGTGGGCGCCACGCGGGCCTGGAGGACCTCGAATGGCTCCACATCCACCGAGTCGGGCCAGGAGACGGCGGCGTCGACGGGGTGTTCGACGCGCACTTCGAAGGTGAGGCGGTCGCCCACCGTGATGAGGGTCGTGTCGAGGATCGTGGTGACCCGCGACTGGGCCGCCGCCGGTGACGGCACCGCGGCCGCAAGGACGACCCACGCCGTAGCGGCGAGACTCCGACGCCACGACATCATGCGGCTTCCCCGGGCCAGCATCCTCACTGCCTCCGAGCCCGCTCTTCGAAGAACCGCATGAGGGGGCGGACGTACGGGCGGCCGGTAACGACGTCCACCACGTCCACCTTGCTCCTCCGCAGAGCGCGATCCAGCTCCGAGCGCTGCCGGCGGACCCGTTCGGCGAAGCGCTCGCGAAAATCCGGATCGGAGGTGTTCACGACGGCGATCTCCCCGCTCTCGGGATCCTCCAACTCGAGGTAACCCAGGTCAGGGAGCTCGGCTTCCCGCTCGTCACCGATACGGATGGCGATGACGTCGTGACGCCGCCCCGCCACGGACAGGGCCTTTTCGAAGCCGCCATCCTGGAAATCGGAGACGACGAACGCGACTGCACGCTTTCGCTGAACGTGGGTGAGGTACTCGAGGGCTTGGCGCAGGTCGGTGCCCCGCCCCTCGGGCTTGTGGTAGAGGAGCTCGCGGAGCACCCGCAGGACGTGCCGCCGGCCTTTTCGCGGCGCCACGAACTTCTCGACCCGGTCCGAAAAGATGATGAGTCCGACCTTGTCGTTGTTCTTGATGGCGCTGAAGGCGAGGAGCCCGCAGATCTCAACGGCGAGCTCACCCTTCAGGCGCTCGCGGGTGCCGAACTCACCGGACGCGCTCACGTCGACGACGAGCATGACGGTGAGCTCGCGCTCCTCTTCGTACACCTTCACGAACGGTGTGCCGCTCCGGGCGGTCACGTTCCAGTCGATGTTGCGGATGTCGTCGCCGTACTGGTACTCACGGACCTCGGCGAAGCTCATGCCCCGTCCCTTGAAAACGGAGTGGTACTCGCCGGAGAAGACCTCGTTGACGAGGCCCCGGGTCCGGATCTCGATCCGTCGCACCTGCTTCAGGATCTCCCTAGGAATCATCCGCGCCTCCTCAGCCTACCCTCGATGGTTCACGACACGGCTGGAGACTCACGGCACCTCGACGTGGTCGAGGATCCTCCGTACCACATCCTCGGAAGTGACCTCTTCGGCCTCGGCCTCGTAGGTCACCAACACCCGGTGGCGGAGCACGTCCATCCCCATGGCGCGCACATCGTCAGGCGTGACGAAGCCACGGTGCTGTAGGAAGGCGTGGGCCCGGGCCGTCTTCGCCAGGTAGATCGTGGCACGCGGGGACGCGCCGAAGGAGATGAGCTCTTTCAGGTCCTCCATTCCATACGCCGCGGGATCCCGGGTGGCCAGGATGAGATCGACGATGTACCGCTCCACCTGGGGGTCCATGTAGATCATCTCCGCGGCAGAACGCGCGCGAACGATCTCGTCGGGAGTGACCACGGGCTGAACCACGGGAACCGGACCAGCGGACATCCGCCGCATGATCTCCAGCTCCTCGTCCCCCGTGGGGTACTCGACGTCGAGCTTGAGCATGAAGCGGTCCACCTGGGCTTCCGGAAGCGGATACGTGCCCTCCTGCTCGATGGGATTCTGGGTGGCCAGCACCAGGAACGGGTCTTCGAGGACGAAGCTGTGCTCGCCGATGGTGACGGTCTGTTCCTGCATCGCCTCGAGGAGGGCGGACTGGACCTTTGCCGGAGATCGGTTGATCTCGTCGGCGAGGATGATGTTGGCGAAGATGGGCCCCTTCTTCGTCTTGAACTCCTGGTCCTTGGGGTCGTAGATGAGCGTTCCGATGAGGTCTGCAGGAAGTAGATCCGGCGTGAACTGGAGTCGCTGGAACTTGGTGTCGATGGCTTGTGCGAGGGTCCTCACGGTGAGGGTCTTTGCCAGACCGGGAACGCCCTCCATGAGAACGTGTCCGTCGGCGAGAAGGCCGATGAGGAGCCGTTGCACCATCGTCTTCTGACCCACGATGACTCGTGCGACCTCCGACTGGAGGCGCTCCACGAACGCGCTTTCCTGCTGGATCTTCTGCTGGATGGCCTCGATATCGAGGCCTTTCGTCTCGGTCATGGGCGAAGCTCTTTCATCCGTTCTTATGTGCGCTTCCAGGATCGCGGTATGGTAATGGATGCGTGGTCGGCCCCAAGGGTTGGCCGGAATCGACGACTGGCCCACTGTCCATGAGGATGTGTCCCCCACAGAGGACACTTCGACGCGTGGATGATCCAGCTCAAATCCCTACCCCTCATCAATTTACGGCGTTTCTCCGATTCCGGCATACTCGCTGCACCTACACCCTTCACGCGACCGGTCCGGTCCCCGGGCTGGCAGACGGAAGGGATGGTCCCTCCGCCCGGTCGCCTGAACGCGACGGACAGGGGTCCGTCCATAGAGAAGGGGGAGTACCATGAAGCGCGAACTCAAGTCGGTTCTTCTCGGAGCCGCCCTCATCGTTCCCGTGGATGCCGAGGCTCAGCGTGGCCGCGGTCGCGCAGCCGACGACAACCCTCGGGTCGAGAAGCTCCAGCCCATCACCACCGGAGGCCGTGTCGCGCCCCGGGGCCGGGTCGCCGCGCGAGCTCCCTATGCACGCGACCGAGTGGTCTATAGCAGCCACTCCGCCTACCGCGTGCCGCGAGTCTACCGGTCGGGGCGTTGGAACGTCGGCTACCGTGACACACGGATCCGCGGCCGCCTCGACTACGGTCGCACGCCCATATTCGTCCGCCATCGGAACCGCTTCGACGGCCGCCTGAACCAGGGCGAGCTGCGTCGGGTGTTGGGCCATGAAACGGTGCGCCAGGTCCGTCAGGCCGGTCGACGCGCCGGCCTGAGAGGCCCGGTGCGCGGCCACTGGGTCGATGCCCGCCGACACGGACTGGTGCTGGTGGTGACCATGGAGAGGGTGGACGTCGCCGAGTTCATCGACTACGACCGGGACGGGTGGATCGACGACTCATTCTTCTTCCGCCACGACCGCGGTCGGAGGTGGATCGCCCGCTAGTACCGGGCAACACCTGAGGCGCCCGTCGGGTGGGACTCCAACCGTCCCCCCGGAGGCCGACGCCCGGCGGGCACCCACGAGCCCCGTGGACCGATCATGGTCCGCGGGGCTCTCTTGGCGTTGCGGGCCCGAGCCTCTCAGCTCCCCCCTCCGAAGGCAAGCCGGGACCCCTCGCGGCTAGAATCTGGCCCGGAATACATCCACGGTCAGGCCAGGCTTCCACTCCGTCCGGGCGTTCGGTCGATCCATGGCCAGCAGCGTCGGCTGGGGTAGTGGCGTGTTCACCGTCAGCGTGCCGTCCCGATAATCGAAGAGGGCCAGGTCCAGGTCGGGCACCTCACTGGCTTCGCTGGCCCCGTCGCGGCCGGCGCGCGAGGCGGCGATCCCGAGACCCACGAGGCTCGTCACCAGTGGGATGCCGAGAGCGACCTCGGTGTCGTCGGGCTGGATGAGGAGGTCCAGCCCCAGGCCGGCGATTCCCCCTACCAGTGCCCCGAGATTGATCATCCGGATGTCGCCACGGGTCAGGTCATAGGAATGGGCCAATGCCGCACCCGCGACGAGGCCGCCATTGCCGGCGAGGAGCGTCGCCAGGAGGAGTCCATCGTCGTTCACGTCCTCGTCCACGATTCCGGTGATCATGAGCCCGTAGATCGTGCCCCACGTCGACCCGCCTTGGGCACCGCTGGCCACCCCGGAACGGATGGGGTTGCGGGCCAGAAGTCCGCCGGTGGTGATCCCGGCGAGGCCGCCGATGACCATGGCGGCGACCAGCTCTTCACCGTTGTCGTCGGTGTCGAAACATCCGAACTCGTCGCAGAACTGGCCTTCGCCGATGTCGAGAACCTCGGCCCAGCCGAAGCCCTGCCACGTACCCCAGATGCCACCCCAGCTGATGGCGCGGGCCTGACCCTCGCTCACCGGGTGCCGGTTCATGTAGGCCCGGGAAGCGAGGATGCCCAACGGTGCCCCGACGAGAAGTCCGGCACCGTAGGCCTCGGGCTCGTTGGAGCCCAAGGCAAGGGGCACGGCGACCCCCAACCACGCCCCGTACGTCGCTCCGAACACCTGGAGCTCCACCCGGCTCATTCGCTGTGGACGGTCGGAAGCCGTTGCGCTCAGGCGCGCCCGGGCCGTCGCCGCCGCCGGAGTGCCACCGAAGCGCTCGGTGATTCGCTCGTAGATGGCTTCCGCGATCTCCCAGCGGCCCTCCTGGGCAAAGGCGTCGGCCGCCTGGAGGAGCACCGCCGCGGAATCCGCCGGGGTGAGCTGGGCGTCGGCGTGCCGGGGCGCGGCGATGGAGAGAAGGGCCACGAGGAGCAGGCCCACTCGCCAGCCGAATGCCGGCGTGCCGGGGCGTGCCGGTGCGCGGAGTGATGTCGGCGGCCGGAGCGGAGCGGGTGCACGGATGGGTGTCGGTGCGAAGGTGGACCTGTGTACTCCTGAGCGCCGGGGGCGCGACCTGCCGGGCATGGAAGCCTCCGAGGTGACGTGAGCCGCCGCAACAGGGCGACATGTGCTCAGTAGTACGCACCCGGGTTCCACGATGTTGCTTACTTTTCCCGCCATGACCACACACACCACCGACGTCGTCGTCATCGGCGGGGGAATCAACGGCGCGTCATGCGCCTACCACCTGGCTTCCCGAGGCTTGAGCGCAGCCGTGCTGGAGCGTGAAACAGGGCCCGCCATGGGATCGACGGGCAAGAGCGCCGCCGGCGTTCGTGTCCAGTTCACCACGGCCGCCAACATCCGCCTCTCCCTCCATTCACTACCTGTCTACCGGGAGTTCGCCGAGCGCCACGGCCGCGAGATCGGGTATCAGGACATCGGCTACCTCCTCCTCGTCCCCGAGGAACGGTGGACCAGACATCTCGAGTCGGTGGAGCTGCAGCGGCGCCTGGGCGCTCCGGTGGAGGTCCTCGACCCCACGGAGGCTCAACGATACGTGGACTTCGACATCGACGGTTTGGCAGGGGCCACATATGGTCCGTGGGACGGCGTCGTAGACCCCCACATGGTCACATTGGCTTGGGTGGAGATGGCGCGGGAGTTGGGGGCGACGTTCCACATGCGGACCCCGGTGACCGGCATCGCGCCGACTCAGGGCGGGTGGACAGTGACCAGCGGCAGTACCCGGTGGGCCTGCAGTCACATCGTAAACGCGGCCGGAGCCTGGTCCGGAGAGATCGGTCGGCTGGCAGGCCTCGACGTACCCGTGGGACCGAAGAGAATCCAGATCTTCCTGAGCGGGCCAGTCACCGACGCGCGGACCTACCCCCTCACCATCGACCTGGCTACGGGCGTGTACCTGCGCAGCGAGGGAGACCGCGTCCTCTTCGGCCTGGACAACCTGCAGCAGGACTTCGGCTTCACCGAGGGGCTCGACGACGACTGGCTGGAGCATGTGCTGCTCATGGGCGTCGATCGCTTCCCGTGGTGGGAAGAGATGGGCGTCGATTTGAAGGGGAGCTGGTGGGGATACTACGGCGTCAGTCCCGACAACAGCCCCATCATCGGCCCCCACCCCGACGCCTCAGGATGGATCGACGCGTGTGGGTTCTCCGGCCACGGCATCATGCACGCCCCGGCCACGGGGGTGGCGGTGGCCGAACTCGTCGCCGATGGCTCGACGACCACAGTGGATGTGGCACATTTCGCCCACACGAGATTCGGCAAGGACGTCCCCGTCGAGGCGAACATCTTCTAGGTCCGGCGGCCTGGCACCAGCGCAGCGGAGGACCGGGGCCCTCCCGGAGGAGTATCGGACAGCATGGACGGAATTCTTCTCTTCTTCGAGCAGATGCCGGCGTGGCAGAAGCTTGCGTGGGTCATGACGTGTCTCGCGGTGAGTTGGGCCCTGGAAGGGAGCTTCCCCCTCGTCCAACTGGCGTACCGGAAGTGGCGGCACGCCGGGGCCAACTTCGCGTTCCTGGCCACCACGCTCATCATCAATACGACCTTCGCCGCAGGCGCCGTGGCCATCGTCGCGTGGACCTCGGCGAGTGAGGTAGGACTTCTCCACCTCTTCGAGTTGCCGGTCTGGCTGGAACTCGTCATCGCCCTGGTGGTCCTGGACCTCCTGGCCCAGTACTGGGCCCACTACCTCCTCCACAAGGTCCGTTGGATGTGGCGGCTGCACGTGGTCCACCACAGCGACACCAAGGTCGACGCCACCACGGGGACCCGCCTCCACCCGGGGGACTTCGCCATACGCGAAGTGTTCGCGCTGGGCGCCCTGGTCGTCACCGGAGCGCCCCTGGCCTTCTACGTCATCTACCGGGTGACGACGATCTTCTTCACCCTCCTCACCCACGCCAACATCTCACCCCCGGTCTGGCTCGACGCCGCCCTGAGTTGGGTCTTCGTGACGCCGAACATGCACAAGTTCCACCACCACGTAGAGCGTCCGTGGACCGATACGAACTTCGGCGGCATTCTCTCGATCTGGGACCGGCTCTTCGGGACGTTCGTCTACGGCGACCCCCGCCAGGTGGAGTACGGCGTCGATGTCGCCGACCCCAACCTGGACGAGGATGTCTGGCACCAATTCACGCTGCCGTTTCGCCGGGGGGAGAAGCTGGATCGAGACTGAGCCTACATCTGCTCGTCTGCGCTGGGCCCGTAGTGGCCAGGGACCGGCACGTCGAGGAGGCGGAGGTAGACACCGAGCTGGGCACGGTGGTGGACGTTGTGGCTGAAGATGAAGCTCCGGACCACCGCAGCCTTCGGAAGGGTCATCGTGATCTCGCCGCCCCACTTCATCGACCAGTCCTCCATCAGCGTCTCGCCCGAGGTCTTGGCGAGGATCTCCCGCGCCTCGGCGACGCCCTTGTCGAAGGCGGCCAGGAGTTCGTCCCGCGACGATGCTTCGAAAGGCTCGTACCCCATCTCGTCGAGGTCGAGGAGATCCATCTGGATGGTCGGACCCATCCAGTTGGGGATCTCGGCGAGATGCGACGCCAGGCGACCCAAGGAGAACGACTTTTCGTGGGGCTGGAAGTCGAACTTGTCCTCGGGCACGCGCTCCAGCGCCTTACGGGTCTCGGCGAACTCGTGATCGTACTCGGGCAGCATCATCGCTCCGTCCATCGTCATCCTCCTCACGGGTGAAGACAGGTGCGCCCAGGTGCCCCCGCCGACGGCCGGAGGGCGAGCCTGGGGAAGAAAACCGAACATAGACCGAAGATATGGGTGGTGCAAGTGGAGCGCGTACCTCTTCTTTCGACACGTCGCCGACGCGATATTCGTCTCCGTCGAGCGACTCTTCGCCTGACCTCGGGGGACCGCCTCGCCGGCCTCCGTGCTCGAGAATGACGGACGGCCTGAACGCCGTCCCCGGATCGGCTCCGACGAGGGGGGCGGTCCTCACGGGACATCATCTCGATGTTGCGTATTCCGACGTATGTCGCTCACAGCCCCATCGCGGGCGTGGGTCTCTTCGCCGCCATCGAACTCCCGGCGGGATCCATCATCTGGGAGTACACCGACGGTGTGGATCGCCGACTGACGTCCGACGAGTTGGCGGCGATTCCAGAAGGTCTCCGCACGTGGCTGAGCCACTACCTCTACCTTGACGAGGCGGGGCTGTACGTCCTCTGTGGCGACAACGCTAAGTACATGAACCACGCCGACGAGCCGAACTGTGACGACTCGGGGCAGGTGTACACGGTGACGCGCCGGGCCATCGCGGCGGGAGAAGAGCTCACCTGCGACTACCGGCTCTTCGACCAGGAATCCAAGGTGAACGGAGCTCCGTCGTTCGTGTCCGCTGCGTAGGGGGAACCGCGCGTGCCATGGGGGGTGCTCAAGCCCGTCATGGCACGCGTCCTCATCCTCTTCGCCCACCCCGCCCTCGAGCGGTCGCGGGTGCATCGAAGGCTCCTCGAGAGGCTGCCCGGCTCGCCCGATCTGACGTTCCATGACCTGTATGAGGTGTATCCCCGGCTGGACGTCGACGTGGGGCGCGAGCAGCAGCTACTCCTCGAGCACGACGTCGTCGCGTTCCAGCACCCCTTCTACTGGTATTCGACGCCTCCCATCCTGAAGCAGTGGCAGGACCTGGTTCTGGAGCACGGGTGGGCGTACGGATCGGAGGGGGACGCACTACAGGGCAAGACGCTGATTTCGCTCATAAGCGCAGGCGGCGGGGAGGAGGCGTACTGCACGGCAGGCTACAACCGCTTCACGGTCCGCCAGCTCCTGGCCCCGATCGAGCAGACGGCCGAACTCTGCGGAATGCACTTCCTGCCCCCCTTCGTCGTGTTCGGCACACACCGGTTGGGTGACCAGGGCATCCCTGAGGAGGCGGAGCGATACCGCACGCTCCTCGAAGCCCTCCTCGCCGGTGAGCCCGACGCCACCGAACGGGAACGACTCGCAGGCGCCATCACCATCAACGGCTTCGTCTCGAGACTCGCTTCGGCAGATGGGCGAGGCAACGGACCGGGCGCGTGAGCACCGAGACCTTCTTCACCCAGGCCTTCGTCTACCTCACGGCAGCCGTCGTGGCCGTGCCGCTCGCGAAGCGCTTCGGTTTGGGCTCGGTCCTGGGTTACCTCCTGGCGGGCGTCGTCATAGGCCCGTTCGTGTTCGGCTTCGTGGGCGCCGAAGGCGAGGACGTCATGCACTTCGCCGAGTTCGGCGTGGTCATGATGCTCTTCGTGATCGGCCTCGAGCTCGAACCCTCCCTGCTCTGGCGGCTGAGGGCGCCCATCCTCGGGCTGGGCGGTCTGCAGGTAGGGATCACCACGGCCCTGGTCACAGGCATCAGCCTCGCTCTCGGCTTGCCGTGGCAGCAGGCGGTGGCGGTGGGGATGATCATCGCGCTCTCGTCCACGGCCATCGTCCTCCAGACCCTTGCCGAGAAGGGGCTCCTGAAGAGCTCGGGAGGGCAGAGCGCATTCTCGGTGCTCCTCTTCCAGGACATCGCCGTCATCCCGATGTTGGCGCTCATGCCTCTCCTGGCGACCCGGCCTATGGAGCTCAGCGGCGAAGACCACCACGCAGCCGAGACCTGGATTTCCGGGCTACCCGGATGGGGCCGCGCCCTGGCCGTCCTCGGTGCCGTCGCGGCCATCATCATCGGAGGCCGGTATCTCCTCAGGCCTTTCTTCCGGATCCTCGGCCAGGTGCGGATGCGTGAAGTGTTCACCGCCGCGTCCCTCCTCCTTGTCATCGGCATCGCCCTACTCATGACGCAGGTGGGGTTGAGCCCCGCCCTGGGCACGTTCCTGGCGGGGGTCGTCCTGGCGAACAGCGAGTACCGCCACGAGCTCGAGGCCGACATCGAGCCATTCAAGGGACTCCTTCTGGGGCTCTTCTTCATCTCGGTCGGGGCGTCCATCGACTTCGGGCTCATCGGGAGCGAACCGGGCCTCATCGCGGGGCTCACCCTGGGGATGATCTCACTGAAGTTCGCCGTCCTCATCGGCCTGGCGCGGGTCTTCAAGCTCGGCACCGACCAGGCGTTCCTTTTCGCCTTCGCCCTTCCCCAGGTGGGTGAGTTCGCCTTCGTCCTCCTCTCCTTCGCCAGTCAGGAGGGTGTCCTGGGGGGTGAGATCACCGATCCCCTGGTGGCCTCGGTGGCCCTTTCCATGGCGATGACCCCGCTTCTGCTCGTCTTCAACGACAGGGTGCTGCAACCCCGGGTGGGAACGCGTCCTGCGGTGGAGCGGGAAGCCGATGTCATCGACGAGCACAACCCCGTGCTCATCGCGGGCTTCGGGAGTTTTGGATCCACCGTCGGGCGGCTCCTAAAGGCGCAGGGAATCGGCACGACAGTCCTGGACGTGGACTCCGACCAGGTGGAGCTCCTCCGGCGGATGGGGCTGAAGGTCTACTACGGCGACGCCACCCGACACGACCTGCTGGAGACCGCGGGAGCGGCGGAAGCGAGGATGCTCGTGGTTGCCCTCGACTCACCGGAGACGAACCTCGAGGTCGTGAGGACGGCCCGAAAGCACTTTCCCAACCTCGCGATCTTCGCGAGAGCCTTCGAGTGGAGAGACGCTTACGACCTCTACGAAGCAGGGGTGAAGTACGTCTACCGCGAGGCACTCGACTCGTCATTGCGGCTCGGCACGGACGTCATGCGGGAGATGGGCTTCCGCGCCTACCACGCCGAGCGGGCGATGCAGAAGTTCTTGCGGCACGACGAGGAGTCTCTCGCTTTCCTCGCGACCATGAAGGGCGAAGAGGAGTCGGTCTACATCACCGCGGCACGCAGACGCATCGAAGATCTGGAACAGATGCTCGCCGCCGACCTGAAGGGCGACGATCTGGATCGGGACGCGGGGTGGGACCCCACCACGCTAAGGGCGGACTTCGGACGGCGAGCCGACCGCGCGGAATAGACGCGCGCACCAACACGCCGCGCCGACGACATGGACGGACGAGGCTCTCCCTACCGACGCGCCGACTCCGCCGTTTGAACGACCAGCGTGCCGGCATCGTGGAGCGGCGTGGGCACCCCGGACTCGCGGCCGAGGCGTCCGATGGCACCGCCCAGGTCGTGCATCTCCGTGCGCCGACCATGATTCAGGTCGTGGATGACGCTGGGGAAGAAGTCGTCAGGAAACTCGTCGAGGATGGCCCCGATGCGCGCCTCGGCGGACTCCGGAAGTGGGACGCCCCGGGCGCGGCCCACAGCCATGACCTCACCGATCGCCATCCGCTGGAGTTCGGCACCGAAGGCGTGCCGGCGGACCGAGCCCATGTTCCGGTCGCCCAGGGCACATAGCACCGAGAGGGAGCACACGACAGCCATCTTCTGCCACAGCTCGGCCTTGACGCTGTCCGCAACTTCGATGTCGACGAGGGTGCCGTCGAAGGCCTGGGCCACGATGTCGGCTGCCGGGCCATCCCCGAGGACGATCCGCTGGTGGGCCGCCTTCCGTTCCACAACGCCGGGCTCCACCCGGAAGGACGTCATGTAGACCACACCATCGGCCAGCCTGTCGGCCGCCACGCCGAGGCCTACCAACCGATCGAGGGCAGTGACACCGTTGAGGAGCGATACGACGTGCGCGCCGATCTCCGCGAGGTGGACGAGCTGCGGCGCCACGTCGTCCACGGAGAAGGTCTTTGTGGCGAGGAAGGCCAGTTCGGCCGATTCGATCTCGAGGGCGGAGCCGACACACGCAGGGTGTGCGACGAAATCGCCGGCGTGGCTGCGCACCCGGAGACCGTCGGACTCGACGATGGTCCGGTGGTCGCCCCGTGTCACGAGGGCGACGTCGTGACCTGCCTGGGAAAGTACAGCTCCCACGTAGCTGCCGAGGCCTCCGGCTCCGACGACGACGATCTTCACGATGGTGCCTCCTTTGGCTTCATCGGTCGGTTGGTATCATCGATCTGTCACGCACCCCAGCGACGCCGACGACACCGTTCGGACGTACTTGAGCAGCACGCCCCCGTCGGTAGCCAGAGGCGGCTCCACCCAGGCCGCGGCGCGGCGGGCGGCCTCATCCGCGTCGACCTCCCACTCCATGCGGTTGGCCTCGGCATCGATGGTGATCGTGTCTCCGTCGCGAACCACGGCGATGGGGCCTCCAACCTGAGCCTCTGGCGCCACGTGCCCGATGACAAAGCCGTGGCTCCCGCCGGAGAAGCGCCCGTCGGTGACCAGCGCCACGGACGAGCCCAGACCCGCTCCGACGATGGCCGAGGTGATGGTGAGCATCTCCGGCATGCCCGGCCCTCCTCTGGGACCCTCGTACCGGATCACGACCACATCACCCGCCTCGACGCGCCCCTCCTCCAAAGCGGTCAGAGCCGCCTCCTCCCGGTCGAAGACGCGGGCCGGCCCCGAGAAACGCAGGCCCTCGTTCCCCGTGATTTTCGCCACGCACCCCTCGGGGGCCAGGGATCCACGAAGGACACGCAGGTGACCCGTGACCTTGAGAGGGTCCGATACCGGCCGCACCACGTCCTGCCCCTCGGCCAACGGAGGGACGTCGGCGAGGTTCTCGGCGAGGGTGCGTCCGGTGACCGTCAGGCACGACCCCTCGAGAAGTCCCTCGTCGAGCATCAGCCGGAGGACTGCCGGCACACCGCCCACGCGGTGGAGGTCCGCCATGAGGTATCGACCGCTCGGGCGAAGGTCGGCGAGGTAGGGCGTCCTGTCGCTGACGGCCTGGACATCGTCGAGGGTGAGGTCGATGCCGACGGAGTGAGCAACCGCGATGAGGTGGAGTACGGCGTTGGTGGAGCCACCGAGGACCGTGACCAGGGCCAGCGCGTTGTCGAACGCGACGCGGGTCATGATGTCCCGGGGTCGGAGATCGGTCTGCAGGATCCCGAGGATCGCTTTGGCTGCCTCGCGGCACTCCGCCCTCTTGGCCTCCGTCGCCGCGGGTGTCGACGAGCTGTAGGGGAGCGTCATGCCCAGGGCCTCCGCCGCCGCGGCCATGGTGTTGGCCGTATACATACCACCACACGCCCCCGGGCCAGGGCAGGAATGGGCCACCACCGCGTCGAAGCGCTCGCGGTCGATGGCGCCCGATATGAACTCCCCGTAGCTCTCGAAAGCGCTGACGATGTCGAGGTCGTCGCCTTCCAGGCGACCCGGCGCGATGGTGCCTCCGTAGACCATGATCCCGGGCCGATTCAAGCGTCCCATGGCCATCAGGGAACCGGGCATGTTCTTGTCGCACCCCGGCACCGTGACCACGGCATCGTACCAATGGGCCGACACGACCGTCTCGATGGAGTCGGCGATGAGATCTCGGGAGGGCAGGGAGAAGCTCATTCCCTCCGTCCCCATGGAGATCCCGTCGCTCACGCCGATGGTGTTGAAGCGCATGGGCACGAGGCCGGTGCCCCGGGCGCCTTCGGCAACCTCAGCGGCCAGGTCCAGGAGGTGCATGTTGCACGGATTGCCCTCCCACCACATGGAGGCAATGCCCACTTGCGGCTTGTCCATGTCCTCGGAGGTCAGGCCCGTGGCGTGGAGCATGGCCCGGGCGGCGGCCCGTGACGGCTCCTGGGTGATCCGTGCGCTATGGCGATTCAGGGCGGAATTCGTCGCCCGTCCCACCGTCGGAAGGTCGGTCACGGCCACGCGCTGTCGGGTGCTGGTGGGACGGCGCCCTCGAAGACCTCCGGGGACACCACCGCACTCGGTCGGCGGGTACCGCTCAACCGCTGGGAGCCGGCGAGGTCCGCACCACCTCCAGCGTCGTCCCCTGCTGGCAGATGCTCACTTCGACGTAGCGCGCGTCCACCGCGACTTCGTCGCCGGGCTCGAGGCCCTCGGTGTCACCGATGAGCGTGTACAGGTAGCCGTCCCCGTCCCTGAAGGCGGTACACTCGACACCCTCGTCGGTGACACGGCCGGTCCTCCGCAGCGTTCCGTCGGGGCGAGTCACATGGAAGGGCTCCGACAGTCCGATGGGCGCGAAGATGGCGTCGAACGCGACCAGGAGCACCGCCCTGTCCACGGGCGCCGTCTCGGGGATGGTGATGGTCCCGGAAACCTCGCCCCACATCCCCTGCTCCGCCGTGAAGAGGGCCTCGAAACCCGTCCGCGTAGCGCCCACTCCGAGATGCACCGCCGCCTGGATGGGGAGGTTCTCGGTGTAGATCGTGACCTCCGTTCCCGGCGGTCCGTACAAGGGCGAGACATCCTGGATCATCCGGAGAGAGTCGGGCGCGACGCGGCGCTGGGCGTCGACGGACGCGGGCGCGGCGAAGCCGAGGAGGAGCGTTGTGGCCAGGGCGAGAGATCGAGTCGGCGTCATGTCGCGTCTTTGGATGTCCCGTGTCCGCGGGTCGGGTAAACAGGGTGGGGTCGTCATGATAAGTCCTTCAGGATCCGGCCGCAGCAGGTCGGTTCCGGCGGTGTTGACCCTGACTCCGACAGGCGATAGACGTAGCTCCTCCTATCTCGCCACGGGCCTACCCCCTACCGCACGAGCCTCGCGCAATGTCCGCACCTCCCGTCGCTCGCCGACTTCGCGAAGGTCAGCTCAAGAAGTCGCCCATCCGCGAGATCATGAAGCTCGCCGACCGACGCAACATCGTCGCCATGGGGCTCGACCCCGACGACGTGATCTCCTTCGCCGGGGGCTGGGTGAACCATGAGGCACCCGATGCCCTACGTGCCGAGTACGCCCGGGTCGCCGACGATCCTCGGCTCTTTCACGAGCTCGGCGCCTACTCACCGACCCGTGGCCTCCCTCGGTTGCGGGAGTCGTTGATCCGCGTAGATGCCGAGCTGTATGGCACCTCGGGACTCGCCGACGAGCACATCCTCGTGGGCGGCAGCTCGACACAGCTGACCCACACCCTCTTCACGGCGCTCCTGGATCCCGGCGATACCGTCATCCTGTTCGATCCGTCGTACGCCAACTACGGCCCTCAGCTCGAGCTCGGGCCGCAGGGTCTGGAGATCGCCTGGCTGGATGTCTTCGACGCCGAAACCTGGGCCTACATGCCCGACCCCGATGTCGTGGTCGAGCGCTTCGAGGAACTCCTGTCCGAACACCACCCCCGACTCCTCCTGTTCTCCACCCCGGACAATCCCACCAGCCAACTCATCCGGGACGACGTCTTCTTCGAGTTGTTGCGGATGGCCGGGGATGCCGACTGCTTCGTCGTCGTCGACTTCGCGTACCGCGCCCAGGCCTTCGGTCAGCCCGAGCCGAAGCACTTCTCGGCGAGCCCCGCCGAGCACCCGAACCTCATTCGCCTCCATTCCAACTCGAAGTGGTGTCGCGGCCTGGGCCGTCGCTTGGGATGGATCGAGGCGGACCCGGCGGTGGTGTCCGCTGTCGAAGTGGTCCAGCAAAGTACGGCGCTCTGCCCCGACTCGGTCCACCAACACACCCTGGCGGCCTACCTCGGCACGGCACTCGAGGACGGCTCGCTACAGAGCTACATGGACGAGACGCGCGGACTCTACGAAGCCGCCGCCCGCCACACGGTGGACTGTGTACGGCGCCATCTGGACATGCCTTGCCTCGACGCCGAGGGGGGGCTCTACACCGTGGTCGACGTCGGACGCGACGGGGACTCCTTCGTCCGGGACGTACTCCCGGCCACGGGTGTCATCTTCGTGCCTGGGAGCGGCTTCGGCGCATCGCTGACCAACGGGGTGCGGATCTCGTACGGACCGCTGGTCCATGATCTGGAGCGGATCGAGGAGGGGTTCCGACGGGTGGGGGCGTACCTGGAGAGGTGAGGCCGTGAGAGGCTCGACGAAAAGGTCGCACCCCTTGCCTCGGACCCCCTGCCACCGAGATTGACCATCCCGTCGCCCCACGCAGCATAGACCGGAGCCCGTCATGACGTCCGCCCCTGCCCGAGCCGCCACCCCCGCCCTGGTCTCCCTCGCCCTTCTCGCCGCTCAAGCGACGGCCCAGGTCCCCGAGCGGGAGCGATTCGAGCCCATGGACGTGTTCGGACTCGAGTGGGCGACGGATCCGCAGATCTCCCCTGACGGCTCCCAGGTCGTCTACGTGCGAAACGCCAACGACATCATGACCGATCGGGCGGGGACCAACCTCTGGCTGATCTCGATGGACGGGCAGAACCACCGCCCCATCACCAGCGGACCGGGCTCCAACACGTCGCCCAGGTGGTCGCCGTCCGGTGACAGACTCTTGTGGGTGTCGTCCCGGGGTGGCTCCTCCCAGCTCTGGTTGCGCTGGGTGCAGACCAACGAGGACCATCGCATCACCAACCTCACGGAGAGCCCGGGCAACATCTCCTGGTCACCCGACGGCGAGTGGATCGCCTTCACGATGTTCGTCGAGAACGACCCGGATCCGGCCCTTGCGCAAGGAATGCCCTCGCCGCCCGAAGGCGCCGAATGGGCCGCCCCGGCCGTCGTCATCGACGAGGTGCAGTACAAAAACGATGGACAGCAAGGCTTCGCACGGGAGGGCAATGTCCACGTCTTCGTCGTCCCGGCGGAGGGCGGTACGCCTCGCCGGCTCACCCGTGGCCCCTACAACCACACCGCACCGGTATGGACGCCTGGCGGTCGGAGTCTCGTCATCGTCGCGAACCGACGACACGACTCCGACTTCGAGGCGAACGACACGGACCTCTACGAGGTGTCTCTGGAGGATGGGTCGCTGACCCGGCTCACCGACCGTTACGGCCCGGACGCGGGTCCAGCCGTCTCACCCGATGGACGCTCCATCGCCTACGTGGGCTTCGACGACGCGTACCAGGGGTTCCAGGTGAGCCGTCTCTACGTGATGAACCGTGACGGGAGCGGCAGGCGCGAGATCGTTACGGCTCTCGACCGGAGCGTGGGAGGTGTGCAGTGGAGCGGGGACGGGCGGTCCTTGTTCGTGCAATTCACGGATGAGGGCGCGGGCCATGTCGCGCGCGTGGGTCTGGACGGTGACGTGGATGTGGTCGTGGACGACCTGGGTGGGACAGCCATCGGGCGGCCCTACGCCGGCGGTTCCTACTCCGTCTCCGTCGGAGGGACGGTGGCGTATACCCGATCCGATCCCATGCGGCCTTCGGACGTGGGCTTGGCGGTACGAGGGCAGGCGCCCGCGCAGCTCACCCGACTCAACGAGGATCTCCTCGCCCACAAGGAGTTGGGCCAGGTCGACGAACTTTGGTGGGAGTCGTCGGTGGACGGCCGGCGGGTCCACGGCTGGGTCGTGACGCCCCCGGGCTTCGACCCGTCGCAGAACTATCCGCTCGTTCTCGAGATCCATGGGGGGCCCTTCTCGGCCTACGGCCCCCACTTCTCCGCCGAGGTTCAGCTCTACGCAGCGGCAGGCAACGTCGTCCTCTATACCAACCCCCGGGGGAGCACGTCGTACGGCGAGGAGTTCGGAAACCTCATCCACCACGCGTATCCCGGCGATGATTATCACGATCTCATGTCGGGCGTCGACGCCGTCATCGACCAGGGGTATGTGGATGCGGATCGCCTCTTCGTCACGGGTGGCTCCGGGGGTGGCGTCCTCACCGCGTGGATCATCGGCCAAACCGATCGCTTCGCTGCGGCGGCCGTCCAGAAACCGGTCATCAATTGGACGAGCTTCGTACTCCACGCCGACGGAATACCCTTCTTCGGCAAGTACTGGTTCGGCGAGATGCCTTGGGAAGACATCGACCACTACTGGAGCCGTTCGCCCCTCTCTCTCGTGGGCAACGTCACGACACCGACCATGCTGGTGACGGGAGAATTGGACTACAGGACCCCGATGTCGGAGACGGAGCAGTACTACGGAGCCCTCAAGCTCGTCGGGGTCCCCACGGCCATGGTGCGAATCCCCGAGGCGTCACACGGAATCGCAGGGCGGCCGAGTCAGCTCCTGGCCAAAGTGACCCACATCCTGGGTTGGTTCGACCGATATCCGCGTCGGAGCAGCAGGCCGGTGAGCTGAGGTCAGCGACGCTCTTGGCTGGATCTGATCCCGAAGAGAGGGCCGCGCGTCGGATCGGTCCCCTCATCGAGCGCGCACTCATTCTCGAAGGGCTGCTACTGCTCTTCTTCAGCGAGAAGCACCGGATCATCGGCGACGGAATGACGCGCTTCATCTCGCTTCGGCTCCTGTTCGAACGCGGTGAGGTCTCGGACATGGGGTACTCCATGGTGGGTCCCCTCTTCGCGACTCCTTTGTACTGGATGGACCGCCTCTTCGACACGCCGCTCTGGTGGTCGAGCCGCTTCAACTTCTTCGTGTTCGGGCTGGGGCTGTGGGTCTTCTCACGGATCCTCAGTCGACACCTGGAACCTGCCACCGTCCGGAAGTTCGTGCTGCTCCTCATCGCCGCGTCCATGTTCGGTCGCCATCAGATGGACTTCTACGGGGAGGTGTTCACGGCGATGCTGGCCGGCGTCGGGCTCTGGTCCCTGGCGTCGGGAGTGTCCGCCTGGGCTGGCCTGGCCCTCGTCCTCGCCGTTGCGAACGTACCCGCGACGCTCGGCGGCCTCACTCTGGCGGCCATCGGCGCCTCGATCATGCACCGCAGGTGGCGTCTTCTGGCTCTCCCCGTGGCGGCAGCCGCTCTCGTCCTGACGGAGTCCTGGGTGCGGAGGGGGCACCCCCTGGCATCCGGATACGAGGGGAATGCCGGCTTCGAGACGGTTCTGCCCTACTCCGGTCTTCCGGGATTCAGCTACCCCCTCGTATTCGGCCTTCTGTCCATCGTCTTCTCGTTCGGCAAAGGTCTCCTTTTCTTCTCGCCGGGCCTCTTCCTACCCGTCCGCGAACGCATGGCGCAGCTGGATGCCAGGGTGTGGCGGGGTTACCTGCTCTGGCTTCTCTTCTTGGCGGGGATGGCCCTGGTGTACGCCAAGTGGTGGAGCTGGTACGGCGGCTGGTACTGGGGACCCCGATTCCTTCTCTTCGCCTCCATTCCCGCCTGCCTCGCGCTGGCCGTCCGCCTCCGCGACGCCCCCCGCTCCATCGGCGCAGGGCTCCTTACCCTCGGAGCGCTGTCGTTGTCCGCCTGGGTCGGGGTGAACGGCGTGGTCTTCGACCAGGCCGCCATGGCCGCCTGTGCGGTGGAGGACTACGCGCTGGAGTTCCTCTGCTGGTACGTCCCCGAGTTTTCGGCCCTGTTCCGCCCCTTCGTGGAACTGAAACCCCTCGTCCTGGAAGATTGGCTCTTCGTTTCCTTCGGAGCCATCACCCTCGTCTGGCTCGCGATGCCAGTGGTCCGGGGGGTGGGTTCGCAGATAGCAGCCGAAACGGCAGGCGCCCGGAAGCGGCTCGGGGAAACACGCTTCTAGTGCAGGCCCGAGGGGACGATGGTCAGGACGATCGTCCGCCGGGCGACCTGCTGCTCAACGCGCCCCCGGCAGCACTTCGATCACCGAGCCGGCCTGCTCCCGCAGACGGTCACGATTCATGGGGTGGGGGCTTCTCAACCACCAGTCGTTGACGATGAGGCCGCCGCCCTCGAGACGGCGGAACTGCATCGAGCCCGTGTAGTCGCCACGCAGCAGCTCGCGAGGCAGGTTCACGTACTCGAACTCCAGGGCCTGGAGCTGGGCGGACGTCTCGTCGATCCAGAGGAGCCCGCGCAGCTCCGGCACACTCCGCCCCCCCACTGGCTCGAACTCGAGGGTGATCCACCCGGGGCGCGACACATCACGACGCAGGGTGAAGCAGTGCATCCGGAGGAAGTACGGCGAGAGGAGAACCTCCGCCGACGGCCCGTAGATCCAGACCTCGTCACCGTCGATGGTCACGTACCCCTCCGCCTCGATCTCGTCGGGGGGAAGCGAGGAGAACGGGCGCTCGTCTCCGACCACCAGGCGTTGGTTCGACGACTCGGCCACGATCTCCAGCGAGCGGCGCTCCCGCCATCGGTCGTATTCCACGATCCGGTACCGGTGCGCCGTCGACGACCTGGTGACTTCGGTGGCCCGAAGCGCCTTCTCCACCTCACCCCACACGGTGTAGACGGCCCGGGCCGACTCGGGATCGACGGAGCAACGCTTCTCGCCGGTTACGTCGAGGCCGCCCAGCCGAATGGGCTCAGCCGGAAGTCGAAGCTCATGACGCGCGTCTCCGTCGAGAGTGAACGGCCCCAACTCCACGCCACGGCGTCCGATCATCTCCGCCCGGAGACGGTATGGACGGCCCATGGCACCGACGAAACCGAAGGAGCCGTCCTCGGCCGTGAGCTTGGCGTCGAGACGATCGCCGGCGGCGTCGAGGAGGAGAACGACGGCGCCGACCACAGGGGTGTTGCTCTCGGCATCCACGACCCGACCGAGGATGGACTGGGCCTGGAGGTCGCTAGCGCCCCCCGCGACCGCCAACGCCAACGACAGAGCCCACGCCAGCGCCAAAGCCCCCGCGCACGCGACCCCACCGGACGGCCGTCTCGACGCACGCTCTCTCCTCGACATCCTCAGCCTCTCCGACGCTCCATCGCCGCTCCCGTGCTACGAGATCGGTCGCGGCGGTCTCGGTGGCACGATGACCACCGAGAAGCCTGCGTCGCCGAGCATGCGGTTGAAGGCATCGAGCCTCGGCCCGAGGAGCTCCTCGTTGGCGGCCTGATGCACCGTCCAGCGCGCCCGGAGGTCACGGAGTACGTCCCTCGACCCCATGCTCACGCCGGGCTGGTCGGCGTCGGCGTTTCCGTGGAGGAACACGTACTGGAACTTGAGTCGGGTAGGGAAGTTGATGACGGTCTGGCCGTCGACGGTACGCCGCTGGTACAGGGAGTCGGCCACCGTCTCGAGGTCCCCGGCCAGCGTCTCGCCTTCGGCCACGAGTGACTCCGTACCGTCGTGCTCCCCGATGCGCTCCATGGCCGTCTCGATCTGTCCGCGGACGTCGTTGTTCACCGACACGGCGCGGTGGATGGCAGCCAGTTCGTTGGCCACCTCGGCGACGAAGCGGTCCTGTTCGATGTAGGCGGACAGGGGCACGTCCAGCCGCGGATCCATCCTCACCTCGAGCGGCTGAGTCATGGACCAGTCGCCCACCGTGAGTCGGACCTGATAGTCACCGGGGACCACCCGCCGGCCCTGGAGCGAGCCGAAGACGTACGCCCCCGGGATGTTGGGGATGGCCTCGTGGCGAAGATTCCACACGACGCGATTGGCGCCGGGCCCGACGCGCAGCGGGGATGCTCCGGGGCTCACTCCGTCGTCGGGCGCGGTGGACAACGTGCGCACGAGGTCGCCGGCTGCGGTGAGGATCTCGATGCTCACCTCGGGCGAGGCGCCAGCCTCCCCGTCCTCACCGGCTGCGGCGTCGTCACCCCCATCGGCGTTCTGCCCACCAACGCCGAAGTCGTCGCCCAGTACGAAGTCGATGACGGCTCCATTAGGCGGATTCTGGCCCTCGCCACCCCCGCCGAATCCACCGCCCCCAGCCCACCGGTACACGTGACCCGGCGCGAACAGGTGATGCTCCCCGTCGGCCACCCGGGCCGCCTGCCGCAGCGGCTGAAGCTCGTCGAGAATCCAGAAGGAACGCCCCGACGTGGCCACCACGAGGTCGTGCTCACGCTCGTGCACCATCAGGTCGTTGATGGGCGTGTTGGGCAGGTTGAGTTGCAGCGACTGCCACTCCTCGCCCCCGTTGAAGGAGACGTAGACGCCGGTCTCGGTACCGGCGTACAGAAGTCCGGGCTGGACGGGGTCTTCTCGCACCACGTGGACCCAGGCTTCGTCATCGATCCCGTCGGCGATGGCCTGCCAGCTGCCTCCCCAGTCCCGGGTCACGTACGCCATGGGCGTGAAGTCGTTGAACTTGTAGCGGGTGACCGCGATGTACGCCGTGGCCGGGTCGTGAGGCGACACATGGACGGCGTTGACCATGGCCTCGCCCCAGTCCCCGGTGACGTCGGTCCAGGTGGCGCCACCGTCCCGTGTCACGTGGACGAGCCCGTCATCGCTCCCGGTCCACAGCACGTTCGGGTCATGGGGTGATTCGTCGAATCCGTAGATGGTCCCGTAGATCTCACCCCCGGCCCCTTCGTTGGTGATGGGTCCGCCGCCGTAGCCCTGCTTGGCGTCGTCGTCCCGCGTCAGGTCGGGGCTGATCTCCTCCCACGTCATCCCCCGGTCCCGGGATCGCACCACGATGTTCGACGGGTGGTAGATGACGTCGGAGTCGAAGTCCGAGACCAGGATGGGGGCGCTCCAGTTGTAGCGGTACTTCATCTCCCGGCCCTGGAGGGCCGCGGGCATGACGGGATACGCCGCGATGTCCCGTGAGCCGCCCGTGACGTGGTCGTACTCGCTGATGATGCCCATGTAGCAGCCAGCGTAGACGAAGCGGGGATCGTCGTCGTCGAAGTCCGGCCGGGCGCTTTCACAGCCACCGACGGAGTACCAGTCCTTCCACCCGATGCCGCCGGGTCCTCGACTGGCGATGGCCACCGACGAGTTGTCCTGCTGGCCGCCGTACACGTGGTACGGATACCGGTTGTCGAGATTCACGCGGTAGAACTGGGCAGTGGGCTGGTTCTGCTGCGTGGACCACGAGTCGCCGCCGTTGAACGAGACGTTGGCCCCGCCGTCGTTGGCGTTGATCATGACCTCGTTGTCCAGCGGATTGATCCAGAGGTCGTGTTGGTCCCCGTGGGGGACCGCGACGTTGGTGAAGGTCCGCCCGCCGTCCACCGACTTCATGAACGGGGCGTTCATGACGTAGACCGTCTCATCGTCCACCGGGTCGGCGTACACCTCGATGTAGTACCAGGCCCGTGCACGGATCGTCCAATCCTCCGAGACGAGCGTCCAGGAGCGGCCGGCGTCGTCGGAGCGGAAGAGCCCGCCGCCGGGATCGGCCTCCACCATGGCGAAGAGCCGATCCGGGTTGGCCCGGGACACGTCGATGGCCGTCTTGCCCATGAGGTCGGGAAGTCCGGCGTTGATCTCCTCCCAGGAGTCACCTCCGTCCGTGGACTTCCAGAACCCGCTGCCCTCGCCGCCACTCACCACCTGCCACGGCAGGCGCCGATGATCCCAGAACGAGGCGTAGAGGATGCGCGGATTGGTCATGTCCATGGCCAGATCCGACGCCCCCGAATTCTCGTCGATGTGGAGAATCATCTCCCACGTCTCGCCCCCGTCCTCCGACCGGTAGATGCCCCGCTCCTCGTTGGCACCATAGGGCGCACCCTGGGCGGCCACGTACACCAAGTCGGGGTCGTTGGGATGGACGCGGATTCGCGAAATCGAACGGGTTCGATCGAGGCCCATGTGGGTCCAGGTTCGTCCGGCGTCTGTCGACCGGTACACACCATCGCCGTGGGACGTCATGACTCCCCGAATAGCGTGCTCCCCCATTCCCACGTACACCACGTTGGGATCCGACTCGGCCACCGTGATGGCGCCCACCGACGACGTGCCCAGCTGACCGTCGGAGACGTTCGTCCACGTCACGCCGGCGTCCGTCGTCTTCCAAACGCCCCCGCCCACCGTGCCCATGTAGTAGACCTGCGGCTGGGTGGGAACGCCGGTGGCCGCCACGGACCGTCCTCCGCGGAAGGGCCCGATGCCGCGCCACTGCATGGCGGAGTAGAGGCCGGGGTCGACAGGGGGATCCTGGGCCACGACCGGTGATGCGACCGCCGTAGCCGCAGTCGTTGCGACGAGGGCGGCGAGGAAGGCAGGGCGGCGCCGGCGACGGGCGGGCCGGTCGTAGCCGACGGGACGGAGGTTCAGGGGTCGGCGGTGCATGCTCGGCTCCGATTGCGAAAACAGATGGAGCCGCCAAGTGAGGGAGGACGCGGCCTCGTGCGCAAGGCCGGGTCGCAGACCGGTAGCGGGTCGTGACCCTTTACCGGCACCCCGCCTGAGCCTGCGCTCGAGCGGGCGAGCCTTCTCTCAGTCCGGGGGCGCGGTGGAGTCCCGGAGAAGCTCCCCGAGTACCTCCCTCGAAGACCGACCGCCGGCGTCCAGCAGCCGCTCGGTGAAATCCTGCCGTTCCTCCACCAACGAGAGGCGCTGGCTCATGCCTTCGAGGATCTCCCGAATGTGGCCGAGCTCCTTCGCGTGACCGGACTGCTTCTCCCGCGTCGCCGCCTCGAGGTAGGCCCCGAGGTGCTTGGCGATGGGGCGTAGGACGAGGACGCCGCCGACGGTCAGGATCAGGACGATGCCGAGGAACATCGGCGCGAGAAATTCCCAGATCATGACGGTTCGTACGGGAGAGAGGGTACAGGGGTTTCGCCGAGGACCTCGTCAGCCCATCAGGTCCCCGGAAAACTCCAACTGCTCGTCCTCCTCGTCGCCCGGTGCCATGCGCCAGACACCGAAACTGACGAGGACGAGGCACGCCACCGTTCCCGCCGTCCCGCCCAGAGCGATGATCGACGCGGTGACGAAGGCGCCCATGGCCGCGATCACACCCGTCACCAGCCACCCTCCCAACACGGTGAAGATGCCCGCGATGCGCTGCTCGGCGTCTTCCGCGGTCCAGCTTCGGTCGCCGACAGCGGCACCCATGGCGGCCATGAAGGTGATGTACGTGGTCGAGAGAGGCAGTCCCGAGGCGGTTCCCATGGAGATGAGCAGGCTCGCCACCGTAAGATTCACCGAAGCCCTCAACCGGTCGTATGGTGCGGCGTCCGTCACCGGGCTGGTCGGCCGGAGGCGACGACGACCCCACCGTCGCAACGTCTCGGGAACGGCCACGACGACGATCTGCAGAATGGCCGTGACGAAGCGCAGGAAAGAGGCGGACACGGTATTCGGTTGGAAGCGCTGTTCGATGTGCTCGCGAGCCGAGAGCCGCACTTCCGTGTCGGTGACCCGTCGGGCCTTCTTCGAGGTCCAGAGCGCGGTCACCATGACAGCGCCGGCCAGAACCAGGGCCCACGGAGGCGTGGGCACCCGTCCGGAGAGGTCGACCCCCTCCACGAGAACGGCCTGGGAGGCGGCGACCGCCGGCCCGATGAAGTTCACCAGGTCGTTCCCCGCGAAGGCCAGCCCCAGGGCACCCGTGCCCATGAGAATGATGACGCCCAGGACCTTTTCATGCGCTGCACCGAAGGAGGCCGTCGCCAACGCCGTGAGGACGAATACCCCCAGAACGACCCAACCGATGTTCGCCTGGAGCGATGCCATCGTCGCGTCATCGAGAAGGCTGGCTCCGCGCAGTCCCTTGAACAGCACGAAGTAGACGATGGACGTCGTCGCCAGGCCGGCCCACAGCCAGCCCCAACGACGGAACGTCCTGTCCAGGTCGTGGGTGAAGAGCAGGCGCACCACGAACATGACGAACGCGGACACCGAGAAGGCCACGAACACCGAGAGGAAGATGCCCGTGTAGATGCCGAGGACGGGGCCGGTCCGAATGACGGTAAGCGCATCCCAGAAGCCGCCGGGTGTCGCCCAGAGGGCCACCGCGATGGACGCCCCGACGAGTTCCGAGATGATGGAAACGGTGGTGGAGGTGGGAAGGCCGAAGGTGTTGAAGAGATCGAGAAGCAGCACGTCGGCTGCCATGACCCCCAGATAGACGGCGAGGATGGCCTGAACCATGAGCACGCCGTCGGGACCGACGAATCGCGTCGGATCGAACACGCCACGACGGGCCACCTCCATGAGTCCTGACGAAGAGAGGGCCCCCAGGAGCACCCCGAACCCGGCGACCAGCAGAATGGTGCGGCGTTTCGCCACACGGGACCCGATGGCCGAGTTGAGGAAGTTGACCGCATCGTTCGCGACGCCGAGCCACAAATCGGCGATGGCGAGGATGAGGATCGCCCCGAGCGCGATCATGACGGCCAGGCTCATGAGTCGCAAAGTCTCCTGGTTGAGATTCGATGCCGGGGCGCGATGCTACTGGGTCGGAGCGTCACAAACCAGTCCGACACCCGGCGTCCAGGGCTGCTGGATGGGAGAGGCGTTGCTCTCATGCACGCCGCCGGCCTCAGCCGCCGAGTCGCGCTACCGCCTCCCGGGCATGGATCACGGCGCCCAACTGCTCATCCGCCGAGGCCGTTCGTGAGAGAAAGGTCCTGTACGCGTCGAGGGCCCGTTCACGATCCCCGACGGCCTCGTACGCCCGCCCGAGATGAAACTTGGCGAGTGTTCGCTCGTCGCTACGTGAGATCCCTTCCAACAACCGGATCGCGTCTTCGTATTCACCCGCTTCGATGGCCATCAACGCGGCGCTGGCCGCCACCCCCACGGGAGGCTCGAGGTCGGTAAGCGTATCGACAGCCGTGATCATCTCGTACGCCTGTTCGGGCCGACCCGAAGCGAACAGCACAATCGCATCGAGAAACATCAGCTCTCCCTGACGAATGCCGACCGTGTCATCCAGTTGGGCCATCCCGGGAAGCCACTCGTCCATCTCCTCATCGACCCAATCCCGCATCGCGTCGGCGTCGACGGTCCGCCCCATGGCGAGATCCAGATCGAACCGGACGCCATACGCATCCCCGTCGGCGGGCGACGGCGACCCCAGAGCACGGTCCAGGCGGTCGGGGATCTCGTCCGGAACCGATCCGGCTTGGATCCAACCGGCTGCCTGAGCCACCGCCTCGCGCAGCGCCTCCCCGCCGGCTGCCTCCGCCAACTGCACCATCTCCACGAGGCGCCCCTGTTGACCGTACAGGCGAGCGCGCAACTGCAGGCGGTCCTCGGGTAGGAGGGGCTCGATTCGATACAACTCCTCGTCCACCAGCCCGACGGCCACCTGGTCCACCCGCCCGACGTCGATGCGCTCCAGGCTTCCCAGCTGATCCGCTGCAGCGGCTCTCTCCGCCTCGTCGCCTTGGAAGAGCGCCCACCGCATGCGCATGATGTCCTGGCGGTAGGGGTCGTCTCCTGCGGCTTCGGCCGCCGCCATGAGCGAATCGTACGTCTCCTCATGGCCCTTGGCCGTCGCCCAATGCAGGGCGTGCTGGTAGTAGGGTCCGAACGTCGGGTCCAATTCGACTGTGCGGTACAGGGCCTCCTCGAGTTCAGCGTCGGTCACGCCCGTGCCAGACCACGCATGGAGCCCCACCTCGCCGAGGAGGAACCAGCCGTCCGGGTCGTCCGGATATCGGTCGATGTACCCCCGGAGCATGTCCATCTCCTCCGGGCCCAGCGTGTTGTTCACGATGGCAGTCTGGACCAGAAGAAGCGTCCGCTCCCGCTCGGGAAGGCGGTCGGCATGCGCCGCGGCACGTCGTCGGCTCTCCCGGCTGTTGGGTGAGCCGATGCTCTCGATCCACCCGTAGGTATCCCCGAGGCGCCAATGTGCCAGGGCGAAGGTCGAATCCTCCGCGAGGGCGTTCTGGAAGGCGTCCCGTGCCAGATCGAACCGGGAGCGGCGGAAATGGGCGTCGCCCTCGAGGTAATGCCTCAGGGCCTGAACCGATTCGGTGAGGAGACTCGCCACCCGGAGCGCCTGCGCCTGGGAGGTTTCGCCCGATCCTGCGAGGAGCGATCGCACGACCTCGACGGTGAGAGCATCCACCAGAGCGAGGATCGCGTCCTCGCTCCCCTCCACCCGGGCGCCGTTGCCGACCCGAGCGCCGTCGGCGACGTCGTATATGGCTGCGGTAAATCGCACGTTGGCTCCGGCGTCCACTCCGCTGCCCACCACCGCGTATCGAGCTCCGACGGCGCCGGCGACCTGTAAGGCCCGCTCCAGCTCTACGTCCGCGGTCTCACCGATGTCACGATTCCACCGCGCCAGGAGCGTTCGCGCATCGATGGCCCGGTAATCCGACAGGCCATCCAGATTCGCCGACATGAGGTCCACCATGCCCTCCTGGTAGACTTGCATGCTCTCTCCACTCATGTGGAAGGGGAGCACCGCGATGCCCTCGGCGGCGACGCTGGCCCCGGCCCGCGCGCCCAAGAAGGACGATCCCTCGCCGCGCCGACCCGCGACGAACGTGGCAACCCCGATGAGGAGGGTCAGCGCCACAGCGCCACCCGCCAGAGCCCTGCCCCAGGTGAGATGAGGCAGCTTGCCGCGGCTGAGGCTCTTGAGGGCGTCGCCGGGCGCGAGCTCCCAGTCCGTGGGCACCTCACCCGCCTCTTCCGCAGCAGTCGTCTGGGGCATCGCCTGAACCCAGGCCGTGGCCATGACCACCAGAAGACCCACCATGAGGAGGACCACCGCCGTCGGGCCGACCCAGTCCGGGAGGTTGAGCAGACCCTGGACGGTGTCGATGACCTGCAAAACCACCCACGACCCGCCGAGGTACACGGCGCCCACTTGGACGACGCGCGCCGAGCGAAGCCGATCCCAGAGCGAAGGTGGGGTCATGGGTGGAACGTACGTCGGATCGGCGTAGCGCGTAAGCGGATTCGTGGGACCAACACCGAAGGGCAGCCGTGTTGCCCGGAGCGACCACCGGCGTGACCTTCGCGCATGCTCGAAATCACCGACACACTCCTCGCCCTCGCCGAGATCGCCGCCACCTTCGCGGGATTCGCCGCACTGGTGAGTGTCATCCGCCGGAGCACGGAGGACGAGGCCGAGGCCGTCCACGACCTGCTCAGGCTTCGCCTCGTTATCGCCAGCGCCGTGGCCGGTGTGGCCGGCGCGCTGATTCCCGTCGGGCTCGCGGGGTACGGGCTGCAGACGGATCTGGTCTGGCGGCTCTCGGCCCTGATCTTCCTGATCTTCGACAACGGCATCATCATCGCCTTCCTTCGGAGCTACCGACCGGTCCAGGGGACTTTCGAGCCCGATCGGCTGGCCGCGACCCTCGTGACGGTTCTCGAGGTTCTCGAGCAGGCCAGCCTCGTCGTCGTCGTACTCGGCCTACCCGTGGCGAACCCCCCGGCCCTTTTCGTGACAGCCCTCATCGCCAATCTGTGTCAGGCGGGCTTCATCTTCATCCGTTTCGTCGGCTCGGCCTTCGCCCACGAGCGGTAGGACCGTCGAGAGCGGTCGACCCCCTTCCGTTGCGCACGGCCAGTCGATGTGGCCTGCCCCGAGGGAGGCTCAACGGACCGCCAGCGCCTCGGCTCGCGCCAGCGCGTGGGCCACCCGCGGTTTCAGGTCCGCGTCTGCATCCTGCCACGCCTCAGCGAACGCCCGGTAGTGCTCCGCCGCCTTGGTCGAGTCGCCCTGGCTCTCGTATAGCCCGCCGAGCCGCTCGTGGACGACTGGTGAGAAGCCGTGGAGCATGAAGGCGGACCCGTCGAAGAAAGGGTATCGCAGGTACCGCTCGAAGGCCTCGATGGCACGGTCTGGGTGACCGGCCCGCTGGAAACCGTAGCCCAGGAGGAGATCGGAGCATCGGGCACACCAGGAGCCATTGGCAGCATCGTCCAGTGCTCGGGCCGCGTCGCGACCTCGGAGCACGGCGACCATGGCGGCGGCTCCCACAGCCGTGTCGCGACCGAAGGGGTCGGCGTACGACGCAATGCCCTCGAACGCCTCCAACATGGCTTCGGCCCGGTCGGGATAACCGAGCAAGGCCCACGTCAGGGCGTGGACGCCGTACTCCTTGTTGTAGTCGGAGAAATCGCTCCACCCCACGTCGCGATGCAGCGCCTCGAGATCGGCCGCGGCGGCGGCCGAATCGCCCTCGATAAGCCCCAGCATCCAAGGCGTCGCCAGGCCGTAGAGGAGCTGCGTAGAAGGCGCGATTGCCTCACCCGCGACCCGTTCGACGCCATCCAACGTCTCCGCCGCCGCATCGAGCCGGCCTGCCCGGACGTCGATGACGGCACTCACGTACCGCTCCCAGGCGAAAGCAGAGGGATCGGAGGACGGAGTCGCCGCCTGGAGAAACGCCCGAGCCGAGTCATCTCGCTCGGACATGGTCAAGAAGAGCGCGCGCGCACCATTGTTGAACGGGAAGCCCGGCAACTCGGCCTCTAGGGAATCCAGGGCCGCGCTGGCCTCGTCGAATCGACGCAACGCCGTGAGGGAGACCATGAGATTCCACGTGAAGGGCTGGCTCTCCCATCCCCGCATGTGCGCAGCGACGTCCACGGCTTCCTGGTACCGACCCGCCCAGCTGAGAATGTGCGTGAGGTTCCCCGCCGCCCCGAGGCTCTCCGGGTTGAGGACGAGCAGCGATCGGAACGCACGGGCGGCCTCCATCTCCTCGCCGGTGTGCATGTGGTACGACGCTTCCGTGAAGAGACGCTCGGACTCGGGAAGGCGTTCGCGATGTCGGAAGGCGGCCTGGATGGCCTGAGCGGCGAGTTCCCGGTCACCCCCCGAGTTGCCGATGGCGACCGCGATGGCGCGGTGACCCGCCGCGAAGGTCGAGTCAATCTCCACCGCTTCCCGGTACATGCGCACCGCGACCGGCGGGGACACGAGGCCTCGATTGACACCCCGGGACGCGGTGGTGAACCTCCTCAAGGCCTCCAAGGAGGACGTGGACACCTCGGCTAGGGGCTCAGACTGAGCTACGGAGCGCAGTGACTCGCCGACCTTCTCACGCATGCGACGGGAGAGGGCATCGATAGCGTCGATGATCTCGTCCTCGTCGTCGGCCGTGACCCTGAACGACGCCAGCTCGTCACCGGACACGGCCAGGAGACGAGCGTTGATGACCACCGAGCGTCCCAGCCGTCCCACCTCCCCGGTGATCACACCCTCCGCCCCTTCCCGCGTGGCCAGCTCCAGGGCGACGTCTCCGGGAAGGCCGTCCGCCGGGGACCGCTGCATCCGTGCAAGCGCCGTGTTCACCACGCTGTTCGGCATGAGCTCCAACGTCGGGCTTTGAGCCAGGTCGATGCGTAGCGCCTCCGTGATGAGGTCGCCCGAAACGGATTCACCCGCCGAACTCTCGAAGTCGGCGAGCACGACCTGGCCACCGGCCTCGAAGACCCCCTGGGCCACCAGCGTTCCGGGTGAGCCGATTCCGGTGACACGCATGACGAGGTAACCGGCAGTCACCACACCGAGGAGGGCAAACGCGAGAACGCCGCCCCCGATGGCCCGGCGCCAGGTGAAGAGGCGGGCGAGGCTTTCGCCCGGGGCCTTGGCGGAGGCCGTGGTCCCGTCCGCGGGATCGCCGCTTCTTTCCAGGGCGTCGACCGCCGCACCGCTCTGAGCGTCGTACCCTACGTCGGCTCCTTCGCCAGGGTCCCCGGCCGCGTCGACGGCACCCGCCTCCCCGAACGACGCGAAGATCCCTACTCCTCGGCCCCCTTGGACGAACGCGGTGATGAGGACGACGGGAAGCCCTGCCAGCAAGGCGAGGAGCGCCCCGCCGAACACCCATTCCGGCACGAATCCGCGCTCGATGAAGAGATCGAGGACCTGCAGGAAGCCCCATCCGCCACCGATGAAGATGCCGAACACCTGCCAGAGCCCACGCCGATGGGCTTCCTGGAGGAAGCGTCGAGGGGGTATCAGAGGAGGTACCTCCGTGGGTGGCTCATGGTGCGGCTCAGGGCGGCGGCGCCGGTGCGCCCCCCGCGATCAGGCCGGTAGTATACTCACGCCGGGCGAGGACCGCAGGATTTCCGTATCGGCTGCCAGCCCACTCGGACCGGGCCGAGCAGCCGTTCAGCCCTCCACCACGATGGGGCGGCTCGTCACGACGGGCGTCCGGCCCTCCAGATCCAATTGCAGGTGGAGCGTGTACTCGCCGGGCTCCAGGTCCGGAAGCTCCAATTCGATGGATCGGAAGACGGCCTGGACCTGGTCGGGCCCGAAGTCGTCGAAGGTGATGTCCACCTGCTGCTCGGGCTCGATGATGCCCAGAAAGTCACCTACTCGCTCGAGGAAGCCCGGCCTTCCGGCGCTGAACCCGACGGTCACCCGCACGGGCTCACGGATTCGAAGGCCGTAGACCTCCCAGAATACGCCGAAGCGCTCGCCCGACCGCACCCTCACTCCCGGCCGCACGTCCGGCACCGCCTCCTCGAAGGTGTCGGGAAGTGGGGCGCCGTCGCGGAGGATCATGAGGTCGGAAACCGCCACCAGGCCGGGGACCAGGGGCTCCTGCACGATGCCCTGTCGGGCCCGCCATGCGCGCCGCTCGGGGAGGTCGACGACCTCCAGGCTGCTCACGTATTTGCCGGGGCGGGCTTCGAGTGTGAAGACTCCCTCGGTCTCCCGACCCAACACGTTGACGAACGGTCCGCCCTCGACGGGAATGAGGAAGAGCGACGCATGGGGCGGCTCTTCCGGGAGGTCTCCGGCGCCCCAGACCGCCTCGGACTCGGCGCCCATGCCCACGGGCAGGGTCGGCCGGTAGGCACCCACCACGAGCATGGACTCGTCGCGGCGGAAGCGACCGACCTGCGTCTCGAGGCCCCGGACCTCGGGGGCGTAGAGCGGCGCGTGCCACGTCCGGGCCTCCCGAGGCGCCGTGATCCAGCTCTCGGGCGGGATCTCCGACGGCGACGCCATGAATTCGGGCGGGAAGATGTACCCCCGGCTCTTCGGGTGGTGGTGGCCCGTCATGTTCCGCGTGTCCTGCATACCTGAGTCGAAGGCGCCACGGGGGCTTCGCCCACCCAGCGCGCCCGGCATCCGCGTGGGATCGTGGCTCCGGCTGTAGCCGATGTTCATCCCGTACCGGACGAGGGTTTCCTCGAGGTCGGTGTCCCACTCCGTACCCGGGCGATTGACCCGCTCCGACGCCAGGACCTTCTGGCCCAGGGGTTCGGCGGCATCCCGGTAGTTCCCTGCCACGACCCACCGCGACAGGTGGTCGGTGAACCGGTCGTTGCCCTCGAAGAGGAAGAGGGGGTCCGAAAGCCTCCAGAACCGCTCCCACTCGAGCTCCCGCTCCGCGTCGGTGAGGCGGTCGAAGGCCTCGGACTCACCGGGGGGCAGGATGTAGCGCATGGAGGTCCAGTCCCTCCACACCTCGTGGGGCATGGCGTCGAGGGCGTTGCGGAAGGCCCCTTCCGCAAGCACGTACTCGGTGCGCTTGTGGAGCGCGTACCCCATGAGGGCATGGCACCACCACTCCTCTTCGATCCCGCACTCGAAGGCCACCCGTTCGGCCTCGTCGGGGTTGCCGCTCTCCACCAGGTAGTGGACGAGCATCCCGAGGATCCATCGGTCGGACACCACGTCCTGAGCGTCGAAGAGCTTCCGGATGAGCTCCTCGCGGGCCTGCTTGACCTCGCGTAGCTCGCCGGGGAAGTCGTCCTCGCCTTCCCCTCCGTACCAGATGCAGACCCGGCCGATCTGCTCGTCGCACGAATACCCCTCCGGACGACCCCGGCTGATGGGCGTGCGGCTCTCCCGGAACGCCTCGAACTCGACCTGAAGCTCCTTGATCTCCTGCAGGACCTCCTCCGGGTCCGCAGTCTCCGGTGCCTCCTGGGCTGCCAGACCCGAGGCCACGGTCAAACCGGACACGAGAACCGCCACGGCGAGGACGCCGCGGAAGCGGGTCCGGGAGGACGTGGGTGAGGGAGCCATGGCTGCGCGGGGTGAGAGGTGGGTCCTTCTGTAGAACAGTCCCCGGGCCGCCACGTTCCCTCCTCGGCACCCCGCCGCACCCGTACCTGGGGTGCCACGTCCGGAGATTTTTTCCGGCTGGAGCGGTGGTACGCCGCCGGATCTGACCGAACTTCGGGGCTTCTGCGCCAACGCTTCGCCTGGCACGATCGTTGAAGGTCAAAGCGTCAACGGACACACTTTCCTGGGGGGAAACGTGAAGTTGACCGTCTGGCTCGTGACCAGGGAGCGATCGACCTGGTTCCTCGCGGCCGAGATCTTCGGCCTGCTCCTCATCCTGACCACCGTACCCGGCACCATCCTCCGATTCGTAGGACTCGGACTGGTGGCGCATCTGGGCTACCGCGTCCTGACCAGCCTATGGATCGGATCCATGCCCGGTCGCCCGGCCGGTTCCAAGGCCGAGCGGCGCAATCAGGACCTGCGATCCAGCGTCATCGGCTTCCTCAACGAGGTGCGCCGCGTCGAGGATTACGCCCAGCGCGCACGGGCGGGCGGATTGCCCGTCGCCGAACTCGAACGGGATCTGCGCCTCGCTGAACGCGGCGTCATGCAGGCAGCGGCGGCCGTGGCGAAGACGGCCGGTCGGCACGTCGACCCCTCCATCAGCGAGGACGACGAGACGGGCGCGGAGTACGTAGACACCCTCTCGGCCCAGGACATCAAGCACGCCTGGACGTAGGCCCGGTGGCCCGCCGACGCAGGCGACCGCTCAGTCGCTGATGCTTCGCCGCGCGCGCTGGAGCGCCAGTTCCAACAGGTCGCGGTGGTACGTTCGGAAGTTCTCCCGGGTGAGCGGCACGTAGACATCCGGCTCCACGGGGTTGCCCTCGAGGATCTCCCCGTTGGGTCGGATGGTGTGTCCGACGTTCCACATGAAGAGCGCCAGCGGGCGTTCGCTGCCCGGCAGCGTGATGACCTCCTCGGCCTCCCACGTGTTGCTGTAGCCGCCCGCGGGCATGCCCACCACCTGCGCCAGGCCGTTGTCCGCGAACATGGACACGAACTGGTCCAGGTGTGAACCGCCGTGGGGACCGGCGATGATGGCCACGGGCCCTGTGAAGTGGACCGGCGCCGGCTGGAGCACCCCGTCGGAGTCCTTGGGCAGGTGGGCCAACTTGAAGGGTGTCGCCCGCGTGTACTCGTCGCCCCGCTCGACGGCGGCCCGGGCGTCGATCCGGGCCCATTCGTGGAGCCAACTCCGGCTCTCGTTGAGGCCGAAGATCTCCGGGGCGTCGGCGATGTCAGGCTCGGTCGCCCACGCCTCGATCATCTCGACGGCCGCGTCGCTGATGCGGATGTTGCCGAAGGTGGTACGGAATGGCTCGGCTACGAGTCGCTGGATGGCGTATGCGCCCCGGGATCCCCCGCTGCTCCAGGTCACGTCGATGACCAGGGTGTGATCCAGGATGTCCTCGGCCTCCGCGTACGCCATGAGGTCGATGACGTCCTGGATGAGCTCGTACTCGAAGTCGAGCCACCGGAGGATCACGATCGGGCGCCCGTCGTCGGGACGGAGCACGTGGAAGTTGAACCGCTCCATGACGGTCTCGAACCCGGGATAGAGCTCGTCCTCACCTGCGATGATCTCCATCTCCTCGGGAGGGAGGTACGGGAGCGTAGCCGAGTAGCGGACGCCCCCTTCGCTTTCGAGCTCCAGCTCCAGACCGTCGCGATACAGCCACGGGGGCACGTCGAGGGCTCGCTCGGGCAACCTCAGCCCCAGGTGCCAGAGGAGTCCGTGGACGGAGGAGTGGCGTGTCCACGCCGTGAAGGTCTCGACGTACTCCGGGACCGTCAGGCCGTTGACCGCCACGATCCGGTCACCGATGCGGATCGTCGGACCCGCGGTGCCTCGGGCGCCGGTCGCGCCCGATCGGCGACCCGCGGCCGTGCTCACGAAGCGTCGGTCGCCTCCCCAGACGAAGAACGACGGAGCATCAAGATCCGAGAAGTCGGCGCGTACCTCGATGG
The DNA here is from genome assembly GCA_965229435.1 of Longimicrobiales bacterium. Taxonomy (GTDB): domain Bacteria; phylum Gemmatimonadota; class Gemmatimonadetes; order Longimicrobiales; family Gaopeijiaceae; genus UBA2589. The sequence goes on from CBDDJE010000002.1 coordinate 88,515, forward strand.
GTGCGCGCAGTGCCCGACGCTCAGGGACGCTCAATCCGCCCGGCACCGGGTCCACCGAAAGATGACGGTCCTTCCGGGCGTTGCTGAGCTTCACCAACGCGAAGAAGAGCTCTTCCTCCGTGCGCGCATCGACCACCTCCTGGCGCACGGCCTCCATCTCCTCAATCGGGTCGTAGCCCAGCGCCTCCTCCTTCGGGGGCGACCACGCCTCCCGCTCGCGTGACATCCGAATCAGGCGGTCGACGAGGGCGCTGCGCTGCGCCGGCGTTCCGATGACCTCCGCACTCGATGCAGCGGACCCCGATGACTGGGCGGCCGCAGGAGGCGCACACAGGGCTGCGCCCGCGACGAGCGATGCGAGGATGGCCGCGGCCGCGCCATTGGACGGCATTTCGAAACCGAGGGACCAGGAGCGCGGGATACGTCGAGGCATGAGTCGTCCGGGCAAGAAGGCGAAGAGCCCAAAGTCCCGGTGCTCCGCGACAGAGGCAAGCACCGGGCCGCCCGGAACGCTGGTCGCTTGGGCAGGCCCCAGGCCGCCGCGTCAGTCCGGCTGGTCGCGGAGGAGTCGGCGCGCCCAGACGAACTGGGTTGCCAGAAGGGACCCCCCGGCGCCAAGCAACATGACGCCGAGGCCCGGAACGACCTTCAGAGCGGCCCCGATGACGAAGAGCGTACCACCCACGGCCAACACGACGCTTCGCCGCATCGTCGCCACAGTGATGCGCATGAGTCGCTCACGTTCCGACTCCACCGGCGACCTGAGAGGCTCCGGGCCCGGAGGCGGGACCACAACCGAGGCGAGGATCCCCACAACGAGGATCCCCCCGATGACGATGAGGGAGGCCACGAGGGGAATGTCGGCGTGGTGGAGCATGAGCATCTTGAAGCCGACGAACGCCAGGATGAGGACCAGGCTCGGGCGGAGAAAGCGGAAGTTCTCCAGAAGGGGCGCCAGGGCGAAGTAGAGGCTGCGTAGCCCAAGCACCGCGAAGACGTTGGACGAGTACACGAGGAAGGGGTCGCTAGTGATGGCGAAGATCGCAGGGACCGAGTCCACGGCGAACAGAAGATCGGCCGACTCCACCATGAGCAGGGCCACGAGCAGAGGCGTCGCGAACCTCCGGCCGTTCTCCACCACGGTGAACCGTTCCCCGCGAAGGTCGTCGGTCATGGGCATGATCCGACTCAGGGCCTTCACGAACACGTTCTGCGACGGATCGATGTTGTCGTGTCGGACGACCATGAGCCGCGCCGCGGTGACCAGGAGGATTCCGCCGAAGACGTAGGTCGTCCAGAAGAAGCGATGCACCAGCTCGGCGCCGATGGCGATCATGATGCCGCGCATGACGAGGGCGCCGCACACGCCCCAGAAGAGGACGCGGTGTTGGTACTTCAGTGGGATGCGCAGATGGGAGAAGATCAGCGCAATGACGAAGATGTTGTCGAGGCTCAGGGACTTCTCGAGGAGGTACCCGGCGAAGAACTCCAGGGCGGCCGTCCGTCCGTCGACGTCCTCGGGGAAGGCGAGTCCGCCGCCCACCCAGTTGTCCTCGTAGAGGACGTAGACCACGCCGACGAAGGCCAACGCCAACGCGATCCAGAAGCCACTCCAGGCCAAGGCCTCCAGGAAGCGCTGCGCCCGGATCTCCCGATGGAAGACGCCCAGATCGAGCGCCAGGAGGACCAGGATCAGGCCTACGAATCCGGTCCAGACAACGATGTCGATGGTCGGCCTCCCCGGGCCAGAACGAGGTTGACGTCACCCCACGGCGTGTCCACCACCGCGCGCCCCTCTCCACGCCGAGGGGGATGCTATCGAATGGCTGGTTTCGACGGAAGGCCCTGGCTCCTCCAGCAGCCCCCCACCTCTTCCGTGCGTCCCGGATCCGCTAGATTTTTACTCACGCTTCCGGGACGCGCCGATCGGCCGTCCGGGGGAGCGATTCCCTCCGAGGCGCCCTCGCAATAGGGCGGACTCCACTTCATGTACACGCTGGTATCGGCCTCGCTGGCCGTCGCCCAGTCGTCCGTCGACGACGGGTTCACCCTCCGCGACGTGGTCGAGAGCCTTCCCTCCGACCCGGCATCGATCTTCGTCCTCCTGCTTCTCTCGGCTTCTGTCGCCTTCGTTGCCTGGTCAGGCCGCGGACGTAAGGGCGGCGGCGGCGCCGCTCCGTAACCGTGAAGGCCCTCCCCCTCCACGGCAGGATCCTGCTGGGCCTTGCCGTGGGGGCTGGAGCCGGGGGAGTCGCCAACGCGCTCTGGCGCGACTCGGCCCAGCTGGTCTGGGTCGTCGACACCATCGCCAACCCGGTGGGGCAGATCTTTCTGCGCCTCCTCTTCATGGTGGTGGTGCCGCTGGTCTTCACGTCCCTGGTCCTGGGCGTCACGGGACTGGGCGACCTCACCAAGCTCGGGCGCATCAGCGCCCGGGCCTTCGGGCTCTTCCTTGCCACCACGGTGGCTGCAGGCGCCACGGGGATTATCCTGGTGAACGCGGTAGGCCCCGGGCGGAGCCTCGACGCCGATGTCCGGATCGGGCTCATGGAGGAGTTCTCGACTCAGGCCGGTGCCCGCGTCGAGGCGGCCGCCGCGTCAGGCTTTGGAGTGCAGACGTTCGTCAACATCGTCCCGCGGAACCCCGTCGACTCGGCAGCCCGGGGCGACATGCTCGGGCTCATCTTCTTCAGCCTCGTCTTCGGTGTCGCTCTTTCCCGGTTGGGGGAGGCACGAGCCGGACCGGTCATCGCCGTGGTGGACGGGATCGCCGGCGCCGTGGAGGTCATGATCCGCATCGCCATGGCCACCGCACCGGTGGGGGTCGCCTGCCTGATCTTCGTGGTGACGGCCCGCTTCGGCTTCGACCTGCTGGCGTCGCTGGGGCTCTACGCCGGGGTCGTGGTGGGTGGGCTCCTGATCCACCAGGTCATCACGCTCGGGCTGGTGGCGCGCGTCCTGGCCGGCATCGGCCACATGACGTTGCTGAGGCGAAGCCGGGCGCTCCTCCTCACCGCTTTCTCCACGTCGAGCTCCAACGCCACCCTTCCCACGACCATCCGCACCGCTCGGGAGAACTTCGGGGTGAGCTCGGAGGTTTCGGGCTTCGTCCTTCCCTTGGGCGCGACGATGAACATGAACGGCACGGCGCTCTTCGAAGGCGTCACCGTGCTCTTCCTGGCCCAGGCCTTCGGCGTCGATCTCTCGCTGGGTTCCCAGATCATCGTACTCGTACTGGTGGTGCTCACGGCGGTCGGCGCCTCAGGGGTGCCGAGCGGCTCCATCCCCCTCCTCGTCCTCATCCTGGAGACGGTGGGCGTGCCCGGCGCGTCCATCGCGTTGATCCTTGGCATCGACCGGATCCTCGACATGGCTCGCACCGTGCCCAACGTCACCGGAGATCTCGTCACCTCCATCGTCGTGGACCGTTGGGAGAAGCGGGACCTGGGCGTGACGGCGCCAACCCTTCCTGAGAGCCCGGTGCTGGAGTAGGATCCCGCCGGGGACGGGTCGAGGGGCCCGGGTCGCGACCCTACCCGATGGGCCGCTCGACCCTGCCGTCGCGCTGACGCTCGAGCACCACCCCGGGAAGTGCGTCCGTCGCCTCACCACCGTCCACCACGAACCGCCCGTTGACCAGGACCCACGTCATTCCCTCCTGGAAGACGTACGGCTCGAGGTAGGTGGCGTCGCTCCTCACGGTCTCCGGATCGAAGACGACCACATCGGCCTTCTGACCCACGGCGATCCGCCCGCGGTCCCTCAGGCCCAGGATCTGGGCCGACAGACCGGTCATGGACCGGATGGCGTGAGGCAGCGTGATGGTCCCGCGCTCGAACACGAACTCCCGAAGTAGCCGGCCCGACGTGCCGTATTGACCGGGATGCGTGGACCGACTGGAGCGGTCTCCCGTGTCGGCCATCCGGTCCAGTGCGACGGCCGTGTAGTCCTGGGTCATCCACTCTTCGATGTCCACCATGCCCACCGCTTTGGCCATCCAGAGCACCCCACCCGGCTGATCGAGCCCGTTCATCTGGAGCCAGATCACCGTGTCGAAGACGCTTTCGCCCCGCTCGTCGGCCACCTGGGCCAGGCTCTTGCCGATGAGGTCGGGGTCGGTGAAGTCGACGATGATGAGGTTGTCGGCCCCGCCCTGACGGATGGTCTCGTACTCCGAGTCGATCCGGATCCTCTCCCGCGTCTCCGGGTCACGGAGCCGCTCCTGGAGGTTGTCCAGCATCCCGGTGTAGTCCACCGGCGGGAAGTCGTCGGCGGCGCTCTGACCCGGGACCTCGCCGCGGATGAGCGCCCAGCGCGGCACGAGGGTGACGTACGCCGAGTAGCCCTCGTACGAGTGCATGTTGACGTAGATCTGGTGCCCGTCCTCCCACGCCTCGTCGATCATCTGGGTCGTGGCCTTGCTCACGCCCCACTCCCGCGGACCCTTGGGGTGGATGTGGTCGATCATCACGGGGACCTCCGCCGCTTTCGCCACGTCGAGGAGCTCGACGATGGCGTCGAGCCACGTCACGTGGCGCTGGGTGGGATGGTCCATCTGGGTGGGGAGGAGCCACTTCGAGTATCGACCCTGGCTGCGCATGTGGGCCATGAAGAAGCCACCGTAGGGGGCAACTTCCTTGGCCAACTCCTGCACTTCGGCTTCGGAGCTGTAGCGCATGGGCGTGTATTCGAGACCGGTACTCAGGCCGAACGCCCCGTCCTCCATTCCCTGCCGAACGAGGGCGCGCATGCGGTCGAGCTCGTCGGGCGTGGCGTACCGCATGACCTCGTGGGGCGCGGTGCCCATGACGAGCTCGCGGACCTGACCATGGCCCACCATGGGGACGAGGTTCACGGCATGACCCAACGTCTCCAGGGAGTCGCGTTGGACCGAGAGCGGCCAGATGCCCGGGAAGCCGTCGGCATTGATGACCGCCGTGGTGAATCCCTGGCGGGTGTAGTTGGGCACGCGGTTGAAGCCGTCGAGGATGCCCGGACCGAGGCCTCCCTCGATGTGCTCGTGGAGTCCGATGAACCCTGGGGTCACGTAGTGGCCCCGCGCATCCACCACCCGGCGCGCGGAGGCACCGTCGAGCTCACCCACCGCGACGATCTCGTCGCCGCGAATGCCGACGTCGGCATAGAAGAAGGGGTTTCCGGACCCGTCGAGCACCCGGCCGTTCACGATGAGGACGTCGTACTCCTGAGCCTCGACGGGGCCAAGGCCGGCGAGGGAAGCCGTCGCCGCCAGAGCCATCGCCACGAGAATCGCGGAACGGTTCGGCCAACGACCCGGGCGAGGGGTGAGGCTACGGCGACGAGGAGCTGCAGGCGACACACGAGTAGTTGCAGGCGACACGGAGAAGCGCGCTGGGCTCATGATGGCGGCACCACGGGCAAGAGCAGATGGGAGGGACGCGAGGCGTCGTGATGGATGGTCTGGCGGGCGGGACGGGGTGCGGCCTCGGTACCGAAGTCGGCGTCGGTGTTGGGGTTGCGATCGAAGCGCGGGAAGTTGCTGCTGGAGACCTCGAGCCGGATGCGGTGACCGGGAAGGAAGACGTTGCTGGTTGCGAGCAGGTCGATACGGAGTTCCACCGGTTCGCCCAGGGTGAGGAGTTCCGGGCGCTCGAAGCCGTTGCGGTAGCGGGCTCGCAGGATCCCGTCGGTCAGCGTGCGCGCCGACCCGTCCGGGGCCACGTCGATGAGCTTGCCCGTGAAGTCGGTGTCCGGCGCCGACGACGAGACCCAGAGGACGAGCTCGACGTAGCCGGTGACCTCCAGGGGCTCGGTCATCGGCTCGCTGGTATAGACGAGGACGTCTTCCCGCGACTGCAGCGGCGTCGGATCGTACGGCGCCCTCGAGTACCCGCTCATGGCGAACGTCGGCACCGGGTCCGAGGGATCGTAGGTGTATTCGTCGGCGGGCTCGGACCCGGGCGTCTGCCGGTTCAGAACGCCGTCGTCGAGGGTCTCGCCGGCCCGCCCCTGGCTGTGAAGGTAGAAGGGCGTCGGCATCGCCCGCTCCAGCGGCCACGCGGCTTCGTCACGCCACTCGTTGGTGCCCATGACGAAGATCCGGACCGGACCGAAGTCCATGACCGACGCGTCCCCGTCCCGGAGCCAATGGTCGAACCAGCGGTCCAGAAGATCGGCGTGGTCCATCCCGGCCTCGGGTCCGAAATCCACCTCGCCGATGCTGCGGCTTTCCACGGTCGGCGCCGAGTGGGTCCACGGCCCGATGACGATGCGCTGCCCGGCTCGCGCGGCGTCGGTGGCGGCGTTCTCGACCAGCCCCCGGTAATTCCCCAGCGTGCCCTTCAGGAGGGTGTCGTACCAACCGGTGGTGTGGAGGGCCGGTACGGTGAAACGGTCGTGACGCAGACCGATGTCGTACGTCTCCCAGAAGGCGTCGTAGCTGGGATGGTCGAGCATCCATCGATAGCCCGGCGACAGCTCGGCCACATCCAGCACGTCCACGGATCGGAGGGGAAGCCGCCAGAGCCAGTCCTCGCGGAGGCGGGCGCGTTCGTCACTCGAGAGCCCGATGGGGCCGTCCCGTTCCTCGAACGTGGCGCCGGCCCGCCGGCGGCGGACGTCCGCCGCCTGCCCGAGATTCCATCCTAAGCCGTCCGACAGGTAGAACGCGCCGCCCTGAAACACCATGTCGTAGCGGCTCGTGTACGACGAGTGGGGCGCGATGGCCACCAGGCCGGGGGGCGCGAGTCCGGCGGCGGTGAGCTGTGTCGTGGCCAGGTAGCTCCCACCCCACATGCCCACTCGCCCGTTCACGTAGGGAAGCGACGCCACCCATTCCACCGTGTCGTAGCCGTCCTCCGCTTCGTCGTGGGGCACGGCCACCCCTTCCGACGCGTAGCGGCCGCGGGTGTCCTGGACGACGACGACGTATCCCTTGGACGCCCACTGGCGAAAGCCGTCGGGAGAATCGCCGGCGTTCTTCGAGTACGGGGTGCGCCGCAGGAGCGCGGGATAGGAGCCGGGGGCGTCCGGCCGATAGACGTCGGCCCGAAGGACCACACCGTCCCGCATCTCGGCGCCCACGTTCTTCTCGACGACCACGAGGTAGGGCGACGACGGCACACGGCCGTCACCACACGCGGAGAGAGCCGCCATGACCACGACGCCACACCACCCCGCCATCCCCCGACCGAAGGGCGCACGGGGCCAAGCCCGTACCGGCCGGCCCGATATCGACCGAGTCACCGCCCCACCATGCCGGGAGCCGTCACTCACCGCGTCAGTCGGTTGTAGCGCCGGAGGACGTCGCGCAGGCGATCGTGGGGAAGCCGATGCACCGTGACGTCGGCGGCGCCGGTCATGGTCTCCGCCGCCACCATGGCGTTGATGATGGCCTCCTCGGTGGCATGCACCGTGGCGCCGAAAATGGGGTTGAGACGCTCGTTGGCCAGGATCTCGAGGGGAGCCACCGCATCCCGCGCCCGGGCCGCCGTCCGGTTGGCCGTGGAGAAGGCGATGAAGATGTCGCCCGAGCCGTTGCCGGACGTGCTCCCGTTTCGCCCCAGACCCAGGGAGACCCGCGTCGCGATGCGTTCGAGCTGATGCGGGAGCACCGGTGCGTCGGTGGCCACCACCACGATGATGGATCCTTCGCGATCGGCTCCGTCGTCGGCCTCGACGGGCGAGCCGTCGGGCCCGGGACGCTCGGGGAGGAGGTCGGAGATCTCCATACCCACCGGAACACCCGCGATGCGGAGCTGCTCACGACTCCCGTAGTTGCACTGGACGAGCACCCCCACCGTGTACGTCGCGGCATCGATCTCCACGGCGCGTGACGAGGTCCCGATGCCGCCCTTGAAGCGATGACAGATCATCCCCGTTCCGCCGCCGACGTTGCCCTCCACCACTGGACCGTCCTCGGCGCCGTCCATGGCGGCCAGGGCATCGTCCACCGTCACGTGCTGGCCGAGGATGTCGTTCAGGGTGCCGTCCCATGTCTCGGCCACCACCGGGAGCGACGCCAACCACGGCGGGTAGCCCGAGCCGTCCCAGTCGGTGCTGCGCGTCGCGCCCCACCGGACGACGGCGTGGTGGACGATCCCCACGTTGAGCGTGTTGGTGATCATGACGGGACCCTCCAGCAACCCGGAGTCCTCCACCCACGTGGTGCCGGTCATCTCCCCGTCACCGTTGAGGGTGAACCACGCCGCGAAGACAGGGTCGGGGGTCGAGTTGCCGCGGGGCCAGACGGCCGTCACTCCGGTGCGGACGGGTCCCACGCCCATCACCTTCGCACCGGCCCCGCGGATCAGTGTGGTGTGGCCCACCTCCACGCCGGCGACGTCGGTGATGGCGTTGAGGGGGCCGGGCGTCCCCTCGAAGGGCACCCCCAGGTCGCGGGCCCGGGGACTCTGGGCGGTGAGGGCACAGGGGAGGAAGGCCGCGGATGTCAGCGCGAGGGCCAGGACGTTCGCCCGACGTCGTCCCTTCGCGAGACCGGCAGAACGAGTGTACATGCGCAGCAAACGACGATCCACGGTGCGCCCCGGCAAGGGGCGACGGTCACCGGCGATGCGGGAATTCGTCCCGACCCCTATGGTGAAGCCGTCACGGTCCCGCGTCGGGGCCTGCCCGAACGCCAGGAACGGAGGCCCCATGTCGACCCGCCGAGACTTCCTTCGCCACGCCGCTCACGGGATCGCCGGACTCGGCATGGTCGCTGCCCTCCCCGAGGGTGCCTCGGCTCGTCTGGCTCCACGGCGAGCCACCGGCACGGGCCTCTTCTACGATCCGGCGTGCCTCGAGCACGTCGTACCGCCGTCCAGCAGCGGCGCGCCCCGCCCCGAGATCGCCGAGCGGCTCGTGCGCATCATGGAGGTCCTGAACGAGCGGGGCCTGGTGGACGACATGCAGACGGTGGCCGCGTTGGACGACCCCATGCCGTACATCGAGGGTCATCACACGCCCGAGCACGTGGCCGCCATCCGGCAGATCCCCGTGAGCGGCCCGCTGGCGGAACTCGCGGTGGCCGGCGCCCTTGGCTCCGTGGCCGCCGTGGCCCGCGGGGACGTTCGCAACGCCTTCTGCGCCGTACGCCCTCCCGGGCACCACGCCAACAACACCGGCGCGGAGGAGGGCTTCTGCTACTACAGCAACGCCGCCATCACCGCCCGCTACGCCCAGCAGGCGTGGGGCTACGAGAAGATCCTCATCATCGACTGGGACTACCACCACGGGAACGCCACTCAGAACGCCTTCTTCGACGACCCGTCCGTCCTGTTCTACTCCACCCACGACTGGGAGGCGTATCCCGGCACGGGGGACCCGAGTCTCGTGGGCGAAGGCGACGGGCACGGCACCAACATCAACGTCCACCTCGACTGCGGCAGCCGGGACATCGACATGCTCCGGGCGTGGGACGACCAGCTCGATCCCGGCATCGTGGCCTTCGACCCCGATCTGGTGGTGGTGTCGGCCGGCTTCGACAGCCGGCAGGACGATCTATTGGGCTGCTTCGACGTCACCGACGACGCCTTCCGGCGGATGACCCGCCGGGCCATGGCGTACGCCGACTCCTGCTGCGAGGGCCGGCTGGTGTCGCTACTGGAGGGGGGCTACAACGTGGAGGGCCTGGCCATGGCGACGGCCGCACACGTGGAGACGCTGCTGGACGGGTAACGGGCTGGGCGCCGGGAAGTGACGAGACGCCCGGCCTCGGTGCGCCCGTTTCGGCGCCGCTCCCATCGCGGCGCGCCGAGCGTCCTCAGTTGCGCCGCGCGTAGCTCCGATTCGCGGAGGGCCGGATCACGACGGTGGTGGTCCTTTGCGGGCTCAGCGCCTGAGTGCGTAGCGCAAGCCGCGTCACCTCGCCCATGTCGTCGTGGGCGACGAGACGGAAGACGGTGACGGCGCCGTAGGAGCACGGCACGAGGATCTCGACGCCCTTGTCGGGCTCGATGGTGCCCAGCGCGACCTCGCGGGCTCCGGCTCGGACGCCGGCTTCGATGGGTTCGTCGTACGCGCTCTCGACCCGGAGATCGCACATGGCGGCCTCGGCCTGCAGCCCGGCGCTCAGGTCACCCGCGTCGCCGCCGCGGGCCCCGGGCGCACACGACACGGCCGTGGTGGCCGCCAGCGCGACGAAGAGCATTCGACTCGTGGTTCGCATGTCCATCGTGTCCCCCTTGTGGTGCTGCGTTCCGCGCGAGAAAGCGCAAGGGGAGGGCCAGGACGGTCAAAACGTGCGCAACCGTATGCTTTTCAGAGGCTTACGCGGCTACCAGCACCCCGGATCGCGACGGTCAGCGTGTCCGGATCGGCCAGATCGTCCGATCTACTTCGGCCAAATGTACGCCTCGCATATTTCACCGAACGCCTCGACCTGGGCGTCGACCCACGCCCCGTCGCGGCCCAGCTCGGCCGCCATGAGCTCCGCCACGGGCCGGGCCGCGTCCCGGGAGGCACGGGCGTCGAAGACGAGGGATCGGCTCCGACGCGACAGCACGTCGTCGACGGTACGGGCCATCTCCTGCCGGCATCCCCAGACCACCTCGGCCCGCGTCAATTCGAGGGGCGGGTGCACGGGCTCTCCCAGGGACGCGTCGCCGGCGATGAGCTCCCGGATGGCGAGGGCGTCGGAGCCGTAGACCTCGAGCCTCCCGAAGTCATCGGCGTGCTGGTGGTAGCCGTAGACGCGAAGCTCCTTCGTCACGCACTCCTCGATGTCCAGGTCGCCCAGCGTCTGTGCGGCGTCCACCACGTCCTCGGCCATCTTCCGGTACGTGGTCCACTTCCCTCCGGCGATGGTGAGAAGTCCGGAGTCACTCACGCGGATGGCGTGCTCCCTCGAGATCTCCGCGGTGTCGTCGGCTTCGGCCTCGGCCACCAGCGGTCGGATCCCCACGAAGACGCTCTTCACGTCGGCGGGCTCGGGGTCGTGGGTGAGGTAGCGTGCGGTGTGCTCCAGCAGGAACGCGACTTCCTCGTCCAGGGCGCGCGGTTCGAGATCCACGCGGTCGATGGGCGTGTCGGTGGTGCCCACGAGCACCCGGTCGTGCCACGGGATGGCGAAGAGGACCCGGTCGTCGTCGGTCTTGGGGACCATGATGGCCGACGAGCCGGGCAGGAACTCACGGTCGAGTACGATGTGGACGCCCTGGCTCGGACGGATGATGTCGCGCGCGTCAGGATCGTCCATGCGCCGGACGCCGTCGGTAAACGCCCCCGTGGCGTTCACCACCACCCGGCCGCGCACCATGTGGCGTTCCCCGGTCTCCGAGTCGATCACCTCCACGCCGTCGACGAACCCGTCGTCCCCCTTGGACACCGCCGTCACCGGGCAGTAGTTCAGGAGGGTGGCCCCCTGCTCCGCCGCCGTCATGGCCAGGTGGATGAGGAGGCGTGCGTCGTCGAATTGGCCGTCGTGATACACCACGCCGCCTCGCAGCCCGTCGGTCTCGATGGTGGGGAGAGCCTCGACGGTCTCCTCGACGGAGAGGTTCCTCGACTGGCCGAAGCCGTACCGTCCCGCGAGGACGTCGTACACCCTCATCCCGATACCATAGAAGGGGGCTTCCCACCACCTGTAGTTGGGCACCACGAAGGGCAGGTCCGTCACCAGGTGGGGCGCGTTGCGATGCAGGATGCCCCGCTCCTTCAGCGCCTCCATGACCAGCGGCACATTGCCTTGCTGCAGGTACCGGACACCCCCGTGGACCAGCTTGGTGGAGCGGCTCGACGTGCCCTTCCCGAAATCGCTCTGCTCGAAGAGGATGACGGCATGGCCTCGGGATGCCGCGTCCAATGCCACGCCGACGCCCGTGGCCCCTCCCCCCACGACAACCAGGTCCCACGGATCGCCGCCTGCGGCTCGCTCGGTGAGGCGGCGAATCATCTCGGAGCGCTTCATGGGGCACCTCGGGGAAAGGACACGGAAGGCCCCCGAACGTACGAAGGGTCCGGGAGAGCACCAACGCCTCCCGGGCCCCGACTCCACGTCCCCAGGCGACACCCGCTACGGCGGCCGCGCTGGCCGCGCTGGCCGCGCTGGGCTACCGGAGCCCCAACTTCTTCGCTGGCACGCGCCCGGTCTACTCGTACCGCAGCACCGTGGCCGGTCGCACCCGGCTCGCCCGTGCCGCGGGCACGAAGCACGCCGCCAGCGCGACGAGTGCGAAGATGGCCGGCACGGCCACGAAGGTCAGCGGGTCCTGGGGCGCCACCTGGTACAGCATCCCCGAAAGCATGTCGGTCATGAACCACGCAACGCCCGTCCCCACCGCGACGCCGATGAGCGCCATGGTCATACCCTGGCGGACCACCAGCCCGACGACCTGACGCGCCTCCGCGCCCATGGCCATACGCACACCGATCTCGCGGGTGCGCTGGCTCACTGCATAGGCGAGGACGCCATAGATCCCGATGAGGGCAAGCGTCAGGGCGATGGTTGCGAAGGCGCCGAGGAGAAGCGTCGCGAAGCGAGGCTGGGCCACAGAGGCCGACATCACTTCATCCAGCGTGCGGATCTCGGCCAGAGGGATGGAGGGGTCGAGCCCACGCACCTCGTCCCGGACCGGGTCGAGGTAGCGCCCCGGAGGCCCTTGCGTGGCGATGGTGAGCGTCATGGACCGCGTGGCGCCCAACCAGTTGGGATGCACCTGGGCGTGGGGCACGTAGTAGCGCGTCTTGGGTGCCGCGATGAGGGCGTCGTGACTCACGTTGCCCACCACGCCCACCACCACCGCCGTGTCGGCCGCGCCACCGGCGAGCACGGCTCGGCCCACGGCGCTCTCGCCGGGCCAGTACCGCTCGGCGATGACCTCGTTGACCATGACGACGGCCCTGACCGTCCCGGGTGTCCCGTTCGTCGAACGTTCGACCCTCCACGAGAGGAATACCCATGGTCTCCACGTAGCCCGGCGTCACCCACTGCCAGTCGCCCTGTGTAGACTCGTTGGGTCCCGGCTGATAGCCCACCGGCCGGAAGAAGGAATCGCCCATGGTGCTCGCCAGAGGCAGGAGACGCGCGGCCCCCACGCTCCGCACGCCCGGAATGGCCTCCACGCCGGCGAGGAGCTCCTGGTAGAAGAGCGTCACCGACTCGGGATCGGGGTACGCCGCCCCCGACGCGGACACCCGGACGGTAAGGACGTCCTCGGCGCCGAAGCCCGGATCCACGCTCATGAGACCCACCAGCGTGCGCGCCATGAGCCCGGCGCCGGTGAGGAGGATGACCGCCATGGCCATCTGCGACGCCACCAGCAGGCCCTGGGCCCGTGCCGATCGGGGTCCTGCGCTCCGACCGCGCCCGCCCTCGTGCAGGGTACCGGCCAGACCGACCTTCGAGACCCGGAACGCCGGGATGAGCCCGAAGACGAGGGCCGTGAAAACCGACACCGCGAGGGTGAACATCACAACGGTCCCGTTGAGGGCGATGTTGCCCGCCCGGGGCACCGCATCCGGATCGATGGACAGGAGCGTCGTGACGCCGAGGCGCGCCAGCCCGATGCCCACGAGGCCTGCCACCGTCGCCAGGAGGAGATTCTCCATGAGGAGCTGGCGCAGAATGCGCGCCCGTCCGGCGCCGACGGCCGCCCGAACCGCCACCTCGCGGCCCCGGCTCTCCGAGCGCGACAGGAGCAGGTTGGCGACGTTGCCGCACGCGATGAGGAGCACGAAGGCCACGGCGCCGAAAAGCACGAGGATGGTGGCCTGCGCGGTACCCAGCACGTCGTCCTTGGCCGAGAAGACGCGAGGGGCGAAGCGGCGCTCTTCCGAGTACAGCCCCTCCGGAGGCACGGTGGCCATGAGCCGTTCCAGGTCCGCCAGCGCCTCCTCTACGCTGACCCCCTCGTTCAGTCGTCCCACGCCATACGAGCCATGGCTTCCGCCCGAGCCCAGCGCGGGAGCCGGTGACTCGATGTCGACGAACATGGGAAGGTAGACCTCGTACGGAGAGACCGACGAGAAATCCGCAGGAAGCCGGAAGCCCTCCGGAAGGACGCCGATGACCGTCACCAGCGAACCGTTGATCTCCACGTCCCGCGCCACGATACCCGGATCGCCGGCATATCGGCGCTGCCAGATATCGTGGGAGAGGACGATGACCGGCTCGCCCGTCTCTGCCTCCTCCCAGGTGGGTACCCGGCCCAGCTGCGGGGTGACCCCGAGGACGTCGAAGAGGTTGGGTGTCACCCTCGATCCACGGACCTGCTCGGGGTCGTCCACCGAGGTGAAGCTCAGCGTCGTGCCCGAGTAGAGGGCCATGTCCTGGAAGGTCCGGTTCTCCTGATGGAAGTACTGGAACTCCTGAACCGACAGCCACGTCTTGTCCGGGAAGTTGTCCCAGCTGGCCCAGATGGTGGCGACCTCCTCCGGGTCCTCGTAGGGCAATGGCGCCAGGATCACCCCGTAGGCCACGCTGAAGATGGCCGCCGTCGCGCCGATCCCCAGAGCCAGGGTGAGCACCGCCACCGTGGTGAAGCCCGGGCTCCGCCGAAGCGAGCGGGCGGCGAATCGAATCTCCTGCGCGAACCATCCCATCCCGTCTCCTCCCATCCATTCGTTCAAGAAACCCATCAGCCTGCGACCGAGGCGAGTCAGCGTCGCCGCCGGAGCCTCGGCCTCGCGCGTGCCCAGCATCACGATGTAGAGCGTCCGCTCGGCGTCGTCCTCCACGCACACCAGGAGGTGGTCTCCCACCGGGAGGCCCACCGTCCCCTGCTCTCTCGCCCGGTCCCGCATCGCCGGCGGAAGTCCGGAGCGAGCCAGATCGTCGATGCGGGCGGCGATGGCCGCCCGGTCCTCGGTGTCCAGCGCCCGTAGAACCGCGATGGCGGACTCGGTGAGCTCGACCCTCCACCCGGAGCTCATATGCTCTCCACCCTCACAGGCGTCACGGCGCTAGAAATCCAGATCCCGCCGGACCTCATCCCACGAACGCGTGCTCGCCGTGCGTACCTCTTCGACGGCGGCTTCGAAGTCCTTCCGGTCGAGGAGGGAGCGGAGCTTGTCGAGCAGCGTGACGTCGGAGAGGGGCACGATGGCCGCCAACTCCTTGCCGTGGCGCGTCACGACGAATCGCTCGCCTCCGTAGGCCGCGCGGTTCAGGAGTTCCGCCATGTGCTTGCGGGTCTCGGCCGTGGTGATCTCTTCCATGATGACTCCGCTGCTTCGATGAGTCCGGTGTGCTGTGCGTCGGTACAATATGGTAATTTTGTACAAAAGTGACAAGAAGCGAGGGAAGGCCTTGTGATCTTGCTTCCGGACGGTGCGACGGTTCACAATGCCTTCTTCGACCGAAGGTTCAGCCGATGAAGATCCAATACTTCGAAGACACCGACACGCTGTACATCGAGTTTCGCGGCGACGATGTCGTTGAGACGAGAGACCTCGACGCCAATACGACACTCGGCTTGGATGCGGGCGGGAACGTCCTCGCCATTACGTTCGAGCATGCAAGCACGCGTACCGATGTCCACGAGCTCATCGTCGAGGGCATCGCTGCGTAGACCGCCGCGGAGGCGGTCTCCTCCAGGTATCGACCCGACCGCCGATGCCACCTGAGCATCCGCCGCTCCGGCCAGGGGACAGACGCCCCCTCTCGGCTCTCTGGCACCGCTTCGACCCGGTGGACCGGGCCATCGCCTCCTTCATGGAGCGGATCGGCGTCCGGCTCCTCCGCTACTCCCTCGCCGTCGTCTTCGTCTGGTTCGGCGCCCTGAAGCTCGTGGGGATGAGCCCGGCCGAAGACCTGGTGCGGGCCACGGTCTACTGGGTGTCGGGTGACCTCTTCCTTCCCGTTCTGGGCGTCTGGGAGGTCCTGATCGGCCTCTTCCTGCTGTATCGGCCCACCATCCGCATCGCGCTGGCCCTCCTCTTCCTCCAGATGCCAGGCACGGTCCTTCCGCTCTTCCTCCTTCCGGACGTGGCGTTCACCTCCATTCCCTTCGGCCTGACCCTCGAGGGTCAGTACATCATCAAGAATCTGGCCCTGGTGAGCGCGGCCATCGTCGTGGGAGGCACGGCCCGTCGTTCCGACCCCGACAGCGATGAACTGCTGTGAGGCGTCACCTGGGGCGAGCCGAGGTGTATCGCCTGTGATCACCCCACCACCCTGCCACCGACGCCGCCCATGACGCCTCGCCTCCTCGCGGCCCTCGTCCTTCTCGCCGCCTCGGGATCGGCCGTCGGCGCATCCGGTCAGAGCATCGACAATCCGGCGCGGCTTTCGGGACTCATGGAGGTCGAGACCCGGGCCGAAGCCGAATGGGACGAGCTCATCATGGTGGAAGCGGGCGGGGCCACGCCGGCCCAGTTCCTCCAGGCGCTGGAGGCGTCGTTCCGCGACGCCATCGCCGAGGCCGACGCCGCGCCGAGTGTCGTCGAAGACGCTCCCGTCACGGTCACCTGCCACGTCGACACCTTCTACGACACCGGGCTCATCGTGTATTCGCTCCGGGTCCAGACCGAAGAGCCCGGCGACGACGGCGCGCCGGTCATCACCTGGATCAAGAGCAGCGTGGGCAGCTACACCGTCCAGCAGCTCCACCTGATGTTCCGCCTGGGCGAGCAGTGCGCGGAGAGCTTTTTGGAGGATTGGCGGGGGGCGAACTGACGTGATGAACCGCCGGCCACGGTCGTGGGGGCCCGCGCGGTCGACGGGCAACACCATGGCGTGGTGGGTGGCGCTCGCGCTGTCCGCCGTTCTGGCCTCCGACGCCAGCGCTCAGCTCGTCGATGGTTGCTTCGACAGCACCCTGGGGCCTTGGGCTCCCATCGAGGGGACCCACACGCTGGACACCGAGCCTCGTGAGCCCCCGTCGGCGGAGTACGACACGCAACTTTTCCCGCCGCGACTGCTCTTCGACGGCCGACCTATCGACCGCGCGCGTGGGTGGAATCGCCTCGAGGTCCCCGAGGGCGCTCTGCCCGTCCCCCGCCGGTACCGCTCCTGGAGAATGGACGGCGACACCCTTCGCCTAAGCCTCTCGGACGGCTTCTTCGGTGTCCGCGGCCAGTTCGTAAACGAAGAGGCCGTCTGGCGGGGCACCCTCGAGACCGTGACCGACCAGGGCGGCGCCCAACGCTTCCGGCGGGACGCGGTGCTCAGACGGGTCGACTGCGGCAGCCCGCCTCCCGTCCCCGCCTCCAGCGATCCTCTTGCACCGCGAACCGTGCCCGCTGCAGGCGGTCCACCTTTGTCCGTCGGTCGCCCTGTCCCCGCCGCCTACGCCATCGACCCCGACCCGCGTGTGGGCGAGGGCGGCTGGCTCACGGGCTTCGAGCCGGCTGGCGAGTGGGCCGCCGCGGAGCGGATCCTCCTGACGCTGGGCGCCGACTCCTTGGTAGCCCGGATCGAGGTCCGGTACGCGGAGGGATTCGAGACCGGTGAACTCGCGCGGCGCCTGGTGGAGGAGTTCGGACCCGGGCAGCCCGATGCACCGTGGCTGAGCTGGTCGAACCACAGCACGAGGGCCTTCTTCCAGGAGTCCGGCGACCCGCGCGTGGTCCTCGTCGACACGACGTTGGGGCGGTAGAGGGCGTACCACCGGCTCCCTTCGCCGACACGGGCCAGCCCGGCTTCAACGCCCTCCGCCGAGCTCCTCCAGGCGCCCCTCTGCCTCCTCCACTCCCTCCCTCACGCCCACCTCGGCGTATCGATCGCGGGCCTCCGTCCAGTACGCCCGCGCCTCGTCCACGTCGCCTCGCCTCTCCCACAGCACCGCCACACGACGCACCGCGTTGGCATAGCTCAGGTCAGCCGCGTCGCCGTGCTCCCGGTACAGCGCCAAGGCCTCGGCATAGTGGTCGCCGGCGGCATCCAGCGCGTCCCGGTTCATCTCCAGATCACCGAGATGCCGGAGCTTGTGGGCGAGCTCCAGCGGCTCGCCCGCCTGGCGGAGCAGCTCCACGGCCTCCCGCCACCCGGCTTCGGCAGCGTCGAAGTCGTCCACGTCCATGGCCACGTGGGCGCCCAGATGGAGGGCGTGGGCGTAGTCGACGGTGCGATCGGTGCTCCGCAACAGCCCCGCGGCGTGCGCCAGGTCGTCGCGAACCGACGCCAGGGCTTCCCGCTGGGCTTCCTCCGGAAGGTCGAACGCAGCCCGGCGCACGCTCCACGCCGATTCGAGGATCTCCCGCGCTGCGTCCGCCATGCCCCGCCGTCTACGCGATGATGTCGTGGATCACCTCACCCGCCACGTCCGTCAGGCGGAAGTCCCGACCGCTGTAGTTGTATGTGAGCTGGGTGTGGTCGATGCCCATGAGGTGGAGGATCGTGGCGTGGAGGTCGTGGATGTGGACCGGGTTCTCCACGGCCTTGAAGCCGAAGTCGTCGGTGCGGCCGTAGGTCATGCCGCCCTTCACGCCGCCCCCGGCGAGCCAGATGGAGAAGCCGAAGGGGTTGTGGTCCCGTCCGTTGGTGACCCGTCCGCCGGCGTTTCCACCGCCCGTCTCCAGGACCGGCGTCCGACCGAACTCGGTGCCGCACACCACCAGCGTCTCGTCGAAGAGGCCGCGGGACTTGAGGTCCTTCACCACGGCGGCGAAAGCCTGGTCCGAGTGCCGGGCGTTGACCCGGTGGTTCATGATGTCGCCGTGGTGGTCCCACGGATCGCCCTTGGCGTAGTAGACCTGGACCATGCGGACGCCCTGCTCCACGAGGCGCACGGCCATCAGACAGCCGCGGGCCGTGCTCCCGGGACCGTAGAGTCGCTGCGTGGCGTCGGTCTCCTTGCGGATGTCGAAGACCTCGGGCGCCTCGGTCTGCATCCGGTACGCCGTCTCCATGGCCTCGATGGCGCCCTCGATCTCCTCGTCCTTCTGCTCGAGGCGCTCGAGATGCATGCGGTTGAGCTGCTCCACCAGATCCACCTCGCGTCGCTGGTCGTCGAGGTCGACGGCGTCGGTGTGGATGTTGGGGATGAGCGCGTACGGATCGAAGTCGTCCTCGAGCCGGGGGATCTTGTCGGAGATGTACGTCCCCTGGTGGATGGCCGGCAGGAAGCCGTTGCTCCAGAGCGGCGGCCCCACCACGGTGGGCTGATCGGGGCACAGGACGACGAAGCCGGGAAGGTTCTCGTTCTCCGAACCGAGACCGTACGTCAGCCACGACCCGAGCGAGGGCCGGCCGGGCTGGATGTGGCCCGTGTTCATCATGAGCAGCGACGGCTCGTGATTCGGGATGTCCGTGTACATCGAGTTGATGACACAGATGTCGTCGGCCACCGAGCCGACGTGGGGGAAGAGCTCGCTGATGGCGATCCCCGATTCGCCGTAGCGCTCGAACTCGAAGGGCGACTTCATGAGCGCGCCCGTCTTCCGCTCGGTCTTGATCTCGCCCGTGGGGATGGGCTGGCCGTGGTAGCGGTCCAGCTCGGGCTTGGGGTCGAACGTGTCCACCTGGGACACGCCGCCGTTCATGAAGAGGAAGATCACGTTCTTCGCCTTGGGGGCGAAGTGGGGCTTGGGAATGAGCCCACCCATGGCCGAGCGGATGGGGCTGGCCGCCTCGGCCATGGACGCGCCGATCATCTGGGCGAAGGCCATCATGCCGAAGCCGGCGCCCATGGTCTTGAGTGCCTGCCTTCGCGTCTGCGGCGGTCCCCCGACGAAGCCACACCCGTGGTGATGGTGGTCGTCGTGTCTGTGGTCGTGGGCCATGAAAGTCTCGGTGTCGTCGTGTCTCGCCGGGACCACCCGGCGGTTCAGGTCAACTGATGAATCGGTACTCGGCGGCGCTGAAGAGGGCCCGGGCGTACTGGATCCACGCCCGGTGCGCGGCCCGCCGCTCCGCCAACTCGCGCTGGAGCTCCTGCTCGGAGGCCGAGCCTCCGTCGGCGGCCTCGGATCCGGCTGCCGCGCTGCCCTGTCCGGTCGAGCTCCCTCCCCCTGCCGAAGCGCCTGCGCCCTCGGGCGAGGCAGCCGCTCCGTCCTCCGCGTCCTCGTCGGCCACCAGCTTCGACAGCTCGTCCTTCAGGTGCTCGGCCTTCTGCGTTTCGATGAACTCAAGGCCCAGCGCGGCCTCGGCCTCGGTGACGTTCCGACCGTAGAGGAGCGGATAGGCGGCCTCGATCATGGCTCGGTGGTCGAACCGCTCCGGCGGCGCGGGCTCGGCGTCCTCATCCTCGTCGTTCTCATCGCCCTTCGCGGCCCTCGACGAATTCGTCCCGCCCGAGGCCGTTCCCGCCGACGAGGGAGCGTCGCCTCCGTCCGCCTCGTCATCCGTCTCCTTCGCCAGCCGGCGCACGAAGGCATCGGCCTGACGGTGGACGAAGTCGGAGTTCATGAAGTAGAGGCTCTGGAGCGGCACGTTGGTGGCGTAGCGCTTCTCGGCCGTGAGGCTCGGATTGGGGAAGTCGAACGTCTGGAGGTACTCGTGGAGCTGGAAGCGGCTCACCTCCGAGTACAGCGTCCGTCGGTCGTTGTCCTCGTCGTCGAGCTGCAGCGACTTCCCGCCGACCGTCCGGTCCAGCTCCCCTGAGACGGCCAGGAGCCCGTCTCGAATGGACTCGGCGGTGAGGCGCTGGCGGTTGAATCGCCAGAAGAGGCGGTTCTCCGGATCGATGCCGGCGTACTGCGGGTTGTCGTCGGCCGCGAGCTGATAGACGGACGACAGCATGATCTGCTTGTGGAGCCACTTGATGGAGTGGCCGTTCTCCACGAAGTCGGCGGCCAGGAACTCGAGAAGCTCGGGGTTGGTGGGCGGCTCGCCGGCGAACCCGAAGTTGCTCGGCGTCCGGACGATGCCCTCGCCCATGTGCCACGCCCACACCCGGTTCACGATGACCCGGGCGGTGATGGGATGGCCGGCGATGTCCCGGGCCAGCTCCAGCCGCCCGCTCCCTTCCGTGTACCGCTCCGGCGTCTCGTCCTGCAGCACGTGGGGGAAGCCCCGCGGGACACGCTGACCCAGGGTGCGCGGATCCCCGCGGATATGGAGGCCGATGTCCTCGATGTCGACGGTGTCCTTCTCCTCGACGCCCATGACGAAGGCGAGGTCGGGGAGTTCCTCTTCCAGTTCCTCGATCTCCTCGCGCATGGTCTCCACGTGGTCCATGGCCACGCGGCTGAGCTGACGCTCCAGCCCCCATCCCCGGAACCGGAAGACGCCGGGCTGGGGGAAGAACGTGTCGAGCTCGTTGTCGAGGTCGTACATGAAGAGATCGGTGAGGAGATTGAGCTTCTCCCGATCCATGGTCTTCAACTCGAGCTGATGCTCGTCGAAGAAGCTCTCGAAGCCGTTGGGCATGGGCGTCGACTTCGTCTCTTCCAGCGACGTGCCCCGGGCGATGAGCTTGCGGTTGTACTCCTCCAGCTTGTCTCGCTCGGCCACCGTCTCCAGGACCAGACGCTGGAAGGCGTCGGCCAGCTCCTGTGCCCGCTCCTCCGTGCCGCCTTCGTCGGCGATCATCTCCTGCCACGGCACGACGTAGGGGTAGTGCTTGGGCTCCTTCTCGAGGAAGCGGATCCAACGGCGGAGGACCTCGAGGTCCAGGCGGTCCTGGGCGGCTGCGGCCTCCACGGGTAGTTGCTCCTTACCCGTCACCTTCCAGGCGGCCATCATGTACCGCGCCGTCTGGAGGGAGAGGACGGTTGCGAGCTGGTCGGCCTCGGTGGACAGGTACGAGCCGAGCCCGTCGTTCATGGACTTGATGAAGTCCTGCTCCGCCTTGAACTCCGCGGCCGTCGCCGAGTCGGCCACGGGATATTCGTAATAGTCCGCGTTGTCGAAGATGCCGGCGATGGCGTAGTAGTCGTGGATCCCGATGGGGTCGTACTTGTGATCGTGGCAACGTGCGCATCCCACGGTGATCCCCATGAAGCCCCGCGTGGTCACGTCCACGCGGTCGTGTCGCTCGTCGGCCCGGGCGATGACCGGATCGGCGATGTCGTAGTACCACGGCCCCTGCCCCAGGAAGCCGAGCCCCGGCAGCATGTCGTCGCGCTTCTCCGCCGGCATGAGGTCGGCGGCCAGGTGCGCCATGACGAAGTCGTCGTACGGCATGTCGTCGTTGAAGGCGTCCACCACCCAGTCCCGATGGACGTACGCCATGGGATAGCGCTCCCGCCCCGAGCCGTCTCGGGCGAGGCCCCGGGTGTCGTCTTCGCCGTAGCGGGTGACGTCCAGCCAGTGGCGTCCCCACCGCTCGCCGTAGTGGTCCGAGGCCAGGAGGCGGTCCACCACCTTCTCGAAGGCGTTCGGCGAGTCGTCGGCCAGGAAGGCGTCGATCTCCTCGGGGGTGGGCGGCAGCCCGATGAGGTCGTACGTCGCCCGCCGGATGAGTGTGCGTTTGTCGGCGGGCCCCACGGGCGTCAGGCCCTGCTTCTGGAGCGCGGCGAGGACGAAGCGATCGATGTCCGTCTCCGCCCACTCGCTGGTCACCGCGGGGACCTCGGGATGGGCCAGCGGCTGGAAGGACCAGTGACTCCGCTCTTCGGCCGTGACCCCTCGCCGTGGGATGGCCAGCGGGGCGGCGACATCGGCCCACTCGGCGCCGGAGCGGATCCACTCGACGATGCCTTCGATCTCGCCCTCGCTCAGCGGATCGCCGTTGCGGGGCATCTGGAGGTCGGCACTCTCGTGACGCACCGCGGCCACCAGGAGGCTCTGCTCCGGGTTGCCCGGCAGGACCGCCGGTCCGCGCCCGCCACCCGCGAGGACGCGGTCGCGGGAGTCGAGCCGGAGCCCGCCCCGCTCGTCGTCGGTGTGGCAGGAGAAGCACTTCTGCTCCAGCACCGGCCGCACCCGGTCCACGAAGATCTGCGCCGAAGGGGAGAGCCCATCGGACTCCGTGGCGGCGGCGAGGACGATCTCCGCCGCCTCCTCCGGCCACGGCGCGTCCATGCGGATCCACTCCACCAGACCGGCGATCTCCCGAGCCGACAGGGGGTCGGCGTCCTGGGGCATCTCCAGGTCCTCCACCTCGTGACGCACCACCTGGATGAGGAGGCTCGCGTCGGGATCACCCGGGACGATGGCCGGTCCCGAGCGGCCACCGCGGAGGAGATCTTCGAGGGAGGTGACCCTCAGGCCGCCGCGGCGGCGACGCTCGGAGTGGCAATCGGCGCACTTCTGCGCCAGCACGGGGCGAACACGGGACTCGAAGAAATCGTCGGCCGACTGGGCCGCCGTGTCAGGGGCCCACAGGAGAACAGCCAGCCCGGCGGCGAGGGCCGGAAGGGCGACGGGAAGCTTCATGGAGTTTCGGCGGGGTGCGAGGTCACGATCCCCGAAGGGGATCGGGCTGCATGGGAGCGAATATGCTCGGGGGGCGGGGGGGTGCGCCAGCCTCCTACGGCGCGACGAGGTCCAGGCTCGGAAAGTAGGACCGGTATCGGGTGGCGTCCCGCGTGAGGAGCCTCATTCCGGCTACCGCCGCGTGCGCCCCGATGTAGAAATCGGGAAGCGGGGTCGGGCGGCGACCTCCTCTCCGCCGGTACGACACGAAGCACTTCCCGGCGAGGAAGCCGGCTTCCCACGGGAGTGCATCCCGCCGGAACAGCTCTGGGGGCAAGGCCTCATCGAGGTCCTTGATTCGGCTGAATCGAATCGAAACCTCCGAATAGATGAGCGGATTGATGACCAGGATCGACCGATCCGCCTCCCTTTCGAGGGTGGACGCGGACCACGCTTCCCACTCCGGATCCTCGGTCATGATGTCGAGAAGGATGTTGCTGTCGACGAGCGTTTCGCTCACGCGTCGTCACCGCGCGTCAATGCGAGGATCTCCTCCGTCGTCATCGGCTCGTCACCCCGTCCCCGCAGCGTCTCCACCGCTCTGCGACCGCGCCTCTGCCTCCCGTCCGCCTTCTTCAGCATGACGACATCACCCCGCACCTCGAAGTCGACTTCGGTATGAGGCAGGAACCCGAACCGCTCGCGGATGGACTGTGGGATGGTCACTTGGCCCTTGGTCGTGATCTTCACGGTCGGCTCTCTCGTCTTGGTATTACTGGATACAGTAATACTTCCGTCGGGGTAGTGAGGATCCAAGAGAAGCCTTCATGCGCGTGAGCGGGCCAACACGCGACCGGGCCTCCGAAAGTGTGCTGCTCCTCGATTCACCTCCATGGCTGGATCGGCCCCGAGCTGACGAGGATCGGGCGAGGATCGCGGACGACGTCACCCGGGTCGCGAGTCTGCCCTCTCACACCTCTCGTTCCCCGCCGCGTCCGTAGCACACACCTCCACGTTTTCCGCCTCGGGCGGGACCATCGCCCGCCACAGGTACTCCCCGTACCAGGACATGGGCATGGAGGTGGGGGCGTCCATCAGGCCGAAGCGGACCTGAACGCCCTGGAAGTCGGTGGGCTGCATGGGGCTCTTCCGGTCGTGCACTCGCGCGCGCACCAGCAGCTCCCCGGATCCAACGCGCGTCACCGTCGCCAACGTCACCACGGGCGCCTGCGTATCGGGGGCCAGCCCTCGCCCGGAGAAGATCCTCTCCTGGATGGCCGTGGGGTGCTCGCCCTGGGACTGGACGACGTCGATGCGACCGTCGCCGTCGACGTCGCCGATGGACATGCCGAGCGTGCCGGGCGTCTCCTCGCCCTGGAAGACCTCGAGGGCCGCCACCAGCCGCCCGCCGTCCGAAGCATCCAGCCCTTCGTTGATCATGAGGCGGTCGGGCCCGCTCAACGACCCGATGAGGAAGTCCGCATCGCCGTCGGAATCGTAATCGAGATACGCGACGAGGTTGTCGTCGAAGCCGGGATTCTCCTCGTCGGGCCACCAGCTGTCGGTGACGTCCCGGAAGCGGCCCTCGCCGTCGTTGCGGAAGACGTGCTCGCGACGGCTCGATCCGACGCCGCCCACGATGTCGCCATCGTTGATGGTGACGAGGTCCAGGAAGCCGTCTCCATCGAGGTCCATGGCCTCGTACTCGTAGTTGTTCGTGTACTGGGGGAGCCCGCGTCGGTCCGACTCGAAGGTCCCGGTGCCGTCGTTGCGGAAGAGGAATCCCCCCGCGCATCGCTTGCACGACACGAGGATGTCCAGATCGAGATCGTTGTCCACGTCGACGAACTCGAGGTCCCACGAGAAACGCACACGAACGTCGGGCATCCGAGCGGCCGTGGCGTCTGTGAAGCGGCCCGTTCCGTCGTTGAGCCAGAGGCGGGTGAGGCCACCGTCGTTGGTCATGTTGTTGCCGGCGCCCCAGTCGGCCAGTACCAGGTCGAGGTCGCCGTCCCCGTCCACGTCGCCCGATTCCGCGTCGCCGAGGCTAAGGGGGGTCGTGGGGAGACGGCTGGACGACCCCTCGGTGAAGCGCCCCGCCCCGTCGCCCACGAAGAGCCGACTGGGCGTCTGGTAGGTGTTGCCCACGAAGATGTCCACCGCTCCGTCGCCTGTGAGGTCGGCAGCCTTGATGACCCGAGTGAGGTCTGGCGTCCGGCCGAAGACCGCAGCCGTGGCCTCCTCGAACGGGGCGCCTGCGCGGCCAAAGAACGCCCGGTTCATCTCCGGCTCCCCAGGTGCCGAGTAGTCGCCTCCGTTGGCGAAAAGGAGGTCCAGGCGTCCGTCTCCGTTCAGGTCGGCCAACTCGACCTTGTTGGTCCACTCACCGGTGGAGTCGAGGACCTCCTCGGTGACGTCGTGCCACAGGGCGGTGGGCAGGCCGTCCGAACCATCCGCTCCCGCACGGTCGGACGCTGCAGATGCCCCGGGTGCGTCCGGTGCAGAACACCCTGCCGCCAGACCGAGGGTCAGAAGAGGGATCCAGGTGAATCCGGCTACGGGTCGAGACCTCGGTGGTGGTTTCATCGCGCGAAGGTCGACGGGTCCGACCCCCTTTCGCAATGGTGGCAACCGTCGTCGGCACCGCCTACGATTGCAGGGCCGACCTCCTCCAAGGGGAAGCCGCATTGGAAATCATCGGGATCGTCGTCCTCATCGTGCTCGCCGTCCCCGTAGGGCTGGTGTGGGCACTCGTCAGGATCGGAAAGCTCGAAAGCGCTATCTCCGCGCTACACCAGGAGATCGCCGCGCTGAAGCGGAGGGAGGCCACGCAGGCGACGCGGGCTGAAGCTGGAGCGTCGAACGACGCACCGCCGCCGCGCCCGGCCCCCGGGCCGACGGCGACCGTCGAAACGCCGACGGCCGAACAGGCCCGGACGACGGACCGACGACCCGAGAGGCCCGCCGCCTCCCGGGCCGCACCTCCCGAAAGACCCGACACGCGTCCTTCGACTGCCGCCCCGCCCCCATACACCGGGCCCGCCACCCCTCCGCCCCTGCCTGATCGGGAGACCGTGGGCGCGGGAGCCGGTGGGTCGAAGGGAGGAGCCAGCGGCGCGAAGGCGGGGGCGGCAGGGTCGGGATCGGGGGCACATGGCTCGGGAAGCGAAGCCAGCGGCCCACCCGACGACCCCACACCCCAACCCGCCGCCGGCCTGGACGTCGAGGCCGCCATCGGCGGCAAGTGGCTCCTCCGCGCCGGCCTGGGCATCCTCGCCATCGCGCTGGCTCTTTTCGCTCGCCTGGTGGCGCCCCAGCTCTCCCCCATGGCCAAGGTGGCGCTGGCATACGCAGGAGCCATCGCCTTCTTCGCGCTAGGGAAGTTCTTCGAGGAGAAGCTGGACCGCTTCGCCAAGCCGGTCATGGCCGGCGGACTCGCCTTCGGCTTCTTCGTGGCCTTCGCCGCCCACTTCGTCCCGGCCATGCAGGCCGTGTCCATGCCCGTCTCCATCGGGTGGATGGCGCTCAGCATGCTGTCCGTGCTGGTGGCCGCCGAGCGATGGAAGTCGGAGTCCACGGCGGTGCTCGCCATCGTACTGGGCCACGTGTCCGCCCAGGTCTCGGCGGGTGCAGCCGACATCTACTCGCTGGTGATGATCGCCTTCCTCGCCCTGACGGCGCTGGCCCTCCTCCTCCGCCACGGGTGGGTCCAGCTCGGCCTACTCGGCGTAGCGGTGTCGTACGGGGCCCACCTCCTCTGGATGCTCGCCGACCGCCAGGCGCCTGTCGGCAACGAGGGCTTCTGGCTGAGCCTCGCCTTCCTGACGTCGTACTACCTGATCTTCCTGGTGGCCGACCTCCTCTGGTGGCACCGCCAGCCGGAGATGGACGAAGGAGAAGACGGGGCGAGGCGCCTCCGAGACGCGCGCGCCATGGGGCCGGCCAACCTGGTCCTCTACGTCTCCCTGACGACGTTCCTCTACCTCGCCTCGGGGGCCATGGTCCAGTCGGTGGAGTGGTACTACCTGACGCTCGGCGCTCTGCAGGGGGCGCTGGCGTGGCTGTACCGGGGCGTGAGCCACAAGGACTGGGTCTTCTATCCGGTCTTTGGAACGATCCTCTGGACGGTCGGACTCTTCGCCGCACTCGATGCACGGTCCTGAACCTGGTCCTGGCCTCCCAGGCGTTGCTCCTGCTCATCACAGCCCATCGGACAGGGCTCAGGGTCTTTTACCTGCTCTCCCAGGCGATGATGGGCGCGGCCTTCATCCACTACTTCTCCTACCCGCCGCCGGCGCCGGGCTTTGGCCCCTTCGTGGGCGGTCTCGCCGTCGCCCTGGTCTACCTGGTGAAAGCGGACCTGGAGGAGAGTTGGTACGACGTTCCCTTCCTTCCCCAGGTCCACGCCGTCCTGGGCGGCGTGGTGGTCCTCCGGGAGGTCACGGAGTACCTGGGGGCGACGTGGCATTGGGGTGCGTTCCTCGCGGCCGTATCCGTCGGCTTGACCCTCGTCGTCCTGGCTCGAGGCCGCGCCACGCTCCTCTTCGCGGTGTCCACCGTGGCGGTGGGCCTCCTCCTGGCGACGGGCACGGTGGGGCACGACCCCCTGTGGCTCGCCGCCATGGGCTCGGTGACCGCGGCCCTCCTCCTGGTATACGCCGCGCCTCGCGTCGAGGCCCTCGAGAAGACCTCCGCTCCGACGACGCACGCGCGGACCGTCGGAGGCTTCGTCCTCCTCGCCGCCCTCTTCGCCGCCGATGGACTGACGGGCGCCCTCACCACGTACATCCTCTGGATGCTGTTGCCGGCAGGCGTCGTCGCGGTGCAACTGAAGGTAGATCAGGCGGCAGGGACACCTGACAGCCCCGGCCGCCTGGCGTTCGCGACCTACCTCACCATCGGCCTTCTGATCCTGGTCCTGACCGGCGAAGCAACCACGGTCTTCATGCAACCGGCGTGGTCGTGGATCTGGGCATCGGTGCTCTTCGGTCTGTTCGGCCTGATTACCGAGAGCCCGAGCGAACCTCGGGGCAGTAGCCATGGCGAGGCTTCAAGCCAGGGCGAGCGCCGCACGCGGCACAAGGGACTGTCCGTCGCCGGCTTCACCGTGCTGGTGGGTGGGGCGCTGGTCTTCCTCAACGTCTCACTATTCGCCATGCCGCAGCTGATGGACGCCGACCACCCGGCGCTGTCGTCGTGGTTCATGGGAGCGTTCCTCGCCGTCATCCCCTTCGCCATCGGTTGGGGCATGGATCGGCATGTCGACCCGCCGGTGGGGCTGACGGGCCTCGAGACGTCCGACGACATCGAGGCTTCGCTTCCGGTGTACATGCCCTACCTCCTCGGCCTCATGACGGTGGGCGCCGTGGCGGCCGAACTCACCTCCGTGGGATGGGTCTACCTCGCGCCGGCGGTGGCCGGGCTGTCGCTGGCGATGGCGGCGCGCCAGGGAGCGATGGTCCGGCCCCTCGTAGCAGCGGTACTGGGCGCAGGGGCCTGGCACGTCCACTTCCTCTTCAATGGCGCGACCATGGCCCCGGGGATCGCTACGGCCACGGTCCCCCTCCTGGCGTTCGCCGCGTTGACGCTCGTGACCGAACGCCTGGCTCACGCGCGCCTGGTCCCCGGCGAAGGCGAAGCCGAGTCGTCGTTCCCTGCCCTCCTGGTCGGTTTGGTCATCGCGGCCACGCTTTCGGGCATGGTCGCCCTCGAGGCCTCCGAACTCGTCGGAGGCCCATGGACGACGGTGGGGTGGTCGGTCTGGGGCGGACTGCTCATGGCCGCCGCGTTCGGCGTCCGGTCAGCTGTGTACCGTCGGGTGGCGCTGGTGGTGCTGGTCGTATGCATCGCCAGGGTCTTCGTCGTCGATACGGTGGCCCTGTCGGACACCGCTCGGATCGGCGCCTTCCTCATCCTCGGGCTCGTGCTCGTGGGCATCGCCCTCCTGTACAACCGGTACTCGGACGAGCTGAAGAGTTGGTTGTAGTTTCCCTCCGACGAGCCGCCCCCACCCCGCGCCGCCTCCTGGAGCATCCGTGAACAGTGCATCCAAGTCCTTCCTGGAACGCCTCCTGTCTACGCCCGGCGTCTCCGGATACGAACAGTCCGTGCAGCAGGTTGTCCGCGACTACATCGAAGGCGTGGCAGACGAGGTCCGGACCGACCTCCACGGCAACGTCCTGGTCACGGGCAATCCCGGGAAAGGGCTCCGCCTCATGTTCGACGGCCACTGCGACCAGTTGGGGATGGTCGTCTCACACATCGACGACGCGGGCTTCCTCTACTTCCAGACGGTAGGCGGGTGGGATCCCCAGCAGCTTGTCGGCCAGCGGGTGACCGTATGGAACTCCGGCGGCGAGGTCCCCGGCGTGATCTCACGGAAGGCCATCCATCTCCTCACCCCCGACGAGAAGAAGAAGGTTGTCGAGGTGAAGGACATGTGGATCGACATCGGGGCGAAGGACGCCGAAGACGCTCGCTCGGACGTGACCATCGGCGACCCGGTGACCGTGACCCTGGGGCTACAGGAGATGCGCAATGGCATCGCCAATGCACCGGCCATGGACAACCGGACGGGTGTGTGGGTTGTCATCGAAGCCTTCCGTCGGGCCCTGGAGAACGGCATCGACTGCACGCTGGTAGCGGCGTCCACCGTCCAGGAGGAGATCGGGCTAAGGGGCGCGAGGACCGCGGCATACGGGATCGATCCCCATGTGGCCATCGCCGTGGACGTGACCCACGCCACCGACTGTCCGAGCATCGACAAGCGGCAGCGCGGTTCCATCGCTCTGGGTGGTGGCCCGGTCATCCTTCGAGGCCCCAACGTGAATCCCCGGGTGCACGAGATCCTGATGAAGGTGGCTGACGAAGGCGAGATCCCGCACCAGGTCGCGGCGCTGGGTCGAGCCGCCCCCAACGACTCCAACGCCTTGCAGATCACTCGGGCGGGGGTCGCGACGGGGCTCGTGCAGATCCCCAATCGCTACATGCACAGCGCGGTGGAAACCGTATCCCTGGACGACCTGGATCGATGCGCCGACCTGTTGGCGGCGTTCGCGGGTGAGCTGGGCGAGGACAGCGACTTCACCCCCTGATCGAGCCCAACGGCCCTCGCCGCCCGGTGGCGGCAGCGCTCGGCCATCCCATCCCGTGGCGGCCTCACGTTAGATTCCCCGTTCAATAGTACGAAGGCACGACCGCCATCGACGAATCTGTCTACCTCCGAAAAGGTGAGACCATGAAGAAGCTCGTTTCCGCATTCGCCACGGCCGCATTCCTCGCGGTGGGAGCCTCGGGCGTGAGCGCCCAGGTGCAGGTCGGTCCAACGCTGGCATTCAGTGACGACGTGGACTTCGGAATCGGAGCCACCGTGAGCGCCCAGGCGCCAGGCATCGGCGAAGGCGTCGGCTTCCTGGGGGATTTCATCATCTTCTTCCCCGATCCTGACGGCTTCGACTACTTCGAGATCAACGGGAACCTGACGTACGCCTTTCCCCTGGCGAACTCCACCGTCCTGCCCTTCGCGCTGGGTGGCCTCAACATCTCCCGGGCCTCCTTCGACGCTGGAGGATTCGGGGACGCGAGCAGCACGGACATCGGATTGAACCTGGGTGGCGGCATCACCTTCGACCTCGGCTCGTTCCGGCCGTCGGCAGGTGCCCGGTTCGCCATTGGCGACCTCAACCACCTGGTGATCTTCTTCACGCTTCCCTTCGAGGTGGGCTCGAACTGACGAGCTACGATTTCGTGAGGTAACCGAGAGCCCCGACGGCACAGCGCCGTCGGGGCTCTCCTCGTTCACGATGGCCTTGCGGCGACTTGCCCCTACGTCCGCCCCGACTGGCCGATCGGGTCCTCGCCACGCACATTGGGCAGTCGCCTCCGAGCCGCCAGCAGGCGGCATGGATCGCACCTCCGAACAGGACCCGACGTGACGAGACCGTACAGACGCACTGGCCCTCGGGCGCTCCTCACGCTATCGGCGCTGCTGGCGCCCATCGGCCCTTTCGCGCCCACTGGCACACTCGCGCCGTCTACCGTCCTGGCGTCCGCCTCACTTACCCTCGCTGCCGTGCCCGCATGGGTGTCCGGCCAGTCCGGCGAGATCCCGCGAACCCCCGCTGGCCACCCCGACATGAACGGGATCTGGCAGGCCATGGGCAACGCCCACTGGGACATCGAACCCCATGCGGCCCGCGCGGCTCTGGCCATGCGGCCCGGCCCCGTGGTGCCCGTCCCCGCGGCAGAGGTGGTGGCGCTGGGCGCCGTGGGCTCGGTGCCCTCGGGCTACGGCGTGGTGGACGGCGGCCTCATTCCCTACCTGCCCGAGGCGCGAGAGCGTCGGGACGAGAACCGCGAGCACTGGCTGGAGCGTGACCCCGAGATCAAGTGCTATCTGCCGGGCGTCCCGCGGGCCACGTACATGCCCTTCCCCTTCCAGATCTTCCAGAGCGATGCCCGCTTCGCCGTCGCGTACGAGTACGCAGGCGCGGTGCGTGACATCTATCTCGAGGATCCGGGCCCACCCCAGGTGGATACATGGATGGGCCAGTCGGTGGGCACATGGGACGGCGACACCTTCGTGGTGACGGTGAACGGCTTCAACGGGGAGACGTGGCTCGACCGTGCGGGCAACCACCACTCGCCGGGCCTCACCGTCACCGAGCGCTACACCATGGTGGGGCCGGATCACATCATGTACGAAGCCGAGCTCGACGATCCGGTGACGTACGAGCGCCCCTGGACCCTCCGCATGCCGCTGTATCGCAACATCGATCCCGATGCGCGCCTGGGTCAGTTCAAATGCGTCGAGTTCGTGGAGGAGCTCATGTACGGTCATCTGCGGAAGAACCCCATCGGCGGGCCGGGAGGCGGACGATGAGCCGCGTGCGTCGTACCGAATCGGCGCGACAGCGCCTCGCGGCGAGGCTCGGAAGGGTCACGCTCGCCGCCCTCACGCTCAGCCTGACGATCTCCGCATCGCCGCTGGCCGGGCAGACCGACATCCCGCGGCTTCCCGACGGCAGACCCGACCTCCAGGGCAACTGGTCCAACGGCACCATGACGCCCATCGTCCGGCCCAACGGCGTCGACCTCGTCCTCACGCCCGACCAGGTCCGGGCCCTCGAGGAGGGTCGCCAGGACTTCATCGCCCAGGACTATGAGATCAGCGATCCCGACCGGGAGGCTCCTCCGGAGGGAGGCGAGTTCTCGGGCAACGCCATCTTCGACGCAGCAACCGGCGGTACCGGCGGCTACAACCAGTTCTTCGTCGACGCCGGCGACAACGTCGCCATCTACAACGGCGAGCCCCGGAGCTCTCTCATCACGTGGCCGGAGAACGGACGACCCCCGGCGTATTCGGAGGCGGGTCGCGAACGGCTACGGGAGCGCGCCGAATTCGATCTGCAGTTCGGCGCCTACGACAATCCGGAGAACCGGCCTCTCGCCGAGCGGTGCATCATGTCGTTCGGATCGAACGGCGGGCCGCCCATGCTCCCGAACTACTTCTACAACAACAACTACACCATCGTGCAGACGCCGGACCACGTGATGATCCTCACGGAGATGGTCCACGACGTCCGCATCATCCGCATGGGCGAGCGGAAGCCGCTGCCGGACCACATCCGTCCGTGGATGGGCGACTCGTGGGGTCACTGGGAGGGCGACACGCTGGTCATCACCACCACGAACATCCATCCGGAGCAGGTCCTCCTGGGGATGTCCAATGCGTCGTTCCGTCCGTCGGAGGCCATCACCGTCACCGAGCGCCTCACCCGGGTCGACGACGACACCATCAACTACGAGTTCACCATCGAAGACCCCCTCGTGTGGAGTGGGCCCATCCGCGGAGAGGTCCCCTTCGAGCGCCTGGACGGGCTGCTGTACGAGTACGCCTGCCACGAGGGCAACTACGCCATGGAGAACGTCCTCCGGGGCGCCCGAGCCGAAGAAGCACGTCAGAACGAGAGAAGAGACCGATGAAGACCCGCTCCGTCGCCACCCTCGCAGCCCTCGCCGTCGGCCTCACCACCCTTGTGGTGGCCGCCCCCGCCGTGGCCCACCACGCCTTCGGCGCCGAGTTCGATCGCGATGCGCCCATCCAGCTCCGGGGCCAGATCGTGAAGCTCGAGTGGGTGAACCCCCACACGTGGATCCACGTGGAGATCGAGAAGGATGACGGCACCACCGAGGTGTGGATGGTGGAGGGCGGCACGCCCAACGTCCTCCTTCGCCGCGGCCTGCGTCGGGACTGCCTGACGCCCGGTACCGAGATCATCGTCGACGGCTATCAGGCCAAGGACCACTCGCTGACCCGGGCCAACGGGAAGGACATCACCTTCACCGACGGCACGAAGATCTTCCTCGGGTCGTCGGGTACCGGCGCTCCGTACGAGCGCGAGATGATGGCCGCCCGGCGCGCCCAGGGGCGCTGCTGAGTGGGTGAGAAGGGCTCGAAGCGAACCTCGGCCGCCGAGGCGACGGCCGAGGAGGTCACGGCGCAGCTCGCCGACCTCGGGGACGTGGCCTCAAAGAAGATGTTCGGAGGCATGGGCATTTTCGAGAGCGGGACCATGTTCGGCATCGTCGACTCCAAGGGCGGACTCTTCTTCCGCGGGGGGGACTCCAACCAGGAGACCTTCGAGACCGCCGGCTCCGAGCGACACGGCAAGATGCCCTACTGGTCCGTCCCCGACGGCGTCCGGGACGACGCGGAGGAGCTTCACGCGTGGGGTGCCGCAGCGGTAGAGGCGAGCCGGCAGGCGAAGAAGGGCTGAGTCGAGGGCCATGCCCCTCCTTTTCGTCTACGGCACCCTGCAGGACCCCGACGTGCAGCGGGCGCAGTTCGGTCGCCACGTGGATGGGCGCCGTGCCCGCCTCGTCGGCTACACCCTTTCGTCGGTGACCGTCGAGGACCCGGCGTTCATCGAGGACGGGGTACCCGAGGTCCACGCCATCGTCATCGCATCCGGCCACCCGGAGGATGAAGTCGGGGGCCTAATCCTCGACCTCACCGACGACGAACTCGCCCGGGCGGATGCGTACGAGCCTCGGGAGTACGAACGCGTCAGCGCGCGGGTCGCATCAGGGGACGAGGTGTGGGTCTACACCCAGCCGCGTCGGTAGCGGCAACGCGACGAACCTCGTTCGTGGGCCGTAGCGATTTCAGCTGAACCCAGGGCGCCGACGCTCGTCAGCTGTACCCGATCCAGCGGCCTGCCGCGGCGACGGTGAACCACAACGCGATGGACACAGCCCCGAGGACACGACTGCGGGTCGACGTGTCGAGTCCGTCCAGGGAGCGGTTCTTCACGGCGAAGGTGAAGGCCAGCGCGATGGGTAGCGTGGTCATCTTCACCCAGAACGACGTGTTGTAGAAGCACTTGATGGCTTCAGACAGGAAGAGCAGCACGCCGGTGGAGAGCATGACCGCCAACCCGGCGAGGAGCCACGGCCGGACGTGACGGGCGAGGTCCGATGCGGCATGACCGGTGAGCCCCGCACCGAGCAGCCGGAGGTCCACCAGGAGGATGGCGCCGCCAATGACGCACAGCGCCACCAGGTGCACCGCCTCGATGACGGGGAAGGCCCAGATGGACTCCCGCACCATCGTCCCCAGGAGGGTGGCCTCGCACCACTCGAAGAAGCCGATCCACGACTCCGGGGGCATCATGGGGACCCCGGCAGGGACGCGGCCGCGGCGTCGGGCTCCAGGGGGCAGCCCGCAACGAAGTTCACCCACTCGGGCTGGGGCTGGATGTCACAATCGAACCAGTTGTACGCCACCAGCCGCCCGGAGAAGACAACGCCCGTCCACACGACGAGAGAGACGAGCCCCGCCACACGAGCGGCGCGCGGCGCCCGGAAGTCGTCGTCCCAGAGGTGGATGCTACGGTGGATGCGGGTGTGGAAGAGCCAGATGTTCAACCCGGCCACCACCAGGAGAACCACCTTGATGCGAAAGAAGAGGTTGTAGTAGTACCGCAGCGGCGACGAGTAGAAGAGCAGGAGGCCGGTGGTCACCATGATGGCGAAGCCGAACCGCGTCCACGGCAGCAGCCTCCCCGTGAACGCCGAGACCGGAACGCCTCGGAAAGCCACGCCGACAAGGCGCAGGTCCATCATCATGGCGGTGCCCACGAAGAGGGCCAGGAAGACGACGTGGGTGGACTCCACCAACGGCCACACGTAGTAGGACTCGAGGAGGGCGACGCTCCACCGGGTGCTGCCGAGCCACTCGAGGAAGGAGTGGATCACGAGCCCCCGGATTCGGCGTCATCGTCGGCAGGCACCGATCGCTCGTCGTTCGGCCTAAGAATCTCGGGCGAGTACTGGGCGTGGCAGTTGGAGCAGACGTAGTACATCTCGGCCCCGAGATCGAAGACCGCCTGCTCGTCGGTGGCCTCGGCGGCCCGGAGCGCCCGCTCACCGATGTCCACCAGGGACTGGGACATGGCGACCCACGCTCCGTCGTCCAACGCCCGGTCGCCCATGAGGAGGAGATTGCCCGACTCCGCCACCATGAAGGCGGCGTTCTCCACCGCGATCCACTCCTCGTCGGTGGCGGGACGGATGTAGTGCTCGCCCTCGGCGTCCAGCACCCAGCCGACGGCCTTCCAGTATGTCTGGGCCGCCGGCTCCACCACGTGGTACATGAGCTCCTGCACGTCGGCGACGGGGCGGTAGCGCTCGTCTGCTTCCGGTTGACCGCAGGCCGTGAGGGCGAGCCCGGCCAGCACCAGGGCCACGCCACGCGCCGCCCAGGCAAGCGCGCGTTGCCCGCGGGACGGCATTCGTGGTCGGAGGCGCGGCGCGGGGTGGACCGCAGCGAATGAGGTCGGTGGAGTCATGGACGCCAAGGTAGAGCGGCGCGGAGCGAGGGGCGAGACGGCAGCCGCCCGGGAGGGGCCAGGCTGGCCGCCCGCCGCCCGGGAGGGGCCAGCCTGGCCGGCCGCGGCCCCACCGCCGATGTTGTCCGCCTCCCCCCCGCTGTCCTCGCCAGCCTGGAGCCCCACCATGCGCGACCGACGTCCACCGATCCTCCTCGTCGCGCGTCGAGTCCGGCATCTGGCGCTCCTCGCTCTCCTCCCCGTCGGTGGGTGTGGCACCCCGGACGCCGGTGCGCTGGACGCCCGTCGGCCGGCCATCACCATGGGCGCGCCCGAGGACGTGGGTCTGTCGCCCACCGCGCTGGCCGGGATCGGGCCCGCCATGCAAGCGGTGGTGGACGAGGGGCGCACCGGGGGCATCGTCACCCTGGTGTCCCGCGACGGCGTCGTCGTCCACTGGGAGGCCCACGGGTGGCGGGTCCTGGGCGAGGACCCGCTCGAGCGTGACGACGTCTTCCGCATCTACTCCATGACCAAGCCCGTCACCAGCGTGGCGGCCATGATGCTGGTGGAAGACGGGCTCCTCGAATTGGACCAGCCCTTGGAGGACGTGCTCCCCGACTTCGCTGACGTGCAGGTCTACGACGACGGGGAGCTTCGCCCGCCGTCGCGCTCCATCACCATCCGGGATCTGCTCCGTCACACGTCTGGCCTCACCTACGGCATGTTCGGCAACTCCCCCGTCGACCGCCTGTACGTCGACGCGCTCCAGGCGCTGGAGATGGACACGGGGCGGACGCTGGAGGAGACGGTGGACATCGTGGCTGAACTCCCCCTCCTCGCCGACCCGGGAACGCTCTGGAACTACAGCATGTCCACCGACGTCCTGGGCCGGGTGGTGGAGGTGGCGTCGGGGATGAGCCTCGACGCCTTCTTCCGATCCCGGATCTTCGAGCCACTGGGCATGGACGACACCGGCTTCCACGTGGCCGAGGAGGACCACCACCGGCTCCTCGACGTCTACACCCGTCGGGGAGGCGGCCTGCTGGCCGTGGACGCGGCCGACGGGAGTCCGTTCACCGAGCCCCCGTCCTGGTACTCGGGAGGCGGCGGGCTCACCTCCACCCCATCCGACTACCTCCGCTTCGCCCAGATGCTGGCCAACGAGGGCGCCCTGGGCGGCGTCCGGCTCCTCCGCGCCGAGACCGTCCAGACCATGACTACCAATCAGCTCGACGAGTCACTTCTGCCCATGCGGCTCGGCGGCCCCATCCCCGGTCACGGATGGGGGCTGGGCTTCGCCGTGGGCATGGAGGGCCCAGCGGAAGACATCTACTGGTGGGCGGGAATAGCCAACACCCGCTTCTGGATCGATCCGGTGGAGGACATCGTGGCCTTCGCCTGGACCCAGTACCTGCCGTCGGGCGGCGTCTCCCTCGACGCCGAGCTGCGTCGGATCGTGTACGAGAGCATCGTCGAGTCGAGGAGGGGTGCGGCGCGGCCCTGAGCCGCGGCCCGCCGACGGCAGGGCCT
Organism: Longimicrobiales bacterium; assembly: GCA_965229435.1. Lineage (GTDB taxonomy): Bacteria > Gemmatimonadota > Gemmatimonadetes > Longimicrobiales > Gaopeijiaceae > UBA2589. The sequence continues at coordinate 126,036 of CBDDJE010000002.1, forward strand.
CTCCACCCGGCCGGCCCCGCCCTACGGCCGCGCGCGACCCCTTACCCTTGATCAGTTAGGGTAAGCCACTTATGGTATTACCCTAATCGAGTCAGGGTAGGCGACTCCGGGTACCGACACGGGAGGGGACGATGAGTGGGGACGAACGGGTGGATCTGGTCCCGGGCACGCTGGACATGCTGGCCATGAAGGCCGTCACGAGAGAGAGCCTCCACGGCTTCGGCATCGCGCGCTGGATCGAGTCGGTGACGGGCGATCGCCTCACCGTCGAGGAAGGCGCGCTCTACCCCGCCCTGCATCGCATGGAGAAGAGGGGGTCGCTGGCCTCGGAGTGGCGGAAGACCGAGCACGGCCGGCGGGCGCGGTACTACCGCCTCACGGACCAGGGCCGCGCCGAGCTCGAGGAGCTCCGCCAGAAGTGGGAAGGCTCGGCGTGGGCCGTGCGTCAGGTTCTCGACGCGGAGATGGAGTCATGAACCTCGATCCCTCGCGCCGTCGCCTCGACGAAGAGATGGCCCACCACCTGGACGAGTTGGAAGCCCACCTTCGGACCGAGGGGATGAGCCCCGAGGAGGCCCGCGCCGAGGCGCGCCGTCGCTTCGGCGACCCCACCCACCACGCGTCACGAGCTCCGTCGGGCGAAGTGTGGTCGTGGCGCCAGGTACTCGACACGTTGCGCCAGGACGTCGGTCACGGCACCCGCCAGATGCTCCGCCACCCCCTCACCAACGGCCTCACGGTGGCGACGCTCGGCATCGGCGTAGCAGCCGCGACGGTGGTCTACTCGGTGGTCCACGCAGTCGTCCTCGCCCCCCTCCCCTTCGCCGAACCCGACGGGGTCGTGCACGTCAGCCAGACCTCTCCCCAGGGTCGGCTCTACGGCATCTCAGAGCCCAACTTCATCGACTTCCGCCTCCGGCAGCAGTCGTTCGAGGAGATGGCGGCCATGGGGTGGGAGACGCCTGTACTCACGGGCCTCGGGGACCCGGTCAGCATCGAAGCACGGAAGGTGAGCCACACCTTCTTCTCCGTCCTCGGCATCGCGCCGATCCTCGGTCGGGACTTCCTGGCGGAGGAAGACCGCTTCGGCGACGCCAACGCCGTCGCCCTTCTTTCCGTCGGGACGTGGCAGCGTCGTTTCGGGGAGGATCCGGCGATCATCGGACGGACCCTCCTCCTCGACGGGACCGCCCATGAGATCGTCGGCGTGATCCCCGCCGACGACGCCTGGCCCGGGGTCGAGGTGTTCACGCCCCTGGCGCCGAACCCCGACGCGTGGCGGGACGACCAACGACTGGAAGCGGTGGCGCGACTGGCGGCCGGGGTGACCCTGGACGAGGCCCGGACCGACATGGTGGCCATCGCGGCCCAGTTGTCCGACGAATACCCGGACAGCAACGACGGTTGGGGGGCGTCGGTGCGTCCGGCGCGGGAGTGGCTCGTGGGAGAGCGCCTCACCACGCTGGGCGGGCTCCTCCTCGTCGCCGTGGGACTCTTCCTCCTCATGGCCTGCGCGAGCATCTCCAACCTTCTCGTCGCCCGTTCGTCCGCGCGGATCCGGGAGATGGGCGTACGGTCGGCTCTGGGAGCCAGCCGCAGCCGGATCGCCTCGCAGCTCCTCACCGAGGCCGGCCTCATCGCCACCGTGGGAGTCCTTTTGGCGCTGATCCTCGCTGACCGGGGACTGGCGCTGGTGAAAGCGTTCGGTCCCGGCGACATCGCACGGTTGGGTCAGGCGAGCCTGGACCCGGGGGCCCTCGCCGTGGGCCTTGTTGCCGCCGTCCTCACGGTGGGCGTGGCCGCGCTCGCGCCCGTCTTCCTCCTGACACGCTCCACCGACAGCACGGTCCTGCGCAGTGGGTCCCGGACCGGGTCGACCGAAGGCCAGCGGCTCCGTAGCGCCCTCGTCGTCGCCCAGTTCGCCCTCGCCGTCACGGTGGTCACCGGGGCGGGTCTCCTCACCCGCAGCTTCGGCGAACTCATGAGCGTCGACATCGGCTTCGACGCTTCGACGGTGGTGGCTTACGCGGTCCGGCTACCGGCAGACCGGTTCGATCAGCGCGACCGCGCCGAGTACATGGAGCGCCTCCAGGCCGAGCTTGTCGCCATCCCGGGGGTTCGCGCCGCCGGAGGCACCACCGCTCCGCCCTTCTCCATGATGCGGCCCTCCAACTTCGTGGCCCGATCCGACCGGGAGCCCGATCGCCAGCAGGACTTCCTCCCCGTGAGTTGGCGGGCGGTGACCCCCGGCTACTTCGAGGCGGCGGGTATTCCCCTCCTGGCCGGTCGGACCTTCCAGCGTGAGGACCTCGGCGAGAGGGGGCAGCGCGTTCAGAACCCGGCCGTGGTCATCGACCGGACGCTGGCCGACCAGCTCTTCCCGGGAGAGGATCCGGTGGGTCGCCTGGTGACGTGGTTTCTTCCCGGCGGCCAGCAGTGCGAGATCATCGGCGTCGTGGCCACCGCCCGCGACGAGCGTCTCGACCAGGAGCCCCGCCCGCGGATCTACCGTCCCTTCACCTTCACCTCGTGGGACCAGCCCGCCGTGCTCGTCCGTACCGAAGGCGATCCCGCGGAGCTGATCCCCCTCCTGCGTGAGGCCACGCTACGCGTCGACGGCTCGACTCCCGCCATCGATCCTGCAGTCCTCAGCGAAGATGTTCGGGAGACGGTGGCATGGCCCCGCTTCAGCATGCAGGTGCTGGGGCTCTTCGGCCTGGTGGCGCTCCTTCTGGCCGCCCTGGGCATCTACGGCGTCACCGCCTTCTCGGTGGCGCGTCGGCGTCGGGAGATCGGCGTGCGCATGGCGCTGGGCGCCGAACCGTCGGGGGTCCATTGGATGGTCGTGCGGCGGGCTCTCCGCCTGGCCGTGGGCGGGATCACGGTGGGCTTGGCGGCGGCGGTGCTCCTGGCCGGCTTCCTCGGCACCGTCCTGTACGGTGTGTCGCGCACCGACCCCGTGACCTATCTCGGCGTACCCCTGGTGGCGGGGGTGGTGGCATTGGCCGCGACGTGGATCCCCGCCCGCAGGGCCGTCCGGCTCGACCCGCGGGAGGCCCTCGTCGAGGAGTAGCGGCCGCCCCCCCTCAGCCCAGCCCGAGCCAGCGCCCTGCCAGGAAGCCCAGGGTCGCCGTCGTGCCCGTGAGCACGGTGCCCCACGCCAGGTCCACCACCACGACGATGGTGGGGAAGTCCTCGAAGAGCGCCTTGCAGGTGAGGTCGAAGGTGGCGTACGCCACGAGACCGAAGAGGGCGCCGAGGGCGACGGACCGTCCCAAGGAGCCCGCCTCCAGTCCGGGCAGCACGGCGAAGACCACGACACCCACCAGGTAGAGCGCGTAGAACGCCGCCGCCGCCCAGATGATAGGCTCGTCGCGCATGATGTGGCCGAGATGCTTGTCGTAGAACGACACGGCGATGCGGCTCAGCCAGACGAAGTCGATGGCAAAGAAGCCCAGGGCCGTGAGGCCGTAAAGGGCGAGGTACTTCAAAGCGTCAGCCCTGCCGACACCGCATCCCATTCGCCCTGGAGGGTTTCGAGCATACCCTCGAGGAAAGCACGCTGGTCGGCCTGGTCGGACGTGAGGGGCCCTACCCAGTCCTCGACGGCGCCGTAGAGACCCCGCGCACGGTTGCTCACCTCCCCCGTTTCACGGGCCAGGTCGCGGATCTCCAGCTCCACGGCGCTGGACACGGTCAGGGCGTCGCCTCGGCCCTCCAGGCGTCCCACCACCTCACGCAGCTCGTTGGCGAGGGCCGCGGCGGCCGTGCTCAGCGCCCACAGCTCCAGCATGGTGGCGGTGTAGGCAGCCCGCACCTCGGGAGCGTCGTCGAATCGCGGATCTTCCCTCACCTCGAAGGTCTGCTCGGCGACGACGTCACCGGCGGTCATGCGGGCGATGTACGTCCCGGGCAGGACCAGCGGGCCCCGACCTGCGCCGTTGCCTCCGTCGATCCACGTGTGCCGCATGTCCCACACGGCCCGGTTCATCCCCCGACCGGCGACGTGCGTCATCTCGGCCACGGCCACCCGCTCCGAGTCGAGTATGGCGAACTGGACGGGGCGGTCTTCCGAAGACGACCAGTAGTCGAAGATGGCCCCGGCCGGTGGATTCTCACCCTCGAAGATCATGTTGCCGGTGTGCGCCTTTTCGCTCCGGTACCGGATCTGTTCGGCGGGCTCCACCGAGAAGAAGTGGGCCGACGAGCGGGCGATCTGCGGCGTCATCTCCTGCAGGGCGTTGATCTGGTCGAGGATGTAGATCCCCCGGCCATGAGTGGCGATGACCAGGTCGTTCTCCCGCGGGTGCACCACCAGGTCGTTGGCCGCCACCGTGGGCAGCCCACCCCGGAGTTCCACCCAGTTCTGTCCCCCGTTCCATGACCAGAAGGCGCCGAGCTCGGTGCCCAGGTAGAGCACGTTGGGGTTTCGCGGATCTTCCCGGACCACGCGCACCGCCCGCTCCGGCGGGAGGTCGCCGACGATGGAGCGCCAGGAGCGACCATTGTCGTCGGAGCGCCACAGGTAGTTGTCGTAGTCGTCGTTCCGGTAGTTGTTGGCCGCGACGTACACCCGGCCATCCACGCTGGGGGAGGCGTGGACCTGGTTCACCCACATCATGTCCGGCACGCCGGGCATGGCGGCGGTGACGTCCGTCCACGTCGCACCGTCGTTCGTGGAGACCTGCACCAGACCGTCGTCGGTGCCGGCGTACAGCACCCCAGCCACGAACTCCGATTCGGCCACGGCCGTGAGGGTGGGCCAGTACGGGATGCCGTCGTCCAGGGAGAGGACGAAGGAGTCCACGGCCTGATCCATGATGACCAGCGACCGTCGATCCGTGCCGGTGGTCAGGTCACCCAGCGACGTCCACGTGTCGCCACGATCGGTGCTCTTCCAGAGACGCGCCGTTCCGGCGTAGAGCGTGTTGTTGTCGTGGGGACTGATGATGTACGGCCCGTCCCAGTTGGCGGGCTCCATGGCGTTGCCCAGACGCTGGAACGGGTCGTCGAGGTCGGGCCAGGTGCTCCAGTTCCGTCGGGCGCTGATGTGGCCCTCGGGGTCGCCGGGCCGGATGTCCTTGGCCTCGCCGGTCTCCATGTCCCACCGGGTGAGGCCCAGGTACTGGCTCTCGGAGTAGAGGATGCGGTTCTCGGTGGTGTCCACCAACGCGAGGAACCCGTCGCCTCCGCCCCACTTGTTCCAGTCCTCGTTGAGGATGCCCTCGGCGCGGTACGTCTGGCTGGGCCCCCGCCACGAGCCGTTGTCCTGGAGGCCGCCGTAGACGTTGTACGGGTGGGCCATGTCCACGGAGACGCGGTAGTACTGACTCAGGGGCAGCGCCGTGTGATACAGGAAGTGGTCCCCCCGGTCGTAGCTGATGCCCAGGCCCCCGTCGTCGAGTTTGATGACGTGGTCGGAGTCGTGGGGGTTCACCCAGACGAAGCGATCGTCGCCGTGGGTCCGATGATCACGAGGCACGGTGAAGGTCACGCCGCCGTCGTCGGAGTAGCTGTAGCTGTTGAGCATGTAGATCCGCTGGTCGTCGTTGGGATCGACCATGGGTTGGCTCGCATACATGGGCCGGGGGTTCCAGTCGGACTGGTACGTCCACGACTCGCCTCGGTCCTCGCTCCGGTAGATCCCCGCCAGCCGCTGCTCGTACGCCGTCGAGGCGTTGAAGCGCTCGCCCTGCTCCACGCTCACGTAGAGGATGCGCGGGTCCGAGCGGTAGACGGTGATGCCGATGCGCCCGATGTCCCCGGTGGGCAGACCGTTGTTCAGACCGGCGTTGGTGAGGAGCGTCCAGCTGTCACCACCGTCGGTGCTCTTGTACAGCCCGCTGCCGGGCCCGCCCCCATGGAAGCCCCACGGCCGCCGCTGCCGCTGGTACATGGCGGCGTACAGGATGTCGGGGTTCGACGGATCCATGGCCACGTCCACGGCCCCGGTGAGGGGATCGACGAAGAGGATCCGTTCCCACGTCTCGCCGCCATCGGTGGTCTTGTAGAGACCCCGCTCGGGGTTGGGACCCCAGAGGTGGCCCATGGCCGCCACGTACACCACGTCCGAGTCGTCGGGGTGCATGACGATGCGACCGATGTGGTGGCTCTCCGCGAGCCCCATGTTCGTCCACGTCTCGCCCCCATCGGTGCTCTTGTAGACCCCGTCGCCCCACGACGACGACTGGCGGTTGGCGCGCTCGCCGGTGCCCACCCAGACGACGCTCGTATCCTGCTGGTGCACCTCCACGTCGCCCACCGAGTGAGTGCCCTCGCTCTCGAAGACAGGCTCGAAGCGGATGCCGTTGTCGGTGGTCTTCCAGACGCCGCCGGTGGCCGATGCCAGATAGTAGACCCGGGTGTCCGCCTCGACGACGGCGATGTCCACGAGACGGCCGCTCATGTTGGCCGGCCCGATGGAGCGGTGACGGAGACCGTTCAGATCTTCGGTGGAGATCTGGGCCGCGATATCCGCGGTGGCCAGAGAGAGCGCCAGAAAGGCGAGAATCGACAGACGCATGCGTGGGGCTCCGAGCTGTTCCGGGTCCGTGGTTCGGGCGCAAAAGATGGTTGACGGGCGCCGAGCCGTCCAACGACGGCCGGGTCGGAGGTGTCTTTCAGGAAGGAGTCGTCCTTCATGAAGAAGGAGATGTTCGCCGACCCGGCACCGGGTGCCCCGCGGGCAAGCAGGAGAACACGGCCGAACGAAGTTCGGGCCTCGCCTTGCGGGAACCGTCGGCGGCTGTGACTTGTAGAGGTTCCGGTCGAGTGGTCGAGGGCCGCCTATCATCGCTAACGACACGACATGATCCCTTCACGCGAATCCCGCTCTTTCGTCACCCTCGCCGCGCTGCTGCTGACGGTGGCGTGCGCGACATCTCAGCCCGGCACCTCCGGGGCCGACGGTGGTGATGTCTCGGATGGTCCCCGCATTGTCCAACCCGGTGCCCCGGGTCAGGCCGCGACGACCTTCTCCGCCGAGGAGATCGAAAGCGTCGAAGGCGTCTCGTACACCGAGGCCGACGTCCGATTCATGCAGGGGATGATTCCCCACCATGAGCAGGCGTTGGTGATGACCCAGCTGGTGCGCCGCTACGCCACCACCGATGCGGTGCGCCAGATGGCGCTGCGCATGGAGATCTCCCAGCGCGACGAGATCGCACTCATGGAGACCTGGCTCCGCAACCATGACGAGCCCACCCGCATGGCGGGTCACGGCATGCACATGATGCCGGGCATGCTGACACCCGAGCAGATGGAAGAGCTCCGCAACGCCCGTGGTGTCCGGTTCGACCAGCTCTTCCTGGAGTACATGATCCAGCACCACCTGGGCGCCATCGACATGGTGGCCACGTTGTTCGCCACGCCCGGCGCCGCCCAGGAGTCGACGGTCTTCAAGTTCGCCGAGGACGTCGACGCCGATCAGACCATGGAGATCGAGCGCATGCAGCGCGTGCTCGAAAGCATCCGTTGATCGACAGAAGCACATAGACAACCCGATGACCAAAACCAGAGGTGAAGGAATGAGCCAGATCCGTATGAACCCACGGGAGTCGATTCGACTTCTCGCCGCGGCGGCGCTGATGGTCGGCCTAGCGGTCGTTCCGCTCGACGTCGCCGCCCAGGACGCGACGGAGACGCCGCCAGCCGCCCCGGCCCTCGAGTGGGATCCCAACGATCCCCGCATCGGGCTGGGTGCAGGGTGGATGGACGCCGAGTCGGCCATCAGCGGACTGGAGCTGCTGGCCGCCATCCCGCGTCCCGACGGCTTCTTCAACCCGTCGACGCCCGCCGATGGCCGGTTCAGCAATACCGACCTCGCGTTCAAGGATGACATGCTCATCCAGGGCAACTACAACGGATTCCAGATCTTCGACATCGCCGACCCGGCCTCTCCGAACCTCCGTCTCTCGGTGGTCTGCCCCGGTGGGCAGGGCGACGTGTCGGTGTACGGTGACCTGGTGGTCATGTCCGCCCAGGAGACCCGCGGTCGGCTGGACTGCGGTGTGGAAGGGGTCGCCGACTCGGTGAGCGCCGAGCGCATGCGCGGCGTCCGGATCTTCGATATCTCCGACATCGACAACCCCACACAGGTCGCGGCCGTCCAGTCCTGCCGTGGCTCCCACACCCACACCATCGTCACCGACCCGGCCGACAGCGAGAACATCTACGTCTACATCCAGGGCACGAGCCGTGTCCGTCCCGCGGCCGAGCTTCCTGGCTGCTCGGGTGGTGAGCCGGAGGAGGACCCCAACACGGCCCTCTTCCGCATCGAGGTCGTGAAGGTCCCACTGGCCAACCCGTCAGCGGCCGAGATCGTCAACATGCCGCGCATCTTCGCCGACGATCAGGGCAACATCGCAGGACTCTGGCAGGGCGGCGACCACGGAGCTGGCACGCAGTCCAGCCGCCGGACGAACCAGTGCCACGACATCACCGCTTATCCGGGCATCGGGCTCGCGGGTGGCGCGTGCTCGGGCAACGGGATCCTTCTGGACATCACGGACCCGACCAACCCGCAGCGCATCGCTGAAGTCGCCGACCCGAACTTCGCGTACTGGCATTCGGCGACGTTCAACAACGATGGCGACGTCGTCGTCTTCACCGACGAGTGGGGTGGCGGTTCCGCCCCGCGCTGCCGCGCCAGCGATCCGGCCACCTGGGGAGCCAACGCGATCTTCCGCATCGGTGAGGACGGACAGATGGAGCTGGCGGGCTACTACAAGCTGCCGGTCCCCCAGACGGAGACCGAGAACTGCGTCGCCCACAACGGCTCCATCATTCCGGTGCCGGGACGTGACATCATGGCCCAGGCCTGGTACCAGGGCGGGCTGTCCCTCATGGACTTCACCGACCCGGAGAACCCTTTCGAGATCGCCTTCTTCGATCGCGGACCCCTCTCCATCGAGTCGCTCTTCACCGGCGGCTACTGGTCGACGTACTGGTACAACGGCCGTCTCTACGGTGCCGAGATCTCCCGAGGGATCGACGTCTTCCGCCTGACACCGAGTGAGCACCTCTCCGAGGCGGAGATCGCGGCGGCCGAGATGATCCAGATGAACGAGTTCAACGCCCAGCTCCAGCCGAAAGTCGAGTGGCCGGCGGCGGTGCCGGTGGCCCAGGCATACCTGGACCAGATGGTGCGAGCCAACCGGATCCTCAACGACCGGGCCGCCGAGATCCAGCGGGTCCTGAATGCGGAAGCCGCCGGTCGTGCGTCGGCCACGCAGCTCAACGGCCTGGCCGCGACGCTGGAAGCCGACGCTGCCCGGATCCGCTCCGGCGAGCTCGGTGGTGACGCCGAACGCATGGAGAAGATCGCCGACGTGCTGCGAGGTCTGGCAGCCGACTGACGACGAACCGACGGGGCGTCCGGCGGGCCGAGAGGGCCGTCGGGCGTTCAATCGCCGCGCTACGACCGGGCCCGGCATCCTGCGAAGGGTGCCGGGCCTCGTCGTTGCCGACCGGTTGTGGGGTGAGTGAAGTAATCCCTCCCCGTGCGCGTATGCGAAGCACGTCGACGACCCGGGCGGCACGCCGCTCGTACCCGAGAGGAGGACACCGCGTGAGCTCCCCGAGCAGATCCATCCCCCGTCTCCTGTGCGCCCTGGCCCTCGCCTGCGCCGCCCCCGCCTCGGCCCAACACTTCCCGCCCGACGACGTCGTCCAATCCATCATCGACGACCGTGTCGCCGCCGGCGGCGCCGTGGGCATCGCGGTGGGGCTCCTGGAAGCCGACGGGTCGATGCGGGTCCTCACCTCCGGATCGGCAGGCGAAGGCGGACCGGCGTTGGATTCACAGACGCTGTTCGAGATCGGCTCCATCACGAAGGTCTTCACCGGCATTCTCCTCGCCGACATGGTCCGGCGGGGCGAGGTCGGCCTGGACGACCCTGTGGGCATGTATCTGCCCGACGGAGTCACGGCACCGTCCCGAGGGGGGCAGGAGATCACCCTCGAGGACCTGGCCACCCACCGCTCGGGCCTCCCTCGGCTTCCCACGAACATGCGGCCCGCCGACCCGACGAACCCGTACGTGGACTACACGCCCGAGCTGCTGTACGCCTTCCTGTCGGGGCATGAGCTCACGCGTGACATCGGATCCCAGGTCGAATACTCCAATCTGGGCGTCGGCCTCCTCGGCTTCGTCCTCTCGAGCCACCTGGGCATGAGCTACGAGGAAGCCGTCCACGAGCGGATCCTCGAACCGTTGGGCATGGACCTCACCGGCCTCGAGCTCAGAGGTCCCATGGCCGCCCTCATGGCGAAGGGTCACGACCCGGGCGGAGCGGTGGTTCCGTTGTGGGACATTACTACGCTGGCGGGAGCGGGCGGCATCCGATCCAACGTCGACGACATGCTCCGCTTCATGGAGGCCAACGTCGGCGAGCCCACCAGTGACCTGGAGCGCGCCATGCGCGAGGCCCACGAGCCCCGCGAGGCCATGGGCGGACCGAATCAGGTGGGCCTCAACTGGATCACCCGGACCGGCGACGCGAGCCGCATCGTGTGGCACAACGGAGGCACGGCGGGCTTTCGGACCTTCGCCGGCTTCGACCCCGACGCCGAGGCGGCCGTGGTGGTGCTCACGAACTCGGGAGTCGGCGCCGACGACATCGGCCTCCACCTCCTGGACCGGAGCATCCCCCTCACGGCCCCCGCGCTCCCGGAGTTCGCCCTGCGCGAAGCCGTCGAGGTCGCCCCGGACGTCCTCGAGCGCTACGTGGGCGTATACCAGCTGGCCCCGGGCATGGAGGCCCAGGTGGCCCTCGAAGACGGGCAGCTGAGGACGCAGCTCACCGGCCAGCCGTGGGTGGATCTCTTCCCGGCCTCGGAAACGCTCTTCTTCATCCGTGTGGTGGCCGCCGAGCTCGACTTTCAGGTCGACGCCGACGGGACCGTCGGTAGCTTCGTGCTCCACCAGAACGGTCAGAGCATCCCCGCCCGGAAGATCCGATGACCGAGGACGGCGGACTCGAGCTGGATCCGGCTCCGGTCAAGCCCGTCGTCCCCTTCTCGACGTTGGAGGCCCTCGACGTGCGTCTCGGGACCATCGAAGGGGTGGACGACGTGCCCGACTCCACCAAGCTGGTGGCCCTCCGGGTGTCGTTCGGCGATCACCGGCGGACGATCCTGGCGGGTCTGAAGAAGGAGCGGGAGGACCCGGCGGCCCTGGTGGGCGTGCAGGCGCTCTTCGTCGTGAACCTGGAGCCTCGACGTATGGCCGGCATGGTGTCCGAGGGAATGCTCTTCGACATCGGGTACGCCGACGGGCTCCCGCCGGCCCTCGCTACTCCCGAGCACCCACTACCGGCCGGCGCCCGCGCCGGGTAGTCGGCGGAGGGCTACGACCCGTTCACGCGCCGCGCCACGTCCAGGAGCGCCTGGACGCGCTCCACCAGACTCGCCGGCGTGAAGGGCTTGGCGAGGGAGTCGGTGTGGGCGGACTGGAGTTCGTCACTTTGCAGCGTCACCTTGGAATAGCCCGACACGAAGAGTACGGGCATGTGCGGGTGCCGCCGCACGACCTCTTCGGCGAGTTCCACGCCGCCCATGCCGGGCATGACCACGTCGGTGAGGAGAAGGTCGAAGGCGGCCCCCCCCCTCACACGTTCCAGGGCCTCCTGGCCGTTCTCGGCGTCCAGCACCTGGTAGCCGGCGTTCTCCAAAATCCGGCGCGCGACCCGACGCACCGCCGCATCGTCTTCTACGAGCAACACCGTCTCGCCACCGCCCTGGACGCCGAATTCGTCGGACAACGAGTCGCCGTCGGTGGCGCCTTCGGCCACGGGCAGGAGCACCCGGAAGGTGGCGCCCCGCCCGTCGGCGGGCTCCACGTACACCGAACCGCCGGCGCGGGTGACGACGCCGTACACGGTGGCCAGCCCCATGCCGGTGCCCGCCCCTTCCGGTTTCGTGGTGAAGAAGGGCTCGAACAGACGACCGCGCACGTCGGGCTCGATGCCCGGCCCGTCGTCCGCCACGGTGAGCCGGACGTACTCCCCCGGCTCCAGATCCACGAGACCCCCCTTCGCCCCCCGCTCGACGAAGACCCGGTCGACGGTGATGGCGAGGTGGCCACCGTCGGGCATGGCGTCCCGGGCGTTGATCACCAGGTTCAGGAGGATCTGCCGGAGCTGGGCCGGCGGAGCCTTCACCGTGGTGGGAACGTCGGGCAGCTTGGTTTCGAGCTCGATGCTCTCAGGTAGGAGCCTCACCAGGAGCGCGTGGGTGTCCTGGACCACCTCGGCCAACTCCACGTAGGAGGCCGGGGCCGGATCCCCCCGACTGAAGGCGAGAAGCTGTTCCGTGAGCTCGGCGGCGGTGCCGCTGCTGCTCACGATCTCGCCGAGAATCTGCTGCGCGTTCTGCCGGTTGGGCGCCGGGAACTCGGATTCGAGGAGTGACGCGTTGCCGAGTATGGCCGTGAGGAGGTTGTTGAAGTCGTGGGCGATGCCACCAGCCAGCTGGCCCATGGCCTCCATGCGACCCTTCCGCGCCAACCGCTGCTCCATCTCCTTGCGCTCGGTGATGTCGATGCCGGTCACGAGGACCTGACTGTCATGGTCCTCGGTGTCGAGGATCACCGACGTGCTCATGAGCCACACCCCCGCGCCGTCCTTCCGTCGGACGAGGAGTTCGTCGACGGTGAGGGATCCCTTGTCCGTCAGCTCGTCGACGAGAGAGTCCTGTTCCTCGGGATACAGATAGAACTCCCGGGTCGCGCGGCCGACCAGCTCGTCCGGATCGTCGTAGCCGAGCATCTCCGCGAAGGCCGCATTCGCGCGTGTGATGATCCCATCGTTGCTCAGGAGGAGCGTGCCCACGACGCTCTCCTCGAAGAGCGTGCGGTACCTGGCCTCCGATCGAGCCAGCACGCCCTCCCGGTGGCGGACCTGACCGTACAGGTACCACAGGGCGGCTCCGGCGCCGAAGAACACCACCGCCGCGATGCCCACGAGGACCCAGCGAAGGATCCGCTCCACCGAAAACGCCCCGTCGTTGAGCGTGGCGGTGAAGTCGGCCTCGAGCACGGTGAGGTCGTCGTCCAAAGCCGCGATGTCCACCAGCAGCGCTTCGATCCTATCGCTGTCCGGTACGGGGCTTCGTCGGGCGTCACGGAGGTGCCCGGCCAGCGTCCTAAGCGAATCGATCTTCTGGTCGCCTTCCGCCCAGATCTCGACGGCACGATTCACGAAGCTGATGTTGCGGCCGCGCCGGAAGAGGAGTGCCATGCCCTCGCGGAACTCCGCCGGGACCTGGCCGCGCTCGAATCCCTCCATGACCAGGTCCATGTCGGGGTGGAGGCGTTCGAGTTCTTCGCGGGCCATCCTGTCGCCGAGGGTAACGTCGATGTGGGCCTCGAAGTCGGACCAGTCCGACTCGGCGCCACTCCGGGCGTATCGGTGGAGGGCGATGATGCTCTGCTTCTGGGCCTTGGTCCACAGGTCGTCGGCGACCAGGTATCCGCGGATGGTGGTCAGGGCGGAGATGCCCGACAGCGTCAGCACCAGGAGGAGCAGGAAGGTCGCCGCCACCAGACAAAGCACCCCCAGATTTCTGGGCGACTTCAGCGGGGGGGGATGGCTCGACCGACCGGATTCCACGCTCTTCGACACGGCGGCTGCGGCTAGGTTGTGCGGGACGGAACCAAGGTGGGCATCGCGAAGTCGCTTGGGAAGGTGACGGCCGAAGGGTCGTAGGGGTCCGCCGATGACTTCAGCAAGAATAGCACCGGACCGAGGTCACGCCGTGGCTTCGTCGGGAACGGTGAAGAGTAAGAGCAGCGCTGCGAGAACCCCGGTCGCCGCGCCGAACCAGAACGGCGCAGCGGGGCCGAAGCCGCGCCAGTCGCCCACCCCCTCCCAGAGGAGGCCGGCCAAAAGGGACGCCGGCAGGGCCACGATTCCGACAGCGGCCGCGTAACCACCGTACGCGAGAGCGCGGAGCTCGGCCGGAACGAGATCGGAGACCAACGCCTTCGCCGCCCCTGCCGACAGTCCGTGATACACGGCGTACGGAAGGTACAGGGCCACGATGTGCCCCCCGGTGCGGGCCATGGCGAAGCCCATGTAGCAGAACCCGTAGAGGAGCCAGGAGCCGAGGAGCACCCTCCTTCGCCCCAGGCGGTCGGCCAACGCACCCCCCGGCGCCGCCACCAGGGCGTACACCACGTTGAAGGCCACCAGCAGCCAGAGGATCTCCGAGAGGGAGAGGCCCCGCTCCTGGGCGCGAAGGATCAGGAAGGCATCGGCGGAGTTCCCGAGCTGGAAGAGGACCGCGCATACGGTGAACCACCCGAACCCCCGCCCCAGGCCACGAAGCTGGATCCGTGGGGGAGGTCGACGTTCCGCGTCCGGCACCCGAGCGACGTCCCTCGCACCCACAGCGAGGACGAGGACGGCGAGGAAGGCCGGAACCAGGCTCCAGAGAACGAGGGTCCGAAACGTCTCCGCGGTAAGGAGCGAGCCGCCGGCCTGCATCCGCTCCACCACCGCCACGGTGACGAGTAGACCCACAACGGCCCCCGCGGTGTCGGCGGCTCGGTGGATTCCGAACACGAGCCCCCGACGAGAGCGCGCCGAGGAATCCGCCAGCAGCGCGTCCCGCGGCGCCGTGCGGATGCCTTTGCCCACACGGTCACCGAGTCGGATTCCCGCAACCGCCGTCCACGAGGCCGCCATGAGGTAGAAGGGCTTCACCGCACTGGAGACGGCGTAGCCGGTCACCGCGAGCCACTTCCGCCGGCCCGTCCGGTCCGAGAGCCACCCTGAGTAGAGCTTCAACACCGCCGCCGTGGCGTCGGCCAGCCCCTCGACCACCCCCACCGCCCAAATGCGGACACCCAGCACGTTCGCCAAAAAGAGAGGCAGAACGTTCAGGATCATCTCGCTGGACACGTCGGTGAGGAACGACGTGCCGCTGGCGGCCCAGACGTTTCTGTGGAGGGACGCCCCGCTCCCCGGGCTCTCCGGCGCCGGCGACTCGGGGGTGGGCGTCACCTCCGCCTCACCCGCCCTGTGTGAGTCGGTAGAGCTCGACCTCGGCGGCGATACGGCCGAAGCCCGGCCACCACGGATCCTCCATGAGCGATTCGAGAATCTCCCGCGCCTCGGCCGTGTCTCCCTGGGCCAACATCCAGTTGGCGACGCCGAAGCCCACCGTCTCCATCCGATACGGCGCGTCCGGGCCGGGGTTCAGGAGCTCGTCGGCGGTCATCTCGCCCTTGTAGTAGAGAAGGTCGTGGTAGTACGCGACGTTCTCCGAGACGTCGAGATCGGTGGATACCGTGTCCAGGAGGCGCTGGACCTCGGCGTCGTCCCCGGCGCGAGCGGCGGCACGAACGGCCCATTCGGTCATGGCCACGAACGACTCGACGTCGTCGGCGTTCACCGAACAGCTCCGGAACCCGTCGGCCTCTGCCGCCTCGGCCTCTGCGTCACCTGCGAGATCCAAGCACCGTCGATACTCCTCGTGGGCATCCCCGAAACGACCGGCGAGGAAGTACGCCAGACCGAGGTGGTAGGCGACGTCCCAGTTCATGGGCGCCAGGTCGCGCGCCGTCTCGAGGTCGGCGATGGCCGCGTCGAACTCGCGGACGGAAATATGGCGGTGTCCCCGGAAGCGGTGCGCTCGCCAGTCCTCGGGGGCGAGCTCGATGGCACGGCTGTAAAGCTCCATGGCCTGCCGGTACTGCCAGAAGTTTCGGCGGACGCGCCCCGCGGCGACGATGAGGTCCACGTTGTCCGGGTCGGCGGCCAGGGCCTCGTCGGCCTCGGCGATGGCGCCGGTGGTGTCGTCCTGCTGGAAGAGGGCATCGCCGAAGAGAGAGACCGCCTGTTGCCCCGCGGCCATGGTGTCGCCGCCGTCTTCACCACCCTCGGCCGGGACGGCGTCCCCTCCCCCGCACGCCGCCAAGGCGAATGCCGCCACGGCGAGAAAGGTCAGAGGAACGAAGCGGTTCGGCGATTGCTGCGGCATGTGAGATCCTCGTCGGGAGGTACGGGAGACGGCCACCTTGGTACGTCCCATGGAGGCTTGGCAAGGGGGCGACACGGCCCCGGCAGGGTGACCCCGAGATCGCAGAGCGGCCCATCGTGACTCCCACCGGACCGGTTGTTCTGATCTGGCCCTTTATCGATCTTGCGCCCCATGATACTCGTCACGGGAGGCACCGGATTCATCGGCTCGAATCTCGTCGGTCGGCTGGCCGACGAGGGGGCCCGCGTCTCCATCTGCGACACCCTCGGATCGGGTGAGAAGTGGCGCAACGTCGCCAAGCACGAGATCGACGAGCTCGTGGCTCCTCAGGGCTTGGACGACTTCCTTCGTCGTCGTGGAAGCGACATCGAACGAGTCTTTCACATGGGCGCCATCTCGGCCACCACCGAGTCCGACGCGGACCTCATCACCGATACCAACCTCCGGCTCTCCCAGTCCATCTGGCGTTGGTGCGCCGGCCAGGGCGTGCCCCTCGTGTACGCCTCCTCGGCGGCGACGTACGGAGACGGCTCGGCCGGCTTCTCCGACGACGACTCGGCGGAGGGCCTCGCCCGCCTCCTGCCCCTCAACGCCTACGGCTGGAGCAAGCAGGCCTTCGATCGGTGGGTGGCCCGGGAAGTCGCCGACGGGAACCCCGCTCCGCCCCACTGGGTGGGGCTGAAGTTCTTCAACGTCTACGGACCCAACGAGTACCACAAAGGCGACATGAGGAGCGTGGTGACCAAGGCGTACCCGACGGCGGCCGCGGGATCGCCTGTATCCCTCTTCCGATCCCACCACCCCGAGTACGGCGACGGGGAACAGATGCGCGACTTCGTCTACGTTCGCGACTGCGTCGACGTCATGGCCTGGCTCCAGGGAGGACACGCCCCCAGCGGGATCTACAACCTGGGGACAGGACGTGCGCAGACGTGGCTCGAGCTCATGGGCGCGCTGTACCAGGCCGTCGGGTCCGAGCTGCAGGTCCGCTGGGTGGACACGCCCGACGAGATCCGGGACCGGTACCAGTACTTCACCCAGGCGGACATGTCCAAGCTACGGGACGCCGGCTACGAGGCCCCCTTCGCCTCCGTGGAAGAAGGCGTCTCCCACTACGTCGAACACTTCCTCTCCAAGGACGACCCCTTCCGGTGATGCGACGCACCCTGCTCCTTCTCGCCGTCCTCACATTTTCCCTTCCCTCCGTACTCGCCGCACAGATCAACGTCGAGGCTCTCCGTCGCGACGATCCGCCCTTGGGATATTCCGGCACCCTCGGCGGCGACCTGACCGTACGAACTGGAAACGTCGACTTCGTGCAGATCGGGCTGGAGGCCCGTCTGTACCAGGTCACCGACCGTGCCACCACCCTCATGGTGGCCGACGGGGGCCTCGGGTTCCTGCGCAGCAGCCGGTTCGCGTCATCGGGACTGGCCCACTATCGGCAGACGTTCTCGTACCGTCCGTACCTCTCTCCGGAATGGTACGCCCAGCTGAACTACGATCGGTCCCAGCAGCTCACCTTCCGGGCCCTCACGGGAGCGGGAGCGCGAACGTCGTTCGCCAGTGGAGGGTGGGGAGAGTTCGGCGCAGGCAGCGCCCTGATGTTCGAGCACGAACGCTTGGCCCTGCCCGACACGGCCGTCCACCCCGACCGGACGACGACGGTGCGTTGGAGCAACTTCCTCACCCTGCGCGTCGTCCCGACAGAGTCCTTGGTCATCACGTCGACGACGTATGCCCAGCCAGAGTTCGGTGACCCCGGGGACGTCCGTATCCTCGAGAACTTCCGCCTCGCCTCGTCGGTGACGGAGACGTTGTCCCTCACCGTCTCCTTCAACCTACGGTACGACAGCGTCCCACCCGACGGCATCGCGGCCCTGGATACGACGCTACGGACCGGCGTGACCTACACGTACTAGCGGAATGATCGCGCACATCCAGGTCACCACGCGGGGCAAGGGACTCCACGAGATCACCACACAGGTTCAATCGGCTGTCGCCGAGGCGGGCATCGAAGAAGGGCTGTGCACCGTGATGATCCAGCACACGTCGGCGAGCCTCACCATCCAGGAGAACGCCGACCCGTCGGCGCGGCACGATCTCGAGGGCTGGTTGGATCGGCACGTACCCGAGAACGATCCCCACTTCACCCACGTCTTCGAGGGTCCGGACGACATGCCGTCCCACATCAAGGCGGCCCTCACGTCGACGACGCTGTCCATTCCGGTTGCGGGTGGACGACTCGCTCTGGGACGCTGGCAAGGGATCTACCTGTGGGAGCATCGCACGCGCGGCTCGAGCCGCCGGTGCGTCATCCACATCTCGCGGTAGCCGGCGCCAAGCCTCGACGCCGCCTTCGCCGGTGGGGGCCCCGACCGCTGGTCAGGACTCCAGATCCTCCGCGATCATCGTGTCGGCGAGAGCGGTGAGTGTCTCGCCGAGTCGGCCCTCGACCTTCACCGCGGCCACCTCGTCGGCCCGGGTCGGACCGAGGTTCATGACCGCCACGGGGACATCGCGTTCCACGGCCCGGTAGACGAACCGACGCCCGGAGAAGACGGTGAGCGAGGAGCCCACCACCAGGAGGACCTCTCCCTCATCGAAGAGGGACCAGGCCGCGTCCACCGTCGAGCGGGGAACGTTCTCACCGAAGAAGACCACGTCGGGCTTGAGGACCCCACCGCACTCCCGGCACCCCGGAACGACGAACCCCTCGGTGGCGGTGGGCGCCAGCTCGGCGTCGCCGTCGGGCGCGGCGGCCGGACCCCGCCGTCCGGCGCCTTCGACCTCGGTGAGCCATCCCGAATTCACCTCCACCAGCCGCGATTGGTGGCGGTCGCGGGGGACGCGGTGGTGGCACTCCAGACAGCGTACCCACGCCAACGATCCGTGGAGTTCCACCACCCGACGGCTCCCCGCGGCGTGGTGGAGGCCGTCGACGTTCTGGGTGATGACGCCCCGGACGATGCCCGCCTCTTCGAGCCGCGCCAGGGCGCGATGAGCGGGGTTGGGCTTCGCCTCGGACACCCTCCGCCACCCCACGGCGCTGCGAGCCCAGTACCGGGTCCTCCCCTCTTCGGACCGGACGAACTCTCCGTACTGCATGGGTTTCCGGGTCCTGAGCCTCCCCTCGGGCCCCCGGTAGTCGGGGATGCCGGACTCGGTGCTGCACCCCGCTCCGGCGAGGACGACGGCCGATCGCCCGCGGAGGAGTTCCGTGAGATCGGCGAGGGCGGCGGGAGGCGACGAGGGAGCGATCATCCCGAAATCTACCAGCCTGGCGACGGCTCCGTGGCCGCTTCGCCGGATCGCTCCCGGGGCTACGGATCGTCCCGCACGGGGTGGAGGTTTGACGCGGACCCTAGGATTCTGGAAATTTGTCGCTGCTACGCTCCTCACTGGAGCGTCGAGTTTCTCCCTCCGAGACGACGTGGCCCTTCGCTTTCGCAGCAGCCCTGCCCTCCTGATTCTTTTACTGGCTGGCTGCTCCTTCTTCGGGTCCGACGCGCCCGGGGGTGACCCGTCCGGGGACTCCACCGCCGTCGCGACCGATTCCCTCGGCGCGTCTTCCGACAGCGCCGTGACCGCAGCCGGCGGGGACTCCCTCCCACCGGCCGATTCGGCAGCGTCCGCTCAGGATCCCACGGCCGTGCCGGTGGTGGCTCCGCCCGTGCCCCAGGCGGTGGATACCCTGGCCTTCCTCCTCACCCGACTCGACAGCATTCTGCTCGGACAGCAGGTGCTGAGTCAGCGCTTCGACTCGCTGGCCCAGAATGGGCTCGGGGGAAGTGATGCAGCCGCTGCCGACACCGCCGGGCCCTCGATACCCGGGAGTGACGTCCTCGGCCAGGCGGGACAGAGCGTCCAGAGCTTCGGCATCGCCACCATCATGTCGGTGGTGGTGGTCATCCTCTTCAACTTCCTCATCCGCGCCTCGGTCTGGCTCCTCGACGCCCTGGCCGAACGGCAACCCACGCGCCGCCTCTTCTACAAGCGGCTCGTGCCCATCACGCGCATCGTCCTCTGGATCTTCGCCGCGTACCTCATCGTGCGCGTCATCTTCCAGATCGACGCCGGGAGCCTGGTGGCTGCGGCCGCCGCCGTCGGTGTGGCCATCGGTTTCGCGGCCCAGGACCTCATCAAGAACCTGTTCGGCGGCATCATCCTGGTCTTCGACCAGCCTTTCCAGGTGGGCGACAAGATCAAAGTCGGCGACACCTACGGCGAGGTGGTGTCCATCGGGCTCCGGTCCACGCGGATCGTGACCCCCGACGACAATCTGGTGAGCGTGCCCAACAGCCAGGTGGTCGACCAGCAGGTGGCCAACGCCAACGCCGGCGAGCTCAACTGCCAGGTCGTCACCGACCTGTACCTCCCGGGGTGGGCCGACGAGGAATCCGCCAAGCGGATCGCCTTCCAGGCCGCGGCGAGCTCGAAGTACGTGTACCTCAACAAGCCCATCGTCGTCCTCGTCTCCGACCAGTTCAAGGAGACGTTCCTCACTCGCGTCAGGGTCAAAGCCTACGTCCTCGATCCGAGGCTCGAGTTCATCTTCCAGAGCGACATCACCGAGCGCGCGCGGGCCGGGTTCCGCGAAGCCGGTCTCCTACGCCCCCGACACATGCGAACGTACCTGGTGGAGCAGGCGCTGGAGCGTGAGGCTCAGCGGACGGCCGAGGAGGGTGCATCGTGACCACCACCGCCACGGCCCCGGACGCACGGCAGGCCACCGACGAAGCCTGCCACGCGCCCTTCCGGAAGGCCATCGAGGCCATCCACGACAAGCTGTCGGCGGGACTGCTGCAGACCGTCGAAGGCGCGTCCAACGCCCACGCGACCCTCGTGGCAGAGACCGGTCTGCACGCCGAGGAGCCCGAGGCGTGGGAGGATCGGTCCGAGCGACTCGTGGACTACCGTCGTCGTCTCGCCGCCGAGGTCCTCGAGCCCATCCGGAAGGCCGTCGGAGGCAACGGCCCCAGCGACATCGTCGTCTCCGCCCTCCGCACGGCACTGTCCGAGTCCCTCGAAGGGGCTCGATCGTTGCCGGCCAGCATGGACGGCGTGTGGTCGGAAGACGCACTGGCGACCCGCCCGGCCGACGGTTTCGGGCGCAAGATCTCCAAGGCCACGGCCCGGGTCTTCAGTCCGGCCCGGAAGGCAGGGAGCCCGAGGGACATCCCCGTCCGGGCGGTGGCCCTCCACCACGTCCACGAGACGCTGGCTCCCACCGTCGACTCGGAGGTTGTCTCCCTGCTTCGGGCATGGGCCGAGTGGGAACGGGAAATCGAATGGGCGTGGATCGAATGGGGCGACCGCGCGCTCCCTCCTCTGGTTCGCTCCGAGCTTCCGGACCAACCCACCGACGCCGTGGAAGGGGAGAAGTCCGACACAGGCGACACCGAGCAGACCTATTGGACGCAGGTGCGCGACGCCGCAGACGCCCTCCAGCACGCGTTCACCGAACTTCTCGAGTCGTGTCCCATCTCCGAGTTGCTGGCAGGTCTCGGGTCCGCTGTGGGCACCGCCGAGGGCCAGCTCGGCGACGACCTGGCGGTGGCGGGGAGCATGGTGTTCACGCCGAAGGACACGCACCGCCTGGAGCCCAAGCTGTCCAGGGTCGAGGCGCTGGCTCCGGCCATGCAGACGTGGGACGCCGGCGTTCGGGATCGACTCCGGGTCTACGAGTCGCTCCTCTCCATCCTCGCGGGGGCGACGGCCGTCCAGCGCCGCCTCGTCTACCGGGTGCGGGAACGGCACCTCGGCGAGACGTCGGTGTTCCGCGAGGTCGCGTCGAAGCTCGAAGGGCTGGCCGGGGATCTGCCCCGCAGTTTCGAGAATCGGGCAGCGTTCGCGACCCATCTCGATGGCCTGCGGAACGCTGTGGAGGCGGCGCTGAAGCCGACGGCCGCGGCCATTCCGGACACCGCCGAGGTCGACTCCACCGTGCAGTCGCAGGCCAACTCGGCGGTAGAGGCACTCCTGGCCATGATCCGGCAGGCGCCTGCCACCTTGGAGTTACACCCGGAGCAGGCTCGCCTGCCTGAACCCGGGCGGAAGCCGGAGGTGCGCTCCCTGGCGCTCCAGGAGTTGGCTCGCCAGTCGTTCGACGCCCTCCGCATCGAGCGTATCCGGTCCTCCACCGGTGGACTCGTAGGAGCCATCGATGAGGTCCGTGCGGACATCGAGGAACTGCCCAACGTCTTCACTTTCGCCTTCGACGCCGCGAAGCAGGAACTCGAGGAGGGGCAGGAGGGCGCGCGGGACCGGGCGCGCGGACTCATGGAAGAGGCCTTGCTCAGCATGGCGGAGTCGCTCAGGAACGCGGACCGCTCGCTCGCGTCGGCGGTGCTTCGAGCGCAGGGCAAGCTCGCCAAGGAAGTGAGCGAAGGATCGCTGGGTCTCGTCGACCGGGTAGCGGCCGGGCGAATGCAGGCCAGGCTTCTGGCGGCCCAGTCCTGGTTCGCCGACGCTCGGGCCTGGCTCCTCGACCGGTACGGTCCCCCGGTCCGGGAGGCCGGCCGCGCCATCGCCGCCCGTTGGGCCCGACTCCGTCGCTTGGCGACGCGTGGACTCCGCAAGGGCACGGCCATGGTGGGGACGGCCCCCACCCCCGACGCCGCGACGTCCAGGACTCTCCGCACTCTCTCCAGCGCGAACTCGGTGCTTCGGGAGTTGCCGCTGGTGTACCAGCGCCTCTTCACCCTCAAGCCGCTGGACGAGCCCTCCCTTCTCGCGGCGCGCGAAGGCGAGCTCGCCGACGGTCTGGCGCGCTGGAAGCGATGGCGTTCCGACGACGGAATCCCCCTCATCGTCCGCGGCCGACCGGGCACTGGCATCACCAGCTTTCTCAACGTCCTCGGGGCAAAGATCGAGGAGGACGGGGGCGCCTACGGTCGCGTGTCCCTCGGCGAGCGCGTCGAGGACGAGGCGGGGCTGGCCCGAGTGTTGTCGTCCGTCCTCGGTTTGGAACCCGCCGACTCTCTCGATGCCGTGGCGCACGCAACCTTCGATGCGCCCACGGGGGGCGTACCCGACGCCGTCATCATGGACAACCTCGAGCACATCTACATGAGGGTGCCGAAGGGTACCGACCTCATCGAGAGGCTCCTGACCCTCATGGCCGAGACGGAGCCACGGATCTTCTGGATCGGCGGCATCACGTCGTCGGCATGGCAGCTCATCGCCACCGCCGAGCCCACGGCGGTGTCGCAGGTGGACTCCCTGGAGCTGAACCCCCTGGGAGAGGAGGGCATCCGGGAGGCCATCATCCTTCGCCACCGCAGGAGTGGACTCCCCCTCCGTTACGAGGAGCCCGACAGCAAGCGACGAATGCTCCGCCAGCGCCTCAAGCGCATGCGGGATCGGGAAGCCTACGACGACCTTCTGGCCGACGACTTCTTCGATCGGTTGGAGCGGACGTCGTCGAAGAATCTTCGCCTCGCCCTCTTCCAATGGCTCCTGGCCGCGGACTTCGGTCAGGGGGAAGGCGTGCTCATGCGTTCACCGGAACGGCCGGACTTCTCCGTGTTGGACTCCCTCACGCTCACGCAGAACTTCACGCTCAAGGCCTTCCTGGAGCACCGTTCGCTCACGCTGGCGGACCACGACCGGATCTTCCGACTGCCGCGTCACGAGAGCTATCAGATCTTCGAATCGCTCCAGAACCGTCAGCTCATCGAGTCGGTGGTGGCCGACGACGACCAGACTCCCGCCCGATCCGAGATCGAAGAGGATCTGCGGTACCGTGTGCGTCCGCTTCTGGTCGGAGCCGTCATCTCACACCTCCGCGGTCGCAACATCTTCCACTGACGGCGACCTACGCCTCCGGAGCGACGCCTTCCCCCGCCGGTGTCGCGGCATCGGGGACGATGCGGATGGGGAACGCCTCGCTCTCGCTCCCGACGTAGAGGGATCGGTGTGGGAAGGGGATCTCGATCCCCTCCTCGTCGAATCGTCGCTTGACCTCCTCCTGGATGGAATTCTTGAGCTCCAGCCAGTTCTCACGGGTCGTCCACACCGCGAAGAGCAGGTTGAGGGACGAGTCGGCGAAGGCCTCGAAGATGACCAGCGGCTCGGGCTCCATCAGAGCGATGGGGTTCTGGTCGGCGACGTCGAGGAGCACCTGCCGGACCCGCTCCGGATCTTCCTTGTACGCCACACCCAGACGGACGTCGAGACGCCGAATGGGAAAGCGCGTGATGTTGATGACCGTGCTCTTCACCAACGTCTCGTTGGGGATGCGCACGAACCGATTGTCGAACGTCCGCAGCTTCACGGACATGGTGTCCACCGTGAGTACGCGACCCGTGACGTCGCCCACCTGGATCACGTCGTCGACGATGAACGGCTGCTCGGCGATGATGAAGAGGCCTGCGATGATGTTCGATACGCTCGTTTGCGAAGCGAAGCCCAGGGCGATGCCCACGACGCCGGCGGCCCCGAGGAGCGGCGTGAGGCTGAACCCCAGCTCGACCATGGTGGTGACCACCAGGGTCGCCGCGCCGGCGTAGAAGATGAGCTTGCCCGCGACCAGCCCCACCTGGGCGCTGATGCGGTTCGTCGCCCAGGTACGGCTGAGCCGCGACAGGAAGAAGACCAGCGGGATCCCGAGAACCACCATGGCACCGGCGCGCAGACCGGTGGCCCAATCGATGCGTTCCCAGATCTGTTCGGGGAGGTTCGTCGCCGGGGCTTCCTGCGCGACGGCCACGGCATCCAGCAGCGCGGCTCCATCCACCAGGGCGATGAAGACTCCCTCCACCATCGGCGCCACTTCGGCCAACACGCTCATAGGGCCGCCATCCGGGCCTTCAAACGCCCGAAGGTGCGCGCGTGCAAGCCGCGGGGAGCCGGCTCCCTGGACTCGGCCAGTCGGGTGACCTCTCCGGCATCGTCCGGGACCTTGCCCGTATAGCGGATCTCACTCCCCTCCGATCCGCCGCTGTATCGGACCTGCACCTCGTCCGTCCACACCGCCACACCCCGGCTGAACAGGGTGAGGTAGGCTACCCTGACGGCGAAGCGATCCACGGGCAGGGTCTGGTTGGACCGGTTGACCAGCACAAAGGGACACACCGCCAGGTGGGGGGAATGGAGGTCGGGGGTAATCTCGCGCCGGGCGCGGGTTCCGAGCCAGTAGCCGAGCTCCCCTTCGGTGAAGGAGCCCCACCAGGTGTCGGAGAGGATCACGCTGGGAAACTCCTCGATGGTCGCCGCCTCCGAGGTTTCACCCGTCGTACGAACCCTGATGAAAACCGGGATGCGGACGAACACCCGGGCACGGCCTCCGGGCGGAAGGACGAAGGGCTGCTCGGGGGATACCACCACCGCGCGGTCGGGCAGGACGGGTTGGATCTCCAGACCCTCCTCGGCGGGCAAGGCCCACCGTATCCACGCGTCCGAAGACATGTCGCCGAGGGCGTCGTCCCCGAGACCACGCGAGATCGAGGCCGTCTCGATGGGGGCCGAGATCTCGTGGCTGGCGTGCATCCACACCTCGTCCTGGCGACGACGGAAGCGGAGGTTCAGCTCCCCGAGGGAGCACTCGGCTCCCTCGCCGACCTGGAGGTCGAAGGGGCCCCAGACGCCGGCGCTCACCTCGAGCCCTCCGCGACCGTCATGGACTCTCCGACCGTGACGCACACGCCGACCGTCACAGCCACCCCTTTCGGCGGAAGAACCAGAGCATACCACCCGCGGTGACGAACATGAACGTGAGGAGAGTCGGATAGGCCCACCGGACGCCCAACTCCGGCATGTACTCGAAGTTCATGCCGTACAGACCGGCGAAGAAGGACAGGGGAATGAAGATGGTCGCGATGATGGTCAGCACCTTCATGACCTCGTTCATCCGGTTGCTGACCCCGGACATGTACATGTCGAGGGCTCCAGACAACACCTCGCGCAGCGTCTCGGCGGTATCGATGACCTGCACCGCGTGATCGTAGACGTCGCGAAAGAAAAGCTGGGTCTCGTCGTTGATGAGGCCGATCTCGCCCCGGTACATCAGACCGAGGGTCTCACGCAGCGGCCAGATGGCCCGTCGTACCACCAGCATCTCTCCTCGCAGGTGGTGGATGCGGTGCATGTTCTCCATGGACGGGTCCACCAGCACCGCCTCCTCCAGGTCCTCGATGCGGTTGCCAATCTCCTCGAGAATCCGGAAGTAGCTGTCGACGATGGCGTCGATGAGCGCGTACGCGAGGTAGTCGGTTCCACGGGACCGGATCCGCGGCCTCCCCTCGCGCAGGCGCTCCCGGATGGGCTCGAACACGTCGCCCCGGCGCTCCTGAAACGAGAAGAGGTACGTCGCGCCGACCAGAAAGCTGAACTGCTCGGAGACCACGGACTCGGTCTCGTTGTCGAAGTACAGCATCTTGAGGACGGCGAGGAAGTGGGTCTCGTAGTCCTCCACCTTGGGCCGCTGGTTGGGCGAGAGGACGTCCTCCAGCGCCAGTCGGTTGAAGCCGAAGCGCTCCCCGATCCGCTCGAAGAGGTCCACGTCGTGGAGGCCGTCGATGTTGACCCACGTGACGGGCGGGTCGTCTGCCATGGGAAAGCACTCGGAGATGTCGTCGAGTGTACGCTCCACCAACGTCTCCGCGTCGTAGTCGATGAGGCGGATGAGCGTCGACTCGATCTTCCGCTCGCCGGTGTGGACGAGCGTGCCCGGAGGGGCACCAGGCCTCTTCGTCGCCTTCTGGACCAGGCGCCCCACGATCTTCCGCGGACGGATCTTCACGCCGGGGCGCCTCTTCTTGCGGGACCCGGTCTTCTCGTCCGATGATGACACCCTCGACGCTCCCATTGTGATGAGACGCTGGCCTTTCCCGGCGAACGCGGCTCAGGATGGACGTCGGGCGCGCCGTGCGCCAGCACCTGTCCCCTCGCGAAGCCGCCCATGAACCTACAAGAGCTCGGATCGGTCCTCCGCGAAGGGCTCGACTTCCGCATCGTCGAGATCGGGGGGACCACCGTCACGGGCGCGTCGGTGGTCACGTTCGTCGTGATCCTCCTCGTGTCATGGTGGATCTCGCGGATCGTCCAGAGGGTGGCCGTTCGCGTGATGACCCGGGGCGGCCTCACGGAAGAAAAGACACTGGCCACCACCCGCCGCCTCCTGCACTACACCGTCATCATCGTCGGTCTCGGCGTGGCGCTGCAGTCGGTGGGCATCAGCCTGGCGACGGTCTTCGCCGCCGGCGCGGTGGTGGCTGTGGCCATCGGGTTCGCCCTCCAGAACATCCTCCAGAACTTCGTGTCGGGGCTCATTCTTCTGGGCGAGCGCTCCATCCGGGAGACCGACATCCTCGAGGTAGAGGGGACGGTGGTCCGGATCATCCGGATGGGAGCCCGTTCCACAGTTGCGCGGACCCGCGACGACGAGGAGCTCATCATTCCCAACTCCACCCTGGTGCAGTCCACGGTGAAGAACCTCACCCTGACCGACGGGGTGTACCGCATCCGTTCCCGGGTGGGCGTGTCGTACTCGTCAGACATGGCCGAGGTCGAGAAGGTCCTGGAGTCAGCGGCTCGGTCCCTCGACGGTCGACAGGAAGGGAAGGATCCGGTGATCTATCTGGTGGATTTCGCCGACTCCTCGGTGGTGTGGGAAGCGTCGGTGTGGCTCGCCGACCCGTGGAAGGGTCCCCACATCCGATCGGAGCTGAACAAGGCCATCTGGCACGGGCTCAAGGACGCCGGAATCACCATCGCCTTCCCTCAGCTCGACGTCCATTTCGACCCGGGTGTCGGGGTCGCTCGGGGGGCTTCCTGACAGGCAACTCGGGCCTCGAAAAGCCGCACGGATTCCGGTTGAACCATCGCCGGAATCCGGTGTATCACTGCCGTCGTGTCGGAAAAACCAAGTTTCGGAGATATCAGTAATGGCGGACACCGTTCAGGCCCAACTCGGAACCCACGAACGTCGACTCATGGAAAGTGAGTCGCGGTGGCTCCAGAAGGCCTTGTTCGCGCTTTCGAAGGCCGAGGACGACCGCACCAAGCTCGAGGACGCCCTCACAGGATCGCTTCCACCCCTGGAAGTGCAGATCAAGGGCAAGTCCTTCGACATCGAGACCGTGCGTGAAGCCATGGTCGAAGCGGTGCAGGAGCGGAGTGAGACCCTCCGCTCGACTCTGAAGCGGGGAAGCGCCGTCACCCGCTGACCTGTACCCGCCCGGCCGAGCGAACCGACCGGTGAGCGCTGCATTCGAAGCCCCCCGAGCCGACAGGACTCGGGGGGCTTTCTCGTCCTCGGCCCACGTCACCGTCATCGGCGGGGGCATCGTGGGGATGGCCACGGCGCGCGCCCTCCTGAATCGAGGTATCCGGGTTCGCCTCGTCGAGAAGGAAGCCGCCGTCGCTCAGCACCAGAGCACCCACAACAGCGGGGTACTTCACGCCGGCCTCCAGTACCGACCGGGCTCCGAGAAGGCGCGCCTCGCCCGTCTGGGGATCCGGGCCATGACCGAGTTCTGTCAGGAACACGGGGTGGCCCACGAGATTTGTGGGAAGCTGGTGGTCGCCACCTCCCCGGATCAGCTCCCCCGCCTGGAAGAGATGCTGGATCGCGGCACCCGCAATGGCCTGCACGGGCTCCGGAGGGTCGGCCCCGAGGAAGCCCGGGAGATCGAGCCCCACGTCCGATGCGTCGGGGCGATCGTGGTGCCCCAAGAAGGGATCGCGGACTTCGCCGGTGTCTGCCGCGCCCTTGAGGCCGAGCTGGAGTCCGGGGGGTGTGAGATCACCACCGGTGCCGAGGTCATGGAGCTCCGTCGAGAAGGCGGCGGCTGGCGCATCATCACGGCGGCGGGCGATTTCGGATCCCACGTCATCGTGAACTGCGCCGGGCTACACTCGGACCGCATCACCCGCCTGGCAGGATCCCGCCCCCCGTGTCGCATCATCCCGTTCCGAGGCGAATACCATCGCCTCCGCCCCGATCGCGAACACCTCGTCCGCCACCTCATCTACCCCCTGCCCGAGCCGGGCTTCCCCTTCCTGGGTGTCCACTTCACACGACGGGTCACGGGAGGAATCGACGCCGGACCCAATGCGGTCCTGGCCTTCGCCCGCGAAGGATACGATCTGGCGACCGTGAACCTCCGGGATCTGGCCGATGCGGGTTCTTTCCCGGGCCTTTGGCGCTTCGCTTTCCGGCATCCCCACATGGTGGCCCGGGAGTTGGCCCAGTCGTTGGATCGGCGCCGCTTCGTCGCCGCCCTCCGACGGCTGGTCCCGGACATCGCCGACGACGACCTCCGGCCAGGGAGCGCCGGCGTCCGTGCGCAGGCGGTGATGCCCAACGGCGACTTCGTCCACGACTTCCTGTGGGTCGAGGCCCCGCGCGCCGTCCATGTCGTCAACGCTCCCAGCCCCGCGGCGACCGCGTCCCTGGTCATCGGCGAAGAGGTCGCGGAGCGGGCCGTTCGTCAGCTACCCGACTGAGCTCCATCGCACGGTTCTTGCACGTCTTCTCGGTGTATGAGGTCCGAGTGACCGAATTCCCCATTTCTGAGAAAGGACGATTCGATGGCGAAGAAGCCCGTTTCCAAGAAGCTCGAGAAGCGCGTGAAGAAGGGCGCCAAGGCAATGGAGAAGAAGGCCAAGGCCGTCGAGAAGAAGGCCAAGACGGTAGGAAAGACGGCGAGGAAGAAGCTCAAGTCGTCGAAGGGACCGTCCAAGGCCAAGGTGGCGAGTCTCGCCGCGGCCGGCGTGGCCGGGATCGCAGGGATCGCGGCGGCGCTGCACTACCTCCGACGCGATTCGAAAGGGAGAGCGAAGCTCCACGTCGTCGCCCGCGACGCCGAGTGGCACGTCACGGCCGAGGGCAAGGACGACCCCGTCGAGCGCTTCTCCACGAAGGAAGAGGCTGTCGAAGCCGGACGGAAGGCCGCCCAGAAGGCCGCACCCAGTGACCTCATCATCCACCGTCTGGATGGTTCGGTCATGCGATCACACAGCTACGAGCCGGAGAAGTAGCGCGCGCTTCGCCGCCATCACTCAGCCCGCCGTACCCCGAGCGGGCGCTGATCTCAACAGGTCAGTGCCCGCTCGTTTCGTCGGGGCTGGGGCGCCGATCGGCCCAGGAGCCCACCGAGTCGACGGCCTGCCTCGTTCACGACGCGATCCTTGGCTTCTTCCTCGGCCCGGTCACGCAGCGTGTTCAGCGCTGCCCTTACGAGCCCCGAGTTGGGAGCCGACAGCTGGACCTCCTGCATCTTCTCCAGCCCCTCGCCATACTCGCCGTAGTCGAGGAGGCACAGAGCCTGGGAGAAGGCGACGAACGTCTGCAGGTCGTCGATCCGGTTCGCTTCCTGTTGCTGGCGAAGTCGCTCCCGCTCCTCCTCGGTGAGCACCAGGTCGAGGCCTTCCACGAGCTGATCGGCCAGCCTCTGCTGGAGGTCGAAGAGGGTCTCACGTTCGCCGGTGACCTCGGCTGTGGTGACGATCTCCGACGTCTCCACACGGGCGATCCGGGTATCGAGGCGCATCACCGGCTCTGCGGTCACGAAGGCCCCCGCGACCACGTACTCGGCTCCGACGATCATGCCCAGGCTCTGGGCCGAGGTGGGGTCGACGTAGGCCGATTGCTGGAAATCCAGCTCCTCGGTGAGTTCCTCCAGTCGATCCCGCTCGACGAGTTGGATCTTTTCGTCCAGGACGGAGAGATCGGAGATCATCATGCTCGACAGGGCGCGACCCAGATGCTCGTACTGCTGGTCTCCCGTGTTGTTGTCAAAGCGGAGGACGGCCACGACGCTCTTGTCCTGCGCCGCAACGGGCTTGATGTCGCATAGCGCGGTACCCGCCACTGCGACGAGACCGGCAACTGCAAATATCCGTGGCATGTGGTTGCTCCTGCAGTCGTGCGGCGGACAGAGGTGGCGGGGATACTCAGGCAGGACGGCCCACGGCGCAACCGGGCAACGCCATCACCGCCCGAAGAAGAGCCCGATGGAGAACGACAGGAGATCCCCGGCGTCGAACAGGCCCTCCGACCGGCGACGAGGTGCGGTGAACTTCTCGAAGTGGTCCTCGGGTCGGGTGCGCATCGCCTCCATAGAGGCAAGCGCCCGGGCCCGGATCTCCCTGTCTTCGGGTTCGCCGGAGCGTGCAGCGTCGGCGGTCACCAACTCCTTCAGGGTCTTCTCAACGGCCTCGGTGTCGAGGACGGAGAGGGGAGACCCGCAATGGCCGCAGGCGAACCCCTCATTGAGGTTCACCGGGGCGCCGCAGCCCGAGCACTGGACCGACTTCACCTCCGCCTTCAACCGCTCCTGTTCCAAGGGGTTCAGCTGTCGGACGAACTGCTTCTCCTTGAGGAACTCGGAGAAGGGCGTCAGCCGCCCGTGGCTGGATGTGCAGGCGTAGTAGGAAAAGCGGCCGCCTTTGCCGATGTCCTTGCGCAAGGCGAGGGAGCCACCGCACCGCGGGCAATCCAGCCCGGCTCCTAAGGCGTGGCGGGGATCGTCCCGATGTTCGTGCAGCGCCTGAAAGAGCTCCAGGGTGCCCTTGGCGGTCAGGTGAATGCTCTCCCGCTTGTCGAACCAGAGTACGTGACAAGCGAAGCAGACATCGATCTCGATGCCTGGCCCGTAGACTCCCTCGAGCTCCCGGTGCTCCATGGAGGCGTCGCAATTGGGACAATTCACAGATCTCTCGCGGTCCTTCGGGTCGTGGTCAGGGGTCGCTCGACCTTCCACTGAATGCCGAGGCCGGCCTCGGCGGTCAAGCGTCGTCTACCCAGCCGCCACACTCCCTACGCGAAACGGCGGTCCCGATCTTCACCGGTCCCGCCGCTGTCGCTCGCATTCCCCCCCCTTCGATGAGGTCTCAGGAGGTGGGTATCGCCGTCCTCAATGCATGGTCGCGAGGACTTCTCCCAGAACCGGACGCGACGTGTCGACGAACTCCTTCAGATTGCTCGTCGTCGCCTTCAGGTACTCGCGCTCCATCTCGAGCTCTTCGAGCATCTGATCGCGGTACCGACTCCAGCGCTTGATCCGCTTCTTCATCTTCCTCGCGGCCTTCTTCGCTTCATCCTGGTCCTCGAGTTCCAGGGTCTCCGTCTTGGTGACCAGCCCCTGGGAGGCGTGACGTGCGGTGTGCTGGTAGGTGACCTCGGCCGGGAAAGCATCGGGATCGGCCGCGAGCTGCTCCACCGCCTTTACCACCTTCTTCAACTCGGCGATCTCCGAACCCTTCTCCTCGAGCTCCTGCCGGATGTCCTTCTTCATCCGACGCGCCCCTTTGCGGACGAGCTTGGCGACCTCTTTGCTCATCTCGCCCACCGGGTCGCTCTTGAACGGGGCCTTCGTGGCCCATCCGAGCGTCTCACTGGCCAGGGCGATAGCCCTGCGCAACTGCTCCTTTTGCCGGACCTTCAGTCGGCCCTTCTGTTTGACCCGAGCGACGGCGATGGCCGCCAACTCTCCTGTGACCCGCTTCATCTCCGGCGAGCGAGCCAGCGAACTACTCGTGTCACTCTTCTTCTGCTTGTCTCGTGAAGAAATGACGTACCTCCCCCTGCCCATGAGTCGACGATACACCACGATGTCGCCCTCATACTCGAGACGAACGCGAAAGTTCCCGTCCTGCCTGGCGATCTCCGAGGTCGACCCGTTCAGCCCACTTTGTAGCGGAGGAGTGCTCCGATCCCCCCGCCCTCGGCCTGGAGCTGCTCGGCGACACCTCTCGAAACCTCGATGACCTTGGCCCCGTGCTCGAAGGCGGCCCCCTCGAAGTGGTCGGCGCGGTCGGGGTCATTCCGGCGGAAGGAGTCCGCGATGAGGAGGGTGTCCACCCGGGCTTCGACGAGCGCCCGCTCGGTCTCCGCCTCTCCCAGACAGCCGTCGCCACCGGATCGGGCCTCCCCGAGGAGGTGCTCGACGATCTGACCGTTGATCTCCGTCGAGACCTCGGAGGCGACTCGCTCCACGGACCGGGTGAGCTCCGTGTCGGACATGTCGAAGTTCAGCGAGTGGAGAATCCGCCGGCGGCTGTCGGCGAAGTCCCCCAGCTCTCGCACCAGGGCATCCACCGTTCGCTCGGCGCCTCCGACGATGAGGAGGCCTTCGTTGCCCACCTCCTTGCGTACCTCTTCGGCAACGCGACCCACCAGCCGATCACGCTCGACGTCGAGGAAGTCCCGGGCGGCGTCGGTGCTCGTCTTGCCACGGATCCCGGAATGGGTGGCCGGAACCTTGGCGACATGGACGTCGGTGAGGTCACCGAGGAAGGTGTCGGCCTCGAGGAAGTCCCGCTCGGACAGAAGACCCATCCGATACCGGAGAATCCGCGCCTTCCGACTGTCGATGACCACGGCCACCACGTGACGCGCCTGTTTGAGCGCACGGGCGTAGGGCGCCACCCGCAGCCCGTCTTCCCAGCGAACGAGATTCGGCATCGGCACGGGCAGGCTCTCGGAGTGCAGGATCCCGTCGGGAGTCGCGAAACCCACCCATCCTCGTCCGGCCAGGAAGGAACCGTCGCTCTCGCCGAGGGGCTCACTCAGATGCTCGAAGGCCTTGTCGAAGCGGCTGGAGTCGGCTGCCTTCTCGCGCTGCTCCGACACCGCCGTCTTGAGGGCGATCCTCCACTTGCCCCGCTCCGCGAAGTCGTGTTGATCGGCGTCGAGATAGATGCTCAACACCGGGTCCTTCCGGTGGCGCTTGTACAGGTCCGCGAGCTGCTCGGGAGCGAGCATTCGTCCGTCCTCTTTCCGAAGGTGGTCGGCTTGTGCGATCACATCAGTGATATGCCCCACGCCGTATTCCGATCCGTTCGACCCCTGGCATCCCGGTTGCATCGGGAGGGAGGGTGGCATGCCCCATGTTATTGTTCTGTAGTCGCTTGCAGGCTGCCCCAACGATTTTCAAGGGAGACAAGGTACGAATGGCAACAACCGCTGAGAAGAGAAGAGAGAACCGAGCGCGTCGCATCATCCGCAGTGAATCTCGATGGCTTCAGAAGGCGGTCTTCGCCCTCGGCAAGGCCGAGGAAGCTCGTACGAAACTCGCTGACCTGTACGAGGACGATCCGGAGGAGTTCTCGGTGAAGGTCAACGGCAAGAAGAAGGACGTGGGCGAGATCGGCGGACTCCTCAGGGAGGCCGTGGAAGAGCGCCTCCAACAACAGAGAGAGGAGCTCCGCAAGCGAATGCAGGCCAAACGTTGAGGGGCCCGTTGGCACGCGTGTTGCACGTTGTATCGACCGGATTCGTTCTACGGAAGGAGATCTACATGCAACGCATCAGCACGATTTTGGCCCTCGCGGCCACGCTGTTCATCCCGGCCGAGCTCGTCGCTCAGGTCGATACCCATACATCCGTCGAGTCCGAGCTCCGCTCGATGCTCGTTGTCGACCACGGACCCTCGGATCGCGAGATCGTTCTCGAATTCCTCGCGGACGGCGCGGTGGCCGATGTCGCCGCGGCCGAAGGCATGGACCTACACGAACTGAGAGATCGAGTCCGGACCATGGACGAGGAGTCGGCCTCGGACCTGGCGAATCGGGTGCGTGAGATGAAGGAGGACATGGTCGGAGGTGACACCTTCGTCATCGGTTCGACCACGCTCATCATCATCCTCCTCGTGCTGATCCTTCTTACCGATTGATCAGCTCTATCGGCTTCGCGGCCCTCTGGGGGATCCTCTCCCTCGGAGGGCCGCCGTCGTATTCGGTGGAGCCAGCGGCGCCGGACTCCATAATGGGTCCGGACCACGTTCCCTTCGTCGGGCAGACTCCGCTCCTGTGCGGTGGGGCCGCGGCGTCCATGCTTCTCCGCTTCTGGGGGGAACGGCACGTCCACGGTGACGACTTCGCTCCCCTCGTCCGTGCCGACGAGGGAGGGATCGCCACCACCGACCTGGAAGCGGCCATCCGGGACCGGGGGTATGAGACCCTCGTCGTGACGGGCGAGCCGGCAGTCGTGTTCTCGGCGCTGGCGAAGGGAGTCCCCTCCATGCTTCTCCTCGAGGGGAATCCCACCCTCCACTACGTCGTGTTGGTGAGGGCCGATCCTTCTCACGTCTGGATCCACGACCCCAACTTCGGACCGGACCGGAGGCTGACCCGGTCACGACTGATGGACCTGTGGCAGGAGTCGGGGCTGTGGGCTCTGGTCGCCACTCCACGCACCGGTGACTCAGACCCGGAGACGGCTCCCACTGCCCGGTACCGGGAGGATACCGCTCGACCGGGTGCGACCTGGACGGCGGCCATTCGGGCCCTGCGAGCCGATGACCACCGACAGGCCCGGACCCTCGCGGGGGAGATGCTGGAGAACGGCGTAGAGGAGGCGTCGCTCGCCCGTCGGATCATCGCCACGTCGTACCACCTCGAGGGTCGCGGCGAGGAGGCGCTCGTGCACTGGAATGCGTTGGGCGAACCCACCCTGGACCTTCTCGAGATCCGGGGCCCCGACCACACGCGCTACCACGCCCTCGCCGCCCGAGCCGGGATCGACGTGGGAGAGCTCGTCACGCCGGGCGCGCTCAACCTCGCTCGCAGGCGGATCGGCGAGGTGCCGGCCGTCCGCGGCGTGCGGGTCGCGTACACCCCCCACCCCGACGGCAGCGCCGACGTGGAGACCTTCGTCGACGAGCGAAGGCGCATACCGGGATGGACTGATGTGGGGTCGGCCATCGTGAGCAGCCTCACCGACGGCGGCGCGGGGCTCGAGGCCGGCCCCTTCATCGCCGCCGGCGACCGATGGCGAGTCTCGGCGACCTGGAAGGACGCCCAGAGCATCCGCTCTGTGTCCGTCGCCACCACGTCCGATCACCTGCCCGGCGTCCTCTCCCTCGAGGTGGACTGGCGGCGAGAGCGCTACGCCGCCCGGACGACGGGAGCCCCGGTCCTCGCCAGGGAGCGGACGCGCCGGTCGTTGGGCTTCCGGGAATGGGTGGGACCGTCGTTGGCGGTGGACCTCGGTCTGGCCAGCGAGCGATGGGAGTCGGAGCGAAACCAGTTCGCCGCGAGCGTAGGCGGTATCTGGGCGCTGCCCGGCGAGGACGTTCGTGCCCGCGCACACATCGAGCACTGGCGAGGCGACCTGACGCCGTTCACCCGTCTCTCCCTCGACCTGCGAGCCCGTCGCGACCTCGGCTCCCGGGTCGCCGTCGGCCTGACTGCCGGAGTGGCCTCGGCGTCCGACGCTGCGCCCCGACCCGTGTGGCCGGGCGCAGGCATCGGCGAGGTTCGGCTCCCACTGCTGCGCGGACATCCACTGGTGGCCGACGGCGTTGTCGCAGGGGCGGCCTTCGGGCGAGAACTCGTCCACGCCACCGGGGAAGTCCGGATCCAGGAGCGCTACGGCCCTATCCGGTACGGTGTCGCGGGCTTCGTCGACTTCGCCCGTGTGTCCGGCACGGGAACGCCGTCATCGCCGTCCCGCTTCCTCGATCCGGGCGTGGGTCTGTTCATCGACACCGGCGACCGCGAGTTCCGTATCGACGCGGCCCGGGGCGACTCGGCCTGGACGGTGTCAGCAGGGGTCCGCCCTTCGAGCTGACCCGCGGCACTTTTCTTCCGCCGCGTCTTCTACGCCTCCGCCCCTACATCCTCGTCGCCCACGCCTCCTGTGCCTCCCGTGCCTCCGGAGCCTCCTGAGCCGCCCAGGTGCTGGACCTTGATGGGCGCGTCAGCCCCATCGATGAAGAGTTGGAGGTGCGGGAAGGGGATCTCGATGTCGGCTTCCCTCAGGGCTTCCCGGATTCTCTCGGTGTACTCGAGGCGGACGGGGATCTGATCTCCGGCATCCCTGAGAAACAGTCGCAGCTCCAGATCCACACTGGAGTCGTTGAGCTTCGTGGCGACGACCTTGTGCTCCCAGTCCGGAGCCAGACGATCATCCGAGTCGTCGACGACGGCCATGACGACTTCCCGCGCCGCCTGGATCCGCTCCTTGTAGGCAATCCCGAACGGGACGTCCACCCGTAAAACCCCTCGCGCCGAGTGATTGATGACGGCATTGGTGACCATGTGCACGCTGGGGAAGACCACGGTCTGACGGTTCGGCGTCTCGAGACGTGTGGAGCGCAGAGTGATGTTGGCAACACGTCCGAAGTAATTCCCCACGGTGACCCAATCCCCCACCTTGAAGGGCCGGTCGAGGAGGATGGTGAGCCCGGAGATGAAATTCTCGAGGGAGTCCTTGGCGGCGAAACCCACGGCCAATCCGGCGATGCCGAGGCCGGCGATGAGGGCCGAGAGGTTGATGCCGAGCTGGGAGAGAACGAGCAGCATGATGAAGGCCCATCCCACCACCCGGAACGTCTTCATGACGATCGTCTCGAGACCACGATCCACGCCGCGGCTCTTCCGTAACACCCCGCGGATGACGCCGCTGAGCAACCGGTACAGCGCGTAGAAGAACGCACCCACGAACAGCGCGGAGATGATGTTGGGCACAGACGAGATGAAGAGATTCGTGAGCCCGGCCAGCATCTGCTCCCAGACAAGACCCCATTCGCCTTCGAGAATCAGCCGACCGGTGTTTGTGACCCCCTCCCCGATCCGGTCGAGGGAACTGTTCAGCGAGTCCGCAGCAGGAGACGTCGTGTCCTGCTGGACGGCCTGGGGTAGCTGGGTGGGGGTCATCGGCCTCCGAACCTCCGCGGGAAAGTGACACTGGAACACGTTATCCAGTCGTGACGGCGATGGAACCCCTCACCAATCCTTCGAACGGTACGCAGGGCCGTTGGCGGGGCCTCATGCTCCTCGGCCTGGGCGTCGTCGTGTCGCTAGGGGCCATGGCCCTTTCACGCTTTCCAGGCATCGTAGAGCGCGTGTACGCCGCCGAGGTCGGTCCACGCGTCGGACGGGGGCTTTCGCTCCTCACTGGCTGGGTACCCTTCTCGGTGGCCATGCTGCTGGCCATGGCGACGACCCTGATTCTGTTGGGGCGTTGGAGCATCCAGGTCTTGCGCCTTCGCGGCCAGTCACGTTCGGCCTGGCGCTCGGCCGTGGCCAGGGAGGCCGATCGCATGGCAGGGATCGCCGGGGTGTTGTTGGTTCTATTCTACCCCCTGTGGGGGTTGAACTACGCCCGGGCCCCCGTGGACGAGCGCCTCGACATGACCGTCGACGAGGGGATCGAGACGCGGGCCCTGATCGAGCTGTCACGGCTGGCGGCGACGCGAACGAACGAGGCGTACCTCACGCTGCACGGCGTCGACGACGCCGGCGAGCCTACGGGGGGCTCGTCCCATCCGCTGGGGACCTCCCGGGCGCTTGATGTCGGGTGGGCCCGGGTGGCCCCCGCCCTGGGGATGAGCTCCGTCGCGGCACGTTCGTACGGCCCGGTGAAGACACGCGGAATCACCTGGTTCCTCGACGCCCTCGACATCGCGGGTATCTACGTGCCGTACACCGGTGAGGCCCACGCTTCAGGGGCCCAACCCGACCTGAGCTTTCCGGCAGTGGTCGCTCACGAGCAGGCCCACCAGCGCGGCCTCGCCCGGGAGAACGAGGCCACCTTCGCGGGCGCTCTCGCCGCGATCCACTCCGAAGACCCGTTGGCGCGCTATTCCGGGTGGGCGCGGATCCTCCGGGCACTCGTGGCCGACCTCACGAGAGTGGACCGGGAGGAGTGGGTCACCCTCAGGGCCGAACTCCTGCCGGGAGTGATCCGTGACTGGCAGGACTACATCGACTACCTGTTGGACTCACGGAGCGCTGCGGCGCCCATCGTCGAAGCAACGAACGACGCCTACCTCCGGGCCCACGGCGTTCCAGGGGGGATCGAGAGCTACGACCGGGTCACCACCCTCCTCCTGGAGTGGGCTCGCACCCACGACGGAGATCTCCTCCTCGCTCCCCCCTGAGCGACGCGTCGGCCCGCTCGGGGTAGGCACAGTCCCCCGTGAGGTCAGCTCCTGACCGTGCCTACCTCGGCGGGAATCGAGCGGGTGAGAGCGACCAGGGTATCACCGGGCTCGGGCTCCAGGGGGGAAGCCTTGGTGGCCACCTTCACCCGACCTTCCGGGTTGACGGCAAATACAGGCATAGCGTCCTCCCCCGCGGCTTTCCGCCATTCGTCGAGGCCGAACTCGTCGTCGAGGACGGTGGGCACGAACTCGTAGCCCTCTCTGAATCGTTTCTGGAGGACCTCGAATGTCACGCCGTCGCCGAAGAGGACACGAGCGCGGAGCTCGGTGCCCAGCTCGGCGGAGCCCTCGGCCGCCTTTCGCGTCGTGGCCAGCTGAAAGAGGTTCTCCCGGCCGAAGAGGTGCACGAAGTGACGCGCCGACAAAGCGTTGACCTCGTCGTTGGCCGTCATGGCGAAGAGCCTACCCAGGCCGGGCAGGTCCAGCTCCTCGTCGGCCTGGTCGCTGAGCACGCTGCCGTGGTAGACAGGCAAGCCCTCGAGGCGAGCGGCCCCGACGTGCCGGGCATTGGTGTCCACGACGAGGACGGGCACGCCGAGGTCACGAAGGGCCCGGGCGAGTGCCCGGGCAAAGCCGTGGGCGCCGATGATGAGGATGCCGTTGGGGTTCTTGTCCGCCACACCAAGGCGGTGGGCCAGGGGGCGGGCCAGTAGACCGTAGATCGCCACCGTCCCGGCGATGACGAAGAAGACGATGGGAACGAGCCTCTCCGCACCGGCGAAGCCCTCTTCCTCGAGGCGGAGGGCGAAGATCGCCGTCACCGCCGCCGCGACGACTCCCCGCGGAGCCATGGCGGCCACGAAGAGTCGATCGACGTTGGGCAAATTGCTCCCGGCAGTGGAGAGGGCTACGCCGATGGGTCGCACGACGAGGACGAGCAGGCCGAGAAAGAGGAACTCGGGGGCACCGATCTCCCGGAGCTCCTCCCAGCGGACACGCGCCGCCAGAAGGATGAAGAGCGCCGAGATGAGGAGAACCTGGAGGTTCTCTTTGAACTCCATGATGTGGCTCAGATCCACCCGACGCTGATTGGCCAGCGTCACACCCATGACCGTCACAGCCATGAGCCCCGCCTCGTGCTGAAAGGTGTTGGCCAGCGCGTAGCCGAGGAGAGCCAACCCGAGAGCCGACGCGCTGTGGAGGTGGTCGGGGATCCAGTACCGGGCGAGGCAGACCGTGAGGATCCATGCCGGCAGAACACCAAAGACCGTGCCCGCGAAGATGGTCTTTCCGATCCCCAACACCGCCGGCATCGCACCGCCGTGGAGCAGTCCTTCGAACACCAGCACGGCGAGGACCGCGCCGATGGGATCGATGAGGATGCCCTCCCACTTCAGCACCGCTCCGCCCGGACCCGTGGGACGGATCTGACGGAGGAGAGGAATCACCACCGTCGGGCCGGTGACGGTGATCACCGCTCCTACAAGGACGGACAGCGACCAGGACAAGCCGAGGACGTAGTGGGCGCCCAGGCCGCCGAGGACCCACGTCACGAGGGTCCCCACCGTGACCAGCTTGGCGACGACCGCGAACCGCGCTCCCAGCTCCGGCAGATGCAGGGTCAGTGCACCCTCGAAGAGCAAGATGGCTACCGAGATGGCGACGAAGGGCAGGAGCAGGTCCCCGAACATCGCGTCGGTCTGGACCAGTCCGAGCCCTTCGGGGCCTGCGGCGACGCCAAAGATGAGGAGTAGCAGGATCGCCGGCAGGCGAAGGCGCCATCCCAGCCACTGCGCCACGCCGCCGAGAACAGCGACGGAAACCAGGCCTATGACGAACGATTCGTTCATATGCGAGGGTTCGTGTTTGAAGGGAGGGAGGAGGCCGACGAGGGGAATCGCCGGTGGGTGGCGAGGCCGGGGGACTCCGCGCCCCCCGGAGAAGTATACGTGTTCCCGCTCGAAGCGGGTGTTCGCGGCGAGATCGAGCCCTCCGCGAGCTACCGTATGGGCGCGCTACCCGGCAGCGCCGTCGCCCTCCGTCGACGAAATCGTCAGGAGGAGTGCGGTGTCTTCCAGGGCCCGGATGTCCTGGGCGTGGCCGGGCCCGAAGAAGAGGACCTCGCCGCGACCGATCTCGAACTCCTCGTCGCCGAGTCGGTAGCGCAAGCGGCCCGCCAGGGGTTGGAGCGTCATCGGCGATGTCGCGTGATGGGTGCCGATCTCTACACCCTCCGCCACCACCGTGAGCGTGATCCGCAGTGAGCCCGCCTTCACGAGCGTCCGACCTACCCGACCACTCCGAACGTAGCCGTCGTCCTTCTCGAGTTCGGCGATCTGCGCTTCGAGGTCGAAAGCGAGGTGCTCGCCGGTAAGTGCGCGGGACATCGATGTCATAAGATCTCCTCGGTTCCGTGGCAGACTCACCTCAGTATAGGACGTGCGGCGAGCCAGGCCACCTCGGCCGGCTGGCGTCCCACGGACGGGATCGCTAATTGAAGCCCATGTTCGGCACCGGCGCCCGCCTCTTCCACTGGAGCATCGCCCTCCTCGTCGTCGTGCAGATCCCCGCCGGGATCGCCATGACGAGCGAGCCGCTGGCGGCATGGGCCGACCCTCTCTTCGTCCTACACAAGGGGCTCGGTGCGGTGCTCTTGGTCATGATCGTCGGTCGGATCGCGTGGCGACTGACCCACCCACCACCCCCCTTCCCCGACTACATGCCTGTCCGGGAGCAGCGCATCGCTCATGCGACCCACGTGGCGCTGTACGCCTTGCTTCTGATCATGGCCGTGAGCGGGTACGTGCGGACGGTGGGCGACGACTATCCCATCGAGCTCCTGAACGCCCTCGGCATCCCGCCGTTGATACCTTCCATGCCCGAAGTGGCGGCCGTCATGCTCGTCGTGCACCGCTTCGCCGTGTTTGCCCTGGTCGTGCTCATCGCGGCCCACGTTGCAGCCGTCGTCCAGCGAGCCTGGATCGACGGTCATCCCGTCATGAACCGCATGTGGCCGCCCCTGCGGCCGAAGGAGGACGATGCCGCGTAGCGCCGACCTGAGACACGTCGATTTCCCTCCCAAGGACGAGCCTCTCCGGCAGGATGTCCGCCTCCTGGGTGATCTGGTCGGGTCGGTGATCCGTGAGCAGGGAGGGGCGAGCCTCTTCGACTGTGTCGAAGGAGCGCGCCATTGGGCGATCCGTCGCCGCGAGGGCGTGGATGGCGCCGCCGAGGAGCTCGAGACCGTCCTTTCGGGCCTGGAAGCCGAAGACGCCGCCGAAGTCGTCCGCGCCTTTTCCACCTACTTTCAGGTCGTCAACCTGGCGGAGCGGGTCCACCGAATCCGTCGCGGCCGACAGCACATGCGCGACGAGCGCGAGCCCCACGAGGGCTCCCTGGCCCACACGGTGCGCCGCCTCGTGGACGCTGACGTCCCGCCGGAACGCATCCTGGAGTTGTTCCGGTCGTCCCGGGTCGAACCGGTCTTCACCGCCCATCCGACGGAGTCCACCCGTCGGGTGATCCTGGACAAGCAGGAGCGGATCGCCCAGGAACTCATCCATCGTCTCGACCCCACTCGGACGCCTCACGACGAGCGCGTGACCTGGTCGGTGATCCGGGAGAACGTCTCGACGGCCTGGCAGACCGAGGAGCACCCCAGCGCCCGCCCCACCGTCGCCGACGAACGGGAGCATGTGCTCTACTACGTGACACGGGTCCTGTACCGTGTACTTCCCGCCCTCCATGAGCATCTGGAGGTGGCGCTGAGACAGGCCGGCGTGGGTGACCTGGGCGAGGCACCGCCCCTCATCCGACCGGGTTCGTGGGTCGGCGGCGACATGGACGGAAACCCGAACGTCGACGCCGGAACCTTCCGCGAGACGCTTCTCCGACATCGGGTCCTCGCTCTGGACGCGTACCGGGCCGAGGTGTCGCAGCTCGCCGACCACCTCACGCAGTCGGCGTCACGGGTCCAGTGGAGCGACGACATCAGTGCCCGGACCGAAACGTACTCGGGCTGGTTTCCGGCGGTGGGGCAGGACATCCCCGCGCGGATGGCCGGCATGGGCTATCGGGTATTCCTCCGGCACGTGGCGGCCCGCCTCGAGGCGACGGGAGACGGGCGCGAGCAGGGGTACCGCGACCCCGGCGAGTTCGCCGACGACATCGAGCTGGTGATGAAAAGCCTCCTGGACCACGGCGGCGAGCACGCGGGGCTCTT
Source organism: Longimicrobiales bacterium (assembly GCA_965229435.1). Taxonomy (GTDB): domain Bacteria; phylum Gemmatimonadota; class Gemmatimonadetes; order Longimicrobiales; family Gaopeijiaceae; genus UBA2589. Next base: position 169,080 of record CBDDJE010000002.1, read on the forward strand.
CGGCGTGACCCGGCTCTTCCGCCGGATTCGAGCCTTCGGATTCCATATGGCGGTCCTGGACGTGCGCCAGGACGCACGGGAGCTCCGCGACGTCGTCGCCGATCTCCTCGACGACCCCGAATGGCCGACCCGTCCCGTCGGGGACCGAGTGAGACGCCTTCACGAACTCCTCGAGGAGGTCGAATCCGGAGGCGCCGCGCCGTCCGCGTCGTCCTCCGAACGTGTCGACCGCGCCCTCGACATCTTCGCCGCCATCGGCGAGGCACGTCAGGCGTACGGCCCCGACGCCATCGGTTCGTACATCATCTCCATGGCCCAGGACGTCGACGACGTCCTCACCGTCCTCTGGCTCGCCAACCTCGGCGGCCTGTCGACCAACAAGGGCGTCCCCCTGGACGTCACGCCCCTCTTCGAGACGGTACCTGACCTGGAGCGAGCCGAGTCGGTCCTCGACGCGCTCTTCACCGACGCGGTGGTGGCACCACATCTGGACCGACGAGATCGGCGCCAGGTGGTGATGGTGGGATACTCCGACTCCAACAAAGACGGTGGAATCGCGTCGGCCCGGTGGGCCCTGCAGGGAGCTCTTCAGGGGATGGCCGACGCCGCCAGCCGCAGCGACGTAACGCTCACGGTCTTCCACGGTCGGGGCGGAACCGTCTCCCGGGGCGGAGGGTCGGTCCACCGGGCGGTGTCCGCCATGCCGCCAGCTTCCATCGGTGGTCGGCTCCGCCTCACCGAGCAGGGGGAGGTCATCGACGCCAAGTACGGCCTCGCTCCCATCGCCCTCCGCAACCTGGAGCGCATGCTCGGATCCATCGTGCTTCGGACGGCCACCACAGAGACCGCGCCCGCCCCGCCCGAGTGGTCGGCGCTGGCGGACACACTCTCCGAAACCGCCCGGGCCAGGTACCGCGGGCTCGTCTACGATGACTCCCGGTTCACGAACTTCTTCCGTTCGGCCACTCCCATTGACGTCATCGAGCGCATGGCCATCGGCTCACGACCAGCCTCCCGGAGGTCCGGCGCCGGCGTGGAAGACCTGCGCGCCATCCCGTGGGTCTTCTCATGGACACAGTGCCGCTCGATGCTCACGGGGTGGTACGGTCTGGGGTCCGGCCTGGAGGCGGCCGCCCGGGACCACGGAATGGAGACCCTGAGACGGGCGGCCGAGGCGTGGCCCTTCCTCGATGCGCTGCTCGCCGACGTGGAGATGGTGCTGGCGAAGGCGGATCTGGACATCGCCGAGATGTACCTCGATCTCGTACCGGACGAGGCGCGACCCCTGTTCGGTCTCGTGCGCGAGGAGTTCGACCGGACCGTCGCCGCCATCCTCGACATCAGAAAGGCCAACGGGCTCCTCGACTCGGAGCGGACCCTCCAACGATCCATCCGCCTCCGCAATCCCTACGTCGATCCCATGAACATCCTCCAGGTCGACCTTCTACGGCGTTGGCGCCGCGAAGGCCGTCCCGACGGCCCGCTACTCGACGCACTCCTTGCCACGGTGAACGGAATCGCCCGAGGGCTCCAGAACACCGGCTGAGCACGATTCAGTCGAGGTTCATCACCCTGTCGAGCGCCAGGCTGTCTTCCTCGATGGCCGACCAACCCACCAGGATTCCAGCGAAGATCACGGCTGACGAGTAGAAGACCAGGTTGCCGCCGTCGAGGAAGAACCCCCACGGATCGACGATCGACTTCCAGACGGCGACCAACGTGATGCCGTTGATCACGGCCAGGATGGGCCACATGACCCGGCGAAGAAGTCCCAGAACCGTGGCGAGCCCCACGAGCACCTGGAAGACTCCGGCCAGCGTGAGGAAGGTCCCCCCGCTGCCGAGCCCCAAGTAGAAGGACTCGGCGACGGCCTGCCCGTGGGCTGGGTCAGTGAGCTTGTCGACGCCCCACACGACCATCAGCCACCCTAGAGAGATGCGAAGTAGGAGGAGAGCGATGGGGTTCATCAGTCGGCGGCCTCGTGTGCTGTGGCTTCGGAGCCCTCCCCGACCTCACCTCGCGCCGGATAGTCGTTTGCGAGAACGAAGTCGACGGCTCCGAGAATCTCCCGGAAGCTCGGCCTGGCGAAGGGCATGGTCTGGACCGCTCCGAAGTAGAGGGTCCCGTCGGGCCGGACGAGGTACGTCGCCGGCTCGGCGAAGTGGTCGGGCTCCACGATACCCGACGACGTGGTCCCCCGCGAGGTCGAGATGAAGAGGCCCCAGTCGCGGGCTTCATCGAGGGAAAGGCCGTAGCCGATGCGCACGCCATCGACCTTCCATTCCTCGCGCGTCCGCTCTGCCCGCTCCCGGTCGTCGGTGGAAACGGCGATGGTGTCGACACCGCGCTCGGCGAAGTCGTCGACCTTCGATGCCAGGTCGGCGAGGTACCGCGAACAGATAGGGCAATGGAACCCGCGGTAGAAGACGATCATGGTGAAGTTCCGGGGAGGCACTTCTCCGAGCGTCCAACTCCCGCCGCCGACCATGGGGACGTTGAGATCCGGGACGGGCTGGCGGGGACGAAGAATCTTCTGGGGCCTCATGTGGAAGCGCCTCCGATTATGCGGGGGACAATTGATTAGTCACGTTTCAAGAAGCCCCGCACCGGACTTCCGGTTCCAGCCGCGTCGAGACCGGGTCACCCGTGCCGAGGCTTCCGGTGACTCGCGAACTGGCGTCCGGCGACTCGGTGGGAAGGTGCGAGCCGCGTACGTGGACAGGGGATGTCGGACCCGACAATGTTCGAAAGGCCCAATTCCGAATCCCAGCCAGGACCGCGTCATGTCCCTGCGACGCCTGACCGCAGTGCTCTTTCTCTTCGTCCTCTCCGCCTGCCGCACGGGTGGTAACCCCTATCCTGAGCCCATCGAAACCGACGTCGACGTCATCGTCGTGGGATATGCTGATTTCGCCGTGCTGCCCGCTAGCGACGGCCGGGTGGCCCGACCCATGCTCATGGTCGAGGAACCGTCTACGCGGCGCTTCTTCATCAACGATATGAGAGGGCCCCTGCACACCGTGACCGACAGAGGGGAGGTCCGACCCTACCTGGATCTGGACGATCCTCGATGGGATCTTCCCGTGGAGGACTCGGGTCGGGAGCGTGGCTTCCAAAGCTTCGCGCTGCACCCCCAGTTCGGCGAGGCCGGTACGCCGGGCTACGGCAAACTCTACACGTGGTCGGACACGGAGGACACCGGTCCCGATCCGGACTTCGTGCCCGGCGGCGGAGACGACACCCATGACACCATCCTCCTCGAATGGACCACCTCCGACCCGTCGGCGGCCACCTATGACGGCGACGCCCCCCGGGAGCTCCTGCGCTTGGAGCAACCCTTCGGCAACCACAACGCGGGGCACCTGGCCTTCAACCCTCTCTCCGGGCCGGGAGACCCCGACTTCGGCATGCTCTATGTCGGCGTCGCCGACGGCGGCAGCGGAGGCGATCCCCTGGACCTGTCCCAGAATCCGGGCTCCCCCTTCGGCAAGATCCTGCGTATCGACCCATCTGGCTCCAACGCCGCCAACGGCGAGTACGGGATCCCCGACGACAACCCACACATGGGTGAAGCCGGGTACCTGGGCGAGATCTTCGTGAGCGGCGTCCGGAACCCTCAGCGGTTCGGGTGGGACCCTGCCAACGGCAACCTCTTCGTCGCCGATATCGGGCAGAACTCCGTCGAGGAGCTGAGCCTCGCCTGGGCCGGGGCCGACCTCGGCTGGAACGACTGGGAAGGCAGTTTTCGCTTCATCGAGCGGGGCGTCCTCGACATGTCCGATCCGCGTGGCGACCCCGATCTGGCCTACCCGACCGTGGAGTACGGCCACGGCGACCCCCTCCTCACCAACCGTTCCGCCATCACCGGTGTGGTGGCCTACCGCGAAGAGGCCATTCCCCAACTACGGGGCCGGCTCATCTTCGGCGACTATCCCAGCGGCGAGATCTTCTACGTTTCCGCCGACGACCTGCCCCAGGGCGGCGAGGACGCCATTCGGCGGATTCTGCTTCGCCATGAGGGCGAGGAGCGCACTTTCCTGGAGGTGATCCAGGCCGAGACCGAAGCCCGGGGCCTGGATCCGACATCGCGTACGGACCTCCGGTTCGCAGTCGGGAGCGGAGGACGGCTCTTCCTGCTCAACAAGCACGACGGTGTCATCCGCGAAGTGCTCCCATGACCATCCCCCGCTTCGCTCTTTTTGGTCTCGTCGCCGTCGTTGCCGCCTGTTCGTCGGATGGTTCGAGCCCCACGGGCCCCGACCCGAATCCGCAGCCTGGATCGTACGACCACCGGCAGTCGACGGGCGCATCGGCCGCTGACCTGTTGTCGTCAGAGAACTACGACAGCCTCGTCATCCAGGTGCAGTACGTGGAAGGCCATCGCCCCACGGATCAGGGACTGGCCATTCTCGAAGATTTCCTCGACTCACGGGTGAACAAGCCCCGGGGAATCTCCATCCAGATCGAGCCCGTCTCCATCACCTCCCAGGCATCCTACTCGGTGTCCGACGCCGTCCAGCTGGAGCAAACGCATCGAACAGCGTTCACGGACGGGACGACACTGGCGATCTACTTTCTCTTCCTGGATGGTGAGTTCTCGGACAACCCCGACGTTCTGGGCTTCGCCTACTACAACACGTCCATGGCCATCTTCCAGGAGAAGATCGAGGACAACACCGGGGGAGCGCTTCAGCCCTCGCAGTCGACGGTGGAGGGCATCGTGCTGAACCACGAGATCGGTCACAACCTCGGCCTGGTCGCCAACGGATCGCCCATGCAGACCGAACACCAGGACGAGCCCAACGGCAAGCACTGCGACAACGACGACTGCCTCATGTACTGGTCCGTGCGAACGCTGGATTTCATCGCGACTCTCACGGGCGACGCGCCAGAACTCGACCAGAACTGCCTAGACGACCTCCAGGCCAACGGCGGGAAGTAGTTCGGCGAGCCGGCCAATCCGATGAGTGGGCGACCGGCGTACCCTCGACACGAAGACCCGTCGCCAGTTGCGAGCAAGCGGGCCCGTATTTTGAGGTCCAGGACCGGCTCCCTATGATACATCGTTCAAGCAGCGTCGCTCGGCCCGCCCTCCGTCGTTCGCGCCAGCAATCCATCAGGTCCGGAGCCTCCCTCTGTCCACCCGCCGACCAGCTTCTGAACCAGACTCGGATCAGGATCTTCTGATGCGGGTCTTGCAGGGCGATGAGCGCGCCATGGGCACGCTGTACGATCGACACGCTACCCTGGTGTACAAGCTGACACGCACCATCGTGGGCCGAGACGCAGACGCCGAGGAGGTGACGGCGGATGTTTTCGTCCAGCTTTGGGAACGCGGGGACACCTTCGACCCCGACCGCGGCTCCTTTCGTGGTTGGCTCGCCACCATCGCCCGAAGCCGAGCCCTGGACCACGTCCGATCCGGAACGCGGCGCCATGACGCCCACGTGAAAGCGGCTCGTAAAGACGGGGGTGGGACGGCGGTGGACATGGGCACGATCCCGGCTCCCGATCATCAAGCGCACATCTCGAGGATCCGGGACGAGCTCGACGATGCCCTTGAGAGCCTCAACCCCGACCAGCGCCGCGCCATCGAGCTGGCGTACTTCCACGGATTGAGCCAGTCGGAGATTGCCACTCGACTCGGTGAGCCCCTCGGTACGATCAAGACGAGAGTGCGGGACGGGATGGGCAAACTGAGGGACCTGTACCGGGTGCGAGGAGGGGTTAGAGCATGACCGACCCACGCTGGTCCGACATGGTCGGCGCCTACGTCCTGGACGCCCTGGAAGGCGACGAGTTGACGGCTTTCGAAGCCCGACTCGCCGACGACCCCGAGTTGCGCCTTCTGGTGGACGAGGCTCGGGGCTCTACTCTCGCCCTCGCTGAAGCGCTCCCCGACATGGCACCGCCGGCGCACCTCAAGGCCCGGGTCCTGCGCACGATGTTGGAAGCGAAGGCGTCGGGTGCGCTGGGTGGAGGCGCCGCAGGGACGTCGACGCAAAGCCACATTCCTCCCGAGGACCCCAAGGCGGACACCGATGCCGGCAACGCGTCCGACATCGGACCCGGGGGCCGAACCCCTCGCGGGGCTGACGGCGGTGGCTCCGGCGGTACCGGTGGTCTGAGAGGCGTCGCCCCCTGGCTCCTCCTGGCAGCTTCCGTGGCGGGCCTCTTCTGGCTGGGTAACGAGAACCGCGAGCTCACCCAGCAGACGGCGACGCTTGAAGATCAGCTCGACGCCGTCCGCTCGTCCCTCGGCGATGCGCAGGTGGCCCTGGCCCGCTTCGACTCCATGGCGGCGGCCTTGTCGGGCCCCAACGTCCAGCTCGCCACCCTCACCGGCGACACCGACCCCACCCTCCGCCTCGTGTGGAACCGCGACCGGAATCTCCTTCTCGTGGCGGCGCAGAACCTGCCGCCACTGCCCCAGGGCCGCACCTTCCAGCTTTGGGGAATCCGCGGTACCGACGCGCCGGTGAGCCTGGGTACCTTCGAATCCGGACCCACGGGCGACGCGCTTGTGACGCTCCCGGCCGACCTCGCCGACGACTACGACGTGAGCGCCATCACGGAGGAGCCTGCGGGCGGATCTCCACAGCCCACGACTACACCCTTCCTGGTGGGGGCCTGGAACGCGGCTCAGTAGCCCTTCCAGAAATCAATCCAATCCGATTCGGGGTCGGGCGACGTACCCCGGGTGAAAGCAGCAACTCACCTACCGATTCGGAGTCTTCACCATGGCAGTACTCAACCGATGGGCGCGGGGCTTTTTCTCCCTGGCCCTGATGGTCGGGACCGTGGGCCTGGGAACGGCGCTCATCCGTGCCGCCGACCACGCCGACTCTCCTGACACCACCGAGAGCAATCTCGACATCAACGACCTCTACGTCTTCAATGAGGGCGATGACGTGGTCTTCATCATGACCGTGTCGCCCTTGCTGACACCCGGAGAGCTCACCACCAACGCCGCCCTCAATTCGCGAGGGCTCTACGAGTTCAAGCTGGACGTCGAGCGTGACGGCGTCGCCGAGGCCGTCATCCAGGTAGCCGCGGCCGGTCCCGGTGCGAACCAGACCGTGACCGTTCGCGGCCCTGTGGCTCCCAGCATGACCGGCACCATGTCGCAGGTGGAGGCCACCTCGGCCCTGCGCGGCTCTCTGGGCGATGTCCTGTCCGACGGAGGCATGATGGCCTGGGTCGGACCGAGTGACGACCCCTTCTACATCAACCTCTTCGGCGACGAGAGCCTCACCAGCGTCCTCAACGGTGCCTTCAGCGCCGCTCTCGGGACGACGGTGGGTGATCCGAACCAGCAGACCGTGGCCTTCGAAGAGCCGGCCATGGACGACCTGGCCGGCCTCAACACCCTCTCCATCGTCGTCCAGATGCCCAAGTCGATGGTCGCGGACGCCCTCGGTATCGCAGCCGACGGGACGTTCTACGCGTGGGCCGCCTCCAGCATCCGCTGATGGCTCCCGACACGACGACTTCATCGAATACCAGACAAACAGGAGAACCATCCATGACATACTCACCCTTCCGCCGGACTGCCCGCCGAATCCTCGGCGTCCTGGCGCTCCCGGCCCTTTTCCTCACCGCGTGCGACGACGACGACCCGATGATGGTCGGCACCGGTCAGATCGCCGCCTCGCTCTCCTCCAATGAGTTCGCCGCCGCCGACCCCGAGGTCGGAACCGACGAGACCATCACCGTCGAAGTCATGAACACGGGCAACAGCACCGTGAACATCACCGGCGTGGCCATCGGTGGAACCCACGCCGACGACTTCGAGCTCATGGGCGCCCAGGGCGGTGAGCTGTCCGCCGGCGCGTCCACCACCTTCGAGGTAGCCTTCACCCCGTCGAGTGTCGGAGCGAAGAACGCGTCGATCTTCATCTCGAGCGACAATGCCGACGCCGTGGAAGCCGCGATCAGCGGAACGGCGACGCGCTTCCAGTACGCCCAGGTCGACCGCAAGGGAATCCCGGCCCTCAACACGGTCTTCAATCACCCGTCAGGGACGGGCCCCTTCGACAAGACCGCCTACAACACGGCATCGCCTGCCGATGACGTAGCCAACTACACCGACCTGTTCTTGACGGTGCTGGGCGCGGTACCGAACTCGAACCCCGAGGCAACCGCCGCGCTGCTGCTGCCCGACGAGCTTCCGGTGAGCCTGGCGGCCTCGCCGACGGCGTTCGCGACCCTCACCGGTCGTACCCTCGCCGACGACGCGACGGATGTCGCGCTGTTCGTGGTCATCGACGCCGAGCCGTCGCTCCAGAGCGACAACGTCGACGCCAACGACGTCGCGTTCCGTACGGAGTTCCCGTACGTGGCCGAACCCCACAACTGAGGCGGCGGGCGATGAGCACACGTGTTTCCATCACGATGCTCGCGCTGGTAGCGGGAGGGGCCATCACCCTCCCGCTGCTGGGCGCAGCAGATCCGGAGCCCGCACCGGCCGTAGGCGAGAACGTCCGGGCCGCGGCCCTGGCGTCGACGGTCCCCGAGCGGCCGACGATGTCCGACGAGATCGAGCATTTCGTCGCGAGGGCCTCTGCTCGGCCAGGGGAGTCCTTCTCCAAGGAGCGCCTCTTCGATGCCCACATGCTGGCCTTCCGGGCCTATGGCGACGTGGCCCATCTGGATCAGGCGGGCAGACAGGTAGACGAGCTCCTCGCAGGAGCCACCGGGAACGAAGGCGAAGTGGGCTCGCCCAGCGTCGCCGCGCTACGCTCAGCGGCGAGCCTGCGCCTGGCCGAGCACGACTTCCAGGGAGCGTTGGCCGCCGCACGGCAGCTCGCGGAGGTCTCGAACCACGAATCGGCCTCGTACCGGCTCTTCGACGCCCTCTGGGCTGTCGGCGACAAGGCAGCAGCCGAGGAGATCCTGGACGGAACCGTAGACACCCTCTCCACCGCGTACCTGTCCCGGAAAGCCCGCGTGGTCGACGGCGCCGGGTTCACCCAGCCGGCCCGGGACATCTTCCGCGGTGTCGTGGAGAACGTGGAAGCGTACGCCGAACCCGCGCCGGTCCAGGCATGGGCGCTGGTGGAGCTGGGGCACTTCGAGCTGCATTCCGGCGACCCGGAAGCCGCCGTGCGTCGATACGTGGAAGCGCTGAGCGTATTGCCGGGGAGCCCCGCGGCGCTGGAAGGCCTGGCCTCCGTCGCCCTGGGTGTCGACAGGGACCTGGAAGGCGCCCGGGCCCTCTACGCGAAGGCTCTCGAACACGGTGCCCACCTCGACGTGATGCCGACCCTCGCCGATGTCGAGGAGGCGCTGGGCAACATGGAGGAGGCTTCCCGCCTCCGTCGCGTCTTCGTCGAGGCGGCCTTCGGCGATGGTGAACGCCTCGCCATGCATCGCCGGCCGCTGGTCTTCGTCCTGGCCGACGCCGTCGAGACGAGAGACGAGGCCGTCCGCCAGGCGCGCCTCGACCTCCGGGCCCGCCAGGATCAGGGAGCCTTCGACGCCCTGGCCTGGGCCCTGTACCGATCCGGCGACGTCGAGATGGCGTGGACGCTCGAAGAGCGGGCCCTCGCCGCCGGCGGGCCGCCGCCGCCCGTTCTCTTTCGTGCCGGGCTCATCGCCGAGGCGGCCGGGGAGGCATCGAGGGCGGAGGAGCTCCTGGAGGAGGCTCTGGACGGCCGGGTGGAGCTGACTCCCCAGGAAGTGACGGAAGCCCTGGAGGCCATCGAGCGGCTGAAGTGACGGTAGGACCTGCGGCCGGCGGGTGCGCCCCCCTCAGATGACGCCCCGTCGGTCGTACGGTCTTATCTCGGACGATTGACGCCGGCCACCTCCACCATTTAGGTTGGCCTAAACTTGTTGGTTTTAGGCTCACCTAAACTCGCGGAGTCTTCGTGCGCATAGCCCTCGCCGTCGGCGCCTTCCCACTCCTCCTGACCACCGCGGGGTGCGACATCCTCACTCCCGACACCCCTCCGGAGGCCGACGTACTCGACGGCACCATCGAGGGAATGACGGCTTCCCAGGTGCGCCAGCACTTCGTCGGAGACGAGGAGTTCGGCCGCGTCTTCTCCGTGGCCGAGGGACTCGGTCCCATCTTCGTCGCCGCCTCGTGCGAGCAGTGTCACGCCGGCGACGGGAAGGGCCACCCGGTCTTCAATCTGCAACGATTCGGTCGGCTCCTGCCGTCCACCGGATTCGACCCCATGCCCGAGTTCGGGGGCCCCCAGCTCCAACATCGCGCTATCCCCGGCTACCCTGCCGAGGAGGTCCCCTCCGGCGCCACGGGCCTCGCTTCCCTCACGCCGCCGGCGGTGACGGGCCTCGGGTTCCTCGACGCCGTCGAGGATCAGACCCTCATCGACATGGCCGATCCCTTCGATCTGGACGACGATCGGATCTCGGGGCGGCTCCAGCTCCTGGAGGCCAGCCCGCTCATCGAGGAGGCGGTGGCTCTCGAGCGCCTGGGCTCGCCCGATCCCATGGCCCGCGGCACACTCGTGGACGGTCGCTACATCGGACGCTTCGGAAAGAAGGGGCTTACGGTGAACCTGCTTCACCAGACGGTGGCGGCCTACCACCAGGACATGGGGATCACCAGCGACCTCATCTCAGAGGACCTGTTCAATCCCGCCGCCGGAAGTCGGGCCGCCGACGACGTTGCCGACCCGGAGGTCAGCAGCGCGGCGGTGGCCAACGTCGTCTTCTACCTGAAGACCCTGAGAGTCCCGCCTCGCAGGAACGAGGACGATGAGTTGGTCCAGGAAGGAGAGATCATCTTTCGGCAGATCGGCTGCGCCTCGTGCCACGTGCCCACGCTGACCACCGGTGCTTCGGAGATCGAGGTGTTGGACCGGAAGGAGTTTCACCCCTACACCGACCTCCTCCTCCACGACATGGGTCCGGAGCTCGACGACGGCTACACCGAGGGCGCCGTCGCCGAGACGTCGGAGTGGCGCACGGCTCCCCTCTGGGGGCTCGGCCTCGCAGCCGCCTTTCAAGGGGGCGAGATGTTCCTCCTCCACGACGGGCGTGCTCGCAGCATCGAGGAGGCCATCGAGTACCACGGCGGGGAGGCTTCCAGCTCCCGGGGCGCCTTCCTCGCCCTGACGCAGAACCAGACGGCCGCCATCATAGCCTTCCTGGAGTCCCTGTGATGAGCGTCGCACGCCGAGACTTCATCCGGAGGCTGCCAGTGCTCACGGCGGGTCTCGCCGGCGCCGTGTCGGTGACCACTCTCAGCGCCTGCGCCGGGACGCGCTACCTGGCCCCCACGCCCCGCCCCGATGGCCTTTCCGTCGATCTGGCGACCTTGGGGCAGGACTCGGAGGCATTCCTCCAGACGCCGGACATGGAGCGGCCCATCTACCTGCGTCGGAACGAGCAGGGGACGTGGACCGCGGTACTGGCATCGTGCACCCACCGGGGCTGCCAACCCGAACCGGTTGGGGGCCGTCTCGTATGCCCGTGCCATGGGAGCGAGTTCTCCCTCACGGGAGAGGTCCTGCAAGGACCCGCCGACCAGGCTCTTCGTCGGTACGACGTCACCCAGGAAGGGGATCAGCTCCTCGTCCGGCTCGGGAGGATGGGAGCATGACCACCCGTGCGCTCCTTCTCGCCCTGGTCGTCGCGAGTGCGGCCACAGGCGCGGAAGGTCAGGTAGATACGACGATGGCCCAGGACGGGCTCTACGATCGGCCCTTCATCGGCTCCCTCGCATCGACGTCCATCGGCGGATACATCGAGGGCAACACCAACTATTTCGTTGAGGATGGAGTCTCCGAAGGCTTCTCCATGGAGCTGCGCCGATTCAACGTCTTCCTGTTCTCCCAGGTGTCCCAGCGGGTGCGTTTCCTCTCCGAGCTCGAGTTCGAGCACGGAACCGAGGAGATCGCCCTCGAGACGGCGCTCATCGACGTCCAGATCCGTCCGTCACTGGTCCTGCGAGGTGGCATCATCCTCCCCCCCATCGGCTTCCTGAACCAGAATCACGACAGCCCGCAGTGGGACTTCGTGGACAGACCTCTGGTCACCACCGACATCATTCCGTCGACGCTTTCGGAGGTGGGATTCGGCGCGTACGGCAAGTTCGCCCTCGACGAAGTCGTCCTCTCGTACGACGCCTACCTCACCAATGGGCTCGGCGACGGCGTGGTGGGCAACGACCTCGGCCGCACCGACATCCCGTCGGGCAAGGACGAAGAGCTGTTCGGCGAAGACAACAATGGCTCGCCGGCCATCTCCGGGCGAATCGGTCTTCGTCGGCAAGGAACCGGTGAAGTAGGCCTGTCCTACTACGGCGGCTACTACAACTCCTTCCGGCTGGAGGGGGAGGACGTGGACGAACGGCGCTGGCTGGGGATCACCGCCCTCGATGTGGGAGGAAGCGTCGGACCTGCCGACGTCCGCGCCGAGGTGGCTTACGCCACCATCGACGTCCCGCCAGGCCTCCAGGAGCTTTTCGGTCAGGAGCAGTGGGGAGGATACCTTGATGTCCTACTGCCCGTGTGGCGGCCACGGTTCCTCGGCTACACCGACGCCGTGGCCACCGCCGGGCTCCGCCTGGAGCGGGTCGATTACAACATGGGAAGGTTCAGTACCACCGATGGCTCCATCGGAGACGACGTGACGGCCCTCGTCCCGGGCGTGAGCTTCCGCCCGACACCGGGAACCGTGTTCAGAGCCAACTACCGCTTCCAATGGATGACGGACCTGCAGGGTAACGAACCGGCACGGTTGGCGGGTTTTCAAGTGGGGTTCGCGACCTACTTCTAGTCGTCTCCGACCAGAACTGGACGATCTGGACCACGACCGGCTCACGAACGGGCGTCCGGGCTTCCCCCCGGTCCGTCAGGCGGTGGGCGCGGGCTGATCTTTGAGGAATTCCAGCGTGTCGTCGAGACGCCGTGTTCCCGCCTCGGAAAAGTCGAGGGTCATGATGGGGAAAGGAATTCCGATGTCGTTCTCGTCGAACGCCTTCTTCAGCTTCATCACCGCGTCGCTGCGGGCGGCGAGGAAGGTCTTCTGCTCTGCGTCCTCGAGCCAGACGCGCACGTTGAAATTGATGGAGCTGCCACCGAACTCCTCATAGAAGAACTCGGGATCACGGGAGGGATCCCGGTGGGCCATCCGCGCCATGGCGTCGAGTGCCACGGTCCGCGCCTTCTCGAGGTCGTCTCCATACGAGACGCCGCACGCCAGATCCATGCGGCGCTTCTTGCTGTCCGTGTAGTTGGTCAGCGCGTTCCCGTATACGCTGCCGTTGGGGATGCGCACCAACTGCCCCTGAGGCGTTCGGACGTGGGTGGCGCGAAGATCGATGTCCTCGACCCGGCCGAAGAAGCCGTTGGTTTCGATGAGGTCGCCATCCGTGAAGGGGCGGCGAACGGTCATGAGAATACCGGCGATGAAGTTCTCAGCGATGTCCTGGAAGGCGAAACCGAGGGCGAGACCGAGGATTCCAAGACCGGCAAGAATCGACGTGACGGCCTGGTCGAGTTCCAGTACCCCGAGAGCGAGAAAGACACCCAAGGACCAAACGGCAAGGTAGGCCGCCTTGGCCAGCAAGCTCTTTACCGGGCCATGGTCCGTGGTGCGATCCACGATGCGCCGCACCAGGTTCCGCGCGGCTCGGGCGAGCAGCGAGAAGGCGACGATGATGACCACCGCCGAGATGATCTCGGGGATGTTCAACACAAGGGCTTCCATCCACTCGGTGACTTTTGTTACAGCGTCCTGCAGGGCTTGGTTGAAGTCCATCGGTATCGGCTGACCTTATCTATGATTTTAAAGTGTTCACTGAACTTTAACACTTTACATGATCATAAGTTCCACACACCTGACGCGGACTCGTCCCTCGGGCTAGACAAGCGCGGGGCCACCAGGCCGATGGGCTGGGCCCTACCCCATACGAAAAGACGGGGGCATCTCTGCCGTCAGCGGACAGCCGCCGGGATCTTCCTGAGGATGGAGACCATCCCCCATGCCATGGCGGCGGCAACGCCGAAGTCGACGATTCCCCTCCATGGCGACGGGAACTGACGGACGATGAGGACGGCGGTGACGATGAGCGCGGTACCGACCCACGCCTTCGCCACCTCCTTCCAGTCGCGACCGATCAGGGAGAGGCCGTACAGCGGGCCCAGGAGCTGAAGTGTCCTCGACTCCCGGCCCAGGCGTTGCGACCGAAGCACCAATTTGGGGATCCACTTCCGGTCGAAGGTCAGCACACCCTCGGTGTAGACGAAGAAGAGGGTGAACGCGACCAATGCCGCCCACTCCACCGGCCTGAGGCCACCCTGGATCGCGGCGAGGCCCCGACCGCCAAGCCGATAGACGGCCCAACCGAAGACGGCGGCGACACCGACCAACGACCACCCGATGGCCAGCTTGCCCAGGGACGACATTTCCTTCTCCACCTCGGCGTCGCTCCCCGTCATGAAGGAGCCTGGGAGACCACATCGCTCCGAGGGGAAGGCGAGAGCTTCTTCGCCAGTCGGGCCGCTTCGGCCAGGCGGCCGGGCAGCCCCGGGCGGGACCACCAGTTTCCGGCCACGTCGATGCCATGGGGGATCTCGATCCCGCTGAGTGCCTCCCACGAGTTGTCCCAGGCCGGCATGTGCTCCCGGGCCACGGAGAGGACTCGAGCGTCATGGCCGGTGGTGGTTCGAAAATCGCGCACGGCCGTCCGGCCTACCTCGCCGTCGTCCATGAACTCCACCTCGGGATGTCGGGCGCCTCCCAGATACGCCGTATAGACACCGGGACGGGCGAACAGATGGTCGTTGAAGGTCACGCCGGTCAGAGAAAGGGCGTTCTCGCTGAAGGCCACCTTGAACCCGATCCCCTGCAAGGGGGTCTCGGCCTCCAGGTGTACGACGGCGAGCGCGTTGTAGCGGAGTCCCCCGATGGCGGTGGCGGCAGCTGGCGCGGTGGAGGCCAACAGCTTCGACGTGACGGGCGCCGGCGTGGCCAAGACGACGTGGCTCGCCTGGACGGTCTCTCCGGTGGACGCGCGCACGGTCCACCCACCCGGCGCGGGTCGAACGTCCTCGACCGCCGAGTTCGTACGAAGTCGGCCCCCCAGCGCACGGGCGAGGGCGTCGGGGAGGGCCTGCATCCCACCCCGGAAGTTGCAAGGTGGAGGTGGATCGATCCTGCCTCCGCGACGGAGGAGAGGCGCGAGCAGGCTGCGGCCGACGCGGAACTCGCGCAGGACGTGGATCAGCGAGAGTCCCACGCGCATGTCGGCCGGATCTGAAGCGTAAAGGCCGCCATACAGGGGGCCGATGATGGTCTCGTAGAGTTCCTTGCCGAACTTCCTCGTGAAGAATTCGGAGACCGACTCCTCGGGGCGCGCCTCCGAGGAAAAGACCTCCGCCAGTCCCCGGAGCTTACCACCGAAGCTCACCACATCGGCGCCGGCGAACGCGGCCAAGGAGAACGGAAGGCGGCGTAGGCGCCCGTCGCGATAGATATACAGGTCCAGGTCGGGGGGAGCCGTGACGACCTCATCATCCAGGCCCACAGCCTGGACGAGGCGACGGAAGCTCGGAGTCATGCGAGCTCGCTGCGGCCCCCAGTCCAGAACACGCCCTTCGACGACATCGCTCCGGATGACTCCGCCAGGCCGATCCGAGGCCTCGAGGACGAGAACATCAGCACCGGTTCGGTGCAGCTCGAACCCCGTCGCGAGGCCGGTGATGCCCCCGCCTGCGACGACGATCACGAGACGGCGTGTCGCTCCCTCGTGTACGGGCTCGGGGGCAGTTCACGGTTGCCGTTGGTGCACCATACGCCGTCGAGGGGGGCGCACCGGCAACGGGACAGCGCGACGGTCCCCGAGGTCACACGACCCTCCGGTCCCTGGGTCACTTCCCCTGCGACGCCGACGAGTGCCTCCACCAGATCCGCGAGGAACGCGGTGAAATGCGCGGAGTCGTGGGGAACTGGCACGCGGTGGAACTCCTTGCCGAGACTCTCGACGAAGTCCTTCAGTTCGTGATCGAGCTCGGCCAACGTCTCCGACTGCTCGTGCATGAAGGAGACGGGCACCACCACCAGGCGACGCTCGGTGGCCTGCCGGATCCGGTCCTCGTTGTCCGGCTGTGTCCAGGCGACACGCCGGTTGGTGTGGTTCTGGAAGCCGACGGCGTAACGATCGGCTCCGAGTCGGCGGGCGATGTCACGGCACTGCTCCTCGACGTAGCGGTCGTAGCGGTTGCCCTCGTCGAGGTACTTGATGGGCGTTCCGTGGACGGAGAAGTAGAGGAGCGTCTCGGGGTCCTGGAGGTCGAGGTCGTGCTGGCGGGCGAACGACCGGACGTTCTCGGTGCGCAGTTGCACATACGCCTCCGCGTGATGCCACCCCGACACGCCCATGAACGTGGGATCCCAGCCCTCGTCGCTCAAACAGTCGCGCACGGTCTCCAGGGCGGCGACCGTCGTGGAACGACCGCATATGGGGTAGACCGGCAGCGCCACGAGCACATCGACGCCGTCTTCTCGTGCCTCCCTCACACCCTGGGCGATGGACGGTTCGGTGAACTGGTAAACCGAGTAGGTGCGCGCGGAGCGACCACGGCCTCTCAGTTCGTCCTCGAGGCCATCGGCCTGCTCGTCCGCCTGGCGATTCAGAGGAGACCCGCCGATCTGCTCATACTCCTCGATGAGTCCCGGAGCCCGGGCTTCGGCGAGCTGGCGGGCCCGGGCAAGACCCTCTTCGTCGGGTTCGAGGTTGGCGTTCTGGAGGAAGATCCGTTCGAGGAAGGGCACCACCTTGTCCATGGTGGGCTGGTCGGGCTCCCCGAAGTTGATGGTGAGGACGCCAATGGATGCGCTCATGTCGAGCTCGCCTCGTCGTTCTCCTCCAGGTCGACACCGAAGAGCGCCGGTGCGGCCTCGAGTAGGGAGCGACCGGACGGGCTCCCAGGGTCGGCGTCACGGAGAGCGACCGTCGGTTGGTGCAGAAGCGTCCGCGCCATGGAGCGAGCAAAGCGACGGATTTCCTCTCGCTCCTCGGCGGTCCGGCCGCGCGAGAACCGCTCCGCCTCCTCCTTCGCCACGTCGAGGACGTGGGCCCGGACGGCCCGGAGAACATCGACGCCCTGTCTCGAGGTGAGCCAACGTCGGAAGGTCTCGGCCTGATCCACGACGATGGCTTCGGCGCGAGGTACCTGCGCAGCCCGGGAAGCCTTGGCCGCCTCGACACGCTCGAACACGTGATCGAGGTCGAAGAGCCGCACACCCGGGATCCCGGCGATGGCAGGATCGAAGTTCCGGGGATGGGCGAGATCGAGGAAGTACCGCTGCCTGCCCCCCAGCCCTTCGTCGACGCCGCTCAACGCATCCGAAAGCGCTTCGGCGGTGACCAGGTAGTCGTCGGCCGTCGCGGCTCCCACAACCAGGTCGGCCCGGGCAACCACCTCGGTCATGCCGTCGAGGCCGACGACATCCGCCCCCAGGCAGCGACCGGCAGCCTGGGCGTTGGCCAGTGTGCGGTTGGCGAGAACCAGCTTGCCGATGCCGGCTTTTGAGAGAATTCGCGCCACGAGGGAGCCTGTATCACCGGCGCCGACCACCAGAGCCGTCGACGACTCGAGGGAACTCATCTCGCGCTGGACCATGCCGAGGGCGGCTCCGGCCAGAGACGCGGCCCCGCGTCCGATCTCCGTCTCGGTGCGAACCTTCTTCCCGGTGGCGAGGGCCGTTTCGAACATCCGATGGAGGATGGGCCCCTTGGTCATCTCGGCTCGACTGTCCCGAGCGGCTTCCCGCACCTGGCCCAGGATCTGGGCCTCGCCGTGGACGACCGAGTCGAGACCCGAGGCCACGCGGAAGAGGTGGCGCACCGCCTGGTCCCCGCTCAGGGCGTACACGTGGTCTCGGAGAGCGTCGCGGGCCACCCCGGTCCTGCGCTCCATCATCCGGACAAGAACCTTCACGGCCCGGTCGGCGTCGGAGGCGACGCAGTAAAGCTCCAGCCGCCCGCAGGTAGCCAGGGGCACGGCTTCGTCCAGGAGGCCCCGGGCGGTGAGCAACTCACCCAGCGTCTCGTAGAGCTCCTCCAGGTCCACGTAGATCTGCTCGCGCATGGCGGCAGAAGCCACGGTCTGGCTCGTGCCGATGACGAAGATCTCCTGGCCGGTCATCGTTGCGATCAGGTGGCGGCGGCGCTCAGCCCCGCGGCCCACTTGTCCGGATCCAGCCGGACCGCGGTGTGCAGCGGCGTGTCCGCCTTGGTGTAGATCCGCGCCTCGGTATCCCGAAGGTCGTAGACCAGCTTGGAGAAGAGCTCGAGGTCCTCGGTCTCGTAGACCACGACGAACTCCTGATCCTGGAGCCCGAAAGAATACAGGAGGAGCTGCTTGATGTCGGTGAACTGCTTCCCGATGCGAATGTGCTCGTTCATCATCCCCTGACGCGTATCTCGCCCCTTCAGGTACCAGTCGGCGGTCTTCGTGAACGGGTACATGACGAGATAGGTCGTCCGCTCGTCGTCGGCGTAGGGGTCGATCTCCTGGGCCGACTTGGCACGGCTGTACTGCGACGGCCGCGTCATCCCCCACAGCACGTGGTCGAGCTCCGCCACGTGCCTGCCGGCGTTGTCCGCGGCTGCACGGCTGGTGAAGAAACGGGCGGGCACGCCGACATCGTCTACGCCCGCCGTGGTCCACACGAGAACGTCGCTGTCGGACTCGATGCCCTGGGTCAGATAGAGTTGAGCGATGTCCGCAGACGAGCGAATCCGGTCGAACCAGGCCAGCGCCTCGTCGCGCCGGCTGTCAGGACCGAGTTCCCAGAACTCGGGCGAGAAACGGTACGTCGCGAAATGGCCGAGAATCGGCTTTTCTTCGTCGGGCATAGATTCGAGCCGTGGGCTGGATTACGGTGCTCAGGACTATTGTGACAGCCCGGATTCTCTACAATCCGGGCACTCCCCCACCAGGGGTCCGTAAATCTTACTAGATGACGGCCTGCCCCGAAGGAGCAGACATGAACCGCAAGGGCGAGCAGGATACGGAAGCCGACCTGAAACAGGCCCGGGACCTGCTTCTGGCTGGGGACGAGGCGGCTCTGGTGGCGACCCTCGATTCGAACCCCGACCTCGTTCGCCACCGCTTCGAGACGACCACCTCGCACTACTGCGGCTACTTCCACGGCGCCACCCTCCTGCATCACGTCGCGGGGAACCCCTTCATGGCGTCGCTTCCGGACAACATCGTGGAATTGACCCGCCTCCTTCTGGGCCGAGGCGCCGACGTCGACACCGTGACCCTCCAGGGGCCGAGCCAGCCCGACGATATCGGCTGGACGACACTAGGCCTCGTCGCGACAAGCGCGACGGCTCGAACGGCAGAAGTGCAGCGTGGCCTCATGGACGTCCTCGTGGAAGCTGGAGCCGACATCGACGCACGCAATGGCGGGTGCCTCGTCGGATCTCTGTACTACGGCGAGTTGCAGGCGGCCCGGTATCTGGCGGACCGCGGCGCCCGGCTGGATCTCGTCGCCGCTGCCGGCCTTGGAGACACGGCCAAGCTCGCCGGCTTCCTCGAGGACGATCCACCCGAGCGGCGACTGACCCACTACGGCCTCACGAAGTGGCCTGCGGATGCGGGGCGTCGGGAACGCCTCGGTGTGGCGCTCATCTACGCAGCCCTCCACGGCCACATCGATGCCATCGGGATGCTCCTGGCGGCCGGGGCTCTACCCGACGATCGGCCACCCTTCGACCACCACGGCACAGCACTGCACTGGGCGGTCATGGGCGATCAGCCCGACGCGGTCCGGGTGCTGCTCGACGCCGGCGCCGATCGCGAGGCCCGTGACGGGTCGTTCGATTCCACCCCGGAAGGGTGGGCTCGCCACCTGAAGAAGGCGAAGGCATTGGAGGCTCTGGGCGGGGCTTGAGCCGACGGGCCGTTTCAAGGCCTCACCGCTCTCCCCTCAGAGCCCGTCCCGGTTGGCGAGACGGCCTTTCCGAGCGTCACGAGACGGTGACGGGGATCGACGTGGCAGCCGCTCCGGAGCTCACCACGATCGTGGTGGCGCCGGTGCCCGTGGCGGTAACGAGGCCGGTGGCGTCGACGGAAACGACGCCCGGGGCGAGAGACACCCAGTTGACCGGGCGGCCCAGGAGGGTGTTGCCGGCCACGTCCTGCACGACGGCATTCAACCGGACGCTCCCACCCACCGTCAGCGCGGCCGCCGCCGGGGACACCGCGATGGTGTCCACCGGCGAGGTCGCAACGACCACGGTGTCGGCCAGCGTGCCCGCCCGGACTTCGAGTCGAGCCTGGCCCAACTGGACGGCCGTCGCCGTGCCCTGGACCGTCACCGCAATGGTGGCCGGAGCCTCCGAGAGCCAAGTTCCATCGAGACCGGTCACGGTGTCTCCGGTAGCGAAGAGAACGGCGGAGCCGATCTGGACCGAATCTCCCACGTTCGGGATCAGGACCAGGGGCGCATCGGCGAAGATGGCTGCCGGAACCGGCTGGACCTCGATGACCGCCGTAGTCGGCTGCCCTGGGTCGATGCGTACCACACCGCCTCCCTCGAAGAGGGGTGAGGGCCCCAGCCCCAGGGATGCGACGATGCCCAGGGAGTCCACCCGTTCCTTGACCTCGAGGGCGACGGGAATCCGGATTCGTCCTCCGACGGGGAGGGCGACGAAGACCGTGTCGCGAGAAGAGCTGTCAGGCCGGAGGAAGCGGACCGCCGCCCACCGAACCTTCCCGAAGGCTTGCTCCGACCCGCCGACGGCGGTCGGCACGGTCTGGAACGACACCTCCACCGTCACCGGCGGCGGCGCCGGGTCGGTGATGAGGCCATCACAGGCGGCGCTGGCGCCGAAGAGGACGGGCGCCGCGACGAGTCGCAGAAGTCGTCGGAGCTTCGTGGGGCGTTTCATCGACCGGCCACCAGACGCAGGGTGACGCCGGCTTCCCATCCCGAGAACCCGCTTTCGGAGCCTTCCTGGACGATGACATTGCCCGTTCTCAACACGAACGAGGGTGTCAGGAAGAACTGCCGTGTGCTGGCGTTGCCGGAGAGACGGACGTCGATGGCGGGACCGATGGTCGCGACCCACCCCTGACTCGCCCCGTCCTCCGCACGGAAGACGAATATCTCCGCCTTCGGGAGCACCGCAGAGCCCCTGCCCAACGGAAACCTCAGGTTGGCCCCGGTCATGAAGAGCTGTTGTGAGGGGGAGTCGGCGGCGCCGGAAAGTGCGGCCTCCTCCGTGAGGAGCGTCCCGTTGGCCCGATGGTTGACACCTCCGAAGACGAGGGCGCTGCTCCGCAGCCCGAGAGGGAACGCGTAGCTGGCCACCGCCTGAACTCGGGTGCCGGACTTGAAGAGATTGGTGCCCGCCAACTCGTCGTCGGAGAAGTGCTGCGCGCCCACGAGGAGCGAGAGCGTGCTGCTCTGAGAGATGTCGCGATCGAGTGCGATCCGGAGCTGGAGCTGATTGCCAGGCTTGTAGGAGAAGGGAAGTTCCGGAATCGGTTCATACTCGCGGGCCAGACGATAACCCACCGACAACCCGACACCCCAAGCTCCGGCCTGAGTAGCCACCGCCACGTCGCCGCCCACGTCCCCCCCACTGCCCCACGAGGCGATCTCGAAAGGGAGGAGCTCGGCTGCGACGAGGGCAGCGACGAAGGAGCCTTCGGTATCCAAGGAGGACTTCCCGGTGGGCAGCGCCGAGGTCGCGGACACTGCGAGCCAGTCCGGCCCGGGACGATAGGTCAAGACCAGGTCGGTGTCCGTCAGACCGGACAACGACGCTTCACCACCTCCCGGTCCTGTGGCCGTCCCACTGGCGTAGGCACCGTAGAGGCCCACGGAGACCCTCCCCAGATCGAACGCCGCAGCGAAGGGCGTGACCACCAACCGTACCGACTCGACACCCGCAATGGTTGGATCGTCGAAGGAGTAGCTCTGTACATGGACGCCTGTCCCCACGCTCTGAGCCTGGAGAAGCGACACAGCCACCGAGAGTGCGATGGCGGCCCCTGCGGTGGCCATGGCGAGCCGGGGTAGGGTCGCCGTCACTCCTCACCTCCCGGTCCTCGGAAGACCAGCTCGAGGAGGATGACCTGCCCGACCCGATCCTGCCCGAGGAGCTCGGCGAGGACCGCCCGCTTGTGGGCGCCGAGGTTGGCCAGCACCCGCTCGCGCATGGACGCCGGCGCGTTCGTGAGGAGTCTCACCGCCGCCTGCCGGGAGCCGATACGGTGGGCTCGCTGGGCGATCTGGCCGACGGCCCGGAGAACCGGGGGGGGAGCGGAGAGCATGGCCGCGCGGTTCATTCGCGTCCGAGCCAACGCGAAGGAAGGATCGAGGGCGGCGGCTTCCGCATAGTGCTGGCGAGCCTGACCGAAGTCGCCGGCATCGGAGGCGGCGAGACCACGCCCGAATGCGAGGAGTGCCTCGATGCTCTCGGTCGGTCGCTCGTTTACCCGTTCGCGTTCAGCGGGCGTGAGTTGGACTCCGAGTTCGTCGTAGATGCCGAAGGCGAGCCGCTTCTCCAGCTCGAAAAAGCGCTCGATCTCGTCCTGGGCGCCCAGGGGGTCCGCCAGTTCCTGGCCCGGCGGCCCCACCGTCACCACCGAGGCGTCGACGTCCACGCGGGCGGCCTCCTCCATTCGAAGGCGCCCTTGGACGATGTGCCCCGAACCCAACAGGCGCCCACTCCGGGCGGCCGTCGCTTCCTCCACCCTTCCCGACTCCCCGAGCTGGAGCTCGTTGAGCAGGGCCTGGATCTTCGTGCGCTCGATGACCGTTAGCCGACCGGTGATGCCCAGGTCCGTCGTGAGCAGCTCGGGGAGGACGAGCGCCAGCGATTCATACTGGAGATCGCTCCCCTCGAAGACGAACGGGAAGACGCCGACCGTACCCGGATCCGGTTCTGTCTGTGCCAGCTCCTCTTCACGAGCGAGGGCGTCGCGGACGTCGGCCTTGAGGGCCTCGATGCGGGCCGCCTCCAGCCGCCACTCCACCTCTTCCCGGAGGGCACCCCGGGTGTTTTCGGCCAGGAAGTCCTGATAGAAGCGGACGGCGGCATCGTAGTCACCGACATCTTCGGCGAGGAGACCCTGCATGACGAGGAGGCCGGGGTCGTCGGGAGCGTACTCCGTCAGGGACGCCACCAGTTCTTGCGCCTCGTACACACGGCCGGCTTCCCGGTAGCCCGATGCGAGGTAGAGGCCGGTCTCGATATCGCCGGGGTCGGCGGCGACTTGCGCCTCGAGGGAGGCAATCTCCCCGGGGGTCGGGGCGGCCAGCTCAGGGCGGGCACTCGCGCACCCGGCGAAGAGCGCCAGGGCGAGGAGGACGATCGTCGGATGCGGGGCGGGCATACGTCGACGATAATGTCGTCGGACCCCATCGCGCAGGGACTTCGTTGGCCGTACGCCGCCCCGTTCTGCATGATGATGCGATGCCAAGACCTGAGAGGGCCACATGAAGACCATCGTGGACGCGGTAAGCATTCACACGATGCCGGACGGGCTCGGCACGCCGTTCGACACGACGGACTGATCCCGCCGCATGCGCGTGCGTTTCTGGGGCACTCGGGGATCCCTGCCTATCCCCGGCCCTACGACCCTGGAGTATGGCGGCAACACATCGTGCGTTCAGGTCGAGTCCGACGACGGTACGCTTGTGGTCATTGACTGCGGCACGGGCGCGCAGGGGCTGGGACGTCTGCTTACCGCCGAGGGGGCCCAGCCTCGACGGGGCGCCCTCCTCTTCAGTCACACACACTGGGATCACATCCAGGGGTTCCCGTTCTTCGCTCCGCTCTTCGTGCCTGGCTGGGAGTGGGACGTCTACGGCCCCCGTGGCCTCGGCGAATCCCTTCGCGATGCCCTCTCAGGGCAGATGCAATACACCTACTTCCCCATCACCCTCGATGCCCTTGGAGCCGAGCTCCGGTACCACCATTTGGTGGAAGGGGCGTTCCGGGTCGGTGACTTCCAGATCCGGGCGCAGTACCTCAACCACCCGGTGCTCACGCTCGGATACCGGATCGAAGCGGACGGGGCCTGTCTGGTCTATTCGTGCGACCACGAGCCCTTTCGGAAGAGCGCCGCGGGTGGCGATGAAGCTCTTCGGGGCCCAGACCGCGCCCACGCCGACTTCGTCGCCGGAGCCGATCTCCTCATCCACGATGCCCAGTACACCGCCGCCGAGTACGCCGACCGCATCGGCTGGGGGCACAGTCCCATGGAGTACGCGCTGCGGGTGGCGCACGAGGGTGGGGTCGGCCGCCTCTCCATCAGCCACCACGACCCCACCCGGTCTGACGACGAGCTCGCAGGCTTGGAGCAAACGCTTCGTGAGCGCGCCCGTGACATGGGCTTCGCGGGCACAGTCTCGGCGGCCGCGGAAGGTACGGTCGTCGAGCTGCGAGCCGCGGCCGTGGATGCCCGTCAGCCGCAGCCGGGATCCGGAGGCGAACCCAGGGACTCCGCCCTCAGAGAAGACCGCTCCATCTCGGGGCACCGCCTCGTGGTGGCACTGCCCCCTTCCCGCGATGCCGAGATCCTCAAGGAGGCGGCCACCGCCGACGGTATCGAGGTGATCCGACGAGCGCCGGCCCTCGCCGAGGACGCTCTCGCGGCCCTCATCGATCCGTCTCTAATTTTCGTGCCGAGGGACGAAGAAGGGCTGGGGACCGCCCGACGAATAGTGGACCTGGACGCGGACTGGTCCGATGAGGTGACGGTGGTGGGCGTCGCCGACGAAGTAGGTGACGACGACGTCTTCGACGACTGGCTCGTTCGACCCTACTCGCCGGAATACGCTCGAACACGGGTGAGGGGCTGGCTCCTGAGGACCCCGGTGCGGTGGGTGACCGCTCCTGCGACCCAGAACGAGAAGGAGCGTCAGGCCTCTCTCGAGAAGCTCGGCATCGTCGATACCGAGGTGGAGGAGCGCTTCGACCGCATCACCCGGTTGGCGGCGGCCCTCCTGGGTGTGCCCGTTTCCCTGGTGACGTTCATCGACGGGCAGCGTCAGTGGTTCAAGTCGGCGCACGGAGTCGATATGAACGAGACCTCCCGGGACGCGGCGTTGTGCTCACACACCATCCTGGGCGACGAGATGATGGTGGTGCCCGACGCCACCGCCGACGACCGCTTCGCCGACAACCCCCTGGTCACCGGCCCCGCCCACCTGCGCTTCTACGCCGGCTACCCCCTCCGCGCACCCGATGGGCACCGTGTGGGAAGCCTGTGTGTCATCGACCGGCGGGCACGCGACCTATCGGACCGGGACCGGGCACTCCTCGAAGACCTGGCCCACATGGCCGAAGTGGAACTGGCGCGCGCGATGGAGTGACGAGCCTCGGCCTCCGCGTCTCAGCTGAAACGCCTCCTGCCCGACCGCCACCTACCGCGGATCCACCTCCGAGATGTACAGCGTCGCCGAGACCAGCTCCCCGCCGTACGTCCCCACCCAGATGTCGTAGAGACCCGACTGGGCCTTGGGGATGGCGATGATGGGGTCCAGGTCACCGTAGCTGTCGTCGTCGCAATACCAGCGGCCGTTGGGCCCGTTGACCAGCAGCGTGGTGTCCTCGTCGCTGATGGCCGAGATGTAGAGCGTGGTGGCCTCGGTGGCGGTGTAGTAGAGGTCGAAGTCCGGGGCGTCGGCCACCTGCCCGAAGTTGCAGGAGCCTTGGTTCACCGAGATGTCACCGCCGGCGGTGAGGTCGATGACGTGGGGGTCGGGCATGAAGCCGCTGGTCAGCTCGATGGAGCCGTAGGTCGGGGCGGCAGATACGTCCTGCGCCGAAGCGGGAGAAGCGAGAAAGGCGGCTGACACCGCGAGCGACGCGGCAATGGCGAGATGACGCATGAAGGGCATGGGGTCTCGAGTCGGCCGAGGACGTGGGAAGGGCCCTCGACGGTACGTTCGAATATGCAGTCCCCACGGGCCCGGAGGACATGAAAATATCGAGGGACCGCGGCGCATACTTGCACCTCGCGATACGCCACGGGATGTTCCCGCTCGATTCCGAGCACACCAGGATCCGCCACCGGGTCCTTCCCCGGATCGCCGCCCGCCCACGTCCCCTCTCCAAGCCTCCTATCCATGACTCAGAGGATCTGTCTCCTAACGGACCAGGAGTTGGATACCGACCCCTTCCCCGTCGACGACTGGCCGTGTGATCCACGCCCATACGTTCCCGAAGCCGATTGGACCCTGATGACCCTCGAGAAGGAGTCGTGCGTGGCGGAGCTCCTGAAAGCCGCCAACGAAGGGTACGACGTCTTCTTCAACCTCTGCGACGGAGCCTGGGACGAAGGCCGCGTGGGAGTGGAAGTGGTGCAGACGCTGGAGTCCCTCGGCGTGCCGTTCACCGGCGCCGACTCGCGGTTCTTCGAGCCCACGCGCGAAGCGATGAAGCGGGTGTGCGCGGCGTGGGGCATCGACACGCCTGCCTACCGATATGCGTCGAACGACACGGATATCGAACACGCCGCCGAGATCCTGCGCTTCCCCCTCTTCGTGAAGCACCCGAACAGCTACGCGAGTCACAGCCTGACCCGTCAGTCGCGCGTCACGAACCCGGCGGAGCTCCATGAGCAAGCCGTGCGGATGATCGGGATGTTCGGATCCACGCTCATCGAGGAGTTCATCGAAGGTGAAGAGTGCACCTCGCTGGTGGTCGAGAACGGCGACGACCCGTGGGCACCCTACGTTTATGACCCGCTCGTCTACCGGTTTCCGCCCGGTGAGTCCTTCAAGCACTACGACCTGAAGTGGGTGGACTACGATGGTCTCTCGTCGCGGCCGGTGGAGGACGCGGAGCTCGCCGCCCGCATTCGCGCTGCCTCTGCGGACTTCTTCGTGGGCATCCAGGGTGCCGGTTATGGCCGGTGCGACATGCGCATCGACGCCGACGGCCGCGTCCAGATGCTCGAGATCAATCCGAACTGCGGGGTCTTCTACCCCGAAACCGACCCGGCCAGCGCCGATCTGATTCTCCGTACGCACCCCGGAGGCCACGAGGGCTTCGCCCGCCGGTTGTTGGCCGCCGCACACGCCCGTCACGCACGCCGGCGTTGGCCATGGCGCATCCTCCCGAAGGCTCCCGGCGAGTACGGGATGTTCGCCACCCGCGAAATCGCCGTCGGGGAGACCATCGTGAAGTGGGAAGAAGAGGCGCACCACCTGGTCACTCGATCCGAAGTGGAACGCAGGTGGGATCGGCGGCACAAGGACTGGTTCGCGAGATACGCGTGGCCGCTCACCGACGAGATCTGGGTCATGTGGAGCGCCGACCCCGAGGAGTGGCGGCCAATGAACCACTCCTGCGATCCCAACGCCTGGCTGGAGGGGCTCGACGTGGTAGCCCGTCGTGGCATCTCCGCCGGCGAGGAGGTCACCATGGACTACGCCACGTACTACGACGAACGTATGCCTCCCTTCGCGTGCGGATGTGGCGCTCCCGAATGCAGACAGGTCGTCCGCGGTGAGGACTACCTCCTCGACCACGTAGCACGCTATGAGGGACACCTCTCCGACCATATCCGGCGGCGGCGCGCCGAGCGCCGTGTGGAGGTCTACGAAGACCTCGTTCCCGCCAAGGAAAGCTGAACCATGACCGTCTTCATCGCCTCCGTCGGCACGGTCATCATCGTGTCGGCCATGTGCTCCCTCAGCGAGGCTTCGATCTACGCCGTGCGTCGCCCGTTCATCCGGACGCTCACCGACACCGGCAGCGCGGCCGGCCCGGTCCTGGAGTCCTTCAAGGACAACATGGAGCGGCCCATCGCCGCGATCCTCATCGTGAACACGGCGGCGAACACGGCGGGGGCGGCCGTGGCGGGAGCCCAGGCGTCGGCCCTCTTCGGACCCGAAGCCCTCATCTGGTTCTCCGTCTTCTTCACGCTCATGGTCCTCCTGATCTCGGAGATCTTCCCGAAGATCCTCGGGGTCGTGTACAACCGTCCTGTGGCCCGCCTGGTCGCCCTTCCGTGGCGCGGCGCGATCTTCGTCCTCCATCCGCTGGTCTGGCTCGTGGAGCACGTATCCACCTGGGTGAAACCTTCAGGTCAGGTCTTCGCCGCTCCCGAGGAGGAAGTGAAGCAGCTGGCGCAGATCTCCGCTGACGAGGGGAGCATTTCGCCGGATGAGGCGAAGATGGTGCGCAACGTCCTGGCGCTGGACGACGTCACCGCCCACGACGTGATGACGCCACGCACCGTGGTGTTCCGCCTCCCTTCGACAATGACGCTGGCCGAGGTCGGTGAGCACGTCGACGGATGGCACCACTCGCGGATGCCGATCTTCGATCCCGAGGACACGGACCGATGGACCGGCCTCGTGCGGGCCGCCGACGTCCTCGCGGAGATGGCCAAGGGCCACCTCGACAAGCGGCTGGAAGAGCTCTCCCGTCCCCTGCACTTCGTCCCCGAGAGCACCCACGGACACCTGCTCCTCCACCGCTTCATCGAAGAGAAGACCCACCTCTTCGCCGTCGTCGACGAATTCGGTGGAATGGCGGGCGTCGTGACCCTCGAAGACGTCTTCGAGTCCCTCATCGGCCGGGAGATCGTCGACGAGGTCGACCAGGTGGCCGACCTGCGCGAGGTGGCGCGACGCCGAGGCAGGCAGCGAGGCGAAGAGTCCTAGGCGAGCTACTCCAGGAGGTGCACCGCCGCGTCCTCGGCCCGAGGACGGACATCGGAACGGTTGTTGAGGACGCGGGCGCAGGTGTTCCAGCGCAGCAAGGCATCGTCGTTGCCCGACGGCCGAAGGGGTTCGGCGTCACTGTAGTGGTCCATGGCCTGCCGCAGCCAGTCGTAGGCCAAGGCGCCCGCTCCGGGTCCGCCCTTGTCCAGATGAGCCTGAGCCTTCCGCTCGCAGACGAGGCCCGAGTAGTAGGACCGGGAGTAGGCGTCGTCGAGCTCGTTGGCCATTCGCAACACCTCGCTCACCGGCGAGCTGGACGCGCTCACGAAGGCGTCGCAGAGCGTCATGATGAGGCCGACCTTGGCATCCTCGTGCCCGGAATCCACCTCGAGGATGTCCCGGAAGATGCTCTCCGCCAGATGCGGTTGGTTGAGGAGGCGGTAGTGGCGCGCCCGCGCCAGCGCCGCGGGCAACGAATCGGTGTGGAGCCTCTTCAGCTCGATGGGTCGGTCGATGTCCACTCTAGCTCCTCTGATCTACCCCCAGGGCCTCGGCCCCGTCACGTCGTCTTCTTCGAGCCGCCGGCGATGACGCGCAAGACCTTCGCCACCGGATCGTACGCCCTGTCCACCACCCTCTCCTTGAGGGGGATGATGGCGTTGTCGGTGATGGTGATGTGCTCGGGGCACACCTTCGTGCAGCACTTCGTGATGTTGCAATAGCCGACACCGTGGGCCTCACGCAACTCGTCGAGCCGATCCTCCTCGTCGAGGGGGTGCATCTCCAGCCCCGCCGTGTAGATGAAGAATCGGGGGCCGATGAATTCCTCGTGCTTGTGGTGGTCCCGCAGGACGTGGCAAACGTCCTGGCAGAGGAAGCACTCGATGCACTTGCGGAACTCCATGGGTCGATCGACGTCCTCCTGGTACATCTCCCAGGTGCCGTCCTCGAAGTCGGGCTTCCTGGGCTTGAAGGGCTTGATCCGCTGCTTCACCTCGTAGTTCCACGACACGTCGGTGACCAGGTCACGGATCACGGGGAAGGCCCGCATGGGCTCAACCCGGATGGGCTTCTCCTGAGGCAGATCGTCGAGCCGGGTCATGCACATGAGCTTGGGCATACCGTTGATCTCCGCGGAGCACGACCCGCAGCGGCCGGCCTTGCAATTCCACCGGATGGCCAGATCGTGGGCCTGCTCCGCCTGGATCTTCCGCACGGCGTCGAGGACGACGAAGCCCGGCTGGACCTGCACCTCGTAGTCGGTGAAGCCGCCGCCCTGCTGGTCGCCTCTCCAGATGCTGAACGCGACGGTCTTCATCAACCCATCTCCTCGATGATGTCCTTGAGCTCCTGCCGCATCTCGGGAATGGGTTCCTTGCGGAGCTCCATCTCCCCACTCGCACCCTTACGGATGACCAGATTGACCTTCCCCCACTCGGCATCCTTCTCGGTGTAGTCGGTGCGAGAGTGCGCCCCACGGCTCTCTTTCCGCTCCCGGGCGGCCAGGACCAAGGCTTCGGAAACGGTCATGATGTTGGCCAGGTCGAGGGCGGCGTGCCATCCAGGGTTGAACTCCCGGTTGCCGCCCACCGAGATACCGTCCACCTGGGGACGGACCCTCTCCAAACCCTCGAGCGCCGCTGACAGATGCTCTTCGTCGCGGATGATTCCGGCCTTCTCCTGCATGACGTCCTGGATGGACTGGAGGACTTTGTAGGGACCGACGTCGCCGTCCTTGCTAGGGCGCTCCAGGGGAGCCAGGGCGTCGCGGACGGCCGAAGTCACCTGCCCCTCGTCGATGGTCGGCTGTCCCCGTTCGTTGGCGAACTCGGCGGCGTACTGCCCCGCCCGACGGCCGAATACGAGGAGATCGGACAACGAGTTGCCGCCCAGGCGGTTCGCACCGTGGAGGCCCGCGGCGCACTCGCCGGCGGCGAACAGGCCGGGCACTGTCGACATCTGGGTATCGGCATCCACCCGGATGCCGCCCATGACGTAGTGGGTCGTCGGACCTACCTCCATGGGCTCCTTGGTGATGTCGATGCCCGCCAACTCCTTGAACTGGTGGTACATCCCCGGAAGCTTGCGCTTGATGTGAGCCGGGCCGTCGGAGACCTTTTCGTCGATCCACGCGATGTCGAGAAACACTCCGCCGTGGGGGCTTCCCCTCCCTTCCTTCACCTCACGCAGGATGCACCGGGCCACGTGGTCCCGGGTGAGAAGCTCGGGAGGACGACGGGCCTGCCGATCGCCGGTGACGTAACGCCATCCTTCCTCGGGTGTATCGGCCGTCTGGTCCACATAGAGAGGCGGGATGTCGTCGAACATGAAGCGACGACCTTCGCTGTTCTTGAGAATGCCGCCTTCGCCGCGAACGCCCTCGGTGACGAGGATCCCCTGGACGCTGGGAGGCCACACCATGCCCGTGGGGTGGAACTGGAGGAACTCCATGTCAAGGAGTTCGGCGCCGGCGTGGTACGCCAGGGCGTGACCGTCGCCGGTGTATTCCCACGAATTGCTGGTGATCTTGTACGCCTTGCCGATGCCGCCCGTCGCCATGACCACGGCGCCAGCCTTGAACACGGTGAAGCGGCCCCGTTCCCGATCGTAACCCAGGGCGCCGGCCACCCGGCCGCCATCCATGAGCAGTGTGGTGACGGTCACCTCCATGTGGACGTCGAGGCCCTGGTGGATGCCGTGGTCCTGGAGGGTGCGGATCATCTCCAGACCGGTACGGTCGCCGACGTGGGCCAGCCTCGGGTAGGCGTGTCCGCCGAAGTTGCGCTGGAGGATCTTGCCATCGGGGGTCCGATCCATGAGGGCGCCCCAGGCCTCCAACTCCCGGACACGATCCGGCGCCTCCCGGGCGTGGAGCTCGGCCATGCGCCAGTTGTTGAGGTACGCGCCCCCACGCATCGTGTCGGCGAAGTGGACGCGCCAGCTGTCCCGTTCGTCGACGTTGGCCAGAGCGGCGGCGACGCCTCCCTCCGCCATGACGGTGTGCGCCTTGCCCAGCAGCGACTTGCAGACGAGGCCAACCCGGGCATCCTTGGCCGCCTCGATGGCGGCCCGGAGGCCCGCCCCTCCGGCGCCGATGACCAGTACGTCGTGCTCGACGGTCTTGTACTCGGCCATCAGAAGATTCTCCAGTCGGTCCAGACGCCCATGGAGCAGAGACGCACGTAGAGGTCGGTGAAGCCGACCCAGAAGAGGCTGAGCCAGGCGAAGAGCATGTGCCGCTTGTTGAGGCACGTGACACACGAGTAGGTCGTCTTCCGCACCGGCTTGTCGGAGATCTTGTTGAGCCGTCCGCCAACGAGGTGCCGTAGCGAATGACAACCCAGCGTGTAGCTGCCCAGGAGGATGACGTTCATCCCCAGGACCAGCGACCCTACACCGAGTCCCAGCGTCTCGGCACCGGTGGCCGGGTCGACGAACCAGAGGGCGCGCCAGAAGTCGTACGAGAGGATGACGATGAAGACCAGCGCCAGGTACAGAAAGTACCGGTGGACGTTCTGCATGATGAGCGGGAAGTGCCGCTCACCCAGGTAACTCTTCCGCGGCTCGCCTACCGCGCAGTTGGGCGGGTCGGCCCAGAACGATTTGTAGTACGCTCCCCGGTAGTAGTAGCAGGTGAGGCGGAATCCGCCGGGGGCCCAGAGGATCAGGAACGCCGGCGAGAACGGCATCCACCCGGGCCACCACTGCGGTCGCGCTCCGAAGAGGGCGTGGCCCGAATCCCCGAAGAGCTCCGGCGAGTAGAACGGGGAGAGATAGTTCCCGAACGTGTAGTGCTCACCCTGGAAGGCCGCCCAGGTCGAGTACACGATGAAGGCGCCGAGGCCCATGAAGACCGCTGTCGGCTGGAGCCACCACGCGTCTCGGCGCATGGTGGAGCCAAAGGGTCGGGCAACCGGGAGCGCCGTCTCGGGAGGTGCCATCGCGAGAGTCCTTCCTCGACGCCGTCGCGCGTCGAGTGACGAGGGATGAGAAGCCCAGGCACGACGCCGAAGAGGGCCACCCCCCGACGCCGGACGGTGGCGATCTTAGGGATGGCCCTCACGTACACGCAAGCGGGGCCGACCTGGCTCGTCGACTTCACCTCGTCGGCGCGGAGTCAGCGCCCCCGACCCCGGCCGGGGCGCGCCCTGGGCCTGCGATCCCGCCGGTCGTCGGCATGCTCCCATCGGTCTTCGTCGTCGTCCCAATCATCGTCGTCCCAATCATCGTCGTCCCAGTCGTCGTCCCCCCAGTCCCCGCCACGATGGCCGCGGTACAGCTTGCGGAGCTCCTTTCGCTCGCGCTCGAGGAACTTCCGTTCGTCCTTTAACCAGTCGACGTAGCGGTCGAGGTCACGCTCGCCCCACCCGAAGCGGTCGTAGGCCTCGTATGGGTGGAGGCGCTTGAAGTAGCGGTACTCGCCTTCGACCCACGCCAGGTAGTGCTCCAACTGGCGCAGACTCATGCCCCGCCGATAGCGGACCGGCCGACGCTCATCGACGACGACCACGCGGCTCCCCGCCCTGGCCGGGCGTGGGTCGTAGCGCCGGTCGCCGTACTCAACCACGACGGAAGGCCGCGGACCGAAGACGATGTCGACCCCGATGGGGCCTTCCTCGAAGATGACCCGGCCGCTGACCTGGGCCTCCACCGCTCCCGGAGCCAGAGCCGTGAGGGCCAACCCCACGGCGACAACGAACGAGGCTCGGGTTGTCGCGATTCCGGCATGCATGGCCCTATCGAACATGGGTTCCCCCCCGCTCCAGATGATTCAACGTTCCGGACCCATGGAAGGCAAGCGCCGTGCCTTGAGGGGCATGGCGTTATGCGGCAACTCTTTACGCCGACATGGGTCCTCGGAGACGCGGGCGTTTCGTCCTAAAATGAGGACATATCGGGCTCTGGCGGCGGGACGAAAGAGAGTGGGTGGCATGGGTGCTCGACCCCATCTACGGACGACAACGACGTAGATTTTCCCTGGATCGGTGGAACGCAGCCCGTGGCCTCGAATGTCGCCACGCTGGCCCCCGCCCCCCCTCTGGACGCATCTTGGCATACCCCCCCAAGGCTCCGGATTATCGTCTATTGCCCCGACCCAGCTCGACGGGTCCGGTCGGGCACCCGGTCCTCAGGGAGGACAGCCACGTCCATGCGCGCTCCCACTTTACTGGTCATCGAAGACCTGGAGGACCAGGCGGTCCTCGTCGGCATCGCCGCCCGGAGAGCGCACCCGGGTCTTGGGGTCCACACCGCCGGGAACGGGTACGAAGGCATCGCCTACCTCGAAGCCGCCCTGGAAGGCGAGCCCGGCTACCCCATGCCCAACCTGGTCATCCTCGATCTCTACATGCCCGACGCCGACGGCTTCACGGTCCTCGAGTGGGCTCAACAGCAGGGCTCGCAGTTCGACACGCCCATCGTGGTCCTCACCGCCTCCCCCAGCGTCCAGGACGAGATCCGGGCCCTGGAACAGGGAGCCAAGGCCGTCCTCAAGAAGCCTGCCCACGTGAGCGAGTTGGGCGAGACCGTGCGAGAGATCGTCGAGGAGTGGATCGGGAGGGGCGAGATCATCTCAGCGCATATCTGGGAGATGGGCTGAGCGGGATGCCCCACGGGGGTGAGGGGCAGGGACATCCGTTATGATTCCCCTCATGGACCGTTCATCGTGAGCCTCGACCGCCTGCGCGGCCCCGTCTACGGAATCATCGATCCGGCAGTGGCCTGGATGGTCCGACGCGGGATCCACCCCAATCTCGTAACGACACTGGGCTTCGTGTGCGTCGCGGGGGCCGGCTACCTGTACCACCTCGACCACGTGCGCTGGGCCGGCTTCATGGTCCTGCTCGGAGGCATGTGGGACATGTTCGACGGGCAGGTGGCACGGGTCAGTGGCATGGCTTCGAAGTTCGGCTCGTTCTACGACTCCACCCTGGACCGGATCAGCGAGATCGTCGTCTTCGCCGGGCTACTCTCCCTCTACAACAGCTATGGTCGGGAGTTGGCGGACGTCTGGATGGTCTACGTGATCTTCGCGGCCATGGGTGGATCGCTCATGGTGAGCTACACGCGGGCGAGGGCGGAGGGTCTGGGGCTGGACTGCAAGGTCGGCCTCATGCAACGACCGGAACGGGTCGTGCTCCTCGGCGCGGGCTCCCTCTTCTTCGGCCTCGATTTCGGCGGACGGGTCCTCATGTCGGTTATCGTTCTCGTCGCCATCCTCACCAACCTGACGGCGTTCCAGCGGATCTGGTGGGTCTACCGGAACGCGGCAGGAGTCCCGGTAGATGATCCGTCTCTGCGAGGTCAGTAGCCGCCGCTCCCGAGACGTCCTCTCCTACCCTCGGGACAGGAGATCCCGGGCCTTGGCGTAGGCGACCATCGAGTCGAGCTGCCGGATCTCGTCTGCGAGAGCGGAGCGACCCCGCTCGGTCAGGGCGTAGAACCGTCGAGGCGGACCACCCGACGCGGGCTCCGACGCGGGGGCCGGAACCTCCTCGATCTCCCCCGCTTCAACCAGTCGGTTGACGGCCTCGTACAGCGTTCCGGACCCCAGCCGCACGGCCCCATCCGTACGAGTCTCCACCGCCTGCTTGATCCCGTACCCGTGTAGGGGGCCATCCAGGAGCGCCAGCAGGATCTGCAGGGTCCGACGGGTCATCTTGCTCATTCTTCCCTCAAGGTCTTCATGGGATCGGTGCGAGATGCGACAGTCGCCGGCACCCAGGCCGCGACGAGACCCGTGCCCACCACGGTGATTCCCACCATGAGGTAGGTCAGTCCGTCCCTCGGCTGAACGTAGCGGAGGGTCTCGGCGAGAACGTTGGCCCCCGCGGCGGCGCCCATCAGCCCGAGGAAGACACCCAGTCCCACGGCAAGACCACTCGGGATCACGAGCGCGCCCACGACCTGTTGCTGTCGTGCTCCGAGGACCATGCGGATCCCGGCTTCGCGGAGGCGGGATCGCGTCGCGTAGGCCGTGGTACCGTAGACTCCCACGATGGCCAGGAGGAGAGCGAGGCCCGCGAAGCTCCCGAAGAGGACCGCGTAGAAGCGGGGCGCCGCCAACGCCACAGACGAAAGGGCTTCCATCGTCTGAATGGAGGTAACGGGAAGATTGGGGTCGAAGACGCGGATCATGTCACGAAGACCGGTCGCGACACCTGTAGCATCGTCGGATGACAGGCGCACGAGGACCTCCATTTCGCGCCACGCCGACTCCGAGAGCGGGTGGAAGACGTGGGGGGAGATTCGCCGCCCCGGACCCGTGCTCACATCGGCCAGAACCCCCACGACTCTGTAGGTCGGCTCGTCCTCTTGGCCCGAATGGACCAGCTTCCCGAGCGCCTCCTCTCCAGGCCAGAACCTCGTGGAGAACGACTCGTTGATCAGCACCGCCCGCTCGCCTTCGGCGTCCCGCCCGTCGAGGGGTCGCCCCGCCACCAGCTCGGTGCCCAGCGTTTCAACGTAGTCGCCGCCGACGGCGACCGAGATCACGAAAGCCGCTTCCTCGCCTTCCCACCCCTCCGGCCGATACGTGGAAGCCACCCGCGATCCATCCCAGGGTGCCTGTGTCGCCACAGCGGCGGAGGCCACCCCAGGCAGCGCTTCTGCCGATTCGATGAGCCGGGACCAGGTGGACGCCCACTCGTCCCTCTCGTAACGCGGCGCGAGGTTCAGCGTCATGGCGACCAGCCCCTCAGGCCGAAATCCCGGACTCTCCTGCGTCACCCGGACGAGGTCGTGGGCCAACAAGCCAG
Source organism: Longimicrobiales bacterium (assembly GCA_965229435.1). Taxonomy (GTDB): domain Bacteria; phylum Gemmatimonadota; class Gemmatimonadetes; order Longimicrobiales; family Gaopeijiaceae; genus UBA2589. Next base: position 205,466 of record CBDDJE010000002.1, read on the forward strand.
ACCCGACGGCGAGGACCACCGCGAGAGCGGTCTCCGCGGCGACCAGCGCCCCCCTCATCCGGTACTCGCTCCGACTCACCGTCGCACCACGCGACCCGCGAACGACGCCCCCTACGCTCCGCGTCGACCGCAGGGCCGGGAGCAAGCCGAAGAAGACGACGGTGCCGGCACCGACCAGGAGCGCAAAAGCCAACCCCCGACCGTCCACCGCGACCTCCGCGAGGCGCGGAAGCCCAGGGGGCGCGTATCTCCGAAAGAGCTCGACCGCCCACCAGGCGAGGAGCCCACCCAGCGTACCTCCCGCAACGGCGAGCAGCGTGCTCTCGGCAAGGAGTCTGGAGATGAGGCGTTTGCGGGGAGCACCGAGGGCATGGTGTACTCCGAGCTCGTGTCGACGCTGGGCGCCTCGGGTCAGCATGAGACTGGCGACGTTGACGCATGCGATGAGTAGAAGCAGCACCACAGCACCGAGAACCCTGTTGAGGGCACCTGCGACGAATCCCACGACAGAGTCCCGGTAGTCGGCGACGGATGCGCCCAGGAGGAACTCCGGTCGAGCGTCCTGCTCGTAGACCGCACTCACCACCGCGTCGGCGTGACGGTCGAGTTCTTCTGGATCGGCCCCAGGACGGAGCCGGGCCAGCCCCGCTAGGAAGAAGCTCGAGGTCAGCGTCTCGTCGACCCGCAGCGGGACCCAGAAGTCATGACTTTCGACGATCTCCGGTGGGGGGTGGAAGCCGTCATCCAGGACACCGACGACGGTGTAGACCTCCGCGTCGAACCGGACCGAGCGCCCAACCATGTCGGTGTCCTCGCCGAACTGATCTCGCCACGTCGAGTAGTCGAGGACAACGACCCGCTCGGCGCCGGAAGCGTGATCCGTAGGCTGCAGGAGCCGGCCCAACGCCGGCGCGGCCCCGAACACGGTCAGGAAGTCAGGAGAGACCTCCGTGACCCGCACACGCTCGGGGTCCCCGTCGCCCACCATGACGGCCTCACGCTCACGAGCCGCCACGACGGCATCCGCAGGTCCCGGACTGGCACGCAGGGCCGTCAGCAGTGCCGGGCTGAGTGGACCCAACGATCCCGGGTCGTGCCGCGGGTCGATGCCTATGAGTACCATGCGCTCCGAGTCGGGATAGGGCAGCGGGCGCATCACCACGCGTTCGACGACGCTGAAGACGGCGGTCACGGCCCCTACCCCGAACGCGAGAGTTCCCACGGCGAAGACGACGAATCGCGGGGCCCGTCGCAGGGATCCGAAGGCCGCTCTAAAATCGTCCATCCACCTCGTCATCCTCCCCTCCCCATGCTGGGCTCGACCGCGCCTTCTGACGTGCCAGGCGGCCTCCAGGTGATCGAAGACGGCACCCAACCAGAAGACCACTCCGGCACCCGCCAGCTCGGCGTCTCGGCGGAACACGTCCTCCATCTCCTCGGCGTAGCGCTTCCGGTACTCTTCCGGATAGAGCCGCAGAAGGAGTTGGAAGCGCCTCGAGAGACGGCTGTCGGGTGTGGTCATCGGTCCTCACAACTATGTCGGCTGCCGACTGTCGTATGTCGACATAGTATGACCGGACCGCCGCGATCGCAACGACTGCCCTTCCGGGACATGCTCGACCGACCGATCTTGCGACCTGCCACCTCCCCTCGGGACCCGGGCCGCCAGACGATGACCGAAGCGCCGAAGACGAAGCGAGCCGCGCTCTTTGCCGAGAACATCGGCGAGTCGACGGCGGCGTGCCTCGTCGCCATGGTTCAGGGCAACATCCTCGCCGTCACTGCCGCACACTGGGCCATCGCCATTCAGACGGGGCTCTTGGCCGGCACCGCCGCCGCCATCGTCGTGGGGTTCATGAGGTCGTCCAGTCGACTTCGCATCGCCATGGTGTTGGCCGTGGTGACCGGAGTCGTCGACTACTTCGTGCACCCGGGCATGATCGGGTCCGGGGCCACCGAAGCGATCCTCACGGGCTTGGGAGCTGGAGTCCTGTCGCTTGTTCTGGGTGCCGTCCTCGGTCGCTTTCGTCGAACGCCAGCCCCTCGGGACTGATTGATTCGGTGAACGACCTCCTCCGCTGGTGGCCGGCGCTCTTTGCCTTGGCCATCCCGGTGGCTCAGGCCTTTGCGGCGTACCATCTCATCATCCGTCGCAGAGACGTCCGCTCCGCAGGCGGCTGGATGGGCCTCATCTGGCTGGCGCCCATCATCGGCGTGATCCTGTACGCCCTCTTCGGCATCAACCGGATCAAGCGACGGGCCCGGACCGCACGACCCGTCCGCGCGGACTACCGGGACTGGATCCCCGATCCGGGCGAGCAGGGCGAAGCGCTGCGCGCACACCTCGGGGATCGCTGGCGCCACCTCGTCCGGCTCGCGCCCCTGGGGGATCGCGTGACCGGCCGTCCACTCCTGGGAGGGTGTACCGTGGAGCCCCTCGTCGATGGAGAGCAAGCCTACCCTGCCATGCTCGACGCCATAGAACGGGCCGAGAGCTCCATCACCCTCCTCAGCTTCATCTTCGATGCCGACCGAGTCGGGAAGATGTTCGCCGACGCGTTGGGTCGGGCTGTGAAACGGGGCGTCGATGTCCGCGTCCTCATCGACGCCATGGGCGCTCGCTACTCCGTGCCCAGGATGTCCGGGCACCTCAAGCGGGTGGATGTCCGCGTAGCCCATTTCATGCCCGGGTTCCTACCGTGGCGGACACCCTACGTGAACCTGCGGAACCACCGGAAGATCATGGTCGTGGACGGGCGTGTGGCGTTCACGGGGGGGATGAACATCCGAGCCGAGTTCTGGCCCGAGTCGCAAGAGGATCATGGAGCGCGTGACCTGCACTTCCGTGTGGAGGGGCCTGTCGTCTGTGAGATCCAGGAGGCGTTCGCCGAAGATTGGACGTTCACCACCGGCGAGCGCCTCGAGGGAGAGCCGTGGTTTCCTGCCCTCGAGCCGGTGGGGTCGACCATGGCCCGCGGGATCAGCGACGGGCCCGACATCGACTTCGAGAACATCCAGCTCGTGCTCATGGGTGCGTTGAGCGTCGCCCGATCCTCGGTGCGGATCATCACACCCTACTTCCTGCCCGACCAACAACTCATTTCGGCCCTCAACATCTGCGCCATGCGCGGTGTGCAGGTGGAGGTCATCATCCCCGGCAGGAGCAACCAAAAGCTCGTGCAGTGGGCGTGCAACGCGCAGTTGGACCAGATGCTCGAGCGAGGCGTGCGCGTCTTCGCGTCCCCGGAGCCCTTCGACCACTCGAAGCTCATGCTGGTGGACGGGTGCTGGGTGCTCTTCGGCTCGGCCAACTGGGACCCGCGAAGCCTCCAGCTGAACTTCGAGTTCAACGTGGAAGCCTACGACCCGAAGGTGGCGGCCCGCCTCGGCGAGATCTTCAAGGAACGGCGAGAGGCGTCACGGGAGATCACCATGGAAGAGATGGCGAGCCGCCCCGCCCCGGTGAAGGTCAGGGACGGGGTGGCGCGCCTGTTCTCGCCCTACTTGTAGGCGAGCGCCCCTACTCCTCCCGCAGGACCGTCACCGGGTCCACCCGCGTCGCCCGCCGCGCCGGAATCCAGCACGCCACCACGGCCACCGCCGTGAGGACGACCGGCCCCAGAAGGAAGGTGACCGGGTCCCGGGCATCTACGTCGAAGAGCATCGACTCGAGGATACCGGTGAGACCCCAGGCGCCTGCGATGCCGAGGGCGAGACCGACGGCGGCGACCTTGAGGCCCTCGCTCAGGACGAGCCGCTGAACCCGACCCGCCTCGGCTCCCATGGCCATCCGGATGCCGAGTTCCCTCCCCCGCTGCGTCACGGCGTACGACATCACGCCGTACGTGCCCACCGCCGCCAGTAGCAGGGCCAAGCCGGCGAAAGCCGCCATGAGACTGGTCAGGAAGCGCGTCCGGGCCATGGCGTCGCCCATGACATCCGACATGGCTTGGAGGCCCGATACGGGCAATGACGCGTCGAGGTCCCAGACGACTCTTCGAACCGCAGGGGCGAGGGCTGTCGGCTCGCCGTTCGTATCGACGATGAAGTTCATGGTCCGCGGCGCGGTGGCCTGCGCCGTGACCTGGGGAAGGTGGAAGTAGAGCTCGGTCCCGACGGGCTGGTCGAGGCCCGCCTGCTTCACGTCCTCGACCACGCCGACGATCTCCAACCACGGTCCGTTGAACCCCGGTCGGATCCGACGTCCGATGGGGCTCTCTCCTGGATAGAACGTTCGAGCCAATGTCTCGTTGACGAGGGCCACGGGTACGGCTCCTCCGTCGTCGGTGGCCTCGAAGCCCCGACCCTCCACGACCTCGATGTCCATCGTCTCCAGGTAGTCGTGGGTGATGGACTGGTAGAAGTCCACGTTCTGGGGCGGCGAGTCCTGCGTCTGGACGTAGCCTTCGATCTCCGTGTCGTTGGCGTTGAGCCTCCGGACGGGAGGCAGACCGGACATGGCCGCCACGCTGGCTACCCCCGGCTCGGAGGCGAGGCGCCCGGTGAGTTCGTCCATGAATGCCTGCTGGGCAGCGCCGTCGGGGTAGTCCGACGCCGGCAGGAAGAGTTCGAAGGTGAGAAGCCCGTCGGGGTCGAAGCCGGGCTCGACGGCGTTGAGCTCGGAGAAGCTCCGGATCATGAGGCCGGCACCCACCGCGAGGATGAGAGCCAACGCAGTCTCCGAGATCACCAGGAGCGAGCGCAGCCTCCTCTGCCCTGCCGAAGACGTGGACCGGGTTCCGCCATCGCGAAGGGAGCGCGCCAGGTCGTGCGTGGCCACATGGCGGGTGGGCGCCAGGCCGAAGAAGACACCGGTCAGGATGGCGATGAGCGTCGTGAATGCGAGGACCGTGCCATCCAGGCGCACCTCGGAGAGCCGGGGAAGGTCACCCGGGCTGGCGGCCTGAAGCAGGTCGAGTGAAACAACGGCCAACGCCGTGCCCATCAATGCGCCAGCCAGCGCCAGGACCAGTCCCTCGGTGAGGAACTGTCGAAGCAACCGGCCGTGGCCGGCGCCCATGGCCGCTCGCACCGCGACTTCCTTGTGTCGGTCCTGGGCCCGGGCAAGCAACAGATTCGCCACGTTGGCGCAGGCGATGAGGAGCACGAACCCCACGGCTCCGAGAAGAACCATGAGGGCCGGACGAATGTCGCCCACCACCTCCTCCTGGAGATCCACCATCTGCAGGGGGTGACCGTCGGAGGACACGTGGCCCGAACCGATGACCTCGTCCCAACGAGCGACGAGGGACTCCAGCTCCGTGCTGGCGCTCTCGACCGTGGCCCCCTGACCGAGGCGAGCCACGAGGTACAGATAGTGCGACCCGAAGTTGTTCCGGTTGCTCCAGTCGAGGTTGAGAGGCGCCCAGATCTCGGCCCCCGTCTCGTTGACGTCGAAGTTCTCCGGCATGACGCCGACGATGGTCGTGGCCTGCCCATTCACGTCCACCGATCGGCCTACGATGCCGGGATCCGCTCCGAAGGACCGCTCCCACAATTCGTAGGACAGTACGGCCACCGGAGCCGCGCCTGGCTGATCCTCCTCCTCGGAGAAGTAGCGCCCGACCACCGGCGACACGCCAAGCGTCTCGAAGAGAGAGTGGGAGACGCCTGCGCCGTCCACTCGCTCGGGTTGTTCATCGGCACCGATGCTCGCCTGGTACGTGGCGTACGCACCGACGGACTCGAAGGAGCGCATCTGCTCGGTGATCTGCATGTACTCCGGAGGCGAGATCCAGAACTCATGGAAGTTCATCGTCGGGAACGCCGACGAGAGCATGACCAGCTCCCCGGAGTCGGGATAACGGAGAGGTTCCAGGACCACCCCGTTCACGACGCTGAAGATTGCCGTGTTGGCTCCGATCCCCAGACCGAGGGTCATCACGGCGATGACCGTGAAGGCCGGCCGCCGGATCAATCCACGAATCGAATGGAGCACTTCTTTCATCCACCCGTCCATCGTCATCCCCTCGAATCGAAACGTCAGTGCGGCGCCGGTCATTCCGGCCGCCAATGAAACGAGCCCTCGACCGACGACGCCCGAAGCCCGGGCGTCGTCGATGTCCGCCAGCCACTCCTCGCGCCAGCGCTCCCTCTCCCCGGCGGGCACCACGAGGCTGATGGCTCGCAGCCACAATCCCAGCAGTCGGGTCATCAGGCCTCGCCGGACCCCGTAACCCCTACCTGTCCAAGCGCATCGGCGGCCAGGACCCGCTGGGTCTGCGCGAGCCGACGGCGCGCCTCCTCTGCGAGAAGCTGTCCGGCTTCACTCAGCTGGTAGATCCGGCGACGCCGGCGTCCGGCCTCCCGAGCACCCTCCTCGTCCTCCCATTCCGAGCCCACGGCGCCCTCCTTCTCCAGGCGGCGCAGCACCGGATACACGGTGCCGGAGGCAAGCCCGGTCACGTCCATGATCTGGAATCCATGACGGCTCCCGGACGCCAGGGCCTGCAGGATGAGTGACGTGGCGTGGGTGAGTCGAACCGGTGACATGGCTGGATCTCCTACGAGTCTCCGAATGTCTAGCTCTATATATTGTACTCTACATAGCTGCCGAGAGGCAAGCCGCGCCCCGTCGATGCGAAGTGCGCCCCTTTCAGCCCACGAGGGCCAGCACCCTCAAGGGGCTCCCGCTCCCGTCTACGATCTTCAGGGGCGCGGCAATGACGACGGACCCGGTGGGCGGCAGCCGATCGAGGTTGGTCAGACTGGCCAGACCGAACTTCCCCGCACCGTGCATGAGGGTGTGGTTGGGAAAGGGCAGGTCGAACGTGCCGGCTTGACCGGCGTCCGTCCCTACGGTCTCCACACCCACGCCGAGGACATCGCGTTCGATGAGGAGTTCGGTGGCGTCCTTTCGAAAGCCCGGCGAATGGGGCCCGTCGTCGTGGACGTTGAGGAAGTCGGCAGGGTCCGTGCGCTTCGACCAGTCGGTACGCAGGAGGACCCAAGCTCCGGCCGGAATCGTTCCATGCTCGGCCTCCCACGCTTCGATGCGCTCGGGCGAAAGGAGGAAGTCCGCGTCGGCCGCGACGTCGGCCGAGACATCGATGACGTAACCCGGCCCCACGAATCGTCCAACGGGGATCGTGTCGCAACGGTTGTCCGGAAGGTCCTTGCCGGACACCCAATGGACGGGTGCGTCGAAGTGGGTGCCGGTGTGCTCACCCACGTGAATGGTGTTCCAATACCATGCGGGACCACCGTCGTCGTAGCGACTGATTTCCTCCATGCTGAAGCCGGGCGATGGCGTGAAGATCTCCGGCAAGCCGATGACCGGCGTCTCGGGCCCCAGGGGCTGAGTCAGATCCACGACCTGCACTTTGCCCGAGGCCAGGTCGGCGATGAGTTGGTGCAATGAAGACATCGACTGCTCCCTTGTTCATGGGGCGGGTTGGACGCCCCGTCAGGTCGGCTTTACTGTCCGCTCCCTGAAATAGCGGGCGAAGCGGAACGCGTTCTCGGGTAGGTGAAGGTCCATGCCGTAGTCGTCCGGCCCGACGGCCTGGACGCGAGCCACGACCACACTCATCGCGTCGCGCTCGAAGGCGTTCACCACCGCTTCACCGAAGGCCATCTCGTCATCAACGGCATCGACGTGGGCGATACCGGCCCCTCTGGCCATGGCCGCCAAGTCGGTGACGCCAGTGTTGGTGTGGGACTCGAAGCCTCCGGTGGAGAGAAGGCTACCGTTGTCGAAGATGATGTGGACCAGGTTGGACGGAGCGTACCGGGCGAGGGTCGCGAGGGTGCCCAGGTTCATGAGAACCGAGCCATCTCCGTCGAGGACCACGACCTTCTCGGCCGGGCGATGAAGGGCAAGCCCGAGGCCTATGGAGGAGGCGAGCCCCATGGCGTGCTGGAGGTAGAAGAAGTTCTCCCGGTGGCCGAGGTCGTACAGCTCCTGCGCGCACGCCCCCATGATGGTCACCACCGGCTTGTTCTCGAGCTCCGGGTAGATCATCTCGATGCATCGGCGACGCTCCATCAGGGATCCTCCTCCATGAGGTCCCGGGTGAGGAGAAGCGCCACCGGAGACAGGGACGACCGCGAGAAGGTATAGGCCTCCTTGATCTGCTGGGCCACGCGTTCCGGGTCGCGAGCATACTCGAAGGGAATGCCCAGCGCGCGCAGCACTTCTTCGGTGACGATTCCCCCTCGCGTGTGCCACGGATACGGCTCGCCCCAATGTCCGCGGAGTGCGATGAGCATGCAGAGAGGCACGCTGTACAGCTGAGCCAACGACACGATGCCGTTGATTGCGGCGAGGAAGCCGTGGTTTTGCATGAGAAGGAGGTGCGGCTCGCCGGCGAAGTACGCCCCTGCTGCGACCCCTACGGCCTCCTCCTCCTTCGTGACCTGTACGAGCGTCATCTCCGGATCAGCCTCCGCCCTCTGGAGAAGCAGTCCCAACCAGGTCTCGGGCAACGCCGAGATCGAGCGGATGCCCGCGGCGCGGATGCCTTGGTAGACGGCCTTGGAGTTGTCGTAGGAGACGGTCATGGGGCGGCCACGATACCGGAGCGGTATCGGCCACGCCAGCCGAGAAGGGTGAGCGCTAGCGGCTTCCCTTCCGGAGGACCATGACCGGCATGGTCTTGGCCATGATCACCAGGTCTTTGCCCGGCGACCGCTGGCCGATGTACTCGAGGTCGAGCTCCACCTTCTTCTTCACGTCCTCGAGGGTGGCGTCGTACCCGAGGTTCACTTGCGCCCAACCGGTGATGCCAGGCAGCACTCGCTGGCGGTCAGGGTAGTCGGAGAGCTCGGCGCGAAGCTCGGCGAAGATCTGGGGCTGCTCGGGTCTCGGGCCGACGATGTTCATGTCTCCCTTCACGACGTTGACGAGCTGGGGGAGCTCATCGAGACGGGTGGCTCTCAGGATCCGACCCACCCGGGTCACACGGGGATCGTTCTCTTTGGCCCAGCACTGGGCGCTCTCGCCGGCAGGAGCGCACGTCATCGTCCGGAACTTGTAGATGGTGAAGATGCGTCCGCCCTTGTCCTCCACCCGCCGTGGGTCGTCCTCAGTCCGCTCGCCCCGGCCGCGCCGATCGATGCCCACGCGGGGCTGTGTGAAGATGACCGGCCCGCGAGAATCGAGCTTGACGAGCGCAGCCACCAGAAGCATGAGGGGCGCCGTAAGCACGAGCGCCACGGATGCCACAACGACATTGAGGAGGCGGCGAGCCGATTCGGTCCGGTCGTCCGTGGGCGTCCCGACCGAGTCCTCGCCTTCCTTCCGCAAGGTGCCGAAGATGCCTGGCCTGGGTTCCAGCAGTTGGGTCATGGTGGCGTCGGGCTGAGTTCCGAAGAGTCGCCCTGAGGGGGGGTGCCGGCTCTTCAGAAGGGCAAGCCCGGCGCCACCACGACGCTACTAGGCCTTAGTCACACCACCACAACGACTTGTGTCGTTTTCGACCCCGCTGATGTCACGATCGAGTGACCGGACACGATGACCGAATCGGACAAGTTGCCGCCTCCAGTCGGTCGAAGTGTCGTGAGCCGGCACCGCTGCCGTCTTGGGGCACTCGGCCATCCAATCAGCGCCAGGGCGCCTCCTGGACCGCATCGACTTCGAGGATGGGATGCTTCTCCCCGGTCATCGCCCAGCGCACGAGCACCGTGGGAATCACGCCCGCCGCGTAGAAGTCATCGAAGAAGGCCTTTACCGTGAAGTCGTCGCCCTGCTCCAGCGCTTCTTCGGCCAACAACTCTTCGATCTGGATCTTCCCGGCGACATAGCTCGTTCCGTACCCCGGCTGGCGCAGGTAAAGATGCTGTTCTCCTCGGACCAGGTCTCCATCGGGGAGCCATCCCCGAGGCGTCCAGCGACCCGCGAACTCCACGGCCTCCTCCATGACGAAGCGGTTGCCGTGGAGCATGAGCCCGGACGTCGCCCGGGCCGCCCGCTGGGCGAGCATGATCCATACGAGTTCCCGGGCCCGCGGCGAGTTGTCGTCAAGGAGGCCGAGGTGCATGAACATCTCCTCGACTCCCGTGGCCAGCCCTTCCGACCTGTGGTCGTAGATGTTGTAGAGCGAAGGCGTAGCCCGAATAGGGCTCGGGTGGGGATCCTCGCGCATGCGCGCGAGTTCGATCCAGTGATGCATGTGCGGCCGGAAGGCGTCGGGGTCCCGGTAGATGACTTCCTGGAAGAAGTTGCGGATCTCCCCCTCGGCCGCGGGTGAGAACGACCCGTTCACCGCGCGCAACGCCGCGTCCATCCACTCCTCGACGGTCTCCACTTCCTCCTCCTCGAGGAAGGTCATGTATCGATCCACCGACTCGTTTAGCCGCCGATCGTACTCGGCGGCGGTCTGGATTCTCTGGAGTGGCGGCATGTGTCGGTTGCGATTCTCCTCCAGGCGCAGCGAGGAATGGGAGCGTGCCAGCTCGCGGCGCATGAGCGTGAGCTGTTCTGCCCACGAGTAGGGCGACAGGTGGACGTTGTGCATATACCACGTGTACGCCTCCGGGCCGATGCCCGACGGCCCCGTCTTCCCGGGGAGCTCGGCTTCTACCCAGGCGGCGAAGGCAACGGAAGCTGCGGTGGCATCCGCAATCGCCTGGTCGAGGGCGGCGCTGGTGCCCGCCACCTCCCCGGCATACCCCCGAAGGTCGGCGGCCTGCCGGCGGAACGAACGGATGCCCGCCTCCCAGAGATCCCGCGCATTGCTCCCAGCGAGGTTGGTCCGCGCCTGCTCCAGGACGGCGGGGATGGCGGCGAATCGCTCGGCGAGCTCCTCGGCGTCGTCGGCCGCGAGCGGATAGTCATAAGTCCACGTGTCGATCCAGCCGTGCATGACCGGCCCCTCGTGTGCGGGCACGTCGCTCTCGGACGGGTACATCATGACGTAGAAAGCCGGGTCGCGGGCCCACGGCCTGCGGATCTTCAGGTCGAAGTCCAGACCATTCATCTCGGCCCGGACGAGGTGCCAGTCGATCTGCTGCTCCACAGGCCAGTCACCGATGTCGAAGGCCCACAGACGCTCCTTCCATTCGCGGAGCTCCGACTGTTGCCGGGCCATACTGGGAGCGGTGTAGTCAGGTACCCCATCCACGAACGTCGGACGCTCGAAGTCTCGCCACTCGTGAAACAGGGCGACGAGGTCCCTCCACGTCGATTGCGCCTCCACAGTTGCCGCAGAGGCCAGGAGGAGGGAGACGGACAGGAAGGGAACGACTACGGTCGAGAACAGGCGTGTCATGATGAGCCGGGTAGACTGGGTTCGTCGGGACGTCGACGATGGGGAGGCGGTGCCCCACGTGCAATCCAAGACCCGTGGCACCTCGACCTATGGCACTACGCGTCACCGGACCGAAGGTCATTGGGCGTTCTCGCTTGAAGGATGGGGGGCGGCCGCGTAGCATGGGCCGGGGTGAGGTAGCGATTCACATCCTTTTTCCGGCAGGCTGGTGGCATGGTCTCGTTCCCCAACGCAAAGCGTGGCCTCGCGGCTCGCCATGGCATGGTCGCGTGGGCGGGTGTGACGGCCCTGGTCCTCGCCCTTGTCGCCGGCTCCCTCGCCGCCCAGGAGCCGCTCGACCTGGATCGACTGGTCCTCCGGGGCGACGTCTGGGTGAATCCCGAGACGTCACAACCCTACTCCGGCCCGGTCGTCGACACCTGGGTCAATGGCAATCTCCGCGAGCGCGGGACCCTCGTGGAGGGTCGATGGGACGGTATCCACGAGTGGTTCCACTTCAACGGCCTTCTGGCCACGAAGGAGACCTACGTCGACGGCAAGCTCCACGGACCGTCCGAGACCTACTTCAAGAATGGCAACCTCTCACTGCGCGAGATGTACGTCGATGGAAAGCTCCACGGCGCCTACGAGGCCTATTGGGCCCGCGGCCGGGTCGCAGAACGGGGCCATTGGAACACCGGTGAGCGTTGCGGGGAGTGGGAGAGCTTCGGCCGGACGGTTGTCTATCCGGGGTGTTCCTGACATCGGGGCACTCCATGGACGCCGGTAGAACCCTCGTCATCCGGGGATCGCCCTTCGAGGATCCCGACAAAGAGCGACACGCCGCCCTGATCGTGTTGCGAGGCTCGGAGATCGGGCGGGACTTCCGCCTTCGGAAGAGCGCCATGATCATCGGCCGCGGCGAGAGCGTGCACATCCGCCTCCCCGACGACCGCGCCTCCAGGAAGCACGCCGAGGTCGACTTCCACGGCACCGACCCTGGCGGCCATCCCATCTACAAGCTCCGGGACCTGAAGAGCACCAACCGCACCTTCGTGGAGGGCAGCGAGATCGACTCGGTGCACCTCCGCGACGGCGACAAGATCCAGGTCGGTGACACCATCTTGAAGTTCGTGGTCCTGGACGCCATCGAGGCCAAGTTCCACGCAGAGGTCCGCGACCGCATCTCCTACGATCAGCTCACGGGTCTCCTCACCAAGGAGTCCCTCTACGTCGCCTTCGAGCAGGAGCTCGAGAGGTGCCTCAAGTACGAGATGCCTCTGTCGGTCCTCATGATGGACCTGGACCGCTTCAAGTCGGTGAACGACACCCACGGCCACCTCATGGGCAGCCACGTCCTGGCCGAGGTCGGGGGGATCATCCGTCACTGCATCCGCAACGCCGACGTCTCGGCCCGGTATGGTGGCGAGGAGTTCATCAGCTACCTCGCAGAAACCGACCAGGCCGGTGCCCACATGGCCGCCGAACGCATCAGGAAATCCATCGAGGAGCACACCTTCGTCCTCGACGACGTGAGCATCGGCGTCAACATCAGCATCGGGGTCTCCACGGCTCCTCAGCACGGAACGACGCTCAAGGAGTTGGTCGGAAAGGCCGACGCAGCCCTGTATAAGGCCAAGGAGACCGGGCGTAACCGAGTGTGCCTCGCCTGATGGAGGTCCTTCTCGCCGTCTCCGGCGTCTTCGCGATTCTCAGTGTCCTCTTCCTCGCACTCGCTCGAAAGGCGTATCGGAAACGCCGCTGGATGGGCACGGCCGGTCGCTCGGGCGGGGCGGCGCTGTGCCTGTCACTGTCGGCCCTGGGAGCCACCCTCGCGGCGTCGACCCAGGGCTACCGGGCGCTCACACGTGAGGAAGTCGCGGCCACGGTGACCACGCTCCCGACCGGACCGGCGTCCTTTCAGGCTTTCGTCGAGTTCGCCGACGGGCGCGACACGACCCTCGCCGTCCAGGGGGAGCAGCTCCTGGTGGACGCCCACATCCTGAAGTGGCGGTACATCGGCAACGTCCTGGGCCTCCACACCCAGTACGAGCTGGACCGGCTCACCGGACGCTACTTGAGTGTCGAGGACGAGAGGACCCGCCCACGCACCGTCCACTCCTTGAAGACCGGCAAGCCCGTCGACCTCTTCGACCTGGTGGAACGATTCACCTTCCTCACGGGGCTGGTGGACGCCGAATACGGTTCGGCGACGTACATCGAAGTCGACCGGCCGGCCCGCTTCGAGATCCGGGTCTCGACGACGGGCCTCCTGGTCCGCGAGATCGACCTGCCCTGAGCATGCCGGACGGGTCCCATGGGGGGCGAGGTCGACCTGCCCCGAGCGCGCCGGACCACCCACGAGGGTTCATCTGGCGATCCGCGTCACGTGTTCTAGTCGGGGCCGTGGTGCTGATCGCGGCGGCCTACCTCGTCATGGTCGCTCCCCGCCAGCCTTCGCTGGACCGGACGTGGGACGAAGACGTCGCGGTCCTGGCCGGGGTAGAGCCCGGTAGCGACGGAGGCATCCACCTCACCGAAGTCCGCGACTGGCGATACACCCGGGAGTCCATCGTCTCGAAGCGGTACTTCGACCGGACCTACGACCCCGACGATATCGTAGGGATGTGGCTCTATGAGCAGCCGCTGGACGGCGTCGGCCTCATCGCCCACACCTTCCTCGTCTTCGAGTTCGACCCATCGTACGGAGCAGACCGCTGGCTGGGACTCTCCGTGGAGACCCGTCGGGAGGCCGGCGAGGAATACTCCATCGTCCTCGGCATGCTGAGGGCCTTCGAGGTCACCCACATCTGGGCCGCGGAAGACGACCTCGTCCGCCGGCGGGTTGAATATCTGGACTACCCCCTTCGCCGCTATCGTCTCGACATCCCGGCAGCTTATCAGGCCAGGATCTTCGCCAAGATGACCGAGGAGACACGGGAGTTGTCCGAGAGCCCCCGTTGGTATCACACCGCCCTCCACAACTGCACGAGCTCACTCATCCGCTACGTGAACGAGAGCGAGCCGGATGCGATACCGATGCACTACAGCTACGTCCTCACGGGGAAGATCGACGAGTACCTCGAACGGCTCGGCTACCTCGACCGGGCGTCCCGCGAGGACATCACCCGCGACTTCCTCGCACACCAGCCTCTGAGGTAGTCGACCACCCTGATGGCCTCGTCGATCTCGATGAGGTCGACGATGTCGACGGGCTGAGCCGAGGGCTCGTCGGATGAGGATGGTGCCATGGAATTCACCGGAGTCGGGCGGCATGTTTCCGTCTCGCCGCTCCCGGCGAGGGTAGCCCGAGACGGACTCGCTGCGCATCGCGCTCACCAACACGCAGCGGGCAGGCCGTGTCCTCGTCGGTGACCGGCCCGTTCCTGCCCACTTCGTACAGGTCTACCCGACCCCATGCCCCACCTGATCGACCGCGACGCCCTTCCGACCACACCGCTGGGGACCCTCGTCCTCATCCTCCTTCTGGCATTCATGGGAGTGGAGGCCGCGGCCCAGGACGGCGCCGGGAACGGCGGCCCCACTCTGGACGGTTCGCCTGCCCCCACCTTCCCCGAGTCCATCACCCGGGACGCCCGGGGCAGAGCCACCGTCCGCGCCATCCGCCTGGATGAACCCCTCGTTCTGGACGGGCAGCTCGACGAGTCGGTGTACGGGGAGTACCGGCCCTTCGGCGACTTCATTCAGGTGACGCCCGTCGCCGGCGATCCCTCATCGGAGCGGACCGACGTCTGGGTCACGTTCGACGACACCCACGTCTACGTGACATGCCGCTGCTGGGACGCGTCGCCTCCCGAGGAGTGGGTCATCAACGAGTTGCGCCGTGACACGCCCGGTCTGCGCAACAACGAGAACTTCGGCGTGATGTTCGACACGTTCTACGACCGTCGCAGCGGGATGATGTTCTACGCCAATCCTCTCGGCGCCCGTGCCGACTATTCGGTGGTGGACGAGGGCGGACCAAACACTGACTGGAATCCCGTTTGGGATGTCGCCGGCGGACAGTTCGAAGGAGGGTGGGTGGTGGAGATGGCCATCCCCTTCAAGTCTTTGCGGTACAACTCGGGCCCCGACCAGATGTGGGGGATCCAACTGAGGCGCTCGATTCGGCACAAGAACGAGTGGACGTATCTCAACCCGGTGCCGCCCTTCCTCGCCGGACCCCAGGCATTCAACCGGATCTCCGCGGCGGGGACCGTCGTCGGCCTCGATCTCCCCCCGGCGGGTAGCAACATCGAGCTCAAGCCCTACGCCATAGGAGATCTCACCACCGACCGCGTCTCCGATCCCGCCCGTAACAACGATTTCTCCGGCGACTTCGGACTCGACCTCAAGTACGGTCTCACCGCCAACCTCACCGCCGACCTGACGGTGAATACCGACTTCGCCCAGGTGGAAGTGGACGAGCAGCAGGTCAACCTCACTCGCTTCAGCCTCTTCTTCCCCGAGAAGCGGGACTTCTTCCTCGAGGGTCGAGGGGTCTTCGAGTTCGGCCGGGGAGGCGTCGGAGGCTTTCGGCCGGGGGGCGGAGGAGGATTCGGGCGCGGCGGAGGGGATGCGCCGACCCTCTTCTACAGCCGGCGGATCGGCCTCGATCAGGGGGCGGTCATCCCCATCCTCGCGGGTGGACGGGTAACGGGCAAAGTGGGTCCTTTCGGCATCGGGGCCCTCAACATCCAGACCGGCGACGACGAGGCTGCAGGCGTTGAGAGCACCAACTTCACGGTCCTCCGGGTCAAGCGGGACATCCTCGAGCGGAGCTCCATCGGAGCCATCTTCACCAACCGCTCCCTCTCGAGCGTGGGGCCGGGTGCCAACCAGGTGTACGGCTTGGATGCCGCCCTCGGCATCACCCAGGACCTCGAACTGGGCGGCTATTGGGCCCGTACAGAGACGCTCGGGGTGGGTGGCAACGAGGGGAGTTGGCAGGCCGCCGCGAGCTATGAAAGCGACAAGTACGGCGCGACGGCCTCGTTTCTCGAGGTGGGCGACGGCTTCAATCCCGGCATCGGATTCCTGCGGCGCAGCGGATTCGACAAGCAATCGGGGTCGGTCCGCTTCAGCCCCCGGCCCGAATCCATCGAGGCCATCCGGAAGCTCACATGGGAGGTGGGGGTCGATCACTTCGCCGAGGACACCAACGGTCTCATCCAGTCCCGGCGACAGTCGGCGAGTTTCGACGTCGAGATGGAAAGCAGCGACCGCGTCTCCTTCGAGGCCGTCCGGGAGTTCGAGCGGATCGAGGAGCCCTTCGATCTGTCGAGCACGCTCGTGATCCCCGTCGGGCGCTACTCCTTCACCAGCTATCGGGCCTCCTTGAACGCCGGTGAGCATCGCCGCCTCGCCGGGAACGTCTCGTTCCAGTGGGGCGACTTCTACGACGGCACCATCCGGGCTCTCTCGGTGAACCGCGGACGGACGGTCCTCACCAACCATCTCTCGATGGAGCCAGGTGTCAGCTTCAACCTCATCGACCTCCCCGGCTACGAAGAGGAGACACAGGCCGTGTTCCGGCTGCGGGCCGACTACGCGTTCACGCCGCGAATGTTCGCCAGCTCCCTCGTGCAGTACAACGAGGCCGACGGCGCGTTGTCGAGCAACGTCCGCTTCCGTTGGGAGTACGCGCCGGGGAGCGAGCTGTTCGTCGTCTGGACCGACGAACGGGACACGGGCCCCGGCGGCACCGGACTCCGGAGTCGGGGGCTCGCCATCAAGGTGACTCGGCTGTTGCGGTACTGACGGGCGGCTCGAGACCTCTCCGTCAGGCCGACTCCCGAACACGGAACGCCGCTTCGGCCTCCGCGGCCTGACGACGGCCCTCGTCGACGTCGACGAAGTAGAGGATGATGGCGCCGATGACGAAGAACGATACGAGGAAGCCGATGGCGTTCCGGCTGTTGCCGGTACTCAGGGCGATCACGCCGAATAGCGCAGGCCCCACGACAGCGGCGAATCGCGAGAAGACGCTGTAGAAGCCGAAGAATTCGCCCGACTTGTGCTTCGGGATCATGCTCGCGAACAGCGACCGGCTGATGCCCTGGACACCCCCTTGGGCCAGGCCGACCAGGATGGCCAGGGCGTAGAAGTGGGTGGCCGTCGTCATGAAGTAGCCCAGAGCGCTCACACCGACGAAGACCGCCAGGCCCGCGAAGACGGAACGCTTCGCCCCCACGATTCCGGCGAGGAGACCGAAGGCGAACGTCGCCGGGATCCCCACGAACTGAACGAGGAGGATGGCGGGTATCATGTCGGTGTCCGCCAGACCGATCTCGGCTCCATACGTCGTGGCCATCCGTTGCATCGTACTGATGCCGTCGTTGTATACGATGAAGGCCAAGAGCATGAGGAACGCCTGCTTGTAGGAGCGCAGCTCACGCGCGGTGGAGCGAAGTCGTCCGAAGGCGACCTTCCAGAGATTCATCCCTGGAAGCTCACCCGCCTGCAGCGCCGCCGTCGGCTCCGGGATCTTCTTGAAGAGCGGGATGGAGAAGAGGACCCACCACACCGCCACCGAGAGGAAGGTGAGTCGGGTGGGAAGCGTGGCCTGAGCATCGGTGAGCCCGTCGCCCGAGGGGAGTCCGAAGAGATCGGGGCGTTGGATCCATGCGAGGTTCAGCGCGAGTAGGAGTCCGCCGCCCAGGTAGCCAAGGGCGTAGCCCGCCGTGGACACGCGATCCACCTCGCCCTCGGCGGCGATGTGCGGAAGAAGCGACTCGTAGAACACGCGACTCCCCTGAGCTCCCACGCCGGCGGCCACGAAGAGCACCAAGGCGAGGACATAGTGGCCCGTGTGGATGAGGAACATGGCGGCCGTGGCCAGGGCGCCGCCCGCCATGAAGACCGCTAGCAGCTTCTTCTTCACGGCCGCGTAGTCGGCCATCGCACCGAGGAGGGGCGAGACGATGGCCACGAGGAGGATGGTGACGCTGTTCGCGAACGCCATGTACGCCGAGGCCGTCGAGTCTTCCAGCCCCTCGGCAGCGGCCACGGCGAAGTAGATGGGAAAGATGGCCGTGACGATGGTCGTCTCGTATGCCGAAATACCCCAGTCGTACATGGCCCACGCCCGAAGGTCGGGCCGATGGAGGCCGAGGGCGTCCGCGACCCGGTCGCGAAGTCTCATTGGTGGTTGCGGGTCCCGATCGGCCATGGCGCGCAACTTGGCCGCCGCGGGACCGAAAGGGCAAGCGCGAAGCATCGAGATCCCGCGGCGGCTCGTCGTGCGGGTGTCGAGGCTGGTCGGAACCGTCGAGGCTGGGGGGCCGGTCCGGCTCGCTTCATCGCGAGGGCTGCGCCTATTATGCCATTCGATCGTGCGCGACTCGACCGTGGGGGGCGCACCGGGTCAGGGTGATCGAGACCACCTACGTGACTCACCGCCGACGAACTCCCGAAGCATACCGGACCCCCGAATGAGCGACATAGCCGCCGAAGGTCCCCTTCAGGAGTCACCGCCGGGCGCCGACGTCGTCGAGGTCGAGCTGGCGCAGTCGTTGGGACTCATGGAGGCGACGACCATCGGCGTGGGGACGATGATCGGGGCCGGGATCTTCGTCCTGCCTGGCTTCATCATTGCCGAAGTCGGCCCGGCGGCCATCGTCTCCTTCTTCATCGGCGGCGTCATCGCGCTATTCAACGCGATGGCCGCCGCCGAGGTGGCCACCGGCATGCCGAAGTCGGGGGGAGGCTACTACTTCATCTCCCGGGCTCTGGGACCGCTATGGGGAGCCGTCCTGGGGTGGGGGAGCCTCTTCGGACTGATCTTCGCGTCCGCCTTCTACATGGTTGGCTTCGGCGAGTACGTCCACACCTTGGTCGACCTTCCGGTGTGGCTCTACGCCGTGGGGATGACCGCCCTCCTCACGGGATTGAATCTGGCCGGGTCGAGAGCCGCCGGACAGCTGCAGAACGTCATCGTCGCCATCCTGGTGGTGGTCCTCCTCCTCTTCCTCGGCGGAGGCACCACCGCAGCCCTGCCCACCGTCCTGACCGAATCGACGTTCGCCCCCTTCGGTCTGGGCGCCATCATGGCGGGGACCGCCACCCTCTTCGTGACCTATGCGGGCTTCGGCGAGATCGCTTCGATGGCCGAAGAGATTCGCAACCCGGGCCGAAACCTGCCTATCGCGCTCCTGGGCTCCGTCCTGGCCGTGACGGTCCTGTACTGCCTCGTCCTCTTCGTCTGCCTCATGCTTCGCCCCTGGGAAGACCTCACCGGGGCGACACTGGTGGCCGATCTCGCCGCGGACCTCATGGGTCCGTGGGGCCGCGGCGCGATCCTTCTCGGAGCCGTCCTCGCCACGGTGAGCTCGGCCAACGCGAGCATCATGTCGGCGTCCCGGATCAGCTTCGCCATGGGGCGGGACTCCCTCATCTGGGAGTGGCTCAACGAGATCCACCCGAAGTACCGCATTCCCCACCGGGCGGTGATGGTCACCGGCGGCCTGACCATCATCGTGATCCTCGCAGGCGATATCGAGTTGCTGGCCGAGGCCGCAGGTCTCCTGCACCTCCTCCTGTATGGTCTCATGAGCCTGGCGTGCATCATTCTCCGGGGCGCACGGCCAGCCGGCTACCAGCCCGTCTTCCGGACACCGCTCTTCCCCTTCGTGCCCCTTGCGGGGGCCCTTGCCTGTTTCGGCGTCATCTTCTTCATGGAGCCGGTGACGATCTACCTCGGGCTGGGCCTCATCGCCTTCGCCCTCGGCCACTACTATTTCTGGGGGCGGCACCGGACTGAGGTCCGCGGCGAGTGGCCGTACTTCCTCCGGCGGGGAATCCTCGAACCCGGTCTGGAGCGTGTCGAGCGCTGGGGTGCGGTGGCCGACGAGATTCCCTCGGCTATCGTTGCCGTCGGATATCCCGAGCGTGAACAGGCCCGACTTCGCCTCGCCGGCGCACTCATGGGTCCCATGCGAGGTCGGGTCACCGTCGTGAGCGTCTTCCGTCTGGAGCAACGCCTCGACGACGACGCGGTCGCCTCGTACTACCAGTCCATCGAGGAACGCCGCAGGGCTCTGGACGGGGTGTCGCACTGGGTGCGGGAAGCGGGCGCCAGCGTTCGGTCGCACGTGCTGGTATCGACGACCGCCTTCCGTGGTCTCGTGACGGCGGCGGAGACCACCGGTGCCTCCATGCTCCTCGCGGGGTGGCCAGGCCACGGGCCCGGAGCCAGGGAGGACGCTCTCGCCGACTCCCTCGACCGGCACCTTCGAGCCCACCTGGTCCTGTTCCGGGAAAACACATCGATACCCGCTCGACAGATCCTGGTGCTCGTGGACTCGGGAGCCCATGGGGAGCTGGGGCTGGTCCTGGCGAGCCGCCTCACATCGGCGTGGGGCTCCGAGCTGACGGTCGCCGCACTCGTCCCCGCCGATGCGTCGGACGAGGATCGGAGCCGTGTAGAAGATGATCTGGAGGCAGGCCTCGGTGTCTCGGTCAGGGCCCGCGTCAGGGCTCTGCCGGGCGCGACGGCGTTGGAGGCGCTCGCGGAAGAGGCGCACCGGCACGACCTCGTCGTCGTGGGTGTCTCGGCCCTGGGCGCGCCTTCTTTGCACGACGCGGTGGAACGACTCGATCCTCTCGCCGGACCGTCCATCATCCTGGTCCGTGCTCACTCGGAAACGCCGTCGCTGGGAAGGAGTTCTACATGAAGGCCCCGGAGGGTGCCCTCCTCGTGGGGATCTCGAATCCGGATACCGCGACCCGCCTGGTCGCCCTCTCGTCGGCATTGGCCCGAACGCCGCGGCAGCGTCCGGCAGGACCGCCGGATCGCCACGCCGGGTCGCAACCCATTCTACTGGTGCACGCGGTGACGGTGGCGAATCAGATCAGTCTGGGCACGGGGAGTACGTCGCCGGAAGTCATCCACGCGCGAGACCTCCTGGGGGCGGCCAGCGAAGCGGCGCGGGATCATGGGCAGTCGGTTCGGGCCATCGTGGAAGTCGCACGCAGTGTGGAAGAAGGGCTCCTATCGGCGGCCGAGAGCCATGACGCATCCCTCATACTCGTCGGGTACTCGGGCGACGAGAAGCGATCCGAGGCAGAGGAGCGCTTCGACCGGACCATGCATCGCGTCGCCCGGAGGGCTCGGGCCGATGTCGTGGTCGCCACCTTCAGGCGCCCTGAGCATCGCTCGATCCTCGTGCCGGTCCCCGAAGATGCGCCTCTGAGGCTCACGTCCCGCCTTTGTCGCGCCCTTCAAGCGCACACGGGCGCAAGCCCCACATTCCTCCACGTGGCGGCCAGTGCCGCCTCGGTGGACGAGGCCCGAGCCCGGGTGCAGGCACGATTGTCGCCGGTGGCGCTTGGGACCGACGCCAGCCTTCGGGTGGTCAGCTCCGACGACCCGGCGGCGGTCATCATCGAGGAGAGCGAACGCCATGACCTCGTCCTACTCGGACCATCCCGCCGGCCGAGCCTCTTCGACGCGGTCTTCTCCAATCGGGCCCGGACCATCGCCGAGAGCATCTCAGCGTCGGTGGTCGTGGGATGGGGGTTGGAGGAAGGCGACTGAGGTCGCGGTGAAGGTCTATCCAGCCGGTGGTCAGCCGCCGCCTCGGAGAACGAGAGCGGCATCCGCCTGCTCCCGGATGTAGTGCTGCAGGCCGACGAGTTCGTCGAAGGTGATATCCGCATACATCGGCATACCGTCCGACGCTCGCTCACCATCTCGGACGACACCAGCGAATCGCTCGAGAGAAGTAATGATGCGGGACGAGCGAAGGTCCGGCGTCATACCCGCCGCAACCGCTCCACTCCCGTGGCACCAGCTGCACTTCGCATACACCTCTGCACCGCGTGCGGCCAGGACCGGATCGACCTCGAAGTCCTCGGCCCTCGGGATCGGAACGACGGGATCCGGCTGTGCCGGCAGCTCGGCGTCCCCGTCCAGGGCGAAGGCGACCAGGCGTCGATCGTGCTCGCCGTAGGCCCAACCGTACTGGGCCACGCCCGCACCGCCTACGGCGGCCATCACCGAGCCCCACCCCACGAGGATCGCCACGTACTGTCGGCCATCGACCTCATACGTGATCGGTGGCGCGGACATGCCCAGTCCGAGATCATACCTCCAGACCTCCTCGCCCGTATCCGCCCGGTACGCCGCAAACATCCCGTCGAGGCGGCCCTGGAAAACAAGGTTGCCGGCGGTCGTCATCGTACCCGGGGAGTACACGCCCGGTAACGGCACCTCCCATGCCAGCTCCTGTCGGACAGGGTCCCAGGCACGGAGTGTGGAAAAGACGTTGTCGTCCCGAAGAGAGGGGCCGAAGCCACCCTCCACACCGAGCCCGCCCACCCATGGCTCCGAGCGCCACGTCTCGTGATCCACGTTGCTGTCGTCGTACACGTAGCTCGCGTGGATCGTGGGGAAGTAGGCGAGTCCGGTCTCCTGGTTGAACGACATCGCATGCCAGCCATGACCGCCCAGGGGGCCGGGCGCCACCACCGCGCGACCGTCCTCGTAGCGGGCGTCGGGAAGCTCCACGGGCCGACCCGTCGCCATGTCGATGTGACTGGCCCAGGTGACTTCGGTGAACGGTTCGGCGGAGATGAGGGAGCCGTCCGTCCGGTCCAGGACGTAGAAGAAGCCGTTCTTGGGAGCGTGGAGAAGGACCTGCCGCTCTGCTCCGTCGATCTCCAGGTCGGCCAGGACGATGTCCATGTTGGAGTTGTAGTCCCAGGTCTCGCCCGGCGTGGTCTGATAGTGCCAGAGGTACTCGCCCGTATCGGGATCCAGAGCGACGATCGAACTCAGGAACAGGTTGTCGCCGCCCTCGGGGCTCCGGATCTTCTGATTCCAGGGCGAGCCATTTCCCGTGCCGATGTAGAGTTGATCGAGGGCGCGGTCATATGTGAAGCCGTGCCAGGCGTTGCCCCCGCCGCCATGGATCCACCAGTTGCCCGACCACGTCTCGGCGGCCATCCGCATGGCCTCGTCCTCGAATCCCTCAGCGGGATCACCGGGGACTACCCAGAAACGCCACACTTCGGCACCCGACTCGGCGTCGTAGGCCGTGACGTAGCCCCGGGCGGGACCGTGCTCCGTGCCCCCGTTCCCGATGAGCACCTTCCCATCGAAGACCATGGGTGCGCCCGTGATGTAGAGGGGCAGGTCGGGATCGATGGTAGTCGTCGACCAGACCTCCGCGCCGGTGGCCGCATCCACCGCGTTCAGTCGTCCGTCCCAGGTGGCGACGTAGACCTTGTCGCCCCAATAGGCGATGCCCCGGTTGTGGTCCCATCCCACGCGCATGCGGTCGGCGTAGTCCTCTACCCGAGGGTCGTACGTCCACAACAGTTCGCCCGAAGCGGCGTCCACCGCCCGCACCCGGTTCATGCTCCCGATGAAGTACAGTGTGCCGTCGACGACCAGAGGGGTCGACACCAATCCGTTGTCCTGGGGAAGGTCCAGGTACCAGGCAGGCGCCAGCCTGCCGACCGTAGTCGCATCGATCTCGGTGAGGCGGCTGAACCGCTGTTGATCGGACGTGCGGCCGAACGCCGCCCAATCCGTGCGGTTGGCGTCGGCCAGATCGGCGTCGTCGATGCCGGACCCTCCGCTCGAGCAGCCGGTCGCGAGGACGATCGCTGCCATGAGCGCCAGCGATGGAGAGGTAGGGCAGACACCCATGGTCGGGCTCGTCGGCGTTCTACGATTCATGAGTCCATCCGGTCATGGGGCTGTCCGGGACACGGCATCCGGGCATGGCATTCAGGGGCCGTCGCGGTTCCGGCGAACATGGTACGGCGAGGGCGGGCCGCACGATAGCAGAGCGGCCCGCCCCGGAGTCTAGGCGGCCGAGTCCTCGAGGGCGTCCCATGGCAGT